>NZ_JBDVPV010000001.1:0-831648 GCF_039968395.1 Parasphingorhabdus sp.
GTCTGGCCCATTGGGGTCGACAATCGCGGGAATCTTGTTGTTGGGGTTTAATGACAGAAACTCCGGTGTTGTAACCCCTTCATCATTCAAAAGCACCTTATGGGCTTCATATTCTATCCCGATTTCTTCGAGCATGATGGACACTTTTTGGCCATTTGGCGTCGGCAGGGAATAGAGCTGTAATATATCAGGGTTTTTGGCCGGCCAACGCTTTGCGATCATCAAGTCATTTACCGAGGTGACTGCATTTGTTGTTTTATCGAGCATTATTTTTTCTCTAGTTTGTTTGGGGGATGAGTGTTTTGGGTTTATTGATTGGAGGCCCAGCCGCTGACGGATTTGACTTCCAGGAAGTCTTCGATGCCCCAGCTGCCGCCTTCACGGCCATTGCCGGACTGTTTGTAGCCGCCAAAAGGAGCACCCGCTGAACGCGGCATTCCATTTATTTCGACCATGCCAGACCGCAACCTTCGTGCGACCCGAGTAGCCTTTTCGCTATCCTCAGTTTGGACATAATTGGTCAGGCCATAGACTGTATCGTTAGCAATCCTGATCGCTTCTTCTTCGTCATCAAACGGGATGATCGATAGGACGGGACCAAAGATTTCTTCGCGGGCAATTTCCATTTCGTTATTCACGTCAGCAAATACCGTTGGACGCACGAAATATCCTTCTGTGATACCCTCGGGGCGACCAGGGCCACCGGCAACAAGTCGTGCACCTTCGCCAATTCCGGTTTCAATAAGATTCTGCACTTTATCAAATTGAAGCTGTGAAACCAGCGGGCCGATATGATTGCCTTGCTTGGAAGCCATATCAACGGCAGTCGCATTTGCCGCGTCTGCCGCTGCAGTGACAGCGTCATTATAGACAGAACGTTCAACCAAAAGGCGTGTCGGAGCATTGCAAGATTGCCCGGAGTTGCCAAAGCAACGTTTCACACTCCATGCCAAGGCATTATCGCGCGCATCGGCAAATATAATATTTGCACCTTTACCGCCAAGCTCCAAATGGACCCGCTTGACCGTGTCGGCCGCACTTTTGGAAATCAGCTTGCCAGCACGGGTCGATCCGGTGAATGAAACCATGTCTACGTCCGGATGGCTGGTCAATTGGGTGCCAACACCCATGCCGTCACCATTTACCAGATTGAATACGCCCTTGGGGAAACCCGCCTCATCGATCATTTCTGCAAAAATAAGCGCAGACATGGGAGCGATTTCGGACGGTTTAAGAATGATTGTGCAACCCGCTGCAAGCGCCGCAATGACCTTCAACGTCACCTGATTAATTGGCCAATTCCACGGGGTGATCAGGGCGCAAACGCCAACGGCTTCATATAATATGCGATCATTTGGAGAATTGTCATTAAGCAGCCGGTCAAATTCAAATTCTTTCAAAGTTTTTATGAAATTCTTGATATGACCAAAGCCGGACCCCGCTTGCGCGCCCTTTGCCCAATCAATCGGTGCCCCCATTTCTTTTGAGATAGTTTCACCCATCTCGCCTGCGCGGCGGCCATAAATGTCCAGCAGCTTTTCTAGCAGAGCCAGACGTTCTTCTTTACTGGTTTGGCTCCAACCGTCGAAAGCGGCATTGGCGGCAGCCACAGCTGCGTTTGTATCGGCACCACCCCCAAGGGCGATGACGGCATAAGCCTCTTCTGTTGACGGGTTTGTGACTTCAAGGCGGGCGTCACTTTGGGACTGCCGCCATTGACCATCAATGTAAAATTCAAGTGCTTCTTGCATGGTTTTCTCCAATGGGTTCAGAGATGCTTTCTCGGTTGAAAGCATCATTGCTCCCTCAATATTATCAGTTGTTTGAATGAGAGTCGTAGACTTTGCCGCTGATTTTCCATTCGCCGTCTTTTTTGTAGAGTATGAAGAAATCAGTGAAGCGATTACCGCGCCAGTTAATGAATTCGACTTTTGCAGCCGCAGCCGGGCCGGAAATATCAATCCAAGCTATGTGATGCTTTACTTCAGGGGACGGACCTGAGCCGCCAATGCTCTTGGAAAAGCTATCCAAATCAGCATTATAAAACACACCGCCTACCGAACCGACAATATGAGCATGATCATAAAAAGCACTGCGAATTACTTCTCCGTCACCTGTCGTGGCGGATTGAATATATGGCTGCAAAGCAGCTTCAACGGCTTTATATTCAGCAAAGCTATGGGCTTCGTCTGTCTTGGTTTCTTTGGAAGTTTCAGCATTTGAAACGGCGTCGGTTCTTTGGATCGGGGTTTGGGACTGTACAGCTGTTAACGGCAGCATGAGCAGCAAAACAAATGAGAAAAGGGGGAATATTTTGTTCATAATTACTTCCTATCTATCTATATATGCATAGTTAACAATGTTAAAAAAATATTCAAGCCTTCAAAAAACCTTTTAAGGCTTCGTGAACTAGTTTTGGATCACGCCGCACTCGCGCGATCAACAACGAACCTTCTAAGGCACTAAGAAAACTGAGTGCCCGGCGATTGGCATCTGTATGTCCAACTTCTTTAAACTGACGAGCAAGCCATGCCTGAAAATCCTTGAAGTACAAGTCCACCAAATTCGATACATGCGGACTTACCGATTGCAGTTCCGCTACCATCATTCCGCAAAGGCAGAATTTTTCATCAACAGCATATTGCTGGAAAAATGCGATTACAGCTTCCAGGCGCTTTTTTGGAGATTTGGTTCCGGCTTCTATATTACTAAATCCTTCAGCATGGGCTTTGCGAATGCGCTCCACCAAAGCTGCTGCAAGGTCATCTTTGCACTTGAAATAATAATGGATACTGGACGTCTTGATCCCAATCGCATCAGCAAGATCAATATAGCTAAACCCGTTAAACCCTCTCGTTTGGGTATAACATTCAGCCAAGTCTAAAATTTTCGTTTTGGTGTCAGTCATGTTCTTTACAATCTAGTCTATGTGTATATAGATAGACTGATTCGATAATTTCACAACCCCCTTTTTTGACAAGCATTTCTGTCGTTCAGCTTATGCCAACCAATCGACTAGGAGAATATGAATGTTCTTGCATGACATAGGGGTTATCCCCGGTGGCGAAAAAAAGCAGGTAGCCGATTCAAGCGCGCCAAATATCACGAATTTATCACGGCGCGGATTTGTGGTTGGATCAAGTCTGTTTGTTGTCGGCGTCACACTTGCTGGTTGCTCCAGTTACGAAGAACCGAAAATAGATCCTAGTAATCTCGATTTACCGACCGCCGGACCTAACCCTTTGACCGACGTGAAGGGTGGTGACGCAACTCCCGCGTTGTGGATATCGATTGAAGAAGATGGCGCTGTCAAGATTACCTGCCATCGCTCTGAAATGGGCCAGCAGGTTTGGACATCGATGGCTCAAATCGTCGCCGATGAATTGGATGCTGATTGGGAAAATGTAGAGATTGTGCAGGCCGTTGGCCATGAACGCTATGGTGACCAAAATACCGACGGATCGCGCTCAGTCCGTTACAATTTCCATCGCTTACGTTTGGCCGGTGCAGCGATGAAACAGATGCTGGTGGAAGCTGCGGCAATCTATTGGAAGATGGACCCATCCAAATGCGAAGCTGCGCTCGGTAAGGTAAGCAATATTCAGAATAGCGATACGCTATCCTACGGCAATCTGGCAAAGGTCGCTGCAAAACTCCAAGTTCCCGAAGAAGCCAAGGTTTCGCTAAAAGACCCAAAAGACTGGCGGTATATCAACAAGGATGTAGCCTCGCTTACCATTCCTAAAATTACGCGCGGCGAAAGTACCTATGGCATTGATGTCGATATTCCGAATATGGTCTATGCGGTCGTTGCCAGACCGCCTCAGGTTTTTGGAAAAACAGGAGCGGTCCGCGATACAAAAGCCTTGGCAGTTCCTGGGGTGATACGCACGGTCAAATTGCCTGATGCAACCCCACCCGCACTTTTTAAAGCTTTGGGCGGAGTAGCAGTTGTTGCGTCGGATACCTGGGCCGCCATTCAGGGTCGCAATGCACTGGAGATTGATTGGATAGACGGTCCCAATGCCGGTTATGATTCGGAGACCTTCGGCAAAGAGATGGTCCAGACGGTCAAACGGTCCGGAACCGTTAGAAGAAAGCGCGGAGACGTTTCCACTGGACTATCGAATGCGAGTAAGCGCGTGGAGGCGGAATATTATGCACCTCATTTATCGCAATCGCCCATGGAACCACCCGTCGCCACCGCGTGGTGGGATGGTGACAAGCTGGAATGCTGGGCCTGCGTGCAGGACCCCCAAACCACGAGACAGACGCTGTCGGATTTATTGGGGGTCGATAAAGAGAATATTACTGTCAATGCAACTTGGCTGGGCGGAGCATTCGGACGCAAGTCAAAGCCTGACTTTGTCATCGAAGCCGCAATCATTGCAAAAGAAATAGGACGTCCCGTCAAGGTGACTTGGACCCGCGAAGATGATATCCGCCATGGCTATTATCATTCGGTGAGCGCACAGCGGCTTGAAGCCGGATTAGATGCAGATGGGAAAACTACCTCCTATCTTCACCGCACAGTCTTCCCGCCCATAGCATCTACGTTTTCACCCGGAATGGATATTCCTACCGATGGTGAAATGGGAATGGGTGCGACAGATGTACCGTTCGACATGCCGAACCTACAAGTGGAATCGGGCAATGCCGAAGGCCATTTGCGAATCGGGTGGCTGCGTTCGGTTGCCAATATCTATCACGCATTTGCGGTTCAGAGCTTTGCGGCAGAACTGGCTCATGCAGCAGGCCGGGATCAGAAAGATTATTTGCTGGAACTTATCGGCGGCGCCCGCACATTGGTGCCCGGCGATGAAGGGGCAACCTATCCCAATTATGACGCATCGATCGAAGAATATCCGATAGAAACAGCGCGGCTATCCAACGTTGTTAATATCGCTGCGGACATGGCAAAATGGGGGCGCTCGATGCCCGAAGGCCATGGACTGGGAATTGCCGTCCACCGGTCTTTCCTGTCCTATATCGCGACGGTAGTGGAAGTTGCTGTCAGTCCCGAAGGTGCGCTCACCATACCTGGCGTCTGGCTTGCCGTTGATGCAGGGACCGTAATCAATCCGCGCCATACGCGGGCGCAGATGGAGGGCGGCACAATTTACGGTCTGTCCAATGCATTATTTGGCGAAATTACCGCGAAAAATGGTGCCGTTGTGGAAGATAACTTTCCGTCATGGCGGGTGTTGCGCATGGGCGAAGCGCCTCGCGCTTTTGACGTTCAGATCGTAAAGTCGAACAGCGCGCCTGCCGGTGTTGGTGAACCAGCCACGCCGCCCGCTGCGCCGGCACTGGCTAACGCGATATTCAATGCAACCGGTCACCGTATCCGCAAACTGCCGATCATCGGGGCCTCGGGAAGAAAATTGTCACTTCCCACTAAACAAACTTCGTAAATCAGGAACAGCTCATGGCCATAACGCTTAATATTAATGGAAAAGACGAAACAGTCGATGCACCTGCCGGGACACCGTTATTGTGGGTATTGCGCGATCATCTTAAAATGACAGGTACGAAATTTGGTTGCGGGGTTGCGCAATGTGGCGCCTGTACCGTCCATGTCGATGATGCGCCCACCCGTGCCTGCATTACCCCACATGATTCACTGGATGGTTCAAAAATTACGACTATCGAAGGCGTAAAGGGCGGCGCAGCGGATGCGATCCGTTCGACCTGGATAAAAAACGATGTTCCGCAATGTGGTTATTGCCAGTCCGGTCAAATCATGGCCGCAACTGCGCTGTTAGAAGAAAATTCTAACCCAAGTGATGAAGACATCGATGCGGCGATGAGCGGTAATATCTGCCGCTGTGCGACTTACATGAGCATCCGACGAGCAATCAAGGAAGCAGCCAAAGGTTTATAGTTTTCGCTCCATATTAACTCACAAATTTTCCGTGAATCAAAGCCGTACAGCCTAGTGTCCGCTTTCGGGATAAAGCAGCCATCCTCAGGACGCCCTAATCTGTCACTATCCGAAATTGTGTTTGCGGACGGTATTTGCAATTGCCGTTATTAGCGGATCATCGCTGCGCGCACCTTCTGGGTCGATTGCTCGGATCAATTCTGCCTGTTCATCGGCTGGAACGTCTCCATAGCTGGAAAATGTCGTCATCATATTGCTGTGCCCTAAATTCTTTGACCAAGCCTTATAACTGCGGATTGGAAGGTGCAGCGTTTGCCCAAATCTTGCCAATGTTGATCGGACCGAATGCGGACTATGATATTTGAGATCGGCACCTTCAAAGGCCTCTTTGAATATCTTGCGAACCGGCCCGGCGTTACTCCAACTTTGCCGGTCTAGCCCCATAACCTCGAAACCATTGTCGCCAACGCCAACTTTGGTCTTCGGAAATAGCGGATCATCATCACCAAACAGCAAATCCTCCCGCAAATAGCGCACCCAATCAGAGACTATTTCCAGTGCATCATCGCCAACCGGAAAAAACCAAGTCTGGAATGTCTTGGAAAACTTGGTTTTAACTTCCCTAGCATCCTGATCCAACCGTTGCTCTGGAATATTAATGTGCTTCAGTTTAAGCGAAACCAGCGCACCATCACGAACGCCAGTTAAGAAGATCAACGCTACAATCGCCCGGTTGCGTTTCTCGATGTCGGATGCGGCTGGCATGGATGCGATAACTTGGCGCATTTGCTCCAATGATGGAACGGGTTGTTCGCGTTTGGCGCGGTTGATCTGCAAGTCTTTTTCGGAAATACTGAAATAGTCAGCATCGGAATAACTGAGTTTGGATTTATAACCCGGCTGGCCCGCAAGCCACTCAAAGAAATTGAACAACGCGCGCATCGTTGTGCCAATGGTCGCCTTGCTCAGCGGCTTGCCAGTTTGCTCATTAAGTTGCTCGGCAAGGTGGCGTTTAAACGCGATTGCTTGCTCTTTATGAAACAGTTTGAAATCCCGGAAGCGGGTTGATGATTCAAAGCGATGGATTGCCTTTGCGACAACATCCAATGATTTTTCATCGCGGCCTTTTGCCTCTTTCAAATATTGGAAATATTCACGCTTGATACGTTCATTTGCAGCGTTGTGTTTTGCCATAGTTTCTCAATCCCTTTTCAAGTCACTGTTTGGGGGGAGTTCAGCGCGCCCACTTAGTCTTGATTGACACTCCGCAAACTGGATTTCCATTTCGGGCATAATATGAGTTAAAACTGCTAATCTGGCGTTGCGGTTGATTGGACGTTCGCACGTCTCGCATAGGGCTTTCAAACAGCCGCTCTGTTCGTTTTTGGGTAGGTAATCGACCATGCCCAACGCCGGTCGTTTGGGCATTCGACATTTGAGGCAATAGAGTTGATTTGGCCCGCATGGTTGCTTTGCTGATTTTCGGTTGTTTTCCAGCCAGCTTTTCAAATCACTACCCAATACCAACTTGGGTTTGCGATCATCATCAATGACGGGAAGGCCGCGCTTGATCCATTCGCGCACCGTGTTTTTGTGAACACCAAGCAAGCGTGAAATATCATCCACGTTATAATTGCGATGCAGCTTAACCAGCCTATAATTGACGCGTTTGCCGGACATGATAACCGCGCCTATTCACTATCAATCAAACGGCGGATTGACTCGGTTTTGATAAGGCGGCGGCGACCAAATTTGATTGTCTCCAAGCGCCCTTCTTTGATCAACGCGTAAACTGACGTGCGGCCCAAGCCCAAAGCTTTCGCAGCGCCGGTGATTGAAATTGTAACAGGTTCCATTGTCCAAACTCCTTTGATGCACCGGTGTATTCCAGCGAACGTGAAGTTTGAATCGCACAAGGCAGATCATTTGTCGGATGATAAGGCCAAACTAAGGCCGATAATTGATCGAGGTGTATTTCAGGCCTTAACGAATTCGTCCCAAATTACCTTGGCATGAGGTCTGACTGTGCTTTCAGACGGCTCCTTGGTTGCCGTTGCTAAATGGCTTTGAATGGCCTTCTCTATTTGAGCTTGGTTTTCGGGTATAAACTCGCCTCGATATATCTGCCCCCAAACAGCCGATGATGCGCTTGGCCAGTCATATGTTGGTTTCCGGCCTCGCTTTGACTGGCCATCTTCTGTCACTACTTCTTGTGTGCTGTCTAGTCCAATATTGACCAACCCCGAGCGATGGAAATGAATGCCCTGTAGCTTGATAAAATCTGGACCGGATGGTCCCTTTCCGCGCCCTTGCGCTATTCCCATTTGCCAATCTTGATTGGATTTTGAAGGATCGGTGAAATCTCGCCAAAACCATAGCGGAATATCCCATTCAATAGCTGCCCACGGCTTTGAACCCTCGCGCGCCGTCCCTCTGTTGTTCCCTTCCCCATTAGCCCGCATCGCGCGGCCTGCAATTTGCCCTATTCGACAGGCCTCAGTAATGACCTCTTCCGTTCTTGAATGCCTACCGTTGCTAAAAATTAAATTCTGCAAATCTATGGCGGTTATCCAGCCATCTTCTGCGATGACACTGATTGCACGCATGGCCTTGGCCTGATTATCAGCAGATACAAGATCGGTTATGGCCAAAAAGTCGAAGCTTATTCCAAAAGCTTTGATTTCAAATTTTTCATCGATTCAGGTTGAAAAATCACCCGATTCCCAGTCTTGTTCGAGCGCTTCATTGCCTTCCGCCCACCAAAATCCTTTCGGCAAAATTTTATTTTGGGATTCTTGACCATCCCATATTACTGTTTCCGCCTTGGCGACAATCAACCCACTGTGCGCTCGTTCACAAATTTTAACACGTGAAGGATAGTCATACTCGCCAAGTGAAGCATATTTTAGTGCCAGCGGCGCTTTGATCCATTCGATTGCCATGCTTCCTTATGAATTGCAGCAGTCGGAAGAATCAAGTCTAGATGGTTATTGGCTAACAAGTTTATCGATTGGAATCACTTTGGCACCATCGCGCAACGTCTCCAAATGATCGCTCCACCACTGCGCCATTTGAACGCGTTCGTCCCAATGCTGGCCTCGATGATAGGCTGCGCGGATGGAATTGCTGTCTTTATGCGCCAATGCCCGCTCGATAGCATCGGGATTCCATTTTCCGCTTTCGTTTTACAATGTGCTGGCGGTCGAGCGGAAGCCATACGCGGTCATTTCTTTGCCGGAATAGCCCAGCCGCCTGAGTGCTGCATTGATCGTATTTTCTGACATAGGACGATTGCCGGGATAGAGTGAGGAAAAGACATATCTTTGTCCTTCACTTATAACCTTTGTCGATTCCATCAACTCCAACGTTTGTTCCGATAGCGGGACAACATGGGGGTCGCGCATTTTCATCTTCTCGGCTGGTATAGTCCAAATCGCCTTATCCAAATCAATTTCTTGCCATTCTGCACGGCGCAGTTCTCCGGGTCGCACAAAAAGATGCGGGGTTAATTGCAATGCAAGACAAGTAAGGGGTTGGCCCTGATAACCGTCGATTGCGCGAAGCAGTTCGCCAACCGCCTTCGGTTCCAATATCGCGCTATGGTGCTTTACTTGTGGAACCGTTAGTGCCCCCTTTAGCAACGCGGACGGATCAGCACTCGCGCGAGAAGTTGCTACAGCATAGCGAAAAACGCGGCCAGCAAACCAGCGCATCCGCCTTGCTGTTTCCAAATGCCCCTTGGTTTCCACCTTTTGCAATGTTTCCAGCAAGTCGGCTGGCGTGATCTCAGTTATCGGGCGATTGCCTAGATCAGGCTCCATCAATGACAAGAGCCAGCGAGTTTTCTTAATTGTCACGGCAGCCTTGCCTTCTTTGGCCGATTTTTCGATAAACTCATCGGCTATCGCTTGGAACGTGTTGGCTGCTTCCCTTTTTGCTGATTTGGATTGTTCGCGCTTTACGCTGGCAGGATCGACCCGGTTGGCGAGTAAAGTCCGCGCTTCATCACGCCGTTTGCGCGCCTCTTTCAATGACACATCGGGATAGACGCCAAGCGAAAGCTTCTTTTCTTTGCCCAATATTCTGTATTTCAGCCGCCAAAGCTTGCCGCCGCTGGGTTGCAATAGAAGGAAGAGTCCACGCTCGTCGAACATCTTGATCGGCTTAGGGCCATGTTTTGCGTTACGAATCTTAATATCTGTTAGCGCCATTTTGGGGCCACTCCTGCAATCAATTTCTAAGTGGCCCCCAAGGTGGCCCCCAATATGATGCGATTATACACGAACACAGGCGGACACTGGCAACCGGCTATTGCAACTTTATCGCAGTTTTTAGTGGGATTTGTAAGCTTTGACGGACACTTGCGAACGTGGGAATGGTGCCGCTTAGAGGACTCGAACCTCTGACCCCATCATTACGAATGATGTGCTCTACCACCTGAGCTAAAGCGGCTGATCGGTTGATGGAATAACTCAAATCCTGTCCATCACACGTTCGCCGGGCCTTTAACAGTCGGCTTGGTCCGTGACAAGCCTGCTCGCGAATGCGGGCCTGAATCGTCGTCCCGTGCGCCTTTGCCTGTGATAATGTTCCGGAAATTTACCATATATTTACCATAGTCGTGGCAAAACGCAGGCTATTCACAGGAACAACGGCAGAACCAGGCATGGAAAATCTTCGCAACAATGATGGCAGCAACGACATGAACGACAGTTCTGCGTCCGATTATATTGCCTATGACGACGACGCTTCTGCGGTTGAACCGCCTCCGGCCATTGGTCAGGATGAGCGGCGCATGCACGTTCGTGCCTATAATTTCTGGGCCGGATTGCTCGGTGATCGCCAGTTTCCTTCGGTTGAAGATCTGACGCCCGACACCGATGATGACTTTGGTCCGAACAGCGTTTTGCTGGATTTCACCAATGGCGTTGAAAATCCAACCATTCAGTTTCTCGGCGAGGCTCTAAGGAACGAATGCGACCTCGACGATAGCATCACCAGTATCGATGACGTTCCGGCGCGCTCGCTATTGTCCCGGATCACCGATCACTATCTGCAAATCATTGCCAATCAGGCACCGATTGGTTTTGAAGCGGAATTTGTAAATCAGCGCGGCGTTGCGATCATGTATCGCGGCATCTTGCTGCCATTCTCGACAGATGATGACACGATCGATTTCATTTATGGTGTTATCAACTGGAAAGAAGTTGCCACCGATGCGGTGACCCATGAACTGGAACAACAGGTTGCCGAAGCGATGCGAGCGGCCCCGGTCGCGGCTGAAACCGGTCCGGTCTGGGCAGATGCCCCGGCCTCTGGCCCGCTGGCAGATGTTGAAGACGCACAAGACGAACCGCTGGAGTTGACGGCAGAAGACATTGATCCCGAATTTTCGGTTCTCGACGACGAAGCGAGTCTCGCGGACTGGCTTTCGGCCGCACGAAACAGCGCAGACAACGCAGCACATTGCGAACAACGCAGCCGTGCCGCTCTATATGCAGCGGTTGGACAGGCATATGATTTCTATCTGATGACTCAGGCACATCCTGAAGATTATCAGACATTGCTCGAAGATTCCGGCCTGACCACGCAGGAACGTGCACCGATGACGCCAATTGTCAAACTGGTCTTTGGCATTAATTATGACAAGACCCGACTGACCGAATATGCATCTGCCTTGCGATTTGCTGAAAATGCAGGAATTGCCAAAGGTGAATTCGCGGCGTTTCTTGAAAATCATGACGGCGGCCTGAAGGCAATCGTCAATGCCGAACGAGTTTCGCGGAAACCGGATGTTGTGGTCGAAGATTCCGAGTCGCAGCATGAAAACATGCTGGACCGTTTGCGGTCGGCACCGGCGCGCGAACTGGCAGATATCGAAACTGGCGAAGAAGAATTTGTTGTGCTGGTGGCTCGTCGCGACAGCAGCGGGCAGCTTGCGATCGTCGGACCCGTTCTGGGCGACAGAAAACTGACCGACCGGGTTTTGAACAAAACGCAGGTCTGACCGCAGTTCTGAGCACAGGCCTGACGAGGGTAAAACACCAGTATAGTTACTTATGTAACTAAAATATCACTTTATGTCCCTAAAAGTCATTCTGGCGAAGCCAGGGTGCGATAACCTATTGAGCAACGCTGCAAACAGGCCCATAAACCGGCCGTCAGAACGCGCATTTTTCTTCGCTATGTTCTGGCTGGGGAACTATCATGGCGAGCGGTAGACGATCAGTGGCGCAGAAATCCAGATCCAGCAAATTAACGGAACTGGAGGTCAGGCTGGCGACAGCTTTTCGAGAAAGCGCACTTCCCGGCGAGAATAGCGGCTTTGATGACGAAGCTTGCGGCGAAGCCGTGCGGTTCGCGTTGCAATGCGCCGACAAGCGCAATGGTGTCGAAACCAGACTGTTGCTGGAAAGTGTCGCAGTTTCGAAGAAAAACAGACACTTGCGCCTCGCGATCATCAATGATGACATGCCGTTTCTGGTCGATTCCGTATGCGCGACAATTGTCGGTTTCGGACTGAATATTCAGCGGCTTATTCACCCGGTCGTCGGTGTCAAGCGCAGTTCCGACGGAAAACTCAAAGAGATTCTGGCCACCACGACCAAGGGAGAGAAGCGGGAATCGATTATCTATATCGAGCTCGAGCGCACCGATGCAAAAACCCGGCGTGCGCTGCAAAAGGCGCTTCTTTCCAATCTGAAAGACGTGGGCGCAGCTGTGTCCGACTGGCTGAAGCTGCAAATTGTCCTTGGTGACAATGCGGACAGCCTGCCCGACAGTGAAGGCACGACTCTTCTGCGCTGGTTCCTTGATCGCAACCTGACATTACTCGGCCATGAAATAATTGATCACAAGGGCGGACGCAGCCAGAAGCTGGGGCTCGCACGCATGCGTTCCCGGCCGGCTCTGTCCAAGGAAAGCCAGAAACGGGCGTTTCGCTGGTTTGAAGGGGGCGGGAACAGTCCGCTGGTGATCAAGTCCAATCAGATTTCAACTGTTCATCGCCAGGTTTTGATGGACCTCGTCATTGTCCCCGTGCGGGAAAAGGGAAAAATCACCGCGCTTTCGATCGTTGCGGGTCTGTGGACCAGTGCCGCTCTGGCGGCGGCTCCGGAAAATGTTCCCGTGTTGCGGCGTCAGATGGTGCAGTTGTTTGACAAATTCGGATTTGCCGAAGCAGGTCATGCCGGAAAATCCCTGACCCATGCGCTCACCAGTCTGCCGCACGATCTTCTGATCACATTTCCGCAAGAAGATCTCGAAAAACTGGCCCTGATCATGATGTCGCTGCTGGATCGACCCCGGCCCAAACTGCACAGCATCGTTTCACCGCTGGCCCGACATCTGTTCGTTTTTGTCTGGTTACCGCGCGAACAACTGTCGACCGAACGGCGGCGCAGTGTCGAGGACATGTTGACCGACGCCACCGGCGCCACCATCCTCAGCTGGTCGAATTCACTGGAAGAAGGCGGCGTATCGGCGCTGCGATATACGCTGGATATGGGCCCGAACGGCCGGGTGCCCGATCCGGATGAGCTGGACCGGAAACTGGAGAATATGGTTCGCGGCTGGCGGCCGAAAGTCGAACAGTTTTTGCGCGAGTCCGGTCAGGAGAACCGGGCCGCGATTTTGGCACAGCGCTATGCGGATTGTTTCCCCGGATCCTATCAGTCCACTTATGGTGCAAGCGAGGCCGCAAAGGATATATTGCGCCTGTTCAGCCTCGAATGGGGGCGGCAGAAATCGACGCGACTCTATCGCCTCGATGGCGATCCGGATGGGCAGCTGCGGTTGAAAATCTACTATATCGGCGGTGCCTTGCCGCTTTCAGATGCCGTCCCGACGCTTGAGAATTTCGGCTTTTCGGTATTGGATGGCATGCCAACGCCGCTCGATGAAGGGCGACTGGGTTACATTCACGATTTCAAGCTTGAAATGCGCGGCAATGACAATCTCGATGATCTGATCGCCCGGGCCGAAGATATCGAGCGTGCGATTACCGGCGTGCTCGAAGGGGAAGCCGAAAATGATGCGTTTAACCAGCTGATCACGGCCGTGGGCATTGATGCCCGCGCGACGGTCTGGATTCGTGCCTGGTTCCGCTATCTGCGCCAGATTGGTATCAGCTATGGTCTGGCGACCGTCGTCGAAGCGCTGGTCGAAGCCCCCGATGTCACGCGTGCAATGACCGGCCTGTTCCGCAATCTGCACGACCCCGCCTTCGAAGGAGATCGGGCGACTGCCGCCGCGAAAGCCGTCAAAGCCATCGATAGCGGACTGGTCCAGGTGCACAGTATCGATGATGATCGCATCTTGCGGTTATTCCGTGCGGTCATCGAGGCAATATTGCGAACCAATGCCTTTGCTTGTGGTCCGGGTGAGGCGCTGGCCTTCAAAATTGAAAGCGAGCATGTCCCTGAACTGCCGGACCCTGTGCCGTGGCGGGAAATGTTCGTGTATAGTCCGCGCGTCGAAGGCATCCATCTGCGTGCTGGTCCCGTGGCCCGCGGCGGGCTCCGCTGGTCGGATCGCCGGGATGATTTCCGGACCGAAATACTGGGGTTGATGAAGGCACAGCGCGTCAAGAATGCGGTCATCGTTCCGACCGGAGCCAAAGGCGGGTTTTTTGCCAAGCAACTGCCGCTGGGCGATGACCGCGATGCGTGGCTGGCCGAAGGCGTCGCGGCCTACAAGATTTTTATCAGCGCCTTGCTTTCGATTACCGACAATATTGTCGACGGAAAAATCATACCCCCCGTCAATGTGGTGCGCCGGGATGCCGATGACCCCTATTTTGTTGTCGCGGCGGACAAGGGAACCGCGACGTTTTCCGATATCGCCAATCAGCTTGCGCTTGATCGCAACTTCTGGCTGGGCGATGCGTTCGCCAGTGGTGGCAGCAACGGATATGACCACAAGGCGATGGGAATTACGGCCCGTGGTGCCTGGGTGTCGGTGCAGCGTCATTTTGCCGAAATGGGTGTCGATGTGCAGTCGGATCCGGTGACCGTGGTCGGTGTGGGTGATATGTCGGGCGATGTATTCGGCAACGGCATGCTGCTGTCCAAATCCCTCAAGGTGCTGGCAGCTTTTGATCACCGCCATATTTTCATTGATCCCGATCCTGACCCGGCGGCGAGCTGGAAAGAACGCAAACGGCTATTCGATTTGCCGCGTTCGAGCTGGGAAGACTATGACAAATCCTTGATTTCAAAGGGCGGTGCCATATATTCGCGCCAATCCAAGACGATCAAGATCACCAAAAAAATCGGTGAGATGCTCGATCTGGATTCCTCTGAAGAAACGACACCTTCCAGATTGATGACGGCGATTCTGTCATCGCGAGCCGATCTTTTGTGGTTCGGCGGCATCGGTACATATGTGAAGGCCGCCTCGGAAAATCATATCGAAGTCGGCGATCCATCCAATGACAAGATCCGGATCAATGCTGCGAAGCTGCGCGTAAAAGTTATCGGAGAGGGTGCCAATCTGGGCATTACCCAAGCCGCCAGAATTGGATTTGCGGAGAGGGGCGGGCGGATTAACACCGACTTTATCGACAATAGCGCGGGCGTCGATTGTTCCGATAATGAAGTGAATATCAAGATTGCGCTGAATGCCGAGCTGGCGAACGGAACACTGAAATCTGATGCGCGAAACAAGTTACTGGAATCGATGACCGACGAAGTTGGGGCGCTGGTACTGGAGGATAACCGGCTGCAGGCGCTGGGTCTGTCGATCGCCGAAATGGGGGGGCGCAAGACGTTGCCATCCTATGTACGGCTCATCGAGCAGTTTGAAGACGCAGGACAGTTGAACCGTGCGGTCGAAGGTCTGGCGAGTAACGAAGATCTGATCCGGCGCGGGCAGGAAAAACGCGGGCTGTATCGCCCGGAACTTGCTGTTTTGATTTCTACCGCCAAGCTGGCGCTGCAGGAGGCCATCGAGCAGGGTGATCTTGCCGATGATCCTGCGCTCGACAGTGACCTGATGCGCGCTTTTCCGACCGCCATGCAAAATGGCCATGCCGATGCGATATTGAACCACCAGTTGCGCAAGGAACTTCTGGCGACAAAACTGGCCAACCGGATGATCAACCGCATGGGCGTGATCGATCCTTTTGAACTGGCCGAAGAAGAAGGCTGTTCGCTGGGTGAGGTGGCCCGGGCTTTTGTAATGACCGAACGGCTTTTTGATGCCGAACATCTCTGGAACTGGCTCGAAGAAGCCGAGACCAGCGAGGAAATCCGGCTGTTGCTGTTTGACCGGCTGGCCTATGTGCTGCGCTCTCACATGGCAGATCTGATGCGTATTGGCTTGTCCGACAACCAGATTGAAGATACGGTCGAGATGCTCTCGCCCGGTGTTCGTGCGCTCGACGCAAAGGTTGACAGTCTGATTTCCGAAGAGGGCCGGGCTCAGGCACAGAAACAGACACGCTTGCTGGTCGAAGCAGGGGCGACGCCCGACATCGCGGACAAGATTTCCAATATCTACAAAAATGACGGCGCTGCAGGGATCGCCTATCTTGCCCAGCAGCGCGATATTGATGCCGTTCCGGTTGCAGCGGTGTTCACAAGGGTTGGCAGCATGCTGGGACTCGATTGGGCACAGATGACTGCCACGCGTATCAATCCGTCCGATCCCTGGGATCGTCTGCTGGTCGCTGGACTGGCACGGGATTTTCAGCAGATGCGGCTGGATTTTCTGCGGCGCGCGCGGAACAAGGACATGGATCAGTTTGTCGACAGCTGGCGCGAGAAGAACAGCGAACAGGTGCAGCAATTCCGAAAAATTATTGATCGTGCGCAGCAAATGACACGACCGTCTATTGCGATGATTGCCCAGATCGCCAGTCAGGCCCGGATATTGCTGTCGCGTTAAGTGGGGGCAGACATGTAAGATCGGCCCTTTGTTGGACCTAGATCCAGTGCCCGATCAAATGCAGCGTCACGCCCACCAGTCCCCCGACCAGTGTCCCGTTGACGCGAATATATTGCAGGTCGCGTCCGACGGCATTCTCGACGCGGTCGGTAATCGTCTGTGCGTCCCAGCTGTGAATGGTTTCTGACACCAGTTTGACGATATTGTCGCCATAGCTCGAAACAACACCTGCAACTGCGCGGCGCGCGAACCGGTTCAGCTGGCGATTGAGAATGGGGTCTTTTTGAAGGCTGTTCCCCAGCTGCATCAAGGCATCGCCAAAATGTCCTGCCATCGCTGCGTTGGGATCCCTAGAGGCCTTGAGCAGTGCGGTGCGGCCATTTTCCCAGATACCGTCAATCCATTGCGCTATGGCCGGATTGTCGATCATCTCCAGCTTCCACTGATTGATTCTGTCCCGCAATTCCGGGTCTGACTTTAGCTCCTGTGCAAGTTGTGCCAGTGCTTCCTCGGACTTTTCCCGAACCGGGTGGTTGGGATCGGAGGCCATGTCGGCGAGCAGCTTGTACAAGCCGTCTACCACTTCATTGGCCAGACGGTCATCCAGTCCGGTCCAGCGCATGACGGCATTGGCCCGATCAAAAACTACCGCGCGGATGACATATTCATTGGTGTCCAGCGTTCGATAGGCCCATTTGATCGTTGAATCGATCAGTGGACCGTGCCGGTTTTCCTTCATGATGACTTCGAGAATCTGGCCCAGCGGCGTGGCGAGGTCGAGATCGCGTGCCTGAGTTTTTACCGCACCCTTGAACATGCTCCCCAGGCGGTCTTGGTCGAGAGAACCAATTATGTCGCCGATCAGGCGCGATGCGCCCATTTTCAGCCGTCCTTCGCCGCCGCTCGGGCTTTGCAGGAAGCGCCCAACACCGGCAGCGAGATCAACACCATGCATCCGCTTGGCCACGATACGGGTGATCATGAAATTGTTTTTCAGGAAGTTCGCCAGCGTATCGCCGATCCGATCCTTGTTGCGAGGAATGATCGCGGTGTGCGGGATCGGGATACCCATGGGATGCCGGAACAATGCCGTGACTGCAAACCAGTCAGCCAGGCCGCCGACCATCGCCGCTTCGGCAAAGGCCCGTACAAACCCAATTGCAGGATGCACCGGCTCCCAGGATTTGGCGGTGAAATAGATAATCGCCATCAGGATCAGCAATCCGGTCGCGATGATTTTCATATCGCGCCCGGCATTGTTTGTTGCCAGACCGCTGGAGGGCGCAATCGGCGATCCGCTATTGCCCGTGCTGACGTCTGTGCTGTCGCCCTTGGTGGCGCCAGTTTCATCGCCAGAATTGGCGTCAGAATTGGCGTCAGTGCTGGGAACCAATGTCGAACTTAATGGCTTCACTCGGCTGGCTGAACCTCGGCATCACTGATCGGATCTGGATCATTGTCGACCAGCAGATGCCTTCTGAACAATCCGCCGAGCCGTTGCTCGAGACCACTGGCCAGACTGAACCCGGCTGGAACGATCAACAGGGTCAGGACCGTCGAAAGGATCAATCCGCCAATCACGACAGTTCCCATCGGAGCGCGCCACGAAGCGTCGCCTGTCAGCGAGACGGCCGTTGGAATCATGCCTGCGGTCATGGCAACGGTGGTCATCACAATCGGCTGTGCGCGTTTGCGCCCGGCTTCGATAATGGCATCTCGTCGGCGCATGCCTGCATCCATTTGTTCGAGCGCGAAGTCGACCAGGAGGATCGAGTTTTTCGCGACAATTCCGAACAGCAACAATATGCCGATAAAGACCGGCATCGATATGGCTTGTCCCACCATTGCCAGAGCGATCAAGCCGCCCAGCGGAGCGAGCAGCAATGAGCCCATGTTAACCAGCGGCGACATGATCCGACCGTAAAGCAAGACCAGTACAGCAAACATCAGCAAGGTTCCGGCGATCAGCGCTATCCCGAAGTCCCTTTGCATTTCCTGCTCCCATTCTGCGCTTCCGAACGGGGCGTTGGACACGCCGGTAGGCAGGTTTTTCATGATCGGCAGTTCGTCGATTTCCTTTTGGGCTGATCCTTTCACCACACCGGAAGCGAGATCAGCGCCAACAAAAATCCGGCGTTTTTGCTTGTAGCGCTGAATCGTGGTGGGTCCGGAACCAAAGCTGATCTCGGCAACACGGCTCAAGGGTACAGAGCCTCCGCCGGCGATCGGCACCGGCAGGTTTTCTATGGTGGAGAAATCACGGCGCGATTGGCGTGGCAGCAGGACCCGGATCGGGACCTGTCTGTCGGACAGTGAAAACTTCGCACTATTCTGATCAATTTCGCCTAGCGTGGCGATACGGACCGCCTGACTCAGTGCCGAGGTGGAAACGCCCAGTTGAGCGGCCAGATCTGCGCGCGGTTTGATCAGCAATTCGGGGCGCTGCAAATCCGCGTTTACGCGCGGTCCGATGATTGATTTCAGGCCTTTCATCTGCTCGACCAGAGTCGCTGCAGTTTCTTCCAGCAAGGCAGGGTCCGATCCGGAAAGCATGATCGAAAAATCACGACCGGTTCCGCCGCCGCCTGGTCCGTTATTGTTCAGGAACGAAACGCGGGCATCGGGGATGGACTGGAGCACAGGGGTCAGTTGATCTTCGAAATCCTTGCTGGACCGTTCGCGATCCGGACGCAGGGTAATGAACATACGCGCATTACCCTCACGGATGCTTTCCAGTGCGGTTTGAGTTTCTTGCTGCGCCTCTATTATCTCCGCGACTTTTGCAGATACATCGGCCGTTTGCTCGAGGGTCGTGCCCGGCACCATCTCGATGCGGACGCGGCTGAAATCTTCATTGCCGGTCGGGAAGAATTCTTTCGGCACGACAGCGAACATCATTATGGTCGCAGCAAAAGTGGTGACACCAATGCCCATGATCCAGATCCGGTGATCCAGGCCGCGTGCGTGGAAACGCCCTTCGCGATATGCAAACCATTGTGCAAATCGGCCACCAACTCCGCTGACTACGAGATGGATGATCCGGTGTACGATCGCAGCAAAAACCAGGCCGGCTATCACTCCGAAAGCGAAACTGACGATGAAAACGAAAATGGTCAAAAGCAGAATATTGTCCGGTAGCCATTCCAGCAGGATACCGCCCAACCAGAAGCCGGCTGCGGAAGCTGCGCCCAAAAAGGCCACGACAATTGTTGTGAACAAAGCAAAGCCGATCGGATATTGCCACCAAAGCGCTTTTGCCGGGGTCAATGTTTCACGGAATTTGGTCGCCTTTTTAAGATCCACAGACCAGTGCAATATACCGACATATTTCTCAATCCACGGTCCACTGGCATGATCTGCCTCGCCTTTGGCCTTGAGGAAATAGGCGGCGATCATCGGTGTAATCATTCGAGCCACGGCCAGACTCATCAGAACAGCAATCACAACGGTAAAGCCAAATACCTTGAAATATTGTCCCGCAATTCCGGGCATCAGCGCAACCGGAAGGAACACGGCAACAATCGAGAAGGTTGTTGCAACAACCGCGAGGCCAATTTCATCAGCTGCGTCGATCGATGCCTGATAGGCAGATTTGCCCATACGCATATGCCGGACGATATTCTCGATCTCCACAATCGCATCATCAACCAGCACACCGGCAACCAGCCCCAGTGCCATCAGACTCATCTGGTTCAGGCTGAAACCGATCAGATCCAGAAACCAGAAAGTCGGAATTGCGGACAGCGGGATGGCAATCGCGGAAATAAACGTTGCACGCCAGTCACGCAGGAACAGGAATACCACGACGATAGCGAGGAGAGCACCTTCGATCATCGCGGCCATGGAACTGGTATATTGGGTTTTGGTGAAGCCCACGCTGTTGAAAAGTTGAGTGAATGTGATGCCCGGATTTTCTTCTGAAATCACCGCCATTTTTTCAATGGCTTCATCATATACGCTGACATCGGATGCCCCCTTCGCGCGGGACATGCTGAACGTGACAACCTGCTTGCCTTTAACCCGGGCAATCCGGGTCAACTCGCTGTAGCCGTCGGATACATTTGCAATGTCGGAAAGCTTTACAGTGCGACCATCACCCATCGCGATCTGGGTTTGCGAGAGTGCATAAGCGGTATCTGCATTGCCGAGTACCCGGACAGATTGTCTGGAGCCCGCAATTTCTGCCTGCCCGCCAGCGGCGTTCAGGTTGAGTTGCCGCAAAGCCCCATTAATCTGATTGGCAGTTACGCCCATAGCCTGCACTTGTTCCGGAATCAGAACGACGCGAATTTCGCGGTCGACGCCGCCGCCGCGTTCCACAGTTCCGATTCCGTTAATCGTCAAAAGCGATTTGGCTACGGTATCATCAACGAACCAGCTCAGCTGTTCCATCGTCATATCGTCGGCACCTACCGCAAAATATGCAATTGGCTGGCCAGATGTTGATTCCTTGGTGATCAAAGGCTCCAAAATGCCATCCGGAAGATTGCCGCGTTCCTGATCGACAGCATTTTTTACGTCGTTGACGGCCTGGTCAACATTTTCGCCGATATCAAATTGAACAACGGTTTGACTCCGTCCCTCGCGGGTCGTGGAGCTGATACTGTCAACACCATCAAGTCCTTGCACAGCCGATTCAACACGCTGTGTAATCTGGGTTTCAATTTCTGTCGGAGCAGCGCCTGGCTGGGAGATTGAAACGATTACAACCGGAAATTCGATGTCCGGTTCATTCTGGACATCAATCATTTTGAAAGCGAGAATGCCTGCCAGCATCATTCCCGCGAACAGGACGATCGGGATGATCGGATTTCGTATCGACCAGGCAGAGATGTTGCGAAAATTCATAATGTAATCATCCCGGATACCGCCATGTCGATATCATCGAACTGGCGGATTGGTTTACTTTCCTTCGTCCTCGTTCACCGCGCGTACTGATTCTCCGGGATTCAAAAACCCGCCGGCGCGCAGAACAACCCGTTCATTGCCAGTGAGACCGGAAGCAATGGAAACACCCGTGCTAAACACCGCACCAATAGCGACATCGCGTCGCGCGACCTTGTCATCTTTGTCGATAATATAGACAAAGCTACCCTGATTGTCGTTCTGGATGGCTGATTCCGGCAAAACCGAAGCCTGGTTCTGGCCGCTTTGGATTTTGGCGCTGGCAAAGCCACCGGGCCGCAAAGATTCATCATAGCTCAGCGCAATTTTCGCAACGCCCTGGCGGGTTTGCGAGTCGATCACCGGCGAAACCTGCCAGATCTGCCCGGTCAGGGTTTTGCTCGTCCCGACGGGCACAACTTCAGTCGTGACGCCGACAGATATGTTGGCAAGATCACTTTCGCTCAATTGCGCCTGCAGCTCCATTTCGCCATTTTGTGCGAGACGGAACAATGTACCGCTGCCTTGCGTGACGGTCTGACCCGTCTCGACATTGCGATCCAGCACATAACCGCTTTTGGGAGCGACAATATTCAGTCTGTTGTTCCGGGCGCGGGTTTCGTTCAACTGGGCCAGCGAAACATTGAGCCGAGCGGCCGCAGAATCGCGCGTTGCGGTCAGACGATCAATATCCGCCTTGGAAATAAATCCGCGATCAACCAGTTTTTCGGCCCGGTCCAGATTGGCCTGAGCCAGATTGAGATCTGCCCGGGAAACACCAACCGAGGCTTGCAGGCTTGCCGCTTGCTGGCTCTGAACCGAACGATCAATGCTGGCCATGATCTGGCCTTGCTTGACCCAGTCGCCAGCGTCCACATAAACTCTGGTAATCCGTCCGCCTTCGCCAACCACGCCGACCGGGATCTCCCGCCGCGCCGCAAGCGTACCGGTTACATTGATCGTGCGCGTGACGCTCTGTTTGCCAGGCACCACGACCGTAACCACCGGCGCCTGGCTGGCTTCTGTTCCGTCAGCACCCTGGCCACTGGCAAACAGCTGATAGGCAACATAGGCAATAGCGATTGCGACCAACAATGCGGCAACAACAATCATTCGAGTGCGATTGCGCGCACTGTTATCTTGATCATCGAGCGTGGAGACGTCGATATCTTCGCTGGAAATTGTTGATTCGTAGTTCATGTTCATTTCTCTTCGGCGGGGTCTTACCGTATTTTTGCCGGGCAACATAGCCGAGAATCAACAAAAACAGGGGAAAAGCCTCATTTTCATGTCGACTGTATTAGATCAATATATCACCGGCGACAAGCCTCAACCGGCAATTCTGTCCAAAAAACCTCCGGAAGTCCCTTGAAGCACGGGCATAAAACGGAAAAGGCCAGCACGAGGGCTGGCCTTTTCCATGATGTCAAACGCGCAAAAAAAGCGCGATCTGTCTAGCGAATTTTTCCGCGTTTGATCAGATTGACGATCCCGAGCAATACGACAGCGCCTCCAAATGCGACGAGCAAAGTCATCGGGCTGAACGGCGCGTCTCTCAAATTCGATGTTCCGCCAGTCAGAAAACCGAACAGCCAGCCGCCCAGCATGGATCCGACACAGCCGACCACGACATTGGCGAAAATTCCCATGGATGCGTCTCTGCCCATCACCATGCTGGCAAGCCAGCCGATGATTCCGCCCATGACGAGTGCGATGATAAAGGTAATCATATTATCCTCCTGATATTTTGGGGGCGTAACTATTCACCCCTCCTTCTTACGCGACTAGCACAGCAGGAACTGGCAGGAAACCAAGGACATAAAAAAAGACCCCGGAAACTGGTTCCGGGGTCTTTTTTGATCTGCGATCGACAGGCTAGAACGCCTTAGTATTTCTGCTGGCGCTCGTACAAATCCCGATAATGCTGGATCCGTGTAACCCGCAGACCCGGCATACCCGACCGATCGACAGCTCGCTGCCAGGAAGCAAATTCTTCCAGTGAAAGGCTGTAGCGGTCGCAGACTTCGTCAACGGTGAGCAATCCACCGTTTACGGCGGCCACTACTTCGGCCTTGCGGCGAACTACCCAGCGCGTCGTCCCCGGCGCTGGAAGGTCGTCCAAAGTCAGCGGCTCGCCCAACGGGCCGACCACTTGTGCTGGTTTAATCTTCTGGTTCTCGATCATACTACCCTTCAATCATGCTTTTCAGCATTTACTCTCTGTCCGATGTTTCCCACCTTAGACGTCGAGCTTTTCAAACAACTAAATTACCAGGGTAAACAGCGCGTTCATACTTATGTACACTTTGTTTATCCTGCTGGATTTTCACACACCAGATCTGGTCTGAAATGACCTGAGGTGAAAATCCGATCCCCATTTACTGACGCCTTCGTCCGGTTGATATCTCCGGCAAAAAACTTGATCCGATTTTCCCTCGAGCCATATTGTACCGGCATCGACTCCTGTGCTGCGCCTGATTGAAGCGCGGCAAAGGCCCGGGACGATACAGAATCCGACTGTCGTTCAACCGCAAATGCCACCAGCGAATCCAGATCGCAGATCAGATCTGCGTCGGTTTTGCTGTCTGTGCGAGCCAAACTCTTGTGAGGGAAATTCATATCCATGAACACTGTTCTAGCGACGAAGGTATAAACTTACGTAAAAGAGCTGTTCACGCGGTCTTAGGACTGGTTAAGCAAACCTTCCTTGCAAAGGACGCTTTCGTCCCAATATGAACCAGTATTGGATATTGCGGACCAAATTGTCGCAATAGTGGCGCGACGAGCGGTTCATCGCTATGGCACGGAACATTATGACAGACCGAATCAACAGCGATTTTCAACTGGGCGAAGACATGAGCGGCAAAAGGATTGTCGTGGCCATGTCTGGTGGTGTCGATTCGAGCGTGGTCGCTGCACTGGCCGCGCGGACCGGTGCGGAGACCATTGGGATCACGCTGCAACTCTATGATCATGGCGAAGCCGTCGGCCGGGCCGGGAGCTGTTGTGCGGGACAGGATATTCGCGATGCGCGCGCCGTGGCCGAAAAGCTGGGCATCGCCCATTATGTATTTGATCATGCCAGCCGGTTTCAGGAATCGGTCATGGATGTGTTCGCCGACGAATATATGTCCGGCCGGACGCCAATCCCCTGCGTTCAGTGCAATATGGGTGTGAAATTTACGGACTTGTTGAATCTGTCCCGGGAGCTCGGAGCCGATTGTCTGGCGACCGGACATTACGTGCGCCGGGTCATGGGTGAAGACGGGGCCGAGCTTCATCGTGCACTCGATCCCGCCCGTGACCAGAGCTATTTTCTGTTTGCGACAACCCAGGAGCAGCTGGAATATCTGCGCTTTCCTTTGGGTGATATGCCCAAGGCACAGGTGCGCGAAATTGCCGAAGAAATGGGCCTCGCAGTTGCATTCAAGCCGGACAGTCAGGATATTTGCTTTGTTCCCGATGGCGACTATGCCGGCGTCGTACGCAAGCTTCGCCCGGAAGCGGATGACGATGGCGAGATTGTGCATATTGATGGCACGGTCATGGGGCGGCACAAGGGATTGATTCATTATACGGTCGGTCAGCGCAAGGGACTGGAAATCGGAGGCCAGGCCGAACCGCTCTATGTTATTCGTCTGGACCCCGAAACAAAGCGGGTATTTGTCGGACCCAGACAGGCGCTCGCAGTCGCGTCGGCGCACTTGCGGGATATCAACTGGATCGGCGGCGATTTTAACGGGCCCATGCAGGTCAAGGTGCGCTCCATGGCAAAGCCAACCCATGCGCGTCTCGAAGACGGCAAGTTGCAATTCCACAATCCCGAATATGGCGTCGCGCCGGGACAGGCAGCCGTGTTCTACAACAAGGATCGTGTTCTGGGCGGGGGCTGGATTGAAAAAACCGGAGCGGTTTCACAGCAATGGCTCGCGGCAGCAGCAGTCTGATAGCCGGAATGATCTCGTCAGCGGGTATCCAGTTTTTCCGCTTCGATCATCACACATCCCCAGCCTTCACGAAATTCTGCGGTCGCGGATGCGAGTAAGGGCACAGATGCGGTAACCTGTCTGGTTTCATCATCGACCGAAAGCCCGATCACTTCCATTCCCGGTTCAAAATCCTTTTCGCAATCACCGATCTCGCGCCCGCCAATATAGTGGCAGGAGCAGGCTACGCGGGCGCCATAGGCAGTGCCGACGCCCAGTTGCCCTTTGATAAACGTATAGTTCCAGGCAAATATCGCTGCCAGGATCACCAGAAAAAGAACCAGAACATATATCAATATGCGGCCTTTGCTGACCGGTGCCGGGGAATCGTTTTTTACAGTTGCCATAAGCGCCTCTATTGGTGCAACGATCAGCCATGTACAAGATGAAATTCCCGCTCATGGTCGCACTGGCCGCCTGTCTCAACAGTTGTGGTGCCGGCGAGGCCGACAATCTTCCTCCGGTCAAGAGCGCGGAAGAACTCTCCTATATCTCTGAATCCAGCCCGATTGACCGGGCGCGACTTGACCGGGCGATCTCGCCTCTGTTCGACGATCCAGCCATGTCTGAAACCCGCGCATTGCTGGTCATGCATCGCGGAGAGATTATCGCAGAACGCTATGGCGAAGGCTATGACGAGGATACGCGTTTCATCAGCTGGTCCATGGCCAAGTCATTCACTGGTGCGCTGATCGGATTCATGGTTGGGGATGGCCGGCTTGTGCTGGATGACCCCGCACCGGTTCCGGCATGGCAGCGTTCGGGAGATCCGCGCGGAGAGATTACCCTTCGCCATTTGCTCCACATGTCTTCGGGGCTGCAGCATACGGAAGTCGGCCCGGAAGACGGCAAGACGCTCTATGAAGCAGATACGCAGCGCATGCTGTTTCTGGATGGTGCCGATGACATGAGCGGCTATGCCGAAGCACGGACAATGGAAGCCGCGGCGGGAGAAAAATTCGAATATAGCACGGCAACCAGTGTGATCCTCGCCGATATCATCACCCGGACATTGACCGACAGCAAGGATCCAAATGTCAGGCGCGATGCCACGATGCGGTTCATTCGCGGCCGGCTGCTGGAACCGCTGGGCATGGAAAGCACATTTGTCGAGTTTGACGCCAATGGAACGATGGTCGGTGGCAGTATTATCCAGGCGACTGCGCGTGACTATGCAACCTTCGGAGAATTTCTGCGCCACAATGGCACCCGCAAGGGGGCACAGCATTTACCGGTAAGCTGGGTGAAATTCATGAAAACATCTTCCCCCAATGATCCGGCTTATGGCGGACATATCTGGCTCAACAAAAAACGCCCGGAGGGACGCAATCAGGTTCTTTTCCCGGACAACGGCCCCGACACGATCTTTGCAGCGCTCGGACATCTTGGACAGCAGATTGTGGTTTCGCCGGAACAAAAGCTGACGGTTGTGCGGCTCGGCAAGACCCAGGATGATGTCAATCGCCCGATGAGTGATCAGATCGGCAACATCATGGCCTTGTTTCCGATCGGAAGCTAAATCCGGGTTTCCGCTCGGAAATCAAATCCGAAACAGGCCTTCGACAACGGTCACGCAATTCCCGCCGAGCCAGGCCGTTTCCCCGTCGAGGCGACAATTGACATAACCGCCTCTCTGGCTCGCCTGATATGCGGTGAAGCTGTCACGTTCGAGTTGCTTCGCCCAAAATGGCGTGAGCACGGCATGAGCAGACCCAGTGACACTGTCTTCATCGACCCCGCCGCCGGGGACGAAGACCCGGCTGAGAACATCGGTGTCGGTTCCCGGAGCCGTGCAGATGAACTGCTGGTTGCCAAGAGCACCCAAGGCTTTCAGATCCGGCTTGAGCGCCAGAACTTCGTCCGCGGTCTGGTAACGCAAAACATGATAGCGGCCCTTGTGAAACTGTGTTTCGACAGGACTGCCGCCGACAAGCTCGACAATCTCCGGAAAATCTTTCAGATCAGGTGCATAGGCCGGCAGTCCGAGCGCATAGCCCTCCCCGTCCCGTTTCATTTTCAAAATGCCGGCCCGGCGTGTTCGAAATGTCACCTGATCACGATCCGGCTGCTCGGACAGGATGACATGGCCGCTTGCCAGTGTCGCATGCCCGCACAGAGCAATTTCAATCGTCGGTGTAAACCAGCGTAGCTCATAATCC
Organism: Parasphingorhabdus sp.; assembly: GCF_039968395.1. Lineage (GTDB taxonomy): Bacteria > Pseudomonadota > Alphaproteobacteria > Sphingomonadales > Sphingomonadaceae > Parasphingorhabdus. Next base: position 27,801 of record NZ_JBDVPV010000001.1, read on the forward strand.
GCTTCACCAGTCTCGTCAGGCAGATAAAATGCGGTTTCGGCGAAGTTATTTTCTTCACCAATGGCTTGCAGAATGTCATCGTCGAGCCATTCGGTCAGCGGGATGACTGCGGCCTGGTTGCCCGTGAACGGACGATCCGCAAACGCATCGACATGATAATAATGCAGAGACTGTCCTGTGGTCATGGATAAAGCATCCCTTCTGTCCAGTTGTCGCCATCACGCCGATAAGTTCGGCGCTCGTGCAGGCGATGTTCGCGATCCTGCCAGAATTCAAATCGTTCCGGCCGGAGAATGTAGCCGGACCAATGTGCAGGACGCGGGACCTCTCCGCCAGAAAATTTCTCTTTCATGGCCTCAAATCTCGCTTCGAACGTTTCGCGGCTGTCCAGCGGCTGTGACTGGTCGGATGCCCATGCCCCGAGTTGGGAATCCCGGCTGCGGGTAGCGAAATAGGAGTCTGCCACATCATCTGCGACTACCGAAAGCGATCCTTCAATCCTGATCTGGCGGCGCTTGCTCTTCCAGTGGAACAATATGGCTGCCTTTGGATTAGACGCGATGTCTGCAGCCTTGCGGCTCTCCTGATTGGTGTAGAAGATAAAACCGTCCGTACCGTGGCCTTTGAGCAATACCATTCGGGCGGCAGGCTGGCCATCGGCATCTGCGGTCGCGAGCGTCATCGCATTGCTGTCATTAAGTTCGGTTTCGCGTGCTTCGGTGAACCACGTGTCGAAGAGGGAGAAAGGATCCATTGTCATAGGGCGCGCTGTATCAGGGCTTGATGACCGGTGGAAGGGTATGGAAGATTTTTGCGCCAGGCCGTTTTCGCGGGCTGGGCTCAAGTCTCCGTCACAATGAGCTCTTCAATCCACGGCAAATGCTCGCGCCCGATAAACAGTTGATCCTGTATGATGAATGCCGGCGCATCGACAACGCCCCGTTCTTCTGCGTCCTCCTGCGTAGATTCCAGCGCCTCGATTGCAGCATTTTGGTCGAAGCGGAGATCTTCTGCCAGGGTTTTCATCAGCAATGGTGCGACGATGTCCGGATTGTTCAGATCAGCATGGCTGGTCCAGTAAGCCGCAAAGGTTGCGTGGATGAATGGCAATGGATCACCTTTGATCAGCGCCAACGCACCCAGGGCGAGATCGGTATTTCCGGCCGGATCGGGAAATTGCAGATCGATCCCTTGATGTGCCGCATATTTTTGATGGATGGCGCGCCGGGAAGTCGCGCGCACCCGGCGGTGGGATTGTGCGACAGTAGGACTTTCGGTCACGTCGGGTATATCTCGTTCAAAAGTCCGAAAGGGTTGCCATTGCACTGTGATTCCATGACGCTTCGCAAGCGCCAGAACCGGTTTGATCGCGAGATATGACGCAGGTGATCTGAAATCGATATAGGCTGTCAGCATGGCGCAATTTCGTATGCAATGTCGGGTGCAGGGCCATTTTGTCCGCCGAGATGCCACCGCAGGTAAGGAATATGTTCCCGGCCAAACAGGATCTCGTCCCCGAGCACATATGTGGGAACACCGTAAATGCCGTTCGGGTGAAACTGTTTCTGGAGGTCGTCATGCTGCGCACGTCCGTCACCGGACTCAAAAGCGTCAAAACCGCTGACGTCAACGCCGGCTTCGGCGAGACATGATTTCACCACATCACTATCTTCAATATCCCGTTCCCGCCGCCAGAATGGGGGATAGACCGCTTCCAGATAGCGTGGCAGCTTGTCCCGGTCCTGCTGGGTAACCCAAAGTATTCCGATATTGGCGATGCTCGAATCCCAGATCTTTTCAGTGCCCTTGAGCATCAGGCCCTGACGTTCGGCATAACGCCGCGCATCACGATAGGAATATCTGATCGCATTCCATGTGCGCGGGCTGCGACCCGATGATGCGACAACCTTGCCCTTTTTCTTTTCCGCAGAGCCAAGATAGCTGGGAATGTCCAGCGTCAGTGGCCGCCAGTCAAATTGCATGCCCAGCTCTGCCTCCAGGGCCAGTGTCGGGCGGATCGCGACAAATGCATAGGGGCTTTTCACGTCGACATAGACAATCAACGGCGCATCGCTTTCGAGGGCATTCATATATCAGCCTCACAAGTTTCCAGCGTATCACATGCAAAAAAATGCCGGGTACCAACAAAGGATGGAAGATAATTCATGTCCGGCGAACTATCAGGGTGTCGGCAGACAGGAAAGGGCATTATATGATTTCAACAGCTGCCGTTTTTTCGGATGCTGGAAATTTGCAGTTATTCGGAGAAGAGCCGATTGGCCCCCCGTTCTTTTTCATGCTAACCCCCGATCTCCAAAGCAGGGGAGCTTTATTATGAACTGGGAACTGATATTTACGGTCACCAATAGCTGGGCGCTGTTGATGTGGCTCATTCTGGCGTTGGCTCCGCGCCGGGATATTGTGATGAAGGGCCTTTTCTATGGCGGTGTCGGGCTTCTTTCGCTCGCCTATGCGGTGATTATCATTCCGTTGATGACCGGCATGATTGACGGCGGTGGCGGAACGCCGGACTTTTCAACCCTCGCAGGTGTCCAGCAAGCACTGGGCAATGAAGGCGGCGCAACAATCGGATGGATCCACTATCTTGCCTTTGACCTGTTCGTTGGCATGTGGGTCGCCAACAATGCCGACAAATACGGATTTGCCCGCTGGTTGCAGGTCCCGGTTCTGTTTTTCGTGCTGATGCTCGGACCATTTGGACTGACCTTATATTTGCTCCTGCGCTTCACGCGCCACAACCGGGTTGCAGATGCCGTAGTACCTGAGTAAAACACTGATATTGAATCGCAAATGTTGAATCACGGGAACACAATTCCAATCTTGAGAGATAAGGAGTTGAAAAAGGGCAAATAATGGCTGATCCATATCAGGCACTTGGCGTAGCCAAAGGCGCAAGCGAGAAGGAGATTAAAAGCGCCTATCGCAAGCTTGCCAAAGAGCTGCACCCGGACAGAAACAAGGATAACCCCAAGGCGACAGAGCGGTTTTCGGACGTAACCAAGGCCTATGATCTGTTGCTGGACAAGGACAAGCGCGCCCAGTTTGATCGCGGAGAAATCGATGCGGACGGAAATCCGGCCGCACCCTATGGATTTGGCGGTGGCGCAGGCGGATATAATCGCGGAAGTGGCGGGCAGCAATTTGACTTTGGCAATGGGGGCGCTGATTTCGGGGATATATTCGAAGGCCTGTTTGGCGGCGGCGGTGGCAGGTCTTCGCCGTTCGGATCCAGTTCGCGCAGTGCGCCCCCGCCCAAAGGGGCCAATGTTTCCTATCGCCTGAAAGTGGAATTTGTAGCCGCCGCGACACTGGAAAAACAGCGCATCACTCTCGAAGATGGCAAGACCATTGATCTCAGCCTGCCCAAGGGCGTGGAGGATGGAACGCAGATGCGACTGGGTGGCAAGGGACGGTCCGGTCCTGGCGGACATGGAGATGCGATAGTCACGATCCATGTCAACGCGCATCCCTTTTTCGAACGTGACGGCAATAATGTGAAGCTGGAGTTGCCGATCAGCCTGAAAGAAGCGGTCACAGGCGGCAAGGTCAAAGTTCCGACCGTCGATGGGCCGGTCATGCTTTCGATCCCCGCCGGCGCCAATTCCGGCAAGACCTTGCGCCTTAAAAAAAGAGGCTTTCATGGCAAGTCCGGAGGGCGCGGTGACCAACTGGTTACATTGATGATCGAGATCCCGGAGGATGACAAGGCGCTGAAGGATTTTGTTTCCGATTGGGATAATGACGATAGTCCCCGCACGTTTATGGGCGTTTAGAATTGGCGTGGTCCCGATATGACTGAGGGGTCACGGCTTTCACCGGAAGCGCGGCATGGCGGTCGGCGGCGGACCGATCGGACGGAAATGGATCCGAAGCCCGAACGTGCGGCCGAACGACTGGCGGACGAAAGCCTGCCCCGCCAAATCTTTTCCGTGGCCGAACGGACGGCCGTGGGCGTGTATACAGACGGATTCACCTTTGCCGGAAATTTCGCCTATCTTTCCCTTCTGGCCGTTTTCTCCTTCTTCATAGTGGCAGCGGCAATTGCGGGCAGTATCGGTCAGACGGCGGCGGGTGTGGATTTTGTGGCTGCCTTTCTGCAAACGGTGCCGCCGTCGGTGGCCAATGCGCTGCGTGATCCGATCAGCGAGGCGATGAACGCCCGGACCGGCCCCTTGCTTTGGTTGAGCGCCGGTGTCGGCCTCTGGACGACCGCCAGTTTGATCGAGACAATCCGGGAAATCCTGCACCGGGCATATGGCGTCGAGGCTCAGCGCGCATTCTGGGAATACCGGCTGACGTCAATTGGCCTGATCATCCTTTCTGTCTTTTTTGCGATGCTTTCGCTGAGCGCGCAATTTGCGCTTTCCGCCCTGACCGAGTTTTTCGGTGGCTATCTGTCACTGGATGACACTGGTTCCACATGGTTTTCGCTGTCCGCCATCTTGCCGTTCCTGATATTGTTTTTCACGCTCTATTTTCTGTTCCGCCTGTTGACCCCGCGCCAGTATCGCCATCGCATCTTTCCAAAATGGCCGGGTGCCGTTTTTATCAGTGCCTGGTGGTTGATGATTTCCGGCCTGCTGCCGCTATTCCTCAAATATGCCGCCAATTATCAGCTGACCTATGGCAGTCTGGCCGGTGTGATTATCACGCTGATATTCTTTTATCTGATCGGATTGGGAATGGTTATCGGAGCGGAACTCAACGCCGCGCTGGCTGATCGGCCACAATATTTGACCCGGCCTGACAGGGCCGCTTTCGATCAAAACACGGAAAGCGATGATTTTCTGGAAAATCAGACGGATGAGCGCTATCAGACGGGAATTAGTCGAGACAAGGGAACCGGCAATGAATGAACTGATGAAGGGCAAACGTGGCCTGATCATGGGGCTGGCAAACAACAAGTCGCTGGCTTGGGGTATCGCCAGGCAGCTGGCTGAAGCGGGAGCCGAACTGGCCTTTTCATATCAGGGTGATGCCCTGGCGAAACGGGTCAGGCCTCTTGCTGCGGAATTGGGGTCCGATTTTCTGATTGATTGTGATGTGTCGGATATGGCGGCACTTGATGGAGCTTTCGAAACCCTCCAATCCCGCTGGGACACGCTGGACTTTGTGGTCCATGCGATCGGATTTTCCGACAAAAGCGAATTGCGCGGAAAATATGTCGACACCAGTCTCGATAATTTTCTGATGACGATGAATATTTCCGCATACAGTCTGGTCGCGGTGGCCCAGCGAGCGGCGAAAATGATGCCGGATGGCGGCAGCATCGTCACGTTGACCTATTATGGCGCAGAAAAAGTTATCCCGCACTATAATGTCATGGGCGTCGCAAAAGCGGCTTTGGAAACATCGGTTCAATATCTGGCCAATGATCTGGGCCCGAACAATATTCGGGTCAACGCAATATCGGCCGGCCCGATCAAGACCCTGGCCGCCAGCGGAATCGGAGATTTTCGCTATATCTTGAAGTGGAACGAATATAATTCGCCGCTGCGTCGCAACGTCACGATCGAGGATGTTGGCGGGGCCGGTCTGTATTTCTGTTCTAGCTTGTCATCCGGTGTGACCGGCGAAACCCATCATGTCGATGCCGGCTATCATGTGGTGGGGATGAAACAGGAAGACGCGCCTGATATCGCGCTGGATTGATGATCCTCGATCTGCATCACGTGCAACTCGCGATGCCCAAGGGCGGTGAAGACAAAGCGCGCGGTTTCTATCGGGATATCCTTGGACTGCCTGAACGGGAAAAACCGCTCGACATGCAGCAAAACGGGGGATGCTGGTTTGAATATTGCGGCGTGCGCGTGCACCTTGGCGTGGAACAGGACTTCCGGCCCGCGCAAAAAGCACATCCCGCTTTTTCTGTGCGCGGTTTCGGACAATTGCGCCGGCAATGCGAAACAGCTGGCTTTGCGACACGGCAAAGCAATAATATTGATGGTCAGGCGCGATTCTTTGTAGATGATCCGTTCGGAAATAGAGTAGAGATTATCGACGGGGAGAATCCGATTTGAGTTTCAACAGTTTTGGTCGCGTTTTTCGCTTCTCCACTTGGGGAGAAAGTCATGGTCCTGCGCTGGGCGCGGTCGTCGATGGCTGCCCTCCGGGACTGCCTGTAAGCGAAGCTGATATTCAGCCCTATCTTGATGCGCGGCGCCCGGGTCAGTCCAAATATACGACGCAGCGCAAGGAACCGGATCAGGTCAGAATCCTGTCCGGCGTGTTCGAAGGCAAGACGACCGGCACGCCGATATCCCTGATGATCGAAAATGTCGACCAGAGGTCCAAAGATTATTCGGAAGTGGCCAAAGCCTATCGGCCCGGCCATGCGGATTATGCTTATGATCAGAAATATGGTTTTCGCGATTATCGCGGAGGGGGGCGATCGAGCGCCCGCGAAACCGCAGCGAGAGTTGCTGCCGGTGCGGTCGCCCGCCTGGCGTTGCCCGAGGTTTCAATTCAGGCATGGGTTGCGGAAATTGGCGGTGATGCCATTGATATGGCAAATTTTGATGCAGAAGAGATCACCAGAAATCCGTTTTTCTGTCCGGATGCCAAGGCAGCAAAACGCTGGGAAGCGCTGGTCGATGGCGCACGCAAGGATGGCAGCAGTCTCGGAGCGGTGATCGCCTGTCAGGCCACCGGGGTTCCCGCAGGCTGGGGCGCGCCCGTCTACGCAAAACTGGATAGCGAGATTGCGGCGGCGATGATGACCATCAATGCCACCAAGGGCGTCGAAATTGGGGATGGCTTTGCCGCCGCCCGGTTGCGCGGTGAACAGAATGCGGATGCCATGCGTCCCGGAAATGATGGTCCAAGATTTGATTCCAATCATGCCGGAGGAACGGCTGGAGGAATTTCAACCGGACAACCGGTATTTTGCCGGGTTGCGTTCAAACCGACCAGCTCGATTCTGACTCCGGTGGAAACGGTGACGCGGGATGGTGAAGCGACAGAAATAGTCACCAAGGGCCGCCATGATCCGTGCGTTGGCATTCGCGGTGTTCCGGTGGTCGAGGCGATGATGGCACTGGTTCTCGCAGATCAGAAACTCATGCACCGGGCGCAATGCGGAGAATCTGACTGATGGCGAGACTGGCGGCTTTTGTGCTGGCGCTTCTGGTGACCGCATGCGTGCCGTCTGAACCGGCCAGTGAGGACGCGAAATCATCTGTTTCGAATTCCGAATCTGGCGATGCCAGTTCGGATGCGGCACAGACGGACCAGAAGGCAGCGAACACATTCATTGCCTATCCCGACCGCGCCGGACCATTCACAATAGGCACGGCTTATACAGATGTGGCAGCTGCCCATGACCTGTCATTGCAATATTCATCGGAAGTGGAAGACTGGGACAATCCTCAGGCAACGGGCAAAGGGTGCGAAAATTTTGGTGTGGCAGACAAATGGCCGGTCAGCTCACTCATGTTCGAAGACGGAATATTGACCAGAGTTGATTTTTACACGCCTCAGCCGGACGAACCCAAGTCTGAAAAAGAGGTAATGACCGAAAAGAATATTGGTCTCGGCAGTCCGGTTGCAGATGCTCTTGTCGCCTATGGCGCATCGCTGAAACAGGCACCGCACCCCTATCTGGAGGATGCCGGCTCCTATCTTTCGTGGTCGGCTGGAGATCACGGAATTGTCTTTGAAACAGACACCAAAGTGATCACCAGTTTTCGCATCGGGACCAGCAACAGTGTCCAGTATATAGAAGGCTGCCTCTAGTCCGATGATCGAACTGATACTTCATGTCGTTGACGACTATATTCAGGCGCACAAGGCGATTATCGGTCTTGTCATACTTGGTTTTCTGTTCACCGGCTTTTTCATGGAACGGTTCCCGGCTGCGGTCGTTGCGGTGCTTGGCGCCTGCATGTTTCTGTTCCTGGGCATTATCGATTCTGACGGATTATTCTCTGTTTTTTCGAATACGGCGCCGATTACCATTGCCGCGATGTTCATATTGTCGGGCGCTCTGCTGAGGACCGGGACTATTGATGCCATAGCCGGTTTCATCATTTCGCGCGCGCGCAAACATCCCCGACTGGCCGTTGCCGAAATGTTTCTGGGCGCATTTGTCGCCTCGGCTTTCATGAACAACACGCCGGTTGTTCTGGTGCTGATTCCAATCATCATCCGGCTGTCCCGTGCGACCGGAATATCTTCGAAGAAGCTGCTGATTCCGCTGAGTTTCATCTGCATTCTGGGCGGCACAACGACGCTGATCGGAACGTCGACCAACCTGATTGTTGATGCTGTTGCGCGCGATACGGGCATGAGCGGGTTCGGCATTTTCGAGATCACGCCTTACGGACTGGTGGCGGCACTGGCTGGTACAATCATGATGGCACTGTTCAGCAGCTGGCTGCTTCCCGGCGGACAGGTTAGCGGAGAATTTTCCAGCAATGATGAAAGCGCGTTCCTGACCGAATTGACCGTTCGCAACAAATCGGACGCCAGGAACAAAAGGATTTCCGACGTCCCGATCTTCCGTCGCGCGGGAATCAAGGTCACTGCTGTCAGTCGGGAGAGTTCATATATTCGTCATGATCTGGAGCATCTGGTTCTCGAAGCTGGTGACCGGGTGGCTGTCCAGCTCGAGCTCGCCGAATTGATTTCCTTGCGCGAATCCCCCGATTTCAAGATCGGCATTATCCGGCGCGGTGATGTCGGACCATTGGGTGAGGAACTTGTCGAGGCGACAGTTGCGCCCAGCCACCCCAGTATCGGGAACCGGTTGTTCGACATTCCGTTTCTGTCACAGCTGAACGTCCGGATTCTGGGCATGACCCGGTTTCGGAACCTGCCTCGATCCGATCTCACAAATGCACGTATTCATGCGGCGGACCGACTGCTGGTAACCGGATCCGGAGAAGATATTGCGCGCATGTACGAAAATCCCAATCTGTTTGGTGTGGGCCAGACCAAGATTCGTGCCTTCCGCAGAGATCGCGCGCCGATTGCGGTTGGCGCACTTGTCGCAGTGGTCGTATTGGCCGCCCTGAACGTCATTCCCCTTGCCGTCGCAGCCATTCTGGCTGTGGGTGCAATCTTGCTGGCGCGCTGTATCGATGCCGAAGAAGCATGGGGATCAATTGACGGCAATGTGCTGGTCCTGATTTTTGGCATGCTGGCCGTCGGGCTTGGACTGCAACAGGCGGGCAGCGTTGATCTGATTGTCCGGGTGCTGACGCCCTATCTTCAGGATATTCCGCCCTGGGGGCTGGTATTTGCCATTTATGTTCTCTCGGTCATCATGACGGAGATCGTGACCAACAATGCAGTGGCGATCATCATTACGCCCATTGCCATTGCGCTGGGGCAGGATCTGGGAGTTGATCCAAGGCCGCTGGTCATCGCCGTCATGTTCGCCGCTTCTGCCAGTTTTGCCACACCAATCGGCTATCAGACCAACACCTTGGTCTACGCGGCGGGCAATTACCGGTTTACGGACTTTTTCAAGGCCGGCATTCCGCTGACCATCGGAGTCGGTCTGGCAACCTGTATGGCGATCAGTTTCTGGATGTAATCTTTTGGCCCGGATACCGGCCCAAGTCCGAAATCGCATGGGCTGATGCAGGAATGACGCTTGCCGAACCCCGGGGCGGGCGATAGGTTCTCTTGAAACGATAACGGGGATTAATCGATGCTGTCTTTCTGGTTCAAAATACCGCTGTGGCAGCGGGTCATTGCAGCTCTTATCCTTGGCATTGCCACGGGTCTGTTCTGGGGTCCGGACGCTGCATCGATCAAATGGATCGGTGATTTCTTCATCAAGGCGATCAAGATGCTGGTCGTCCCGCTTATTTTCTTCTCTCTGGTGGCGGGCGTTGCCGCACTCGGAGATTTACGGAAACTCGGCAGTGTCGGCGGTCGGGCGATGCTCCTGTTTATCATTACCGGTCAGATTGCCGCGTGGCTGGGCCTCGCACTTGGTACATTTTTCCAGCCCGGAGAAGGCGTCGATACCAGCGCAATCCAGAAAGGCGAAACGCCGGCGCCCAATGACACCACAGCGATAGATATGATCCTGTCGATTGTGCCGGATAGCCCGGTGCAGGTGATGGCCGATGTCCGGGTTCTGCCGCTGATCGTTTTTGCGCTTCTGATCGGTATCGGCATCCTGATGGCGAAAGAAGAAGGCAGACCGCTGGCGAAGATTTTCGACAGCGGCGCGATCGTGATGCAGAAGGTTACGATGATCGTCATGGAATTGACGCCTTTCGGTGTCTTTGCGCTCATGGCCTGGGTGGCTGGCACATTGGGGCCGGAGGCTCTGGTCTCGCTGGCCAAACTGGTTGGTCTCAACTATCTCGGCTGTCTGCTGATCATTTTTGTGATGTATTCCGGGCTCATCAAATTCATCGCCAAACTGCCGGTGATTGATTTCTTCCGCGGGATTATCGATGCGATGGCGGTAAGCTATTCGACGGCATCTTCCAATGCCACATTGCCGGTCACATTGCGCTGCACCCAGCGCAATCTTGGCGTATCGCAGAGTGTTTCCAGCTTTGTCGTCTCGCTGGGCGCAACCATCAACATGAACGGCACCGCCATGTATCTGGGGCTGGCCACATTGTTTGGTGCGCAGATATTCGGGGTGGACCTCAATATGGGTGACTATATCCTGATTGCGATTACCTCCACCCTTGGTGCAATTGGTGCTGCAGGCATTCCCGGTGCGGGCCTGATCATGATGGCGCTGGTCTTTGGCAGTGTCGGTGTCCCGCTTGAAACAATAGCCTTTGTCGCTGGCGTCGATCGGATCATGGACATGATGCGCACGACAACCAATGTTTCGGGTGATGCCGCGATTGCCGTGACCGTCGCTTCGATGACCGGAGAGATTGACCGGGAAGAAATGATTTCCGCGGACGATGTTTGAGGCATTGATATGGATTCCGACCCACTGGACATGACGGGCCAATGGTTAGGAGTTTTTGGCTATCCCGGGGATCTCGCGGAAACTGCTTTTCAAGCGAGGATTAGCGAAGCTGGCAGCCGTATTTCAGGCGAGACAAGCGAGACTGAACGAGGCCGGTTTTTAACCGCCCGTTTGAATGGTGTCAGGTCGGGCTCATCCGTCACCTTTTTGAAACTATATGATGTTTCCAGTGAAGAATATGATGACATATCCTACGAGGGAGAACTTTCCGGCGATGGCAGGCAGCTTTCCGGAAAGTGGATCATCCATGATAGCTGGAGCGGTGATTTCGTCATGACACGCGCCAATCGATCAGGCCAATCGGTCAAATTGGAGCAAACCGCGGAAATCTCGACTTAGCCGTTAATCCGCGAATGGATCGGTCACCAATATCGTGTCTTCGCGTTCGGGAGACGTCGACACCAGAGCCACCGGGCATTGAATCAGTTCTTCCACGCGTTTGATATATTTGATCGCCTGCGCCGGAAGGTCAGCCCAGCTGCGGGCGCCGGCGGTCGACTCGCTCCACCCCGGCATGCTCTCGTAAATGGGCTTCACGCTTTCCTGATCCTGATGGTGCGGCGGCAGATAGTCATAGGTGACGCCGTTCAGATCATAGCCGATACAGATTTTGAGTTCTTCAAAGCCATCGAGAACATCGAGCTTCGTGAGAGCAATGCCTGCAACTCCGGATACGGCCAGAGCCTGTCGAACCAGTACGGCGTCAAACCAGCCGCAGCGGCGCTGACGGCCGGTATTGGTCCCGAATTCATGGCCACGCTCGCCAAGACGCTGGCCAATATCATCATCCAGCTCAGAAGGGAAAGGACCGGAGCCAACACGTGTCGTATAGGCTTTGACGATGCCCAGCACATAGCCCGTTCCGGATGGACCAAGGCCTGATCCACCTGCAGCAGTGCCGGAGATGGTGTTGGAGCTGGTGACAAAGGGATAGGTGCCGTGATCGACATCGAGCAACACGCCCTGCGCGCCTTCAAACAATATCCGATCGCCGCGTTTGCGCGCCTCGTTCAGCCGTTTCCAGACCGGCTGTGCATATTGCAGAACCGAATCCGCAATTTCGCGCAAGTCGGTAAGCAGGCGTTCGCGATCTACGGGGGGCTCGCCAAAGCCAGCCCTTAAAGCATCATGATGGGCGCAGAGCCTATCCAGCTGCGGTCCGAGATCATCGAGATGCGCCAGATCGCATACCCGAATTGCGCGCCGTCCGACCTTGTCTTCATAGGCCGGTCCGATTCCGCGACGGGTGGTCCCGATCTTGCCTTTGCCACTGGCATCTTCCCGCATGGCGTCGAGGTCGCGGTGGATGGGCAGGATCAGCGGACAGTTTTCCGCAACCCCGAAATTCTCCGCGTTGATCGCAACACCCTGTTTGCTGAGCTTGTCAATTTCTTCGCGCAAATGCCACGGGTCCAGCACAACGCCATTGCCGATAATCGACAGTGCACCGCGGACAATTCCTGATGGCAGTAATGACAATTTATAGACTTCGCCGTCGACGACGAGTGTGTGTCCGGCATTATGACCGCCCTGAAAGCGCACCACAACGTCTGCCCGTTCCGAAAGCCAGTCGACAATCTTGCCTTTGCCTTCATCTCCCCACTGGGCACCGATCACCGTCACATTTGCCATATTCAGAACGTCTTCCTGTTTAGTATTTTTCCGGTTTGCTGCCATCGAGATGGTGCGTACAGCCCATATCTCGAGGCTGGTCGCCCTCCGACAAAGCGGCGATCGTCCGCCACCCTTCGGCACGGAGTTTTGCGGCTGCTGCAATGTCATGCCCGAGCGGTAGAAACAGCAGGTCATGCGCTTTGGCACCAAAGCCCGCGTCGACAAGAGGGCCGGGATAAAGCGAGAACCCCACTGCCGGCTCCGTCCCGTCGTCCTGGCGGTCGATTTCATAGCTGCCACCACGCCCCATGGCGCCGACAAAGCCTTCGGCAAAAATCGTGAAGCCGAACCAGTTTTGATATTCAAAACCGTGGCGTTCCGTGGGGTCTAGCGTCAGGTTCGCCTTGTCGCTGATGGCCGATGCAATTTCGGCAATTCCATCAAGCCGTGATGTCAGCAGGGAGTCAGTGTCGAAGTTCCGCATTTTGGTCATGGCATCATCAAACGGACCAGTCGCTTCGATTAGCGGGAGATAGCCAGTCGCACCAAGTTCGGCGAGGCCTCCAGCGTCTTTCATATCCAGTTCGCGGCGTACTTCACTGGCCTGCGCGCTGCTGAGCGGCAACGGTCCGGCAGACAATATATCAACCAGATCGGGCATCGTGAAATCAACGGTAATGCCAGTCACGCCGGCCCGCTCGAGCGCCTCTACAGCAACCGACACAATTTCGCTGGCGGCTGCGACACTGTCGGTACCGATCAGTTCAGCGCCAATCTGCAATCGGCTGCGTTCCGGACGGAGTTGACCCGAACGCAGTTTCAGCACGGTGCCGGAATAGCCGAGCCGGAGAGGCCGGGCCTGATCCGCCAGGCTGGTCGCTGCGATTCGGCCGATTTGCATGGTGACATCCGGCCGCAAGGCCAGCGTCCGCTGAGAGATCGGATCGACAAAGCGCATCAGATCGCTTTTCGCAGATCCTGTCATCCGGCTGGTCAGTACGTCTTCATATTCTGCCAGCGGCGGCGATACCCGGGCATAGCCGTGGCTCGCCAGGGTATCCAGGATATCCCGTTCCATCCGCGATGCCGCTTCCGCGAGAGGCGGCAGCGAATCGTGGAAACCTTCCGGCAGCAGGTTGGAGCGCTTGTTCATGTCGTTTGCTCCATAGCCATGCGGACGCAGTCAGGCCATAGCCTTTTTCAATGCCCGTTCAGAAGCGCAGGGCTTTGACCGTCTTGACGCCTTCCAGCTTGCAGACGGCCCACAACACCGGTTCTTCCACTGGCGAGTCAATCGAAAGCAACAAGACCGCTTCACCGCCCGGGCCATCAGACCGTCGACCAAGGTGGAAGGTTCCGATATTGACACCGGCTTCTCCCAAAGTGGAACCGACGCTGCCGATAAAGCCAGGCTGATCCTGGTTCACGACATAAAGCATGTCGCCTTCCAGATCTGCTTCGACCTTGATCCCGAACATTTCCACCAGACGCGGTCCGGAAGAACCGAATAGCGTACCCGCCACTGATTTCTCGCCTTCGTCCGTGTTGACCGATACGCGGACCAGTGTTTGATAGTCTCCTTCGCGATCATGCCGTACTTCGCGGACATCAAGGCCGCGTTCTTTCGCCAGATAGGGCGCGTTCACCATATTCACGGAATCGCTATAGGCTGCCATCAGTCCGGCAAGAACGGCAGCAGTGATGGGTTTGGGATCGAGCTCGGCTGCTGCACCTTCAACTTCTACCGAAATGCCCTTGAGCGAACTGCTTGACAACTGGCCGATCAAGGAACCCAGTTGATTGGCGAGCGCCATATATGGTTTGAGCTTCGGCGCCTGTTCTGCCGACAGGCTGGGCATGTTGAGCGCATTTTCCACGCCGCCATTGACCAGATAATCGGCCATTTGTTCTGCGACCTGAATGGCGACATTGACTTGTGCTTCGCTGGTCGATGCCCCGAGATGCGGGGTGCAGATCAGGTTTGGTGTTCCGAAAAGCGCGTTTTCTTTCGCCGGTTCCTCCGCATAAACGTCAAGCGCAGCACCAGCCACATGACCCGATTCCAGCGCGTCCTTCAGAGCGGCCTCGTCAATCAGTCCGCCGCGTGCACAGTTGATGATCCGCACGCCGGCTTTTGTTTTCGCCAGTGCCTCTGCAGACAGGATGTTGCGGGTCTGATCGGTGAGCGGAGTATGCATGGTGATAAAGTCGGCGCGCGCCAGCAGGTCGTCGAGCGAGACTTTTTCAATGCCGAGTTCTACGGCCCGTTCTTCGGTCAGGAACGGGTCATATGCAACCACCTTCATTCTCAGGCCAATCGCGCGCTCTGCCACGATCGAACCGATATTGCCGGCACCGATCAGGCCCAGTGTCTTGCTCGTCAGTTCGACGCCCATATATTTGGATTTTTCCCATTTGCCCGCCTGGGTTGACGCATCGGCGGACGGGAGCTGGCGGGCGAGCGCGAACATCATCGCAATAGCGTGTTCCGCTGTGGTGATGCTGTTCCCGAACGGTGTGTTCATGACAACAACACCTTTGGCGGACGCGGATGGAATATCGACATTGTCGACACCTATCCCGGCGCGGCCAACGACTTTCAGATTGGTGGCGGCATCCAGGATTTCAGATGTGACCTTGGTCGACGAGCGAATGGCGAGACCATCATAGTCGCCGATGATTTTCATAAGCTCTTCTGGCGTCTGTCCTGTAATTTCGTCTACTTCAACTCCGCGTTCGCGGAAAATCTCTGCAGCTTTGGGGTCCATTTTGTCGGAAATAAGTACTTTTGGCATGGAATATCTCTTTTCAATTCTCGTCATCCCAGCGAAGGCAGGGATCTCCATAATGTTGGCGCTGGTTCGCGAGGAGATTCCAGCTTTCGCTGGAATGACGGATAAATATTAAATCTCGGCTTTAACCTGTGCATAGGCCCATTCGATCCAGGGCAGCAGACGCCGGACGTCTTCTTCCTCAACCGTGGAGCCGCACCAGATACGCAAGCTTGGCGGCGCATCGCGATAGCCGTTGAAATCATAGCCGATGCCCATCTCGTCGAGCATGCCGGCGATTTTCTTCGGCACTGCGGCTTTGTCATCGTCGCTCAGGCCATCATACCAGTCGCCCTGGAAAACCATGCAGACACCGGTATTGGTCCATTTCGCCGGATCACCGACCATATTGCGCAGCCAAGGCGTGGCTGCGATCCAGTCGTGGACCACTTTCGCATTGCGGTCGGCGCGAGCGTGCAGCTCGGGCAGGCCGCCAATCGATTTGGCCCATTCCAGCGACGCGATATAATCCTCGGTGGCAAGCAGGGACGGCGTATTGATCGTGGCGCCTTCAAATATCGCGCGATTGAGCTTGTCGCCCTTTTTCACGCGAAAGATTTTTGGCAGCGGCCATTCAGGATCATGGCTTTCGATCCGCTCGACGGCCCGGGGGCTGAGGATCAACATGCCATGGCCGGCTTCCGAACCCATCACTTTCTGCCAGCTGTATGTCGTTGCATCGAGCTTGGCCCAATCCATCGGCTGGGCAAACACCGCGCTGGTCGCATCGTTGATGGTCACGCCTTCGCGATCATCTGCAATCCAGTCGGTATCCGGTATCTTCGCGCCAGAGGTCGTGCCGTTCCAGGTGAAGACAATGTCATCGCCTTTGTCGATCTGCGTGAGATCGGGAATGTCTCCATAATCGGCTTCGAGCACAGTAAGATTGGCTGGCTTCAACTGCTTCACAGCATCCTGGATCCACACATTGCCAAAGCTTTCCCAAGCTGCGACCGTCACCGGACGGGCGCCCAGCATGTTCCACATGGCCAGTTCCACCGCTCCGGTATCCGATGCCGGGACGATACCAATCAGATAGTCATCAGGAATGCCCAAAAGCTCGCGGGACAAGTCGATCGCATATTTCAGACGACCCTTGCCGGTAGCAGAGCGATGGGAGCGACCCATGGCGACGGTGTTGATTTTGTCGAGAGACCAGCCAGGAAATTTGGCGGTGGGGCCCGAAGAGAAATTCGGGCAATCTGGACGCAACTCGGGTTGCGGATTCGTAGTATCAGTCATTTAAACGCTTCTCCTTACAGAGAGCTCGCGCGGCGTTGGGACCGCGTGGCCCGTCGCCGCAATGTCTGTTGCAGTGCAGCATGTCAAGGAGCAAATGTTGACTGTCGGCAAAAACTGCCGATCCGGCTATTTCTTGCGGAACAGTTCTTTGCCGCGTCGCAGGACGAGCAATTTTTCCATCGAAACCGGGTGGAAATAGGCTTCCACACGGTCGCCCTCGGGGGTGGTGCCATAGACTTCATAGCAGCCGCCATCGACTTTCGACTTTTTCACTTTCCAGCCCTTTGCAACGAGATCCGCTTCGAGATCAGCGCGGCTGACCCAGCCGGATTCGGGACCCGCTTCGCATTTCATTTTGCCGGTCGCATGAGCTGGGGTTGAAAAACCAATGGACAAGGCTGCGGCGGCAAGTGTTGCGGTGAGTGCGGGATATTTCATATTTCAAACTCCAACTGGAACGGGGATCAAATTTACTGTTTGGCTGCACGCGAATCGGTTTTTGCAGCGCTTTCATGCCTTCTGGCATAGATGATAATCATTCGCAATAACTGCAGCGCCCCCAATGGGATAAAATGTACAAGAGCTCCGGTTACGCCATCATGAATGAGCAGCCAGTGAGCCAATGTGAGCAATGCGGCGGCGTAGACCAGTCGCTGCAATGTTTTCCAGCGTTGCTTTAGCCACTGCATGGATCGATTGTTGCTGGTTATGGCCAATGGCAGGAACAGGAACAATGCGGCCCACCCGGTCCAGATTCCCGGGGCCCAGAACTCAGCGAGGATCGGTTTGAGTTCTTCGATGTCGAGCAGGTAAAAAATCAGATGAAGCATCGCATAGGCAAATGCAGCGAGTCCAAAAGACCGTCGCCGCCGCAACAGCCATGCTGTCCACGGACGGTTGCCAAATATTGTGAGCAAGGGAGAAATGATCATTGCGATAATCATGAACCGGGCCGAGAATTCACCGGTAGGGTGGAGCAGGTCCATCGCGATTTTGGCGCCGGAAGCATATACGTAGATCATCGGGATGGCGGGGATCGCAAGCAGCGCCCAGAAAACCGGCAGACTGTTCAGCTTTTGTATCAACATGCGCATGAAGTCTCTTTGAATATGCAGACGGCGGAGGTCCAGCATATATTTGTGTCAGTTTGTCGCAAAACCGTCGGGCGTTCATGGCGGCGTTAACTATTTCTTAACCATGTTCCGTCAGCAAAACGATATGGGACGATATGTGAAAAACAGATCTGGAAAATGGAACCTCGCTTGGTTGGGCGTGGCATCACTTTTGCTCAGCGCTTGTGGCGCCATTCCCGGTGGTGACCGACAGACCAGTCGCCCGCAAAGCTCGGCGGGACTGGGTTCCTTCGATCCTTCACCCTCTGCCCGGCAGTGTTTCAGCCAACTCGGCAAAGCGAAAGTCAGGTTCTCTCCTCTGCCCAATCGAAATTTTCAGGGCGGATGCAGCCAGATTGACAGTATTAAATTGCTGGATGTCGGTACTGATGTCACCAATCTAGGCCCCGTCAAATGCCAGCTGGCCAGCAAATTTGCGGCCTGGACCGAATATGCGGTCAAACGCGCGGCACGCCAGTATCTCGGCAGCGAGCTGGCGCGGATTGAAACAATGGGCAGTTATAGCTGCCGCAATATTTCCGGATCCGGGCGTCTTTCCCAGCATGCGCATGCCAATGCCATTGATATCTCCGGATTTGTTCTTGCCGATGGCCGCCGGATTACCCTGACCAATCACTGGAAAGGCAGTCGCCGGGAAAAACAATTCCTGACCGCCATTCATCAAAGCGCCTGCAAGCGCTTTGGAACCGTCCTGAGCCCGGACTATAATGCCGCACATCGTGATCATTTCCATTTTGATATGAGTGGCAACGGATATTGCCGGTAAACTGCAGATTAATTGCAGATATTCGGCCAACGTCATTGGCAAGTCCCATGTCTTTGCCTAGGGCAGTTGCATGACAAACAAAGATTTACATGACCCGCGCTTTTATCGCGCCAAACAAGAAGCTGATTTCGCCAAGGATCCGACGATCAGCACACCCCAGACCGAAGACCCGGCCTATACGCTGGCTTTTCAGGATACCGAATTTCTGTTGCGCGAGGAATTGCGCCCGGTGCGTTTCCAGCTGGAATTGCTCAAACCGGAAATGCTCCTCGACGAGGCCGGCATTGGCTCGACGCTTGTCATGTATGGTTCCGCGCGTATTCCAGAACCGGACAAGGCCGATGCGCTCATTGAAGCTGCCACGGACGAAGCATCCCTGAAAACGGCACAGCGGATGAAGGAAAAGGCCAAATATTACGACGAAGCGCGCAAACTGGCGCGGATCGTCAGCGACTGCGGGATTGAAGAAGATGGCAAGCGCGATTTTGTGGTCTGTTCGGGCGGCGGGCCCTCGATCATGGAGGCGGCCAATCGCGGAGCAGCTGATGTCGGCAAGGAATCCATCGGGCTTAACATCGTATTGCCACATGAGCAGGCACCCAATGAATATGTCACCCCGTCACTCAGCTTTCAGTTCCACTATTTCGCCTTGCGCAAAATGCACTTTTTGCTGCGCGCGCGGGCAGTAGCGGTATTCCCCGGCGGGTTCGGGACTTTTGACGAATTTTTCGAACTGATCACGCTGATCCAGACGGGCAAGATGGAACCTTTGCCGATCATGTTGTTTGGCAAGGATTTCTGGAATCGGATCATTGACTTTGACGCCCTTGCCGAAGAAGGCACGATCAGCCGCAAGGATCTCGACCTGTTCCAGTTTGTCGAAACCGCTGATGAGGCATGGGCTATCATCCAGCGCTTTTACGATCTGGACTGCGCCTGATTCTCGGATTTTGGTAGTCGGTCGAGCTCGCGGGTTGCGTTATTCTGCTGCTGCAGCTTCGTCTGCCACTGCAGTTTCTTCCGCGACTTCGGTCGCATCCGCATCCGCTTCGGCTTCTTCTTCCGCAACTTCCGCAGGTGGTTCCGGATAAGGCAGATTGGAACCCTGTGCGTTCATATAGGCGATGACATTGGCGCGGTCTTCGGGTTTGCCGAGACCGGCGAAGGTCATTTTCGTGCCCGGCGCATATTTCCGCGGCGAGATCAGCCACGCGTTCATATTGTCGAAATTCCAGTCGCCTTCGATCGAAGCCAGAGCATCACTATAGGCGAAACCGGCAACATGGCCGTGTGATTTGCCGAGCGAGTTGTACAAATTTGGTCCAATGCCATTCGCGCCGCCATCATTGATCGTGTGACAGGCGACACATTTTTTGAACACCGCCTCGCCTTTGGCAATATCAGCCTTGGCGAGCATCATGCTCATCGGAACTTCTTCCTTGCCGCTATCCGCGACTTCCACACCTTCGATCACATAGCCCAGTGTTTCAGGGCGTTCGGGTTTGTCGGCGTGAAAATATTTGGCGCTAAGGATTGAAAATCCCAGAGCCGCGATGCCGCCAGCCAGAACCCAGCCTGCAATGGTGTTGTTTCTATCCATCTTGTCTCTCGTACCCCGAATT
Organism: Parasphingorhabdus sp.; assembly: GCF_039968395.1. GTDB lineage: Bacteria > Pseudomonadota > Alphaproteobacteria > Sphingomonadales > Sphingomonadaceae > Parasphingorhabdus. Next base: position 47,984 of record NZ_JBDVPV010000001.1, read on the forward strand.
GAGCGTGCAGGACTCATGCCTGCCAGAAGTTTGGCTTTCTCTAATAAGAGCAGAAGGTCAAAGCAAGGGTTCATTGGACGCCCCGCTGCAAATTCTTGGCCCGGTGCTGTGGATCAAAGTGCATCACTTCTTGCTCTTTCCACGCCTGTTCGACTATCGCTGCGGCTGGAATTAGAGGGGTAATATGGACAGCTTTCCGCAAAACGCGCTGGGAATGGTCGGCAAGATGACTGAAACGGCTGAACAGCAGCCGGACAAGGCAATTGCCTTTCAGGGTGCGCCGGGTGCAAATTCGCATCTTGCAGCCTTGCAATTTGATCCGGATTGTCTGCCGGTTCCGTGCTTTTCATTTGAAGATGCGCTGGATGCCGTGAGCAAGGGCAAGGCGGGAAGCGCAATCATCCCGATTGAAAACAGCCTGCACGGGCGCGTCGCGGACATTCACTTTCTGCTCCCCGAATCGGGCCTGCATATTGTCGCCGAACATTTTATGCCAATTCAGCATTGCCTGATGGCCAAGTCCGCATCCGCATCTATTAGCACTGCGATGAGCCACCCCCAGGCTCTTGGTCAATGCCGTCACTATCTGCGCGCGCATGACATAATTCCGGTTGCCTATGCAGATACGGCCGCTGCAGCCGCCTATGTCGCCCAAAATGACGACCCCAAGGCGGCTGCGATAGCACCGCCGCTGGCAGCAGAGCTCTATGGACTGGAACCGATTGTTGATGCCATCGAGGATGCGGCGCACAATATGACCCGGTTTGTGGTTCTCGCCCCCGATGCGGCAATGCCGGAGCCCAACGGACCCGTTATGACCACGCTGATTTTCGAAGTGAAGAATATTCCGGCAGCGCTGTACAAGGCGATGGGCGGTTTTGCGACCAATGGCGTGAACATGACCAAGCTCGAAAGCTATCAGGAAGGCGGCAGTTTCGCCGCAACCCGTTTCTATGCTGATATCGAAGGCGCGCCGGGCGATGCGGGAGTCGACCGGGCGATTGAAGAACTGGGCTTTCATTGCAATGAAGTGCGCGTATTGGGCAGTTATAGACAGGCACGTGCGCGAACAGTGACCAAGTGATTCCGCTCATCGCGCTCCAGCTGCTCTGATTCAGGTAAAAATCAGAATCGAAAAAACCGATTCAATTTCGAAATCCACCAGCATTTTTTGAATTTGCGGCGAAAGGATTGGTGTTTCCAGACATTTTCAATTCCAGACATTGGTCCTTGTTCGGGTGCTGGTGTCGAATTTTGAAATTTACCCCATGTCACAAAGGAAATACATATGAAGAACGCAAAATTCAGTTTGATTGCCGGTTTATCAATAGTCAGCATTTTTGGACCGGCACTCGTCTGCGCCCCGGCCCATGCGACAAGTCTTTCGGAACCGGTGCACAAACAGTTGATCATTCCAGTGAATCAAATCGATTTGAGCAGTCCGAAGGGGATTGCGGAAGCGACGAAACTCGTACGACGGGAAGCCAGGCGGGCCTGCTATCAAACATCCAGCCGATTTTCCGAAGTCAAACGCGCGCAATCGGAATGCATGAAAAAAGTCATGCAAGACGCAGCGACCCAGATTGAAATCCTGCACCGTAGCGCGCTGTTCAAAACGGGTGTGATGCTGGCAGAAAATGCGAATCCCGGCACACTGCCGGGCACGTCAAAGTCATGCAGGAATTAGTGCACAATTGTGCAGTCCGCATAGCAGTTGGAGTATTTGGAATCGGTTTCCGACAGGACCGGCAACCCATTAGCCGGTCCTGATTCAGGGGGTCGAGCGGACCGCAGTTCGTTCCCCGCCCTTTTTCTGGCGTTGACAGTATAGCGAGATCCATATATGTCACTAAATAGTGACATATCAATTTGCACATGAAGACCTGATCTGGAAAGCGCTCAGCGACGGGCGGCGTCGGCTGATTGTCGAGGCCCTGTCCGCGGGTCCGAAGCAAACGGGCGAGCTGGTTGATCTTTTTCCCGATATCGGGCGAACCGGGGTTCTCAAGCATATCGATATTTTGACGGAAGGCCGGATTATTCATGTGCGCCGGGAAGGCCGTGTGCGCTGGAATTATCTCAACCCGGAGCCGATCAAGGCCGTCTGCAGCACATGGGTCCTGCGACATATTGACGGCATACAATCTTCTGCCGCCAGGTTGAAACAAATCGCGGAGCGGGGCGGAACCTCAGCAAAGGAGCAAAAAAATGAGTGACATTACGGATGCAAAAATACTCAAATACCAGTTTGAGCTGCCGATAAAGCGCAGCGCTGCCGATATCTGGACGCTGATGATCGATGAGATTGACGCATGGTGGATGGACGATTTTCGGGCGCTGGGGGAAGGATCAAAAGTGTCTCTGGACGCGACGGTCGGCGGCCATTTGGTAGAGAGCACCACTGATGGTGCTCAGCTTGAATGGTACCGTGTGCAGATGGTCTCGCCAGGGGCATCTCTTTATCTTGTCGGCTATATGGCACCGGACTGGGGTGGGCCAACAAGTTCGATGCTCAAGCTGGCGGTCGAGGATCGTGATGACGGCGGGGTGTTGATTGTATCGGATGCGTTATTCGGCAATGTGACGGAATCATCTGCCGCGAGTGCAGAAGATGGCTGGAAGATGCTGTTCGCAGATGGATTGAAACGATTGGCGGAAGGTTCCTGAGCTGCTGGGATTGTTTCGAACAGATGCTGTCAGCTTAATGCGCCTCGTCCCAGCTTTTGCCGGTGCCAATATCAACATCGAGCGGGACGGATAGTTTCATCACGGGCTCTGCCGCGCCGGACATGACCGACCGGATAACCGCGCTTGCCGCTTCGACCTCGCCTTCGGGCAATTCAAATACCAGTTCATCATGCACCTGCATAAGCATTTTGACATTGCCGAGTCCGGCGTCTGACAGTGCCGGCATCATCCGGGCCATGGCACGCTTGATGATATCGGCGCTGGTGCCCTGGATCGGGGCATTGATCGCCGCACGTTCGCTGCCTTGACGCTCCATCTGGTTTGCCGACTTCAGACGTTCGAACCACGTCTTGCGGCCAAACAGGGTCTCGGTATAGCCCGTCTCCCGCGCAGATTGCAGGGTTGTCGAGATATATTGGTTGATGCCCGGAAAGCGTTCGAAATAAGTGTCGATCATATCCTGTGCTTCGTCCGCATCGACTTCCAGCCGCTTGGCGAGGCCCCAGCGCGAGATACCGTAAAGGATGGCAAAGTTGATCGTCTTTGCGCGCGCGCGGGTATCGCGGTCCACGTCGCCAAACAATTCCTGCGCGGTACGATTATGAATATCTTCGCCCGCTGCAAACGCCGCCTTCAGCGTATCAACATCCGCAATATGCGCGGCCAGCCGGAGTTCAATCTGACTATAGTCGGCAGCCAGAATCACGTTCCCGGGCGCAGCCACAAAGGCCTGCCGGATCTGCCGCCCGATCTCCGTCCGGATCGGAATGTTCTGCAGATTTGGTTCCGTTGAAGACAGCCGCCCGGTCTGCGCTCCGCTGAGCGAATAGGAGGTATGCACGCGGCCGGTCTTGGCGTTGATCTGTTCCTGCAGCGCATCCGTATAGGTGGATTTCAGTTTGGAAAGCTGCCGCCAGTTGACTACTTTCTGCGCTATTGGCTCGCCATCACCGGCGAGGCGTTCCAGCACCGTGACATCGGTGGAATATTGGCCCGATTTACCTTTTTTGCCGCCCTTCAGACCCAACTTGCCAAACAGGATCTCACCCAGTTGTTTCGGACTGCCAATGGAAAAGGGTTCGCCGGCCAGTCCGTGAATTTCCGTTTCCAGACTTGCCATGTTCTCGGCAAAGGTTCCCGATAGCCGCGCGAGTTCTTCGCGGTCGACCAACACCCCGGTTTCTTCCATCCCGGCGATCACGGGCACCAGTGGCCGGTCGACCATCTGATAAACCCGGCTTGCTTGCTCGGGCGCCATGCGCAGGCGCAATATGTTCCACAGGCGCAAGGTGACGTCGGCATCTTCAGCCGCATATTCCGTTGCCTTGTCCAGCGGGACTTCAGCGAATGTAATCGCTTTCTTGCCAGTGCCGGTGAGCGATTTAAAACTGATGCATTCATGTCCCAGATGCAGTTTGCTGAGCTCATCCATGCCGTGCCCGTGCAAGCCGGCATCAAGATTGAAACTCATGACCAGCGTATCGTCAAACGGGGCGATGCGGATGTCATGCTGGGCCAGCACCGTCATGTCATATTTGAGATTCTGGCCCACTTTCAGGACCGCATCATCCTCAAGCAGGGGACGCAGTCGATCAAGTGCATCGGCAGTTGAAATCTGATCCGGCGTTTCTCCAAACATGTCACCGCTGCCGTGGCCCAGCGGAATATAGCAGGCCTCATTCGGACCGGCGGCCAGACACACGCCAACCACCCGCGCGGTCACGCTTTCGAGACTGTCGGTTTCCACATCGACCGCCATCACGCCGCGCGCGCGGCAAAGCGCAATCCACGCGTCCAGTCGCTCAAGATTTTGCACACATTCATAAGCGCTACGATCAATCGCCGGGGCATCGACCGGCTTGGGAGTTTCCCCCGGGGCTGCCGCGTGATTGCCGTTATCTGCAATGTCCGGATCTTGCGGTTCCGACTGGCTGCCCCCCAGCTTTTTCAGCAGGGAATTAAATCCATGATGCTCCAGAAACGACCGCAACGGCGCGTCCGGAATATCCTGAATCTCAAAGCTTTCCAGCGTGTCGGGCAACGGGCAATCTTCCTTGAGCGTGACCAAGATGCGTGACAGCCGTGCCTGTTCGGCAAACTCGATGAGGTTCTCCTTCATCTTCGACTTTTTCATATCTGGTGCAGCATCCAGAACGCTTTCGATATCGCCATGCTCGTTGATCAGTTTGGATGCTGTCTTCGGACCGATGCCGGGCACGCCGGGAATATTGTCTGAACTGTCACCCATCAGACCCAGCACATCGCCGAGCTTTTCTGGCCCGACACCGAATTTTTCTTCGACTGTGGCCCGGCCCATGCGGACATTTTTCATCGTGTCGAGCATATCGACCCGGCTGTCATCCGATGGCTCGATCAACTGCATCAGGTCCTTGTCCGAAGAGACGATTGTTACTTTCCAGCCTTGTTCCAAAGCCGCCTTTGTATAGCTGGCAATCATGTCGTCTGCTTCGACATTTTCCTCTTCGATGAGCGGCAGCGAAAAGGCGCGTGTTGCATCCCGGATAACCGGGAATTGCGGCTTCAGGTCATCTGGTGCTTCAGGACGATTGGCTTTGTACTGATCATAAAGGTCATTGCGGAAACTGGTGCCCGATTTGTCCAGCACCACCGCCAGATGGGTCGGGCCATCTGCCTTGTTGAGCTGGTCCGCCAGTTTCCAGAGCATGGTCGTATAACCATAGACCGCACCGACGGGTTCTCCGTGAATATTGGTTAGCGGAGGCAGCCGGTGATAGGCGCGAAAAATATAAGCGGAACCATCCACCAGATAGAGGTGGTTCTGAGCAGGAACAGCTGCGTCACTGGGGTTGGAAGAGGTCTTTTTGGCCTCGTCAAATAGTGCATCGGTCATGGGCCATAGCCCTAGCAGCGATGGCGCGTTTCGTCATTGGGAAATTGTGATCACTTCAGGCTCTCAAGGCAAAGGGGTCGGTCGATTGCGAGGCTTCGAAAAACGGCCTCGGTTTGGAACGCATGCCACTTGAATAGAGGACACACTGATTCCGTCCGCGGCGCTTCGCTTCGAACAGCGCCGTGTCTGCATTGCGCATGGAAATCGCACGCTCGTCGTTCGGAGACATGCCGGTCAGTCCGATGCTGACGGTCATGCGGTGCACCTTGTCGGCCTGGGGCTCAAACAGGATATTTTCGATCTCGTGGCGCAGCATTTCACCGATAATCTCACCCTCGGCTTCCACCGTATCAGGCAATAATATCCCGAATTCCTCACCGCCAATCCGGCCAACAAGGTCCTGTTTGCGCAAGCTCCGTTTGAATACACCGGCGAGCAGGACCAGTGCCTTGTCGCCAACCGGATGTCCGTAGCAGTCATTGATATTCTTGAAATGATCGGCATCCACGATCATCAGAACGTTATTTTCGGCCAGTACGCGACGTTCGCCAAGTTGCTTGATGAAATGTTCGCGATTGGCGAGGCCGGTCAGTCCATCAAAATTGGCTTTATGTTGCAGCTTTTCGTTGACAGCTTTCAGCTCGTGTTGCGCCTGTTTCAATTTTCGGGTCATGCCGATCAGGCGGGAATGCTGATTGACCATGTACCACCCAAGCGGGATGCTGATGCCCCAGGGAACAATGATCGCAAAGGTCATGGCATCCCAAAACCGGTCGTCCAGTCCGAGCGTGGTCAGATATAATGCACCGGTAATGACGAACGACAGCAAAACCGCAATTGCGGCGATAATGCTGGTTTGCCGGATAATCGGCCGGGTTGAGTGTAACCGCAACATATTCCGGTAATAGACGCCTGGTCATTACATTGGTGTGCAACGGCATGGTTAACGCCGCCAACCGCGATAGACGGGAATCAGGCGATTTCCCCTCGATCATGGTTAACCCGCATGAATTATCTGTAAACTATCCCGTCAAATTTCCGGTCAGTCCATCCTTGTTCTCGCGCAGAACCATTTCGGCGAAATCCATGAAAGCACGGACTCGAGCTGTTCTGCGCAGGTCTTCATGGGTCAGAATCCATATGTCGCGAGAAGGGGTCGGGGGTTGCCGGGTGGCGCGGACAATATCCGGACTATTGTCGCCTAGAATACACGGAATCAGGATCAAGCCCATTTGCGCCCGCGCCATTTCCAGTTGCAGGCCGATGCTTCCGAAATTTCCCCAAACCGGTACGCGGGCAAATTCGGTCTCTCTCGTCCAGTCCGGGAACCGGCTTTCCCGTCCACTCCAGCCGAGCCAGCGTGCCTGTTCCGGGTGGTTCGCGAAATCATGCCGCGCAAGATAATCCGGATGGGCATAAACGGAAGTCGAATAGGGGAAAAGGCGTTTGCCGACCAGGGTGTCGGGCGGGTTATTGTCCATGCGAATGGCAATATCAGCTTCCCGCCGAGCGACATCGAGCAGATCAAAACTGGTCAGGATTTCCAGTTCGAGGCCCGGATAGGCATTGCAGAATTCGGGCAGCCGCTGAGCGAACATCAATGTCGCGAACGGTTCCGCCATGGTGACCCGGACGGTTCCCGACAATTCATTGTCCCGCCCGACAATATGCCGCTCAACTGCGACCAGATCTTCGGCAAATATATTGGCTGCGCGGGCCAGGTCTTCGCCTGCGGATGTCGGAAAAAATCCCTCCGGTCGTCGCTCGAACAGTGTGACACCCAGCGCGTGTTCCAGATGTTCGATGCGGCGGCTGACCGTTGAATGATGGACGTTGAGCGACTTGGCAGCCGCACGAACCGTGTTCCCTTGCATGACCTCGCGAAAGGTTTTGATGTCTTCCCAGTCCATGCGGTTCAAATCTTCCATATGCGAGGCATTAAACGAAAACCGACCTGGATGCATGGCTAAAATTTGCACCACAAAGGTGCATTAAGTTGTTTAGACAATGCGAATATTAGCCAGTAAAACCACTTTTATCCGCACAATTCTGACGTTTGTTCGATAAAAAACAACTGGAGTTTTCACTATGACTGTACCGATAATTTCTGCTTATGCTGGCGGATTGCTGATAATCATGCAGGCCTTGTTGATGGTGACGGTCGGATTGCACCGCGGCAAATCCGGTGTGAGTCTAGGGCTCGGTGACGATCCTGTGCTCGAGCGCAAAATCCGGCGTCACGGAAATCTGGCTGAAAACGCAGCCATATTTATCGTGGTTCTGGCCCTCGCCGAGATTACGGTGGTGCCCGGCGGAGTGATCAAGACTATTGCCATTGTCTTTCTGGCCGCACGGCTTTTTCATGCCATCGCAATGTCGACGGTGATCGGTTCGCATGGCGGGGAAGGCAGCAAGGTCTTTGTCGTTGCGCGGGTATTGGGAGCATTGGGAACATTTGGATCGTTCCTCGCGTTGGGCGGCTTCCTGCTTTACCATCTTGTATGATCATATTGTTTGTGTTCCAGACCACATCCAGACCCTGAAAAACCAATAAGGAATTCCCATGACTGAAGCGCTTTCTCATATTTTCAAAGGTTCGACCGCGCAGGCTTTTCGCGGCCTGACCACCGTACTGACCAAGGCCAAGGCGCAGGCAGAGGCCACCGGTGCTTCGGAAGAGGCCTATCTGGGCGCCCGCCTTTATCCGGATATGAATGACATGAAATGGCAAGTACAGATGATCACCGAATTTGCCGTGCGCGGTGCCGCCCGCATGTCGGGTGTGGCAACCGATGACCTGCCCGATATGGCGATGGAAGGTGAAACCTTCGACGCCCTGATTGCCCGAATTGCTGCATGCGCCCAGACGGTTGCCGATACACCCGATGCCGTGATTGATGGTAACGCAGAGATGATGATTTCGATGCCGATCGGGCCCGAACAATCCCTGGATCTGGATGGCAAAACCTATGTCTTGAGCTTCTACATCCCCAATCTCTTTTTCCACGTCACCACGGCCTATAATCTGCTCAGAATGCAGGGCGTGCCGGTGGGCAAGAAAGATTATATGGGCATGTAATTCAACAACCCGAGACGCTTCCTGCGGAGGCTCTTCCCCCTGAGACTCTTCCCCAGAGTCCCTCTCCCTGAGCAAGGTGTGCCCGTCACACCTTGCTCACTTTTTTTGGGAGAATAGGACGCGCGTCTAGAATTCCGAAAAGGGCTTGGTCTTGTCAACGCGGACATCCTGCGGCAGTCCGAGAACCCGTTCGGCAATGATGTTTTTCAATATCTCATCAGTACCGCCAGCGATCCGCAATCCGGGAGCCCACATGAAGCTTTCCTGAAAAATCGCTTCGGACGGCGCATGATCCTTGTCGGAAATAATACCGAAATGGTCCTGCATTTCGATTGCACTGTTGCAGATATCCTGCAGATGATTGGCGGTGATGACCTTGCCGATCGAGTTTTCCGGTCCCGGTGTTTCGCCTTTGGACAGCGCAGTCTGGGTACGGAATTTCGTGAGTTTATACCCTTGTGCAGCGACATACCAGTCCGCCAGTTTGGCGCGGAAAGCAGCGTCGGTCATGGTGCCGCTGGAGCGGGCATAATCCATGATTTCGGCCCAGTCAGGACCCGGAGAGCCGCCAACCGCGAGACGTTCGTTCATCAACGTCACCAGTGCGACTTTCCAGCCCATTCCCGGTTCGCCCAGACGGTCCTTGTCCGGAATGCGCACATCGGTGAAATAGACTTCATTAAATTCGCTGCCGCCAGAGGCCTGATGGATGGGCCGGACTTCAACGCCTTCCTGTTTCATGTCGATGATGAACATGGTCAGGCCTTTATGCTTCGGTACATCGGGATCGGTTCGCACCAGGACAATGCCATAGTCGGAATAATGCGCGCCCGAGGTCCAGACTTTCTGGCCGTTGATGACCCAGTCGTCGCCATCCTTGACCGCTTTGGTTTTCAGTCCCGCGACATCGGAACCTGCCGCAGGCTCCGAGAAAAGCTGGCACCAGATTTCTTCGCCAAACAGGGCTTTTTGAACATAGCGCTGTTTGTGTTCGTCAGAACCAAATGCGATGACCGTAGGGACACACATGCCCAGGCCGATGGCAAAGGGCCCTGTGGGCGCATCAAATTTATTTTCTTCCTGATTCCAGATGACTTGCTGCATCGGTGATCCGCCGCGGCCGCCCATGGCTTCGGGCCAGGTAATCTGCGCAAAACGATTTTCTGCTTTGACCTTCTGCCAGTCCTTGGCACGCTGCAGATAATCTCCGCTGCGTCCGCCCCGGATGCCGTTGGCAATTTTGGGATCGAGATGCTGGCTCAGAAACGCATTGGCTTCGGCTCTGAATTCTGCTTCTTCGGGTGAATCCTTGAAATCCATGATATTATCCTTCCTTAAGCCGCGTTTCGGGCTTCAAGCGCCGTAACCAGTTTTTCTTTCCAGACTGCGGGGCTGCCCGCCTGTACCGCGAGCAATTTGGCACGGCGGTAGAAGAGGTGACAGTCTACTTCCCAGGTAAAGCCCATCCCGCCATGGGTCTGGATATTTTCCTTGCTCGCAAACCAATAAGCTTCTGAGGCAGCTACGCGCGCCGCGGCTGCGGCTTCGGGCAATTCCGCTGCATCAGTCGATAACGCCCACGCGCCGTAATAGGCATTGGAACGCGCCACTTCGTTTTTCACATACATGTCGGCAAGCTTGTGCTTGATCGCCTGATTGCCGCCGATCGGCCGGCCAAAGGCGTGGCGTTCCTTGGCATATTCTGTTGCCAGCTCGAGGCATCGCGAAGCACCGCCAATTTGTTCGAAGGCCAGCAGGACAGCAGCGCGGTCGAGAATTTGATCGAGAGCGACCATACCGTTGCCAACGCCGGCGCTGAGTATCCGGGCGTCCGCATTGTTAAAAGCAATCTCGGCATGGCTGCGTGTGGGCTCGATGGTCTTCAGAGATTTGCGGGAGACGCCGTCCTGATCCAGCGCCACGACAACCAGACAGGAAGTTCCGCCATCCTTGGCCAGCACAACGGCGTGGGTGGCAATATCGCCATCTGTCACCGGCAATTTTGTTCCGGTCAGTTTGCCGTCTTTATACTGTGCGCCGATGCTTGTTTCTGCAATCGCGCCGGGCCCTTCGGTTGTCGCCAGACATCCGATGAAGCTTCCGTCTGCAATCTTCGGCAGCAATTCGGATTTTTGTTCTTCCGAGCCCGCCAGTTTGATGGCTTCTGCGAAATAATAGGCAGAGGAACTGAATGGAACCGGCGCCAGTACACGCCCCAATTCCTCGGCGATTACGCATAATTCGAGCATGCCGAGTCCAAGTCCGCCATATTCTTCCGGGATGGCAGCGCCCAGCCATCCCATTTCAACGATTTTCTGCCAGACTTCAGCATTGTGGCTGACGCTGTCATTGTCGAGAACGGATCGAACATCCGCGATAGTGCATTCTGCCTCCAGAAACTTCCGTGCTTCATCACGCAAATATTTCTGATCGTCGGAAAAATCAAAATTCAATGTCTGTGCTCCCAAAAACGTCTGTCCCAGGCAATCGAATCACCCGTCGCCCGCTCGACGCAACTATGCATCAAGCCAGTTAACCGGGCAATTAAATTTCTGTCGGAAGAAAGGCTGTCCGCCCTATCAATTGTGTCCGGCGCCGCGATCAGAGGTCTTTTTGCGGACACATCAGATATTTTTCGCCAGTAGTTTTCAGATTATACTGCTTTGCCGTATCCGCATCCAGCGCTTCGGTGAGAGACAGTTCCTGCGTGTAATTGCTGGCAAAAGTTGTCTTCAGCTCGCGCGCAACCCGGCCGCGCATTTCATTGCCTTTTTCCATACCGACCTTGGCAAGGAAATTGGGCAGCAGAAATCCGCCCACACCCCAGGCCATGCCATAGGCGCGGTTGAGTGTGGTCGCCGACATATCAAGGCTGCCGTAGAGATAGACCTGCTTGTGGGTGGTCGAGCCATAGATGCTGTATTGCGATGGTGTCCGCGCTGCTGCCTGTTCCATGCCGGTCAGGATCTTGCTGGCGAGATCGCCGCCGCCGGTTGCATCAAACGCGATGGTCGCACCAGTTTCGTGCAGGGCATCTGTCAGGTCAGCCATAAAATTATCGTCGCTGCTGTTGCAGATATATTTGGCACCCATGGCCTTGAGAATATCGACCTGCTCCTGTTTGCGGACAATATTCACCAGATCGACGCCATCGGCCATGCAGATACGATTGAGCATCTGACCGAGATTGGAAGCCGCTGCGGTATGAACGAGGGCCTTGTGATCTTCCATTCTCATCGTTTCCACCATCGCCAGCGCGGTCAGTGGATTGACGAAACAGGAGGCACCGTCCTTGGCTGTTGCGTCATCCGGCAGGGGCAAGCACATCATCGCCGGGATGGTCCGATACTGGCCGTACATTCCGCCACCCAATATGGCGACGGTTTTGCCCATCAATGCTTGTGCTGCTTCACCGGGCCCGGCGTCGACAACAACTCCGGCTCCCTCATTGCCGACTGTCAAAGCCTGGCCCACACGGGCTGCAAAGCGCGGCATATGTTGCGGGGCAACCGGCGCAGACAGCACCGTATCGGCTCCGCTGCCGGTGGACGTTGCCGCATTGACATCGGCAGGGCCGAACATCACGCCAAGATCGGACGGGTTGATCGGAGAAGCTTCGACCCGCACCAGCACTTCATTTTCACCCGGTACCGGCATTTCGACATTGGCCAGAGCAAGTTCGAGTGTCCCGTTTTCGAGCAGGGTTGATTGCATTTGAAGAGCGGTGGCCATTATGATTCTCCTGGATTGGTTTTATATTGCCACGGACTTATGCTCTAATGGTACGCAGGTCCAGCTTCGATTTTTTTCACATAATCCCATGCGTTATTTGCATCGCCTTTCAGCCGATTTTGCGTTGCCGCAGAGTTTTTTGAGGACTACGGGTTGGTCTTGCACGTGGTGGACCTGAGTTCATCCATCCAGAGGAGTGACAGATGAAACTGAACCGGCGCAATTTTATCGGTGGTCTCACCGCCATCGCCTTGTCGGGATTTGCAGCGCACAATCTCTTGGCGCGCGAAGGTGCACCGCCGGCGCATCCCGGCTTCGGGCCGTTGATCAGGGATCCCGACGGACTTCTCGATCTGCCGGAGGGGTTTTCCTATCGGGTCATCTCGCAATTTCAGGACAAGATGTCCGATGGCCTGCTGGTTCCCGATCGTGCAGATGGCATGGGCTGTTTCGCGATGCCCGACGGCAAGATCGCGCTGGTGCGAAATCACGAATTGAAACGCTCCAACTATGAGGATGGCCCGTTTGGCGACAAAGCCAGCCCGACGCGCGGAGTTTATGATCACAGCTCCAAAGGGGAAGCTCTGGTTGGCGGCACGACGACATTGCTGCTCAATCAAACGACCCTGAAAGTCGAGCGCGAACATCTCAGTCTTGTCGGCACGATCCGCAATTGTGCGGGCGGTACCACGCCCTGGGGGAGCTGGTTGTCCTGTGAAGAAGATGTGACGCGTGCCGGAGACAAGGTGGGCAAGGATCACGGCTGGATTTTTGAAGTGCCTGCCGCGCATCAGGGGCTGGTTGATCCGGTTCCGCTAACGGCGATGGGGCGCTTCAATCATGAAGCCGCCGCGGTCGACCCGGACACTGGAATTGTTTACCTGACCGAGGATCGCGAAGACAGTCTGTTCTATCGCTTCATTCCCGACCAGCCAGAACAGCTGATCAAGGGTGGGCGGTTGCAGGCGCTGGCATTTGCCGATGATACGTCCGGCAACGACAGTCGCAACTGGTCGGGCGAGACATTCAAACCGGGCGCATGGAAATTTGCACGCTGGGTTGATCTCGATAATGTCGAAAGCCCGGATGATGATCTGCGTATACGTGGGGCCAAGGCAGGAGGGGTCCTTTTTGCCCGTGGTGAAGGTATTATTTACGGCGACGGCGAGCTCTATTTCTGTTGTACATCCGGCGGCGCTGCCAAAGAGGGCCAGATCATGCGCTATCGTCCTTCGCGATATGAAGGGCAGTCAGAAGAAAAAAACGCGCCCGGGCTGCTGCAACTGTTTTTCGAATCCGTTCACAGTGACCAATATAGCTTTGGCGACAATCTGACCGTCGCCCCCAATGGCCATCTGGTTGTCTGCGAAGATCAGTACAGCGCCTTGGTCGACAATCATCTGCGCGGGATTACGGCCAGCGGCGAAGCCTATGCTCTGGCGCGGATACGGGTCCAGACAGAACCCGCGGGAGCCTGTTTTTCTCCCGACGGCAAGACGATGTTTGTCAATCTCTACAGTCCGACAAAAACGCTTGCCATTTCGGGACCCTGGGATCGCGTGATCATCTGATTACGACAATCCAAACGGTTCTGCTCATTCCCACCAGTAAGCGGATCGTTTGGTGGAACCGGTCATCATTTCGTTCATGGTGAGCGGATCGTACATGCGGCCGTTGACCATCACGCCATGGATTTTGTCGCTGTTCCTAATGTCGACAGTGGGATCGGCGTCCAGCACGACCAGATCGGCAAGCTTGCCGGCTTCCAGCGATCCGATCTCCCTATCCATGCCCAGAGACTCGGCTGCATCCATCGTTGCCGTCCGCAGTGCCTGCACCGGAGACATGCCGCCCCGGACAAACGACCAGAGCTCCCAATGGGTTGCGATCCCGGCTTGCTGGCCATGGGCACCGATGGCAACCTTGACGCCTGCATCCATGAGTTTCTTTGCTTCCCGCGCATTGTCATCGTCGACAAAATCGGACTCCGGCGCCTTGGTTCTGCGGATTGTTGCTGCGGCCAGCTGTTTGGGCGGTGTGTGAACCAGCAGCGGATGTGCGAACACATCCGTTGCCTGGCGCCAATAGGGATCACCGGCCATGCCGCCATAGCTCACGACCAGAGTCGGGGTATAGTTGGTCTGCGATTGCGAGAAAAACTGAACCACATCATCATAAAAGATTTCCAGCGGAACATTATGTTCCAGAGTGGAATTTCCGTCGGCAACCAGAGCCATGTCCATCCCGTATAGCGAACCGCCTTCTGCCACGACGAGCATATTTTCCTGTCGAGCGGCTTCGACAACCTGTTGACGCTGTTCGCGGCGGGGCTGGTTATAGTTTTTGACGCTGATGCCGCCTTGTGCCTTGAGCCGGCGGACATGGTCGAGCGCATCGTCGAGACTGTTGATCTCGGCATAGCGACTTGACAGTTTTGCTCCATAGACAATCTCGCCGGTTGAGAAAATTCGCGGACCGACCAACAGGCCAGCGCGCTGCATTTCCGCAGCCACGAAAATTTCACTGGCGCGACTGGACGGATCGTGGATTGTCGTCGTGCCCAGTGCCAGATTCTGGATCAGCGACCAGTTCTGTTCCGGGATCAGCTCGTCCGTGCCCTGCGGACCATGAGCATGGGCATCGATCAAGCCGGGGATGATCGTCTTGCCGGTCATGTCGATGATATTGGCGCCAGCGGGAATGGGAGCACCCCGATCACCGACTGTCGCAATGCCGTTGCCGTCGAGCACGATCACGCCATCTTCGATAATCCCGCCGTCTTTGTCGGTCATCGTAATCAGGCGAGCGCCGACCAGCGCTGTGAGGCCGGAAGGTTTGGCCGCGGTAATGGTGCGTTCCAGAGAAACCCCGCGGGTCGGGGGCTCGAATTTTGGCGTATCCTTGCTTGCAGGAGCATTTTGAAACAGCTGATCAACTCCGGTTGAATAGAGTGTTGAACCGATACTCCAATGCAGCTGGCGACCGTTTCTGGACCAGCTGACATAATCTGCACCGCCTTTGCTGGCGCGGGTGACCGGCAATGCCTTGCTGTCTGGCTTGACTTCGACGGCTTGTGAGCCTGGCAAAAGCGGCATGACAAAGGCTTCGTAATTCTGACGAAACGCAACATATTGGCCATCCGGTGACACAATATATTCATTGGTGAGAGCGCCCGCAGCATGGACGCGCTTCGCTTCACCATCGAGATTTGAACTGACCAGCCGCTGCTTGTCATCTTTTCGGTCGATCATGAAGATTCGGTCGTTGTCCGCTCCAAATTGCGGGCGATCTGCGCCTTTGGCAATGCGTGTGGGTGCGCCGCCTGATGCTGCGACCTGATAGGCACCCGAATCTGCAGACCAGTCCGGCGATGTCATCCGTCCGCCCTTGTTCATTTCAAAGACAAGCGTTTTGCCATCCGGTGAAAATTGTGGCCGGGCATAGTGGCCTGGCCGGTTGGTCACAACGCGCGATGAACCGCCGCGCGCGCCAACGATCCGGATCTGGCCCAGCCCTGCATCGGTCCACCGGACAAAGGCTATCGAGCGCCCGTCCCTCGACCATGTCGGGAACAGCTCGCGTCCTGCGCCATCCCGGGTCAGGCGTTTGGGTGCGCCCCCGCCGGCAGGCTGGATATAAAGTTTGCCGAGGCTTTCGAACACAACCTGGCCACCATCGGGCGATACCGCGGCAAAGCGTGACATTTTGGTGGAGAAGCTCTCCGGTGCCACGGCTATTTTGGGATGCGGCGCATCAGCCACACCGCGCGTATCACTGACCTGGAACGGGATCACTGTCGACCCGCTCCCATCACTCGCGACCTTGCGAATCTTGCCGCGTGCCCAGATAACCAGGCTCTTGCCGTCAGGGGTCCAGTCCATATTGGGATATACACCCGTGACCGCCCAGGTTTCCTGCACATCCTGATCGAGGTCATCATAGATTTTGCGCTCGATGCCGGACGCCAGATCTTTCACATAAAGCTTCGACTTGGCACGTTCGCGGCGGACAAATGCGATCTGCTTGCCATCCGGGGACGGCGTCGGACGAACGGAGCCGCCAAGGCCCGAAACTGCGGTCGAAGTCTCGCCGGTCTCCAGATCATATTCCTTGATATTGAACAGATCAGTGTTCGAATTCTGGGCATAGATAAACGTACTGCCGGCTGTGATGTTCTGCGTAAAATAGACCGATTTGCCATCTGGAGCGTAGGTCGGTTCGCCCAGTTCTTTCTGATGTTTTTCGCTCGGACGTTTGACCAGCACAACCCCGCCGCCGCCTGAAACATGATAAATCCAGACTTCACCCGTGCCGAGTGATCGCGCCGTTGTGAAATGCTTCTTGGCGACAATATAGCGGCCGTCCGGGCTCCAGCTGGGCTGGTTGAGCAACCGGAATTTTTCTTTGGTGACCTGTTTCATGTCGCTGCCATCGCGATTCATGATCCAGATATTGTCGCCGCCGCCACGATCAGACGTGAACGCAATGCGCTTGCCGTCTGGCGAGAAACGCGGCTGGACTTCCCAGGCGAGGCCTTCTGCGATGCGCGCGGGTGTTCCGCCTGCAATCGGCATGATGTAGATATCGCCGAGCAAGGCAAAGGCGATGCTTTTGCCATCCGGACTGACATCAACGTCGATCCAGCTGCCTTCATCGACATTGATTGGCACCTGTTTGATCGTCGCGCCTTGCGGGGTGTTTACATCCCATTTTTCGGTTTCGGGTTTTTCAGCAAGACCTGGTGTGGCCAAGGCGCATGCGGCAATGAAAGTAGCGAACCGATATGTCATGAAATTCCCCTGAAGCATTATTCTGTTTAAGGAAGGTCTAACCGATTCTCGACGTATAAAGAATAGTCAATCAGGCGATCGCCAAAATAGAGGACAGACACGCATATGAAACTCGGCAGCTGCTACTATCCGGAACATTGGCCAGAAGAAATCTGGAGCGAAGATGCCACCCGGATGGTTGAAATGGGTCTGTCGCAAGTCCGGATTGGAGAATTTGCCTGGAGCCGGATTGAGCCCGAACCGGGTCAATTTGACTGGGCCTGGCTGGACCGGGCAATCGGGATACTGGGCGATGCCGGTCTCGAAATCATATTGGGAACCCCGACCGCGACCCCGCCCAAATGGCTGGTTGACAGCATGCCGGATATGGTCGCGATTGATGCTGACGGCAAACCGCGTGGCTTTGGTTCGCGGCGACATTATTGCTTTTCCCATCAAGGCTATCGCACCGAATGCAAGCGGATCGTCACAGCTCTGGCACAGCGCTACGGCAACCATCCCGCAATTGCAGCGTGGCAGACCGACAATGAATATGGCTGCCATGATACTGTCGTTAGCTATTCGCAGGCTGCGGCGCAGGGATTCCGAAACTGGCTGGCTGCGAAATATGAAAATGTGAATGCTTTGAACAAAGCCTGGGGCAATGTCTTCTGGAGCATGGAATATCGGGATTTTGCGGAGATTGATCCGCCCAATCTGACCGTGACCGAGCCCAATCCGGTGCATGTTCTGGATTACCGCCGGTTCGCCTCGGATGAGGTTGTCACGTTCAACAAATTGCAGGCGGATATCATTCGTGCCCACGCGCCGGGACGGGATGTCGTTCACAATTATATGGGTTTCTACACCGAATTTGATCACCACAAGGTCGGTCAGGATCTGGATGTGGCGAGCTGGGACAGCTATCCGCTCGGATTTCTGGAGCAATTCTGGTTCAGTGATGCCGAGAAACTGCGCTATGCCCGGCAGGGACATCCCGATATCGCAGCGTTCCATCATGATCTCTATCGCGGCTGTACCGGCGGGCGCTGGTCGGTCATGGAACAACAGCCGGGTCCGGTAAACTGGGCGCGTTATAATCCTGCACCCCTGCCCGGGATGGTGCGTCTGTGGACATTGGAAGCGATGGCCCACGGTGCCGAACTGGTCTCTTATTTCCGCTGGCGACAGGCCCCGTTTGCGCAGGAGCAAATGCATGCCGGTCTGCTTCGGCCCGACAATATGGAAGATCAGGGCGCGAAAGAAGCGCGTCAGGTTGCAACAGAAATCCCGGCTGTGGCTGAACCGGGCAAGGCGGCCCCAACGGTGGCTTTGCTCTTTTCCTACGAAGCCGCGTGGCTGTTTGAGACACAGCCACAAGGACAGAGCTTTCAGTATCTCCAGCTGGTTTTCAGCATGTACAGCGCTTTGCGCCAGTTGGGCCTGAACGTCGATATTGTCTCGCCGAATGCGGATCTGGCGGATCACCAGATGGTTGTCGCGCCCAGTCTGCCAATTATCGGGGCCGGCGTCCTCAAAAAATTGCAGCAACTGTCCATACCGGTTCTGATCGGCCCGCGCAGTGGCAGCAAGACCGCGCATTTTTCAATCCCTGACAATCTTGCGCCCGGCGAATTGCAGGATCTGATCCCCCTGAAAGTGACACGCGTCGAAAGCCTGCGTCCGGGATTTGTCGAACGGGGCGAAGATTTTGAGATTGCCCGGTGGATCGAACATGTTGACACCCGGCTGTCAGCGGAAGAAGCGCTGAACGACGGTCGCGGGGTCGTGTTTGTTTCAGAGAATATGCGCTATCTTGCCGGATGGGCTGATGATGTGCTGCTGAAGCGAATGTTCCGGCGCATGGCGGAGGAAGCCAAACTGGCGGTTATCGAACTGCCAGCCGATTTGCGTTTGCGCCGGCTCGGAGAAACCTGCTTTGCGTTTAACTATGGCACCGAAGCCATTAATCTGACTGATCTGATGCCGGACGCCGGGCAAAATCATTATGTCATCGGAGACGCGACCATTGCCGCTGCCGGCGTATCGGCCTGGACGCGCAGCTAAACAATAACGTCAGGCACAAAAAAACCGGCGACCCCTTGCAGAGCCGCCGGTTTGAAATTTGTGATGATCAATCGATCAGAATTCGTAACGAACACCGACCTGGATCCGCCAGACCGAATTGGAAAAGCGCAGGGTTTCCTGATTATCCGGAATCCCTCCGTTCAGGCTGTCAAGAATGTACAGTCCATTCGCATCCACTCCGGACGTGCCGATCAGATTGACCAGACCATCTTCATCTTCGCGATTGCGGAGCACGTTCCAGTCGGGATCAATGAAGTTCAGGAAGTTGTCAAAATCAGCAAACAGCTCGATTCTGTCTTCCACGCCGAACAAGCGACCAGGCCCTGGAATCTCTTGGCTGAGGCGAAGATCCATGTCAAAGACCCAATCATTGCGGCAGGTATTGCGGCGAATAGTCTGACCGGGTGTGAAGCTACAGTTTAGTCCCGAAATGACATTTTGCAGGCTGTTTATGTCGGCTGCAGTCGCTGTCGACAGAGGTGATAGATTTGGATCGCTGATGCCGGTCGGGATGTACAACAGAGCGTTGTTGTCGCCAGATGTTGAATCCTGGAATCCGTCACCGCTAAAGGTCAAGCTATAAGGTCGGCCTGATTGGGCTGAGAAAAACATGCCTAATTGCGTCGAGTAATCGTCAAAAAATTCCTCGCGGAAGTTTGCTGCGACAGTGAACCTGTGACGGGTTTCGAAATTCGATGTCGAGATAGCAGGGTCCTGGAAATCGAAAGCGGCCGTATCTTCAAAGTTGCCATTCGCGGTGGCTCCAAATACGTTTCGCGTGTTGTTCGAGTCCGTAAACGCGTAGCCAAGGCTCAGATTGACATTGCCACCATCGGTGAACACGCCGCTTTCAAAACGCTTCGCGAAAGCAATCGAAAAAACGTGACTGTCATAGGAAGGTCCATTGGTCAGCTGGTTGAAATCATCCAAGCCTACTGAGCGACCAGTGACATTATTAACGAAGCAGTCATCTGTAACGCCTGTATAAGTTGGCGGTGTTCCGCCGGTTCCGACCAATTGTGCATTACAATCCGGGTTTAACGGGTCTATGGCCGCAATAATCGGACGACCATCAATGGCGAAGCCGTTCAGGCCCTCGCTTGGGTTGGGAATTTGAACCAGGTCATTGATGTTGATAGGGTTGATAAACCGCGAATAGATGTAATCAAGCTTCAGGTTCCAGTTTGAAAAGAAGCCACTCTGGGCTCCGATTGTGGTGTCGATGCCAAGATTTGCTCGAAGCACTGTAGGAACTTTAAAATTGGGATCGGTGGATTTGACATCGGCTCCACCGCGAGTAGCATTGTTGATTGCCGCCTGCACTGCGCATTGCGGGATACCTGTGAACTGTCCGCCATTCAAGACGTTGAAGTTGCCATTGGCATCGAGTAATCCTGCACACTCCCCGTCAAACGTGTCGCCATTGGCGGAGGCAAAGCCGTCATTGGAAAATGCGTTCGAATAGAAGACAACAGGGTCGCCTCCAGAAAACAGGCCAACGCCGCCGGTGAATGTCGTGTTGCTGAAGAAGCCCTCGTTGAACAGGTCATAGGTTGCCGAAAAACGTGGTAGGATGACAGTGTCCAGGCTGCTGAACGGTACGCTGTTGGAAAACCCAAAGCGCTGCTGGAACAACGGGTTGTTGCGCGGGACACCTACACCATCATAGAGCTGTACGCGAACACCGGCAGTCAGACTCAACTGATCAGTGGCCTGCCATTCGTCTTGTGCGAAGAAGGAATAAATTTGCCGGCTGAATGTAGCGCTGGCGTCATTAATGTCGCCGGTTGCAGATGTGGCGATTGTTGCTCCGCCATTGAAACCGAAGCGGCCGCCCACAATCAAATCATCGGCGCTGGCAAAAACACTGGAACCACTACCGTCTGCGACAACACCATTTTGGAAATCCGTCAGATTGCGGAAGAAGATTGATCCGGTCGCATTGATTGCAAAAAGGTTGAATACTTCGAGATCGTTGAGTTCCGCGCCGAGTTTGATCTTGTGATCACCGGCGTCGATATTCATCACGAAACGCGCCTGGTCGATTTTGGTATCGAGCTGGTTGGCGGAACGGAAAATACCCGGGCCAGTAGAAAGAAGACCATTTTCAGTTGGCCCTTGCACGCCAACGACTAGCCGGACGATTGGAGTATCGTCTTGGGCTTCACCGCCGCCAAACGGCCCCTGTTTGTCACCAACTTCAGCGCGTGACACGCGAAGTTCCGTCGAAATCCGGTCCGTCCAGTCGGAATAGAGACGAACGGAATAATAATCCGAAACCGTGCCTTCATCTTCAAAGCTGTTCAAGCCGGTCAGATTGTTCGTACCGGTATCCGATTCAACATTGGTTTCTTCCAGGCGCTGATAGGTCGCTTCAAGACGATGATTATCGGTGAGATAAGCATCAAGGCGACCGAAATAGCGGACGCTGGTTTCTGGCAGGTTCTGCGGATAGCCACCAACATCCTGTCCATAAAGCGTGTTTGCGATATTGGCGAACTGGTCAAACTGTGCCTGTGTGACAAAATCGGCTTCGTTCGGGAAGCCAGCGCCTGCAGGGCCAAATTCATTTGCATTGCCAAGATCGGTTTCTTCATAACCAACGAAAAAGAACAAGCGATCAGGAATGATCGGACCGGACAGCGTTGCACCCCAGCGTTTTTCGGAAAATGGAGCAACGACTGATGCCAAGGGGCCGGCTTCATCGCCGCGCAGATCTTGATTGGTGAAAGTATAGAAAGCAGAGCCATGGAACTGGTTTTCACCCGATTTGGTGACGACGTTGATCGCACAACCGGTAAAGTCGGAATATTCCACATCGAACGGTGCGAATTCGACGGAGGTCTGGCGAATGGCATCGAATGGGATCGGGAAAGTGTTTCGTGATGCGGATGGTGTGCCGTTCAAGCCGAAGACATCGGACTGCACGATACCGTCAACGGTAAAGGTATTGGAACGATCATTGCCGCCAAGACAGCTGATCCGGTCCACTTCATTGTTCCGGTCGAGACTGACGCGCGGGTCGATCCGGATAATGTCGCTGACATTGCGGGTAATTGACGGAAAGCCTTCCAGCGTCTCGAGATCAAATGATTGACTCGGACCAACCGCGAGCTGAGCCGCCGACACGCGAGATGCGGTAACCACGATGACGTCTTCATTGGTGCTGGCTGCTAATGCAAATGTCAAACGCAGGCTACCACTGACACTCAGTGACTGATTTTCGACGCTTTGACCTTCGAACCCTGAGGCAGTTGCGGTGATCGTGTAAGGACCGCCCGCGACCAGACCTTGCGCCGAGAAGCTACCGCTCCCGCTGGCAGTCATTGTCCTCGTCGATCCGGTACGCGTATCAGTAACCGTTACTGTGGCACCCGGCAGCGGATTGCCATTTTCGTCTTTGACCTGGCCCTCAACACCAGAAGTAATCTGCTGCGCGGCAGCTGGAGTTGCCATCAGGCCCGCAGTGGATAGGCTGACAACACTGGCTGCCAAAAGATATTTGATTTTCATGGTTACATTCCCCGTAATTGTCACACAAAAAATTGCGTCCGCATGGACATATGAGCAGCTTCACCGTCTCACAGGATTTCGAAAAGCAAGGTCGCTTTATTCTTCTAAAATGACAGTTTTGTCTCAATCGCAACGACTTTATTTTGCATCGCAGCAATTTGTTTTTTGTCCACAGCTTATCCAGCTGGCGCAAAGCAGAGGAGATCAAGCGCGTTTCTGCCGACAGCAGCAATTATCCTATTGAATCATAAGAGCTATTGTCTCCGAGATCGCGTTGAATTCGGCAGCGAGGGCCCGTTCTGACTGTTGCGAATTTACCACGACGTCAGCAACTTCCCGGCACGGCTCTACATAGCTATTATGCATCGGGGCGACCTGATCGGCAAATACCTGGCGGACCGAGTCGGCGGTCCGGCCCCGTTCGCGGACATCCCGATCCACGCGGCGCGCCAGACGGAGGTCTTCCGCGCACTCGACAAATATCGACAGATCAAACAGCGCGCGCAACGGCGCGTGATGCAGGATCAATATGCCATCGACCAATATGATCGGACGCGGTTCGGTTCGGCAGGTTTCAACCTTGGGCAAATGGGTGGGAAAGTCATAAAGCGGGCGGTCAATTGTTTCGCCCTGCTTCAGCTGCGTGAGCTGATGTGTCAGCTTGTCAAAATCGACGGCATTCGGATGATCGAAATTGGGACCACCCTTGCCAGCCGGTGCGTCGCCATAGCCGAAGAAATAATCATCCTGCGGCAAGATCACGCATAGTTCAGGCCCCAAGCTTTCAAACAGATGACGCGCCAATGTCGACTTGCCCGAACAGCTGCCGCCGGAAATTCCGATTGCCTTGATTGTCATGTTGCCGTCGGTTCAACGCTGACAATCATGCCAGTCCGATTTCGCGAAGGCGTTGCTGGAGATATTCATGAGCAGTTATCGGCTCGGGATATTGATTGGAACGAGATGCATCGACGCACTGGGGCAATGTCTCGATCAGATAGTCAGGCCGGAAATGCAGGAAAAATGGCATTGAGAACCGGGAGTGTCCCCGACGTTCCGGAGCCGGATTGACGACCCTGTGCGTCGTCGAAGGCAATTGATTATTGGAGAGTCGCTGCAGCATGTCGCCGATATTGACGGCCAGTTCGCCCGGCTTTGGTGTGACGGGCCGCCAATTGCCCTGTTTGTCGAGCAGTTCCAGTCCGGCTTCTTCCGCACCAATCAGCAATGTGATCGTGTTGATATCCTCATGGGCCGCGGCCCGCACCGCGGGAGAGTCGGCCGGTACCGGCGGGTAGTGAATCAGCCGAAGCACGGAGTTACCGTCGCGGACCGTGTCGTCAAAAAATTTTGGCGGCAGATTCAGGAACCGCGCAATTGCTTCGAGTATGCGGCCACCGGCTGTGTCGAACGCCGCAAACAGTTCGTCATAACATTCCTGAAAACCGGCTATCTCTTCCGGCCAGATATTGGGATCCATAAACGCTTCAAACGGGTGGCCTTCGGAAAGCTGGCGGCCGATATGCCAGAATTCCTTGAGATCATGAATTGTCGAATCCTTTGCCACTTCCGTACCAAATGGCGTGTATCCCCGGGCGCCGCCGCCGCCGGTGACGAAGTATTTTCTTTTCACCTCTTCCGGCAATGCGAAGAAGGCACGGGACATGCTCTCGGCGCGCGCGATCAGTTCGTCGGGAATGCCGTGATCCGCGACGACGGCAAAGCCCCAGTCGGAAAAGGACCGACCAATCTGTGCGGCAAAGGCATCCGGATCCTGATCGGACAGGGCCAGCGAAACGGATGACAGGTTGTCCGGGTTTTGGGCGGAGTTCTGGGTAGGGCTTTGAGACATGTCTCTATGATGCTCGGCTGAGGTGATTTGTCAATTGATGTGAATCAAGCAAAGGACAATAATATTCCTGCCAGGGCCGCGCTCGTCAGATTTGCTAGCGATCCTGCGGCGAGGGCGCGCAGTCCGAGCTTCGCAATCACTGGCCGCTGATTGGGAGCCAGTCCGCCGGTTACCGCAAGCTGGATGGCGATGCTGCTGAAATTGGCAAAGCCGCAAAGTGCGAAAATGACAATCGCGTTTGTAAGCGGAGAAATGCCGTCTTGCATTTTGCCCAGTTCGATAAACGCGACGAATTCATTCAGGACCACTTTGGTACCGAACAACCCGCCCGCGCGCAGAGCCTCATCCCATGGTACACCGAGCAGATACATGATCGGTGCAAATACATAGCCGATGACTTGCTGAAAACTGAGTTCGGGATAGCCGAACCATCCGCCAACTCCGCCCAGCAAACCATTGGCGAGAGCCACAAGCGCGACAAATGCGAGAACCATTGCACCAACTGCAACGGCCAGCTTGACGCCGGTTTGGGCACCCATTCCGGCTGCCATAATGATATTGGCCGGTTTCTCTTCTTCATATTCCACCGCGACGACCAGCTCTTCCGGTGCGGGGTCATCGGGATTGTCCGGCATGATGATTTTCGCCATCATGATCCCGCCGGGTGCGGACATGAATGCGGCTGCCAGCAGATAGTCAATCCGGATGCCCATTGCGGCATAGGCAGCCAGGATCGTGCCCGCAACACCGGCCATGCCGACGCTCATCACCGTAAACAGTTGCGACTGGGTCAGGCTGGCAAGATAAGGGCGAATGACCAAAGGGGATTCTGACTGACCCACGAAAATATTGGCTGCTGCACACAGGGATTCCACTTTAGATATCCCGGTTACCTTCTGGATTCCCCCGCCAACCCATTTGATGATGAACTGCATGATCCCGAGATAATAAAGAATCGAAATCAAGGCCGAGAAAAAAATGATGACCGGCAGGGCAGCTATGGCGAAACTGTTGCCGCCTATGTCCGGGCTGGCCAAGGGACCAAAGATGAAGTTCGTTCCTGCCGCAGCATAGCCCAGCAATTCAGAGACGCCGCTAGCCATAGCGGCGATGACGTTCTTGCCGGTCGGAACATAAAGGACCAGCACCGCAATACCGGCCTGCAGCGCGAACGCTGCGCCGACAACGCGCAAGCGGATATTCTTGCGATCTGTGGACAGCGCCAGCGCGAGTAAAAGAATCAACACAATTCCGGCAAGGCTGGTCAGAAATGACGTCATTTTCGGTTCACCCTGTTTGTTGCCACGCCATTTTTTACCACGTTACTTTCCCCTGTTGGCCAGTGGCCTTTGCTGCGAGTTGATCCAGAATATCATCCATATTGTCCGATATCAGCAATTGCTGCCGCCGGGCCTCTGACATGAAGCCGTGACCGGCAACATTGTCGAGAAAGGCAGTCAGATTGTCCCAATATCCATTGATGTTAAGCAGACCAAAGGGCTTGGCATGATAGCCCAGCGCATTCCATGTCCAGGCCTCGAACAATTCGTCGAGCGTGCCAATGCCGCCCGGAATGGCAACAAAGGCATCGGTCAGTTCGGTCATTTTTGCTTTGCGTTCGTGCATGCCGTCGACGATATGAAGTTCCGTCAGATCCGGATGTGCCACTTCGTGATTCCGCAATATTTCGGGAATAACCCCATAGACTTTCCCGCCGTTCGCCAGAACGGTATCGGCGATGACGCCCATCAGTCCCAGCTTGCCGCCGCCATAGACGAGATCAATGCCGCGTTCCGCCATCCGCTCGCCGAGCTGGTTTGCCAATTCAGCGAAATAGGGATCATTTCCCATGCTGGAACCACAATAAACCGCTAGTCTTTGCACAAAAACCCCTTTGAACCCGAACCTGTCGCTATGTCGCTTGTCATTTTCTTCCTAGAGCAAAAAATCCGGGAGTCACTATTCCTTTTTTTTGGAGCAGGTTCGCGCTAGGGCTTTCCCATGACAGACCAGATAAAGACCAACCTCATTCCCCGTTCCCTGTTTGTTTTCGCAGTACTTTATGGCGGCATGACCGTGATTGCCGGGGTGCTGGGTTTCAAACAGGTGGCACTCGGACCGCTGGCCGTAGAGGCGGGGATTTTCCCGTTTCTGATGCTGGTGGTTTTGTCGAGCAGCGTTTCCCAGCATTACGGGCGTGAACAGGCGAACAAGCTCGTTCTCTGGGGATTCTTGCCGCTGGCGGCCTCGATCTTTCTGATCCTTATCGTCATGGGATTGCCGCCTTCCGAAAAAATGCCGGTGGAGAATATCAACGCGTTCGAGACGGTCCTCAACCAGACTCCGCGGATCATGGCAGCGGGACCATTTGCATATGGCGTGTCGCTTTTTCTCAACGTCTATATTTTTGACAGACTGCGCGGCAGCGGCGGCGATGGCAATGTCGCGCTGATGGTTCGTGGCGGGATAGCGTCCGCCATTTCGCAGGCGATTGATTCTGTTATCTTCATCACCCTCGCTTTCTATGGCGAGTTTCCGATTGGTTCCTTGCTCGCTGGTCAGATGCTGGCCAAAGTGGTGCTGTCGTTCATCATTGTCCCGCCAATGGTCTATGCCATGGTGAGTCTGGCAAAGGTGCTGGATGAGAAATAGCCTGGCGGCCTTCTTTTCTGCATTTTTGCTGATTTTGGCAGGATGTTCGGATGCAGCTGAACCTGATACGCCGCCAGAAGCCCATATACCGGGCGTCAATACCGTCGCGGTGATCGGTGCCATTCACGGCCAGCATCGGCGCAGCGAGACCTATTCGCTTGCGGTGCTCGAAGCAGTGATTGTGAAATTTGATCCGGACGTGGTGATGGTGGAGTTACCGCCTGACCGCTATGCTGTGGCGGCCGAAAACTATGCGCAATTCGGTGAGGTGCGCGAAAGCCGCGCGGACGATTTTCCGGAACTGATCGATGTTGTATTCCCGCTGCAGAACCAAATGGGTTTCACTGTGGTTCCGGTTGCTGCCTGGTCTCGGGAACTGGCCGATGAGCGGCGCGCTGCCCTGAAACAGATTGAAGGCGATCCCGCGCGGACGGATGACTGGAGCGCCTATCAATCTGCTATTCAAAAATATGGTCGTGCGGTTTCAGGCAAGTCTGACAATCCCGATTTCATTCACAGCCACAAATATGACCTGGCCGTTCGCACGCGGCAGGAAAGCTATGAACGGCTATTCGGCAGTGACCTCGGCGCCGGCGGCTGGGAGGCGATCAACCGCGCTCATTTCGCGAAAATGGCTTCGGCACTCGATGACCTTGACGGTCAGGAGAAGCGGATTTTGATCCTGTTCGGGGCCTGGCACAAATATTGGATACTGGACGCGCTGGACGCCCGATCGGATATTCGGATCGCCGATTCCGGAACGCTATTCTCCAACTGAAACTCCAACAAGTAGGAGATCAGGCAAAGACATCTGCCAGTGTTTCTGTATCCGTGCCTTCTTTCACTGCGCGCAGTTCAACATAGGCAGATGCCACGCCCGCCCCCTGTAACGCGCCGGTAATGGTATTGGTCAACATGGTGAAAAGTCCTAGCACCACGGTGCCCATGGAACCAAACATCGTCAGCAAAACTCCGATGATCATCGCAATCACGAAAAAGATAATCGCAAGAATGAAAAGCGTACCTTTTGAACCAGAGGTCAATTCTGCGCTGCGGCTCAGTGAATCGAACACGCCTTTATCTTCCGCCATCATCACAGGCGTTGCAACGAACCACATCAGGATGAGAATGACGCCGGGTACGATCAGCAGCAAAAACCCGAGTCCGACCCCGATTGCAACTATGATTCCCAGTCCGAGCAGCGGTAGAAACTTGTTCACGGCTTTGGAGAAGCACTCTCCCATGCTTACCGGTTTTCCGCCGAGGTCATTGATCGTCGCCACAATCAACGTGGCTTGCGCAATTATTGACAAGACCATCAGTGCGATAAAACCAAAACCCTGAGCCGAGTAACTCGCGGAGAAGCCGAAGTTGCCACTATCGGTCATCGGGCCGCCCTGCATGGTTTCCAGCAGTGCATTGGGGATGCCGACGATCAGCAGAGACAGTCCCAGATAAATAAACGGATGGCGGCCAATGACGCCGATCGTGTTGTTCAGGATACGGCTGATATCAATTTTTGCGTTTGCGTCTGCCATGTTTCCCCCGATGTTCCCTGTATCTTTGTCAAGCTGTCACAGAAGATCGTCGGGGTAAAGTCCTTCCTGATGAACCGATCTAGACACTTGCCCCGATCCGCGGTTTCTGCAACATCCTGACTGTGGCAAATGATGCGCAAGAACAGGGCGGAAATGACAGCGCATCTTTTGACGCCGCCTGGAAAGATGTGCGCGGCGACGAAGATATTCAATTCACCGCGACCACGCCCGAACCCCCAGAAGAGCTGCCGCAATGGTGGAAGGATTTTCTGGAATGGCTGACTGATGTTCTGAGCCCGGTGGCAGAGATTGTCGTCGCGGCCTGGCCGGTTTTGAGAATAGTGTTGCTGGTACTGCTGGCGATCGGCGTCCTGGCTCTGCTGTGGATGATGTTGGCGCCCTATGTCGACAACTGGCGCCGCGCGAAAGCGGTCCCGGACGACGAATGGCGCCCGGAGGAAGGTGCGGCCAGACAACTGCTAGATGAAGCGGAAGCACTGGCCAAAAAAGGGTTGTTCAATGATGCTGTGCATCTGCTGCTGTTTCGCAGTATTGAGGATATCGAACGACGGCGGCCTGAACTTTTACGGCCATCAAGCACGTCTCGGGAAATCGGGAATTTTGAGAGCTTGCCTGAAAATGCGCGCACCATGTTTGGTGTGATTGCCGGTCATGTCGAACGCGGGATATTCGCAGCCATGCCGATCGGAGAAGAGGGCTGGGCTGCATCCCGTGACGCCTATGGAGCATTTGCATTGTCTGACACCTGGCGCAACAATACGCCTGGGCGCGTAAAGGCATCTGCCGGATGAGCATGCAGGCCAATCCTTTCCAGCGGACAGCCATTGTCATCATGTTCGTGATCGGTTTTGCTGCCTTCGTCGCGCTGCTCTACGGTCTGGGAACAGGCGACCGACTGAACTCCGGACAAAATGGACAGGCACATGGCGCGTCCAACAGCATTGTTGGCTTCAAGGGGCTGGTCAATTTGCTGGAAAAAACCGGAACGCGCGTAGAATTTTCCAGAACCGCTGCAGGCCTCGACAAGGAAGGTCTGCTGATTCTCACTCCGCCGCCCTATAGCGATGCCGAAGCGCTCAACCAGGTTATCGATAACCGCGCCTATGTCGGTCCGACCATGATCATCCTGCCCAAATGGTATGTCGGCAGTCTGCCGACATTGAAAAAGGGATGGGTGCAGCGGGGAGGTCTGGTCGCGGCAGAGGACAGCGTAAATTTGCTTGCGGAAATGGCAGAGGTCGAAATCAACATTCCCGATCTGGGAGAAGATGATCCGAAACCCTCATCGCGACCTCTTGCCCGCTCCGCAATGGATATCGCGATCTCTCCTCCGCAAAATCCGGTGACGATCAGCGGTGCAACGATCCGCAATATTGTCACCGATCCCGACAGTGGCGGTGCGCTGATCGCTTATCTGGATGACGGCGGCGTATATGCCCAACTGGACAGTCTCGACGAATCGCAAATCACCAATGAAGAGGATATTGACGAATCCTATTTTCCGGTTGTTTTCGTGGCGGATGCGGATCTGCTCAACAATGCGGGAATGGCGGATCAGAAAACGGCGCGCCATGCTCTGGCATTGATTGCAGCGGCATCGATGGGCGGGTCGGAAACTGTGACGTTCGATTTGACTTTCAACGGACTGGGGGCTTCTGAAAACCTGCTGACGCTGGCATTTGAGCCGCCGTTTTTCTCGGCAACCATTTGCCTGATTATTGCTGCGCTGGCGGCGGCATGGATGGGCTTCAACCGCTTTGGACCGCCCGCCCGTGATGCGCGCAGTATTGAATTCGGGAAAACTGCACTGGTCAATAACAGCGCTGGTTTCATCCATCGGATGCAGCGGGAATATCTGGTCGCCGATCCCTATGCCGACCTGATCCAGGCGCAGGCAGCCAAAGCCGCCGGCATTTCTCCCACAGTCAGCCACGCCGAGATCCGGCAGAAACTGGATGAGCTGGGAGAAGTAAACGGCAATCGATTCACCGCGCTGGTCCACGACCTCAGCCGCGCGACAAATTCACGCGAGACGGCCGACCGAGCCGCCGCGCTCTACCATTGGAAAAAGGAAAAAACCGGATGAACATTGGGGAATTGAAAACACTGGCGGACAATATCCGCGCCGAAGTGGGCAAGGCGATTATCGGGCAGGAAGAGATTGTCGACCATTTGCTTATCGCGCTTTTCTCATCTGGACATGTGTTGCTGGAAGGCCCGCCGGGCACCGCCAAAACCTTTCTTGCGCAATGCTTTTCGGCGACGCTCAACCTCGATTTCGGCAGAATCCAGTTCACGCCTGATCTGATGCCAGGTGATATTATCGGATCCAATCTGTTCAATTTCCAGACCAGCAGCTTTACGCTGACCCGCGGCCCCATATTCTGTGATCTGTTGCTGGCGGACGAGATCAACCGGACGCCGCCCAAAACCCAGGCGGCGATGCTCGAAGCGATGCAGGAACGCGCAGTCACCATTGATGGTGAAACCCACAAGCTGTCCTCGCGCTTCATGGTGGTTGCAACCCAGAATCCGATTGAGCAGCAGG
Source organism: Parasphingorhabdus sp. (assembly GCF_039968395.1). Taxonomy (GTDB): domain Bacteria; phylum Pseudomonadota; class Alphaproteobacteria; order Sphingomonadales; family Sphingomonadaceae; genus Parasphingorhabdus. The sequence goes on from NZ_JBDVPV010000001.1 coordinate 79,336, forward strand.
GAGTATATCCATTGCCCGAGGCACAGCTTGACCGCTTTCTGTTCAAACTGCTCGTTCAATATCCGGATGCCGCGGAAGAGAAGATGATTGTTTCGCGTTATGGCGAACGGTCCGGCGCACCGGGCCCGGCTGATTTTGGCATCTCGGCGCAAGCAGATGAAAAGACGCTGATCGCGGCCAGTGAAGTGACAAAAACCGTCAAGCTGGTGGAAGATGTCGTGGATTATATTGTCCGCCTTGTCCGCGCCACCCGCGAAACTGCAGATCTGGAAAACGGCGCCAGTCCGCGTGCTGCGATCATGCTGGCCAGCGCAGCGCGCGCCCGCGCCGCGATATCGGGACGGGACTATGTCATTCCGGATGATGTCAAAGCTCTGGCACCATCCGTGCTCCGCCATCGGACGCTTTTGTCTCCGGCGGCAGAGATCGAGGGACGCAATGTCGATGCAATTGTCGAAACTCTGGTGGAACAGACGGAAGCCCCGCGTTGATCTATCCGACGACCCGAGCTGTCTTGCTGATCGTAATCGGAGCACCGATCGCCGCTGTGCTCGCGGCACTTTTGCCGGGATTGTGGGCGATCGGAATTGCCTGGGCGGCGATGCTGGTCATTTTGCTGATTGTTGACGGATTAATTGCTGCCCGTGCCGGCGCTGTCAGGCTTGCGGTTCCGAAATCGGCCGAGATTGGGGAAAAGCTTGGCCTGGGGGTTGAAGCGGAACTCAGCGGGCTGATGAAACCGCGCTCCATTAGGGGCAGTCTGGGCGTTGATGACAGGTTGTCCGAAAGGGGCGGACTGCAATTTGCCCTGCAGCGCGGCGCTGGAGGAAAAACGGTTTATCAGGGGCAGATTGAAGCTGTGCCGCAGCGCCGGGGTGCGGCAGAGGTCGGAACGATATGGCTGCGCTGGACCGGCCCGCTGGGACTGGCGTGGCGACAGGTGACCCGGAAATCGGACCAGTCAATCGCCGTTGTCCCCAACATTTCTGCGGTACGCAGTCCGACGGTCCAGATGTTCCTGCGCGATTCGATGCTCGGCTTGCTCGCCCGCAAGTTTCGCGGCGAAGGCAGCGAGTTTGAGGCGCTGGCGGACTATCAGCCTGGCATGGACCGGCGCAGCATCGACTGGAAAGGGTCTGCCCGGCACAGCAAATTGCTCGCCAAGGAATATGATACCGAACGCAACAATCAGATTGTCTTCGCCCTCGATTGCGGGTCGACCATGTGTGAACCGATTGATGGATTACCGCGCATCGATCGCGCTGTATCAGCGGCTTTGCTAACCGCCTATATATCCTTGAAATCCGGCGATCGAACAAGCTTGTTCAGTTTCGCGGCAAAGCCCGAACTGTCGACGCCGTTCCTGTCCGGGAGCGCGAATTTTCATCGCTTGCAGCGGGAAGCCGCGACAATTGATTATCGCCATCAGGAGAGCAACTACACGCTGGCCCTGTCATCGCTGTCCGATCGTCTGAAACGGCGGTCACTGATTATCATCTTTACCGATTTCACCGATCCGACCAGCGCTGACATGATGCTGGAGGCAGCCGCGCGGTTGATCGACAAGCATCTCGTGCTGTTTGTCATACTCGAAGATGAAGAATTGTCGGGATTTGTCGAAAAGCGGCCCGAAACCGCCGGTGACGTGGCACGCAGTGTAACCGCACAAAGCCTGCTTGATCAGAAAAAAATGGTCGTCACACGGCTGCAGCACATGGGCATTGATGTCGTCGAAGGCCGGCACACCGAAATTGGAACACGGCTGATCAATGGCTATCTGAAGATCAAACGGCGCGGGCAAATCTGATGGCCGATGTCATCGACACTCCGGTATCCGGCCAGGCGCTCCAGTCCGCCGCGCTCAAGAGTGACCGGTTCCGGCTGGAACGGGAGGCGGACTGGCTTCGGCTGGAAGACATTGTCACCCGGATGGAAAAAGGCAAGGCACGCCGGCTGTCTGACGAGGATGTGCTTGCATTGCCAACGCTTTACCGGACGCTGTTGTCGAGCCTGTCCATTGCGCGTGAAAATTCTCTCGACGCCGGATTGATTGATTATCTCGAAGGCCTGGCTTTGCGATCATATTTTCTGGTCTATGGCACCCAGACGAGCTTTGGCCGCTGGTTGCGCGAATTTTTCGGCGGAGGCTGGAGCCGGGCGGTGCAGGCGATCCAGATGGAAATCTGGGTAGCGTTGCTGGTCATGATTGCCGGAGCCATTGTCGGTTACGCGCTTGTAGCAAGCGACAGCGACTGGTTTTACGCTCTCGTCCCAGCCAATTTCACCGATGTACGGGTACCCGGAGCGACGGAACAAGCGTTGCGCGGGACGTTGTTTGGCACCGAAAATCAGGACGGGCTGGGCGTGTTTGCAGCGTTTCTGTTCAGCAATAATGCGCAGGTGGCGATATTGGCATTTGCGCTGGGCTTTGCTTTCGCCATTCCGAGCATATTGCTGCTCATTCACAATCTCGCATTGCTCGGTGCGATGATCTGGGTGTTCGCACAGCGCGGCCTGACTGCGGAATTTGTTGGCTGGCTTTCGATCCACGGCACGACCGAACTATTTGCGATATTGCTTGCCGGAGCCGCAGGAATCCATGTTGGCCGGTCAATTGCCTTTCCCGGTACGCGGTCTCACCTGGCAGCGGCCAGCAGCGCAGGCAAACGTGCCGCCGTGGTGATGACGGGCGTGATCATCATGCTCATTTGCGCCGGATTGCTGGAAGGTTTCGCTCGCCAGCTGATCAACAATACCGGTGCGCGCTACGCGGTCGGCGGGTTCATGCTGGCATTCTGGCTCATCTATTTCTTCCTGTTCGGACGCCGTGCCCGGGGAGGAGAATCATGACTGACACCGCAGCTGTGTCATCGGTTCGACGCGTGAGAGATACCAAACTGGATCGCGTAATGATTTCGCCAGAGGGCGTGTCGTTGAATGTTGCCGTGGCCCCGGCCGGTGCGCGTGCCGGAGCGCTGATGCTGGATATCATCATCATATTGTCATTGATATTTGTCGTTTCCTTGCTCGGACTGCTGGCATGGATGGGTTTTGCATCGGCGTTCGGCGGAGATTTGGAAGCAGAAGCCAGCGGACCGCTCAATGTCGTGATCGTGATCTGGATTATCGCAATTTTTCTCTTTCGAAACGCTTATTTTCTCTATTTTGAACTGGGCGACCGTGCTGCCACCTGGGGAAAACGCGCCGTGGGAATTCGGGTGGCCGCGCGCGATGGCGGGCAGCTGACCGCCGAAGCGGTTATCGCGCGAAATATCATCCGCGACATTGAACTTTTCCTGCCTCTGGTATTTCTGAGCTCGGGCACGTCAGACGGATCGATGACCAGCTTTACGGCCTGGGCCGGGTTTGTCTGGGTGCTGATGTTCCTGCTCTTTCCCCTGTTCAACAAGGACCGGCTGCGCTGTGGGGATTTGATTGCAGGCACGTGGGTCATCCAAAATCCCAAACGCAAGTTGGGCGATGTGGTTGCACCATCAACTGATCTTCAGGTTGATGACAAAACCGGCAATAGCCAGGGCAGTAGATATCAGTTTTCCGATGCCGATCTGGCCGTCTATGGCGAGTATGAATTGCAGACACTGGAAAGTGTTTTGCGAAAAGGGTCCGAGGAAGCCCTGCAAACCGTAGCCGCATCGATATGCGCCAAAATCGGTTGGGAACCCGGCCATGGTGATGAACGGATTTTCCTCGAGGCCTATTATACGGCATTGCGCGGAAAGCTGGAGCGCGGGATGCGATTTGGCAAGCGTCGCAAGGATAAATTTTCTCAGGAAACCGACCGATCATGAAGGCGGTCATTGTCGGCGCAGGTATTGGCGGACTGACCGCAGCTTTGTGTTTCCGTCATTTTGGCTGGGAAGTTTCGGTACTCGAGCGGGCGGCCGCGATTGAGGAGGTCGGAGCGGGCATTCAAATCAGTCCCAATGGCATGCAGGTGTTCCAGACGCTGGGACTGGGGCCCGCGATTGAAGCTGCCGGATTCCGGCCGCGCGCGAGTCAGTTTCGCAAAGGGAAAAGCGGTCGGGTCATCATGGTCAGCGCGATGGGTGATCAGATGGAACAGGCCTATGGTGCGCCTTACATACATATTCATCGCGCCGACCTGATTTCTGTTTTGACGCAGGCTCTGGATAGCAACGCTGTGAAGGCGGTGCGCACCGGGGTTGAAGTGACCGGGTATTGGCAGAAAGCAGACAGCGCAGAGGCTGAACTGGCAAACGGAACAAGCGTGGACGGCGATGTACTGATTGGCGCAGACGGGATAAATTCGGTCATCCGTACCCAGATGCTTGGGCCCGAGGCACCGCAATTCACGGGCAATGTTGCGTGGCGTGCGGTGGTTCCGGTTTTGCGGCTGGGACGACATGTTCCTCCGCCGGCTGCAAGCGTCTGGACCGGGTCCGGGCAACATGCGGTAACCTATTTGCTTCGCGGCGGGGAACTGGCCAATTTTGTTGGGGTGGTGGAGCGTGATGACTGGCAAAAGGAAAGCTGGACGGAAGCGGGCTCGCGCGAGGAAGCGCTGGCGGATTTTGCGGGCTGGCATCCGATCATCCGGACATTGATTGAAAAAGCCGACCATCATTATCGCTGGGCGCTGTTCGATCGAAAACCCCTGGATCGCTGGTCTGACGAGAGAGTGGTCCTGCTGGGCGATGCGGCCCATCCGATGCTGCCTTTTATGGCGCAAGGCGCGGTGCAGGCGATCGAGGATAGTTATGTGCTCGCCAGGCTTTTATCTGATGCAGATGATATAGCGGTTGCTCTGGAATCATATTTTCAAACCCGGATCGCGCGGGTCACCCGTGTTCAGGCGGCCGCACGCGTCAATATGGAACTCTTTCATCACCGGCGGCCCCAGAGCCCGGTCTGGCTCGCGGGAAAGATTGCACCGACCGTCGTCGAACGGCAACTGGACTGGCTATACGGACATGATGTGACGGGCAGCTAGTCCGGGTAGCTGATCCAGGCCGCAGGCATGTTCGAAAGGTCTGAGCAAGTCCAGCTTGCCGTAGCGTCACCCGACTGAGCGCTCGAATCGCTTGTTTTTCGCCGTTTTTGGCCTATGTTTGCTGCAAATTTGCCAATGGAGACATCCCTATGAACCTGGAATTCACCGAAGAGGAAAATGCATTCCGCGCCGAAGTGCGGAGCTTTATCGAGAATAACTATCCCAAACATATTGAAGGGAGAGGCGTTCAGGATGAGCTCGGACCGGAAGATATGGCTGCCTGGCACAAGATCCTTGGCAAAAAGGGCTGGTCCACGCCGGCATGGCCCGAACAATATGGCGGAACCGGCTGGACGCCGACACAGCGTTATATCTGGTCGGAAGAAAATGCGCGTGTCAATGCGATCATGCCTTTGCCCTTTGGCGTCGCGATGGTCGGTCCGGTGATCTACACCTTTGGCAATGAGGAACAGAAAGCGGAGCATCTTCCCGGCATTCAAAGCGGTGATGTATGGTGGTGTCAGGGCTATTCCGAACCGGGAGCCGGTTCTGACCTCGCCTCGTTGAAAACCACGGCTGTCCGCGATGGTGATGATTATATCATCAACGGACAGAAGACCTGGACAACTTTGGCGCAGCACGCCGACTGGGGCTTCTTCCTGTGCCGCACCGATCCCGATGCGCCCAAACCGCAAATGGGCATCAGCTTCATTCTGGTCGACATGAAAACACCGGGTATTGAAGTCCGGCCGATCAAGTTGATCGATGGCGGCTACGAAGTGAACGAGGTCTGGCTCACGGACGTGCGCGTCCCGGCGACCAACCTGATCGGCGAAGAGAATAAGGGCTGGACCTATGCCAAATTCCTGCTTGCCCACGAACGCTCGGGTATTGCCGGCGTCGCACGGTCCAAACGCGGTGTCGAACAGCTCAAGGAAATTGCAGCATCGGAATTGCTCGACGGCAAGCCGCTGATCGAAGATATGGGTTTTGCCCGCAAGATCAGCCAACTGGAAATCGATCTGGCGGCACTGGAGATTACCGAGCTGCGCACGCTGGCCGGTGAACAGGCCGGCAAGGGACCTGGTCCTGAAAGCTCGTTGCTGAAAGTGAAGGGTACGGAAATCCAGCAACGTTTGACGGAGCTGACCCTTGAAGCCGTTGGCCATTATGGCACACCGGATTTCCGAAGCTTCCCGGATGATGGTTCCAACGATTTCCCGATCGGACCGGACTATGCCCATCATGCGGCCCCGACCTATTTCAATATGCGCAAAACCTCGATTTACGGCGGATCCAACGAGATCCAGCGCAATATTATCACCAAGATGATTCTCGGGCTTTAATCGCCTGACGCAGGAGTAACAGACAGATGGATTTCAATTTTACCGACGAACAGAATATGGTTCGCGACGGCATTTCCCGCCTGATCCGCGAGCAATATGAATGGGATACGCGCCGCGAAGTGATTGAGAGTGAAGCCGGATGGCGTCCCGAACTATGGGCGCAACTGGCGGAGCTGGGCATGCTCGCAGCACCATTTAGCGAAGAAGATGGCGGCTTTGGCGGCGGCCCAACCGAAACCATGCTGATCATGGAAGAATTTGGCAAAGGCCTGGCGGTCGAGCCCTTCGTGCCCAGCGTGGTCTGCGGAGGTGGCTTCCTGAAACATGCAGGTACCGCGGCGCAGAAAGAAGAGTATCTTGGCGGCATTATCTCCGGTGAGATGGTTTTTGCTTTTGCCTATGCGGAACCACGCGGACGCTACGATCTTGCGGATCTGCAAACCACGGCGAAAGCGGATGGCGGCGACTATGTCCTTAATGGTCACAAAGCGGTTGTGATTGGCGCGCCTTGGGCGACGCATTTTGTCGTGACGGCCCGGACATCCGGTGACCAGCGCGATGCAGGTGGTGTGTCCGTATTCATCGTTGCCAAAAATGCGGATGGCGTCAGCCTTCGCGATTATGGCACGGTTGACGGGCGCCGGGCATCGGAAGTCTATTTTGAAAATGTCAAACTTTCCGGCGATGCACTGATCGGTGATGCGGACAATGGTTTGCCGCTTGTTGAAAAAGTTGTCGACGAAGCCACTGCAGCGGTTTGCGCGGAAGCAACCGGGGTGATGAAAGTGACCAACGAAATGACATTGGACTATTCGCGCCAGCGCAAGCAATTTGGCACCGCGATTGGTTCTTTTCAGGTGCTCCAGCACCGGATGGCCGACATGTTGATGGAATATGAGCAATCGGTGTCCATGTCCTATCTGGCGACGATCAAGCTGGATGAAGATGACGCGACGCGCAAGCAGACGGTATCGTCTTCAAAGGTGCGGATCGGCCAGTCCGCGCGCTTCATTGGCCAGAACGCCATTCAAACTCATGGCGGCATGGGCATGACAGACGAGCTGGCGGTCGGCAGTTACTTCAAACGGCTTTCGATCATTGAAGGTGAATTTGGCAGCGTCGACCATCATATGCGCCGGCATATCAAGCTCAACGCGGCTTGAGGTAGTTCGTTGCCGCTCGTGCTGAGCTTGTCGAGGCATGGTTGGCAAAGCCGAATATTCCAGGCATCCTTCGACAAGCTCAGGATGAACGGATTCGGGTAGCTTGAACAAACCTATCACTAAAGGGGGTGCAGCCAGACTGGTTGCGCCCCCTTTTTCGCGCTATTCCCGTCTTTCCTTTGGGAGGGGATGCAAATGGCTCATCAGGCGACACCAACTGGCGGAGGTATCTATCGCTATTACGTGCTGATCATGCTGATGCTGACATTCATGTTCAACATCACCGACCGGCTGGTCATGTCGATTCTGATCGAGGATATCAAAGCCGAGTTTCTGCTCAGTGATACCCAGATTGGTTTGTTGGCCGGGACCGCCTTTACGGCATTCTATCTGATTTTGGGTATCCCGGCGGGGCGTCTGGCGGATCGCACCAACCGCAAAAACATGGTGGCCATAGCCTTGTCGTTGTGGAGCCTGATGGCGGCCCTTTGTGGGGCAGCGGTCGGGTTCTGGACCCTGTTGCTGGCGCGCCTTGGCGTGGGAGTGGGGGAGGCCGGCGGCGGTCCGCCCTCGGTTTCCATCATCACCGATTATTTCGCGCCGCATGAATTGTCGCGGGCCATGGGAATATTTGCCGTGGGTGCGGTTCTGGGTCCGGTGCTGGGCTATGCTGCCGGCGGATTGATCGCAGAATCCTATGGCTGGCGCTGGACCTTCATCATCCTTGGCCTGCCGGGAATATTGCTGGGGATCATCCTCTATCTGACGGTCAGGGAACCCAAGCGCGGACAATTTTTCAAGCCAGGTGCACAGCAAGGCGGAGATGATACGCAGCAACCGTTCATGATGACGATGCGATCGCTCTGGAAGAATACCGTTTTCAGGCGTGTTGTTCTGGCGAATTCTTTCACCAATGTCCCTTCCTTCGCATTTGCCATATGGATGGCCCCGACCCTGATCCGCAATTTTGACGTGACGCAGGGAGAAGCGGGTGTCTATCTCGGCGCGACTTTGTTTGTCGGCGGTGTGCCCGGCATGATCTTGGGCGGCTACCTGGCTGATTTTCTGGCGAAGAAAAACCCCAAATGGCGGCCATGGTATTGCAGTGTCGCCATGGCATTGACCCTGCCGTTCTGGACCTTGTGCCTGCTGGCAGGCAGTCTCGAACTCACCCTTGCGCTCTACATAATCGGTTATGTGCTTCTGGTATCCACGCAGGGTGCCGCCATCTCCATGGTGCAGTCTTCGGTCCTGCCAACCGAACGCGGAACCGCATCATCGATCAGCAGTTTGACGATAAATCTGCTCGGATATGGCATAGGCCCGGCCTTGATTGGCTTGATGAGCGATAACTGGGCGGACGCTTATGGCTCGATGTCGCTCAGCTATGCAGTCATCACCACCGTTGTCGTCAGCCTGACGATCGCTGTGTTCTTGTTCTGGTGGACGGGCAGAGCAGTAACCGACGATCCGGCAACTGTCTGAACTAAAGCAACAATCCGCCATCCGCGATAATCGTTTGTCCGACAATGTAGCTGGCCAGTGGTGAGGCGAGAAACAGCGATAATCCGGCCATGTCCTCCGGATCGCCAATGCGGCCAACCGGGATATTGCGAATGGTCGCCTCCCGCCTTTTGGGGTTCTCGGTCGTCACGGCGGTCATCTTGGTGGCGATAAGTCCCGGGGCAATGCCATTGACCCGGATGCCATCCGGTGCCCAGGCTTTGCCAAGAGTTCTGGTTAGGCCCATTGCCCCGGTTTTCGAAGCATTATAGGCGGGATTTCCGACTGTGGCATGGAAAGCAGCAGTCGAACTGATGATGATCATCGACCCTTTTGCTTGCTTGAGCAGGTCATGGAACGCTCCGGCGAAGGTCATCAGGCTGTTGAGATTGACCTGAATCACCTTGGTGAAGTTGTCCGATTCAAACTCCGCACGCTTGTAAAGCACCATGCCTTGCGAGCAGACCAGAACATCCAGTCGGTCAAATGTCTGGCAATAGGCATTGATGGCCGCGTCGTCGGCTGCATCGACCTGTGCATAAGACAGCCCTTCGAGATCAGATCCTTGCGCCTTGTCATAGTCATCTGGCCCGGCTCGCGTGCCTGTGACATGAACATTGGCACCGCATGCCCGAAAGGCCTGAGCTGTCGCATTGCCAATCCCGCTGGATCCGCCCACAATACAGACTGTCTTTCCGGAATAGTCGAGTTTTGAATCGAGCATCTTTGTCTCCCCTATGCAAAGCGATATTGGCCGAGCGAAAGGCAATGGTCTACAGCCAATTTGACAGTCAGTTTCAGGAGACGCTTGCCAATGGATATTCCTTTTTCGCTCACCGGCAGAACCGCCCTGATAGCTGGAGCATCCTCCGGCCTCGGCGCGCATTTTGCCCGGTTGTTTGCGCAGGCGGGAGCGCAGGTCGTGCTCGGAGCGCGGCGGACAGACCGTACGGCACAGCTGGCCACGGAAATTGAAAACCAGGGCGGCAAGGCCTTGGCCGTACCGCTGGATGTCACGGATGAAGCATCGATCATTTCCGCTTATGATGCAGCGGAATCGACCTTTGATACGGTTGATTCGATCGTCGCCAATGCCGGCCTCAGCGCGGCTGGACGGACGACTGATCTGCCGCTGGCAGATGTCGAACGCCTCGTCGCCACCAATTTTACCGGTGTCTATTCCGTTGCGCGCGAAGGGGCCAAACGGCTGATCGCCAGTGGCAGCCGGGAAAAGGAAAACGGACGGATTACCATTATTGGATCGATTACATCACGGCTCAATGCCAATGGCGACAGCGCCTATGCCGCAACCAAGGCCGGGGTGACGCATCTGGGCCGAAACATGGCGCGTGAGTGGGTTCGTCAGGGGGTGAATGTGAATACGATTCACCCCGGTTACATTGCCACCGAGATTCAGGGCGACTGGTATCAGACCGAAGGCGGCAAAGGACAGATTGCGGGATTCCATCGGCGGCGTCTGCAGGAAAAGGAATCGCTGGATGCAATGATGCTTTATTTTGCGTCCGATGCATCCCGCTCGGTCACCGGTTCTGATATTGTCGTGGACGACGGCCAGTCGCTTTGAAACCTTGAAATCACTTGCCGCCGGTGACGAACAGACACTGGCCGGTCACCCAGCCTGCTGCGGGTGATGCCATATAGACCACGGCCGACGCGATATCTTCTTCTGCACCGAAACGGGCGAGTGGAATCTGGAATTGCTTAAGCAAGGCCTGCCGCTTTTCATCGGTATCAATCCCCATGGATTCATCAAAATTCTCGGTCGGAATTGGCCCTGGTGCGACCGCATTGACACGGATTTTTGGCGCGAGTTCGAGCGATAATGTCTGAGTCAGGCTGTTGGTTGCGGCCTTGGACGCGCCATAAGGACCATTTTTCAGCTGGCCGCCCATCGATGCACGGGAGGAAATGTTGATGATCGATCCACCCTCGTCCGTCATCTGTCTGGCCGCGACGACTGCTCCCATCCAGACGCTTTTGAGATTGAGATCAATCTGCGCATCCCATTTGTCTTCGGGTGTGCGGGTGAGATAGCGCGGTGTACCATCGGGCAGGCCGCCGGCGTTGCTGACCCAGATGCTGAGTGACCCCAGTTCGGCAACCGTCTGTTCTGCCAGAGCTTCGAGCGAGTCCATTTTTGTAACATCTGTGGGGATCGCAATGGCCTTGCGACCAAGTGCGCGAATCTCGTCCGCGACCCGGTCAATATCGCCAGCGGTTCGAGAGGCAACTGCGACATCGGCGCCCGCCTCGGCCAGTCCCAGGGCGATGGCGCGACCAATCCCCTTGCCCGCACCGGTCACGACAGCGACTTCGCCGTCCAGTCGAAAATTGTCCAATATGCTCATACTGATAGTCTCTCCCTTTGCCGCCACGATGATGAGCGGCAAAGGGGAAGTCTACTAGCAGATTGAAGCTATTCCGCAGCTTCCAGAGTCGGCCAGACCGGTTGAACAGGTGGTTTGAGTCCCGTCTCCGCTTCGCAATTTTCGCGCAGCGTTTCGATCCCCGGGCCATAGTCGAACAACGGTAACGGACCGCGTTTCGCAGCCATTTCTGCCCGCAGCGCTTCGGTGGCTGCTGCATCTACGACACCATTCGCATCGGCAATCACGCCATATTCCTTTGCGCCGTCCGGAGTCACCAGCCCCTGGGTGATTTCCTTGCCGACCAGAGCGGGGTCGCGTTCAAGCGGATCGCCCCATCCGCCGCCGCCCCAGGTGATGAAGTGCAGCTGATCGCCTTCTTCCACTGCAACTTCCTCAATCTTGTTGCCGACAATGACGCTGGTGCCATCTGCCTTTTCCAGAATCTTGCGTGCTCGCTTTCCGGGTTCGCCGCCATTGACGCCCCAGGGCGGAACAAACCAGCGATCATCATGAATGGAAATTGTTCCGGCTGCGAGGAAGCGATAGGTCATGTGAATACCATTGCCGCCCCGGTGCAAGCCGGCACCGCCGCTGTCTGCTTTGGTTTCATAACGTTCGATCAACAGCGGGAAATAACGTTCCAGAAATTCGTTCGGAACATTGGTAAAGCCCGGCCACAACGAGTGGCCGTCGGGCCCGTCGCCCATCGGACGTCCGGGAATACCGCCAAAGCCAATCTGGAACAGCTGGAACCAGTCGCCTTTCTTGTCATTGCCCGAATAAAAGAGATGCGGGCTAGACGAGAAACCGGCAGCGTTCAGGAATTCCGGCGTTTTTTGACCAAGCAGGCCGCCGAGAATATCAAAAATACGCCCCAATGCGTGGGTTCGCCCCGACAGGGCTGCCGGAAATTGCGGTTTGAGCAATGATCCTTCAGGTATGCGTACATCAATCAGATCATAGAAGCCGTCGTTGAACAGGATTTGCGGATCGAAGACCATGATCATGTAGATGCCGAAGAACATCTTGAACATGCTTTCATTCAGCAGGAAGTTGATCGATGCCTGACTTTGCGGATCGGTTCCCGCAAAATCGAGAATGACCTTGTCGCCCTCGCGCCACATGGTGCATTTGATCTTGTAGGGACCGGAGCCCATGCCGTCATCACACAAATAATCTTCGAAGCTGACGGGCTCTTCGCCAATGGCCTGACCGATCAGCGCTTTCATCGCGCGGTGGTTGCGGGCCAGCAGTTCCTGCGTTGCGGAAACATAGACATCGTCTCCGAAACGCTCGGCCATTTCCACCACGCGGCGCGAAGCCACACGACAGGATGCGATCAGTGCGTTGAGATCGGCCTGACACCAGTCCGGCTTGCGGGTCTGGTGCATGACGAGCTTGATCAGATCTTCGTTATATTCGCCCTTCTTCCAGATTTTCACCGGTGGAATGCGGACGCCTTCCTCGAAAATGGAATGGGCGTTGATCGGCATCGACCCAACCACTTTGCCGCCGATATCGGACTGATGTCCGAACATCGATGTATAGGCGATAACCCGACCGTCCTTGAACACCGGCAGCAGCACCAGCCAGTCATTGCTGTGGCTGATCGCCCCGGCCACCGAATAGGGATCGGACAGGAAAATCATGTCGCCATCCTCGACGGTCCCGTCAAAGCCTTCGAGAAACGGCCCGATATAGCTGCCAAACTGGCCGACAATCATCTTGCCGGTATGATCCGCTATCAGCGGAAAGGCATCACCTTGCTCGCGGATGCCGGGAGACATGGCTGTGCGCACCAATGTGGCATCCATTTCGACCCGGGCATTGCGCAGGGCGTTTTCGATAATGTCCAGCGTGACCGGATCAATATCAACTTTCTTGAATGGCGTGGTGTTTGACTCAATAATTTGTGCAGGCATTTTACTGTCCCTCCGCCAGGTTAATCAGGATATTGCCAAAGGCATCCACCTCGGCAACACATCCGGTTTCGATCAATGTCGTCGAGTCCATCTCGATCACGATCGCCGGACCGGGGATGATATCCCCCTGTTTCAGTTTCGAGCGATCATAGATCGCACCGTCCTGTTCCTTGCCATCCATCCACATGGTGTGATCGCGCATTTTCGCATCGATTGGATCGCCATTGCCTTTGGGAAGTTCGGTCGCCGCCAGATCGAGCACCTGACCAAGCGCAACAGCACGCAAATTCACGATCTCGTGCGGTGTATCCATGTTAAAGGTGAACAGCCGGTGATGTTCTTCGTCAAAGCGTTTCAATATGCCGTCAATGCCATCATTTTCGAGTACTTCGGGTGTGATCGTCAGCGGCACTTCAAAAGCCTGTCCGGCATAGCGCACGTCGACTTCAAACTCGCTGGTAATCTCGTCCTCGGAAAGCCCGTCTGACACCAGTTCTGCCCGGGTCTGGTCGTTCATTTCCTTGAGAATTGTGATCAGCTCCGAAGCATCGGTGGTCGTTGCGAGTTTTGAAAAAGATCGCGCCGTTTCCGTCCGCATGCGGGTCGTTGCATCACCCAGCGCACATAATACACCCGGAGAAACGGGCGAAACGGCTGGCCAGCTATCCATCAATTTGGCCACCGCATTGACATGCAACGGACCGGCACCGCCGAAGCCCATCAAGGCAAAATGGCGTGGGTCATAGCCTTGCTGCACGGAGATCATTCTGAGCGCTCCGAACATGTTTTCGTTGACGATATCAATGATACCGCGTGCCGCAGCCATCAATTCGATACCCAAGGCGTCGGCAATTTTCTGAACCGATTTTTTGGCCCCTTCGCGGTCAAGCTGGAAGCTGCCGCCGAGCAGGTTTTCCGGAAGATAGCCAAGAACCACATTCGCGTCTGTCACGGTCGGCTCTTCGCCGCCCTTTCCGTAAGCAACAGGGCCGGGCACGGCTCCTGCCGATTGCGGGCCAACGCGCAGGGCTCCGGTCAGCTCTGGCACATAGGCAATCGAGCCGCCACCAGCACCCACGGTTTTGACGTCCAGAGAGGAGGCTCGGACCGACAAATGGCCCACCTCGGTTGTGCGGACACGGCGTGGTTCGAGATTCTCGATCAAGGCCACATCTGTGGATGTGCCACCGACATCGAGCGTCAGGATATTTTTCAACCCGGCATTTTTTGCTACCCACATGGCGCCGGTTACCCCGCCGGCGGGGCCGGACATGAGGATATTGACCGGATGCTCTTCCGCTTTTTGCGAAGACATCAAGCCGCCATCGGAACGCAGCAGCGAAAATTTTCCGCCCATTCCGATATCCGCCAGTTTGGAGCGCAGGCTGGAGACATAATTGCTGACCACCGGACGCACGGCAGCGTTGGCAACTGTGGTCAGGGTGCGCTCATATTCCTGCATTTCGGGCAGGACTTCATGACTCAGCGAGACCGGCACGTCCGGCATTTCCGAGACGACCATCTCGCCGATCCGGCTTTCATGTGCGCCATTGGCATAGGCATTCATCAGCGACACCGTGACAGCTTCGACACCATTGTTTTTCAATTGGGTGATCGCTGCGCCGATACTGGCATCATCCAATGGCCGAACTTCTTCGCCATCTGCATTCATCCGGCCGTTGACGGTTACGGTATTTTCCAGTGCGGCGAGCGGCTCCGGTTTGGGCCAGATGATCCAGGCCGCCAGACCGCCGGGAACGAAGCTCCGGGCGATCTGCATGATATCGCGGTAACCTTCCGTCGTGATCAGGCCAACCTTCGCGCCTTTGCCTTCCAGCACGGCATTGGTTGCGACCGTCGTTCCGTGAAGGAAATAGTCAATCGCCTTGGGGTCAACGCCGGCATCTTCACAAATGGCGTGCACGCCATTCAATATGCCTTCGGAACTGTCATGCGGGGTCGATGGCGTCTTGGTTCGCCAGGATTCTCCGCTCTCCTGATTGAACAGCAGCAAATCCGTAAATGTCCCGCCGACATCAACGCCCAGTCGGTACCCCATATTATTTCTCTCTCTTCTTGTGATTATGCATTCAGGCTTCGGCTCTTGCCACCAAGGAGGGAAGCGGCCGGTTCATGATTTTCGCAAACCATTGGTTGGTTTTGATCGCTGTGCGAAGGTCCAGATTATGCGGAACCCCGGACCGATCCAGCAGGTTGATCAGATCCTCGGTCGCGATATTGCCGGTCGCATTGGGTGCAAATGGACATCCGCCGAGACCGCCCAGACTGGCATCCAGTGTCTTGACGCCCGACCGGACCGCGGCCCAGGCATTGGCGATGCCGGTATTTCGTGTGTCATGAAAATGGGCGCGCATGGATATGTTGTCCGGCAGCAATTCGTGCAGCTGGCCGAACAGATTTTCGACCTGACCCGGGACGCCGACGCCAATGGTGTCGGCCAGCGCAATTTCGAGAGGGCCCTCTTGGGCAATCTCGCTTGCGATATGTAATACTGTTTCGGCGGGAACCGGGCCTTCGAACGGGCAGCCAAAAGCAGCAGAGATTGTGACCTGCGCCTTGAGTCCTTCGGTTTTGGCAAAGCGGATCATTTCGCGATTCTCGCGAATGCCCTGTTCGATGGTCTGACCCTGATTTTTCTCGCCAAAAGTATCGCTGGCCACGACGACGCACCCGGCTTCATCAATGCCCCGCTTGCCCCCTTCTTTGGTGGCGAGCGCACGCAACACGCCGCGCTTGTTGAGGCACAGGCCGATATAGGACATGTCGTCCCGATCTTGCAGGCCTGCAATCACCGCTTCGGCGTCCGCCA
The DNA here is from genome assembly GCF_039968395.1 of Parasphingorhabdus sp. GTDB lineage: Bacteria > Pseudomonadota > Alphaproteobacteria > Sphingomonadales > Sphingomonadaceae > Parasphingorhabdus. The sequence goes on from NZ_JBDVPV010000001.1 coordinate 95,462, forward strand.
TTTGCGGAACCCGCTTGGGATGGACAAAGCTTGCCACTTCCATGCGCCGAACACCGGCATCAATCATATTGTTGATCAGCTGCAATTTGTCCGAGGTGGATATGATATCAGATTCGTTCTGCAGCCCGTCACGCGGGCCAACTTCAAGAATTTCAACCGGGGACGGAGAGGCGTGGGTCATAAAATTTGTATACAATCCTGAATCTGCTTTGTATAGCAAAAGGATGATGCGGGAGATTTTTGAATGACGCAAGGGGCTCTGTCTGGATTGCGATTGATCGAAATGGGGCAACTGATTGCAGGCCCTTTTTGCGGACAGTTGATGGGCGACCACGGTGCGGAAGTCATCAAGATCGAACCACCCAAAATTGGCGATGCGATGCGCAGCTGGGGGCAGGGAATACCGCTCTGGTTCTCTGTTGTAGGGCGCAACAAGAAATCCATCACCTTGAATCTGCGGGAAAAGGAAGGCCAGGATATCGTTCGGCGCCTTGCCAGGAAATCCGATTTCCTGCTCGAGAATTTTCGCCCCGGCACGATGGAGAAATGGGGTCTGGGCTATGACGAACTGAACCAGATCAACGAAGCACTGATCATGATTCGGGTGTCTGGCTATGGGCAAACCGGGCCTTATGCTTCGCGCGCAGGCTATGGCTCGATTGGCGAGGCGATGGGCGGCATGCGCTATATTGCGGGCGAACCGGACCGGCCGCCAAGTCGAGCAGGCCTGTCCATCGGCGACTCGCTGGCAGCGACATATGCCTGTCTCGGCGCGATGATGGCGCTGCACCACCGGCATGTGACCGGCAAGGGGCAGGTTGTCGATTCGGCAATTTATGAAGCGGTGCTGGCCAATATGGAATCAACCGTCGCTGAATATACAGTCGCGGGCCACATTCGGGAACGCACCGGATCCATATTGCCGAAAATCGCACCTTCCAACGTCTATCCGACATCGGACGGTAGCGTGCTTATTGGCGGAAATCAGGATAGCGTCTGGAAACGCATGGCCGAAATGATGGGGCAGCCGGAACTGGGTGATGATCCGTGCTATGCCACGCATATGGCGCGCGGTGAAAACCAGACGGAGCTGGATGAACGGATCAACCAGTGGACGCGGACACTGACCAGCGCGCAAGTACTTGAACTCTGCGAAAAGCACGGCGTTCCAGCGGGCAATATCTATCGTGCGCCTGAGATGATTGCGGATCCGCACTTCGCCGCCCGCGAGGCTTTGGTCGAGATGGATCACCCGCAACACGACAATTTTGTCATGCAGAATGTCGCCCCCAAATTATCCGCCACACCGGGTAGTGTGGAAACAATCGGGCCCGAACTGGGAGCCCATAACGAGGCGATTTACGGCGAACTTCTGGGAATGGACAGCGCGCAGCGGGCGGACCTCGCAGCACGCGGCATTATCTGAAAATCGTCAGTCGCTTTTGATATCTGCTGCGGTGTTGAACGTATGGAACGCGCGGCGAATATGGCTGTTCATGACCGACCAGGCCCAGCTCGTGTCCTGCGCCGCAAAGGCGGCAATCAGTTCGTCATGATCCCGTGCAGACTGATCCAGCTGTTCTTTGGAATATTGCTGGGCCGTGCGGCGAACAACCGGTTGTTCGACCAATGCCGGAAGCATCTTGCTGAGACGCGGAGACGCAGCGCATTCAAGAATCAAATCATGAAAGCGGCGATTTGCATCCAGAAAAGCCGGGACGTCGGGCCGGTTTTTGGCGACCGCTTTTTTCAGGTCTTCATTGATACCGCGAAGAGCGTTAAGTGCATCGGCGTCGATACGAGCAGCGGCGCGTTCGGCGGCATGGGCCTCGAGCATGGCGCGCAGCGTAAACATTTCATCGATCTCTCCATCTGACCAGTCCGCGACAGAGAGGCGCTTTGAGGCGCTGCGGACCAGCAGCATTTCATTCTCCAGACGGCGCACGGCATCGCGCACAGGGGTTCGTGAAACGCCTGATATCTCCGCCAGTTTTTCCTCTGTCAATTGCATGCCGGGATCCGCTTCCCCGTGCAAAATATAGTGGCGGATCTTTTCATATGCGGTTTCGGCGGCGCGACTCATATGTTTCCTTTGTGCAACTATAAAAGTGACAGTTGATCGGCAGGTGACTTTCCGCTTGACGGAACAGAATTGTATACAATAGAAGCGATCAGGAGGTAATTGTCAAATATGCCGAACCCAAAGCGCATTAAAGTCATTGTACCCATTCCGATGGATGAGGCCGGTGTAGCTGCTCGTGCGGAGCAATTGCCAGCAGATTTTGTCCGGGAAGGATTTGCTCCTGAATTTGTAGCCGTACCGTGGGGAGCAGCACTGGGCGATAGCTATCATGATACGATGTTGATGGACTGGACGGTGTTCCAGGCAGGCATCAAGGCCGAAGAAGAAGGCTATGCCGGCGTGCTGATCGACACGGTGAGCGACAGCGGCATGCGAGCGTTGCGCTCGCGGCTTTCAATCCCGGTGGTGGGGCCCGGAGAGGCCGCTTTCGCTGCGGCGATGATGCTGGGTAAAAAATTCACGGTGCTGACCATGTGGTCGGAATGGTTCCCGCTCTATGAAAAGACGCTGACAGAATATGGCTGGTGGGAGCGCGTCGCTTCCCTCCGTTCAATCGAAACCCGTCCGGACGTGACCGAGTTGCTCGCCGGAAAGGAAGAAGTCATTTTTGACAAGCTGAAAGAGGAAGCCACGGCGGCGATGGAAGAAGACGGTGCGGATGTGATCGTTCTTGGATCAACAACCATGCATCAGTCCGCGAAATTTCTTGATGACAATCTTCCGATACCGATCCTCAATCCCGGCCAGGTGGCTTATAAATTTCTGGAAACACTGATCGAACTGGGCCTTACGCACAGCAAGAAAGCGTTTCCGGCTCCCGAAGTTCCCAAAGACGACGATATAAGAAAGGGTTGGTATTGATGGCAGACTGGACTCCCGGCATGGCGGGGCAAACGCCGCTTCCCTATCCCTTTTACGTGGATATCGTCACCAAGCGTTATTTTGACGGGGTTGATAACAAGAATCTGACTCAGGTGCTCAACTGTTTCGCACCGGATGCTATTCTCTACGAAGCGACATCGGACACGACGCATAATGGCCGCGATGCGATCCGGTCCATGTTTGAAAAGCTGTTCGCTGACTTCGAAGATATCTGGCACGGCAATTTCGTCCACACGGCGGATCCCGAAACCAACGCGGTCTGTTCGCAGTTTACGGTTTTGATCACGCCTAATGGCGGTGAGCAATTGCGCTATGAAAACTGCAACCGCTTTTACTGCAAAGACCGGCTGTTCCAGCATGTTACGGTTTACATGAGCGGTGACAACCTGCTCAAAGAAGGAGACGCCTGATGCAATATGAACCCGGTCTCTCCCGCGATGCACTAATTGAATTTGCCACCAAAACCTATTTTGGAAATGTCGATGCCAAGAACATGGATGCGGCACTGGACTGTTTCCACGACGAAGCCTTGTTCTGTGTGCAAACAGATTTCACCCGGCACAGCGGCAAGGGCGAAATCCGCCGTATGTTCGAGGATTTTTTCGCAGCTTATGAAACGATTATCCATCGTGATTTTGTGTGCACGGTCGATGAAGCCAATGGCCGTATTGCTGCCAATTTCATTGCCGAGCTGATTGATGATGATGGCAATGTCACATTGTTGAACAACACCAATTTCTGGCGCCTTCGCGATGGCAAGTTTCAGGAAGTCTATGTCTACATGAGCGGAGCAAATGTGCTCACTTGAATACTATCAGAGGCCAAAAGGCCCGAAAAAAATTCCACTCAGGGAAGGAAAATACAATGCGTCGCCTTAAAACAGCTCTTTCACTATCGGCAGGTTTTGCCGCCCTGGTCACCTACAATCCGGCCTTGGCTCAAACCAGCGGAGACCAGGCTGCTGACGATGCCGGGGACAGCAATGTCATTATCGTTACCGCTCGTCGTCAAGATGAATTGCTGACAGAAGTCCCCGCCTCGGTCACCGTCTTCGGTGCAGATGCCATCGACAAAACCGGAATCGAACGTGCGGATGAATTTGTCCAGCTGACGGCCGGTGTCACGATCATTACCGGAACAGCGGAAGCGGGCGACACGCAGATCAACATTCGCGGTATTAACGGTACACGCGATGCAGAAAGTTCGGTTGCGCTGGTCGTCGACGGGATATTGAAAACCAACACGGCACAGCTGAACCAGAAGCAAGGAACCTTGCGCCAGATCGAAGTGCTGAAAGGGCCGCAAGGCGCGCTTTACGGACGTAATGCAGCAGCGGGTGCGATTGTCATCCAGACTCTGAAGCCCGGTGATTTTCTCGAGGGCGGTATTGAAGCCAGTGCTGCACAAGACAATACATACAAGGCATCGGCTTATGTTTCCGTTCCGGTCGGCGAAGGCTCCGGTCTCGTTCTGTCCGGCAGTTATACGACAAGTGACGGCTTCTTCCGCAATTCCTTCCTCAACAACCGAGCGGTTGTGGACGATCAGGAGACCTGGTCGATTGACGGACGTTTTGTCACGCAGTTGGGTGATGATACGGAGCTCGATGTGAAAGCGCGCTATGCAGATCTTTCGGGAGCGTCGATCAATTTCAACGCCTCGTTCCATCTGCCCAATTTTGCCGGCGTCAACCCGGATTTCTTTGAAGATGTGAACGACCATCCGTTCAATTTTTACAGCAATATCCGGCCGACCAATGACCAGCAGACTTTTGAAGCATCGGCCAAGATAGAGCATCAGTTTGATGCGGCCGTCCTGACTGCCTGGGTGCTCTATAGTGACGTTGATCAGGCGCTGACCGCCGATGGAACGTCCGCTGACTTTGCGCGCTTCACCTTCCCGGGCGCGACGCCGGCCTCGGTGACAGCATCAAACAGCTGTTTCGCCACCACTGCGGCATTGACCGGTTTTCCCGTCAATTCCCCGGGTTTCGTCGGCAACAATCCGGTCCCGTTTATCTTTGATCCAGCCAATGGTTCGACTTTCGGGCCATATAGCCCGACGACCTGTGACGGGACGCAATATCAGATTCGCAACCAGACCGACATCAGTGCCGAAGTGCGGCTGGCCTCGGACAGCGACGGACCGCTCAACTGGCAAGTGGGTGCTTATTTCCTGAACATTGATCGCGACGTGGGTGTCAGCCTCGGTGCTGATCTTGGGCAGGGTATCATTCGTGAATTGTTCAACGATGCGAACAGCACCAACCCGACCACACAGCTCTATTTCGACAATTTCAACACCAATGTCTACGCGGCTTTCGGTTCTGTCGACTGGGAACCCAGCGACCGGTTCAATGTCGGGGTGGCGCTGCGCTATGATATCGAAGATCGCAGTGTCAGCAACCTGGTTCCGGTAGCGACCGATCCATTCACTGGCGGACCAATTAATCCGGGTCAGGCATTTGGGGCGATTGCTGATCAATCGCGGACGTTCAAACAGCTGCAGCCGAAAGTTTCTCTGCGTTACGGGTTGACCGACGACGTCAATGTCTACGCCAACTGGGGCATCGGGTTCAAATCCGGCGGGTTTAACAACCAGGGTTCTGCCGCAGTTATCGATCAGAACTTTAATCAGTTTCTCGGCACGAATATCCTGATTGAGGATGTGTTCGACAAGGAAACGTCCAGTGCGTTTGAAGCCGGAATCAAGGGCAGCCTCTGGGATGGCCGTGTCACCTTCGATCTTGCCGGCTATTATACGCAGGCCGATGACGTGCAGTTCTTCGAATTTTTCGTGGGCGCATTTGGCTTGCTGCGCATCGTTTCGAATATTGATGAAGTCGAGATCTATGGTGCGGAGTTCAACACCAATATCGAGATAGTCGAAGGCTGGGATATTTTTGGTTCACTCAACGTGACCGAAAGCGAAATCAAGGCCAACAGTTCGCGTCCGAACACGGTTGGCAACAAGTCACCTTCGACATCTGACTATACGATCAACCTTGGTACCCAGGTGGTTGCACCGATCGCAAACAGCTTCGATCTTGTGATGCGGGCCGACTATCGGATCACCGGACCGACATTCTTCCACACGGTGCAGGATGATGTGGGACCGACCTTGTTCAGCGGCTTGCTGCCGGGTTCTGCATTGATGCTGCCCGCCTTTGTCGGAGATGCCGATCTGACACCAACCGAACGGGAAGCCTTTGGTGTTCTTGATCTGCGGGTTGGCTTGGAAGGCGAGAACTGGAAAATCACCGCCTTTGCGGACAACATGTTCAATCGGAAATATCTCAATGAGGTCATTCCGGCGGTTGAATTCGGAGGTTCGTTTATCTCACCTGGCGGTCGCCGCCGTCTGGGAGTGGAAGTTGGCTATAAATTCTGATCGCGCTTGCTGAAGCCCGGCACGGGTGGAGGCAAGCGATCGTCCGCGACGAACGGGATATCAGCTCGCCAGCTGGTATCCCGTTTGTTTCAGATGCGCCTGTGCACGCCAGTAGTGGAAACCGGCCCAGAGGTTGAACATGGCCAGGCAGGCAAGAGCGGTCTGCAATGCGCTGGCTTCGGTCGCGCCCGGGTTCATAGCCAGCTGGTCGGACAAAATGCCGACAAAGACCGGGCCGAGTCCAAGTCCAATCAGGCCGGCGATGAGCAGATAGATCGCAACCGCCAGCGCCCGCGTCTGTTCACTGGCGAGCAACTGCAGCGCCGCAAATGTTGGCCCGTAATAGAATGTGGCGGCGAATGTAGGAATGGCCAGCAACAAGACGGCCAGATTGGCGCTGCCAGCGTAAACGGCCCAGGCCATTCCGGGCGCAGCCGCGATCAGAATCAGCCCGCTGACGATCAACGGCAAGGCAGGATTTTTCTTGCCCAGCCGGTCACCAAATTTGCCGCCGAGCCAGGCACCCAATCCGCCCGAAATACCGACCATGAGGCCCAGTTTCCAGCCCAGTTCCCCATAGCCGATGCCATGGACACGGACGAACAGCCCACCATAGAAACTGGCAAGCCCATAAGAAACAAACTGGATCAAAACCCCTCCGGCTACCAGATGCCAGTAAGCTGGCTTTTGGGAGAGTTCCGCCAGTGCGTCTTTGAGACTGGCCTTCCCGGGAAGTGGCTTGAAGGCTTCGGTCAAGCGCGGTTTCCCGCGAGGGTCAGGGACCGTGAACCACATCGTGAGCGCAACCAGCAGTCCCGGCACCCCTGCGATCAGAAAAGCAATTCTCCAGCTCAGCTCCTGCGCTATCCAGCCGCCAGCCGCATAGGCGATAAAAGCGCCAATCGGGACGGACATCCCCAATATGCCGAGCGCTCCGGCCCGGCGTTCGGGAGGAAACAGATCAGCGATCAGAGAATGGGATGCGGGGGCGGATCCGGCTTCACCAATTCCGACTCCGATGCGCGCCATAAATAACTGCACGAAATTTGCCGACAGTCCGCACAGGACAGTCATGGCCGACCAGATGGCAATGGCAATGGCGATAATCCGGCTGCGGTTCCAGCGGTCCGCCAGCGCGGCGACCGGTATCGCCAGCGTTGTATAGAAAAGCGCAAATGACAGGCCGGTCATCAGGCCAAGTTGGGTATCGGACAGACCAAGATCGCGTTTGATCGGCTCTGCCAGTATCGAGATAATCTGGCGGTCGAGAAAATTGAGCATGGTGACGATAAACAGCACACCAAGCGCATAATTGGCTTTCTGGTCGCTGGTCTTCGCCGCCGCCATTTATTGCATGCCCGCCATTCTGATTGCCAGAGCCGGATCGATGGGATCGCTCCAGTCCTGCCGTGCTGCCCAATCTTTGAGCGCCGTAGGTTTGGTTCGGAATAGCCGCGCCATTTCCTGTGTATCCGCGATCAGGGGAGACACGGACTGCGTATTGTAGAAGCGGTAAAAGCTGGCCATGCCGTCATAGACGCTAAAGGGCACAACTTCGGCGGATCCGGTCACCAGCAAGCTCATCGCCGATGCGAATTCATCCGGTGACAGGCTTTTGAAAACAATTGATTTTCCTGCAGCTTCACTCAGGATCGCAGCGACTTCATCGCCAATCAGCGCGTCCGGGCCACCAATCGCATAGCGCCCGTTCGGCAGGTCGTCGCGCTGGAGGGCTTCGACCATGAATGCAGCGACATCATCCAGGCAGATCCAGGATATTTTCAAATCCGGTTTGGCTGGATAGGCAAAAATGCCGCTGTTCACGATCGACGGCTTGCTCCAGCTGCGGATCATGTTGTCCATGAACACTTTTGGTTCGAAAATGACATAGTCGACGCCGCTTTCTATAATCGCCTTTTCAATTTCGCGCCGGCCGTCATGCGCCGGATTGTCATTGTCAAAATCTGCAACAAAGCAACTGGTGTTGAACACAATCTTGCTGACCGAACTTGCCTTGGCTGCTTCAGCAATATTGTGTCCCAGCTCGGCCGCTTTCTCGCGGTCAAACACGAAAGGCAGATGGATCGCCATCGCGTCCATGTTTTGGGCCGCCGCGATCAATGAATCCGGATCATACAGGTCTGCCTTCACGGTGGCGACATCAGCGAAGGGGGTATTGGCGAGCGCCTGGATGTTCCGCAATGCAGCAACCGGTTCCATACCGGCTGCAACCAATCTCTCGAGCAATGGGTGGCCTTGGTCCCCGGTTGCGCCAATGGTGAGTATCTTGATCATCGCCTCCTGAAATTCACGTGTTGACCAGCCGCGCTGCTGACCGGCCTGCGATATATCCGAACGTCAGTGCTGGACCCAATGTCCCGCCGGCTCCGGCATAGACGCCGCCGGTCGGGCAGCTGATGACATTGCCCGCCGCGAACAATCCGGGAATGGGTTTGTCGTCATGGCCGATGACTTGGGCAGATCCGTTGGTTCTGGCCCCGCCATTGGTACCGAGCGCGCCCATATTGATTTCTACGGCATGAAAAGGCGCTTCGGTCAGGGGGCCCAAGGTTGCCGATGCGCCAGGCCGGGACCGGTCGCCGTAAAAGCGGTCATAGTCGCTCGTCCCGCGTCCGAATTCTTCGTCTTGTGCTTTCGCCGCCTGTTGATTGAAATGGGCCACGGTTGTCGCCAGTTGCGCGCCATCTATGCCGACCTTGTTCGCGAGACTTTCAAGATCATCAGCGCTTGTGATCCAGTCCGGAAGCGGCATTCCGGGCATCACGGTGGCCAGCGGATATTTGGACAGATATTGCTGATCGAGGATCAAAAAAGCCGGAAGGTTGGGATAGCTGTAGGTGGCTGGATCGAAAAAATGGAATGCTCCAGCCAGCGCCGAATAATTATTCGCCTCGTTGCAAAATCTCTTGCCCGCGCGGTTGACCATGATCGTATGCGGCAGGGTGCGTTCGATCAGAACGGGCATGGATCGCTGGCTGCCATCTGCCCAATTCGCGCCGGGCATCGACAATGTTGGCACCCACCATGCGCTGGTCATATTGCCAAGACTGGCGCCCGCTGCCATCGCCATTTTGAGACCATCACCCTGATTGCCCGGAGGGGAAGCGGGGGCATCGAGTGGACCGCGCAGGAAGGTCTGTTTCAGCTGGTCATTCCATTCAAACCCGCCGGTGGCGATGATCACACCCTTGCTGGCCTTGATCGTCTTTGCAGTGCCATCATGCGCAATAGTTGCGCCGATAACATGGCCATTTTCCATGTTGAGTTGCTGACAATCCGCAGCAAGCAGAGGTGTAATTTCGCGATCAAGGCAGGCTTTGAGCAGCCGGCCGATCAGCGCCTGTCCCCATCCGCGCAGGTTGCCAGACTCGCGTCGTTGCATTTCTTCCGGATCAACCACCCCCGTCCCGCCGCCGAGCGGCGTCTCCCGCAGCATCATGCGCGGCGCGGGCCCGTGTTCGAATATCTTGTCGGCCCACTCTCCAAGCGTGTTAAAATCAAACAGATCATTATCGAGTGCACGGCCGCCTTCCGGCTTTGCGCCCGGGCGGTCGAGATAATAATCGGGATAACCTTCGAGCATGCTCAGCCCGGCAGCATTATTTTCTGCGAGAAACTTCAATGCTTTGGGCGATTCATCGACAAAGGCCGACAGGACGATTTCATCAATGTCCCCCTGATCGAGCGACTGGAAATAGGCCATTGCGTCTTCAGGGCTGTCGCTCAGACCATGGGCATCCATATAATGATTGCCGGGCACCCAGACGATGCCGCCGGAAATGGCAGCGGTGCCGCCGAGCTGATCCTGTTTTTCGATGATCGTGACAGAAGCGCCCGTATCATGGGCGGCAAGGGCGGCTGTCAGCCCAGCGGCCCCGGCCCCGATGATCAAAATGTCTGTGTCGATGATCACGTGAGGCCTCTCAGATTACGGCCTCAATTTTCTGAAGCTCTTGGCCTAACTGATAGCACCTTTTTCTCGCAGTCTAACTATCTCTTCTGGTGAGATACCGATGCTGGCAAGACGCGCATCCGTGTGTTCGCCAATGGCGGAAAGCTGTACTGGTGCAGAAGGGCGAGACCCATTCATCTCAATTGGCAGAGCCGGCAGTTTCGTTTTCTCGCCAGTATCCAGAGTGACCGGTTCCAGCCCGCCACTGGCATTGAGATGGGGGTCATCGAACATGTCTTCGGGCCGGGCAATGGGCGCGAACGGCAAGCCGGTTCCTTCCAGTTTCTCAATCAGCTCTGACCGTGTGAATCCGGAAATCAGATCGCGGATTTGCGGCATGATGCGGTCGCGAGCGGCCACACGATTGTTGTTCTCGCGGATGCTTTCATCGGCCCAGAGTTCATCCAGTGCAAACAGCTTGCAGAATTTCTCCCACAGGGCGTCCGTCACGACCCCGATAAATACCGGATCATCCTTGGTCTGGAAGACATCATAAATCGCCCATGCCGAGATACGTGCGGGCATCGGGTCAGCGGCTTTCCCCGTCACTGCCTTTTGCGCCATATGCTGTCCGATCATGTAGATAGTTGTCTCGAACAGCGAGCTCTGTACTTTCTGGCCTTTGCCCGTGCGATGGCGTTCCTCCACCGCGGCGAGAATGGCAATCACGCCAAACATGCCCCCGGTGACATCAATCACGCTCGAGCCGGCACGCAGCGGCTGGCCGGGAGGACCGGTCATATAGGCAAGACCACCCATCATTTGCGCGACTTCATCCAGTGCCGTGCGATTCTCATATGGTCCGGGAAGAAACCCTTTTTCCGAGCAATAGATCAGGCGGTCGTTCGTTTCGGACAAAACATCATAGCCAAGCCCCAGCCGATCCATCGCTCCGGGGCGATAATTCTCAACCAGTATATCCGCATCAGCCACCAGTTTTTTGGCCACGTCCAGGCCTTCCGGATCTTTCAGGTTCAGTGAGATGCTTTCCTTGTGCCGATTATACATCGGAAAATAACCGGATCCTGAACCGACCAGACGCCGGGTGCGGTCACCGCCAATCGGCTCCACCCGAATAACGTCTGCACCCAGTGATGCGAGGATCGCACCAACCGCCGGGCCCATGACCATATGTGTGAACTCAACGACCTTAAGGCCTGCAAGCGGGGTGGGACCTCCGGATGTTTCTGTCATGCTGCCGCTTTCTTTGTAGTGGGCTCAAATCCGAGTGGAAGACCGGAGTCAGGTGTAAATCCATAGAGCGGTTCGCCGGGCAAGGCTTCGGCTACAATCTCTCTGACTTTCAGTAACTTGTCGAGATCGATCCCCGTTTCAATGCCCATTGCTTCGAGCATGAAAACCAGATCCTCGGTAACAATATTGCCGGACGCGCCCGGGGCAAAGGGACAGCCGCCCAGTCCGCCGAGCGAGGAGTCGAATGTGGTGATGCCCTCGGCCAGACCGGCCATGACATTGGCGAGACCCAGTCCGCGCGTATTGTGGAGATGAAGCGTATTGAGATGTTCCGAACCGATGGCTGATTTGACCTTGCGCACCAGTCGCGTGACCTGCGTCGGATTGGCATAGCCGGTCGTATCGGACAGGCCACATTCGGCTACACCGGCTTCCATCGCGGCTTCGGCGAGACGGGCGATCTGATCTTCGCTGACCGGTCCTTCCATGGTGCAACCAAAAGCCGTGGACAGGCCGACTTCGAAATGCGGGCGCTGACCGTCCGGTTGCGCTGCCACCAGTTCGGCAATTGCCTTGATCTCCGCAATCATCGCCGGATGATCCTTGCGGACATTGTTGATGCTGTGGGTCTCGGACATCGAAAAGGGGATCGACATTTTGTCGACACCGGCTTTGATCGCATTTTCTGCACCACGCAAATTGGGGATCAGGGCGACAACATCCAGACCAGGCAAGGTCTTGGCATATTCAACAATCTCCGCCGTATCCGCCATTTGCGGCAAAAGCGATGGCGGCACGAAACTGCCGACCTCGATTTCACTGACACCGGCTTCGACTTCTGCCTTTATCCAGGCTTTCTTGGCTTCGGTCGCCATGACACGGTCGACGCTTTGCAAGCCGTCTCGCGGGCCAACTTCGCTGATGGTGACGGATGGGGTCATGCGGAAGCTCCTATATATATCCACGGCCGGTCGCCGCGATCTTGCTGTTGCCATGTGGCGATCTGGTGCGCCATTTTCAAACTCAGGTCGATGGCATCAAGGCCTTCTATCAGCATCGCCTTGGCTTCTTCTTCAATCGGAAAGGTCCAGTCTTGTTGATCGACGCTGACCAATTGTGCGGCCAGATCGATGGTCACCGGCCGCTCGGTTTTTTCGATACAGGCAATTGCATCGGCATCCAGGACAGCGGGCAATATTCCATTGCGGACACAATTCCCCGCAAAAATTGGTGCAAAGCTGGGCGCGAGCACGGCGCGAAAGCCATATTCTGCCAAAGCCCAGACCGCGTGTTCCCGGCTGGAACCGCAACCGAAGTTTTCTCCGCCGAGAATGATCTGGCTGCTTGCATATTTTGGCTTGTTCAGCGCAAATTCCGGATCGGGATCACGTCCGCCTATTTCCGTGTAGCGCCAGCCAGCGAACAAGCCGTCAGCGAGACCGGTTTTACCGGTGCTTTTCATTTCGCGTGACGGAATGATTTGATCGGTATCGATATTGTCGCGCATCAGCGGCAATGGCAGCGAGATCAGGGTGGAGAATGGTTCAGCCATCAGATCAGCTCCCGCGGATCGGCAATCGCACCGGCAATCGCGCTGGCAACCACCGTTTCCGGACTTGCGATATGGGTTTTGACGTTCGGGCCTTGCCGGCTTTCAAAGTTGCGATTGGTCGTTGAGATGACACGGGAACCGGCGTCAAAACTCTCGCCACCGGCATAGAAGCACATCGAACAACCGCTTTCCCGCCACTCAAAACCGGCGTCGCGGAAAATCTGGTCAATACCTTCTGCTTCGGCTTCGCGTTTGACCCGCGATGACCCCGGGACGCAAATGGCTTTGACACCATTTGCTACCTTTTTACCTCGCAGCATTGCAGAAGCCCGGCGCAAATCGGACAGCCGGCTATTGGTGCAGCTTCCGATAAAGGCGGCATCAACCGGAGTGTCCCTGATCGGATGGCTGGCGGTCAACGCCATATAGTCCAGTGATCTTGCGGCTGCATCTGTGGGAATATTATCTTCGATACCGATGCTGTGTTCCGGGCTGGTGCCCCAACTCACCATGGGTGAAATGACGCTTGCATCAATTTCGATCTGTTGGTCAAAAACTGCGCCATCATCGCTCGCAAGATTGGTCCAATCCTCAATGGCCTGGTCCCGGAGCGCACCGGCCGGCGCATGGCGACGACCTTCCAGATAGGCGAATGTCCTGTCATCCGGAGCTATGAATCCGGACATGGCGGAAAATTCAGTCGCCATGTTGCACAGGGTCATGCGGCCTTCCATGTCCAGTTCCCGGACGGCGTCACCCGCAAATTCAACCGCATGGCCTTTGCCTCCCGCTGCGCCATGGCGCGCAATCAGCGTCATGATCATGTCTTTGGGCGTCACGCCCGGAGACAAGGTTCCGGAGAATGTCACACGCATTGATTTGGGTTTTGTCAGACGCAACGTTCCAGTGGCCATGGCATGTTCAGCCTCGGACGAGCCGATTCCCCATGCAAGTGCTCCGAAGGCCCCTTGCGTGCAAGTATGGCTATCGGGGGCAATCAAGGTGCAACCCGGCAGGACAATTCCAAGTTCCGGCGAAATTACATGAACAATTCCCTGATCCGGATCATTGACGTCAAACAGGGTTATTCCGGCCGCCTTGGCCGCTGCCCGGGTTTCGGTAATGAAGGCCTGCCCGCCTGGCATCAGTGTCTGATCGGTGCGCCCCGGACGAGTGTCGACAATATGATCGGTGACCGCAAACACGCGCGACGGATCTGCGACTTTACGGCCGGCTTCGGCGAGGCTGTTGAGCGCCGCCGCGCCCGTACGTTCGTGCAGAAACACCCGGTCAATTGCGACCAGTGCAGCACCGCCCGGCAAATCTGCAACGACATGGCTGTTCCAAAGCTTGTCAAAAAGAGAGCGTGGCTGAGTCAGTTTATATCCCCATTTCCGCTTCAATTCTGCGCCAGTCTTTCGTCACAAATGTCTCCTGTATTGCGGTTCTCGTTTCCAGAGCTCCATTTCTGATCCAATGCCAAGTCCGGCATCTGTTCTGACCATCATCGGATAGCTGGATCTGTTCATACAGATAAAGCGACGGATCACCTTGTCTTTGCCAATATAACATCATTGTGCGGTTATATTCGTCAAGCGGCACTTCCGCAGCCCAGCCCTTGATCAGATCATTGTCCCACCAGATTCGCTTGTCGCGATACTCGGCAGGAAATTCGCGAGTGTCGGTTTTGCCATCGGCCCAGGTGTAATAGTTGGATTGATGATAAGGCACCGGACCCTCATCCAGAAAACGGCAGATAAGCCGCGATGCATGTCCGTCCACCTTCTCGTTCTGCGCATTATAATAGGCGTAAGTTCCATCCCAGACGCCTTCGTGGCGCGCGAGCAATGGCATGTCTTCTCTGATTCCCATGGATGTTCCTCGTTATTTTGACTGGAGAGCCAAATGATAATGCCGGGCTGCCGGCGCATTGATCAGCGCGCGATGTTCGACGGCGAGATTTTCCGGTTCCAGGACTGCCGGATCAAACTTGATCTCGTGAGCCGGATCTGCGGAATACCAGGGCGCAAATATGTGGCGCGCGCGAACAATCTGCCAGGCCATGCCGAGATAATTTCCAAACCGGTCCGGGCTCAAGTCCGGATAGAGACGACCAGCATCGCCAGCTGGAAGATCCGGAAATACTGTTGTCGTTGTGCCGAGCGCCAATGCCACCGCGTCAATAACATCCTGCCAATCCGCCCAGTTTTGCGGTGGTTCGGCGGGCCAGCCATCAGAAATCCCATGACCCGGCAAGTCGATGGCAACCGTCTCTTTCGCGGGCGCGTCCGATGCAGCATATCCCGGGGCGTGCAATATGAGGCGCGATGCGCTTTTGCTTCCGCGCCAGTGAATCAGCCCGTCAAAGCCAGTGGTCTTGATCTTGATAAAGCCTTCGTCGGCTGTCTCTGCCAGTGATCCACAAGCCGGAGTTTCAAATTTCGTCAGATGCGCAATACTGACGGCTTGATGGTCTTCTGGTGTGCGGACCTTTTGCGCTGCCCAGTTTGATGGCATGCGACCAAGGCGATCGATATGATCTTGCAACGGATCGCCGTCATAAGCGCTGATCAGGCAAGGCGGCGCGACCGTATTATCTACCGGAATATCGCGAGATGCTCTCAGGACCGCGCCATAGCCCGCCTGATAGGCATGGCCGGCGTCGAGCATTTCCTGCACAACTGCATCCACCCGTTCGGGACTGTCATTGGACAGACTGAGCCGATGATCATCATCCGCGGCGAACCATGGAAAGAACCAGCTCTGTTCCAGCACCCGGTTCCACAGCCAGGTCAGATGTTCGCCATATGTTGACGGGTGGAAGTCCGGCAAATATCGATCGCCGAACAGGTTTTTTTCGGCTTCGGTCCAGATTGCATAGCCACCAACCGCGAGGCTGGTGATTCGATTCGGGTGTCTCTTGGCCGCCGTGACGAGAATAATCCCGCCGCTGTGGAACCCATAAGCGGCACATTTTCCGATGCCAATTGCATCGAGAAAATCCACAACCGAGTCGGCATATTCATTGATTTCCGGATTGCCCGGCAAGCGTTCCGACTGCCCAAAACCCGCAGTATCCGGAGCTATACAGGTGAAATGCTCTGCCCATTGTTCCATCAGCGGTTCATATTCTTTTGAACTGCGCGGGCTTTGGTGAACCATCAGCAGCGGCGGGCCTTTGCCCGCCTTGCGGTAATGGACACGGCGTGAGTTGCTGTCCTTGCGGACATCGATAAAGTGGCGAGTGATCATGATGAAATCATATTTGTCCGGACAAATTTGTCTCGACAAGCTTTTTCTTGTGTTTATTGTCTTTTTATCGATTCTGGAGAGATTGAAATATGGCGATTATTGGTACAAAAATGGTTGAGGATGGCCGCACTGCCCGGGACATTTTCGAAGAATTGATCGCCAATTCCGCGCGCAAGAAATTCGGATTTGGCGAAAAACTGGCAATCGTAAATGTTGATGTCCAGCAAGCCTATACCCGAATGGACATGTTCAAGACGGCCTATGAGACCGACCCCAACCAGATTGGTTATATCAACCAGATTTCGGCCTTGGCGCGTTCCAGAGACATGCCGGTGATATGGAGCCGTGTGGCTTACAAGGATGATGCGGGTGATGCAGGTGTCTGGGGTACGCGGACAGATACGGAAGATTCGCTTCAGAATATCAAATATGACAGCGAGCGCCACAAGCTCGACCCGCGCTGCGACGTCAAAGGTAACGACCTGCAATATACCAAGCGCATGCCCAGCGCCTTTTTTGAAACCCAGCTGGCCAGTTATCTGATCTGGCACAAAGTGGACACCGTGATTGTGACCGGTGGATCCACTTCTGGCTGTGTTCGCGCAACAGCAGTGGATGCCCTGAGCCATGGGTACCGAACGATTGTTCCGATCGAAACCTGTGCGGACAAACATGAAAGCTATCATTTCGCCAATCTCACTGACCTCCAGATCAAATATGCCGATGTCGAACCGGTGCAGGCGGTCATCGACTGGCTCGAGGCGAGATAATGGCTGAAGCGCAGAAATCCGATCCCGGGCTGTTTGACTATGCACCCTATCGCAGTGCCAGACAGCCGCGACCCCAAATTCAGTGGCCGGACGGCAAGACCTGTGCAGTCTGGGTCGCACCCAACCTGGAATATTACGAACTTGATCCGGCGGTAAATCCGCACCGCAAGAGCTGGCCCAAACCACATCCCGATGTGGTGGGCTATAGTCACCGAGATCATGCCAACCGTGTTTCTCACTGGCGGATGGCCGAGATGATGACGAAACATGGTTTCCCCGGATCGGTCAGCCTGTCTGTCGCTCTGTGCGATCATATTCCCGAAGTTGTGGAGGATGCCAGTCAGCGCGGTTGGGAATTTTTCAGCCATGGCATTTACAACACCCGTTACAGCTACGGCATGGACGAAGCACAGGAACGGGCGATTATTGAAGACAGTATCGCGACCGTGGAACGCGCCACAGGACAGCGCATTCGCGGCTGGCTGGCACCCGCGCTGACCCACACTCCGCGCACGCTGGATCTATTGGCCGAATATGGCATGGATTATACCTGCGATCTCTATCATGATGACCAGCCGACCGATGTGCACGTAGCTTCGGGGCAGCTGACGGCCATTCCTTACAGTCTCGAAGTAAATGACCATTATGGCTTTTTCATCTACAATATGAGCCCACGCGAATATGCGGACACGCTGATCCGGCAATATGACCGGCTGGCGGACGAAGGTGCGGTGTCGGGTACAGTCATGTGTATCCCGCTGCACAGCTATTTGATCGGACAACCGCATCGGATCGGTCCATTTGAAGCAGTCCTCGAACATATTGCCGCCGATGACCGGGCATGGATCACCAGGGCGGGCGATATTGTCGACAGCTTCCGGGCTCAGGCGGGAGGCGGATCATGAGTCTCGATGCAAGCTATACGGAATATGCCAAACGCGGACGCGGGATGGATCATGACTATTATCCCTATTCGATTCTGTCCGAGCGCAAACCCGTCTCATGGCCCGATGACAGGAAATTGCTGATCTGGCCGGTCATCAGTCTGGAATATTTCCCGATGGTGCCGACCGATGATCCGTTTCGGGCGCCAGGCCACATGCAGACCGCCTATCCGGACTACCGGCACTATACGGCGCGGGAATACGGGACGCGTATTGGCATTTATCGATTGCTCGATGCGTTTGAAAAAGCGGGTGCGAAAATATCTGTTGCGACCAATAGTGTGATTGCCGAGCGATACCCGCAACTAATCAGTGACATTGTGAGCGGCGGGCATGAGATTATTGCGCATTCCACCGATATGAACGGCACGATTGCCAGTGGTATGACCGAGGATGACGAGCGTTCCCTTATCGCTGGTTCGCTTGATGCTCTGGAAAAGGCGACGGGACAACGTCCGCGCGGGTGGCTCTCCATTGCCCGGTCACAAAGCTTCAACACCGCAAAGCTGCTGGCCGATGCCGGTGTCGATTATATGTGCGACTGGGTGAATGACGAGCTGCCTTATGCGTTCCGGACCGATGCGGGCGAGATCACCAACATTCCGCTCAATCACGAATTGTCAGATCGTCAGATCATCAATGTCCAGCAGCAGTCGGTTGACAGCTATGCACAGCAAATGATCGATGCCGCGGACTGGCTGCTCGGCGAAGCGCAGCAGCATGGGGGACGGATGCTGCCCATGCATTTGACGCCTTACATCATGGGACTACCATATCGCATAGGAGCGTTCGAGCAATTGATCGCCAGTCTCTCGGATCGCCCGGAAATTGGATTTACACGCGGAGATACCATGCTGGACGGCTGGAGAGCAGGACAATGAAAATACGCAATCCGCGCACCGGTGAGGCCGACTATGAGATCGCGCCGCTCGATGCGCAAGCCGTGGCAGGCGAAGTCAGCAGATTGCGCGAAGCGCAATTGGCTTGGGTCGCAAAAACACCGGAGCAGCGCGGCGCTGTTTTGCTGCAATGGGCGGATGCGATCGAAGCGCATCTGGGTGCCATCACGCCCGCTTTGACGGATGACACGGGGCGCGGCGGAATTTCGAAAATCGAAGCGGCGGGAGTGCCAGGGCAAATCCGGCGCTGGGCGGGAATGGCTCCTGGTCTGATTGCAGCCGGACAGCCTGCAGAGCAGCCGACTTCGGTGCCGACAATTACGACCTCTACGCGGTTGGTGCCCTACCAGCTAATCGGCGTGATCAGTCCGTGGAATTTCCCGATGACGCTGGCATTGATTGATGCGATCCCGGCTTTGATGGCGGGTTCGGCAGTGCTGATAAAACCATCCGAAGTCACGCCGCGTTTCATCAAGCCCTTGATGGAAACAGTGCGCCAGGTTCCGGAACTGGCAGCGGTTTTATCGCTCATTGAGGGTGATGGTGCGACCGGTGCGGCGATGGTCAGTCAGGTGGACTATATCTGTTTCACTGGCTCGGTTGCCACGGGCCGCAAAGTTGGCGAAGCGGCTGCAAAAGCGTTTATCCCTGCCAGTCTCGAACTGGGCGGCAAGGACCCGATGATCATATTGCCGAGCGCCGATCCGGAAAAGGCGGCCGGGATTGCCCTGCGCGCCAGCATTGTGAACACCGGACAAGCCTGCCAGTCGATCGAACGTGTTTATGTCGCGCGTGATATCGCGGATGCATTTTTGGAATCATTAAAGACCCGGGCGCAATCGGTCGAGCTGAACTATCCGGATATATCGGAAGGTCATATCGGTCCGTTTATTTTTGAGAAACAGGCGCAGATTGCCCAGGCACAGATTGATGGCGCAGTGGAGCAGGGCGCTTCGATTGTGGCGGGCGGAAAGGTCGAAAATCTTGGTGGGGGTCTCTATCTCAGACCAACAGTGTTGACGGGCGTCACTCCGGATATGGAGATCATCAGCGAAGAGAATTTCGGCCCGGTCGTTCCCGTGATCATCTTTGATGATGTGGATGACGCGATCCGGCAGGCCAACGACAGCCAGTTCGGTTTGTCCGCCGCTGTCATCGGGGCTGATATTGCGGAGGCCGAGACGGTTGCTGCGCGGCTGAATGCAGGTGCGGTGTCGATCAACGACGGTTCGCTTACCTCGATGGTCTGGGAAGCAGAGAAATCCAGCTTCGGCTATTCCGGGCTGGGTGCCTCGCGCATGGGAGAAAGCGGCCTGATGCGCTTTTTCCGCAGGCAGGCCCTGATCCGGCAAACGGGTGACGCAGCCGTAATTGACGCCTTTGCGGAACAGAATTTTTGATAGCTGCTCTTGCCTTCAGTTGCGTGTAGCTATTGTACAATTGATCGAGATTTCTTGAGGAGCGAGAGTTATGGGCGTGGAACTGCAACATCCAATGAAACCCCAACTGACGGCTGATGAAGCGGCTAGAGGGCGGTTTGTATCGGGCATCCGGGCATTCATCCTGAATGATCTCGCAGGTGATATGCGCAAGGCCTATGATGATCGCGCGGCACCTGCTTTTGCACGGGAAAACGGCAGGGCGCCGGAAACCAGCAATGAAGCGCATCAGGCGATGCGGGGCGACCCGGCTTTCAATATATATTCGGCGATGCGGGTCCAGGCGCAGAAAATGGTCTGGAACGCGGCGGGTTCGGTGGTTGAACGCGACATTGCACGGATGGAGGCGGAAGCCGGCAAAGCGGATTCGCAGCCTGGCTCGCTGATGCTCGATCCCGATCTGGAGATTCCGCGCAACGTGGATGCGATTGAAGTGCATCTTATGCCCGGCAGCTACACGCGCGGCGGATCTTCGCTCGAAGCCGGAGCGGTCTATGATCAAGGCCTGGCTGTTTTCTCCATGGGCCTGATGGGGGCTAATCTCGATGATATCGGTCTGTCCATGGCCGCCTATGTGTCCGGCAAATTTCCGGACTTCAAACCGGAGCGGATACTGGATACAGGCTGCACCATTGGGCATAACACACTGCCCTGGAAGCAGACTTATCCTGATGCCCATGTCGAAGCGATCGATGCGGCTGCGGGCGGCTTGCGCTACGCTTCTGCACGCGCGAAAATGCAGGGGCAGGAGGTGCATTTCCAGCAAATGTCTGCGGATGCGCTCGACTATGAAGACGATAGTTTTGATCTGGTTTTCTCTTCGATGTTTTTGCATGAGCTTTCGAAAAAGGCGCGGGCTGCGGCGTTCGAAGAAGCCTATCGCGTGCTCAAGCCCGGCGGCTTGCTGCTGCATATGGAGTTGCCGCCCAATGACCAGATGAATGCTTTTGACGGCTTTTATCTCGACTGGGACAGCTGGTATAATTCAGAGCCCTTCTACAAGGGCTATCGCGACGAAGACCCAAAGTCGCTTTGTGAAGCCGGCGGTTTTGCAGCCAGTGACTATTTTCAGTTTGTTGTGCCCAGTATTGGAATATACGGCGCAGATGCCGTTGCCGAAGCCATAGCCAATGAAGATGCCAATGCTGTCGACAGCGAGACGACCGGACGATTGGCCGAGGGTATCATGTGGTTTGGGTTCGGGGCATGGAAACAGTAATGGCCGATCCTGTTTTCAAACCAGACGACACGCCAAAGGACATATATGGTCCGGATGGCCAGCCGCGATTTTTTGATGACCCCGGCATGGACCGATATGTCGCCGTGGTTATGAATATGGCGCAGGAAATGTGGGTGCAGGAAGAACGCCTGATGGCGCTCGAAGGCGGCGACGCATCTGCTGCCGATCGCGAAGCCAAGCTGAAGGAATTTGTTGACCGAATATTCGCGCCGCTACGCGAACAAGGGAGTGAAGACGCATGAGAGCATGGCAAATGGGACCAAAGACCGGAATTGACGGTTTGCAATTGGCGGAACACCCGGATCCGGTACCAGGGCCCGGCGAGATTCTTGTCAAAGTCTCTGCAGCAGGCCTCAACTATCGCGACTTGATGGTGTTGCGCGGAGATTACGGATCCGATCTACCGGAAGATCGCGTGCCCTTGTCCGATGGTGTGGGCGTGATTGAAGCGGTTGGTGATGGGGTTACCGGACTGGATGTCGGGACGCGCGTGATGGCGCCGCATTTTGTCACCTGGCTGGAAGGTGCCTACAGCATGGCCGTGTTCGGCAATGACCTTGGAGTTACGGCAAATGGCTGGCTAGCCGAGAAAATCATCTTGCCGGCAAATGCGGCGATCGCTGTACCGGAGAATATTCTCGACGCCAGCGCCGCAACTTTTTCTGTCGTGGGCAGCACAGTCTGGCACGCAATGATCGCGTTTGGAGGGGCCAAGCCCGGCGATCTGGTGCTTGCGCAGGGAACCGGGGGTGTTTCGATATTTGCCCTGCAACTTGCCAAGGCCATGGGCATGGATTTTGCGATCACGTCTTCCAGTGATGAAAAACTCGATCGCGCCAAAACAATGGGTGCGGACTATTGCGTCAATTATCGCGACCGACCGGATTGGGCAGCGGCGCTGCTGGAAGCGACCGGCGGACGCGGTGCCGATGTCGTGGTCGATACATTGGGCTTTCCGGCACTCGGAGAAACCATGGCGGCATGCGGCGTCAATGCGCGGATTGGCAGTCTCGGGGCGCTTTCCGGGACACCGCAAGACCCATCCAGCGCCAGTCAGGGTGCGATGATCGGCAAGAATCTGGCAATCAAGGGGATTGCGTCAGGAGACCGCCAGATGCTGCAGCAGGCACTTGAAATCGTGAGCGAGAACAATATCGAGCTTGTGGTCGAGAGCGTTTTTGATTTTGCCGACGCGCCAGCCGCGTTTGCCCATCTGGAGAGCGGGGCTCATATGGGCAAGGTGATGATTACCGTTTGAGCTCGACCAGTTCGTACCAGGTCATCATGTAACCACCGACGCCGCCTTGCACAAAAATCCCGTCTTCGTCATCTGTGATCCAGACATCATAGGCAGGATGTTCACCGGCCATCCCGCCTGTGCCGGGCACGATACTGGCATCATCGACAAATTGCAGATGCTTGCATTGGAAGGTTCCGGCTTTCACCGTGACTTCTTCCTTGCCCAGATAGACGGCGCCAATCTTGACCTGAGCGATCTGCGGCGGTGTGGCACCGCGATGATCGGGTGAGGGCAAATAGCAATTCAGAAGCCGCGCCTGTCCTTCGTCCCAATCCTTCATTGACAGCATATATCCGTCGGAAACGATAGGATGGGTGCCGAACCCGTCCAGCGGCAGTTCGGCATGCACTTGCTGGGACAGTCTGCCAATGGAAGGTCCGTATGATTCCATTTCAATCTGCTCGCCGTCAAAACGCATCCAGCCGGAACCCATGAATGCATCGCCAACCGTCAGCCGGACGTGCAGATCCATCGGCTGCTTGTGCTCATCAATGGCGTAAATAATATCCCGCATGACCGTTGGTTCGGGCTCGTAAATCTCGCAATGCGCGCGCATCGTGACCTTGCCATCGCTGTGATGGGTGAACATGAAAGTCTCGAAGCCGCGATTCTGGCCCTGCATTTCAGGCTTGCGCGATGTATATTCCAGACGCCCTTCGACGATGCGATGTTTCATGTTTTTCTCCTTGTTTGCTTCATGCCAGTGCATTTTTCTCTTGCCAAGAGGAATTTGTCCGGACAAATTGGAGGGGAGATGAATTCAGGTTCGAGGGGACGCAAAATATGGAATTTTTGACCGCAAATGAGCTGAGCATCCTGCGTTGGGTGCATATTTTGGCAATGGTTTACTGGCTGGGCGGCGAATGGGGCGTGTTTCAGACCAGCTATCATGTCACGAATCGCGAATTGTCGCTTGAAGAACGCCGCCGCCATATGGAAACCGCCTATCGAATCGACATATTGGCACGGACCGGGATTGTTCTTTTGCTTCCACTGGGTCTGCATATGGGCAAGCTGTACGGATTTGTTCCCTTCCTTGACGGTGCCGGGATTTGGCTGATGTGGCTGTTCTTCGCGATCTGGCTCGGCATGACATGGACTGCCTTTCTCAAACGTGAAACCGACATCGGGATTACGGTGACGATGCTGGAAGAAAAGCTCCGCTATCCCCTGATATTGGCTCTGTTTGTGGTTTCCTTCATGGCCTTTGGTGGCAGTGGACCCATCGAGTCAGGCGATGGCAATCACTGGTATCCGGCAAAAATGGCCCTCTATGCCTTCGCCCTGTGTATCGGATTGTTTTTGCGGCTGGTCATGCGGCGCTGGACAGAGCGGTTCCGGATATTGGCAGCGGGTCCCAACGCTGCCGAAGAGGCTGCGCTGGAAAAGGAAATCGGACAGGCGCGAATCGCTGCTTATATTTACTGGATCACGATCTCTGGTGTCTGTTTCCTGGGCGCCGTGAAACCGTTTTAGAACCGCAGCATGATCTTGCGCGCAAGTGCAGGAGAGATGCTGTTCACGAGCTGCAGGATTTTGACCATGCCGACATTGGCTTCGGGGCGGTTGCTTTCCATGGCAGAGACAATCTGACTGGCGCATTCCTGCGCTGACATTTTATTGCCGTCGCGATCTGCCGTCATACTGGTGTCGACAACGGGAGGTAAGGCCTCGACCACGTTTATCGAGCTATGCTTGAGATTGTGGCGCAGGGCTTGTGTAAAGCTTCTCAATCCTGCCTTGGCGGCACAATAGACCGGACCTCCGCCACGCGGAGCGAGCGCCAGTCCGGACGTAACGTTGACAATCATGGCTTCGGGGCGCGTCTGGAGCTGCGGCAGCAACTGGCCGATCAGATGAAGCGGCGCATTGAGATTGAGAAAGATTGCCTTGTCGGTCAGCGCGAGATCAAGCGGATCATCCGGTCCGAAATTGCCCGACATGCCGGCATTGTTGACCAGAATATCGATCGTTTCATTGTTCAAAGAACCCGCAAATTCACTGCATCCTTCAGCCGTGGAAAGGTCTGCTGCAATCGCTTTCAGACCTTCTTTTCGCGTTTCCTCGAGACGCTGTTCGTTCCGTCCACAAATGATCACGGATGCGCCTTTGGACTGGAGCAGGCGTGCAAGTTCAAGGCCGATGCCATCGCTCCCTCCGGTTACGACGGCGGTTTTGCCTGATATTTGCATCAAATCTCCCTTAGTTGACGACTCACCTCTTCCACCGGGAGTTCTGTCTGTTCCAGCTCCTCTACCATTTGATGGGGGCCGCGCATAACCCGGTAAATATATTCCCGGGTCATCGCGCCGCGCTCATAGGCGGCATCCTTGTCCGGGACATAGTTTTCAATATCCGCGCGACTGATCGATCCCTTGCTGTCCAGCAACCGCTCAACTGTGTCAAGGCGCTGGCGCATGACCGAAACTTCGCCAACCACTGCCATCAGGATCGAGAGCATCCGGTCGTCTTCCGGATCATCAAAATATTCCGGGCGCTTGCCTTTGGCTTTTTTGTTTGCTGCTGCCATCCAGTCAAATGCTGTATCGGTCATTCTGCTGCCTCCTGAATTTCATTGCTGTTCTTCCAGGCGCCATATGCATGCCAGAATGCGGCGCGTCCGTGATCCTCGTTATCGTCATTCTGATTGGTCGGGAATATGTCGGTATCGACGACCGCGCGGACCCCGCTCTCGAAAAGTTCGCTGCGATCAAACCCCGCCTTCACCATTTCGTCTTTCATATCCAGTGCATGCATTGCGGACCAGAAAGGTTCGTTATTGTTGAACGCGTCCCAGTCCCGGATAAACTGTTCGTACAACGGCATTTCATCCGAATATTCCGGTTGCTCAAGGTGGAACATCAGGCCGTTGTCAGCCAGAACGCGATAACCTTCGCTGATGATTTTCGGCAACGCCTTGCCGCTGGTTTCATGCAGGAACATTGTCGTCTGGACCCAGTCAAATGTCCCGTCATCCCAGCGCGACAAGTCTTCGGCATTTGCCTGGATAAATTTGATATTGGTCGCACCCAGCGACTGCGCGCGCGCATGGGCGTAACGCAGGATCGGCGCTGCGGTGTCGATCGCAATAAACTCGCAATTGGGGAACGCGAGCGCCAGCGGCACGATATTATGTCCAACTGTCGTGCCGATATCGAGCACGCGGCGTGGTTCCCATCCGGGGCGTTGTTCCTTGATCCATTTCACCAGTGCCTGTCCGCCGCCATCGGTCAGCGCACCCAGACCACCTCCAGTTGTCGCGAAGATGCCGCAATCATAATTGGCTCCGGCCGAAACATCACCGGCCAGTTCCTCGCCATGATAGCTGCCAGGCATGCAATGAATGTCCACGGCGCTCTGATAGCGGGGTATTTCAATCTCCGGATGAAGCTCCAGCGTATCACGGCCTTCATTAAATTGCTGCGCCTTGGCGTTCAGTTCGTCAATCTGGCGCAATGTGATCGCGCGCCCGTTTTGCTGGCGCATTTCCATCGAGTTGCGTTTCAGCGCGGACCAGAATTTGTGAAACGGATCCTTGTTCATTGCATGGCGGATTTCAAACCGGTCCTTGGGTTCGCGGCCATGTTCTTTCTGAAAGGCGGGCAAAACACGTTTGTCATAAGCCAGTTTGTTGCCGGTACCCAGCGCGCTGGCCATGAACTTGTTGAAGTTTGCAAGGAAATCAAACCGGGCCACCTCGTCATGATTGGGTTCGGCTGAAACGCCATGCCGGGCAACCGCACTATAGGGCGGAGGGACATCCAGTTTTTGATTGTCGGGTGTATTTTTCGTCATATCAGACCATCCTTGATCATGCGTTCGATTGTTTGTTCCTGGGTACGGAGGAAATAATCGCGATTCGCGGACCGGATTTCATTGTCCTGGATCAAACCATCGGCTTTTTGTACGGACAATTCGCTATAGGTCGCTGCAAACAGCTCGAGTCTCTGGCGGGCGAGGAAATTGGTCATTGCCGGTTTGCGTCGCGTGGCGCGCAATGCACCCAGATCGATGTCGGCAAAGGCGGTGAACGTCTCCCCGCTGTTCGATTCGGACATGACCCGGCCTTTGTAGTCGACGATCATGCTGTTCCCGTCGGCGGAAGCGAGGGGTAAGGTTGTTCCTTCAATACCGGCGGTATTTGCGGATATCACATAGGCCATATTTTCCTGTGCGCGGGCGCGCTTGCCGATATCCTTTGGTGTGTCCAATGGTGACCCAATTTCGGAAGAACTGTGCGCGAAAACTTCCGCACCGCGCAGAGCCAGGGCCCGGGCGATTTCGGGATAGAGAATTTCTTCCGAAGCAATTGCGGCAAGATTGCCGATTTCGGTTTTGGCGACCGGAAACACGCCATCGAGGCCGTAAATGTCGAGATATTTCGACCAGACATCATGAGGCGTCGGTGCGAACATGCTGTTGAGTCGGCGATAGCGCAGAACCACGTCTCCGGACGGGCCGATAATGAAGCAGGCCTGAAAATAGAGGCCGGGGAAATTGGCGTCGACTTCATAAGCATTGCCAGCAATAAACATGCCGAGCTTTTGCGCCATTGCACCCAGCGCTTCATATTCGGGCCCGTCAATTTCCAGGGCAGCCTTGTCGGCAAAATCGGGAATCGAAATTCTGCCCGGATAGCTCGTCAGCAGATATTCCGGCAGCACCGCGAGCTTCACAGGGGTGCCGGCATATTGCTGGATGAAAATCGTCGCGGACCGGATCTTGGTTTCAATATCGCCAATCATGGCCAGCATCTGCGCGCGGGCACCCGCTTTGTCCGGTGTCTTTTCTATCGAATGCGCGGCCAGTTGCATGGCCACCGCCGCGTAGTTTTTTGGGTCTGTCATAGCTTCTGATTTATCACTTTTCCCTGGTTGTGCCAAAACGCTGGTGTTCATGGCCGCACAAAGGGCCGCTGCCATCATCTGTCGGCGATCTATATTCATTCGCGATAGTCTGTGCGTGCTTGCATTTCAGTGTCCTGGTCTTGGTGCGGGCTGCTATGCCGTTTCCGTTGCAGGAGACGATGCAGGTTCCTCCTCTGATTCCGGAAAACTGTCTGGATAGCGGCCGAGGAACAGCAGCAGACCGCCGCCGACAATGAAGCCAAATAGCGCGACCTGTAAAATCGGATCATAGCTTCCCGTAGTATCGCGGACATAGGCATAGATGATCGGCGACAGGGCAGAGAAAAATCCGAACGGCATGTAGAGCATGCCATAGACTTTGCCGTAATGCGCCATCCCGAAATAGCGGCCGGTCAGATAGGCGACCAGATCACTTTCTGCACCCGCCGCAAATCCGAGAAGAAATCCGGCTATTGCCGCCATTGGAAAAGCGATAGTGTCACCGATCAGGACATAGCAGGAAATTGCCGGCAGGCAGAGCAGCGGAAAAGCCACAAACCCCTGCCAGAATCGATCTAGCAGAGCGCCGGTAATGATCCGGCCTGACAGGATACCCAAGCCCAATATGCCCATGACAGATGCCGCAGTTTGTGCTTCCAGTCCGCGATCTGCCAGCATTGTTGCCATATTGATAAACGCGCCGCCAAAGGCGGTTGAAATAATCGCAATTGACAGCCAGATAATCCAGAATCTGCGATCTTTCATCGCTGTTCCCAGGGTCACGCCGGTCAGCTTGCCACTGTCGCTGGAAATGGCCTTGGGGCGTTCTTCCGGACGCGGTTCGCGGAACAGAAAATAGCCAATCGGCAAGGCAACGAACAAAGGCAAAATAGCGACGATCGCGAACATGTTTCGCCAACCGTAATTTTCGATTGCCCAGACCGCGAGCTTAGGCACGACTATGGCGGCAAGGCTGGTCCCGAGAAGCAGGATACCCAGCGCAAGACCGCGGTTTTTGAAGAACCAGAGATTGATAGCGCGGCTCCAGCTGACCGGTGTTGACCCGATGCCAATCAGACCAACCACCACCCACATCGCGTAATAAATATAGAGCGTGGACGTGGCCTGCGCTGTCGGAGTCAGCGCGATAGCCGCGAAGGACAGGCCAAAGGCGAGCAGGGAATAGAGCGCAACTTTCCGTACGCCATATTTGTCCGCCAAAGATCCGAAAAACGGTGCCAGCAACGCGGCGATTATTCCGAAAATGGTAATCGGCAAAAGAATCTGGGTGCGGCTCCATCCAAATTCCTCGATCATCGGTTCTACGGTGAAGCCGATAATGTTGAACGGGATTGGCGAGGCTCCGCAAGCGACGCCCAATACGCCGGCCAGCAGGACTTTCCAGCCAAGTGAAAACTCGCCCGGCCCGTCGATAGCAGCAGCCGTTGCTGACGATTGTGTTTTGCTCATCGCTTTATTCTGCCCCTCGATACGATATCAGGCAAACTGCGCCCGTTCGCGGAAGGATCGCGGTTTTAAGACTGTTGGTCAAATTTATTCAATCCTAGACTATCATATTTGTCCGGACAAATTTACACGTTAGGTAGGTTTTGGCAAGAAAATGATTCTTGCATCATATACTGTCATACACTGTCCAAAATCTGGATACACATCCTACCCTGGGGGAAGCCTGATGGAATTTTTCGCGATGAGCTACTATCAATTACTGGTCTATGTGCACATTTTGCTGTTCGTGCTCTGGCTTGGTGCGGATGTAGGCGTGTTCATGCTTGGTCAGCATTTCCGCAAACGTGAGAAATATGACCTATCTCAGCGGTTGATCTTGCTGCAGTTACTGGTCAATCTCGATATGGTTCCGCGGTCTGCTTGGGCGTTGATGGTTCCGCTGACGATCACGGTGGTTGATGCCGGAGGTTGGTGGGATCTCCCGGGCTGGGCGGTTCTATTGTCCTGGGCGGTAGGCGGCTTGTGGTTGTGGCTGGTCTGGGATGCACATGCGCATGACCAGACTGATCGCGCAGCGCGGGATCGCAAGATTGAATCATGGCTCAGAATCGGGTTGACCGTTTTTTATCTGGGACTGGGCATATTGTCGCTGGTCAATGAAGCTCCGCTCATTCCCATCTGGCTCGCCACAAAAGCGCTCATGTTCGGATTGATCTTTGCCTCTGCGATTATGATCGATGTGGCGTTCAAACCAGTGGGGTCGCAGCTTGGCAAATTGATTGCCGAGGGCTCGTCGGATGAAACCGAAATACCATTGCTGCGGACTATGGATCGCACCCGGATTTGGGTGTGGATCGTCTATATCCTGCTGCTGGCCACCGCGTTCCTGGGCAATGTCAAACCGTTCTGAGTTAGACCCTTCTGGTAAAAAAGAGGCCGGCATTGCTGCCGGCCCCCAGGGAGAAAACTCTTTGATCTCGAAGATTATTTTTCTGCTTTGGCAGCTGCTCGTTCCGCGTCGATCGTTTTTCTGAATACTGTCCAGGTTGTTTCGTTTTTGCGCTGATCATCGCCGGGGGGCGGTGCCGTATATTCAGGATAGTTGAGTGTAATCTCATCCTTGATCACGTCAGGTAGTTCATCATAGTTTTTCAGCTTGGCACCCATGGCATTGAACACCATCTGCCCCTGACGACCGCGCATTTTCATCCACGGCATCCAGTCGGAAATCCGGACCCAGCTGATGGTCGGATAAGAGGTTGGATATTTGGTATCGAGCATTTCTTCGGCCAGAAAGGCAAAATCAAAAATTTCCATCGCGTGATATTTGTTGCCGACATAATCCTGATAATCACCTGCGAGCACGTTATGATAGAATAGCGGTACTTCGAACGGCATGAACATCCACTTGCCCTGACGGCGAAGTGTTGAAATCTTGTAGGGCTTGCCATCGGCACTATAAGGATAATTGGCACGGCTGTTCACTGGATCATTGGCGATTTGCATGACGTTGACGGTTTCACCGCTCCATGGGTTGTCCCAGGTCCGCAGCACTTCGTTGGTTTTGGGATCAAGATAGAACATTACTTCGCGGCTGACTTGCTTGTAACCCACGCCCCGTTTGGGGTCTTCGATCCTCACGCACTGACGAATGTTCATCCCTTCGCCATTGAACAGATGGCGATCCGGTTCACCGCGGACCCGCGAATAGACTTTGCCTGACCAGTGATAGACAGCAGCGACGCCATCTGCTTCGCCGCACTGGGTCCGTTTCATGATTTCCAAAGCATCTTCGGGTTTGTCGGGATCCAGTGTTCGCCCTGCGAGCGGCGTACTGATCACCGTTGCAATAACCGTTGCGGACATCAATCCGCGCTTTAAATGCCTGTTCATTTCATCATTCTCCCATCAATTGGATCAGTAAATATTTTCACTTTCTGGTTGACTTTAGATTTGTCCGGACAAATTGTGAAGAGGCAATATCAAACTCATAGCAAAATGGACCCCATGACCGGATTGACAAACTTTCTTTTCGCACCCGCCAATCGGCCCGAACGCGTTGAAAAAGCAGCGAAAAGTGGTGCTGATTTGATATGTATTGACCTTGAAGATTCCGTTCCGCCTGCGGAAAAATCCAGCGCACGCGAATCCGTGTTGTCGTTGTTAAGAGTGCTGGACAGGGCAAAAACAGCCGTTCGAATCAATGGATTGAAAACGGAAGCGGGCCTTGCCGACCTATTGGCACTATCCGCTTCGGAACATCTACCTGCACTCGTTTTTTTGCCAATGGTGGAAAGCGTGACCGAAGTCGAAATTGCGCATCACATATTGGGCGACCGGATTGCGGGGCTGATTCCGTTGATAGAAACAGTGAAAGGTCTGCGGGTCGGAGACGAGATAGCCGCGGGCCCGGGGATAGCCGGCATGATGTTCGGCGGTGGCGATTTTTCTGCCCAGCTGGGCACAAAGCTGGATTGGGAACCGCTTCTCGTGGCGCGAGGCGAGTTCATCCTGTGTTGCGCTTCTGCAGGTGTGGCGGCATTTGACGTGCCGTATATCAATCTGCAAAATGACGCGGGCCTGCGGGAGGAATGCGAGAAGGCCAAAGAGCTTGGCTTCCACGCCAAAGCTGCCATCCATCCCAAACAACTTTCCATCATCAGCGAGGTCATGCGGCCTTCGGTTGTGGAAATCGAAGAAGCCAAGGATGCGATAGCCGCCTTTGATGCAGCGGGTGGAAAAGCGGTTAGTCATAATGGCCGTATGCTCGAAGCGCCGGTAATGCAAAGATACCGGAATATCGTTGCAGCGGCCTCGATACGAAAATGATGATTTGAAATTTATCGAACAAGGACAGAAATTATGCGTGATGGAGTGATTGAAGTTAGCCCGGGTCGGTTCCGCGAAACATTCGGCCGATATTTTGAGGATTTTGAAGCGGGGCATATATATGAACATCGGCCGGGACGGACCATTACCGACACGGACAATGTGCATTTCACTTTGCTGACGATGAACACCCATCCCGCACATTTCGACTATGAATTTGCGAAGAAAACTGAATTCGAAAAGCCGCTTGTATGTTCACCGCTGACAGTTGCGCTGATGGTCGGAATGAGTGTGTCGGACACCAGCCAGAAAGCGGTAGCCAATCTCGGCTGGGACAAGATTCGCCTCACTCATCCGCTCTTTCCCGGCGACACACTTTATGCCGAAAGTGAAGTTCTGGAAAAACGGGAGTCATCGTCTCGCCCGGAACAGGGCATTGTGACGGTCAAGACGATCGGCAAAAATCAGGATGGAACGGTCGTGTGTACATTTGAACGGACGATGCTGATCTGGAAGCGCGGGTTTGGCGGAGCCGACGACTAATCAGAGTATGACAGCTGGCCGCTATGGTGCGGCAGCGACTAATTTTGGAGTATGACGATGGCCAGTGCAGTGGATGTGCCAACTGAAGAATTTGTTCCGCGGACGATTGATCCCGAGGATGAGCGTGCGTTTATGGACGCGATCGAAAAGTGGGTTGAAGGGGAGGTCAAGCCGGTGGTCATGGAGCATGACCATGGAGACATATGGCCGGAAAAACTTGTCGCACAAATGTCCGAAATGGGTCTGTTCGGCGCAACTATCGGTCAGGAATATGGCGGTCTGGGATTGCCTGCCACGACCTATGCCAAGATCGTAACCTATATTTCCTCATACTGGATGGCGATTACCGGCATTTTTAATTCTCACCTCATTATGGCGGCGGCTGTTGAACGGTTTGGTACCGAAGAACAGAAGCAGCTGTGGCTTCCCAAATTTGCGACCGGAGAAATTCGTGGGGGCCTGGCCCTGACAGAACCCAATGCCGGGACCGACTTGCAAGCCATCCGGACTGTCGCGGTGCGCGACGGCGATGATTATGTGATCAATGGCACCAAGACCTGGATATCCAATGGCATCAAGGGCGAGTGTTTTGCACTGCTGGTCAAGACTGATCCCAAGGCGGAACCGCGTTACAAGGGGATGAGCCTGATGATTGCCCCAAAAGGCGACGGCTTCACTGTCGGCAAAAAATTCGAAAAACTCGGATACAAGTCGATCGACAGTGCCGAGCTGGTTTTCGACAATTACCGCATTCCGGCAGAAAATTTGATTGGCGGCGTCGAGGGGGATGGTTTTTTCCAGGCGACAGGCGGCCTCGAACTCGGCCGCATCAATGTCGCGGCGCGCGGTGTCGGATTGGCACAGGGCTCTCTGCGATTGGCGACAGAATATGCGCAGCTGCGTGAAACCATGGGCAAGCCGATTTCCGAACATCAGGCGATTCAGCTGAAACTGGGCGAAATGGTCACCCGGGCGCGGGCATCCGAATTGCTGACCACCGACGCGGCAGAAACATATGATCGCGGTGAACGGTGCGACATGCAGGCGGGCATGGCGAAATATTTCGCTTCGGAATCCGCGGTACGCAATTCGGAAGAAGCAATGCGGATCCACGGCGGCTATGCCTATTCCAAGGAATATGAAATCGAGCGCTATTATCGGGATGCCTTGCTGATGTGTATCGGGGAAGGGACCAACGAAATGCAGCGCATGATTATTTCCAAACAATGGGTGAAAAGGAACCCGGCTTGAGCGTCAAACAACCCTTGAAAGGCTTTCGTGTCCTGTCGGCCGAACAATATGGCGCAGGACCCTATGGCACGATGTTTCTGGCTCAGATGGGCGCGGAAGTCATCAAGATCGAACCCCCCAAGGGCGGCGATACGGCCCGGCATGTCGGACCGCACTGGCTGCGGGAACAGGAAAGTCTGTACTTTCAGAGTTTCAACCTCAACAAGCGATCGCTGACGCTCGACCTGCGGAGCGCCAGGGGTGTTGAAATCCTCCACCAGCTGGTCAGCGAATCTCATGTCATGGCCAATAATCTGCGCGGCGATGTGCCGGCGAAAATCGGCCTGGACTACGGCTCTCTCAAAGCGGTCAATCCGGCCATTGTCTGCGCTCATGTCTCTGCCTATGGCCGGGACAATGAACGGGCAAAATGGCCGGGATATGACTATCTGATGCAAGCTGAGGCTGGCTTTTGTGCATTGACCGGTGATCCGGATGGTCCGCCGGTTCGTTTTGGTCTTTCGATGGTGGATTTCATGTCTGGCACCCAGATGGCGGTAGGCTTGCTGGCTGCCTTGCTGGATGCCCAGCGGTCGGGTGAAGGCTGCGACGTTGACGTTGATCTGCTGTCCGCGGCGGTGCACCAGACCAGCTATCCGGCTTTGTGGTACATGAACGAAGGCGATATTACCGGTCGCGCACCCAATGGCGCACACCCATCAGCGACGCCCAGCCAGATGTTCAAAGCTGCGGATGGCTGGATGTTTGTGATGGCGCAAATTCCGAAGTTCTGGCCGATTTTGTGCAACAAGATCGGGCATGATGAATTGATTGACGACCCGCGTTTTGACACACCGGCCAACCGGCTCGACAATCGTCCGGCTTTGTCCGACATATTGAACGCCATATTTATCGCGCATCCGATGGCGCACTGGCAGGCGTTGCTTGAAGGACTTGTTCCGGTTGCACCCGTCTATCAACTGGACCAGGCACTGGATAATCCCTGGCTCAAAACGATCGGCATGCGTGACACAATCAACCATCAGGACCGACCGGAAATGGATGTGCTGTCGAGCCCGATCAAACTCAATGGCGAACGTTTGCCCAACAAGGCGGGGCCGCTGCTCGGGGAAGACAGCGATGCGATCCTGGGCGACCTCGGTTACGATGCAGATGCCATTTCCGAATTGCGTGCCGGTGGGGTAGTTTGAATCCATGGGGAAACTTTCCGGCATAAAGGTCATCGACCTCTCGCTATTTCTGCCGGGACCGATGCTGACGATGATGATGGCCGATCATGGCGCAGATGTCATGAAAGTCGAACCTCCTGCCGGTGATCCTGCGCGACAGATGGAGCCGATGCAGGCCGGTCAGTCGGTCTGGTTCCGCAATCTGAACCGGGGCAAAAAATCTCTCGCGCTGGATCTGAAATCGGACGCAGGCCGTCAGCGACTCTGGAATCTGCTTGCCGAAGCGGATGTCATGATCGAAGGCTTTCGGCCCGGCGTGATGAAACGTTTGGGTTTCGATTATGAAGCCGTCGCGGCCAAAAATCCCCGTATCGTCTATTGTTCGATTTCCGCCTTTGGGCAAGAAGGAGAAATGGCGCATCACCCGGCACATGATCTGGCTGTGCAGGCGCTTTCCGGATTTCTGTCCGTAAATGACGGCCCGGATGGGATGCCGGTTGTACCCGGCGTACCATCGGCAGACATGGCCGCGGGACTGAACGGTTTGTCTGCGGTTCTCATGGCACTGATCGGCCGCGAGCAGACCGGCAAAGGCGACTATGTCGATATTGCGATGTTTGATTCCATGCTTCCCTGGTGCGCGCATATCGCCGGAGATGCGATCAGTGGCGGCGCGCCACCGGTGTCGCAGTCACAGCGGTCATTGGGCGGTGCGGCCTTTTACAATGTCTATCGGACTTTGGATGGCAAACATATTGTACTGGGCGCGCGCGAACTCAAATTTGCGAAGGTTTTGCTGACCGCTCTCGACCGGCTTGATTTGCTGCCTTTGGCGGAGCTGGAAGCCGGTGCGCCGCAACAGCCGCTGACCGATTTCCTGCGCGAGATATTTTCGGGTCGGACCCGCGCTGAATGGGTCCAATGGTTTGCCGACAAGGACGTGGCTTTTTCACCGGTCCTCAATTTTCGGGAAGCGCTGGATCAGACGTTTCTGCGCGAAAAGGGTCTGCTGGTCGAAGCGGATGGCGTGCATCAGATTGCGCCGGCATTCCAGTTTGCGTCAGAGAGTGACTGGCAGGCAAGTGATTCGCCTGCGCTGGATGAATCGCAATGACTGCGAGTTTAGCGACTTCAGTCGACCTCGATATGCATCGAGTAAGCGAAACGCTCGCCGGGATGATAGCTGGCCGAGATTTCAAACATCCGGTCATTTTCATCATAATAGCAACGCAAGATTCGCAGCACCGGATCGCCTTTTTCAATTCCCAGATCGCTGGCGAAATGGCGCGAGGCCGAGATCGCCTGAATGTCCTGGGTGACACGGCTGACGGTCACTTTGCCATATTCCTCGATCTGACGGAACAAGGTCGCGCCATCGAGATCAATCTGGTCTACAGCATCGGCCAGGTCGGGATTGATCCAGGCGACGGTGATCGCAATCGGGCGCTTCCGACCCGGTTTCAACCGCTTCCCGTGAAACACGAACCATTCGCGCGTCGGGTTGATACCGATCTGCTCAGCAATCTTGACGGGAATGTCCTGCGGATCCATTTTTTCAAAACTGATCGTGGTGTCATGCGCATATTGCAAAATTTCACCAACGTTACTCAGCGGCTGATGCAGGGCACCGGCCCGCGCAGTCGCCGGTTGCACGACTGTTCCCGAGCCTCTTTTCCGCGCGATCAATCCCTCAGACGTCAGCTTGCGCAGCGCTTCGCGAACCGTGAAGCGACTGACATCAAATTTCTTGCAGAGAACCGACTCAGTCGGAAACTCGCCAGGATCGGAAAAGTCGCCGCGCAGGACTGCCGTGCGCAGTTCGTCGGCCAGCTCGAGATAACGTGGCTGCTTTTTCGCAGGCTTTTTCGTGGCTTGGGTTTTTTGTCCGGACATATTCCTATCTTAAGGGCGGCTTTGTCATGACGCAAGAGAGCCTGACCGAGAAATTGGCCCATCATTTGACCCGTCCGGTCGATGAAGCGACCCGCCAGCGGGCGCGGTTGCATTTGCTGGATTGGTTGGGATGTGTGGCAGGGGCTCGGAAAAGTGATATAGCGCAAAGGCTTCGTGGAACGGGATGGTCGCGCCCGGATGACTTGATTCGCTTTTTGGGCAACCAATTGGAAATGGATGACGTTCATCGAACTGCCATCCTGCATCCAGGGCCGGTAATTTGGCCTTCGGTTTTAACGGATTCAGATGGAATGAACGCCATTTTGAATCGAGCTGTGCGTGGTTATGAAGCAATGATTGGTGTTGGCGCGACACTGGATGCGTATCATTATGCTTACTATCACCCCACGGCTACTGCAGGCGCATTTGGGAGCGTGGCTGCAAATATCGTCGGAGGCGACGCAGAAACCGGAATAATCGAGATTGATAAGACGTTTGAAGAATTGGTCAACGGCCTTGGTCTGGCGGGTTCGTTGGCTGGTGGACTATGGCAAATGCGCAACGAGGATTGTGATGCCAAGCAATGGCATGTGAATTGGGTTGTTTTCAATGCCTTCAATACTGCCTTGGCGGCTGTGGACGGGATAAAGGGCCCCCGCTTCATACTGGAAGGCCCGCAAGGTCTTTACGCGGCCACCTGTAAAAACCCAAAACCAATGACGTTCCCGGACGAGTGGCGGATCCACCAAGTCAGCTTCAAGCCATGGGGGGCTTGCCGTCATGCGCACCCTGCGATTGATGCGGCGCTGGAGTTAAAGTCCAGGCTGGGTTCGCTCGATGGCGATATCCAGGTGGAGACCTATGCGGATGCTGTCACTTTTTGTGATCGCGCCAATCCCGAAACCGTGATTGATGCCAAATTCTCCATCCAGCACGCGGTGGCTGTGATCGCAGAGCGGGGCGTCCCGCAGCTGGCGGATTTTGAGCTGGATGCTATTCCCCCTCTTGCGGGTGGGCGGGGCCGGGTGTCGGTTGCTGCAAATGCGGATATCGCTGCCCGTTATCCGGAACATTATGGCGCCCGGGTAACCTGCAATGGCGAAACCGCCGAATTGATTGATACGCTGGGTGATCCGGAACGGCCGTTGTCCAAAGAGGGTGTAATCGACAAGACGCGCGCTTTGATTGCATGGGGTGGTTTACCGGACGAGGAAGCGGATCGCGCGATTGATCTGGCGCTACACGGAGATGATGCTGGAGCGGTGAGTAAGCTGCTGGAGGACTGGTTGTCGTGAGTATGACGCAGAACATTCTGGCTTTTGCCGCGGCTGATCATCGCTTGCCTGATCCTGCCATTGCCAATGTCAGACGGCTGTTTGCCGATACGATGGCGGGCGGCGCTGCGGGAGCGGCTTCGGATGAGGCGCAGGCCATGCTGGGCGCCGTTCGCGGCTGGGGCGCTGGCGATGAATCGCGCTTGCTCGGCCTGGATGAAAGCCTTCCAACGCCTTCTGCCGCCTGGTTTAACGGCTTTGCGATCCACTGCCTGGAATGGGATGCGGTGCATGAACCTGCGGTTGTCCATGCCATGTCAGTCGTCACTGCTGCCCTGCTTGCCAGCGCGGATCGCTTGGGCGGATGTGAAGAGGATGCGTTTCTGACCGCTCTTGCAGTCGGTGTGGATATCGCCAGCGGGCTGGGAGTGTCCGCCAGCGGCGCAATGGAATTTTTCCGGCCAGCAACAGCAGGTGTTATTGGAGCCGCGCTGGCAGTTGCGCGACTGGAGAGCCTTTCGGCGGAGCAGTTCCCGGACGTCATGGGACTGGCTTATTCGCAGGCAGCCGGGACAATGCAGGCGCATGTCGAAGCGTCGATTGCCTTGCCTTTGCAGATCGCCAATGCGTCCCGCGCGGCAATCACGGCGGTGGATCTCGTCAAGGCGGGCATGAATGGGCCGCATGATGTGCTGGAAGGTCCGTTTGGCTATTACAAGCTGATCGAACCGGGAGATTTAACGGAATATGCTGCGACGCTTGGCCAGCGCTGGTTGATCGACGAAGTCAGCATCAAGCCGTTTCCATCGGGCCGCGCCAGTCACGGAATTATTGGAGCACTGGATGATCTGTTGCGAGATGAAGCCATTGATCCGTCCGATGTAGAATCCGTCTCGGTGCTAGCACCACCTCTGATCCACCGGCTCGTCGGTCGACCCTATAAGCAGGATATGACGCCTAGCTACGCACGTCTTTGTTTACCTTTTCTGGTGCCATTGATGCTGCGCGACGGGATTATTGATCCGCGCTGTTTTACGGCGCAGGAGTTTGCCAATCCCGATTTGGTAAAGCTGGGGCAGAAGGTGACGGTCAAGATCGACGACAACCCAGATCAAAATGCGCTCGCACCGCAACAACTGGTTATCCGTTCGGCTGGCGAATTCCAACTATCGCTGACGATCAACGACAATCTCGGCAGTCCGACGGCACCGATGTCCGATGCCCAGACCCGATCCAAACGCGACCTCGCCCGCAGCCTGGCTGATGCCGATTGCGACATTCGAATTTTTGACCATCCTCTTGCTTATGTGACGGAGCCTCGATGACCTTTCCAACCTATTTTGAAACATTTGATGCCAAAGCGATGCTCGATCAATATCCGATCGGGGACGATTTTGTGAACCGCTACACAGCGATGTCGCGCGATGAACTTCATGCAGTGCAGAACAAGCAGTTTTTGAAACTGATGCAGCGCGGCTGGGAAATTCCTTTCTACCAGCGCCTGTGGGGCAATCACGGGGTAGAAGCCGGTGACA
Source organism: Parasphingorhabdus sp. (assembly GCF_039968395.1). Taxonomy (GTDB): domain Bacteria; phylum Pseudomonadota; class Alphaproteobacteria; order Sphingomonadales; family Sphingomonadaceae; genus Parasphingorhabdus. Next base: position 135,188 of record NZ_JBDVPV010000001.1, read on the forward strand.
TCAAGGGGCTCTCTGACATCACCAAGCTGCCGGTCTATGACAAGACCGATTTAATGGCTTCGGTCAACGATTTTCCGCCTTATGGTGATTTTGACGGACGCGGCGATACGCCGGTCGTTTTCCATACGACCAGCGGCACAACGGGTCGTCCGCAACCGTTGATGTTCGGACCCAAGGGGCGCGAAATCACCAATTTGCTGGTCGGGCGGATGTACCGCTGGATGGGGCTGGGCCAGGAGGATGTGGTGCAGTCAGTCTATGGTCACGGCATGATAAATGGCGGACATTATATTCGCGAATCTGTCACCCATTTCACCAACGCACTTTTCCTGTCAGCAGGCACCGGCATTGAAACGCGCTCGATCAATCAGGTCAATCTAATGGCCGATTTTGGCGTGACCTGCATGGTCGGTTTTGTCGATTACATCCGCAAGCTGGCAGACACGGCGGCGGCGGAAGAGCTGTTCGACAAGATCAATCTGAAGATGATCATCGGCCATCTTGGTACCGAAGACCGGGCCTCGACCGAAGCCGCGTGGCAGGGGGCCAAGGCCTATGACTGGTACGGGGTTGGCGACACCGGCACGATTGCCGGCGAAGGGCCAGAGCGCGACGGCATGTATGTCTGGGAAGATGCGCAATATCTCGAGCTGCTCGATGTCGACAGCGGTGTCCCGGTCGCTCCGGGCGACACCGGGGACATGGTCGTCACCTGTCTGTTCAAGGATGATATCGCCCCGTGCATCCGGTTCAACACGCACGATATTACCGAAGAACTGACCGGCACCAACCAGACCGGAATGGTGTTCAAGCGCATTACCGGTTTCAAGGGTCGCAGCGACAATATGGTCAAGCTGCGCGGGATCAATATCTTTCCCCATGCCATCGGCGCGATCATCGAAGGCCGCAGCGAGCTGACCGGCGAATATGTTTGTCATGTCAATCGCGATGATGCGGGCCGGGATGACATGCATGTGACGCTGGAATGCCGGAGCGGCGGGGATCAGGCGGCGATTGCCGAGCTGCTCCGCAAGGGGCTGGGTATCGAAGTCGGGGTTACCCTGGTCGGAGCCGGTGACACGGCCACAGACACCCAAATTGAAACCAGGCAGAAACCGATTCGCCTGATCGATCAGCGAGGGCTATGAAGGAAGGATGATCGACTGGGATGATCTTGAGGCCGCGAATGCCGCACTGAATGCATTTACCGATTTTGACCGGAATGCCAGCGGCGGGCCCGGGGCGTTGAACGGCATGACGATCGGTATCAAGGCCAATATCGCGGTGCAGGGCATGCCGTGGACTGGCGGGCTGGAGGCCTATCGTACCCGCATCGCAAAGCAGGATGCCGAATCGGTGGCGCGGCTACGCGCTGCCGGAGCTGCCATCATCGGCACGCTCAACATGGAAGAAGCGGCTCTCGGGGCGAAGACCGATAATCCCTTTTTCGGACCGACCCATAACCCGCATCAAATTGGCCATACACCGGGTGGATCATCGGGGGGAAGCGGGGCTGCCGTGGCTGCCGGTCTGTGTGATGCGGCTTTGGGAACCGACACAATGGGTTCGGTGCGCATACCCGCTGCCTATTGCGGGATATACGGTCTGAAACCCGGTCGCGGTGCAATCAGTCAGGATGGTCTCGAACTGGTAGACGCGTCGCTCGACAGCATTGGTCCTCTGGCCCGTTCACTGGACACGCTGGACACTGTTTCAAGGGTTTTGATTGACGGCTATGACAATAGCCAAGCTATTGATAATATTATATTGTTGGATCAACTGGGCGGAGTGAAATGCGAACAGGCAGTTCTGGATGGTTACCAGATAGCCAAAACTGCAATGGCTGCGGAGCGGAGCTTTTCGCTTCCCCATCCCCTGACCCGGATTCGCTTTGCCGGATTTATCATGTCGTCATTGGGGCTGTCGAAAGAACTGGGCGACATCCTCGCCAACAATCCCGATGGCCTGTCCGCCCACCTCAAACATCTGCTGACCTTCGGACCAAAACGCAGCGCAGATGATCTCGCTGAAGACCGTGCCATATTGGCAGAGGTTGGTGATGCCGTGCAATCTGCGGTCGGCGAGACGGGCGCCCTGTTACTGCCAACCGCCCCGCAAGCGGCATTCAGCCATGACGACGCGGCCCCGGCCAATCAGGCGGACTTTACCTGTCTGGCCAATATTGCCGGATTGCCATCGATCACCATTCCCTCTGGCCGAAATGCCGAGGGAATGCCAGTCGCCGTGCAACTGGTCGGCGCGGCGGGCAATGAAGCCGGGCTGGTCGCCAAGGCTAAGGAACTGGATTCCAGCTTGTCGGCTTACCAACCGCCCGAAACATTTCTGGAACAATAGAGGAGAGAGACTATGCGCATCATCGTTTTGTTTAACCTGAAAGATGGCGTCAATATCGCCGAATATGAGGAATGGGCGAAGACCCGGGATATTCCGACTGCTAGCGGGCTGGCATCGGTTCAATCCTTTACCGTTCACAAGGCAACGGGCCTGTTTGGATCAGACGATCCGTCTCCTTATGAATATTTCGAGATTATCGATATCACCGGGATGGATGAATTTGTGACCGACGTTTCCGATCCGGCCTTCCAGGCGGCTGCCGCTCCGTTTCAGGATTATGCTGACAACCCGACCTTCATCCTGACAGAAGATCTTTGATGACACGCAAGTTCGAAGGCAAGACGATTGTCGTCACCGGCTCCGGCAAGGAAAAGGGACTTGGACAGGGTATATTGCAGCGCTTTGCAGACGAAGGCGCCAATTGTGTGGTCTCCGATCTCGGCATTGATGGCGAAGCCGAGGGTGTCGCGGAGGAACTGCGGAAACGCGGTGCAAAAGTCGCCAATATAGCCTGTGACGTCAGTGATGCCGAACAGTGTCAGGCGTTGGTTGATCAGGCTGTGGATGCCTTTGGTGCGGTCGATATTTTCGTCAATAATGCCGGGATCGGTTTCATGATGAAGCCGCTGCTCGATGTTGTGCCAAAAGATTTCGCGATGGTGATCGGTGTCAATCTCAACGGTGCGTTTTACTGCACGCAAGCCGCGGCGAAGGCGATGGTCAAGGCTGGCAAAGGCGGTCGTATCATCAATATCGCATCGCAGGCCGCCAAAACCGGCTTCCCGCATCTGCCAGCCTATGTCAGCTCGAAACATGGCATGGTCGGTCTGACCCGGGCGAGTGCAGTGGAACTCGGTGCGCACGGCATTACCGTCAATGCGATCTGTCCCAATCATGTGACCACGGCTCTGGGCGCAGAACAGAATGCCTATTTTTCGAAGCTTCTCGGCTTTGAAACGGTTGAAGCCTATCTCGCCAACATGGCCGCGAAAAACCCGATGGGGCGGCCCGGATTACCGTCTGATACCGCTGCTGCCTGTGCGTGGCTGGCGAGCGAGGATGCTTTTTATGTAACAGGTGAGGCGTTGAACGTCTCCGGTGGCGAGGAAATGCATTAGATTGACATAAACGGTTCCGGCTCTCTCCCCTTCCAAGCCACCCAGAGCTTATCCTCTCGGGTGGTGGGGAGAGAGCCGGAACCGAAAGTGAGCGAGAGCGAACAAAGAAGGAAGAATATGCAGGAAGAACGTATCGATTGGCCTGACGGCGCGAAGATGGCGCTCAGCGTTGTGGTCAATGTCGAAGAAGGCAGCGAGATGACAATCGCGCGCGGAGACCGCGGCATGGAACCGGTGGACGAGCTTGGTATCCATATCAAATCGCCGATCCGAAATTATGGCAATGAGTCCAACTATCTTTTTGGTATCAAGGCCGGCGCGCCGCGGATTATCAAACTTTTGAAGCAATATGACATGATGGCAAGTTGGACCGTCGCGGCGATGAGTCTCGAAAACCATCCGGAAATCGGAGCGGCCATTGCCGAATTGGGTCATGAACCGGTGAGCCATGGCTATCGCTGGGTCCATCAGTTCAAGATGGATGAGGAGAAGGAGCGGGAGTTTATCCGCAAGGCAGTGGCCTCGATTGAAAAAACCACCGGCACGCGGCCTTATGGCTGGCTGTCGCGCTATTTCCACACCGACAATACACGGCGACTGCTGATCGAAGAGGGTTTCGCCTATCACATGGATAATTATTCCGGCGATGTGCCCTTCTGGGATAAAGACACGGTGCCAGCCAAACCCATTGCCATAGTGCCTTATCAGCTCGACAATAATGACATGAAAATGTGGACCGATCCGGCGATGACGCCGCAAAGCTGGCTGGATTATGCGAAACAAAATTTCGATCAGGTTTACCGCGAAGGTGAGGAAGGCAATCCCAAGATGATGTCGCTGGGCCTGCACTTGCGGATCATTGGCCGGCCCGGACGGATCTGGGCGCTGGAAGAGTTTTTCAAGCATGTGCGGTCAAAACAGGATGTGTGGGTCACCACCCGCCATCAGATCGCGCAGCATCTGGCGAAAGTGGATCCGGCATGAGAGGAAATGGACAAATCCTCTCTGTGCGTAGCATGGCGAGGGGAACCAGCGCAGCTGGTGGAGGGGCATTGTCGCAACCTCATCATTCACGCCACGCGCGGTCCCTCCGTCGCACCTGCGAGGCGCCACCTCCCCAAAGCTTCGCTTCAGGGAGGATAATTCCGTGAACCTTCGCCTCGAGAAAGACGGAATGATCGCACGGCTGATCATCGACCGGCCGGACAAGCGCAATGCGTTTACCCAGGAAATGTGGGAATTGTTCCCAGAGCTGCTCGCTGACGCGATGGCCGATGAAAAAATCCGTGTGCTGACGGTCAGCGCCAGCAAAAAAGACAGCGCCTTTTGCGCCGGTGCGGATATCGGTGAATTCGGCACGGGTTCGACTGATCCGGAATGGCGTGCAAAGAACCAGGCGGCGATCGGCAAGGTCCAGCATGAACTGGCGCAAGCGGTCAAGCCGACCATGGCGGTGATTGACGGGGATTGTATTGGCGGCGGCTGCGGTATCGCGCTGGCCTGTGATATGCGGATTGCGGGACCAGCGGCACGTTTTGGTATTACACCGGCGAAGCTGGGCCTGGTCTATCCGCTGCACGACACCAAATTGCTGGTCGACGCAGTCGGGCCGTCTCAGGCCAAACGGATATTGTTCACCGGCCAGATATTGCCGGCGGAGGAAGCATTGCGCATCGGCTTGATCACGATGATGGCGGACGATCCCTATGCCGAAGCCGAAGCGCTTGCGCAGACCATGGCCTCGGTCTCTTCGCACAGTCAAAAGATGAGCAAGACAATTATCAAACGCATCCTCGATGGCCAGGCGGACGATGATGACGCCAGCCGCGCGCTTTTCGATGCGGCTTTCGAAAGCGATGATTTCAAGGAAGGCGTAAGTGCCTTTATGGCTAAAAGAAAACCGGAATTCTGATATGACACACGCACTGCAACATGGATCCATTCTGGGCGGTGTCGCCGCCGTCCCCAACCTCGCAGCGGCCGTGCGCGATTATCGCGATGTGCTTGGCATGACATTGCTAGAACAGGGCAGCCTGTCTGATGAATTGGCGGCGAGCTGGGATTGTTCAAAAAGTGCAGGCGCGGCCATGGCTGTGCTGCAACCAGCTAGCGGCGCAGACTGTTTTATTCGACTGGTCGAACAACCGGATCATTCCGATTTCAAACCAACCACCACTTATGGCTGGGCCGCCTATGAGTTGACCGTTCAGGATGTCTTTGGATGGCCGGACCGTCTCAAGGGGTCTGGATTTGATGTTGTCGGCCCGCCCAAAGAGCTCGAAGGCCTGCCCTTTTTTGTACCAATGCAGGTTCTGGGGACGGGTCGGGAAATGGTCTATCTCAATGAAGTGCGGGAAAATACGCCGTCATCAGATCTGCCCAAGGCGCGCAGTCTGACGGACCATATGTTCATCGTGATATTGGCGACACCGGACCGGGTGACTACCGTGGACTGGTATCGGGACAGACTGCACCTGACGGTTGGTGATACCTACACGCTGGAATATAGTATGATCAACGACGCGTTCGGGAAACCGGCAGGGACAGTGTCCGATCTGACGATGGTCCAAAATGACCGGCTGCCGATTGTCGAAGTTGATGACTATCCGGCGGAAGCCAAAGTGCGCGCACGGCATGCCGGAATGTTGCCGCCGGGCAATGCGCTGGTGTCGCTGGCGGTGGAAAGTTTGGATGTGATTGCACTGGACTGGATTTCACCACCGACCGCGCGAGATTCAGCGCCCTATAACGGAAGGCGTTCAGCAACTGCCTGGGGGCCGGCGGGTGAATTGCTGGAACTGATTGAAATCGGTTAGCCGGAAGGGCGGTCTGTCGCCTGCACATCTGGCGCCTGATTGTCCATATCGCGCCATAAGCGCCACTGGCCGGTCGCACTTTTCTTGTAGACAAGAAAAGATCGTCCCATCACGTCAATCACTTTGCCATTGGCCAGCGTGAGGGTCATCCAGTATTTCGCCGTGAGATAGGCCCGTTTGCCGTCGATGGTGATGTCTTCATTGGCGAAGTCGATGGTGACCTGATTGCCGGCGGCCTTGTTGCGGCCGAGGAAGGAAAGGATAGCGTCAACACCGACATGCGGTTCCGAACCGTGCGACATAAGCACAGCGTCGGGCTCGTACATCGCGCGCAGGCTCTCGGTATCACCCAGCTCGAACAGACGCTTCCAGTCGCGGCCCCATTGCTCGATCTGCCGGGTATCGCTGGCCGTCGTGGCGGCGTGATGATCGGCCAGCGCCGGCCCCGAACTGCCGATTGTGGCAGCAACCAGCGTGATAGCCACGGTAAAACGTCCAGCCTTCATATTCCTTCTCCTGACCATCGACTGGCCTTGTGTTTGCCCGCTTCCCAGTCTTTCCCGCGCAAGTTGGATTCAGCAAAATCGAGGGGAGCGGCTTCCAGCGTGGTGGCGAGCGTATCGTTCCAGCGGTTGAGAAAACCAAACAGGCTGATAACGCCCATGATTTCCATGATCGCCTGTTTTGGGAAATGCTCTTCCAGCTGCGTAAAATGATCATCCGTTGCCGCATTGGGTTGTTGCCCGGCGGCCAGCGCCAGATCAAGGGCTGCTCGCTCGGCATCGCTGAACAGGGGACTCGTTTGATATTCCCAGACAGCGGCAACCTTGTCGGCATCCGCTCCCGCCATTTTGACCGCACCATGGGCTGTATGCGCCTGACAATAGCGACATCCCGATGCACCGCTGATGATCGTCGCAATCATCCGCTTCAATGTGGGATCAAGAGCGCCCGGCTTGTAGATGACCGCGACGAGCGTTTGCATCGCACCGAGCAGTTCCGGCCAATGGGCCATGGTCAGAACATCATTGGGCGTGAATCCCATGAGATCCTGAGCATAGGCCAGGCTGTCCCTGGTTTCCTGCGGCAGTTCTTCAACGGTCAGAGGGGTGATGCGGGTCATGAAATCCCTTTCAGGGTTGTAAGATGGTTGCCCCGATGGTCTTGCGGTTTTCGAGATCGATATGCGCCTGTGCTGCATTCTCGAGTGCGTAGCGCTGGCCAATGCTCACCTTGACGACGCCGCTTTGAACCATCTCGAACAGCTTGCCCATGCCAGCTGCGCTGTCTTCGGGCGTGGCATAATAGTCGAACAGCGTAGGACGAGTGACGAAAAGTGATCCTTTGCCGGCCAGAGTTCCCAGACCGACGCCGGTCACCGGTGCGTCGGCATTGCCAAAGCTGATGATCAGTCCGCGCTGTGCACAGCTATCCAGCGAGCTTTCCCAGGTCGCCATGCCGATACCATCAAAGACCACACGAACACCCTTGCCACCGGTGATTTCTTTCACACGCTTCGCGGTATCTTCGGTCTGATAAAATATAACATCATCTGCACCCGCCGCTTTGGCCTTGGCTGCTTTTTCCTCTGTGCTGACTGTCCCGATGACATGCGCGCCGATATGCTTGAGCCACTGGACGAGCAGCAAGCCGGTGCCACCCGCTGCCGCATGAACCAGCACGGGCCAGCCTTTTTCGACCTTGCCGCAACGCTCTGCCAGAAACTCGGCCGTGCAGCCCTTGACCATGATCGCCGCAGCGGTTTCGTCGTCAATGTCATCGGGCAGGGGAACCAGCGCGGACTCCGGCAGCACGCGCTCGGTGGCATAAGCCCCCATGACGCCGAACGTAGCGACACGATCTCCGGGTTTGACACGGGTGACACCCTCGCCAACCGCCTCGACAACCGCAGCCCCCTCAATGCCGAGCCCGCTGGGCAGCTCCAGCGGATAGAGTCCGGTGCGATGATAGGTATCGATATAGTTCAGGCCGACCGCCGTCATCCGGACATGGGCCTCGCCTGGTCCTGGCGCCGGCAGTTCGACATCAATCCACTTGATGACCTCCGGCTCCCCAAATTCGGTAATCTGCGCGGCACGGGCCATGGGTTTGTTCCTTATTCAGAAAGTTCGTAAAACTCGGTCAGATTGCCATCCGGATCGCGAACGGCAAAAATATCGACAAGGCCAATCGAACCAATCGCAACCTTGTCCGCAGCATATTCCACCTTTACGCCGCGCGCTTCAAGCTGTTTGCGGTAACCCCTAAGACTTTCGACAGGATAGCGAACCGACAATATGCCGAAATTGGGAGGACCGGCAGCCTTGCTGGCGTCCAGTCCTTCAAAGCCTTCAATCTGCATGACTTCGACACGCCCGATCTCGCCCGGCTGAGGTTGCAGAGCAGCTGCGGATCGCTTGATTTTGGGCGTATAGTTTAGCGGAATTCCGAAATTGGACGGGGTTGGTTTTTCGCTTTCGTTGGCGGAATCAAACAGGAGCTGAAAACCAAGCTTCTCCTCGTAAAATTCCCGCGCTATCGGTTTGTTGCGGACCATCCGCATACTGTTAAATGCCTGACTGACCGGGCCTACCGGAAAGGCCGTAAAATCCGGACTGATCCGCTCGTAGACCGCCAGATTAACCCCGTGCGGCCCGGTAAGCACAACATTGCGCAGGTCAGACGTGCCGAATTGAAAACGAATGGGCGGGCTTTCGGCCCACCAGCCAAGCTTCAACGCATTTTCATACAGCTGCGGGACATTGTCAGAACGCACCATGACCGAGAAAATTCCGCCGGTATCCCAAGCCCTGAGCGCTGCCCGGATCGGCTTTTGTTCTCCGGCACCCTGAAATTTCACAAACCGGATGCAGCCAATTCTGGCTTTGGGGGCGCAGATGAGCTGAAAGCGGCCGGACGCTGTTTCCGGTAGTTTCCAGTAGCGCAGTTCAGCGGCATCAACTGTGTCTTCGCGGACGACCCGCCATCCACCCAGATCACGAAACAGTCTTGAAGATGCGTCCAGGTCATCGACGCTGATAACGGTTTCGGTCCAGGGCAGGACTTTTTGCGCGGACGCCGTGCTCGCAATGCCAGCGCAAATCGCACCCAGTACAAGCCAGGGCTTCACCAGATTTTTCCGCCGATCCAGTCCCCGGCGGCGGGCATGAATTCGTTGATTCTGATTTCGGCCCAGATGTCGGCGCCATAATAGGGATCTGCTTCGAGCTGGCGGCGGGCATCCGCAGCATCCGTTGCTTTGACAATCAACAGCGATCCGATGGTTTCGCCCGCTTCATTTTTCATCGGACCCGCGATCAGATAATTGTCCAGCGTTTTTTCAACATGGGCCAGATGTGCCGGGCTGGCATCGCCGCGCTGTTGTCCGGTGCCGGGCTTGTCTGTGCAGTAAATCGCAAATGGGATTCTGTCGCTCATGATGGGTCCTCGCTCAGGAATTGAATGATCTCGGATGCGATGGTCTCCGCCGCTTCATCCAGCACCGCACGATTGATGTCCAGTCGCTCGACCAGTTTTGCCGGCGGCATGTTCTGGCCAGCCCATCGGGTGGCGTCCAGCAGCTCTGATTGGGTGGCCAACGCCAGAGTAGGATGCTGAACCTGCGGCAATCGGCCATAAACATCGTATGTAAATGCAGCATGGAAGGCGCAATGCATGTGGCGTCCCGGTCGCAACTGTTCGGTAAACATTTCAAAACTGCGATCCGGCCCCTGACTGTCAATTCGATTGGTTATTCCGCGCTTCCATGGTTTTTCCAGACAGTTCATCTCGGGCGTAATATCAAAGGGCTGGGCCGCCATCGCATGATATCTGGCGCTGGTTTCTGCATCAAAAGCCGGGATGTCGACCAAAGCCAGCTGCCCAACTTTGTCCGGAGCCATCAAAGCCATTTCTGCCGCCACCAGCGTGCCGGTATGAAATCCCATCAGATCGACCGGCCGGTCATCGGAGATATCTGCAATCACCGCAAACATCGCTTCGCCATATTCCGCAATCACAGGGTCTGCCTTGAACGGGTCCGACCCGCCAAAACCGGGATAGTCAGGGGCAATGACCCGACGATCTTTGGCGAGATGAGGCATGATGCCGGTAAAGGCGATGCCGCTATAGGGTCCGGGGTGCAGGCAATAGAGGTCGGGATGTGATGCCGGGCGGTCTGGCTCGGCTACCCGCCAGTGCAATTGTCCAAACGGGCCGTCGCTATAACCTTTACGGATCATTCTGAAGCATCTCCCAACCGAATCATTTGCTCGCGATAGAGGCGGCGCGTGAGCGGCATCATGACAAGTGGTATTATAGCGAAAATGACCGGTACACTGGCGACAGCATAGCGCAAATTCTCTTCACCAAACAGGCCGCTGGACAATTCGCCTACGGCAATCGGCCCCAGCGAACCGAACCAGCTGATTGCGAGATAATAGATGGCGACAACCTGACCGCGAACCTGCGCCGGCGTGATCACCAGCAAAGATGTGACACCAATGGCGGAAACGATTCCGATGCCCACGGTATTGATGCACAATATGGCGAAGGCAAGTTCGGCGCTCGGCATCAGCAGCGGCAGGGTTCCGGTGGGGACCATGATGAAAAAGCCGATATAAAGCAGCCGCAGGGACGCATCCATGACACCCTTGTTCGTCCACCAGTCCGAGATAGTGCCGATGATCAGCATGTTGAGCGGCCCGATGATCAGGATCGCAATGCCGTTGATCGTCGCGTATTTCTCTGGCGACCAACCCCATGTCCGTTCAAATACCGGCGCCAGAAATCCCTGACTGTAAGCTATGGCGGTCATGGTGCAGATGATCAGGACAAAGCCGCTATAGAGTGTCCGGTTACGCCAGATATATTTGAGTGCATCCATAAAGCCACTGCCGCCGATGACTTCGCTCGAGGCGGTGGCTGGACGGCGGGCCGGTTCCTTCATGCACAGGAAGAAGACTGCAAAGACAATGCCCGGCAATCCCACCAGTATCAGGGTGAACCGCCAGGGTTCCAGCTCGCCGAAAAATGGCAGGGATTGCGTCCCGCTGGATGCGGTCCAGGCTATGATCGCGGCGCTGAGAAGCGATGCTATGCCGGCACCGATCGGAAGCGCAGAGGAATAAAAGGCAATGGGTTTGCCGCGTTTTTCGGTCGGAAAACTGTCGCCAATCATTGAAAATGTGGCGGGGCTCAACGTGGCCTCGCCGACTCCGACACCCATGCGCGCGGCGAAGAGCTGGCCGAAATTCTTGGCCATGCCTGTGGCTACGGTTGCGGCCGACCACAAGGCCACACCGATGGAGACAATCCAGATGCGCTTGCCGCGGTCAATCATCCAGCCCATGAAAATACCGACAAAGCCATAAACCAGTGTGAAGGCGCTGAGCAGCCAGCCAATCTGGCGATCGGACAGGTCAAATTCCGCCTTGATCGGTTCAATCAACAGCCCGAGGATGTAGCGGTCTACAAAGCTGAAAATATATGCCAGCGTCAGCATAACGACAAGAAACCAGCCCGCGGTCGCACTGGGATATGGTTTGGGTTCGGAAGCAGCCGCCGCTGCTGGAGCATCAGCCATTATGTCGCGTCCGGAATGAGGTAAATGACGATCAGATTATCGTCGAAATCGACAATGCCGATCTCCCGGCCGATCCGTCCGTCATGGGTTTCCAGCCGGCCTTCTTCATAGACATGCAGGCCCAGCGCACGGGAATCGGCCATGACTTTGTCGGGGTCGGCGACATCCAGAACAATGGCTCCGCGGCGGGGGTAGGGCACTGGCGGCATCGGAACGTTGGCGATTTCGGACAATGCCATCACCCGCGGCTGGTTCGGTAGCGACAGGATTGCAAAACCCAGCTCCGCTCCGTCAGGGATTTCGAACACGGGTATCGAGTAGCTGTCGGGATTATGCCCCTTGCGATAGGTCACTTCAAAACCGAGCACGCCTTCATAAAAAGTCAGCGCGCGATCCAGGTCGCTGACGACAAAATTTCCGCGCTGAAAACGTGTCTGCTGTTTCTTGATCATCGCGATTCTCTCCAAAAAATCCCTAGTTCCATTCGTTCGGCTCGCCCCTTACGGAGCAACACTGGATGCCGACATTGCGACCATAATATAAGTTCGCAAGCGCACGCGGCATGTGCTGAAAACCATCCTCAATATCCTGAACCGGCTTCAACTTGCCATCATGGATCCAGCCCGCCAGATCATCCATCACCGCTTCCCAGCGATTGACATGATTATAGACAAAAAAGCCCTGCATCCGTGTTTCGGTTGCACGGAGCCGGGTATAGTTGGACAGCTTGAACGGCTCGTCGCGGGTATACTCGCTGATCGAGCCACACAGTACCACGCGGCTGTTGAGCCGCAAGCGTTCGAGGCATGCCTCCAGCGTTTCTCCGCCGACATTGTCAAAATAAAGATCAATACCATCGGGACGCAACGCATCGAGCCGCTCCTCAACATTCTCGACCTTATAGTCAATTGCCTGCGAACAGCCGTGTTTCAAGATGAAGTCGCATTTGTCTGTCCCGCCCGCCATGCCGACAACATCACAGCCAGAGACATTGGCGGCCATCTGGCTGACCATTGAACCGACCCCTCCGGCAGCGCCGGAAAGAACCATAAGATCGCCCTCCCGAGGATCGCCGCAGGCAAACAGGCCGGCATGTGCGGACAGTCCGGTCATGCCAAGGACACCGGACCCAAGGGCGGCCGGCAAGCCGTTGGGCGGCATGCGATAGAATTTTTCCTGCGGAGTCATTCGGGAAACCTTATAGGTCTGCCAACCCATTTGCCCCTGCACCATCTCGCCTTCACGCCAGTCAGGATGCCGGGATTTGACCACCTGTGCCACACCGCGCCCATGAATGACATCGCCAGGCTCAAGCACGCGTTCGCCAGCCGCGCCCGTCCCCTGCATGTAAAAACGCATAACCGGTGCCAGGCCGAGATAGTGGGTTTTCAACAGCACCTCACCATCATCCGGTTCGGGAATATCGGTAACAGCCCATTCAAAATCAGCAGGCACGACATTGCCGACCGGCCTCGAGGCAACGCGCCATTGAAAATTGGCATTGTCATCGATGCGCTTGTCTGACGCCAGCGCGTCAAATTCAGTCAGGCCCGACGGGGACCCGGACATTAATCGTGCACCTTCACGACCTGATTCACTTCGTAAAAATAGCCATCCAGATCCCAGAACGAGCAACCGATCATGTCTTTCTGCTTGCCGTCCGCACCGGTGACAGTCCAGTCACGCGGTTCACTGTGGATCGTGGATCCCAAAGCGCGTGCCCGTTCGAGAGCTCCGGTGGCATCTTCCGACGCGACAACAAAGACGGGTGTTCCAAAGGCTATCTCGGTCGGCAGTTCCGCCGGTGCATCCTGTTTGGGGTCGATCCATTCCAGCAAACCGATCATGCCAATCATGTCATGTTCGCATTTGAGGATGATCAATCGGGTCTGGTCGCCCTTTTTGCCTGCGGCCAGCTGGGTGCCTGACAATGTGAACGGCGTATCCATCCAAGCGGTCATGCCGAATACCTGTTCGTACCAGTTTTTGGCCTTGTCGCCATCGCGGACCATGATGGTCGTGCGCTTGATAATATCAGCCATTGATTTTTGCTCCCTCGATCAAAAGGACCTGACAATCAGCAATCCCTTCGCGTAATTTTTTGACATCCTGATATTCCGGACTGTCCCAGAAGGCGCGTGCTGCTGCCTTGTCCGGCCATTCGGAGATAACCATTGATGCTCCGTCGCCAAAATTGCCTTCAAGCAGATCAGCTCCCGGACCGCGCAGCACATATTTGCCGCCCATTTTTTCGACGAGTGCGCCGGCAGCCGCGCCATATCCTGCGATGAAGGCATCGCGATCCTTGATGCTGGCAGTCACCACCATATAAGCTGGCATGAACGATTCCCTTTCCTAAGTTGTCCGGACAAATTACGCACAAGCCGGAATATTGCAATCTCTATTTTGACGAGGTCGGACAATGGGTGTCCTGGCGCCTATTCGTCGAGAAAAGCGCGCACGACGTCTGCCAGTTTTTCCGTGTGCAGATCGAATCCACCCAGCGTGATTTCCGGGATGTGCACCAGTTCCGACTTTTTGAGATATGCCCGGGCGGCCTCGGTTTCTTCCTTCAAACTGCCGGCATTTGTGATCAGCAACACGGGTTGGCTTATTTTTGCGAGCCGCTGTTCGGTGGGATAGGTGAAAACGGCATGATAGGCTTCCCAGCAATGCGGATAGCATTGCATCGAGTCATTGAAATGTTCCTGACCACGCTCGAGGCTGAGGCCAACATTTGTCGCACCGGTTGAGAATTTCCATTTCGGAATCAGATGAGATCCATCAACCTCGATGGCATCTGCTTTTACATTTTCCTCATAAGCTGCCTTTCGTGCGTCTCCGATGTAAAATGGCAGGCCGGGTAAGCCGATGCGGCGCACCAGACCGGGCCGGATGATGGCCAGTTCCGCAGCGATCAGACCCCCTGTGTGGTAGCCCAGAACATCGATTTTCCGAACCTTCTCTCCGGCAATATCAAGCGTGTCGAGAACCGCAGATGCTGATGCAGCATAGTCACCAATTGTTGGGAGGGTGGTGGGTCGATCGGAGTCGCCATAACCCGGCGTGTCGATCGCGATGACAATCCTGTCCTTCGCCATGGCTTGCATGAAGGCGGTGAAATAGTCGCTCGAATAAGGCGTGGGATGAAACAGAACCAGCGGCGGACGTGCACTGGTTTCCGCTGGGGTTTCCGCTGGGGTTTCCGCTGGTTTGGCGATCCGGACATGCACCTGGCCAAATGGCCCGGTCACGAAATCCCGCTTGATCAAGACAGTGTTTTCACTCGCGGCTTCTTGCGCCAGAGAGATCTGGCATGCCGGCAGGATCGCCATGATTGCAGCCATGGTCCGGATCAAAAATCTCGAAAGTGTCATGCATCAGCTCCGATCAAATGTTCAGACGCTGCATGACATGAATCTCCAGAATGTCAAAATTTGTCCAGACAAATTATGACTTGAGAAAAGTGTAATGACAGGTCACTATCCGACCCGATGGCCGTGCGGATGAATTTTTGGTTCCCGGTCGAACATGGGAGAAACAGGATGAAACCAGGTCAGATGATTTTGCCAGTCGCCATAGCTGCGATTGCCTTTGGTGCCGGTTTGGTGTGGAATATGGATGGCCGTGCCGAAGCGGAAGATGGAACGCCAAAAGACTTTCCTGTACTGGTACAACCCGATGGCAGCTATCCGGTCAAACCGCTGGAAAAGGATAAGGTGGTCCTGAAGGTACTCCAGACGACGGTCGATTCCCTGTCTGATTTTCCAACCGTCGAAGAAGGGCTGGAACATAATCTCAAGCATATGGAAGAGATGGCAGCCAAGGCCTGTTCGACGGGCAAGAAACCCGATTTTCTTCTCTATCACGAATTTCCGCTAACCGGCTATTCGGGCGGCACGCGCACGGAGAAGCTGAAATATACGGTCAAGATTCCCGGGCCTGAAACCGAGCGACTGGGAAAGATCGCGAAAGATTGCGACACGTATCTGGTGTTTGGCACCTATGCCACTGACGACGACTGGCCAGGCCATATTTTAAGCATCAACGCCGTGATCGGACGTGATGGCGAGCTGGCGAAGGCTTTCTGGAAATCACGCAATATCAAGCGCATCTATCCGGATCGTGAAATCACCACGACAACAATCGAAGCGGTGCGTGACAAATATCGCGCCATGTACGGTCCCGAAGAAGAGTTTCCCGTGCTGCAAACCGAATATGGCAATATTGCAGTGAGCACTGTTCAGATGGATCCGTTCATCTTTGCCGCATTCGCGATGCGCGGAACCGAAATCATGATTCGCACAGCCACTCTTTTTGCGGAGGAAGACGTGACATCGATGGCCCGGATCAACAATTTCTATTCGACCATGACCAATATCGCCTTTCCGCCAACCGACAAATACAAGGCGGGAGAATCCATCATCGTCGGCCCGAAAGGGGAGATTCTCGCCAAGGACCCAAGTCTCGATCAGGATGGTATTATCGAAGCAGAGATTCCGATCGCGAAATTTCGCGAGGGGCGCAAAATACCAAATTATGCGCTGGATATGGTGAAGCCGGTTCTGGAGCAATATGTGCAGGAATTCCCGCTGAACCATCTCGATATCCCGCGCGAAGATCTGCCGGAAACCGGTGAAGCAATGAAGGAATTGATGGAAGGCGTCAGCCGGTTCAACAACTAGGGCACGCTAGAGCTGCCCGAGCACGCGTGCAGCGGCGCGTTCACCGGTCTCCAGTGCACCTTCCATACCGGAACTTTCCTGCGACAGATGTTCGCCGGCAAAATGCAGACGTTCACCCTGATATAGGGCAGCTGCAGCCAGATCAGACCCCTGACCGGTCCCGATATGATGGTACATGCCGCGCGCGAACCGCTGCTTTTGCCAGCTGAACATGCGCAGGAAAGTCAGTTTCCCCCTGGCCGATGGTCGTGCCTGTTCGATCTTTGAAACTATTGCCCGTCCGGCCGCCGCGTCATCCATCCGGTCGACTTGCGCGGCGCTCGCACCATTGATCCAGACCTTGATCATGGCCGGATTGTCCCCGAGTACAAACACTCGGCCCAGCAAGGGATCATCACTCCAGATGGTTTCCGGCAAACCGTCATTTTTCCAAAACGGCTCGCTCGCCGAGATATAGGCAAAACTGCCCTTGGTATATGGTAGGGCGGATGCCGCATTGCGCAGTTCCCGGGGCAGGTTGGCTTCGATCCGCATCTCGCGGACAACCGAGAATGGCGCAGTACAGATGACATGACGCGCACCATATTTCGGGCCGCTTTTCAGACCCAACTCGACCCCGTCCCCTTCGTCCTGGATGATCTGCACTTCGCTGTTCAGCATGATCTCGCTCCGCAATGCATTTCCCATGGCATCGGTCATGCGCTGCGATCCGCCGCGGATATATTGGGTTGGTCCGCTGCCCGCCCTGAAAACAGCAAGGCTGCGGATCATGTGGAGCGCAGATTGTTCGGACAGGCTGTTGCCATTGAAATTGGCCTCCATCAGCCGCAAAGCTTCAACCGATGCGCCCTGCCGAGTGAGAAAATCGCGCAATGAAACATCATGCCGCCAGGCATCCGGTTGCATCCAGTCCGTAACCTTGGCCAGTTTTGGCAGGGCATTCAGATAGGAGAAGAACAATCGGTCCGGCGGGGTCGCCTTGTCTTTACCGCCAAGCAGGTTCTGTTCTGCTTCGGGCCATTGCGTTGCTGTCAAAGATGCTCCGCCGATATTGTAGAGCGAACCTCGGCCGGATGGCGACGGAACATAGCGTTCAACCCCCAGCCGGTCCGCAATCGCATGAAAGCGTTTGTAGCTCCCGCCAATCTGGATACCACCCGCATCCTGTCCGCCGGGCAGATTGTCGAGGGTGTAGAGCCGCCCGCCAATCCGGTCATTTCCTTCCAGCAAGATCACTTTATATCCGGCTTGCTCGATTATGCTGGCGGCATGAAGACCGGACAGCCCCGCGCCGATGACAATCACATCGGCAGTGGTTTTGCTCCATGTCCGGCGCGGAGCGGCACAGGCGATGAGAGATGCGCTCATGCCTCCGACAAAGGCACGGCGCGTGATACGGTTTGATATAATGTTGTTCATGCGTCTATGTTGACAGATACGCCCCGGTCGAGGCAAGATAAATTTGTCCGGACAAGTTATATAAGGTGGTTCGCAATGCTTAGATATCTCGTCATTCTGATTGCACTATCGGGTATGCAGCCGGTGTTCGCAGAAGAACTTGATGGAGCCCGGATCCTGGCTATGGCCCGCGAAGCTGCTGGCGGTGATGGCTGGGCCAACGCCAGATCCCTGACCTTGTCCGGTACGGCAACATTCTATGGCTCTGACAGCCACAAGCCGCGCGTGATCGCAACCGATTATCGGATGTGGCGAATATTCGATCCTGATCGGGATGTTGCACATGGCGCCGATGGAAAAGTTCGGATCATTGCAAAGAGCACCGAAAAAACACTTTTCGAAGTCGGATTTGACGGCGAGACGACCTGGACCGAGAGAGGTATCACCCCCAAGGCAGAGGCCGACAAATTCTGGGCCAGCAACTTTGGTTTTGGAATTATCCGCCAGGCCGGCAAGCCGGGCTTTGTCGCGACGCGTCTGCCCGATGACAGCATCGCCGGACACGCGCTTTACATGGTTGAGCTGACCGATCCGAAAGGCGGCAAAACACTGTTCGGCATTGATCAGAAAGGCGGCATGATCCGGAAAATGGGTTTCCGGACCCCGCGCGGCTGGCATGTGCGGACATATGATGATTTTGTCACGCTCAGCAATCCGCGCTGGTTGCAGGCCCGGCATGTCACGCTCTATTATGACGGACGCAAATCAAATGAAGTGTTCTGGAAAAACACCAAGGTCAATTCAGAGATTGATGCTGCGGTTTTTACACCGCCAGCCCAATAAAATCAGCCGCAATCCTATCCGCGAAAATTCGTCGGCGTGACTTCGGATGAACGCTCCGCGCCCTGGATTGTACAACTGGCCTGCATCCAGCGCAGATTCAATCCGACCCGGCTGGCATTGATATCGGCCCAGCTGTAGCTGACCGCGCGGTCGGGATCATCGGGCTTGTGAACGTACAGCACCATGCTTGGGCGGTTGGTACTTGGCGGCGGCCAGTGCACCGCGCGCATCCGCAATATCACCCCTTCCGCGCCGCTGTCGCCGCCGCCGATCAGGACACGGCCACCCTGATCATGGAGAGTGAGCTTCTGGGCAAATAGCCAGTCGGTGCTGCCGTCTTCCTTCTTCGCTGTTTTGGGCACAGCCCCCCAACATTCCACGGTCCGGGCGCGCTTCAATATGGTTTCTGTGCCATCGGCCATGCGCAAGGTGATGCCATCTGCGTTTACGCCGATAATCTGCCAGGATTGCTGGCACAGTTTCCGGTTCTGGATCGCACTGTAACTCCAGCCGGTTGCGGTCCTGTCAAAATTTCGCGAGCAATTACCGACCGTGATGATATCGCGATCCGATCCGTGGGAGACTGTGACGTCCTGCTGCTCAGAAGTGGCCGAACCAAAGGCATCGACCTGATGGACAATCATCTTGTCATCACGTTTTTCAATCCGCAGCGAAATCCATGGCGGCGGCGTCCGGCCCGCATCTTTCTCGAAATAATTCTGCTCTTCGTTGGAAAAGGTACCAGTCAGAAGAGTGTCGAGCGCGCGGCCTTCTTCATGATGGGCGACCATGGCGAGCGCCGAAAGCGTGACGGTAGAAAACATGAGATATCCTCGCAAATAATTTGTCCGGACAACACTAGCGATCTGGCCCGTAAAGGCAATGGCGCACCCGAGAGGATTCGAACCTCTGGCCTCTGCCTTCGGAGAAATCTAACATTGGCGGAAGTTTAACGAAAATCAAGGATTGAGTATTCCCACTAGGGTTCAATTACTGACTTTTGGGATGGATAACTGCCACGAAACTAACACAATGAACTTTTCGATTGCGTTAAATATAGATTCGTTCCAAATTCAAGTAGATGGATGCAATCGAGAGCCTCTATATTTGGTCTGATTTGAGTGCCCAATGGTTTTCCATTTTATTTTGTTTCTTTGTCGCATGGGTTGTTTCTATAGATGCAGTGGCATTGACATTCTGTCAGCAAAACGACTTTAGAGTTCGATTTCGAGGAGAGAATGACGAAACGCGCAATGTTTTTGGCGCGGGCATGCGGCATGCATTTTGGCACGCCTTCCTGTTTTTTTCCTACATGGCATTGATAGAGCTATTCTCTTGGACCACGTTTCTGTTTGCCTATCTTTTTTCGGGTGCCTTCAATGCTTTGATGGAATGCCTGTCGGCCTTGGCCCCTTTTTTTGAGTTGTTCAAGATTGAGGACTTTGACGATTTCATGAGAGCATTTCGCAGAACATTCAATACTGCGATCGGCGTGGGAACGATTATTCTTGTCTGGTTGACTTACCGCGAAAAAGTTATCGAAAACCATAAACTAAAGCTTGAAGACGGAATATCATTTGGTCGCCGAAAGGACATAGAAGGATTGTTCCGAGCGTTACGCTGCCTGCCGTTCATAAGAAGGTTTGCGGATCACGCTCTCGCATTAACCGTTGCTATTGATATGTTGGCTGTAACTGCTGTAATCCGGGTTAAGTTTGCTTGGGTTTCTGACGCCGCAGAGGGCGAGGGATGGCATTTTAGTTTTTGGAATATTCCATCTTGGCCTGGACACATTGCAGATTTTTTCACCTTCATTTTTATCCTTACTATCGTGGTATTCTTCTTTACAGCGATCAGCGGTATTATCGTTTGGGGCATGCAAGCGATTAAGACTAAGGTTCCTCCCAACGGGACACGGCTTAGCGAACGTGCAGGTATATTTTGCCTGACTGCTTTGAGTAAACTTAAACCGTATTTTCTCTTTGTGCTTCGTGCTTTTGAGCCGTTTCTAATTTTTGTTATACTGGGAACGACCATTTCACACATGTTCGTAGGCCCATTACATACCGGAGCAATCAATTGGCCGCTAAGCGATCAAATTCTGATTGTATTAGGGTTCGGAGTTCTCTTGACCGCTTGTTTGGTCTTTACGGTTAGGCCTAGCGCGATGTGGAAAGCGGTCAAAGATGGCAAAACCGTTACGATCAGAGATCACCCTCAATTTGACGGTTTGAAGCTGGGTGAACAATGGGTGATTTTCCGAGCTTTTTTTTCCACAATCCCATGGAGACCTCTGGCCAAGTCGATCATAGTTTCGTTCTGCCTATTATTGCTCATCTTCATGGTTGGCTATGTTCAGAACGATGCTAGGCAAAGTCTAGCAAATTTCAGTCTCAACGCAGCCGTGGTCGTTGGCGGGATAAGCATACTCTGTTTGGTTTCTCCCGAAAATTGGTTCCAACAAGAACGATTGATCAAAAGCGTATCGTCATCACAACTGCACATTGGCAAAGCCTTTTGTTCAAGATTGCATTTGGGATTTATCCTCAGTGCTACAACTGTTCTTGGTTATCTTCAGATCATTTTTGCTGGTAATGCTTCGGCAGCATATTCGTCAATTGATCCGGTGGTCGGAGCTTTAATCCTACCCATTTTTTTGTTTGAATGCGCCTTCTTGTTCCTTGTTTTGCGTTCTATCCGTGCTTCGATAGGTGGAACTCCTTATATTATAACAGCTTCCGAGTTTTGGACGGCAATTTTGGCTGCAATATTTTTGGCACAGTTGGGCGTCAGGCACGCGCCAAATCTCTCAGCCATCAACGAACATATACAGATGCAAAATTTCCTCTTTCCTTCCATCCTTATGGGCCTCGGCATTGCGATTGATGTGGCAATCGCCACCGTTGCACGTTTTAGAGACAACACAATGACGTTCAAGAGTTGGACGTTGCCAGTAGCACTTACACATATATTGCTCCCGGCGTTTGGCTACTATGGATGGTGGTTCTTGGGTCAGCAATTCGAGGGGCTTGGGCTAATCTTAGGACTATTGGCGTTCGCGATGATCGCCGTATTCGTTTACGAAGCAATATGTGAGTGGATAGGTGCTAAGCCAATCGTTTCGTTGGAGCCTCTTACCAACTGGATATTCCGAAATGCAGACCAACAATCACGTGGACGATTTGTTATGATCATGGCTGTATCCATGGATGCCCTTTGGTCCGGCCCCGCAAAGGCGGCGCAAGCCGCTAGTGGCCAATGGTCTCCTTTTGAGGTGTTCGTCTCGTTCTTCATCGCAGGTGTAGTAGTGGCAGTTGTTGCACAAGTTTCACTTCTGGCCGCATTTGCTCTGAGGAGGTCGTCGTTTAGTAACAACCATCATCTCGCCATATACCTAGTGGGAGGTAAATATTTTGAAGCTACGATCCTTTTTGCTTTTGGTCTGCTCTCACTTTGGAATGCATTCGCACTTTGGGTCGGTTTGGGCACTCTGGCGGATTGCATCATAGCATCTGGTGGATTGATGCTCATAGTTTGGTGGGTGTTTCGCAGACGGCTCATGCGAGAACAGGTAAAAGAACTTCAGACATAGCTATCGCTTCAATTGGAACTAAAATTGTCGCCCCTCAAGCGCTTGCTTTGCGTTGGTAAGAAAGTCAGGGTGATGATGCGCGTATAATTCTACGGTCCGCTCGTTGCTTTGTCCCAACCAACCGCCAATCTCAAAAAGCGAAACGCCTTGTTGGGCCAACCAAGTTCCGCAGGTATGACGAAGTGTGTGAGGCGTAACTTCAAATACTTCTGCTTTTATGCAGGCGCTCGCGAAGCTATGCTTCACATCATCGATCTTCTTGCCATCGCGATGGATAACATAGTCAAGATCAGACCCCCGGTAACGCGCCCGTTTCAAATGCCCTAACAGCTTGTTTGGGATGGGTATCTTGGCACGCCTCTTGTTACTCTGTCGTTCACCGGGAGGTAGGAAATCAATAAGGCCATTTTCCAAATCAATCTGTGGCCATCGCAGCGACAGGATCGCACTCTTCCGAGCGCCGGTGTAAAGACCCATTAAGATGAAGAGAGGTAGATAAAGTCTTACGGGTCCTGATGCCGTTCTGGCAGCGTTGAGCAGCATTGCGGCCTCACGGCGGGTCAACCACCTATCCTTGCCAGGTGTCTTTGGTGGGAGCAGCACTGGCGGGACATAAATAAGCCTGCCTTCGCTATGAGCGAAATTCAATGCAGCCCTTAGAACACCGAGTTCTCGGCGCATGGTGCCATGGGATTTTGCACGTTCCCGCATGTAGGCTCCACATGTCTGCTTGGAGATTTCAGCAACGGTGTTGCTTTCCCAAAAATCGATCAACGCCTCGCTTGCATAGGCGATGCGGTCAGGCGATTTTGTTTCTGGAGCGTGAAGCTCAGCATAAAGAGCAAGCGCGTCAGAAATCAGATACTGGGACGGATCGGCTGGACCGTTGGGTTGTTCTCGGATTTGGCGTTCTCGGATGAAGTCCGCGATGATGACTTGAGCCTC
Source organism: Parasphingorhabdus sp. (assembly GCF_039968395.1). Classification (GTDB taxonomy): domain Bacteria; phylum Pseudomonadota; class Alphaproteobacteria; order Sphingomonadales; family Sphingomonadaceae; genus Parasphingorhabdus. The sequence goes on from NZ_JBDVPV010000001.1 coordinate 158,524, forward strand.
CTGAAGGTCGCTCGAGCCTGTGCTGCGCTTCTTGCGTTTACTAGCAGGGCAAAACAGATCACCAACAAAATTACTCCACCTAACGCAAACCATAGACAGCCGTTTGATTTCTTCTTTTGCTTCGCTTCATTTTGTTGATCCACATTCATTCTCTCACAAATAACCCATTATGGGATAACCCAAAATAGGATTTATGTGAAGCGCCAACTTCGGAAAGTTGGAGCCGCAATGCCTCGATCTATGTTCTCAAAAGACTATGCAATTTTGATCCAGCTGATGGCGGACATCAGGAAAGAGATGGGAAAAACACAGGTCGATGTCTCGACAGCTCTCGGAAAGCCTCAATCATTCATTTCTAAGATTGAAAATGGCGAACGGAGGATGGATTTGATTGAGATGATCGCGATAGCCGATGCTATCGGAATGAACTCTCAACAGATTTTGAAACGTTTAGAAAATGAAATCCAACGGCCAGTAGAAATTTAACTCAATCGTCCAGGATATCCAACTGCAGCTTTGCAAAAGTCGTCAAAATCGCTGTAATGTACTTGCATCCAATGCTTGTTGTAAGTTTGCCTTGAGTGTTGCATCCCTAGATTTATCAAAACTTGCCTTTAGGTTAGACCTTGTTTGTTCAGACATCGGGCTAAGCAGTTTAGATTTGTTGATCCCAACTGCGACACCTAGTTGCGTCCTGTAAGTTTCGTCGGACAAATTTTCAGTGAACTTATCGAGCTGTTCGGGATTTTCTGTCTCAGAGATATATTTTGCCAATCTTACTCGAGCATCTCTTCTTTTTGCCGTATCTTCAGAGTTAAGATCCACCTTGATTCTTTGGAAATAGTCGGCCAATAATTGCTCATCAGCAGCCGGTGAAAGGCTATATATCCTCTCTTTGGCCAGCGTGAAGTCTTCCACGGGACGGATCACATTGGCTGGATAGTGCTTGGCCACTAGCGCTTTGTCGAGTTCCGAAATTGAAACGCTTCTCCGGTTTATGTAGCACTTATTTTGTTTTCCATCTTTCAATACTTGCCACGGTATCTGATAAGACATGATCGAGTTCCTCAAATCCTCCTCACCCGATACTGCCCCTGGCCATTCACTTATTGCCAATGCTAGGTTCCTCTTTGTTTTGGTTTCACTCCAACCCGATCTTTGGCGAAAGAAATCATAAACGTTGTTCGGTCCGGTCTTGATAACCTCATCCCAGCAGTTTAGCTTCGCGCTTTGATGTTCATGTAACAAACCTAGTGCATGACCAAACTCGTGAATGATCGAGCTTTTTCTTCTTTCGTCAGCACGCAAGACTACATTATCGATTGTGAAACCACTGAACGGACTAAAGGTTGAATCGTAATGTTGAAAGTTCATGGATGGCTGCCGGCTGGTTGCCTTCGTCACGGCGTCTTTACCTACAAGAGACCAACGACCAGGAGCCGAAAAACCTATCCTAATGGCAGAAAATCCAAACTTTGGATCGAAACAATCGTATCTTGCTCCTTTGGGACCAAAATCGAACTCAATATTGGCATGTTCAGTCCATTGGGACGCTACAGCCGCAATCAGTTCATGCACTGGAGCCCCTCCCCCAAAAAAGCAAATTTGCAACCGCTGGCCGGGCAACCAAAACGTTTCAGGCAAATAGAGTTGCTGCAAAGATTGGGGATTTTCTAAATCTCCAGCATTTTGCATGTACAAGTAATGTTCGGGTAACCCTTCCATGGCATCCGGTTCTTGAGCTCGGGCCATTTGGATCGAAAAGATGAGTAAAATGATGAAAGATATAGTTTTCATTTGCCCCCCCCGGACGCTGACACATATGCGATGCTAAAATACGCAGAATTTTGACTAAATTATTGAAAGACTAGCCCAAAATGGGTCTATTTCGGCATCATCAGTTGCGCTCGCACGTTGCTTACACCACTATTTGGCCTGTGAAATAGTTATCGGGGGGAAATTTGATGGTTAGGTTAAAAGGAATTGCGGCAACTCTGTTGATGCCCATTGTTCTGGGAGCATGTACAACAACCTTAGGAATTTCCAAAGATACCAAGACCACTGATCGAACGAAATATTTGGCGGGGGACGCTTATAGTCTTCCTGTTTTGCAATATGAGATGACGATAAATCGCACTTTAACTCAATGCGAGCAAGGTGCCGGTGCCAACAAAACTGATAATGTTAAGTTTTCAGTGAAGGTGGATGCAAAATCGAATTTTCTGCAGGGTGAAACCTATCGGGTGGACACACGGCGATTGTCAGCCCCCACTAAGATCACAACGCTTACTCTCGAGCATTTTGAAAATGGAAACCTAAAGTCAATCAACGCGTCAGCTCAAGACAAAACTGGAGAGATTGTAGGTAACACGGTGAAAATCGGATTGGGACTGGTCGCATTGGCCGCCGGTGTGCCCCCGGTTTCTCTCATTGCTGCGGCTGATCCTGATGGAGCCAATAAAAAAACTGAATGGAAAAAAATGTCATGTACCACGCAGGCCAAGGCTGCACTAGCAACTGTAGCGACGAAAACGGGAATCCTGAAAAGAGCGAATGCAGAAATCAAAAAAACTAACAAAGAGATTTTACTTTATACCAATCAAGCTAGCAAAGGTCAGTTAAGCGATAGTGACAAAGCTGCTTTGTTAGTGCTCCTGAAGCGATTGGACTCAGAGACAGTTGCACAAACCAGTGCCTCAAAAGCTGTTAAAACGGCACTAAGCAAGATATCGGTTGAGACTAAAATACTCTGGCCGAACAGCAATTCAGATACGTTATCTGGGGACAATCAGCTGACGCTGGAAGATCAAAAAAAGCTAATGAAACTCTTAACAGCGGTTCCGGGCTCGCGTGACAAATCGGAATCATGCCCATTCGACGTTCTCACAGTTGATAAAGATAAGATTCGTGTACCGGCATCGGTTCAAGCTGATAGTGCCCAAACGAAACTGAAAGAATGTTTAGTTAGGGATTTGGATTTGAAATATGCGATTGAAAGATTGTTTGATAAAGGGGCAGAGACAGTTGATGGTAAATCGGTTGAGGAAGTTAGCGGCGGGCCCGGCGGTATTTTGATAAGACCTCCTGAACAGGGAAGGTTGATAGTCTGCCAAACTCATGATGGCACGTGTGATAGTACAACTTCCAAAAAGCTCGTAAAGTACACAAGTCCGCCAGAATTTATACCTCAACTTGGTCAACTCAGGCTGTTACCATTTGAGAACGGACCATTTGAAAATAGCGCAATTACGGTTCTGTTAAGGGAGAATGGTTTGGTTGAAAAGACCGAGTACAAAGCTATCAATGCTTCTGCATTGGATGCTACCACCGCAGCACTAACGGTGGTTGACGAACTGACAAAGCTATCTCAAGCAAAAACTGCCCAAGACAAGGCCGATGAAGCTGATCGTCTAAGTAGAATTGAAGCGGCAGAAAAGGCTGAAAATGAAAGACTGAAGAGGGAGTTGGAGAACCTCAAAAATATCAAAGAGTATGCAGACGAGAACAGTCCCGATGAACCCGAGAAACCGACCGCCCATGAAGCAGAGTTGGCATTGTTTGACGAACAGATTGCCAAGAAAGAGAGAAAGCTGCGTCTGAAGGAATTAGATGCAGCATTGGTCAATTGAGCATTGATGGAGAATTGAATTGCGATCTTTCGGAACAGTTAAAATGCTTCTTGGAGTTTATTACAGCCAATCCACTCCATTTTTTCTATGCCTATAGATCGACTGACGGGGAACAAACCTTTGTAAAAGATTCCTCGAGCAAACCTTCTGCTGCTGATGAGGGCTGGCAATAGTCAGATTAACATCCAATCTCTGCGTTTGAGCCCAAAGCGGATATTGGCCTTACATCCCAAATGGCAAAATGGAGTACTGGCTGCAAAGCGAAAACGAATTGTTATCGTCGCAAAAGGGTCTAGGGATTGCAAAAAACCAGCGAGTTGAAAAGAAAACAATCTCAGTGGGACGGCTTTGCAACCAGTTGCAAAACCTCAGTAGGGCAGGGTGCTGTGAGACGATTATCGATACACCCATATTGGGTTGATTTTGAATTTCGTTGGGGCCACTGGTTTTTGATCTTCGTTCAGAACGAATTGCCGCTTTGCTCAAATTCTCGTATTGCGAATGTAGTTAGGTTGCCGACATCAGCCTGAAACCTCGTGAAGGCTTGCTGGTCATCATGATATTCGGCGCGGATACGCCCCTCAAGTGCCTCGGTACTTATTCCGTTATCTGTCGCTACAACAGGAATTTTACTGCTTGATCGATCATATGCAAGCAAGTTAAACATAAGCAAAATTTAGTTCGCTTCTTAGCCGAGGTTCGAACCTGACCTAACCAAGTTGGGAAATGCGATGTTCAGCTACGAGTTGGCGAGTTAAGTCAAAGGTCAGCGCAGTTCAAGTTCGATTCAATCTTTGAAATCAGTGAAATCGCCTACCAATCGGATAACTCCTTTTGTGAACAAATAGACTAAAATTGATAATGGTATCATCGTCGCCAATAGCAGCGTTTTCTTGCTGGAAAGCCCTAGTCCCAAATCCAGAATCAAATCTGCCAAACACATTCCTAGAAATATTATGGCAAAACTCATGATCGCCAAAAAAACTCGATTAACTGATCCAAATACAAATTCGTAGAAGTGTTTCATGGCATCAAACGATCATTTGTTTTTCAGATCCTCACTGAACTTCCACATTTCGTTACAGAGCCAAACCGGCTTGCCAAGCGGTTCCACCAATTCAATTTGGGAAATCATCACGTCGTGTCCAAAAGTCTGGGAGCTAGTGTTTCCTATAACCCCTTCTAGATTGACTTTGAAATACTGCCCCCCCAGATAGGATCTATCGTTTTGCTCTCGAAGAGTGTTTCGAAAGTTAAACTGAATATCTCGATCGTCGAAGACAGCGTTTAGTTTGTGGTTGTTACAACTGGTTCCATAGACGGAAAAAGGACCATCAGGGTTAAAATAAATTATTGCGAAACCTTTGACTTTTGTTCCCGGTTCCAAGACATAGTTTCCCCAACAAGGTTCAAGTTGCACATGCTTTTGTTTCTGTTGCTGCTCAGAACAACCGAACATTAAGATAAATATTGAAAATATTAGGACATTTTTCCACATTTTTATCTCCTCATTGTCCCAAGAACCCCGCGACAAAAAGCTTCGGTATTTCCCTTCGAGTTTCCGCAGGACCTGATTGCTCCAGCTTCGACACGCCCCTCAAGTGCCTCGGTACTTATTCCCGCTTCCCAACTACTGGGTGAACTCACTCCGAGACCTCTTAGTGTAAGTGCTTCAACTCGATAGCCACTTATTTCTGCTTTTAAACGAGGAGCTGTACCACGTTTGATCGGCCCCCACCAAATGTGATCTGCTTCATGTGCCAACGCTGAAGCTCCTTTAGCTAGAACAGCATCGCCATATCCTATGCCATTCATCTTTTCCACGCTACGGGAATTTGAAGCAAGTTCGGCCCAATCTATTGTGATTGTGCCTCTATTTAATCCTTCTTGTTTTGCACTCATTGTCGCACCCGACAATTCACCGGATTGGATGGCAACTCCTTTTTGCCCAGGTTTGCCCAACATACGTACCGCATTGCGTAATTGTTTACGCTGGATTTTCGACAAGTCCTTAGAGTTGGCAGCTTTTGCGATCAGTCTAACCATGCCGGAAACCGCAGCGCATTCATCTTTCGATCCTTTGCAAGTATAAAGGCCTTTGGGATCTAGGAAATTCATCGGATCATTCCCCACATAAGCATAGAGATTAAACTGATCATCATAGCCAATCGGATCAGTCTGCAGGAACCTTCCCAGATAGGGCGAATAAGCCCGCGCCTTGTAGTGATAGATGCCCAGTTCCGGGATGATGATCTGGCCGGTATACTGGAACCGCCCGAGGTTGGTGTCATTGGGAATACCATATGCATCATAGGCATTGACCTGGAGCGCATTGCCGCTGCTGTCGGTGATCGCAGAAATGCTGCCCTGCCAGTTGGCGAACAAATGGCGGCGGGTGGTGCTGTTTACCGCGCTGCCATCATACCAGACCAGCGGCTGGTCTACGCCATTGCCATGAACATAGCGCGCGGTGACCGTGCCGGATGTGTTATATTCAGCGACCAGCGCATCACCATCGTACAGGAACGTCGAAATGCCTCCGCCGCTGCCATTATTGACCTCATAAAGCCTCCCCAACGGGTCGTAGATCAGTTGCGCGGTCTTCGTCCCGCTCGCGCCCGTGAGGCGGTTTTCAACGTCATAGGTGAACGTAACAGAACCATCGGTGATGAGATTTCCATTGGCATCGTGCAGGAACGCTGCAGAGCCTGCTTCGACATATTGGTTCAATCCATTGGCTTCATAGTCTTTCGAGACGTTGAAGTGAGCGGTATTGGCATATTGGTTGTTGCTGGTGGTGCGGGTCTTGATCTGGCTGGCAGGGGAATAGGTGAAGCCAAATATGTTGTCGTCGGCAGTGCCCGAAATATTGATATTTGAGCTCGTCAGCCGCCCGACATTGTCAAAACCCAGTGTCTGCGCCGTACCGGATATGCGCCAGTTATAATAAAATTCGCCTTTTGACGTGTAAAACCGTGAGCTGATTCCGGTTGAGCCCTGCTCGCGAGTAACCTTTTGTCTGTTCAGTCCGTCATAGCTGTCTGTAAAAAACTTGCCATCAGTCGCCCTTAATTCCGCAAATACACCAAATTGCATCACCGCCATTTAGGCTAGAATCCCTTCCAATTCAGCTTTTTGCAGTACTTGTAGCAGAACTACACACTGCTTCTCTGACGGAATTTTTTTGGGAATCTGTTCTGCGATACTGAGCACACTGAGTTCTTTCGGTTGGAAGAGGTTCTTTTGCTCACCCAGTTTCTTCACTTCCGACCATTTTTCGGCCGGAAGCTCGAAGACTCTTTTCTGTGCATTTATTCCGTTATCGATCTTTTGCGTCTTTTTGGCTGACTTGACTTGAGCAGTCAAAACTTCCTCGGAAATGAGGCTCGACCAAAAGGCTTGATCAAGGCCAGTCTGGAACTCTTGGATACCGTGGAGCAGCCTTAGCCAACAGCCCTCCTTTTTACACCATTCAGAGATGTTCGAAATTCCCAGCGGGGGATTGGCGATATCGTCATTGACGAATTTCGCAGCGAGTGTAAGCGCATCTTTCAGAGCATCTGGCAAAGTTTGAGTGTCCCAAATTGATGTGTAGTCCAAGCTCATTTTTGTACGCTGACAACATTCGTTGATCACTGCAATTGCATATGCGACGATATTTGCCCGATAACCACCATTGTACCAGGACTGTGCCGATACGAGCTTCTCTACTAGGCGGAAAACAATGCCTCTGGCAATAACCCGCTTGTAATAATACTCGTTGATCTTATCCGGAGATTTAGACCATTCCTTACCGAGCCGAGCAGCGTAGCGGGCAAAATTCTTTTGCGCCCCAAGGTTCACCCATCTTGGGTGTTCATCCCACACGTTCTCAAACTTGGCGAGGTCTGTCTTCGTAAACATCTGTGGCTTCGGATACTCTGCTTGGAAGCGTCTCTTTTCTCCTTGGGTTAGCTTCGATTGCGCATCGGCATATTGGCCTCGAGCACGTTCATAGAACCACTTCGTTTCTCGCTGTGCACCCTGCTTTGCGGGTGCCCACAATCTCCGCGAGAATTCCTCAATTCGAATGTGGAAAGGATGATTTGAAAAGAAGTCGGCGGCATTCACACGATTCTGAGTATTAGCGTACTCCGAAATTTTTGGGACAACCGCTTCGCCAGCTTCACTGGGAATCACGGATAACTTCATTTGAACAAAGACGCCCTCAAGAGAGGCCTTGTCCTTCCGTTGAGTATGGAAGAGTGACGCCGTGGTCTGACCACCATTTACAATCTGTAAGTCGACCAGCCGGGTGATCTCAAGCCCACTATCGCCGTTCTCTGTTTCTACAGTCAGCGCTGTCGCAGTTATACCATTGTTGTAAGCGAAGAACATATCCGGCTCATTGAGAATTGTTGCCCGAATACCTTTGTTTACTTTACCACGCGCTTGGAGAAAGGACCGAACATTCTGCTCAAGAAGCCGCGAGCCGTAGCGCCCATAGAGTGATGCGAGCATTTCACCGGGAATAACTATCAAATAGGATTGATACGAAGCTGAACCTACGTGAGCGGGAAGACATGGTAACCCTGCACCGAAGGATTCCACGAAATTGATGTCTAGTGCTTCTTTATGCCCTTTTGAGCTTCGTTGCCGTTGGAGTCGAGAAACGTCCCAGACATGATAGGACGCCGCAATGCCGTCAATCTCTTTATTTTCAATTGCTTGTAGTCGGTCACTGAGGACACGTTCAGAGAGAATGTAGAAATTTACCTTATTGGTAGTAGCTTTCCTATCAGCGATATCTCTTGAAAGTCCATATTCTGGAGACGTTTCTTCCAAATCCCTGTACAACTGTTTTTTGCAACTAGCTTCGAAGAAGTTCAGCAATCTCTTAAAAAGAGCATTGACTTCAGTCTGAGTAAGTGATGCGAGTTCAAGTCGACTTTCAAAATCGGCAATGAACAAGTCCAATCCACCTTCATCGTTAAACCAGTATCCATCTACACGGACACCACGTGGTGTTCGATAGTGACAGAACTCGAAGCCATCAATGAATCCTGTTTCCATAAGCTCTTCGGCGAAAGCTTCCATAAATTCGGTAAGCTGAAAAGCACTGTTCGCTTCAGCTCCTGCCATCAGTTCCTGTCTGAAATCGTGAAAGAACTCCTGTGTGGTTTGCTCCAACTATGCCTCCCCTATTTCATCGGGGTCACATTCAAATGCTTTAATATTCTCCAATTGAAGTTCGTAACTCAAACGGACAATTCCTTCAGGCAACCCAGATCGCACGAGACGAGGAAACTGGCCATTGACGCGATATGCGCATCGATTCATCACCACAAACTGTGGCTTGTCATACTCAGCCATCTCGACATACCCGTAAGCGGCAAGCCGCTGAAAAAAGCTCTCCAATGCTTCAGCGTTATTAAGCTCAGCTTCTATTTCTCGGACTAGGCCATTCAAAGAAAGCGCATGGTCAGAATTTGGTAGATCACTCAGCCGATAAATCAGAAGGTAAAGATTGTCGCACAATGCTTCGAGCTGATCTTCAGACGAAATCCTTACCGTGCTTCGCTCCTTACCGGATATAACTTTGATCTCGACAGCGGTGTTATGGAAGATAAAGTCTTGGTGTGCACCTTCTGGACCGCCCCAGGCAGAAATCGCTGAATTCTGATCGAGGTGAGTCTGATAAAGAGATCTCAAAAAGAGTAGTTCGCCAAACAGCCCACGGATCTCTTCCGGGCTCAATAGTCGACTCTTTTTACCGGCTAGAAAGGTCTTCCAGCGCTTGAGATGAGCAAGTGCCACGGCCAGACCCGTCGAAGAATCTTGAACAATCTTGAGACTCGATATCATTGTTTCACAAAGACCCTGAAACAAGTCACTATCGACTTGCTTTTCCAAAGTCAGAACCAGGCCTTGTTCCGCGCCGGAGCCGAACGTTCTAAGATCCACATCGATACCGTGAACTGACGTTCCGTCAGTCTTGAACTGGGCGGTGTGATCGCCATCGAGTTCTACCACAAAAAGGCAATGTCCGGCGGAATCCCTACCCCAGTAAAGTGGTACGATCCCGGCATCGGCAACTCGCCGCACATTGTAGTCAGACGCGGGTACTCCAATAATCTGCCACGGGTTTTCAGTATTGGTCAAAATCGTCCTCCTCATCTGGATTATCGACTTCACTTCCCAGCATTTGTTCAAGCCAAACCGAATTCGCTACTACGTTGACAGATTTATCGTAGTCCCCGCCTGGGAAACTGATCCCAAATGCGGGAACTCGTTCTTGAGTCTCATCCTTACCAATAAGTTTCATGAGATGGAGCATGAGCAGTGGCTTGTTTCTGATCTCACGGTAATGTGTATCGGACGGGGCCTTTGCTCCCTGGTCTGCAGCAATAGCGATTGCATTGTCACGCTGTGGGTCTTTGAGCCCTAACTTCTCATCTCCTCGGCTTGCCACGCGATAACCGGCTGTAAGCCATCCGTTATCCTGTCTTCGGCTCTTACGTTCTTGAAATCCGAGACGGAATTTTTCCGCGTCTTCGCCATTTTCGCTAATGGAAATCAACAGAACATCCCCAATCGGATGGTCCCCCGAAATCTCATGAAGATAGTCCAATGCTGCACTTTTTTGGACCGCATAACCCGGGTGCGCCTGAAACTTGGTCAGAAACTCTTCGATGGTTTCAAAAAGCACATCTTCAACAAACCAACCCTTGCCTGAGTTTTGGATAACCTTTCCGCCAAAACCATTTTCCCAATACTGGGCAATCAGCTTTTCATTCTGGATGTTGACCTCGCAGTCTGAAGGCAATCGATAACTTTCCAGCTGTTTCAAACTGAAGTTCTGTTTCATGGTTATCATCTCACCACTTCGCATCTTATTGGCAGCGGTTATCAGAAGACTATCCGGGTGTGCCTTAACATAAAGACCAAACTGTTTTGGACTCAGCCCGTCGCGTCTCATTCGCTTGATCTGCTGACGCAATTCTTCAGACGCTTCAGCAATATGGGCATACCAGTCAATAGAATCAGGAGACAGGTGAACTTTACAAACGTCTTCGTATCCGGGACGGTATCCGAACCAGCGGCCCATCTGCATTAGCGTGTCATACATGCGAGTATTCCGATACATGTAACTCACGCAGAGACCTTCAATCGTCAGACCACGGGACAGACTCAGTCCACCGACTGCAATTGCCGTCAGGCCGTCGCCGCTCTTTTCATATTTCTTGTAGTCTAAGGCCTCGTCGGACTTACTATTCACAACGAATAAACGAAGGTTATCGAATACACTGAAGAGAGCGGATTTCACCTCTTGCCATTCGAATCCGCAATCTCCAAAATCATCAGCGAAACTCAGCTTTAGCGCTTGCATGTAAGTATTCTTTTCGGATATTTTCTCGGGCATAGCGTAATTGGCTTTAACGGCCTCACGCAGCTTCTTTTCATAGATACTAATAAAGTCCCGAACCAGTTTCTGAACATCGACAAAACGCGAGACGTTTACCATCATAGAGCAATGTTTGTTCGATTGCCCCCGCAGATTACGGATGGCTCTTGCGACGATGAACTGATTGATGGCACGGTAAAGGCTGGGTGGAAGTTCAAATACATCGTGATCCTTCTTATGAGAGAAGGGAAGATAATCTTCACAATCGACTATTGGTTCAACAATCTCTGTACTACGTGCCTCTTCCAGAAATACGACGTCAGGACCAACGTAGGTGTTTGGGGCATCGAGGCTGTAGATGAAATCACGAGGGAATAGTTCATCATACACTTCTTCATCATATGCCTCTGGATTGATGAAGATGTTTGCAAACGGTGTTGCGGTGTATCCAACGTAGCACGACTTCGCAAAAAGCCCTAAAATTCCGCGGATCATAGAGTTAGTGCGTGTTGGATCGATTTCCGGCTTATTTGTATTGATGGAAGCGTTGTCGGCTTCGTCATCAATCATCAACACGGGGACATCTGAGATTTTCCCGTCGCCCTGTGCATTCATTTCCTTCAACCACTTATGCAGTGCAGCCAAAGTATGCACGTTCTTCTTGATGACAATTACAATGGGTTTCGTGAAATCATTTATTTGCCAACCGCTCTGATTTGCAGTGTTTTTGTTAAAGTCATCGTTTATCGTCGTCAAAGTGACGGGGCGCGAGTAATCCCCAGTTAGACCAACTCCAACTTTGATACGGTTATCCGGGTCGCTTGATAGGCCAATAAACCCTTCGTCAATACGTTCTTGGGTTTGCTTCCTGAGATTGTTGTGAATCCCGGCGATAACAATGATGAACTTGTACCCAGCATCAGCTGCCCTTGCAATCACGCCCATATAGTTGGCTGTCTTACCAGACTGGACATGGCCAATAACGAGGCCACGACGATCCCAAGAGCCCTCACTCTTGGGGTCCTGCAAATGTCCCAGGATCTTGGCAGCAACATCACTCAGCGAGTTTACGACATTGGGGTGCCACCCTTCGGACTTCAGGTATTTCTCGTAAGCGTCCGCATATGTCCACTCCTCGATGTCGTCCCGCTTGAAAACCCATTCATCGTCATGCTGTGCCTCAACATCAACCAACGATGTCCCAGCTCCCATTCGGGTATCAATTGCGATCATGGCTTCGTTGACTATCGGATTGAGGTCTCCCTTGTATCCACTCAGATTTGCCAGACTTTCTGCAAATTCTTTGATCTCCTCCTTTGTTGGAGTTCCCCCTCTGACAGCGAGGCTCGAAATAAGCGAAGCAGCGAAATCCTTCTGTTCTTGGAATGGGTTCAACGTCATTCAAGCTCCCTTGCTATAAAGTTTTCAACAACGTCCTTGTTTTCGTGGAACATTCTTGTTGATTTTACTACATCTCTAAAGTCATCGGAGTTAAAAATACTTTCTGCAAACATTATTTTCTTTAGTATAGAAAGTCTCTCCAAAATATCTTCCACCTTTAATTGAGACTGATCTATGTCTTTAGGATTGGTAGAGAAGTCTGAGTAAATCATCTCCACGGGTAGTGATGATGCAACTGCATCGATCAGAGTTTCAACTGCCTTTCGTCCATCTGTGTCGAGACTGGCGGATAAAGAGAGAATCAGGGGGTGTTCCGAGTTTAGTGAGTATCTGATTGTACCTTTTTCTGCGTACCGTTCCCAAAGCGGTGCGCTGGTCTCTTCAAAGAGCCGCTTTCCTCGTCCTCTATGAACGGTGGTACTGCGCCCAGTGATACGCGTAATTATTTGCCTTAGTCGCTCACGAACCGGATGGGGCGGGCGCGCACGCGACTTCTTTATGTCGATGGTCCACCTCTCATCTAGGCTATTCGGGAAATCGATCTGTACCCGTGCGAGCTTGGTCGCCTCACCCTTTGGCACGAGCCGGAACCAGTCTCCCCATGCCATAAGACGTCCATTCCGGTAAACGTAAGCTCCTTGGTTTGAAAGAAAGTCACTCCGGTTTTGGTAATAGTCATACTCTTTGGCGGTCAGCTTACTGTGATGAGGCAGAATGTAAGGCTGCAGTCGAACTTCGGTACGATCAATTCTGACAATTTCTTCTGGCAAAACCTGTGTCGCTGGATTCCTTCGGCAGAAAGGATCAAACGGCTCCACATTGTGGCCATTGACAGCTATCGATATTTTCTTCCATCCTCTGACATCTCCCGACAGATATCTGTGGAAAACTAAAGCAAGATGCTTTTCCAAAATGTCAAGCTTTTCATTGACGATCTCAGCACGTTTGCCTCCCGTTTCATCTTCGAAAAGGCGGTCGAGGTTCCGCCACAGGACTAAGGTTCCATCCCCGACAATTTGATCCACAAATGGTAATTCTGAGATTTCGTCTTCTTCGAGAATTGAGATCAGCCAGTCATCTTCTTGGTCCACAAGATCGAGATTCCACTCGGCAGCAACAAATTTTCCTTTCTTGGAGCTAACAAGTGTCATCTGTCGACATTGGGAGAAAGAAGCTGTCTTCAATCCCAGTCCAAACCGTCCTAGATCGTCAGCTGAACGCTCCTGCCTGGGATTAACAGAACCATGACGCATCGCGATCAGTATTTCTTCGCTGTCCATGCCTCGACCGTCATCAATGATTGCGAGTGTCGGTTGTCTCGATGCCGTATCACAAAAAACCTGTATGAACTCAGACTTCGCAGAGATGCTGTTGTCAATTAGGTCTGCTACAGCCGTCTCCAACGAATATCCGAGATCACGCATTGAGGCAGATAGGGTCGCGGCACTTGGAGGCAACCGATGCTGTCGCATCACGTTGTCTCCCTAATTTGACGCTTCACGCGCTCGACAATGGCTAAGGCATTATTCTTCAATTCGCACTCCCAGACCGTCAGGACACACCAGCCTAAGTTAGTTAACTGCGCGGTCTTTTCTTTATCGCGAGTGATTGTTGCCTTGAACTTTTCGTTCCAGAAATCGAGCCTGGTCTTTGGGGTCGCCGCAAAACGACAACCTTTGTGTCGGTGCCAAAAACACCCGTTCACAAAAATAACCGTTCTGTACTTCGGCAAGACAATGTCAGGACGTCCAGGAAGATTTGGATGGTGGAGCCGAAAACGGAAACCTTCAGCATGTAACAAGGAACGCAACTGAAGTTCGGGTTTTGTATCCTTTCCTCGGATAAGAGCCATATTCCGGCTTCTTTGTGCTGGTGTCATCACATCTGCCACCTAAGAATCCTCCATTTGATCGAGAACGTCAGCGACTATCGCGCCAATTTGCTTTGCAAGATATGGTGGTACGGCGTTCCCAACTTGGTGATACTGCTGAGTTCGAGGCCCCTCGAAATGGTAATTGTCAGGAAAAGTCTGAAGTCGGGCTGCTTCTCGCACGGTGAGGCTCCGACATTGCCTTGGATCATAATGAATGAAATAGTGACCGTCTTTCGAGATGTGAGACGTCACTGTTGTCGAAACACGACTCGCCACCTGTACCCTGAAACGATCTGAAAACATCTTACCTGCTTTGCCTGCTTCAACGTTTCGGTGATTTGGTAAAAGCTCGTTTGGAAAGTTTGCAAGTTTTGGCGATACCTTTGTGCCTTGAGCGTGGAGAGAGGAAAAAAAGTATCTCAGAAGATCAGAACGCATATGCGAGCGCGCTTCATGGCCTGTTATAGCGTTTAGACTTTCATCAGAAAACCAGTCAGACATAGTTTGAGGTTTTGTAACTAGATCGGATGAACGGGTAGCAGGCATCATGTTCGAGCCAGCGGCCATACGAATGTCCTCTCCTCGATCATCAAACGCGTTTCGAAACCATTTTTGTTTCACGACACCAGAAATGACTTCCGACCATGCCTCAAAACTGTCGGGCTCCTTCGAAATACCACTCCTGATCATTGGCAAATCACCAATTACATCTTCCACGGTTGGTGACGCCTGCTTTTGCAGAATTGCGGGCTCAACATTTAGATCAGAACGAACGCCCAAAATGAACATGCGATGGCGAGCTTGAGGGACACCATACTCTTCCGCTCGAACAATGAATGCACCCTTCGAGGCACCTTCGGTAAGCTCACCTTGTTCTGTAAGTGAATACAGTCGGTACCTTAGGCCATTTTCGGAAGTACTTGTGGCAGCCTTAGGATTTGCAAGATCGTTTAGAATCTTGTCAATGACCGGCTCACCATTAATCTTAGCTGACAAGAGACCCTTGACATTTTCCATTACAAAAACCGGTGGCCTGTGATCTGTGATGATTTTCAAATATTCTCTGTAAAGAAAGTGCTTTTCGTCATTTTCAAAATCCGGGTCATTCGCACGCCGTGAGCGACCAACAAGAGAATAAGCTTGGCAAGGGGGGCCGCCGACAAGAGCCCATTTTTTGTTACCTTGCAACTTCTTGGTAACGAGCGACTTAACGAGGTGATGATTTTCCTCGCCTAAAGAAATTTTGAGGGCAGATTCTCCAGCTGAGTGCCACTGCATCGGAAACTTAGCACTCAACTCATCACGTTCGATCTCACCGGCAAGATATGCATAGTATTCTGCAGGAATCTTACGCCGGTCGAACTCACGTACAAAATGGCGCAAATGGAGTGTCTTATGCGCAAATTTATCACGTTCAATTGCGGCGAGCGATTTGAATGCTGGTGCTTCACTGTTTCCAACACACGCGAACCCTTCTCCAAGCCCGCCGGGGCCAGCAAAAAGATCAATGACCGGATAGCATGGTGTGTTCATTCGTAAGCGAAAAACTTTCTGGGTGCAGCAGTCAATCCATGTTTCATAAGTGGCAAGAAACAATTTATAGTGCTTACGTGCAAGGATAAGGGAACATACAGAAAATTCTAGAATAATTTCATCAATTCCCGATTATTCAATAAATTGACTTGTGCAACCTCAATGAAAAAACCGATTACTGTCGTGAGTTAAGTGTTTTTAGTTTTTTAGATGTGCCGCCAAGGGGCCTGATCTTTACGGCATGCGACCAATGTTCGAAATTGGAGCGCATTCTTGAGGGCAAAAAAATTTTCCAAAAGCATCAACTTTCGAGGATGGGGCACTCTAGAAATTCCGTAAGACCACTTGCTTGCGTGTACTCCCGATTGAGAGATAGATAAATTGATAGCGGGGGCGTTGGTCAGGCACCCCCCCCCCCTGTGTTTCGACCAGCTTCGTGATTTACTGGATAGAGCGTCTAATCCAACGACTCAAGTGTAGGGGGCCTAACAGGGGGGGGCTAGGTCAATCTTCATGATAAATATTATATATATTCCAAGGGCATAATGGATTGTAATGGCGCACCCGAGAGGATTCGAACCTCTGGCCTCTGCCTTCGGAGGGCAGCGCTCTATCCAGCTGAGCTACGGGTGCCTTTGACAATGCGTAATCATCAATTGACGCTGGTCAGGCGACAGCGCTTAGCAGCGGATATCGTGCTTTGCCAGACTATTCTTGATCTGTCGTCTGCACCCGAATCAGCAGCGTAAACCGGTTCAGCTTTCGTCAGCGGTTTTTTTGGTTTTTTCTATTTTCTGAAATGTCCCGAGGCCGCAAGCATTGCGTTCCTGGATACCGCCGCCGGTTTGATCCAGCACGCGGATGATATCAACACTGCACAACTGGTTGGTCGACGTGCGGTAGGAAAAGGCTTCCTCAAACGCCAAGCCACTGCATCTGTTTGGCAGTGTGTTGCGGTAAATATCTCCGCCACGCATCTTGAAATCGATAATGCTGTCACTGATGACATTGGTGGAGCGGATTTGTGATCGAGAGATGCACCGTTCGGGTTCGCCAACGGTCTTGATGACATATTTGTCGTCTTTGGATGACTTCTGACCGGCATAGGCGACGCCGCCAGCCGCCAAGACCGAACCGATTAACAGGGAAGCAAATATACGCATGGAAATTCTCCTTGGCCTCAACATTACGACTCCATCAGCTTGTCCGATACCAGAACCGCGCTGTCGGCAGGATGAATGAAAATAACGTCAGTTTCGGCTTGTTGATCGCGCCCATCAGGGTGCGGGTGTCTTCTTTTTGAAGCGGCACAGGTCGGCGACCGGGCAGCGCCAGCATTCCGGTTTACGCGCCTTGCAGATGTAGCGCCCATGCAGGATCAGCCAGTGATGGGCGCCCACCCGAAACGGCGAAGGGGTCTGCTTCTCCAGCTTCTTTTCTACCGCCAGCACCGTTTTCCCCGGTGCCAGTCCGGTCCGATTGCCCACCCGGAAGATATGGGTGTCCACCGCAAATGTCTCTGCGCCAAATGCGCAGTTCATCACGACATTGGCGGTTTTTCTCCCCACACCGGGTAGCTTGACCAGCTCATCCCGATCTGCCGGAACCTCTCCGCCAAAATCCGCGATCAGCATCTCCGACAGCGCAATGACATTCTTCGCCTTGGTGTTGAACAGACCGATTGTTTTGATGTGCTCTTTGAGGCCATCCAGCCCGAGATCAACCATCTGCTCCGGCTTTGTGACCTTGGCAAATAGCGCCTTGGTTGCCTTGTTGACGCCAATGTCGGTCGATTGTGCAGACAGGGCGACCGCGACCACCAGCTGATAGGTATTGCCGAAATTCAGCTCCGTTTCAGGATCCGGATTGTCCGCCGCGAGGCGCGAGTAGAATTCAAAGATATCGTCTTTTTTCATGGGGTATCGATTATTTCAGACCGAGCAGGCCATCCATCCCGTACCGCCCGGCGCTCTGCCCGGCCAACCACTCGGCTGCCTTCACCGCGCCTCTGGCAAAGATCATCCGGTTCTCCGCCCGGTGGCTGAGTTCAATGCGTTCTTCATCGGTTGCCAGAATCACGCTGTGATCGCCCGCGACCGAGCCTCCTCTCAGCGCGGCAAATCCTATCGCGCCTTTGGCCCTTGCGCCTGTGATACCATCACGTCCGCTTTCGCTGTTGGTGGCGAGATCAATGCCGCGGCCCCTTGCTGCGGCTTCGCCCAGCAGCTTTGCCGTTCCTGACGGCGCATCCACCTTGTGGCGGTGGTGCATTTCGACAATTTCGATATCCCAGTCGTCGCCCAGCTTGCTCGCAGCCTGTTCAACCAGTGCGGCGAGCATATTGACGCCAAGCGAGGTATTGCCGGTTTGCAGGATCGCGATGGATTGGGCCGCTGCGTCAATGGCGGCATGATGCGTGTCTTCCAGTCCGGTGGTCCCCACGACCAGGGGCTTGCCCGCCGCGACGCTGGCATCGAGTGTGGTTTGCAGTGCAGCGGGCGAGGAGAAATCGACCAGCACTTGGCTGGCGTTCACCAGCGCTGCAATATCATCACCCTGATCTGCTCCGCCAGCATGTGTGTGTCCGGCGCTCGCTATTGCCGTGACCAGCGCTTCGCCCATGCGACCTTTGCTGCCGATAATTCCGATAGATGTCATAATGTTGTTTCCACGACTTGCATTATTGGGCCGAAGCTGCTGGCATAGCGTTATGCGCGAAATAAACAATATTGTCATCCTGACCGGTGCAGGAATTAGCGCTGAAAGCGGAGTGGCGACTTTTCGCGGGCCGGATGGTTTGTGGGAAGGGCACCGGGTGGAAGACGTGGCGACGCCGGAAGCTTTCGCGCGCGATCCGGATCTTGTCCAGAAATTCTATGACGAACGCAGGGAGAAACTGGCAGGTGTGGCTCCCAATGCAGCGCACAGGGCGCTGGCGAAACTCGACCGGCTATGGTCCGGTGAATTGCTGCTGGTCACCCAGAATGTCGACGACCTCCATGATCGCGCGGGATCCGAGCGCCTCGTCCACATGCACGGCGAATTGCGCAGCGCATGGTGTTCGCGGTGCGGAGAACGGTCGAAGTTCGAGGGCAAGCTGGCCTTTGATCCGGCCTGCCCGCGATGTGACGAGTTTGGCGGACTGCGTCCGGACATCGTCTGGTTTGGCGAGATGCCTTATCATATGGACAAGATCGAGGCAGCACTGGCGCGCTGTGATCTGTTTGTGTCGATCGGAACGTCCGGAGCCGTCTATCCGGCGGCAGGCTTTGTCCGCACCGCAGGCCATTATGGCGCCCGGACACTGGAAATGAATCTGGACCCGTCTGAGGGAAGCATCTATTTCAATGAAAGCCAAATGGGCAAGGCCGGCGAACTGGTGCCCGCCTGGGTGGAAGGATTGTTGAAGACATGAGTGAACTGACCGGCTCTTGCCATTGCGGTGCTGTGCAGATTACCGTCCCGGGAGAGCCCTTTCAAATTCTGCAGTGCAATTGTTCGCTCTGCCGGAAAACGGGATGGATTGGCGGCTTCTGGCACCCCGATTCGGTTCAGGTTGATGCGAAACCAGAAGCTCTGAGGGACTATGTGCAGGGAGACAAGACGATAACCGTATGGCATTGTGCGAAATGTGGATCGACAACCCACTGGACACCGCTGACGGCTCCGCCCGACCGGATGGGAGTGAACATGCGGATGTTTGAACCCGATGACTGGCAGCATCTGCCGATACGAAAAGTGGACGGTGCCAGTCTTTAGACTGCCCCTGCCAGTCTCCGTTCAGATATGATTTGTGACGAACAGATAGAGGATCCAGACTGCCATTCCGGCCAGGGACATTACCGTGCCTACCACGCCGATCTGCCGAAATCGCAACGTTTTACCTTCGTAATGCTGGTACATGCCAAAGACATGAACCACGCGCGCGACGAGAAACAGACCTGCAAGAGCTGTGAGACCCCAGTGATTGGCATTGGCCAGTTCCAATATGGCGAGCATGATCAGGGCGATTGGTGCGTTTTCCGCGAGGTTTGAATGACAGCCACGCACCATTTTCATTTTGGTATCGTCGCTGCTTCCAAAGTCAGTCTCGGTGCGCAGTCTCTCGCCTACAACCTTGAACATCAGAAATATCAGCATCAATGCACAAATGGCAGCGGCTAGTCCGGTTACTGGCAATGTCATTATAAATCTCCCCCTGCTGTGGCGACATCATTGCCCAGAACTACAGGAAAGGCAATTGGGACGACAGTCGTTTGGAGCGGCGGTCAGGTCCCGCAACTGCTACAGGCCGGGTCTTTTGGCAAGTTGAGGCTGCGCATCGAAGGCTTGAGTCCATCGAACAGTTGCAGCTTCCCGGCAGTATCGTCGCCAAATCCCGCAATCACGCGTATGGCTTCCATCGCTGCGAAGCTGCCCATCAGGCCAACCATCGCACCGAGTACGCCGACCTCGGAGCAATTGTCGCAATCATCGGGATCAAGCGCATCTCCGACAAAGCATCGATAGCAGGGCTTGTCCGCTTCCCAGCCGCGGAACGTACCCAGCTGGCCCTGAAACTGGCCGATGGCCGCCGAGACCAACGGGATCTGGTGACGGACCGAAATGTCCGACACCAGCAAGCGTGTCTGATAGTTGTCCGAACCATCAATGATAACATCAACACCATCCAGAAATGCTGCGCCATGGTCAGATAAATGCTGCGCGGTAAGTCTCTGGTTTATCTTGTTAACCACAATATCCGGGTTGATTTTCCGCGCGACATTTGCAGCAACTTCGACTTTTGCCTGACCGACATCGTCACCGGTAAACAGAATCTGCCGCTGCAGGTTGGACAGGGAAATAACATCATCGTCGACAATGGTCAGCGTGCCGGTTCCCGCAGCAGAAAGATATTGTATGGCGGGGCAGCCGATGCCGCCCGCACCAATGATCAGGACATGTGCGTCGAGCAGCTTTTTCTGCCCGGCTCCGCCAATATCCCTGAGAACGATGTGACGCGCATATTTGTCGAGCTGCGCATCGGTCAGTTCTGTCATTCAGGCCATCTGAAAGTCATCGACTGACGATACCATTTGCCGCTTCCGGGCCGTAACACGACATCATTGCCGCCGGCATATTCCTGCAGGTGATTGATGACGTAATTTTCCAGTGCCCGGCAGCCCGTGTCGACCGGGATGATTTTGGTGATCCGGCCGTCCGAAGATACCTGCATCGCGAAATCTACACGCGCGTGAACCCAGCCAACTTCTGCGTACATATCACAATTGGCTTTTTTTACGGCCCGTTCGGCACTGCGCTCATGACGATTCCGGAAGGGAATGGGTTTGCGAAACTCGCCAATTTCCAGTGAATAAAAGTCTTTCGACAATTGTTCGATCACAGGATCTTTCTGTGTCTCGGTTGCAGATGCGGCAAGAGCCGCTGTCGCCAGTATCAATTCAAACATCAGACATCTCCACTTTATGTATGGACGATACTATATGCCGGTAGATCCGAATCCGCCAGCCCCTCGTTTTGTGTCGTCGAGTTCCGATACTTCGACCAGATTTCCCCGCTGGACAGGCGCAACTACAATCTGCGCAATCCGGTCGCCGCGTGCGATCACAAACTCCTCAGAGCCGAGATTCGCAAGGATCACCTTGATTTCGCCGCGATAGTCGCTGTCGATCGTACCGGGAGAATTCAGTACCGATATCCCCTTTTTCAGCGCCAGACCGGATCTGGGTCGAACCTGGACCTCAAAGCCTTCGGGAATGGCAAAGGCAAATCCGGTTCCGACCAGACCGCGGTCGCCTGCAGCGATGGTTGTCGCTTCGGCTGCGCGGACATCCATGCCCGCAGAACCGCCGGTTTCGTAGGAGGGAAGAGGCAGGTCACCGGCATGCGCCAGGCGCTTGACGGCAATGTCAATCGGTTCAAACATAGTGATTTCAAATATCCCCGTTCATTGTGTCGCTGATTTTCTCGACCAGCCGCCTGCCAACTTCAGCTTTGGGCAGGCGTTCCCATATCTCGGCACTGTTCGCCGTGATGATGTGGACACTGTTTTCTGCACCGCCCATGACATCGCCGGAGACATCATTGGCAATAATCCAGTCGCACCCTTTTCTGGCCAGCTTGGCTTGCGCGTGCTCGACAATATTTTCCGTTTCGGCCGCAAAACCCACCAATAATTCCGGTCGGTTTTCGTGTGTGCTCAGTCCCGCCAATATGTCGGGATTTTCCAGCAGTTTCAGCGGTGCGGGAGAGGCTCCCTTTTTCTTGATCTTCTGATCCGCATTTTCCGCCGCCCGCCAGTCCGCCACAGCCGCAACCATGATCCCGACATCCGCCGGCAATGCGGCGTGAACCGCGGCTTCCATCTCAAGCGCGGTCTCGACATCGACCCGCATCACACCCGCGGGTGTTGGCAGATGAACGGGGCCAGCCACCAGAGTAACCTTCGCGCCTGCTGCGGCTGCTGCGGCTGCAATGGCAAAGCCCTGCCGACCGGAGGAGCGATTGGCAATGTACCGGACCGGATCAATCGGTTCGCGAGTGGGGCCAGCTGTGACCAGGACATGCCTGCCATGCAGAGGTCGGTGCTGGTCCGGTGCAAAAGCAGGTTGTCCGTCAAGCGGATTGGGTCCGAGTTCGGACATGTCGCTGGCTGAAGCGGGCACTGCTTCACCCAATTGCCCGGATATCCCGGCCATGATCGCGGCAGGTTCGGGCAGGCGACCGGGGCCATATTCCCCGCAAGCCATATCCCCTTCGTCCGGCGCCATCACGATGATGCCATCTTCACGCAGCTGTGCAATGTTGCGCTGAGTTGCGGCATGCTCCCACATGCGTACGTTCATTGCCGGAACCGCCATGACCGGCGTATCTGTTGCCAGCAGCAGCGTGGTTGCCAGATCATCCGCAACCCCGCCCGCCATTTTCGCCAGCAGATTGGCGGTTGCGGGACAGACGACGACCAGATCGGCCTCGCGGGACAATTGGATATGTCCCATCTCGGCTTCGTCTTTCAAAGACCAGAGCGTCGTGTGCACTTCATTTTCCGACAAGGCTGCCAATGTCATCGGCGTCACAAACTGTGCGCCGGATTCGGTCAGCACACAGCGCACGGTCATGCCCGCTTTCCTGATCAACCGGATGAGCTCGCTGGCCTTATAGGCCGCAATACCGCCGCCGATGATCAGAAGGATATGTTTTTTCACCAAGATTCGCCATACCTTCGCTCGAGATTAAACCAGACCATACGGAATGTGACAGCACCGACAATACCCGAAATCATTCCGCCACCTATATATTTAATCTGATTGAGATCGAAACCGTCAACAAACGCTGAGATAGCCAGCGGCAAAATGGATCCAACCAAAGCACCTGAAACCAACCACAAAACGAATCCACGGTGTTTATCGCCATTGGAGTTCTCGGTCATCAGCCAATCCCCAAAAATTGTAAACAAGCCAGTCAGATCGACAAAGACCAGAGCGAGGAGAATTATGCCAAACAAAGAAGCCAGATCTGACCAGTCGATCAAACCCAAAAGGGAAAAGGCGGTAAGGTTTGCCGCCAAAGAACAAGAAGTTCCAGCAATCCAGTTGGTCGCATGGCGCGACAGTATCATCTTGAGCTGACTTTCTCAGGCTTTCCGTTACGCTCAGTTCGCTCGCTGGAACAAAGTGCGGTTAAATTCCCGCCAGCCGGTTTCCTGTAAAATCCAGTCGGTGACTTCAATGCCGCCATCTTTGGTGAGTTCGTACCGAGAGCGGCCCTGTTTTCCGCCTGCTTCGCCCCAGATCGTGATGAGCGCATATTCGGTATAGCGGGTGACCATTGGGTGTAAATCTCCACCTGTGTCCGCCCAGAATCCGTCGGTACCGCCTTTGCGGTAATAGCCATGGCCCAGAAAGGTTTGCGTTTTGTCATCGCGTTCCATGTCGATCCGGTATTCGACGCGATAAAATCTCCCTGCAAGGTCTTCTGTCCAGGTCATTTTTGATTTGGAGGGCAATCCAAAGGACGTTCCGGTTGCTTCCCAATTGCCCGCAAATTCTTTCATGAGATCGGATTGTTGCGCAGTCGGCGATGGTTTGTCCTGTGCGTTGGCCGGCAAACCGATGGCCGGCAATACCAACATCAGAAAAGCCGTAAGCAAGGTAAGATTGCGCATGTCTGTGCCTCCAAAACATCGAGTTTTCAGCGGCTAGACTAACACATGCTATCCCAACCACCAAACGGCGCTCGCGCCGATCGCCGCGGCGACCAGGGCGGTGAACATATAGCGCCAAAAACCTCCGCCGGAGCGCGCCTTGCGGCGATCCCAGATCAGTTCGACATCGGCCACGGGCAGGGCGGGCGGAGCTCCGCCTTTGCGGGGCAGCTGCTGGTCGAGGCGACGGACGATATCGGGGAGCATCATCAGCGTATCGACATCAGAGGTTATGCGGTCGGCAATGGCCGCTTCCGGCCCAAGCTCGCCGCGAATCCATTCTTTCACATAGGGCCCGCTGGCATCCCACATGTTGATCCCCGGGTTCAGGTCGGTGGCAATACCTTCGACCATGACCATGGTTTTTTGCAGCAGCAACAGATGTGGCTGGGTTTCCATGTCGAAGTCGCGGGTAATCGCAAACAGGCCGTCCAGCATGTCGCCGACGGACAGCTCGCTCACCGGCTTGCCGCGCATCGGCTCGCCGACAGCGCGCAAGGCGGTGGCAAAATCTTCCATGCTGTGATGATCCGGCACATATTGCGCTTCGAAATGGATTTCAGCGACCCGTTTGTAATTGCCGGTGGTCAGGCCATAGAGGATTTCCGCCAGCCAGAAACGCGCCTTTCGGTTGATTCGTCCCATGATTCCAAAATCTATGGCGACGATCGTGCCATCGGGTTTTACGAACAAATTGCCCTGATGCATGTCGGCATGAAAATAGCCGGCGGCAATGGCTTGCTGCAGAAATGTGTGCACCAGACGGTTGGCCAGATCATCGAGGTCATGGCCTGCCGCAATCAGGTCATCGCGTTTCGAAATCTTGACGCCGTCGACCCAGTCGAGCGTCAGCACACGGCCGGATGTCCGATCCCAGTCGATAGCCGGAATTTCATACTGATCGACATTTTCCATATGCTCGGCAAGTTCCGATGCGCTGGCCGCTTCTCTGCGCAGGTCCAGCTCACGCATGGTCCAGCGCCGGAAATTGGCAATCACAAGCTGTGGCCGCAGGCGTTTGGCTTCTCCGCCCATCGCCTCGAGATGCGCCGCTGCCCATTCATAGGTATCGATATCCTGGCCGAATTTCTTGATGATGCCGGGGCGCAGGACCTTGACGGCGACATCCTTGCCTTCGACAGTTGTCGCACGATGCACTTGTGCAATCGAGGCGGCACCAACGGGCTCGGGATCAATATGACTATAGAGTTCATCGATCGGCCGGCCCAGGCTTGTTTCTATCTCGTCCCGAATTTTGTCGAATGCCACAGGCGGCAGACTGTCCTGCAACTGGAGCAAATCGCGTGCGGCTTCTTCGCCAATAATATCCGGACGGGTGGCAAGGGTCTGGCCCAGTTTGATTGCCGCCGGGCCGATGGCCTGAAGTGCCGCAGAATAATTGGGTTCCTTTGGTTGAAACGTCCCCAGTCCGATGAACCAGATCAGTCGTTTGACTGCCAAAGGTGTAGCCTTGTGCTTCGCAACATCGCGCAAGGCGCCATGTTTAGCTAGTGTGCGGCCCCATCTAAAGAGACGAAAAAAATGAGTTCTTGCAGAAGTCATGTTATCGGCTCGCTCAGACTTTCCAGCCGCTGTGAATGGCGACCAGGCCGCCCATCATCGGTTCCACCCGCGTCTGAGCAAAGCCAGCATCCTCGATCATCTTTCGAAAATCTTCCATCGGCGGGAAACGATCAATTGATTCGGCCAGATAGCGATAGCTGTCTTCGTCCCCAGCCACGGCTTTTCCGATTTTCGGCAGGACACGGTGGGAATAAAAATCATAGACCTTGTCAAAACCCGGCCACAGCGTTTTCGAAAACTCCATGCAATAAAATCGGCCGCCATAGCGCAAGACGCGGTGTGCTTCGGCCAGCGCTTTGGGAATATCGGTGACGTTGCGGATGCCGAAAACAATTGTGTAGGCGTCGAAATGGACATCGGGAAAATTCAGTGTCTCGGCATTCTGTTCGCTCCAGACCAGCCCGTCGACGCCTTTTTTGATCGCTCGGTCAATGCCTTCGGACAACATGTCCGCATTGATATCGGCAACCGTGATATGCGCACCGCTGTCGATCATGCGAAAGGCGATATCGCCGGTGCCGCCGGCCATATCCAGAATGTCCTCTCCGTCTCGCGGCTTGACGCGCCGCACGAAGCGATCTTTCCAGAGCCGGTGTGTACCCGCGCTCATTGCATCGTTCATGACATCATATTTGCTGGCGACACTGGAAAAGACCTGACCGACCCGGCCGACTTTTTCGTCCGGTGCCACTTCTTCAAAGCCAAAGGAGACAGTCTTGCTTTCAATCATAGATGGTTGCTCTTGCCATGGGTTCGCCCGACTTGCGCGGGATTTCTTTCCCGCATTAGACGAGCCTTGGCAGCACTGCAATCTCCCTGTAGCTGCACTTTGGACCGTATATCTCAATCAGGGACAAGCATGCCGGAGTTACCAGAAGTCGAAACCACTGTCGCCGGGCTGCGCCCCGTCCTCGAAGGCCGGCGGTTGACGCGGGTCGAACCGCGCCGCGCGGATCTGCGCCGTCCGATCCCGGAAGATCTGCGGCAACGCATGACTGGTGCGCGGGTGACCGGGCTTTCCCGGCGGGCCAAATACGGGCTGATTGAAACAGATCGCGGGGATGTACTGGTTTTCCATCTCGGCATGTCGGGACGCTGGCGGATCGATCCGTCGGAAATTGAAAAGCATGATCATCTGGTTCTGGAAACCGAAGATGACCGGCAACTGGTCCTCAACGACCCGCGCCGCTTTGGTTCGCTCGATTTGATCCGTGCCGATGAAGTGGACGATTTCGGACCCTTTGCCTCAATGGGGCCGGAGCCATTGGGTGAGGAGTTTACGGGACAGTATCTGAAAGCCGCAACATGGGACCGCAAGGCGCCGATCAAGCAGTTGCTGCTGGATCAGCATGTGGTGGCCGGGCTTGGCAATATCTATGTTTGCGAAGCGTTACATATGGCAGGCATATCTCCGCGCCGTGCGGGTGCGGGTATTTCCCGGCCACGTTATAACAGGCTGGTGGAAGCGATCCGGCAAGTCCTCGCCTCTGCCATTGCCGCCGGAGGATCCAGCCTACGGGATTTCGTGCAACCGGACGGAGAGCTGGGATATTTTGCGAAACAATGGCTGGTCTACGGACGCGAAGGCGAGCCATGCCGGTGTGGTGCTCCGGTGATGCGGCGTGTGGATAGCGGTCGATCCACGTTTTTCTGCCGAAAATGCCAGAAATAGAGACCATCCGGATTCGGTGACTAAGCTATTGACGAGAATCACCCGCCACGCTATTGCCCGCCGACTTGAGCCAGCGTCGCGTTTGCGATTCACGGCGAACCAGCATTTCAGATTTTGAGGTATTTTCATGGCTAATACGCCGCAAGCTAAAAAACGTATCCGTCGCAACGGACGCCGCACGGTCATCAACAAGAACCGCGTGAGCCAGATCCGGACGAAGATCAAATCGGTTGAACTCGCTCTGGAAGCAGGCGACAAAGCCGCTGCGACGACGGCTCTTGCAGCAGTTCAGCCTGAATTGGCTCGCGGCGTGGCGCGCGGCGTGTTTCACAAAAACACGGCATCCCGCAAATTCAGCCGGCTCACAAAGCGACTCGCTGCTCTGTCCTGATCTGATCAGCATGTTTTAAAAGATAGCCCGCCCGTTCACGGCGGGTTTTCTTTTGCCTGCAGCAATTGATCGGTCTGTTTCAACGGCACGCCGGTTTGAGTGTGCAGTGATTCGGACCGCATTTTTCCTGATTTTACTGCTTTGAGCCGATAATCCGTGCTTTTTTGTCGTTCAAAACGGGTTCAGCATGCTATTGCTACTGACCAGAAAATGGTGGCGGGCAACTGAAGGAATGATGATGACTGGGTTTCAAAGCAAACCGCATCCGGCAAAGACCGGCATGGCCAGAAAATTGAAGATTCTGGTCCCTCTCGCTTTTTTGACATTGGGCGCTTGCGCCACTCCGTTTCGTGCTGATGTTCAGCGGTTCGAGGCTCTGCCCGAAACGCAGGGCCAAAGCTTTGCCGTTGTTGCGTCAGACCCCGACCTGGCCGGTGGCCTGGAATTTTCGCAATATGCCGGTCTTGTCGAAGAACGCATGACTGAATTGGGTTACCGCAAGAGCGCCGATCTGGCGAGCGCGGAACTGCTGGTGCAGATGGACTATGATGTCGACAAGGGTCGCGAAAAAACCGTGCGTGACTATGACCCGTTTTATTCGCGGGTCCGGTTTGGAGGCTATTACGGTCGCGGCTTCTATGGACGACACCGCTACCGCTATGGTTTTCACGACCCGTTCCTGTTCGGTGGTCACGGATTTTCGGGCTATGGCGGGGTGAGAAGCTTCACCGTGTACACGACCGAGCTGGACCTGAAAATCAATCGTCAGTCGGACGGAGAACGCTTGTTTGAAGGCAAGGCGGAAGCATTGTCGCGCTCCAAGAACCTGACCTATCTGGTGCCTAATCTGGTCGAGGCCATGTTCACTGAATTCCCCGGAAATAGCGGTGAGCGCGTTCGCATCTCGGTCGCACCGGAAAAAGACAAGAAATAGAAGGGCGCTGGTTTAGCGCTCAAGAATTGCCCTGCGTCAGCTTTCGAGCTGGCGCAGCAGCATACGGACGTCATTGTCCATTTCGGTATCTTCGCCGCGCAATTGTTCGACCAGCTTGACCGCATGAATAACCGTGCTGTGATCGCGTCCGCCAAATTTGCGGCCGATCTCAGGATAGCTGCGCGGTGTCATCACCTTGGCGAGATACATCGCAACCTGGCGAGGACGTGCAACCGCCCGTGCCCGTCGCTTGGAAGACATCTCATTGCGGTCGAGCCGGTAATATTCGCAAACCGTTCGCTGGATTTCATCAATCGTGATCCGGCGGCGGCAGGCACTTAAAATATCGGACAATTGTTCTTCAGCCAGTTCCCGACTGATCGGCCGGCCGGTCAGCTGCGCATAGGCGAGCAGCTTGTTGAGACCGCCTTCCAGTTCCCGCAGGTTGCGACTGATAGTGCGCGCCAGGAATTCGACGACATCTGCGGGTACATCCTGATGCGGCAAACCGGCGAGGCGATGCTGCAATATATCGCGTCGCAATTCCAGGCCTGCGGACTGGATATCTGCAACCAGCCCCATCGACAGACGGGACAGCAGCCGCTGGTCAACACCGTCCAGCGCCTGAGGTGGCCGGTCTGCAGCCACGACAACCCGTTTGCCCTGACTGATCAGCGAGTCGACCGTATGCAAAAATTCTTCCTGCGTGCTGTTCTTGCCAACAATGAACTGAATATCGTCGATCATCAGCAGATCGGCTTCACGCAATGCCGCTTTGAACTCCATCGCTTCGTTACGGCGCATGGCAGATACAAATTCGATCATGAACCGTTCGGCCGACATGTAGATGATCCGGGCACCGGGAAATTCATTTCGGTAGGCATGGCCAATGGCATGCATCAGGTGGGTTTTGCCCTGACCCGTTGATGATTGCAGATAGAGCGGGCTGAACAGCGGCTTCTCGGCGTCCGCCATGCGCTGGGCGGCATTCAGCGCGAGCACGTTGGAATGTCCGGCAATAAATTCATCGAACGTCATGCGGGCATCTAGGTCGAGCCGGAATTTGCCATTTTGTGCGACGGTAAAGGGCGGTACGGGTTCGGCGATCTTCTGCTCTTTAACTTGCGCAATCCGGGCAGCTCCGGCTTTTGCCGCGAAGTTGATCGACTTCACATCAGAAAACTGGATCTTCCACGCGAGTGCCAGGCGATCTGCATAGCGTTCGCGTACCCAGTTGGCGGCAAATTCCGATGGCAGGGAAAGGGACAATGATCCTTGTGCCGGATCAAAGGCCGTCAGTTTGATCGGTTTGATCCATTGTCCGTAAATCTGGGCGCCAAGGTCGCGGCGCAATCCCGAACAGATGTTCAGCCAGGCGTCATTCAGCCGGGACTGCAATTCGGGTTCATCATCCGGTTGCGCACCGGCGATGGTTACCAACCGATCATTTTCCTGTCCCGAATTTTGAACCACTGACATCCCCCGATAAATCTCAAGCGGTTTCATCTCGCTGAAACCGCCAGCCTATTCTCACACTTCCTGCATCCTGAAACCAACAGCCCAGCCAAAGGATGTTGAAGACACAGCTCGTGTATCGCTGGAGTCGCGTTCCAGCCCGGTATTTTTTTTATATTGAGACCAGGATTACCCGAATCCGTGACCACCAACCGAGGGATCATTACTAAGCCCCAGCGAACGAGTCGATCAAGGCCGATTTCATAAAAAAAATGAAATATTTCTGTTGACAGAGGCAAGCCGTGGATTTTGCTAAAAATCTTTCTAAGTATTTGAATAACAACAATATTTATCTGTGGATAAGCAGGTATAGGGCGCGAATCGCGGGAAGAGCTTGTCTTTCCGTTTTTCGCTCGTGACAGACAGTCGAACAATCTCTCCAGACGTTGGGCTTTATGTATTTCTGATCCAGACTGCGGAAAGATGCTTGCCAAAGCTGCGATGTTTTGGCAATGGCCCCGGACCAGTCGGCGGGTCTTCCCGCCTTGACCTCGATATGGGGGCGATTAGCTCAGTTGGTAGAGCGCTTCGTTTACACCGAAGATGTCGGCAGTTCGAGCCTGTCATCGCCCACCATTTTCCGGAACAGAATTTCGGGCTTCACTCCGCCGCCAGTGTTTCCGCCAGCAGCATTGCTGCGCGCGGTCCGTCCCAGTCCATTGCGCCCACGACGCGCCAGACTTCCTTGCCTTCGGCATCGTAGAGAACCGTGGTTGGCATCAGGCCTGATCCAAAGCCGAAACTCAGCCCGTTTTTAGGATCAATATAGGCTTCCAGCATTTTGAAATCGGTTCGGGCAAAAAAGGGATCCACTTTCTCTGCGCCCTGAATATCCTGTGAGACAACGAGCACGGTCATCCGGTCCTTTTCCCGCAGAGCCAGTTCGTCAAGCATTGGCATTTCGACAACACAAGGCGCGCACCAGGTTGCCCAGATATTGACCAGTACCGGCTTGCCCTTGAAATCGGAAAGCCGGACGGTGCTGCCATCGGGCGCCTGAAACGGGGTATCGACAACCGGACTGCCGCGCTGCGAGATGTCCAGTTTGCCGACCAGCCCGCTGTCGCTCTCGATCACTTCGCTGTCTTCAGCAGTGCTGTCTCCGCTTTCATTTTGCGCAGCATTGTCTTGCTCCGGTACGGCTGAGCCTCTATCGCAAGCAGATAATGCCAATGGCACAAACAAGAGCAGGAATATTCGTATCACTAATCGCACATCAGATTCCAACAGCATGTGGGGCGGCAGGTTTGCCGATGGCCCTTCATCGATCATGCGCGAGATAAACGCCTCTATCCCGTTCGACAAGAAATTATGGCAGCAGGATATCCGCGCATCGCTTGCCCATGTCGCAATGCTTGCCGAACGCAAGATTGTCGAAGCGGAAGATGCGACGCAGATCATTAACGGCCTGAACCAGATTGCCGAAGAATTTGCCGCAAATGGCGTGACCGAAGATCTCGATCTGGAAGACATTCACATGCATGTCGAGGCGCGGCTGACCGAGATTATCGGACCCGTTGCCGGCCGGTTGCATACCGCACGTTCGCGCAATGACCAGGTTGCCACGGATTTCAAGTTATGGGTGCGGGATGCAATGGATCTCGTGGATGCGGGGCTCGCCGCATTGCAGAATGTGTTGCTCGACCGCGCGGAGCAACATGCCGATTCCATTCTCCCGGGATTCACGCATTTGCAATCGGCTCAACCGGTCACTCTGGGACATCATCTGATGGCCTATTTCGAGATGATCGCACGTGACCGTTCGCGCTTTGCGGATGCTCGTCAGCGGATGAACCAGTCTCCCCTGGGCGCGGCAGCATTGGCCGGAACGGGTTTCGACATCGACCGGGAGCAGACAGCGACTATGCTGGGCTTTGAGGCACCGACAAGAAATTCGCTGGATTCTGTTTCGGATCGCGATTTTGCGCTCGACTATCTGATGGCTGCAACCCAGTGCAGTTTGCATTTGTCGCGGCTGGCGGAAGAGTTTGTAATCTGGGCCAGTCAGCCATTCGGCTTTGTCACCCTGCCGGACAGTTATTCCACCGGATCGTCGATCATGCCGCAAAAGCGCAATCCCGACGCAGCGGAACTGGTACGCGGTCACAGCGGCCGGATTGCCGGAGCCATGCAGGCGCTGGTGATGACCATGAAAGGGCTGCCGCTGGCCTATTCAAAGGACATGCAGGATGACAAGCCACCTGTGTTCGAGGCGCACGATCTGCTCGGCCTGTCGATTGCAGCCATGACCGGTATGATCGAGGACGTGACATTCAACACCGACCGGATGAGAGCGCTTGCCGAATCCGGCTTTGCGACCGCAACCGATTTTGCCGACTGGCTGGTTCGCGAGATGCAGCTGCCTTTCCGCGAAGCACATCATGTAACCGGCGCAGTGGTGGCACTGGCAGAAGAAAACAGCTGCGGTCTGGCTGATCTCAGCCTCGATCAGTTTCAGTCGGTTGACACACGCATTACCGATGCGGTCTATGCCGTACTTGGCGTCGATGCCTCGGTTGCGAGCCGATCCAGCTATGGCGGGACAGCCCCGGTTCAGGTCCGGGCGCAGATTGATGCTGCGAGACAGGCCTTGGCGCAGGAGAAGTGAGATGAACCGCAATATTTCCATGATCGTGCTTTTGCCGGTACTGGGCTTGCTCTCGGCATGCGGTAACCGCGGGGGGCTGGAACCGGCCAAAGGCCAATCGCTTCCACCCGCAGCATATGGTGAAGCAGAACCCGCCACCAGTGATCAGTTGCTGGAGCCGTCCACTCAGGCCCGGCCCGAGCGCAGTGATGAATTGTTGCGGCGGTCGGAGAAACGGCAGGATGATAAATTTGATCTGCCGCCACCGGGCTGATCACCGCTTTTTTAATTACCTGAAGGCCTGAATCCATGGACCATTTTCAATTGAAAGACGGCGTACTGCACGCAGAAGACATGCCGCTGCCGGTTATTGCCGAGCAGGTGGGCACGCCCTGCTATGTCTATTCCCGCGCAACCCTGGAACGGCATGCGCGGGTCTTTCGCGAAGGATTGCAGGATGCCGGAAATATCCATCTCGCCTTTGCGGTGAAAGCCAATCCCAATCTCGCGGTGTTACGCATATTGGCCAATCAGGGTTACGGTGCGGATGTGGTTTCTGGCGGCGAACTGGAACGGGCGCTTGCGGCAGGAATGAAGGCCGAGGATATTGTTTTCTCCGGCGTCGGCAAAAGCCGGTCCGAACTCCTTCTGGGCCTCGACAGGGGGATCGGCCAGTTCAACCTGGAATCGGAAGAAGAGGGCGTAATGCTCGCGGAAATCGCCTCTGCGCGAGGACAGCAGGCGCCGGCCACGTTGCGGGTCAATCCGGATGTCGATGCGGGAACCCATGCCAAAATATCTACCGGCAAGGCGGAGAATAAATTCGGGGTGGCCATCGATATTGCACCGGACATCTATGCACGTCTGTCCGCTCTGGATGGCTTGGACATGCGCGGTGTTGCGGTGCATATTGGCAGCCAGCTGCAGAAACTGGATCCGCTCGAAAAATGCTATGCGCGGATGGGTGAGCTGGTGGCAGAATTGCGTGACGCAGGGCATGCGATCACCCATGTCGATCTGGGCGGTGGTCTCGGTGTGCCCTATTCCGGAGAGGATAATCCCCCAAGCCCGGCTGACTATGGTGCGATGGTCGCGCATGTGACCAAGGGCTGGAATGTGACGCTGATGTTTGAACCAGGTCGCGTGATTGCAGGCAATAGCGGCGTCATGATGACGCAGGTGATCCGGATCAAACCCGGTGTGAACAGCGATTTTGTGATCGTGGATGCGGCGATGAACGATTTGATGCGTCCGGCCATCTATGACGCCTGGCATGATTTTGAAGCGGTGAAACCCAGCGGGCAGATGATGACGGCATCGATCGTCGGACCGATTTGCGAAAGCAGCGATATTTTTGCGAAAGAACGCGAAGTGGACCGCGTCGAGACTGACGACTTTGGCATATTCCGGACCGCAGGCGCATACGGGGCGACCATGGCCAATACCTATAATAGCCGCCCGCTTGTGCCAGAGGTTTTGGTCGACGGCGACAAATATGCCGTGGTTGCCGAACGCATTGAACCGGCAACGATCATGGCGGCAGAACATGTTCCTGACTGGTTGAAGCAGGGCGGTTGAATTGGATCAGCTACCCATCTTTGTGAACCTGAAAGGACGCAAGGTGATCCTGCTGGGCACCGGAGAGATGGCTGATGCCAAGAAACGGTTGTACGAGCGCGCCGGAGCGGAATTAACGGATGACGAAATGACCGTCGACGCGGCTTTGGCGGTTGTGGCCATTGAAGGAGATGCCGCTGCCTTGGCGGCGGTGGAGCGTCTGAAAGCACGAGGACTTCTCGTGAATGCCGTCGATCGTTCACAATTTTGTGACTATACGACACCCGCCATTATCGATCGGGACCCGGTTCTTGTCGTCATTGGTACCGGCGGCGCATCTGCAGGCCTTGCCAAGGCCGTGCGTCAGCGGTTGGAACAATTGTTGCCCGCAAATCTGGGCGGATTGGCCAGGGCTCTTCATGGGGCTCGGGACAGGATCAGGCAGATCTGGCCAACCGGACCTGACCGCCGCCGCGCGATTGACGCCGCGCTGGATCCGGGCGGTCCGCTGGATGTCATGACCGAACGCTCCGAGGCGGATTTAGAGACGTGGCTGGCCATGCCGCTCGCCGAACAGCTTTCGGAAGTTGTCGATCTCGAATTGTCGAGTTCGGATCCCGACGAATTGACGATCCGGCAGGCGCGTTTGCTGGGTCAGGCGGATCAGATATTCAGCAGTCCGGATGTGCCGGAAGTGATTTTGCAACGGGCCCGCGCGGATGCCGAGCGATTCGAGCTATCGTTCTGGGATGAGCAGCCGACGCAGGGACTGGCGCTCAGAATAAGGATGAAACCATGACACCGGTCCTTCCGGAAATTGCCAATGCCGATATCGTGACCGTTTTGCAAACCGCTATGGCTCCGGCATTTCTTCTTGTCGGCCTCGGCGCGATGCTCAATATTTTTACCGGACGCCTGGCCCGCATTATCGACCGTTCCCGGGTGATGCAGGAGCTGTTCAAGCAGACGGAAGGTCAGGAGCATGATCTGGTGGTCAATGAATTGCATGACCTGCAGTTGCGGATCAAGCTGGTGAACAGCGCCATTTACCTGAGCGTTGTGAGCGGGATCGTGGTCTGCATATTGATCGGATTGCTTTTTGCAATGGGCCTGACCGGCAACCAGATCCTCGCGCAGATTG
Source organism: Parasphingorhabdus sp. (assembly GCF_039968395.1). Lineage (GTDB taxonomy): Bacteria > Pseudomonadota > Alphaproteobacteria > Sphingomonadales > Sphingomonadaceae > Parasphingorhabdus. Next base: position 193,928 of record NZ_JBDVPV010000001.1, read on the forward strand.
TTGCCGGCGCGTTTGTTGTGGCGGTTATTCTGCTTTCGCTGGCGCTGGTCCAGTTCCTCCGCGAGGTGCGGATCGGTATTCGCGATTTCATGATCCGTGAAGAATTTCTGGAAAAAACCGATTCCAACGGCCTTTAGTGCCAATGTAGTAAGAGCAAGCGCCAACTCGGCGCAAAACCCGGCAATGGGCCGAAGTGTCGCAAAACGTTCGCTGATCGCCAGCGATACCATAGAGTGCAAATCCTTCAGAGCAGGTGGGACCAGCGAGAAGGAAGTAATCATGTATATGCGAATGGCATTGGCTAGCCTGGCGATCATCGCGCTCAGCGCATGCGTGGCAGCCCGTGAAGATATCGATCCATCATCCGGGCAATATGAACCCGAGGGATTTGATCCGGAACGTGAACTGGAACCTTCCGAACCTCATCCGTCGGAACCATCGCCATAATATTTTCGGGAAAATACAAAAAGGGGTGAGTATTTCTACCCACCCCATTGGCTCTGAACAGACACAGGAGAGAGTCGGTTCAGAGAGTTGTCCAGCCTGCCCCCGCAGACTGAAAAAAGTTAGAAACCGACTTTGGCGCCCAGTCTCCAGATCCGGCCCAGCGGATTGCCTGTGAACGGGTTGTAACCCAACTGCACCCGAGCGGATGGCGCATCAGCATTGGTGAAATTCTCGACCGAGAACTGCAATTGCGCATCAAATGCCTGGATCGGCAGGTCGTAGGCCAGATGCAAGTCATGCTGCGTGTAGCTGGCGATGTTCCGGCCAAAATTGGTATCACCAAAACTGGTGGTGGCACATGGTGCCGGCAATGCAGGGCAACGCTCGTCACGCACACCATCCACATATTTGACACCATAGCGCGCGTTGAACCCGCTGATGTTGAAGTTGACATAGGCATTGCCGCGCCAAGGTGCAATCGTACCGGGATTGCGATCGAGATTGGCCAGACCGACGGCACTGAAACCATCACGCAGCAAATTGCCGTTGAGGTTAAAGTCACCTACATTGTACGTGAGAATGTGGCTGGCATTTGCACCTAGAGTCAGCACGCCCGTTCCCACATCCATGGTGTATGTAGCTGCAAAATCAAGCCCAGTCGTCTTGGTTTTTGGACCATTGACCCACTGTGTGAAGACACGAGATATATTCAGTCCTGTCGTAGTCCCTTGAACACACGCACCGCCATCAAAGGTGATCAATCCCGCAAATGGGCTTGCACAATTGGCGAGGCCGCCTGGAACCGGAACGACACTGCTGGCAATTGCCTGACCATCGGTCGTCGTGATTTCATCTTCGAAGTCAAAACTCCAGTAATCTACCGAGAAGTTGAAGCCGCCAAAGTCGACAATCGCGCCAACATTATAGGTGAACGCAGTTTCAGGTCCCAATGTGGTCGGGTTCCCTGCAATATCAACAGCCTTGAAGTTTCCGGACGCCGCAGTAAGTCCCGCAAGCGAAGTCACAGCATTGGTGGAAACCTGAGAAGCCAAAGGTGCACGGAAGGTTGTGCCGACAGACCCGCGAAGTACCAGCCAGTCGGTAGGTTCCCAGCGTGCGGAGCCTTTTGGATTGAAAGTCGAACCAATGGATCCGCCATAAGACTCGAAGCGAGCCGCGGCCGTTATTTCAAACGTGTCGCTGATCGGGACGGCGACTTCGGCAAAAAGCGCTTTTACATCTTGCGACAGCGAAACGTTTCTTTGCCCGCCGAGGAAAATGAATGAACCGGCGCCTTCCAAGGCACCGCCTACACAGCTCTGATCTCCCAATACCGGACAAGGGTTCAAGTCCAGATTGCCGAATTCATTGAGTGGCTTGTTGTTGAACTTGGTCTTGCGATATTGCGCGCCTGCTGCCCAGCCAACCGCACCGCCGCCCAGATCCAGGCCTAGCTCGCCAGAGAATATCAGATCGGCAACGACCGTATCTTCACTCTGGTCATTGCCATTGGGAATTTGGAGCCAGCGTACAAGCTCGGGGCTGTTTTCAGCGCCTGGGACATAAAACGGGTTTGTCAGATCAAAAACTGGATTTCTCGGACCTGCGTTGGAAAACGGGTTGAACCACAAACAACCATTTGCGCCCGGCGTTGTGCCCGTACAATTGGGTCCGCCGAGACCATTCAGCGCGGACTGCAGCCTTGACCCGACAATGCCCGGTGAACCGCCTCTGCGTTCAAAGTTCATCATCGTCAGAGAGAATTGTCCGCGTACGCTGTCGGAAAAATCTTTCTCGAATGTACCAGAAAAACGGAAGGCTTCACTATTCACGAATTGCCGACCCGAACCACGTTCATCGGTTGGATTACCCAGCCAGCCAAAAGGCCGCCACAAGAACACGCCGATCGCAGCGGGTGTGCCTGTCAAACCATTTTGTGCGACAAATGGTGCAACGCCCGGATTGTTTGGCGAGACCGTGAAGCCACCACCCAATTGCGCTCCGCCAGGACCCTGTAGCGGGGGATAACCTGGTGATGTACCAATGGAGTCAAGGTCGGTCTTGGCGTAAGTAAACTCGCCGTGGAAACGGAACGTGTCTGAAAGATCTACGTCCGCCTGAACATAGGCCTGATAGCGATCAGTTTCTTCAACAAGGTTGTCAAACGGGATGAAACTGAACCGGCAAAGAACGCCGTCCGCAACACCGCCAAGTTCGTTACAACCTCTATCAGGCTGCAAGGCAACACCTGGCGCAATCGGAACAGCACCGCCAGCGCCGACCACTGTAAATGTACCCGGAGTAGCAAGCGCAGACCATGCCGACGGATTTACGTCATAAGGTTGAAAGCCGTATGACCGTTCGGTTGATGGTAACTCAGACCGATGTTGCCACCCGAAACCGGCCAATATATTGATATCGCCAAATGTGCCGCCTGCGAGAATTGATGTGGTCCAGTTTCCGTCGGAACCATTGATAAACTCATAGTCACCTTTCATCTCGACGCCTTCGAAACCTTTTTTGGTAACAAAGTTTGCCACGCCCGCGATGGCATCAGAACCATATGTGGCCGCTGCGCCGTCTTTCAGAATTTCAATCCGGTCGAGCGCAAAAAGTGGTATGGAGTTTGTATCCCCAAAGCCGCCGCCAACAGCGCCTGGAGCGGTGAGTGTCCGCCGGCCGTTAAAAAGCACCAGCGTACGTTGCGGACCAAGGCCGCGGAGGTTAATTGAACCGAGGCCCTGATTACCTTGAGCAGTTGTCGAAAACTGGTTGGTGTCGCCAAGAACACTGCCAACTTGCGGCAGATCCTTGATAAATTCAAGCGCCGAGGAAACACCTGCAGTATCCAGCTCTTCAGATGTAAAAGTATCAACAGGTTGCGCTGCATCTTCTGGGGTGCCGCGAATGAAAGAACCGGTAACAACAATGACCTGGTCGTTTTCTGCGCTATCCTGATCACCTTGCGCATCCTGTGCGTAGGCAAGATTTGGTAGCAATGTTGAAGACAAAATGGCTGCAGTAAGCGCGCTCGTACGACGCAAGAATGACTTGTTCAATTATTCTCTCCCTATGCAGGTAGATTACGAAATTTAGAATTCGGTCTAGCTGCTCTCCCGTCGGCTATTGTTATGCCTGTACTTCACGGTGTCAAGGTAATTGGACCGCATGTCCAATTATTTTATCGCCAACAGACGACTGACCAGCGAGCCTGCACGCCGCCGGTCCGGTGCGATCAGTTTGGTTTGATTCTTCAAGCGGATGAAAATCCGGGGTGCAAGAGATCGCCTGTTGCACAGTCCATGCGGACATAAAAAAACCCCTCTAGTGCACCACCAGAGAGGAACAAATGAGGGAATTGGAGAGGACTAAAAGGGGGAATGGTTTTCACATTCCCCCTACATTACTCTATTTTGCAATAGCTTAATGGCCATGGGTCAGCGGTAGGAAGTGCCGCTGCCGGGTTGTCTGATCTTTAGATCAGAACGGTTCCCCGAACGGATTTTTCCGACCCCTGTGCTGAACCATGAGACATCGGACCACCTCCTTTCGATTGTTGATAAGATACGAACTGTTGCATTGTTTGTACTCCGCTGTTCGATAACCACAGGTGTGAATCAAATTCGCGGATCTAACAAGACTTGAAATAATTTATTTTGCTGTCACTATTGCGCGCTCCGGCGGCAATTGACCTCACTGCAAACGGCCTATTTCCGGCAGTCTTCAACAACACGATGAAATTCCGGCCAGGTTGGCAAGGCCAGTGGCTGGAGGCCTGGCGTTTCTATTCCAAACCGACCGCGACTGAAAATGATGCGGTCCATCATCATGTCTGTCGTGGTCAGTGAAATCGCAGCATAGGGAAGCGCGCCACCACTATTTTGAACGGGATAGGACTGTTTCCCCGAGCTTGCCAGCAATGTCATTTTCGTGCCCGTCGCCGGCACGGCACCGGATCGCGACAGAAACAGCTGCCGTCGGGCCTGGTCGCAGCGGATAATCACCAGCGCATCGCTGCCAGGCTGTCCAAACAGAGCCAGGGAGCCGCGATTGTCACTGCGATAAACCCAATCGCCCTTTGCGAGAGGCCAATCAGTCCATTTGCCGACGACCGTTTGTACTTCAGGCGGGCTCGATGGGGTCGATGGGCTCGGTGCGGGAGCCGGGATCGGAGCCGGTGTTGCTGCTGCAACTGCATCCGTCGCAGGCGTGGCTTCGGACTGCGCGGCAGTGCAGGCAGTGAGGGCGGATGATGCTGCGAAGAATGCCAAAAGGCCATATGTGATTCTCATGGATTGGAATATGGTCAAATCCAAAGCTTTCCGCTAGCCCCCTTTTGACATGAACGAAAATGACCCCCGCCCCGGAAAAACGGCGCCACCGCTAACAGCCGAAAATGGCAAACCTTCAAAGTTGCGCATTGATCAGATGCTGGTTGATCGCGGTCTGGCCGAAAGTCGCGCGAAGGCGCAGGCCTATATCATGGCCGGTCTGGTCACGGTTGTCGGTCAGAAGGCCGACAAACCGGGGCAGAAATATCTGAGTGACGTTGCCATTGAACTGAAAGGAAAAGATCACCCTTGGGTATCCCGGGGGGGATTGAAGCTGGATCATGCACTGGATCATTTCAACATTGATGTGACCGACATGACCGCCATGGATGTGGGAAGCAGTACCGGCGGGTTCACCGACGTCATGCTCACGCGGGGAGCGGTCAGGGTCTATGCCGTCGACAGCGGGACCAACCAGCTTGCCTGGAAATTGCGGCAAGATGATCGGGTTGTCGTGCATGAACAGACCAGTGCGCGGATATTGACGGATGGTCATATTCCCGAACCGGTGGATCTGATCGTTTGCGATGCAAGTTTCATTTCGCTCACCAAAGTGTTGGAGCTGCCAATGACATTTGCCCGGCCGGGAGCACAGCTGATTGCCCTGATCAAACCGCAATTTGAGGCAGAACGGAACGACGTTGGCAAAGGCGGGGTCGTCCGTGATGCCGCAGTGCATGATCAGGTCTGTGCAAAAGTACGTGACTGGCTGGTTGATGCAGGTTGGGTTGTAACGGGCCTGACCTCAAGTCCGATCACCGGTCCCAAGGGTAATGTGGAGTTTTTGATCGCAGCAAACTTGCCAACCTCCCGGACAAGCCCTAGCAAAACCGCATGACGACAGTAGTAAAAGATGGAATCGCTTCACCGGTTAGCCTCGCTGATGATGGCGGCTTTGACATGGACCGGTTCGGACAGGAAAGCCTGGAGTGGATCACCGGTCATTATGATCATCTGATCATCGCGGTTTTTGTCGCGGTTGCCGTATTTCTGATTCTCAATGCAGTGAAGCGGCACCTCACCAAGCTGGCGGAAAAGCGAGATGACGATCAGGGAGCAACGTCAATTGTCTTGCGTGTTGTATCGCGTACCGGCGTGTTTTTCCTGCTGGCGTTATCAATGGAAATGGTGGCAGGACTGGCCGAAGCACCGGACCAGCTGGCGAGCATCATTGACCTGATATTCTTTATCTCACTGGTATTTCAGTCCGCGATCTGGCTGCGGGCGATTATACTGGGATTGCTGGATCACCGGATCAAGCTGTCGGGTCGTGGTCAGGCTGAGCTGCAAAATGCCCGCAATCTGATCAGGTTGCTGGTGACGATTGCGCTTGCGGTTATTGCTGCAGTGATCATTCTGGACAATATTGGCGTCAATGTAACGGCACTGGTCGCCGGGCTTGGGGTCGGCGGTATCGCCATTGGCCTGGCTGCTCAGGGCATTTTTTCTGACCTGTTTGCCGCCCTCTCGATTATCTTTGACAAGCCCTTTCGCAAGGGTGACTCGATCATGTTTGATGATTTTGACGGTGAAGTGGAAGCCACCGGACTGAAGACAACGCGTCTGCGGAGCATTACCGGCGAACAGGTCATTATATCGAACACCAATTTGCTGGACAAACAAGTGCGTAACATGACCGGGCTTGCCAAACGGCGGATCCGTTTTCCGATCGGCGTGATTTATCAAACAACTCCGGAACAGCTGGATGCTATTCCCGAAATATTCAAATCGATCATAGAGGAACATGGATACCGCTATGTACGATGCGGCTTTATCGGGTTTGGCGACAGTTCTCTCAACTACCGTATGGAATTTGAAATATTCAGTTCCAAATGGGATGAGATTTTTGAAGGGCGTCATGCTGTAGGTTTGGCGCTTGTAAAACGTTTCGCGGCGGAAAGCATAGAATTTGCCTATCCCACCCAGATGAATTTTACAGCCGGGCCAGATGGTGCAGCTATGGCGCCCTATACTGACGACAAATAGCGGGACGTGCCGTACGGAGACTAGCGTTCCGTAACGTCCGCCAGTCTTGTAAAGAAAGGCCTTGTTAATTGCTCGATTAAAAGAGACAATACGCGCCAAATTCGACTCTGAATTCTTACAATAAAGGACATTATCATGCGTGACGCAGTCATCGTTTCTACCGCCCGAACGCCTATTGGCCGTGCCTACAAGGGGGCCTTCAACGCTACGCCCGGGCCGACGCTGGGCCACTATTCCGCAAAAGCCGCTGTCGAGCGCGCCGGCATTGATCCTGCCATGGTCGACGATGTCGTCTGGGGCAGCGCGCTGCAACAAGGATCACAGGGCGGCAATCTGGGACGCAATGTGGCGTTGCGTTCCGGCTTCCCGATTGAAGTACCGGGCATGACGCTTGATCGTCAGTGTTCCTCCGGTCTGATGGCGATTGCAACCGCTTCCAAGCAGGTCACCATTGATCGCATGGACGTTGTTGTTGGTGGCGGACAGGATTCCATCTCAACCGTACAGACTCCTGAAATGCGCATGGCGCCGGACAAGGCGCTGCTGGCAATGCACGATGATATTTACATGCCGATGTTGCAAACCGCCGAAGTGGTTGGCGAACGTTACAACATTTCGCGTGAAGCCTGTGATGAATATGCCTTGCAATCCCAAATGCGCACTGCCGCTGCACAGGAAGCCGGAAAATTTGACGATGAAATCGTCGAAGTCACCGCAACAATGGGTGTGCAGGACAAGGAAACAAAAGAGATTTCGATGCACGAAATCACGCTGAGCAAGGATGAAGGCAACCGCCCGACGACGACATTGGAAGGCCTGCAAAGTCTTGGCCCCGTTCTCGGTCCGGACAAGATCATTACGGCGGGCAACGCATCCCAGCTTTCCGATGGTTCATCGGCCAGTGTCGTGATGGAAGCCAGTGTGGCGGAAAAAGCGGGTCTCAATCCGCTTGGCCGTTATGTCGGCATGGCGATCGCAGGTACCAAGCCGGATGAAATGGGTATTGGACCCGTCTTCGCGATTCCCAAATTGCTGGAACGGTTCAACCTGAAGATGGATGATATCGGGCTGTGGGAATTGAACGAAGCTTTCGCTGTCCAGGTTCTTTACTGTCAACAGAAGCTGGGCATTCCGGATGAGATTCTCAACGTCAATGGCGGTTCCATCTCGATTGGTCACCCTTATGGCATGACCGGCGCACGCTGTACCGGCCATGCGCTGATCGAAGGCAAGCGCCGCGGCGCCAAATATGCGGTCGTTACGATGTGCATCGGCGGCGGACAGGGCGCAGCAGGTCTGTTCGAGATTTTGTAAGACACAACTATCCGGAACGGGGCCGGCGATAATCAGCCAGCCCCGTTCTTCCATTCACGGGAAAGGTATGAAAAATGGCAGCAGTAGGAGTAGTCGCGACATTGACGGTCGCCGAAGGCAAGAATGCGGAATTTGAAGCCGCATTTAGTGAATTGATGGATGCGGTTCGCGCCAATGAACCCGGTAATGAATTTTACTCTGTATTCCAGAGTCAGGAAAATCCGCAGCAATATAAGGTTCTGGAACGCTATGTGGATCAGGCGGCTCTGGATGCGCACGGCAAATCAGACCATTTCCGGGCCAGCGGACCCAAGCTTGCGCCCTGCATGGCTGCGGCACCCGAGATTGAGCGACTGGACGGTATCTGAACCCCGGTCATTTTGGCATTGGATTCTGGCAACACCTGCGCGTTCTGTTGAATGCGCAGGTTTTTCTTTGCCAAAGTCAAAAGCACATTAACGATTTTTTACAGTTCCTGATTCTATGGTCGGGTGTGTGGGGATTTTGTTGGTCAAAAGTGGGCAGATATGCAGGACAATCAAATTCAACACGCCATCAATGAGCCGGTGGGCGAAAGCCGCGCGGCTCCGCGTCAGAAATTACTGTTAAGAACTGGCAAGCTAGTCTCTGAAGAGCGCGAGCTGATCTGCGTGGTTCGCGACGTTTCCGCCACCGGCCTTAAAGTGAAGCTGTTTCAGCCGATCCCGCAAATCACCAATTGTGAACTCGAATTTGCCAATGGCTCCAAGTTCCCGATTTGCAAGGTCTGGGAAGAAGGCGGGCATGCCGGTTTCACATTCACCGAAGATGTCGACCTCTCGGAAATTCTGAGTCTGTCGTTCGATAGTTTTCCAAAGCGATCGCTGCGCATCAATATCGGGTTTAATGCCCGTATCAGCGCCGGCAGATCTGCCGTTGGGGCGCAACTGCTCAATATTTCCCAGCACGGTATCTGTATCGCCTGTGATGAAGAGCTGCCCAAATCCGAAAAACTGTTCATCCGCTGCGGCGATCTCCCGGCGTTGAACGGTCATCTGCGCTGGTCGCGAAGCGGACTGTACGGGATCATGCTGTCCCAGCCCCTCAGCCTGGAAGATTTAGCCAAATTCTCTGCCGAAACAGGCAAGAACTGAGATTTGATCATAACCGGAAATGGGAACGGTTCCCGTTCTGGATGAGACCGCTTCTATATTCTTGAGATTGCAGGTCGTTTGATCAGACCGGCTTGGCAGGACTGCTTTCTGGCTGGGCACTGATCGACAGGTTTTTCACAATTGGCCGCCATTTCGCTTCGGCGGCTCTTCGTGTGAGATACGTATCGAGCCCGATCTGCATGGCGATTAGCATGTAGATAAACGGCTGATATGCAACCCCGACAAACAGCGCGCCAGTCAGATAAATTATTTGTCCGTTCTGCAATGCGAGAGCAAGAGGAGCAACCCACTGTTCGGTCGGCTTCCGGGACTTCAGATAGCGCCGCCGCAATATTTCCATCCGCCAGACGCCGCCGACGTGAATGAACAACCACAAGGCGAGGCCCGGAAAACCCTGTTCGCCCAGCATCTCAAAATAACTGCTGTGAAAGGCACGGCTTTCATCGACAATCTCGATCGGGCCGTCATCTTCAAGCTCATATTCCAGTTCTTCGTCGGGCTTGCTGTCATCTTCTGCCAGTTTGTAAGTCAGCTTGTTGATCCGATAGACATCAAATCCGCCGCCTGTCGGATTGTTTTTTGCATATTCCCAGGTCCACTGCCAGACGGCGATACGTGTCGATGCCGATTCATCCGCCTCGTAATTCTGGATGGTTGCCATACGATCGGTAAAGCTTTGCGGCAAAAATGGTATCGCGATCAGCCCCAGCATCACTGCCATGCCGGCATAGACGAACCGGTATTTTGCAAAGCGCAGCTGCAGAACCGCGAGCACGGCAATACAGACCAGCCCGGTGCGGGCCTGGGTCCCGATCGGGATCAGAAGCGCGGCAAAGACCAGCGCATAGCTAAATATCCTGACTCGCCAGTCGGGCGGAAAAACGGTGCCGTGATTGGCCAGCCACAATATGAGAGGAATGATGCAAATGGCGACCATCGAGATGATCGAGCCTTCATAGAGTCCGCTATTGTCGTCAATCAGCAATACCAGGACGCCGTAACCCCCTCCCGAGGCAAGCGTCTTGATACCGCCCGTGATGATAAGCGCGGCAGCGCACAGCACCATGAATAACGCCAGTGCCTCGATCCGCAGCTTGGTCTTGAGCGTCAAGGGCAGGAATATCGCGAAGATCATCGCTTTCCAGACCCAATCCCATTTTGCGAACGCAGCTTCGGGAACGGCGGCCTGAATGGTTGTGTGGCCGCAATAGAGCAGAAGCAGGACCATTGCGCCCTGCCGAACAGAAAAGCGGCTGTCATTCTTGTTGTCGGCGACCATGTATCCGAGAAACGCCATCGCGAAAACGATCAGCGAAACCGGCACCGAATTGAGCATGAAATAGCTCAGACGTTGTGGCGCGATAATATCGATATAGGCGTAGACAAGGGTAAACAGGAATGGCCGCTTGAACGCGATCAACAGCAATACGACCAGATATCCGACAAAGACGAGATCACGCATCGCGATCGTCTCCCCATTGTCCCTGTGTGTTTCCGGCAGCAAATCCCGATGGCTCCGGATCTCTCTCCGGCGGGTCTTCGACATCCAGATCCGGACGATGAATCAACCGCCAGGCCGCGATCAGCAGCAAGCCGTGCGTCAGTGCGATTGAGAAATTGTCGATCATAAGCGCGAATGGATCCCGGCTAACGCATTAAAATATATACCTGTCTACGCGCGATACAGGCTTTGGGTTGACGGGACGTTAATCCTTTTCAGGCACAGAATTGCGCCATGACACGAATTTTGCACGTCCTCGACCACAGCCTGCCGTTGCACAGTGGCTATTGCTTTCGCACACGAGCGATAATGAAATCGCAAATCGCAAGCGGCCTGACAGTTGCGGGCGTGACTGGCGTACGACAGAATCAGCATGGTTTTGTAGCCAGGGCGCCACTGGAAGAAGAGGATGGCCTGTCTTTTTTTCGCACGCTGAACGATGTGCAGGGACCTTCGCCGATCAAGGAATGGCGGGAAATCTCGGTGCTGGCCGATCGCCTCACAGAAGTTGTTGAGCAATGGCAACCCGATGTGCTTCACGCCCATTCTCCGGTTCTCACGGGTTTGGCAGCATCACGCGTGGCCCAGCGCACGGGCTTGCCGCTAGTCTATGAAATTCGTGCATTCTGGGAAGATGCTGCCGTTGGCAACGGCACGGGCCGCGAAGGCAGTCCGCGCTACTGGCTGACCCGTCAGCTCGAGAACCATGTCATTCAATCGGCTGATGCTATTGCGGTCATCTGCGAAGGACTGAAATCGGACCTGGTTTCCCGCGGCGTGGGGGATGACAAGATCACAATATCTCCAAATGGCGTTGACCTGTCCCTGTTCGGCAAATTGCCGGAACGGGATACTTTATTGGCCGATGAACTCGGTCTGGCCGGGAAAACGGTACTTGGGTTTATCGGCAGCTTTTATGACTATGAAGGCATAGATGATCTTGTCGCAGCGATGTCGACTTTGCAAAAGAGCTGCCCGGATACGCATTTGCTGCTGGTTGGTGGCGGACCGATGGACAAGCATCTCAAGGCACAGGTTGCCGGATCTGATGCATCCTCGGCGATCAGTTTTGTCGGACGGGTTCCGCATGAACAGGTCGAACGTTACTACGGATTGATGGACATCATGGTCTATCCGCGCAAATCGATGCGTCTCACGGACCTTGTGACACCGCTGAAACCTCTCGAAGCGATGGCGCAGGAACGGATCGTCGCTGCCTCTGATGTGGGTGGCCACAAGGAACTGATTGTTGATGGTCAGACCGGCCTGCTTTTTCCGGCTGGAAATCCCGAAAAAATAGCCGAAAAACTGGCCGATTTGATCAATCGACCCGGCGATTGGGCGCAAATTATTGAAAATGCGAAGAAATTTGTTGAGGCGGATCGTAACTGGTCGTCAAACATTTTGCGTTACAATCCTGTTTACCAAAGGTTGATTGCGCACAAAACACTGGAGCAGGCAGCCTGAACGACCTCAGTTGTTGAGGCTCAATTGGTGGGACTCAAATGGTGGGGCTCGCTGCGGAGATTATTGTGGAAGAGTTTGAACAAAATTACATGCGGTTCAAAGATCCTGCTCTGGCGCTTGCCGGTGGTATCGGTGCTGCGCTTGTAATTGCCACGCTTCCTCATGTGTATCTCGAGAATATTGTCGGATTCACCGGGCTGTCCGAAATCGTGCCAGCTGCTGCGCCGCCGCTTGGAAACACTGCGCGCGGTCTGATCGCTGTCATGGCGGGACTGGTATCCGCATCCGCCATCTACTTTTTTATCAATCACAAAGGGACCTCAGATATGGGTGTTGCACTTCGAGAACAGATTAATGCCGCTCAGCCGGTGGAACTGGACCAGGATGAAGAAGAGGGGAAACGTCGTTTCACGATGCCCAAACTGGCACTGAACACCAAGTCGCTGACCCGGTTCCTCAAAAAACCGAAAAAGAAAAATCCGGATGACAAGAAAGTCATGGATCTCGCCGATCTTCCGATGCTGCGGGATGGAGACCGGCATCCGGATGCTCCGGCGCGCCGTCCGATATTCGCGGAATCCGATCTGGGCACACCGCTGGCTTCTGAAATCCAGACATTTGAACAGGAAGCTCCGGTCGCGGAGCAAGTCGTTCCGGCAGAGCCGGTCGCTGCGTCTGTTGCCGCTGAACCGATTCCGGTGGTTCAGGAAGCTGCGCCTTTGGAGCTCGATCAACCCGTCGGAACCGTTCCAGCAACGACTGTGGAAGAAGAGCAAGCCGCACCGCAGGAAGACCTGTCCGAACTGTCCTTGTCACAGCTCGCCGACCGGCTGGAATTTGGTCTGCGCCGCCTGAAACAGCTTGAGCTGGCCAGTCAAACGGTCGCGTCCGTAACGGCGGATCGTGAAGTGCCTGCTGCTCCAGTTGCAGAACCGGAGCCCGTGGCAGCGACACAGCCGCCATTGAAGCCTGTGGAAACGACCCTGGAGGATATTCGCAGTAACCAGCAAGCTGATATGGATGCCGCGTTGAAAGCGGCTCTGGGCACTTTAGAGCGGATGACCGCACAGCGCTGAATCCAGTCTAGATCACTGGATCGGTGATTGTCAGGATTTCAATGCGGATATGATCAGCCTGATCTGATGCCGCTTTGACCTGCGCATCGGCCACAAAATGGCCCGTCAGATCAAACTCGTGTTCCGGCAGAAACTCTTCGAGTTTCTTCCGAACGCGTTCCCGAATGTTGCTGACGCAGTCAATCTGAAACAGGTACCGCGTACCTGAAAAGGTAATACTGGCCCACGGACGCGCGCGTTTCAGACGGATTTCGCAATTGGGCTCGGTCAGGCCCCGCAATTGCTCGGTGAGCTGATTGACCAGCTTGCGTGTGTTTGCGGAATCGGGCAACAATCTATCCGGCATGGTCATTGCGCCATTTGTTCATGAAATGTTCCACATTTTGCGACACACGTGGTCCCGGCTGTCGGCCGTTGCGCAAGTCTTCGACAAAGCGGGGATCGCGAACCGACAGGCGGCCGAATTTCGTCCAGGGCATGTCATTTTCCCGAATGAACTTTTCGATTTCTCTGAGCAGGTGCATGGTTTTACTCCTTTGGCGGTCATCGCATGGATTTGTGCGACTCGATGAAATAGGGAAATTCCTGTCTGATTTGTAATTTCCTACTTGTCTAGGAAAAATCCTACTGCTAGGAAAGGCAAATGACATCCAGGCCAGAAACTGACAATCCGCGGGACAATCTGGATCGGCTTATCCGGACCAATGGAGATGACTATGCCTCGATGTCCCGATTCCTGAAGAAAAACCCTGCCTATATCCAGCAATATATCAAACGCGGATCACCGAAAAAACTGGATGAGGTCGATCGCCGGAAACTGGCGGATTATTATGCAGTGGATGAAAAGCTGCTGGGTGCCGTGGCTGGCCGATCCGGACAGCAACAGAAAGCGGCAGAGCACGGCGGTCTGATCCCCATCCCGCAACTGCAAATTGGTGCTTCCGCTGGCCCCGGTGCGCTTGCTGAGGATGACGGGATCGCTGGCAGCATGGGATTCGGTCCGGAATGGCTGAAACAGTTAAATGCCGATCCGGCGAAATTGTCACTCATTCGGGTTGATGGCGATTCCATGGACCCCACCCTGTGCGATGGCGATGACATCATGGTCGATCATGGCGTGGCGGATTTGCCGCTCCGCGACGGGATTTATGTATTGCGTCTCGACGACGTGCTGTTGGTCAAACGACTGGCGATACGACCCGGTGGCCGGCTATCCATCCGCAGCGATAACAATCAATATCCCGATTGGGAGGACGTGGCGACAACCGAAACCAGCATTATTGGCCGTGTCATCTGGGCCGGACGGCGATTATAGGGTGGTTATCACTATCGGGTCTTGCAAGTTGCGACCTTCCCCGCCAGATAGCTGCCCATGACAGATGCTCCCATGAAAGCCGTGATTATTCCGGTGACCCCGCTTCAGCAAAACTGCACGCTCCTGTGGTGCACAAAGACCAAAAAGGGCGCGCTCAGCGATCCGGGCGGCGATCTGGGGCGGCTCAAGGCAGCGGTGGCCGAACATGGCGTCGATCTCGAAAAGATCATCATCACACATGGCCATCTTGATCATTGCGGGCAGGCGGGCATGCTGGCCGAGGAACTGGGTTTGCCAATTGAAGGGCCACATGAAGATGACCGTTTCTGGATTGATCAGCTCGACGGAGATGGCGCGCGTTATGGAATGGAAGCGAAAAGCTTTGAACCGGATCGCTGGCTGAACGACGGTGATCAGGTGACCGTTGGCGAACTTGTTTTCGACGTGGTCCACTGTCCCGGCCATACGCCGGGCCATGTCATTTTTTATCACCAGCCCTCAAAGCTGGCCGTAGTCGGCGACGTGATCTTCCAGGGATCCATCGGCCGGACAGACTTTCCACGCGGTAATCATCAGGATCTGATCGACGCGATCACGCAAAAGCTCTGGCCGCTGGGTGATGATGTGACCTTCATCCCCGGCCATGGTCCGACCAGCCAGTTTGGTTATGAGCGCAAGACCAACGCTTTTGTAGCGGATGACGTTCTGGCGGCGCGTTAGGAAAGGCAGAAAAGGTGATGCAGTTGAAAGTGCTGTCAAAGTCCTTTGGACTGCTTTCCATCTTTGCATTTTTGGCATTCGCGGTTCCCGGTGCCGCAAAAGAAAGTCCGTCATCCAATCTTGAGGCTGACCTTGACGAACTGCTAAGCTGGTTCCCGGGCGTTTATGACAACCATCAACAGGTGTATCGTCAGGCTGTGGACAAAGTCGACCCCGAGCTGCGCCAGCGCCACACCAATCACACATTTTCACCGCTGCAAATATCAGGAATTCCGGGGCGTACGCTCTATGCGCAGCAATATCAGCATTATGATCCCAGGGACCTGTATCGCCAGCGCATTTACGCGTTCGAAGTTGACAAGACCGAACAGGCGATCCGCCTTACAATCTACACGCCCATGGAACCGTCCCGTCTCACCGATGCGCATCTCGATCCTGCAAAAGTAGCGGACATGACCGCTGCCGATTTTATCCTGAAGCCGGGATGCGAGGTTTACTGGAAGCGGACCGAACAGCAATTTGAAGGCTATTTGAAGAAAAACGCCTGCAGCTATTATTCGTCCCGTTATCAAAAACGCGTGTTTCTGAATGAGACCCTGATCATGAGGCCCAATGCCCTGATTCTCCATGATCGGGCAGTGGATGCCCAAGGAGTCCTGGTTTTTGGTTCCGCGGACAAGGGGCCCACAATCAATCTGAAGATTTCAGAATAATGCGTGCGTCGGCCTAAAGCGCCGGACCCGCAGCTACGGTCTCGGGTCCGGATACATTCACTGCCTGATAGGAGAAATACGGAATCGCAATTGCGTAAATCGCCAGTCCGAGCAGTATCAACATCGACAGAATCGTTCCGATCATCCGGCCTTTGCCAAATTTTCCGTCGTCCATGCCAATACCATGTGCCACACGGCCGAGCAGGAACAGGCCGCCAACAATCCATAACCAGGTTGGCGAACCGCCGCCATTATAGACGCTGGCGAGCTCGACAACTGCAACAAGAATAAGAACCAGCGGCGTGCTTTCTCCAAAATTGGCATGGGCCCGCATTCTGCGGATGACCTTGTCATTCCCGCCGTCGCCGACACTGACTTTTTCGCTGGTACGAACCTGGCCGACGCGAATCATCAGCCATATGTTGATTAGCGCTGCAGCGCCGGTGATGGTCAGTGTAATCGGTAAAATCATGGTTTTCCCCCGGAATGCCTGTTTTATTGGAAACTAATCTGCAGTCTATACGAGCACAATGCTTGCAACACACGGGAAAATCGTTATAGCCGCCCTTTCGCGTGCAATTGGCTGACTGCTTGGGCCAAGTGATTCTCTGTTTTTGACAGAGCATAGCTTGCTCCAAAACGGCATTTGGCCTATTACACATGCATATGAAATTTGAAATCTAACGAACAGGCTTAGCAATGGCTGTCCCTAAACGAAAAACTACGCCGTCCAAGCGCGGAATGCGCCGGTCCCATGATGCTTTGAAAGTCGAAGCCTATCAGGAATGCGCAAATTGCGGCGAATTGAAGCGTCCACATCACATGTGTGGCTCCTGTGGTCATTATAATGGCCGTGAGGTACTGGCCGTCGATCTTTGATCGGCTGGCTTGATCAGTATTAAAAGCTGAAACAAGGGGAAAAACCGGTGGGGATGAGGCCGCGAATCGCAATTGACGCGATGGGCGGTGATGAAGGCGCGCGCGTAATGGTCGCTGGCGCAGCCCTGGCCCGTCATCGCCATGAAGGATTTCAATTCCTGTTTGTCGGCGATGAAACACGCATCAGGGAAGCGCTGAAAAGCCATCCCAATCTCAATGCTGCTTCAGAAATCCTGCATGCCGATGATATTGTCTCGGCAGATGCCAAACCCAGCCAGGCTCTGCGTAGTTCCAAAAAAACATCCATGGGCCTCGCGGTCAATGCGGTAAAGTCCGGCGAAGTCAGTGCCGCGGTCAGCGCAGGCAACACCGGCGCGCTGATGGCTATCGCGAAACTCGCCCTGCGCACCATGCCGGGGATTGATCGTCCTGCACTGGCGGCTTTGTTGCCGACCATGAAAGACAGCGATGTCGTCATGCTGGATCTTGGGGCCAATGCCGAATGCGACAGTCGCAATCTGGTCCAGTTTGCAGTGATGGGCGCTGCCTATAGCCGGATCATGCACGACTTTGAGAAGCCCAAGGTAAAACTGCTCAACATCGGCACCGAAGATGCCAAAGGTACCGGAACAATTCAGGCCGCCGCGCAGGCATTGCGGGAAGCAGACGGGCTTGCGATGAGTTTTCAGGGCTTTACCGAGGCGGACAAGATTTCGACCGGAGAGGTCGACGTGATCGTCACCGACGGGTTCTCCGGGAATATCGCCCTGAAGGCCCTTGAAGGCACGGCGCGGTTTGTTACGGATCTGTTGAGACGCAGCTTTCTGAGTTCGCTGCGTTCGAAAATCGGTTTCCTGATTTCGCGGCCAGCCACCGAAATGCTGAAAGAGCATCTCGATCCCAACAACCATAACGGGGCGGTTTTCCTGGGTCTGAACGGCGTCGTCGTAAAAAGCCATGGCAGTGCCGATGAAAAGGGCGTAGCTAATGCAGTCGAAGTAGCCGCACGGCTTGTGGAGGACAGTATTTTGCAACGCATCAGTCAGGACCTGACCAAGATTGAACAATTGGCACCTGCCGAGGTCGCAGCGAAATGAGCGCAACGACCGCCCGACGTGCGGTCATCAAAGGCACCGGCTCGGCATTGCCGCGCACCCGCGTTTCAAATGAACAGCTCAGCGAACGGGTCGACACCACCGATGAATGGATTGTTGAACGCACCGGGATACGGTTCCGGCACATAGCCGAGGATGACGAGACAACGTCCAGTCTGGCCACGCTGTCTGCCAAAGAGGCCCTGGCTGCCGCAGAAATGACGCCTGCCGATATCGATCTGATCGTTGTTGCAACCGCCACACCGGATCAGACATTTCCTGCCACGGCGACAATCGTTCAAAATGATCTGGGCTGCAACGGCTGCGTTGCATTTGATGTCGCGGCGGTCTGTTCCGGGTTTCTCTATGCCCTGTCGGTGGCCGAAAGTATGATCCGCGCAGGTAGCGCACAAAATGCCATTGTCATCGGGGCCGAAACCTTCAGCCGCATACTGGATTGGGAAGACCGGGCCACATGTGTGTTGTTCGGAGACGGCGCTGGCGCGGTGATCCTGTCCGGAGAAGAGACGGACAAAGGCGTCCTCGCCACCAGGCTACATGCTGATGGTGCGCATAATCAGCTGCTTTACGTAGACGGCGGGGCGGGCACCACCGGAACCGTCGGCAAACTCAGGATGAAAGGACGGGAAGTTTTCCGGCACGCCGTTGTCAATCTGTCATCGGTCCTGATCGAGGCTCTCGAAGCTGCCGGTGAAACATCTGATAATATTGACTGGGTGGTTCCACATCAGGCCAATGCCCGTATCCTTGATGCGACGGCCAAGAAGCTTGGACTTGATCCGGCCAAAGTCATCAAGACCGTCGATCAGCATGCCAATACCTCTGCGGCTTCCGTTCCACTCGCGCTTGATGCGGCGGTGCGCGATGGACGTATCAAACGCGATGATCTTCTTGTTCTGGAAGCCATGGGTGGCGGATTTACCTGGGGCGCATCGGTTATTCGTTACTAGGCAATTGCTGCCAGGCAGATGATTTTGCTGCCAAACGCGGGGTTTTAACATTTTCGTCGCGTAATTTTCATTCCTGTCGAAAGCCCGTTGAACCGCACCTTTGCGGTGGCCTAGATTGATTCAATGGGTCTAAAAAAACCAGAGCAGGATAGCGATCAAAATTTGATTTCCGCGCCCTTTTTATTTGCTGTTTATCGCAGCTGTCAGTCTCTCGGCGCGCGCAAACCGGTACTTTTGAATGCCACACAGTTAAAAGAGGTAGAACTTCGCGATCCGCGCCGGCGGTTCTCCGTAAACACTCTTGTCACTCTTTGCCGTGCAACGGCGGCGGAGCTTTCCGAACCATGTCTTGCTGCGCAAATCGGTCAGGCGATGGTCCCCCGGGGCTTTTCGGATCTGGGATATAGCGCCAGATTCCGGCGCACCTTGGCGGATGTGTTGCAGACCATCCTGCAAGCCTTTGATATTGGTTCCAATGGATCCTGTTTCCACCTCGTCAAACTGGCTGGCGGTGACCGGCTGTACTGGAAAAAGGACTTCATGGATCCACCGGAACTGGTTCGGCCCATTTTTTCCGCGATTGCGCAAATGCTGAATGTCTTCGCAGAGCCGGGTCAATCGCCGGTCAGGGCGCTCCATTTCCGTCATGCCTCTTCCGAGCGCTGCAGCTATTCGGCGGCCCTTCTCAAGGGTGCGGCCGTTTCCTGCGAGTTCAACCAGATGACAACATTTATCGAGTTTTACCCAGCAGCGCTTGAACGGGCCAATCCGCGGCAGAATCCCGTGATCGTCAAAACCGCAGCTCAGCAATTATCGAGAAGAAGGTCGCGTGATCCCCAGCGGAAAATCATTGCCAACCTGTGCTACGACTATTTGCAACCCTTGCTCGACAAATCCGGTTTGAGTCTGGCTGCCGCCGCGGCCACTTTTGGTGTTGCCGAACGCACATTGCGACGCAAACTGGTTGGCGAAGGGACATCCTTCCGGACGATATTGGAACATGTCAGAAAAGATAACTGCCTGCTCTATTTTGAAGAAGGCGAACTTTTGCTCAAGGAAGTCGCGGCGAAACTGGGATATAGCGAATTGAGCGCTTTCACACGTGCCTATTCTGGCTGGTTCGGGCATCCGCCCAGTCTCGATTGCCGCAAGGTTTCGCTGGAGCAATCCCGAGAGATATTTGAGGAAAAAATGGTGGGCGTAGAGAGAGTTGAACTCCCGACCCCTTCGATGTCAACGAAGTGCTCTACCACTGAGCTATACGCCCACGCTGCAGGCCCTCTAGCCAGCCGCTATTATTCGCGCAAGACTTAATCTTGCCCGGCGCCTAATTCAGGCCGCTCAGGCTGTCCGGCTCAAACAGCCGATCGACTTCCAGAACCAGATCCTTGAGGTGAAACGGCTTGGAAAGAATCTTTGCTTTCGGCACGGATTCGCCAGCTCGCAATGTCACGCCAGAGAATCCGGTTATGAACATAACCTGCGTGGAGGGAGAGATTTTCGCGCATTCCTGGGCAAGTTCAATCCCGTCCATTTCCGGCATGACGATGTCGGTCAGCAGAAGATCAAATTCTTCCGATTCAAGATGCGGTATGGCAGCCGTCCCCCGGTCCACAGCGACGACTTCGTAGTTGGCTTTCTCAAGCGCACGTGTAAGATGTTCGCGCATCGCCTGCTCATCTTCAGCCAGGAGAATTCGTATCATTTTTTGTGCCGTCCTGTTCATAGGGTCTAGTCGAATGACTGCATTTATGCCGAAAGTGGATCATAGGCGCAAATCTCTTAATAATTTCGGTTTAACCGCAAAAAAAGCCGAAGATTCGGAATTTGCGACCACGGAGAGCTTCACCGGTGTCTGAAGATGCACTTGTGCCAGGGGTGAATGACCCAAATCTGCCGTTTTCTGTGTTTAACGGAGATGAATATCGTTTCCCGGTTCTTGTCAGCGTTCCGCATGCAGGAAGACGATATCCTCAAGAAATTCACGATAATCTGGCAGTACCCCCGGCCAGCCTGATCCGCCTGGAAGACCGGTATGCCGATCGACTGGCCGCCGGTGCGATCGCCAGCGGTTTTACAACTCTGGTGGCACAGCAGCCGCGCGCATGGATTGATCTCAATCGCGGTCACCGGGAGATTGATTCGGATATGGTGACAGGCATCGACCGGTCACAATTGCCGGCGCCGAGCCGTAAAGTGAGAGGCGGGCTTGGGCTCGTGCCGCGACGGTTGTCGGGCACCGGAGATTTGTGGCGCAGAAAATGGAGCTATGACGACGTGCAACAGCGGGTGAGGCACAGCCATGCACCCTATCATCAATCGATATCCCACATTCTGGAGCAAATGCGCGAACAATATGGTTCCGCCATATTGCTCGATCTGCACAGCATGCCGCCGCTGAGCGATGAAAAACTGGGTGATGTAGATATTGTAATCGGTGATCGATTCGGGCGCAGTTCGGGGTCGCGATACGCAGAACTTTCACTCTCATTCTGCACCCAGTCCGGATTACGGGGACAGTTAAATCATCCCTATGCCGGGGGATATATTCTTGAACGCCACGGGGCGCCCGGTCGGGGCATTCATGCGCTGCAACTGGAAATTGATCGACGCTGCTATCTTGATGAGAATCTGCTGGAGCCAGGGAAGAACATGTCGGAAATGACAAGTCATGTGGAACGACTGGCCGGATTGCTTGCAGATCAGATTCTGGATCGATTTCAGCTCGCTGCGGCAGAATGATCTGCAGAAGCTGAGGGCAGTGTGAGGCAGATCTCAAAAAAAACCACCCCGCCATATTGGGCGAGGTGGCCAAGGTTCAGGGAGGTGGCGTTCGTCTGAACGCCTGTAACAGCCCAATCGGGGGTGATAGACCGTTACAATGCATAATGTGGTCGTTTCGGTGAAAAGTTGCAAGCCCCAAATGTGAATTTGTGACTGCTGAATGACCCATTTGGCCTCATTTTACACCCAATATGGGGTGTATCTCCACGGAGGGGCGAATTGATACGTCCCTGAAAGCAAAACGGAGGGAGGCGCGCTGTCTTGATCGCGCGCCGGCCCTCCGTTTTGTCAGTCTTTTTGGTTGGTTAAACTTGAATTGAAGGCGCTTCGGTAACCTGGGGAACCTTGCCTGCATCTACCTGTTTCGCAAATACATCCCGCATGATCTGAAGCGAGAAAAGATGCGCGTAAATGAGTGGCAGCATTCCGTTCTGGTTGATCTTGCGCAATTCATCTCCGCGCATTTCGCGCAGTTTTTCTTCATTCACCATACGGAAACCGCGATAAACAAATGGTTTTTCAACGCCTTCCTGTTGAATAGAGACTTCGCCGTCCATCATCAGATCCAGTTTGTCGAGTTCGGCAACAAATTGCGCGGTTCGCTGTCCTGAACCTTCAAAATTTTCACAGAATTCCAAAATGCCTTTGGTGGCTTCAGTAGGCTGGTCTCCGTCAAAAAGCGGTTCGCCTTCTTTGAAATCGCCAATAGCTTCTGCGGTAGGATCGAAACAGAGTGACAGTTCTTCTGCATCCGGTGATAGCCGTGCGAGCAAGAACGGATAGCGGCGGATATAGGCCGGTACATAGGCCGGATGATCGAATTGGCCTTTTTCGTTCAGAAAAGCGTTCACGCCTTCATTCAGCCCCATAAGGATCAATGGCACGCTGTTTTCGCCAGCCGAGAAAACGATGGGATAGTTTCTGCAGGCGCTTACAAACTCATCGCTTGTAATCGGTACAGCGTGTTGTTCGGCGAGAAACTTGCCGTCGTCGAGGCCCTTGATTTTCCACTTTGCATGGTCTTTCGAGTTAAGCGGTATCAGGTCCTTGTAGAACATGGGAAGGGCTTGTTGGGGCGCGCTGGCCATGATGATTGTCTCCGAATAGTAGTTGCAAAAAATTAATTTCCTGGAAGCGCCTTTAAGAGGCTGGTTCCCGGGACGCAAGGGGAACTAGCTTCCCGGGGTTCATTATCAGCTGTGGATCGAGGGCTGTCTTTATGGCGCGCAAGCTTCCGAGGCGGGCCGCACCGGACAGACGTGCCAGTTCATCAATCTTGGTTTGCCCGATGCCGTGCTCGGCTGAAATGGAACCCCCGGCTGCAATCACGAGGTCATGTACCACAGGGGTGATCGTGCGGGCGGCATCTTCAGTCCAGGACCGTGCCGAACTTCCCTCGGGTGCCTTGACGTGAAAATGAACATTTCCATCGCCCATATGGCCGAAGGCCGCAACTTCGGTTCCGGGAAATTTTCGTTCAACCTGCCCGGCTGCCTCGACGATGAAATCCGCCATCGCGCTGACCGGAACGCTGATATCATGCTGCAAGGCCGGCCCATGCGCGCGCTCGGCTTCGGCTATTGAATCCCGCAATTTCCAGAAGGCCTCTGCCTGGGCCTCGCTTGTTGCAACCGCGGCATCAAGAATGAGTTGTTGGTCGATCGCATCGGAAAGCAGTTGTTCCATCCGATCCCGCGGGTCTGGCGAACTTGGCTGATCCCTTATGATTTCAATCAGAACGTTCCAGGGCGTCGCCTTTTCCAGCGGCGCTCGTGTATCCGGGATGTGTTGCAACACGGCGCTGATACAGGAATCGGGAACGATCTCATAGCCTTCCATATATTGGTTTTCATGGGCGTTGAGATACTGGAATAACTGATGTGCGGCCTGGGGAGACGACACACCGGCCCAGGCGACACAGCGATCAAGAAGCGCGGGTACGGTTTTCAGGGTCGCGGCAGTCACAATTCCCAGCGTACCCTCGCCGCCAATCAGCAATTGTTTGATATCATAGCCACGATTGTCCTTTTTCAAGGGAGTCAGATCGGAAAATATACTGCCGTCCGGCAGGACCGCCTCGATGCCGGCGACCAGTGATCGCATTGCACCATGCCGCAATACCTGCGTTCCACCCGCATTGGTTGAGACCAGTCCGCCTATCGTTGCCGACCCTTTGCCACCCAGCGTCAGCGGAAATCTCTGCCCGTGTTCGTCGAGCGCTTCGTGCAAATTTTGCAAAATCAGACCCGCATCACAGACCACAAGCTGGTCTTCAGCAGAGATTCCCCGGATCTGGTTCATCCGCCGCAAGGACAATATGACGGACTGGCCGTTTTTGTCAGGCGTTGCTCCACCGACCATGCCGCTATTTCCGCCCTGGGGAACAAAAGCGACTCGATGGGACGCAGCAATTTTCACGAGCGCAGAAACTTCGTCGGTCGAAGCAG
Source organism: Parasphingorhabdus sp. (assembly GCF_039968395.1). GTDB lineage: Bacteria > Pseudomonadota > Alphaproteobacteria > Sphingomonadales > Sphingomonadaceae > Parasphingorhabdus. Next base: position 218,127 of record NZ_JBDVPV010000001.1, read on the forward strand.
GAGAAATCATTGCGATCGCCGCTCCTGTATAGCGACCACGCCAGTCCGTCAGCCAGGGCGCCAATTCTTCTGGTGATCGCGCAAGACCTTTTGGACCAACAATTGCTGCCATTTGTTCAAGCCAGTCGAGATCGTCCGCCACTATTCTGCCTCCGGAAATTTGCTCTAGCCAGGGAAATCAAGCTGCGTAGCTATTTGGCTTTCCTTGGCGGTTGATCAAGCCCCTTGCCAAAATTTGGTTCAAAATGCCATGGGGGATAGTTCATCGAATGTTCAATCGGGGCTGTTATAGCATTGATGATAATGATTAAGGGATTTGGGTGAGTTTTTCGCTTTCCGTGATTTTACTGCTTGCGACACCGGCTGCGAATGACGCTGCGGGATTGGGAAAGCATACGGAGTCGGAAGGACGGTTCGTACCGGCAGAAAATCTGCAATGGGCGCAAGTCCGGATCCAGAAGAGGATCATTATTCGCGTGCCCCGGCGCAGGCCAACCCCGGCAGCCAGCATGGCCAGAGAATCCCGGCAATCGGCTCCCCTCACGTTCAAAGAAAAGAAAATCGGCAAATGCATGCCTATGAACAGTATTCTCGGTGTCCAGATGTTTGGCGGCCGGAATCTCGATTTGATCACGCGTGATCGCAAGCGGATCCGGGCCCGGCTGGAGAAAAAATGCCAGGCGCGCAGCTTCTATTCCGGCTTTTATATGGAAAAATCAGGTGATGGAAAGATCTGTGCGGATCGTGATATTCTCCATTCCCGAACCGGCTCCAAATGCGAAATAGACAGGTTTCGCGAACTCGTTCCGGAATGATCCGGTCGGTCTGGCCGGGAGACCCTTGCCGTAGATCGCTTGACAAGTGCGCTTTTTGGCACCATTTCCCGGCCCAGCTACTTCAGACGAAAGCTACAGTCTGGTTTTGCACTCTTATTTTCCGGAAACACTATGAAATTTGCCGACCTCGGCCTCTCTGATGAATTGTTAAGTGCTGTTGCGGATGCCGGCTATGACGAGCCGACACCTATTCAGGCGCAGGCGATCCCGCCCGTTCTGATGATGAAAGACATTATTGGCATCGCGCAAACCGGAACCGGAAAAACAGCCAGTTTCGTGCTACCCATGATCGACGTGCTTGCGCATGGCCGGTCGCGCGCGCGCATGCCCCGTTCGCTGATCCTCGAACCGACGCGCGAGCTTGCCGCCCAGGTTGCCGAGAATTTTGAGAAATACGGCAAGAACCATAACCTCAGCATGGCGTTGCTGATTGGCGGCGTGTCGATGGGAGATCAGGTCAAGGCACTTGAAAAGGGCGTCGACGTGTTGATTGCAACGCCGGGACGCCTGATGGATCTGTTTGAACGTGGACGCATTCTGATGTCTGGATGCGAATTGTTGGTCATTGACGAAGCTGACCGCATGCTCGACATGGGCTTCATACCGGATATTGAAGAAATCTGTTCGAAACTGCCTGCAACACGCCAGACAATGCTGTTTTCGGCAACCATGCCTCCGCCGATCAAGAAGCTGTCTGACCAGTTTCTCAGCAATCCCAAATATATCGAGGTATCACGGCCGGCGACGGCCAACACTTCAATCGATCAGTCGATCATCCACATTGCACCCAAGGCCAAGCAGAAGCTGCTCTACGGCATATTGGACAATGAAGGTGTCGATACCGCGATCATTTTCTGCAACCGCAAGACACAAGTCCGCGATTTGTGCCAGAGCCTCCGCAAAGACGGGTTTGATGCCGGTCAGATTCACGGTGATATGGATCAGTCGTCGCGCCTTGCAGAACTGGAGCGTTTTAAATCCGGTGAGATCAACATTTTGTGCGCATCCGACGTGGCAGCGCGCGGTCTCGACATCAAAGGCGTGAGCCATGTGGTCAATTTCGACATTCCCTGGCACCCGGACGATTATATTCACCGCATCGGTCGGACGGGCAGGGCAGGTGCCACGGGCGTTGCGATTACCTTTGTGACAAAAAGCGACAGCGAGCATGTTGAAAACATCGAGAAGCTGACGGGCACAAAACTGCCCGTACGGGACAGCAAATCCGTAAAACCGGAAAAGAAGCAAGGCGGTCAGAAACACTCTGCGCCCAAAAATTCCGCCCCCAAGCAAGATCGTCCAAAACCGAACAAAAAAACAGATCGACCGGATGATGTATCAAGCGCAGAAAATCAATCTTCGCGGCCAAAGAAGGAAGTGAAGACCAAAAAAACCGAGCAAAGCCGGCCCGCTTCCGACAACAAACAGGATGACGGCAAGGACGCTGATGGCTGGAACGGCCCGGTTCCCGGATTTCTCGACGCGAAGCTGGATCGCTAGACCGACTCCGGCGGAAGCTGGGTCTGAGAAATTTTAGTCAAGCTTCAGAGCCGGACGAGCATTTTCCCCATATTTTCCCCGGTGAACAGCCCCAGAAACGCTTCCGGTGCAGATTCAAGGCCGTCTTTTATCGTTTCGCGTGAGGTGACCTGCCCGGCGGCAATGAGTGCGCCCATGTCTTTCATAAACTCGGGAATATCCGACATGAAATCCGGATAGAGAAAACCTTCCACCTTGATTCTGGCGGGGATGATCCGGATCAGATTTTTCATCATGACCGGACTTTGGTCATTATAGCGATCAATCATGCCACAAATGGCAAAACGGGCCATTTCACGTGCCTGACCGAATGCCGCATCGAGATGCTCGCCGCCGACATTGTCGAAATATACATCGATGCCTTCAGGTGCGGCCTTTGCAAGTTGTGGCTCGATTGGTCCGGCCTTATAGTCAAGACACGCATCTGCGCCGAGTTCCAGGACCCATGCACATTTCTCCGGGCCGCCGGCCGAGCCAATCACAGTCATGCCCTTGGCTTTTGCAAGCTGAACAACTGCAGAACCTACCGCTCCGGCAGCTGCGGATACGAATACTGTCTCGCCTTCTTTGGCGTGAGCCACTTTCAACAAGCCCATCCAGGCTGTTCCGCCGGTCAGACCCATGTTGCTGAGCCAGAGATGGTCGGGAAGGCCGGTTTCCGGTACCTTGTTGGCCATCTGATCGGGTCCGCCGAGGACCGCCTCATCACGCCAGCCCAGGCCATGCGCGACTTTTGCGCCGACGGGAAAGTCGGGGTTTTGGCTCTCAATCACTTCACCAAATGCACCACCGATCATGGGTTCGTTCAGCGCATATGAGGCGGCGTAGCTTTTGGCTTCGCTCATCCGGCTGCGCATATAGGGGTCAACCGACAACCAGGTATTTTTGACGCGAAACTGACCATCCTGCAGCGGAGAATCCGGAAGGTCCTTCAGTGCAAAATTTTCCAATACAGGCATGCCATCTGGGCGCGACACTAAATTCCAAGCACGAGCCATATTCCGTCTCCCGGGTTGTTGCGGCCGAAGCCGGCTGGTTTCTATTTCGTTATTGCAATGTCAGGCTGTCGAGAACCTGCGAAGCCGCAGCATCCAGTTTTTCAGCCTGATCTGCAGGATAGGTAATCGCAGCGCTGATCATGGTTCCATCCGGCTTGCGCATGATCCTCTGAGCCAGTTTCTGCCCGTCAGCATTGCTGCCTGCTGCCCGATATTCGTTTTCATTCACATAGTCGCCGGCCATGCCGCTGTCATCTGCTTCCAGCGCTTCAACGGCAGCTTGAAGGTCAGCATCTTCACGGTTTTCAGTCCAGCCTACGATCAGACTGGCGCCGGTTTCCGTGTCACCATAGACATTGCCGTCATCATCGCTGGTCGCTGCGTTCAACGCCCATTTTTCGGGAACGAGGATCGAGAAACCGCGCAAGGCATTAACATAGCTGGTCATCGCGGTAGGATCTATAGCTGCGGTTCCGTCCTCGCCATTTTCCGCCGCCGCTGCTTCGTCACGAATAGCCTGGCTGGCGGCGTCAGCTTGTCGGGCCAGCTCGTCACCGGACGGAACGTCGCCAACAGCCTCCTGTTTCCCGCAGGAAGTCAGAAGCAGGGCTGCGACAATAGCGAGCGTGGTCGAGGCAGCGCGGGCTGGAACGATTGGAAAGTTGTTTTTCATATTCGACAGACTTAGTCAGTGCGGCGATAAACTTCAACCGGGATTGTGGTTGATCGCCAACCGATCTGGTCAAGCGGCGTTATCGATCCCAAGATCTGCCAGCTTGCGGTACAATGTCGAACGGCCAATCCCCAGACGGCGTGCGACTTCTGTCATGCGACCCCGATAGTGGCCGATAGCCAGACGGATGACATCAGCCTCGATTTCCTCGAGCGGACGCAAATTGCCATCTTCGGAGTATAGAGTGATGCCAATGCCTTCCGGACTGCTTTGCAAATGCGGATGGGCGTCACCGGATTTTTCGACAAAGGAAGAAATCTGGGGAAACTCATCGCAGGTCAGCGCATCGCGGTCACACATGACCGCTGCACGGAACAGCACGCTCTGCAATTGCCGGACATTGCCTGGCCAGTTGTAACTGCGCAGCAGGTTGAGTGCTTCGTCCGTAATGCCGAGGCTACGCAGGCCGGGCTGCAACGCGAGGCGGGACAGGAAGTGGCGGGACAATGCGGGAATGTCACCCGTGCGATCACGCAAGGGAGGAATCGTCAGGCGAACGACGTTCATCCGGTAGAACAAGTCTTCGCGGAATCGTTCTTTTTTGACTTCCTGTTCGAGCGATCTGTTGGTTGCTGCGATGACGCGGACATCAATCTGGAAGCTGTTGGGGCTGCCCAGCGGCTGGATTTCGGATGTCTTCAGGAAACGCAGCAGGCGAATCTGTGTCTCCGCGGGAAGCCGGTCGACTTCATCGAGGAAGATAGTTCCGCCTTCGGCCTGCTGAAAAAGCCCGATTTTGCGATCAAACGCGCCGGTAAAGGCCCCTTTTTCATGCCCGAATAGTATCGAATCGAGCAAGTTGCCGGTAATGGCGCTGCAATTGACTTTGAGCATCGGCAGTTTTGACCGGGGGCTGGCGGCGTGAACGGCATCGGCAATCACTTCCTTGCCGACTCCGCCTTCGCCTTCGATCAGCACTGGAACCCGCGCGCGGGCGGCTTTCGCAGCGATAGCCAGGGCGGCTCGAAAGGCAGGGGCCGCACCGACAATTTCTTCAAATTCAAGCGGTGCGGAGATTTTTTCGGTCAATGGCCGCAATTCGCCATCATCTTTTGCATTTTCAACCGCAGCTTCAAGGGCTTGTAGCATCTGCTCCGGAGCAACGGGCTTGATAAGATAATCGGTGGCCCCGGCGCGAACGGCATCGACCGCTTCGGTTACGGATCCCACGGCTGTCAGCATGAGGATAGGCAAAGCGGGGCGGCGGGATTTCAGCTCGGCAATTAATTCGGTTGCTTCTGATCCGGGAACCCAGTGATCAAGGATGATCGCATCGAGCAGCATTCCGTCCTGAGTGCCCAATGTTGCGATGGCGGTCTCAGCGTCCCGCGCATGAATAGTGCGAAAACCCGCACGCGAAGCCATAGCCGAGATCAAGCGGCATTGTGCCGGCTCATCATCGATCAACATCAGCAGTTTTGTGCTGTTTTGCGCCATTTTTGTCCCAATTTGAAACTTGTTGAACGGCATTGGTAACAGCAGGGGGTAAAGACCCGATTAAGGACTGCTTATTTTTTCTATCCAGAAAGGAGGGCAAGAGGGCTTGAGCGCAGCGTTATATAAGGTTACACCGCGCTCAGTTTTTAATCGAATATTTGGGGATAACATGGCTACCGACAATAATATGAAATCTGCTACGGAAACATATTCCGGTTTCCTGTCCTGGTTGAAAATTGGCACGATTATCTCGGTGCTTGTGACTGTTCTGGTTGTCATCCTTATTTCTACCTGATTGGAATCATAAGTGAAAATTGCTGTATTGAAGGAACTCGCCGAGGGTGAGAAACGTGTGAGCGCGTCACCGGAGACGGTGAAAAAATTCATAGCGCTGGGCGCTTCAATGGCGATTGAAAAGGGAGCGGGGGAAACGGCTTCTGTTGCCGACTCCGACTATGAAGCGATGGGCGCCACCATCGGAACTCGCGCTGCGGTGATCAAGGATGCAGATATTGTGCTGGGTATTCAGGGGCCTCCTCCTGAATCGCTCAAAGGTATCAAGAAGGGCGCATGGCTCGCAGCGAGCCTGAACCCGTTTGGCGAACGGGCCAGAGTGGATGAATATGCCAAGCTGGGCATCGACGCACTGGCGATGGAATTCATGCCGCGAATCACGCGGGCGCAATCTATGGACATATTGTCGTCGCAATCCAATTTGTCCGGTTACAAGGCGGTGGTTCTGGCAGGCGCCGAATATGGCCGTGCGTTTCCGATGATGATGACGGCGGCTGGCACGGTCAGCGCTGCGAAATGTTTCGTTATGGGCGTGGGCGTGGCGGGTCTGCAAGCTATCGCGACTGCGCGGCGGCTCGGTGCGCAAGTGTCTGCAACCGATGTCCGGCCCGAGACTGCAGAACAGATCGAATCACTGGGCGCAAAACCGGTTTTTGATGACGATCTGGCATCGGACGGCGGCGGCGGATATGCCGCCGAACTGACCGACGAGCAAAAAGCCAAGCAGGCGGAACTCGTCTCAAAACATATCACCAAGCAGGATATAGTCATTACCACCGCATTGATACCGGGCCGTCCGGCTCCGCGCCTGATCTCGGATGCACAAATCGCGACGATGAAAACCGGCAGCGTGATCGTCGATCTGGCTGCTGAACAGGGCGGCAATGTCGAAGGCGCCGTCGCCGGTGAAGTGGTCGTGAAGCATGGCGTAAAAATTGTCGGTGCGAACAACATGCCATCGACCATGGCCGCGGACAGCTCCGCGCTGTTCTCGCGTAATTTATATAACTTCCTCTCTGCTTACTGGGATGAAGAAACGAAGCGGCCCGTGCTGCCGGATGACGATGAAGTAACAATCGGCATACGTCTGACCAAAGACGGCAAAGTCGTGAATGAGCGCCTTCTGGCGAACTAGGAGGCATAAAATGGACTTTATATCAATTCTCTCAATCTTCGTGATGGCCTGTTTTGTCGGCTATTATGTCGTCTGGTCGGTGACCCCGGCCTTGCACACTCCGCTGATGGCGGTGACCAATGCGATTAGCTCGGTGATAATCGTCGGGGCGCTGATAGCGGCGGCTGCGGCGGGTAGTCCGATTGCGAAATGGCTTGGCCTGATCGGCGTCGTTCTGGCCAGCGTGAACATATTTGGCGGCTTTGCCGTGACCGAGCGGATGCTCGCGATGTACAAGAAAAAGGAGCGCAAATAATGCGCCAGCTTATCGGGGGCGCAGCGGCGCTATTCCTTGCAACATCTTTTGCAACACCGGCCATGGCGGCATCGGGCGAAGCGGTTAACCCCTGGGTTGCGGTTGCCTATCTGATCGCCGGTGTTCTTTTCATTCTCGCATTGCGCGGACTGTCTTCACCTGAAACCAGCCGGGCGGGTAACCGCTATGGCATGATCGGCATGCTGATCGCCGTGGTGACGACCCTGCTGACACACGACGTGGCCAGCCTGCCGGAGATCGCAGTGGCGATTGCAATCGGCGGCGCGATCGGGTTCTTCACGGCGCGCAAAATTGCGATGACCGATATGCCGCAGCTTGTGGCAGCCTTTCACTCTCTGGTCGGTATGGCCGCCGTTCTGGTGGGCGTTGCGGCCTATCTCAATCCCGAAGCCTTTGGAATTGTGGATGCGGTGGGCGAGATTCTCACGGTCAGCCGGATTGAACTCGGGCTCGGCGTCGCCATTGGTGCCATTACATTCTCCGGCTCGGTTATCGCTTTTCTGAAACTCAACGGCAATATGTCCGGTGCCCCAATCATGTTGCCCGGACGTCATGTCATCAATCTGGGTGTGCTGGCCGGAATTATTGGCCTGACCGGTTATTTCGCGATCATGCCGACCGGCGAAACTGCGATGATCTTCTGGACGATTGTTGCCCTGGCCTTCGTCATCGGCTTCCTGCTGATCATTCCGATTGGCGGCGCAGACATGCCGGTGGTTGTATCCATGCTCAACAGCTATTCCGGCTGGGCAGCGGCGGCCATGGGCTTTACGCTTGGCAATACCGCGATGATCATCACTGGCGCACTGGTAGGGTCTTCGGGTGCGATCCTGTCCTACATCATGTGCAAGGCCATGAATCGCAGTTTCATCAGCGTGATTGCTGGCGGCTTTGGCGCAGACAGCGGCCCATCCGACGGTGCTGAAAAAATCGATCGCCCATGGAAGCGTGGTTCGGCTGAAGATGCTGCCTATATGATGAAGCAGGCAGAGAATATCATCATCATTCCGGGTTACGGCATGGCTGTGGCGCAGGCTCAGCATGCGTTGCGCGAAATGGGTGACATGCTCAAGGAAGAGGGGGTTGGCGTCAAATATGCCATTCACCCGGTTGCGGGCCGGATGCCGGGGCACATGAACGTGCTGCTGGCGGAAGCCAATGTGCCCTATGACGAGGTGTTCGAGCTGGAAGATATCAACAGCGAATTTGCACAGGCGGATGTGGCGTTCATCATTGGCGCCAATGACGTGGTGAACCCGGCGGCGAAAACCGACAAGGGATCTCCGATTTACGGCATGCCGGTGTTTGATGTCGACAAGGCCAAAACCATCTTCTTCATCAAGCGTTCGATGGGCGGCGTGGGCTATGCCGGGGTCGACAATGAAGTATTTTACATGGACCAGACCATGATGTTACTTTCTGATGCAAAGAAAATGTGCGAGGATATTGTTAAGGCTTTGTAATCCGGTTGACTTGTAATCCGGTAACAAGCCCCTCTTTTGGGTCACAATATCGGGAAACTGTTTCATGCGTAAATTTGGTCTGATCGGCGGAATGTCCTGGGTTTCGACCGAGAATTATTATCGCCGGATCAATAGCGAGGTGCAGCGCAAGCTGGGCGGATTCTCAAGCGCACATCTTTTGATCGAGAGCGTCAATTTCAGCGACTATGCGCGGCTGCAATCCGATGATGACTGGGATGCGGCGGCGGGATTGATGATCCGTTCCGCCAAAAGGCTCCAGCAATCGGGCGCTACTGCAATGCTGATCTGTTCCAACGCGATGCACAAGGTCTATCCGAAAGTCGCGCCCGAGGTTGATATTCCAATCCTCCACATTGCCGAGTGCGTCGGTGATCACATGGTAGCCGACGGGATCAAGACCGCGACGCTGATCGGGACCCGCAATGTGATGACCGAAGGCTTTTACCGCAAGCGGCTCGTTGGCAAGGGCATTACGCTGACACCTCCGGATGAGGGGCGGGTCGAGGAAATCGACCGGATCATTTACGAAGAATTGATGTTCAGCAACGTGAAGCGGGACTCCGAGCGGACTCTGAAAACCTTCATCACCGATATGGCCAAGCAGCAGATCGATGCGATTGTGCTGGGATCGACGGAACTGGACATGATCGTGGATACGAAAGCCAATATCCTGCCGATCTACGACAGTACCGAGATTCATGCCGATGCCGCCGTGAACTGGATTTTGGAAGAAGAGTAAGCGGCGCGCGCAGTCTCCAACACACGCTTGCAATTAACATCAATGTCAGTAATAAGTGGCATATGACAACTGAAAAACTTGACGTGCTGATCGTCGGCGCTGGTTTGTCAGGCATTGGCGCCGCCGTGCACCTGACAAAACGTTCGCCCGGAAAAAGCTATGCGATTGTTGAAGCCAGAGAACGGCTGGGCGGGACATGGGATCTGTTCCGCTATCCCGGGATTCGTTCCGACAGCGACATGTATACGCTCGGCTATAATTTCAAACCGTGGACTTCGCGGCAAGCGATCGCAGATGGTCCGAACATCATGGAATATCTCCACGAGACCGTGGCGGAATATGATGTAGAATCCAAAATACGCTTCGAGCGCAAAGTCGTGTCCGCCAGCTGGTCAAGCGACACGGCGGAATGGCTGGTCAGCCTCGCGCATGGGGATGGCGGCAGCAGCCAGATTCGCTGCAATTTCCTTTTCATGTGCTCCGGCTATTATAGCTATGATGAGGTCCACGATCCGCATTTCGAAGGCCGTGATGATTTTGAAGGCGAGATTGTACATCCGCAATTCTGGCCAGAAAACCTCGACTATGCCGACAAAAAGGTCGTTGTCATCGGCAGCGGGGCGACGGCTGTAACGGTCGTTCCTGCAATGGCGGAAACCGCAGCACATGTGACCATGCTTCAGCGGTCTCCCAGCTATGTCGCATCCAGGCCAGGTGAGGACAAGTTTGCACTGGCGCTGCGGAAATTCCTGCCGAGCAAGGCAGCCTATCTGATCACCCGCTGGCGCAACGTGCTTTTCCAGTTGTTTACGTTTAATCTGGCGCGCAAGAAACCGAAAATGGTCCGCAAGAAGCTGCTCGATATGGTCCGCGAGGAGCTGGGTCCGGATTATGACATGACTCATTTCAAGCCGCGTTATAACCCGTGGGACGAACGGTTGTGCGCTGTTCCGGACAGTGACTTGTTCAATGTCATCAAGTCAGGGCAGGCATCGGTGGTTACGGACCATATCGACCGGTTTGTCAAAGACGGGATATTGCTGAAATCTGGCGAAACGCTGGAAGCAGACATCATCGTCACCGCAACCGGGTTGAAACTGTCTACTGGCGGCAGCGCGATATTTGATGTCGACGGCGAGACCGTCAATTTTGGCGAGACTGTCAATTACAAGGGTGTTATGTTCTCCGGCGTGCCCAATCTGGGCATGACCATGGGCTATACCAACAGCAGCTGGACCTTGAAGGCTGACCTGACCAGCGAATATCTGTGCCGTGTAATCAATGTCATGGAACGCAAGGGATACGACAGCGCGACGCCGACGTTGCCGGCAGACGGCAGTATGGAGCTGGAACCGTTGCTTGATTTTAAGTCTGGATATGTTCGGCGCGCGATTTCCGACTTGCCGAAGCAGGGGCAGAAAAAGCCCTGGCGGCTGAATCAGAACTATCCCAAAGATATCATCAATCTCCGGCATCGCACCATTGAAGACGGCACGCTCGTTTTCGCGAAGGCCAAAAACCCCGATCCCGTGTCCAATATGTCCAGTGACGCGGAAACCGTAGCCGCCTGATTCGACTCTCGCACTTGGCAACGAGTCGGTCTATAGGTCTGAAATGACTGATTTTAAGACCCTGATCGCGGCCGACAAAGGCCAGAAAGCCCGGACCATCCAGATACTGGATGTCTTCAACTTTGAAGACTGGTTGAAAGACCAGCCCGATTCGGTGCGCAGCCTTGTGACGGCTTACAAATTCGTCGCCAATCCGGAATCCTATTTGCTGCTTCCGGTTACCGGCGGAAAGGTCGACAAGGACAGCTCGGAGCAAGGCGATTTCACAGTGGTGGCCGGGGTTAGAAACCATAAGGCAATGGAGCCCTGGGATCTTGTAAAGCTGGGCGGTAAACTGCCGGAAGGGCAATATCGACTGGCGGGGGCCAGCGCCAAGGACGGTTTGTTTGGCTGGCTGATCCCGCAGCATCAGTTTGAGCGCTACAAGGAAATCGAAAATAAACAAGGTCCCAGCGTGTTGCTCGTCAAAGACGAGATTGCGCAAGTCGATGAGGCCGTGCGACAGGCAGAAGCAACGGCGCTGGTCCGCGACATGGTCAATACGCCTGCGGCGGACATGGGTCCGGACAAACTTGAAGATATCGTTGAAAAACTGTCTGAAACGCATGATGCGGATTTGAAAGTGACGCGCGGGGATACGCTGGAAAAGAATTTTCCGATGATCCACGGCGTTGGCAAAGCCGCCATGCGGGAACATGCGCCGCGCCTGATCGAGCTGAAATGGGGAAAAAGTGACCATCCCAAAATCGCGATTATCGGCAAAGGCGTGACATTTGACAGCGGCGGCTTGAGCATGAAATCGCCTGCCGGCATGCTGATCATGAAAAAGGATATGGGCGGTGCAGCTCATGCGATCGCGTTGGCCAAGCTTGTCATGGAAGCAAAACTGCCGGTGCAGCTCCATCTGCTGATTCCGGCGGTCGAAAACTCGGTTGACGGAAATGCACTGCGCCCGGGCGATGTCCTGAACAGTCGTCAGGGGCTCACTGTCGAGATCGGCAATACTGATGCCGAAGGGCGGCTGGTTCTGGGCGATGCGCTGACACTGGCGGGCGAGGACGAACCGGAGCTGATGATTGACTTTGCCACGCTGACCGGCGCGGCCCGTATCGCTCTGGGACCAGATTTGCCTGCATTGTTCTGCAATGATGACGATATGGCCGCTGGTCTGCTGGAAAGTGGAGATGAGCAGGATGATCCGCTGTGGCGGATGCCACTCTGGTCGCGCTATGAATATCGTTTGAAAAGCGCGATTGCGGACACAAACAACGTCGCGACCGGATCATTTGCGGGCTGTATTACGGCGGCGCTTTTCCTGGAAAAATTCGTACCCGGCGACGTGGCATGGGCGCATTTTGATACATACGCGTGGCGGCCAGCGAGCAAGTCCGGTCGACCCAAAGGTGGCGAGGCGCTGGGCCTCCGTGCCAGCTGGGCGTATCTGAAAAAGCGATATGCAGGGTAATTCCGGCCCGGTCTGATCTCGCAATGGCGACTTGTCTAACGCGGCGGAAAGCAATAGATGGGTTTTTTCGCGCGGCTTTAGGGTGCGCAAAACGGGGTGCATGAATAGTAATGGATATGAAAGCGGCAAATAATGCGACGCGGGCAAAGTTCTCGCTGCATGGTCCGGAAGAGGATTTTGATCGCAGGGTGACAGCCCATCGCGGTGATCTGGCCGATATCGCCCTCGCTGGAAAAATGTTTGCGCCCCATTATGCGGAAGTGATGGAAATGCGCTGCGCTGCGCCGAAAGCGATGATCCGGAAACTGGGCGGCAAAAGTTACGAGGCCGTTTCCGAATTGCTGCACGGAGAGGATTTTCATCTGCTTGATGTTTCCGGCGACTGGGCCTGGGGAAGCAGCGCGCACGACGGTTATGTCGGTTATGTTCCAGTCCATGCCTTGCAAAGCCAGCGGAAAACCAAGACGCCGACTCATCTGGTTTCTGCGCGAGCGGCATTGATTTTTGTCGAGCCCGAAATCAAGTCTGGTGTGATCAAGAGATTGCCGATGGGCGCAAAACTAGCTTGCCAGGAACCGAGCGAGTGCGGGCAGTTTCTGAAAACCGGCAAGGGATATGTCCATGTGCGTCATGTACAGGAAATCGGGGCCAAGGTGGTTTTCGACGGCACCAACAGCACAGCGGCTCTTGCCGAGCAACTGATCGGTGCACCCTATTTGTGGGGTGGACGGAGCGGTGACGGTCTCGATTGTTCGGGGTTGATCCAGATGGTCCTCGGTTTAACCGGCATTTCGGCTCCGCGCGATGCGGATCAGCAGATGGCAATGCCTGGCAGCGAAGTGGCATCTGACGCGGATCTTCGGCGCGGTGACCTGGTATTTTTCCCGGAGCATGTCGGAATGATGGCGGATAGCGAGCGGATGATTCATGCCAATGCGCACTGGATGAAAGTCGTGTCCGAACCGCTTGCCGATGTGATTGCCCTGTTCAAAAGCAACGGAACCGACGAACCGGTTCTGATGCGCAAGCGGCTGACCTGATCGGTGCGTCATGACTCACAGTATTTTCATAGATGGTGCCGCCGGAACGACCGGACTGGAAATTGCCGACCGGCTGCAATCCCGGACTGAATTTGAGCTGATTCGGCTAAGCGATGACCGGCGCAAGGATGTCGGTGCGCGGCGGGAAGCGATTAACGACAGCGATTTTGTCATTCTCTGTTTGCCGGATGAGGCAGCGCGCGAAGCTGTGTCGCTGGTAGGTAATAACAGCACCCGGATCATCGATGCTTCTTCGGCGCATCGGACTCATCCTGACTGGGTATTTGGCTTTGCCGAATTCCGGGACGGTCAGCGCGAGGCGATTGCAAAAGCCAGTCGTGTCTCCAATCCTGGATGTTATCCAACCGGTTTCCTCGCGCTTGTCGCACCCCTGATTGCGCAAGGTCTTCTTCCCGCCGACTGGCCGTATACCGTCAACGCGGTTTCCGGATATTCTGGCGGCGGCAAGGCCCTGATCGAACGGTTTGGCAACGAAGCTGACGTCGGTTTCAGAAGCTATGGACTGGATCTTGGTCATAAACACAGGCCCGAGATGAAGCGCCATGCCGGATTGATCCATGACGTGATCTTCGCGCCCGCTGTCGTTCGTGCCTATCGCGGCATGATCGTCGAAGTTCCGCTGCATCTGAAGGCCATGGGATTGTCGGCATCCGCGCCGGATCTGCTTGGGGCTTTGCAAGATCATTATGATGGCTCGCAAATTGTTACCGTCAGCGATGGGAGCCCGGTTTCCGAGTTGTTGTTGAGTGAAAATGATGCCGCTACGGACCGGCTCGAACTGTATGTTTTCTCAAATGGTGAAGCTGATCAGGTGCGTCTCGTTGCGCGCCTGGACAATCTCGGCAAGGGCGCGGCGGGAAGTACCGTTCAGGATCTCAATATCATGGCTGGCCTGGATGAAACTGCCGGTTTGCGGCTTTAGTCCGCCGCTGACTATTCCGCCGGATCAGAAGCGTTATCGGGACGAAGGCTGTCCCCGGCCCTTCCGCCCCGGAAAGAACTGATCCAGCTAACCGGATTAAGACTGGTGGTGCCGTCGAGCGAGAAGGTAATAAATTCTGCGCGGCCGCCGATATTTTCCCATGGAATTACCCCGTCCAGACCACCGAATCGGGCCGGTACACGGCTGTCGGCGGATCGGTCACGATTGTCACCCATCAGATAGAGATTACCTTCCGGAATGGTGACCGGACTGATTTCGTCGACATCATATTTCGGACCGAGATCAATAATGTCGTAACTCACGCCATTCGGCAGAGTTTCCCGCAATATTGGCAACGAGCAGACCAGTTCGCCAGACGCATTGGTTTTCTGCAATCCCGGAAATTCGTCCTCACTGCACGGCGCATTGGCATCGACGGGCAGTTCCAGATCGGGCTGTATTTCTTGCGGCACGGGAATATTGTTGATGAAAACCTGTCCGCCTCGCAGCGCGATGGTGTCGCCGGGCAGACCAATCACGCGTTTGATATAGTCGCTGCTTTGATCCTTCGGGGTCAGGATCACGATGTCACCGCGTTCGGGGAGTGAACCCATCAATCGGCCTTCCATGCGCGGCAAGATGTGAAAAGTCGGAGAGACCCAGGACCAGCCATAGGCATATTTGCTGACAATCAGGCGGTCACCGACCAGCAGACCCGGCATCATTGATACGGATGGAATATAAAAAGGTTTGGCCACCAGACTGTGGAAAGCCAGCACGGCCAGCAACAGCAAGCCGATACTCTTGATTTCGCCAATCCAGTCGGTCTTTTCCTTTTCGTCTCCGGAAGAACTCGGTGATCCGGTGTCTGCCTGTTCCAGTGCCATATTCTCTTCAGTATCTTTCTGTTTCATGGTCGCAGTGAACCTGTCCTCGCTCGCGATCCAGCCGAAGGACTGGCGGGTTCAGCTTCGATGATAACGAATGCCTGTGCCCATGGATGATCGTCAGTGAGTGTCAGATGAACGGTGGCTTCATAGCCGTCCGGGACCATGGAATCGAGCCGTTTTTTTGCGCCGCCGGTCAGGGCCAGCGTTGGTGCGCCGCTGCGGGCATTGATCACACCAATATCTTTCATGAATACACCGGCCCGAAACCCCGTACCCACAGCCTTGGAAAATGCCTCCTTGGCAGCGAAACGCTTCGCGTAAGTTCCCGCCTTCGTATAGGGGCGCCGCGCTGCCTTGGCGCGTTCGACTTTGGTGAAGACGCGATTCTCGAAGCGCTCGCCGAACCGGTCGAGAGAATTCTGGATGCGCTCGATATTGCAGAGATCTGATCCGAGGCCGATGATCACAGTCTATCCTCCCTGCAGCGAAGCTGTGAGGAGGTGGCGCCGCAGGCGTCGGAGGGGTTGTTGACGCAGTCGGCGCGTGATGCGCTTCGCCCCTCCACCACCCTTCGGGCGGTCCCCCTCTCCGTCTTCGACAGGGAGGATAGAGATGCGGCGTATCTCACCTGGCATCATCCATCAGCGCGCGCATTTCTCTGATACTGCCTTCCAGTCCGCCGAATATCGCTTCGCCGATCAGGAAATGGCCAATGTTGAGTTCCGCGAGTTGCGGGATGGCTGCAACCGGGATCACGTTGTCGAACGTCAGGCCGTGACCAGCGTGCGGCTCGATTCCGTTTTTGGTTGCCAGCGCTGCGGCATCGGCAATCCGTCGCAATTCGGCTTCGCGTTCGGCTCCGGAAACATGGGCATAGTGGCCGGTGTGAAATTCCACGACCGGCGCACCAAGATGGATCGCGGCTTCGACCTGACGCGGGTCGGGTTCAATGAACAGGCTGACGCGAATATTCGCGTTGCGCAGCTGCCCGACAAAATCGGTCAGGCGGTTGTGCTGCCCGGCAGCATCCAGGCCGCCTTCTGTGGTGCGCTCTTCCCGGTTTTCGGGGACGATACAGGCAGCATGCGGTTTGTGCCTGAGCGCGATGTCCAGCATTTCGTCGGTGGCCGCCATTTCCAGATTGAGCGGAATGTCGAGCTTGTCCATCAACACGGTCAGATCATCGTCGCGGATGTGGCGGCGGTCTTCGCGGAGATGCGCCGTAATACCATCCGCACCGGCTTGCGCTGCAATCAGAGCAGCGCGTACCGGCTCGGGATGATCCCCGCCGCGAGCGTTGCGGATCGTTGCAACATGATCGATGTTGACGCCTAAACGGAGGTGGGAATCAGCGGTCACGCTCCGGCTACTTTTGCTCGGCTTCCCGGCTTGATTGCAGGAATCGCAGCCAGTTCCGGCGGCAATTCATCCGCTGCAAAAGTGGGAACGGCAAGTGTGAGGAGCGGATAGAATGGCACATCAAACTGGGCCGCGCCATTGGAGCGGTCAACCAGTGCCCCTGCTGCAACCACATCGCCGCCCGCATCGCGAATAGCCTGAATGGCTTCCCGCGAGGACAGGCCGGTGGTGACGACATCTTCCATCATCAGAACTTTTTGTCCCGGCTCCAGTCGGAAACCCCGGCGCAATTCAAACGTGCCGTCGGGGCGCTCCAGAAACAGCGCGTCCAGACCGAGCGCCCGGCCCATTTCGTGGCCGACAATCACGCCGCCCATTGCGGGGGACACAACAATATCGATAGTCCGGCGAATATTCTGGGGAATAGTCGCGGCCAGTGCTTCTGCCATTTTTGCAGCACGAGCGGGGTTCATTAAGAGTCTCGCGCATTGCAAATAGCGTCCACTGCGCAGTCCGGAGGATAGAATGAAATGGCCTTCCAGAAGGGCATCACTTGCCCGAAATTCCTGCAATATTTCTTCTTCGGTCAATGGGTTTTTCCTGTTTTATCCTGCCAGTATTGATGAAATGGGTTCTGTGTTCAGGCAATGGAAGCCCAAAAACTGAAAAAATATGCGTAGAGTAGCTTGAGGCTTGCGGCAACCCCGCTTATAAGCCGCTCCGAACGGGTTGATCCCGGTCTGATTTATTGATGTGCTTGTGGCCGTATTTGCTCTTTCCCGCCAATGAAATATAGACCATGAACTACCCGGAAAATGGGGTTTAATTGAGGTTGGGTAATAGATGACTCATTATGTGAAGGCATGGATTCTGGCATTGGGCCTGATTCTTACACCGACAATGGCAAGTGCACAGGATGCACAGCCGGAAGCGGCCACAACAGAAACAGCTGATGCGGCAGAAGCATCTGCTTCGGGTCTTGATCCGGCGCTTTATGTTCCGATGAAACCAACGCCGGGTGTTGGCATGCCGGTTGACGGCGGGGTTGATTTTCAACCGCAGGTCAGCGCAACCGGGAAACAGGCTTTGTGGATCAACAACATCATCCTGTTGCCCATCATTACGGTCATCTCGCTGTTCGTTCTGGGGCTTTTGTTCTGGGTTATGGTTCGCTTTCGCAAGGGCGCAAATCCCGATCCATCGAAAACCACCCACAATACGTTCATCGAAATTATCTGGACGGTTATTCCGGTTTTGATCCTGCTGGTGATTGCGGTTCCGTCGATCAGCTTGCTGGCAAAGCAATTTGAACCGGCGCCCGATGATGCGCTGACAATCAAGGTGACTGGCTATCAGTGGTATTGGGGTTACAACTATCCCGACAATGGTGATTTCGAAATCATCGCGAACATGCTTCCGGAAGAAGAAGCTGATGCCCGCGGTGAGCCCTTCCAGCTGGCTGCTGATAACCGCATGGTGATCCCGGTTGGCAAGCCGGTGAAAATGCTGGTGACTGGCGCGGATGTGATCCACAGTTTTGCCGTTCCTGCCGCATGGTTCAAGATTGATGCGGTTCCTGGCCGGATCAACGAGAAAGTCATGCAGATTGATGAAGTTGGCGTATATTACGGCCAATGTTCGGAACTGTGCGGAGCACGTCATGGTTTCATGCCCATCACCGTCGAAGTTCTGCCGGAAGACAAGTTTAATGACTGGGTCCGCGCCAATGGCGGAACGGTCAAGGGCGATGAATCGGAAGAAGCTGCTGACGAGGCAGCCGAAGGGACAACAGCCGAAAATACAACAGATGGCGAGCCTGCAGATGCAGCCGCTGCTGCGAATTAAGGGATAGCAGAAAATGACCACGATCACGGCAGATGGCCATATCGAAGATCACGCACATGATGCAGATCACAAGCCCGCTTTTTTCCAGCGCTGGTTCATGTCGACGAACCACAAGGATATCGGCACGCTCTATCTGATTTTTGCCATTGTGGCAGGGATTGTCGGTGGCGCGATTTCTGGCCTGATGCGGCTGGAACTGGCTGCGCCGGGAATTCAGTATCTGCAGGCTTGGGCCGGTATGATGCAGGGCAGCGAAGCCTCGATGGATCAGGCCTATCACCTCTGGAACGTCCTGATCACGGCTCACGGTCTGATCATGGTTTTCTTCATGGTTATGCCGGCGATGATTGGCGGCTTTGGTAACTGGTTTGTACCTCTGATGATTGGTGCGCCGGACATGGCCTTCCCGCGGATGAACAATATCAGCTTCTGGCTGCTGGTTCCCGCGTTTCTGCTGCTCTTCGGATCGACATTCGTCCCCGGAGGTACAGGACTTGGGGCCGGAACAGGCTGGACGGTCTATGCACCGCTTTCAACCTCCGGTTCGGTTGGACCCGCCATGGACATGGCGATCCTGTCGCTTCACCTTGCTGGCGCCAGTTCCATTCTGGGTGCGATCAACTTTATCACGACCATCTTCAATATGCGTGCACCGGGCATGACGCTGCACAAAATGCCGCTGTTTGTCTGGTCCGTTCTGGTGACGGCATTCCTGCTGCTTCTGGCGCTGCCGGTTCTCGCTGCCGCGATTACCATGCTGCTGACCGATCGGAACTTCGGAACGACATTCTTTGATGCAGCTGGCGGCGGTGATCCGGTGCTTTATCAGCATCTCTTCTGGTTCTTTGGCCACCCCGAAGTCTATATCATGATCCTGCCCGGTTTCGGCATGATCAGCCACATCATCTCAACCTTCTCCCGCAAGCCGATTTTTGGCTATCTGGGCATGGCCTATGCCATGGTCGCCATTGGCGTCGTCGGTTTCGTGGTCTGGGCGCACCACATGTTTACTACCGGTATGTCGGTAAATGTGAAAATGTACTTCACCGCGGCCACGATGGTTATCGCGGTGCCAACGGGGATCAAGATCTTCTCGTGGATTGCGACGATGTGGGGCGGTTCGATGACGTTCAAGACCCCTATGGTCTGGGCGCTGGGCTTCATCTTCATGTTCACCGTCGGCGGGGTGACAGGTGTGGTTCTTGCCAATGGCGGTATCGATGACAACCTGCATGACACCTATTATGTGGTTGCTCACTTCCACTATGTTTTGTCGCTTGGTGCGGTCTTCTCGATCTTTGCCGGCTTCTATTACTGGTTCCCGAAAATGTCGGGTCGCCATTATAACGAGCTGCTGGGACAATTGCACTTCTGGATCTTCTTCATTGGCGTGAACATTTTGTTCTTCCCAATGCATTTCCTCGGCAATCAGAGCATGCCGCGGCGTTACCCGGATTATCCGGATGCGTTTGCGTACTGGAACGAAATTGCATCAATCGGCTATGCCGTTATGGCGGTTGGTGTGTTGATCTTCTTCGTCAATATTGCCTGGTCGCTCGTCGCTGGTCGCCGTGCAGAAGGCAATTACTGGGGTGAAGGCGCAACGACGCTGGAGTGGACATTGTCCAGCCCACCGCCGTTCCACCAGTTCGAAACCCTCCCGCAAGTCAAGTAACCGGCTCGGGACATCGCAATATGTCATGCGGCGGCCCTCAAACGGCCGCCGCATTGACGACAATATGACAATCGGAAACTGAAACGGATATGACGACAGCTTCAACATCACTCAGCAATCTGGCCAGTGCGAAAGATCTTTTCGCCCTGACCAAGCCGCGTGTCATGTCGCTGGTGATTTTCACTGCTTTGTGCGGGTTGCTCGCAGCTCCCGGAACCGTGCATCCGGTTATTGGCTTCACAGCAATCCTTGCCATCAGCCTGGGGGCAGGCGCGTCCGCCGCTCTGAATCAATGGTATGAGCATGATATTGATGCCGTGATGAAACGCACCCGGACGCGTCCCTTGCCTGCTGGCAGAATGGAACGGGAAACGGCGCTGCATTTTGGGATCGGACTATCCTTCTTTTCGGTCTTGCTGATGGGGCTTGCGGTAAACTGGCTCAGCGCCGCTATATTGGCCTTTGCCATCTTCTTTTATGCCGTGGCTTATACAATCTGGCTGAAACGCAGCACGCCGCAGAACATTGTTATTGGCGGCGCAGCAGGTGCCTTCCCGCCGATGATTGGCTGGACTGCGGTGACCGGCGATATATCGGTCATGCCGGTATTGTTGTTTGCCATAATCTTTTTCTGGACTCCGCCACATTTCTGGGCACTCGCGCTGTTCGTCAACAGCGACTATTCGAAAGCCGGTGTGCCGATGATGCCGGTTGTTGCCGGACGCCAGTCGACCCGGCGGCAGATATTCGGATATAGTCTTATCCTCGCGATATGCGCGATTGCTCCTTATGCGCTGGGCGCTACTGGCCTGGTCTATGGTGTGGCTGCGATCATTCTCAGCCTGCTTTTTTCGGCTCTGTCGTTTCAGGTTATGATCAGTTCAACTTCCGAACCTGGTGAAATGGTGGAAGAAAAACGCCTGTTCAAATT
Source organism: Parasphingorhabdus sp. (assembly GCF_039968395.1). GTDB lineage: Bacteria > Pseudomonadota > Alphaproteobacteria > Sphingomonadales > Sphingomonadaceae > Parasphingorhabdus. The sequence goes on from NZ_JBDVPV010000001.1 coordinate 239,357, forward strand.
TTCAATTTTCTATCTGTTTGTATTGTTTGCAGCGCTCGTCGCAGACCGGATGGTATTCGGATGAGCGAGATTGACAATAACGATCGACCAATGACCCCGGAAGAGCAGAAAGTCTATCAGGCGCGGCAGAAACAGCGCGCTGTGATCATGGGCGGGTTGCTGTTCTTTCTCGTCATCCTGTTCTACTTCATCACCATCGTAAAGATTGACGCGTCGATCTCATGACCCAGGTCCAGGCACATAATCTATCTGGGAAAAACCGCCGCATCGCGATGCTGGCCGGTTTCATGGGACTGGCGATGCTTGGCATGGGTTATGCTGCCGTTCCGCTTTATGAGATTTTTTGCCGGGTCACCGGCTATGGCGGAACCACCCAGCGGGTTGGCGAAGCGCAAGCCGCTACCGTTCAAGCCACCACCCGGGTGATGTCGGTGCGATTTGATTCCAATGTCAATTCGGCACTGCCCTGGTCGTTCAAGCCGGAAAATCCGGTTGACCGGGTCAGCGTGGGCGCACGGGACATGGCGATATATATCGCCACAAACAATTCCGACCAACCGGTGGTTGGCACGGCGACGTTTAATGTCACGCCGGTGCAGGCCGGAAAATATTTCAACAAGGTGCAATGTTTCTGTTTTACCGAACAGTTGTTGAAGCCCGGGCAGACGATGCGGATGCCCGTATTATATTACGTAGATCCGGCGATAATGGATGATCCGGAAACGCGCGATATCGAAGAGATTACCCTTAGCTATACATTTTATCGGTCGAAGGACGGCAAGGCGCTGGACCCGGCGAAAAGTGGAAGCTAAGGAAATATAACAAACGAAGTTTGGGGATTACGACATGGCCGGAGCCAAAAATCACGATTATCATATTCTTCCGCCAGACATCTGGCCGCTGTTCGGAGCCTTTTCGGCGTTCTTGATGGCGATCGGCGGGATCCGCTGGATGCACGATGATATCTATCAGTTCGGCGCTCTGATGTTTGCTGCCGGTGTGTCGCTTGTGGCGCTGACTTTTTACGCCTGGTGGGCAAATGTCATCAAGGAAGCACATGCTGGTGATCATACACCGGTCGTACAGCTCCATCTCCGCTATGGGATGATCTTGTTCATTGCATCGGAAGTTATGTTCTTCGTCGGCTGGTTCTGGGCGTGGTTCGACTTCGCTCTCTTCCCTCAGCCACTGGAAATGGTTGATAATATCACGACCAATTTCATCGGGCAGGAAGGCGCTGCCGCATTATTGCAATGGCCACCCAAGGGCATTGAAGTTCTCAGCGCGTTTGAACTTCCCCTGCTGAACACGATGATTCTGCTGTGTTCCGGTACAACCGTTACCTGGGCACATCATTCTCTTATTCACGGCAACCGCAAAGGACTGATCACCGGTCTTTGGTTGACCATTGGTCTGGGCGCGGTGTTTACGGCGATTCAGGCTTATGAATATAGTGTGGCTCCGTTCCCGTTTGCCGGAATCAACTATAGCGCGGCCTTTTACATGGCAACGGGCTTTCACGGCTTCCACGTTCTGGTTGGCACGATCTTCCTGATCGTCTGCCTTGCGCGGGCCTACAAGGGGCATTTCACTCCGAAGCAGCATTTCGGTTTTGAAGCTGCAGCCTGGTATTGGCATTTTGTCGATGTCGTGTGGTTGTTCCTTTTCATCGTCGTCTATGTCTGGGGCGGTTGGGGCGCACCCGTCCACTAGGTCAGAGTTTTGAACGATACCAATCAATCAAAAGGGCAGTCCGATCTTTTTCCGGCTGCCCTTTTTGGACTTTGTCCCCGCTGCGGTGAACGGACGCTGTTCGCCAGTGTCACGCGCTTTGCATCCCGGTGCCGGGCTTGCAGTCTCGATTATGACCGCTTCAATGTCGGAGACGGACCTGCTGCGTTTCTGACGCTTGTGGTTGGCGGTGTGATTCTGGGTCTGGCCCTGATTGTGGAATTGAATTTCAATCCCCCGCTATGGATCCATGTCTTGCTGTGGGTCCCGATGACGGTTGCATCCGTGGTTGGCGCGCTGCGTTTTTCCAAGGCGATCCTTCTGATATTGGAGCACCGCAACCAAGCTGGAGAAGGCACCGTTCAGGATGAAAAGGACGGACAGTGAAACGCTTGCCCGTCATATCTACTCTGATCGTTCTGATTGCGGTTGGAATCATGGTTTTTCTCGGTTTCTGGCAGATCGATCGGCTCGATCAGAAAAACACTTTGCTCGCAACCTATGCCGCCAACCTCGATCGTCCTGCCATAGCCTATCCCGAGTTGGGTCCTGTAGCCAATGAAGCGATGTTTCGAAAATCGGCGGTCAATTGCCTGAGTGTGACGGACTGGCGCGGGGGTTCTGGCACAGCCGCTGATGGGACCAAAGGGTTCCGCTATATAGCGCGCTGCATAACCGGAGCAGAAGGTCCCGGGGCACTGATCAATTTTGGAGTGGGCAACCGGCCCAACATGGAAATCGACTGGCAGGGCGGCGAAGTGACCGGCTGGATCACACAGGCTCCCGGTGGTTCGGCATTGCAAAGCTCGCTGGATGGAGAAGATTCCGGCCCCGGACCGATGCTGGTGTCCGACAGATCGATGGCGGGATTGAAAGCACCTGCACGGCCGTCGCTGGATGATATTCCCAATAATCATTTCGCGTATGCAGTGCAGTGGTTTTTGTTCGCGCTGATCGCGCTGATCATCTATTTTCTGGCGGTCAGAGCCATGGGCAAGCCGGACAGCGAAGCATAAAACTTGCTCTGGCGCGATGCGGAGGCTAACCCGCTGGCCATTATGGAATATATCTCAACACGCGGCGGTGGTGCGCCACTCAATTTTGAACAGGTAACTCTTGCAGGTCTGGCCGGCGATGGCGGGCTCTATGTCCCTGCGCGATGGCCACAATTTTCCACGGATGAAATCGCCGCGATGGCGGGATTGCCTTATTCAGAAGTCGCCGTGCGGGTGATGAAACCGTTTGTCGGCGATGTGCTTAGTGAGGCTGAGCTGCGAGATTTGTGCGAACAGGCATATGGCCGGTTTGCGCATGCGGCTGTCACTCCGCTCGCGCAACTGGACGGGCAGCACTGGTTGCTGGAACTGTTTCACGGTCCGACACTGGCGTTCAAGGATGTTGCGTTGCAATTGCTGGGTTTGCTGTTCGAGACATTTCTGGCGCGTCAGGACAAGCATCTCACGGTGGTCGGGGCGACGTCCGGCGATACCGGTTCGGCGGCAATCGATGCGCTGGCCGGGCGCGACAAGGTCGATATCTTCATGCTCCATCCGGACGGCCGGATATCCGATGTGCAGCGCCGTCAGATGACAACCGTACGTGCACCCAATGTCCACAATATTGCACTGGAGGGCAGTTTTGATGATGCCCAGGCAATGGTCAAACGGATGTTCGCAGATGAAAGCGTGACCGACCGGTTCGCGATTTCGGCGGTGAACTCGATCAACTGGGCACGCCTAATGGCGCAGATTGTCTATTATTTCTATGCAGCCAGCCAGCTGGGATCACCGGCTCGCCAAGTCGCGTTTTCAGTGCCGACCGGTAATTTTGGTGATGTATTTGCCGGCTATGTTGCAGCTCAGATGGGGCTGCCGGTCGAACGCCTGATTGTGGCAACCAATGTCAATGATATCCTCCATCGTGCCTTGAGCGCGGGGGACTATTCTGCGGGTACAGTAACACCCACCGCGGCACCGTCGATGGATATTCAGATCAGCAGCAATTTCGAACGGCTATTGTTCGATCTCGAAGGACGGGATGGGGCAAAGACCGCCGGGCGGATGGCAGCCTTTGACAAATCACGCAGCATGACGTTGAGCGCCGACATGCAAGCCGATGCCGGAAAGATTTTCACCAGTCACCGCGTGGATGCAGATGACATGGCAATGGCAATGCGCTGGGCCCATGAAGAATCGGCGCAAATTATCGACCCGCATACGGCGATCGGTCTTTCTGCTGCACGGGCGATGGACATCGATCCGTCCGTTCCGGTTGTCACGCTGGCCACAGCGCACCCCGGCAAGTTTCGCGAGGCAGTGGAACGGGCAACTGGATTCCGGCCCTCTTTGCCGCGCCGCGTTGGCGATCTCTTTGATCGTGAAGAAGCTTGTGAGACGCTTCCGGGTGATTATGACGCGGTGAAAGCATTTGTAACCGGCAAAGCCACCCCGGCCAATGGCTGAAATTGCGTTCAAGCCAGGGCTGATGATCAGCGAACCGCGCAGTGACTATGCGCTGATCGATAGCGGTGATGGCCGAAAACTCGAACGCTACGGGCAATATCATTTCATTCGCCCCGAGCCGCAAGCCATGTGGGCGCCCGACCAGACCGAATGGCAGTCAGATGGCGAGTTTATTCCAGCGTCAGATGATGATGGTGGCGGGCGCTGGCATTTTACGGGTCCGGTGCCACAGGATGGCTGGCCGCTGACCTGGGAAGAAGTAAGTTTTACAGCGCAGTGCACGCCTTTCCGGCATCTTGCATATTTTCCGGATATGGATCCAGTGTGGCGCTGGATTCGTTCTGAACTGGACAAGCTGGACAGTCAAAGCACGCCCCCGCAGGCGATGAATCTGTTTGGTTATACTGGCGTGGGCACGCTGGCCCTGTCGGCAGCGGGCGCCAATCTGGTGCATGTCGATGCCTCGAAGAAATCCGTCAAGGCCGCTCGTGACAATGCCGCTTTGTCCGGTATGTCGGAACGGCCGATCCGCTGGATTATTGACGACGCCGCCAAATTTGCGGCGCGCGAAGTCCGGCGGGAAAAACGCTATGATGCGATCTTGCTCGATCCGCCCAAATATGGCCGTGGCCCGGATGGAGAAATCTGGCGTCTTGAAGAACATCTGGCACCCTTGATTGAAAGCTGCGGGCAGTTACTGGACACGAATAGCCGGTGTCTGTTTCTGACAGTTTATGCCGTGCGGATGTCTGCGCTCGCGCTGGGGTCGCTGCTCAATGAAAAACTCGCTCATCTTAAGGGACAGATTGAAGTGGGCGAACTGGCGGTCCGGGAAGAAGCCCGCGGATTATTGCTTCCAACCGCGATTTATGCACGTTGGTCAGGTGATGAACCGGCGGCGTGACTTGCGTATGTCCGTGCAACGTGGTGAAAGGTTCCCATGACAGATAATTTACTCCTGGAGGTCAATGACCTGGAGGTTGATGTCCTGACCGGCATCTATTCCGAAGAGACACATTTGCCCCAGCCACTGCGTATTTCCATCGCAGCGGAACTCAAGGTTCAGGAACGCTACGAGGCGGATACACCACTGGAAAAGTCCAAAAATTACATGGACCTGAAACATGCTGCGACCGAAGCTTTGCCGGAAGGCGTGCATTTCAAGCTGATCGAAGCCGTGGCAGACCATATTATTGAAACGCTGTTCCTGCAGGACGAGAGCGTATTGCGGGTCACGGTCAAGATTGTGAAGCTGCTCATTTCCGAACAGGGTGAAGCCATTGGCATTACGCTGTCGAGATCGCGCAAGTGAGCAAAACCAGAACGAAACTGGCTTTGGTTACTGGCGGTTGCCGGCGGCTGGGCGCACAAATTTCGGCGCAGCTCGCCTCTGCTGGATATGTTCTTGCTCTGCATGGCCACAATGATGCCGAACCGGAACCAGAACTTGCGGCGATATTCGAACAGCATGCGACGCGCTGGCATGGCTTCGTTGCAGATTTCGATATTGATGGTTCTGTCGAAGAGCTATTGGGCGACGTCACGGATCATTTCGGCAAAGCGCCGGATTTGATTGTCAACAATGCATCCTTGTTCGAATATGATGACCAGTCCTCGATCAACCAGCAGACTCTCGAGCGGCATCTGCGGATCAACCTGGTGGTTCCGGCATTGCTGACGACTTCTCTGTCTGCGCTTCAGGGTGACGGCACGAGGGCGGCAATAGTCAATATTGTTGATCAGCGTGTGCGCAACCCCAATGGTGATCAGCTAAGCTATACCCTGTCCAAGCAGGCTCTGGCTGAATCGGTTCGTACGCTGGCCAAGGCTTGCGCACCGAAATTACGCGTCAATGCGGTTGCACCGGGGCTCACTCTGCCGACAGAGGATTATACGGACAATCAGATGGAGCGGCTGGCCGAGGCCATGCCGCTTAATCAATTGTCTTCTCCCGAAGATATTGCCGAGGCCGTCCTGTTCCTCGCCGAAGCGGGTTCGATGACGGGTCAGACAGTTTTTGTCGACGGCGGTGCGCATCTTGAATGTTTTGATCGCGATTTTGTATTTTTAGGCAAGGGCTAAGGCGCCCAATACGCCCTAAAGTACAGGATTGAAACGCATGGCTTCCTTACCATTTTTTTGACAGGCCCGTTCCTCGGATGGATCGGAGCCGTTGAAACTGTTGAAAGGAATATCATGCGTTTTTCCCCCAAAATTATACTGACCTCTGCTGCGGTCGTTGCATTGGCAGCCTGTTCCACCGAAGCGCCCGAGGCCGCTGTAGATGAAACTGCGACTGAAGATGCCGCTGTTGAAGCTACCGAATCGGCAACGATCGTTGATGTCGCTGTGGGTAACGAGAATTTTTCCACGCTGGTTACCGCGGTCACTGCGGCTGGTCTTGGCGAGACATTGAACGGCGATGGACCATTTACGGTTTTCGCTCCAACCAATGACGCGTTTGCCAAGGTTGACGCGGATACTTTGGCCAGCTTGCTGACCCCGGAAAAGAAAGACGATCTGGCCGGTTTGCTGACTTATCATGTTGTTGCCGGCAAAGTGATGGCTGCTGATGTTGTCAAAGCCATTGCCGATGGCGGCGGTACAGCGACTCTGACTACGGTGCAGGGTGCGCCGCTCAAGGCTTCACTGGACGGCGAGAATGTCATTCTGGAAGATGCCGCTGGCGGCAAATCAACGATCATCATGACCGACGTGGAAGCCAGCAACGGCGTAATCCATGCAATCGATACTGTCGTGATGCCAGGATAATTTCCCCTGAACTGGAAGTTGGAAAGGTCCCGCTGGAAGGCGGGGCCTTTTTATTGCCCGCAGGTTATTGGGCCCGTTTCATTTTTGGTTCGGGCTATGCGGACTATGGATTCCAAGCTATAGATTCCGGGAATCCCCTATTGAAAGGAACATAATGCATATTCTCTCCAAGGTAATTCTCGCGTCTGCTGCGCTGGCAACCATATCTGCCTGCTCATCAGAACTGACCGAAGACGAACAGGCTATTCTGGATGCCAGGATTGCCGAAGAATCCAAGAAGCCAACCAATCTGACTGCGGTTATTCAGGGAAATCCTGATCTCTCCACCGCAAGCATGGCGGTGGGCCAGTCCGGTGTGGCTCAGGAACTGAAGGATGACGGGCCGTTTACTTCCTTCATTGCCACCAACGCGGCATTCGACAAAATGGAAGACGGCAAGCTGGAAGCGCTGGTCAGTGCTGAAGACAAGAGTGAACTGGCGGCTATCGCAAAATTCGGCCTTGTGAAGGGCACAATGACATCTGCGGATATCGCAAAAGCTATCACCGATGGCGGTGGAACGGCGAGCCTCGAGACATTGCAGGGCGGCTCGATCAAGGCTTCGATGGATGGCGACAAGATTGTTCTGGAAGACGGAGCAGGATCGAAGGCCAATATCCTGGAAGCGGATGTTGAATCGAGCAACGGCGTTATTCACATTCTGGATACGGTCTTGATGCCGGGCTGAGCAATCCGCATTGGATCAGATAACGGGGCTCGCTTTCAAAAGCGGGCCCTTTTTTATTGTCCGGTCTTTCCCTATCAATGATGGTTGAAAATACAGGAGCACAAGATGGCGAACTATTGGCTGATGAAATCCGAACCGGATGAATATGGCTGGGATGACCTGATCGCTGAAAAGGAAGGTATCTGGGATGGCGTAAAAAACGCGCAGGCCAGCAACAACATGAAAGCGATGAAAAAGGGCGATCAGGTGTTTTTCTATCACTCGCGCCAGGGGCTCGAGGTGGTTGGTATTATGGAAGTATCCGAAGAGCATAGTCCCGACATGACAACGGATCCCGAACGCTGGGTCGTGGTGAAGGTCAAGCCCGTACGCAAGCTCGACAAGGCCGTTCCGCTGAAAGAAATGAAACAGAATGCGAAGCTCGGGAATCTGGCGATTATCCGGCAGACAAGACTGTCGGTGGCACCGGTGACAGAAGCGGAATGGCGTGCGATTTTAGCGATGAGCGAGCATTAATATCCGCTGTAGGAATTGGCCCAATCCGAGACAGATTCCCTTATCATATCTCAGCGATTGCTCGATGGAGTTCAATATGTTAACAATCCGTTAGGGTTCGCAAAATTCTGACTTCAGGGCATTTTACTATGAAATTCACAAAATTACTGGCCAAAGCGGCGACGGTGTCCGCTGTCAGCCTTGCTTTCGCGTCAGCAAGCTCGGCCCAGGCCGCAAGCTTCATCTTCAGCGTTGATTATGATGGTACGACTGCATCTCTGGCAGCCGGCAGCGATGATCCACTGGCAACCACTTTGGTAGCCGGTGATACATTTACCTATTCGCTGAACGCAACGGGCGGACAAGGCTGGACCACAATAGCTGCCGGTTCGCTGTTTCCCTTCTTTGCTTTGACCGTAGCAGAAAGTGGCGACCGTATGGTCGACTATGATTTAAACCTCAATCGACTGGGTTCGTCGATCTTTTCGGATAGCGCTGCAGGTATCACGAACAGCTTCGTTCATGTGGGAACCAATAGCGTTGATATCGCTAGTGGTCTTGAATTTGACCAATATGTGCTGGATGTGACGATATTGGCAGGCAGCGATGCTGCGACAGCCAATACCTTGTTGCCATGGCCAGGTGATGCCCCCGAAGAACGCTTTCCGAACAATATTAGCTTTGGTCAGCTGGGCGCTCCAGTTCCAGAACCCGCAACCTGGGCGTTCATGATCTTCGGCTTTGGCGCGATCGGCGGAGCGATGCGCCGTCAACGTAAAGCAGCTGTGAAAGTCAGCTACGCTTAACACCGTTCAACAAATCAAAAAAAGCCCTGCCAGAGAGATCTGGCGGGGCTTTTTTGTTTGCGGGCCAATGTTTGCGTTCGGCTTAAGGCAACTTTGAGTTTCAGGTATCTACCAACCGATGCTGAAGGCTTCGCAGAATTTTTCTCGAACTGGAAATTTAGACTTTTGGTTCGAGCCAATAAAATTCAAATCGTTCGAGCCCGGTTCCGAAATATTTGGAGTGTTTCTTATACTCGTCTGATTTTTGCACCCGTTGAAATCCGTCGGGTTTGTCCCATTCGACAAACGTGATTTGCCCCGGCGCAATGGCGGCAGACGCATGTGCTTCAAATGAGGGGTTGCGCATTTTATATATGAAGCGCCCTCCAAAGCGTTCGACCGCTGGTGCAATTCCATCGAGATAGCGCTCATAGTCACCGGGATTTTCTGCATTGAACCAGGCGACCACAACCGAGTAATATTTGGTTGGATCGAAACGCAGCGTAAGGTCTTTCTGGACAGTTTCTGTGTAGATCTTGAGCTCGCTCCACGCGTCGGGGCGAGAGGCTTTTAATGAAGGCCATTTTGGATGGCCATATAACCAGCGTTCTGCTTCTTTGTTGGGCCAGGAATAAAAGATGAGTGCTGCAGGATCATATTCGCTCACAACTTTTTGCTTCACATTCATCTGTGCGAGGCGTTTATATCCCAATGTTTCGGCGATAGGAAAAACGGATTGATAATAGGCCTGCTGCGCTTTTTTTCCGTCCTCGCGCGACTCCGGAGCGACAATTTGCAGTACTTCGCCCTTCTTGATCTCGATTGTTATGGTCTTTTGCACGGTGGTTTCATCAGATTTCGCAGCAGCTACGGTCGTTGGAACTAAAGAGCTTCCGACTATGCAAGCGGAGAGAAAAGCTGATCGTATATATGTTTGCATTTAGACCTCAATAGAAAGTTATTGGTTGATAAACGAACCTTTAATTCAATTTATCTACGCTGTCTTGGCTAGACATTTCATCAACTTGGTGCAAAAACGTTCCAATGGAGAATTGGGATGACTATCGGCTAATCATTGCTTTGTCGCGCGCTGGTACTATGCGGCGGGCTGCTGAGACGCTTGGACTGACGCACACCACTGTATCCCGCCGTCTTGCCATATTGGAAAAATCCCGCGGTCAGATATTCGAAAAGAATACGCGCGGATATCGCACTACGGACCTGGGAGACGCAATGCTGAGTGTCGCAGAACGCATTGAACATCTGACGTTTGCCGGAACGCGATATCAAAATGCCAACGAGGCTTCAGTTTCTGGTCCAGTTCGGCTTTCTGTGCCTGAAGCGGTGGCCCAATATATGCTGCTGGATGATCTTTTCAGGTTCTCAAAACTTTACCCGGAAATCAATCTGACGGTTGAAACCAGCTACAGTTTTGCCAATCTCGACAAGAGCGAAGCGGATGTGGTTGTGCGCGGCGCACAAGAACCATCCGATCATCTGGTTGGCAGGCGCTTGTTTGCCAATCATGTGACATATTATGCTGATCGCAACTATTTGGACCGAACCCCTGCAAACGAGTTACGATGGATTGCACCGGCATCGGATGGGCTTTGGCCCAGCTGGATTGAGAATTCTCCATTTCCGAACGTACCAGTGGCAATGGTCATCGATGATATTACGGCGCGTCATCGGGCCTTGGTTAAGGGATATGGATTGGGGCGTGGCGCTTGCTTTATGGCAGATCCAGAATCCAATCTCGTCCGGTTGTCGACCGAGCCGCCAGTTCCTCAACAAGATTTTTGGGTGCTAACCCACCCTGATCTGCGTGACACGCCGCGTATCAAATTACTGATGGATTTTATCGTCGCGGCGATATTGCAAAAACGCCAGCTGATATACGGTCAGTTATAGGAACCATTGCCAACCGCTATCGGGACAATGCCGTCACCGGTTCCGCAATCCGCTCACCGTCGCGCCTGCTGCAGTCAAAAACTCGACATCCGTTTTCAGGTGCAGCAAACGCAGCCCTTTCTGCTCCATTGCTTGCTTCAGTGCAGGGACAAATTCGCCGGTGCTCTCCACCGTTGCACTCCAGCCGCCATAGGCTTTGGCGAGGGCAGCGAAGTCTGGATTAACCAGTGAGGTGGCGGACAAACGGGCCGGATATTCGCGTTCCTGATGCAGGCGGATCGTGCCGAAGCTGCCATTGTCGATCACCAGCACCAGCAGATCCGCATCATATTGGACCGCGGTTGCCAGTTCCTGTCCGTTCATCATAAAGTCGCCATCGCCGGCCAGCGCGACAACGGTGCGATCCTTGAAACGCAAGGCTGCTGCCACCGATGCGGGAACACCGTAACCCATCGCGCCGGATGTCGGGGCGAGTTGGCTGGGAAATTCGCCATAGGTCCAGTAGCGATGCCACCAGCCGGAAAAATTGCCTGCGCCGTTGCAGATGATTGTATCGGCCGGGAGCATCTCCTGCATGGCTGTGACACATGGGCCAAGGTCGAGCCTGGCTTTGGTTTCCGTGACGGTCGTCCATTGCTGATAGTCTGCATGGGCCGCCTTGCCAGCATCAAAGCTCAGCAGGTCATCCTCCCAGAGCGCAACCTGCTCGGCAAATTCATCCATCTCCGCGCAGATCGGCAAATCGATACGATAGACATGGTTGAGCTCGTCCGGATCGGGATGGATATGGACCAGTATCTGTTCGGGATGATCGGGCGTGATAACGGTATAGCCATCCGTCGTGGCCTCGCCCAACCGCGCGCCAACCGCGATGATCAGATCCGCGGCCCTGATCCGTTCCACCAGTTTGGGATTGGGACCATAGCCGAGATTTCCGGCATAGACCGGGCTGTTGTTGGGGAAATTGTCCTGACGCCGGAAGGCACAGGCGACCGGCAGGCCAATGCGCTCTGCATATTGTGCAAAATAGTGCCGCGCCTTGGTATCCCATCCTGCGCCGCCGACAATCGCAATCGGGTCGGTGGCATCGCGCAGCATGTCGGTCAGCGCCGTCATTGCATCCGGGCACAGCGGCTGTGCCGGGGCGACCACCCTGGGGCGATCCAGTGTCTCCACTACATCGCGCAGCATGTCTTCGGGCAGGGCGAGGACCACCGGTCCAGGCCGTCCAGAGCTGGCGGTATCAAAAGCGCGCGCGATATATTCCGGGATGCGCGCAGCATTGTCGATGCGCGCGGCCCATTTGGCGAGCGGCGTGAACATGGCGGTGAGGTCTACTTCCTGAAAGCCTTCGCGGTCGCGGTCATCGCGCGCCACATCGCCGACAAACAGGATCATCGGCGTGCTGTCCTGCATCGCGGTATGCACACCGATACTGGCGTTGGTCGCTCCCGGACCGCGCGTGACAAAGGCGATGCCGGGTGCGCCGGTCATTTTTCCGTCTGCTTCAGCCATAAAGGCCGCACTGCCATCCTGCCGTGTTGCTATCGTCTCGATGGATCCGCAATCGTGGAGCGCATCAAGGACGGAGAGAAAACTTTCTCCCGGAACCGTGAAAATGCGGTCGGTGCCCTGGATCACCAGTTGATCCACCAAAACCTGCGCGCCGGTGCGTTTCTCTGTCATGCTGAAAACCTCAACTCTGGTGAATGGCTTTGGTGACCATATAGGCCTTCAGCCCGTCAGGGCCATCTTCTGATCCGTGTCCGCTTTCTTTCACACCGCCAAAGGGTGCATCGCCGGGGCTGACAGTGAGATTGTTGATCGCCACCATGCCAGCCTCAATCGCGTCGCCAACGATGTTCGCTGTCCGCAGGTTTTCGGTGAAGGCATAGGCGGCGAGTCCCAATGGCAGCCGGTTGGCCTGCTCGATTGCTTCGTCCAGTGTATCAAAGGGGCGCATCACCGCGACCGGGCCGAACGGTTCATCGTTCATGATGTCAGCCTGCAACGGTACATCGGCCAGCACGGTGGGATTATAGAAAAACCCATTTCCGTCTTGTCGTTCGCCGCCGAGGCGTACCTGCGCGCCTTTGGCTTTTGCGTCCTCGACCATCGCTCCTACCGCGCTGGGGCGGCGGGGATTGGCGAGCGGTCCCATTTCAGTCCCGTCGGCGAAGCCGTCTCCCACGGCCACCTTCGCAGCGCGTTTCGAAAATTCATCGACAAAGCGGTCATAGATACCGGACTGCACATAAAAGCGCGTGGGCGATACGCAGACCTGACCGGCATTGCGGAATTTTTGCGCTGCCGTGAGATCGAGTGTCTTCTCCAGATCGCAATCGTCGAAAACCAGTACCGGCGCATGGCCGCCCAACTCCATCGTCGTGCGTTTCATGCCCTCTGCAGCCAGTTTCATAAGATGCTTGCCAACCGGAACAGAGCCGGTGAAGCTGATCTTGCGGATGACATCGGAAGCAATCAGGTGGCTGGAAACTTGGGCCGGATCACCGAATATTACCTGAGCTACTCCGGATGGCAGTCCGGCATCGATCAGACAGCGGATCATTTCAATCGGACTGGCAGGCGTTTCCTCTGCGGGTTTCAAGATGATCGAACAGCCCGCGGCCAGAGCAGGAGCGAGTTTGCGAATGGGGGTGAAGACCGGAAAATTCCACGGGCTGAATGCAGCGACAGGCCCAACGGGCTGATATTTGACGAAACTGTTCATGCCCTTCGGACGAACCAGAACCCGCCCGTAACAGCGTTTCGCTTCCTCGGCCATGATATCGAAATGGGTTGCGGATGCGGTGACTTCACCGATTGCCTGAGCCAGCGGTTTGCCTTGCTCGGCTGTCATCAACCGCCCGATTTCCGGGGCACGTTCACGCAACAGATCGGCGGCTTTGTGGAGGATCGCCGCGCGCTCTCCGACCGGTGTATCGCGCCACAGCGGAAAGGCACGACCCGCTGCATCCAGCGCACGATCTAGGTCTGCGTTGTTGGCTTTGGGCAAATCGCTAATCGCCTGACCGGTCGCGGGATTGATGACCTGATGGACATCACGGTCGCCGACATCGATCCACTCGCCGTCAATATGAAGTTGCAGGGAAGAAGGATAAGCGTTTGACATAGTTGCTCCTGTAACCAGGCAAACAGCACTAGACTTGTCGATTGTTTCCCGCAATGACTGTGAACCCTCGGGAGAAGAAAAATATGGAAGTTGTTGCCGAAGGTCTGCGTTTTCCGGAAGGGCCGATCGCGATGCCTGACGGCAGTGTCATCCTGGTCGAGATTGCAGCAGGTCAGCTGACCCGCGTCATGCCGGATGGTACAAAACACGTCGTCGCAAAGCCGGGCGGCGGACCCAACGGGGCAGCACTGGGGCCGGATGGCAAGATCTATGTCTGCAACAATGGCGGCTTTGAATATCAGGATCAGGGTGGGTTTTTGACTCCGGCCGGAATTGCCAAAGACTATGACTGTGGTCGAATCGAGCGGATTGATCCGGAAACCGGTGAAGTTGAAGTGCTTTATACCAGTGGCGATTTTGGCTGTATCTTGCGCGGCCCCAATGACATTGTCTTCGACGAATATGGCGGCTTCTGGTTCACGGATCATGGCAAGACCGACTATGAAAAACGCATTCATGACATTGTCGGCATTTTCTACGCCAAAGCCGATGGCAGTCATTTGGAAGAGGTTGTTTTTCCATCACAAAACCCGAATGGCGTGGGACTGTCTCCTGATGGCAAAACGCTCTACGCGGCCGAGACTTTCACTTGCCGTCTGATGAAATTCAATATCACCGAACCCGGCAAAGTGGCACCCGACGCGGGTCCTGGCGGCCCCGGAATCCCGGTCTATCGTCCTGCCGGCTACAAGTTTTTTGACAGCCTCGCGGTGGAAGATAGCGGCAATATCTGTGTCGCGACTATTGGGGAATGCGGGATCAGCGTAATCTCTCCAACCGGCGAACTGGTGGAATTTGTTGCAACCCCCGATATTTTCACCACCAATATCTGTTTTGGCGGCGAGGATATGATGGATGCTTGGATTTGTCTTTCAGCTTCCGGAAAACTCGCCAAAACCCGCTGGAAACGTCCCGGCCTGAAACTGGAATATCTGAACAAATGACATATGATACCGTAATCTGGGACTTTGGTGGCGTGATCACCAGTTCTCCGTTTGATGCCTTTAACCGGCTGGAGGCGGATCGGGGGGTTCCGCAGGACAGCGTTCGCCGGATCAACAGCGCCAATCCACATGACAATGCCTGGGCGAAATTCGAGCGTTCGGAAATTGATACGGCTGGTTTTGATGCCCTGTTTGCCGAAGAAGCGATTGCCATTGGCGTCGATCTGCGCGGCCGGGATGTGCTGGCCTGTCTGGCGGGTGATATCCGCCCGAATATGGTCGCCACACTGGACCGGCTGAAAACAGACGGTTTCACCATTGGTTGTATCACCAATAACGTGCCGTCCGGGAAGGGCGCCGGCATGGCGATGGATAGTGAAAAAGCCGATGCCGTTGCTGGGATCATGGAGCGTTTTGATCATATAATTGAAAGCAGCAAGGCCGGCATCAGAAAGCCCGATCTCCGAATCTATCAGATGATGTGCGAGGCACTGGACGTAAATCCGGCACAGTGTATCTATCTCGATGATCTCGGCATAAACTGCAAACCGGCAGCAGCTTTAGGTATGGCAGCGATCAAGGTGTCCGCAGAGAAGCAGGCTTTGACGGAGCTTGGCGCGTTGCTCGAAACCACATTTCCATGATATATTAACCATTACAGTCCAGTAGTATCGCGGCATATATAGTGTTTGCCGGGTTGCGCGTGGCGTGTAATCAATCTGACATGTTTTAGTCGTTGATTGGTCATGGAACAGTTATGGCGACTTGTGGGTTATAGTTGCGGAGATTTGTGGTTACTCAAATGTCGGATCGTTTTAGCAGTTTATCCCCGGTTTTCCGGGCAAAAGGGATATATCCTTTTGTCTTCGCGCTGCTTGCGATCCTGCTGTTGATCCAGCTGATCCGGCTGGTCTGGCTGGCAGTTACCCCGATAGGTCCGGTCGGCGGCTGGAAAACCGCGGAAGTCCGGATCATCCCTCCGCAGTCCCGCCTTGCATTATTTCGCAGTTTTGATCCGTTTTTCCGTTCGGGTGCAACAACTTCAGCCAATGTTGTCACTTCGCTGCAACTCACGCTTTATGGTGTTCGCATGAACGAAGGGTCCGGGTTGGGTTCTGCTATTCTGGCGGGATCGGATGGCGTACAGGATAGCTTCGCCGTGGGTGATGAAATCATGTCAGGAGTATCGCTGGCAGCGGTTAAATTTGATCATGTAATTATCGACCGCGATGGTGTCCGGGAAAGTCTGTATCTTGACCAGTCTGTTCCGGCGCGAACAATCAGCGACGAAGATATCAACACCGATGCGATGGCAACAGCAAATCTTTCTGCCGCAGATGCGATGGCCTTTAATCCGCGCATGGCAGACGGAAAAGTCACAGGGATTGTTGTTACACCCAAAGGCGATAGCGCGCTGTTCGACGCAGCTGGTCTGCGTGTCGGTGATATCATTGTTTCAATCAGCGGCCGGCCGATCACATCGACGGCCGATATCGCATCTCTTCAGAGCCAGATCACGCCTGGTACAAACCTATCAATCGAAGTCGAGCGCGGGACGGAAATTGTCCCGATCGTCGTAAATTTGGGATCACCATGATGCAGCGTTTACTCACCCGGCTGGTTTCAGCCCTCTTTCTGATTGGCGCCATGGTTTCGCAGCCCGTGGTGGCGCAGCACAGCCTCAACGTGCGTGACGCCGATATTCGTGCATTTGTGCAGGATGCCGCCAGAGTCACAGGCCGGACGTTCATCGTCGACAGCCGCGTGCAGGGCAAGGTGTCTGTGGTGACCGATCGTCCTTTGTCCCGTTCGGAATATTTCGAGATTTTTCTGTCGACATTGCGTGCCAATAATCTTGTCGCGATCCCGACAACCCGCGGTGCGTATCGCATACAACCTGCCGATGGAGCTGCATCACAGCCGACACGAATTGGAACACAGTCTTCACCGGCCAACCAATATGTCACCGAAGTGGTTCGTCTGAAGTCCATTGAAGCCTCGGCAGCGATTGAGACGTTGCGCCCGCTGATCAGCAAACAGGGAGCGATTACCGCCAACCGCAATGCCAATAGCTTGGTCATTGTTGACTATGCCGATAACATCCGACGCATCCGCGCGCTGGTTCGGGAAATCGACCGCGACAATGCCGCGAGTACGATTGTGAATCTGAGAAATGCAGGAGCTCGCGAAATTGCAACGTCCTTGCAAGCGCTCGTTCAGGGCGGCGAAGGCGCAAGGACACCCGTCAATATTGTTGCGATAGACAGCAGTAACTCGCTGGCCTTTCGCGGTGATCCCGGAGCGGTTGCCCGTTTTGCGGAAATGGCCAGAGAACTCGACGAGCGGGCAGAACTGGGGACGGAAATTCGCGTTCATCGCCTGGATTATGCCAATGCAGAACAATTACTGCCGGTGATTGAGCGGTTGATGGGGCAGGCGGGCGCAACAGGCGGTGCAGTCACTGTCAGCCAGCCCGGTGGCGCCTCCGGAGCTGATGTCGGTGCCGCACCAACCCCGGTTGCGACATCCGGAAATGGCAACAGCATTGCCCGCAGCGGACCCGCGATTGTCACACGGCTGGAAGGTACGAACGCGATTATCGTCGCGGCCAATCCCGACGTCCAGCGGATGATCGGCGAATTGATCCGTCAGCTCGATACCCGACAGGAACAGGTGGTTGTCGAAGCAATCATTGTGGAAATCTCGGAAAGCCTTGCAAAAGAACTTGGTGTGCAATGGCTGGTCGGCGGCGAGGATGTGCCTTTTGCAGTCACCAATTTCTCCAACGCCTCGCCCAATATTGTGGATATCGCTGGCGGCTTGCTGGCAGATCAGTTCGATACGACAACGACCACCACCACCAGTACCTCGACAACCACCACGACCAACAGCGCGGTGGGCGATGGCTTGCTTCAAAATGCTGCTGATGCAGTACTCGGCGCACGTGGCGGCTTTGGCGGTTTCGCAACTTCGCTTGGCGGCAACGCGGTTCTGGGTGCAATTATCAATGCCGTGCAATCGGATACTGACAGCAATGTCTTGTCCACGCCATCGCTGACGGTGAACAACAATCTCAACGGCAGCATCCTGTTTGGCCAGGAAATCCCGGTTTCGACGGGCGAAGCCTTGTCCAACAATTTTGACAATGCCTTCCGTACCATCCAGCGCCAGAATGTCGGGATCGAACTGGAGGTCACTCCGCAGATCAACGCTGGCAGGGAAGTCCGGATGGAATTGCGGCAGCAGGTCAGTTCGATCGCGGGGCCGGTTTCGGATGATTTCAACGAGTTGATTATCAACAAGCGGGAAATCAATACGACTGTGACGGTAGCAGACGGCGAAATCATTGCGCTGGGCGGTCTGCTCGACGACAATGAACGCCGCACCATTCAAAAGGTTCCGCTGCTTGGCGATATTCCTTTGATCGGAGAATTGTTCAAATCGCGCGGTAAATCGCGGGTGAAGACAAATTTGATGGTGTTTATCCGTCCCACGATCCTCAAGGATCCGAACGATGCGCGCCGTTTTTCGAGCAGCCGCTATAACTATATCCGTGAGCGGCAAAAGCTCCAGAACCCCGATCAGGAACCTTCGCTGGATACGCTGGTACGTGACTATCTTGGAACCGTACCTCCCGGAGCGGGTCCGCGACCGGATGACGAAATAATTTACGCCCCCGGTGCCGCGCCTGCAGAACCGGAAAGTACCGTCGCACCGACAGAAGTCCCGGCCAGTTCCGTACCGTCGGATCAGAACGACTGATGTCCGGTAGCGGACAGGCACATTCAAAAGCCACCTTGGGTGGTGATGATCCGCAGATTGAAAGCGGAGCCGCAATCGTGGCTTCAGTGCCGGAAATTGCTGCAATCCCTTATGGATATGCGCGCGATCACGGCGTTCTGATGTCGGACCCCGACGCCAGTCCGCCGCAACTTGCATTGCGATCGGGAAGTGATCCGCTGGCATTGCTCGAAGTTCGGCGCCATCTGGCAGTGCCATTTGATATTGTTGAAGTGGATTCAGAGGCGTTTGAGCGACTTTTGTCGGAACGCTATGCGATGGATGGCAGCGCGGCCTCGCTGGCGAGCAATCTCGATACCGACGCGCTGGACGATATTGCCGGTGATATCCCAAGCGCCGAAGATTTGCTGGATACGGCAGATGATGCTCCGACGATCCGGTTGATCAATGGCATTATCGCAGAAGCGGCCCGTCAGGGGGCCTCCGACATACATATCGAACCCTATGAAACCGGACTTGTCGTGCGGATGCGGGTTGATGGTGTGCTGCACGAGAAACTGAAAATGCCGCCACATGTCGCATCCGTGATCGTCAACCGGATCAAGGTGATGGCACGACTGGACATTGCCGAGCGCCGCATACCGCAGGATGGCCGTATCAGCCTGACGCTGGGCGGAAAAATGCTCGATGTCCGGGTTTCGACACTGCCCAATCGGGCCAATGAACGCGTGGTGATGCGGATATTGGACAAGGATAATGCGGGCATGTCTCTCGAGACGCTTGGCATGACCGATGCAACGCTGGAGATCATCTCTCAGGCGCTGGCGGAACCCAATGGCATATTGCTGGTCACCGGACCGACCGGCTCCGGTAAATCGACAACGCTATATGCCGGTCTCAAGCAGCTCAATGATGGTAGCCGCAACATATTGACCGTGGAAGATCCTGTTGAATATGCAGTGGAAGGCATTGGCCAGACGCAGGTAAATACCAAGGTAGGACTGAGCTTTGCGGCCGGATTGCGCGCGATTTTGCGCCAGGATCCGGATGTCGTGATGGTCGGCGAGATCCGCGACCGGGAAACTGCCGAGATCGCGGTTCAGGCTTCGCTCACCGGCCACTTGGTGCTGTCAACCGTTCACACCAATGATGCGGTTGGTGCGATTACCAGGATGCGTGACATGAAAGTGGAATCCTTTCTGCTCGCTTCCACGCTGCGCGCGATTGTGGCCCAGCGGCTGGTTCGGAAATTATGCCCGGATTGCCGCAAGCCCGTACAGGCCGAAAACAGCCTGGCGTCGTTGCTGGGAATTGCACCGGGTTCCAAAGTTTATCGCGAAGGGGGCTGTGACACTTGCAACCATACCGGTTTTCAGGGTCGAATTGGCGTCTATGAAGCGGTGGCAATTGATGAAACCATCCGCAAATATATCAACGAAGGCGCAGATGAGGCACTGATCTCCGAATACGCCTTCCGCAATGCCCCGACATTGGGTGATGCCGTGCGCGACCTTGTCCAGCGGGGCGTCACGACGGCTGAAGAAGCCATTCGGATCTCGCGGCGGGAATCCATAAAAGAAGATGGCGATGCCTGACTTCTCTTATACCGCCATTGACCCAAACGGGCGTCAGAAAACCGGTCGCATGGCCGGGGACAGCAATGATGCCGTTCGTTCCAAATTGCGCAAGCGCGATCTTTATGTGGTCGATGTTCAGGTGGCGCAAGGGGTTGATGATCAAACGAAACCCAGCCTGTTTGGGCGCAAGAAACTGAATGTCAAAGAACTGACGCTGTTCACACGGCAACTGTCATCTCTCGTGCAGGTCACGCCGCTTGAAGAAGCATTGCGGACGATTGGCAGCCAGAATGAGAAAGCGCATGTTCGCGACCGGATTGGATCCGTCCATAACGGCGTTCTTGAAGGACAAAGGCTGGCGGAAGCGATGCGGCGAGAGCCGAATAGTTTCCCGCCGCTCTATCGGGCGATGATTTCTGCCGGTGAGAGTTCCGGGACTCTGCCTGATATTGCCGAGCGGCTGGCTTCCTTGCTGGAACGACAGGCCGAAATGCGCGGAAAACTGATCAGCGCATTGGCCTATCCCATTATCCTCGCACTGGTTTCGCTTCTCGTTGTTGCGCTTTTGATGATCGCGGTTGTTCCGAAAGTCGTTGAGCAATTTGACGACGTGAACCAGCAGCTTCCGCTTGTGACCCGCGTCGTCATCGGAATTTCCGATTTTCTCGCCAATTGGTATTGGGCGCTGGCGGCCGGACTGGTTATTCTCGCACTGATTGGATGGCGGGCGCTGAAGGAACCAGAAATCAAATACCGTTTTGACGGATTTTTGCTCCGTTTGCCGTTTTTCGGGCGCTTGCTGAGAGATTTGCACGCGGCAAGACTGGCGCGGACATTATCGACCATGGTGGCGAGCCGCTTGCCGATACTGGAAGGATTGCGACTAACCGCCGGCACGATAGGCAATTCGGTGTTACGCAAGGCGTCTGATGATATGATCGAGGCCATCAGAGGCGGGGGCAGCTTGTCCAAAGCGCTAAAAAACGTGGGCGTATTCCCTCCGATGCTGGTTTATCTGACGGCCAGCGGCGAAGCATCGGGTCAGCTTGATGACATGCTGGCGCGTGCTGCTGACTATCTGGAGCGGGAATTTGACAATTTCAGTTCAACGGCATTGTCTCTGCTTGAACCGCTGATTATCGTGGCGATGGGCGGTGTTGTTGCGGTTGTAATTCTGGCTATATTGCTGCCCATATTGCAGCTTCAGAATCTGGCCGGATTGTGAGGATGAAAATGACAGGAACACACATGCTCGATACCGACGACGCCATGATCGAAAATCAGGTTCATCCCGTGGATGGTGATGGCGCTGAAAGTGCGAAAGTCGCTGAAGACAAAAAGCGCAAACCAAATGGATTCACGCTGGTGGAACTGATGGTGGTGATTTTCATTCTCGGATTGCTGACGACGATTGTTGTCATCAACGTTCTGCCCAGTCAGGATCGCGCGATGACCGAAAAGGCGCGGGCCGATATCTCGATTCTGGGTCAGGCTCTCGAAATGTACCGGCTCGACAATCTCACATATCCGACATCTGCGGATGGTTTGCAGGCGCTGTCGACACCGCCGGCGTCGTTGCCCGGTTCCTCACGATACCGCAAAGGCGGCTATATCAAGAAACTGCCGAATGATCCCTGGGGACGGCCTTATCAATATGACAATCCCGGGCGTCGCGGACCCGGTTTCGATCTCTATTCCCTCGGCGCGGACGGCGCGCCGGGTGGTGAAGATGAAAATGCGGACGTCTATGCTGAATAGGCGGCCCCTCTGATGAGACCGCATCTCCTTGTCACTGTCTTTCCGGAAACGGATGGGCAGGCACTGCATTGGTGGTATTTTGAGGACAGCGCGCTCGTCCAGAGCGGCTGTGACTCCGACCCCTTGCTCGCTGCCGGCTTGAAAATGCCGGTCAACGCGATGGACGAGATTTACTTTGCTGTGGTCTTGCCAGCGGCACTGACGACGGTGCGCTGGCACGCGGCGATAGAGGAAGCGACCGAAAAACAGGGTCTGACGGCGGCGGTGATCGCGGCCCGTGATCAGAGTATCACGGGATCGGATGTCCATGTTGCAGGCATGTCTTCCCCATCCGAAACATTTGCAACGGCTGCAATCGACAATCAGCTGATGCAGTCGGGGATAGGCCGGTGCCAGCAGCTTGGGTTCGACCCCGATGCAATTATCCCGGCGGGCTGGTTGATCCAGCCATCAGAGGGTCAGTTGGTCGAAGCGGACTTTGGCTTTGACAAGATATTGCGCGGGGAGGAAATGATCCTGCCTGACGATCCGTCTTTGCGTCAGCATCTCACCAATGGAATGCCTGTAAAGGCTCTTGCGGCGAAGGAAATCGAGTCAGTTCTCATGCGCGCCGGAGACGAAGGCTTGCTGGATCTGAGATCCGGGACCTATACCAAAAAGACCCGCAAAGCGCTGGATGGACCGCAACGCAGATTGCTGGGTGGGCTGGTTGCCGCGCTTGTGCTGGTTTCGCTGGCAATCCCGTTGATGCAGCTGGCCAAATATTACTGGGCAGCGGACACAGCTGATGCAGCCGCAGTGACAGCGGCTGAAACGGTCGTCGGTCCGGTGGACGACATTGAACTGGCCGAGCGGCAGCTGGATGAACGTCTGATCATTGAAAACAAAGGAAATATCGTTTTTTCCGTCCCTGCCGCAACATTGTTTGAAGCGGTACAAAAAGCCCCCGGTGTGACGATAGACCGTTTGACTTACGAGCAAAGCGGTATTGTTGCTGCGACTCTTTCGGCGGTGCGTAACGAAGATATCAACCCCGTGCTCCTCAATATTCAGGATGCCGGATTCCTGATCACCGCGACGCCGCGGACCGATGCAACGGGCGCAGCAAAAGCGGATGTTACGGTGAGGGCACCATGATGACAGCATTGCGGGAATGGTTTGGTGCGCTGAGCCAGCGCGAAAAGATCATGGTCAGCGTTCTGGGCGTGCTGGTTGCGTTGACCATTGCCTGGTATGGAATTTATCAACCCCTGTCATCCGCTTCCACTGATGCCGCTTTGCGCTATCAGCAAGCGGTTGAACGACAGGCCAGAATTGAATCGAAAGTCGCGGCGCTGCAACTGCCAGCCGCAGCTCAATCCGATGTTCCTGCCGGACCGATTGACGCCTTTGTCAGCCGCAGGGCCGGGGAAGCCGGTTTCGCAGTCGGGCGTATCGATCCGCAATCTGGCGGCAGTGTCGATATTGTCATCGATTCCGCCAAACCCGTGGCACTATTTGGCTGGTTGTCAGAACTGGAAGGCCAGGGATTGGCTGTACAGAAACTATCGGTCAACCCGTCGGGTGGCGGGACCGTGACTGCAAATATCTCTCTGCAATCCCGGAACAGTGCCGGGGACGGAAACTGACCTGATCCCGTGGGCTATGACTAGCTGACGGGTTCTTTTGTTGTTGTGTTTTCCGTTTTTTCGGGAAACAGGATTCCGCTTTCAGACCGGGACATGGCTTCCGGGCTGGCCATTTCGGATGACGTGGCTGATTTTCTTTCCTGTATCCATTCACCTTGTTCCGTGCGGACATATTTGGGCGCATGCTGTACGTTCCAGACTAGGCCCATTTTTTCCCAAAGTGAAATGATATAGCCATTCACATCTATTTCCCACCACATCATGCCGGCATAGGCGCTACGCGGATGGCGGTGATGATTGTTGTGCCAGCCATCACCAAATGTGAGAAGTGCCAGCCACCAGTTATTACGGCCTCTGTCACCTGTCTTGAATCGCTGCGTCCCGAACATATGGCCGATGCTGTTGACACCCATCACTAGGTTCAGGAAGAAAAATGTGCGGAAAAAACCGCCAATCAATACTGTTCCAATGATATTCTCTACCGTACCGAAGCTCAGTGCCCAGATGACGGGGATACCAATCATCGAAACCAGTACCCAAAGCCAGCGGGTGCGGTGCGCAAACATGACCGCATCATCGTCTATCAGCCCTTTGCCATAAACGTTCATATCGGATGTTGTGTCGTCGAACAGCCACCCGAAATGGGCGATCGCAAAACCTTTAAAACCCTTCATCGGCTTGCCAAAGCCATCCACATGCGGGCTGTGAAGGTCGCCAACCTTGTCCGCAAAAGCATGGTGACGGCGATGATCCGCTGCCCACTTTAACACAGATGCCTGACAGGCAAGTTGCGCCATGATCGCTATGGCATAGCGCATGGGTTTTGATGTTTCGAACGCACGGTGGGTGTAGAATCGGTGATAGCCGATGCCAACGCCCATATTGATAATCACATATCCGGACAGAAAGGCCGACCATTCAACCCATCCCGTTGCCTGGGTCAGCGTCCAGTACAAGGCACCGAGCGATCCGAGAACCATGGAGGCGAGCAAAATGCCATATTCCATTTTTTTGGCGCGTGCAGCCGGTCCGCCGATAATCACCCCGTGTTGAGGATGATCGACTGCTGGCTCGAAATTGTCTGGCTGAATATCGTTAAATGCTGTTGCCATCTGTACGCCCCATTCGTGCTTTGCGAACCCGCAAGCTAACGGTTCTGTGGTATGATTACAAATATCTTAACCTTTCTGGCGGGAAGATGCCCCCATTATGACCGAAACAGTCCATCCCTGAAGCGGGGAGTAAGTCAGCGATTCTGCCACAAAATAGCGTTAACCGTATCTGGAGTGCAGATTACCGTGCATTTTTGCATGTTCATGAAGCAGCAAGCGCCTATCCGTTCATCTGGCCCTGTCGGACAAGAGACAGGAGAATAATAATGACGATTCGCACCATGATTTTGCCGGTAAGCGCGCTTGTGATGATCGCGATTCCTTTGACGGCAGCCGCGGCTCATCAATCCAGACATGGTTCTCACGAGCCAATCTTGAGCCAGCCGATTGGAGGTATCGAGAACAACTTCTGGTTCGATTATCTTTCCGATATTCGCGAAGCCGAACACGAACTGAAAAAAGATCTCAAACGCGCGACCGATGACGAAGATCGGCGCGATGCGCGGGAAGAATATCGCAATGAGATTGCGGATGCGAACAAGGATTACACCAAGGAAATGCGTGAACGCGGTTACCGGGTCGGTCGCGTGACAGTGGGCGGATAGTCCTCAGACTAGATGCTTGCCGGCGGGAATCGAATCCAAATTCGGTTCCCGTTCGTATTTTTAGGCCGTTATCCCGGACTGGGATCAATGACTGGTCCGACGCTTATTCGTCGTTGACATCCCGTCGTTCTACCCGCGGTGACCGGGGAGAAGTGCGAACCGTGCGGCGTTCCTGGCGGACGGGTGCACGCCGGACTGCCTGAGGTGGTGTTGCGGAATTTTGTCTGCGTTGGTCTTGTCCTGCCGCAGGACGTGGAGCGCGAACCGCCTGACGGTTAGTTCTGGCCGGTTGGCCTGTCGCGGCAGGCCGATTGCCCCTTACGGCACGGCGATCCTGGCGTCTTTGAACATTTCCCGAATTTTGCCCTCTGGCTCGCTGACCACGATTGACACCGCGATTGCGGTTTGCATTACGGGTTACCGCACCTGATCCGCGTCGTGCCTGGCGGTCTTCGCGACGTTCTGCCCTGCGCTCCCTTCGTTCGGCGCGCTGTTCAGGTGTTGCATTTCGGCGGCGATCAGCATGACGGCGATCGCGGTGACGATGACGTGTTCCATAGGCGGCGCGTTGCCGGGCCCAGTGGCGGCGATGGTGCCGTTTCATGGCGTAGCGGGATCCACGACGATCAAATATGTAAGTGCCGTATCCGGGATAATAATAGCTGTCATACCAGCCGCCGCCAAAACCGATATTGGCATAGCCATATCCGTCGTCACAGGCGTAATAGTCGTCAAACGGTGCATAGGGATCGCAGCCATAGCCGCCATTTACATAATTATCGCCATAATAGCCTTCGCCGAGCGTACATGCGCTCAGACCCAGAATAATACCGCCTGCAGCGAGGAGTTTCGTCAGTCTTTCCGATCCGATTCTGGTCATGCAAAGGCCCCTTTTCTGGAATCGGTTCCATAATAAGCAGCCCCTCAGCTCCGAGTCCCGATTCTTTCTGATGTGTCGCAATATGTAACGCTTTGGCGTTGAATTGGGAATGAACACGCCGTTCATGCAGAAGCCTTGCTGACATTGGTGAAAGTAGCTACGGTCCCGTTGTAACTGTCAACTCAGGAGAGTTTAGCTTGGCTACCGCTGCATCCCCCATCGAAACACAGCCCCATGGCTATCCTTACACGGAAACGGCCAATCCTCATTGGGTGCAACCGCCGAGCAAGGAAGAATTGGCGCATATCCCGGGTGAGGATGGACTTCCCGTCGTCGGGACGACACTGAAGACGCTCAAGGATCCGATTGGCTTTGGCCGCTATATGTTCGAAAAATATGGCTCGGTCTTCCGGACTTTCAGTTTCGGAAAAGACAATGTCACAATGCTGGGCGCTGATGCCAATGAACTGGTGATGTTCAACCGCGACAAGATATTTTCCAGCGAACAGGGCTGGGGACCGGTCCTCAATAATCTCTTTCCTCGCGGACTGATGCTGATGGATTTTGAACGCCATCGTGCGGATCGCAAGGCTTTGTCCGTGGCGTTCAAGCCCGGACCGATGAAACATCATTGTGAAGTCCTCAATGAAGGTATTGCTGCTGGTGTGGCCGGATGGAGTGGGCAAAGCTTTGCATTTTATCCCGCGATCAAGTCGCTGTCCCTCGATACCGCTGCTTCATCGATCCTGGGCATTCCCTGGGGACCGGAAGCTGACAAGATCAACAAGGCGTTTGTTGATGAAGTGCAGGCTTCGGTTGGTATTGCACGTTCTCCCATTCCGTTCACAAAAATGGGACGCGGTGTGAAAGCACGCGAATATCTCCTGTCCTATTTCAAGCCGGAAGTGAAAAAGCGGCGAGAACGGGGCGGTGAAGATATATTTACCCAGATTTGCCTGGCAACCCATGAGGATGGCAGCTTGCTGACCGAAGACGAAGTCGTCGATCACATGAATTTTCTGATGATGGCGGCCCACGATACCATCACCTCTTCGGCGACTTCTCTGATCTATCTCCTCGCGAAACATCCTGAATGGCAGGAAAAGCTGCGCGAAGAATGCCTGTCAATCGCTCCGGCGGGCGCAGGACTGGCCTTCGAGGATCTCGGGAAAATGGAATTGACGGAGATGGCATTCAAGGAAGCGCTACGGCTCATTCCGCCTGTTCCGTCCATGCCGCGTCGGGCGATCAAGGAATTCACGTTCCGCAACTATGTTATTCCCGCCGGTACAAATGTCGGAATCAGCCCTTCTTTCGTCCACAAAATGGAGAAGCACTGGCCCAATCCCGAAAAATTCGATCCGATGCGGTTTACGCCGGAAAACTCGGCGGGACGGCATAAATATGCATGGGTGCCTTTTGGCGGTGGCGCACACATGTGTCTGGGGCTTCATTTCGCCTATATGCAGATCAAGATTCTGGTCCATGCCATGCTGACCCAGAATCGAGTCACACTCACCGGCGGGCCCGACTATGAACCTGAATGGCAGGTCTTTCCAATTCCACAGCCCAAAGACGGTCTGCCCGTTCATCTCGAGAAACTATAAGTGATGTGGGCGTTTGGCGGGTCTTGTGACTGAAACCCGAAAATATGCCATTGTCGGTTGCGGCATGATGGGCCGTGAACATATGCGTAATTTGGCGTTGGTTGAAGGCGCACAGCTAGTTGCGGTTGCTGATCCTCACGAACCCTCGCGTGATGCCGCGTTTTTGCTTGCCGGAGAACTGAAGCAAACAATCACTTGCTTTGACAATATCGCCGAGTTGATGGAATCAACACGGCCGGATGCCGTCATCGTCGCCGCTCCCAATCACACCCATTTTGAAATTGCACAGCAGCTTATGCAGTGCGAGGTAGCGATCCTGCTCGAGAAGCCGATGTGTACCACCGTGCAGGACGCGAAAAATCTGGCTCGCCTGCAATCGAAATATGAGCCCCTGTTTTGGGTCGGTCTGGAATATCGCTACATGCCGCCGGTCACCCGATTTGTTGAACGGGTGCAATCAGGCGAAGCGGGCAAAGTCAAAATGCTGTCCATCCGCGAACATCGTTTCCCGTTTCTGGTCAAGGTCGGGGACTGGAACAGATTCAGCCGAAACACGGGTGGAACACTGGTCGAGAAATGCTGCCATTTCTTCGACCTGATGCGGCATATCTTGCAGGATGAGCCGGTGCGGGTTTACGCCAGCGGCGGGCAGGATGCCAATCATCTTGATGAAACATATGATGGCGAGCGGTCTGATATACTCGACAATGCCTATGTGATTGTCGATTTTGCAGGTGGGGCAAGAGCGACGCTGGATCTTTGCATGTTTGCCGAAGGGTCGGAGCAGCAGGAAGAAATCTACGCATTGGGCGATGTCGGCAAGCTCGAAGTGAAAATTCCCGCGGCAGAAATTACATGGTCACCGCGAGACAAGAGCGGCACGGTGATAGAGGCTGTAGATACTCCGGCAGATGCGCTGGCAGCGGGGGATCATCACGGCGCGACCTGGTTTCAGTTGAAGCACTTTCACCAAGCCCTGGTGACGGGCGACAAACCGTTTGTGGGTTCGCTGGACGGTTTGCGCTCGGTGCAGATGGGCGCTGCAGCACATGAATCTATCGAGAGCGGACTACCCGTTTGTCTTGATTTTACGAACCAAACAGGGAAGACCTAAGCAATGGAAATGCCTTCGATCGGTTTCGGGCTTTGGAAAGTAGCCGCTGAAGATTGCCGCGCGACTATCGCGGAGGCCGTGCGTGCCGGGTATCGCCATTTTGACTGCGCGGCTGACTATGGCAACGAAGCCGCCGTGGGAGAAGGAATCGCTGCGGCCATTGCGGAAGGCTTGTGTAGGCGCGAAGATCTGTGGATCACTTCCAAATTGTGGAATACGTTTCATGCGCCCGAGCATGTCGAGGCGGCCTGCCGGAAGTCACTGGATGATCTCGGGCTGGACTATCTCGACCTGTATCTGATTCATTTTCCGATCGCACTCGCGTTTGTCCCCATTGAAGAGCGCTATCCACCGGAATGGATCCATGATCCTGCTGCAGACAATCCGGTCATGCAGCGGGCGTCCGTGCCGCTCCATCAGACGTGGGCGGCGATGGAAGCGCTCGCGGACAAAGAACTCGTCCGCAATATAGGCGTCTCCAACTATAACAGCGCTCTGATCCATGATCTGATGACCTACGCGCGGATCAGGCCAATGACATTGCAGATCGAGGCGCACCCCTATCTGACCCAGGACAAGCTGGTTCGTCTGGCGAAGGATTACGGACTGCAAGTCACGGCTTTTTCACCTCTCGGCGCCTTGTCTTATGTCGAACTGGACATGGCCGGTGCAGGAGACACCGTACTGAACGAGCCCTGTGTCACCTCCGCAGCGGCAGCACACGACAAGACCCCTGCACAGGTCGTGCTGCGCTGGGCCCTGCAGCGCGGAACCTCGATCATTCCCAAAAGCACCAATCCGGAGCGGATGCGGGAGAATCTTGCGATTGATGACTTTTCTCTTTCAGAAGATGAAATGGCCGCGATATCCGCTCTGAACAGCAATCGCCGTTTCAACGATCCCGGCGTGTTTTGCGAACTCGCGTTCGACAGTTTTCATCCGATTTACGATTGAGGCAAGCATGAAGATACAGCAATGGAACGGAGCCGACTTTCCCCATGTCATTGCTGGCTCGGACAGCCTTCCGGAATATGTCGCCGCGAACCAGCATCCGATCAATCAGGCGCTTGCAGCATGCGGAGCGATCCTGTTTCGGGGTTTTGACGTACCCACTGCCGAGGACTTTGATGCCGTCGTGCAGGCCTATGGAGAGCCCGGTTTCACTTATTCCGAATCGCTATCCAATGCCGTGCGAGTGAACGTGACCGATCGGGTGTTCACCGCCAATGAGGCCCCGCCGGATACCAGTATCTATCTGCATCATGAAATGGCGCAAACACCGCTTTATCCATCCAAACTGTTTTTCTATTGCCAGATTGCAGCTGAAAAGGGCGGTGCTACACCCCTGTGCCGGTCTGATATATTGATCGATCAATTGCGGGAGGCGGATCCTGATCTGGTCGCGCGCCTCGAATCCAGAGGCGTGCGCTACACCAATGTCATGCCGGCCAGTGACGACAGCGGTTCCGGACAGGGCAGAAGCTGGCGCAGCACCTTGAATGCCGAAACCACCGAAGACGCTGAGAGCCGTCTGCTTGATCTGGGCTATGGCTGGGAATGGATGGACAATGGCAGCTTGCGCGTGACAACTCCGGTTCTGGATGCTGTTCGCCAGTTGCCCGATGGACGAACAGTGTTCTTTAACCAGCTGATTGCCGCGTTCCGAGGATGGTCCGACCAGCGCAACGATGCATCTCGGGCGCTCAGTTTTGGCGACGGTGAACCAATCACCGCCGACGACATGCGCGAAGCAATTGTGCTGTCCGACGAACTGAGTTTTGATACCGAGTGGGAAGCCGGAGACGTGATGCTGATTGACAATTTCCTCGTCATGCACGGGCGCCGTCCGTTTGAGGGCACACGCCGGGTGCTGGCGTCCCTGATCAGTTAGATCGCGGGGATGGTTCTCGCGATGCGCGGGATTGCCAGAGCCAGAACAGCAGATTGGCTGCAACCAGCGCGATCATCATCACAGCAAAGGGCGTTTGCAGCCCCGCACCCGATGCCAGACCAATGTCGGAAAACAATAGATAGAGCGCGACCACACAGGAAAACAGGCTAAAGGCCAGGGGCTTTGCAAAGACCCAAGGTGTCATGTCCACCTTGCTGCTGCTGGTAAACTCCCAGGCACGGTGACGTGGCCGCCACATGCCCACCGCCAGCATGATGCCTACCTCCAGTATGAACAGGATCGCATATTGATGCAGGAAGTGGATGGTCACGATGTCATCAAAAACAAATCGCAGAAGTCCGTAGGTTGTGACGTGAAATAATATCACCAGCTTTGCTCCCAGCGCGGGAACGCGCCGGGTGAACAAGCCGACGATCACGATCACGACCGTGGGGATATTGTAGAAGCCGGTAAAGACCCGGATCACCTGCCACAGGCCTTGCTCGGCAAAGTAAAGCAGAGGCGCGATACAAAAGGAAAAAAGCGCGATGACAACGCTGGCGATTTTGGCCACGCGGACCAGCTGCTTTCCGTCGGGCTTGCTTTTGGACCATGGTGCGTAGACATCCAGCGCGAACAGAGTGGCGGCACTGTTGAGAAGCGAATTGAACGAGCTGAACACCGCGCCCAACAGCACTGCCAGAAAAAAGCCTGACATGTAAACGGGCAGAACATCACGGATCAGCCTCGGATAGGCCTGATCAATCGAGCCCAGACCGGGTCCGTAAAGATGGAATGCAATAACGCCGGGGATCATCATCATGAAGGGCACCAGCACTTTGAAAAACCCGGAAAACAGCACCCCCTTCTGACCTTCGGCCAGCGATGCGGCGCCCAATGTTCTCTGGATGACATATTGATTGGTGCACCAGTAAAAGAGATTGGCGAACAGCATGCCGGTAAAAATGGTTCCAAACGGCGTCGGGTCTTGCGGTCCGCCGATGGCATTCAGCTTCTCCGGATGTTCGCTGACCAGACGTGTCAATCCATCGGAGAAATCTCCCTGACCCAGCGCGATCAACCCAAGAACCGGAACCAATATGCCGATAATCAGCAAGCCAATGCCGTTAATCGTGTCGGATACGGCTACGGCTTTCAGGCCGCCGAATATAGCATAGACCGAACCAATGGCTCCGATCGCAACCACCGTAGCAACGAGGGAGGGAAAATAGCCCAAACCGGTCAGCTGGGGAATATCGAATAGCTGCATTACTGCGATTGATCCCGAGTAGAGCACCGAGGGTATCGTCACCAGACCATAGCCGAGCATGAACAGGATGACGGACATCCGGCGGACGTCATCGTCAAAGCGGTCGTTGAGAAATTCTGGCAGGGTGGTGAACGCACCGGCAAGATAGCGGGGAAGAAAGATCAGTGCCATGGCGATGGTCGCGACCGCAGCGGTGACTTCCCATGCCATGCTCGACAGATTATATCCGTAAGCGGAACCGTTCAGGCCGATCAGCTGCTCTGCCGAAAGATTGGTGAGCAACAGGGACCCAGCGATAAAAACGCTGCTCAGTCCGCGACCGGCCAGAAAATAGCCATCGCGATCGTCCACGCTCCCGCGTGTCTTGCGCCAGCTGATCCACGCGACCAGCCCCATGAAAAAGACACAGCTGATCAGCGTAAAAAACAGACTGCTGCTATCCAATGTCTGGCTCTCCCCTAAACGTCACTGAACCATAGAGCATATTCCGCACGCATTGGAAAACAGATCAAGGGTGATTTCGATGATCATTCCATCGGTCGAGCTCGGTAACATGATCTATATCGGCGATCTCACGTGATGTTGCGGGGATGGCTGTGGCGGTGGACAGCAATTGGCGGGCACCTTGCGCCCCGGACAAAAGGGCAAGCTCGGGAAATTTTTCCGCACCGAAAATCGCGGGAGGAAGGCTGACGTCTTCGTTTGACGCAGCAAAAGCTCCCTTGCGGCGGTTTTCTTCGAAGGCGCCGGTCAATCGATCCAGAAGTGGCGCGGAAATGAAAGGCATGTCAGCGAGGCAGACAAGCAAGCCGTCAGCATTGCATTTCGACGCAAATTGCGCAGCATGGGCTACCGAACTTCCCATCCCCTGAGCGGCTTCATTATTGACGATGATATCGAATCCCAACGCGGACCAGGAAGCAATGCACGGACTTTGTGCAGGTGAAACGACAACCGCAACTTTGGACAGACCGAGAGATGCGACAGTTTCTGCCGCATGCAGCCCAAGCATTTTTCCGTTCAATTTTGCCGCAAGCTTGTCCTGATCGCCAAATCGTTTTGACTGACCAGCTGCCAGTATCGCTGCACAAATTCCGGTTGTTTCAGTCAAGCAACCCCAACTCCCCGGCTCACTTTATTCGGATCCGGAAACAGCCAGATAGGCGATGACTGCCTTGCGCTGGGATGCATCGGCCATGGCACCGGCGACCATGGTGGTGCCCGGAACCTTTCCGGTCGGGTTCTCCAGATACCCATCCAGTTCGGAGTCTGTCCATGTGATACCGGATGATGCGAGGGCTTCGGAGAAAGCGAAACCTTCTGCTTTCCCAGCCTCTCGACCCACTACGCCATGAAGATTGGGGCCCGATTGGGCGGGCGCGCCTTCTTCAACCGCGTGGCAGCCCGAGCAAACAGCGAAGGCAGCCTGGCCACTGGCGATCAGATCTTCCGGACTGGTTGTACCCTCGGCTTCGTCAGCGGCCGGTAAAGGCGCAGCTTCGCCCGGTTCGCGGACCACGATCTGCTCGACCGGTTCGGGAGCGGGTTCGCTACCGCAGCCTGCCAGCAGCCCGGCCAGACCAAAAGCAACAATTTGAGAGGAATATTTCATGCAGGCTACTCCGGTTGTCATGATCAGGCGAAACTGTGTTTTGACAGAGGCAGTTCGCGTATCCGTTTGCCGGACGCTGCAAATACCGCGTTGACCACAGCGGGAGCGAGCGGCGGCAATCCGGGTTCACCGGCACCGCCAAGACGCTTGGCATCGCCATTGATGATTTTCACCGCAATTTCCGGTGACTCATCAATACGGAGCATTTTATAGTCATGGAAGTTGCTCTGTTGCACGGCGCCGTTTTTGACTGAAATTTCTCCATAGAGCGCGGCGGTCAATCCATAGATAATGCTGCTTTCCATCTGTGCGGCAAAGCCGTCGGGGTTCATCGCATAGCCCGGATCAGCGCAGCAAAAGACTTTGGTTACTCTGGGTTTCGCTCCGCTCAGGTCGACTTCGACTACTTCGGCCACGATGGTGCCGAACGACGGAACAAAGGCAATCCCACGGCCATGTTTTTCCGGCAACGCACTGCCCCAGTCCGCCATTTTGGCGACCCCGTCGAGGACGGCCAGATGGCGCGGCGATCCCGCCAGTAACTCACGGCGATACTCATAGGGATCCTTGTCAGCAGCCCCGGCCAGTTCATCGACAAATGCCTCGATGAAATAACTCTGCTGACTGTGATCCACGGAGCGCCAGGGCCCAAATCGCAGATGCATGGGCACGTCGATTTTGCGGATCTTGTGGTTGGGGATATTATAATATGGCACGGTTGGCGCATCGGCAGGATCAAACAGATGAGTATGGATATTATCCCAGCTCACTGCCTTGCCATTTTCGTCAAGCCCGGCTTTGAAACGGCTCATTGCAGAAGGTCTGTAGAAATCCTGCTGTGTATCCTCTTCACGTGACCAGATCAGCTTGACCGGATAGCCCGCAGCTTTGGCCAATCGGGTGGCCATGACAATCGCATCTTCCTCCGAACGCCGTCCAAATCCGCCGCCCAGAAACGCATTGTGCAATGTGACATTCTCGACATCGATGCCCGCTTTTTCCGCGACAGCATTGCGTGCGCCAAGTGGCGACTGCGTTCCAGTCCAGATGTCGCATTTTCCATCACGAAGCCAGGCCGTACAATTCATCGGTTCCATGGTGGCATGGGCGAGGAAGGGCGCACGATATTCGGCTTCCACTTTGGTCGCGGCCGAAGCAAAGGCGTCATTTGGATCGCCTTTCTCTGTCTCGACATCGCCGCCATCGGCTCCTGCATCATCCAGCGCAGCAAAATAACGATCAAAAATTCCAGCCTGATCGAGTTTGTCACCCTCGGTTGCGGTATATTTGGTCTGGATTGTGTTGACGGCTTGCTGGGCCTGCCAATAACCCTCGGCAATAACTGCGACAAAATCACCCATGTTAAGTATCTGCAACACGCCCGGCATCGCCCTGGCTTTGTCCGCATTCATGGAATCTACCGTAGCGCCAACCACGGGAGAGGATTTTACGGCTGCATATTTCATGCCGGGCAGGTCAGCATCGACACCGAAAATTGCCGAACCATCAACCTTGGACGGGATGTCCTTGCGTGCGATGGGCTTACCCATCAAGTTGAAATCCTTGGGGTTTTTCAGCTTTGGTTTCGCAGGCATGCTCTGTTCCGCGGCTGCGGCAGCAAAGCTGGCATAGGGCTCGCTTTTGCCGGATCGCGCATGAATGAGCATGCTTTTCTCGGTCCGAATCTCTTTGGTGGGAACATCCCACTCGTCAGCAGCGGCTGCAATCAGCATCTCACGTGCGGCGGCTCCTGCGGTTCGCAATCCGCGCTGACCGGTACCGCGCACCGAAAAGCTGCCGCCGGTAATCTGCAGGCTCATGGCTTGAGCCAGTTTGAGGAACGTGCCTTGTACCGTCGGTTCGAGAATTGCGGGTACCTCCAGCGTCGGTGCCAGAAACTCGCGACCGATATCCGCCGATACAAAGGCGCCGATACCGGGGGCTTCCATGATTTCAAGCTTGTCCCAGTCCGCATCCAGTTCATCGGCCAGCATTTGACCGAGGGCAGTATGGATGCCCTGACCCATTTCGGCATGAGGGACGATGGCCGTAATCACATTGTCCGTCCCGATTTTGACCCAGCTGTTGATCAGCTCTTCGCCTTCGCCCTTGGCCAGAACACCTTTCAGTTCTCCAACCGGATTGCCGGGACGAACAGCCACGCCAATGACCAAAGCACCGCCGGTCAATATGCCAGCACCAATAAACGCGCGTCTTGTCCATTTATCCATGATCAAGCCTCCTCGCTACTGCTTGCCGAAACACCGGCAGCGACCTTGATTGCCTTGCGGATCCGGGGATAGGTTCCGCAGCGGCAGATATTGCCTTTCATCGCAGCATCAATCTGATCATCGCTGGGATTGGGGTGGTCTTTCAGCAAAGCGGTGGCGGACATGATCTGACCAGACTGGCAATAGCCACATTGGGGAACCTGCTCCGCGACCCAGGCTTGCTGCACCTTGCTCAACGTTCCGTCTTCAGCGGCGAGGCCTTCGATCGTGGTAATCGATTTGCCGTCGGCGGCAGAAATCGGGGTGGAGCAACTGCGGACGGGTTTGCCATCGAGATGCACGGTACATGCGCCGCATTGCGCGATGCCACATCCAAATTTTGTACCGGTCATTTTGAGATTTTCCCGTACGACCCAGAGAATGGGCGTGTTGGGATCAACGTCAACCTCGGTGGTCGAACCGTTTACATTTAGCTTGATCATGAAATTGTCGCTCTTTTGTTTGCATGGCAATATGCAACTTATAGATGGAACGCAGGCAAAAGGCTAGGTTTGATCTGCATTTCCGCTGCTATCAGTTCTGCTACTCTCCAGCAGCCTGATGTCATGAAATTTGGCCGTTACTTCTGCAAGAATGGACATGGCCAGGGTTTCCGGATCGCGTGAAGAATGAAATAGTCCGATGGGCGCGTGGATGCGTTCAATCTGGTCATTCGGAACAGCCAGAGACGCTAATGTTTCAATGCGGGTGGCATGGGCTTGTCTTCCGCCCATCGCACCGAAATAGAAATGCGGCAGCTTTAGCATGTGAGCCATCAAGTGGCCCTCCCAGTCATGATCGTGAAACATGAAGATGATTGCGGTCCAGGGATCGCTCGTAAGCTGATCAGTATCGCGGGTCGTTCGCAGGAGATCGCCTGCCAAACCCAGTGCGTGCATTTCATCCACGAGATTCTGATCCGACGAATGAAAGGCAACATCCATCTTCATCAATGTGCCCAGTTCAGCAACTTTCGTGCTGGCGGCACCGTGCCCGATGATCAGCAGCCTTGGAACCGGCTGGTGACCGATTTCAACGATCTGGTCTTTCCTCAAAAACCGGGTTTCCAGTCCGTCCGCGACAAAAGCAGCTTCGCCGCCCAAAACCGGCAATCGCAGTCCAAATGGTTTTCTTTCACGGATGGCGTCCAGACAGCGGTCTGCCAGATCCGATTTGGTCATGGGCAGGAAGTGAATATCGAGCCCGCCGCCGCATGGCAGACGGATATCGAGATAGGCAGAGCCTTCCCCGAATCTGGTGATACGCGGTTCGTTTTCCCTGATGACGTCCAGAGCTTCCGCAACGACCGCCGCTTCTATGCAGCCCCCGGACAGCGAGCCGGTAAATTTGCCATCCTCTGAAATGGCCATATGGGCACCGGGATCGCGCATCGACGATCCGGATACGCTGGCAACGCTGACCAGAACGCACCGCTGATTGCGGGCAACGGCTTTTGACAGGAAACTGAATATTTGTCTGTTGTCCAAATCGGAATCCTGTTTGCACTAAATACCGGGTGATCGGCGACCTTCAGTTGCGTAACTTTTGTGTCGTTCGTCAAGTCTGTTGCGCATCGGCAGCCTGGCATGCTGCTTTTCGTGATGCAATTCCGACAATTGGTTATTCCGGAAACAGGTTTGCAATATGCCCGGTTTTGTCGGAATGACGTCCGATTGAATTTTTGGGGAAGAAGAACTCATGATCCACGTTAACATGCGATTGCTTCTGGCTTGCGCGTGCCTTGCCGGATTGGCAAACGGCGTTTCCGGCCCGGTAGATGCAAGGACGGCTTCGACTTCCGGCCCATTCACCGCCGTTAATCCGAGCCAGGTCATCGACAGGCTCATGGAGGACCCCCGTGTCCAGGCCGCCTTTGCTGAGATCGAGGCGATGGAGCAGACCAATATCGACCGACTGATCGCCTATACGGAAACTCCCGCTCCGCCATTTGAGGAATCCGTTCGCGCGCAGTTGCTTGCCAAAGACTTGAAATCCGGCGGTCTGTCAGATGTCCGCATTGATGAAGTCGGCAATGTTCTGGCGCGCCGACCGGGACGCACTGGTGTCAGAACCGTAGCTGTTGTGGCACATATCGATACCGTGTTTCCCGCTGAAACCGATGTGACGGTGCGCAAAGAAGGCAATGTCTATCACGCGCCCGGCATTGGCGACAATACGCGCGGACTGATCGCCATGCTCAGTCTCGCCGAGGTGATGGAATCACAGGGACTGACAACAGAAGACGATATATTATTTGTTGGTTCCGTTGGAGAAGAAGGCCTGGGCGACCTGCGCGGTGTCCGGCATCTGTTTCGCGAGGGCGGACCCCGGATCGATAGCTTTATTGCGATTGACGGTGGTTCGGTCAACCGACTGATCACCGCAGGAGTGGGATCAAACAGGTACCGCGTCACGTTCAACGGTCCGGGCGGTCACTCCTACGGAGCGTTTGGAAGCGCCCATCCTCATCAGGCATTGGCTGATGCCATTACCCGCTTCACGGCAGCTGGCCGCGAGATTACTCAAACGGGTCTCAAGTCGACTTTCTCGGTTGGCCGGATCGGCGGCGGTACGTCGATCAATTCCATTCCGTTCAGCAGCTGGATGGAAGTCGACATGCGCTCCGCAGACACTGTCAAACTCGATCGTTTGGACGCCGCCTTGCGGAAAGCATTGCAGGAAGCTCTGGATGCCGAAAACGCGCAGCGATCAACAAACGATGCGCTGACGCTCGAAATTACATCTGTAGGAAAGCGGCCTGCCGGACGGAACAGTGAGAATTCGAGCCTTTTCGGTTTTGTCAGCGCAGCGATGCGCGAACAGGGACTGGTACCAAATGTGATGGCGTCATCAACCGATGCCAACATCCCGCTTTCACTTGGAATCCCCGCAATTACGATGAGCCGGGGCGGTATATCCCGAAATGCGCATGCGCCCAATGAATCCTGGGAAAACACGGATGCCCATATTGCGGTTCAGACATTGTTGCTGACGTTACTCGCCGAAGCAAACCGTGAATAAAGATCTTATCTGTTAACCGCTATTGCGCAGCGCAGTCGCGATCGCATTGATCGAAAGCTGAATTCCTTCGCCAATCCGCGGATCATCTTCGCCGGCCCGCAGCCTTTTGGTGAGTTCGATCTGAAGGTGATTGAGCGGTTCGATGTACGGGAGGCGCAGTTCAATACTGTTGAACAAAGCCGGGTTTTTCGCGAGCAAATGTGGTTGATCGGTAATCTCCAGCAGCACATCGCGGGTCTGCTCCCACCCAGATCGAATGCGACCAAAAATTGCCTGACCCATTTCCTGATCCTCGACCAGCTCGGCATAGCGCGCGGCTATGCCCATGTCAGATTTGGCGAGGACCATTTCCATGTTTGAAAGGCTGGCCTGAAAAAACGGCCAGGACTGAGCCATATCTTTTAGCTTCGACAGATCATCATATTCCGCAAGGGCTTGTCCCACACCGTACCAGCCAGGCAGCATCACGCGGGCTTGTGCCCAGCTGAATACCCAGGGGATGGCGCGCAAATCTTCAATCCGGTCACTTTTCGTACGGCTGGTCGGTCGGGATCCAATCTTGAGTTTGGCAATTTCGGAAATGGGCGTCATCTGCCGGAAAAACGTCCGGAATCCATCCGTGCCATAAACAAGATCGCGATAAGATGTAAAAGCGGTCTTCGAGATATCATCCATCGCATCCGCAAAACCGGCTTCAACTTCGGGGTCGGTCTGAACGGGTTCAAGCGTGTTGATCAGCACCGCCGATGTCATGGCCTCAAGATTGGCCTCGGCCACTCCCATGGTACCATATTTGGCGGCGATGACTTCTCCTTGCTCGGTAATCCTGATCCGGCCTGCAACTGTCCCTTTGGGCTGTGCCTTGATCGCGCCGAAAGCAGATCCGCCGCCGCGACCAACCGCACCGCCGCGACCGTGGAACAATTGCATTTTTACGCCGGCCTTTTCAAAGACTGGCGTCAACGCCCGGCTGGCTTTGAACAGACTCCAGGTCGAAGTGATATAACCGCCATCCTTGTTGCTGTCGGAATAGCCAATCATGACTTCCTGAAATCCCCGGGACTGCGTCAAGGCTGCCATTTCCGGCAGAGCGAAAAAATCTGTCATGACATCTGGCGCATTTTCCAGATCGGCAACTGTTTCAAAAAGCGGGACTGCCATGATCGGACTGGCTGGCGCGCTGTTGGCGTCGTCGGGTGCGCTGTACAAACCGGCTTCCATTAACAGGACATAGACTTCGAGAATATCGGAAACAGTCTCGCCGTTGCTGATATTGTAGTTGACGATCACCTCCGGCCCGTAAAGCTGATGGGCTTCTGCAGCCGCATTGATGATCGAAAGTTCCTTGGCAGTTTCTTCGCTATAGTCGACCCAGCGACTGAAGAGCGGTCGATTATTGGCGAGCTCCTGACGCAGGATCCTGATGCGATCCGGTTCCTCCAGTTCAAGATAATTTGCCTCGACTCCAGCAACGGCGAGCAGTTCCGCAACCACACGTTCGTGAATGCGGCTATTCTGACGCATGTCCAGCGTCGCCAGATGAAAGCCAAATAGCTCGACTGTGCGGATCAACCTGCCGAGCGCACCGGATGTGGCGAAAACACCCTTGCCGTTTGCACGCAAACCATGGGCGAGAATGATCAGATCTTCCCGTAACTCCTGTGGGTTGGCATATGGATCGGCCAAGATTGAGGACGGTCGGCCCGGGACATGTCCGCACAACTTCAAATGGGTGGCGGACAGGCGCGCATAGATTCCTGACAAAGCACGGCGATAGGGTTCATCCTGCCGGCTTTTCGCATCATCTCCGCTTCGTTCCGCCAGTGCAATGACGGCATCCGGGACTTCTGCCAATTCCGTCGAGATGCTCAGTTCCGCTCCCATGGCGTGAATGCGCATCAGATAATAACCGATGACTGTCTCGGCAGCACGGGACAATGCTTCGCGCATGGCATCTGCATCGACAAAAGGATTGCCGTCGCGGTCGCCGCCAATCCAGCTGCCGAGTTTCAGAAAATTGGGCAGACGGCTACCGAGAATTTTTTCCCACTTCCCATAAAGACGGGGCAGCACCGGCAAGAAGACGTCGCGCATATAACTCTGCGAAATCTGGACTTCATCGGTGACGAACAGCCGCTCGCGGCGGAGCGGGCGGGTTTGCCAGAGCAATGCGATCTGACGCATGATGGCGTCATCCAGAACATCGCCTTCGGGCGTGTCGCTGGCGCCAGCATCCTTCATCAGCAACAGCTCGGCGATCCGGGACTTGTGGTCGATCATGCTCTTGCGGCGAACTTCGGTGGGATGGGCGGTCAATACCGGAGCGATCAGTGCCTCGTCCAAAAGGCTCAATATGGCTTCCTGATCAACGCCTTCGCTGGCCAGTTTTTTAACTGCTTCCTCTACACTCGCCCCTTCTTCAGCAGCGACGCCCTGACGATCTTCCGCGAGATTTGCAAGCAGGGAAAACAGCATGAAGCCGCGGACGAAGGCCGTTGTTTCGTCGAGCGACAGCGCATCGAGCCCGGGATCAATTGCGTCTGCTTCTGCAATCCCGCGATGACGATCGACACTGGTTGATCGGATATATTCCGTACGCCGGTACAATTCTTCACCGCCATAGGAGCGAATTACATCGCCTAGCAATTTGCCGAGATATTTGATGTCCGGATTCTGGCGGACCGTAAGGGGTTTTGTCATAGGATATTGCTGCACTGCAACAGAGAACGGGTCAAGTGATTCTTGGGGTTGTTATCGACTTCCCCCGCTATCGTCCGGAAATGTCATATGCGAGGTCGAATGAAACGGTAGGCAGCAGATGTGTCGCGATTGTTGGGGTGACTGGCGAACAACCCAATTCAGACTGTTTATTGAACCTGCCTGTTCACCGATCTCAGCACATCATGAATCCAGTTCTTCAACGCTATTTTTGCAGTCGGAGTGAGGATCAGGTCCTGGTCGGCAATATCGCCGACTGCAGGTGAATGTGCGATCAGATTTCGGTCAATCATCAGTTCCACATATCGTCGGGTCGTCGATTCGGGAATATTGTTTCGATGTGCGACAGCCTTCAGCCCTGTTTCGTCGCCATCTACCTCGCTAACAAACAGATCAAGCAGAATATACCAGCTGGGTTCGCCCCATTCCATCTGCGGCAGGAACCTGTGGCGCTTCCTGTTTTGATTCAGGATTAGTTTTGCGAGATCCGCGATCGGCCGGTTCTCTGCCTTCGGCTGATCCGGTTGGGGGTTTGAAATATTGCGATTTATATCTGTCATAATGCTCCCCGCGGCCTGTGCTGGCGTAATAATCCCTACCAATCGAGAGAACCAGCAATCAA
This sequence comes from Parasphingorhabdus sp., assembly GCF_039968395.1. GTDB lineage: Bacteria > Pseudomonadota > Alphaproteobacteria > Sphingomonadales > Sphingomonadaceae > Parasphingorhabdus. The sequence goes on from NZ_JBDVPV010000001.1 coordinate 281,803, forward strand.
TGGAAAAAAGGTTGCCTGGGAAGAATTCAAACCTGTTTCCGGAATCAAGTTTAATCCCGATTGCACTATATCACTCAGCCGGTCTCTCAAAATATAGTTTTAGATACGATCTTATATGTGCAATATAGTACTGTAATTTTCTATTAACATGCAACAAAAAATCGCATTTTTGAAAATAGGTTCAACCAGTGTTTTTGAGATAGTTGCGAAAACAAAGATCTTTGATCAAATGTGATCGGCAATTTGGTTTGATCTCGCGATAGATATCCCTGTTACGACAAATGATCTAGCTTTCCAGTTCGATGTCCCAATATAACCAGTCATGCCAGGTCTCGTGCAGAAAATTTGGCGGGAACGCACGGCCATGTTCCTGTAGTTGCCAATTGGTGGGCTTGATGGGTTGCCGCGAAAGGTTCATGTGCGCCTCGCGCGGGGTTCTGCCCCCTTTTTTCAGATTGCACGGCAAGCAGGCCGTTGCCACATTTTCCCAGGTTGTTCGGCCCTTTTGGCGACGTGGGATCACGTGATCAAAGGTCAGATTGTCTTCTGACCCGCAATATTGACAGGTAAACCGATCACGCAGAAACAGGTTAAAACGCGTAAACGCAGGATATTCGGAAGGTTTGACGTAATTTTTCAGCGCAATGACAGAAGGGATCTTCATATCAACGCTGGGGCTGTGCACTTCCCGTTCGTAGCTCGACACAATATCAACCCGGTCGAGAAACACGGCCTTGATCGCTGTTTGCCATGGCCAAAGGCTCAACGGATAGTAAGACAAGGGCGTATAGTCCGCGTTCAGAACCAGCGACGGGCAGTTTTCCGGGTGGCGAACGAGGTCCGGGTGATACATAAATTGCCTGCTCCCTTTGACTGTCAGGTCCATATCCGCAAGAACATGACATGGTCATTACAACTTTTCGCAAGACAACATTAACATGGCTCTGACGTCAAGAGGGTATGTGCAGCAAGATGTAGTGGTCCGTTTTGCCCCTAGCCCCAATGGATTGTTGCATATGGGCCACGCTTATGCCGCCATTGTCGCCCATGACTTTGCCCGGAACAAGGGCGGACGTGTTCTGTTGCGTATGGAAGATATCGATATCCAGCGCAGCCGACCTGAATATACCGATGCCATTTTGGAGGATATGCGCTGGTTGGGGCTGATTTTTGACGAAGAAGTTATCTACCAATCCAGGCGCTTCAAGGATTATGATGCGGCTCTGCAACGTTTGATTCGCATGGGAGTGACATATCCCTGTTTCTGTACCCGATCCGAATTGCGGACCGTGCACGAAAAAGGCAAAGCAGAAATCGGTCCGGACGGCCCGATCTATCCTGGAACCTGTCGCGGTTTGTCGGCGGATGAAGCGGCAAATCGCATGCAGTCAGAGGCTTTTTGTCTGCGGCTCGATGCGGAGAAAGTCGCGCAGCAATGTGGCCGATTGGTCTGGAATGACGAGTATCGAGGCGAACAATTTGCGGATCATGCGGTGCTGGGTGATGTGATTATCCAGCCCAAGGATACGCCGGTCAGCTATCATGTTGCGGTTTCTCTGGACGATGCCAGAGACGGAATCTCACATGTTGTCCGGGGCAAGGATTTGCTGGCATCAACGCATGTCCATCGATTCCTTCAGGCCTTGCTGGAATTGCCAACGCCGGACTATGTGCATCATCCCGTTTTGCTGGATGAAACCGGCTACAAACTTGGCAAAAGTCGAAATTCTGCCTCTTTGGCCATATTGCGGCAAGGGGGCATAGACGGGCAAAAACTGGCCGATCAATTGCGGGAAAATATTTTCCCTGTTGGAATCACACTGTCAAAGGACTAGGTAACACGCATGGAAATCCTATTTATTGCCCTGATCGTACTGGCCGCAGGCGCCGTTGTTTTCGCTCTCGTCCGGGGGCTGATCGCATTTGCGAACATGGAACCCGATGATGTCGATTCCGAAGGTGTCACGGCATCGCACAAAAAACAGAATCAAATGATGTTTGCGAGAGTCAAATATCAGGCGATTGCGGTGGTGCTTGTCGCATTGCTTCTGCTGATGGCTGGCGGTCAAAGCTGACTGCCTTTCGATGGTCAAGCTCAATAAAATCTACACGAAAACTGGCGATGACGGTACGACCGGACTGGTTGATGGGTCACGGATTGCAAAAAACGATCCACGTATGGCGGCGATAGGCGATGTCGACGAATTGAACAGTGCGATCGGTGTCGCCATTTGCGCGATTGAAGGTGACGCAGCGGTCAGGGCATTGCGGACCATACAAAATGACCTGTTTGATCTCGGAGCTGATCTGGCCACGCCCGCGGGCGAGAATGATGATTTTTCTCCATCGGAAATGGTGCTGCGGGTTACGGCGACGCAAGTTGAACGGCTGGAACGGGACATTGATCAGGTCAATGATAGCCTGAATCCGCTGACCAGCTTCATTCTTCCCGGAGGCAGTGATGCAGCGGCTACAGTACATCTGGCGCGCGCTATCGCTCGTCGCGCCGAACGCACGGCTGTTGCAGCAGCTGGTGAGTTAGCGATCAATCCTCTCGCACTGGCTTATGTCAATCGCCTCTCCGACTATCTGTTCGTGCTCGGTCGGGCGATGAACAATGGCGGGAAAGATGACATTTTATGGGTGCCTGGCGCGTCTCGCTAAGCGTCTGTGAGGCGCAAAAAGCGCGGTGTCAGACGAATATGCAACGGGGTGGCGCAAATTTAACATGTTGACCCAAAGGCTGTTCGCGCTATGTTCTGCGGCCACCGACTAACCGGAGTAGGATTGATCGCAAGCCAGGCCGAAAAATCGTTTTCATCCTCGGAAGGCGATCACAATCCGGATGCTTGCGATATTCTGAAATCGCGGTTCCATTCGGTCAGGTTGCACAGTTGTGATCTGGTGAAACATCTTAGCGATGCGGATGCAACGGCCCAGTCGATGGAGGACGCATCGCCGGCGAAATGGCATCTCGCGCATACCACTTGGTTTTTCGAAACCTTTTTACTGCGTGAAAATATTGCGGATTATCAGGTATTTGATGAACGATATGCTTATCTCTTTAACAGTTATTATGAATCCGAGGGTGATCGACACGCCCGGCCGGAACGTGGATTGCTGACTCGTCCATCGCTGGATGAAATATTGGCATATCGGGCACATGTCGATGCCGCGATGAAGGCAGCCATGCCCGACTTTTCGGAAGAGTTGAATGCACTGGTTGAGCTTGGGATCAATCACGAACAGCAGCATCAGGAATTATTGCTCACGGATATTTTGCATCTGTTCTCTCGCAATCCTATGAAACCTGCCTGCTTGCCAGATCTTGCGCAAAGCGCGCGTTCCGGCACGATGCAGCCTTTAGGCTGGATGGCCGGTGCGGCAGGGATTCATCAGATTGGCCATGATGACAATGGCTTTGGATTTGATTGCGAGGGGCCAAGGCATGAAGTTCTGCTGACCCCGTTCGAACTGGCTGACCGGCCAGCGACTAATGGCGAGTGGCTCGAATTTATCGAGGACGGAGGATATCGTGACCCGATGCACTGGCTTGCCGATGGCTGGGCCTGGGTGCAGGCAGAGAATATTGATGCGCCTCTTTACTGGAGCCAGTCAACGGACGCGATATGGTCTGAATTTGGACTTGCGGGCAATCAGCCTCTGGATATGTCGGCACCGGTGCAACATATCAGCCTGTATGAGGCCGATGCCTATGCCAGTTGGGCCGGCGCGCGCCTGCCAACCGAGATGGAATGGGAAGTAACCGCAAATCATGATTTGCCCTGCACCGGTCAGGTTTGGGAATGGACGGGCAGTGCTTATCGACCATATCCAGGTTTCAAGCCGGTGACAGGGGCGGTTGGTGAATATAATGGCAAATTCATGTCAGGGCAGTTTGTTTTGCGTGGCGGCAGCGTCGCTACGCCGCCCGGACATATGCGCAGCAGTTACCGAAATTTTTTCTATCCCCATCAACGCTGGCAGTTTACGGGCCTTCGTCTGGCACGGGATATCTAGCCCTTCACCCCCTAACCGCCAAGGACGGTCTTCTCCATGGATATGATGAAAAGCCCGGTTGATCCGGCATTCCGGAATGACGTCTTGAGCTGTTTTGCGGATCAGCAGCATGCAATTCCGGCACGGTGGTTATATGATCGTCGCGGTTCCGAGCTCTTCGAAGAGATTACCGAACTTCCCGAATATTACCCAACCCGGACAGAAACCCGTTTGCTTGAGCAACATTGTCCGGACATCGCAAAAATTGCCGGACCAGAACGGGCGGTGATCGAATTTGGGTCGGGCAGTTCGACCAAGACGCCGCATCTATTGCGCGCGCTTGATCCGGCAGGCTATGTCCCGATCGATATTTCCGGCGAATTTCTTGCGGCAAGCTCTCGTGAACTGCAGACTGTATTCCCGGATTTGCCGATCTATCCGCTGGAAGCCGATTTCATGCGGCATCTGCAATTGCCTGAAGAAGTGACTGATATGCCAAAGCTGGGCTTTTTCCCGGGCTCGACCATTGGCAACATGATAGCCCGGACGTCGGTTGATCTGTTACGTTTCATGCGTGACACGCTGGGCGAGGGCGCGCAGTTGCTGATTGGCTTTGACCGGATCAAGGACACAGATGTGCTGGTTGCAGCATATGATGACAGTGCGGGTGTTACCGCGCAGTTCTCCCTTAACCTGCTGCACCGAATCAACGGTGAACTGGACGGAGACATCCCGGTTGACCGGTTTGCGCATGTCGCAGTCTGGAATGATTTATATGCGCGGATTGAAATATATCTTGAAGCTCTGGCGGACGTTCGCTTCGCAATTGGCGGCGACAGTTATGCCATGCAGAAAGGGCAAAAAATTCACATAGAGAATAGTCACAAATATGGATTGCGGGATGCCCGGTTGATGTTGCGGGCGGGCGGCTGGTCACCGATCCGCGAATGGAGTGACAAGGATGACTATTTCTCGCTGATTTTGGCAGATGCCCGCCCGTTCAAAAACGCACCCTAGGCGTCAGTTTCTGATCAACCGCCAGTGGGTGTTTCGGGTTCTTTGGTCGGTTTGACATCACGATAAGACGCGCGCCATGTGGTAATCCATTCGTAAGCGCCGCGACATTCCGGCATGTTGCTCGCTTCGATCAAACGGAATTGGGCACCGTCCCAAACATAGTTTTCCGCGCTTCCGCAATCGCCAAGACCGCGACCTTTGGCATAGCTGCCCAGTGTCTGATCTGTTTCATCCCAAAATGCGTTGACCAGCAGTGGCAGACGTCCTTCGCCGCCCCAGGCCGGTTGAATATCAAATTTCGCAGGAGTGAACGTCCAGCTTGCGCCATCCGCTTCACTGCCGATAATTTCACCAATATACGCTGCACTTGAAAAATTATATGCGCCGGAACCGCAAGCCATGAGAATAAGCGCGCGATAGGTGCCGTCTTTCTGACCGATGGGATATACCTGATCTTCAACCACTCCGAAGCGGTCTTCCTTGCATTTCGAGTTCTCGACCAGATTGACTATTTCCGTGGTTGCAGGAATCCGTTCGGATTTTGTCCAGCGCGAAACCGGAACAACCGGGATTTCAACATGGACAGGCTTGAACGTCCGCCGTCCTTTGGCAACAAGCGCGGTCCGGGTGTAGGTGCGGTTTTGTTTTTGATCGATATAGCGAAGAGCGGCGGCGGAACCTGACAGGGATATTTTGGTCAGGATTTCATCGCCCGGCCCGGTAACCGTCAGCTGGCGCCCGCGTACTATCGCAGTGGCAACTTTCTTGGCATCTTCTCCAACGATCTCGATCGGATAGTCGCCTTTGACTATCGGCCCGGTGTCGACCAGTTTGCCATCGACGATCATTTGGTAACGATCAATCTCATTGACCTCGGTGAACATTACACGAACCCGTAATATCCCGTCCTGGCTTGCGGTCCGTACGATACTGACAGGACCGCCCCAGTCCTCAAAGCTACCGCTTTCCTTGCCGGTAAATGAAGTGGCGCGGCAATCGCCGCCATTGTCACAGCCTACCGCCCAGTCCTTGAACACTTCGATCTTGCCGGGAATCGGGTTTGTCGACGCGAGCCCGGTGCTTGCAGCTGAAGCAAATGCAAAGAGAGTCATGGCAGAAATAACAGGGGGCATATTTGTAATCTAGCCAGTTTGATCGACAATCGCTAGTGCCTTGTGGATATTGCTGAAATCAACAAGGAATGTGCTGTGAAATCGATCGGAATAATTGGATCAGGACAAATGGGTGCCGGTATTGCGCAAGTCGCAGCGCAGGCGGGTTATCACGTCTATCTGTCGGACATGAATCAAGAGATTGCCGAGAAAGGCAAGGCCGGTATCGCACGTCAGCTGGTCCGGCTTGTCGAGAAGGAAAAGATCGATCAGCAATCCGCTGAAACGGCACTCAATCGGATCGAAACTGTCGGTTCGCTGGACCCCATGGCAAGCGCTGACATGATCGTGGAAGCTGCGACCGAACGCGAAGAAATCAAGCGACAGATATTTGCGGCTGCTTCGGAAATTCTGGGACATCAGGCAATTCTCGCCTCTAATACCTCATCCATTTCCATCACCCGTCTCGCGCAGTCGGTAAAAGATCCCAGTCGGTTTGTCGGGGTACATTTTTTCAATCCGGTGCCTTTGATGGGGCTGGTGGAAATTATCCGCGGGCTGGCAACCAGCGATCAGTCCGTCGCGATTGCCAGTGACTTCGCAAAGGCGGTCGGCAAACAGGCCGTTCTGGCCAAGGATTCGCCTTGCTTTGTCGTGAACCGGATATTGTTGCCGATGCTCAACGAAGCCTTTTTTGCTTTGGGCGAAGGTACCGCATCGATGGAAGATATTGATCGCGGCGTGCAGCTCGGCCTGGGACATCCGATGGGACCGATAACGCTTGCGGACATGATCGGGCTGGATACTCTGCTCGAGATCTTGCGGGTTTTGCAGAGCGATTTTGGTGACCCGAAATACCGCCCGGCTCCGCTGCTCGTGAAATATGTCGAAGCCGGCTGGCTTGGCCGGAAAACCGGAAAAGGTTTTTACGACTATTCGGGTGAAGCGCCAGTTCCGACAATGTAAGCCGACTATTGATAAACTGGCTGCCGTGCCAGAATGTCACAGGAGATGAAGATGAGCGACGCGATCAGGGAATTTCAAATAGACATACCGTCGTCGGTTTTGGAAGATCTGGACGCCCGTCTGGCGATGACCCGCTATCCTGAGAAAGAACCGGTAGACGACTGGTCGCAGGGTATCCCGCTGGAATATGTTCAGGATATCGCTACCCACTGGCGATCTTCCTACGACTGGAAGGCTTGCGAAGCACGGCTCAATCAATATCCGCATCATATGACGGAGATTAGCGGTGTTGATATTCACTTCATGCATATTCGGTCTCCGGAACCAGATGCACGACCGCTGATCATGACACATGGCTGGCCGGGTTCGATCGTCGAGTTCCTGGATGTTATCGGCCCTCTGACCAATCCGGTTGCACATGGTGCAGATTCGAAAGATGCCTATCATCTGGTCATACCATCTTTGCCCGGATACGGCTTTTCCGGCAAACCGGCAGAAACTGGATGGAATGCCGAAAAGATCGCAGAGACCTGGAATGTCCTGATGAAACGCCTGGGATATGATCGCTATTTTGCGCAAGGAGGCGACTGGGGCGCATTGGTGACATCTGCAATCGGCGTGCAGAATCTGGGAGCTTGCGCCGGAATTCATATCAACCTGGTCGTCGTTGGCGCTCCGCCACCCGAAGTCATGCAAAGTCCGACGCCGGAAGAGCAAGCATCTCTCGTCCATTTTGCCGGTTATCAGACTGAAGGCTCCGGATATGCCGAGATTCAGAAAACCAAACCGCAAACGCTTGGCTATGGGCTGGCCGATTCTCCGGTCGGTCAGATGGCGTGGATCATGGAGAAGTTTCAGGGCTGGTCAGACGGGGCCCGATCGCCCGATGACAGTTTTGACCGCGACCGCTTGCTGGACAATGTGATGATCTATTGGCTCAACAATGCCGGGGCATCGTCTGCCAGGCTTTATCGAGAAAGCTTTGGGAATCCCAATGTCGACCCGGTCACCATGCCAGCAGGATGCAGCATATTCCCAAATGAAATCATGACCCCGTCGCGGCGCTGGGCCGAGCACCGGTTCAAGAATCTGCAATATTGGGGCGAACCTGATCGTGGCGGTCATTTTGCCGCCCTGGAAGTGCCTGAGCTGTTTTTGAGCGAAGTGCGATCCTGCTTCGGCCAGATGGAGCTGTAGCTTTCGATGCTGGCGCTGATTGCCCGGCGGCTGATGACAGCGGTTCCTACGCTGCTGGGGATCATATTGGTATCTTTCTTCCTGATGCGTCTGGCACCGGGCGGACCATTTGACGGCGAACGCCCCCTGGCACCGGAGACCCGGGAAGCTCTCCAGGCTGCTTATGGTCTCGACAAACCATTGGGGGAGCAGGCCTGGATATATCTCTCGCGTCTGGTGCAGGGCGATTTCGGGCCGTCGCTCGTATATCGGGACTTTACCGTAACCGAACTGGTGGCCCAGGGGTTGCCCATTTCTCTGATGCTTGGCGGGCTGGCCATCGTCGTTGCACTGATTGCGGGCGTTTCCCTGGGGTTGCTCGCTGCGATCCGTGCGGGCCGGGCCGCCGACAAGGCGATCATGATGATGGCCACTATTGCAACCGCGTTGCCGACATTCGTGACCGGACCGGCGCTGGCCCTTTTTCTGGGGCTCTGGCTGGGCCTGCTCCCGGTCTCGGGTCGAGGTGATGGTGCAGCTTGGCTGGTGATGCCGGTAGCGGCACTAGCTCTGCCAGTGGCAGGGGCCATCGCCAAATTGACGCGCGCAGGACTGGCCACTGTGCTGAAACAGGATCATATCAGGACGGCACGTGCCCGCGGATTGTCTGAAAGCCGGATCCTGTTCAAACACGGACTTCGCCCTTCACTTGTTCCGGTCGCCAGCTATTTGGGTCCGGCTGCAGCGGGTTTGCTCACCGGTGCTGTGGTTGTCGAGACTGTCTTCGGCTTGCCCGGGCTGGGGCGCTATTTTGTGCAGGGCGCGCTAAATCGCGACTATCCGCTGGTGCTGGGTGTTGTAACCATTTACGCCGCACTGATCATCCTGTTCAATCTGTTTGCCGATCTGATCTATGGCTGGCTCGATCCCCGGATGCGTGACGCATGAAGCGCTTTGTAATTTCCCGGCATTGGCCGCTTTGGGTGGTGATCGTTCTGGTTGCGCTGGTTCTCGTCCTGCCGTGGCTTCTGCCCTGGACATATGACCAGATCGACTGGAATGCTGTTCGGGCACCGGCATTCTCGGGTACGCATATTTTCGGAACGGATGATATCGGACGCGATCGTCTGGCCAGATTAGCAGCCGGAACCCGCATCACTTTGATGGTCGCTTTCGCCGCTGCATTGGTCTCGCTGGTCGTCGGAATCGCCTGGGGTGCTACCGCAGGATGGATAGGCGGACGGGTGGATGAAGCCATGATGCGGTTTGTCGATGCGCTCTATGCTTTGCCATTCATGTTCATCGTCATCCTGCTCATGGTTATATTCGGGCGCTCGATCCTGCTCGTATTCATCGGGATCGGACTGGTGGAATGGCTGACCATGGCACGGGTGGTACGAGGACAGGTCATGGCGCTCAAACAACGGCCCTTTATACTGGCGGCCGAAGCAGCAGGTGCTTCGCCTTTTACCATCATGGTCCGGCATATCCTGCCCAATGTGGCCGGTGTCGCCATGGCCTATCTGATGCTTACCGTGCCGCAGGTGGTTATGGTCGAGAGCTTCCTGTCGTTCCTTGGCCTGGGTGTTCAGGAACCGCTGACGTCGTTGGGTATCCTCGTCAAGGAAGGCGCGGATGATATGGATATGGCCCCGCTGGGCCTGTTCCTGCCTGGCGGCATGCTGGTTCTCATACTCGTCTGCCTGACGATAGAGGGCGAGCGGCTCCGGGACATATATTCATGAGCCTCTATTCCATCCGCAACATGGCTGTTGAAATCGACGGAAAGCGGTTGGTTGACGGTGTTGATCTGGACGTTGCAGCTGGAAAGTGCACGGCAATAATCGGGGCTTCGGGTTCGGGCAAGAGCCTGACCTGCCTGTCGCCATTTGGTCTGACACCGGGAAAGACGTTCGGAACCGCAATGCTTGACGGGGTTGCACTGGCCGATGCGGATGCGCAGCAGATGCGCAGGGCGCGCAGCCAGCTGACCGGCTTTGTCTTTCAACAGCCGCTGACCGCGTTGACGCCCCATCTATCCATCGGCGTCCAGTTGCAGGAAGCGTCTGCACAGGCCGGTGCACCGCGGTTATCCCGGCGTGATCTTGCGCAAAAACTCAAACGCGTGGGTCTGTCCCGTGCCGACGAACGGCTTGATCAGTTTCCGCACCGACTGTCTGGTGGAGAACGTCAGCGGGTGATGATCGCCGCTGCGATTGCGCACCGTCCCAAGCTTCTGATTGCGGATGAGCCGACCAGTGCTCTGGATGCTGCACTGCGCGGCGACATCATGGATTTGCTGGATGAGCTGAGGGAAGAACAAGGCCTGGGGATGTTGCTCGTCAGTCACGACCTTGCTTCGGTTTCGGGACACGCAGATGAGCTGGTGGTGATGGAAAAGGGCCGCGTGGTGGAACATGGTCCGACTGCCAAGATCCTTGCCGGTGCAAAGAAGCCCTATACAAAGCGCCTGATTGCCGCGACACCGCGCCTGGATGAACCCGCTCCAGATCTCCCGCCCGTTGGTGAGATTCAACTGGAGGCCAGGGACGTGACGGTGTTGTTCAAGCGCCCGGGATGGCGGCGCGGTATGGTCAGTGCGATCACAAATGCGGATCTCTCTGTCGGAGCAGGAGAAGCACTTGCCATTGTCGGCGGATCGGGTTCGGGAAAATCAACTTTGGGCAGAGCAATTGCAGGAATTGGACCGGTCACCTCGGGAGAAATCAGCTGGCTGTCCGAGCAGCTGCCCGAACGACGTCGGCGCAACCAAAAGATGCGTGCATTGATCCAGCCGGTTTTTCAGGACCCGGTTGCCAGCCTTGATCCGCAATGGACGGTGGGCGAAATTATTGCCGAACCGTTGCGCTATCTGAAACCAGAGATATTGGCGGACGAGCGACGGCAGCAGGTCATACGATCTCTGGAAGATGTTGGTTTGTCGGAAGAATTTCTCGACCGTGCCCCTTCCAGCCTTTCTGGTGGTCAGGCGCAACGGGTCGCAATTGCGCGTGCGCTGGCAGCATCTCCGCATATGTTGGTGCTCGACGAAGCGACATCTGCTTTGGACCCTCTGGCAGGATCGTCCATATTGGAGCTGCTGGCCCGGTTAAGATTGGAAAACCGCCTCAGTATCATTTTCATCACCCATGACATCGCCTCTGCGCGGCGCCTGTGTCACCGGATAATCGTGCTGGACGAAGGCCGGGTGATTGAGGCAGGTCCGATGGAGGCGGTTATCACAAACCCCCGGCAAGAGGTTACGCGGTCATTGATCGCGTCCAGCTAAGAAATGGGCCGCCCCGTTTCCAGAGCGGCCCGCTTTTGTGACGATTCTGTTTGTGAATTAAAACCCGAGCCGGATTAGAATGAAACGCCCAAAGTAAATACGAAGGCACTATCCGTGAAATTGTTGATCGCCGGTGCATCTGTGTCCGTATAGGCTAGGCTTGCGGTCAGATTTTCAGTGATCGCCCAGTCGGCGCCCAGCGTCCAGTCGACATAGCTGTTGGATCCAACAACCCCGGCTGGATTACCCAATGATCCCTCATTAACACCAATATTGGCGTTAAGCGTTACCGGCGTGTTCGGAATACCTGCGGAAAGACCCGTGTACAGATAGATGTTGTCCGCATTGCCGAGGCTGTTTTGTGACCAGGCATAGGCGAGACCGGTAGTCACTTCGACCGGACCGACAGTGGTTGAAACCGATGCATAAGGTTCAAAATAGTCGCTTGGACCCGCAACGCCATCTTCGCCATTGGGGTAGAAATAATAAAGCAGACCCACATCGACCGTCAGGCCGTCAGTGACATCGCCGGACCAGCCGCCGTAGAAATCAAGCTCGGTATGCCCAAAAGTTGCACTGTCCTCGATCGAGGAGCCCCAGGTGCCGATGTAGAAGCCGCTTTCGTGAGCAACATCTATGCCGCCCTGGATCGCGATATCGCCATCAGAAAAGGATAGGCCGCGGAAACGGTAGTCGGAAGTGACCGCGGCATTGCCGGAAATGGTGATCCCGGAGGACTCGTCTTCTTGAGCAAGAGCGGGAGTGACCGTCGAAGCCAGCAAAATTGCGGAAACCGCAGTGAAAGATTTTAAAGTGGACGTGCGCATGAAAATTCCCTTCTGGTTGATGCGTATCGCCCCTCCTGGAATTTGTTCTGGTTGTCTTTTTATTGCGTCAGCAAAGCCAACAGCGGACAATCTCAAAACATGCACATGAAAGCTGCCTTACTTTGCTGCGCTGCACAACAAAAAAATGTCAGCAAAGATGACATAAGTTGATTTTGTTGCAATATTGACACAGGTGTTATTTTCACTTGAAATCAGTGGTTTTCAGCGACTTCAACGGCCGCAGAGTGTGATTTCAACAATGTGCAATTGAATGCCATGAAAAATTGTTTGTCGGTTAGCGCTTAGTCTGCCGCTGCGGTACCGGAGCGATTTTCCGATTCGATGTTGAGAGATTTCATGCCGCTTTCAGGCATCATCCTGATATGCACATCCCGCTGCGGGAACGGAATTTCGATTTCGTGTTCCTTGAACAGGTCCCAGACCCGCTTGAGGACCGCTGCCTTAAAATTACCCACGCCAGATTGCGGATCGTTGATCCAGCAGCGTATTTCAAAATTGACGCTGTTATCTCCAAATTCCAGCATCCAGACGACCGGTTTGGGGTGGTTCAAAACGCGCGGCACATCGACACAGGCCTGCTTCATCAAGTCGATTGCCTGATCCATATCGGTATTATAGGACACGCCGACAGGAATACTGATCCGAACATTTTTGTTGGAATATGACCAGTTCTCCACTTCCTGCGTCATCAGATTTTCGTTTGGAATCAGGTGTTCCTTGCCCTCGCGGGTCAGCACGGAAACCGCCCGGACGCCGATCTTGTTGACCCAGCCAAAACTGTCACCGACCGCAATCACATCGCCCGGTTTGATAGAGCGATCCATCAGCAATATGATGCCCGCAATCAGGTTACCGATGGTTTTCTGCATCCCGAAACCAATGGCCAGACCAAAGGCACCGGAAAAGACGGCCAGAGCTGTCAGGTCAATTCCAAGCACATCCAGACCCAGAACAAAGGCCGCGCCCAAAATTGCAACAGTGGCCAGTTTCTGTCCCAGAACCTTTTGTGCGCCGTCCAGGTCACTATTGGAGATGACATGCGAAACCAGCTTCATCAACACGCGGGCAACGGCCAGCAATATGACCGCTGTCATGATTGTTGTGACGACGACGAGCAGTGATATGCGGTTCGTGCCGACGTCAATGCCAACCCGCGACATGGCGGTGGTAATGCGGTCGATATTGCCGACAAGGGCGAGCGCAACCGAGACAAAGACTGCCAGTCCCATGGTCGTTCCCAGCCAGTCCGGCATTCGTACACCGCGGATCAGGTCATTGGTGAACAGGCCCATGGTGGCCGCTATAGTGAGTGCAAAGACCACCTGTGCGATGAGGCCCCAGTCATATATCCCGATGAACAGACCGCACAATATGAAGGTTGTAGCGCGCCGTGTCATATCGCGAATGCGTCGACCGGCGAGCTCGCTTTCATACCCGGCGCGGGTCTCCCAGAGATGACGGAGTCTGGGACCGATATATTTGCTCAGTATCCAGCCCGCTGCCAGCGCAAGCACCACCAAAGCTGCTGCAACAGCGCCCTCGATCAACTGGATGTTGCGGGGCGTTTCTGGTGCCAATGATTCAAAGTAACCGAGAAATTCTTCCATCATGATTGTGCATCATGATAATGTTCAAAGGCGTTGGCAAGGTCCGCTATCAAGTCATCGGGATCTTCAAGTCCGATCTGAAGCCGGACGAGTTCGCCCTTGTGATCCCACTGCGTTGTTGTTCGATATTTTTGAGGATCTACTGGCAATGCAAGGCTTTCAAACCCGCCCCAGCTATACCCAATACCGAACAAGGCAAGCGCGTCTACAAATGCCGCACGCGAACTTTCATCCGCTTCGATCAGCTGGAACGAAAAAAGCCCGGAAGATCCCCTATAGTCACGCTTCCAGATTTCGTGTCCGGGACAATCGGCCAGCGCGGGATGCAGCACCAGACCGACTTCCGGTCGTGTCTTCAGCCAGTTCGCAATTTGCAAAGCACCGCTTTCATGCTGGCGCAGGCGGACTTCCAGTGTGCGCAAGCCTCTGGCCGTGAGATATGCATCATCCGGGGAAACTACCTGGCCGAGCTGTTGTGCGGTCCGACGCAGCTTGGTCCAGAAACCATCATGGGTCGTCACCGCCCCGATCATCACATCACTATGGCCAACAATATATTTGGTTGCTGCCACGATGGAAATATCGACGCCATGTTCAAGGGCCGGGAAAAATCTCGACGTCGCCCATGTGTTGTCGAGCAGCGTAACAATACCGGCTTCGTGTGCGACCTTGCAAATGGCCGGGACGTCCTGAACCTCGAACGTAAGGCTGCCCGGGCTTTCCATCAGCACGGCTTTGGTTTTGTTCGTGAACAGAGCGGCAATGTCTTTGCCGATCATGGGATCATAATAGCGCACGGTGATCCCCATGCGTTTCAGGAAAGCATCGGCGAAACTTCGGCTGGGGTCATAGCTGCTGTCCGTCAGCAATATTTCATCGCCCGGATTCAGTACTGCAAGCATCGCGCAGGCAATCGCGGCCACACCGGAAGGGTAGAGCATCGTTCCCACTGCTCCGGGTTCCATTTCCGTCAGTGCATCAGCCAGCGACCATTGTGTAGGAGATCCCCGTCGGCCATAGAAAAACTGCCCGTCTTCATTGCTTTTGACGCCTTGCCGCAGCTCGCCAACTGACTCGTATAGATGAGTGCTTGCGCGCCAGACCGGCGGATTTACAGCCGCACCCGTCCATGTTTTGCGTCGGCCGGCATTGGTCGCCTGGGTAGCTGGTTTGCCCGAAGAGCGCGAGCCATCGGTCAATGATCTGATCCGTTACCGACGCGCGCCTGGATCATGCTGTGGCTTTGGGAGTATCCGCGTCTGCGCCCCATTCGGACCAGCTGCCGTCATACAGTGCCAGCTTGTCCGCACCTGCAATTGCAGCCGCAAAGGAAACGGCTGCAGCCGTCATGCCTGAACCGCAAGTCGTCACAAGCGGCTTGCCGAGATCAACGCCTGCATCATCAAATATTGCCTTGATATCACCGGCGCTTTTCCACGTGCCATCAGTATTGAAAAACTGGCTGTGCGGAATGTTTACGGATCCGGGGATGTGTCCTGATTCAATGCCGGGACGAGGATCTTCGACTTCTCCGCTGAACCGGTCGGCCGGGCGCGCATCCACGACCTGCTCATCCTTGCTGTGCAGATTGGCAAGCATGTCGGCTTTGGTGCGAATATCCTTGTCGTCTTTCCAGACAGTAAAATGCCGATGGCGCAGTGCTTCTTTACCGGTTTCCAGCGGCCGCCCTTCCGCTTTCCATTTGGCGATACCGCCATCCAGTATGGCCACTTCATGTGCACCAAATATTGTCAGCATCCACCAGGCTCGTGTCGCACTGCGCAGTGGGCTGTCATCATATAAAACGATTCGGCTTCCGTCGCCGAGACCCAGAGATTGCATGCGGCTGGCAAATTTTTCTGGCGGGGGCAGCATGTTTTCAACAGCATTGCTGGTGTCAGTGAGGTCACCCAGATCCATGAACACGGCACCGGGAATATGACCTGCTTCATATTCTGCAGCGGGGTTACGACCAGCATCAGGCATGAATTTGGTCGCATCAACAATGCGCAAATCAGATGCGCCGAGTTCATTTGCAAGCCAGTCAGTTGTTACCAGCAATTCCATATCATGCTCCTTGTGCCAGTAGATCCGAGAGCGCCGGTGTGACGACTCTCAAGGCCACCGTGTAGTGATTCGCAGTTCAGCGGTTGAGGCTATATCGCATTGCGTGCAGAATCCACCGCCAATGTCATTTTTGAATAAATCATTGAAACAAGTTGTTTTCCGTCCACTATGCATTCCCCTATGTGTGCAGCGCGCGCTGGCCAATGGGGGCAAAACTGCGCGGGCCGAGATCCAGCCGAAATGGCGCCATTCTGGGGCGCGGCGGATCATATTCCCTACCGACGACAAAGGCGGCGACCTGACGATGCCGTTCATCATCATTATCCTGATATTCGACCGCGAAACGGGTCAATGGGATGAACAATGCCTGCGACTTGAATGCAATGGGGCGGATTGCGTTGAGTGGAAGCCGGAGTTCGCCTGTCAAGGTGATCGTTTCATTGCCATCCAGAACAGCAATCTCGTGTAGAACGTCTTCTGAAAAACCCAGATCGGACATAGCAAGGTCTTTTTCAGCCTGAGCCATTGCGCCGGATAATTTCAGATTGGTCAGACGGTCGCCGCTTTCGTTGGATAACGTCACAGTATAGTTCAGGACAGCATTGATTAGCGTTGACGATGCGGCATTGGCGGTAAACTCGATCCGGACATGCCCCCATCGTTGCGGTCGCGCAGATCCAAAATTCTGTACGCCCAGATCCGAATTGCGTCTGTTCCCGCCTGCATTGGAATGAACGAAACCTTCGGCTGGGGGAGATGGCTCTGTCGTTGCGGGCTCCGGAGATGTTGTCGGCGTTTCTGTGCTCGAACCGACCGTATCGACCTCCACAGGCTCAAGAGCGATTCTGGGTTCGAAACTCTCATCTTGCTCAATGGCCGCTTGAGTCATCGCTCTTTTTCTGCGCCACATCATTGCGGTAGCCACCGCGATGCCTGCCACACCGAGCGCCAAATACAGGTACCACGGGAATGAACCATCCGGTGCAACAGGAGTGGTCTCTGTGAGGTTGCTATTCGGGGATTCGGTCGGTTGATCTGATTCAAATGAAAAGCCGGGAGCTGGTCCTGTCGCTGGCATTGGCTGCTGGGCAGGTTGTCGAAACTCCGGAGGGGCGGCGGTTCTGGCTGCCGGGCCGGCGGTTGTCGTGTCAGGCAATGAATTGGCTGCCGGTTCCGGATCGGCGGGCACGGTCAGGATGGTATCGAAACCAGGGGAAGCCCCCTCATCCGCAGGTCGCGTTGCCGTCGGAGCAGGCGTGTTCGGTACCGGACTGTCTGGAGCGGGGCCCGCTGACGGCTCAATCGTTTCAGGCGGAAGCGCATTTTCCTCGACCGGTCCTTGCGCAGGATTATCGGTTACTGTGCTGTTGTCGCCCGGCGGCAGAGAATATTCGCTGACCGACGGCAGATCAGCTATTACCGGTTCAAGCGGTTCTGGCTGGGTGCTCTGCGCCTGCACAGTTTGCGCACCAACCATCAGCAGCAATCCCGTAACGGCGATCACTGGAACAGGCCAAAGCCTTTGGCTGGAACTAACTTGCGGAACTATTCTCATTACCCTCGTCGACCCTGTTCCGTGATTTGTGCCTGAAATCTCTGAACCATGTATGAATATCCGGCATGGGATGACATCAGCTGCCCCGTGGACTAGATGACCTGCATGACAGACAATGATTCACCCGATCCTGCACCTCGTTTTCTGGGTCAGGATAGCTTCCTGCCGGCATCGCCTGACGAAGCCGTGCTCGACTATGTCCCCAATCCGCGTGCGGGCGAGCTCTATCTGACGCGTTTCGCAGCTCCGGAATTCACATCGCTTTGCCCGGTCACCGCGCAACCTGATTTCGCGCATCTGGTGATCGACTATGCGCCGGACAAAACTATTGTTGAATCGAAATCACTCAAGCTGTTTTTGGGCTCTTTTCGCAATCATGCCGCGTTTCATGAAGACTGCACCGTGGGGATTGGCAAACGACTATTTACTGAAATGAGCCCCAAATGGCTGCGTATCGGCGGCTACTGGTACCCGCGCGGCGGGATTCCGATCGACGTGTTCTGGCAATCCGGGGAGCCGCCTCACGGGTTGTGGATCCCGGACCAGGGCGTTGCTCCCTATCGTGGAAGAGGTTGAATATGACACATAAATTATACGGTGCACCGCTTTCACTCTATTCTGGAAAGGCGCGCGCCTATCTGGACTGGAAGGGCGTGGACTACGAAGAAATTTTATCATCTGCCGACGTCTACCGGGATATTATCGTGCCCAAGGTTGGTCGCCCCATCATTCCGGTCATGGAAACCGCGGATGGCGAAATCGTGCAGGATACCACATGCATCATCGATCATTTTGAATCCGGGTCCGAAGGTCCGTCCGTCTATCCCGATACGCCGAAACAAAGGCTCATCGCCCTGTTACTGGAAGTCTTCGGCGACGAATGGCTGGTGATACCCGCGATGCATTATCGCTGGAACTATAACGAGGAATGGGTTTACGGCGAGTTTGGTGCCGCATCTGCTCCGGAGGCCAGCAAGCAAGAACAGCTGGCGATCGGGCGCGAACGCGGCGCGAACTTTAAGGGATTCTGCCCGATATTGGGAATCAATCCGCAGACAATCCCCGCGATTGAAGCCAGTTATGAAGCATTGCTGGCGGAGTTGAACATCCATTTCACGGCGCATGATTATCTGTTGGGATCGCGGCCATCGATAGGCGATCTTGGGCTGATCGGGCCGCTGTACGCGCATCTCTATCGCGACCCGGCTTCCGGCGAAATCATGAAACGGCTCGCCCCGCAAGTTGCGCGCTGGGTCGAGCGAATGGTGGATGTGAAAACTCCGTTGTCAGGGGAGTTTCTGGCCGACGACTATGTGCCGGAAACACTGATCCCGATTGTCGAGCGTATGATGAACGAACAAATGCCGTTTCTGCAGACCAGTGCCGGCATGTTGTCCCTATGGGCCGAAGCCAATCCTGATGCCGAAATTCCACGAGCGGTGGGCATGGCAGAATTTGAGATTGAAGGCGTCAGCGGGCAACGTATCACACCGCCATTCAGCTTGTGGATGCTGCAACGGCCCCTCGATTTCTATCGCGCTCTCACTGGAGAAAATCGGGTCGCGGTCGATGAAATGCTGAACTCGATCGCCCATTCCGATGGATTCCAGAATTTCAAGGATGGTCCCAGACTGCGGTTTGAAGAGTTTAAACTCACCTTGGCCTGAGTAAACGATTCAGAACTCAGGAAACCAGAGCCTGTTGCACCGTTCCACATATGCGGCGAAATTCTCATGGCTTTTTGCCGCTTCCAGCAAAGGGCCGGGTAACTTCTCAATCATGCAATTGAGAATGACGGGATAGGCGACTGCATCCAGGCTGGTCGGTGTGTCGCCGAACATATAAGATTTTTCGCCCAATTGCTGCGACAGGGCGGCGAGGTCTTCAGCGCCAAACTTGTAGATATCCTCGGCACGGTGCCTGCCAATGCCATGACCGTGCAAAGCGCTCTTCACCTGCTTCAGGGCGATCATCGGAACAAGATTCCGCACGATGACCGGCATGGATCCGAACCAGAAATCCTTGATGAGAAGCCAATTTCGATCATCCATCCAGCGACTGTATAACATGACCCAGTATAGCCGTTCTTCAACCATCCTGGCCATCGCATGTGAAACTGCCTTGTCGGTATCGGACAATCCGGAATCGAAATCGACAGCATAGTCCTGCTCCAGATGCCGGCGAATGAAGCTGGTATCAGCAATTTCTACGCCCTTGTCGGTGAGGAAGGGGAGCTTCCCTTTTGGCGCTTTGCGCGGGTCATCCAGAATGTTGGATTGATATTCCAGATTGGCCATTTTAAGCAGAATTTCCCCCTTCATGCAAAAGGGACTCAGGTTCGGAACGCCAAATCCCGACTGGAATTGCGTGTATGTGATCGACATGGAAATCTCCTCCCTGTCAGAGTTATCACATTTTCTTTCCAAACCGCGGCGAAAAATTGCAACGACCTGTCGCATTTTCGGTTTTTGGCCTGTTCATTGGCTTGCACTGACATTACTGTCAGCAGCATGAAAGCGCTCCCCCATCACCACAATATTGCGATTGATCCCGACGACATTGATTTCATGGGTCATGTCAATAACGCCAATTACCTGAACTGGGTTCAGGAAGCCGTGATTGCGCACTGGAATAATTTTGCACCGACAGAGGCTCTGGCAACCCATCTCTGGGTGGCGCTCAAGCACGAAATTACCTATCGCAAGCCGGCATTTCTCGACGATGATGTGATCGCCGAGGTGTTGCTGGAAAAGGTTCATGGCGCGCGGGCTTTTTACAGCACTGTTATCCGTCGCGGCGAAGATGTGTTGGCCGAAGTGCAATCGAGCTGGTGCTGCGTCGATGCGGATACGTTGCGACCCATGCGTATCGCCAAGGATATTGCTGCCAGATTCTGGGGCGGCGAGTGTTCAGCAGGCTAGCGATGCGATGGGCAAAGCCTGTCTCGGCTGTGCTTTCGCGATAAACTCTCATCTCGCATGATCGCTGATAATACCCCGGCAGGGATCGATCGGACTATTGCTCCGTCGCCATTTCCTTGACCAGCTTGTCGTACAAATCTTCCGACTGCGTGTCTCCCGCAGCAATGGCCTTTTCATACCAGATCTTGGCAGTGTTGAGATCTTTGAGCAGTCCGATACCTTCCTGATAATTGATACCAAGATAGCGCATTGCTTCTGCATTGCCCTGGTCTGCTGCCTGGCGGAATAGTTTCGTGGACCGGCCGCGATCCATTTCCACTCCGATTCCGTCTTCATAGGCAAGGCCCAGGCGGATCATGCCATAACTGCTGTCCTGGGCAATGGATTTGTCGAGCAGTTTTCTGCCCTTTTTGACGTCTTCTTTGACATGCTCTCCGGTGAGGTAAATCAGCCCCAGATTTGCCTGAGCATAATCATCGCCAGCCTCGGCGCCCTTTTCATACCAGGAAAGCGCGTCGGCAATATTCTTTTCCGTTCCCCGGCCATGTTCGAGAAAATTCGCAACATTGTTCATACCCGCAGCATTGCCTTTTTCGGCTGACAGCTTGTACCAGGCAAAGGCTGCGTCGTCATTTCGGGCAACACCTTCGCCGAATTCATACATCACACCCAGGGCAAAATAGGCGCTGACCTGTTGCTCTCCGGCGGCACGAGAATACCATAGCAGGGCTGCTCCCAGATCCTTTTCAGTGCCCCGTCCCTCTTCAAATGCCAGTCCCAGCTTGTGCATGGAATCGCCGCGTCCGGCCTCTGCAGCGCGCTGGAACCATTTAAATGCTTTGGTTTCATCCTTTTCAAAGCCAATGGCTTGTTCATAGTTGAGGCCGAGAAAGTGCATGGCACGTGCATCGCCCAATCCGGCGGCGCGCTCATAAAGTGAATTGGCCCTGGCCAGATCCTTTTTGGTTCCCTCGCCCTGTTCATAGATCAGACCGAGACTGGTCACCGAGCGCGGATAGTTGCGCGCTGCAGCCTTTTCGAACCACAAAAACGCTTTCGCCTTGTCTTTTTCAACCCCGTCGCCTTGGGCATAGGATATGCCGAGACCGTTCATGCCAAATGGATCACTTGCATCAGCGAGTTGCTGATAGACCTTGACGAGCTTGTCATAGTCTTCGGCCTCGATCAGTTCGTCAGCCTGCTCCCGCAAAGCTGTTATCTCCGAACTCGTATTCTCTTCGGCTTGCGCGAATGCGGGCGCGGTGATGGAGAGCAGGATGGTGGCAGCCATCATGGCAAGACATTTGCGGGGTAGGAACGACCGGAATGCGATCATCGCATTAAACCTCCGATCAAGTTACGCACAAAGCGCCCCGCTACGGGTCCTGCGAGATCCGTTGCGATCGAACCAGCCACCGATGTCACACCCGAACGCATCGGATTGGCCCGTGATTTCTTACCCAATATGGTGGACGCGGCGATGGCAGCTGCAGATCCAGCGGCGACCTTGGTTCCGCGACTTAGCGCTTTTTGCCAGATGCTCTTGCTCTTGCGAGGGCGCTTGCGGACTTCCTCTTCGCCCTGCTCCTCAACTTCTTTTGCGGTTTCAGCTGCGTCATTGGCCTTGGCGAGTAGCACTTCTTCGGCCGATTCCCGGTCTATTTCATCCTCATATTTGCCGTCATAAGGCGATATGGATTGCATGATTGCACGTTCTTTTGCTGTCACGGGTCCAAGACGGGAACGTGGCGGTTTGATCAGGGTCCGCTGAACAATCGAAGGCGCACCATCTTCCATCAGCGTGGAGACAAGGGCTTCACCGACGCGCAATTCCGTGATGGCCTGTTCAACATCGAGGTCGGGATTGATGCGGAATGTATCTGCAGCAGCCTTGATCGCTTTCTTGTCGCGCGGTGTAAACGCACGGAGCGCATGCTGGACGCGATTGCCCAGCTGGCCTGCAACGTCTTCCGGAATATCGATGGGATTCTGGGTCACAAAATAAACACCGACCCCTTTTGACCGGATCAGGCGGACGACCTGTTCAATCTTGTCCTCGAGAGCCTTGGGCGCATCTTCAAACAGCAAATGCGCTTCGTCGAAAAAGAAAACCAGCTTGGGCTTTTCCGGGTCGCCGACTTCAGGAAGTGTTTCAAACAATTCCGCCAGCAGCCAAAGCAGGAATGTTGCATAGAGTTTCGGACTGCGCATCAACTGGTCGGCAGCGAGCACATTGATATATCCACGCCCCTGGTCATCACACTGGATGAAATCATCAATCTCAAGCGCGGGTTCCCCGAAAAACTGACCGGCACCCTGACTGTCGAGCTGCAAAAGCTGGCGTTGAATGGCTCCGACGCTGGCCTTGGAAACATTGCCATATTTGGCGGAAAGCTCCTTCGCATTTTCCGCAGTATGGGCGAGCATGGATTGCAGATCATCGAGATTGAGCAGAAGCAGTCCTTGTTCATCGGCGAAGCGGAATACGATATTCAGCACGCCTTCCTGAGTGTCATTCAGGTCCATCAGCCGGGCGAGCAAAAGTGGCCCCATTTCACTGATCGTCGTGCGAATAGGGTGACCCTGTTTGCCATACAGGTCCCAGAAAATCGCGGGATTATCCGAATAGGCATAGTCATTCATACCGAGTTCTTTTGCGCGGCCTTCGAGCTTGTCTGCATGTTTGAACTGTGACGAACCGGCCATCGATATCCCGGCCAGATCCCCCTTTACGTCGGCCACAAATACTGGAACTCCGTTGGCGGAAAAGCTTTCGGCAAGTCCCTGCAGCGTTACGGTTTTCCCTGTGCCGGTGGCTCCCGCGATCAAACCGTGACGATTGGCTCTCGTCAGGTTCAGACTCTGTTTCTCCCCACCGCCAAGTCCAAGAAAAATCTCGCTTGCTGCCTGCCCAGAATCACTCATGCCGAATCCCCTATATTAACTGATTCATAGAGATATCGGCGGCGCAACAAAAAGGCCAGCGTGAAGCTGGCCTTTTCGATTGTCACAATGTTCTGCTGGGTAGTCTCGACTAGCCTTCGTTGAGACGAATGGCGATGAACTGGGCATCGCGTCCGCCGCGTTTGACCTGCAGCAAGACGGCTTCCCGGTTGGAGCGCTTGGCTGCGCCAATCGCCTTGTCGAGATCGGGAGCCGAATTCACGGCTCGGCGATTGACACTGGTGATCAGGAAGCCGCGGCGGATGCCTTTTTGTGCGGCATCGCTGTTGGGATCAACCGTAGAAACGACAACGCCTTTTTGCGTTGATGAAACGCCGATCTGGCGTGCAATCGCCGGGGTCAGGTCAACGACCGAAAGGCCGAGTGCATCGGCGGTTGCCTGCGCACTTGCACCATCTTCATCTTCACCCATGGCATCTTCCGCATCGGGGTCAAAATTGCTGGTCGCCAACTCTTCTTCCGATGGGCGCTTGCCCAGCTTGGCATTGACCTTGATGACTTTTCCATCGCGCATCAGTTCAAGCGGAACGTTGGTCCCGACCGGCAAGTTCGCAACCAGATAGGACAAGGTCTGATCCGGCGTTACTTCGCGGCCGTTAACCCGGGTGATAACATCGCCAGCCTGAATGCCGGCTTTGGATGCCGCTTCGCCAGCGACGACGCTCTGAATGAACTCACCGCGATTTTTCTCCAGGCCCAGCGAGTCTGCAAGGTCTTCGGTCAAGGGGCTGATCTGAACACCAAGATAACCGCGTTCGATCGATTCGCCTTTGCGCAATGTGTTGACGATGGGCACTGCCACTTCAGCGGGTATCGCGAAGCCGATGCCGACATTGCCTCCGGTTGGTGAAATGATGGCATTGTTGATGCCAATCACATTTCCGTTGAGGTCGAACATCGGGCCGCCGCTATTGCCGCGGTTGATCGATGCATCGGTCTGGAGGAAGCGATCATAAGCGCCGCCCTGTCCGGTATTCCGGTGGATGGCCGATAAAATTCCGGTGGTCACCGTGCCGCCAAGCCCAAAGGGATTGCCAATCGCGATCACCCAGTCTCCGACCCGTGCGCCTTCGCTGTCGCCAAATTCGACATAGGGCAAATCTTTGGGCGCATTGATTTTGAGAACAGCAATATCCGATGCCGGATCACGGCCGACCAGTGTCGCCTCATATTCCGTGCGATCAGGCATGATAACGGTGATTGATTCAATCGTCGCGTTGCGGTTGCCTGGTGCAACAACATGGTTGTTGGTTACAACATAGCCGTCCGCCGAAATGATAAAGCCGGACCCCAGTGACTGGGCCTGACGGGTCCGCGAACCGTTATTGTTGTTTCCGCCCCGGCGATTCCCGAACAATCCGCCAAACGGAGTGCCCGCGAACGGGTTGTTGCTCACTCTGACTCTTTGCGTAGTCGAAATGTTGACTACGGCAGGCTGCAGTTGTTCGGTCAGGTCAGCAAAGCTCATTGGAGCGCCTGCGCGCGGAGCGGCCGCTTTCATGACCCGGCTGTCATTCGCCGCTACCTGAGCACCGGCCGTGCCGACACCAGAAAGCGCGGCTGCGCCTCCTGCCAAAAGCAAAGCTGCTGAAATCCCGTAAGCGTAACGCACAATAATATTCCTCTCAATCTGTCAATATCGATCGCGAACGTCCGATATTCAATTCGTCCTACATCGCCCAATTCACTGGAGCGGAATTTATGAACCGAATTTGAATATTACCACAGTCAATCGTTAAGATCAGCTATAAGATGGCTGTTTTTGATCGGTCTGATCGGTATTTGGGTCCGGCAAGAGCCTTTCGCAAGGCGGTAATCGCAGATTCGTCGAAATTTATCGGCTATTTGACGAAAAACGACATTTGTAGTCGAAAGCTTTGCCGCGGCGAATAAATTTCCGGTTGTTTCCTGTTAAAAGACGAATTTTCCGTCTGTCGAGCAAGGAGACTTGCCTGAAAACGCGAGGGAATCATTCGCCAGTTCCGTGTCAAAAAACTCGTGCACCGAGGCAATCTTGCCATCACGGAACGTAAATATATGCACGTAGCGCTGATCATAGCGCTTGCCATTCCGCGCCATGCCTTCTGCCTCCATGATGGCGGCGATGCCTTCCGGCCCTTCGTTCATCACTTTCCAGCGTTTTGCGAACTGAAACTGCTCAAAGTCCAGCGCCTCGAAGATCAGAGGAAGGACTTTTTTCAGCGCCGCAAAGCTTTCATAGCGACCGGAGATGATCGTGTTGCCGGACACATTGTACACTACATCTGTATGATGTAGCGCCTCAAACGCATCAACGTTCAGCTCCGCCAAAGCGGTATAATAGCCATCGACAATTTCGCGGTTTGACAGCAACCTGTTTTATCTGCCGCGGAACTGGCGGAGATATTCATTATCGGGCGAAAGAACGAATGATGATGTCGCGTCGCCATCATTGCCTTTGCGGAATGTCGTTTCATAGCTGCGCATCGCGCGATAGAAATCATAAAATTCCGCGTCCTTGCCGAAGCTTTCAGCATAGGTTCGGGCTGCACTGGCATCCGCTTCTGCGCGAATGATTGCAGCCTGTTTGCGACCCTGTGCGAGAATGGTGCGTGCTTCCTGCTGGCGCGCCGTCCGCATCCGCTGATAGGCGCTGTCTAGTGGCGTGCCATCGGGCAGATCGGCGCGTTTGATCCGCACGTCGACAATTTCTGCACCATATTGGCGTGCCACGCGGTTCAGGCCGGTTCGGATATTATCCATCACCTGTCCGCGTTCCGGGCTCAGCAAAGCCGCAAAAGGACGTTTGCCCAATTCGTTCCGTAGGGCCGAACCCAGGATGGGTCGAAGTTCGTCGGCAACACGGATTTCGTTTCCGGCAGCGATGTACATCCGCAACGGATCCGTGATCCGAAAACGCGCAAAAGCGTCGACCTGTAGCCGCAGCTGATCGGTTGAAAGTACCTGCTGTTGCTCCATTTCGACGTCGAGGATGCGTTTGTCGATCCATTCAATCTGCTCTGCGAAGGGAATCTTGGCAATCAGTCCGGCACCGGTCTGTCCAAACTCCGCGCCATCCTGATAGCGGTTGATGATCCGCACCGGTTCACCAAAGCGCACGACGACGCCCTGACGTGTTTCCGGAACGATCACCATCGTGTTTAACAAGATGAACAATCCGCCAATTAAAACGGCGGCTATCGCGACGGGGTTCTGTGTGAGTCGTCCGATCATTGGCCGTCTCCTGCTGGTGCGGCCTGGGCGCGCTTTTTCAATTCCGGAAGGGCGAGATAGGGTGTGACACCGCTTGGTTCGACAATCGTCTTGTCGACTTCAGACAGCACCCTCTCCATAGTTTCATAATACATGCGCTGACGCGTGACACGCGGGGCAAGACGATATTCCTCGTAAACCTTGTCAAAGGCAGCCGATTCACCTTGCGCCTGAGCAGTTAGCTGCTGTGCGTAAGCGCGGGCTTCATTGAGAAATGTCTGCGCAGTCTGCTGCGAAGCCGACACCTCCTTAAACGCGTCGTTTACCGCTGCGGGCGGATCAGCTTTTTTGATGGCGATACCGCGAATGACAACACCGGCTCCATAACCATCGAGCAATGTCTGCATATTTTCTTCGACCTGTTGTTCGATCGCCGTTCTTTCGGAACCGATTGTGTCATCAAGAGTGAAATTGGCTACCGCAGCACGCATGGCAGCTTCCGCAACTTCCTTGATTGTCTCTTCGGGTTCGGCAATCTGGAAGAGGAACAATTCGGGCGCCTTGATGTTCCAGCGAACGGAATAGGCCAGATCGACAATATTCTGGTCACCGGTGAGAATCAGTTTTTCAGATTCGGCTGTTGGAATATCAATTGTCCGAATCTCTTCCACATCCAGCTTGCTCAGTTGTTCCAACGGTGTGGGCAGCGTGAAGTGCAGGCCCGGTTGCAAGGTTCGGGAATAGGAGCCGAAAAAGGTCACAACGCCGCGTTCTTGCGGACTGATCCGGTGGATACTGGTCAGCAAAACCCAAAGAATGATGAAGCCTATCACAAGCAGTGGCCACCAGGGTCGGCCGCCGGGTCGCTTTGGGATTCCGCCCTTGAATCCGCCACCGGTTCCTTTTTTGAAAAGTTCTTCCAACGAGCTGGCTCCACCTTTGCCGCTGCCGCCAGACGATCCGCCGGATTGGCCTCCCCAAGGGTTGCGTGGGCCGCCGCCACTGTCGCCGCCGTTGCCCCATGGGTTGCTCATGCCAAAGATAGTGCCTGCATTCGATTTTTGAGGCTTCCGCCCATCAATTTTTTTATCCATCTTTTCTTTATAGGTAGCGTGGTGCCAGAAAAACAGTGTCAATCCGAGAAAAGTGCAACTATGCGAAACAAATGACCGATATTTCTAAAATTGAGGCAGTTTTGGACGAAGTTGCCAGCGGCAGGTTCAGTGGACTGCGCTATGCCGATGGGCGTGTCTCTCTTGTTCTGAATGTGAGCGGCCTGGATGTTCGCGACCGCGGGCAGATTGAAATCGCCGTGAAGGGAAAATTGCTGGCACTCGATGGTGTCGATAAGGCTGACGTGGTGATGACTGCCGAAAAGATTGAGCGCAGACTCATTGCTGTCGGCAGCGGAAAAGGCGGAGTGGGGAAGTCCACGCTCTCGACCAATCTCGCCATTGCGATGAGTGCCATGGGGCGCAAAGTCGGCATGGTAGACGCAGATATCTACGGTCCGTCCCAGCCGCGGCTGCTGAACTGCGAAGGGCAAAGGCCCGAGGCAGAGGGCAAGCAGCTTATTCCGGTTCCAAATGAATTTGGGGTTCCGGTTCTGTCGATGGGACATCTGGCCAAGCCGGGGCAAGCCATTGCCTGGCGCGGGCCGATGGCCGGAAAGGCGCTGGAACAACTGATTGATGCCCATTGGGGTGAAACGGAAGAGCTGATCGTCGACATGCCTCCGGGGACCGGGGACGTGCAATTGTCGATGATGCAAAACCACAAGCCAGTAGGCGCGATCATTGTTTCAACACCACAGGATCTTGCCTTGATGGATGCGGTTCGCGCCGTTGATCTTTTTGAACAGGCCAAGATTCCGATCATCGGAATGGTAGAGAATATGGCGGGCTATGCATGTCCGCATTGCGGCGAGGTCAGTGACCCGTTCGGTGCGGGCGGGGCAGAGGCTGCTGCCAAAACCATGGGGATGGCGTTCCTGGGACGTATTCCTCTGGATATGGAAATCCGAAAATCCAGCGATGGCGGAACCCCGCCTGCCATTTCCGACAATGGTCAGGGCAAAGCGTTCCATGATATTGCCAAAAGCGTTGCAACGTGGTTGGATAATCAGAAGCCGGCAGCTTAGCGACAAGGAAGCGATCCATGCCATTGGAAACCGATCAGGAAATTGCGGCGCTGCTGACAGGCACCCGGCGGATTGCACTGGTTGGAGCATCCGCGAAGCCAGAACGGGCGAGCAACCGCATTCTCAAATTTCTGATCGATCAAGACTATGAAGTGATTCCCGTCAATCCAGGTCTGGCAGGACAACAGCTTCACGGCACCGAGGTGGTCGAATCGCTGGCGGCAATTGAAGGTCCAGTCGATATGGTTGACATTTTTCGCAATTCGGCTGCTGCCGGGCAAGTGGTGGATGAAGCCATCGCGATCCACGCCAAATCCGTCTGGTTGCAGCTGGGTGTGATTAATCGCCCGGCCGCAGAGCGCGCAGAAGCAGCGGGTTTACAAGTGGTCATGGACAAATGTCCAAAGATCGAGATTCCCCGGCTTGGCCTGTTGAAAGAAGCACATGACAGTTGATCCCGCGTCTCCCGAAAAAGAGGATGAACGTGAGGGCAATCCGCTTTCGAGGATGGTGAAGAATGTCAGTCGACGTCAGCTTCTTGTTGGCGGCGGCGCTGCTGCCGGCCTTGTGGTTGCCTGGGCGATCTGGCCCCGGACATATCAACCGAATTTAACGGCGTCCGACAATGAAGAAATTTTCGGCGCCTATCTCAAAATATCCAGAGACGGGCTTTTGACCATTGCAGTTCCGCAATCTGAAATGGGACAGGGCGTTTACACGGTGTTGCCGCAGATTCTTGCAGGCGAATTGGGGGCGGACTGGCGCACGGTCGCGGTTGAGCCTGCCCCGATGAACCCTCTTTACGCGAACAAGATTCTGGCCCGGGAGTGGGCGGAAACCCTGCTGCCTGCAGGCAGTGAGAACCTGTCTGAAAATGAAGCGGCAGAATGGCTGGCGGGAAATATCGCCATGCGCAATGCGTTTATCGTAACTGCGGATTCAACGTCTGTTGCAGCCTATGGCGACAGCTTCCGCGAAGCCGGAGCAGCAGCGCGTGTGCTGCTGTGCAAGGCTGCAGCGGCCAGATGGGACATCGCGTGGGAGGCCTGCACCGTTGAAAGCGGGTTGATCCAGCATGAGGACAAAACCCTGCGGTTCGGAGAGCTTGTCGAAGATGCTGCGATGCAAACACTTCCCGACCCCGTTCCGTTGCGCTCGAGTCCGGTCAACAATCTCGTGGGACAGGATGTCCCGCGCCTCGATCTGCCCGCGAAGCTGGACGGATCCGCAAATTATGCCGGGGATATCCGGCTTCCGGACATGGTTTATGCATCGATCCGGCAAGGGCCGGTGGGCGATACACGTTTGAAATCCTTTCATCGGGAAGCGGCCAGTAAATTGATTGGCCTGGTCGATGTGGTCGAAAATGAAAGATGGATTGCTGCTGTGGCAACCAATTGGTGGGCTGCAAATCAGGCCCTCGACAATATGAGCCCGATTTTCGAAACGACAGGCCTTCTTCCGGATAGCGCCAAGATGAACGTTGCGCTGGAAGAAGCGCTGAATGAAGGCCCCGGAGTCCGGTTTGTTTCCCGAGGTGAAACAAAGTCCGTTTTCGAAGAATATGTCAGCAAACGTGCGGTTTATGAAGCGCATGCAGGACTGCATGCTCCGATTGAAACACAGACTGCCACAGCAGAATTCAGGGATGGCAAATTGCAGCTGTGGCTTGCGACCCAGGCACCGGTCGCGGCGATGAGGGCGGCAGCCGAGGCTTTGGGCATCGGAGAGGATGATGTTACGATTTATCCGATGCTTTCTGGTGGGTCATTCGGGCGCAATCTCGATACAACAATTGCCGCACAGATTGCAGTGATTGTTCGGGAGATTGGCCGGCCGGTGCAACTGATCTGGTCCCGGGCAGAGGATATCATGCACGGTCATTACCGCGCTCCGGCTCAAGCCCGGCTCGACGCGGCAATGGACAAGGCCGGCCGCATTCAGGCCCTGCAGGTCAAGATCGCGGCGCCTGCCGCAGCCCGGGAGCAAAGTAAAAGACTGTTCAAGGGCCAAAGCCTGATTGAAGCCACGCAGCGATCAATCGGAGAAGCAGACGCAAAGGCCGTCGAGGGCGCGGATACGCCCTACACAATTCCCAATGTCACTGTGGATCATCACCCGGCTTATGTGGGAATTCCGTCCGGGAACTGGCGCAGCAACGCGCACAGCAGCAATGCGTTTTTCATTGAGTCTTTTATCGATGAACTTGCATCGCGCGCGCAGGTGGAGCCGCTATCCTATCGCATGCAAATGCTGTCCGGTCAGGCACGATTGGCGCGTTGTCTCACGGGTGTGGCAGCCATGGCTGGCTGGGACGGCGGTCTGGACGGGAGCGGGCAGGGCATTGCCTGCCATACCATGAGCGGGGCCTATATTGCCGTGATTGCAAGCGCCAGCCGCGGCGAAGGCGGGTTGAGCGTCAGCCGGATATCCGCCACGGTGGATGCAGGACGGATCATCCATCCGGATATTGCCCGCCAGCAGATCGAAGGCGGAATTGTGTTTGGACTGGCGATGGCGATGGGCGCCTCCAGTCAGTTTGAGGATGGACTGCCCACTGCAAAACGACTGCGTGATCTGTCCTTGCCTCGTCTGGCCGAAATCCCGCCGATACAGGTTGAATTTATCAAGAGTGAGGAAGAGCCCGCCGGCGTGGATGAGATTGGCGTACCGGCTGTCGCTCCGGCCATTGCCAATGCCCTGTTCTCTGCTACGGGTGTGCGCTTGCGGCAATTGCCGCTCTTTTCCGAGGCTGGCTGAAGCATGAATAGCAAATCAATAGAGCGGGACACTCTGCCTGATGACCACCCGCAAGTCAGTTGGGGCAAAATCGGATTGCTTCTGGTCAATCTGGGAACACCGGACGCACCTGACAGAGTATCGGTCAAACGTTACTTGAAAGAGTTTTTGTCCGACCGGCGGGTTGTGGAAATCCCCTCGATCATCTGGCAGCCAATCCTGCGCGGCATCATCCTCAATACCCGGCCACAAAAATCTGCTGAAGCTTATGCGAAGGTATGGACCGAAGCGGGGTCACCGCTCGCGGTGTACACGCGGCGTCAGGCCGATGCTTTGGGCAAGGCCATGGGAGACGGCGTCATTGTCGAATGGGCGATGCGCTATGGCCAGCCGTCGGTGCAAAGCCGGTTGCAGCGCTTGCAAGAGGCCGGGTGCGACAAAATTCTCGTTGCTCCTCTCTATCCGCAATATAGCGGGGCAACCACCGCAAGCGTACATGATGCGGTGTTTGATGCCGTTCGGGAAATGCGCTGGCAGCCCGCCCTGCGCATCCTGCCGCCCTATCATGATGATCCGGCCTATATTTCAACACTGAAAGACAGTGTTGAATCAGGGATTGCGGGGCTCGATTTCAAACCCGATGCCATTATCGCCAGTTTTCACGGCATGCCGGTGCGTACGCTGGAACTCGGCGATCCCTATCACTGCCATTGTCAGAAAACGGCCCGACTGCTCTCCGAAGCCATGGGGCGGGAGCTGGTCTTGTCATTTCAATCCCGGTTTGGACGGGCCAAATGGCTGGAACCTGCGACAGATGCCACGCTCGAGGCATTGCCCGGTCAGGGCAAGAAAAAAATCGCGATATTCGCACCCGGCTTCTCCAGCGACTGTCTGGAAACTTGCGAAGAACTGGCGATTACCGGGAAAGAGCAGTTTATGAATGCAGGTGGTGAGAAATTTGCATATCTGCCGTGCCTCAATGACAGTGACATCGGCATCTCCATGCTGGAAACATTGCTGCGCCGGGAATTGTCGGGGTGGATTTAGAAAGCGCAGATATTTTCCACCCGCCGATCAAGCGCAGTATCACAATCGCCGGGCATCAAACTTCCATCACGCTGGAGCCACTTTTCTGGAAATTGCTGAAGCAAGCGTCTGAAACAAGAGCGCTTCCGTTGAACGCGCTGGTTGCCCAAATCGACATGCAACGACTGGAATCCGATGAACCGCCCGGACTGGCCACCGCGATCCGGCTGTGGCTGACTTATGATCTGCTTGGAAAATCAGGCAAGTCCGACTAAGGCTGGCGGCGATGAACGCAACCCTTCTCGTTATGGCCGGTGGCGCCCTTGGCGCCGGGGCCCGCTATAATCTTGGCCGACTGGTTTTCCACTGGGTGGGACCGGGATTTCCTTTTGGTACGCTGGCTGCAAATTTGCTGGGCGGATTTCTGATGGGCATTCTTGTCGGCTTGCTGGCGCTTTCAGATTCTGTCGATGAACCCTGGCGGCTTTTTCTTGGGGTTGGCCTGCTGGGTGGTTTCACGACATTTTCAGCGTTTAGCCTGGAGGTTCTGAACATGATCGAGCGCGGGAGTTGGGGCATCGCCGCTGGCTATGCATTGCTCTCGGTCATTGGTTCCGTGGTCGCTCTGTTTATCGGTCTTTTCGCAATGAGGGCAGTGGCATGAGTAAATTTGATCCCACCGCTGACAGCGGATCCGAAGCGGAAAAGCCACAGGGCACGTTGAAAGAACAGAAGCAGGCCTTGAAAATTCTTGATGTCAGGCAATTCACCATTTCACCCGATGATGACGATATCCGTGTGGATCGCTGGTTCAAGCGGCATATGGCTGATGTCCCTTTCAATGTGGTTTCGCGCTGGGCCAGAACCGGACAGCTCCGACTGGATGGCAAACGGGTCTCACCGGGGGACCGGATCAACGCAGGACAGGTGCTGCGTGTGCCTCCCGCTGAAATTGAGCGACCGGGGCGGGTTGCAAAACCGCGCACTGAACTCTCCAAAGACCAAATCGACTTTGCGCAGGAGCTTGTCATCCATAAGGACAAGGCGGCGATTGTGGTCAACAAGCCTCCAGGTCTCGCGACCCAGGGTGGCAGCAAAACCAATACGCATCTCGATGGCTTGCTGGACGCGCTGACCTATGATGCGGGCACGCGGCCGCGATTGGTTCATCGGCTCGACAAGGATACCAGCGGGGCCATTTTGCTGGCCCGATCTCCGGGATCGGCGGCTTTTTTCTCGAAGCGCTTTTCCGGCCGGACGGCCCGCAAGGTCTATTGGGCGATCGTCATGGGTGTGCCCGAAATTGCGGATGGCATGATCGATCTGCCCTTGTCGAAGCAACCCGGTTCGGGCGGCGAAAAAATGCATGTCGACGAAGAAAATGGGCAACCCTCAAAATCCCGCTACCGGATTATCGAACGGGCCGGCAATCGGGCTTGCTGGGTTGAACTGCAACCGTTTACCGGAAGAACCCACCAACTGCGCGTTCATATGGCGGCCATCGGTCACCCGATACTGGGTGACGGAAAATATGGTGGCAAGGATGCCTTCCTGACCGGTGCGATCAGTCGAAAAATGCATCTTCACGCCCGGCGATTGCGGATTGAACATCCGGATGGGCACAAGCTGGACGTCAAGGCTGATTTGCCAGAACATTTTGCGGAAACGATGGAGGGTCTTGGGCTTGATCTGACTCTTGGTGATTTGCCTCTCGACGAGAAAAAGCCGGGTGGGAAAGCTGTGCGCAAGCAGCAAAGCCGTGCGCATGCAAAACAGATCCGCAAGGACAAGCGCGGCGAACGTCGCGCTCGCGGTGAGAATGAAGGGAAACCCGTAAAGGCGGGAAAGCCGTCCAAAAGACCGCGACCTTCAGCTGGCAAGGCCACCCATAAAAAGGCAATGCCGCACAGAGCAAAGCAGAAGAAAAAATAATGCATCCCAATCCAGCTTTTCGATGGCCCAAAAACGCACATGACCAAAATGATGCTGACGAACGCGCAGCGCTGGAAGCGATGATTGCGAATATCGGATTTGGAATGATATTTGGAACCACGGCTGACGGGCCGCGAGTGGCGCATGTTCCGATTTTTTCAACGGGTGACGGCGTGCTCCAGTTTCATCTGTCCAAAGGCAATGCGCTGACCAAGGCGCTTCCGGGGCTGCAGGCACTTTGCGTGGTCAACGGGCCGGAAGCCTATATCAGTCCGGACTGGTATGGCATGGATGACCAGGTTCCGACCTGGAATTACGTTTCTCTGGAAATGGAGGGGCCGGTCCGAAAAATGGAGCGGGAAGGTCTGATCGCATTGCTGGATGATGTGACTGCGGTCAATGAGGCACGCCTCGCTCCGAAAACGTCGTGGCACCGGGACAAGATGGAAATCTCGAAATTTGAAAAAATGGTCGATTCCATCGTCGGATTTGAGATGGAAATTCTGGCATGGCGGCCGACGATGAAGCTGAGCCAGAACAAGCCCGCTGTTGCCATTGACAATGCCGCCGATGCGCTCGATGCATCGGGTCGCCGCGCGATGGCACACATGATGCGGGAATTTGCACCGAAATGAACAAGTTGGCTCTATTTGATTGTGATGGAACGCTCGTCGATAGTCAGGCCAATATCTGCATGTCGATGGACCGGGCTTTTGAAAAACATGCGCTGACGCCGCCCGATCATCATCTGACTCGCCGGATAGTGGGACTGAGCTTGCAGGAAGCTGTCCGTCAGCTTCTGCCCGATGGCGATGACGCGCTTATCGAAGCATTGACCCAGACCTACAAAGACGGGTTTTTTGAGTTGCGCCAGGAAGGCGGGGTGCACGAGCCGCTCTACGAAGGCATCGCCCAGTTGCTGGACAAACTGGACAGTGCAGGATGGGTGCTCGGTGTGGCGACCGGAAAATCTGATCGCGGCCTCAATCATGTCCTCGAACTGCATGGGCTGACCGACAGATTTGTCACCTTGCAAACAGCGGACCGTCATCCTTCAAAACCGCATCCTGCAATGGTTGAACTAGCGATGTCCGAGGCCGGAGCGACGCAAGAAACAACCGTGATGATTGGTGATACCAGCTTCGATATGGAAATGGGTGTCAATGCCGGTGTCCGGCCTCTCGGAGTCGATTGGGGCTACCACAATGCGGATGAACTGGTGGCCGCAGGGGCCGAACTTGTAGCCTTGACCATGAACGAACTTCAGGAGGCATTGCTCGCATGACCAACACCCGTGATCCGTCTGATCCGCCCGTCTATGTCCCTGATCCGGAGAAGGAAAAGCAGGCAAAGGCACTTCACTTCACGATCAGTATTATCCGGTTGCTGGGTGTGGCACTGCTGATGCTCGGCATTGCAATTGCCCTTGATCGGCTGCCTCCCGTCCCGGCTCCGGCTGGCTATGTCCTGATCCTGATCGGGCTTTTTCAGATGATGGCTATCCCGCTGATCATGGTGAGAATGTACGTGAAAGCGCGGGTTGCAGAAGAAGCTGCGCAATTGGATGCCGAGACGGCGGCGCCGCCGGATGAAAGGTCTGAATGATGAACAGTCCGCGAGCTCGAAAAAATGATCAGCAGCAACAGGCTGTTCAGCAAAAAATGTTGCTGCTGGTGCGGCTGTCGGGATTGATTTTCCTGATTGGTGGTCTTGCGATCATATTTGGTGTGATCGGTTCTATGGATATAGCGATTGGCTATGTTCTGGCCGTTGTTGGTCTGGTTGATCTGTTGATCGTGCCCATGGTTATCGGCAAGATGTTCACCAGAAGGCGGGATAAATTCCTCGAAGGCAATCGCCCGGACAACCGACCGGGCCGATGAAGCGGTTTTACAAACAGGTGGATGCTGTCGCGGTCGATGACGGATTCGCAATTCGGCTGGATGGGCGCTCCGTGAAAACGCCAGATCGAAATGACCTTGTTCTCCCGGCCAAGGCGCTGGCTGAGGCGGTTAAAGCAGAATGGGCCGGACAGGGGGAAGAGATTGATCCCGCCACGATGCCGTTTACCGCATTGGCACAGGGTGCACTGGATCAGATAGGTCATGATCGTCCGCGCATCGTGGCTCGCATTGCGGCTTTTGCCGACAGTGACATGCTCTATTTTCGCGGGGATGCGCATCAGCAGGCTCTGGCTGATCATCAGACAGAGCAATGGGACCCGCTGCTCGACTGGGCCCGGACGCGCTATGATGTCAGCTTTGTTCTTGTCCGCGGGATCATGCATCAATCGCAGTCGCCGCAAACTTTGAAGCGTCTTGCAGAAGCGGTGGAAGCACAGGATGATTTTACGCTTGCGGCGATGCTTTCGCTGGTCGGGTTGGCGGGATCACTGGTTGCGGTGCTGGGACTTGTTGAAAATGCCTTCGATGCGGATGAACTCTGGCGGCTCGTCAATCTGGAGGAGCTCTGGCAGGAACAGCAATGGGGCGCGGACGATTTGGCGGTTGAAACACGCGCATTAAAGCAGGTAGAATATCTGGGCGCGGCCCGGTTTCTGGAACTGGTGCGCATATAGTTTTTCCCTTTTGAGCGTTTTTCCGGTACAGACCTTTAACTGTAAACGGAGACTGCATGACATCTGAACAATCCCGCCAATCCCTGGCGCTATGCGACAGCCCCGAAGAGGCTGTTGCTCTTCTCGAAAAACTCTACCATCAACAAATCAATCTGATCACCGAGCGCTTTGGCCGCTACACCGAAGGGGATCTCGAATCTTCGGACACCGTGCAAGGTGTCTATCCGATGGTTTCGGTCGAAATCCCGGCAGACCAGGCCACAGAAACCAGCCATCTCGCATCCGGCCGGATCTCCGGCATCAACTGTTACAGCACAACGATCAGTCAACCCGCTCTTTACCGGCAATATCTGACCAACCAGCTAGCCCGTATCAATCGCATCTTTACAGCCAGCATAAGAGTAGGCCTGTCGGAAACGCCAATACCACTTGCCTTCGCGATCGAGAATGCCGGCGGTGGTCTTGAACGTGACCGCAAGGATGCACTGCCTAATCATTTTCACACGCCCAATCTGATCGCGACCAATGACGAGATTGTGGATGGCGGACAGATTTTTGCTGATGGCTCGGACTCCGCATTATCGTTGTTTACGGCTGAGCGTGTCGATTATTCGCTGCACCGGATCCGCCATTATTGCGCCACCGACCCAGAATATTTCCAGCCTTTCATCCTGTTCACCAACTATCAGCGCTATGTTGACGAGTTTATCGAACACGGGCTCGCAGAAGTCGCAACAGGTGATGCGGAAATTCTGGTCGAACCCGGCAACCGGATTACCGGGAATGACGGCAAACCATCTTGTCCGCCGATTGCCAAGCCGCCGCAAATGCCTGCCTATCATCTGGTGCGCAAGGACGGGCGTCCCGGCGTGACTTTGGTCAACATGGGCGTGGGACCATCCAATGCCAAAACGATCACGGACCACCTGGCGGTACTGCGTCCGCATGTCTGGTTGATGATTGGCCATTGCGGCGCTCTGCGGCGGACCCAGCGTTTGGGAGATTATGTTCTGGCGCATGCTTATCTGCGCGATGACAATGTGCTGGATGATGTTCTGCCTCCCTCCATCCCGCTACCCACCATCGCGGAAGTGCAACTGGCGCTGACCAAAGCGGTGCAGGATGAAACCGGCATCGACCATTCACAACTCAAACAGCATTTGCGCACCGGTACGGTTGTGACGACCGGCGATCGCAACTGGGAACTGCGCTTTGAACAGATTGCCAAACGCCTGAACCAGTCTCGCGCCATTGCCATTGATATGGAATCCGCAACCGTGGCTGCCAATGGCTATCGTTACCGCGTTCCCTATGGGACATTGCTGTGCGCTTCGGATAAACCGCTGCATGGCGAGATCAAACTGCCGGGCATGGCCGACGCTTTTTATCAGGAGCGCGTCGGGCAGCATCTGGCCATTGGCTTGCGGACGATTGATTTGCTGGCAAAGGAGGCAGATGCAGGGACATTGCACAGCCGAAAATTACGCAGCTTTGGGGAGCCGCTTTTCCGCTGATCACTCCTGAAAACCGCGAATGTTGATCCATGTCAACGCGATTGTTGCGCTGCATCAATGAATGGGAATCATTGCCCTTCTAGTTACGATTCGAAAGTAACAAGAAAGGGGTTTTCCCATGCGTATTATGACAGGAATTTTGGCAGCAGCTACGGTATTGGCAACAGCTTTACCGGCTGTTCCGGCGATGGCCAAACAGGGCGACGTACTCGTGCGTGTCCGCGCCATCAATGTCATGCCAAATGAAAGCAGCGGTTCTGTCTTGCCCGGTTTTCCAGGTGAAGAAGTCGGTGTCGATAATAGTCCGGCACCAGAAATTGATATTACCTACATGGCGACGGACAATATCGGGTTTGAACTGATCGCCGCGACGACCAAGCACAGCGCGTCGGGTGTTTCCGGTACCACTGGCAGCATCGGACGGCTGGCATCCACCTGGGTGTTGCCGCCAACCCTCACCGCGCAATATCATTTTGCTCCAGAAGGTGCGATCAGGCCCTATGTCGGCGCTGGCATCAACTACACGATATTCTGGAACGAAGATGCCACGGACGAGCTGGAAACGGCAGTGGGAACAACATTAGTGCGGATGAGCGACAGCTTCGGCTGGGCGTTGCAGGCTGGTGTCGACATTCCGATCAATGAACGCATGTTTCTCAATCTTGATGTCAAATATATCGATATCAACACCACCGCGACACTGACCACAACGGCAGCGAGAACGCAGACCGTGGATATCGATCTGGATCCGCTGGTTGTCGGCATCGGTATCGGAATGAAATTCTAGTTTGCTTGGAGAGACCCGGCGAAATTTAGGTAAGCCGGGTCCGCATGGAAAGAGCACCCTGATCTGCGGGATTGGGCAGGGTGCTCTTTTTATGGGAATTCGTTCCATTGTCGAAACTGCGATGTCGCCAAGGCGGACATTGGCAGACTAACTAATTCCGTTTCGATTGGAGTTAAGTTCTCCAATTTACAGGACAATTGGATCAAACTTTTGCGATCGATTTCGGTGTTTCCGGAGCGCTACTGTTGATCGATTTTGCCTTGAATGTCGCATTGGAGGCTAACCACAACAGTTTGCAAATTTCAGGGGTCAAAGCACCACTCGGTAGCCGTGCGAGAGGGTACCATTTATGGAAGATCGACCGACCGTGATCCAGCTCAGTATACGTGCGCGCTCTGACGGAATGGGAAGAGTCTTTGGCGCTTGAGCCGGTCGTTCAGCCATTTCTGCCGAGCTTCGGCAAAGCGCAATCGAGGAATCATAGTTCTTCTTGGTGAGAGCCGTCTAGCATTTATCATGAGCCATAGTCACATTCCCATAGCGCGCTATCCCTTTTCCATCTTGGGCAAAAGCAGATGTAGTGCAAAGAGTGACTATAAAACCGATTGACAGAAACATATTCCACTCTCTATCTAAGAATGAGAATCATTCGCATTAGCAAATAGATTTTGAGGGAATAACTTTATGTCAGTATTTATGCGCTTTCGCGCAGGGTTTATTGTGTCCAGTTTGTCGGCATTGGCAGTTTCTAGTGCGGCCTGTGCCGCAGAAGCGGACGCAGCATTGGACGATGCCAATGTTATCACGGTCACCGGAACCCGTGCTCCAGTTGATGTCGAGGATGCGCCAGCAACTGTGACGGTGATTGATCAGGAACGCCTTGCCGACGAACTCGCGACGGATGTGCGGGACATTGTGCGGTTTGAACCCGGCGTTACGGTAAGACGGGCTCCAGCGCGATTTGGTGCGGCATTGGGCACAACTGGCCGTGCAGGTAACGAAGACTTCAATATTCGCGGCATTGGTGGCAATCGGGTCCTTATTCAAGTGGATGGTATTCGCTCCCCCCAAGGGTTTAGCTTTGGGGCACAAAATGCTGGTCGTGGAAATGCCGCTGATGTGGGATTGATTAAATCGGTTGAGATTTTGCGCGGTCCGGCGTCGGCGCTCTACGGCAGTGACGGTTTATCAGGCGCGGTTAGCTTTATAACCTCTGATCCGGTTGATTTCATCAATGACGGAAACAGTTTGGGCGGTTTCGCTCGAGCCCAATATAGCTCCGCCGATCAGGAATTTTCGGAGACGATCGCCTTGGCCGGACAAACAGGTAGTTTTTCTGCCATGCTGGCCTTTTCGCGCCGTGATTTTAAAGAGTTGGACAACAAAGGCACAATTGACACTGCAGATGCCACTCGCACCACTCCCAATCCGCAGGATGGCGAATCCAATGCTCTCCTCGGTAAACTTGTCTGGGAAGATGGTTCACATAAAATTCGGCTAACAGGCGAATATTTGGAGCGAGAGATTTTTTCCGACATTTTATCGGGACGCGGGCCTGTTTTTCTTTTCGGCCCGGTTCCAAGCTGGATTGTTGATAATCTGACCGCACAAGATGAAACGAAACGCACGCGTGCGTCGTTGGATTACACTTATGATGCCGGCGAACAAGGAAATGGTCTTATCGACTATGCCCACGTCGCTGCCTATTGGCAGGATAGCCAGGATCGTCAATTTGCTGACGAAGACCGCTCTCCAACTGGAGCTACTCCGCGCCCGGATCGAGAACGGCTCAATACGTTCAATACCGCAGTATTTGGCGCAGTCGCTGATTTTCGATCAACCTTCAAGACTGGCTCGGTCAAGCACACACTGACGTTTGGCGGAGACATCAGCAAGACTCAACAAGACGGTCTGCGCGACGGCGTGGTACCTCCTTTTGGCGAGTTTTTTCCTTCCCGTGCATTCCCGGTAACTGATTTTACCCTTGGCGGATTTTATCTCGGCGACGCGATTGAACTTGGTGATGGTATTGTAACCCTATACCCCGCGCTGCGTTACGACTTTTACGATCTGGATCCAGTGGTCAACGATCCCCTGTTACCGGGATTTACGCCAAGCGGTCAGAGCGGGTCGAAACTATCTCCAAAAATTGGTGCTGTGGTGAAGTTGGGCGATGTTCGCTTGTTCGGAAATTATGCGCAAGGATTTCGCGCTCCAACCCCCGGCCAGGTCAATAATTTCTTCGAGAACTTGGCCTTTGGATATACATCCGCTCCCAATCCCAACCTGACACCCGAAACCAGTTCTAGTTTTGAGGCTGGTATAAGATATGCAGCAGATGGCATTAGTCTTGGGCTTACCGGATTTTACGCGGACTATGACGATTTTATTAGTCAGGAACAGGTCGGCGGTTCGTTCCGCCCCGGCGATCCGGCAGTTTTCCAGTTTGTGAACATTGCCGATGTCAAAGTGAAAGGTTTTGAAGTCAAAGCTAGCTACGAGGCTGACAATGGTTTCCGTACCCGCTTTGCATTGGCTT
The DNA here is from genome assembly GCF_039968395.1 of Parasphingorhabdus sp. Taxonomy (GTDB): domain Bacteria; phylum Pseudomonadota; class Alphaproteobacteria; order Sphingomonadales; family Sphingomonadaceae; genus Parasphingorhabdus. The sequence continues at coordinate 323,771 of NZ_JBDVPV010000001.1, forward strand.
TCGCTGACGGCAATACCGGTCGTCCCGGACAGCCCGATCAATCTCTTTCGACAATTGATCCACTGAATCTGATATTTGGTGTCGGATACCGGGAACCCAGCGGTGCGTTCGGCGGTGAAATTATCGCGAGTTACAATGCCCGAAAAGAAGCCAACGAAACAGTCGGCGTCTGCAACGCAGCTTGTTTCCGGCCTGGTGAGTCTGTGATTTTCGATGCGACCGCATTCTTTCGAATTGCCGAGAATTTCAAAATCCGCGCGGGTGTTTTCAACATCACAGACAGGAAATATTCGTTCTGGTCCAATGTGCGCGGATTGGCGGCAACATCCAATATCACGGACGCGTTTACCCAGCCAGGACGTAACGCGAGCATTTCACTGAGCGCATCATTCTAGATATTTTGGGAGAACAGAAATGAAGATCAAGACGACATCCAAACTCGGAGCTGCACTTTTTGCAATGGCTCTGATCACTTCACCGGCGATGGCGGACGATCGTCACAGTCAGATGACAGCAACTGAGTCAAAAGCGTCATTCGAACAGGATCGTGCCGATATATTAGCGATGGCCGGCGACTATAAAGTCAAATTCGACATGGCAGAGACTACGTCCTGGCGGAATGACTATGTCCCCATCAAGGCGAAAATCTCTGGCGGCCATGAGAGTGTTCGCGTTATCAAAGACACCGGCAAAGAGATTGTCCTGCAGCACCTTCTGGTCGCGGAACATGAAGGTAAGACTTTTGTCATCAAGCACTGGCGGCAAGACTGGGTTTATGAACCTGCAAATGTCCTAGTCTATACAGGTGCCGGTGAATGGACGAACGAGGCTGTTCCTCAAACTGAACGCAAAGGCCAATGGTCACAGACGGTTTGGCAGGTTGACGATAGTCCCCGTTACGGCGCTGTGGGTGAGTGGAAAACCATTAACGGTGTCCGCAGCTGGACCAGCAACAGGACGGCAAGGCCGCTGGCACGGCGCGATGCGGTGCGCAACCCGGAATATGATCATTACCAAGCGATAAACCGCCACCAACCCATGCCCGGCGGCTGGGTTCACTGGCAGGACAATACAAAAATGAAAACCGTCGATGGCAAGGCTTTGCCTTATGTCCAGGAATCGGTGCTCAACACGTACAAAAAATTTAATGGCTACTCGGTCGCCGCAGCGGACAACTATTGGACCAAAACAAAAGACTATTGGCAGGAAGTCAGAGATGAGTGGGACGCTGTTATCGCGAAAAATGGTGGTGTAACGGTCGAAGAAGAAGCGGCGACGGGTACAGTCATCAGTGCACGCTTGTTGGAAATGGGCACGGATATTTCTGAAGGAAAAATGACAAAATCTGTAGCGGTGACGGAAGCGCGATCACTTATTCAGGGCGCCACCAGCAGGCGACTAGTCAAAACCGCAGCGAAGAATAATTCTGTGTCGGCGGATTATTAGTCGCATCGCGCGTCGGATTTCTCGGGAAAATGTCTGTGAATAAAGTCAAAACCAGAAACTTGCTCATATTGATGCACCTGTTTCTCGCCGCTTTTCTGGCACCTTTTTTTCTGATGGTAGCAGTCACCGGTGCACTTGATCAGGCTGGCATCGAGCCTTCAATTGAAGATATTGATCTTGAACTGCCTGCTGGCACCGAACTTGATCCGGAAAGCGCAACACTGAAAGAAGATATCCGAAAAATACTGGCTGTTCAAAACATCGTACTGGATATTGAAAGTGTCCGCAGCCGTGGTGGCAAAATGACAACTCGGCCCACTTCACGCACTTTCGCAAGGTTCGAACAGACGCAGGATCGTCTCAGTGCATCGCTGCACAAGCCCGGCCTGCAATATTCCTTGATGGAACTGCACAAGGGGCATGGACCAGCGATTTTCAAAACCTATCAAATGATCGCAGGATTTGCACTGTTTCTGGTTATCATTGGAGGTTTGATTGTGGGGGTATTGACCAAAACCTATCGGAATAAGACGGTCAGCGCTGCCATATTGGGAACGATCGGATTTGTTGCGTTGGCGTTTTTCTAGTTTCGCAATGCTCGCTTCCACGCCCAAATTGGCCATTGAAAACGTTAGCTACCAACACCCAAAGCCATGCCGGCTTCCCGGATCCGCTTTGCTTCTGCGCCATCATTTTTGAACGCAGCCAGTCCGCGATCGAGGGCCTGTTTGGCCTGGACTGTCTGACCCAGTTGCATGCGGCTGCGCATCAGCATGATCCAGCCATTCGCATCATCGGGATTTCTTTGCAGACGCTTGTCGAGGCCGTCGACCATGTCGGCGATCATCGCCTCCTGCTGACCTGGGGGCAGCGAGGCTGCCTCTTGCATCTGGGACTGGCTGGGGCCGGGAATGGCGGCGGTCGCGACTTGTGGGCCATCGGTGGAGATGCCGCCGGTTGGTGCGGCAGGGGTGACTTTGGCCAAGCGGGCCGCGACGTCGATATTTTCCTTTTCCGCAACCTGGGAGATGACGCGGCGAATATCGGCTGCATAAGGCGCGTCGGCTGGCGTCTCCTGCAGCAAGGCAAACCAGTCATTTATGGCGCCGCGATGGTCACCGGCAATATCTTTGCGGACCGCCAGAAAATACCGGGCACGGGGGTCGTCGGCATCGAGGGCCAAAGCCTTGTTGAAGGCGGCGGCGGCGTCGGCGGGAACCTGCGTCCCGTCGCTCGCCATGACCAGTGCTTCGCCCAGCATCGACCAATATTCAGGGTTTTGGGGATTCAGTGTGGTGGCGCGTTTCATCGCCGTGGCTGATTCGGCAAATTTTTGGGTTTCAAAATAGCTCCACCCCAGCATCCGCCAACTTTCGGCATCTTCCGGATCATCCTGGAGCTTTTTCTCCAGACCCGCGATGACTTCCCCTACGCTTGGTGCCTGTTCCGATTCGGCAGGGGTCGTTGCAGTTTCTGTTGCACCGTCTGTTTCAAAACTGCGATAGACCTGAATCCCGACAGCGCCAATTGCCAGCAATGCCGCGAATATCAGGGCTATTCGCCCGACGGGCCATTTGTCGTCCTTCGATTTGTCGGTTGTGCTCATGGTAACAGATTCTCCTGACGGCGCAGATATGGACAAGCCAGGTCATTGTCGTGAAGATCACGGTTTTGACAAGAGCTTTGTTGATCAATTGCTGTCGAACAAGTGTCAGGAATATGCTGTGCGATTTAGCACTGGCATTGAAAAGACTTTTTGGTAAGATGATGGTTAATCAGGTCTTTTAGGGTCGCGCTATAGCCAGAAAGATTGCTGAACTTGGTCGTAGAAGCGCATGAGGGAGCGCGGACCGGGAAGAGCAAGGGGGGGGGATTGCGAGCGCGTGTCTGACACTTATCGAGTTGCCATAGTCGGATCCGGACCTGCGGGCATGAGCGCCGCTGGACGCGCTGCGCAACTGAAACTCAAGCACATATTGCTCGAAAAAACGGATCACCTGTCCGACACGATCTACAAATATCAAAAGGGCAAACATGTCATGGCGACGCCCAGCCAGCTGGTCTTGCGCTCCGACATGGATTTTGATGCGGGCAAGCGCGAAGCCATTCTCGGCACATGGGATGAGCAGACTGCGGCTTGCGAAGTCAATGTGCAGTATAATGCCGAGCCGGTGAAAATAGAGGGCGAAGAAGGCAATTTTACCATCACCTTGAAAAATGGAGATACGGTCAAGGCGGAAACCATCGTCATGGCTATCGGAACCCAAGGCAACCCCAATCTGATGCGCTGTCCGGGCGGTGACAACAAGCTGGTTCAATATCAACTGGATGATCCCGGCGAATATTATGACGAGCACATAACGGTGATTGGCTCCGGTGATGCGGGTATCGAAAACGCGCTGGGTCTGGCTGCCGATGCCGCACAAAATAACATCGTGACTATCCTCAACCGTTCGGCTGAGTTTGCCCGCGCCAAAAAAGCCAATGTCAAACTGCTGATGGAAGCAGGAGAGCAGGGCAAAGTAATGGTCCGCAACGAAACCACTCCGGCAGAAGTCAAGGATGGTGAACTGGTTCTGGAAACACGCGACGGGCAGGAAACGATCAAATGCGACCGGATTATCGCCCGCATGGGATCCGCCCCTCCTCGCAAGTTCGTTGAAGAATGCGGGATCGAATTTACCAGCGAAGACCGCGAGGCCTATCCCAAGCTCACCCCCGCTTTTGAGAGCACCAAGAAGGGGATTTATGTCATTGGCGCGCTGGCCGGTTATCCTCTGATCAAGCACTGCATGAATCAGGGCTATGATGTGATCGAGTTTATCAACGGCAACAAGGATCTCAAGCCCGCCGATGAACCGATATTGGAAAAGAAATTTGCCGGATTGCCGGGCGGGAAATCCGTCGATGAGTGGCTTGAGTTTTTCCGTGAGCGCGTGTCTATCCTCAACGAACTGTCTCCTTTGCAGATGCGCGAATTCATGCTCGACAGTGAAGCACTGCGCTTTCGCAAAGGCGAGCAGGTGTTTGAACGCAACGCACCGGGCTCTTCGCTATTTGCAATTGCTGACGGATCGGTTGCAGTTGAAATTGATCCGCATGACAGCTCAAAGACAGTGGGCATTGAAGAAGGATCGATCTTTGGTGAAGTCGGCCTGATTTCCGGGCGACGTCGCGGAGCGACGATCAATGCGGCACAGGACCTGATCGTGATTGAGGTGTCGCGCACAGCAGCGTTGAAATTGATGGCATCGGTTCCTGCGGCCAAGCGCGCTGTGACGCGGATATCAACCGAACGGCAGCTGTTGCAGATGTTCGGCTCTGGCCTGACCAAGGAAGATATTGGCGAAGTCGTCGAGACCAGCGAGATCATGAATGTCCATGCGGGCGAAACGATTATCAACGAAGGCGAGGATGGCAACGATATCTACGTCATTCGCGTCGGTTCGATGGTGGTGGAAAAGGAAATTGGCGGCAAACCGGTGTTTATGTCGTATCTGCCCGCGGGTTCTTATGTCGGTGAAATGGCCCTGATTGCTGGCGGATTACGCACGGCAACGGTGCGGGCGGCGATCAAGTCGGAAGTGATCAAAATTCAGGGCGATGCTTTCAAGGCAGTGCTCGACAAGCATCCGGATCTCTTGCGCCGGGCGAAGAAGGACATGGCCGCGCGCCAGGATGTCAACGCGTTTGTCGAGGCCAAGAAGGACAGCTTTTCCGGTGTTGTGGACATGTATAGCGGTGTTGCCAATTTCCTCGTCGATAACGGGATTGGCGAAGCAACCGATGTGCTGCTGATTGACGAAAATCTGTGTGTGGGTTGTGATAATTGCGAGAAAGCCTGTGCTGACAGCCATGAAGGGCTGAGCCGGCTGGATCGGGAAGCGGGACGGACCTATGCGCATCTGCATGTCCCGACCAGCTGCCGGCACTGCGAGCATCCGCACTGCATGTCCGATTGTCCGCCCGATGCCATTCATCGCGGTCCGGATGGGGAAGTATTTATCGATGACACCTGCATCGGTTGCGGCAATTGCCAGCGCTATTGCCCTTATGGCGTGATCCGCATGGACAAGGTGCCGCCCAAAAAGCCAGGCATATTAAACTGGTTGCTGTTCGGCTTTGGCCCCGGGCCCGGTGAACCGGACAAACAATGGACTGCTGAGAACAGCGATCCTGATGTCGAGAAGCCCAAAAAGGCAATTAAATGCGACATGTGTGCCGGGATTCACGGCGGACCGGCCTGCGTTCGGGCCTGTCCTACCGGTGCAGCCATCCGTGTAGCTCCGGAAGAATTTCTGACCGTCGCCAAGCTTGAGCAGGAAGACGCATAATGGCTTCTGTTCCAGCTCCAGGCAGTGGCGGCCGCAAAAAAGTCGCGATGCACGACGGCTTTTTAAAGCATGCCGGTTATCGCTGGTTGAAAATCGCTTCTGCAATCATGTTGATTGCGATTGTCATCTATCTCTTCATCGACGTTTCTCCGCGGCACAATGGCGGCAGCTGGTATGGCTATACGCTTGGCACAATTGGCGCGCTCCAGATCCTTTGGCTGACGTTGCTCGGTGTGCGCAAACGCGCCATGACGCCGGGTAGCTGGTCGCTCAAGGCGTGGACGTCGGCACATATCTATCTCGGGCTCAGCCTGATCGTGATCGGGACGCTGCATACGGGTTTCCAGTTTGGCTGGAACATCCATACAGCGGCTTATGCATTCATGATGATCGTCATCATCTCTGGCATATTCGGGATCTGGTTTTACGCCACCATCCCGCAGGCACTGTCTGACAATCGCGATGAAATGACCGAAACGCAGATGCTGGAAAGCCTCCGTTCGCTGGACCGGCAGTTGCATGAAGCCGCGCAGCCTTTGTCCGCAGAGCACGCGTCTCTGGTGCTCCAGTCTCTCGAGCAAGACCCTTTTGGTGGCGGATTTTTTCGCCGGATATCAGGCAAATACCCGAATTGCGCTACCCGCCGTGCGCAGGCTGATCTGAGGCACGAACGTGCCTATCAGCCTCGCATGGGGGGAGATGATCCGCTCGACAAGGTCGATGCCCTGCTGCAGAAAAAAGAGGCGACACTTGCCCGCGTGCGCCGCCACCTCCGACTGAAAGCCTTGTTACAGGTGTGGCTATTCATCCACGTTCCAACGACATTCGCCCTGATCGCAACTCTTTCGGCGCATATCATCAGCGTCTTTTTCTACTGGTAGGCGGGAGATAATAACATGACCTTTATCGTCCGCCAGATTGCCGTCACTGCCGATGGCCGCGAGATAATTCGCGCCAATCCTTTTGCTGATCCGCAGATCGGCGTCGGTCGTAACGCTGAAAACGCCATTCACTTGCCGGATCTTGCGGTTAATCCGGAACATGCTGTCATCCGGCGGCTCGACGACGGCCAGATCGAGATTGAAAGCATTTCGGGTCAGAAATTCTCGATTGATGGCCGGGACAAGATGTCCGCGACGGTCGAACCCGCGAAGGGTGCAGAGCTTGGCTTTGGCGGCCATGTGATTACGGTCAGTCAGGATAGCGAGGACGTTATTCTGACCGTAAAACGCGTCGAAGCCCTCTCAGATTCCGCAGAGGACCGCGAAGAGGGTGCTCTGTATACATTGAAAGGCCTGCTCCCCGGCAAACGGATCAGTGCCTGGAGTTTTGTCGGCTTGGCGCTTGCAGCTTTTCTGATCTGGCCGATCTATACCTGGGCGACCTATCGCGGTGTTGAGGAGCGGCCGGATCAATTCCACGCCGACACCATGTGGTCATCCGGCGCGCTCAGCGATGCCCATCACAGTCTGGAGGGGGATTGTCAGGCGTGTCATGTCGATGCGTTCGTAACCGTGACTGACAAAACCTGCCTCAACTGTCATGAAGATGATGCGCACGATCATGCCAAACCGGACCGGTTGCTCACCGCGATGGGTGATCCTGAGGGGCTGGAACGGGTTAGCGCGGCGTTCGCGGCGGCCTTTAACAAGCCGCGTGGCAGGTGTGTCGAATGTCACACCGAGCATGAAGGCGAGGGTGCTATGCAACCAACTGCGCAAAAATTTTGTGCGGATTGTCATGATGGACTGGATGAACGTTTGATCGATACGAAGCTTGAAAATGCGTCCGATTTTGGCATTGCACATCCCCAGTTCCGTCCTGCGATTTTGCTCAAACCCGGCGGCAAGGCACCGCCCCGCAAGCGAATTTCGCTGGATGACAAGCCTACCGAATATAATGGTCTCAAATTTCCGCATGATGTCCATTTGTCCAAGACCGGCGGTGTCGCGCAAATGGGCCGGCGATTGTCGAGCAAGTTCGGGTTCGGGCCATCGATGGTGTGTGCCGATTGCCACACGCCCGATGCCGATGGCGTGCGTTTCAAACCGGTCGATATGAAAGAGGATTGCAGCATGTGCCACAGCCTCGCCTTTGACGAGATTGGCGGGACAGTCCGGACGTTGCGACATGGCGAACCGGCGATGGTGAGGGCGGATCTGCGCGCCTATTATCGCTCGACAGGGCCAACCAGGCCGATTAATCTTGGCGGCATGAAGCGCCGGCGCCCCGGCGACAATAACGAAGTACGGGTTGCCAGCGACTATGCCCGCGCCGTGCAATTCCGCCCCAGCCGCGCCAATCTGGCAATCAGTGAGGTTTTCTCGCGTGGCGGGGCGTGTTTTGATTGTCATGGAGTCACGCCGCCCACTTCACGCAGCGCGGTAGACTATGGGATCAAGCCGGTCACGCAGACTGATCGTTACATGCACAAGGGCTGGTTCAGCCATGACGCGCATAATGATGAAGATTGCACATCATGTCACAATGCTGAATCATCAAATGATGCCCGTGATTTGCTGTTACCTGGCATCAAGACATGCCGCGAATGTCATGGCGGTGAATTTCAGACGACTTCGGACGTTCCGTCCAGTTGTGCGATGTGCCATGATTATCATGCAGACGATGGTGCGCCCTGGCTGAGCAAGGAGCTGCGCAAGGATAAACAGAAGAAGCCGGACAAGAATATTGCTGGCCAGTAACGAACGAATATTGCCCGTCGCCTTATGCGGCCAAATCGAGGAGGTGCGCCTATGTTGATGGCGCAGATAACAGATATCCATTTGGGTTTCGATCCGGACAATCCGGCGGAATTTAATCGCAAACGCCTCGATCAGGCGCTGCAACAGATTTGTGCGATGACGCCGCAGCCCGACGTCTTGCTGGCCACCGGCGATCTCGTTGATCGCGGTGACCAGGATAGCTATAAACGCCTCGAAAATGCGCTGTCTGTAATTCCTTTCCCGGTCTACATGTGTCTCGGCAATCATGATCTGCGCGGACCGTTTCAAACTCAGTTTCCCGAAGTCCCGTCCGTCGACGGTTTCGTGCAATATGAAGTTGATGACGGACCGTTGCGCTTGCTGTTCCTTGATACACTGGAAGAAGGCCGTCACGGCGGAGCATTTTGCGATGTGCGGGCAAGCTGGCTGAAAGAGCGACTGGCGGAAAAGCAGGACAAGCCGACAGTGCTGGTATTTCATCATCCTCCGGTTGAGTCCGGCATTGCATGGATGAACACACATCCCGATGAACCATGGGTTGGAAAACTGAGGGATACCATCGCCGGACATGATCAGATCAAAGCGATGATAACGGGGCATTTGCACCGCAATATATCGACATTCTTCGAAGGGGCGAGCCTCTCTGTCTGCGCCTCAACCGCGCCGCAGGTAGCCTTCGATCTCGCGCCGATTGATCCGGAAAATCCCGACGGACGGAACATGATTGTCGCGGATCCCCCTGCCATTGCCATTCACTGGTGGAATGGTCAGCAGCTGGTCAGTCATTTTGAAACAGCAGAAGAGCATGTCATGCTCGCGCGCTATGACGAGAATCTGCAGCCGCTGGTGCGCGCCCTGCTGGCCGAACGACCGGAATAGCGTTCCGCATTCTATTGGCTGTGGTTATTTTTCGATAGTGAAGGAGTCCGTACCGGCAGGTTCAGGCCCGATCTTTTGGAACAGGCTCTCCATATGTTTGAGCCCCTTATTGGTCAGAACTACCAAAGTCCGATCACCATCCTGTTCAGTCACAAATCCGTCACTGGCAAGCATTTTGACATAGCGTGTCACAAGCCTGCGCGAAACCTGCGAGTTCCGACCAAGGATATCGAATTTCAGTTTGTCGCCGCGTCCATGAGCCTGATAAAGTTCCAGCAGCACGTCCCACGCGTTGTAGGAAAAATATTCTCTCGGAAACAGGGCATCCCTCTCCCTGCGGGAATCCAGAATGACTTTATTCAAATCAAGATTGGTCGGATTTTCCGAACGACTGCCCGCCTCCAACTGGTTGAGACGCATTTCGATTCTTTCGAGCGTGGGTTGAATGTCATTCTCGTGTTTAGCCACTATGCGTTCCGATCAACAACAACTCCTACAATCGATATGACGGCCAAATAAGCGGCCGATGCCCTGGATAGGCTTCCCGAAATATTGTTATTTGATTGTTGCGGAGGTTCATACTGAAACGGTAGCTTGTTACAGTTTCATTTTCGCATTGATACTGTAACAATGAACTGGCAAAAGCGTTAAAAATCAGGGGCTATCGCGACAATCCCCTTTTCGTCACAAGTGTGCAACAGACCCGGAATTTGCTTCGAAAATCATGACCTTCACCCGAACAGAAATTGAGGCGCAGGCGGAGCGTATTCTGCAGCATTCGATGTTTCGGGGAGCGAAAAGAATTTCGAGTCTGTTCAGCTACATTATAGCCCAAAACCTCAAAGGTAAGGATCAGGCGCTTAATGGAATTACCATTGCGCAAGATGTCTTTGACAAGAACGAAGATTTCGATCCGGCCAATGATGCGAGTGTACGCGTCAGCGTTGCTCGATTGCGCAAAACGCTGGACGAATATTACAGAACTGCGGGCGCGAATGACCCGTTGATCATATCTATCCCCAAAGGCAGCTATGCGGCCGCCTTCCAATTTGGGCACGCAGGTTCAGAAATTGAAACAGGATCGCGACACCCGAATGGAATCTCTCACACTCGCCATCAGTGGCTAAACTGGGCTGTTGTTCTGTTGCTGGCCGGGATTATTCTTGCCCCTCTCTATTCCGGGCTGGGCGGTTATTTTCGGGAAGCAGATGAGGCTTCGGTTGAAGATCCGGTAAATCTTGCCGGCATCAGCCGATATCCAATTGTGGCTGTACTGCCGTTTGATAATCTCACAAACAATCCGAAATACGACAATTTGCAGGTCGGTTTTCAACGGCAATTGTCGCAGGACCTCTATCGCTTCCGGGTGATTAAAGTGGTGCAGATTGACGATGAGAATTCTCCCGCTAGTCAGACAGCAAACTACAAGATTTCCGGAACAATCAGGAGCTTTGAGCCAGAAATAGATCTGGTCATCAGGTTGACCGACACGCAAACCGATCAGTTGATATTCGAAAAACAGGTCCGCCGCGGTGTCGAAGGCCCGCAATATGTTGACGCGCTTGTCGACATATCATCGGAAATCAGTGGCAGACTGGCAGGCACTCAGGGTGCAATACTCGAAAGCCAGATGGCAAAGATAAAACAGCGGCTGGGCGATGAAGAATTTCTGCTCAATCAGCCCAGTGCCTTTGTATGCTTCTCCCAATATGAGGATTATGCTTCAAATATCACTGTCGAAGGGCATCAGGCGACGGCCAAATGTCTCAAAGAGGAGCTGGAAAGAAATCCTGACGATTCGACACTGCTGGCGGCGCAAGGCCGCTTTTTTACCCTGCTGGGCTATATGAACGCCAACCCGGAACTAAAGAGCCGTCATCCTGTTTTCCAGCATATCGAAATCGATCCCGGCATCACCGAAGCCGATGGTGTAGCAATGGCCAAAAAAGCCACAAAACTCGATCCGGCAAACGACATTGCGCTCGGCTATCTGGCCGATATCCAGATGGGTGTCGGAGATACTTCCGGCGCATATTTGACTTTGAAACAGGCGATGGCTGCCAATCGGGGCAATCCAAACCATATCGCAAATTATGCGATGATCCTGAGCTATATGGGGGAATGGGACGAAGCGCTCAACAGCGCCAACGAGGCGATATTGCGAGACCCCCATCCCAGATTTTACTACTACATGCCTCATTTCTATCGAGCCATTATTGATCAGGATGGAGAGCAGGCCACCATACAACTCGCGAATATCAAGGGCACGTTTTATAACGCCAGTGGTCTGTTTTTGAGTGACATATTGACGTTCCTCACCGCTTGCGTGAACAAGGATCACGCTGTGCTCAATGAACTCAGGCCCAAGATACAGGAACAATTGTCGAAAACACCTGGCGATCCATTCAGCATTTTCAAATTATATGGCGGATCGGAAGAGATTTTTGACGCGTTCGAGCGTGAAGTGAAGCTTGCGGGGATAGTTTTGGAGCAACCCGACACCTGATCCGGGCGGTTGTTGCGATACCGCGTGCGGCAAGTTAAATCATCGCTAGCTAAGCTGGTCGGATTCCGTTCGGGGTTCGGATGGTTCCAGCATCTCGATGGTTTCGACAATTTTGATGGCCGGGGCATGCATGTTAAACTCATCCAGTTTTTCAAGTACCTGGTAGAGCGTCTGGACGACCTCAGAGAGCTCCGCATCTTTACCCATTCACTCTTTTTCCTTCCTGCGATCGTCAATCGCAACAAACAGATGCTCGAGTCTGAGAACTCGCGAAAACCGCACCGCATCTCAATGTCCAAAGCTATAGCATTTTCAGGGAGTTGGGCAAGCTGACAGGGTTGTCGGCGGTTGAGCTTATGACTGGATATCTGCCCGACTTGACGAGAACAACCAGAATGGGATGAACCGGGCCATTCCTGGCCCGGTTCATCCGCTATGTCAGGACCGCAATTCCGCTTTTCGAGCTTGTGGTCGAGGTTTTTTCCCAAAGCGTGGCATCAGCATGGGAACCCGTTTGCGGTAACTGCGATAGTCATCACCGATGGCATCGACCAGATCCCGCTCCTCCAGTCGAATGGCGATTAGGATATAGGCGGTTGTCATCAGGCAAAAGAGCAAATGCGCCATGGTCATCACCGGGGTTGCCCAGAATATCATCAACCAGCCCACATAGATCGGGTGGCGGACATGGCTGTAAAGGCCGGGTTCACGGAACTCAAGCCGCGTATAGGGCTTGCGCTGGAAATGCAGCCAGACCTGACGCAGTCCGAAAAGATCGAAATGGTTGATCAGACAAGTTGCGTAGAACAAGATGCCCCATCCTACGAAATATGTCGCCATGATGATGGCGTTCCAAGGTTCATCGGAAACTTCCCAAATCATTCCGCCCATCGGCCGCCACAACGCGAACAATGCGATCATTGCCAGATTGGAGAACAGAACATAGGTTGCTCTTTCCGCTGGTTCGGGCACGATTTTTGTCCACATTTTCTTGAATGCAGGCCGCGCCATTACACTGTGCTGTACGGCAAACAGGCCGAGCAATCCGACATTGATGGCAAGCGCAGTCCAGACGGAACTGGTTGGCTCTGCATCTATGGAATTGGGAACGAAGATGTTTCCAAGAAACCCGATGGCGTAAAGAAAGACACCGAGGAAAGTGGCATAGCTGAATATGCCATAGGCGAGAATAAGTATGCGTGACATGTTTATCTCCTTTTCGTGAGAAGGTTTGGAATCCGGGATTGAGTTTGACTCTGGGTACAACCGGCTCTGGAGCCAGCTATGGAAGCCACCACATTTTGGTGAATGCTGATTGCCAGGGTCGGGAAGAATGGGTGCGACTGGCCTGCCAGTACGCGTCCAGTTGCTCCCGCTGGCTGTTGTCATTCGCAGGTGCGACCGTTGGAAGGACCGCAGTATCGTGACTGTGAGCCATGTCATATCCGGGCCCGGCAAAGCCGGTTTCCGGTTTCGTGGTCAGTTCCCGGCGTTTGGCGAGATTGTGATTGGTATTTGACATGAGCTTTCTCCTTGATCCAGCCTCCCCACCCCTCTGCACCCAGGATATGGGGCAAGGGTTTGGGAAGGCTGGTTTGCCGGGAATTACTGAACCAGTGTTGCCAGTTGTGATTTGCCGGAGACCTGTTCCATGGCCAGGTGGACCGCATCGGAAATGCAACGTTTTTCACGACGCGCATTGGCGATACCCGCCAGGCCACCGGTCACGCACATCTCGCGCGCTGCGATTTTTATGCGATGTTTCAGTCGTACTTTGTCCTTCGGCCGCGCCAGATTCAGGTCGCCGATACGAACCTGTCGGGAAACGGTTTCAACTTTCGGATTAGAGGTTTCAGCAGCCATTGCCTGACTTGGGAATAATGTACCAACGCTGGCAAAAAGCGTGGCTGTTGCCAGTGAAGCAATGATCCAGTGACGCTGGCTCTTCAATGAAAAGCGTTTGTCTGAGTTCGATACGGTTTGTGTGTTCAACATGATTATTTCCTTTGATTTGTTCATTAATAAATATTTGCGTTCCGAGACTGCACCCGAGGCTGGGCATCGATTGATGTGCGATCTCGTTGACAAGGTTTATGGGGGAGGGAATTCTGTAAGTCCTGTGGCGGAGCTGATTTGATTCTGAATTCTCGAATTTTCGTTCATCAAAATTATGATGAATTATAGTACAATTATATCAGTTACTTAATGATCGATTTGACGATTGCGGCATCGCTGTATATTCTGAGGGAATTCTGAGCCGGGCGTATATGGGGCAAAAACTGCAACATTTTTGTGGTCAGTAATTGACTGCGATCGAGCCAGTTTCGAGCCCCTTCAGTTGGGGGGCTGGGAAAGCGATTTTTGATGGCTGAACGTTATTTGCAAGCTGGCTCCATTCGACTTGATCGCAATGATGAGCGTCTGTGGAAGGATGGGGCTCCAGTCTCGCTCGGTCAAAAGTCTTTTGCGATCATCAAGGTCCTGATGGAAAATCCGCAAACACTGATTACCAAGGATGAGCTGTTCGAACGCGTCTGGCCTGATCTTGCGGTATCGGATGCCGTACTGACAACTGCGATCAAGGAACTCCGCCAGGCTCTTGGGGACAATGCCAGGGCTCCATCCATCGTCGAAACGGTCTATGGCCGAGGTTACAGGTTTCTGTTGGCCGTGGAACAGCATAGTGCTGATCCAGCTGACCCTGTCACCGGGCAGCAGACACCCAGCAGCGAAAATATCGCACAATCTGACAAACCAAAACCGAGAGCATATGGCGTTATTAACCGCTGGTCGGTTCTGGCGTTGGCGCTGGCACTGATTGTATCAACCATTTGGTTCGGGCAAAATTCATCAGTACAGTCGGCAGGATCCGCAGCCGACAAGTTGAACCCGAAATCGATTGCGGTCATGCCCTTTGCCGACTTTTCAGCGGACAGGGACCAGCAATGGTTCGCGGATGGACTGACGGAAGAAATATTGACGGGACTTGCGAGAACACCCGACTTGCGAGTTGCATCACGTACCGCAACAACCCGGCTGCGCGACAGCAATCTGGATGTCAGGGAAGCAGCAAAATCCTTGAATGTTGCTAATATTCTGGATGGTTCGGTCCGCCGTTCCGGAGATCATTTCAGAGTGACGGTGGCTTTGATGCGTGCATCGGACGGCGTGGAACTATGGTCGCGAAATTACGATCGCACCGAGCATGACATTATCTCGATGCAGGAGAATATCGCTTATGACATCGCAGTTGCGCTGAAAACGGTAATGGATCCCGCAAAACTGCGCGCGATGGTCAATCGCGGTACAAAATCCGTGGAGGCCTATGAGGCCTATTTGCGCGGAGTTGCCTTTGAACAGCAAAGCTCGGTCGACGGAAATTTCGACTCCGTTATTGATGCAGCCGAATCCTTTGAAGAAGCACGCAAGCTGGATCCGAATTTTGCTGAAGCCCATTGGCGTTCCGCGCAATATTGGTTTGGCAAGGCCACACGCGTCAACACCTCCGCGGTCTGGGATGCCAAGCATAATGAAGCCGACCGGCTCGAACAATATTTCATTCGTGTGGATGATGCCATTGCTGCCAGCAAGGACGCAACGGAGCGACTGAAATATGAAGCCAATCGTGCTTTGATGCAGTTGAAGTTTGAGGAATCCTTTGCCCTAATGACACGTTATCTGAAAGCCCGACCCCGTGATATCGATGCCTGGGAAGATATCGGTGAAATCTCGGCTTATGCAGGCAAGAGAGACTGGGTTCGGCGCGCAGCAGAGCGGGTGCAAACCCTGTCTATCGAAGAGGGAGCGCCGCGATCACGTGCTATTACGATGACAACGCTCTCCCTGGATTTCGAACATGCGGCTCCACGCGCGAAGGAACAGTTGAAACTGCGGCGAGGTCACGCGATGACCGAATATCAGGCTCACAGGGCGCTGATTTGGTCAGGACAACCTGCTGAAGCCCGCAAAATTCTGGATCGCCTGACCCAGTCAAAACTGCCAGAGATCAACATGACACTGGCGAGAATGCGGCAGGCCTGTGCCGAGAAGAATATCAATGAGGCGCGAAAACTGGCGGATCAGGTTTATGCCTCCCCGGATACAACAGGAAAGTGGCAGGTCGCACAGATGATGGGAGACAGCGATCGTGCGAAAGCTATCCTGCAACCTCTGGATCATCCTGAACGGCTGCCAACACTGGTGCAATACATGACCTACCCGAGTTTCGATGCGAATGTTTATCCGGTCCTGAGGGATACGCTCGCACGAGATGGCACCAACCGCCCAGAGGCAATCTCGATGCCCTATGCCTGCAAGTCGACCTGAGCTTGAAATGGCGGATATCGTCCAAGTTGTCGTTCATCGACACGTGAGTGCTGTTCGTCTAAAAGATAATATCAAACGCAACCTTTATTGCCTCTGGCGCGCTGTTTTTGTCTAGTGCCATGCTGTATGCAGACTCGAGCGATTTCGAGTTAAAACCATGCGCCTGACAGGGGGCACAGAATTTTTGGAGAGACGTACAATGCGATTTTCACTGACCAGCCGCAAATTTTTCCTTGGCGTATCGACCGCTGTATTACTCGGTGTCGGAGCCAGTCCGGCAATGGCGGATAATCACGGGAAAAAGATGACAACCGCGGATCTGAACCGGATGAGCGCCAATGGAAATAGCGGAATGAAAAAGACATCAAACGACGTGGCCGAAAACTCAGTCCTGCAGACGTGGACCGGGCCCTATGATGGTGTGCCGCCCTGGGATGAAGTCAAGGTTTCCGATTTCCCCTATGCATTTGAAAAGGCCATGGCTGATACCAAGGCAGAATTTGTCGCTGTCCGTGACAATCCCGAACCGGCAACTTTTGAAAATACTACACTCAAGCTGGAATTGGCCGGCAACGGAATGAACGAGCTTTTCTCGATTTGGGGTGTGCATTCCAGCAATCTGTCCAACGATGAAGTCAGGAAAATCCAGGGTGAATGGCTACCCAAGGTCTCCGCCTTCTTCAATGAGCTGACCCTCGATCCGAAAATTTTGCAACGCTACAAGGCGGTCTATGACAGCCGAATGGAGGCTGGCCTGAATGCCGAGCAACTGCGTCTTGTCGAGCGGGACTATGAAGGTTTGGTGCGCAATGGCGCATTGCTGGAAGGCGATGCGAAAAAGGAACTGATCCGTCTAAACACCGAGATAGCGAAAGCCTTTAACGAATTTTCGAATAAAGTGCTCGCTGACGAAGAAACATATATCTACCTGGTCGATGAGTCAGAAATTGTCGGACTGCCAGACAGTTTTGTTGCGTCAATCCGCGCAGCGGCGGTAGCTCAGAACAAAAGAGGCTGGGCCCTTAAGAATACGCGTTCGGTGATGCAGCCGTTTCTGCAGAATTCGACGCGCCGCGATCTGCGTGAAAAGGTCTATAACGCCTATATAAACCGTGGCGATAATGGTGATGCGAACGACACCAACGCAACCATCGCGAAAATCCTGAAGATACGAGCCGAACGCGCCGCTGTACTGGGTTTCAAAACCCATGCCCATTATCGCATGGATGACACCATGGCGAAAACCCCGGAAGCGGCGATGGACCTGATGATGAAAGTCTGGCCGGCGGCTGTCGCGCGGGTAAAAGAAGAAGTGGCTGACATGCAGGAAGTCGCTGATGCCGAAGGCGCTGGCATCACCATCGCGCCGTGGGATTATCGTTTTTACGCAGAAAAGGTTCGCAAAGCGAAATATGATCTCGATGAAGCCGAGATCAAACCTTATTTCAAACTCGACAACATGGTCGATGCGATGTTTGATGCTGCCGACAAACTATATGGCATGACCTTCACCGACAATACCGGCAGTGTGCCCGTGTTTGATCCTGAAGTGCGGACGTTCGAAGTGAAGCGTGGCGACAAGCTGGTTGGCTTGTTCTATCTCGACAATTTTGCCCGTGAAGGCAAGCGGTCAGGCGCGTGGATGACCACGTATCGCAGTCAATATGATCTCGGCGGCAAGAACAAATATGTATTGGCATCGAACAACAACAACTTTGTCAAAGGTGGTGAAGGACAACCGACTTTGATCAGTCTCGACGATGCTTCGACTTTGTTCCACGAATTTGGTCATGCGCTACATTATCTCAACTATGACATTACCTATCCCGGCCTCGGCGGCACACCGCGTGACTTTGTTGAATATCCGAGTCAGGTAAACGAGAACTGGTTGCTGACACGTTACGTGCTCGACAACTATGCCAAGCATGCCGAAACCGGCGAGCCGATGCCGCAGGCTCTGGTCGACAAGATCAACAAATCGAAAACGTTCAACGAGGGCTTCGCTACTGTTGAATATCTCTCATCTGCCATTGTTGACATGATGCTGCACAACCGGACGGAAGCTGTCACTGATCCTGACGCATTTGAGCGGGAAACGCTGGCGAAAATCGGCATGCCGGACGAGATTGTGATGCGGCACCGTCTGCCACAGTTCAACCACCTCTTCTCGTCTGATGCCTATTCGGCCGGTTACTACAGCTATCTCTGGTCAGAAACGATGGATGCGGATACTTGGGCAGCGTTTGAAGAGACCGGTAACCCGTGGGACGAGGAAACCGCCGAACGTTTCCGTTCCATCATTCTCTCGACCGCCAATGAAACGGATCGGAAGGAAGCCTATCGCAAGTTCCGTGGCCGTGATCCCGAGGTAAAATATATTCTCAAGAAGCGCGGTTTTCCGGTACCGGGTGAGACCGCCAGTGCAGGAAGCGGCGAGACCAGCGGCAACGACTAGAAGATATCTGCCAAAAAAACGCGCTGGCCCTCGCGGGTTGGCGCGTTTTTTTGTGAGAGGTGCCTATTCAATTAGCGGATAGCAGCTGAGGTCGTCTGCAAATTCGACTGGACCATCAAAATTTTCCCGGATTGCTGCGATGACTGCATCTCCGTCATCAAGAGCACGCTGCATGTGATGGGTCAGGACAAGCTTTTTCGCTCCGGCAATGGCGGCGGCATTGCCGATCGAAAGGCCATCGCGATGTAGCCCGCGCGGCTGTCCGTCTGCCATCGAAATGGCGTTGTGCATCACCATGATATCCGGCAGGCCGTTGCGCGTGGCATTTTCAAACTCTTCGCTGAGAAAGCTTTGATCTCCGGCGAACAGGAGCCGTTTGCCCTTGCTGCGAACAACAAAGGCCAGCGCGGGCACTTCGAGATGCTTCACGGCGATCGCATCAATATCCACGCCGTCCTTGCGCATGACCGCTTGCAGATAGTCGCGGTTGGTGACGATGTTGCGAACAACGAGCTTCGGAAGCGGTCCGTCATCATCCAGATAGGACGACAGGTAGCGAAGCGCACCCTGCTTCCCGACAAAGGCTTCCAACAAACCGGAAGTCGAGGGAAACGCAGCAGATCCTTCCGGTCCGGCGATCAGCAGACCTTCGGTCCGCTTAGCAAAACTGCCATTGTTCAGCAGACCTGGCAATCCGCCGACATGATCGCCGTGGAAATGGGTGAGCAATATGGCGTCATGATCGGTAAACTGAGCGCCCGCTTCCGCGTGACGGATGAAGCTGCCTGGACCGGCGTCGATCACCACGCGCGCTTTGCCATCAACCCAGATGAGATTGCCTGCACCGGCACGATTATCGTCGGCAATCGGACCGCCGGACCCCATGATCTGAACGGCCAGGCTATTTGTCTGGCAGGATTTCGGATCGGCATTGACAAGGTTTCGGGATTGTTCCGGTTCAGACGTGCAGGCACCAAGCATCAGAGCAGCAGCAATCGGAAAGAGGGCAAGGCGCATCACATATCCTTGATTGATTTGTTAAATTTCGAATGTCCCGACAATAGCGCAGCCGCGCGGCATCAGCAACTTGCCGAAGTTTCGCGGATCACGTCTTGACGCCATTCGGTCTGCCTGACAGGTTTTAAACTGAAACTTTTGACAGGAGCCCGCCATGTCCGATTTTGCCGCAGCGATCAAAGCCGTTCGTACCCCCGATGATCGCTTCTCCGGGGTTCCGGATTTTGATTATCCGGTTCACTATGTCGAAGATCTGCCGGGATATGAAGGTTTGCGCGCCGCTTATGTTGATGCCGGTTCACCGGATGCTGACCGCAGCTTTCTGTGTCTGCACGGCGAGCCAAGCTGGTCGTTTCTCTATCGCCGGATGATCCCGGTTTTTCTCGAATCCGGTGCCCGGGTCGTAGCGCCGGATTTCTTCGGCTTCGGCCGGTCAGACAAACCGACCGAGCTCGACACCTACACATTTGACTTTCATCGGAATTACATATTGGCTCTGGTTGAACGACTGGACCTGACCAACATCACACTGGTGGTTCAGGACTGGGGTGGTTTGATTGGCCTCACTTTGCCGGTCGATAATCAGTTCAAGGAACGTCTGTCACGTTTGATCGTGATGAATACCGCGCTGGGGTTGGGGCGCTCGCCGGGCGATGGTTTTAACGCCTGGAAGGAGTTTGCGCTCAACACCCCGGAATTTAAAACGGGCCAGATTATCGCCAGCGGGACGCCGCATCTGACAGCCGAAGAAATTGCCGCTTATGATGCCCCTTTCCCAGACCCCAGTTATCAGGCAGGCGCGCGAAAATTCCCTGCGCTCGTGCCCGTTTCTCCTGAAATGGGCGGTGTGGAAGTCAGTATGGAAGCTGCCGTCTTCTGGAAAGAAGAGTGGCAGGGTCAAAGTTTCATGGCAGTTGGCGATGCAGATCCGGTCCTCGGGCCACCGGCTATGATGAAGCTGAAACAGCTGATTAACGGGTGCCCCGAACCGATGATGATCGAGGGCGGTGGTCATTTTGTACAGGAATGGGGCGAGCCCATTGCCAAGGCTGCGCTGAAGGCATTTGGCGATATTTGAGCTGCTGACTTTGAGGGAGAAAACATGACGACAATTCTGGACAAAATGTTTCTGCGTCCGCTTGCCACGACACAGATTTTCCGGATTTCAACAGGCTTAACTGTTGCAGCGGCTATTTATTGTCTAGCCTATACCGCCTTTGCCGGACGTATGGCCACTCTGGAAGAGGCGTTTGTATGGCCGATCCTCAATATCCTTCCCTGGTTTGTCTGTTTTGAAATCGCCAAGCGACTTGCCGGCTGGCCAAAAAAAGTCGCTTTGATCCTGTCAGTCCTTTTCGTCATGGCGATCATTGACAGCCTGTTCTCGCATGACCTTTCTGTGTCGACCGGGACGGTGCTGTTTGAAATGACCCGACGTGTTCCGGGAGCGGGACTGGTTGTGGGGCTGCTGGCTTTGAGTGAAATCACAAAGCATTTTGCTCTGGCAGAAGCACCCGCCAACAGTCCCCTATTGGATTCTGAGGATCTCCCCCTGCTCGCCAGCCAGATTAACTGGATCTCGGCCGCAGGAAATTATGTCGAATTGCACGGGGTAGAAAAACCGGTGTTGCATCGCGCACCAATCTCGATGGTTGAACGCGCGCTGGCTGATCACGGTTTCGTCCGCGTACATCGTTCAGTGCTTGTTTCCCGCCGTGCAATTGCAAGCGTTGCCAAAGGTCTCGTGACGTTGAAATGCGGACGCACATTCAAGATTGGCAACCGGTACCGGTCGGCACTTGATCAGATAGGTTAGTCACCCACAAAAATTTCATCCCTTCGTCACATCTGGCTTCTCCAATGGTGATTCCATCATCCATGTGGTTCTGACCAATGCAAGAAAGGGAAATCCATGCGTATCATGTTAACCGGGCTGGCTCTGCTTTTTTCACAAACGGCCGCACATTCCGAAACACGTTTGAACGGTGATCTGCCGGTCAAGGCAGCGGTTGCTCTGGAGTCGACCGAAGGACTGGAAACCGAATATGGAATGATCCGCACCAGCGAAGGCTTGCGCTTGCGCAGTTTTGTGACGCGTCCGCAAGGAACAAGCGAGCGACTGCCCGCAATATTCGTTACCCAGTGGGTGTCTTGTGGTTCCATGCGTTTTTCCGATGCACGTGATTCACAGTTGAAACTGCTCGCCCGGCAATCCGGCATGGTCATGATCCGGATTGACCGATCTGGTTCGGGAGACAGTGAAGGTCTCGGCTGCGACAAGCTCGATTATGATACTGAAGTCCGGCATTATCGCGAGGCTCTTGTTCAGGTGAAGCAGCACCCTTGGGTTGACCCGGATCGTGTCGTCATTTTGGGTAGCAGTCTGGGTTCAACAACCGCGCCACTGGTTGCGGAAGGTAACAACGTCGCCGGTGTTGTCGTGCAGGGTGGCGGAGCGGTAACCTATATGGAACGAATGATCGGATTTGAACGAAACTACCTCGAACGGTCCGGCAAAGTGACCCCACGGGACATTCATGCGCAAATGGTCCTGCGAATGAGATTCCTGCACCACTATCTCACCGAAAAGAAGACTCCCGCGCAAATTGCCGTGCAATACCCAGATCTCGCAAACGTCTGGAAAAATATTCGTGGCACCGAGGACAACACCCATTACGGACGCCCCTTTGCCTGGCACCAGCAGGCAGCAGACCGAAACTTTCTCTCCGCATGGCTATCGCTGGACGTCCCTGTGATGACCATTTTCGGAGAATATGATCAGTTTGAAACGCGACATGGCCACCGCATGATAGTGGATCTGATAAATCGCAAAAGTCCCGGAAAGGCTGAATGGCTGGAACTTGGCCAGGCGGACCACAGTTTGTGGCTGTATGCGGATGAATATGCAGCATATGCCGATGAAAATGGCACACGCGCACATGCGCTATATGTGACGCCTGTCAGTCGCTGGCTGCAACGTATCACCGGCCTTCCCAGATAGGATGAAGGTCGTGTCCAGAGCTTCTGGCTCAGGCCGCCATTGCGGTTTTGCTGAAATTCTCCGTAAACCGCGGTTGCATCGGCTGACTGGCCACCATGGCCAGCGGCAGAGCGGTTTCGCAATGTGCGCATTCGGCGCTGAAGCGACCGATATGCCAGTGCGATTTTCCGCATCCGGGACAGCGATTGACGATGTCCAGATGATAAATCGGCTGATAGCCGCGCTGCACCTGTTCTTCCTGCGCAGAATGGGATGATCCGGCATTGTGCTGAGGCCGGTTGATGAATGAACGGGGGGACAAATACATCTTCACTTCCTTCTGGTTTGTGCCAAACTCAACTCGCAGATAATCGTCATTTCAGACTGAATTGACGGTGAACCGTTTGTTTCGGTCGGTGAAAGGATATTCGGTTCACAAGATTTAGATAGTATGTTTCTGCCAACCCCCCGTGATGTATCGCACATTGCCACTTAAACCATTGAATCGGGACGGTAAAAAAACGCAAAATCTCGTCCCGATTTGAACCAGTCTGTTTATGGAAATGCTTAATTCAACGATTCATCCAGCAGACGGGCGAGCCGCAGCCCTGCGCGCTGGATCTGGAGTCGGGTGATCGGGACCAGATTTCTGATCTCTTCATTGTCGACACGGGCGCGTCCGGTGACCGGCGGGCCACAGGATGGCGCATCTTCGGCCGTTTTATAACTATGGTCGCGCGAAACCTGCCACGCCTGCATGGCCCAGAAATCCGTGGTTCCAAAGGCCATTTCCGCTTTTTTGTCAGGGTGATAGCGACGGACCAGATCCGGACCGTCGCTGATCGCGCGCTCGGCCATCGGGCCGTCCCATAGGGAATGGAGATTCAAGCGTCCTTCGATGATGCCATAGGCCGCGCTGACGTCATTTCCACCGCGATCCCCGCGGTCACCAATGTGCAAGGGCATGTGCATGTCACCGACAAAATGGACCAGGAAGGTTAACGCCTCCAGCCGGACATGGGCGGGACGTGATTTGTCCTTGAGCAGAGCGGCGTTGCGATCAATCTGCGCGGATACGCAATTGCCGTTTGCACAGGCGGCCTTGAGATCAAATGGCTTGCAGATATCAATATTTTGATAGTGCCAGGGGAAGGTATAATTCCAGCGCAGGCGATCCTGACGGATACAATCTGGCCAGACGCTGGCATCGCTAATGGTCTTTAACTTGCATTGCGGGGTGCCGAGCAGCTTCGATACCCGAAACAGTGCGTTCATCTGCCGTTTGGTGGTGGTTGAAATATTCTTGTCCGCGATACCGGCAATCGTGCGATGGCCATAATCCCACCATGCGAGAGCCGGTGCGGGAGCGCAAAGCATCGCGGTCAAAAGCAGGTGGCTCAACAATCGCATCATCGTGACCCGCATCTCAGGACATGCATGTGACAGGCCCGTGTCATTCCGCCGCCAGTTTCTGCCATGCCAGTTCCGTGAATTCGCACAGCAGCGGGCGCGTATCGCGAGGATCGATGATATCCTCGACGCTGAATTGCTCTGCAGTGCGAAATGGTGACGTAACCTGATTGAGTTTCGCCTTGATTTCGGCCAGCCGTGCCGCCGGATCTTCGGACGCTTCGATATCAGCTTTATAGGCGACCTCCAGCCCGCCCGCGATAGGCAGGGAGCCCCAGTCGCCAGAGGGCCAGGCAAAGCGATACTGGAATTTCTCGGCATTGCTCATAGCGCTGCCGGCGATGCCATAAGCGCGGCGCACGATCACGCTGGCCCACGGTACCGTCGCTTTATATACCGCATTCATCGCCTGGACCCCGTACCGGATCGTGCCGGTGCGTTCGGCGTCCTCACCAATCATGAAGCCGGGATTGTCGACAAGATGGATGACAGGCAGCCGGAACTGATCAGCCATTTTTGCAAAACGTTCGACTTTCTCCGAAGACTTGGCTTCCCATGACCCGCCCAGAAAACTGGGATCGTTGGCCAGTACCGCAACCGGATATCCATCGAGCCGCGCAAAGGCCGTGATTGCCGCCCGGCCCCAACGCTTGCCCATCTCAAATACACTGCCTTCATCGAACACGCTCTGCATGATCTTGCGCATCGAATAGACTTGCTTGTCTTCCCGCGGCACCGCGGAGAGCAAGCTCTCGTCCCGCCGGTCGACCGGGTCCCGGCATTCGGTTCGGGTGGCGCGCTGGTTGACGTTGCTCGGCAAATAAGAGAGAAACTTGCGCGCTGTCGCAAAGGCTTCGGCCTCGCTGCTCACTTCTTCGTCCACGACACCATTGGTGGCATGAATCTCGCTGCCGCCCAGTTCTTCCTTGGTCAGTGTGTCGCCAATGGCCGCTGCAACGGCGGGGCCAGCTGCGAATAATTGCGACAGGCCGCGCACCATGATCGAATAATGGCTGGCTACCGTGCGCGCGGCACCCATGCCGGCAGTCGGGCCCAAAGCCAGTGCGACGACGGGAACGGTTTCCTGATTTTTGATAATGTCTTCCCAGCCAGGCACTGCCGGGACATACGTAAATCCCATATCTTCGAGGCTTTTGACCGAACCACCGCCGCCAGTGCCGTCGATCATCCGGATCATCGGGATGCCCAGAGTGTGTGCCATTTTCTCGCATTGCGTGAACTTGCGATGCAACGCTGCATCCGCTGCCCCGCCGCGCACGGTAAAATCATCCGCCGATGCCACGACAGGCCGACCTTCAATATTGGCGCGACCAAAAATCAGATTGCTTGGAGCAAAATCCTCAAATTCGGCCTTGTCATTATACGTGCCGCGCCCGGCAATTTTCCCGATCTCACGAAAGCTGCCTTCATCGACAATACCGGCGATACGCGCCCGCGCGTCCAGTTTGCCGCGTCCGTGCTGACGCGCGACTTTCTCCTCGCCGCCCATTTTCTCCGCGAGCCGTTCGCGCTCGCGTAATTCTTCTATCTCAGGTTTCCATGTCATGGCAGAAGCTTAACCGAGCGATTAAGTCAGGGGAAGCGTGAATCTCAACCCAAAGTCGGGACAGGCGAGGCGCCTATTCTTCGTCGCCGTAAATCCCGACCATTTTTACGCCCCTGCTGTTCGCCTTGCCGCGATACATGCCGGGGGTGTTGTAGCTCCAGGCGAATGTCCCGTCCGGGGCCGCGACAATGACGCCGCCGGTTCCGCCCAGTTCACCCAGTTCCTTCATTACCTGATCAGCAGCGGTCTTCGCATCTTCGCCTTTGAACCGCATCCGGGCACAGATTTCATGGGCAACGCCGAGGCGGATATAATATTCACCTGCTCCAGTCGCCGAGATCGCGCAGGCGCGATTGTCAGCATAGGTGCCAGCGCCAATAATCGGCGAATCGCCAATCCGGCCCCAGCGTTTTCCGGTCAGGCCGCCGGTAGATGTCCCGGCCGCGACGTTGCCGGCCTGGTCAACAGCGACTGCGCCGACGGTGCCATATTTCATGTCGATATCGAAATAACTGACCTTGTCGCCATCTTTACCGGCCTGTCGTGCCTTGAGTTCCTCCAGCTGACGGTAACGCTCGTCTGTAGCAAACCATTGTGGTCCGGCCTGTTCGAGACCGCGCAACTGCGCAAATTCATTCGCGCCTTCGCGGCTGAGCAGAACATGGGGGCTTTGATCTTTGACCGCCCGGGCCAGCTTGATCGGGTTCTTGGTGGTGGTGCTGCCAGCCACGGCTCCGGCTTCACGGGTTTCGCCGTCCATGAACGCGGCGTCCATTTCGTTGCGGCCTTTATAGGTAAACACGCTGCCACGCCCGGCGTTGAAATTGGGATCATCTTCCAGCACGACAATCGCAGCTTCGACGGCATCCATCGATGTTCCGCCACCGTCCAGTACCGCTGATCCGGCTTCCAGCGCACGTGTTAGAGCTGCGCGGACTTCACTATCTTTCTCTGCAGTCAGTCGATTGCGTTCAATAACACCCGCACCGCCGTGAATCACCAGGGACCAGTTTTTATCAGACATAGGTTCGGCTTTCTTCTCTTGAGCGGTGGCCGCGCTGCCCAAAGACAGGGCGGCGATTGCGGCAATCAGGGATTTGAACAT
The DNA here is from genome assembly GCF_039968395.1 of Parasphingorhabdus sp. Classification (GTDB taxonomy): domain Bacteria; phylum Pseudomonadota; class Alphaproteobacteria; order Sphingomonadales; family Sphingomonadaceae; genus Parasphingorhabdus. The sequence goes on from NZ_JBDVPV010000001.1 coordinate 350,519, forward strand.
TGCGCATCTCCTCTTTGTCACGGGATTAGCGCGGACCGGAAAACCCCGCAAGCGAATAGCGGGCCTGCTTACCAGGGAATGCTCTGCCCGTCATAATTGTGGAATGTTCCGGTCTGATCATGATTCAGTCCATCAATTACCTGCCGCATTCCGCTGACGCTTTCTTGTGGGGACAACGGGGCCTGCGGGCCTCCCATATCGGTTTTTACCCAGCCGGGGTGCAGCATCGCCAAAGTCAGGCCGTCGTCTTTCCACTGCAGTGCAAGAGATTTCCATGCCTGATTCACGGCGGCCTTGCTCGAACGGTAATACATCATGCTGCCGGTGTCATTCTCGGCAATGCTGCCCACCTGACTGGAAAGCACCATCATTTTCTTGTCCTTTGATCGCGCGACATTGTCCTTGAGCGCGGTGGCCAGTTGAACAGGTGCCACGACGTTAACGGCGAAAAGGTCCAGCCAGCCACTGCGATCCAGGTCCATCGGTCCGTAAATGCCGGCATTGTTGATAAACAGATCGATCGGTTGATCGCCAATTTCGGCAGCAAATTGTGCAATGCTGGTCTCGTCTGCGGCATCCAGCGCCATGACTTGCACATTGCCAATCGCGTTCAGTTCTTCCGCTTTTTCCGGCGCTCGTGCAGTCGCCATGACATCCCAGCCATTGTTCGAATATTGCTTTGCCATTTCGAGGCCAAGGCCGCGATTGGCTCCGGTAATCAATACTGTTCCCATGGCTATTTCCTTTGAATCTGGGGTTTTTTCGTGCGGGATGCAATCGCCCCTCGCACCAGTGATGTGAAGCCGCTATATAGCGCGTAATGAACAACAGTGTAGCAGGTTTTCGAGCATGACCACCCATAATCCCTCATTGCGTCCGTGGCGTGACATCGAGCGCCGCAAAAGCCGCCAGATCATGGTCGGCGATGTGGCCGTGGGCGGCGATGCACCGATTACCGTGCAGACCATGACTAACACGTTGACGTCGGATGCCAAGGCAACGATTGACCAGATTCGCCGCTGCGAAGATGCGGGTGTGGATATTATTCGTGTCTCTTGCCCCGATGTCGAAAGCACCACGGCATTGAAGCAGATTGTTCGCGCCAGCCGTGTGCCTGTGGTTGCGGATATCCACTTCCACTACAAGAGAGGCATAGAGGCGGCCGAGGCAGGCGCGGCCTGTTTGCGTATCAATCCGGGCAATATCGGATCGTCGGCGCGGGTAAAGGAAGTGGTCGATGCGGCCAAGGCCAATGGATGTGCCATCCGGATTGGCGTCAACGCGGGCAGCCTCGAAAAAGACCTGCTCGAGAAATATGGCGAACCTTGCCCGGAGGCTTTGGTCGAAAGCGCGCTGGATCATATCAAGCTGCTGCAGGACCATGATTTTCATGAGTATAAGGTCGCGGTAAAGGCATCGGACGTGTTTCTGGCGGTGGCGGCTTACATGCAGCTCGCTGATGCGGTGGATTGCCCTCTGCATGTCGGGGTTACCGAAGCCGGCGGGTTAATCGGCGGCACAGTGAAAAGCGCTATCGGTATCGGCAACTTGCTGTGGGCAGGAATTGGCGACACAATCCGTGTCAGCCTGTCCGCCGATCCCGAGGAGGAAGTTCGCGTCGGTTATGAAATGCTGAAATCACTGGGTCTGCGGACGCGCGGTGTCCGGGTGGTCTCCTGCCCATCCTGTGCGCGCCAGGGATTTGACGTTATCCGCACGGTTCAGACGCTGGAAGAACGGCTCCAGCATATCCGCACACCGCTGTCGCTCTCCGTGCTCGGCTGCGTTGTCAATGGACCCGGCGAGGCACGCGAAACTGATATCGGCATCACCGGCGGCGGCAAGGGCAAGCATATGGTCTATCTGTCCGGCGTGACCGATCACCATGTCGAAGATGGCGATATGGTCGATCATATCGTGAAGCTCGTCGAAGCCAAGGCAGCGGAGATTGAGGACGCCGGAGAGCAGGTTGAAGCGGCGGAGTGACGGTTGACCAAACTGTCAACATCTGGCTACCGACTTTCCCAAAGGCACGGCCTCCGCATTCAGCCAGCCCATGACATCCAGCAAATGCTCCTGCTCTGAATCCTGTACCACTTGCGCACCGAGTTCGGCCAGCGTTGTCGCCTTCAACATATCGCGAAATGCTGTTTCTGCGGCGGTAAAAGCGGAGGCTATCTGACACGGGTTTTTGCAATCTTTCCGCTTCAGACCGCACGGCCCGTTCTGCCGGATTTCGGTGCAGCGAAAAGCAGGCCCCGTGCCTTCAATGGCCGCCGTGATGTCCCACAGATTAATCTCGGTTGCCGGTTTCGCCAGCCGATAGCCGCCGTGAGCACCACGTGAACTTTGCACGATTCCGGCCTTGCTGAGTGCCTGCAGCTGCTTCGCCATATAGGCGGTCGGAACTTCATGATATCGCGCCAGTGCTTCTGCCTTGAGACCCCGACCTTCCGGCAATGCGATCATCATGGCCGCGGCGTGCGCAGCCCATTCAACGCCCTTGGAGATTTGCACAGCTTGACTCTTTTCTTAATTCAGACAATATATATCCGAATAACATGAACTCGCGCCTTTCCAAAGGAAAAAATCATGCAGACCGGCAAAACTGACTTTCTTGATCGTCTCGCGCAATATCTGGTACTTGCTGTCGGCTTGTTTGCGCTATTGTTCGGTGCGTTCATGATCATCAGTCCGCTCGACTGGTACACTGCCCTGCCGACCGTCATCACTACCGGTCCGCCCAACAAGCATTTCATTCGCGATATCGGCATTGCCTATTCAGCCTGCGGATTGATCCTGCTTTATGCGGGCGTTAGCATTCACATGCGATGGCTGGCCGCATTTGCGGGTGCGTTGTGGCTGTCGCTGCATGGCGTTCTCCATATTTACGAAGTTTCCGTGGGCATTTGCTCGCCTGATATATTCTGGGCCGACGCACCCGGTGTGCTGGGCCCGCCATTGCTGGTGTATCTGGCGCTGGCGATTTTGTTTGTCCGTCAGCGCGTGGCGCCAGCGGGAATTCCGAATTCCGCCTTCTTGAAGATCATTGATCAAATGACGCCTGACGAGAGCGCCTATGTCCACGAAATTGCTGCTGCCCCGGGTCATGCGCTTGAAAAGTTCAAACATTTTATGCCGGTCAGCAATCATCGCCGGGAGGCTTCTGCCGAAATGCTGGCGGCGGTCAGAATCGGGGCGACTCTGATCGAGGATTGCGGTCCCTGTGCGATCACCGCAGCACAGGGCGCTCTTGCCGATGGCGTCGACAAAGACACGGTCAACAGGATGTTGGCCGGTGATGTTGACGGGGAGGTCAAAACGGCGTTCGATTTTGGTCAGGCCATGGCCCGTCAGTCGGATGACAGCTTTGCGCTGGGAGATCAGATTGAGGCGCAGCATGGCCGGATAACACGGCTGGAACTGGCGATGGCCGCCGCAACAGTGCGGGTATATCCGGCAATGAAGCGAGGTCTGGGCCTCAGCAAGGCCTGTTCAATGACACCACTGCAAGTTTGATTGCTCCAGCCTCGTTTGATCGTTAGAGGATCAGGAGCCTTATCGAAAAGGAAGCCTGATGCCGAACGCCGAAACCGATTATCTGATCATTGGCAGCGGCGCTGTTGGAATGGCCTTTGCAGATACGTTGCTGGATGAAAGTGATGCGCATATCACCATTGTCGATCGGCACGGCAAACCGGGCGGGCACTGGAACGATGCCTATCCTTTTGTTTCACTGCATCAACCTTCTGCCTTTTACGGTGTGAATTCCACCCAGCTGGGTAGCGGAGAGATTGACAGCACCGGGCCAAATCAGGGCTTTTACGAGCTGGCAACCGGTACCGAGGTTAGCGCCTATTTCGAGCATGTCATGCACCAGCGTTTCCTGCCCAGTGGTCGGGTCGATTATCATTCCATGACCGACTATCTTGGTGACGGGAAATTTGTATCGTTGCTGTCGGGCAAGGAAACCCAACTGACGGTGCGCAAAAAAATTGTGGATTCCACTTATTATGGCACGACCGTGCCATCGACCCACAAACCAAAATTTGATCTGGCTGACGATGTGAATTTCATTCCGCCCAACGATTTGCCAAAACTGTGGCAGGGTCAAGGCCCGCGTCCGGAGAAGTTTGTGATCGTTGGAGCAGGCAAAACCGCGATGGATGTCGGTGTCTGGCTTGTGCGATCCGGCGCGGATCCGGACAGCATCATCTGGGTCTGTCCCCGCGATTCCTGGATACTCAATCGCAATAGCACCCAGCCGGGCAATGAGTTTTTCCACCAAACCATAGGCGGCCAACGCGATATCATGGCGGCCTTGTCTCAGGCAGAAGATGTCGATGATCTGTTCGCCCGTCTCGAAGCCAGCGGCGTGATGCTGCGGATTGATCCGTCCTGCAAACCTGCCATGTTTCACTATGCCACGATCTCGCAGGGTGAAGTCGATATCTTGCGGACGATCAAGAATGTTGTGCGCATGGGCCATGTCGAAAGCATCGACGCGTCTGGCATGCATCTTGTTGATGGCGACTATCCCGTGGAAGGTGAAGCCATTTATATTGATTGCACGGCCACAGCGGTCGAGCGCCGTCCTCTTGTACCGCAATTCCAGGGGGATCTCATAACCCTGCAGATGATCCGTATTCCGCAACCCGCCTTTAGCGCTGCCTTGTCAGCTTTTCTTGAAGTCACCTATGACGATGATGAAACCAAAAACCGCCTGGGCGCACCTATCCCGCTGCCTGACGGCATTGAAGGCTATCCGGCGGCAACCATGACCAACATGATGAACCAGTTTCAATGGTCACAGGACGAGGTTGTGAACAATTGGATTACCGAAAGCCGGCTCGACGGGTTCGGAAAAATGATATTCGGCGTCGCGCCGGATGATGCCGAGAAGATGGCCGTGCTGGAGCAGTTCCGGGCACATGCCATGGCTGCAATGGGAAATATTCCAAAGCTCATCGCGCAGGCAAACGGTTAGATGTTCAAGTGTTTGATAACTGCCTTGAGCCTGCTCATGCTGGTACCCGCTGTGGCTTCAGCCGCGGCTAAATCGGGGTCAGAGCATCCCGAAGCCCGGCCCTATGACAAGACGGCTGAGGCTTCGGTCGTGGTTGATCAGGCGCTGGAACGCGCTGCGGCAACTGGCAAGAAGGTGATCCTGGTGATGGGGGCCAACTGGTGTCACGACAGCCGGGGACTGGCTGGATGGTTTGCGAAACCGCGCTTTGCAGACATGCTGACGGAGCGCTACGAGACCGTTTATATCGACGTCGGGATGCGCGACCGCAATATTGATATTGCCCAGCGGTTTGGAATCAAGCAGATCAAAGGCACTCCCACGATTTTGGTTCTGTCGTCCGCCGGGGTGCTGCTCAACCCGAAATCAGCTCCCAAATGGCGCAATGCAGCGAGCCGGGACGAAGATGACATTTTTCACTATTTTGAAAGTTTTGAGCCAGAGACCGAGAGCAAGACCGAAACAGGGAAACAGGAAAACAGGTGAAACGCGCTTTGACTTATTTGCTCATCCTTCTGGGACTGCTGGCCGTGCTTCTGTTTTTTATGCCGCTGCGTCTGGCGGTCAGCATGGCGGGTCTCGAGGAAACGAAATTTTCTGCGCGTGAAATTAGCGGCAGTATTTGGAACGGGCATATCGAAGCCGCGCGGCTCGGTTCGTTTGATCTCGGTGATCTGGACGCGGGTGTACAATTTTGGCCCTTGCTGTCGGGGCAGATCAAGCTGGATCTGGAACGTCCTGCAACCACTGAGAAAGACGGGCTGACGGCGACTATTGGCAAGCAGGGCAATAGCCTGCTGGTCGAAGGTGCCACGACACGGTTGCTTTTGGGATCACAATTTGCGCCCCTGCCGGCATCCGAAATCGATCTGGATGCCGTGAGCGCCACCTTTGCCAACGGTCGTTGCCAATCAGCAAGCGGGAAAGTCAGACTGTCTCTCGACGCCAATATCCCCGGGTTGGATCTGCGGCAGGGTCTGCTGGGCAATGCAAAATGTGAAGACGGTGTCCTCATCCTGCCGCTGGTAAGTGGATCCGGAATGGAAGAACTCACCATGAAACTGGAAGGCAATGGCTTCTATACAGCGCGCCTGCTGCTGCGCGGTAATCAGAGTGCATGGACGCTCATCCTGCCGACTCTGGGGTTTTTGAAAACACCGGATGGTTATGCGATCAAGATTGCGGGGCAACTGGGACAATAAACCCGGAAGAGTGCCTTCAATATTTGTGGTAGGCTGAACTTTTTTTGTAGGTTTTCTTGCCAGACAGTATTTCAAACGCACGGCGGGTCATTTTTCCCGGAATTCTGATCAACAATGTCATGGCGTGCTTCAGAAGGTACATAAAAACGAAGATCGGGATGAACGGAAAGAGATAGAAATGTTTCCGCAAGGTCTTCGCCACAGGCGATTGATCAGCGAAGCGCACATAAAGTGCGGAAAAAATGAAACTGCTCAATAAATAGCATGTTGATGCAATAGTGATGGTCAACGTCATCGCGACATCCCTCAAATACCGTGTTCCGTTCCCTTGTTTTAAAGATCGTCCTGGTTGGCCCTTCGGCAAGTTTACACTGGTTTCGAAGCTACGCAAATCTGTCCGAACCTATTTGTCGTTCGGTTCAACCCGGGTTCCCGACTCAATCGGGCTTGCTGTTCGTACCTCAGCGCGCTAGCCAAACCGGCGAACAGGAACCATCTACCATGCACGACTCCGTAAAATTCTCTATTCTGGATCTGTCTCCTGTCCCGCAGGGCGCGGATGTAAAGACCGCACTGGATCGTTCTCTAGCGCTTGCACAACATGGAGAGAAGCTTGGTTTTGAGCGCTTCTGGATGGCGGAACATCACGGCATGGCGGGAATTGCCAGTGCCGCGACCTCGGTTGCACTGGCCCATATCGGACAGGGAACATCACGCATTCGCATCGGAGCGGGCGGTATCATGCTGCCCAATCACGCACCCATGGTCATCGCCGAGCAATTCGGCACGCTCGAAGCTTTATTCCCCGGTCGTATCGATCTCGGACTGGGCAGGGCGCCCGGTTCCGATCAACGGGTGGCTCAGGCATTGCGGCGCAATCTTGATACGGACCCCAACGCATTCCCGCGCGATGTTGTCGAATTGCAAGCGTTGTTCGAAGGCGATGAACGGCTGGGTATTCAGGCGACTCCGGGCAGTGGAGCCAAAGTACCACTCTATATATTGGGCAGCAGCCTGTTTGGCGCCCAGCTTGCCGCCGCACTCGGCTTGCCTTACGCCTTTGCATCGCATTTTGCACCGCAGGCACTGGATGATGCTCTGGCAATTTACCGGCGGGATTTCAAACCGTCGGCACAGCTGGCCGAGCCATATGTCATGTGTGGATTTAACATTTTTGCAGCGGATACTGATGATGAGGCGGAGCATCTTGCTACCAGCATGATGCAGAGCTTTGTCGCGCTGCGTACCGGAAATCCGGGAAAATTACCACCACCCGTGGAAGGTTATCGCGACAGCCTGCCGCCATCCGCTCAGGCGATGCTCGCGCAGATCATGCAGGGCAGTGCCGTGGGTGCTACCGACGCTGTTCTGTCGGCCACACGTGCGTTTCTGGATCGGACCCGGGCCGATGAACTGATCGTCAGTGGATCGATCTTTGATCAATCCGCCCGAGAGAAATCCTATGGGCTGGCCGCCGAAGTTCGTGACCTTATAGCTGCCTGAACCAAATCTGGTTCGAGTTGGCTCTTGATTTTACAAATCTGTCTGCGCAAGAGAATCACAACATATCCCAATCACAAGGTCCCCTATGTCGACTGAAAAAATAGCGCGATCCGGAACAGACTCAGCACTCCGCGAATTTTTGAAAAGCGAAGCCGCTGGCGGCATCTTGCTGATGGTCGCGGCGGCTCTGGCGATGATCGTCGCCAACAGCCCGCTCTACGACATGTACCATCACTTTCTCCACGAAATGAAAGGCCCGACCCTGTCGAGCAAACTTGGTCCGATGACCCCGCATTTGTGGATAAATGACGGTCTGATGGCGATATTCTTCATGCTGGTTGGCCTGGAGATCAAGCGTGAATTTGTCGATGGCAGATTGAATACATGGGAGCGACGGCGCTTGCCGGTGCTGGCCGCAGCGGCAGGCATGGTGGTTCCTGCATTATTTTTCCTCGCGATCGTCAAGGATGTTCCGGCGCTCTATAATGGCTGGGCAATTCCTGCTGCTACCGATATTGCATTTGCAATTGGCGTACTGGCGCTGCTCGGGCCGAGGGCCCCGGCCTCGTTGAAACTGTTTCTGGTTACTGTCGCGATTGTCGATGACATGGGCGCAGTTGCGATTATCGCCCTTGTTTACACAGCAGAAATCAACGGTGCCGCGTTACTCGCCAGTGCCGTTATTCTGGCGGTGATGTACACGATGAACCGCAACGGAGTGCTGAAACTCTGGCCCTATCTGATTGGTGCGATCCTGCTTTGGTATGCAGTGTTGATGTCCGGTGTGCATGCGACCATAGCCGGGGTGCTGGCGGCGATGACAATACCGATTGTCCGAACGCCAACATCACCTGATGCCGAGGATTCTCCGCTGCATCGTCTCGAACATGCGATTGCACCTTGGAGCGCGTTTCTGATTGTCCCGATTTTTGGTTTCGCCAATGCCGGCGTGTCCCTCGAAGGTATCGGATTTAACGAGATATTCGCACCGCTCCCGCTGGGTATTGCGGCTGGCCTGTTTTTCGGGAAGCAAATTGGTATTTTTGCTTCGGTCTGGATCGCGGTGAAAACCGGCTTTGCCGGGCGTCTCGGCGGCGCGAGCTGGTTACAGGTTTATGGTGTGGCGATGCTGTGCGGGATCGGGTTTACGATGAGCCTGTTCATTGGCGCCCTTGCATTCCCCGGCAACGAACTGCTGATTGAGGAAGCCAAGATTGGCGTTCTCGGCGGCTCGTTCCTGTCGGCGATTATCGGTTTTTGCATTTTGCGCTTTGCCCCGCAGGCAGAAGATCAGGATTCTGCGGACAGCCCGGATGCAGAAAAGCTGAAGGCAGCATCTTGAGAACCGCCTGCGTCCTTGTTTCCGCATCGCTGGCCCTTGCCAGCTGCACGTCGGAAAAACCGGCCAGTGTCTCCACTCCTGCGCAGGCGGTTCCAGAGAAGAACACAGTACTCGACAGAATTGCGCAGGATTATGTGCAACTTACACTGGAACTGGGCGAGCAGGAAGCGGGATATGTGGATGCCTATTATGGCCCTGCAAAATGGGCCGAGGCTGCAAAACTCAAACCGCGCGATATGCGCGAACTGGGCAACGGGATCGTGGATCTGATGCTGCGCCTTGACGCGCTGCCGGCAAGCGATGATCCTCTTGTCGAAGCTCGCAAACGCTTTTTGTCGGCGCAGTTTGAAGCGGCCTGGACCCGCCATGCGATGATGCAGCAAGAGCGCTTTCCGTTCGACAAGGAAGCCAAGGGCCTGTTTGGCGTGACGCCCGAACTGGAGCCGCTGGAATCATATAACGATGCATTGGCGAAGATCGCAAAGCTTGTGCCGGGCGAGGGTCCGCTGCACGAAAGGGTGGAAGCCTATCAGACGCGCTTCACAATTCCGGCTGACCGCCTGAAGCCGGTTTTTGATGCCGCAATTGCCGAGTGCAAGCGGCGCACAGCCGTCCATATCAAATTACCGGATGACGAAAATTTCAAGATGGAATTTGTCACGGGCAAAAGCTGGAGTGGCTATAATTACTATCAGGGCAATTTCCAGAGCCTGATCCAGATCAATACCGACCTGCCCATCCGGATCAGCCGCGCCGTCGATCTCGGCTGCCATGAAGGCTATCCCGGTCACCATGTCTACAACATGTTGCTGGAACAGCGCCTGACCCGCGAAATGGGCTGGCAGGAATTCTCCATCTATCCGCTCTATTCCCCGCAAAGTCTGATTGCCGAAGGCTCTGCCAACTACGGCATTGATCTCGCTTTCCCGGGCGAGCAACGACTGCAATTCGAGCGTGAAGTCCTGTATCCGCTGGCCAGACTCGATCCCGCCGGTGCGGCCGAATATTTCGAACTGCAGCAGGCGCTGGGCGAGATAAAAGGGGCGCGTTTTACCATCGCCAGATCCTATCTGGACGGCGAGATCGGCAAAGAAGAAGCCATTGCGCTCATCCAGAAATACCAGCTGGTCAGCCGCAAACGCGCCGAACAGTCGCTATCCTTCAACGACCAGTATCGCAGCTATGTCATCAACTACGGCCTCGGTCAGGACATGGTCAAGGCGTGGGTCGAAGCACAAGGCGACGGTCCGGTCTGGCGCTGGAAAGCGATGGAGCGCTTGTTGAGTGAACCGATGTTGCCGGGGGATTTGAAAATAGACTGACCCTGACGGCCTGCCGAGTATTTCATCAACCCCCAATCATCTCCTGCGCCGCCTCAATCCTGCAATGTTTTGCGGTATATGACCTTGTCATCGCCATCGTCGTAAAAATCGCGAATAATCGCCTCCTCGGCATATGCTTGCCGCTTGTAGAACGCGCGAGTTGCGGCAAAGGCCCCGGTGCCAGACGTTTCGACCAGCAACACACGTTGACACAGGTGCACCAGATGTTCCTCGACTTGGAGGAGCAGCTTCGTGCCGATACCTTTGCCATGATGGTCTGGATCAACCGCGAGCAATAGTAGATTCCATGTTCCCATGGTCATTTCTTCCATCCTGTATAAAGCAACCCCGACTGGCTTTGGATTGTCGCTGACAAGCCAGTATTCCCGATCGACTGTTCCCGCCAGATAGCCGGCAATCATGTCGTCAAGCATTGCTGGCGGAAACATGTCAGTAGCTTCTATAATATGTTTTAGCGCTGGAATGTCGCCAGGCCTTGCAGGCCTGATTTCATTTTGAATGATGTTTTTCATGTCGATACTTTCTATCTGTTGTTGAGCTGCGATCGCACTGATTTTCGGCCCAGAAGCGAAATGCGGTAGGGCTTGCCGCCATGCGATCTGATCAGACCGCGGCGTTTCAGACGTGCAAAGACGGATAATGTGCAATCGGATAGCGCGTAGCCATCCCGGGTTATGCACATAACCTCGTCAATTTTGGCGTTTCGGCAGCGTTTGTGGCGGATGTGGCCGCCTTGAGCCAGCGTGTGGAGCACACGCTGTTCGGCTTTGGAAATATTCATTTTTGTTCTCGAAGGTTAAACCATAGGACATGACAAAACCGCCTTTGCGCTTGGCGCATCGGTCTCGTCGTGGCTGTGATTTGATGCGTCAAACGGACGTCAAATCAGCGGTTGGTTACATTCTCTAACAAAAAAGCTCCGAGTGTGAATAAAGGCGTCTGGCCTTCAAGAATCAGAATCTATTGCAGCTTCGGTCAAATTTCAATGTTTTTTGGGGGTCCACGCCCAGATGCTTACGCCGGGTTAACCATTCGCTAACCATTTTCCTTCAATCCGGTTTCTGAACCTTAAACACATGCTCGTGGGGGCATGGTTTCTGAACAGGGACGGGACAATATGACTGAAGCAAATGCACCTGTAGATGTAGCTGTAATCGGCGCGGGGCCAGCGGGACTGACCGCGGCCTATCTGCTTTCCAAAAAAGGCTATTCGGTCACCGTGATCGAAAAAGATCCAACCTATGTCGGCGGGATCAGCCGGACGGTGGAATATGAAGGCTTTCGATTTGACATTGGCGGGCATCGCTTTTTCTCCAAATCAAAAGAAGTGGTGGATCTGTGGAACGAGATCCTGCCTGACGATTTTATTCAACGCCCGCGGATGAGCCGCATCTATTATGAAGGCAAATTTTATAGCTATCCGCTGCGCGCATTCGAAGCGCTGTGGAACCTCGGCATCTGGCGTTCGACCCTGTGTATGGTCAGCTATGCCAAGGCGAAGGTTTTCCCGAACAAGAATGTGAAGAGCTTTGAAGACTGGACGGTCAATCAGTTCGGCTACAAGCTCTATTCGATTTTCTTCAAGACTTATACCGAGAAGGTTTGGGGCATGCCGTGCGATGAAATGTCGGCTGACTGGGCGGCGCAGCGGATCAAAGGTTTGAGCCTCTGGAGCGCCGTGACCGATGGTTTGAAACGCTCGCTGGGCCTCAACAAGAAACCCAATGACGGGATGGAAACCAAAACGCTTCTTGAAACCTTCCGCTATCCTCGCCTCGGCCCTGGCATGATGTGGGATGCCGCCAAAGCGCATGTCGAAGATAAAGGTAATGACGTCCTGATGGGCCATAGCCTGAAACAGCTTGCTCAGGATGCCGACGGCAACTGGCGAGTGAGCGCTTCCACCGATGATGGCGAAAAAGTCATAACCGCGAAACATGTGATCAGTTCCGCGCCGATGCGCGAACTGGCAACCCGTATTCATCCGCTGCCGCAAACAATGCCACAGGCGCAGGAGCTCAAATATCGGGACTTCCTGACCGTCGCCTTGATGGTCAAATCCGCAGACCTGTTCCCGGACAACTGGATTTATATCCATGATGACCGTGTTCAGGTGGGTCGGGTACAAAATTTCCGCAGCTGGTCACCCGAAATGGTGCCGGATGAGTCCATTGCCTGTGTTGGCCTGGAATATTTCTGCTTTGAAAATGATGGCTTGTGGTCATCGACAGACGAAGATCTGGTCGAACTGGCCAAAAAGGAAATGGCTGTTCTTGGTCTTTGCAATCCCGAAGATGTGGTTGGCGGTGCGGTTGTGCGTCAGGAAAAAGCCTATCCGGTTTACGACGATACCTACGAACAGAATGTCGCTGAAATGCGCGATGATCTGGAAAACCGTTTTTCAACCCTGCACATGGTCGGCCGCAATGGCATGCACCGGTATAACAATCAGGATCATGCGATGATGACCGCGATGTTGACCGTCGAGAATATCGAAGCCGGTTCGCGCAAATGGAATGTCTGGAATGTCAACGAGGACGCTGAGTATCATGAAGCAGGCGACGAAGGTGAGCAGGATCAGATCTCTGCAGAAATTTCCGAAGATCGCGCTGCGGCCCTCGAATCCATGCGCGATGTTCCAACCCGGATAGAAGAATCCGCTGACGACAAGGCAGAGGAAGTCAAAGCCGGCAAGAAAGCGGCCTAAAACCTATGGCACTTCGACATTCGGATCGGCGCTCGACAATAGGAAAGGCGGTTGGAAACCTGCCGCAACCTATTGCGATGCTGAATCGTTTTTCGATCACGCGCTATCTGATTGCCAGCGTCATATCACTGGCCTTTGATGTCGCTGTGCTTTTGGTTCTGGTCGATTTCAAAGTCGATCCCGGACTGGCAGCAGCGGCAGGTTACAGTGCGGGCATTATTGTTCACTGGCTGATATCATCCAATTTTGTGTTTCCTGGCAAGACCCGTGAAGGGGCAGCGCTGCAGCTTCAGCGGCTGGGCTTTATCGGTACCGCAATATTGGGGCTGGGCATCACGGTCAGCATTGTCAGCGCATTGACTGAGCTGGGCGTTCTGCCTGTTCTGGCCAAAGGTGCAGCCGTTTTTGTGAGTTTCTTTGCCGTCTATGTGACGCGCAAATATGGAGTGTTCCGGTGACAGCAATTGCGATGGAAAAACCAAAGCCGGGACTGAGTACGGATTTCCGCAAGTTCCTGAACTGGGCCCTGGTCTGGATTGGTCTTGCCAATATTCCCTTCATGGCAATGTGGTTTGTCGGTGCACCGCCACGCTTTTTTGCGATTGCGATTGCCGGTTTTGTCGGTCTGATCGTCAAACGCATGCCGCCTGTGGTGCAATGGATCGCCTTTGCTGCGGTAATGGCTTATTCGCTGCTGTCCTTTGTTGCCGGATTGTTCAATCTGGCGATGGACAGCCTGCTCTATTCGCTGCAGTTTTTTGCCGAGATCCAGCCCAGCGATTCTGCGGAATATATCGCCGCTGCCGTGGTCATCGTCGGCATATTGATTGCCAGCTGGTTTCTGCTCAAGCGTGACACCAATTTTGACAAGCCGCTGCACATCCTGCTCGGCGGGGCGTTGATCTTTGGCCTTGTTGGGGCCGATGTCGCCATGGGGCAGGGCATGCGCGGACATTATTTCCGGGAAGCACCGGTCGGTGCCAATTTTGAATCTGCAGCTCAGAAATCCGATTTCGCAGCACGAGCGGATGGAAAACGGCATCTGGTGCTGATCATGGTCGAATCTCTGGGTGTGCCCCACGAAAATCAGACCATGTCAGACAAGCTGTTTGCCTATTACAAGAACAGCGCGATCCAGGCGCGTTACGACGTGAGCCGGGGGACCAGCCTTTATTACAACAGCACAACCGCCGGTGAATTCCGGGAAATGTGTGGCAGTTGGGGAGATTATTACCAGTTGCTTGATCCGGAAGAAGCCAAAAAGGAAAACTGTCTTCCCGCTCAGTTGGCGGCGAAAGGCTATGCCACACATGCGATGCACAGCTTCAAGGGTGAATTTTTCAAGCGGGCCGAATGGTATCCAAATATCGGATTTGAAAAGCAGGAATTCTGGCCGGAACTGGAAAAGCGCGGCGCGGAATGGTGTGGCGGCGTGTTCGCCGGTGCCTGTGATCGCCATGTACCTTCGCTGCTGGCTGAAAATCTGAAGAAAGCGACCCAGCCAACCTTTCTCTACTGGTTGACCCTCAACGCGCATCTTCCCGTCCCGACGGAAGCCAATCTCAACGCGGGCAATTGCGCTCGTATCTCTCACGAGCTGGCCAGCGAATTTCCAATGATCTGCCGCCAGTTTGCGATATTTGATGATATCGACATCGCGTTGATCAAGGAAATTACCGCCAGCGATTTTCCCGAAGCAGATATCCTGCTGGTTGGTGATCATATGCCGCCTTATTATGACCGGCATAATCGGTCCCAGTTTGACCCCGAGCGGGTTCCGTGGCTTTATCTGAGAGCCAAGCTGCAAGTGAATAGCAGCGCACAAACCGGGGAATAAGACATGGCCGCCAAATGGGTCGCTAGATTTCCAATATTATGGATATGGCTTGCCGTTTGCGCGGTGTTGATTTTCATATCCTGGGGACAAATTGGTTCCGGTCTTGGCTGGGGGCCCGACGATCAATTGCGCCAGGTGCAGTTGCGCGACTGGATGGCTGGTCAAAGCTGGTTTGACACGACACAATACCGGATTGGCGAACCTGACAGCCAGCCGATGCACTGGCCGCGTCTGATCGAGATCCCGCTGGCCCTGATCATTATGTTGCTTTCGCCCCTTACCGGCCCCGCCCTCGCAGAAACGATTGCCATGGTGACTGTGCCGCTATTTGCCATCGGTCTGGCGATGATAATGGTCGCGAAAATCACGATGGAGGTTTTTGATCGTCCGGTAGCGCTGCTGGCTGCGGCTCTGACCGCAGCCGCGGTGCCGGTCATGCTCCAGCTCAGACCGATGCGGATTGATCATCACGGCTGGCAGATCGTTCTGGCGTTGCTTGCGCTGTGGACCATGTTCTGGCCAGACAAGAAACGCGGCGGGATTGTCATGGGGGCGGCACTCGCGCTGTGGCTTTCCATTTCACTGGAAGGACTGCCGCTTTCGATTGCGTTCATCGCGTTGCTGGCCTGGCGCTGGGTCGTATCGCTCGATGAAGGCGTGCGTCTGTTCTGGACCTTGGTCAGTTTTCTGATTGCCAGTCTGTTGCTGTTTTTCGGTACACAAGGCGCCATCAGCAGCATTATCAATTATTGCGACGCGATCTCGCCTGCTCACCTGATGGCCTGTGGAGCAGGAGGTGCAGTCATCTTGCCGGCTATCCTTTTTGCACCGCAGAAGATTATCGTGCGTATCCTGGTACTGGCTGTGGCAGGCGCTGCCGCCTTTTCGGTCCTCTATTTCACTGTGCCCCAGTGCATTGGCAGCGCATTTTCTGATCTGGATCCGATCGTACGCGATTATTGGCTGGTCAGCGTTCGCGAAGGTCTGCCGATCTGGGTGCAATCCTGGAAAACAACCGTGACGTTGCTGGGCGGCTCGATATTCGTGGGCCTGTGCAGTCTGATATTTATTGTGATGCGTCGCGCGCAGGAGTTCGACCTGGAAAAGCTGGTACTGCTCGCCTATGCATTTCTTTGGGCCTTGCTGGTCTCGCTGCTCGTACAGCGTGCTTCTGCTGTCGCGGCAGCTTATGCCCTGCCATTCATGGCCTGGGTCGTGCATCGGGTTTTTGTGGCCGCGCGACGGGTCAAAAGTCCGCTTGTTCGCATTTTGGCAACAGCGTCGGTTGTGTTTGTGATCATGCCCGGTCCGCTGGCTGTGGCGGCGATAAACAGCTTAGACACGCCAAAGCCAAAGGAAGACGATGGTACGAATGACTTATCGGAAACATCAGCCTGTGATTCCACGGAATCCTTGAGCCGTCTGTCCATTCTGCCGCGTTCCAACATTGTCGCTCCGTTCGACTTCGGCCCCACGATTTTGGCGCTCACGAAACATAATGTGCTGGCTACAAGCCATCATCGCAACAGCGCCGCCATGGCGGATCAGATTCGCCTGTTCACCTCTGCTTCGGACAAGGCGCGTACGATCCTGACAGCGCGAAACATTGCTTATATCATTGCATGTCCGAAAGAGGATGAGCTGAAACTCTATCGCGAGAGAAATCCGGATAGTTTCATTGCCGACTTGCTGGACGACAAGGCGCCAGACTGGTTGCAAACCGTTCATATTCGCGGCAGTAATCTGATGGTCTGGCGCGTTATTCCAAAAGAATTGCACACCGGAAGCTGAATCGTGATAGCCTCGTACCCCGGGGCGCGAAACACTCAGAACCGTGGAGCAGGAAATGGCAGCAATAACCGGTTTGGGCGGCGTGTTTCACATAGTGCAAGATCCCGCAGCTACGCGCAAATGGTACAAGGATTATCTGGGGTTGGACGGTGAATATGGTCCGATGCTGAACTGGTCAGAAGAAACAGGTGAAAAGCCTTACAGCCTGATCAGTCATTTTCCCGACACCAGTGATTATCTGGATCCCAGCCCTTCAAAATTCATGATCAACCTGCGCGTGGATGATCTTGAGGGCTTTGTCGAACAACTCAAGGAAAAGGGCCTCGAAATTCTGGGACAGGTCGACGAAGGCTATGGGAAGTTTGCCTGGATACTCGATTGTGACGGGGTCAAGATCGAGTTTTGGCAGCAGGTGGAAGCACCCGATGCGGGCGGCTGATCAGGCAGGGATAAATCGAAGAGCGAGACCGTTTATGCAGTGCCGTTCGCCAGTGGGTTTTGGTCCATCGCTGAAAATATGGCCTTGATGTCCCCCACAGCGACCGCAATGAACCTCGGTGCGGCGATAACCGATTTTATAGTCGACTGACGTTCCCACCCGGCCCTTGATTGGTGCCCAGAAACTGGGCCAGCCGGTGCCGCTGTCATATTTGGTGTCTGATTTATACAGCCCAAGATTACAGCCTGCACAAGCATATACGCCTTTGCGTTTTTCGTTGTTTAGCGGACTTGAATAGGGGCGTTCAGTACCTTCCCGCCGGAGAATACGATATCTCGCACCACCCAACCGCTTTTTCCATTCCTCGGGAGTCCGGTTAATCTTGAACTTGCCTTTGGCTTGCGCTTCGGTGCCAAATATTCCCGTCAGTCCGGTCATGCTGGCGGCGGCACAGGCGCCAATTCCCAGCAATCCTGTTTTCACGATCGTCCGGCGGCTTACCAATTTTCGGGCCATATTCTGCACATGTCCTTGTCCAATGCTTACCTGCTATTCGGTGCGGTTCTGCGGATGGTTACAATATGGTGACTGAACGGATGCTGATCAATATTTGGCCAGATCAATATTTGGTAAGCTCGACTTCCAGTTCGCGGAAACCATGGACGAAACAAGCATGCACGCGGCGGTTTTTGCCGGTTGGATTGACCTGCATCCGGCGTTCATGCATTTCTTCGAGTAGGATGCGGATTTGCAGTTCAGCCAATCGGGCGCCCACACAGCGGTGGATGCCATAACCAAAGGCCAGATGGCGCCGCGCATTTTCGCGATCGACGATGATCTTGTCCGCTTCCGGGAAGACTTCTTCGTCGCGATTGGCAGAAATATACCACATCACGACCTTGTCGCCTTTTTTGATATCATGACCAAACAGGTCATAATCCTCAAGGGCCGTGCGTCGCATATGCGCCAGAGGTGTTTGCCAACGGATTAGTTCCTGCACAGCATTGGGGATCAGGTCCGGATTTTGCTGCAGTTTCGCACGTTCTTCAGGAAACTGTCCCAGACCATAAGCTACACCGGACATGGTGTTGCGAGTTGTATCGTTGCCACCGACAATCAGCAGTACCAGATTGCCCATGAATTCCATGTGATCCATATCCCGCATATGTTCGCTGTGAATCATCATCGAGATCAAGTCAGGCGTTGGCTCCTTGTTTACGCGCTCGTTCCAGAGCTGCATGAAATAGGCGCCCATTTCGTACAATATCTGTCGGCGCTGTTCGGTTAAATCTTCGGCTATCGACAGCTCGACATCACCTGCCCAGTCGGACCAGTAGGTGAGCATCCGTCGATCTTCCCACGGGAAACCAAACAAAATCGCGAGCATTCCGGTGGTCAGCTCGATCGATACCTTGTCGACCCAGTCAAATTTTTCACCCCAGGGCAGACCGTCGAGTACTTCGGCCGTGCGCTGGCGAATCTCGGTTTCCATCCGCTTCATTTCGGTCGGAGTGAACGCGGGGGCTACCGTCCGGCGCTGTCCGGTATGTTTGGGGCGGTCCATGGCAATGAACATGGGCAGCTGGAAATCCGAATCGTCGAATTCCGGATTAGCAATGGTGATGCCGCCCTGATCGACATCTGACGAAAAAATGTCCGGCAAAGCCTCGACATGTTGAATGGGTTTATAGGTGGTTATATTCCAGTAATCGCCATGCACACCGCCTTCGACCTTGTTGATGGGGGCCTGTTCCCGCATTTCGGCAAAAGGCTTGCGCCACAAGTCTTTACTGTACAATTCAGCCCGGCTGACATCCCAGGGATTTGAATCTCCCCCCGCTACTGGCGGGTTGCGTTTATACCACCCTTCCAGTGCTTCATCTGCCGTGGGCGATGTGGTCAGATTGTTTAAATCAATAGTCGGGACGGATGCCATTTTCTCTCTCCTGCCGTCGCCATTTCGGCAATCGGTTGCGTTTCAAAACCGGATCAGTGTGTATTTATTGACAGTAATGTCAATGAATTTTCTACCGGAAGCAGTTTCGCCAGTTTGTCTGGTGCGATTTTAGCGACGGAAACGAGCCAACAGGCTCCGTTTTCGACCGCTGTTACCTGACTTCATCACATTGCGACGGAACAGCATCACGCTGAACCGGATGATGATCAAAGTGAACATCCCCTGCCAGAGCAGCGCCAGCCCATGCTGCCAGACATTATCCATCTGAGCAGCCCGCGCGATCATCGCAAAAGGAGAGCTAAACGGGAAGATGGTCGCAAACCATTCGATGGGCTCGCCCAGCTTGGTGATCGAAGAGAAGGCGATGAAGAACACCAGCAGCTGTCCCATTGTGACCGGCATCGAAAGCGTTTGCACTTCCCGAACCGTAGTCGCCATCGCGCCAATCCCAAGAAACAGGGATCCAAGGAGTAAATAAGCCATCGAGAAATAGAAGATCATCAATATTCCGAACAAGGGCCATCCAACCGCGGGAACCGGAAGGTTGGACAATTGCCCGCCGAGAGACCAGATCGCAATGAATCCGAGGCTGGCCCAGACGGTTATTCCGACCAGCGCCATTGCGAGCATCGCAAAAAGTTTCCCGAGGAAAATCGCGTCCATGGGAATAGCAGCAGCAAGGATTTCAATAATCTTGTTGGTTTTCTCCTCGACCAGATTGGACAGGACCATGCCGGCGAGGATCATCGTCAGCAGAATCAAAATGGCTTGCCCGCCCTGAGCTGTAATCAGGCGGTCACGTTTGGTTGCACCGCCCGTTGAGGTGACGATATCGAGTTCGACATCAACAGGAGTGGGCCTGGCTTGTGCCATCTGCACAAGCAAACCGATGCGGCCCTTCCACCGGTTGAGGTCGCCGGGCGGGCCCGTAATTCTTGGATTGTCGAGCGTGCCGGAAATGATCAGTGTCAACGGCTTGTCAGCAGCATCGTTTAGCCGACTGGCAAAGTCTGTATCGGCAGGATTTTCATCCGGCAATTGTACAAGATTTGCAAAATCACCCAGACTTTTGCTCAAGCCAATATGTGCTGCGACCAATTGCCGCGATTCTTCGGTGGACATTGCCACCCCAAAATCGGGGCGGCCAATATCCTGATTAACCTGTTTTCCCAATCCGCCCGCAGCAATGGCGACCAGCACCGGGAAAAGCGGACCGAGCAGGAAAAAGAAGAATGACTTTGAAAAAATGATCGCTGTGAAATCGCGGCGAGCAATAACGAAGGCGGCGCGTATAGTTTCCATCATGCCGCATCTCCCGCGCTGTCTCGAGCCGCATCTTCTTCCATCTTTTTTGCAACAGCTTCGCCAGCGATTGAAACAAAGGCATCATGCAATCCAGGCCGCTCGATCGAAAGGGACTCAATGCCGGCATTGCCTTCCACCAGTGCGCGCAGCAGAGGTTCAACGCCATTTACCGGCAGCGTGAAATGCCAGTTATGCCCCAGTGGCTCGCAATCCTCGGGAATAGCCGAGCGCCAGGGCCCATCGAGATTACGTGTTTCGAGATGAACCTGGGGGCGTAATCGGTCGCGTGCGGTGGATACTTTTCCGGTAAACGGAATCTTGCCATGGGCAATAATGGCGATTTCTTCACAAAGTCGTTCTGCATGGGCAATCACATGGGTCGAAAAAATCACCGTGACCCCTTTGTCAGCCTGAGCCCGGATCAGGCGTTCCAGCTTGCCCTGGTTGAGGGCGTCCAGTCCGGAAAATGGTTCGTCGAGGATGATCAGATCAGGCTCGTGCACAATCGTGCCAAGCAGTTGCACGGTCTGGGCCATGCCTTTGGACAATTGCCGGATTTGTTTGTCGATGGCATCACCAAGCCCATGGTTCTCCATCATCTCGCGCCCGCGTTCCCGGCCGATTGCCAAGGGCAGACCCCTGAGTGCACCCATGAACGCAATCGCGTCATAGGCCTTCATTGACTGGTATAATCCCCGTTCTTCGGGCAGGTAGCCGACTTGATGGGCCTTGCTGATGGGATCGCTTGAACCCAGCAGATATCGTTCGCCTTCATCCGGATCGATAATTCCAAGCAACATCCTTAGGGTCGTGGTCTTGCCGGCACCGTTCGGGCCCAAAATTCCGAATATGCTGCCTTTACGGATGTTCAGATCAATACCGTCAACCGCAATGTCACCGTCAAAGCGTTTGACGATATTGCGGGCTTCGATCGCGTTTTCCTGGGCAATAAAAGTCATTTACGGCTTTCATATAGGGGCTGACTGTCTGATAGTGTGCACATATGGCGAATGACAAGTTAAGATTGACCGAAGAGCTTGAAAAAAAGGCGTTGGGCGAGGGTTTCGCCGCTTTTGGAATTGCGCCTGCCGATCAGGCTCCGGAAACTGCGGAACGCTTGCAGAACTGGCTTCGTAGCGGTGGTCACGGTGATATGATCTGGATGGAAGAGCGCTCCCGCCAGCGCGGACAACCCAAAGAGCTTTGGCCAGACGTGCGTTCTGTGATCATGCTGGGCATGAGTTACGCCCCGAAAACAGACCCGTTCGCGCTGGAAAAAGTAACTGACCATGGCCGGATATCGGTCTACGCGCAGGGCAAGGATTATCATGACGTCGTCAAGAAGGCGTTGAAGCGAACGGCGCGTTGGCTGGTTGAGCAGGCGGACTGCGAGGTCAAGGTGTTTGTCGATACGGCTCCGGTTATGGAAAAACCATTGGCCGCTGCGGCAGGTCTGGGTTGGCAGGGCAAACATACCAATGTTGTCAGCCGGGACCACGGCAGCTGGCTGTTTCTTGGTGCGATCTACACGACACTGGATCTGGAACTGTCACCAGCCGGACAGGATCGCTGCGGGAGCTGTTCTGCCTGTCAGGACATTTGTCCGACCAACGCATTCCCGGCACCCTACCAGCTTGATGCCAAAGCCTGCATTTCCTATCTCACAATCGAGAATAAAGGCCCGATCCCGAAACAATATCGCAAAGCGATGGGCAATCACATCTATGGATGTGATGATTGCCTGGCAGTTTGTCCCTGGAACAAATTTGCCGTCGCATCCGCTGCTCAAAAAGCCTTTCTGCCACGCGCGGAACTGGCCGCACCGGCGCTTGCGGATTTGCTGGCGATGGATGACAACGCCTTTCGCAAGATATTTTCTGGCTCACCGATAAAACGATCCGGTCGGAACCGGATGGTGCGCAACGCGCTGATCGGGGCGGGGAATAGCGCGGATCAGTCGCTGCTGTCGGCTGTGATCAAGCTGCTGAATGATGACGAGCCGATTGTACGCGGCGCCGCAATATGGGCGTTGGCCGAATTGGACCATGACAGATTTGAACATGAAAAGAGCCGCCGTCAGATTGAAGAAACCGAGGCTTCAGTACTGGTGGAATGGGAGAGCTGCTAACGAACGCGCAGCGCGTTGACGCAAGACACCCGGTCGACAATCGCTCCATCACTTCGCCTTGCATCGATATGTGTCACGCGACCTTCGCCGCCATTGGCCGGTGGATAGAGATAGGCGTCCAATATACAGGCGCCGCTGGAAAACTGTAATTTTCGGGCAGGGGGTTCCGAGAGGTCGGCTTGCGGATTGCCGAACAACCGGGTCAGCTGCCGGGCTGTTTTTCCCATCACCAATTCCAATCCCTGGACGTTATTCAGGGGAGAATCAGAAGGGGTGGGAAGCGCCGGAGCACTGGGAACTGCTGTGGATACACAGGCGGCAAGCGCCGGTAAAACAAGTAAGATGGATAGCTTGCGGATCATGTCTCGGGGCTTTCATCGCGCTTCGTATGTACCAGGTGGGTAGCCATAGCGGCTCCCAGTATTGGCGCAAGAAAATTGACGAACGGAATGGCCAGCAAGATAGCGGTGATCAAACCCAGACCAAATCGCGGGAATTTGGACAACGTCCACTCGTCCGCGTCAGTGCCTTGATCAGCCGCGTGGCGGACAACAATCATATCCTGCAAATCGCGTCCGATCAGCAACGCGTTGACCGCGAAAAACGCGGCCGGTGTTCCGACCGCTGTGAACAGCAATAACACATAAATCGGTAGCGCCAGAATATTGTAGCCAATCGCTCTGCCAACCGAGGCCAGCCCCATTTTTACGCCCACGATATGACCCGGCTGGCGTGCTTGCGCTGCGCGCTCGGGATAGTGTTTTGCCTCGACGGCATCGACAATTTCGTCGGAAAAAATGTTGAGGACAAACATGGCAATGACCCGAAACAGGAAAACTGCAGCAAATATCGCAATCAATACGGCAGTCGCAGCTGCCGCAAACCCGCCACCCTCCAGTTCAAAATAGGAAAATAACCCGGTCAGCCCAAAAAAGACGGCAATCCCGAAAATCACCAGTAGCAGCAGGGTAATCAAGATGACCTTGAGCAGCAGCACGAGGATGGGACGGTCGGTCAATTGACCCAAGGAGAGCAGCAGCGCGTTGATCATGGCCGGGTCATGTCATGCTTTGATGCTGCTGGTCAATTCTGCTTGAAGCGTTGGTGAGTTGTGACTATCGGACGGCGCTTGCATAGCTGAACAGCCAAAGGATCTGAAATGACCACCGAAGCCCGCTACGATATTGTTGCCGTAGGTAATGCCATTGTCGATGTTATCGCGCAGGCCGATGACAGTTTTCTCGAAGAAGAGCAGCTCGCCAAAGGTGCGATGACCCTGATTGATGCAGAGCGCGCAACCGAACTCTATCGTGATATGGGTCCGGCACGAGAAATCAGCGGTGGCTCGGGATCAAACACTCTTGCTGGGGCATCCACTCTTGGCCGCCAGTGCGCGCTGATTGCGCAGGTCGCGGACGATCAGCTGGGTGAGGTGTTTACCCATGATATCCGTGCAACGGGAATTGATTTTGACGTACCCCCACTCGGCAAGGAACCGCCGACTGCACGCTGTCTGATTTTTGTGACACCGGATGCCCAGCGCACGATGAACACGTTTCTAGGGGCCTCACAATTTTTGCCGCCGTCGTCCGTTGATGCTGATCTGATCGCCAGCGGCGCAATACTATATCTCGAAGGTTATCTCTGGGATGCCGACGAACCCAAAGCGGCGATGGCACTGGCGATGGACATTGCCCGGAAAAATGGACGCAAAGTGGCGTTCACCCTGTCTGATGGCTTCTGCATCATGCGACACAGGGACGAATTTGCGAAGCTCATCGCAGATGGCAAGATTGATATTCTGTTTTCCAATGAAGATGAAATCATGTCGCTATGCGAAACCGATGATTTTGACGGAGCGGTAGAACAGACCG
This sequence comes from Parasphingorhabdus sp., assembly GCF_039968395.1. GTDB lineage: Bacteria > Pseudomonadota > Alphaproteobacteria > Sphingomonadales > Sphingomonadaceae > Parasphingorhabdus. The sequence continues at coordinate 374,973 of NZ_JBDVPV010000001.1, forward strand.
CAGCACAAGTCGAAACTCTGGTAGTGACCCGGAGTGAAAAAGGCGCAATTGCCGTGCAAGATGGTCAGCGGGTCTCGGTTGCCGCAGAGCCGGTGGACAAGATCGTTGACACCACAGGCGCCGGTGACCTGTTCGCAGCGGGCTTCCTGAGCGGTTATACCGAAGGTCGATCGGTGGAAGACAGCCTGACAATTGGCGCAATTGCGGCGGCTGAGGTGATTTCCCACTACGGCGCGCGACCCGAGGCAGACATTCGCGCGATGGTTGAGGAGCGCCTGGGCTAATTGAGGTTGGTTCGGGCTAGCTCTTCATCTTGAACAGTTTCCGGTCCTCGGGCCCGAAGCCCCATTTCCAGATTACGAATGCATAGCTGCCCAGGATCATTGGAATTCCTATGATCAACTCCGCCCATTCCGGCAGGAATGTTGCGAGATAGCCAACTGCAGTTCCGACAATGATTGCCAGTATCAGTGACCAGCGCCAACCGTTGACCTTTGCTTCCAGCAATCGCGACAGGAACATCGCTTTCACCACCGATGCATAGGCCAGCGCAACCATCAGCGCAGCAGCGACAGCCGCGGCCTGAAAGAGCGGGCTCCACCCGAGGCGGAGACAAATCTGGATAAAGGCGACGCTGAGTCCGGCTTGCAAAAGAAGCATCGACAGCGAGATCAGCAAATTGCGATGCCGGGCGATGTAGACCAGTGCGGATTCGCTGACCACTGCGGTGGCGGCAACGGCTTCAGCGGCCAGCAGGAAGGCGAGCGCACCGGTACCACCAACGAAATTCGGCCCGACCAGGCCCATGACGGCTTCCCCGGGTATTGCCAGCGCCAGAGCAATGCCGACCTGTGCCGCGATAATCCAGAATCCAACCTGACTGACCTGGGCTGCAATGCCCTTGAGGTTGCCGGCCTCGAGATTGCGGGTGATGACCGGGCCAAGGATCGGATCAAAACTGGTTTTGAGTTTTTGCGGCAGGCTCGCGACTTGCTGCGCAACGTAATAGATACCGACAATGGCAGGAGAAGCGAATAGCCCCAGTATCGCGAGATCCAGGCGCCGCGATCCCCATTCCGCTGCATCGGCCGCCGCAAGAGGCATGTTTCGGCGCGCGATATTCGCGAGTGCGAGCGGCTTGGGACGCCAGCCCCAAGGCAGACCATAGCTTCTGAAAAGCGGCCAGAGCGAAGCGATCAACGCCGCCACCATCGAAACGACGTAGGAAATAATCAGGCCGTCTCGCAGCGAAAAGAACGGCATGAGCGGCCATGCGAACAGCACGGCGACAATGCTGATCGTCCAGGGTTCAATGATGGATCGTGCACGAACAGTCGAAGCGATGTCATAGCGGTAGGCGAGGGCCGCCAGCGCGATATCAGCGCCCGCGATGGTGAATATCACGACCGGAAGAAACCGGTCAAACCCGTTGATCTCGCTATTGGGAAACATGATCTGCGGAAAGGCGATCAGAAATAACGCAGCGACGGCAGATGCAAAGAAACTGACCAGCATGCCATCCCAGACAACATGCACATGCGGCCGTTTCGTGCGGCTGAGCTGCTCGGCCAGTCCGCGTTTCATACCCAGCGTGGCCAGTTGGGCGGCAAATTCAATCACTAATATCGCATAGGCAAAGCGTCCCAGCGCTTCCGCACCATACATCCGGCCCGCAACAAACAAAAAAGGCAGGCGCGCAGCCAGCCGCAGCAGAAAACCGAAAATATTGGTTCGTCCGCCTTTGGCAAGTGCGGCAATATCCTCCTGACCTTCGGCACTCTCTGCAGGAGGGCCGGATGAAGCATTGCCGGTAGATCCCGAGGCTTCAGGGCTGTTCAAAAGGATGTTCTCCGGCCGTATTCGACGTTGATTGAATAATGCCCACCCGCTTAGCCGAGCCGGTCTCGCTTGTCATCTTTTGGGATATTCCGCTGGTATCGGTTCGCAATTAGCGCTGTTCGGCAACCAACGGGCGGCTCATCAGCTTCTCAACCACCATTTTTGTATCAGCTTCGCCGGAAAGAAGGCTGCAAACGGCCTTTACGATGGGCATCTCAATCCCACGCATCTCTGCATCCTGCTGCAACACCGGTGCTGTAAAAGCGCCTTCGGCAACGGTCGACCGATCGGCCATCAAAAATTCTGCAGTGGCCCCGGCTCCAAGTCCTTTGCCAAGTGCATAGTTTCGGGAACTGGTTGATGAACAAGTCAGCACAAGGTCACCCAGACCGCACAGTCCACCCAGTGTCTCCTGCCTTGCACCGCGGGCTGCGCCATAGCGCAACATTTCCGCAAACCCCCGCCCAATCAAAGATGCACGGGCATTTTGCCCAAGACCCGCACCGTCCACCACACCGCAACCAATGGCGAGAACATTTTTCACCGCCCCGCCGATTTCAGCACCAATAATGTCATCCGAGTAATAGGGACGGAAGCTGGGTTTTGCGATGATCGGATAGAGCTGATCCCACAGCCTGCGATCGTCACAGGCTAGAGTAAGGGCTGTTGGCAATCCTTGCGCGACTTCGTGCGCAAATGTAGGTCCTGACAGGACCGCCAGCGGATTATCTGGACAAATTTCGCGCGCCACTTCACTCATCAGCAATCTTGAATCTGCTTCGATACCTTTGCTGCAGAGGATAAGAGCGGCACCTGAAGTGGGTAGGGCTTCCAGACTGTTTCGCAGATGCTGTGCAGGTGTCACCAGAAGAATGGCATCGCAATGTGCCAGATCGCCGATTTCCGTGGTTGCAGTTATATTGTTCCGGAGCTGGTAGCCGGCCAGAAAACTCAGATTCTCGCGCTGATCATTTACTTGATCCACAACTTCGGGTTCGCGTGCCCAGAGCAATAATTCATCCTGTCCTGCAGACAGAACTTGTGCCAGCGCAGTTCCCCACGCTCCGGCACCGACAACTCCGACACGCGCTCCGGTCATGCCTTCACTCCCGCGCCGCGCGCTTTTGCGGCATCCGGATCGAGCGGCCAGCGCGGACGTGCGGCAAAGTCCAGCGAATCAGTCAAGCCGGTGGCAAACCGCTCTGCACCTGCCCATCCAATCATTGCGGCGTTATCTGTGCACAGCCATAGCGGCGGCGCCGTAAATTTCATGCCATGCTTTTCTGCCATTTGTTCCAGCATCTCGCGAATAGGCTGGTTTGCTGCAACGCCGCCTGCAACGACGAGATGCGGTACGGGATCATGCTCTGCAATGGCCTTCTCCAGACGATCTTCGAGGCAATCGACAACCGCTTGCTGAAACGCTGCTGCGATGTCCTCATCCTTGTGGATACCCTCTTCGTGCGCGCGCACCACGGCGCTTTTGAGTCCGGCAAAGGAAAAATGGGGTTCTGCAGAACCCTTGAGCGGACGCGGCAGCGGGACGGCTTGCGGATCGCCGGTCTGCGCCAGCGTTTCGACTTTGGGACCGCCGGGATATCCGAGTCCCAGGATTTTGGCCGTTTTGTCGAAAGCTTCGCCGGCAGCATCATCGATCGTGGTGGCCAGACGGCGATAATCGTTCACTCCCTCAACCCGCAATATCTGGCAATGCCCGCCTGATGCCAAAAGCAGCAGATAGGGAAACTCCAGTTCCGGATTGGCGAGGCGGGGAGAAAGCGCATGTCCTTCCAGATGATTGACGGCGATCAGGGGTTTGTCCAGTGCCATGGCCAATGCCTTGCCGGTGACCAATCCCACCATCACTCCGCCGATCAGTCCGGGCCCGGCTGTAGCCGCTACAGCATCGACAGAGTTCAACGAAATTCCTGCCTCTGAGAGCGCGTTACCAATGAGCGATGTCAGTATTTCGGCATGTGCCCGTGCTGCAATCTCGGGAACAACCCCGCCAAACGGGGCATGGGCTGCTTCCTGACCTGCCAGCGCGTGCGCCATTATCTGACGATCAGACGTGACCAGCGCGGCTGCGGTTTCGTCACAGCTTGATTCGATGCCTAAAATGATGCTCATGACGCGTTTACTTACGCGCTGAAGTGATTAGGACAAGGTCTATGACGACGAAAGTTGACCAAAAAACTGAAATTCGTGTGGGAATAGATCGTCCATTGCGGCTGGGAACCCGACAATCTCCGCTTGCTTTGGTGCAGGCTGAAATGGCAGCGAAAGCGATTGTTGATGCGCAGGGATGGCATGCGGAGCAAGTCGAACTGGTGCCGATGATCGCCAGCGGCGATAAAATACTCGATCGTGCACTGGCGGACGCCGGCGGCAAGGCTCTTTGGACAAAGGAACTTGATCGCGCGTTGTTTTCCGGCGAGATTGATTGTGCTGTTCACAGCATGAAGGACGTGGAAACGATCCGTCCAGAGGAATTTGTGATCGCCGCGATGCTGGAGCGAGCGGATATTCATGATCGCCTGATTGGCGCCGAGAGTATTGCGGCGCTCCCGGATCGCGCAATTGTGGGAACGGCTTCACCGCGGCGCAAGGCCCAGCTGCTGCGCCTGCGTGCTGATCTCGATATTCGGCTGATCCGGGGCAATGTCCAGACACGGTTGGGAAAGATTGAATCGGGTGAATTTGCTGCGACATTGCTGGCTGCGGCGGGTCTCGACCGGCTGGAGATGGAAAACATCGGTCACGAAATATCAAACGAAATAATGCTTCCCGCACCGGCACAAGGCGCAATCGGGATAGAAACATTATGTGAGGCCCAATCCATTCGTGCACTTCTGGCCACAATATCCTCCGAACCTACCTTTCGGGCGGTCATGGCAGAACGCGCATTTCTGGCGGAGCTGGCTGCCGACTGCCACAGTCCTGTTGCTGCTAGTGCTGCCGTGACCGGAGACAGGGTAAATCTGCGCGGTGAGATATTGCTGCCGGACGGGAGTGAACATGTTTCCGACAAAGCCGAGTTTGATAGCGATGATGGAAAGGCACCCGGACAACTCGCGCGCAGCCTGCTGGATCGCGCCAGCGCAGAGCTGAAAGCTGTTTTCGGCCAGTGAGCCCGAAGCTGAATCTGCCACTGCTAATCCTGCGCCCGGAGATTGGCGCCAGCCGGACTGCGGAGAAAGCGCGACTGCTGGGGCTGACGCCTGTCCTTGATCCGCTATTTGTCATCGAGCCGATGGGGTGGGATGCTCCCGCTGCTTCTGAATTTGACGCCCTCATGCTTACCAGCGTCAATGCCATCAGATTTGCCGGCCCGGCGCTGGCGGCATATGCCTGCCTTCCGGTTTTGGCCGTCGGCAAGAAAACGGCAGATGCCGCGCGTGCTGCCGGATTTTGTGTTGATCTGACCGGTTCGGGCGGTGCCCTGGAATTGCTGTCAGCCCTGCCGCCGGGTCAATATCGTGACATCCTGCATCTGACCGGCAAGGACCATATCACCATCGCAGCAAAGGATCGGTTCATCGATTGCCAAGCTGTTTACAATGCACGCGCACTTTTTCTGGGAGAAGCGGCACAGACCGCGCTGTCCGGGGGATGTGTCGTAATGGTTCATTCTGCCCGGGCCGCCCGGACGCTGGAGCAGGAAATGGCCCGACTGGCATTGAAACCGGGCCAAACCCGCATTGCGGCTTTATCAGACAATATCGCCAATGCGCTGGAAAAGCAGTGGAAGGCTGTCCATGTCGCGGATGAACCCACGGACGATGCTTTACTGTCTCTTGCCGCATCTCTATGCTCGAAAGGATGACTGCTGGCATGCGCATGCCTGACCAGCCAAAGGAGATGGAATGAGCCGGGACTATGAAAATTTGAGGTCGTCGGGCGGAAAAAGCAATCTGACCCGGAACGTGCTTGTCTTGATGATTGTCGCGTTTATCGGTGGTGCCATTCTGACGGGATGGATTATTTCCCGCTACAATCCGTTTGGTAGCTCTGCTGACACCGCGGTTACCGAAAATACAGGTGCACCGGTGGTGGAAGTCAAAAATGATCCTGCAGCCGCGCTTGCCAAACGGATTGATGCGGATGGCACGGTTCTGCCCGCTCCGGCGCAAGTCAAAACAACCGAACCCGAAGCACCGGCTTTAACTCCGGATATTGAACGGGCCCTCGCCGTACGTGTGGCCGATCTGGAAGACCGGTTATCCCGAATTAACGTTCAGGCCCAGGCGGCCTCTGGCAATGCTGCGCGCGCTGAGGGATTGCTGATCGCATTTGCTGCCCGCCGGGCGCTCGATCGCGGCTCCCCACTGGGTTATATTGAATCGCAGCTACGTCTGCGATTTGGTGATGCACAGCCAAAGGCAGTGACGACCATCGTCAATGCCTCGCGTGAACCCGTAACGCTGGAAGAGCTCGCGGCAGGGCTGGATGATATTGGCCCGACGTTGACCAGTGGATCCAGTGGCGAAGGTTTCTGGACCGATGTGCAAAGAGAGCTTTCCGAGCTATTCGTCATTCGCCGGGAAGGGACGCCGTCACCGGCACCGCAGCAAAGGCTGTTGCGCGCCGAGAGATACGTGGAAAATGGTAATGTCGATGCCGCTATTGCCGAAATCGACCGGTTGCCGGGCGACGTGGAGAATAGTGAAGAAGCCAGCGGGTGGATGGAAAGCGCGCGGCGATATAATGAAGCCCGGCGTGCACTTGATGTTATTGAGACAGCAGCGATTCTCGAACCGCAGCAATTGCGCACGGCTGAGGGCGTTCGCGTCGATCAGCAGTCACCGCTGGCACCGGTAACTCCAATACCGGCTCCCTGAGCAATCCTAACTTTTTTCGAGGAATAGTGCAGCCAGATCAGGCGGAACCCGAACGGGACGACCTGAATTCCGGTCGATAATCGCCCAGTTGGTTTTGGCCTCGACCTTGATGTTCCCATCCGGACCGGTGAATCTGACATTTCTCCAGAAGCGTGCGCCTCTGGGCGGCTCCGATATCCACGTGCGCCCGGTAACCGTCTGTCCGGCTTCGACATTACCGCGATAGTCAATTTCGTGCCGGGTTACGACCCAGATATAGCGATCAATATATTCCTTCGTCGCGACTGCATTCCAATGGACAGTTGCGATGTCCTGTATCCAGCGTACCCAGACAGCATTGTTGACATGACCCAGTTCGTCAATGTCGCCTGCCCGTGCAGTGATATGGAGAAAATGCTCGTTCATTCTGACTTTTCGGCCATGCCCATTTGCCACAAAATAAAGGCAAATTCTTCAGCTACTTCTTCAACTCGGTTCCAGCGACCGGATTTGCCGCCGTGTCCTGCACCCATATTGATTTTCATAAGCAACATGTTGTTGTCGGTTTTGGTCGCGCGCAACTTGGCCGTCCACTTGGCGGGTTCCCAATAGGTGACGCGCGGGTCGTTAAGGCCGCCGGTGATCAACATCGCAGGATAATCCTGCGCGCTGACCTGGTCATAGGGGGAATAGCTGCGGATATATTCGAATGCTGCCTTGTCGGTAATTGGATTGCCCCATTCCGGCCATTCGCCAGGAGTGAGCGGCAGGCTTTCGTCCTGCATGGTGTTGAGCACATCAACAAATGGAACGTGGGCAACAACCGCGCCCCAAAGATCGGGATCACTGTTGACAACCGCCCCCATGAGCTCGCCGCCCGCAGACCCGCCTGATGCGGTGATCCGGCCTTTCGCCGTATAGCCTTTGTCGGCAAGGCCTTTGGCAACATCAACAAAATCGTTGAACGTGTTGGTGCGCTGCATCAGCTTGCCCTGCAGATACCAGTTGCGTCCCAGATCATCTCCGCCCCGGATATGGGCAATGGCATATACAAAGCCGCGATCAACAAGTGAAAGCCGCGTGGTCGAGAAGCTGGGCGGCACGGCGTACCCGTAGGCGCCATAGGCATAGAGATGCAGCGGCGCAGAGTCGTCCAGTTTTGTTCCGTTTTTGTAGACCAGCGAAACGGGAACCATTGCCCCGTCGCGGGCTTTCACCATCAGCCGCTCGGTCGTGTACTGGCTGGCATCATAGCCTGAAGGGATTTCCTGAACTTTCAGCGTGGTCAGCTTTTTGTCGGACAGTGCATAGTCGTAGATTGTGTCGGGTGTGACCATGGATTCATAACTGATCCGCAACTTGCTGCTATCATATTCCGGATTGTCATCCAGCCCGGCATTGTAGCTGGCTTCTGGAAAGGTGATACGTTCGATGCTCAACGGGTCAGCATAAGATCGGATTTCAACCTGATCGAGACCATTCTGACGTCCCTCGGTCACATAAAAATTCTTGAAGGTTGTTACGTCCGTCAGGTAAAAATCATTCGAACCCGCAATCAGCGTGTTCCATTCTCCCGGATTTTCTAGTGTCGCTGTCGCGAGCCGAAAGTTCACATGGTCGTCATTGCTCAGGATATAGAGCTTTCCGTCATGTTCCTCGACTGAATATTCGCGGCCCTTCTGGCGTGCGGAAATCAGAATTGGTTCTGCGGTGGGATTGTCGGTGGGCACCAGACGGACTTCGCTGGTTTCATTATCACCCGTCGCAATGCTGATGTATTTTTCGGAATGTGTCAGCCCGATGCCGACAGTAAACCCATCCTGCGTTTCCTTGTAGAGCTCGATATCTTTTGCGATATCCGTACCCAGCACGTGCAGCCGCGCATTGTCGGTGCGCCAGTTGGCGTTGGCGAGGCCGTATAGCAGGTTCTTGGAATCCGCAGACCAGACCAGGCTGGACAAGGTGCCCGGAATGACATCCGCCAGCATTTCTCCGGTTTCCAGATTCTTGATCCGCGCTTCAAAGCGTTCGGAGCCATCATCATCGACGGAAAAGGCCAGCAGCTTGCCGTCGTGACTAACCGCCATTGCGCCGAGCCGGAAATAGTCCTTGTCCTTGGCCAGTGTATTTTCATCCAGAATCAATTGCGCTTTGCCGCCTGAAACAGATTTCCTGTAATGCTGTTTATATTGCATGCCTTCTTCGAATCGAGTCCAGTAGATCCAGTCGCCGTCCTTCTGCGGAACCGATGAATCATCTTCCTTGATCCGGGCTTTCATTTCCTCAAACAATGTCTTCGTGAGCGCCTTTTGTCCTTCCATATTTTGCTCGAACCACTGATTCTCCGCTTGCAGATAATCAAGGACATCCTTGTCGTCGACCTCGGGATAACCCTGATCCTTGAGCCAGTGATACGGATCGCTGATCGTGTAGCCATGGCGCTCATAGCTATGGGGCCGTTGTTCGGCGACAGGCGGTTTCTCAAGTTTCTTTGTCATGGTATCTTTGGTCGTTTCGGTTTGAGCGGATACAGGAACAGCTGCTGTATGGGCAGCCAGGATTAACGACAATATAATCTGTTTCATAACACCTCACATTGGGGGGCAGGTGGCGGAAATCGGTGGCGGAAATCGTCTGAAACACCTATGTGTTTGTGGAACCGCTAATTCAAGGAGTTTTGCAGCCCATGTTGATGTCCACCTACGAAGCCAGGCTTGCTGCCCTGCGCGAACAAATGGCCAGAGATGGTCTGGATGGCTTTGTCGTGCCGATTTGTGACGAACATATGAGTGAATATGTCGGGGACTATGCCCAGCGTCTGGCCTGGTTGACCGGCTTTGGCGGTTCCGCCGGATCGGCTGTAGTTCTCAAGGACAAGGCGGCGATTTTTGTGGATGGGCGATACACTATTCAGGTGCGGGATCAGGTCGATGGCAAGCTTTACGAATATGTGGGCACTGCCGATCAAAACGTGATTGGCTGGCTGGGAGAACATGCTCCGCATGGATCCAGCATTGGCTATGACGCTTGGCTGCACACGCGGGACTGGGCCAGATCAGCAGAAGCAAAGCTGGCGAAGAAAAACGCGAAACTGGTCGCCGTGAAACACAATCCGATAGATGCGGTCTGGGAAGATCAACCGCAACCGTCACTGGCGAAGCTGGACGTTCAGCCCGACGAGTTTGCAGGCAAAACAGCAGCAGTAAAGCGCGCCGACATAGCTGCATGGTTGAAAGCGGAAGGGCTTGACGCAACCGTGATTGCCGCGCTCGATTCCGTGGCATGGGCCTTTAACATTCGCGGCAAGGATATCAGCAACACGCCGGTTCCTCGCGGCTATGCGATTGTCAAAGCAGACGGCAGCGCAGAAGTATTTGTGGCGCCGGAAAAACTGACCGACGATGTTCGTGTGCATCTGGGCAATGCGGTGGCGTTGCGCAGCTATGATGAATTTCCGAATGCTCTGACCGAATATCGGGATCAGAATATTGGGGTAGATCCGGAACGCTCGGTCGCGGCGATTTTTGCCCAGCTTGAGGACGCGGGAGCGAATATCGTCGCAAAACGCGATCCGACTGTGCTGGCCAAAGCGATCAAGAATGAAGCGGAAGTGTCCGGGCACAGAGCTGCTCAGGCCCGTGACGGCGCGGCGCTTAGCCAGTTTCTGCACTGGTTCTCGCAGGAAGCTCCGAAAGGCGGGCATGACGAACTGTCGGTCGCCGCAAAACTCGCCGAGTTCCGCGGGCAGTCCGACAAGCTCATGGATCTGTCATTCCGGACAATTTCCGGTGCGGGACCGAACGGTGCGTTGTGCCACTATAGCGTGAACGAGGAAACCAACCGCAAGATTGAGACAGGCACGCTCTATCTCGTCGACAGCGGCGGGCAATATCGTGACGGGACGACTGACGTCACCCGAACAATGGCAGTGGGTGAACCAACGGCCGAAATGATCAAACGCTATACGCAGGTATTGCAAGGTCATATCGCGCTGGCACAGGCGGTTTTCCCCAAGGGCACAACCGGTGGTCAGCTTGACATATTGGCGCGCCAATATCTCTGGGCCGATGGCGTCGATTATGCGCACGGGACCGGACATGGCGTCGGTGCCTATCTTTCGGTCCATGAAGGGCCGCAGCGGATTGCAGCCTTTGGCGGATTTGGCGAACCGCTGGTGGCCGGCATGATCTGTTCGAACGAACCAGGCTATTACAAGGATGATGCATTCGGGATCCGGATCGAAAATTTGATTCTGGTGGAAGAGCGTGATGTCCCGGGTTCCGAGCAGGATATGCTCGGGTTCGAGACTCTGACTTTCTCTCCGCTCGACCGGCGGCTGATAGATACCAGCATCCTGTCAGACAGCCAGCGCAAGTGGGTGGATGATTACCATGCCGAGGTGTTGGAAATTGTCGGTCCGCAACTGTCCGATGATCCGCTGGTCTGGCTTCAAGCCCAGTGCTCTCCTCTGATTTGACGGAAACACCATGACTGACACAAGCAACCCCCGGGATGGGTTCCGGCTGATCACATCCATACGCGTGCGCTATGCCGAAGCCGACATGCAAGGTATTGTTTTTAATGCGAACTACCTGGCTTTTGCCGATGTCGGCGTCACCGAGTATTTTCGGGAGCTGGTCGGAGCGCAAGGCAATGAAAAATCCTACAATACGTTTCTGGAACTGTTTGGCGGTGACAACTGGGTGCGCCATGCAGAAGTTGATTTTCGGGCCCCGGCAAAAGCAGATGAATTGATCGACGTGTGTCTGCGCATCACAAGATTTGGGCGGACAAGCTATTCAGTGGTCGTGAATATTGTCCGGGATGACACGTTGCTCAACGTGATCAAGCTGACCTATGTCTGGTTCGATCCTGCGACAGAGCAAGTCACGCCAGTGGCACAGAGTTTTATTGATGCGGTGACAGAATTTGAGATCATCAAACCGGAATTGGCGTCCGCGACAGTTTAGCCGTCAGATTCGCTAATCGGGGTGCCGGAGTTTAGGTCTTTGGCCTGTGCCTTGCGCCGCCTGAGATTCGCGCGAAGCTGTACCGCCAGACGCTCGGCTTTCGCGGCTTCCTTGCGCTGCTTTTCGGATCGGGATTGCGGCTTTGGCATGGCGGGCATGTGCCAGCCATCGCAGAAAAATGCAACTCCGCTTGACAAGAGCTTAACCATTTGGTCTTAGGCGCGAGGCTTGGAGCAGGCGGCTCCGGCAACGAAAACAGTGCTGCTGTAGCTCAGTGGTAGAGCGCGTCATTGGTAATGACGAGGTCGGGAGTTCAATTCTCCCTAGCAGCACCATTTCTTTCCCCGATTTCAGACATCTCCAGCGACATGAACTGGTCGCCAATTTAGTCCCTAAGTTTCCGTAACTTAGCCTCTATGATTTGTGGTAGTTGTGTCCCAGAGACCATTTGTCACCGGCCATATGACCGCAAATAGCCAGATTGTCTCCATGCCCCGAAACACTGGCACCGGATGCACTTTAGAGATTTGAGTGATTTGGGGTTTATTCGAACCCTAGAAGCGTTCGCTGGCCCGCCCAATCGAGCGGGAGGTCACCAGCGCGTAGAAGGCGTCTTCCAGTCAGATTGACCGGCTGCGATCTTGTTGAACTCAAGATTGCTGATCTGGTCCATTGAGCAGACGAGAACAATCCTTCACCAGATCAACACTCGGCCGTTGCAAAATGTACTAATGATTGTGCTACAGAATTGCGAATAAGTTAGTAATTCCACATTGTGCCGTCTTCCAGTCTCACTATGGGGTGGTAGCGGCGATCAAACGAATACTTCTTTGCTTCTTTCTCGTCGAATTCCACGCCCAGACCGGGCGCATCGCTCACATAGAACAAGCCATCTTCAACAAGGTGATCAGACGGGAACAGCGCGTCGCACTCTGGCGTACCAAGAACGAGATATTCCTGAATGCCAAAATTAGGGGCCCAGGCATTGAGATGCGCTTGTGCTGCCATTGAAATTGGCGAATGACTCGGCGCGCCGTGAAACCCGGTTCTGATATTGTGAATCGCGGCCAGTTCGACGATGCGCCTAACATGGGTAATACCGCCAGCGTAAGTGACAGAAACCCGGATGAAATCGAGTAATTCTTCTTCGATCATGTCCTTGCAGTCCCAGATCGAGTTAAACACTTCGCCAATGGCGATCGGGACGGTCGTATGTTGCCGGATGAGCCGCAATGCATATTGATCATCAGCCGGCGTCGGATCTTCCATCCAGAACAGATTGTATTTTTCGATTTCTTTGCCGAATGCCGCTGCCTCACGGGGATGCAGGCGATGATGAACGTCATGCAAAAGTTTCAGTTCCGGCCCAAACCGATTTCTCACGGCTTCAAAAACGGTTGGCATGTAGCGCAGATATTTGTCTGAATCCCAGATCTCCTGATCCGGCAACATGCCATATTCCGTGATGAAATGTTTCGTATCACCTCCTTTACCAGTCGCGTAGCCGCCCTCAGGCATACCCGGTACTCCGCATTGAAGACGAATGGCTTTATATCCCTGATCCACATAATGGGCGACAGAATCGAGCAATGCATCCAATGTCGGTCCGGTAGCGTGAGCGTAGAGCAACGCGCTGTCGCGGCTCTTACCGCCAAAGAGCTGATAGAGTGGAAGACCGGCGATTTTTCCTTTGATGTCCCAGAGTGCCAAATCAATCGCACCATAGGCCGCCATCGCGATCGGGCCTCGCCGGAAATAAGCGCCCCGATAGAAATATTGCCAGATATCTTCGCTGTTGCGCGGGTCCATCCCAATCAGGCAGGGTATAAGATATTCTCTCAGATATTCTGCCGTCAGTGTCTCACGGGTGTTTAGCGTGCCGTCGCCAATTCCGTATATTCCTGCATCCGTCATGATTTTCACGGTGACGTAGTTTTTACCCGGCCCGCCAACGAAAACTTCCGCACTTGTAATCTTCATGTTTTCCTCCAAGAGTGACTTGACTAAGTCAGGAGAGAGAGATGAGCAATGCACTAAAAGTTTTGGTGCATGGAACTGGTTTTGCCGGACAGGGGCATGCCGATGCGTTTCGCTCTTTGGGTGCAGAGGTCGTGGGCATGGTCGGTCGCACGCCGCATGTTGTGAATGACGTGACTGCGAAAATGTCCATTCCGTATGGCGGCACGGATTGTGTTGAAGCACTACAGGAATGCCGACCCGATATTGTCTCCATCGGGACGCCTGGCGGTGCCCACTACGATGCGATCAAAGACGCTATCGCACATGGCGCCCACATTTTTTGTGACAAACCCATGGCGACGACAGGTTTGGAAACACGAGAGCTATTCGACCTAGCGCAGGCCAAAGGCATCAAAACCGCCTTTGCGGCGAGTTTCCGATATATGCCCCATGTCATCCATGCCAAGCGTCTTGTTGAGCAAGGGATCATTGGCGAACCCCAAGAGGTGGAATGCATCTCCCACTTTGAGCTGGAAAAGGACATTCCGTTTGGTTGGTCCCACCGTGCCGAGGATGGCGGCGGGCGGTTAAACAATAATTTCACCCACAAATTATCCATCGTAACCTCTGTTATCGGTGAAACTATTCTTGCGGTTTCAGGTGATGTTCGGGACGACCTTGAGCGCGCGCCCATTGTGGATGGCGTGCATAATTTCAAAACTCGCCGCGAGCATATTCCAGAAGATCTGAACGACCCGTCGCTAAACTGGGGAAAGTCAAATGTAGAATGGAGCTATACGGTTTTGGCCCGACTGGAGAGCTCAATGGCGAGCGAGCCTGTATCGGTTCTGTTTAAGCATGGCGGGCTGCAGCCGCGCTTTAATGAAGATCATATCGCTTTCTATGGCAGCGAAGGGGCCATCTATATCAAGGGCCATTACGGTAGCGGTCCTTTTTTTGTCTTTGGCAAGGATAAGAGTTGGGAGGAAAGAGAGCTGCCTGCTGATATTGCTGCGGATGCACCAAAGGTCAAAGGCGATACAGAGCAATGTTGGCACTATCTCATTCGAGAATTCCTCCATGACATCAAGGGCGAGAAATCGCTGGATTATCCGACGTTTGACGACGGTAGCCGTTACCAGCAGATCATAGATATCATTCGAAAAAACGACAGTTGGGTCGATGTTCAAAATCTTGCTGCAGGTCGTTAGACCATGTCACAAATCGAGATCTCAAATATCGAATATCTGGTGATCGTCGGTTATTTGGTTTTGATTGTCGCCGTTGGTATCGTCTTTCGAAAATTCTCTTCCGATACGAAAGACTATTTTATTGGTGGCGCCAAAGGGAGTTGGTGGCTGGTTGGCAGCAGTGCCTTTATGAGCGCTTTTAGTGCCTGGACCTTCACGGGCGCCGCAGGTGTGGCTTTTGAGTCCGGCTTTTCAGTGATGATTATCTTCTTGGGAAATGCCTTTGGGTTTTTCCTGAACTTTCTCTTTCTGGGGCCGTGGCTCCGACAAATGCGAGTGACCACGTTCCCAGAAGCCATAGCTGGGCGCTTTGGTGAGGCCACGCGGAACTTCTACGCACTGTTTGAGGTTCCCATTCGGATACTTTACTCCGCGATGGCTCTCTATGGGCTCGGGATATTTTGCTCCGCGGTATTTGGCTATGACATATATCACGTCATCATGGTTTGCGGTGTTGTGGTGTTGTTTTACTCAGCCACAGGTGGCCGCTGGGCCGTCATGGCAACCGATTTTTTGCAAGGCCTCATTTTGGTGCCGCTCACGCTGATCATCGCTTGGCTTTGTCTCAGCCAGCTTGACGGAATTGACGGCATGTTTGCACAAATCGACGCGCAAGGGCTCTCGGACAAGTTCAAGATGATAAATTCTGCTGAACTTTTTGCCGGGGCGTATACATGGGGATGGGCCAGCGCGATGGTCACAAAAGGGTTTTTGGTCTTCAATTCCATGTATGCTGGTCCGAGATATTTCTCGGTCAAAGACGGTAGGGAAGCGCGCAAGGCAGCAATTTTTGCTTCAGTTCTCTTTCTGGTTGGGGGTCTCGTCTGGTTCTTGCCACCTATCACAGCGAAGCTCCTATATGCCGAACAAGTTGTGGGGCTGGCTATCAGTAAACCAGCCGAAGCCGCATATGCTATTGCCAGTATCAATGTTTTGCCAGTCGGGCTGATCGGATTAGTCGTTGTGGCCATTTTGACCGCCACAATGAGTTCGATGGACACCGGCCTGAACACCAATGTCGCCATCATGATTAAGGACATCTATCCCAAGCTCGTCCGCCGGTTTCAATGGACCGAGAAGCCCGAAACTGTCTTGCTGGGTTATGGCCGTTTACTGACGTGGATAATGGGCGTTCTGGTGATCTTGCTCGCCCTACAACTGGCCAGGCAAGAGGGAAAAGGCATATTTGAAATCATGCTCGATATTGGCGCGCTGCTGATGTCCCCTATTCAAATACCGCTCATATGGGGTTTGTTTGTCCGAAGAACGCCGTGGTGGGCAGCATTGTCGTCCATCGCCTTTGGTTTTACAGTATCGGTAATAGCATTTCTAAACGTACCCCTATCTACATTTGGTTTTCCAGTTGAGGCGACATGGACGTTTCAGATGAAATTTTTTGGTGTGCTTGCGGCGGGTTCTCTGGGGTTCTTACTTTCTATACCTTTCGCTCCGCCCAAAGGGTCTCCACACCGGATCAGAGTTGACGCCTTCATAACTAACATGAAAAACCCGATCAATTTCAGAACAGAAATTGGCGCCGGGAATGATTCGGCCCAGTTACAGATTATCGGCAGGTTTGGGGCCGCGGTAGCACTCTTCATTGCGGCGATGTTAATCATTCCCAACCCACCGGACGGACGTTTGGCCATCGCCGTATTGGCGCTGGCTATCGGAGGGATCAGCGTGTTGATGATACGACAAGGGGCAAAGGTTTGATTTTGCCCAATCAAGCCTAGCGAGATAACCAACCCCCATCTACAGGCAGGGTTATGCCCTGGACATAATCTGAGGCATTTGAGGCAAGAAACACAATGGCACCAGCCAAATCGGACGGCTGTCCCCAACGACCGCTCGGGATGCGCCCAAGTATTTCGGCATTACGTTTTTTGTCAGCCTTCAAAGCTGCCGTATTGTTCGTATCGAAATAACCCGGTGCGATAGCGTTGACATTGATTCCATACTGGGCCCATTCATTGGCCAGTGCTCTGGTCAACCCACTGACGCCACTTTTCGATGCGGTATAAGAGGGCACCCGAACACCGCCTTGAAAACTTAACATTGAGGCGATGTTTATGATCTTTCCAGGTTGCTCAAGGTCAACAGCTTGTTTTGCAAAAACCTGACACAAAAAGAAAACAGCCCGAAGGTTAACATCCATTACAGAGTCCCACTGGTCTGGCGTTAACTCAAGAGCCGCATTGCGTTTAATAGTCCCAGCGTTGTTGACAAGAATATCGGCTCGTCCAAACTTCTCTATGACTTCGGGAACAATTTTACTGATTGTACTCGCGTCACCCAAATCGGCGAAGATGAGCTCTGACCTTACCCCGGTCTTGGCGATGTCATTCAGGGTCTCTGTTGCAGGAGTTCTCCCAATGAGAGCTATATCAGCGCCAGCCTGGGCAAGGGCTATCGCCATAGCTTGCCCCAGCCCAGTATTAGCGCCTGTCACAAGGGCAGTTTTTCCGCTCAAATCAAACAAGGTGCGCTACGTCCAATTGCAACATTGGTAACTCCAATAGTGATCAGCTGCTGATCGTATATTGAATCATGCCACATAGGCCAAGCAACATTAGAAACATCATTGTTACTAGTATCTGCGTCTGCCTCCATTGGAGTCAAAACTCGGCTTAGTCACTTCGGAGCTGTCGATGGTGCCAAATCCGGATAAGTCAGACGCTCTCCGTCGCCATCGCCGTTTCATAGGTCTGATCGCATACGCCCAGTAGACTCCAGATCAAACTATCCACGAGAACTCCAATTCGGTCAGGATAAGAATGGCAAGTTCGGTACCCCTGGAATACGAAGCCGACGCTCCGAAATCGGCCCAGTTGCTGTCGTTAAAAATGACCTAAGCTAATGTCCGCTTTCGGGATAAAGCGGACTCAACGCTAGTGTCCGCTATGGGCGCAAAAGCGGACATTAACGAAAAGGCCACACTCGTCACTTTGAAGGCGCTCACTAAAAACCATCCGTTGGCACTCCGATCGTGATGACCCCGTCTCCCGCACGGACTGGGGGGCCTTGAATACCGTAAAGTGCATAGCCATCGATTGGTGAGTATAGCTGTTCGACTTCATTGCCGGCATAGTCGCGGATGGTGCCAATCAACTCACCTTTCGAGAGGTATCGACCGCCGGTCTTGGCAGGGAAAAACAAACCGGAATGGGATGCTGTTACGCCCTTTGATCCCTCAAATAATCTAAGTGCGGGGGGCGTCTTGTGCGGCGGTTTGGTCGACATTTTCAAAATACCGAGTGCGTTCTCTACCCCCTTCACAATGGCATCGACATGCTCTTCTTCCCTGCTGCCATTTTGTCCGATTTCCACCAATATCGTCGGGACACCAGCCGCCACGCCTTGACGATTAAGGGATCGCCGACGGTCTACCTGCTCCTGCGTGTTCATGCTGTAGCGGACCAGATTGGGAAAACCAAAACCCTTCGCGACTTTGAGCGCCAGGTCGAAGTCGGTCGAGAGGGGCCCGCCGTATACGCCGACAAACGCCTCAAGAAATTCTGCGCCATCGCCGCTGTGAATGTCCATCAGGAAATCCGCTCGGGCAATGATTTTGTGAGACAGCATATTGGCAATGCGTTCGGTCTGTGTACCCTTGGCGCTACCGGGGAAGGAGCGGTTTAGGTTCTTGTCATCGACCGGATTTACGAAGGGTGATCTTGCCTCGAAAGCGGGAATATTGGCGATCCTGACAATGATCAGTGTGCCGGAAAGCGCATCAAAGTTGCCGGCTGGATGATGCCATTGGACAACGGGGCAAGGCAGAAAAGATTTGTGTTGCTCGCCTACCCTCCGGGATGTCCCTTCCATTTTCACGCCATGCCCAACCAGTTCATCGAAGTGCTGGCCGACATTCCTTTTCCGACTGACGAAAGAAAAATGCATGTGGTCAGCGGCGTACTTGAGCTCACCGGCCAAGACGAAAGCGGAATTTTCTACCGGCTGAAAGCGGCTAGTCCATCTTAGCTTGGCCTCTTGGTTTCCAAGATATTCCTTTTTGGAGTAATCTGGTCAGATTTTGGATCTATACCAGATCGGCGATGAGTAGGCGCGTTCCTGTTGAATCTTGATCGTGTCGGCTGGCAACTCGATACCATATTTCAACGCATCATAGACTGGCCAAGTCGGCGTCGGAATTTCCAGTACGCGGACATAGTAGAAGGCGTTTTGCGCAGAGTCGAAGTCCGGGTCTTGCCACCATGCAGTCAATTCAGGCGCGCCGGTGCTGTTGTCCCAGGTGCCTTTGGCCAGGTCGACGTTGCTTGCCACCGGCGTCACTTTGCCATTGCTATCCATCGTGCGTGAATCAGGATGGCTCCAGCTGACCGTGTAGACTTTCTCATGAATCTTGCCACCTGCATCAATCCAGCCTTTGATAATCTGAATGCGATCTAAGCTGGCGCTTTCCGGATCCATCAAGGCACTGACCAGGAAATTGGGCGCCTTGCCTTCGCCGCCAGATAATTCACCGCCCATCGGCATGCCTTTGGTATAGCCGGCCTTCACCAGATTAGCGGTATCTCCCTCCGAAAAATCGAACCCTCCAAAGAAGCGCACTTGTATCCTAGGTCCGGTCGTGGCGTAAACTTCACGTCGCATCATCGCATCGAAAATGGCTTCGCGCGTGTTGTTGGTGGCCCACACAGCGGCATAGCCACTCGACAGATAATGCCAGCCCATTCGTGCTCTGGGCCCACCCAGCAAAGACTTGGTGGATGCTCGCTTTGGATTGTTAGCTTCGAGACCGCTATGTTTGCCGAAAAAATTATCTTCGTCAGCTGTGGCCAAAGATGTATGACTATCCGTCGAACCAATCATTCCCAGCTGGAAGGGATTGGCGCCGAATTTAACGGTTAGTTCCAGACCGCGCTTGAGTGCCTCACGCACATAGGATCCGCTGTAAGTTTCAGGCGCTGTTTCCTGGGCGCAAATAAGATTGCAACGGTCCCAACCAGCAGTTCCAAAGCTGGCAAATTCGTCATTGGGCGAAAGAAAAGGATGTGCTTCACTGTCGCCCTTGATCTGGGTGACTTCAACAATCGGTTCTCGCTTTGCGCGGGTTTTGACATAGGCTTCGTCCAGCGAGCTGCCGTCAAATTTGGTCATCGCAAACATCCGGCCTCCGGAAATATTACTATTGTGCGGGATGGCCAAAACCTGACCGCCGGTTTTTTCTTCATAGGCATCCATATAAGCCCAGAGCATTTCCGGATCGGGCTTTCCAAACGCGCTGAACGGCAAAGTATCGCCCATTTTCTCTGGGGCATCGCGGAACATCACTACACGGTGAAGATTGTCGCCGCCCGGTCCCGGTGTATATTCAAACCCCATGAATGCGGTGAACTTTCCGGGTTCATTATATTGTTCGACAACCTTTCCATGTTCTGCCCAGAGACTGGTGGTGCGGCGTTTCGAGGTTTCGGGATCGAGCAGGCCTTCGGGCAAGGTACCTTTACCGGCGCGGTCGATAATTTCTGCTGTCGCTCTCAGACCGGCATTGGAATCCGGGTCATCGTCGTTGAACATATCATGCCATTTCAACAACAACTCCTTGCCCAGTAATTTAGCGCGCGGGGTATCGGCGATTTCCTTTGTTGCGCCCATGGCGCCAGCGTGATCGGCGATCACCAGAAAATCGAGCGGGCGGACCAGTTTTGCCTTTGCACCTTTGGTCGCGGTCACTTCCTCGCCGCGCGCAAATCGCAGAGCTGCTTCGGAATTGAGTCGATTGCCAAAGCCAAAAGCATCGCCGCTATTATCGGTGTGGAGATGGGTGTCACCCCAAAATACCTGCGTTGGATATTCGGTGTCGGAGACATTTGCGCTGGCGGTTTCCCCGTTTGTTGGATCAGTGCATCCCGTGACCCCCAACGCCATAATGCAGGCCGAAGCTATCAGGTATTCCCTCATAAATTCCCTCCCAAAATTTCGTATCTACGCACTAGCTTTGTCATCAATTTCTTCAGGTTTCTGATCTTTGCTCAATTCATCCAAAATGCGATTATGGTCCGCTCGCGTCAGTCTATATCTTGCGTAAAAAACAAGCGATACCAGAGCGGCAGAGACCATGATCGGCCCGGACATCACGCCAAGGCGCCAGACAACACCGCTATCTAATTCGCCGGGAACGGCCTCAAACGGCAAGACAATAAACAGGTCCAGGCTAATACCCGCGACGAAGTGACCAGCTGAATTGGATGCCTTTGCAAAAAAGGCGCGCGCGGAAAAGATCAGGCCTTCCTGACGCAAGCCTGTGTGGAGCTCGTTCTGATCGGATATATCACCTAACATCGAGAGGATTGCAACCAAACCAGCTGCAAAGCCAACCGCCGCGATCATCACGCTGGCAATCAAGAGTGGCATGAGCATTTCCGAGCCATTGGCGGGCATCAACCCAAGCAATCTCAGATCAATTGGCAATTGCACAAAGATGGCTAGAGTAAGTAACCCGCCGATAACCACATTTTTCCGCTCAAATCGTTTCATCAATAAAGGCGACAAGGTTGCGCCCAATATGATGGCGGGAACTGAGGCCAAACCGAACCATCTGATCTGTTCGGTCTGAAGCTCCCAAAAATAGGTGTAGACGAAAACCTGCAATGTCTCGTTCATGCCCACCGATATCATGAGGAGAAAATAACCGGCCATGATGAAGGCGTAGTTCGGGTTTTTCAGCGCACCCAGCAGGTCTTTGTAGAAACTCGTCAAGGAGAAGCGCTCTTGGTCAATTGGCGGTTTGCTGAGAAGCGGAATCCGGTTTTTGGTGCCCATGGCGCTCAGGAAGATCGACACGAGGATGATGCTGCAAGCGGTCATCACAACCGGGCCATATGCCTTGGCGTCGAGATGCCTGGGGATAACTGTGCCATCGGCGAGCACAGATTCTCCGGCGAGGAAAAACCCCCATGCGGTGAAAGCAAACAAAGCTCCCGATGCATATCCGAATACGGAGTTGATGCTGAACAATTTCGACCTGTCGTTCGCATCTTTGGTGAGCTCTCCGCCCAGCGCGAAATGGGGAATGGTGTAGAGCGTGAGAAACAAACGCGCCAATACCGTCCAACACATCAACCAGAAAAACAATCCCATCTGATCTGGGTCGCCAGCAACGCCGCCACTCAACATTTCCGGAGGATTGAAAATCAAGTAGAGCGAGATCGCGAGCGGGATTGGTGCGGCGAACAGGAATGGATGGCGCCGACCTAGTCTCGAGCGCCAACGATCCGATATCATGCCAACCACCGGATCGGATATCGCATCTCCCAATATCGCCAGCATGATCGCCGTACCAATCAAGGAATTGGAAAGCCCGATTGCTTGATTATAATATATGGAGATGAAGGTGTTGAACATGCCGAGGAAGACAATCTCCCCCATCGAGCCTACGCCAAAAGCAACTTTCGTCATGAAGGGCAGTTTTTGACGAATATCGTTCATTTTCAGCCCGTTCTCCTATATGATCATGTTATACAAGATTTATAATAATGAAACCGCAAATATGAATGGAAACAAGCAATGAAGTTATACCATCAGGACGGTGCACCCAACCCGCGCAGGGTCAAGATATTCGCTGCGGAAAAGGGCATTGACCTAGAGCTTGTGCAGGTCACCATGTTGAAGCGTGAGCATAAAACACCTGAGTTCCTTAAGAAAAACCCAAGTGGGAAAATTCCGGTGCTCGAACTCGACGATGGGCGCTGCATTCCGGAGTCGGTTGCAATTTGCCGCTACCTGGAGGCGGTTGAACCGGAGCCAAATCTGTTTGGCCGCGATGCTTATGAGCTTGCCTATATCGAAGCGCGTAATCGCCAGATAGAATTTGAATATTGGCGAGAAATCGGAATTTCTTGGGTCCATGGTCCAATTGTTGCGCAGCTCGGTATCATCAAGTCGATCCCCGAAGCCAAGGAGGCAAGTGACAAGAACACACATCACTATTACAAACGCCTCGATCAGGAATTTGCTTCAACTGCCTATGTCGCCGGTGATCGTTTTACGGTCGCGGATATTACGCTGCTAACTGGCGTTGATTTTGCGACGGCCTTGGTGGGATTGAAGCCGGATGAAGGCTTGAAAAATCTCGATCGCTGGCACAAGGAAGTTTCGTCTCGTGCCAGTTGCCAGGCCTTTGGCGCCATGCCCGACGGGTCGTCCTAAACGAAACTTCTCATGCCAGAGTTTATAAACTGGATCGCGTCTTCGATCATCCTCTTGCGATTGCCGCCATGGATACGCCATTGCGCTGCAGCCGCTTGTGAGACGCCGGAAGCAAAAACCGTCATCTTGGTCGCCTGACCGCGCGTCACCGGATAGAATTCCATCAAGCGATCGACGAGCAGCTTACCAACGCCCAGGGTGTCCTTCATATTCGTTGGATGCAGAGAGGCTTCAATGTCCGGCTGACTGCGGAGAATCGACACGATATTGCCATTCGCGCCCTCATCAAAATTTGACGTAACCGCGATCCGGACAACATCTTCATATGAGCCCGCTTGTACCAGCTTCAGTTTGATATCGCCATAGAAGCGGATCAATTCGCGCCCAAGCAATTCCTGAAGCAGCGCCAGCCGCGTATCGAAATATTTGTAGATCAACGGATTACTTACACCCGCTTCCTTGGCCACCGCTTCCATCGTCAGCGACGCGAACCCGCGCGACAGGATGATGTCGCGCGCGCTATCGAGCAGCTGATTGCGGCGCTCTTTGGGAGCGAGGCGAAGGCGTTTTTCCTTAAGCATGGTTCACAAATAAACGTCGTGGCGCGAGAAACAACAGATTAGTCTGTGCGATCCCTAAAGCCCCATTAGATCTTCAAAATTCTTGGTATAAAAATGATCCAGTTCTTCTTTGGTCGCATCGACAGCGTCGAGACTGCGTTCAAAATCGCCAAAGGGATCGCTGCCGCCTTCGGGATGCGGATAATCAGTATTGAACATCAGGATTTCCTTGCCAACGCTTCGCAGACACCAACCCGCATCTTCAAAATGAAAAGGCGTGGCACGGACCTGACGTGTCACATATTCGGATGGTTTTATCGAAAGATCGCGCAAGGCGACGTCAAACTTACCCAGTTCCTTTACGCCGATATCAAGGTTCTGCATCATCGCCGGAATCCAGTTGGCGCCCAGTTCAATCAGGCCGATTTTTAGATTGGGGAAACGTTCCAATACGCCATCATAGATCATGCAGGTCATCCACCGTTCGATCGAGTGGTGCAGGACGTTCACGTCCTTGGGCTTGGTCGTTTCCAGATTGAAGGGGTTGCCTTCCAGCTTCCGTTCTACGCCCGTGTTCATATATTCTGAAGGCATCCGAACGCCACTGCCGATATGCAATACAATGGGAACTCTGGCTTCTTCCAATACAGCCCAAATCGGATCATAACTGCGGTGCGACGGTGCCCGGCCATTGACCGCATCGGAAAACAGCCAGAATGCCTTTATGCCAAATTCTATACCCTGTTTCGCACTCGCCAGTGCTTTTTCAGGATCGTTCTGCGATATGAACCCAACGGGTAGGAGGCGATCATCTGCGGAACAGAAATCCGCCATGCCGCGGTTCAGGGCTTCGGATCCTTCATAGACGACGCGCTCATCTTTCGACCGGGCAAAGCGCGAAAGCGCGGCCAGCGGAAAAACGATCTGCGACTGAATGCCCATGATGTCGAGCGCTTCGCTGCGCTCTTTCTTGTCAATCGCGCCAAAGGCCGCCCATTGGTTCATCTTGGCCTTGTGGCCGAAGATATTGGATTTCAGTCCCTCGGTCAGTTCAGGGCTTCCGCCAGTCAGCCTCTTGTCCGCCATTTCGACAATCGGTTCAATGCCGGGGAGCGACTTGGAAATCAGGCCTTCAATCAGATTCTCCTTCACATATTCGCTGGCATATTGATCCAGCCAATCGAAGGAGTCTGTTATATGACTATCCGCATCATGGATGATCCGACCCGCGCGATGAGAGTTCTCTGGAATTTCCTGGGTTATTGTCGTTGCCATTGCGCCATCCTCTTGAAAGTCGTTTTTGCTATTGTTGAATTCCGTTATTAGTTATATATATTATATAATAAGAGTCAATATTAGCAAACACTGACGAAAGCGAAGTTTATGGCGATGACGAAGATATCCCAACTTGATGCAAATGATGGTCGGGCTGAGTTGATGACTGATGAAGATGTCATTGCTCGTATTTTTGACCATATCGACAATGGTACCACTGACAGGGGGCAATCCAGCTGGAAGGAGCCAGCGGTGAATTATCAATCCGTAGATCGGCTGGATGCTGAACTCGCTCTGTTACGCCATCGCTGGATTGTATTCTGTCCTTCTTCCACACTGGAAAAATCGGGCGATTATATCGCAAGGGATGCTGCCGGGATTCCGTTAATCGTTGTCAGGGGAAGTGACGGAGAAGTGCGCGCCTTTCGCAATGCCTGTCGACATCGTGGGGTCCAGGTTGCGAAAGACGAGGGCTGTACCAGCGTGTTTGTCTGCCCTTATCACGGCTGGTCCTATGGCACTGATGGATCGCTGCGCAGCGTACCGAATGGCGATGGATTTCCCGGACTTGAAAAAGAAACCCGGGGCTTGGTGCGGGTGGACTGTCTGGAACAGGCGGGATTGATTTTTGTCAGGCAAAACGCCGGCGCAGATCGAAGTGAAAGCGTGCCAGATATGCCGGACTTGATCCCGGACAGTTTCCGCGTCGTTAAATCAGAAGCAATGGAAATAGAGGCAAACTGGAAACTGCATCTGGAGAGCGCACTGGAGGGGTACCATATTCGTTCTACCCATCAGACAACATTCTTTCCGGTTCAATATGATAATCTGACCGTTGTTGAAGCATTCGGTGAGAACAGTCGTATTGCCTTTCCCTATCAGGCGATCGAACGATTGCGCGGTAGGCCAAAAACGGATTGGTCAGCAAACGGCCGAATAACCTATGTTTATCACCTCTTTCCCAATGTCATTATTTCTACCTTCCCTGACTGTATGCAGGTCGTTGTGATTGAGCCTCTCGGGCTAGAACGAACACGGCAGCATATGTTTCTTTTGACCGATTGTGCCGAAGGTGGGGAAGTGTTGGAAGCGGTCTTCAAAGGACAGGAATTTGCTGCCAAGGGGGCTATCGAAGATCGTGATGTCGTAATGTCGGCCCAGCGCGGCCTGAAAAGCGGTGCCAATGATTTTCTGGAATTCGGCCTTTTTGAAAGCGCGATTGGCCGATTTCACACGGTACTGAAGCGGGAGATAGAAATTCCTGCTTTCTAATGGCAAAATTTTTGGAACTATAGACCAACACCATATAGGCCCCAAAGATTGCAGTTATCTTCAATCTTTACTGCCCAACTTTAACGTCGGCTTTTGTGCCCTGCCGAAAAAGTTGATAATATTCAATACGTTCAATGTTCGTTTAATCCTGAGAGCAGACATTGGAAAAACCGGCTGATGCACTGCACCAGCCGGTCCCCCGTTCCTCTCCCGAGAACATCATATCACTTTGATTAAAATTCAAAGCGGACCCGTATATTACCCGAGTGAGATTGGTAATCAGAGGCGAAGCGGCCCTGATATTCAGCTCCGATGCTGAACCCGTCTTTGTTGACGAGGTTAAGTCCAGCACCAAGATCAAAGCGGGATTCAGAAGGTTCTGCTGAGTTTAGACGAAAGATGTCGCGCCCGGCATTGAAGCTTCCGTTAACGCCCAGACCATCACCGATAAAGTCATAGACATAGGCGACGTTGGCGTAAGGCACGATGGACAGGTCTTTGCTGTCATCTACCTTACCGGCCAAACGCACACCCAATGAACCTTCGAGGAAGTCTGTACGATCCGTATCCAGAGTTAGCCCCAAACCACCAGTCTCGGTCAACGCATCCTGCGACAGGCTGGCATAGCGCAGTCCGGCATGCGGTGTAATCGAGAACGATCCCGTCTCGAGCGTATAACCACCGTTAACAGCGGCGATAACACCATCTACATTCGATTCACTGGAGATCAGACCGGTAACAGCGTTACGGCGACTATCAACATCGCTGAACGAATATCCCAGTTCGGCATTCACAAAGGCTGCGCCGAGATCCAAACCAGCATAACCAGATATCTGATAGCTGTTTATGTCGCTCTGAGCACCAACAACACCATCTGAATCCACGTCGATATCAGAATAGTTGAGCAACAAGCCAACAGTCAGTTTCTCGTTCAATTTGGTGTCGAGTCCAAGGGTGAAGCCCAAAGCATCGCCATCATAACCAACCGCGCTTTGACTTTGCGCGTCCCGGTCAGAAGTTCGGTAAAATGCCTGGCCCCATATTCCGGTTGCATCACCATCTAAACGGCGTGAGAGCAAGGAACTTGAGAAACGCTGGGTTTCAAAGATTTCCCGTGCAACACCATCATTGATAGCGGGCAACAAGCCAAGCGCCGATGCTTCAAATGCCGCCAGATCAGCCGAACTGTTTAGGCTGTTTGCCACGTCACCGGCCAAACGATTGTTGGACAATGCCGATGTCAGGGCACCTCCAAAAGAAGAAATATTGGCGTCAGCACTCACTGCGGACAGATCAACAGCGGTTGGTGTTACAGTAACCGAACCCAGTTGCACTGTATAATCAAGCAGGAAGTCATCATCTGCCACATTCACGGTTAAGCCGTTATCGGTGAATGTACCTGTTTCCGTAACCACGTTTATCGGAGCGCCAATGGTGAGATTTGTGATATCCGTTGGTGTTTCAATGTTGATCACACTGTCCGCACCAAAGCTGCTATCGCCATTGATGGCTAAGCTGTCATTTCCCAGTTCGAACGCTAGTGTTCCATTGGAGGTAAAGTCACCATCAACGGCCCGAATGCCGGAAATGGCCACTTCTGCTCCGCTATCTACAGTAACATCGACACCGCTTTGCACATCACCGGCCAAAGTCGACAAACCGCTTGCAAAAGAAAGGCTGTCGGCAAAAGCAGAACCGATAAAGTTGCCATTAAGCGCGCCGCCATTTTGAACGAATGTCAATCCGCCCAATGCTGTCGATGCATCAACCGCATTTGTCCCGGCCAAGGTTCCGCTGTTGGTGAAAGTGCCTGTAAAATCGACATTTTCGATCAACAGAGCCGGAGCCGTTTCCGAAGTGATAACGCCGCTATTATCAATGTCGCCATTGACCGTCACGCTTGTCCCAGCACCCGCACCGTTGAACAATCGCAAACCGGCAGTCGCGCCAGATGCCAAAGCATCGCCGCGACCGGAAATCGTTCCCGCATTGGTCAATGAGATATTTCTCACGTCACCGTCCGCATTGCCGAGTTGCAGAGACACACCAGACCCCTGATTGCCGGTTCCGGCATCAATGACACCGCTTGCAAGGTTGTTCAGGGTGAAGTTATTGGCGGTACTGTCGGCATAGACCGTACCGTTACGCTGGTTGCCGGTTCCGAGAATAGAACCCGAGTTGTTTACAACCAGGCCCGTGCCATCAATGTTCAACGCACGGCTGCCTGATGAAATAGTACCGGCGTTATTCACAACAGCGCCGGTGAAATCACCACCGCCTGCTGGCGTTGCGTTGCCGAAATACAAGCCATTTTGAACACCAGAGATGGTGCCGCCCGCCTGATTATCGATGGTGCCCGAGAACGATACTCCGTTTACAAAACGGATACCAGCGGTTGTCCCGCTATCGCCTTCGCTATCGATGGTTCCCGAATTGGTGATGTTGCCCGTGAACAGACCAACACTGCTTCCGTCCAACACTCCGGCATTGCGAGCGCGTTCGAATCGCACTCCATCACCAGCAGCGGTCAGACCAGCGCCGGCGGTACCGCGACCCTGAATGGTGCCCGTGTTGTTAATGTCGAAAGCGTTACCAGCTGCCGAAAGCTCGGTTGAAAAACCAGCACCTTCATTGCCGGCGCCTGCATCAATGATCCCGCTGTTGTTCAGGATAAAGTCTTGCGCAGTGCTATCTGCATAGACCGTGCCATTACGCTGGTTTGCGGTGCCAATAATTTCACCGCCAGCAAGGTTGTTCACAACCAGGCCCGAGCCATCGATGTTCAGTGCGCGACTGTCGGATGAAATCGTACCTGAGTTATTGACAATGCCGCCGGTGTGATCGGCAACATTACCAAAATAAAGGCCGTTATTTGCACCAGAAATAGTACCGCTATTATCCAATGTGCCTTGAAATCCAATGCGATTGGCAAAACGGACGCCAGCGACAGGGCCTTGATTCGATTCAGAAACAATGCTGCCGCTATTTGTGATGTCGCCGCTATAGATATATTCAGGAGCTAATCCTGGGCCAAAAAAACGCAATCCGTCGCCGGCTGTTCCGCCGGTCGGGGCTGATTGACCACGACCTTGAACGGTGCCGTCGTTGACGATCGAACCGCCGCGTGGGGCGCCGCCGCCGCCGACTTCAATCGCGATTCCTGCGCCTTCCACGCCGGCATCGATCAGGCCGGTTGCACTATTGTTGATATTGATATTGTTCGATGTACGGTTGCCGTAAACTGCGCCATTACGCTGGCTGTCGGTGCCACGGATAATACCATCATTATTCAATGTCGCATCGGTACCGTCAAAATTGACGACCCGCGAATCGGCTTCCAAAACGCCGGTCACGCCATTGTTGATCACCGCACCGGTCGTGCCCTGGTTTAACTGAATTGTCTGGGTCACGCCTGTGGTACGCAACGTGCCGTCATTGCTGACGGTTACATCATTATTGTCAACAACAACTACCGGAGCGCCGATGACGGTGCTTGTAACACCAATGCTGGCGGTAATGATTTCGCCCTCTGCGTTGCTGGTCACGGTCATGTTATCGCCGTTGTTAATGATTTGCTGCGCATGCGCTGGCAATGCGGTCATCGCGATGATCAAAGCAGCAGCGGATGCCGAATAGCGCAGGGATAGGGGTCGGGACGCGGAACGGTTAGATATTCCGTTTTGGTTGGAATCGGGGGTCATGAGTTTGTATCTCCAAAAGTTTGCAAAATGAGCTGGCCGGACGGGAATGCCGATCAGGTGAGGCAGCCTTTAAAGAGACAATTTGGACAGCTCCAATTCCAATATGAATTGACTGATATTACCAAATGTAATCGTTATATTATTTATTTATATCAATATCTTATGCTCTATTCATGCATAACAAAGACGCCCGGTAAGAGCACATGATTGAACATAGTTTTGCGGTTCAAATGATTATCGAGCCGGCCTAGAATAGCCGACCGTCGATCACCAAATTTTAGACTATTTAGGTGGCGATAAACGAGATCACATCTTTGGGAAAAGTCTGTTTAACAGCATCGACTATCGGTGGAATTAAAGAAGACCGCGGACAGCCAGTGCGGTGCGCAAAAGCGATTGTGCGATTAAATCGGTCGGAGTCGATTTTGATAAAGCGACAATCCGTTTCATGATTGGTATATCGCTGCACTGCCAATGCAGGCATTAAGGTACAGCCAAATCCGTGCGCAACATATTGGACAACGGTTTCCATGCTAGTGGCTCTCAGGTCCGCCGGAATATCTGCGCCGACAGCGCTGTCCTGGCAGAGGCTGAGCGCCTGATCACGCAGGCAATGCCCCTTATCCAAAAGGATCAGCTCGCTAAGCGGCAAGTCGTCTTCGCTCACCGACGCCGAATTTGCCAAAGGATGATCTTTCGGGGTCACCAGATATAGATCTTCGACAAATAGCGGTACGGTATCAATGCCTTCAACGTTGACGGGAAGAGCAAGCATCGCCGCGTCGATGTCCTTGTTTAGAATTTGTTCAATCAATTGTTCCGAGAACGCTTCGCTAAATACCATATTGATGCCATCACAAGATTCTCGCAACGCCGTACACAGCAGCGGTACCGCATAAGGCGCCAATGTCGGGAAAAACCCAAGCTTGACGGGAATGGTAAGCGGATCCTGACACGCCCGAACAACGTCGGCCATATCCCGCATTTGACACAGGACATCTCGCGCGGAATCGAGCACTTTTTGACCTGCCTGGGTAATTTTTACGCCATTTTGTAATCGCTCAAACAGAACCAAGCCGAGCCGCTCTTCAATTCTACGTACTTGATTGGATAACGCTGGTTGCGTGACGTTACATTGAAGCGCTGCACCTACAAAACTGCCCAGTTCATCAATAGTTGTCAGATATTCAAGATCACGCTGGTTCACTAGAATATAAGTCATGAAAAACTCCCTCAATCACATTCCGGCCGATCAAAAACTAGGTCCCTGATGACCAATGTTCGTGCGAGAAGAGTTTTAGGTTACATTAGTGTTTTTCTAATGCCCGCATTTGCGCCCATCGCCGACGCTAGCCGCCGATTTCGAAAACCAAATATTAGCGTTCTGCAGGCTTTGATCTTCTCGATGAGGAGATTGAAACGCAAAATCTTACATATGACATTCAAAAGCTATATCCATGGAACAAGGGAAAGCTGATCGGACAAAAGGCACCGCTGAAACAACAAGAGGTCAGGGCCATCAGGTTTCCGTTCCCAATATAGCTGAAGAACTTTCGAATGTGGCCCTTTGGTGCGTCGATCCAGTTCTAACAGCTCCATACCTTTGCCAAACCATTCGCCGAACGCCTGATCCTTGGTATAATGGATACGTCCAGTGACCATTATGATGGCGCCTTTGGTGACGTGTTCAGCAACACATTTTCCCATGGCGTTGAAGCGGGTAATACGATGCCATTCGGTATCCTGTTGGCGTTCGCCTTCGCTGTCTTTGCAGGACCGAGTTGTTGAACGCCGTGAACCACAGTGATTATGGCCTGTCCGGTTCAGTCTGGACCCGTGATCTGACCCGTGCCCATCAATGGGTGCGGAAGATTGATTCCGGACAGGTCGCGGTTAATGCCCATGCGGCAGTTAGCCCGGAAACGCCCTTCCCCGGCTTCTGACGAATAGTCGTGTGCTCTAAGAAGATGATGCCAGCACTGCGATAACGGCGATGTATGTCCGCCGTCGAGATATTCCAGCCGCTACGCTGGCGTCCGCTATCGGTACAAAACGAACGTTCGAAATCCGCCTTCTTGAAGTGATATTGCTGATTGATTGAATTGCACCTCTGGCCTTGTTAAGGCTTGAAGGGCTGAGGGGGAGACTGGAATTCGCAAGAAGCTATTTCTTTGGGCCGCACTGCTGGTTCTAGGCCTCGGACTGCCATTTACTTTGCAGAGCCTTCCTGTCATCGGCGGAGTCGATCGGGCTGTTCATGATCTTTACCGGTTTTGGGTAGCGCCAGAGGCCGCCAACGATCCTGATATCACTGTCTTGCTTTACGATGATGCTGTTGCCCGCGAAACCGGAAAAACGACCCCTATTGATCGTGCGTTGCTTGCAAATGCGCTCCGCGAAGTTGAGCTGGCCGGGGCCCGAGCTGTCGGAATTGATATGATCTTCATTCAGCCTTCGGATGATGAATCGGTGTTGATAGACCGGCTGAAGCAGATGCAAATCCCTGTTTACATGGCCTATGCTGATCCTGAATCCGATCGGGCGGCATATTGGGATGGATCCGTTGCTGACGATGCTTCCGAATATCAAATCGACTTTTGGAAACGTATTGGCAACCCCAAAGTCCAGCGCGTGTCTCCAGCAATTGGCGTCGATGAAACCGGCATTGCAAGACGATGGCCGAGCCTGAAGCCAGGAGGAAAACCAACTCTGGCGGCGGCTCTTGGTGCTTCGGAAAAACAGTCCACAAACTATGCTGGAGCGATCGCATTCTCTCGGTTAACCGCAGCCGAAACGGAAATTGGCTTGCAAATCGCAACAGACATGTTCCCAACGCTTCCGATAGATGTCGTATCCGATCCGGACCTCGCGGAATTTTCCCGGCCGCTGCTTAAAGACCGACTGGTCCTGATAGGCGCAGATACTTTCAACTCCGACCAGCTTTCGACGCCAGTTACGCGGTACACAGATCAAACAACTATCGCTGGCGTTGCCGTTCACGCCCATATGTTGCGACAAGTGCTTGATCGCAACTTTCCGCCGCCTCCGCCGTGGTGGGCTATTTTGGTGCTGGCTCTTGTTCTTGCCTTTGCCGCTGCAGCTACCGCCACAATCGAACGCCGTCCGGTTACGCTACTATTGATAATTTTTGTGCAAACTGTTGCGTTGGGACTGTTGCCGATCATTTTGCATTACGCGGGATATGACATACTTTATTTGCCGATTTTCGGATTGTTGTCAGCTTGGCTGACTGTCTTTTTGATTGTCGGCTATGCAGTTCGATCCCGAACCTCGACCGAACGGGCCTTTGCACGCGGTGCATTAGGCAAATTTCTGCCCGAGAACGTTGCGCTTGAAATACTGGAAAAACCTGAAAAGCTAAAACTGGAGGGAGAAGAGCGTCCGCTTTTCATGCTTTTTACCGATTTGGAAGGTTTTACGCGGTTCAGCCATGCTCGACCTCCGCAAGAAACGGCCCGTATTCTTAATCGCTATCTGGAAGAAATGAGTCAGGTTATTCTGGATCATGCCGGCACTATTGACAAGTTTGTCGGAGACGCGATTGTTGCGTTCTGGGGAGCTCCACTGAAGGAGGAAAAAGACGGCCGCAACAGCGTTGCATGTGCCTTGGCCCTTCACAAAACAGCAGAGCGGTTGAGAGCGGAATTGACTGTTGGTGAAGAAAAGCTGGGTCGCACCAGGATTGGCTTGCATTTTGGCCAGGCAACTGTCGGAAACTTTGGTGGGGAACGCAGAATACAATATACTGCAATGGGTGATGACATGAATATTGCTGCCCGTCTTGAAGGGGCGAACAAATATCTTTGCACAGACATATTGGTCAGTGAGGCAGTCAGAGAGCAAGCACCTGAACATTCCTATCGTCCGATGGGTGCAATTTGCTTATCAGGTGTTGCAACGGCTTTACGTGTTTTCGAGCCTGTAGATGATGATCGCAACGCGTACACATCAGACCTGACGGATGCCATGATCGAGATCGAAACAAGAAACAGCGGAGCCGGGCAACATTTGCGTGATCTGGCGGCCAAACACCCGGAAGACATGGCAATTGGAGCATTGATTGACAGGATTGATCAGCTAACATTGGAGAAACCCTATGAACTTGGCGGAAAATAACAACAGGCCGTACGTGCGTGAGATAAGAGTGCGATTGCAGTTCATGGGCGGTGTTGCGGCTTTAAGTCTGATTGTCTCTGGCTGCACGACATCAACGTCCAATGTTGAACCCGTTGTCGCCGCGGAAGAGGTAGCCCTGCCTGCTCCGGTCCAAAGTGATCAGACGGTTGGAATAGAAGAGAATAATATATGCGGGATGGCCGAAGATGAAGCATCCGAGAAAAAAATCACTATTTTGCAGGCGTCTGGCGGAATTGAAACACGCTGTGTTCCGGGGACGAAAATTGCCGATAACGCTTCAATCTGCTTGAAGGAGCTCGAAAAAGTCACGATCTTGAGAAAATCCGATACCCGGTCTCTGGAAGGTCCCGGCTGTTTCTATGTTGCAACCGGGAACAGAGATGCAGCAACAGCAGCAAGACTATCCAAGTTCATCAACTCCAGAGGTTCATCACGAGCCCGCACCGGAGCCATTAGAGGCGAGAGGGGTATTCGCAGGATGCCGGCAACGAAGGCAGTTAGACGGACAGTTGATCTTGGCGAGGTCGTGGTAATCCGAGGCAGCGAGTCAGCCTTAAAGCGTTACAAGCTTAAAGCGACGATTTTAACCGGAACCAAAATCTGCCTAAAACCAAAAGAAAGCCTGACGGTTTTGCGAAAAAAGGGCGGGGTGCTTAACTTGAAAGGCCCGGGGTGCAATATTTTCCGTCGCTCTGGAAAAGTGGAGAATGTCGCAGGTGTGTCGGCTGGAGATTAGAGCGCCACTCTGGTTTCTTGTGCTCACGAACAGAGGCGTCTGCATACGAGAGGTGATTGAGCACAAAAAAGCGGACAGCAGTTCAAGAAATGAAACCTGTCGAGCGTGGGATTGTCGGGGCAGGTAGCGTGCTTACCGAGAATGCTGATCTTCATCGCTCTTCCCTGATTCTGCAGTCTAATGCCACATTTTGATTTGCCGGAATTGTCTCGTCCTCACTAACCCTTTGGTGGGACAAAACTCAGCATCTTCAAACATGAATTTCTCTATGCTTTGTCCGTCAACTGCTTCGTGTGAGTCGTGGATTTTACTTCCCGCGAACCTGAATCAATGCGCCTGCGAATTTATCCGATAGGCGGATAGGGGTATTATAGAGGCAGTATTAGGAGGTCATTTGCGCAAACTTGGAACGAGAACAGGGGTCAACCATCAAATGGGATGTGTTGAAAAAATGGTTGGATTACAGGTTCAGATTTCACGGAGGAAAAAGAAAATGCGCGTTCAGAAGGTCAGTCTTATAGCAATGCTGGCAGCAAGTGGGTTCGTTGTTCCCCAAGCTGCCAATGCTCAAACAACCGATGCAGCGGAAGCCGATGACGGAAATATAATCGTCGTTACGGCTCGTGGCAGAGAAGAGAATATTCAGGAGGTGCCGTTGGCGATCACTGCATTTGATGCCAGTGAAATCGACAGTAGAGGTATTCAGGAGCTCGACGACGTGGCGCGCTTTACGCCCGGCTTCAGTTTTGAGGATTTTTCAGGCGGTTTCGCTCAACCGGTGATCCGCGGCCAGGCTCAAACGCGCGTAACCGCGCTGGAAACAAACGTATCCACATTTCTGGATGGCGTTTACATACCACGTTCGTGGGCCGTTGACCTGGGCACGACAAATCTGGAGCGTGTGGAGGTGGTCAAGGGACCGCAGAGCGCTCGTTATGGTCGTAACGCATTTGCCGGTGCCATTAATTATTTGCCGAAAAAGGCCGAAATCACGGGTGAAGTTTCCGGTGAGCTTGAAGGCACTGTTGGAATAGATGAACGATATGATATCGGCGGATTCCTGAACTTCTCGGTCAATGAGTGGTTTGCTCTTGCCGGTTCGTACAACTATTCAACTTATGATGGTAGTTGGGAAAACTCCCATCCTTTCGCCAATCTGGATATTCCTGGAGCAAGTACCCAAGGCAATGTTGGCGGTTGGAGTAATCAATCTGCCAGCGTTTCTGCCGTTGTCCAACTGGCTGACGGTTTCAAGGTAGAGGCATCTTATAATTATTTTGATGTTAAAAACGAGGCAAGGGCATCGCGTTATATTGCAGATAGTGTCGGCGGAATTTTGGATCCAAGCAGCGTCAGTGCGACGAATACCGGCCTCGTCGGAATAACCAATTGTGGCAGCTTGCGCTTTGGCGCGTTCAGCCCGCTTATTTGTGGTGAGCTCCCGGCTCCCGGTGACACCACGATTGTCGATCCGCGCAGCTTCGGTTCGCAGGCGCAGACTGGTATTTTCCGTGCACATATCGAAGCAGAAATCGTCGACAACTTGACTCTCAATTACACGTTTGGGAACGTGAATGGTGATGTGAACATCGGTACGAGCGGTGAACCAGATCCTATTAACTGTGGCACTCTCGTCGGCCCTGCAGGTGGTTTTGCACCATTGTGTAATTTCCAGCAGACACCGGTTGGGGATATCAACTATGATAGCCATGAAGCGCGTCTGACCTATGACGACGGTTCCATCCGTGCTGCGATCGGCGGGTTTTATTCTGACGGTGTCGACAATAGTCGCTTCAGCAGTATCAATATCGCGCCAATAACCGATCCCAATAATATCGTACCGTTTAACGGGACACCGGTGCCTAACTTTAGTTTCAATCCGGGGCCATTTAATATCTTGCTCACCAACGACATGACCACAACTGAAGTCACATCGATATTTGGTGAGTTTCAATGGACGTCGTCAAATGGAGCGACCCGTATTGGCGTCGAAGGACGGTATTCAGAAACCGAAATTACTGCGACAGACAACAGGCGTAACCTGACAGGCAACGATACTTTCAAGTATTTTACTCCCAGAGTTACTGCGGAGCATGACCTGAATGACGAGGTGCTGGTATTTGCATCTGCTGCGCGAGGCGCAAAAGCAGGTGGGTTTAACCTGACCGGCTCGACGCCCGACCGTCAAACGTTTGATCCGGAATTTAACTGGACATACGAACTCGGTGTCAAAAGCACACTTGCCGGAGGAATGCTCACCTTGAACGGATCCGTATTCTACACGGATTGGAGCGATATCCAGGTGAATGCGGCGGATGAAGATCCAACAAACCCCGCTAACCCGAATGTTCCGAGCATCACACAGAATTTGGGAGATGCCAGAGTATTTGGTGTTGAGCTTGCGGCCCGGTTCCAGGCAACAGATAATCTCAGCTTTGATGCCACGTTCTCGCATACCGATGCGAAATATGACAGCAGTACGGTGGATAGCCGCTTCAGTCGCGGTTCTACCGGTCCGTTTGGTACGGCGCCATGTGACGATGTCGTATGTAACACCAACGGGAACGTTGGCGGGAATACGGTTGAGCGGACTCCGCCAACTCAAGCTTCCTTCGGTGCACAATGGGATGGTGAATTTGGTGACGATGACAGCTACTTCATCCGAGCCGATGCCAGTTGGCAAAGCAGCTTCTATGCAGACAGCGCAAATCTGGGTGAAATCCCAAGTCGCTTTCTGGTGAACGGTAGTGCCGGCGTACAAGTCGACAATTTCTCCGTACGAATCTGGGCTCGTAACTTGCTGGACAAGAAATATCTGTCCAACGCATTTGTTGTGTTGCTGCCTTTCGGAAACACATATGGTGAATTCTTTGGCGAACGCAGGTCATTTGGTCTGTCCGGCAAGGTCGAATTCTAAAACAGCTCTCGTTGCGAAGACCTTATCTTCGTTACGCTTTGCCGGGCATCTTGGGGGAGATGCCCGGCAAAATTATTTGAGGCTCCCTGTCGAGATTTCTTGCCAGAACATCTCAAAAAATCTCCTTTCCATGCCATAACCAATAGCTTTCATCATGCTCGCAACTTGATTTTATGGCGGCATTTGAAAAAGGGTGGCGGTGACCGACAGATGAATATATTTGAATTGTGATCGGGGGTTCCGCGGAAACACTTGATAGTTGTCTCGTTTCAGCCGTCCCAAAAAAGATTCCGTCCAGTCCATTCAGGAGAACCGCCATGCAAGAATTGAAAATCTCCAGCCCCGAACTCGGCGACTCCGCCAGTCGTTTCCTGAAAAAAGATACCCACAAGATGCTGGCTGGAGGGGAATGGTTTGACGCTGGTTCCGGAGAAAGTTTCGATACTCTGGATCCTGCTACCGGAACCGTTATCGGCAAACTCCAAAGAGGGGGCGAGGCAGATGTCGACAAAGCCGTTGTCGCTGCACGCGCTGCCTTCGAGTCTGGTCCCTGGCCCAAAATGACGCCGATGGAACGCAGCCAGATTCTTTGGAAAATTGCCGACGTGCTGGAAGCAAATATTGACGAACTGGCCGAGTTGGAAACAATGGATCAGGGCAAGGCACTCTATGTCGGGCGCTGGGCTGAAATACCGGGCGCTGTGAACCAGTTT
The DNA here is from genome assembly GCF_039968395.1 of Parasphingorhabdus sp. Taxonomy (GTDB): domain Bacteria; phylum Pseudomonadota; class Alphaproteobacteria; order Sphingomonadales; family Sphingomonadaceae; genus Parasphingorhabdus. The sequence goes on from NZ_JBDVPV010000001.1 coordinate 413,318, forward strand.
CGCTATTTTTCGGGGCTGGCCACAAAAATAGAAGGAACCACGATTCCCACTTCGATCAACTATCAGCCCGAGGGGAAAGAGGTATTCGCCTATACCCGCAAAGAGCCGATCGGGGTTGTGGGAGCTATCGTACCCTGGAATTCGCCCCTCGTTCTGACAGCGATGAAGCTCGCTCCCGCTTTGGCGGCTGGGTGCACCGTCATCCTGAAACCCGCTGAGAATACCTCGCTGACAGCAGTTCGGCTCGTGGAATTGATGGAGGAAGCCGGTTTGCCGGATGGCGTAATCAACCTGGTGACGGGATTTGGGCATGAGGCCGGGGCGGCCCTGGCCGAACATAAAGGCGTCGACAAAATTGCGTTTACAGGATCGACACGCACCGGGCGTGCCATATTGAATGCAGCGCAAGGTAATTTGAAACGGGTGACACTGGAACTTGGCGGTAAATCGCCGGTTATCATCATGCCCGATGCTGATCTGGAGGCCGCGATTGGTGGTGCTGCGAATGCCATCTTCTTTAACGGCGGTCAGGTCTGTATTGCCGGATCCCGATTGTATTGCCACCGGTCGATGGTCGATAAAGTCGTTGAAGGCATTTCCGCAATCGGCCAGCAAATCAAGCTTGGTCATGGCATGGATGCCGAAACCCAGATGGGGCCACTGGTATCGAAGGAACATGGCAGCAGGGTTGCGGAATATATCGAGGACGGCAAAAAGGCCGGAGCTTCAGTGGTTTGCGGCGGTGAAACTGCGGGCCCCAATGGTAGCTTTGTCACTCCCACCGTTCTGACGGATGTCACGCCGGACATGCGGATCGTGCGGGAAGAAGTTTTTGGTCCGGTGCTGGTCGTGACACCTTTTGACGATGCCGACGAGGCGATCGCAGCGGCCAATGACAGCGATTATGCTCTGGCCGCAGGCGTCTGGACGGAAGGTTTGAGCAACGGACTGCGCTTTGCCAATCGGTTGAAGGCCGGGACGGTCTGGATCAACGGGCATGCCATGTACGATGCCGCGTTGCCGATTGGCGGAATGAAGCAATCCGGCTGGGGCCGTGACAGCGGACAGGCGGCACTGGAAAATTACCTCGATTTGAAAACGGTCTGCGCGATTATCTGATCGGTCGCACGGAACCGGATAAAGATTATTCGACTTGTCCCGGGAAATGGGTTTGGTGATTTTCCGCGTACCAGTCGGCGATTTCTTCTCTTGTTGCCCACCAGACGCCGTCCAGTCCCTGCGCATATTCGATGAATTCCCTCAGGGCGCGAATGGTGTACGCGCGGCCAGATACGTGCGGGTGCAGCCCGACATTCATTATCCGTCCGGTCTTTTCGCCTTCCTTGTGCAGAACGGTCAATTCCTCAATCAGCAAGTCGCGATATTCATCCGTTGTCCGCGCGTTGCGGGTTAATATGGTGAAATCATTGATGACGTTGGAATAGGGCGTGGCCACAATCGGGCCGGCATCCGTGCGGATCATGTAAGGCTGATCATCATTCATGATGTCGCAGTAAAATTTAAAACCCTCCTCCACCAATATGGTTGGCGTATTCAAGGTGCCGCGCAGAGATGATGATAGCCAGCCTTTGGGCCGTTTGCCGGCGTGCTTCTCGTACATCTCCACCGAACGACGGATAATGTCGCGCTCGGCATCGATATCATCATGAAAATCGGTCAGCAGTTCACCCTGCTCATGATTATGGGCAATCAGTTCCCAGCCCCGTTCCAGGCAGGCATCGGTCATCGCCTTGCGCCGTTCAAACGTCACGGCATTGGTTGTACAACCCGCTTTGGCACCAAGTTCGTCGAACAGGTCAAACATGCGCCAGATGCCCACGCGCTGGCCATATTCGCGCCAGCTATAATTGGGATAATCGGGTATCCGCCCGGCAAGAGCATTGGGCAACAACGCCGGACCGCCAGCATAATAGGGTTGATCCGTGTCCTTCACCAAATCCCAGGTTTCCAGATTGAAAGTGAACATCAACGCCACTTTTGCGCCATTTGGCCATTTCAGCGGTGCGCGCTCGGGCAAAGGTACATAATCATAATCAAACATCTGAGGATCTTCCTAAAATTCTTCCATCAAACGACCAAAGCCGTCGACCTGATCGCCTATACCGTTTTGTCGCAACGCATTCCAATAAGTTGCCGTGTTGATCGCAATCACCGGTTTGCCAAGATACATTTCGGCAGCTGCGGCCAGGCGCATCATCGATAAATTTGTGCCGACCTGAACAATCGCATCCACATCATCACCGTCCAGTTTTTGCAGTTCATCGCGCAATGTCGATGTCGGCACTTGGGCGATGGCTGTCCAGCTCGGGCATCGCAGGCAGGTATCGCGGACGACCTCTATTCCATGATCGGCCATAAAATGGGCAACATGTGCATTGGCGCTGGGATAATAGGGTGACAGCACGACAATCTTCTTGATCCCGCCATATGCATTGAAAGCTTCGATCAGTGATTGGGAACCAGTGCACAGTTTTAGCCCGGCTTCGCTTTCGATATTCTGGCGCCACGTCTGGGCCCCTTCTGCCCCGCCGTAAAAGGTGACCGCGGACATACCCATTACCAGGTAATCAGGATTGCAGGTCAGCACCCCGCGGACAGCATCCAGCGTGTTGCGGGAAATCTCGAGCGTACCTGCCATGAAAGTTTCGTCAGATATGGCCTGGGCATCTTCTACCACGATGCGGCTGTAATGATTGGTCACGCCGCGGACCCGCAAGTCGTCAAAATCCGGCTGCACCACGGTATTGGTCGACGGCCCCAGCACGCCGAACAGTTTGCGGTGGCCCAGAGCATCCGGATTGGGGCGTGGGTTCAAAGGCATCAGGCGACCTGTTTTTCCTGCTCCAGGCTTTCGATCATCGACTGACGCAACAGGAACCCGCGGCGTGCTTCCGGGTCATCGTGAACCCGCTGCATTTCGGCTTTGCGCCGACCATGCTCGCCGCTTTCCCCTTCCGCCAGATATTCCATGTTCCGGATCGTCTGTGCCTGAATGAAATCATGGGTCGTCGTGTGCCGCTGTCGTTCAAAAATACCCAGTGACTGGTCGGCATCTGCGCCGCTATTGTAGATACGATCAAATTTGTCGCACAGATTAAATGCATCGTGGATTCCGCTGTTCATCCCAAATCCGCCTATCGGATTATTGAGATGGGCGGCATCGCCAATGATGGCAACGCGGTCGTGCATGAACTTCTTGGCAACCCTTTGATGGACGCGGTAAATCGTCCGATGCGCTGTTTCCACTGCTTCTCCGTTGCCAAGCAGGCGGCCAAAAACATCATTTTTTTTCTCATCCGCCAGAAGTTCTGCGTCGGGTTGATCTTCCCTGGCAGGCACCAAAACTCTCCAGAGTGAGGGCACTTTCAGCAACACCATCCACTCTTGCGGGTCAGAAACATAATTGACGTGGCACAGATTAGGTAGTTTTTCTTCCAGCGGTTCCGTGGTCGTGAAGCACAGGAATTTTTCTGGATAGGTAAATCCGTCAAAGTCAGTATCCAGCCATTTGCGAATGATGCTGTTCGATCCGTCAGCTCCAATCAGATAATCCGCCCGAATTTGCACAATCTCATGAGGCGTTTCTGCGTAGACGTCGACTCCGGTCTGGTCCTGGTTGAAACCGACAACGCGATGATCAAATCGTACATCGGTGCCGGGCAGATCTCTGACACCGTCTGACAGCATGCGCGATAGATGATATTGTTCACATTGGATACGATAGGGAAAACGCGTTTGATCGGCAATTTCTGTCATATCGAAATCAATGACCGCTCCGGTCTTGCGTTCGCGAAAGTGATAGACCGGCGCTTTCAGACCCTGTTTGATAAGCCTTTCGGTAATTCCAAATTGATCGAGCATTTCAAGCGTTGGGGGATGGAATGTCGAGGCTCTCAGATCGAGGGCGCAATCAGCGCCGGATTCCAGCAAGATGACATCAATGCCCTTGCTGGCGAGGTAATAAGCAGCCACGCTTCCCACCGGGCCAGCGCCCGCTATGACAATCTGCGTTTTCAGATGCTGCATTTAACTACTCCAGCGTTGATCCGGAACTGGGCATGGAAAATGAACCAGCCCGCGGAACAATTTATTGGCCCAATCTGCGTCCTGCGGTAACGATCTTGCCAAAACTATCCGTCGAGTGGATATTGAGGCGTCCGATCCCCAGTTTATTTTTCTGGCAGACTAACAGGGAGTCACATTCAAGAGGATATTGAACAATGGCTTTAAACAAACGTCCCCTCAGGGAAGTGACGCAGCAGGATATCGATGACTATGCCCGAGACGGCGCCGTTTGTCTGCGCAGTGTTTTGGATCGCGACTGGATTGATCTGCTGGAACCGATCGCCCGGGAAGTCATAATCGATAAAAAGGATGTCGGCCTGTTGCCTACGATTCCGGGCCGGTACATGGCGCGCTGCATCGAGGAATATCGCAAATTTGTTTTCGAGTCACCCATTGCCGAAGTCGCCGGACAAGTGATGCAGTCCAAAGAAATCCGGTTCTTCTTCGATGAGTTTTTTGCCAAGCCTCCCCAATCAGATGCCAAGACTCTCTGGCATTGCGATCGCATGGGATGGCCCGTCACCGGTACGATGGTGCCATCAATCTGGATTCCTCTGACTCCGATTGTAAAAGCCAATTGCCTGGAAGTTCTGGCTGGAACACAACATGATGATGTGCCCTACTGGCTCTTCTCGCCAAATGCGCGTCAAATGATCAAACCTGACGATCGGGTTCCGCATCCTGAAATTGAAAGCAAGCGTGGTGATCCGGATCTGAGATTCCTGACCTGGGACATGGAGCCAGGTGACTTGCTGATCGTTCATCCATGGGTCTTGCATTATTCGTCCGGCAATCCGACCGATGACTGGCGCGTTGCGATTTCGGAGCGGGTCTTTGGCGACGATATTCGCTGGGCGCCGCGTCCCGATTGCGTCAATCTGGCGGGGGTCAGTTTTGATGAAATGCTGGAAGGTGAAAAACCTAAAGGCAGTCATTTCCCGCTGCTCTGGTCAGAAGATGGGCGCGCAGATGGCGATGCTCATTTTCCGGCCGGCTTTGCAACGCGGTGGCCCAAACGCGAAATGCAGGGCGTGAACGAATATAAGGCTTTCAGGGAACTAAAGGTGAAGGAAGACGCTGGAGAACTGTCCGGTAAAGACACTGCTCCGGCAAACTAGAGATTTGAAATTTCAATGGGAATAGCGGCAAAATTGCGCGCACGGTTGCAACAGTCCGAAATTGTCGTGGCACCCGGCGTATATGATGCACTGAGTGCATATCGGGCCGATACCGCCGGATTTGAGGCGGTATTTGTATCCGGTTCGGCATTGGCAGCAACACATCTCGCCCGCCCGGATATCGGATTGCTGACCGCCAGCGAAACTGCCGAGATCGTGGCGCGGATCGCGGATCGCATAGCTGTTCCGATGTTTGTCGATGCTGATCAGGGCTTTGGGAACCAGTTCAGCGTCGCTCGCACGGTTCGGGCGCTGGAGCGTGCCGGAGCCGCAGCCATCCAAATCGAAGATCAACAGGAAGTAAAACCAGCTGCCAAGCCTTTGTCGCGGCCGCTGATTGCCAGCGAAGCCATGGTCGACAAGATCCGGGCGGCCCGTGATTGTCTGCACGATTCAGAAACAATCATCAGTGCGCGGAGTGACGCGATGTCCACAGAGGGTTTTGAACGGGCTCTGGACCGGGCTCACGCCTATGCGGACGCCGGGGCTGACATGATATTCGTCGAATCATTGACCACACGAGATCAGATGGAACGATTGGTCTCTGAAATGGGCGGGAAAGTACCATTGCTTCACAACCTGCTCCGCGCTGATGATGAGGTGACGGATGCACAAACCGTCGAAGCAATAGGTTTTAGCGTGGCTCTTTTCCCCGGTACGGCGCTGGCGGCTGTTGGTGCTGCGCTGGACGATGGCTTCGCAAAATTAATATCTACCCCCCGGCTCGACATGGCCGGATCTGCCGTCGATCGGGTCGGTGCAGCGGAATATCTAAACCAGAGGAAACGTCCATCATGAAACTTTTCTATTCCCCGTTTCACACCTTTGTTCACAAGGTTCTCGTGACCGCGCACGAGTGCGGCCACTGGGACGATATCGATTTCATTCCGACCTTTCCGTTCAAGAATCTGGACGGGGAGGACCAAGGGGATGCTTACAGCATTGTGGAGCTAAATCCGCTCGGCAAGGTGCCGACGCTGGCGACCGGGACCGGCCAGGTGATATTTGGCAGTCAGGCAGCGTGCGAATATCTTGATAGCAATAGCAAAGCGCGCAAGATGTATCCCGCGCCAGGCCCGCAGCGCTGGGACGCGATAACCCGGCTGGCCGTAGGCGACACTATTTTCGAAACGACCGTGCAGATGGTTGCGGAACAATGGCAGGAGCCAGAGCAATGGAACATGCGGGTGTTTGAATCCCTGTGGCCAAAATATATCCGGGCGCTCGACAAGCTGGAAGGTGAAGCGGCGGGCTGGAACGAGTTTGATATCGGTCATGCCGCATTGCTGCACGCGATCAGCTATCTCGGGTTCCGGGCGGAATTTTATGAAGCAAAGGATCCGATCCATCCCAATTTCAACTGGCGCGATGGCCGTCCTGCACTGTCGGACTGGTTTGATCAGGCGATTGAACGTCCGTCCGTGAAAGCACATTATAACAAGGACTTCGCAGGCGATACCAGTGCCGAGCGCTGTCAACAGGCGGTGCGTGATGTGCTGGCCTTGCAAAAGGAACATAGCGCATGATCGACTTCTATTACTGGCCTACGCCAAACGGTCACAAAATTGCAATTGCACTCGAAGAATTTGAACTCGATTATCAGGTCAAATCGATCAATATTCTGAAGGGCGAGCAACATGTGCCCGAGTTTCTGGCGATCAGCCCGAACAACCGGGTTCCGGCCATTGTCGATCATGATGGGCCAGAAGGAAAAGCGCATGCTGTTTTCGAGTCCGGTGCGATATTCCTGTATCTTGCGCAAAAAACTGGAAAATTCTGGCCATCAGACCCCGTCCAGCAGTCGGTTGTGACGCAGTGGCTGTTTTTTCAAAATTCCAGTATCGGGCCGATGTTTGGACAGTGCGGTTATTTTAATGGCTATGCTCAGGAACGTGTTGAACATGGCATCGAACGCTATTGCGGGGAAACCCGGCGGCTTTATGGCGTTATCAACGAGCGGCTGGCAGACAATGAATATCTGGCAGGAAACGAATATTCTCTCGCTGACATGTCGACTTTCCCGTGGATGACCGCAAAGCAACAAAGCCTGCACGACATTGATGTTAACCAGTTCCCGAACGTCCAACGTTGGCTTGCCAGGGTTGGAAAGCGTCCTGCAGTCGGGCGCGGTCTTGCGGTCATGCAGGATGATCTCAAAGTCGGAAATCCTACGGAAGAATCCTTCGAGGCAATGTTTAATCAAAAATAGGCGTGTTAGCGCACGAGGCCATCAAGGATCAGGTTGACGATTTTGGCATCGTCATAGGCGAAGTTGACCTGTCCTGTCCGGACGATCGTAAGGCCTCTGGATGGAACGACATAGACGCGCTGTCCCCCAAACCCGTCAAAGAATACCACATCCTCGGCGAGAAAGGGCGCGCCGTGAATGACCGCCAGCGGGTTTTGCTGGCTGTATCGGCGCTTGGGAACATAGGGCGAGCCCAGCCATGTGTGCAGGCCGTAATTGGGATTGGTTGACGAAGGCTGGACCATGGCCTTGATCCATCGCGCGGAGACAATCTGTTTGCCTTGGAAGGCCCCTTCATTACGGATTAATTCCCCGATCCGTACCCAGTTATGCGGTGTTGTAAATAGCGCTGAGAAATAGTGGGGGGCACCGCCTTCTCGGTCGAGCCAAAGGTCTGCCTTGCCATTGCCAAGGGGACACCAGAGTTTCTGGTTCAGATAATCGGCATAGCTGTCATGGCCGTTTTTCCGGAGCGCGCGTTCCAGCGCTATACCGGCGACCTGGCTATTGACGTTGTTATAGCGAAATTCTGCACCGGGTGCGTCGGCTAACGGATAGTCCAGTGCCACCGCGTTAATGTCGGCTCCCAGCAGCAGTTCCATCGATTTGCCATCAGGATCTGAAAAATCATAAAGCTTCAACCCGCTCTCCATATTGAGAAGCTGTTTCAGCGTAATCTGTCCGCGCGGATCGTTTTTCCACTCGGTGATATAGCGTTCGGCACGATCATCCAGCGACCCGATAATACCTTCATCAATTGCGATCCCGTAGACCAGCGCCAGCACGGATTTGTGCATGGAATAGCTGTCCGTGGGGGTCGCGGCGCTGGCGTCGCCAGTATAGCTTTCGTGCAAAATCTTCCCGTCTTTCAAAATGACGAGGCCGACACCTTTCTGCTCTTTGGAATAACTGGCTGCTGCGGCAACGGCTGTCGCGACACTGGCCGGGATTCTGGCAGCATCATTTGCCAGCGGTCGACGGGTGCAGTTGTCGCCAATGGTCACCGTGGGCTGAAACAGGCCTACATCCAGAACCGTTGCACCCTTCAGAGCTTCTGACGCGGCCGCGATGTCGCGCTGCGGAACCGGATTGTCAGCCGGCGTCATGCACGCGACAAGTGATGAAAGCAGCACTGTCAAGAATATCACCTGTTTCGGGCGCATCATTATCTAGTCCCTTGTCACTTCAACACCCGCCAGTGGCGCAGGATGTTCTGCAGCTTCAGCCGACTTTAAATGAATATCCAGAAAGTTTATTGTGGTGGCGATCGCGTGATCAAAACGCGCGGCGATAATCGGACGTTGCGATCCAGCTCGCCCGAACAGACCATCAAAATAATGGTCAACCTCTTCGCCAACCCATAGCCACCGTGTACCCTTTGGCGTTGCGGCATATCCGGCCTTGTGCAGTCGCCAGTCATCGATGAATCCCGGCAATATATCTGCGGTGCCGGTCACGGTCAGGCTCGGCACATCAATGGATGACCAGCCATCACTATCGATCACCTTGCTGACAGGTCCGGGAGGTGAAAAGGCTATAAGCGCATCAACACCCGGAATCTTGCGGTTTGGGCGAGTGCCATCCGGTTCCGTCGCCACAGCGCCCGCACCCAGCTGCGCGATGAGCGCGCCGTAGCTATGGCCGAGCAGTGCCATGCGGGTTTTGTTCATCTTGATTTTATGCCTGTCCAGCAGAGTAACCAGTGATTCGGGGACAGTCGCAAGATAGGCCAATTCAGCATTGCGGGTCTTCCATACGGTTTCCGATTTTGGTTTGGGATCAAGTGCCAGTATTTCCGCATCGAGATGTGTCGGCGCAAGGATGACGTAACCGGCTTCCGCGATCGGCTGGAGCATATTGAGGTAACGGTCGGGGCTTGAAAATGCGCCGGCAGAAAAAATTATCACCGGAAAGCAACCTGACCGGGATGGTGAGAATATCGTAACCGGAAAACGATGACCATTGCCAGTCGTGAGTTCCGTCTGAACCTCAACCGCAGTGGATGCAGGCGCCGGACCGGATGTCTTGTCTGCTACCGGACCCGCAAGCGCCGGGCCGGCATGGACCAACAGCAATAGCCAGGCAGCGCGGCCAAGCAGACTGCGCCGTTCGATCATCTCGTACCCGTAAGATCACTGACGATCGTCTTGATAATCGCCCCCGTACGTTCATCCAGCTGGCTCTGCATTGCTTGGTCAGGTTGATAGGTGTCTACCGCATCGGCAACGTCGATCCCCTTGTCGGCGAGTATTTTTTCAAGCACCATCTGCCGGTCGGTCAGCACGCAGATCTCGCGGGTCAGACTGATCAGGGCGCGACCAAGATTGTCTATGTGTCTGGGCCGCAGCAGATCGCCGTCGGGAAAGTTGAAGCTGGTGGGATTGTCGCGATTTGGCGTGCTCATGCCGGTTTGCGTCCTTTCACAACATGCGGATAGGTCCCTTCGGCGGTCACGTCGACAAAACCGACCTTCCTTGCGACTTCGGCGAGGTCGAGGCTGGCAGTTTCGCGCCAGAACGGTTCGCCGCCATATTTGGCACCGCGATCTGCTTTCCACACACTCAGCTTGTCGAGATCGGCATAGCGAGTGGCATCTGACATGATCATGTCGCCGCCGGGTTCGAGCACACGAAATGCTTCGGCAAATACCTGTTCCACAACATCGGCAGGAATTTCGTGGATCAGAATGTAAGATGCCACCAGATCAAAGCTGGCATCTTCAAAGCCGCAATTTTCTGCTGCCCTTTGATAAAGCTTCCAGTTCCAGCCATTGGCATTGGCGGTGCGATAGGCGTGCTCCAGCATTCGCGCGGACAGATCGATACCGGTGATTTGCGCGTCTGGATAAGCATTCGCCAGCCCGCATGTGAAATGCCCACTCGAACAGCCCATGTCGAGAATTCGTTCATAGCTGTCACGCGGTGCCATTGCCGCAACCGCGTGGCGCTGCTGGAAAATCCCGCCCGGAAAAAAGCGAGCCACCATTTTCTTGTGAATTATCTCACCATGAACGTAACCCATGTGTTCGTGGCCATCCCAACCGCCGCTTGTGCGGTGGAAATGTACACCGTCCCAGTAAGCGGGAAGTTTCAGATCAGGATCAAGCTCCAGACTTGCCGGGCCATTGGTTGTTGCATCCAGGGTGGATTGCAGGTCCGGCAAGATCTCTTCAAATGCTTCGATCGCAATCTGGCCGTGGTTGCGCCCATGCCAATCGCCCATAAGGCGCTGCGTTGCATAAGCGGATGATTCTGACAGCGCGCTATTGATCGTCTGGTCACGGGCATCGAGGTCATCCGGCAGATTATCTGTGTTGATCTTTTCGGCAATCTCTCCACCTACTTTTTGCAGGACCGGTCCTGCGGCAATGCCCATCTGCGCAAGAAAATCGACCGAGGCACGGCCTCGCTGCTTCAATTTTGGGTCATGAAGTTCCATCATGATTTCTCCTCTTGATTGGGTTCACTGGCAGAGCTGCTGCGGAAACCATTAGCTTGCAATTCCTCTTCTGTCAGCTTGTAGCCTGACAAAATCCATACGGCGACAAGTCCAAAAATTGCTGGCAACCAGCTCACGGACATCAACAGAGCCGTATCGACATTTCCGCCCTGCGGTACGTCGAAGGGGAGCTTGTTGTTAAAGCCTGCAATTGAAAGTGCGAAACCTACTATCAGGGGACCGACGGCACCGGTGAGCTTCTCTACAAAACTGTATAGCGAGGTGAAAGCGCCCTCTCGCCGCACGCCCGTTCGGTTAGCATCGGCATTGATAATATCTGTTAGCATCGACATCGCCATGACCACATTGCCGGTAAAGGCGATTCCCACTAAAGAGCCGCGCAGAACGATCGACCAAACGGGTTCGCCTTCGCTCGCGAGTGACCAGCTCAGTGCGTATAATATGTTCACGCTAGCCGCCAGATAGTAGGTGTTTTTCTTACCATATAACTTGGAGAACTTAATCAGCAACGGAGCAAATATAATTGTTGAGATCGTAACCGTTGTACCGAATATCGCCAAAACGTTGAAGTCACGTCCCAGGCTCTGCACAAAGAAATAGGCAAATGCCGCGCCGGATGTCTGCACGCCGAGTAATTGTGCAAATTTTACACCAATCAGACGCAGGAAGTGGCGGTTGCTGCGAACTGCATTAAACTCGTCGACAATTTGCGCAGCATTGCTTTTGGTACTTTTTGCCTCTCCCTTGGTGAAACGCGCGGAACCAGTGGCGAAATAGGCGATCAGAGTACTGATCAAGATCAGTACCGCACAGCCAATACCCACAATCGCATAGCTCGATGGTTCGGTTTTCCCGAGCGCTTCAAGTACCACTTTCACTCCTGCGGTCGCGATGAATGAACCAAGTGAAATAAACACCATGCGATACGCGTGGATGGAAGAACGCTCATGGTAGCTGTCGGTCATTTCCGCTGGCATCGACATGTAGGGAATATTGTAGATTGTGTACGCGAGCGCGTAGAAACTTAGAACGATGAAGATGTAAAATGCGGTGAGATACTGATTCTCGAAGGACGGTGCTGTAAAGATCAATGCAAAGCTGACTGCCCCGGCAATCGCGCCCCATAACAGAAACGGCCTGCGTCGTCCTCTGGACGAATCATGGCGATCACTCCAGACGCCAACGACCGGATCAGTGACCACGTCGATTAGCTTGGCAAGGAAGATGACGAGACCTGCCAGCCACGGTTCGATCTGCAGGATACTTGCGGTGAAAAGCAATATCAAACCGGAAACGCCATTCATCAATATGGCGATGCCGAACGCCCCGGATCCCCAGCCCAGTTTCAGGGAAACGGGAAGTGTGCCGTCGGCCTGGCCAGACGGGGTGTCGATCACGGTTGCCATATTCGACTAGTTCCTCTCTTGCGGAACCGGTGCGGTATCGCCCGGTCCTCTCTCGATCGCATCAATGATCAGGTTGGGAATGTAACTATTGTCCCATGGTTTGTCCTTCGTCGGACGTCCGCCTGTTCGCACGATGACCAGTTTCTGTGATGGTACAATGTAGACGACCTGGCTGCCATTGCCGTCAAACAGAAACAGATCTTTGTCGGCATAGGGTTCGCTGTGCAGGGTTTTTCCCGCATCAATCGACGGATTCAGCGGACCGCGGCCTTTGACATATTTACCGGCAATCCAGACACCGAGACCAGCATGCGGATTTTCAGCGCTGGCGGCGCGCATTTTGCTGACATAGCCTTCGGGGAGCAATTCTTTGCCTTCCCAGAGACCATTGTTGAGCAACAAGATGCCCAGTCGCGCCCATGTCTGGCCAGGCAACTGGATGCAACATCCCGAATGTGCCGTGCCGCCAGGCCGGTTGACCCAGACAGTGCCGCCTTGTGCGCCAATCGGGATCAGAAGCGCATCGCTGACATAGTCGTGGTAGCGCTGGCCCGTCGCGCGTTCGATCAGCGGCGCTACCAGCTCCGAATTGGCATTGGCATATTCATACCGGCTACCCGGTTCGTTGACGAGCGGATATTCATTGATGATCACCTCGTCATGGCGCGGATGCAAATAGGCCCGGTTAAGCACGTGCTCTGGTCCTTCGCCAAATCCCTGCGGCAACAAGCCGGTACGCATGTCGAGAAGATGGCGTATACGTATTTTTGATTTGCCGGGATCATTTTTCCATTCGGTGATGAAATCGGCGACAGGCTGATCGAGTGATTTCAGATGGCCCTGCTGGATAGCACGTCCGATAATAATCGCCGTCAAGGGCTTGGCCAGTGATTTTGAATTGACCAGATAGTTGCGGTCAGCTCCCGCGAAATAGCTTTCCATGACCAAGGCTCCATCATGCCAGACGAGAAAAGTTGAACTCTTGCGCTCCTCCGCAAATTTTTCCGCCTGAAGCAGGGCGTCAATCCCGATACGTCCTTTCGCGCTCGGCAGCGGCAGATAACTGGCGACGCCGCGCACATGTTCCAGTGGATCATATGCAGGAAGCCCGCCGCCCTCGATCGCAGCACTTCTTTGTGCTTCAAAGCGTTTCATATAAAGCGCTTCGTCGGCGGCCGGGTCCTCTGTTGGAGTGACAGCAACGGTGTCCTGCGCAGTTGCACAGCCTGCAATGACAAGGGCGAAGGGCAGAATCAGAAGTTCGGGTTTAGTCCAGAAGGTCAATGGTTACTCCTCCATCTTCGGTTTCGGCCAAGCGCCAGATGGCGTGCGCGGCGGCCAAATCCTGTGCGGACACGCCCAGGGATTTGTAGATGGTAATCTCCTCGTCGCTTTGGCGTCCGGCGGTTTTTCCATCTGCTACGGCTCCAATTTCGCCGACAATATGGTCTTCCGTCACCACGCCGCGCTCAATAGCGCCCAGCAATTCTCCGGCTGCGGCCATCGCCGCATCATGATAATCTACATAGAATCGCGACCGTGCTACCGACGCGTCATCGACTTCGGCGGTGGTGGGAATGGCGGAACCGACCAGATTGATATGCTGGCCGGGACCCAGATCCGCACCCAATAATATTGGTTTTTTGGCTGACGTGGTCGTGCAGATAATTTGCGCTTCGGCAACAGCACCGGCGGCACTGTCATGAGCGATGGTTTCGATGCCTGTCGCTGCTGCGACAGCTCCGGCAAAGGTCTCCGTGCGGGTTTGGTCACGGCCCCAAATGCTGATATGATCAATATCGCGCACGGCCCGCATCGCGTGGACGTGGCGCATAGCCTGTTCACCATTGCCCAGGATAGCCAACCGTGTTGCATTTTTGCGTGCGAGTAGATCGGTGGCCAGAGCGCTGGCCGCAGATGTTCGTATCGCGGTGAGCGAGCTACCCTCAATCATCGCTAGCGGGATGCCTTTTACGCTATCAAACAGCATCACCATTCCGACATGCGTGCCCAGAGGATCGCCATGAGGTCGGTCATATTTACACACCAGTTTGATTCCGAAACATGCCGGATCACCCAGTGTTCCCGGCATGATCGCCAGTTTCCCGGCCGCGTCCGGCACCGGCATAAACTGTCGGATGGGTAAAGTGACGTCTCGGCGCGAAGTGGCAATCATCGCCTGTCGCATCACGTCCACGCAAACACCAACCGGCAAAAGACGTTCGACCTGGGATTGCGTAATGATACGCATCAACCGGCGTTCCTTGGTGGCAGAAAGCGCATTTTATCCATCACTTCCTGAACATTATCCGGTCGGTCGAACGGTTCCGGCATGGGTTCTCCAGGCTTGCGATCCTTGCCAATTGCGTAAAACCAGTCTTCCAGCCCCGGGGGAAAGAAAACCCAGAACATTTTCATGTCTATGTCGCCGGTATTCTTGATCCAGTGTGTGCAATTGCGAGCGAACAGGATGGTCGTGCCGGGAACGAATCTCGAAACCTCACCATCAATATCCACTTCACCCGTGCCTTCGTAGACAAAGACAAGTTCGTGATTTTGTTTATGCCCGTGCTCGCGCACCATACAGCCAGGGGGCAAAAGCTGAATCCCGCTGGAAAAGGTATCATAGGGCATGTTGTCCGGCGTCAGATTGACATCGACATAGCCGCGTGACGGCATGGGTTGCCAAAGCGAACGTCCGCCATCCGGTCCGATTATGACCGATTTTCCCTTGGTAATGTCATCCGCCATGACGATCTCCTATCGCGTCAAAAATTCCCGCACGTGTTTGTTGTATATTTCTGTTGAGACAATCGGACTGAAATGTCCGCCGCGATCCAGTAAATGTGTTTCTGCACCTTCGATCAACTGTCCCATCTCTTCGGTAAATCCCGGAGGGGTGATCTGGTCATCGGCAGACCCGATGCACAATGTTGGTGTTTTGATATGATGCAGGCGGCTGCGCAGATCATGCGTGTAAACCGCATTGATCCGGGAAAGCTCGACCTCGAGTCCGGGGAATGCCGCCAGACGTTCTTCCATGAATGCCCGTGCCGATGCCATTTGCGGTTGCAGATGGGAACTGGGCATGGCGAGATATGTGCCCACCGTGAGATAAGCGAGTGGTCCGCAACTGATCAGGATTTCCCGCCGCGTCCTGAACAGTTCGGTGAGATAGGTGTCGGGACCAGCCCAGCTGCATGAAAGAACCAGCTTTGCCAGTCGGTCCGGATGGTCGAGCGCGATATGTTGGCCGATTGCGCCGCCAGTGGAATGTCCCACAAGACTGGCCTGCGCAATGTTCATGGCGTTCATCAGCGCAAGCACGTCTTTGGCCATATGTTCGGCGCCGTAAACAACCTTGTCCGGTGTGCTGTTGCCGCAACCGCGATGATCGAATGTGATCACACGAAAGTCTGTCGCAAAGGCCTGTATCTGGTTGTTCCAGAAAGCGCCGCGCCCGCCAAGGCCGGCAACAAGAAGTAAATCCGGTCCGCTGCCGGTGATTTCGGCATGGATTTCAGCATCACCGACATCAATGCGCTGGGTCTCGGTTGGAATTACGCTCATAGGGCCATGAACACCGTCTTTGTGTTGAGATAATTTTCGAGGCCGTCCTTGCCATTTTCCCGGCCAATGCCGGACTGTTTGTAGCCGCCGAGCGGAACATCCCAGTCGGCCCCCATGACGGAGTTAATGCACATGATACCGGCCTTGATCTTGCCGACCATGCGATGGGCGACAGAAATATCCCTGGTCCACACCGCGCCTGCCAGACCAAATTGCGTGTCATTGGCCAGCGCCAGCGCTTCTGCCTCTGTCTTGAAACTTTGAGCCACGAGGACCGGGCCAAAAATTTCTTCCTGCACAATCTTCATGTCATTATTGGTCTGGTCAATGACGGTTGGTTCAAGGAAATACCCTTTCTCACCATGACGCACACCGCCCGATGCGATTTCTGCACCCTCTTTTTGTCCCGCTTCGATATAGCCACTCACGCGCTCAAATTGCTTCTCCGAAACCAGCGGACCCATCGTGCTTTCATCATCCAGGCCCGGTGCCAGCTTCATGGATTTGCCGAAATCCGATATGCCCTTGATGACCTCGTCCTTCACATCTTCATGCACATAGATGCGCGATGGTGCGGTACATGTCTGGCCGCTATTGAAGAATATTCCCATTGCGGAAGCGGGAATGGCTTTCTCCAGATCCGCATCAGGCATGATGATGTTCGGTGATTTTCCGCCCAGTTCAAGAGTGAGTTTTGTAAGGTTCTCCGCTGCCGCATGGGCAATGATTTTTCCGGTGGCCGTGGAGCCGGTAAACGCGATTTTGTCGATACCGGGGTGATTTACCAAGGCATTTCCAACCGAGTGGCCATAGCCCGTGACGATGTTCAGCACGCCTTCGGGCAAGCCCGCTTCCAGTGCGATTTCCCCGAGCCGCAGAGCAGAAAGCGAAGTGTCTTCTGCGGGTTTTAGCACTGCGGTGCAGCCTGCTGCGAGTGCTGGCCCCAGTTTCATTGCAGCCATCACCAGCGGATAATTCCAGGGCACCACCAGCGCAACCACGCCAACCGGTTCTTTCACCGTGTAGACATGGTGATCGCCAGGCAGGTTTATGGTGTGGGTGGTGCCCTGAATCTTGTCTGCCCAGCCTGCATAATAGCGGAACGCGCCGATGGATGCGGCGACATCTCCGCGCGCGAAATTGATCGGCTTGCCATTGTCGAGTGTTTCCAGTTGCGCCAGTTCTTCGGCATGTGCCTCCATCAAATCCGCGATTTTGTGGATGACCCGCGAACGTTCACCCGGCTTCATCTCTGGCCATGCCCCGCTCTCAAAAGCGGCACGCGCTGTGACGACAGCATGGTCGACATCTGTATGACTGGCATTCCCAATGCCAGAAATCCGCGAACCGTCAGCAGGGTTGATAACATCGATTTGCGCCTCGGTTCCGGCATCGAGCCATTTACCACCGATCAGCAGTTTCTGATCCCGGTCAATGAAAGACCGGGTTTCGGGAGCGAGATTGATCAAGGCCACTAAAGAGACTCCGTTTCGATTTTCTGTATCATAATGCGATATGGCTTCAGGGCCAGTATCACGAGTGCCAGTCCGACAAGCATGGTGGCAGGCGGCGCAAGCGCGAGTGACTGGTTGATTGCATCAGGCGAGCCAAAGACATTGTCGGTGAGCCATGCGACCAGCAAAGGTCCGGCCGAATAGCCGAGAAGATTTGCGATCAGCAGATAGACCGCGATGACCTGCGCGCGCATGCGGTTGGGGGTGATCAGCGGAAATGTCGATACACCGGCACCAAAAGGCACTGTGCCAAAGAACAGGACGAGCGCCAGCAACCCCAGTGCCAGCCATGGAGAAGTCACCAGCGGGAAAGCGATGGCAAAGGGCAGAGCGCACAGGACAGCCATAATCGGGAGCCGAAGCGTCGCGTCCTTGCTGCCGCGGCCAAGCATGCGTTCGGCCGCAAAGCCGCCTGCGATCACGCCGGCAACACCACCGAACATTACGACGGGACCGAAAAACTGGCCTACCTCGAGTTGCGTCCATTCGTGGACCCGGATAAAATAGCTTGGTGCCCATGCGCCGATGCCAAATTGTGCGCCGGCAAAGCAAGAGAAACCAAAAAAAAGCGGCAGAAAAACTCTGGCATTATCCTTGATAAAGCTGATGATTTCCAGCGCGGGTGGAGCGTCTTCGGCCGCGAGAACCACATTGCCTTCCCGCCTTACCGGTTCGCGGATCAAAAGGAGGAAGAGAAAGACCGGGACGCTGAGCAGCGCAACAGCAAAAAATGTCATTTGCCATGGCTGAAAGGTTCCAAACGGCAATGTCGTAGGCCCCATTTCAACCAGTTTCGCATAGAGATATCCGCCAATCACGAGCGCCAGTCCAGAGCCCAGAAAGCCGGTGCCGGTAAACACGCTGATCGCGGCGGGAAGTTTCTCTTTCGGAAAATAGTCACTCAGCATTGAAAAGCCTGCCGGAGACAAGGTCGCTTCCCCGACACCCACCAGCATGCGCGCGAAGAACAGAAAAACAAAACCCATCGCCATGCCGCTGCCGAACGTTGCCGCAGACCAGACAAGGACACCGGCCAATATTACCCATTTTCTATTATAATGATCTGCCAGCCAGGCTAGCGGAATTGCCATGACGGCATAGAGAAGCGCAAAGGAAAACCCCTGTAACAGGCTGATCTGAACATCCGATAGCCCGAGATTTGCCTTGATCGGGTCGACCAGCAGATTGATGATCTGGCGGTCGATATAACTTACGATACCGGCAAAGGAGAGTGCTGCCACGACCAACCACGAACGAACCGGCGACCAGCTCGCGCTGTCGCTTGAAACTTCCGCGACCGTTTCATTGGGTTTGATTGGTGGTGCGACTGTGGTCATATATGTGCAAGCTTATGATTTCATTGCTTCCGTGACATTACAAGAAGCGTGTTTAACCGTCAGCCGGATAACAAGTTTGCTACTCTCGCCTTTGCATCCATGCTACCGCATCACAACAGGATGACAATGGAAGCGAGCACGTCAAATCACGGAGAAAGCGATCTGCTGGAAAAGCTCATTGCTATCTGCGGTGCAGATGCGATCAGTACCAGCGATGCGGACCTGCGTTTTTTTTCCCAGGATCTGTTTTTTGAAGGCGCACTGCCGATTGCCGTGGCTAGTCCGTCGACCCCTGCAGCGGTTGTCGAAATAGTGCACCTTTGCCGGACATCAGGACTTTCGATTTTCCTGCGTGGCGGCGGCATGTCGTATACGAAGGCGTTTCAGCCGACTCACGATAACGCAATCATGCTCGATTTCTCGAATCTGTCGGCCATCCGCGAAATTTCTGTGCAGAATCAAAGTGTAACAGTGGAATCGGGTTGTACCTGGGCGGCACTGGATGCCTCGTTGGCCAAGCATGGCCTGCGCGCCCGGTTCTGGGGACCGATGTCGGGCGGTTCGGCAACAGTCGGCGGCTCTATGAGCCAGGGCACGGTGACATTTGGTTCAGGCACAACCGGTGCATCGGCCAATGCCGTGAAAAGTTTTGAAATCATATCGGGTGCCGGAGAGCTAATCCGTACGGGTTCGGATGGATCAAAAGGAACTTCGCCGTTCAATCGCAATTTCGGACCCGACCTTACCGGAATTTTTGCCAATGACGCCGGCGCTCTCGGTATCAAGACTGCTGTCACGCTCGAAACGGAACCCCGTCCGCCGCATGTCAGCGGCTTGTCCTTTGCCTATGATGATTTTGACAATATGGCCGAGCTGTTTTCTGAATTGTCTGCCCGGCGGCTCTCCTCGGAAATGATTGCGATGGATGGCGACGTTGCGCGGCAAAACGCCGGACCGGCCAATCTCGTTGAAGACGCAAAGGCGATGTGGCGTATTGGCAAAGCAGCGGGCAATCCGGTCGCTGCTGTTGGCCGGATGGCGAAGATCGCAATGGGAGGTCGCCGTTTCCTGGACAAAGCCAAATATACCGCTCATTTTGTTGTGGAAGGCCGGGACAAGGCAGAATTGAAAAGCCGGATCAACGCCATTCGCGGCTTTGCCAGATCAGGCACGGAAATCGTCAACACGGTTCCCTTGATGACGCGGGCTGATCCTTTTCCCGTACTGCCCGTGACTCATCCAGATGGCCGCCGGATGCTGCCCATTCACGGGGTATTCCCAGCTTCCGCACTGCATGACTTTCACCTGGACTACAGCGCGCTCAAAGCCCGCTTTTCTGAAAAAATGGATGCTGTTGATGTAACCGTCGCCGAGTTTTTCGCCGGAATTGCCGGAGTTGGATTGCTCTACGAACCGGTCTTTTACTGGCCAGATGCGCTATACGAATATCATCGCCGCCGTACGCCCGAATATCTGGATGGCCAAATGTCTGTCTATCCTGAAAATCTGCCTGCCAGAGAGCTGGTTGGAGAGTTTGTAGAAGCTTTCAATATCCTTGTTCATCGGCATGGCGGTGGCCACTTTCAGATCGGACGACTTTATCCCTATGCCGAAAACCGGGAAGGCGGAGCTGCGACGTTGCTGCGTGACCTGAAGCAGGCACTGGACCCTGACAATATCATCAACCCGGGAGCTTTGGGACTTTGATCAACAAGGAATTGAACATAGCAATCATCGGTGGCGGTATTGGCGGTCTGACTGCGGGTATCGCACTGCAAAAGGCCGGATTTGCTCCGCGCATTTTTGAACGCGCGCCTGAATTCGGGGAAGTCGGAGCCGGCATATCCATGTCACCCAATGCGACTTTGGGGCTCGAATCACTGGGTTTTGCTGACTTTCTGAACGGCCATGCGAATGAACCGCTCGAACAGCGATTATATCATGGGGAAACCGGAGAATTGTTGCAGGCGATCGATCGCCGGGATTGCAGGGACACCTACAAAGCTGCCTATTGCCAGCTCCATCGGGCCGATCTGCTTAACATGCTGATTGACGGGTTTGGCCGCGAGAATTGTGCCATGGTCAAGTCACTCACTGCTATTGAAAGCGGTGATGATGGGGTGACGCTGACATTTGAAGACGGAACCAGCGAACGGGTCGATGTGGCGATTGCGGCGGACGGACTACGGTCTGTTGTGCGTGATAGCCTGTTTGACAATGAGCCTCCTGAGTTCAGCGGTCATGTCGCTTGGCGCGCACTTGTTCCGGCCGAAAAGCTGAGCGCGCTGTCGGTTGACCGGTTCAATATCAATCATCTGGGGACCGGCCGCAACATTGTGAGCTATCCGGTTCGCGGAACACAATTGGTCAATATTGTTGCTCTGACCAAGGCCGATGAGTGGGCTGAGGAAAGCTGGAACGCCAAAGCCGAGAAAAGCGAGCTGGCGCAGCATTACGAAGGCTGGGCAGACTACGTGCAGGATTTGCTGGAAGCGATTCCGGGCGATGAGTTATATCGCTGGGGACTATTCGTTCGCAAACCGCTGGACACATGGATTAGTGGCCGGACCGCTTTGCTGGGCGACGCGGCGCATCCCATGCTGCCCTACATGGGGCAGGGGGCGTCATGCGCAATCGAGGACGGCGTCATTCTTGGCCGCGCCTTTACGGCTGCGAACACACCGGATGAAGCGTTGAAAATATATCGAGATACACGGATCGAGCGGGCATCGCTTTTGCAACGCGAATCCAATCTTGGTGGCGAAAGATTGCAGGCGATCAATCCCGATGCTTTTCGCGACACACCGATCAAAAACGAAGATTCCCTGGGTATCTTTGCTTATGATCCTGTGACCGTTCCGCTGGTTGTATAGCTTATGCCGGTTTGGTCGCGATCAAAGATTGCAGGAAATCATTGGTTACCGCTGGCCCTTGCTCCACGGTGAAACCGGTCGCTTCCAGGATGCCCTTGAAATCACTCGCCACAAAGGCAGGAGAATAAGGTTCGCAATTGTCGCGGCTGTCATTGTCGATCATGAAGCGATAACCGGCAGGCACCTGGCCCTTGTCATTATTTGGAAATTCCAGAATCGAAAAGACACCGCCGGGTCGTAAAATCCGGAACAGTTCGGCGACAATTTCCTTCATCTTTTTGACCGGTACTTCGTGAAAAAGAATGTAAGCGAGTATCATGTCGAAATGATCGTCCGGATAGCCGCTATCTTCGGCCAGCGCCTGTTTGAAATGGACATCCTTGCCCTGTTGAACGGCCCGCATGTGGGCATAGCGGATGAGCGGTAAACCGACATCCAGGCCCCAGACTTCGGCGTCTGGATACAGGTCTTTCAGTACCGTTGTAGATTGGCCAATGCTGCAGCCCACATCCAGAATGCGTTCGATCTTGCCATCGGCTGGCTTTGTCGTTTTTTCTGCATGCTCAATGTGCAGCTCATCCTGATCGTTGAAGCCTTCATAGAAGATTTTGGTACCGTAATGGAAAACGGCACCGCCCAGGGGATCATCCGTATAGCCACCTGGCTGACAGTGGATTTCACAGCGTGTATATTTCGGGGGCTCGAAAGACGGGTCATAATGAATATTGTCAGGGTGGGATTTCTCCGCCGCATCCATATCGGCCATGATCTTGTCGGCATTGCGGAAGAAGCTTTTGCGAGTCCCGCGCCACATCATTTCCTGCTGAGAGCGAACAAAGCGCTGCCAGGTCGGCGTAAATGGCACTTTTGAAAAAACCTTCTTGATCTCGTCGAGGGACAATTCTTCGCCGTCAGCCGGTTTTTTTACTTCACCGCTTTCCAACGCCTTGCCCAGCGCCGCTTCGCCATTGGCTGACATAACCGGAAAACCCTTTTGAATGGCAAATTTCCGAAATGAAGTCACAAATTCCAGATAGCTCTCATCCGCCAATTTTGTCGGGCGAGGCAAGACGCCAATATGTCCACGGTCCATCGATAAACTCCTTTTAGATATCTGCTTTTTCAGCCAGATCATGGGTGGGGCGGCGCAAAAAGGCACCGAAAATTCGTTCAACGAACGCATCCCGTTCCACGGCCCGCGCCGCTATTTCTGCTTCGTCAGGCAAATGCGCTTCAATTTCTTCGCTGACCTCAATGCCTTTCGCAGCGAGAATTTTTTCGAGCACGATCACGCGATCATGATGGGTCCAGACCGTTGCCGATAATTCCAACAGGGCGTCGAGCAGATTGTCGATGACAACATTCTCGAAATAGACGCGACCATTGCCGCCAATCTCGTCACCCAATTCTTCAGGAACTTCCATTTTTTGCGACTCATCATTCATTTTCTATCACCCGGATCATCTTGCTTAGGTTATGCCTGTCAGCAGTCGATCGCTCAAAGGCGACCATAATTATATCCGCGCAATGGATATGAATAACAGTCAGAGTAACTTATCACAGGAAATCGGCAAGGGAGAGGATATGACCAGCACATTCGACAATTATGCCGATCTATACGGTTTCGCTGCAGAACAGCCTGAGAAATTCTGGGGACAGGTGGCCGAAAAGCTTAGCTGGACGAAGCCGTGGGACACGCTGGTTGGCCCCGGCGACGGGCCTATCCCGCGCTGGTTTGGCGGTGGCGAGCTGAATGCCTGCTATAACTGCGTCGATCGTCATGTTGAAGCGGGTTTTGGCGATCAGACCGCGATATTTTATGAGAGCCCGGTAACCCGGATATCCGAGCAGCTCAGCTTTGCAAGTCTTCAAAACGCAACGGCAAGACTTGCCGGTGCGATGCAGGCGCGGGGAGTGACAAAGGGCGAACGCGTCCTGATCTACATGCCCAATTCGCCACAAGCGGTGATTGCGATGCTGGCTTGCGCACGAATCGGAGCGGTTCATTCAGTCGTGTTTGGCGGTTTTGCCGCGAAGGAGCTGGCTGTGCGTATCGATGATGCCACACCCAAGCTGGTGATTGCCGCATCCTGCGGTATCGAAGGCGCGAAGATATTGCCCTATCAGCCGATCCTCGAAAATGCTTATGAACTGGCGGAACACAAGATAGATGCGACCATCTATTGGCAGCGAGAACAGAACGAAGCAGATCTGGGGGCGGAGACCAATCTGGACTGGGCACGGGAACTCGCCAAAGCATCGCCGGCTGCATGTGTTCCTGTCGCTGCCACCGATCCGCTTTACATTCTTTATACATCCGGAACGACGGGACAGCCCAAAGGCATTGTTCGGGATACCGGCGGATATCTGGCGGCGCTCACATGGACGATGGAGGGCCTGTACAACTGCCCGCCGGGCGAGACCTATTGGGCTGCCAGCGATGTCGGTTGGGTCGTCGGTCACAGCTATATTGTCTACGGTCCGCTCCTCAACCGCAATGCGACGGTGATTTTTGAAGGAAAGCCGGTCGGAACACCCGATGCCGGAATATTCTGGAAAATTATTGCAAAGCACAAAGTTCGCAGTTTTTTTACAGCACCGACAGCCATTCGCGCGATCAAGCAGGTCGATCCGCAAGGTAATCTGGCTTCCGGACATGATTTTAGCGCGCTTCAAGCGGTCTATCTCGCGGGCGAGCGCACGGATCCCAGCACGCTGGACTGGATCGGGAAGCTGCTTGGAAAGCCGGTTGTGGATCATTGGTGGCAAACGGAAACCGGCTGGGCGATATGCGCCAATCCGCTGGGTATAGAGGAATTGCCGCTCAAACCGGGATCGACCAGCGTCCCGATGCCGGGTTGGCAGATCGAATGTCTGGGTGATGATGGCAAGTCGGTAGAAGCCAATGAAACCGGTGCAATTGTGGCAAAACTTCCGCTTCCACCAGGTGCTGCCACCACGCTCTGGAACGCTGAGGATCGCTATGTCGATGCCTATCTCGAGCGCTATGAAGGCTATTATCTTTCCGGGGATGCCGGATATATTGATGAAGACGGGTTTGTATTTGTGATGACGCGGATCGATGATGTGATCAACGTCGCCGGACACCGGCTGTCGTCATCTGCGATAGAAGAAGTACTGGCCGCAAACAGGGCCGTGGCGGAA
This sequence comes from Parasphingorhabdus sp., assembly GCF_039968395.1. GTDB lineage: Bacteria > Pseudomonadota > Alphaproteobacteria > Sphingomonadales > Sphingomonadaceae > Parasphingorhabdus. The sequence goes on from NZ_JBDVPV010000001.1 coordinate 438,154, forward strand.
TGTGCTGTCGTTGGCATCCACGATGATTTGAAAGGTCAGGTGCCTGGAGGTTTCGTGGTGTTGAAAGCTGGTGCAGATCGTGATCCGGGCGAACTGGCGCAAGAGCTTGTTGCCGATGTCCGGCGAGAAATCGGTCCGGTTGCTGCATTCAAGCAGGTTCATGTTGTCAGCAAATTGCCCAAGACCCGATCAGGGAAGATCTTGCGCCGTAATATCCGGCAGATTGCCGATGGCGAGGAACCAAAAATACCTGCGACGATTGAAGATCGTGCAGTGCTCGATGAGTATTTCAAGCTATTTGATCAAGGAACCGGTGCCGAATGAGTGGAACAGATCTAAGAGCGAAACTGGCAGGCGACAATATTATCGCAGCACCCGGTATCTATGATCACATGAGCTTGCTGATGGCCAATGAAATGAGCTTTGATGCGCATTATGCATCCGGCTATTGGGGCACGGCCTCTGCCATGGGAGAACCGGACGTCGGAGTCGCAGGCTATAGTGATTTTCTGCGTATATTTTCTGGCTTTGCGGCCAAGAGCAAAGCGCCGATCATTGCGGATGCAGATACCGGTTTTGGCAGCCTTGCCAATCTTGCGCATGCGGTAAAAGGGTATCAGACAGCCGGAATTGCCGCGATGCAGATTGAGGATCAAGGCTTTCCCAAAATCTGCGGTCATGTCGGCCAGGCTGTTTCGGTTGAAGCGGAAGAGATGATCCGCCGGATGCATGTGGCGGTAGAAGCCCGGGGAGAAGGCGATATCTTGATTATTGCCCGTTCCGATGCGCGCAGAACCGAAGGCCTTGATTCTGCGATCACCAGATTAAACGCTTATGCGGACAATGGCGCGGATATCCTGTTCCTGGAAGCGCCGAAAAATCTGGATGAAATCAGAGAGGCTGCGAGCCGGGTCAGCAAGCCGTTGCTGGTCAACGCTGCCCATGGCGGATTCACGCCAATCCTGGCTCCGGCTGATTATCAGGCACTGGGTGCAAAGCTCGTCATTTATCCCGCTGGCGCACCGCTGGCTGCAGCGCAAGCAGCGAAGAATTTCTATGCGAACCTGAAATCCGGTGATGCCAATGGCGACGGTGTCGGGCATTTTGATTTTGGTGACATGTCTCGTCTGCTCGGTATCGACGACGTTGTCGCGTTGCAGAAAAGGCATGGCGGTGCCTAGGGAGATCAGAGCTGCAGTTAGCGCGGGCAAAGGCGCAGCTCCGGTTATCGAGCAACTTCTGCTGGATGATCCGTTGCCTGATGAACTGGTGATCGCAGTAAAGGCTGCTGCCATCTGCCACACGGATATCGGGATATCCGAATGGTCAGAAACTCCCCGGGTGTTCGGGCATGAAGGCGCCGGGGTCGTGGTGGCAACCGGCGAAGACGTTACCAGGTTTCAAGCCGGAGACCGTATCGTGGCGACATTCGGTTATTGCGGTCATTGCCGTAACTGTGCGGATGACCATCCGGCCTATTGCTTCGACAATATCGCTTTGAACATTGAAGGCCGGCGCGTACGGCCGGCGCTGAAACGTCCGGATGGCACAGAGATTGGTGGAGCCTTTTTCCAGCAAAGCAGTTTTGCAACCCATGCCCTGGTTACAGAGCGAAACGCCATTCTGATGCCGGATGACATGGAATATACGACCGCCGCGCCATTGGGCTGCGGCATCCAGACCGGAGCCGGAGCGGTCATCAATAATTTCGCGGCCCGGGCAGGGCGGCCGCTGCTTGTCATCGGTTGTGGCGCGGTTGGTTTGGCCGCGATCATGGCAGCCAAAATCGCCGGATGTTCACCGATTATTGCCAGCGACTTGCACAGGGACAGGTTGAAGCTTGCGCAAAAATATGGTGCACATGAGATTATCAGCGGCGATGATCCGGAGTTTGTGGAAAAAACACTGGCTGCTTCCGAAGGCGGAGTGTCCTATGCGCTCGACAGCGCTGGCACGCAGAGCACCTTTGAAGCGGCCATTGCCTGTCTCCATCCCGGCGGCAATCTCGGCATCCTGACATTGCCCGGCGGTTTTGAAGACCCTGTCTCACATCCGGGCGGACTGCCTTTCATGACCACCAGCATGACCGGCATAATCGAAGGTGATAGCGTCCCCGACAGCTTTATTCCGTGGTTGATCGAGCAGCATCGGATCGGACATCTTCCCTATGATGAACTGATTACAGAATATTCGTTCGAAGACATTGCTGCCGCGTTTGAAGCGCAGCGCAGCGGGACCGTGATCAAGCCGGTTCTGACTTTTTCCTAATTCAATGCCCAAAGGTAATGATGCATGAGCAAGATTGAAGTCATTCGCACCGAAAATGTGAAAACGATCATGGACATTCCGGTCGTTATCGTCGGAGGAGGTGGAACGGGTCTTTGTGCAGCTTTGGCAGCGCGCGATGCCGGAGCGGAAGTCCTCGTCATCGAGCGCGATCGTCAGCCTCTCGGGACGACAAGCATGTCTACCGGTCTCATTCCAGCGGCCGGTAGCAAAGCACAGATTGCCGGGCAAATCGAAGATAGTCCTGCCATATTTGCGCAGGACATTATTGCCAAGACCAAAGGCAAGGTGGATCACGCGCTCGTCCAGCGTCTGGCAGAACAATCCGCGCGGACGATTGACTGGCTGATGGACGACCATGAGATCGGGTTGAGCCTCGTCGAAGGCTTTACCTATCCCGGACATAGCGCGCTGCGAATGCACGGAATGCCCAGTCGCTCCGGCGGGGAACTTATGGGCGCGCTCGCTGCCGCCTGTGAAACTGAAGGCGTCGATATCCTGACGGATGCCACAGTTGACATACTCTATGTCAATGCCGCCAATCGCGTGATTGCAGTGGCAGCCACCCGCCCTGACGGGGGGCAGGACATTGTCGGTTGCGGCGCCTTGATAATGGCTTCCTGCGGATTTGCCGGGAATCAGGAGATGGTCGCGGATCTGATCCCCGAACTCGAACATGCAACCTTTCACGGCCATCCGGGAAACAAGGGTCATGCCATAGCATGGGGCAAGAAGTTGGGGGCCAGCATGGCTGATCTGAGTGCCTATCAAGGCCATGCCGGGCTGGCTGCGGGATTTGGTATTCCCATACTCTGGCCGTTGATTGTCGAAGGCGGCATTCAGGTGAACCGTGCCGGACAGCGCTTTTCCAACGAAGCTGCCGGCTATTCGGAGCAGGCGGTGAAGGTTCTGGAACAGGAAGGTCATGTGGCCTGGAGCATTTATGATGAAACCCGGCACCAGATCATGGAGCAATTTGACGATTATCAGCAGGCCAAATCAGCCGGCTGTCTGATGACTGCGGCCACCCTTGAAGAACTGGCTGAAAAAGCTGGCGTGGATCTGGCCGGACTAAAAGCCAGCGTGGAAGAAACATGGGCCTTGATTGACAGCGATGCGCCCGACAGATTCGGGCGCAGTTTTGAAGGGAAGCGGAAGTTGTCCCCGCCTTATTATGCCGTACGCGTCACCGGTGCGCTCTTTCATACGCAAGGCGGTCTGGAAGTCGATGGTGATGCGAGGGTGTTGCAAGAAGACGGATCACCCTTTCCGAACCTTTATGCAGGAGGCGGTGCGGCGCGCGGCATTTCCGGTCCCGGTGCAGATGGTTATATTGCGGGCAATGGTCTGCTGACCGCAACCACGCTCGGGCGACTGGCTGGCGAACATGCTGCTCGCCAATCTACATAGACAGGATTTCGAATTAAGCGCCGATGTCGCTGTTGAGACTGGCGGTGATGGCCCGGGCTGACTGTTGCATTACGGGCAGGAATTCAGCGACCGCCTGGTCCGGTTTAAGTGCAGATGCGAAATAGATCAGCGCCAGGGAACCCATAAGTTCGTTCTTGGCGTCATTGACCGGCACTGCCAGTGAAGATGTTTTTCCGGGTTCTTCGTTGTAGAAATTGCGCGCCTGCATCGCAAAGCCATCGCTCCGAATCTTGTCGAGCACCACATCATCGGACACCATCAACAATCCCATTTTCGAAGTTTCATTGTCGGTCGCTTCCCAGGCTTCGATTATGGTCTGACGTTCTTCGTCCGAACAATGGGCCAGATAGGCCTTGCCGGTCGCACATTCTGCTATCGGAAGAGTATAGCCTGGATAGTAATTCGAGAAAGTCAGCGATGTCATTTTATGGGTGGAGTCACGCACCATCATCCGGGTGCCAACCCGTGTTGCCAGCGAGACCGGCCAGCTGACTTTGCGACAAAGTTCTTCCAGATGAGGCCGTGCGACCGAGACCAGTTGATCTTCCGCTTGAAAACCAGTGGCGAGGGTTTGGACAAGAGAGGTAACCCGATACTTCTTGCGCGCGGGTTCTCGTTCAATGAGGCCCTCATGTAATAGGGTCTGCACAATGCGACAAGCAGTAGGATAGGGTACATCTGCACTTTTCGAGATGTTCATCATGGTGATCGGACCGTCCCGACTCACCGCGGACAAGACAGCAATTCCGCGTGAGATCGCTCTAACTGGTACACCGCGCTCCATATGACCTCCCTATCCGTCAGGCGGATAGATAAGCCAGTTATCGTGCATCTAGCAAGTGCTATTATCCGGCGGAAAATTCGCCCATCCGTCGGGATGAATATGAAGCCTTCAATTGTTGTTGTCACAACTGTATTCAATAGCGGCAGGGCCGTGGTGATACACGCAACAGAAAGAAGCTGACCGACTATGCCGCAGGAAATTATCGTTGCCGATATTGGCGGAACGCATGCGCGGTTCGCGATTGCGGTGGTCAGGAACGGCCGGGTTATCCAGCTCGACAACCAGATCACCATGAACAGCGCCGACCATGCCAGTCTTCAAATCGCCTGGGCAGCCTATAGCGCAGCCATTGGGCGTGACCTGCCGGTCGATGGTGCCATTGCCGTTGCTGCACCGGTGGGTGGTGATGTGCTGCATTTGACAAATAGCAGCTGGATGATCCGCCCCCAGCTCATATGCGAAACACTGAAGCTTGAGCGTTTCAGCCTCGTCAATGATTTTGGCGCTGTCGGGCATGCTGCGGCATGGCCGGGTGACGATCAGTTTGAACATATTTGCGGTCCGGAAAGTCCGATAAGCGAAAAACACTCCATCACCTTGATTGGACCCGGAACCGGCCTGGGTGTGGCCCATATTTGCCGGAAGGGCGATAAATATCACATCACTGAAACGGAAGCAGGCCATATTGATTTTGCGCCCCGAGATGATTTTGAAGACCGTTTGCTGCATAGCCTGCGCAAGCAACATGGCCGGGTATCGGTAGAACGCATCGTCGCCGGGCCGGGGCTGCAACTGCTCTACCGCATGGTCGCGGAAATGGACGGGCAACAGCCGAAACAGCTGGATGACAAGGCTTTATGGCAATTGGCATCCAGTGGAGAAGACAGCCTGGCAGCGGCGGCTTTTGAGCGGTTCTGCCTGTGTCTGGGAGGATTTGCCGGTGATATGGCGCTTGCGCATGGCACGGATGCAGTGGTCATCTCGGGCGGACTCGGCAACCGGATTGCGCATCATCTGCCTTCATCAGGCTTTCACAGTCGGTTTGCTGCAAAGGGGCGCTTCGGGGGCCTGATGGATCAGATTCCGGTGAAACGGTTTTTACGTGAAGAGCCAGGCCTATATGGTGCAGCCGTGGCATTTCTGAAAGAACATGAGATAACAAGACCGGCGGGAAACAGTAAATGACGTCTCCCTGCAACAATATTTGCAAGATTGACGAACCCAGCGGCTATTGCATTGGATGTGGTCGTACCATGGCGGAGATAGCGCAGTGGCCCGGAGCCTCGAGCGACCAGAGGCAGCAGATATTGTCGCTGTTGCCAGCGCGAATGCAGGCAATGGCCGAGAACAAAATTTCGCCGGACTGATGGAATGAAGGTTCGGGCTGCTTGTTATTTTCGCGCTGTCGGTCCGCTATTTTTCTGACGCGAAAGACAGGCATGGCAGGGACTTGCACAATCTTTCTTTGAAGGGGCACCATCGCGTTCCAGCGGTATCGTTACTTCCCGGACTTCACCCTCGGAATTGCACAATTCCAGCGTCATCATCCCGCTGGCAGGAGCGGCTGGAAATGCCGCCAGCGTCATCAATGCCAAAGCCGCCGGCAAACTTGTCGTTCCCGCCCTTCTAAATCGCTTCATCATCTGGGCTCGTTTCCGCTTCATCATCAATCAGCACCCGGTGGGCTGCGCCTTCGAGATCTTCAAACTGGTCGTTGTGCATTGCCCAAAAGAAGAACGCCAGTCCGCATAGCCCCATAAAAAGCGCGACCGGAATCAAGATTGCGAGGCCACTCACTTTGCCGCTCCGCGAAGTCGCAGGGCGTTGCCGACGACAATCAGCGATGACATTGACATCGCTATTGCGGCGATGAGCGGTGTCACCATGCCGGCAATGGCCAATGGGACGGCAAGAATATTATAGCCGATGGCCAATGCGAAATTCTGGCGAACATTTTGCATTGTTTTGCGGGCCACTTTCACTGCAATGGCTGTAGGCAATAGCGAGTCACTGGTGAAAACGGCATCGGCGGCCTGCTGGCCGACATCGCTTGCTGATCCTGGAGCAATAGAAACATAGGCAGCTGCCAGCGCAGGGCCATCATTGAGGCCGTCCCCTACCATCAAGACATTGCAACCGGACTGCGTCAGACGCGTGATCGCCTCGACCTTGTCCTCCGGACATGCGGATGCCTGCGCGGTAATGCCCAGTTTTCGCGCCACAGGCGCCACAGCTTCGAGCTTGTCGCCGGAAAGAATGGACGCTGACAGACCCATTTTACTAAAAAGATCCACTGCCAGCCTGGCATCGGGCCGTAACTCGTCGTTGAGATATATAATCTGCAGGTCGTCACCGATCGTCAGTTCGGTTGTAATCTGCTGCATAGCTTTTTCTGCACGCCCCAGCCGAACCGATTTGCCTTGCCAGACGCCGTTTACGCCTTCTCCGGGAACCTCTGAAATATCTTCAATTTCCGACAAAGGCATGATTTCTTCCTGCACCAGCGCCTTGCGGAGAGCCTGGCTGACAGGATGACGACTGGATTGGGCCAGGGTCAGCGCCACAGCTTTTTGTACGGGGGACAGGCTATCAAGATTTTCGGGCAGCGCGGCCCCCATTGTCAAAGTTCCGGTCTTGTCGAAAACCACCCGGTCTGCCTGCGCGAGCCGCTCGAGGGCGCTGCCATCTTTGACCATGACACCTTGCCGCATCAATGCACCAGAGGCCACGACCTGAGCAGCAGGAACCGCAAGGCCCAGTGCGCAGGGGCAGGTGATGATCAGTACTGCGACCGCTATCAATAGCGATTGATGCCATCCTGCTCCGGCGATCATCCAGCCGATGAACGATAAAAGGGCCAGACTATGTACAGCAGGGGCATAATAGCGCGAAGCGCGGTCCGATACCCGAATGTAGAAAGACCGGTGCTGACCGGCTTCATCCATCAATCGGGCTATGTCCGAAATGCTCGTATCTTGCCCTGCGGCGGTGACCCGGACATTGACAGGTCCGGTGAGATTAAGTGTTCCGGCAAGTACGCTGTCACCTTCACCGCGCATTTGTGGATCGCTCTCACCGGTTAGCATCGATATGTCAAAACCGCTGCGACCTTTCATCACGATGCCATCAGCAGCCAGATTCTCACCCGCTGCGACATGCATGATCATATCAGGCAGAATATCCTCTGCTTTGGTCCAGCGCGTCGTGCCATCGTCCTGCACAATCATCGCGCCGGTTGCGGTTTTCTTCAGCAGCGCTGAGATACCCTCTCTGGCGCGATCCTTCATCATTCCATCAAGCACGCGTCCGGTCAGCAAAAAGAAAATCAGCATGACCGCACCATCGAAATAGGCATGAGCCCCGCCCGTTGCCGTTTCATAAAGACTCAAGCCGGTGGCCAGCAATATGCCGATGCTGATCGGAACATCCATATTGGTGCGCATGTATCGCAGCGCCATCGCCGCCGAAGCGAAAAAGGGGCGTCCGGAATAGGCGATGACAGGAACAGCGATCAGTGCCGAGAGCCAGTGAAACAGATCTTTGGTAACGCCTATTGCGCCCGACCAGACACTGACCGACAGCAGCATGATGTTCATCATGCCAAATCCGGCGACAGCTAATGCGCGAAGCAGGCGCTCGGTATCGCCGCGATCTTCTGCCAGCGGATTGTCGGCCAGCAATTGTGCTTCAAAGCCAAGTTTCTCGATTGCCGAAAGCAAGGCGTCTCCGCCCAGTTCAGGCTCGTGTGAAACCGCGACTTGCTTGGTAGAGAAATTGACGCGCGCGGTGACGACGCCGGGAATTTCAGCCAGCCCCCGTTCGATTTTTGAAATACAGCCGGCACAGCGCATGCCAGGCACGACAAACCGGCTGTCCTCGCACAACATGGCGACGTCCAGATCACGGGATGCCAGCGCGGCGGTCACTTTATCTCATCCAGAAAGTTAAACGCTTGTCCGTCTCGTAACGCACGGACTTTCAACTTCCAGCGACCGGCAGGGACGGCTTCGATACTGCGATATTGTCCTGGCGCGGTTTCCCCGAATGTCAGTTCGAACGTTTCAGTTCGTCCGACCGGATGAGAAACTTCTGCAGACAATGTCATGGATTCCAGCGGGTTTTGATCCTCTGCAATTGCCGAAAAAATCAACTGTTCACCGGATCGTGAAGCTTTGGAAAAGGACCAGCCGTGACTCGCCTGTTGCCGGCCCTCCTCGAGCCATTTATTATAATTCTGGCTGGCGACATAGCTGTTGTCGACCACAGTTCCGCCAAAAGACGAAACCGCGAAACGCGCCATCAGCATGTTGACCGCGAAGATGACTCCGAAAAAGGCAATAAACATCCAGGTGGCGTGAAAGCCATTTATTCTGCGGGGCGTGGGTTTGGGTTTGCTCATTCTATTTTTCCGGTCGTTCAAAGAACAGTGTTTCGGTATCGCTCGGTGTTTCGTCGTCAATGCCCCGAACGCTCATGTTGAATTCCGATCGCGATTGGTCGTTTGACGGTGCGGCTACAAACAGCCGCAATTTGGCTACGCTGTCCGCGGGCACAGTCGTTTTTATCATGCTTTGGCTTGCCGGTCTCTGGTTTCCGCCAGACCAGATGGTCGCTCCGTCGAGACCGGAAATCGAAACTTCCATTTCGCGCGGTCGATTTTCCATATTGCGAATCTTGGCGGTGTAACTGTTTCGGATATCGCCTTCCGAAAGCTGGACATAGACCGGATTGCGATCATGCTGCACAGCCAGATCAAGACGGGTGCGATTGCCCAGCGCGAACAGCATGCCGAGACCGATGCCGGTCCACGCCGCAAAATACAGGATTGTCCGGGGGCTGAGCAAGGTTTTCCAAACGGGTGGAGTCGGTTCACCGACTTGCTCGCGTTCCGCATTGTCAGATGTGATATAGTCGATCAATCCACGTGGACGCCCGACCTGTTCCATCACCTTGTCACAGGCGTCGATGCACAGCGCACAAGTGATACAGCCGATTTGCGGCCCTTCGCGAATATCGATGCCGGTCGGACATACGGCGACACATTGATTGCAATCGATGCAATCTCCAAATTCTCCGGGATTCGCCTTTGCCTTTTTCATGCTGCCGCGTGTTTCGCCGCGCCAGTCCCTGTATGTGACCAGCAGGGAGTTTTCGTCCATCATCGCAGTCTGGATACGAGGCCACGGGCACATGTAGATACACACTTGCTCGCGCATGAAACCGCCAAAGATGAACGTCGTTGCGGTTAATATCCCTACCGTTGCATAGGCGACAGTTGCGGCTTGCCCGCTCCAGAAATCAACCACCAGTGTTGGAGCATCTGCAAAATACATGATCCAGGCACCGCCAGTCCAGAAGGACAAAAAGAGCCAAACCGACCATTTGGACAGACGTTTGCCAATCTTCTTTGGTCCCCAGGGCGCATCCTGCAACCGGAACTGTGCATTGCGGTCGCCGTCAATCCAGCGTTCGACATGCTGAAACAAATCGGTCCATACGGTTTGCGGACAGGAATAACCGCACCATGCCCGACCCACTGCCGATGTGACGAGGAACAGGCCGATACCTGCCATCACCAGCAATCCCGCGACATAGTAAAACTCGTGCGGCCAGATTTCGATCCCAAACATGTAAAAGCGGCGATTGGCCAGATCTACCAGGACCGCCTGGCTGGGTGCATAAGGTCCCCGGTCCCAGCGGATCCACGGCGTCACGTAATATATCGCCAATGTGACCGCCATGATCACCCACTTCATCCGCCGGAAAAATCCGTCTACGGCTTTGGGATAAACGCCCTTGCGCTTTTCATAAAGCTGCAGTTCCGGATCGAGAAGTTCGTCAGGACTGCCCATCATCGGCACTTTCGGTCATACCGGTTTCGCTTTCGGCCTGTTCTGCAGGTTGCGGATTGGCTTCACCACCGCCCAGAGAGTGAACATAGGCGGCCAGCATACGGATGGTAACCGTATCGAGCCGCTGGTTCCAGCGCGGCATGACACCATATCTGCTGTTGACAATGGTCTCTGTCAGGCTGTCTCGATCCGTCCCGTACAGGGAGATGGAATCCGTTAGATCAGGGGCACCCTGGATGCGATCACCTTTGCCGTCAGCTCCATGGCAAATTGCACAATTGGCTTCGAAAAGCACGGCCCCGCGCTGCGCCGCACGGCTGGTTTTTTCTTCGCCGGTCAGCGTGCGGACATGGGATACCACATCCTGAATTTCATTGGGCTGCAATATTCCGTCCTTGCCAAATGCGGGCATCAGGGAAAAGCGGGTCTCGTCATGATCCGGCTGCCGAATGCCATGCAGCAATGTATATTCGATGGCTTCGAGATCGCCGCCCCACAACCATTCATCATCGTTCAGATTGGGATAGCCTTTTGAACCGGCTGCACCTGAGCCGTGACATTGCACGCAATGAACCTTGAAGGCAGAAGCGCCGCCCTGAACGGCCTGTTGCATTAATTCGGGATTATCCGGGAGCTTCTGAACGGCAGTGCGTTCGATCGCTGCATGAATGGGTGCCAGTTCTGCATCCCGTTCAGCCAGTTCTGCATCCAGTTCTCCGAGACTGGTCCAGCCAAGCGTGCCTTCGGTTGCGCTGTTGACCATGGGCCACGCAGGATAGAGAACGACATAAACAAGAGCCCAGATTATTGTCGCATAAAGCGTCCACAGCCACCAGCGCGGCATCGGCGTGTCCAGTTCTTCGATACCGTCCCATTCATGGCCGACAGTTTCGGTTCCGGTGGGTTTGTCGATATATTTATTCTCGGTCATGGTCGGCCCCTTCTTCCTGGCCATCGTCAAAGATCATATGCGCGAGGTCTTCATGCGTCCGGCCCGAACCGGGGCGGAACGTCCAGCCGACGAGGCTGAGAAACAGGAACCCCATGAAAACCAGGCCCCAGCTATCGGCAAAGTGGCGCAGGTCCTCGTAGTTCATCGCGGTTGCTCCTGGGCTTCACCCGTTTCGAAATCGACCAATGTCCCAATCATCTGAAGATAGGCGACCAGCGCATCCATCTCGGTCAGCTTGTCAGGATCGCCATCAAAGTCGCGAACCAGCGCCTTGGGGTAGCGTTCCTGCAATTCTGCTGCACTGCCAAATTCGTCCGCTTGCAGTACCAGGTCTTCATTGGCCCTGGCCATGGCGTCTTCGGTGTACGGAACGCCCAGTCGATATAGCGCCCGCAAGTGAGCGGTCATGTCACCGGCTTTCAATTCGCGGCCTGCGAGGAACGCATATGGCGGCATGATGGATTCCGGTACAACGCTGCGCGGATCGATCAGATGTTGGACATGCCACTCATCCGAGTAGCGCCCGCCTACGCGTGCCAGATCCGGCCCGGTCCGTTTCGAACCCCACTGGAACGGATGATCATACATGCTTTCTGCTGCCAACGAATAGTGACCATAACGTTCCACTTCGTCCCGGAAGGGACGGATCATCTGGCTGTGACAGGTATAACAACCTTCGCGGATGTAGATGTTGCGCCCCGCGAGTTCGAGCGGTGTATAGGGCCGCACACCATCCACTTCCTCCACCGTACTGTCGATCCAGAACAGCGGCGCAATTTCGACAATCCCGCCGATAATCACAGCGATGAAAGAGAAGACCGCAAGCAAAGTGACATTGCGTTCGATTTTTTTGTGTTTTTGCGTGAGACTGGTCATGATTTTCTCTCCCTCACTCGGCCGGTACGGCGGTTATGGGTTTGTCGGCGGCTTCGTCATAAGGCGTCTCCGTCATCGACTTTTCATCACGCACCTTGCCGGCGATCGTCATCCAGACATTGTAGACCAGCACCGCAGCACCAGCGAGGTAGAGCAGGCCGCCCGCTGCGCGGATGAGATACATCGGCAACATCGCAGAGACCACTTCGCTGAATGAATAGACAAGATAGCCATCGTCACCATATTCGCGCCACAACAAGCCCTGCATGATTCCGGCAACCCACATCGACGCGGCGTAGAGAACGATGCCAACGGTCGCGAGCCAGAAATGCCAATTCACCATGCGCAAGCTGTAAAGTCGCGGACGACCCCAAAGGCGTGGAACCAGATAGTAAAGAGCTGCGAAGGTAATCATCCCGTTCCAGCCCAGCGCTCCGCTGTGCACATGTCCGATGGTCCAGTCGGTATAATGGGACAGGCTATTGACTGCCTTGATCGACATCATCGGCCCTTCAAATGTGCTCATCCCGTAAAAGGCGAGGGCAAGGACCATCATGCGGATGATCGGATCGGTCCGGATTTTGTCCCATGCGCCGTTCAGCGTCATCAGGCCGTTGATCATCCCGCCCCAGCTTGGCATCCACAGCACGATCGAAAAGACCATGCCCAGCGTTTGTGCCCAGTCGGGCAACGCCGTGTAGTGCAGGTGATGCGGACCGGCCCAGATATAAAGGAAGATCAGCGACCAGAAGTGGATGATCGACAGCCGATAGCTGTAGACCGGGCGCTCGGCCTGCTTGGGCACGAAATAATACATCATGCCAAGGAAGCCCGCGGTCAGGAAAAAGCCAACGGCGTTATGTCCGTACCACCACTGGGTCAGGGCATCCTGCACTCCGGCAAAGGCGCTGTAGCTTTTTGCACCCAACAAGCTGACCGGCATCGCCAGGCCGTTGACGAGATGCAGCATTGCAACCGTGAGAATGAACGCCAGGAAAAACCAGTTTGCGACATAGATATGGGGTTCGGACCGTTTGGCAATCGTTCCGATATAGACCGCCGCATAACTCACCCAGACGATGGTCAGCCAGATATCGACATACCATTCCGGTTCGGCATATTCCTTGGATTGGGTAACGCCGAGCAGATAGCCGGTGGCGGCCAGCACGATAAACAGCTGGTACCCCCAGAAAACAAAACGGGCGAGGCCGGGGAAGGCCAACCTCGCCCTGCAGGTGCGCTGGACGATGTAGAAACTCGTCGCGATCAGCGCATTGCCTCCGAAAGCAAAAATAACTGCAGAAGTATGGAGCGGACGAAGCCGCCCGAAAGTCGTGTATTCCAGGCCCAGATTGAGAACCGGGAAGGCGAGTTGCAGCGCGATGTACAAACCCACTAGAAACCCTGCCATGCCCCAAAATATGGTTGCGATAACGCCCCATCTTATGGGGTCATCATCATAGATGCCCTGATCGGCAGGGGCATTGATAATACCACGGCCAATGGCGGCATAATCCGCCTTGCTGATCGTAACCCACAAGCCGATCAGGCAGGCTATGACGATAATCGCCATGTGAATGGCGAAACCGCCGTCGACAGCTAGAACCATTGCGGCAAATGCCAGAAATGCTAACGCCAGCCAGCCGCTGGCCCTCATCAAAAGAATATCCATATTGTCCTTCCCCGTTTCGGCGACACCGCATGCCGCTCTCCACGCAAAGGACTCTGGAACGCCGTCAGAACGAAAACATTGATCCAAATCAAAGAAAAAAATTTACTGTTAACAATGCCTCGAAAGCGATGCCGGGCGACGCTTTGGTCGCCCGGCAAAACGGCAGATTTTGGTTTAGATGCGGCTTGTCGCCGTCTCTCTAGTCGAGGTAAAAGTTCACGGTGGTGACCACGCGCACTTTTTTATACGGCGTATCGGTCACACCGTAACCACCGCCATCACCATCCCGGCTGTTGATCGAAAAATAACCCTGGGTCGCAGATTTGATACCGCCGACATCGGTGCCGCTATCCTTGGCAAATTGCTCCGCCGACTTGCGGGCATCCTTGGTCGCTTCGGCAACCATTTCCGGTTTGATTTCGTCGAGCTTTGTAAACGTGTAGCTCATCCCCGAACCATCTTCGAGAACGACCCCGCGCCGCACCAGATCAAACTGGCGTGCGACAGCTGCCTGCGCTTTTTCAATATCATCTGTCCGCAGGGAGAGCCGTTGGCGGATCGTGTATCTCGGAATCCCATTGCTGCTATACTGGTTCACATTGGCACCGGTCGGTTTTAGTGCATCCGCCTTGAAACCGAGTTCTTTAAAGAAGACCGTGATTGCCGCCGTATCCTGATCCATGTCTTGCTGGGCGGCCTGCAAATTGGTGCTCTGGGCCGAATAGGCGATGGTCCAGGTTGCCAGATCGGCAGTGACTTCCCGTTCGGCCAGGCCGCGCACGGTGACGCTGCGATCGGCCATTTTGGCGCGCAGCAGCCCGTCGCCCAGCAAATAGCCTCCGACAATAAGTCCCAGTGTCAATATTCCCGCACTGGCCAGCCAGACATTGTTTTTCTTGTCCAGAAATTTTCCGTTCTCACCATTCTCCGTCATATCTCTTTCGCTTTCCCATCTTGCCATCTAAACAGATTCCAGCAACCCGGTTCGGCTTTGCGACGTCTGCGATGAACCGTTTCTGAATAGCGATGAATGGAGTTTTATCCCAAAATGGCGATCCAATATCTACACAGCATGCTGCGCGTTACCGATCCTGACGCCACGATCCGGTTCTTCAATCTGCTCGGTCTCGAAGAAGTCCGGCGCTATGACAGTGAACAGGGCCGGTTCTCGCTAATCTTCCTGGCTGCTCCCGGACAAAAGGATGTTGCAGAAGTAGAATTGACCCACAATTGGCCGCCAGAAGATGGCAGCGCACCGGAACAATATGACGGTGGACGAAATTTTGGGCATCTCGCCTATAGCGTCGACAATATTTATGACCTTTGCCAGAAACTGATGGATGCCGGCGTGACGATCAACCGCCCGCCTCGTGACGGACACATGGCATTTGTGCGATCCCCGGATAATATCTCTGTGGAGCTGCTGCAGTCTGGTGAGAACCAGCCGGTTCAGGAACCTTGGGCAAGCATGGAAAATATCGGTGAGTGGTGAAGTTCGGCCTATGCCTTGGCGACATCGCCTTCGTGTGATCCCGGGCGTTCGGTCAGATCAAAACTGACCACCTGATTGCGGCCATTATTCTTTGCATTGTATAGGCGTCGATCCGCAACCGCCATTACCGATTTTAACGACGCGCGCCTGGGAATTGAGGAGATACCCGCGGAGAAGGTCACGGGCTGTTCGATTTCCGGAACGGCTTCATGCACTGCTCTGATCAAATCCTCACAGACAGCCGTCATGACTGATGCCGCGTTTTCGCTGCGCATCATCCGCTCGTCTACCTGAAACAGCAACGCAAATTCCTCTCCGCCAATTCGGGCGGCAAAATGATCTGTTTCGGCGAGTTTTCGGCCAACAACCCGTAACACTTCATCACCGATCTCGTGCCCGTAACGGTCATTGACCCTTTTGAAGAAATCGATGTCCAGTATCGCGATATGGCTATACTTCCGGTTGGAAAGATTGTCCTTGAAGGCGCTTTCAAAGGCGCGGCGGTTGCCTATCGATGTCAGGCCGTCTGTTTCGGCAAGCAGGGTAAGCTCAACCTGTTTTCGAAGCGTGTTTTCATGTTTGCGCCGCAACTTCATGATCCGGGTTGCAACACCAAAAGCCAGGACGATTGTTTCCAGCACCAGTGCGAAATAGAGCCCGTAGTCCAGCTCGTGAATGCCAATGTACACGTCCATCCCGCGCGCAATCCGATCCAGGCTGAATATGATGATCGGCGTCCATGCAGCGATCTGAAACCAGATCGCCTTGCTGCCCCGCCGCAAGGCATGGCCCATAGTATAAAGAACAATCAGCAGATAGGGGAGGAACGAAGCATGATAGAAGTTACGGATATTCGTGTCATATCCATGGGTGGTTTGAAAAATCCAGGCCGTTACAAACACTGGCAATACCGCTGATACCAAAAGTAGCGGGCGCAGCCATCCTGCGATTTTCCCGGTCTCGACAAAGCGATCGAGGAAGAAACCGCTGGCGGCGATAGCTATTGCAAGCGTCCAGTAGTTGAGCAGGAATTTGGTCGTTAGAGTTGTTTCGGGGAATACAAGGAACATTAACCCGGACGAACTGAACGTATAGACGACCGTCCCCATGATCATGACGCTGTGCCACAGCATGAAACTGTACCGCAGGGCGCCGTAGAAAAAGACATTATAGAAAAACGGCATTATCGCCATCCCGCACAGCAATGCAAACATCGCCGATAGCGGCAATTTGAGATCATCCCATTTCTGTTTCGAATTGAGCTGCAACAAGGTGATGGAGCTTGCGACCCTCGGATTGTCGAGCGACACATAGACTGTTTCAATCCGGTTTCTGATCGAAGGGTCTCCGGAGCGCGGTATTTCCAGTCCGTAGTGGCCTTTGGGCCGCCAACTGTTGATGACTTCCTGTTCCGAAAAATAACGGGATTCTATGCTGCCATCCCGCAATACCGCATGGACAGCCATCGATGTCAGACCATTATTGTCACCCTGAATCTCGACAGCACCGGTTGGAATCCGGCTGGCTTCGAAAGGAAACCTTATCCAGAGTTTTGATCCGGAGAAATCAAATTTCTCAGATGAACAGTCGAACTTGTGACTGGCCGCAACAACATCGGAAATCTGGCCATTGAGCGCAGTCCCCATTGTGCACAGGTCATCGGACAGACGGACGGATGCATTCGCCGGTATCGACAAACAGAAAAACGCGATAAATGCAGCAAGAATGCGCAAATTTTGTCCTTCCGGATTCGATCCTCAACAAGCATTGTGAACTAATGTAAAATCCTTATTTTACAGTTAAGCATCGACAGCATTGTCTTAAGCGCGTAATTTGCCAAAATGCTTGAAATAATCAGAATCCCCGTGCTGTCCGACAATTATGTCTGGCTGGTCCATGAGTCCGTTTCGAAAGAAACAATGGTCGTTGATCCTGCTGTGGCCGATCCGGTTCTTGAGGAAGCTAAAAATCGTGGTTGGAAAATCACGCAAATCTGGAACACGCATTGGCACCCCGATCATACCGGTGGCAATGCTGCGATACAGGAAGCGACGGGTTGCCATATTACCGGGCCAGAAGCCGAGAAGGAACGCATTCCGACGCTTAACACCATGGTTAGTGGCGGAGACACCGTTCGGCTCGGCGACGTTGTTGCAGACGTGATCGATGTGCCAGCCCATACCGCTGGGCATATCGCCTTCCATATCCCGTCCGAGGACGCGATTTTCGTCGGGGATACGCTGTTTGCAATGGGGTGCGGACGTCTTTTTGAAGGAACGCCGTCCCAGATGTTTGAAAATATGCAAAAACTGGCAAAGCTGCCCGGTGAAACGCACGTCTATTGCGCGCACGAATATACCCAGAGCAATGGGGAATATGCGCTGGTGGCCGAACCTGAAAATCAGGCGATCCGCGATCGCATGGATGCCGTTCTCGCCGCGCGTGCGGTAGGAGAAGCAACTGTCCCGACAACCATTGCACTGGAACGGGCGACCAATCCCTTCATGCGGGCGGAATCTATTGCGGAACTGGCAGATCGCCGGACCGCAAAGGATAACTTTTAGCCGGAAATTTCGTTTTTACCGCTTTTTATGTTACATAGTTTCATTGATGGGGGCATCACCAGGAGAAACACAGTGAAAAAGATGATTTTCGCACTACCCATGGCACTGATTTTGGCCGCACCTGCAGCGAATAGCGGCGTCAAGGAACTCACGCTTAACGAAAAAGATCAAACGAGATTCGATAAAAAGATTGAGGGGCGCGTCGCTGGAGAACCGGTCAGTTGTATCAGCCGGATCGATCAGAAAAGGCTGACAGTAGTTGGTGACAAATATCTGATCTATCAACGCAGCAGCAATCCAAAGACTATCTATATCAACGAACCCTATGGCGGATGCCGGGATGCCGAAGATAACACGTTGGTGACCAAGCGGTTCAGTTCCAGATTGTGCAGCGGAGAAATTGCCGAAGTAACAGACCTGTCGACCGGCATTCACTATGACAGCTGTTCCTTTGGTCGCTTCGTTCCCTATACCAAAGAGGAAAGCTGATATCAGTCTTCGGTTGAGACGGATCGCGATCTACTTCTTGTAGAGGGAATCCAGTCTTTCCTGATAGCGTTCCCGAATGACGTGACGCCGGATTTTCATGCTGGGCGTCAGTTCTTCGTTTTCGATCGCAAATGGCTCATCTGCAAATTCAAATCGCCGGATCTTTTCGGTAACAGACAGATTTGTGTTGATGCGGTCAACCGCTTCGCGGACTGCTGCCTTGAATGCGGGGTTTGCCTGCAGTTTCAGGAAATCGTAAGTCTTGCCTTCATTGCGGGACCATTCCAGTGCCCATTCCGGGTCCGGAACAACCAGGCCCACCATATAGGGGCGCTTGTCGCCAACGATCATGGCCTGCAGAATTTCCGGTTGCAAAGTCAGCATTCCTTCAAGCTTTTGGGGTGCGACATTTTCGCCCTTGTCGTTGACGATAAGGTCTTTTTTGCGGTCGGTGATTGCGACACGGCCGGCTTCGTCAATCAGGCCAATATCACCGGTATGCAACCATCCATCCTTGATGACCTTGTCTGTTTCCGCCTGATTGCGCCAATATCCTTTCATCACCAGTTCGCCGCGGACCAGGATTTCGCCGTCTTCGGCAATCTTGACTTCCGTATCGATCATCGGCGGGCCGACGGTATCCATTTTCAGGCCGGTGCGGGGACGGTTGCAGGCAATGATGGGGCCCGACTCCGTCTGGCCATAGCCTTGCAGCAATGTCAGGCCCAAAGCCTGGAAAAAGACGCCAATATCGGGATTAAGTGGTGCGCCGCCCGATACCATAGCCTTGATCCGACCGCCGAACCGTTTCTGGACCTTTGGACGCAAGGTCCGATTGAGGAACAATTCCATGGGCTTGTCCCGTTTCCGTTTCTTGCCGTCCGCTTCCCGTTCGCCAATGGCCAGAGCTTTACCCAGCAGGTAATTTGGCATCTTGCCCTGCTTTTCGACGGTCTTGATCAGACGCTGGCGAAGGACTTCAAAAAGTCGGGGGACAACCACCATGATCGTCGGCCGGACTTCCTCGATGTTCGAGGCCAGTTTCTCCAGTCCTTCCGAATAATAGATTTCGGCGCCCAGTCCGATCGGGAAGAACTGACCGGCGCTATGTTCATACGCGTGGCTGAGGGGCAAGAATGACAGGAATACTTCATCGTCCCAGCCAAAATCATTTTCAATGACCTCCGCCGGTCCCTTGACGTTGTGCAAGATGGCGCCGTGATGCTGCATCACGCCGCGCGGTTTGCCTCCCGTGCCGCTGGTGTAGATGAGGCAGGCCGTGTCATCGCGTGTAATGGCCTTGGCCTGATCAGCGACCTCTTTGACATCTTCATCGGTACCCTGAACCAGATCGGCCCAGCGATGGATTGCAAAATCGCCGGTCTGACCGATCCGCAGATCGGAAATGCCGATAACAATATCAGCATCTGCAGAACTGATAATCGAAGGCAACAAATTCTGTGCCAGCTTTTGATCCGAAACGATCACTGCCTGGGCACCGCTATTGTCCAGTATGTGCTGATGATCGCCGGGCGTATTGGTGACATATGTCGGAACGGTCACACATTGCGCCGCCATGATGCCAAGATCAGCGATGCACCATTCCGGACGGTTTTCCGAAACCAGCATGACCCTGTCTCCGGGCTTCAAGCCTATTTTCTTCAGCGATTTTGCGAGAGCTGCGACTTGTCTTGCCGCTTCTGCCCAACTGGTGGAACGCCATTCTCCATCAATCTTGGCGCTCAAAAAAGGCGCTTCTCCAGCCGCTTCTGCACGGGCAAAAAACATCGAAACAAGATTGGAGAAGCCGTCAATTTCAAGATAACGATCTTTTGTTTTTTTCGCAGCCACTATTACACCCTCTCATCAGCCGTGTCCCGAACAGGAAGGCTGCTTTTCCGGTTTCAGGCTAGCGTGGATAGATGGCTCGGGCAAACATTTTTGCTGTAGTCTCGATCATCATCCAGCCCGTCGTCTGGCTAGGGAAGCTCGCTCACCGCCTGGCCGGTGCTGCGCGGATCAACGGCGCCGACCCAGCCTTTGTCAGTTTTCTGAGCACCAGCGAGTTTGGATGGCAGGCCAGATGTGTCCACAACATGACCAAAACTGGCGATATCAGCCTGCAATTTGGTGAGATCACTCGCGCCTTCAATCAAGACCTTGTCTCTGCGAAAATAGATGTTTGGCAGTGCCATGGCCTGTTCGAGCGTCAGGCCATAGTCGATTACGCCAATCAGGGTTTTGGTCACGTGCATGATAATCCGCTTCCCGCCCGCCGAACCCAGCGCCAGAACCGGTTCATTTTGCGCGTTGTAGACAATCGTTGGCGACATCGAAGACAAGGGCCGTTTGCCGGCTTCGACGCGATTGGCAACCGGAGCACCGTCTTTCTCGGGCGCGAATGTAAAGTCGGTCAGTTCATTGTTGAGCACCATGCCGCGCGCCAGCAGCTGACTGCCAAACGGGCCTTCGACCGTGGAGGTCATGTTTGCGATATTACCTTCGCTGTCGACAGCCGTAAAATGTGTGGTGCCAGCGACTTCTGATGATATTGCCGCCGTGCGACGTTCAGCGCCCGGCGGATTTCCTGCCAAATAGCTGTTCCGGGCGCGACGAGCGGAAATCATTTTTGACCGCTTGCCGACATAGGCAGGGTCAATCAGTCCCGCGACCGGTACCGATACAAAATCCCGGTCAGCGAGATATTTTTCGCGATCCGCATAGGCCAGACGCATGGCTTCGGCGATCAGGTGCCAGCTCTTGGCATTGTCGGGACCAATGGCCTTCATGTCGAACCGCTCCAACATGCCAAGTATCTGCTGAACAGTGGTGCCGCCGGATGATGGCGGTCCCATGCCGCATATCTTGTAAGCGCGGTACATGGAACAGACCGGCGCCCGCTGCTTGGCTTTGTAATTTGCGAAATCATCTACAGAAATCGCCGCCTTGTTGGCGGGCGCATTGGCCACCGCTGCAGAAATGGCCGCTGCAGTTTCGCCGGTGTAAAAGGCATCGGCCCCGCCAGCTTGCAAATCCCGAAGAAGCTTGCCGAGCTCCGGGTTTTTAATGATCGTACCGGGCGTAGCGGGAGCGCCATCGCGCCAGTAAAGCTGTTGCATTTCGGGGAATCCAACCCAGAGCGGCGCCAGTCGCTTCATCCAGTCCGATTGCGGGTTGCTGACGGCATAGCCTTGTTCGGCGAGGCGGATCGCAGGTTCAAACAGGCGTTCCCATGGTAGCTTGCCCCACTTGCGATGGGCCATTTCCATCAGTCGCATATTTCCGGGCACGCCCACAGACTTGCCGCCGGGAACCGATGCGCGGAATCCTTCGGGCTTTCCGTCCTTGTCGAGAAATCTGTCTACCTTGGTGGACGATGGCGCCATTTCACGGCCATCGATTGTTTCAATCCAGCCTCGATCTCCGTCATGATGGAGTAAAAAGCCGCCGCCACCGATGCCGCTGGATTGCGGTTCTACAACCGTGAGGGCCAGCATCATCGCCATGGCCGCATCCGCAGCCGAGCCGCCCGCCTGCAATATCTCAAATCCGGCCTTGGTGGCCTCAGGATGAGCTGATGCAGCCGTGCCGACATTCTGAGCCTGTGCCGGCAAGGCTATTGGTGTGATCAGGAAAAAAGCGAAGAAAGTCAGGAGTTTTTTCATGGCCAGAGTTTTATGGACGCGCCGGTCTTTTGGCAAATCATTTGTCGCCCGCGCCGACAGCATCTCCAACCGAAGCAAAGCCGTCGCGTTTGAGCAGCTTTGCAAGGTTGCAGTTCATGCGCCGGGCGATCGCCGGGCCCGCGTAAATCATTGCGGTATAGAGCTGAACCAGAGACGCTCCTGCGAGGATTCGGTCATACGCGTCCTGAGCCGTGCTGATACCGCCCACACCTATAAGCGGTATTTTTCCGCCACTTGCAGTCCGAAAATCCTTCAACCTTTGCAGCGCGAGGTCTTTCAACGGTGCACCGGACAGCCCGCCGGTTTCTTCGCCATTGGCAGATTGAAGCTGCGGACGGGTAATCGTCGTGTTGGATATGATAAGGGCATGCAGCTTGTGGGTCATCACCACATCAATAATATCGTCGATATCAGCCGGTTCGAGATCGGGAGCAACCTTGAGGAAAACCGGAACCTCAATATCGCCGCGGGCTTCCATCACCGCTGACAGCAACTCTTCAAGCGCGCCTTTGTCCTGCAAGGCCCGCAGGCCTGGCGTGTTGGGAGAACTGATATTGACGGTGAGATAGTCCGCGAGCGGCGCCATGTTGCGAACGCCAATGACATAATCGGCGATACGATCTGCGCTGTCCTTGTTGGCACCGATGTTAATTCCGAGAATCCCCTTGCCCATCCGGCGACCTATGCGCTTGATCCGGGGTATCGCCTTGTCCTGCCCTTCATTGTTAAACCCCAGTCGGTTGATGACGGCCTTGTCTTCCGGCAGACGAAAGATGCGCGGTTTGGAATTTCCGGCCTGGGGCAGGGGTGTCAGCGTGCCGACCTCTGCAAACCCAAAGCCCAGACGGACCAGGGCGTCAGGCACTTCACCGTTTTTGTCGAACCCGGGCGCCATTCCGATCGGATTGGGAAATGTCAGTCCCGCCAATTTGGTGGCGAGGACCGGATCGTTTTTGGGGGCAGGACCGAGTGGCAGAGCTTTGAGCCCGGCAATGGTCAGGCCATGGGCTTTTTCAGCCTCGAGGGAGAAAAAGAACGGACGCGCAAGATCATATAGCATGGCCGCGCCTATGGCATTGCAAGGATGGATGGGCAATGGCCTGCATCAGAAGTTTGCCGAAAACTTCGCGGGGAAATTTTGCCGATAATTTGCCGAGAATTTGATCGCAGTCGCAACCAAATATGATATGCGCTCAAACAGAAAAACGAGGTGATTATGATTGCTACTCCTGATTTTGATTTTCAGCTCGGCGAAATGGCCGACCAGATTCGTGATACTACCCGGCGCTTTGCCGAAGAAAAGATCATGCCACTCGCGGAAAAAATGGACCGTGAAGACTGGTTCCCGCGTGAGCTATGGGAGCAAATGGGCGAACTGGGCCTGCACGGCGTTACCGTTGAGGAAGACGATGGCGGTCTGGGGCTCGGGTATCTCGAGCATGCGATTGCAGTGGAAGAAGTCAGTCGCGGCAGTGCGGCTCTCGGACTGAGCTACGGAGCGCACAGTAATCTCTGCGTCAATCAGATCCGCCGCTGGGCATCCCCCGAGCAGAAAGCAAAATATCTGCCGAAGCTGATCTCCGGCGAACATGTCGGATCGCTGGCGATGTCCGAAGCCGGGGCTGGTTCTGATGTCGTGTCGATGAAGCTCAAAGCCGAAGCGGTGCAGGGCGGTTATATCCTCAACGGAACCAAATTCTGGATCACCAACTCGACCGATGCGGACACGCTGGTAGTTTATGGCAAGACACGGCCCGACGCAGGGTCCGGCGGCATTACTGCTTTTCTGATCGAGAAGGGCATGAAGGGTTTCTCCATCGGCCAGAAGATCGAAAAGGTCGGCATGAAGGGCAGTCCAACGGCCGAGCTGGTGTTTGACGATTGTGAAGTGCCGGAGGAAAATGTCATGGGCCCGATTAATGGCGGCGTCGGTGTGCTGATGTCCGGTCTCGACTATGAGCGAGCCGTGCTCGCCGCGATTCCGCTCGGCTTGATGCAGGCGTGCCTCGATACGGTCATTCCGTACGTTCGCGAACGCAAGCAGTTCGGAAAACCGATCGGGACATTTCAGCTGATGCAGGGCAAGATTGCCGATATGTATGTGCGCCTGAACAGCGCGCGGGCCTATGTCTATGCAGTCAACAAGGCGTGCGATGCCGGACAGACCACCCGGTTCGATGCAGCCGGCGCGGTCATGTACGCGTCGGAAAGCAGCGTCCGCGTCGCCGAGGAATCAATTCAGGCGCTCGGCGGAGCAGGCTATACGACAGACTGGCCGGTAGAGCGTTACTGGCGCGACAGCAAATTGCTCGACATCGGCGCGGGCACCAACGAAATCCGCCGGATGCTGATTGGCCGGGAACTGATCGGAGGGGCGTGAACAACGACTTGCCTCGAGGAATCAGTATCTCAATCTTCCAATGGGAGTTTGCATGACCTACACACTTGTCACCGCCAATCGGAACTATTCCAGCTGGTCACTGCGTCCGTGGATATTGATGAACGCTCTGGATATCCCGTTTGAGGATGAGATTGTTTATTTTGAAGCTGAAAATTACGAGCGGTTCCGAAAGTTTGCACCCAATGCGCAGGTGCCGTGTCTCAAGGATAGGGACCGGGAAGGAAACGTAAGCACGATTTGGGATTCGCTTGCGATTATCGAATATCTCGCAGAGCGTCATGCAGGTTGTTGGCCAGTGGAAGATGGCGCGCGAGCATGGGCGCGCTGCGCATCAGCAGAAATGCATGGCGGCTTTTCGGCGTTGCGCAATCAGTGTCCGATGAATGTCGGCGTTCGTGCCAGAATGCATGATATCGACAAATCATTGCAGCGGGATATCGATCGGATCAGCGAACTGTTCGCTGAGGGTGTGGATCGTTTTGGCGGTCCCTGGCTGGCCGGTGAATCGCTTTCTGCCGTTGATGCCTTTTTTGCACCCGTTGCATTTCGTGTTCGTTCGTTTGACCTTGATATTGGCGCTGCTGGCAAGATCTGGGTTGATCACATGATTTCACATCCCGCGATGCAGGAATGGGAAGCGGAAGCTTTGGCCGAACCGTTACGGGAAATCGGTCATGAAGAGGAAATTGCAGCCAGCGCAACGATATTGCAGGATTTTCGGGCGGCCGTTTGATGATCTGCTGCAAATTGACGGTTGATTAGAGACGGCGCTTCGTTCAAAGCCGGGTAAAGCTGATGCTGCATTGCAGCATATTTCCCGAATTTTTTTGATTGAGGCCCGTAACATGGCGATTCACAGCGATTTCAAGCGCGACTGGCTTTCCAACCCGAAAACCGAATTTCTGGCTGGACTGGTTGTGGCTCTGGCCTTGATTCCAGAAGCAATCGGCTTTGCCATCATCGCCGGCGTCGATCCACGCGTGGGTCTCTATGCAAGCTTCTCGATTGCCGTCATCATATCCATGATCGGTGGTCGGCCCGGTATGATCAGCGCCGCAACGGCTGCCGTTGCCGTGCTCGTCGTTCCTCTGGTTCGGGATTATGGACCTGAATATCTGTTCGCGGCAACTATATTAATGGGCATTTTCCAGGCGATAGCGGCACTATTAAGGCTGGATATGCTGATGCGGTTTATCTCGCGGTCAGTGATTACCGGTTTCGTCAACGCGCTGGCGATCCTGATCTTCATGGCGCAATGGCCGCAACTCTGGGGAGATGATATTGGTTGGCAGGCCTATGCAATGGTGGCAGCCGGACTGGCGATAATTTACGGGCTCCCGAAAATTACGACATTGGTGCCGTCACCTTTGGCTGCGATTATTGTCCTTGCGGGCATCAGCATGTACTTCAAAGCGGATGTGTTTACCGTTGGCGACATGGGCGAGTTGCCCGACAGCCTGCCGTGGTTTCACGTACCGCAAATTCCGATTACCTGGGAAACATTGCGGATCATCGCGCCTTATTCTCTGGCCATGGCTGCGGTGGGTTTGCTTGAATCCCTGCTCACCGCCTCGATTGTGGATGACATGACTGAAACGCGCAGTGACAAGAAGCGTGAAACTTATGGTCAGGGCATCGCCAATTTTGTCACCGGTTTCATTGGCGGCATGGGCGGTTGCGCGATGATTGGGCAGTCGGTGATCAACATTAAATCCGGCGGCCGGAGACGGCTCTCCACATTTGTCGCCGGTGTGATGTTGCTGGTACTGATTGTCGGACTGGGCAGCTGGGTGGCGCAAATTCCGATGCCGGCCCTGGTTGCCGTCATGATTTTTGTTTCGATCAGTACCTTCCGCTGGAAAAGCTTTACCGAAATTACCCACCACCCCTGGCCATCCAATGTCGTGATGATTGCAACGGTTGTCATGGTGGTCGCCACTCATGACCTGTCTATCGGCGTGCTGACCGGTGTGCTGCTGTCGGGTATTTTCTTTGCATGGAAAGTTCGCCAGCTCGTTACGATCCAGGATTTTGTCGAAGTCACAACTCACCGCTACGTGTTTGGCGGGCAGATCTTTTTTGGATCGGTCGACATGCTTTACGAAGCCATGGAGTTTAACGAAGACGGTATCGATAAGGTCGTTATCGATGTTCACGATGCCCATTTCTGGGATATTTCGGCGACAGGCATGCTCGACAAGATTGTCGAACGGCTCAAGAATGAAGGCAAAGAGGTTGAACTGATCGGGATGAACGAAGCCAGCGCAACGCTTGTTGAGAAATATAGCGAAAACGACCGGCCGTTTGAAAGCCTGGGTATCGTCGGCCACTAGTTTTCTGCGAGCAGCGGCGAAAGATATGCTAACCCTGCACAAGTTCCTGATTCGTCACTTAATTTAGAGGCCTCTTTAATGATCAAATTGCACCATCTGGAATATAGCCGCTCGACCCGCATCATCTGGCTTTTGGAAGAATTGGGCGTCGAATATGAGATGGTCCGTCATCAGCGCCATCCTGAAACCATGCGCGCCCAAGCCGATCTGGCGGCGATCCATCCTCTGGCCAAGGCGCCTACTGCGATAATTGACGGTCAGCTGATGATGGAATCAGGCGCAATTATTGAATATCTTCTCGAACAATATGGTGAGGGCAGGTTCGCTCCGGCTCCCGGATCAAAGGATCGCTCCGAATATCTGGAATGGTTGCACTTTGCAGAGGGTACGCTGGCTAATCCCGTAATCGTGCAGATGCTCGCGCCTCGCTTTGGCGGACTGGGAGAAGGCTATGCGCCGTTTGTCGAGGGAGAAGTGGTCAAGTTGCTGGACTATGTCGAGCACCATCTGGATAATCGCGAATTCATAGTCGGCGACAGCTTTACCGGGGCCGACATCAATATCATGTATGTCATCGAACTGGCGATGGCAGCGGGCATGCTGGCCAACCGGCCCTCCAGCATGGACTATGGCAAGCGCATGATGGCACGCGACGGATACCGCAAGGCAATCGAGCTGGGCGGACCGATCGTACCTTCGCTCGGCGCCTGAGAACGTCTCCTGACAGTGCAGACTGATCAGGATATCGCACCGCCGTGGGGCGGACGCCTGCTGACGGTCATTTTGCTGATTCTGACGCTTCTGGCATTTGCCGGAAACTCCTTGTTGAACCGGGCGGCGCTGGCTGATCATACCATTGACTGGGCCAGTTTCACCACCATCCGGCTGGTCTCCGGAGCCTTGCTTCTCGCCCTCCTTTTCGGCTTTCGCCACGGCAGGGCGGTTTTGCCCCGCGCAGACACCCTTGTCCCCGCACTGGCACTCTATGCCTATGCCGTTTGCTTCTCTTTCGCTTATGTTTCGCTCGAGGCGGCGATTGGTGCGATTATATTGTTTCCGGCTGGCCAGATCAGCCTGCAGATGATCGGGATAGCGCGGGGGATTTATCCCACGTCCATCCAGTGGACCGGACTGGCTCTCGCGTTGGCCGGTCTGATCGTGTTTCTCGCTCCGGGCGACAGCGCACCATCTCTGCTTGGCGGCCTTGTCATGGCGCTGGCCGGAATATCCTGGGGGTTTTACAGCTGGGCAGGCAAAGGAACATCTCAACCGGCCCTGGCCACCGCGCGCAATTTTGTCGGAGCAGCTTTGCTCTGCCCTTTGCTTGTCCCGTTCATCCCTGACCTTGGATCGATCCAGCCAACCGGGATAATTTTGGCCGTGGTCTCCGGAACCATCACCTCGGCACTGGGCTATATCAGCTGGTATGCCGTATTGCCGCGTATTCCGGTCAGCACGGCTGCGGCATCGCAATTGTCCGTACCGGCTATCGCCGCTCTTGGCGGAGTTGTGCTGCTCGGTGAGATTCTGACGGGGCGGTTTTTTATCGGAAGCGCGATGATTTTCGCTGGTATCGCGCTGACTATGTTTCGCCGGACAGGGAATCCAGATCGCTAGGTCCAGCCGCGTCGCGGACGACCGCTGTGCCAGCCTCTCGCTGTTCCTTCAGTTCCGCTTTCAACTTCACCGGATCCCTGGCAAATACAAAACCGAAACTGACCCCGCCTTCCTTGCCAATGGTGGCATGATGCAGTTTGTGCGCCTGAACCAGTCGTTTGGCATATCCTGATTTGGGCACATATTTGAAATAGCGCTGATGGACCAGTCCGTCATGGATCAATGTGTAAATGATTCCGTAAAACAAGATGCCGAGACCGATCCATGTACCGGGTTCCCAATGACTGTCTCCCATGATCATCGGACTGCCGACGATGAACATGGAGATGCTCATCACCGCACCGACTATGCCAAAGAGATCGTTTTTTTCCAGCGCCTTGTCATGTGGCTCATGATGATCACGGTGCCAGCCCCAGCCAAAGCCATGCATGATATATTTGTGCGATGCCCAGGCGACAAATTCCATCCCGATGACCGCACACAATATCGTTGTTATGATCGCAAAACTGTCCATCTGGCGAAGATAGGCCTTTCTGAAGGGTATTTGAAGTCACTTCGTGCTTGCCTGCGCAATTGATCTGGCTAAACGAAACACCATATTGGGGAAAAGGACGATATGGCAGAAGCAAAAACCCTCTACGAAAAAATCTGGGATGCCCATGTGGTGGATCAGCGTGATGACGGCACAGCACTCATCTACATTGATCGTCACCTGGTTCACGAAGTGACCAGTGCGCAGGCCTTTGAAGGCTTGCGAAAAGCAGGACGGACTGTGCGCAGGCCAGACTTGACGCTTGCTGTTCCCGACCACAACGTTCCCACAACAGCCCGGATTGATGCAGCCGGAAACCGCATGCCGATTCTGGATCCGCAAAGTGCGGAGCAACTTGAGGCGTTGGAAACCAATGTCGCGGCCTTTGGTGTCCCTTATTTCGAAGCAACGGATGAGAAACAGGGCATTGTCCATGTCATTGGACCGGAGCAGGGATTTACCCTGCCAGGCACGACCATGGTTTGCGGCGATAGTCATACCGCAGCCCATGGCGCTCTCGGGGCGTTGGCATTTGGTATTGGGACCAGCGAAGTCGAGCATGTTCTCGCGACTCAGACGTTGTTGCTAAAACGCTCGAAAACCATGGAGATCCGGGTTGATGGACAGCTCGGACCGGATATCAGTCCCAAGGATTTGATCCTGCATATTGTTGGCGTAATCGGAGCAGCCGGAGGTACCGGTCATGTGATCGAATATCGCGGAGAAGTATTCGAAAAAATGTCGATCGAAGGACGCCTTACAGTGTCCAATATGTCCATCGAAGCGGGCGCACGAGCAGGTTTGATCGCTCCGGATGAAACGACTTTTGCATATTTGAAGGGGCGCCCGATGGCGCCTCGGGGCGCGGATTGGGACGCGGCGGTGGCTTACTGGAGAACCCTGCCCACGGACGACAGCGCACGATTTGACAAATCCGTCACGATTGACGCCGCGAAGATTGCTCCCTCTGTAACGTGGGGAACAAGCCCCGAAGACGTTGTGCCGGTCACGGGAATTGTTCCGGCTCCGGAAGATTTTGCAGACCCTTCGAAACAGGATGCGGCACGAAAATCCCTTGAATATATGGGATTGCGGGCCGGTGAGAAAATGAATGAAATTGCGGTGGAGAACATTTTCATCGGCAGTTGTACAAACAGCCGGATCGAAGATTTGCGTGCCGCAGCCGACGTGCTGAAAGGTCGCAAGAAGGCTGATGGCGTCAAATGGGCGATTGTCGTGCCGGGCTCAGGTCTGGTAAAAGCGCAGGCAGAAACGGAAGGGCTCGACAAAATATTTACGGATGCCGGCTTTGAATGGCGGGAACCAGGTTGTTCGGCGTGCCTGGGAATGAACCCGGACAAAATCCCGGCGGGAGAGCGCTGTGCTTCGACCTCGAATCGCAATTTCGTTGGACGGCAGGGACCTGGCGCCAGAACGCATCTGGTTTCACCGGCCATGGCCGCCGCTGCCGCTGTAACAGGAAAGCTCACAGATGTTCGTGAGCTCATAACCCAGGACTGAACGATGACTGATGATAAAAAACCCGAAGAACCGAAAAAGTCTGCATCGCAAGATGGTGAAGACAAGAAATCCGGGAAATGGTCGACTGGCGCAAAAGTCGGCGCTGCGGTTGGGTCTGCAGCGGTGGCAGCTGCCCTGATCTACGCCGGACGCCACAAGATGCGCAAAATGGATGAGTTCAAAGCGGCCAAACCCAAGCCGGGGACGCGTTACGAAAACGAACCGGTTGACGATGACGATGGGGTTCCGGAATGAAACCCGTCCGCTCAGTTGAGGGGCGTGCAATCCCCTTTGGTCAGAAAAACGTCGATACGGACGTTATTATCAGTGCCGAATGGCTGAAAACCATATCGCGGGAGGGACTTGGCGCGGGCGCGTTTGAATCGATCCGAGCGCAGGAAGGCAATATTTTCGACGACCCGGAATATGCGGGTGCATCGATACTGATTGCAGGTGACAATTTTGGCTGCGGTTCAAGCAGAGAACATGCCGCGTGGGCGCTTGATGATATGGGAATAAAGGCGATTATCGCACCCAGCTTTTCAGATATTTTTTCGGGCAATGCGTTCAAGAACGGACTGCTTGCAATTGCCCTGCCTCAGACCGCAATTGACCGGCTGATGGAAGTCGCAAAAACCGATCCCGTCACCATCGATATGGAGAGTATGACCGTCACTACACCTTATCAGGACCGGTTTGAATTCGAGATGGATGCGTTCCGCCAAAAATGTCTGATGGAAGGTCTTGATGAAATAGACCTGACAATGACGAATTCCAGTGCCATAGACCGACACGAACAGAAGGTCGATTCTGCGCAGCCCTGGCACAAGCCGGTGCCCGCCTGATCAAACAACTCTTCGTTGAGAAAAGAGGAAGCAAAATATGAAAGCACTAATGTCTACGAAAGTCGGCGGTCCCGATACGCTGGAAATGATCGACGTCGATGGCCCGGTTGCAGGCAAGGGCCAGGTGATTATTGATGTGAAAGCATGCTCTATCAACTATCCTGATGTACTCATCATTCAGGATATGTATCAATTCAAACCCCCGCGGCCGTTTGCGCCTGGCGGGGAAGTCTCCGGCGTTATCGCGGCGGTTGGCGAAGGTGTGACAGCCGTCAAGGTTGGTGACCGAGTGGCCTCGACTACCGGTCATGGCGGGTTGGTTGAGCAAGTTGCAGTTGATCAAAATAGCGTGTTCAAGATTCCGGACAGCGTCAGTTTTGAAGATGCGTCGGCTTTGATCCTGACTTATGGCACGTCGATCCACGCCCTGGTTGATCGCGGGCATATCAAGGAAGGCGATACGTTGCTGGTTCTCGGCGCATCCGGCGGCGTCGGTATTGCTGCTGTCGAACTTGGCAAGGCTTTCGGCGCGCGTGTGGTAGCGGCCGTGTCATCCGAGGAAAAGGCGGCATTTGCCAAAAAAGCAGGTGCTGATGAAACGGTCGTTTACGGCAGAGCGCCTTTTGACAAGGAGGCGTCGAAGGCGCTTGCCGGTCAGTTTAAAGCAGCTGTCGGACCGGGCGGAGCTGACATTGTTTATGACGCAGTTGGCGGTGATTACAGCGAGCCTGCCGTGCGGTCGATCGCATGGGAAGGTCGCTTTCTTGTGGTTGGATTTCCAGCCGGCATCGCAAAACTGCCGCTAAATCTGACATTGCTGAAATCTTGCGATGTGTGTGGTGTATTCTGGGGCGCTTATGCAGCACGTGATCCGGAGGGCAACCGCTCTCACATCAAACGGCTGTTCAAACTCTGGGATCAGGGCATGATCCAGCCGCGCGTGTCCGAGGTTTTTGCGTTTGAAGATGCCGGGAAAGCAATCCAGAAAATGGCAGATCGTGGCGCGATCGGAAAACTGGTCGTGAAAGTTGCTGATTGATCATGTTGTGCCCTTGTGGCGCGGCGGTACAGTGCCTATTTTTAGATTTGAACAAGACAACAAGAGTTAAGGGAAGATAATGGCTAGCTTTGATGATCGTGAGAAGGCGTTTGAAGCGAAATTTGCACGCGATGAGGAATTGCAGTTCAAGATCACCGCACGGCGAAACCGCTTGGTCGGAGAATGGGCTGCAGAGAAAATGGGTCTGACGTCCGAAGAAACGGATGCCTATGCCAAGGCTGTGGTTCAGGCTGATTTTGAAGAGGCTGGTGACGAAGACGTTATCCGCAAACTTCTGGGCGATCTGACTTCTGCTGGAGTGGATATTGATGACGCCGGCATCCGAACAGCCTTGACCGACAAGATGGTCGAGGCGCGGCGCCAGTTCATCGAACAAGCTGAATAGGACTGCCGAATATGCCGATGGCGAGCGCAGATCTGGAGGCGATGATCCTGGAAGCTTTTCCCGATGCTATTGTCGAAATTCAGGACCTTGCAGGGGATGGTGATCATTATGCCGCCAAGGTGGTGTCAGCTGCCTTTGCCGGTATGAGCCGCGTCAATCAGCAGCGGGCAGTATATGCCGCCCTCAAAGGTAAAATGGGTGGAGAGTTGCATGCGTTGCAGCTGACCACCGGAACTCCCGCTTAGGAGAATTATTATGTCAGATGCAACCAACGCAAAAATCGAAGACATGGTCACGAACAATGACGTCGTGCTTTTCATGAAAGGAACACCCCTGTTCCCGCAATGCGGTTTTTCGAGCAAAGCCGTCGCAATACTGGAGCATCTGGGCGTTGGCTTTGAATCCGTGGATGTGCTCCAGGACATGGACGTTCGCCAGGGCATCAAGGCTTTTTCCGACTGGCCCACGATCCCGCAGCTATATGTCAAAGGCGAATTTGTCGGTGGCTCGGACATCATGATGGAAATGTATGAAGCCGGTGAACTGGGCGAGCTGATGGCCGCAAAGAAAGTTGCGCCCGCAAGCTGATGAGTTTTCGGGCTGTTTGACAGACCACCTTTTCGTAAGCGCTGATATAATATCTTGAAACGGGCGATCGGTTTCGAGCGCAAATCGATATTGGTGTGCTGATTCGATCTGCTGGCCAAAAAGATTACACCAGAATCAGAAGCGGCCCGGATTAGGAGTTCCGAGCCGCTGTGATACAGGGTAGTGTTTGTCTGTAATTTCTATGAGAGGGGACGATGGAGACCAGGCCGTCGTCCCCCTCATTTCTGTTTCGTGGGAATGAAACAATAGGAACAAACCATACCTTGCACTGTTCATGCCAGTTTTGACCTCGGACGCAAATTCAGTGATTTAGCTGGTTATCAGGCTGTTAACGTTTGGTTTGATGTAAAATTTCTCGACAGCGACAGAGCGAATTTTCCGAGTTTCTGACAGGCCAGCGCGCGCGACTTGTAAAATTCATTGTTTACAACCGTAGTCGATTAAACTACAACTGTGGTCAAGTCAGGATAGCCGAAAGCTTGTTTTCGGTTGAGGGAGCACTTTGATGGTTGAGCGCATCAGCGAAGCAGAACATGAAGTCATGGAGGTGCTGTGGGCAAAAGCACCTCTGACCGCGACTGAAGTCGCCGACCGCGTGATCGAGGCAAAGGGCTGGTCGCTTCAGACGGTGAAGACGCTACTTTCCCGGCTGGCTGCCAAAGCCGTTGTCGGAACAGAGCGCGACGGGCGCCGGTTCCTTTATTCGCCACTGGTCGAGAGAGATGCTTATCTGGCGGGAGTTTCACGTAAATTTGTCGATCGACTTTTCGGGGGGAAAGTCACGCCGCTGGTTGCGCACCTGGCGGAGGCCGACGAATTGAGCGCGGATGATATTCGCGAAATCGAAGAGCTTTTAAGGGAGTTGAAAGCATGAGCAGCGAGCTTTTGGGAAGCGGGATTTTTGCAGTTTGGACTCTGGATACAATGGTGTCGATGACATTGTTGATGGCACTGGTGCTTCTCATTCGAAAGCCTGTCAGCCATTTTTTCGGTCCCCATATCTCCTATCTGCTCTGGATTTTACCGCTTGCACGCCTGTTCATGCCGACATTGACTGTCACGGTTCCTGCAGCCGAAGTTGCCGAGCCCCTGGTACCCGCGATTCTTGCTTCGGATCTTGCGCAGTCTTCTGCTGTCCAGCAAGTTGCTGTCAGCGCGTTTGCTTCTGTGAACTGGGTTATGATTGCCGTGATATTGTGGATCGGCGGAGCAGGATTGCTGTTTGTGAGCAAGCTTGCTGGTTATTTTCAGTTTCGCGAAGATATTCTCGCCGATGGCCAGCTCGTTGGCCAGCATGGCAATATTAAAATTCTTGAAACCGCTGCCGTCGGTGGACCGCTCGCATTCGGGATTTTCGACAAATATATCGCCGTGCCTGCAGATTTCTTCCGCAATTACGCGCCGCGCGAACGGGAACTGGCTCTGGAGCACGAAATCGCGCACCATCGCTCCGGTGATCTGGCTGCGAATTTCGTCGGCCTTCTTATTCTTTCACTTCACTGGTTCAATCCGGTGGCCTGGTTTGCTTGGATTGCCTTTCGGCAGGATCAGGAAACGGCCTGTGATGCACGTATATTGC
Organism: Parasphingorhabdus sp.; assembly: GCF_039968395.1. Classification (GTDB taxonomy): domain Bacteria; phylum Pseudomonadota; class Alphaproteobacteria; order Sphingomonadales; family Sphingomonadaceae; genus Parasphingorhabdus. Next base: position 473,120 of record NZ_JBDVPV010000001.1, read on the forward strand.
AAAAAAGCGGTCGCGAGGTTCGGGCCGTCTATGGCCGGACGATCGCGAAATCAGTTTCCGGACACAAGCTGGGTCTCGCCAGTCCTCTGAACCAGAAGGACAAGATCAAGGACCGGCTTAAAATGCTTGGCCAAAATGAGAAATCGTCCTTTCGCAAGCGTGTTGGCGCCATTCTGGTCGGTGCGGGCACTATTGTCGCGTTGCCACTGACTGCTACCGTTACATATGCTGTGGAACCAATTGTCGAGGATCTGGTGGAGCCGGATGTTTCGGTTCCTGTTGCACCGGACGCCCCCATTGCACTCGTTCCGCCAGCTGCACCTGCAGCTCCGGAACCATTGGAAGTTGCCGCAACTGATCGGGCAGGGAGTGTCACGAACATCACCATGCTAAACGGACAGAAGAGCGGTGATGACTGGGAAGAGCATGTTCATAAAGTCAAAGTCAATGGACGGACAATTATCCTGCGCACCGGTGAAAAACTGACGGCGAAGCAAGTACGCAAACTGGTTGAGGAAGCCGAAAAGTCTCGTATGGCAGCCGATCAGGCTCTGCGCGAAATGGATTTCGACCGGGAAGAACTGAAGCGCCAGATGCAAGACATCCAGCGTGAATTTCAAAATTCCCAGATTGAATGGAAACGTGAGGTTGCTCTGGCTCAGCGTCATGCGAAGCAAAGCGTTCGAGAAGCCCAGAACGAGGTTCGTCAAGCGCAGCGCGAAGCGTGGCAGGAAGCGCGCGAGGCCGAACAGGAAGCACGCGAAGCGGATCGGGAAGCGCGCGAGGCCGAACAGGAAGCGCGCGCAGCAGAACGCGAAGCACGTGAAGAGGCCCGTGAAGCTCAACGCGAAGCGCGATGGGAAGCCAGAGAGGCTATTCGTGAAGCCGAACGCAATTCCGCCAGTGAAAGTCGCAAAACCTCGCGTATCTGGAGCATTGCCAATCAGGTTGCGGAAATATCCTTCGCACCGCAATTGCCGGTTGCTCCTTCCGCCAGGAAGTCAGACATAAACTGCAAGGCGATGAACAAGAAAATCGCCTTTGGCGGCGAACGGGGCGGAATGACCGAACATGCGTGGGCCGTGGTTGCCGGTTGCGGAACTTTTGAAACCAAGATCGATCAGAAAAAAATGATGAAAATCACGCTTCGCTCCCTCAAGGAGCGCCGGGCTGCGGCAGCAAAATCCTGCGATACACCCAAGGCCAAATTGCGCCGGGATCTGAAAAACTATGATCGGGAAATCGAAAAATTGCAGATCAAACTGCAAACGATTTGATCTAAACTGTCGAAAAATTTGAATGGATCGCGTGCGGCTTCGGTTGCCCAGGATGATTTTTGGTTGTGTTCGCGGCTGAATATGCCACATCCCTGTCATGGATGAGCAATTTGATCCCGCCAGTTTCCCGACAGGCCTGGCAGAGCAGCTGGAACCGCTGATTGTCCGCGTTCTCGCCGGTAACCCCAGTCCCTATACATATACCGGCACCCAGACTTATCTGGTCGGCAATGGTAGTGATCGTGCCGTGATTGATCCCGGTCCTGCGCTGGATACCCATATCGATGCCATTATGGCCGCAGCTGGCGATGCAAAAATCACTGCGATCATGTGCACGCATACCCACCGCGACCACAGCCCTGCTGCGGGACCGCTTTCTGTGCGAACAGGTGCTTCTATCATCGGATGCGCCCCGCTGGTGCTGGAAGATGATGGGCCACGCGCGGATGAAAGCTTTGATCAGACCTATAGTCCGGACCGTATCCTGGTCGACGGCGAAACTCTGGCCGGCGATGGCTGGACGATCGAAGCCGTTGCAACACCAGGTCATACATCCAACCATTTGTGTCTCGCCGTGCAGGAATCCGGTGCGATGTTCACCGGCGATCATGTCATGGCCTGGTCGACCAGTGTGATTTCGCCGCCCGATGGCGACATGGCGGACTATATGGCTTCGCTGCAGAAAATCTATGAACGGGAAGACAAGGTCTATTATCCGGCACACGGGAAGCCGGTGGACAAACCGCAACAGCTGGTTCGCGGGATGATGGGCCACCGCAAACAGCGGGAACGTCAGATCCTAAACCTACTCGATGAGGACGCATCGGCCATTCCGGACATGGTTCAGAAAATGTACAAAGGACTGGACCCGCGGCTGTTTGGTGCTGCTGGCAGGTCAGTTCTGGCCCATCTCCTGGATTTACAAAATCGCGGACGGGTTGGAGAAGAAAATGAAGTCTGGAGCCTGACCGAATGAAGCGGCTGGGCAGCCTGACGATATTGTCTGTCGTCATTGCGGTCGCTGTGCTGGCTTATTTGTTGTGGCCAAAAGGTGCGGAACAATCCGCAGCGGCAGAGGACGACGATATTGTTGCTTCATTTGCCCTGCCGGAAGCGATCACCAACAATGCCGTCGCGAAGGCCCAGGGCCCAGACGGGGCCACTTTGTACAGCTTTAATGGCCTGACAAAGGGCAAGAGCTGGCAGGATACCAGCCATGCGGCATTTGCCTGTGTCATCAGCTCACAAACCTGTGAAACGATTGCACCGGTGCCGGTTGACGAAGGCAGATTGGCCAGCGCTGCCGTTACAATCTCCGGTAAAATCTATCTTTTCGGCGGATATACGGTTGCCGAGAGCGGCACTGAAGTTTCGACTCCGGAAGTATTTGCTTTCGACCCGGAGGATGAGAACTATGCACGGGTGGCCGACATGCCGACACCGGTCGATGACATGGTCGTTCTGCCCTATCTCGACCGCTATATCTATCTGGTATCCGGCTGGCATGATCAGGGCAATGTCAGTCTGGTCCAGCTCTATGATACCCGAACCGACGGTTGGACCCAGGCCACCGCGTTTCCCGGCAAACCCGTCTTTGGTCATGCCGGTGGCATGGTTGGCAACAGCATGATCATTTCAGATGGCGTCGCGGTTGCCGGTCTGGTTGATGGCAAACGCAAGTTTGTCGCTGCCCCATTTACGTGGCGCGGTGACGTTGATCCCGATGATCCGGCACAAATTGACTGGAAACCGGTTGATCCCATGCCCGGTGGACCGCTTTATCGCATGGCATCGATGGGGGATGAGCAGCGCGGGCAGGTAATATTCGCGGGCGGCGGCGACAATCCATATAATTACAATGGCATCGGTTATGATGATGTGCCCGCAAAACCTTCTGACCGGATTTTTGGATATGATCTGAATTCGGATAGCTGGCAGGCATTGGGAAGGCTGGATGCGGCGAGCATGGACCATCGCGGGCTCGTAAAATCGGGCGATGATTACTATATATTGGGGGGCATGGATGCGGCCCGGACAGTGAAAGCGGAAATCGTAAAATTCCGCATCGACGATTGATCTTTTCGGTCGCCGCATGGCATAGCCAAAGCAACTCATTCAAAGGAACGATATAATGGACGCACGTGGTGGAATTGGAGGCAGCCTGGCAGGCGTGGACGTGATCGAAGAGATCAACCGGCTGCGCAAGGAACGCAATGCGATCATCCTCGCCCATTATTATCAGAAGCCCGAGATTCAGGATATTGCCGACTTTGTCGGAGACAGTCTGGAATTGTCGCGCAAGGCTGCGGAAACCGATGCTGATGTCATCGCCTTTTGCGGCGTGAAATTCATGGCAGAGACCGCCAAAATTCTCTCGCCGGAAAAGGTCGTTGTGCTTCCCGATCTGGATGCGGGTTGCTCGCTGGAAGATTCATGCCCGCCAGACAAGTTCAAGGCGTTCCGCGACGAGCATCCTGATCATATCGCGCTTACCTACATTAACTGCTCCGCTGAAGTAAAAGCGCTGTCCGATATTATCGTCACCAGTTCGTCGGCCGAACATATTCTTTCTCAGATACCAAAGGATCAGAAAGTGATCTTTGGCCCTGACAAGCATCTCGGCGGATATATCGCGCGCCAGACCGGCCGCGACATGCTGCTGTGGCCTGGCGTGTGTATCGTCCACGAAGCATTTAGCGAGACAGAGCTGCTCAAACTCAAGGTGAAGCACCCCGATGCGCCCGTCGCCGCGCATCCCGAATGTCCGGCCTATATTGTTGATCATGCCGACATGGTCGGTTCGACCAGCGCGATCCTGAAATATGCGAAGGAATTTAACGGTGACACAATCATCATCGCCACCGAACCGCACATCATCCACCAGATGGAAAAAGCAGTTCCGGAAAAGAATTTTATCGGCGCACCCGGCGCGGACGGAAACTGCAACTGCAATATCTGCCCCTATATGGCGCTGAACACGATGGAGAAACTCTACGTGGCCTTGCGCGATCTGGAACCCCGGATCGAGATGGACGAGGAGCTGCGCCTGGCCGCGAAGAAGAGTTTGGACAAAATGCTGGAAATGGCAAGTGCTACGATTGGGCAGGGCGATTTGGGGCCTACTGATTTGGCCCATGAGGGGTGAGTTAGTTGAATTCAACCTGCGAAAAATTGAAGCAACGTTGGAGCAATAAGCATGAATCTGGCAGGGTCGATTTCATCCAAGGCAATTCAATCAAGTTGCTGGAAGATAGATACGACATCCTGATTCCCGGCACTTTCAAATCCTATCTTCAAACAACAGCGCCAATGCCCCATCAGGACAGCGTTGACGATGATTTTGTTGATTGGTGGTCAGCAGACCGCATAAAAAACATTCCTGAAGAGTATGATGGCGAAATCTCCCACGAACAAATTGCCAAGCATTCGGGCAAATATCTTTTTTTTGCAGACTATTGTATTTGGAGTTGGGCATGGGCGATTTGTTGTCAATCTGGCTCAGACTATGGGAAAATAGCCGTAATCGGAGGCAAAGACAGGTTTGTTGCCGATAATTTTGATAAGTTTGTTGAATTGTCGCTTACGGATATTGATGCGTTGAATTGATTTAAGGGTGTCTACTCTCAATTGTTTTCGCTTCGACGCCCGAGATGCCAGCCTGCGCTAGCATGGCAGATTATCACTTTCGGTCGTGGCAGCTTGTCGTTAGACAGTGGCCATGACCTTCACCCTAGACCGCTTCGACCTCGACGCTTTTGTTCAATCCACGCTAGCGGAAGACCTCGGTCCTACCAGCCGCGATGTCACATCCGAGGCCGTGATTCCGGAAGATGCTGTCTTCACCGGCGTCATGGACAGCCGCCACGATGCCGTTATTGCAGGGCTTCCCATTGCCGAAGCATTTTTTCGGGCGCTGGATCCGGACGTCGAGATTGAAATTCTCACGCAGGAAGGCGAGGCAGTCGAAGCCGGCACGGATATCATGCGCCTGAAAGGCAAGGGCAGGGCGATGCTGACGGCGGAACGCAGCGCGCTTAACACGGTTCAGCATCTCACCGGTATTGCAACCATGGCCAACGAATATGTTCGCCAGATACAGGGCACGAACTGCACGTTGCTCGACACCCGCAAAACCATTCCCGGCCTGCGGGTGCTGGAGAAATATGCGACGCGCATGGGCGGGGCGCAGAACCACCGCATGGGTCTGTGGGACGCAGCGATGATCAAGGATAATCATGTCGCGGTCGCGGGGGATATTAGCGAAGCGGTGAAGCGCGCTGTTGATGCCGGAATTGAACGGATCATTGTCGAGGTAGACCGGGTCGATCAGATTGAACCGGCGCTGGCAGCGGGCGCGACCCATTTGCTGCTCGACAATATGGAGCCGGCAACCCTGCGCGGGGCGGTGACGCTGATTGGCGGACGTGTGCCGACAGAGGCCAGTGGCGGCATCAATCTGGAGACCATTCGCGACAAGGCGGAAACCGGCGTGGATTTCATTTCGGTCGGGCGTTTGACACAATCGGCTCCGGCGGCTGACATCGGGCTGGATTTCTGGCAGGATTAGCAATCAAGACATGACGTATTCGCCAAGGCCCAATTCTGTTCTTTGGTTTGAGCGCTTATACGGGTTGTCGATTTTTGGTTCATTTGTTGAACTCGTGCTCCAATGGGACAATATTTTTGTTGATGATGAATTTGATCCGGAAACATATAGGATTTTCGTGGCCGCCACGATTTCGGCAATGGTCATCGTTTTTGCGATCGAGTTGCTGCTCTGGTTTTACACCGCACATCGCGCGTCTAAAATTGCGAAATGGATACTGATATCAATTTCAGTGGCTTCGCTGGTGAGTTGGGCCGTTGACTACACAGGATATGAAGGAACCGACCTGGTATTTTATGCTGCTTCAAAAACTCTTGCATTTGTTGCTTTTGCGCTTCTTTTCCGATCCGATGCCCGTCTTTGGTTCGCATCAAAAGGGGCAATCTCACTGGAAAAAGACACGGACCTGGAAGATGTGTTCAAGTAGATTGAAAACCAGTGTTTTGAAGGCTGTTTCTCTTTTGACCAGGGCCTTCAGGTCATTTTGCATCCCGCTGATGCTTTTTGTTCCAACAATGGCAAATGCCCAATCCTATCAATGCCGCGCGCCTTCACTCATCCAGCCGGCATCACCATCCAAAAAGCCAGCCAGCCAGCCACGCCGGATCAAGCCGATATCCGGCTATACGCTGGCGATGAGCTGGTCTCCGGAATTTTGCCGTACCCGCAAGGACAATGCGCGCCATAAAACGCAGTGTAGCGGCGATGATGGCAGTTTTGCGTTCATCCTCCATGGCCTCTGGCCGGATGCACAGGGACCGTCTTATCCGCAATGGTGCCGGCCAACCAGGGCGCTTTCACCGGCGATTGTGAAACGCAATTTCTGCATGATGCCCACCGCGCGTCTAATGGCCACAGAATGGGCGAAGCACGGGTCTTGCATGGCCCGACGCCCTGAAACCTATTTTCGCATTTCACGGATCATGTTCGGGGCGGTGGTGTTCCCCAATATGGACCGGTTATCACGCAAACCGCTCACGGCCGGCCAGTTGCGCCAGGCGTTTGTATCCGCCAACGAAGGACTTGCCGCCAATATGATCAGACTCAAAGTCAATCGTCGGGGATGGCTGGAGGAAGTACGTATCTGTCTGGGGCAAGGCTTTCGGCCAAAACGCTGTCCATCGCATATGCAGATGCTGGGTAATGACAGCGCCGTGAAGATCTGGCGGGGAGCTTAGGCGCTAGTCTTTAACGCTATCGGCCCAACGGGCTGACCATTGGTCCAGAGCGATCATTTGCTCGCCCAGTTCGGTTCCCAATGCGGTGTAGCAATATCCTCCTTCTCGATGATCGATGATCGCCATTTTGCGCAGTTCCCGGAGGCGGTTATTCAGTGTTGTGGGCGAGACATCGTCACAGCGTTCCTGAAGATTGCGAAAGGTCTGGGGACCATCACGCAGCTCCCACATGATCCGCAAGGTCCAGCGTTTACCCAGAGCATCCAGCAAAACCATGATCGGCCGACCGGTCGTCGATCCGCGCGTTATACTCCTGTCTGGCATGAGCGTGCACCTTTTTCTTGACGCTACATATAATGTAGCGCATGTATACTACATAATATGTAGCAAGGAGATAGCAGATGCGCAATATTTTAGGGCCTTTGGACCGTCCAATGTGTCCAGAAATCGAAGCAATTTTACAAAACTATCCGCAGCAGGATGGATATTTGCTGACCCTCTTCAGGACCTTTGCGAACAGCAAGAGGTTTTTGCAGAAAGCGGTTCCCAATCTTCTGGACAAGGAAAGTCCGCTATCGCTGCGTCAACGGGAGATCGTTATTCTTCGCACGACTGCCAACCGGAACTGCGAATATGAATGGGGGGTCCACGTCGCGATATTTGCCAAAGCGGCCGGCTTTTCAGAAGCGCAAATTGCTGCAACGCGATATCCGGAGGCGAATAGCGAACTCTGGGATGCTGACGAACATTTGCTGATACGCTGTATCGACCAGTTATGTGATCAGGGAATCGTGGAAGATGCTGATCTGCATCATTTTCAGCAATGCTGGTCGTTGGAGCAACAACTGGAAATTATGGCCTTGTGCGGTACCTATCATACCGTCAGTTTTGTTGCGAATACGGCAAGACTGGCCGGTGAGGAATTTGGCGCCCGCTTCCCCGCTGCCTGATGTTCAGTCCTTGCCGAACAGTGTCGGGCTGTTATCGATGGTGTGCGTTCCGGGATGGTGCTTGTCGAGATGTTTGCGGATGATCTTGAGATTACGGCTGTTGGACCGCCACAAAAAGTCAAACAGGTCACCAGCCAACGGCACTGCTCCCAATGCGGTATCAATGCCGACATTGGCCGCCATGCGGGATAATTGCCATTTGGACATGCCCAGATTGCGGGCTTCCCAGACGATATAGGCCCCCATGACTGCGGTAACGATATCACCAACCACAGGGATCAAACCGACCAGAGAATCGATGCCAATCGGACGGTTTATTCCGGGAATGACAAAGGCACGTTCCAGCACCTTTTCCATCGCTTCAACGCGCTGGCGCACCGCTTGGGGATCGCGGCTGACATCGGGCAATTGCTCCGCGAGCCGTTTCAGCTGCTCTTCTGAAATGGCCATATACGCGTCTCCCTGTCCTATAAACCTCATACACTTATGATATAGGTATTCCCACCAGCGTATTCAATGGATGCCACCCGCGGGGATTTACCGCAAACCCGCGCTGATCGGGCCGTACGATAGACCAGCGGACGGGCGTGCCCAGCGGGATGTAGTTGTAATGATTGACCAGCATCTGTTCGGATTCAGCATAAAGCCTTGCCTTGATTTCAAGGTTGGTTGCTGCGTCAGCTTCGGAAATCTTGCTGTCGGCATCATTGAGGCAGACCGGCGTCTGATCACAACTGAATCGGGACAGGAACCATTGCGGACTGTCATAAGGCGCCAGTTCATCGATCAGAAGAACATCTGCCTCTGCGCCCAATCCGACTTTCCTGGCATCCAGTCCCACCCGGCGCAAATCCGCGCGAATGCGAATGAATAAAATATCTGCACCCGCGGCATCGGGTAAGGAGACGGACAATGGCTGGACAAAGCCTTCGGATGCTTTCCACCGGCTAACGTGCTGCCGGGCAAATGCGATCCGATCCTGCATTGTCATCGAGGCCCAGTCGGGCCGTGTATTGATCCCGGCAACATCAAGAGCTTCCGGGACGATCTTCTGGCGACTTTTCCAGGCTGTGACATTCGGAAAGGACGTCAACAGGGCGGGGCGGTCGATGGCCATTGATAAAATTTCCCGATTTTGGGGGACCGACCAGAAGCCCTCACCGCGGATAAATCGCAATCCGAACAGTCCCGCAACCGGGTCCAGTCGCAGATTATTGGTGTTGATCCCGGACTCGTCGATAAGCGGCAAGTGATGAAACTTGCCATTGAGTACCACGTCAATATGCCCGGCATCAAAGCGCGCGATCGCCCGGGATGCCGTTTCACTGCGCAATGTGACACGCCGGGGGTCGTCTTCGACGGCGGTCTCTTCTTCTTCCGGATTTTCTTCTTCATTCTCATCCGGCAACACGAGCGGAGCCAGTTGATAGAAGGGTGCTCGGTCGAACTCGATCATTGGACCAGCGCCATGGCCGGCACGGAACAGGCCCATTTCCGGTTGCGCCAAAAGCTGCAGGAAATTGGGGTGCGGTGAATCCAGGCGGATTTCTATCACGCGCCCGGTCATCGAGATAATTTCGTCGACTACGCGCAGGTCCCGGCCCAGGCGACTGGTGCGCAATTCCACAAATCGTTCCGTCAGCAAGGTCGCGATGCGTTCTGCTGTAATCTGTCTGCCGTCTTCCCATTTGGTTTCGTTCAGGCGGAAAATATAGCTGAGACCATCATCAGTTACGATCCAGCGCGCTGCAATTGAGGGGACGACACGCCCTTGTTCGTCCAGACCAATTAATCCCTTGGCAACAGCAGACCGCGCAGTGGCCGATGCGTAGTTTAACCGGATTCCGACAGGATTGATGCTGGTGCCAGCGTCATCAATTACGGTCACCCGCGCACGATCTTCATTTCCCGAGGCACTGCATGCCGCAAGCGCCAGGCTGGCCGTCAATGCCAGACAGATCTTGAAGGAGCGAGCGAGGCGAGGCATGATCATTTCGCCCTTATACGCAAAGTACGGCTGGGGTGAACATTGGAAATATTATCTTCCCATCCCGAGATGCGTTCTGAAACCAGTGAACGCGTCACGTAAAAGTACAGAGGCAGAACCGGCGTATCGGCGGACAGGATCTCATCGGCCTGTCTCATGAGGGCATCGCGTTGATCCGGATCCGGTGTCTCCAGCGCTTTGGTGATAAGTCCATCATAATCCGGATTATTGTACCCGGAATAGTTACCTGAACCATTTGCAGATTGATGCACCATCAAAAAATTGTCAGCGGTGGGAATGTCGGCAATCCAGCCGGACCGTGCCAATGCAAAATCATGCTGGCGCAGTGCTGCGAAGTGCAAGGCCGCTTCGCTGTTGAACAGGCTGGCATTCACGGACAATGGTTTCCACATCGCCGCCAGGGCCACTGATACCCGGCGATGTTCGGTCGAGCTGTTGAAACGAATCTCGAATTCCAGAGGATTGTCAACGTTATAGCCTGCGTCCGCAAGAAGCTTTCTGGCCTTGGACAGTCGTTCTTCTCTCGGCTGATCAGCCCATTCCGGCTTGAAATTTTCCTGCCCAGCCAATCCTGGCGGTAACAGGCCCCAGGCAGGGATATTGCCGATCCCGATCACTTCATCCACGATCCATTGACGCTCGACTGCCAGTGATAGCGCCATGCGGACCCGGCGATCATCAAAGGGAGGTCGCCGTGTGTTGAACGCATAATAATAGCTTCCCAGATAGGGCACGCTGTGCGCCAGACCGGGATGCTCTTCCTGCAACCAGCGGTGCCGGCTCGCCGGATAGTCCGCTGCTATATCCGCACCGCCGGCGAGGAAAAGCCGCATTGCCGACAATCCATCATCCATTGGTTTCCAGATGATGGTCTCTACAATTTTCCGTTCGTCGTGCCAGTTGGCGTTGCGATCAAGCCGGGCATGATCGTTGAGTCGCCAGCTTGTCATCTGATACGGGCCGCTGGTAACCAGCGGTCGGTCGGAAGTCCATTTGTCGCCGACCGCACCAATCCGGTGTAACGGAATTGCTGCCATCGCGGGGTGAGCCAGAACTATGGGCAGGGAAGGGGCCGGGGCAGCGAGGATTATCTGAACGCCATTTTCCCCGGTTGCGCGAACTCCAGAGATATTGTCAAATAACGACTTTGCCGGCGCTGCATTGCCGGGGTCGCGAAGTCGCTTCAATATTTGCGGAAAAATGGTGGCATCGAAACTTGCTCCATCTGAAAAGCGCAAATTCTTTCGAAGTATGAACGTCCAGACGCGGCCATCGTCCGACACCATCCATTGCTCAGCCAGTCCGGGTTCTGCCTCGCCTCGGGCATTGAGTCGCGTCAGTCCTTCAAACTGATCTGCCGCGATGCGCAGCGATGACAGATCAGAAATTTTCTGGGGGTCGAGACCTTTGATTTCGGAATCCGAAAGTCTGACAATCTGATGGCGACCGGGCATGGTGTTTTCGTCCAGCCGTGGCTCGCATCCCGTCAGCATCAACAGCAGGCAGAAAAAGAAAGTCATGCGCATATTCTGACACTAGTTGTTTTTGCTGGATCAACAAACAGTAACTCTTATGTTGAGTGCTGTTACGGAGAAAAACATGGTGGGTTTGCAGTATGATATTAGCGGAATCGGCGGATCGACTGGCAATGCCATTATTGAACTGCTCCCGGAAATAGCCAGCCGCGCGAGCGAAACCGAGCAAGCACGGCAGTTGCCGACTGACCTGGCGCTGAAACTGGCAATGGCGGGAGCCTATAATCTTTCAAAACCCGCAGCGATTGGAGGGCTGGAGCTGGAGCCTCTCGATTTTCTGAAAATTATTGAGACTATCGCAGAAGCCGATGCCAGCGCGGGGTGGTGCGCGATGATTGCGGTAACGTCCACACTTGGTGCCGCCTACATGGATCAGACCGCTGCACGGGAAATATTCGGTTCCCGGCATGTGATAACCGGCGGCGTATTCGCACCAATGGGCAAGGCGGTAGACAAGGGCGATCACTATCTGTTGTCCGGCCAATGGCAGTGGGGTTCCGGATCACCAAATTGTGACTGGCTGGGCGGCGGTGCAATGATATTCAAGGACGGAGATTTGCAAAAGTTCGACAATGGTGCGCCCTGCCACCGCATGTTGTTCTTTCCGGCGGATGCAGTGGAATTCATCGATAGTTGGCATGTTTCGGGAATGAAGGGCACGGGATCCGGAGACTTCAAGGTGCAGGATCTGATCGTGCCAAAAGAACGCAGCGTGTCATTCGTTGCTGATGTTCCCAGAGAAAAAGGGCCACTATACAAATTTCCTTTGTTCGGTTTGCTCGCATTGGGGGTTTCGTCGGTTGCTCTGGGAAATGCACGTGCCGCACTTGAGGAAATCAAGACGGTAGCCTTAAACAAGAAAACACCGGGTGGTGGGCGGACCATGGCGCAGCGGCCAACGGTTCAAGTGGATCTCGCCAAAGCAGAAGCCAGGTTGAGCAGCGCATTTTCCTATTTGGAGTCGGCGGTTACCCAATCGTGGATTGAGGCAACGGGAGAAAATGCCATATCGCCCAAAACGCGCGGAAATTTGCGTCTGGCCTGTGCCCACGCAACGGAAATCGCGGCGGACACTTGCAAATCTGCCTATACGCTCGGAGGAGGAGCTGCGGTGTATAGCGGCAATAGCTTGCAACGGAGATTCCGGGATGCGCATGTTGCGACCCAGCATATTGCAACCGCGCCAGCGGTGTTTGAACTTGCAGGCAGGATCATGCTTGATCAGCCTTCGGATATGTCGATGCTTTGAGCCGCTTGAAAGGGTCAGCGGTTAACCTGAATATCAATCCGGTTAGATTTGCAATTCGTCGCCAATTCTGTCGAGTGTTCCGGACATTGTGGTTTTCGCTGAATCGGTCAAAGTCAATAATACCCTGACCCGGTTTGCTTTATCACGGGTCTTGCGTACCAATCCGATGCTGTGCAAATAATCGACATATCTGTTCATCGTACTTTTTGGGACGTTGTAGGCAATCGCGAGATCCGAAGCGACAACCGTTCGTCCGATCTCCTCCGAGCAGGTCAGGTCCAGCAGGATATTCCAGGGAATCTCGGTTATCTCGTCCGAAACCTGTTTGAAGCTTCCCGCACGGATCGTCCAGATCTTCAGCAAAAGAGACGCGATCTTCGGGCTGTCAATATCATCGGCGGAGGGTTCTGGTTCGGCCGATGTCTGAAACATCAATGACGAACTTGAATCTTCAGGCGAAACCATTCCGGAACCTTCCACTGGTTCATTTTCTAGTTCGGAACGATCGCGATCAGTGATGATATTAGCCCCCCTAATCATCATTTGACTGGTTGCAAACGTATCTACCAACCGGATGGTAGTCAACGAAATAGCCGTGTTCCGCCGGTATTTTACATATTGCCGCCATTTGATACGTTTTTTGCATATACGAGATTTGCTGTTACAAGGATGCTATGGATACGCGATCCGCCATATTGGAACATGCAGAGCGAGCCGCCCGGCAAAAAGGGCATAATGGCTTCAGTTTTGGACATATTGCGCGGGATGTTGGTATTCGCAAAGCCAGCATGTTTCATCATTTTCCCACAAAACCCGACTTGCTGGTCGCTGTTTTTGCGCGCTATTCTCAGCGGTTTTACGGCTGGTTTGATGGCATGGATCAAAGCAAGGCAAATGGCGCAACACGTTTGGCCGCCTATCTTGCGGAAACGCGTGCTACCATCGAAGATGGAGAGTCGATCTGTTTGTCGATTGCGCTGTGCGTGGACCGTGACGCTCTTAACGAACAATTGATTGATGATGTGAAAGAGTTTCAGGCTCGCAATATGATCTGGCTAACCGAGGCATTCGCAAGGGGACAGGTTGACGGTTCGGTTTCCGGGATAAGTGATCCTGAGTCAGAGGCCATGGCTTGTCTGGCACAAGTCGACGGAGCTATAGTGATGTCCCGTTTACACAAGGACACTTCCTATTTTGATCGGGCATTGGCGCAGTTGCGATTGCGATTGTCTTGAATTCAGACTGGTGCGGACGGCGGGACTCGAACCCGCACACCCATTTCGGATAGCAGATTTTAAGTCTGCTGCGTCTACCATTTCGCCACGTCCGCACCGGTAGATCCGGTGAGATAACCGGATGTCTTGCGACAAGCATTATTGCACGCGGCGGGTCAAGTGCCGTCAGCATAAAAATGGAAAATTTCATGTGAACCAGACGACAAGGCCGCCATTTGTTCAGATTGTTACCGCTTGTTCAGGCGTTCCCGAATCTCTTTTCCAGGTTTGAAATAAGGTACGCGTTTTGCGGGCACCTGAACGGATTCACCCGTGCGCGGGTTCCGACCAATGCGCGGTTTGCGTTCGCGGGTAGAGAAAGCTCCAAATCCCCGGAGCTCGATCCGGCCACCTTCTGCAAGTTTTTGGGTTATCTGATTGAAAAACAGATCCACAATTTTTTCGATTTCATCCGGCTTTAATTCCGGGTTCTCATGTGCCAGTTTTTCAAGCAATTCGGAACGTATCATCGGCTTGCCTTTCCGCTTCAGGGGCAACCATGCCATTTTTGGAATCAGGCTTTCAAAGAAAGCAGTTCCACCTACTAGGAATAAGCCTTGATAGTGCCAGAAAATTTACATGTTTTCAATGGGCTTTGGATTTTATGACTCGATACGTATTGAATCGGGACGGATTTATACAGGCTCGGTTGGCCTGAAACGCAAAAAAGCCCGCCTCCTCGTGGGAGAACGGGCTTTTTGTCATATTGATCAAGGCAGTTAGCCTGGTTGGATCAATCGTCTTTCTTCTTGAGCGCTTCGCCCAGAATGTCGCCAAGGCTGGCACCAGAATCGGTGGAACCAAATTGCTCGACAGCCTGTTTTTCTTCAGCCAGCTGATGCGCCTTGATCGAGAAGTTTGGTTTCTTGGAACGATCGAAACCAATGACCATTGCGTCAACTTTCTGACCAACCTGGAAGCGATCAGGCCGCTGCTCGTCGCGATCACGGCCAAGATCTGTCCGCTTGATGAATCCGGTAGCACCATCGTCACCAACCTGAACTTCAAGTCCACCGTCGCGTACTTCGAGAACGTTCACGGTCGCAACCGATCCCTTCTTCATGCCGCCAGTGTCAGCGCCGCCAACAGCGGGAGCGCCTTTCTCAAGCTGTTTCATGCCCAGTGAAATGCGTTCCTTGTCAACATCGATGTCGAGAACGATAGCTTTCACCTGCTCACCCTTGTGGTGGAGGTTGAGCGCATCTTCGCCGGAAATGCCCCAAGCGATATCGGACATGTGAACCATGCCATCGACGTCGCCTTCGAGACCAACGAACAGACCGAATTCGGTTGCATTCTTGACTTCGCCTTCGACGGTGCTTCCAACAGGATGCGTGTCTGCAAAATCGGTCCACGGATTGGACTGAGCCTGTTTGAGGCCAAGTGAAATCCGGCGTTTTTCGGTATCAACCTCAAGAACAATCACATCGACTTCCTGCGAAGTGGATACGATTTTGCCTGGATGTACGTTTTTCTTGGTCCAGCTCATTTCCGAAACATGGACAAGGCCTTCAATGCCAGCTTCCAGTTCCACAAACGCACCATATTCAGTGATGTTGGTTACGGAGCCGGACAGCTTGGTGCCCACAGCATATTTCTCGGAAGCCGAATCCCATGGATCGCTTTCGAGCTGTTTCATGCCAAGCGAGATACGTTGTGTATCCTTGTTGATCTTGATGATCTGAACTTTCAGCGTATCGCCGATATTGATCATCTCGTTCGGATGATTGACCCGCTTGTAGCTGAGGTCGGTAACGTGGAGCAGGCCGTCAATGCCGCCCAGATCAACAAATGCACCATAGTCGGTGATGTTTTTGACGACACCTTCGGTAACCTGTCCTTCAGCCAGAGACTCGATAAGGCCGGAACGTTGCTCTGCACGGGTTTCTTCGAGAATGGCCCGACGGGAAACAACAATATTGCCCCGCTTGCGATCCATTTTCAGGATCTGGAAAGGCTGTGAAATGTCCATGAGCGGGGTGACATCGCGCACCGGGCGGACGTCAACCTGGCTGCCGGGCAGGAAGGCTACGGCGCCATCAAGATCGACGGTAAAGCCGCCTTTGACACGTCCGAAGATAATCCCGTCAACACGGTTGCCTTCGTCATATTCTTTTTCAAGCTTGTCCCAGCTTGCTTCGCGGCGAGCGCGATCGCGGGAGAGCATGGCTTCGCCATTTACATTCTCGATGCGGTCGACATAAACTTCGACTTCGTCACCTACGCTGAGTTCGGCTTTCTGACCGGGAGCGGCGAATTCACGCAGCGCAACACGGCCTTCTGATTTCAATCCTACATCGATGACAGCCATGTCATTTTCGATGGCGGTTACGGTGCCTTTGACGACGCGGCCTTCAAAGCCTTGGTCTTCTCCACCGAGAGATTCGTTTAAGAGTGCCGCGAAATCGTCGCGGCTTGGAAATGCCGTTGAGGCCATATGGTTATATCCTTAGTAGTCAATTTTTCGGGCCAAGCGGTTGGTTCCGCTGGTCTTGGACCAAAACACAACCATCACCGAATGTGATAGCCGTATTCCCCGGAAAAGTACCAAAACAGCGGTGCGAAACTGTAAGCACAAATAGCAAAAGCTGCGCCAAAGCCGGAGTGGTTCTGCACCATTCCGTCTTGCACATCGCTTTTCTGCTATGCCGGATCTTTGTTGTGCCGGCCGCTTATCTTCGCATTCACCATGGCAATTGCCCGTTGAACGGCGTCGCCTATAGTCAAATCGGTTGTATCAAGCAAGTCCGCATCTTCAGCGGGTTTCAAAGGTGCGGTGGAGCGGTTGCTGTCACGTTCATCCCGTTTCAGGATATCGGCGAGAATATCATCGAAATTCACCATCTCACCGCGGCCGATCATTTCGTCAAATCGCCGGACTGCCCTTGCATCTGCAGATGCAGTAACGAACAGTTTGGCATCCGCATCTGGCGCAATGACCGTGCCGATATCCCGACCATCGAGAACGGCGCCACCGGTTTGATATGCAAAATCCCGCTGACGTTTGTCGAGCGCCATGCGAACTGCCGGATGGACCGAGACTTTACTCGCATATCCGCCAATACCTTCGCTGCGCAGGACCGGATCATCGAGAAGGCCCCCGTCAAAGATACAGCCTTTTAGCGCATCCTCTTCCTTGTCCGGATCGCCGCCCATCTGGACGACCATCCAGCCAACCGCGCGATACAACAAACCGGTGTCCATCAGCGGAAGTTGAAAATGCTTCGCCAGCTGGCGGGATATGCTGCCTTTTCCGGATGCGGTGGGGCCGTCCACAGCGATGATCATCGTTGCTGCCCCACTTTTTGCTGCCAGGCTTTCCACAAACCGCCCAGCGCGATGGCAATCCAGACAATTTCGAGCAGGAGCGAAGCGAGATTGAAGTGGACCATCAGTGAAACGGTAAGCAGCGCGGCGCCCAGCAGGTTCGCCCCATTATAGGCGAATGGATTTACAGAAGGTGCATAGACATTATACGCATAGGCAGCGACAATCAGCACGCTTCCCAATATACCGACAATATTGGCAGCCAGGTCCGAGATCATGCGGCCGCCAGTCCTTTAAGGAGTTTTTCAAAGCCCGGGAAACTGGTCTGTGCCGGGGTCATGTCATCCACTGTCAGTCCGCCTTTGGTCATCAACCCGGCCACAGCAAAGCTCATCGCGATGCGGTGATCCAAAGCGGTTTCAATGGCTGGCTTTGTGCGTCCGCCTTGAAGTTGTTTACCGCCATTGCCGTTGATGATCAGGCCATCCTCCTTTTCCGCAACATCCACGCCGAGAATGCGAAGGCCGGTTGCCATTTGGGTCAGTCGATCAGATTCCTTCACACGCAATTCGTGCAGTCCGCTCGTGCTTGTCGTACCTTCTGCTAAGGCGGCGGCTACAAACAAGACTGGAAATTCGTCGATCATGGACGGTGCGATATCGCCGGGTACGTCGATTCCGCGCAATGTACTGTGTCTTACGTGAAGATCAGCAACCGGCTCTCCGCCAACAACGCGTTTGCGTTTGAAGGTCAGGTCGCCGCCCATTTGCCGAAGAACATCGAACAGTCCCGCACGCGTCGGATTGATTCCTACATTTTCGACAATGATATCCGATCCCGGGACGATCAGAGCGGCGACCACGGGAAACGCTGCGGAAGAAGGATCTCCCGGTACCTTTATTTTCTGGGGCTTGAGTTCGGCTTCACCGGTCAGTGAAATGATCCGGCAGCCGTCCGCATCTGTTTCGACGGTTACGTCGGCGCCAAAGCCTCGCAGCATGGTTTCACTGTGATCGCGTGTGAGGACGGGTTCGACAATGCGGGTAATACCGGGCGTATTCAGACCTGCGAGCAATATCGCGGATTTTACCTGTGCCGATGCCACGGGCAGGCGATACAGGAGAGGCATTGCCGGAACTGTCCCGTTGACCGTGAGTGGAAGGCAGGCCTTGTAATCTGACGATTGCCGCGCCTGTATCTGTGCACCCATATCGGAAAGAGGATCAATCACCCGGCCCATCGGACGTTTCGACAAGGAGGCATCACCGACAAAGGTTGCGCTAATCGCATGCGAGGCAATCAGGCCGATCAACAGCCGGGTAGATGTCCCGCTATTTCCCATTTCCAGCGCACAGTCAGGTTGCATCAATCCGCCCACGCCCACGCCATGCACCGTCCAGACATCCCCTTTTTTTTCGATCCGAGCGCCCATGGCGCGAAGTGCGGAGGCTGTGGCCAGAACATCCTCCCCCTCCAGCAATCCTGTGATCTGACTCTTTCCAACCGCCAGGGCAGACAGAATCAGAGCGCGATGGGAAATGGATTTATCCCCGGGAACCGATAATTTCCCCTTCAGGCTTCCGGACGGAACAAATCGTTTGTGATTGCCGGTTAGTGGGGGCTGTTTTGCAGTTTTGCGTGTCATTGACGGACTTTGTTTCACGAGTTCGCACGGCTGAAAGGTTCAGCGATTCGTGCAGGGATGTGAAACGGCTTTTGACAGCGCCATCAAGCTATGGCAAGGCGCGCTCCGATTGGATGATCGATTCCGCCTTTTATGGAGTCGTGCATCGCAGATAAACCTGACAAGCAAGGATTTGGAACCAGCCATGGTTAAACCGGAATGGGGCACGAAAAGAAGCTGCCCAAAATGTGGAACACGTTTTTATGACCTGGGTAAAGAAGACCCGGTTGCCTGCATTGAATGCGGTGAAACCTGGACGCCCGAACCGAGCTTGAAATCCAAGCAACCCATGCCGTTTGAAGAAGCGCCGAAGAAAGACGCCAAGAAAGAAGCGGATACAGTCGATGATGACGATCTGGACGTAAACATCGACGATGCCGAACCATCAGCTGATCAAGAGGTTGACCTCGGCGGCGACGATGATTTGGGCGTCAGCAAAGGCAAAGGCGACGACGAACCGGACGAAACCTGATATTCAATTTACATGCAGGCCGCGTTTTGGCTTGCATTTGAGAGCGCGACTGGATTAAACGCGCGCTCTGGATAGGGGCCTTAGCTCAGCTGGGAGAGCGCTTCGCTGGCAGCGAAGAGGTCAGCGGTTCGATCCCGCTAGGCTCCACCAGCCTTCGCTAAAGCTACGGCTGGCAGGCCAGCAAGTAGCTTTAGCGAAGGCTGTCCGCCGAAGCTCGAAGAGCGAAGGAGGACTTGGCAATGCACTATGTTTATGTTCTCCAGAGCCTTTCTCACCCAGAACAATATTATACCGGTTTGACGGACAACGTTGCATCTCGTTTGCGGGATCACAATGCCGGCAAATCTGCCCACACAGCAAGATACAAGCCATGGAAGGTTGTTTCTTTTCACTATTTTCAGAATGAGGAAGTTGCTTTGGCATTCGAGAAATATCTCAAGTCAGGTTCTGGCCGGGCTTTTTCAAAGAAGCGTTTACGTTAACCCATGACCTCGACACCAACCCACTATGACGCAATAATCCTCGGCGCTGGCGGAGCAGGATTGATGTGCGCCGCATTGGCCGGACAACGCGGCCGCAAGGTTCTGTTGATCGATCATGCCGATGAACCGGGAAAAAAGATCCTGATTTCTGGCGGTGGACGATGCAATTTTACAAATAGCAACACCACTCCAGACCGCTACCTGTCTGCAAACAGGCATTTCGCCAAATCTGCGCTTAGCCGCTATACGGCCCAGGATTTTATCGCATTGGTCAACAAATATGACATAGCCTGGCATGAAAAAACTCTGGGTCAGCTTTTTTGCGATGGCTCGGCCAGACAGATAGTCGCGATGCTTATGGAAGAGTGCCCGGATGAATATGTCACCGTCTCGCTGGGACAATCGATCACCGATATCTCGCATTCTGATGGTCAGTATCAGGTGGGCTATGGCAACAAATCGGCTTTCGCGTCCTCCCTCGTGATCGCGACCGGCGGTCCATCCATTCCGAAAATGGGTGCGACCAGCTTTGCTTACGACATAGCCCGGCAATTTGGCTTGAAAGTTGTAGAGCCCCGTCCTGCGCTGGTGCCACTGACTTTGGGCGGAGAAGAAACGTTGTTCCGGTCGTTGTCCGGCGTTTCAGCTCCAGTCATCGCCACTTGCGGAAAAACCGCCTTTCGCGAAGCTGCGCTGTTTACACATAGGGGATTGTCGGGTCCCGCCATTTTACAGATATCTTCTTATTGGAAACATGGTGAACCGGTGTCCGTGAACTTTTTGCCTGACCACAGTCCGGACTGGCTGGTGGAATTGAAACGCCAGCAGCCGCGATTGCATCTCAAAAAGGCGATTGCGGAGTTATTGCCATCCCGGTTGTCCGAAACTTTGATCGAACGCATCGCGCTTGCCGGTGATCTCGGCAATCTGGCAGACCGCAAACTGGAAGAAGCCGCCAGGCGTTTGTCAAATTGGCGCTTTATGCCCAACGGGACCGAAGGTTATGCCAAGGCGGAAGTCACTGCCGGAGGGATTAGCACGGCCGACATTTCATCCAAAAATATGGAAGCTAGGCAGATGCCCGGACTCTATGCTATTGGCGAGGCCGTAGACGTCACCGGCTGGCTCGGTGGCTATAATTTTCAATGGGCTTGGGCAAGCGGTTATGCTGCCGCACAAACTCTTTAAACAAGCGATACAATATCACAGACCGCAGGCGATTGGCATTTCCGCGCGGCTTTCAATCTTTGCCACGGAAATTTGAACATGCCTTTCTCCTCAGTATCTCCGCTTCTTGCCGAAGCGCTTGCAAACCGCGAATATGCGAAACCGACGGCGGTACAGGCCGCGGTGCTGGAGCCGGAAACTGAAGGACGTGATCTTATCGTTTCCGCCCAGACCGGCTCGGGCAAGACCGTTGCTTTTGGTCTCGCGATGGCACCGCAACTGCTTGATGACAACGGTCGCTTCCCGTTCCTGGTCGAGCCGCTGGCTTTGGTGATCGCTCCTACCCGGGAGCTGGCGTTGCAGGTAAGCCGCGAGCTGAAATGGCTTTATGAACCGGCCGGTGTGCAGATCGCGACATGTGTTGGCGGTATGGATGCTTCCAAAGAACGTCGGACCCTTCGTCGCGGTGCGCACGTGATTGTCGGAACACCGGGCCGTCTGCGCGACCATCTGGAACGCGGTGCGCTTGATCTCAGCAAGCTCCGTGCCGCTGTTCTCGATGAAGCAGATGAAATGCTCGACATGGGCTTTCGCGAAGATCTCGAAGAAATACTTGATGCGACGGCTGAAGATCGCCGGACTTTGCTGTTTTCTGCAACGATTCCAAAACCGATTATCAATCTGGCCAAGCGCTATCAAAATGATGCGATGCGCATTTCCACAGTAGGGGAAGATCGTGGACATGGTGATATTGCCTATCAGGCAATTACGGTTGCTCCGGCGGATACTGAAAACGCGGTGGTCAATCTGCTGCGCTTTCATGAAGCGGAATCAGCAATGCTCTTTTGTGGAACCAGGGAGGCTGTACGCCGGCTCCATGCAAGTCTGGTAGACCGGGGTTTCAGCGCCGTTGCTTTGTCCGGCGAACATACACAGGCCGAACGTAACCAGGCGATGCAGGCCTTGCGCAGCAAGCGCGCGCGCGTTTGTGTGGCAACCGATGTGGCGGCACGCGGGCTCGATTTGCCAACATTGTCGCTGGTTGTTCACGTCGAAATCCCGCGTGATGCAGAGACTTTACAGCACCGTTCCGGACGGACGGGGCGTGCTGGTAAAAAAGGAACTGCGGTGATCATCGTGCCCTATCAGCGGCGCAAACGAGTCGAATCCATGTTGCGCGGGGCAAAAATCAATGCGGAATGGAAAGATGCCCCGACCCGGGCGGACATCCGCAAAAATGACGCGGAGCGTTTAATCGAAACCTTGCTGCAACCGGTTGAAATTGACGAGGATGATCTGGAGCTGGCCAAACGGCTGATGGCAGAGAAAACACCGGAAGAAATTGCGGCGATGCTGGTCCAGTCGCATCGGGCCAAAATGCCGGCACCAGAACAAATGCTGGATCGGGGTGCACAGTCAAAACCCGCTCCCGGTGGGCCACGTCCCGGATTTGAAGATACGGTCTGGTTCAAGATGAACGTCGGTCACAACCAGCGGGCAGATGCACGCTGGATCTTGCCGGTGCTTTGCCGTCGGGGCCACATTACGAAGAATGAAATTGGCGCCATCCGGATTAACGGTGATGACACCCTGTTCGAAATTCCGCGCCGGGTGGTGGAAAAGTTTACCAAGGCCATTGCCGAGAAACGCGAAACCGGCAGCGATGATACCGACGATATCACCATCACGCAATTTGAGGGGACACCGCGCGATGCGGCAAAACGCAATCGCAAGGGCGGCCGGCGAGACAATGCAGGTGGTGGTCGCGACTACAGCAATGCCAGCAAGAAGTTCGGTGGCAAGAAGTTTGGCGGCAGGAAATTTGATGACCGCAAATCCGGTGGCAAGTCCGGCGGGCGTGATTTTGGCGGCAAAAAGAAATATGGTCAGAAATCGGATAGTGGACCCGGAGATCGCGGTCCCAAAGATCGCAATGCACGCGGCGAAGGGTCGTCCGATGGCGGCGGAAAGCCTTATGTGAAACGCAAGCCCGCTGGTGACCGGGAAGGCGGAAACGAAGGCAGCGGCAAACGCAGCTTTGGCGATGGTTTCAAAAAGAAATCCGGTGTCAAAGGCGATCGCAAATCCGGCCCCAAAGGCGATTTCGGCGGCAAGAAGAAAAAACCACATCGCGGTAAAAGGCCATTTGAAGGCAAGCCGCAAGCTGACTAAGCCAGACCATGACTGAACCAATCCAGATCTTTGTTGATGCCGACGCCTGTCCGGTAAAGGACGAGATCTACCGGGTCGCTTATCGTCATGAAACTCCGGCGGTCATTGTCAGCAATAGCCATTTCCGGATTCCTCAACACCCCCTGATTAGTAGGGTTGTGGTTAGCGATGCATTTGACGCGGCCGATGATTATATCGCGGAACGGGCGGGGCGCAGGCATGTCATCATAACCAACGACATTCTGTTGGCGGAGCGCTGTCTGAAAAGCGGTTCACACGTGCTCGCACCCAATGGCAAGCCTTTCACCATGGATTCCATCGGTGCAGCAGTAGCGACTCGCGCCATCATGGCGGACTTGCGGGCGGGGATGGGCACCGAAAATATCGGCGGGCCGCCGCCATTCAGCAAAAGCGATAGATCAGCATTTTTGTCGGCATTGGATGAAGTTTTGGTGCGCTTGATAAGAACAGGTTGAACGGCAGGTTCAATCCACAGTGACGCGAAAGGTCAATGCGGCACTTTCAGCAGGGCCCAGCGCAGCGATGTTGGTTGTCAGCAGTGTTCCGATCACCGATGCAGTCACACCGTCACCTTCACCAGCATCGCTTGCGTCATCATCTTCAGCCGTTCCCGCGGCATTGCAGTTGGTTCGGCTCTGCATCGATTCTGCAATATAGGTATAACTGCCCGTAAAATTGTCTGTCGCGACAATGTCGGTTGCGGTTGCGCTTCCGGTGTTACTGATCAGAATACAATATTCCATGATCGCACCAGGGATGGACTTCGGTATGGATGTGCCGTCCACAATACTGACCGGATCGCTGATCACGGAGCTGATCTTCATGACGCTGAACGTCGTTTGTGGTGCGCAAAACGTAATGTCATGGATCGCAATGGCCTGCCCGTCAGGAACGGATGGGGCGGTGGTGTGATTGCCGTAGACGATGGTTATTTCATCGACCGGAGACAAGAACGTCACTACGACATTCCCGTTTCCGGACGTTCCGCCCGAACCGGCATCGCCGATCGCCACATTTCCCACAACATAGTTTGCCACGCCATTGGTCAATGTCGGAATCACGGTCGCGCCGTTAAAACGTCCTGTGACGGTTAGCTTGTCGGCAAAATCGTTCGCGGCAAAGTCGATATCAAAGACTGTGAACTGTACCCCCGGAACGGCGGTCGGCAAGTCTATGACCGTCGTCGCCGTCTGGGACTGGTTGGCAAAATCCAGATATTGGTGAAGAGAAAGTTGTGTGCCGGCAAAACCGCCATTATTCGCGTTTGACAAGCTCGGACTCTGTCCGCCGAAGCTCGCATCATTGACGAAAATACCGGGCGAACTGACCGTCCAGTCGATCGTCCCGATACCGGCAAGAGCATAGTTGTTTGACAAATCTCCGGAGGTCCAGCTGTTGCTATCCCAATCGAATATAATCTGATTGGCGATTGAACATGCCCCCGTGAGGCTTGGCGGTGTTCCGGCGACCCGGGTTCCCGTTACCGTAAAGCTTGCGGTATCATAGTCGTCTTCACCATTGGCCCCGTTGCCCACTGTAGAGTCGATGTCGACAATTGACGATGCAGTAATTTCCGCTGCGTTGATGATTGTGGTGCCGGATGTAACCGCGACGGTGGCCACAATATTGAGAGATGTCGATGAACCAGGGGTCAAAGTGCCAACGGTCCAGATTCCTGAACCATTATTGTAAGCGCCGCCGCCATCATCACTGGTATAGGTCACGCCCAGAGGCAGCAAGTCGGTTACAGCGATACCGGTGGCGCTACTAGGTGAGCTGGCGGCATTTGAGACCGTGAGTGTATATGTGATGCTAGTGGCATTTGCCGGGCTGGCATTGCTGACGGTCTTGTTTATTGACAAATCAGCATAACTTGCAGGAGTATCAGTCAAGAACAGGTCTGCGCGCAGGAAATTACCGTCATCTGCGCCCGGGAAAATGTCACAAATCTCCAAGCGCCACGTGCCGGCACTATTCTCGCCGTTGAATGCCGAAAGTGCATTGTCCGGGATGAAATTATTGTCGTACAAAGGTGCCGCAGTGTTGTGATTTCCCGTCGCCGGATCGGTGTTCACCACCTGAGTACCGCTGTCGTTCAACCGAACATCAAAATTGTCGCCGGAATCGCCGCCGCTTCCGGTTACGACCTGTACCCTTGTGCCGAGCGGGGATTGCAGAGTGATCCGCATATCACCGCGCCAACTATGTGTTGCGATCACGCCGATATCCACATCCGATACCGAGTAACTTGTCGGTACGGAGAAATTTTGCACAAGCGGACTTGCGCAGCTCGTGGCCGCAGTGATGTCATTGGCAACGCCGGCATCTGTAATCGTATACTGAGTTGTGGTTTGGGCTTCGGCAACTCCGGAAAACAGCGCAAGCGCGGCCATGCCAAGCAGCAATTGCCCAAGGCTTCTCACGCAGAATAGTGCGCCGGATCTGGTTAGTCCGCTATGATATGTCCCCACAAACATGGAGCTTGGGTAGCGGAATAGATTGAATATTTGGTAAAAAAACCGGTCGCTAACTTAGCTTAATGAAAATTTACGGTTTCCGATATCTGTGGAAAATCAGATAGATAACCTATTTAGCCGCTGGCAGACCGTTCCAGTCACCGCGCCCGGCCATCCACAGGCTGATTGCCGCCACGGCTGCCGTATCCGCCCGCAAAATGCGCGGGCCAAGTGAAACAGGCACAGATTGAGGCAGCGCCCGGACCAATGCATTTTCTTCGTCCGTAAATCCGCCTTCCGGACCGATTAATATGGCTGCCGGGCCGGCATGTGCGACGAGTGCCTTGCGGAAGCTTCCTTCACCGCTTTCGTGCATTCGCTCGTCTGCGAAGAACAAATGACGGTCTGCCGGCCAGTTCTCGAGCAGTTCTTTCAGCCAGATCATGTCGTCAAGAGTGGGAAGCGCGGTTCGCTCGCACTGCTCTGCTGCCTCGATCATGTGGGTACGCAACTTGTCAGGCTTGATCGCGGCGTTCTGGGTTCGGCTGGTCTGCACCGGGATCATTCTGGATATCCCGAGCTCCGTGGCTTTTTCGGCAATCCATCCAAACCTGTCTTTTTTGATTGGTGCCGCACATAGCCAAAGGTCCGGCACCTGCTCCCGATCCCGGGTTCTACCGTCTATTTGCAGGATAAGGTCCCGTTTCCCCAGGGTCGTCACATGAGCGAGATATTCGCCTGTTCGATCATCGAACAATTTGATCGGCTGACCTTGCCGGACCCGCATGACTTTGAGCAGATAGTGCGCGTGATTGCCGTCCAGACGAATTTCTGCGCCATCTGACAACTCAACATCAACATATATACGAGGTGCGCTGCGCGGGGGGTAGGCTGGTGTAACTGGCATCCGGTGATCCTAGGCAATTTGGCGATATTCGTCATCCTGAAGTTGATTCAGACTCATCCTGTTTAAGGATGACGGTGATGTTATGCCGACCTATAGAGTCTTCATGACGACCCGACCAGACATTGTACCCGATACGGAATATCGCGGTTTCATAGGCTTGCTGCCAACCGCTGCTCGTCCCTATGCGCTTTTGGCTCGTCTGGATCGACCGATCGGCTGGTGGCTGCTGTTTTGGCCCTGTGCCTGGGGGGTTGCACTGGCCGGCGGTGCGTTACAGCGCTGGGACATGATCCTCTGGTTGCTGCTCGGCTCGATCGCGATGCGCGGCGCAGGTTGTGTATACAACGATATCATCGATCGCGATCTCGACAAAAAGGTAGAGCGCACGCGATCCCGACCTCTGGCCAGTGGGGCGGTTTCGACAAAGGCCGCATGGGTCTGGCTAATTTTACTATGTGCGACCGGGTTGATCGTCTGGTGGCAGCTGAACATGGCCGCAAAGCTGATCGCTTTGGCCAGTCTGGCGCTGGTGGCAGCCTATCCGTTCATGAAGCGGATCACATGGTGGCCCCAGGTCTGGCTTGGTATGGTATTCAGTTGGGGCGTCCTGGTGGGCTGGACGACAATTGACCCGGAATATAGCGCGGCAATGACCCTGCTGTATCTGGGGTCGGTATTTTGGGTGATCGGTTTTGATACCATTTACGCCCTTCAAGACCGCGAAGACGATTCCCTTGTCGGGATCAAGTCGAGTGCGCTGCGACTGGGCGATAATGTCCGGTTTGGCGTTCTGCTTTTCTATGTACTTGCGCTGGCCAGCTGGGTGGCCGCATTCTGGATGATCCGGCCCGATTGGCTGGGACTGGCCGGCCTCATTCCGATCGCACTGCATCTGTTCTGGCAAGTCGGCACTTTGCAGAGCAATGATGGCGAAGATGCGCTGATCAAGTTTCGTTCCAATCGTTTCGCCGGTTTGCTGATGTTCCTTGCGTGCATTGTAATGGGTCAGGCGGGTTAAACCCAAACCGGTTTCAATTGTGATCGCATTGCCGCTTGCAACTTGCAGGGATTCTGGCATCTTTAATCAGATAGTTAAACCTCCCGGAGAGTTCGAATGAAACAGCGCCGACTTGGTCGTAGCCCGATTTACGTGTCCGACATTTGCATGGGAACCATGACATTTGGCAGCATGGCGGATGAAGCCATGTCCCACAAGATTCTGGATATGTCGCTCGAAGCCGGAATCAACTTCTATGATACTGCCGAGAATTATCCGGTGCCGCCCAAACCGGAATGGGCCGGGGAGACAGAAAAAATCTTCGGTCGCTGGATGAAGGACAAGGATCGCGACAGTCTGATCATCGCAACCAAGGTTTCGGGTCCTAGCCATGGCTGGATACGGTCGGCCCAACGCGCTGGAATGACAGCCATGGATCGGCACAATATCGTGAAGGCTCTGGATGGGAGCCTGAAGCGTCTCGGGACCGACTATATCGATCTGTACCAGACGCACTGGCCAGACCATGGCACAGCTTATGACGAGACGATGGAAGTTCTGGATGAAGAAATCCGCAAGGGCAAAATCCGGGCGATTGGTTGTTCCAATGAAACCAGCTGGGGCCTGATGAAGTCGCTTGAAGCTTCTGAACGTCTGGGTGTTGCGCGCTATTGTACGATCCAGAATAATTTCAGCATGAACAATCGGCGGTTCGAAGATGAGCTGGCGCAGGTGTGCAAGCACGAAGGTGTGAGCCTGATTCCCTATTCACCTCTCGGCGGTGGTGCCTTGTCCGGCAAATATAATGATGGTGCAAAACCAAAGGGCGCGCGGTTCTCCGCCTATCTTGGTATGGAGGGGCGGCAGCTGGCCATGGCGCGGCGCTTTGTGAACGAGAAGACCGAGGCCTCAACAAAACGCTTCATGGAAATTGGCAAGGAAGCGGGCATCGCGCCGGTGACCTTGGCAACAGCGTGGTCCAAACAGCACAAATTTGTGGCTTCGACCATTGTTGGCGTGACGCATACGGATCAATTGGCGGATATTTTCGCGGCCGGCGAGCTCGTGCTGAGCGATGAAGTGATGAAGGCCGTCGATGCGGTCACCAAAGATATTCTGTACCCGATGGGCTGATCAGCCGACGATATTCCAGAGAAAGACATTATCATGAACCGTTTTCTTGAACATACCGGCGCGACATATCCGATTGTGCAGGCCCCGATGGGCTGGATCGCCCGTTCGCAACTCGCATCTGCTGTCTGCAATGCCGGCGGCCTGGGAATTATCGAAACATCGTCGGGAGAGACTGAAAACTGTCTGGCCGAAATCGAAAAAATGAAAGACCTGACGGAAGCGCCATTTGGCGTGAATTTGCCGATCATGTTTCTGAAAGATCCGGCACTTCTCGACCATATCTGCGGATCCGGCGTTAAATTTGTGACCACATCAGCGGGTAGTCCGGCCAAATTTATAGGGCCGCTCAAGGAAGCGGGGATTACAGTTTATCATGCCGTTCCGACTGTTGATGCTGCGATGAAATGTGTTGAAGCCGGCATTGATGGTCTGGTGGTCGAAGGCGCAGAAGGCGGTGGATTCAAAAACCCTGAAGAAGTCTCTACGCTGGTTTTGCTGCAAGCCATTCGCCGGCAGACAGATGTGCCGATGGTGGCCGCCGGAGGAATTGCAGACGGCAAGGGGATAGCTGCTGCCTTCGCTCTGGGAGCAGAAGCGATCCAGATGGGTACGCGCTTTGTATCCAGCGCCGAAAGTCCGGTGCATCACAATTACAAGCAAGCAATTCTGGATGCCAAGGAAACCGGGACATATGTTCTGAACAAGAAGGCAACGCCGTGCATTCGCGCATTGAAAACCGAACGGACTGCCAAAATTCACGAAGACGGTTTGATGCCGCCTGATACGTTCAAGGGTATATTGGACGTCTATTTTGGCGGCGATATGGAAGCAGCTGTCGGCTTGGCAGGACAATCATCCGGTTTGATCGATGAAATCAAAAGCGCCGCACAGATAATCGAAGAAACTGTTGAAGAATTTTTTGAAATCACTCGGCGATTGGGCGAACTGGGTTCTGGGCATGCTTTTTGACGTCTTCTCTTGAGTGTTGGTCGAAAGCCGGTGCACAGTGAATGACGGCATGTTATTCTGCACCATATGGACGAACCGCGTTCTTTCTACTCGATTGACAAGCCCGCACATCGGTTAGGCCAATACCGCGCCTGGGAAATCGGAGGGGAACCTGGCAGCCTGGACGACCTTCCTCTCGATCTTGTCTGGATCAGTGTCGCGGCAGAATTTGCCCCCGCAGCTCATCGGGTTCTGCCGCACGGCGAACCGAGCATTGGCATATTGCGCAAGCGTGATTTGAGCGGTGGGATCACCGACATCCGGCTTGTTTTATGCGGACCATCGCGGCGGTCTCTATGGTACCGGCCTGATCCTCGCGAAGAGTTGATTGCCGTGCGACTAAAACCCGAATGGTCGGCGGAAATATTTGATATTTGTCCCTCTGAGACCCAGTGCATTGGTGAGAATATCCTGGATGTGCCGCGACGCGTTGCAAGAGCATGTGAGGCCAGCATGACGGCAGCGGAATATGTGCAAGCCCATCAACTGGCTGAAATTTTGTTGACTGATCTGCTGAGAGTAACGCAAAAATTTGTGGCCAGATGCATGCCGGAACGAAAAGCGATCGCGTTGATCCGGCAGACCGAAGGCCGAATGAAAACCCGCCAACTGGCTGATTTTCTCGATATCAGCGAGCGTCATTTGCGCCGCCGTTTTGCCGATCTGCTGGGTTGTTCACCAAAATCCTATGCCCGCCAGTTGCGCCTGTCTTCCACTGTGATCGCAGCAGAAAATTGCGATCAACCACAATGGGCTCAGCTTGCCTGTGCTGCTGGATTTACGGATCAGGCCCACATGATCAACGAATATAAATCACTGCTGGGACTGACACCGCTTGAAATTCAAAAAGAAAGGCGGGCTTTGACCGCTTTTTGCAATAGCTAGCCGAAACTGCGCGATACGCTCCATTGGATTGACCGGATATTCCGGCGAACAGGAGCTACGCCATGTTTCACAAGTTCATGATCTTCATTTTCATCGCTTTGACGGCCGTACTAGCGGGGCCATCGCCGGCGAAAGCTCAGAACGAAAAGCCGGTTCAAACGATAACTTTCGATGGGCAGAACTGGCGTGTTGCTGCCCAAAAAGCCGAAATCGTTGATCATCTTGGCCGTAATGTTCTGGCCCTGACCGGTGGACGTTTGTGGGCCGATGATATCGATTTCACCGATGGCGTGATCAGCTTTGACGTGGCCTATGCAGAGCAGACAATTTTTGTCGGGGCCGGATGGCGAGCGCAAAATGACGGTCGATTCGAAGAGATGTACTTTCGCGGGCACCTTAATGAGAAGCCGGATGCCTTGCAATATACGCCGGTCGAGAACGGAAACAGCGCCTGGCAGATTTTTTCTGACGGCAATGCGATTGCACCTGTCACGCAAACCTTCACGGGATGGAACAAGGTCAAAATCGTCGTGCAGGGTGACAAGGCTGATATATATTTCAACAGCGAAAGTCCGGTGTTGCATATACCTGATCTGAAAACAGGTCTGACGCAAGGAGCCGTCTCGTTGCGCAGTTCCGGGCGGCAGGCAGGGCCAGCGCATTTTTCCAATGTCGCGATCCGACCGCTGGGTCCCCGAGAGGGCGTTGTCGGCGTCGCCAAACCCATGCCGAAGCTACCAGCCGGTGTTATCGGGCAGTGGCAAATATCTTCGCCATTCGACGAGGCGGAGGTGAAGGGTGTGCTCAAGCTGGAAAAAAGACCGTTCAGGCAACTGAAATGGCAGATGCTCAATGTCGAAACCAATGGCATAGCGAACCTCGCCAGGCTGGCCGATCGACGCGAACAGGGCAACACGGTGTTTGTCCGGCTGAAGCTGCAATCTGACACACGTCAAATGAAAATGCTGCGCTTTGGCTATTCCGACCGCGTGCGCATCTATCTCAACGGCAAACGGGTATATGGCGGTGACGCGGGATGGCGCGTGCGTGATTACCGGTTCCTCGGAACGGTCGGGTTTTTTGATACCGTTGGTCTTGATCTGAAGGCAGGATCAAATGAGCTCCTGGTTGCGGTATCGGAAACTTTTGGTGGCTGGGCCTGGGCAGGGGCGTTTGAGGACAGGACGGGTTTGGTGCTCGGCAAACGTTAGGGCTGATTCAGTTTTTCTCGCAACGCGTTATTTTCCACCGTCAACCGCGCAATTTCATCTTGCAGCGGCGCGGCAGCGGCATCGACCATGTCTTTCGTGTAGCGCGGAATGATATGCTGGGGGCAGTTCCAGTCATAGGCTTCCAGTGAGAGTGTCATCAGCCGTTCGGGTTGACCTGCATAGTCTGTGTCCACGATGCGGGCTGCCAAATCAGGATCGCTATCCAGTGCATGCACTGTCATATGGGCGAGCAATTTCAGTCGTTTGCGGCGAGGATAATCCACCATGAAAAGCGCAACCCTGTCATCGGCCCGCACATTGCCAAGACTGACATATTGCCGGTTCCCGCGATAGTCTGCAAAGCCCAGTGTGCGGTCGTCGAGAATTTTGAGAAAGCCGGAAGGCCCGCCGCGATGTTGAACATATGGCCAGCCATTCTCCGATACGCTGGCCATGTAGAAACTGTCCCGCGCGGCGATAAAAGCGGCAGCTCGCTCATCAAACCGATCGAACATGCGATCTCCTGCAAAATCCTCCCATTGTTCTCGTGCTCCGTTTTCCTGCTGAGCATCGATAACGCTCGGCGTGGTCAGTAAATCAAGAAATTTATACGGCATGGGCTGAGCCTCCTGAAAACCGGTTCGCTGAAAATCAGCCAGAAGTTACCGGACCGCTGCTGGCCCTCAACCTTTTTCTGCATAGCTGACAATTTCAAATTCAATTCCGTTCCAGTCGAAGAAATAAAATCTGCGGCCCGGATCATAGTCACCGTGACTGAAGGGTTTCAGGCCTGCGGCAATGACCCTGGCTTCCACTTCGTCCAGGTCATTCACGGTCATGGCGACATGGTTCAGTGGCTCGCCCTTGCGAAATTCCGGTTCGGACTTTTCAATGGAGTCGTTTGTATAAAGCGCCAGATACTGGTCTTCAGTCCCCACATGGATCGTGTGGCCACCCAAGGTTGATGGCCCCTCCCACCGGATATGCCACCCAAAAAGATCGCGCATCAGGTCGGCGGATCTTTGCGGGTTGGCGACCGTCATATTGACATGTTCCAGTTGGGCTGTGTTTTGATTCGTCATGTTTCATTTCCTTTTCCTTGGTTGTTGAGGGCTATTAGGTGTGTGGAATTCGCCAGGGCGGGTTGCGCCGGTTTTCTCCTGCAAAAAAGAGGCAGAGCGGATTACCGGCCGGATCGTGCAATCTGGCTTCCCGCCACCCCCAGCTTTCGTCGGTTGGTGAACTTTTGAAAGCGATGCCGGTGGCTTCCAGGGCACTGACCTTCTCATCCAGCTCCTCAATCTCGAAATAGATTACGGTTGCGGGATTGGAGACCGCATCGACCAAATGGATGGAGAATGTCTCACCTGTTGGCGTTTCAAACCGTGCATAGCGGGGAGCGGCATCGACAATCTGGACGAGGCCCAGCTTCCTGTAAAACGCAACGGAGGCGTCATAGTCGATACATCCGACGGTGACCTGGTTAAGTTGCATATCAATCGTACCTCTGTTTGGGGGTAGGGCCGGATGGTAATTATCGACTCCACCTTGATGCTGTTTCTGGACAGGCTGGACACTCAAACCCCATTTTGCAGGCCGGTGATTCTTTTTCCGAACCCGATGGGAATCGCGTCTTTCTGTCTCTGCTTGCGATTCGTACAACCTCAAGCTAAGTTGAGGTCAAGGAATAATTTCAAATTGCTTTTCTGGAGGTTTTTCATGCCGGAAACCAAAGCCTTGACCATCGGTGCGCTTGCGGCGCGAACAGGATTGTCTGTCTCCGCAATCCGCTTTTATGAAGAGAAGGGTCTGGTGGAGCCATTTCGGTCTGGTGGAGGGCAGCGGCGGTTTTTGCGGTCCGACATTCGCCGACTGTCCTTCGTACTGATCGCCCAGCAACTGGGCCTTTCAATCGGAGAGATCGCATCCGTGCTTTCCGGATTGCCGCACGGCCGAACACCAACGCAAGCGGATTGGACCAGGATCAGCAAAAGCATGCGCAAAGTGATCGACGCCCGGATTGCCGAACTGGAACGCACCCGCGACCGGCTGGACGGTTGCATCGGCTGCGGCTGCCTCAGCCTGAAAAAATGTGCGCTGTACAATCCCGAAGACCGGGTGGGTGTAAGGGGGCCGGGACCAAGGCTGGTGATGGAAGATTGAGGGTGCGAGGATTTTACCTTGTTCGCGATATCCCGAAAGCAGAATTCATACTCAGATGTTCTTGATAGGCTATTCTTACCATGGGTCGAATTGTCTCTAACAGCGTTTGTTATGATACCGTCAATTTTTTAACGTCTGGTCTAGCACGCTCCGATTGTGATATTGCAGTCTTGGTGAGTCAGCTATCTTCCCTATATGCTCGCAAGGCGATCGCCCAGGCACCCTCTTCCCTTGATCGTGCAAGTCTATTCGCACTGTGTGGAATCGATGAAGATGGAGCGCCCGATATATCGGTCATGATAACCGAGCGCGATTATGTGGCCCTGCTGGAAACCATTGCCGCTGCAGAAAAGGACACTCCGACTTTTCATATTCGCCTTGGTGCCTCAATGCGGTGCGAGGACCTGGGAGCGGTTGGACTTGCATGGAAAAGCTCAAGCAACCTGCTGGAAGGGTGGGAGCGAGCCGCGCGTTTCGTGAGCGTTGTCGCTCGGCCAAGGACTCTCGAGATCCTCAAGGGGCGATCAACTACGGAAATCAGATTTCATCGCCTGACAGACGAGTCCAGTCTTGGTGCAAAGCTATCAAACGAGGCAACATTCGCATCGTTCACCGCCATTTGCCGAGACGCGTCGGCACGCCCGTTCAAACCGCGACAGGCTTTTTGCTCGCATCAGTTTATCGGAAACGCGGAGGCAATGGAGACCTATATTGGTTGCCCGATCAGATCTGGTGCCGGGGTGAATGGGATCGTCATCGACAACAAGGAGCTTTCGCTTCCAAATCCAGTGGGCGATGATGCAATCTCGCGCTTTTTCGATCAACGCGTCGAAGAAATGCTCGAACAAATCGGCACCATCGTTCCAGTTTCCTTTCAGGTGAAGTCAGAAGTTGCGAAAAACCTGAGCGGCGGTGTGCCGAAACTGTCAGATGTTGCAGGGGCCCTCGGGATGAGCGCACGAACTTTACAGCGCAAATTGAGTGAGGATGGGGAAGTGTTTCAATCGCTCGTAGATCAGGCGCGGCGCGAACTGGCAGAACGGTTATTGCGTACGACCGATTATCCTCTGATCGAAATCGCCTTTCTCGCAGGCTTTGCCGAGCAAAGCGGCTTCACGCGTGCATTCAAGCGCTGGGCCGGCGAAACACCGCGATCTTATCGAGTTGCTGCATCCCGCACCTCCTGACGCGATCTGCATAAATTCTGGCGTCGGCTGGCAAGAACTTGGCCGATCCGTCGCCTATCCCATGCTTGTCATCTGGAATTTGGAGCAAGCAAATGGAAACTCAAGAAACCCGAAATGAAATCACTTTGGTGCTGGGTGGCACCGGTAAGACTGGACGGCGTGTTGCCGGTCAGCTTCGCGCAACTGGACACGGTGTTCGTATCGGTTCGCGCTCAGCATTTCCTGCATTTGATTGGGATCGAGAAGAAACCTGGGAGATAGCAATCAAAGGCGCTTCCAACATTTACATCACCTACACGCCTGACCTCGCCATGCCTGGTGCGGTCGATGCAATTGCCGCGCTTGTCCGGCACGCAAAGCGCGCAGGCGTGAAACGACTGGTACTGCTTTCCGGTCGCGGTGAAGCGGAAGCGCAGGCCTGTGAGCAAATCGTGATGGATGCCGGTCTGGAATGGACAATTGTAAGAGCAAGCTGGTTCAACCAGAACTTTTCCGAAGGCGCATTTGTCGACATGGTGCGGAGCGGCGTCATAACGCTGCCTGCCGGTGACACGCCTGAACCTTTTGTAGATGTCGACGACATTGCTGATGTGGTCGTCGCAGCATTGACCCAAAAAGGCCATGCTGGCGAAGTGTATGAGGTTACTGGCCCTCGATTGATGACATTTACCGACATTGCGCGTGAACTTTCACAGTCCACGGGCAACAACATAAATTATGTTGATGTGCCTCATGATGCTTTTGTTGAAAGTGTTCGAGAATCTGGAGCTCCTGACGATGTGGTCTGGATGCTCGATTATCTTTTTGCGACTGTGCTGGATGGACGCAATGCGCATGTCACTGACGGCGTAGAACGCGCATTGGGCCGTCCGGCAAGAGATTTTGCTGACTATGCCCGGGATACAGCCACAGAAGGCTGCTGGCGGGTGCAATGATGAAACATCTCCTCATTCGAATCTTTGTCGGTTCCGCTGGTGGGCTGTTGATCGTTGTCGGAACAGGTCTTCTGTTCCAACCGCATGGCTTTTACGCCGCCAATGAAATCATCCTGGGCCAAAACCCGAGCCAGCTTTCAGAGATTCGCGCGCCTGGAGCTTTGCTGATGGTCAGCGCGATATTCATGCTTTTGGGTGTCGGCAGAGAACGATTTTTACAACCGGCATTGGCACTGATTGTGGCCATCTACGGCTCCTATGGATTGGCCCGATTGTTGAGCCTGGCGCTCGATGGCATTCCTTCCGGGTCGTTGGTTCAGGCTATGGTCCTGGAGCTGACGCTGGCTGGTCTCAGCCTGATTGCCTGGCTTCGGTTTGGTTCAACAGTGCCCAGTTAACCGGGCACTGCATTCTCAACATTTTATCAGAAAAGGAATTTCCAATGACCAGATTCATTCTCACAGCGCTTGCTACAATTGCGGCCATAAGTTTTTGGGCGGGAACCGTGTTTATCGGATCAAGTGAAGGATGGTGGAAGACACCAATAACTGCTTCGACATCATCCGACAGTTTTACGGGAGCAGTCCGAAAAAGGGTTGGCGCGGAGCATTTGGGTAATCTGGGCTATGTTCTGATTGAAAATGGCAGAGTGACCGAAAAGTTTTCCGTGTCATCCGGCACGCCAGTCGATGGCGATTCTATCTATCAGGTTGCCTCTCTGAGCAAGTGGCTGACAGCTTGGGGTGTGATGGTACTGGTGGAAGAAGGCTTGATCGATCTCGATGCGCCGGTGTCAAAATATCTGACGCGCTGGCAACTACCTGAAAGCGAATTTGATCATACCGGGGTTACTGTCCGCCGACTTCTAAGCCACACGGCAGGGCTTGATGATCGCCTTGGTTATAACGGGTTTGACAAAAAAGCTGATGTTCAGACACTTGAAGCTTCATTGACCCGCGCCAAGGATGCGTCTCCGGGTAAGTCCGGCATCGTGCAAGTCGGCATCGAACCAGGCAGCGAATGGAAATATTCGGGCGGCGGATATACATTGCTTCAACTGGTCATCGAAGAAGTTTCGGGGCGGTCATTCGCGAACCATATGAAGGCGCGGGTATTTGATCCGCTCGGAATGACGCGGACAACGTTCGACCATGACGAAGCCATCGCAATGGGACTGGCAGAAAATTTTACATTGGATGGCGATACCGAGGCTTTCCGCCGGTACACGGCTCTGGCGGCAACATCTCTTTTTACTTCGCCTGCTGATATGGCCAAATTTGTTGAGCAGCAGACATTCGGCGGAGAACAGTCTGTGTTGTCAAGAGAAACCCTGGATTCAATAGCTATTCCACACGCATCCAAAATGGGCGCAGATGTCTGGGGATTGGGAGCGATGCTCTACGCCCCTAACAATCAAGGCAGCTTCATAATTGGTCATGACGGGAACAACGAGCCGGCGATCAATACCGCTGTGCGATTTGATCCAGCTACCGGCAACGGGATCGTCATCCTAGAAACAGGAAGCGCAATTCTCGCCACTGAGCTCGCTAGCGAATGGGTATTCTGGAAGACCGGCAAGGTAGATAATTTGGCATTTGCCTTGATATTTGAGCGTACATTGTCATGGATTTTGTTCGGCAGCATCGCAATCCTGTTCATAGGAATTTTCATCGGTTGGCGACAATCGAAAAAGTAGCATGAGAAGGACTGGTGCTGGTGTCCGCTTTCGCGCCCATGGCAGGACACCAGCGTAACGTTTGCCATATCCCTAAAGCCGATGTGGGTCGAAATGCGGCAGAAATTATCGCCTGGTCTTGCATTTTATGATTTTGTAGCGCTTTGCGGTTTTGCCAAAGCCCTGTGTCAATGATGCGAACCGGGTTATGCGATACCCTGGCTTCGGCAGAGTTCTAGTGTGAATGCGATCGTAGCGCAGGTCGAAATTGCCGTCATCTTTCAGAAAAAACGGTCCCAGATCATTGTGCTTGTAGACAACCAACTTGCCTCTGGCTCTGACGCTGGCGAGCTCTCCCTGCTTCAGATAGATTTTTATGGAAACATTTTTAACTTCAGGAAAGGCAATGGTGTTCCTTCCCCGCTTGATCGTCTCCCATCCGTAGCTGAGATCGCCTTCTCTGTGGCGAACGCCATATGCCGCTTTGACCGGATGTTTGCATGTATTCTCGATTTCCACGCTGTAGACTGTTGGTCGCTTGTCATTCCCCGGCAAGCCGCTCATTGGGCGGGAGGGCCTGCGTGGGGCGGTTCGCGGAGCCGGTGGCGGCGCGTATCGTTCCGTCTCTTGCGGTGGTTGTGGAGCATCTTGCCGGCCGTAGGATTGCTCGTTGTGAAAGGCGTTTGATGAACAACGCTGATATTGCTGGGTGCAATATCCTGCCGAATAGCATCCTCCCGATGGAGCGGGGCAGGCTTTTTGCAGTTCATTGCGATATGGTCGCCGGCCACAAGCCTGCATAACTGCCTGCTGTCTGTACTTTTGCGCCGCGGAAGCATTGCGGTTGTTTCTCGGAGCCGCCAATGTACTCAAGCGGCGACTTTTGCATTGTTCGTACCGTTGCTGAATCCGCGATCTGCACTGTTTCGTGCGCTGCGTTTCATAGTCGTTATTCGCTTTGCATTGCCGGGAATTGATCATGCAGCTATCCCGGCTGATCCGGCATTGGTTTTCAGCATCTCCGATGGTTTGGAGCAACAAGGCCGGGATTGCGGGTGACGCATGTGCCGGGTTGCCCGATGATGAGGCCGGCATGAGGATCGAGAAAGCAAGTAGCGCCGCTGCAACAAGCCCCACCGCGATGTAATTTTTGTACCCCATTTGCCTCTCCCCGTTTCCGTTGTGCTTTACTGTGACCCAGGAAGCCATGCTCCATGGGTGGCCAGTATTGCAGAAACCGCCTTGTTGTCCGCAAATTGCCTAACATAATTTGCATGTTGGATCTTTGCTTGATCACATCCCGCTTTTTGCCAGCTGTTTGCGACCTGCTTGTCGCGATCCGGATTGCCGCTGGTTTCATCAGCAAGATGGTTGCAGATTTCGAGCCGTTCAAAATGTATGACGAGACCATGGGGCAATCGATTGGACGGGCTGCCAAGCTTTGCCATATCCGCCACAAAAAACCCTTTGGGGCTTGCCGAATATTGACGCCCGGCAGAAGTGGCGGTTCGCCAAGCCGGATATTCAATGCGAGAGTGGGACGCAGCCTTGATGCTTGTCACCGCGCTGCCCTCGATAAAGGTGAATATAATTTCTCCTCGCTTGCCAGAGGACCAGAACCCGCCTGTCAGATTCATCGCCACCGAGGGTTCTTTTATCGAGCTCAGCACGAAAAAAAGCCCGCCTTCGGGACCGGCCATCACCGTCACTCTGTGATTTTGATCGATGCCAGCATATAGAATTTGCCTGTCCATCATGCAGTCGAGATTTGTGAAATTCAGCTCCGGAACCAGGATGCTGGAAAGTGTCGCCATGGGCATTGTGGCCGGATCGCCCAAAGCGTCGGGATTTACAAAAAGCAGTTCAAAAACAGCCTTGTCACTTTCCGGTTCAACCAGTCTGTAACGCAGCTCGCCCGCTCCCGCATTCGGTTCGCTCAACTTCAGCCTTGTTGGCGCCAGTTTCTCACCGTCTCTTGGTTTGAAAAAATCGAGCGTGCCATCACTGGTATTTTCGAAGGCCATCAGATCATCGTGATTTTCACCGATGCACAGTGTGTCGACGGATCTGTATTGGGAAAGATCATCTGCATTGGTTCGTAACATGTAGAAACCATTTTCCGTAGTCGGAAGGCTTTGGGCCAGCGTCGGAGCAGATGCGAGCAGGAAAACCGCACCAAAGACCGCACCGATTTTTCTGACATATCCACGCATGTTACACCTCCTGAGTGGCCCCATCATAAGCCTCTCGGCATTTTGATGACATGGTGTGATCATACTATAAATCCGGACCGGTCAGCCCGCATTGTTTCTCGCAACAACCTTCAATCTCCGGCGCTTTCGGCCATCAGAACGGATACGTCTCCCAACCTATGATTTTGCTGTTCGCATTATTTTGAAAGCCGATGTTAGCGGACATACAAAAAGCCCCGCCAGATACCAATATCTGGCGGGGCTTTGCTGATTTTTTTGTTTGCGTTTAAGCGTAGCTAACTTTGACGTTTGCTTTCCGCTGACGGCGCATTGCACCGCCAATGGCACCAAAGCCAAAGATCATGAAGGCCCATGTTGCCGGTTCTGGAACCGCACCTGCCAAATCTTGCTGCGCTGCCAAACCGAATACAAGGTTTGATGCGGTGCTACCGATCTGTGTCCCGTTTAGTGTGGCCAAATCGATCGTGTAAAGAAAGCCATCGTTACCGTGGCTAAACAGTTCACCATTTGCGTCAAACGATAGTGCCTCGCTCGTAACTCCGGTTGAGCCCAGGAGAGTTAGCGCTCCGGTCCCGACATCGACAGAGAAAAGATTAGAGCCATCAGCACCGAAAACTGAACCCGCCGCATACATGGTTCCATTGATTGTTACTGAACTCTGCGCCGTTGTTAAGCCATCCAGAGTGGTGCTTGTTGCACCAATCAGCGTGGACGCACCGGTCCCAAGATCGATGCTATAGAGGTTATTGTCAGCCGTTGCATAACCAACTGTTCCGTCTCCGCTAATGGTAAAGTCTTCCGCTCCGATTCCTGCATTGCCAACGAGTGTAGAGGCGGCCGTGACCGTATCGATGGTATAAAGGCTCTGTGAAGCACGTTCAAAAGCGTAGAGCACACTTCCTAAACCGAATGCCATGCCCAAGGAATCAGCACCCAGTCCCAAATCGCCAACCAAAGTCTCGGTAGCAGTGTCGGTATCGAAGGAATAAAGATCGTTACTAAAACCGCCTTGGTAAAAAAGAGTTGCTGCATTGGCGGTCGAAGACAGCAGCATTGTCGCCGCTGTTGCGAGTATGATTTTTTTCATTGTTGCCTCAAAAGTAATTAGGTTAGTATTCACCATTACAGGTCGAATCTTCACCGCGGTTTTGCGAACCCTAACAAACCATTAACATAGTCGACACTTTATTATCAACTCCATAGATCTTCTAAAGATTTTCGTGCCATTTCAAGACAATATTGAACCTCCGCTTTTGCACCGATAGCGGGATCGCTTGACCCCGTAACAGACATAACTCAGCATTCGTTTTGCTTGGCAAACAGTGCTTCTATTCAATAGCGGCCAACATGTTTTGGCAAGCTCAGCCCGTGCCTGATATTCCAAGCCGACGGTTCCTCGATGGCATCGAAGCCTGTGCTATCCTGCAGCTACCGGATCGTTGTGAAAGACTTTCCGCATGAGCGGTTCAAAGCTTTCCAGTGAGTCGACTTCGAAATCCGGATCAAATGCCGGCGCATCCCATTCATCCACAAGTTTCACCGCAAGATCATACCAGGGCTCATCGACCCATTGTTTCCTGAGGTCGGTCGGGGCGCCCATATAGTGATAATAATGCTCGCCCTGAAACGCCTGGTGATTGCGGATGACATGGTAGCTGTCGTCGCTGATATAGGGGCGCATGATTTCTGCCGCGATGGGTCCGTGATTGGGAACATTGATCGCTTTTCCAATGTCATGGCACAACGCAATTACGATTTCCTCGTCACTGGCCCCGGCCCGGCGCGCAAGCGTGCCTGTCATCAGGCTGTGCTGCAGCTGGTCACATGCAAAACCCAGCGTATATTGTTCCAGAGACTTCAGCATGCCGATAAAACGGTCGGCGGTATTCTTGAATTCCTCTTTGTGCGCCGCTCCGATAATCTTCCATTCTTCCTGCGTGCCATCCTGCATTTTGGTAAACGTTGCCTGACTAGCCATATCCTACATCCCTTCGATTTCGTTGCGGAACACCTGTTACCTTTTAGAGGATCGGTGTGCTGAGTCCATAGCGGCGACTGCAATAGGGTCTGGACGGAAATGATAGTGCTGTGGCTGATATGGCGGCAATATCCTGAAAGCGGACACTAAAACGGCACACCAGTTTCAGGCTAGGTCGTCCATTCTGGATCTCCAAGCCACTAGTTCGGCTCGGTTGGAGAAAGCCTTGGCAAATTCTGGAGTGGCTCCAGAAAAGCCCGTGGCGCTGATACCGTAGATGGCAAAGTCCGCAACGCTTGGCTGGTCAGAATAGAAGAACGGATGTTGCTTGAGCAGCTCTGCAAGATTGTCCAAACGCAGTTCCAGCTCCTCAACAAGAATTTCATATGGTAACCGTCCCAGTCCTTGGCTTATCGGTTGCTTGCCAACCAGTTGGCGCAATATGGGCTTTGCGAAAAAGCGGAGTGGAGCGGGAACGAACCCGCGACTTTCTTGCACAGTTCGCGGTTCGTTT
This sequence comes from Parasphingorhabdus sp., assembly GCF_039968395.1. GTDB lineage: Bacteria > Pseudomonadota > Alphaproteobacteria > Sphingomonadales > Sphingomonadaceae > Parasphingorhabdus. The sequence goes on from NZ_JBDVPV010000001.1 coordinate 515,725, forward strand.
CTTACGTTCCACCGCAGAGCCTGAACATACCAGTATAAAGATTCATCACTCCAGTCTTCGAGCAAATATTGCTTTGCAGCGAGCGCTGTGTCTTCTGAGATCAGGGGTGGCGATGGTTTTTCAATATCCAGCTTGCGTAGGATCAGGCTGGAATCAAAAATCACCTCATTACCAAAAAGAACTATCGGTACTTTCCCAGTTTTGGGATTCAGCTTCCTGAGTTCAGATATGCCCACATATTCCTGATGCTCGAACGGAAGTTTCTTATAGGCAATCGCCGCCTTTACCTTTGTCACAAAGGGAGAGATTGATGGGCCAATGACCTTGATTTTTGAGATTGAAGATTCTCCTCGCGAAGGCACAGAAGTCAAATTAATATACCGGCAATTCCAAGAAGGACTACAATGCCAAAAAGCGGAATGACGGGAAAAGTCCGCAAAGGCAATTTGGCTTTTACCGACACACCTGTTGCTAGCGCTATTAGAGAAAAAGCAATCCCAGTGGAGATGATGGCGTAGTCCAATCTCTCTGACCAGATAGCCGCAGCCGTATAGCCCAAGGCAACGACAGCAATGACGATGGTTGCAATATGCCAGCTATAGTAGGCCATCCATTTCAGATTGGGTTCCATGTCGACGGCCATAAATGGCCGGACAAACACTTTTCCTCCCGCAAATATGTGGATGAAAACCGTAGCATAGCAAATCAACGCTGCCGCCCAGAGGAATAGAGTTGCGCTCAAATCAGTTCCCTCGTGCTTGCTATCATTTCATACACTTATGACGGCCGCGAGAATTTGTCGATTAGCTGAATATCCAATGTCCGACTTTACACCCAAAACAGATATTGCTTGGCATCCAGGAAACCACCAGTCCGAACTCTCACCTCGCGCGCATATCCGACGCCACGCTATTGCGGTTTGAACACCGCAAGGAACACGATCATCGCAATGAAAATCCAGAGCACGCCCAAAATGGATGTTGCGCGCCAATAGATGCGTTGCACCTGTCGGTTGTTTTCATCGTCCGGTCCATTTGTTTCCATCGCGGTCCAGCAGGCGAAATGCCGGATCAATACAAAACGAATGGCGACTCCGCACAAGATGACACCGGCAAAGCAGGCCATTTTCAAACTCAGCCACAGAGGGACGTTGATGATCAGGCCGGATATTCCTGCAAGCATCGCTACCGCGATCATATAGCGGAAAACCCGATCGATTTTCGCCAGTATTTGACCTGATTTCTGTTTGCGTAGCCTGTGGCCTGCCTCGATGAGTATCAGCCACAAAATACCAAAACAGAGAACCGCAATTTGTCCCGCAGTGCCGGTTGGAATATATCCCGCCTCCAGAGCCAATATTGTGCCGAGCAGAAATTGCAGTGCCAGCGCATAACGCACATGCTGATCAATATCCATCAAATGGTCATTAATGGCGTCACGGGCCGCGAATTCGAGATCATCCCGGAAGCATACAAATCTGTACAGGCTGTTGATGCAAAGCTCGGATCCCATCCAGTAGCCAAGGACCGCAATGTGGGCGACAAGCAAAATCATATATGTCATCGGGGGGCACGCGGTGAATAGTGATGATAGGAAGGATCATCATAAGCTTGCCAGTCTCGGGAAATCAGTTTCTCGTTGATCAACGTCCGCTGAAACAGTCGCCCGTCACGATACCAGTGCCAACTGCGGTTCTTGGTTTGGCCATCTTCGGAAAGTGTGATCATTTCATAGTAACGAAAACTGGCGTCATCTGTCTTTGTCCACAACACCATCAATGTCCGTTCGGTTTCGTCCAGCACGAGCGGGGCGACCCAGCCATCGATATTCTCATTCTGGATGACCAGCTTGTCATTGTTCAAAATGCCGACAAAATGCCTGGTCTCGCGGCTGTTGTCCGGCCAATCGTAGATATTGCTCTGTTCCAGCCGCTGTTTTCCGGGTTCATTCAGCAATTTGCATATCAGCATTGATGCGTGCCGGTCTATTTCGCGGTTGTCACCGTCAAAATGCACATATTCGCCTTTCCACACGCCGACATGATGCAATAGCTGAGGCATTGCTTCTTCGATTTTCATCTATGTTCACCCCCGCTCTTGCGCTTGAAGCGGATTACAACCCGCGCCTACTCCGCCGCCAGCAACTCTTCTGCTGCGTCAAGATCGACGGACACCAGCTGCGATATTCCGCGTTCGATCATCGTGACACCGAACAGTCGGTGCATGCGGCTCATCGTCACCGCGTTGTGCGTGACGATCAGATAGCGGGTGTTGGTTTCCGCCACCATTTTGTCGAGCAAGTCGCAGAAGCGCTCGATATTGGCATCGTCCAGCGGCGCATCGACCTCGTCTAGTACGCAAATAGGTGCCGGATTGGTTAAAAATAGACCAAAAATAAGTGCCACTGCGGTTAAAGCCTGTTCGCCGCCGGACAGCAATGTCAGCGACGTCAGTTTCTTGCCAGGGGGCTGGGCCATGATCTCGAGGCCGGCTTCCAGCGGGTCATCACTGTCGACCAGTTCGAGATGTGCCTTGCCACCATCGAACAATGTCCGGAACAGGCGTTGGAAATGCTGATCAACTTCTTCAAATGCCGCGAGCAGGCGCTGGCGTCCTTCGCGGTTGAGACTGCCGATGGATCCGCGCAGCTGGTTGATTGCTTCGTTAAGCTCGCCGCTTTCTTTCGTGGATTTCTCCCACTCGGTTTCCAGCTCCGCCAGTTCGTCAGCCGCGACCAGGTTCACCGGACCGATCCGTTCGCGACTGAGGGTCAGGCGTTCCAGCTCCGCCGATTCCAGTCCGGCATCGCCAACCGTGCTTTCATCAAATTCCTGCTTTTCGGGCAGCAATTGGGGCGGGCACTCAAACTTTTCTCCGGAGATCCTGCCCATTTCGACGCGTCGCAATTCCTGATTTTCCGCACGGGCTTTGGCACCAGCGCGTAGTTCGCGGGCCTGGCTCTGGGCTTCGCTGGTCTGATTGAGTCGGTCTTCGTGGTCACGCTGTGCCAGTTCGGCCGTCTGGAGAGCCGTATCTTTTTCAGCAACAGCCGCGTTTAAAATTTCTTGCTGTTTCTGCAATTTGCCGACTTCAACTTCAATGACGCGCGGTCGATCCGCCAGTTTTTCAACTTCGGTTTCGATCGCGGCGGCGCGTTTGGTCATCTCGGCCATGCGGGTGGCGGCTTCGCTGGACCGGTCCTGCCATGACCGCATCTGCGCGCTGGCAACAGCCTTTTGTTCTTTCACCTGTGCCAGCTTCTGATCGAGTCCGGACAGGGCTGCCTGAGACGACAGAACCTGTTGCCGTGTGGCATCCCGCTGATCCTGCAATGCCGCGCGTGCCTGTTCCTGAGCCGCGCCGTCGGGCTGACCCGCACGTTCTTTTTCCGCGTCCTGCAACTCGGCCTTGGCACTCGCTGCTTCCGCTTTCAGGGATGTTTCGCGCTCGGACAGGCTGGCCGTTCGCTTTTGCAACCAGCCGAGAGCTTCTTCCGCCTGATCGGCCGCGCGCAACGCCTGGCGCAATGCATCTTCAGCGGTGCGCCGGTTTTCACGTGCTTTTGACAGTTGCTGCTCGGTCGCCGCGATTGCCTCTTGTTCAGCGATCAGCGCGGTCTCTGCTTTGGCCACTTTTTCACTGGCGGGCGCGAGCAGCGCGCCAAGCTCGGCCAGACGGTTTGCACGAACCAGTCGTTCCGCGCTGGCATTGCCATCGTCGCGTGCAACAAATCCGTCCCAACGGCGCAGCGCGCCCGCTTTGGTCACCAGCCTTTGCCCGGCAGACAATTTTTGTCCGTCATCGGTTGCCGCGATGAAAATTTGCGACAGGCGATTGTGCAGTGCTTTGGGCGCCTTCACATGATCGAGCAGGGTCTCTGTTCCGGCGGGTGCTTTACCCGCATCCGCCAGATCAGTGCCGCCACCCCAGAAGCGGTCGCCATCTTCGCCGATTGAAGCCAGCAGATCGTCGCCCAAAGCTGCAGCCAAGGCGCGCTCGTATCCTGCGGCCGGTTTGACCTGATCGATTGCTTTGTGTTCGCTCTCATTGCCGGAAAGTTCGCGTTCCAGAGCGGCATGTTCGGCGTTCAGGCCAGCCAGTTCCGCCTTGAGCGCAGCAGTCGCTGATTCTGCAGCGTCCCGCGCCTCGCTGGACGCCAGGCGCCGTGCTTCGAGTTTCGCGATTTCAGAGCTGCTGCTATCAGCCAGTTTTTGCGCCTGATCGCGTGCAGATCGAGATGTGGTCAGCGCCGCCTTCAATTCTGCTTCATCGCCCATTTCAGCGCGTTCTGCGGCAAGCCGTTCCAGTTCGCTTGTCAGCCTGTCCAAACGGGTCCGGGCTGCTTCAAGTGCAGCATTGGCCACTTTGATTTCCGCCTGAATTCGCGCTTCTTCCGCGACAGCCTTGGCCAGTTCGACTTCGCTGTCGCTGGCAGCGCGTTCAGCGCGTTCTGCCTGTTTCTCAAGATCAGGCCGTTCGGTATCCAGATCAGCCAGCTCTGCGGTCAGGCGCTTGTCATCCTGCTCGAGCCGGGACAGGGCCTCCATGGCATCACGGGTCAGTTGGTCTTCACGGGCATTGTCATCATGAATTCGCTGGGCCTGGGCTTGCAGATCCAGCAACCGGGATTTCAGATTGTCGCGCTCGTTGGTGAGCGTCAGCAACCGATGGCTGGACTCGCTGGCTTCATCGCGCGCCTTTTGCAGATCCGCACGAACGATACCAAGTGATTTTGCGCTCTCGCTTTGTGCTTTGACCGCTGCCTGTTGAGCGCTCTGTGCGGCATTGACTGCGGCTTCGGCAGCTTCCGCTTCGGCCTTGGCAATGTCTGCTGCCGCTGCCGCCTCCTGCCAGCGTGCATATATCAAACGGGCTTCGACCGTTGTGATCTGGCCGGAAAGTTTCTTGTACCGCTCTGCCTGTTTGGCCTGTCGCCTAAGGGCAGAGGCGCGCTGCTCCATATCGCCCAATATGTCGTCCAGCCGGGCCAGATTTTTCTCGGCGGCTCGGAGTTTCTGCTCCGCATCCTTGCGTCGGACGTGCAGCCCGGAAATGCCTGCCGCTTCTTCGAGCATTTCGCGCCGGTCGGTGGGCTTGGACGAGATTACGTTGCTGATCTTGCCCTGGCTGACAAGGGCAGGGCTGTGCGCGCCGGTCGCAGCGTCTGCAAATATCAGTGCGACATCTTTGGCGCGAACGTCCGCACCATTTGCGCGATAAGCACTGCCGGCGCCCCGTTCTATCCGCCGGACAATTTCCAGCTCGCTATCATTGTCGCCGACATGGAGCGACGATACGTCATTGGTTTCGCGTTCGGCGTGCAGGGCGACTTCTGCAAACTGGCGTTCGGGGCGATCCTGGGTTCCGGCAAAGATCACATCTTCCATGCCGCCGCCACGCATCGATTTGGGTGAACTTTCGCCCATCACCCAACGGATCGCCTCGAGGAGATTTGACTTGCCGCAACCATTCGGGCCGACCACACCGGTCAGACCTTTTTCGATCCGCAGTTCCGTGGGATCGACAAAGCTCTTGAAGCCCGAAAGTTTGAGCTTCTTTATTTGCACAGGCAAGACCTCATGCTGTTTTCACTTTGTCGTCCCCACATGGTTCGCCCCCCAGCGACCCTGAACCCTACCGGGCTCCGGCTTCCTGTAATTTGGTTTCTACAATCGCCCAGTTAGTGCCTTCAACCATCTGACCATTGATCAGAAATGTCGGTGTGCCCGGAATATTATATTCCTTGGTCGCCGCATCGGTATCCGCGATCAGTTTCTCGGCAACAGCGGTATCGCTGAGGCAGGCCTTGGCTTGATCTGCCGAAATGCCGCGCTGTTGAAAATAGGTGATGAGGCCCAGTTCTTCTGCCAAAGCAACAAAGCGTTCATTCGCAGCCGACTGCAGGATTGCGCCATATTTTTCTTCGCCCATGGCTTGTGCTTTTTCAAACATCGGGCCCTGATTGCTGAGCGCCTGCTTGGTCAGCGCAAAAAACGGTCCGGGACCTCCACAGCGGGCCAGGATAGCCGCGCTCAGGTCGAGAGGGTCACGAACAAAATTGCGGACTTCGAAACTGACCCGGCCAGATGCAACATAGGTATCGCGGATTGCATCAAATGCCTGATCCCCAAAATCCTTGCAGTGCGAGCAGGTGATCGACATGAATTCCACCAGCTTGATCGGAGCATCCGGATTGCCCATGACAAATCCGCCTGCTTCGGTTTCGGTCACGGTTTCTGCCCAGTTCTGGCCAGCCGGTGCTTCTATGGCAGCCAAGGGTTCCGATGAACTGGCGCCGCCTTCGGTTTCGGCTGCTCCGCCGCACCCCGTGAGCGCCAATGCCAGGCTGATCGCAGTGAATGTTGTAAGATTACGCATGATGATGTTGATCCTGTTACGAATGTTAAGGCGAATGTTTTACTAGCGATCGAGGCCCGCCAGCACGGTTTTCAGAGACGGCCAGCTATGGACCTTGTCAATTAATTTTCCACCAAGGGTAAAGCTGGGCGTACCGGTGATCTTCAATGATTGACCATATTTGGTCATCCCGACAATGGCTTGCTGGGCAGTCTCGTCGGCGAGACAGGTATTGAGCTGGGCACGGGTATAGCCGCGATTTTCCATCAGCGCGTAAAATTGCGCATCTTTCGCGATTTTCTTCATCCGCTCGACCGAGCTGCCTTCGTACCAGGTTTTCTGGACTTCCGCAGGGGTCTCAACGACGCGTTTGAGCCAGATACTCTGTCCGGCCATGAATGCTTTGTGATTGCCGAAAAACTTGTCGCGCCCGCCACAACGCGCCAGCATGGCTGCAGTCAGATCCACAGGGTCGCGCACATAGTTGCGGACTTCGGTATTGATATGTCCTTCAGCTACAAAGACAGTTTTCAGCGGTGTGTGGGATGTGACTTCAAAGTTTGCGCAATGGTTGCACGTATAGCTCACATATTCGACGAGCTGATGCCGCGCGAGAGGGTTGCCCAATATATGTCCGCCTTTTTCGGAAACGGTCACGCGCTTGGTCCAGTCCGTCTGTGCCGTTGAACTTTGCGCGGACGCCTGATGTGCCAAAGGAGCGGCCAGAAACGCTGCCGCTGCCGCTGAAGCAAATACTACTGCTCCGTATTTCATTCGTCGTCCTTTCGATCTTCCGGTCGGGTCCCGGACAATGACGGTTTTTCATTGCCGCCAATCTTGCCCGCGATTTCAATCCCTATTTGAGGAGCCTCTTCGGACTTGGCAATACCCGACGCCAGTGATTCCAGCACCCTGTTCAATTCCGGGTCACCAATATCCCGCAAACTATCCCCGAGTCCAAACGAAGCCGGTTTCAGCGAAGGCGGAGGCGGAACCTGCTTTTCCTTTTGTTTTCTTGTATTTACTTCGCCCTGCCTGAATCTGACCTGACTGATTGCGCCATAGCCAAAAAAGCGATTCACCCGCTCGATAATCTCTGGCGAAATATGCTGCATCAGGGTCGCATGTGCACCGGAAACCAGCAGGTGCAGCGTTCCGCCCTCTTTCTCTCCGCGCGGGAAGCGGATTGATTCGGGTAACGAGACATCCGCATAGCGTTCGCCGACAATTTCAGCCCATCGGCTCACTACACTGCTCTGGATAAAGCCATAGCGCCGAAAGGCCGCGCGCCCAATTTCCGGCATCAGATCAGAAATGCTGCGCGCTTCCCCTCCACGCGGGCGCTGATATTTATAAAATTTCTTGGGTGCACGAGCGGACTTCGGGGGCTTGCCCTTTGCGGGATCGGATCCCTTGTCGCTACTCGTGCCATTTTCCTTCGTCATCGCGCGCGACCATGGCATAGGGAGCCTATGGGCGTCGACAGAATAACGGGCAGTGCGGGTAAAATCGCTGCCAAAATCAGTGAACATTATGTGGATAACGCCCGAATTTTACCCTGGCGCGTTCCGCCGGGTCAATCTGGTGGTGGAATCTGGCCTGATCCCTATCACGTGTGGCTGTCGGAAGTGATGCTGCAGCAAACAACGGTTGCGGCGGTGATCAGCTATTTTGAGAAATTTACGAGGCGCTGGCCAACCGTGGCTTCGCTGGCGGCGGCTGAACAGAGCGATGTTCTCGCAGCGTGGGCTGGTCTCGGATATTATGCAAGAGCACGAAATCTTCACAAATGTGCTCGCTATATCATTGATAATAAAGAAGGATTATTTCCTCAGAAAGAGTCTGAACTTCTCGAACTTCCGGGTATCGGCCCCTATACGGCGGCAGCGATCGCAGCCATTGCCTTTGGCGAGCGTACCGTGGTTGTGGATGCCAATATTGAACGGCTGATGGCTCGCCTGTTTGCCATTGATACGCCATTGCCGGCTGGCAAGGCGGGCATCCGCGTCGCGATGGACAGGTTGACACCCGAGCAAGGTGCAGGAGATTTTGCGCAGGCCTGCATGGATATGGGGGCAACGATCTGTACCGCCAAAACACCGCGATGCGGGGATTGCCCGGTGCAGTCTCTATGCCAGGCACATGCGCTGGGAGAGGTCGAGCGTTATCCGGTCAAACCTGCGAAGAAAACCAAGGCGGTCCGTCGGGGTCGTTTTTTCTGGATTGAAGACAACGACAATCTGCTTTTGGTGACGCGTCCGGGCAAGGGCATGCTGGCGGCAATGCGGGCGCTTCCCGATGATGGCTGGGCAGCACGCAATGACGGGTATGCAGCTGCGCCGTTCCCCGGCAAATGGGAGCTGCACGAGAATATTGTTCAGCATAGCTTCACGCATTTTTCGCTTGAGGTTGATTTGGCAGTTTATCATGGCGACAAAATCGCTATTAACAGTCGTGATAGTAGAGAAAGGCCGATCTCCGATGCTATCTGGTGGCCAATCAGAGAGCTCGAACATGCTGGCCTGCCAACATTATTTGGCAAAGTCGTAAAATGGAAACTGAAGGAACAGTAATGACCAATCCCAAGACAATATCTCCCGCATTTGACCGTCGTTCTGTTCTGGGTGCCATTGGTGCCAGCGCCTTGCTGGGCGGGACTTCTGCCACCGCTTTTGCACGATCAATGGTCAAGGACCCTGCTCGCTTTCCCGGACTGACGAAAATCATCAATGATTACGTGTCGGAGAAAAAGGTTGCAGGGATGCTGGCCGCTATCGGATATCAGCAGGAAGCACCGACTGTTATTTCAGCGGGTACGCAGAGCCTCGGCGGAACAACCCCGGTGAGCATGAAGACCTTGTGGCGTATGTATTCACAAACCAAACCGGTCACCGGAATGGCTGCGATGATGCTGGTTGAAGATGGGAAGCTCGACCTCGATCAGCCGCTGTCCGAAATTTTGCCGGAATTCAAAGATATGCAAGTTTTGGTCGATCCGGAAGGTGCGGTTGAAAATACCGTAGCGGCCAAGTCCCCCATTACGATCCGTCAGCTGCAGACACATACTGCGGGATTGGGCTACACGATTATTTCCAAAGGCCCGATCCAAAAGGCATATCTCGCTGCGGGGCTAACCCCCGGGCGGGTTAGCCGCAATCCGATACCGGGTGTTGATCCCGGCGCACCGACACCGGACCTCAAGACTTTTATCGAGCGGCTGGCAGAATTGCCGCTGGTGTATCAACCGGGTTCCAAATGGAGCTATTCGCTGAGCCATGATGTGCTGAGCTATGTGATCGAGGTCATTTCCGGAAAATCACTCGACGCGTTTTTGCAGGAGCGCATGTTCGGACCGCTTGGCATGAACGACATGTTCTATCAGGTGCCGGCTGACCGTGTCGGGGACCTTGCCGACAATTATGCGCCTTTTGCAGGATCGCTCTTCCCGATTGATCCCGGCGCCACCAGCATATATCTCGACGCTCCCGCTTTTGCTTTTGGGAGCACTGGCCTGGTGGGAACGGCAGCGGACTATGACAAGTTTCTCCAGATGCTGCTCGGATTTGGGCGCCTCGGGGATGTCCAGGTGATGAAACCGGAAACCGCAAAACTGGGCATGTCCAACCTGTTGCCCGCAACAGCTGATCTGTCGGGCACATGGGTTGCCAAACAGGGCTTTGGTGCCGGTGGTCGTGTCGGACTGGGCACGGCGGCAAGTCCAGCCGGTACATTTGGTTGGGGCGGCGCAGCCGGAACTGCGGCATTTGTCGATACCAAAAACGGATTCCGGGCAGGGGGCTATACGCAATATATTCCTTCGAACAGCTATCCGTTCCAGTCCGAATTCCCGAAATATGTATATGCCGATCTGCTTGGCGCAGATGCGGTCGAAGGAAAGACCAGCCCGTGAATCAAATTGTACCGGCCTTTGCAGGCGGCACCATGGACCGGGCCGATCAGGTCCGGGTCAATCCCGAAAAATTGCGTGAAGCGATTATGCGGCCCAACGCGCGGCTGCTCAAGCTTGACGGTCTCAATCCCGTTTTTGACAATCAGGGTGATCTTGCCTGGGGAGCTGCTTACGAGGCGTCGCCTGACAATGATCTGCTGTTGCTGGGAGTGGATGGCGATACACCCTGCTTCGCGGAGCTGAATGGCGGCGGCAATTCCGGACCCGCCTCAGATCCCCGGCTTTGGCAGGCGTTGGGTGCTCTCTCTCCCGACCAGGCGGCTGTCTATGCGACGGCGCGCAGTCTGGTTGACTGGCATGCACGCCATAAATTCTGCGCGCAATGCGGCAAACCTACGTCTTCGCGAAAAGGCGGCTGGGCACGGCAATGCGACAAGGATGATGGCGGATGTGGTGCGGAACATTTTCCGCGGACAGATCCGGTGGCGATCATGTTGTCGGAATGTGAAGGCAAAGTGCTGCTGGGGCGTCAACCGATGTTTCCGCACAAGCGTTTTTCAGCGCTGGCCGGTTTTATCGAACCCGGCGAAAGTATCGAGGGCGGCGTGAAGCGCGAACTCTGGGAAGAAGCCGGAATCAAGGTTCGTGATGTGCAATATGTTGCGAGTCAGCCATGGCCGTTTCCGTCATCCCTGATGATGGCTTGCACCAGCATCACGGACGATCCGAAATTGACTCTGGACGAAGAAGAAATTGAGGAAGCCCACTGGTTCTCGCTCGACGAAGTGAAAGCTTCGATGAACGGAGATCCGGACGCGCCGTTTATAGCCCCGCCGCCATTTGCGATTGCCTACAACTTGCTGGTGCACTGGCTGGACGGGCAAGACAGCTAGCGAATAGTCCAACCCGCCCGGTTTGCGAGATCAGTTCTTGGTTGGCGGTGCTCCCGGGAAAGTTGCGCGCTTGTCCGACGGTGGATGCTGAACAGGTGGCAGCATGCCGGGAACGGGCCCGGGCGTGGCGAGCGCCCGCATTTTCTTGTACGCCGGTCTTTCAACAATCTTTGCATTCCAGGCGACGACATTCGGGAATTGCTCTGAATCAACAAGGTTCAATCTGAAGGCAACATTGAGCGGCCAGTGCATCATAATGTCCGCAGATGAAAATTCCGGTCCGCCAAACCACGGATTTTCTCCGAGATAATCTTCGGCATATTGCACAACATTTTCACTGTCGACCAAGGGAGATCGAACCTTTGGAGGATTGACACGCCAGGCGCGATAGTCGCTGAACAGACGAGCGGCCAGCGAACCTTCTGCATAATGCATCCATTTAACATGATGCGGATAAGCCCGGCTTGCGGTGGGCGGGACCAGTTTGCCCGGCGCATGCCGCATCAAAATCGTATCGATAATCGCACCGGATTCGACGATGATGTCATCACCATAGACCACCGTCGGTGCCATCGGCATGCCATGTCCCAGTGCCTTGATCTGAGCCATCGAAGCGCCCAAATCGCCTTTCACATATTTCAGCTCGTAAGGCAGTTCGAGTTCTTCCATCAGCCAGATAATGCGCTCTGACCGTCGACCTTCGAGATGATAAATTGTTACATCCGGCATCGGGGCAGCCTTTTCCATATCACTTGTTGCAGTCGATGTGTCGGCATTCTGCGCAGCTGCACCCGAGCTTGCGAGGCTCAAGGCCACCAGACTTGCGGTAAAAAGGCTCATCAATTTTTCTCCCAAAGCTCCGCTTGATTCGCGGTTCGTCGCAATAGTGCACTGCCTTGGATGAATTGGCAAAGCCGGATTATCGCATCAGTATTGTCATCGCCGAGAATGCGGGAATCTCAGGCTTTCAGACTTTCCCAAGGGCCAGTGATCGCGAAGGTCATCCCGGGTTGCTGCACATTGACGAACATGGTCTTTCCGTCGGGAGAAAAGCAAGCACCGCAAAATTCATTTTCGTCATCATGCGCATTGCGGGCAAAATCATATATCTGGCCTTCCGGTGTCAGACCGCGCAGATACTGGCTGCCCATGCCATCTTCGCACAAAATCAGGTCTCCCCATGGGGCCAGTGCCATATTGTCGCACAGATCAAGCACATCGGAACTTGGGGATTCATAGAGCATCGTCAGCTTTCCAGTGGCACCGGGAGTATATCGCCAGACTTGTCCGGACCGCGTCGCTCCGCCTTGCGTGCAATTGAAGAATATCTCACCCGTGTTGCTTCCCGGGCGCAGGCCGTAGGCCATGCCTTCTCCCCGACAGAAATATGCTGCGCCGGCGTTGTGGCCGCGGACTGCCAAATCGGCATTGGGCGATTCGACGTCATCCATGTCAATCCAGTAGGTTTCATACTCGACACCAGCCTTGACGCGCCCGGCACCGCCACCGCCCCAATCCAGAGGCCAGTTGTTGGTATTTGCAGATTCCCAACCCGTGATTGCAAGCGCTTGCAGTCGGCCGCCTTTTTCCAATTGCCCTGGCGTGTCTGGAATGAACCGGTAAAATAGTCCGTTGCGATTATCTTCGGTCAGATAAACAATGCCGGTCTCGGGATCGACCGCCGCTGCTTCATGAGCAAAGCGGCCCATCGCCTTGAGTGGCACTGGATCGATCAGCCCGGTTGCAGATGAAGGTGTCTCAAAGACAAACCCGTGATGCTTGCCGGGGCCTTCTTCCGGTTTCAGCATCTCTTCTTCGCAAGTCAGCCAGGATCCCCACGGCGTCGCTCCGCCTGCGCAATTGGCGGCGGTTCCGGTCAGCACCAGAAAATCAGATTCAATCTGCCCGGTTTTGAGATTATACACCATCTTGCTGACACCGCCGAAAAACGGGCTGCCATCCGCCTTTTTGTCGTAAAGCTTGCCGGGAGCCAGTTTACCGAGAAGCTCATTATTCGGTCCGAAAGGGCTTCCATCCTCTACACTGAGCCAGTTTTCGTGATTGCACATCAACACGCATTTGTCGGAAGACGGGGGATGGGAAAAACACGCCATGCCGTCCGCACGTCCGGGGCGCAGAAATCCATCGGACATTTCTTCACCGGCTTTTGCGATCAGACGGTAGGAGAACCCCTCGGGCAAATCCAGCAATCCCGCGGAATCAGGCATGAGCTTGACTGCGGAATTGTCACTGTGCGCCCGGACTGCCGAGGATAAGGGAAACGCCGCGTAGAAAAGGCCTATCATTTGTGCCCGTCGGACAAAATCGCGTCGTGAAATGTTCATCTGAATTCCCCTGTTTGCATACGTAATGCGCCGAGAATAATGTGCGTTTTTGTCAAGAACAGCATTTTTCTGCGAACAACGTTTCTGGCTGGTCGAGATGCGATGGGCAGGTCAAACCAGGCCGAGCTTTGACAGCTCACCCAGCATTTCTGCCGGCATTTCCGTCGCGCCTTCCGCTCCGGAACCAAGATCCGGCGGTGCATCCTTTTCTTCAAGATAGCGCCAGCCCTGATGGGCTCGGCGGGGGATGGTCTGCACGGCGATCAGCTTTGGTTCTAGCCGGATCCATTGCCGGCCCTCTCCGTTATCCTGAAACCCGATGATTGGACTGCGTCCGACAATTTTCTTCTGGTGTATCCAGAACAGCGACCCGCCCGCCATTTCCTCGAAGCGCTTCGGCTTGTAGCGGGTTGTAAGCCGGGCTTCCCCATTGGTTGCGGCATTGTCGACGTGGGATTCCAGCCAGCGCCGCAATGTCGCGGGGCTTTCACTGCGAAAAGCGATTTTGGTTATGTTGAGCGGCATCCGCTTTATCTGTGGGGAGTGGCCGGGTTAGTCAAGCATCGAAATGGACTTGCTCCGGATCGCCAACCGGTCAATGAAGGGAGGAAACCACAAAGAGGGATGAGGATATGAATTTGCGAACATTGTTAGCCACAGGATTGGCGATTTGCGCATTGGCAGGACCGGGGCTGGCAGAGCATCACAAGACATCACCCTATGGCGCAGACGATACAATAGGCGCTGCCAATAACCTCAGTGCGGAAGGCGTGCTGGCGGCAACGAAACTGGTCAAGACCGGAAAGACCTATGCGCTTGGTCTGATCACCGGTCGCGATACTCCGGCTTATCCCGGACGGGCCTATGACATTGAGGTGTTCGGATTTCCGGAGGCTGGCGCCAACAAGGTTTCCGGGCATGATGACAGGCTGGTGACCCATGTCGGGATCGGGTCGCAGCTCGATGGTTTCGGTCATATGGCGCTGAACAAGACCCACTATAACGGGATAAAGTCAGCTGATATATTTGACCCCAAGGGCTTGAAGAAACTGGGCACGGAACATGTGCCTCCGATTGTAACGCGCGGTGTGATGATTGATATGGCGGCACATCGCGGTGTCGAGCGGCTCGCACCTATGGCATCCTTTGGTGAAGCGGATATCAAGGCGGCGGCAAAAGCACAGGGTATCGCTATCGGCAAGGGCGACGTGGTTTTATTCCATACTGGCTGGCTAAGCATGGCGGAAGAGGATCCCAAAGCCTTTATCGAGCAGCAGCCGGGACTGAATGCCCAAGGCGCACGTTATCTGGCCAATCTGGGAGTGGTTGCAGTCGGCGCGGATAGCGCGGCTTTGGAAACCATGGACTTTGGTACTGAAGGCATATTGTTCCCGGTCCACACGACCTTGCTTGTGGAGCACGGAATCTATGTGCTTGAATCGATGAACACCACAGAATTGGCGAAAGACAAAGCCTATGAATTTCTGTTCGTTCTCGGTCAGCCCCGCTTTGCCGGATCGGTACAGGCGGTGATAAATCCTATCGCCATAAGATAGCGGGAACGGCGAATTGAAGGCGGCACAGGATTAACCGTCATAATCTTTGTTGCAAATGATTATCAATAGCATAATATAGTTTCGAATCATCGAGAGGAGAAGCTGTTTATGGGTGTCTGGACTGCAAGTATTGCGAAATTGCAGGCTCAATTGCCTGATCTGTTGTCGCTATCCGGAGCTGAGGCGCGGATTTTGCTGGCGTTGCGGCATGCGGTGATCTGCCACAAGCTGGGACGGAATCCGCGACCCGGCCTCGAAGAGAAACTGGGCAGCGGACTCGCGGTGACCCGCTTTCTTATCGTCATCGAAACAGTTGGAAGTGCCTGGCCGGAGAACTTTCACATCGGCCGTACCTGCTGCCCGTGCACGACGCCCGACGAGATATTATTGTTGCAGATGATCCGGCTTGGTGGTGCCGGAAACCGGCCCGCTTTTGATCGTCTGATCATGGAGATGATCGGCGACAGTGAAAGAAACCGCATCTTCATTGATATCAGCAATTTTGCGGCGTCGTATGGACCACAGGCGACGGATTAAACCGCCGGCCGTTCAAACAGAGTCACCGGACTACCCTTATACTCCTGTTCGTCAAATGGTTCATATCCGAGTTTTGTCGCGAGCCGGATCGAAGGCAGGTTTTCCGTACTGATGATGCAGACCGTTTTGTCCGGTTCATGCTGTTCGATCAGCCAGTCATGTATCGCCAGTCCGGCCTCTTGCGCATAACCCTTGTTCTGGCCTTTGCCCGAAAAAATCCAGGCCGCTTCGTGAAACGGGTCGAATTGCGGACCGAGACCGCGACGGAATTCGCCAAACCCCATTTCGCCGATGAAATTGTTGCTAGATTTTTCAATGACTGCAAATAATCCATAGCCGTGCAGACGCCAGCGACCGGCATTGGCCAGAAAACGCAACCATGCATCATCATCGGAAGACAGTTCCGGTCTGATATATTGCATGACTTGTGGATCCTGAATCATCTGGCGATAGGCGTCAAAATTGTCTTCGACATGCGGTTGCAGCAACAGGCGTTCGGTTTCGATCATCTGTCGACCCCGCTAAAAACCGACCAGACCGCTGGCTACCGCCAAACCCAGGAAGGCCATGAAGCCCATGGTATCGGTAATCATGGTGACGAATACGGATGAAGCGAGTGCCGGATCCTGATCCATCCGATCGAGCATGACCGGTACGAATATGCCGGCAAATCCTGCAATGACGATATTGATCAACATGGCTGCGCCGATGACGACGCCCAGCATCGGGTTAGTAAACACCAGTCCGGTACCTATGCCCACCAGCACCGCAATTGTCCCCCCGTTCAGCAAAGCTATTCGGAATTCGCGTCCGATAATCCTGCGGGTGTTGGATCGCGTCAGCTCGTTCATTGCAAGGGCGCGCACAGAGACTGCCATTGTTTGCGTGCCGGCATTGCCTCCTATCGAAGCAACTATTGGCATCAGGATGGCCAGTGCAACCATCTGCTCGATAGCGGCTCCAAATATCGAGATGACAAAGCTGGCAACCAGTGCTGTGGCGAGATTGGCCACCAGCCAGCGAACCCGGGCTCTGTAACTGTCGCGGATAGGTTCGTTAATATCGCCTTCGCCTGCGCCGGAGAGCAGCAGGACATCTTCGCTGGCCTCGTCTTCGACAATGTGAAGGATATCATCAACCGTGATCATGCCGATCAACCGCCCGTCTTCGTTGACCACGGCAGCGGAGATGAGATTATATTTCTGAAAGCGCAGGGCGACTTCTTCCTGATCCATGTCGACCGGGATCATCGTCTGTTCGCGTTTCATGATGTCGGACACTGCAATGTCGCGCGGGACTCGCAATATCCAGCTGAGCTGGCATGTACCAACCGGCCGATGGGCCGGATCCACAACATAGACTTCCCAGAATTCAGTGGTCAGGTCACCATGTTCGCGCAGATAATCAATCAACTGACCGACGTTCATATGTTCTGGAACCGCCACCAGATCCCGCTGCATGATCCGGCCTGCTGATTCTTCAGGATAGGTCAGGGCGCTTTCAATCGCCGCACGGTCTTCGGCATCGAGTTCGGCGAGAACAGCCTTTTGTTCGCCTTCCTTCAGATCCTCGATAATCGCGACCGCGTCATCGGTTTCCAGTTGCTCCGTGAGGTCGGCAATCTGGCCCGGATCAAGCACTTCGATCAAATCTTCGCGAACGTGCTCGTTCATTTCGGCCAATACGTCCGCGCTGACCAGATCTCCCAGGGCTCCGGCAAGCGGCGCGCGCGCATCTTCATCGACCAGTTCAAACAGATCGGCAATGTCGGCATTATGGAGCGGATTGACCAGTTCCTGAGCGAGATTGGAATCTTCGGAATCGACGGCGTCGGAAACCGAGCGGACAAATTCGTCGGTCAGCCGATTGTCTTCATCCAGGCTTTGGGGCACAGTTTCTACTTCGGTACCATCGGGTGCATTGGTCAACTCGGTCATGTCGATGCTCCCCGCTCTAACGTCGAACCCCATCCGGTTCTCGACCGCTGTCTAGTAGCACTACACGCCCAAATGCAATGTTTTGTGACATTTATCGAAAGCAGCGGGTGATTTTTTGTTTGGCTGTGCCTATATGCGCTGCAACGAAATTTTCTCATCGAAAAAGGAATTGCACATGGCACATGAAAAAATGACTCTTCACCTTGATTCTGGTGATGTTGAAATCAAGCTTCGCGCTGATCTGGCTCCTGGCCACGTCGAACGGATTACCCAGCTGGCGGCAGACGGTTTTTATGACGGCGTGGTATTCCATCGCGTCATTGACGGTTTCATGGCCCAGGGCGGCGATCCAACCGGGACCGGCATGTCAGGATCCGACAAGCCCGATATTGCCGCCGAATTTTCCCAGGAACCTCATGTCCGCGGTGTCTGCTCAATGGCGCGCACCATGGATCCAAACAGCGCCAACAGTCAGTTTTTCATCTGTCTGGATGATGCGACGTTCCTCGATGGTCAGTACACGGTCTGGGGTGAAGTGACGAGCGGCATGGATGCAGTAGATGCGCTTCCCAAAGGCGAACCACCAGCAGAGCCTGGGGCGATCAAGTCTGTTACACTGGGATAATTGTCTTTCACGAATATCGATTGCAGGGGGAAAGTGATGCAGCAAAATGACCGGATATGGATCGGGACATTTTGTTTGTTGCTTGCCTCCTGCAGCGAAACCGAAAAACCGCAGGAGCCGGCATATCCTGACGCGATTTTCGAGAATTTGCCGTCAGCCGAAGCGGGCACCATTGCCGAGATGCAGGGTGATTGGCAATCGGATGACGATGCCAAAATTCAAATCAATATTACCGGCTCGGAATTCCGGACTGTCCGTGACGGACAGGAACAGAATCGCGGGCCTTTTGTTTTTGTGACAGACTGCAAGTCGGGCGATCCCGATCCGCAAGGCACCGCCTTTGTTGTCCGCGAAGCAGAAGATCGACCATGTTACATCATGTCGGCGGTAACCGAAGACAAGCTCAGCTATATTCATTCAAAGCGGGGCAGGGTGTCTCGCTTTACGCGTCAGATCGACAAATAAACGAAAGCGAACCCCATGCGATTGGTCGAAGCCAGAATCCAACCTTTATCCGATGCCGAGCTGGACGCGGAGCAATCTGCCGCGATCCGCAAAACCTTTCCGGTTGGAACCATTTACAATGTTTTCCGCACATTGATGCGGGTACCCAAAGCCAGCAAGGGGTTCATGGCATGGGGCGGCTATATTCTTTCGAAACATAATGATCTCGCTCCGCGCGAGCGGGAAATTGTCATCCTGCGTACCGGATTTAACTGGAAGTCCGGCTATGAGTGGGCCCAGCATGTTCGCATCGGCAAGGACGCCGGACTTACTGATGACGAAATCAAATGGATAAAACAGGGCCCCGAAGCACCGGGATGGTCACCGCTCGAAAGCGCGATGCTGCGTGCCGTGGATGAACTGACGAACGATTCCTTTGTGACCGATGCAACCTGGACTGCATTATCGGACCTGAGCGATAAACAGCGCATGGACCTGGTGATGACTGTGGGCCAGTATACGCAGGTGTCGATGATGCTTAACTCGTTCGGTGTGCAGCTGGATGAAGGACTGGAGCTCGATCCCGATCTGAAGGTCTGACTAGAGACCGGCCTTGATCACCCAGTCGTGGAATATCCGGACAGCCCGGTTTTTCTTGTCCCGTTTGCGACAAACGAACCAGTAGCTGTAGGGACTGTCGACATCATGATTGAAGAGGCGGGTCAGGCGTGGATCATTGGCGTCCGAGAAATGTCCGCCGTGCATGATTGCAACGCCCAGACCTTGCGCCGCAGCTTCCAGCATCAGCGGCCCGCTGTTCAGATGGTCGATGCTGGCGGGTTCCAGGTCCGGCAAGCCAACCGCATTTTTCCATTGTTCGAAGGCCCGTGTCATGTCGCTGTGGACAAGGATATTGTGATTTTTCAGATCTTCCGGTTCGTTGATCGCATTCGGTCCGTTGGTCAGTTCTTTCGACGCGATTGCATAGACCTTGTTGGAATCCAGCTTGACGCGATAGAGATTGGGATCAACATGATCAGCGATAATGATCGCGGCATCGATAACGTCGCCCAGCATATTCTCGGCATGAGAAGATGTGTCGACGTCAATGTGGAGTTTCGGGAAAAGCTGGCGCAATTCCGGAAGGCGAGGCAGCAACCTCGTCGCACCAAACAGAGGCAAAACACCGAGCCTCAGACGCAGATCACCACCGCTGACCGTCATCTGATCAACCGCTTCACCGATTGTTTCGAGAGCGGGCGCGACTTCGCTTAGCAGAAGCTTGCCATCGTCATTCAGTATCATGGCCTGATTGCGGCGTTCGAACAGCGGTTTGCCAATATGCTCTTCGAGCGATTTAATCCGCCGGCTCAAGGCTGGTGCCGACAATGCCAGCTCTGCGGCAGCCGCTTTGGACGATCCGAGTCTGGCAACACGGATGAAGGCTTCGAGGGCGCGGAGAGGGGGAAGGCGTCTCATTACCGAATTCATATCGGAGTTTATTTCGAATTGTGCAATGCAAAACTTGATAGAAAACATCGAATATGGCTGTTTTCAGCCATATCTGTTTTGATAGGTTGCAAATCGTGCAACTCATTATGTTTATTTCGCACTTGCAACATAAGCGATTCGGGCGCAATTAGGACGGGCCTTTCAGGCATCCTCTCCTAAAAACTTTTCGGGCCAGTCCTTCGGGATTGGCCCTTTTTTTGTCCGTTGCACAGAGCGTCTCGCCTGTCTTTGATAATTCAGAGTCGCATATTGGCATTGTCATCCCTATCTTGCTGGAAACATTAGAAGCGGCAGGAGATTCTCCCGATGTCTGACGATCCGGAATCAAAGAGCAAGAAAAAGGACGCTGACTCATCCACACTGAAATTGCAGGTCGCCAACGCACGTTCCGAAGATAGCGGACGCGGCCTCGCCCGGTTGTCCCGTGACAATTTGACCAAATTGGGCCTGATGGAAGGCGACGTTGTCGAGATCTGCGGCAAACAGGCGACTCCGGCCCGCGCGGTTCTTCCCTATGCGGAAGATGAGGGCCTTGATTTCGTTCGGCTTGATGGATTGCAACGTGCCAATGCCGGTGTTGGATCAGGTGATTTCGTTGAGATTCGCAAGGTCGAGTCCAAGCCCGCAAAAAAAGTGATATTTGCTCCTGCCCAGAAAGATTTGCGCCTGCATGGCAGTGGCAACGGATTGAAACGCAGCTTCATGGGACGCCCTTTGAACGCTGGCGATTTTGTAGCCACCCATGGACAACAGCAAGTCGATCAAAGCGACATGCCCCCCCAGTTGCGGCAAATGCTCGCTGCGCCGGCTTTCTCGCTTCAGCAGATCCGGCTGACGGTTGTGTCAACTGTGCCCAAGGGCTTTGTTCATATTGACGAGAATACCGAGGTCGAGTTGCGGCCGGAATATGAAGAGTCGACCGAGCACCGCCGGGCGGATGTCACTTATGATGATATTGGCGGCCTGCATGAAACCATCGATCAGCTGCGCGAAATGGTGGAGCTGCCGTTGCGCTATCCGCAGCTGTTTACGCGTCTGGGTGTTGATCCGCCACGCGGTGTCTTGTTGCACGGCCCTCCGGGAACCGGCAAGACGCGGCTGGCCCGGGCTGTGGCCAATGAGAGCGATGCCGAGTTTTTCCTGATCAACGGTCCGGAAATCATGGGGTCGACCTATGGCGAGTCAGAAAAGAAATTGCGGGAAGTCTTTGAAGCAGCGACCAATGCTGCACCTTCGATCCTGTTCATCGACGAGATCGACTCAATCGCTCCAAAACGCGGCGAAGTGCAAGGGGAGACGGAAAAGCGTCTCGTCGCACAATTGCTGACCTTGATGGATGGACTGGAATCGCGTCTCAATCTGGTGGTAATCGCCGCAACCAATCGTCCCGAGGCTATTGATGAAGCCCTGCGGCGTCCAGGCCGGTTTGACCGTGAAATAGTTGTCGGTGTTCCCGATGTCCGTGGACGCAAGGAAATACTCGGGATTCATACGCGCGGCATGCCGCTGGAGCCGGCGGTTGATTTGAAAGAACTTGCTCGGACCACTTATGGTTTTGTCGGTGCAGATCTCGCTGCGCTGACGCGCGAAGCCGCGATTGAGGCGGTCCGTCGGATCATGCCCAAGCTGGACCTGGAATCTGAAACAGTGCCACCCGAAGTGCTCGACGAGTTGGTCGTGCGCCGGGATGATTTTGTGGAAGCGCTCAAGCGCGTCCAGCCGTCTGCCATGCGGGAAGTCATGGTCCAGATGCCCGATGTGCGCTGGGAGGATATTGGCGGTCTCGATGACGCCCAGACCCGGCTGAAAGAAGGCATTGAGCTTCCCATGAAAAACCCGGAGGCCTTTACCCGGCTTGGCATCAGACCGGCAAAGGGTTTTCTTTTATATGGTCCTCCGGGCACCGGAAAAACATTGCTGGCCAAGGCAGTCGCGCGAGAGGCTGAAGCGAATTTTATCGCGATCAAGTCCAGCGACCTGCTGTCGAAATGGTATGGCGAGAGCGAGCAGCAAATCGCCCGCTTGTTTGCCCGTGCGCGACAAGTGGCACCGACGATTCTGTTTATCGACGAGATTGACAGTCTGGTTCCGGCTCGCGGTCGCGGCATGGGCGAACCCCAGGTCACTGAACGTGTCGTCAATACGATATTGGCCGAAATGGACGGGCTGGAGGAAATGCAGTCGGTGATCCTGATCGGGGCGACCAATCGACCTGCATTGGTCGATCCTGCGTTGCTGCGTCCCGGACGTTTTGACGAGCTGGTTTATGTTCCCGTACCCGGCAAAGACGGACGGCGCCGGATATTGGCAATCCATACGTCCAAAATGCCGATTGCCAAGGATGTCGACCTGGATGACATTGCCAAACGGGCTGAGCGCTATTCTGGTGCTGATCTTGAAGATTTGGTCAGGCGGGCGGGTCTGTATGCGCTGCGCGAACATGGCGGTCTGGTCGAAACGGTTTCAATGAAGCATTTCGAACGCGCGCTGAAAGACAGTCGTGCGTCTGTGACGCCGGAAATGGAAGAAGAATATTCCAAGATGGAAGCTGCGTTGAAGCAGAATGCTTTGCGGGTCGAACCAATTGGTTTTGTCGCACCCGGCATGTTGACGCCGGAACGCGACAGCAAGCATGGCGATTGATCGATAGTGCGGTCAGTTGCTGTTCAAATGCGTTTCGTCGATCTGCAAGGTCTTGAAACCCCAGCCGAAGATGAAAACACACATGGTGAGCGCCAGCCAGAACGGCAGGGCGCCGCCATAGGTGTAAAGCAGCACGCCAAGAGCCGGTGAGGCTATAAACGCGACGCCGTTGACAGAGGCAACAATCCCGGCGACCCCGTTTTGCTCCGATCGCTTGACGGCGAGTGATGCACCGGCCGTGAACCCGGGCCGAAAAAGTCCAAACCCGAGCGAGCTGATCGCGAAGCCGATAATGATGCCATAGAGGCCGTCGGAAACCCCCACCACAAGACACCCGATGGCGGCGAGTAGCATGCCCCATAATACAGATGATCTGGGCCCCATTTGCAGCAACGGAATCAATCCCCATTGAGCCAGCAGAGTAGCTGCCGCGCCAGCCATCAGCACGATACCGGTCATTTCAATGCCGGTTGCCGGATCGCCGCGCAGTCCCAGGCGGTCGAGGACCAGAAAGCCCATAACACCCAGAACAATTGCATGAGCATTGCCGCCCATGATGCCGGTAATCAGCCAGGGTTTGATGCGCGCATCGTTCCAGCGCAGGCGCGGCGGCAATTCTGGTGGTGAGGCAGCCTGCTCCGGATTCTCATCATGGTCGTCATCGTCTTTCAGACTGTTGGAAGATGGTGCGGAACTATACGGCTCGGACGTGATGACACCCTTGGCTTCAAATCCTGGATCGTCATTGGGTAGTTTCAGCGCCAGAGCCACCATCACCACAACACCGATAGCGGCAAAGGCGAACATTGGGCTGGATAGTCCAAAAAAGGGCAAAATCAGCAATGGCGCAATTGCCGGTCCGACGATTGTTCCCAGACCAAAGGATGAAGAGATGAGAGACAGCGCTTTGGTCCGGTCCTGCCGGGCGGTGCGGGCGGCGACATAGGCTTGAACCGCTGGTGGAGCGGCTGAACCCAAGCCGCCATAGAGGCTTCGGAAAAAAGCAAAAAATATGAAGGTCCAAAGCGCATTATACCAGCCTTGAAGTCCCAGAAAAAGAGCCAGGCCGGCAAGTGCGAACGAGGACGTGAATCCGATCATGCCCAGATGCATCAGCGCTTTGCGGCCGCGGTGATCGGACATGCGGGCCCATTTGGGTGCCGTGTAAACCCATAGCAAAGCGGACCAGCTAAAGGCTGCACTGACCCAAAAGTCTGGAATATTGAGCTGGGTTCCGATGGTCGGCAAAATCGACTGCATCGCGGTATTGCCGGACGCGGTTACCAGCATGACTGAAAACAGCACGGTCATTCGCGTGCTGTCGATTGGCTTGTGTTTTTTTGTCTGAATCAAGTTGGTGGGAGAATCGGCCATGGCGGTCCTATGCCATGCTATTTTTCCCAATCATAGCTGCGTTCGATGCTCGCAACGTGCAAGCTGTAGCTGCTATACCATTTGGCACGTCCGCTTTCGCGGATTGCGGCATGGTCTGAATTGTCCCGCCAGGCTTTGGCTGCCGCGTCATTTGCCCAGTAGCTGACGGTAATACCCGACCCGTCTTCTGAACGCGAGTGATCCATCCCGCGATATCCATCTTGTTGTGCAGCGAGCGTTTCCATCGCCTGCGCGGCCTGCGCATAACCGCTATCATCCTCGTCCGTGCGCTGTGCACAAAATATAACCGCGATCGTTCCGGGCGTGAAAACAGTCATGCATGCCTGTTTACGCTTCTGTCTATCGCAGGCAAGCACGAACTTGTTTGAATTCGATGCTGTTTCGCTCTAGTAAGACAGCTGATTCTCCGGAGGAAAAATTTGACTAACAGCATCGCGAAAGCGCCCTTGATAGGACGAATCAAACTCAGATTGCAGCGACTTTTCGGTGCATGGGGCGTGTTCTTCAAGGGCTTCGTCAAGCATCCCGTGATGGTCGGTTCGATAATTCCGTCATCCGCGATTACTGTCACCAAAATGCTTGAGCCGGTGAAGTGGGACGAATGTGACGTTTTCGTCGAATATGGCCCGGGTGTCGGAACCTTTTGTCGTCCGGTTCTGGAACGGATGAAACCCGATGCCACTCTGATCGTTATCGATCTTAACCCCGATTTCATCGACTATCTCGGCAAGACAATCGGCGATAGCCGGTTTTTTCCGATACATGGTTCGGCCGCCGATGTGCAGCAGATTATTGCCGATCTGGGGCATGAGAAAGCAGATTACATATTGTCGGGCCTGCCCTTCTCTACCCTGCCTGACCAGCTGGGACCAAAAATCGCCCTGGAGACCTATGCTGCCATCCGTCCCGGCGGTGCTTTCCTGGTATACCAGTTTGTCAAAAAGGCACGCCAATTCATGGCTCCCCACTTTGATCATATCGATAGCGGCTATTCGATCTGGAATATCTTGCCCTGTCACCTGTTCTGGGGCTGGAAGACAAAGTAGTCATTTCTGAATCGCCACCGTTCGTCGACGATTATCGTATGTTTGTCGAAGATGAGATCAGGCAAGGCGCCATTCACGGTCAGAAAGATCGCAAATATATTGTTGAGACCAATTTGAGAGGAATATCATGATGCAACGTTTTTCAGGTTCTCCTGTTTCCCGAACCCTGGGCTATGCTCTTGCTGCCGTAACGTTGACAGTTTCGGTCCCCGCTTGGGCTGATGATCACGCGGCATCCAAACCTGCACCGGTTAGCGAACTGGTGAACGCCGTCGACATTCCTTATGAAGAATTTACGCTTGATAATGGTTTGAAGGTTCTGGTTCATACAGACCGCAAAGCACCGATTGTGGCCGTATCCATCTGGTATGGGGTCGGTTCTGCGCACGAACCGAAAGGCAAGACCGGATATGCCCATCTTTTTGAGCATATCATGTTCAACGGATCGGAAAACGCACCGGGTGATTTCTTCGGTCCGCTCCGTCAGATCGGTGCCACGGATCTGAACGGGACGACATGGCTGGATCGCACCAATTATTTTCAGACTGTTCCGAAATCCGCACTGGAAGTTGCCCTGTTTCTGGAAAGCGACCGCATGGGTTATTTGCTGGGCGCCGTGACGCAGGAGAAGCTGGATAACCAGATTGGCGTGGTGTCAAACGAGAAACGTCAGGGCGACAATCGCCCTTACGGACTTGTTGGCTACCGCCAGACAGAATTGCTGGTCCCCGATGACAGTCACCCTTATGGCCATGACACAATTGGTTCGCTGGAAGATCTTGAAGCCGCTTCGCTGGATGATATGAAAACATGGTTCAAGGATCATTACGGACCCAATAACGCGATACTTGTGCTGGCTGGCGATATTGATGCCAAGGCAGCCAAACCGCTCGTTGCGAAGTGGTTCGGTGCCATCCCGAAAGGTAAACCCATCCCGACGCTCAATCCGGAGCTGCCAACCCTGGATGCTCCCGTCTATGAAGTAATGAAGGACAAAGTTGCGACAACGCGCATCTATCGCAACTGGATGGTGCCAGGTTTGAACGACCCCGATTATACGCCGCTTGATGTCGGGATGACGGTCCTGGGCGGTCTCGCGAGTTCGCGTCTTGACAATATCATGGTGCGTGAAGAGAAAAATGCAGTTGCTGTATCTGCCTGGGTCCTGCCATTTGTGCATGGCAGCATGGTCAATATTCAGGCTGACGTGAAACCGGGCGAAGATGCGGATGCGGTTGCAAAGCGTCTGGATGAAATCATTGCAGATTTTATTGCCAACGGCCCGACGGCTGATGAAGTGCAGCGGGTTGCAACCCGTGATGCCGCTGCCCGGATTGCCGGCCTCGAACAGGTTGGCGGATTTTCCGGTAAAGCCGTTGCGCTGGCCGAAGGTGAACTTTATTCGGATGACCCCGAACATTATAAAAAAGAACTGGCTCGTCTCGCGTCGACAACCCCGGAGGCAGTCACAGCAGCTATGCAAAAATGGCTGACACGTCCGGTGGTTGGCATTCGTGTCGTGCCGGGAGAACGGGAAGCTTATGAAGAAGTCGCGGCAGGAGAGGGCGCGCGGACCGGCTCGCTGACGTCGCCCGCATTCTTCATGCAGGGCGATCAGCCGCCAACAGCATCCCTGCCTGACCGGTCAAAGCTTCCCGATGTCGGTGAAGTGCCGAATGTGGATTTCCCTGATGTCGAGACCGCGACATTGTCCAACGGTGTCAAAGTTTATTTCGCGCAGCGTGACGCAGTGCCGATGACACGGGTTTCGCTGTCTTTTGATGCTGGAGCAACTGCAGATCCGGCTGATAAACCGGGCCTTCAGAATTTTGTCACTTCCATGCTGGAAGAAGGCACGACAAGTCTGAACTCGGTACAGATTGCAGAACAACAGGAACGACTGGGTGCGAATATCTCTGTTGGCGGAGGTCGTGACCGGACAAGTATCAGCTTGAGAGCGGTGAATCCCAATCTCGATTCCTCGCTGGATCTTCTGGCAGATATCGCCAAAAACCCAGCTTTTGGTGCCGCTGAAACGGAACGCATCAGAGTTCAGCAGTTGACGGCAATCGACCGCGAAGAGAGCAATCCGCGGAGTATTGCTACCAATGCTCTGCCACCGCTGCTTTTTGGAAAACAGCATCCCTATGGGCGCGGGTTGTCAGGCAATGGCACAAAAGAATCTGTCGCCTCGATTACGCGCGAGGATCTTGTGTCATTCCACGACAACTGGCTTCATTCTGGCAATGCGACGATTTTCGCGGTTGGCAATATTGAACGAGATGCATTGATCGAAAAACTTGAAATGCGGTTTGGCCAGTGGGACGCCGCGACAGCGATGCCAGTCAAGAACTTCGACGCCGAGATTCCGCCATCGCAAGGCCGGATCGTGGTTATCCACCGCGCTAACTCGCCGCAATCGATGATCCTGGCCGGACAGGTGACACCGTCCAAAGGGTCTGATGATCTGCTGAAACTCAACGCCGCCAACGAGATTCTCGGCGGCAGTTTCCTGTCGCGGATCAACATGGATCTTCGGGAAACGAAAGGGTGGAGCTATGGCACCCGCAATTCCGTATTGAGAGGTGTGGACCGGGTGCCATATATCATGAGGGCTCCTGTTCAGACCAACCAGACAGGCCCGGCGGTTGCGGCAATGATGGAGCAGGTGAAAAGCTTTCTCGGAACCAATGGCGTTACGCCGGAGGAACTGGAACGAACCGTGAATGGCAATGTGCGTCAGCTTCCCGGTCAGTTTGAACGATCCACACGCGTGCTCGGGCAAATGCAGAACGACGTGATGTTTGGTCGTCCGTCCAACTATGCAGAGACTGTCGCCGAACGCTACAAGACGTTGACCGCTGACGAACTGAACAAGGCGATGGCGGATGCCATTGATCCTGACAAGTTTACCTGGGTGATTGTGGGCGATGCCGACAAGATCAAACCGCAGCTGGATGCTCTGGGACTGCCGATCGAATATCGCGGCTATGAAGCTAGTAACACTGATGTTAGTAGTATTGACAGTTCAGATGATTCGGATTCAACACGCGGTTGAACCTGCGGATCAGAGCTAAGTTAAAAGGAGAAAAAACATGTCAGTAGCAGGCGTATATGATTGCGTAACCAAATCCCCTATGGGTGACCAGGCTTCGGTTTTGACACTGGAAGTAGATGGCGACACCGTAACCGGAACCAATGCGGGTGCGCAGGGTTCACTGGAAGTGGAAGATGGCAAAGCGGATGGCAATAGCGCGACGTGGACCATGAACATGACCGTTCCCATGCCGATGAAACTCACGGCCAACGTAACCGTAGACGGTGATGCGCTGACGGGCAGCATCAATGCCGGTGCATTCGGTGATATGGCGATTTCAGGCACCCGTCAGGGCTAAGTCTGGGACCGAAAAACAAAAAAAGGCCGCTGTCCAGTCCGGATGGCGGCCTTTTTTATGGATCAGTTCATCCGCTAGCGAATAACAACACTCACCGCCCGGCGGTTCTGTGCCCATGCGGACTCATCGGAGCCGAGCGCTTCGGGCCGTTCCTTGCCGTAACTCACCGTCGTCATGCGGGATGGGCTGACGCCCAGTGATGCGAGATAGTTTTTCGCCGCATTGGCCCGGCGCTCACCCAGCGCAAGGTTATAGTCCCTGGTGCCGCGTTCATCGGCGTGACCTTCGATTGTGATTCGCGACTGCGGGTTCTGGGCCAGCCACTGGGCCTGGCTCTGCAGAATGATCTGATCTTGCGAATCCACGTTGAAGCGGTCGGTATCAAACAGGATGCGATCAGACATTGTGTTCGCGAGGAAATCGCCTTGTGAGCCAGGAGCATATCCCGGGCCCGGATCAGGCGGCGCGGTGGTTACCGGTGCCGTTCCAATCGGAGCTGGCGGCAATTCTTCCGGTGCTTTTTTAGCACAACCTGCAACAATCAAGCTGGAGGTAATCAGGAGGGGTGTTGTATATTTCCACATTTTTTCTACTCCTAGTCTAGTCTGCCCTTGTGGCACTTATAACCTGTTTTCAGTTACTTGTCGCATAATAGTTACACGGCTTCCCGCTTTTATGGCAGCAATGGTCCCCATGAGGGGTCGGAACCGTTGACCGGCGTCGGCAACTGACGCTCGTTTCTCCCGGTAAGATCGACCTGCCAGATACCGGTCCGGCCATTGCCGCGGGTTGTTCGGAAATACTGGATGACGCGTCCATTGGGAGCCCAGGTCGGGGCTTCGTCCTGCCAGCTGTTGGTAAGCAATCTTTCGCCGCCACCGCTCGGCGTCATGACGCCAATGCGGAAATTCCCAGAAGTTCGGGTAAAGGCGATGAGATCTCCGCGCGGACTCCATTCCGGCGTCGCATAGCGGCCGCCGCCAAAACTGATCCGGCGTGCATTGCCACCGCCCGCGCTCATCACATAAAGTTGCTGGCTGCCAGAGCGGTCACTTTCGAAAACGATCCGGCCACCATCCGGTGAAAAGCTGCCCCCGATATCGATGCCTGGAGAAAAAGTCAGGCGCTGCGGCTGACCGCCTCCGGAGGAGACTTTATAGATATCCGTATTGCCCGCAATCGCCATGGAATAGAGAATCCATTTGCCATCCGGTGACCAGCGCGGGGCAAAAGTGGGATTGGTGCTCTGGGTAATCAGCCGCTGCCGCCCGGTTCCGATATCGTAGATGTAAATACGCGGATTGCCATCGAGAAAGCTGAGATAGACGATGCTCTTATAGTCAGGCGAGAAACGCGGCGTCAGAGCAGTTGCCTGACCATTGGTGATGAACCGGTGATTGGCGCCATCACTGTCCATGATCGCAAGCCTTTTGCGCCGATTATCCTTCGGCCCGGTTTCGGCAATATAGGCGATCCGGCTGTCAAAAAATGGCGATTCACCGCTGAGCCGTGAATAGATAACATCGGCGCATTTATGGGCCGCCCGGCGCCAGTCGCGGGGCTCTACAACAAAACCCTGCCGAGTCAGTTCGGATTCCAGTGCAACATCATATAGATAACAGCCGACGGTCAATTTGCCATCCGGGTTGGTGCGGACAAAACCCTGGATCAGGGCCGCAGCGCCGGTACCGCTCCAGTAAGGGAATTGCGGTGCGGTGACTTCAATGAAACTGATACCGCGTACCTGATTGCGTCCCTTGGGCTGGAACAGTCCGCTTGAACGCAGATCGGTCACGATGACATCACTGATTTTTCCGCCAAGATCAGCGGTGCTTCCGGCAGGTGTGTTCGTGTCCTGCGGTGTTGGAAGGCCTGGCACGGCGATGATCAATTGATTGTCGCCATCGGCTGTTACAGTCCCGGTCAACTGAGCTAATGCTGGTGTGGTTGAAAAAATGAACGCAACAAGTGCAAGACTTTTCATGATCAGGTTAGTGCTGAAGGTCACGACAATGTTGTTCATATTCTTCAATCCTTTAGCGCGATAGGCTCTTGTCGAAATCATATCTAATTGACTTCCATTCTGCATAAAATTTTTCGGGAAGCCTGAAAGGGGCAGCGCGGCGTATCGCTGCTACTGCTCTTTCCGCATGAAGCGCAACTTGTGGCCGGTTACTGGGTGTTGCACCCGAGGTACGGATGACGTTTGGAGGTCCCGACAAACTTCCATCCGGGTTTAAGTTAAAAATTATGGTAGTCCGGAGAAGCTCTGCATCCGCACCTGAAGGCGCAAGTCGTTGCCAATGCGGTTTGAGTTGTCGCGTCACTTCTCGATTCAGTGAGGCCACAGCAGCCGGAGAAGCCTTTTCAGCGGCAATGTTTTGATTACGGCTCGTCGAAGGGGCGTCTGTCACACCTTTGAGGAAATCCTTGCCTAATCTCGATCCCTTTGGCTTTTCTTTCGGTTTGGGCGTTGGTTTGGGCGGTGCCTTCGGTTTCGCTGCAGGTTTTTCGCGGGGCGGTGTTGGTTTTACATCCGGAAGTTCCGGCAACGGCGCCACATCGGGTTCTACGAGCTCCGCTGGATCGGGTGTGCCCAGTTCCGGTGCGACACTGGTTGCTGGCGGTACGAGAGAAGGATTGGGTGCAGAACTTTCCAGCCCAACCTCATCGGCAATCATCACTTCGATCGGTTTGGGTTTGAAGCTGTCATCGGTGCCGCCGAAAAAGCTGAACGACAACACTCCGAACAGGGCAATATGCCCTGCAGCCGCTACTCCCAAGCCAATTTTCTCAGCACGTTCCATATCAGCGAACCATTTCTATGGCGTCTCGGATGAACCGCTGGTGACTGGACCGGTGACCAGGGACAGGCGGTTCAAACCTACCCGGTTCAACTCACCCATCACTCCCATCACCAGCCCATATTGCAATGTCGTATCGCCGCGCAGCATAATTTGTCTCGGATTCTGAGGGTCTTGAGCTCCTGCAATATCACTCAGACGTATGACGAGGTCGTTTCGGCTCAATTCTTCATCGTCCAGAAAAATCCGTCCATTCTCGTCAATCGAGATTTGCACGGGTTCCTGGTCCTGTTCCAGCGCATTGGCCCTGCTTTCCGGCAGATTGACCGGTACACCGGCAACCAGCAACGGTGCGGTGACCATGAAGATGATCAGCAGGACCAGCATCACATCTACAAAAGGTGTGACGTTGATTTCGGCCATGGGCGGCCGTCCTCTGCCGCGCCGGCCGCCGCGGGACGAGATATTCATCGCCACTAGCCTCTCCCCAGTTCGAGTTCGCGACTGAGACTGGCATGGAGGCCATCGGCAAATCGGCCCATACGCGCTTCCAGTTTATTCAGCCGGTGCGAGAAGCGGTTGTAGGCAATGACTGCGGGGATGGCAGCGAACAGCCCGATTGCCGTTGCAAAAAGCGCTTCGGCAATACCGGGCGCGACGACGGCGAGTGAACTGTTCTGTTCCGCCGCAATCGCGGAAAAACTGCGCATGATGCCCCATACCGTGCCGAACAACCCGACAAAAGGCGCGACGCTGCCGACGGTGGCGAGAAAATTCAGTCGATCGGCCATCCTGTCGATTTCTCTGGTGATCGTAGCGTTCATCGCGGTCGCGAGACGCTCTCTTGTCCCTTCGCGATCCACCGGGCCGGCGGATGTAGATCGGCGCCATTCCTTGATACCGGCGGTAAAAACTTTCGCGACCGGCAGAATGGATTTGCGATATTTGTCAAAAAACCGGTCGACATCCTGCGTGCTGGAATAGGCAGATTCGAACTTCTCTGTTCTCGCCTGAACTCTGCTGATTTTCAGCGCGAAACTGACGATGATCGTCCATGTCCAGATACTGGCGAGCAGCAAGCCGACCATGACAAGCTTCACGACAATATCCGCCTGCAAGAACAGGGCAAATGGAGAAAATCCACTGGATACAGCATCAACGGATAGGGTTTCTAGCAAAGCAAAATCCTTTTGGGTTTATTGCGGGACCATGACGCTGGCGAACGCTTTTGTCCATGCTTCAGGCTGGCGTCGCGGACGTCCCGAAGGTGCAAGGAAAGCGGCCTGCACCATTGCAGATGCGATTTCTTCATTTTCCCGGAAGATTGTCTGTTTGATGATAACACTGGCTGCGCGCAGTTTTTCAACACTGCTCACGATGACGAGATCATTGTCCAGTTTGGCTGGCCGCACATATTTGATCGAAAGATCGGCGACAGCATAGACCCCTTCGCCCGAATCATATGCCGCAGCCTGGTCCATATCCAGCCCCCGCAGCATGTCCGATCGCGCCCGTTCCATGTAGCGCAGGTAATTGGCATGATAGACAATACCTGAAAAATCCGTGTCTTCGAAATAGACCCGGCAGGCGAAATAGTGCTTTCCGTCCACAAACCGGCCGTCATGGGGTTTGACGTCGTCTGGAACCTTTTCAGAAACGTTCATGGTGCAGACATTAGGCTGCTGGATTCACGGACGAAAGGGGGAATTTTCCGAGGCCATGCAACTGGACCCGATTTTGAGTCCGTTGGGCGGCATATCAGTGCTGTAAAACGGGATTGCTGGCCCGGCCCGTTGCCTCATTGTCCAGCATTATTTCTAGCGCGCGCATCCTACGCAAAGATGAGCCGCGGGGTCTATTAACAGGCGTGCGTGCGCCACGGGTTCGCCGCATTCTGCACACCAGCCATAATCGTCGCTTTCCATCCGCTTGAGCGCATTGTCGATCCGGGCAAGATCGCTGATTCGCCGCCGCGCTTCAGCCTGGGCCATTTCCTGTTGCTGCATGGCATCCATGCGCGACAATCGGCCGACGCTCTGCTGGTCAAGTTCGACGGTGCTGCGCCAGCCTTCGGCTTCGGCATCGAGTGCTTTGAGTTCCGATTGACGGGCGATCAGCATGGCCTTCAATTCTTCGACCTGACTGGCTGAAAGCTCGTCTGCCATATGGGATTACCGGGTTTTCGGTGCCAGCAAGTCCAGTGCGGCTGCGGTCATCGCTTCGGTCCCCAGAGTAACGGATTCTCTCGGGGCCACTTTGAAGAAGGGTGAATGATGGGATGGCACCTGTGCGCCGCCATTTTTCTCCCGATCAAAATCCGCTTGCGGTGTCCCGCCAACCGAGAAATAAACGCCGGGCACATCGGTATTGGGAGCCACAAAATAGGCAAAATCTTCTGCGCCCATACCTTCCCGTGGTTCTTCATGGAACACGTCACCTCCAAATCTTTCACCGAAAAGGGCCTTGATGCGGCTGGTCAATGGCGCGTCGTTATAATTGGCCGGTGTCGATTCATGAGATACTTTTACCTCAGGCAGCTTGTCTTCCGGCAAGCCATTCATGCGACCGACATTTTCCGCAATTCGTTTTATACCCGCAAGCAGTTTTTTGCGGGTATTTTCGTCATCAGAACGGACAGTCAGTTGCATCTCGGCTTTGTCGGAAATGATGTTGTGCTTGAACCCGCTGTGGAAGGACCCAACTGTCACCACACCCGGCTTGAGAGGGGCGATCTCACGACTGACAAGCGTCTGCAAATTCATGATGATCTGCGCACCCATGACGATCGGGTCTTTCCCGCGGTGGGGAGAAGCACCATGTGCTCCGACGCCGTGAACGACAATGTCAACGCTGTCGGAGGAGCTGCTGGCGATACCCGAGTCAACGGCAATTTTACCGGTTGGAACGCCTGATGAAACGTGAAAAGCCATGGCATAATCGGGCTTTGGAAAGCGGCTGTACAGGCCATCATCCATCATCAGTTTCGCGCCGCCAATCCGTTCTTCGGCAGGTTGAGCGATCAGGATCAATGTCCCGCTCCATTGGTCTTTCATGCCAGCAAGCTGTCGCCCGGTACCGATCAGCGAGGTAATGTGTACATCGTGGCCGCAAGCGTGCATGACCGGTTTTTCCTGACCGTCTATGCTGACCTGCGTAACAGTCGACATATAATCCAGACCGCTGTCTTCGACCAGTGGCAGACCATCCATGTCCGCACGCAGCATCAATGTCGGGCCGTCACCATTTTTCATGACAGCCACAACACCGGTTCCGCCAACTTTTTCTGTCACCTCAAAACCGGCAGCACGCCATTCCTTGGCCATGATCGCTGCCGTGCGGGTTTCCTTGTAGGAAAGTTCCGGGTTGCGGTGAAAATCGAGAAACAGTGCTTCCAGCTTGTTGTCATAATCTACGGAAATGGCTTTCCCAAGATCGGTTGATTGGGCTGATGCAGGCTGGAAGGCCGCCATACTTGTGGTAGCGGCCAGAGCCAGAATGAAACGTTTCACGATTTTCCCCTCGGTAATTTTTTCTCTTTATGCCGGTCCAAGGCGGAACGCGCAAAGCTTATTGCCTTCCGGATCCCGAAAATAGGCTGCATAAAATGCCATTGGCCCGTCATCGCCGCGAACACCGGGCGCGCCTTCGTCGCTGCCACCCAGTTCGATGCCTTTGTTGTAGAAATTGTCGACTTCGGACCGCTCCTGCATTTGCAGCGCAATCATGTTGCCATTGCCCGGCTGGGCGGCATCGCCGTTAAATGGCTGGGTGATTGCTATGGATGGCGAAGTCATATCGACGCCATATAAGGTGAAACCGTTTTCCTCCATTTCCATGAGGCGTTTCGCGCCCAATTCGCCGAGCAACCCATCATAATAGTTGCGCGCTTTTTCGAGATCATTCGTGCCAAGAGTTACATATCCAATCATCGATTCATCCTCCCATGTTCATTTTGCAAACGCAGATTTTGTTGCCGTCAAGGTCGCGGAAATACGCGCCGTAGAACACGTCCGGTGCCCGCCAGCCCGGTTCGCCTTCATCGGCGGCGCCCAAGCCCAGTGCCTTTGCGTGCAGCGCGTCAATTTCTTCGGTTGAGTCAAACGACAGGGCAACCATCGTCCCATTGCCGAAACAGGCTTCACCCTCGTCATAGGGGCTTGTGATACACAGCATCGGCTGCCCCGGCCCCTTGCCGAAAAACTGACCGCCTGCGGGCGTCTTGAACAGGCGCTTGATGTCCGTATCTTCGAACAGGGCATCATAAAATGCGAAGGCTTTGTCTTTGTCGTTTGTTCCGAGCATGGTGTAGGCGATCATCGTTCTTCTCCTGGAAGCGTTTGCGGTTGATTCGGTTTCGGAGTGAAACCTATCAGTCGCAGGAAAAGATGCAATGACCTGCGGGGTCATTTTCCGGAACCTGAGTACGAAAAAAGGCTGTTCCGGTTTTACTTTCCGGATCGAACCACAATCCCGATCTGAGACCATAGGCTTCTCCGGAATGGCCGTAACGCGTTATGCCATCCCCAAACGGATCGTCCTTGCAGACACCGGGACGCCCGGCGAGCGCCAATATGTGTACGGACAGGCCATAAGCACAGAAATATCCATCTTCGCTTTCACCGTTATTGCCATCATAAACCCATATCGGTTTCAATAGCTCGGCAACTGTTCCCGGTTTCAGGAAAGGTCGCGTCTTCATCAGCTCAGACCGATCTGCTGATGCGCTTTTGACGCGACCGCCATTCAAAAACATCTGGCCGACTTTCGCCAATTGCTGGGCAGAGATCCGCAATCCACCTTGAGGGCTGAACGGACTTCCGGTCACGCCCGCGCGTTCTTTGGAATAGCCGCATTTCCCGGAAGTGGCTGGCACAGTGGAACAAGGCTGTTCCCGAAATTCCGCGTCCCGAAGGGCTTTGCCCTCACTGTCATACAAGGTGACGGCTTTGGCGGCGGTTTCGTCGGTGCATGCGACCCAGTTATAGCATGCTGTCAAACCCAATGGCGCAAAAACCTGTTCGGCCATGATCTTACTGAACGGCGCATTGTGGCCACTGGGAAGCTGTGTCGTGGTTTCGATGACTGCGGCGATTATCTGCGAATTGAGATTTGAATAGGCAAAATAACTGCCGGGTTCATGTACCAGATCCCATGCTTTGGGATCGGTGGTTATTCTAGCGAGCGGAATATCAACAGCAATCGCATAGCCTGCTGCATCCCGCAAACCCGCTGTGTGCGACATAAGCTGCCGCA
Source organism: Parasphingorhabdus sp. (assembly GCF_039968395.1). Classification (GTDB taxonomy): domain Bacteria; phylum Pseudomonadota; class Alphaproteobacteria; order Sphingomonadales; family Sphingomonadaceae; genus Parasphingorhabdus. Next base: position 552,376 of record NZ_JBDVPV010000001.1, read on the forward strand.
ACGTGATCGATCGCCGGGGAAAAGCGGGATTGTGCAGGTCCCAGGATAGATAGTCGTTTACGTCTCGATCCAGATCAAGTTTACCTTGGTCGACAAGGCGCATGACGCCAAGCGCCATGACAAATTTCGAAATGGACGCAATACGGACAGGGTCATTCGGCTGAAGTGCGCGCTGGTCAATATGGTTCGCTTCGCCCTGAAGGGCAGTGACGTTGAAACTATTCGAGCCAAAATCGATCATCACCGCAGCGGGTGATCTTGCGTCGCCATACCCGGCTTCCCGTGGATGAACCCGTTCTGTAGGCCAGCCCGCCGCAAAAAGAAAAACGCAGCAAAGACAAAGTGTCTTCACTGCGTTTTTCAAATGTTCATTTCGCACGAGTTAGCCGGCGGTGCATGCGCCAATCCGTTTGCCGCTGTTCTTTGCGGTGATTTTCATATTCACGCCAGCTGCTCCGCCATCCATGCTCAACGTCATGTCATAGCTGCTGGGGCCATATTGACCGGTCATCGCCATTGTCATCTGTCCGGCGCCCTGGTTCATGTTGGTGCAGGACATTTCGGAATCGATCGCTCCGCCGCTCATGTCGAATTTTTTGACTTCACAATCAAATTCCTTCTGCGCAGAGAAAAATTCTGCACCAGGGTTTTTGGCCTGTTCTTCGCTCATGCACGACTTGCTTGTCGTTTTCTGGCTCTTCATGTTTTCGATCAGGCCGGCCGGCGCACCGCCCGGCATACCTTCGATTTCAACATCTATGATCTCAACCGTGTTTTCCCATTCGCCATGCTCCAGGCTGACTTCATTCATTTCAGCGGCGACTTCTTCGGTCGTGATTTTGCCATCACCGTCCGCATCTGCGCCATTATCAGAGCAGCCGGATATGAGTGCCACAACTGCGGCAGAAGCTAGAATCTTTTTCACGTTAATTCCCCAACATTTTTCAATCTCTGGTTTTTGCCATAGCCTGCAGCATTTGTCTTGTAAATTTGCGTTACCTGCCGTCCAGAATTGGGATGACAATGGACCCTTTTTGTTCCATATCCCGCTGATGGCAAAACTGGTGATCAGAGAGGGTCTGGCCGAACCGGACACAGACGGAAAATTTGTTCCGCACAAACCCGCACGCCCCGAGAAATCAGAGGGTGGCAGGTCTTTTGAGCTAGTCAGCGATTTTGAACCATCCGGAGATCAGCCCACTGCTATCGCGGAACTGGTCGAAGGGATTGGCGGCGACGAAAAAGATCAGGTGCTGTTGGGAGTTACCGGGTCGGGCAAGACGTTCACGATGGCAAAAATCATCGAGAAACTGCAGCGTCCGGCACTGATTCTTGCGCCAAACAAGATATTGGCGGCCCAGCTCTATGGAGAATTCAAGAGCTTTTTCCCCAATAATGCGGTCGAATATTTCGTCAGCTATTATGACTATTATCAACCCGAGGCCTATGTCGCGCGTTCCGACACCTATATCGAGAAAGAAAGCTCGGTTAATGAAGCGATAGACCGGATGCGGCACAGCGCTACCCGGTCACTACTCGAACGCGACGACGTGATTATTGTTGCATCTGTTTCCTGCTTGTACGGGATCGGCTCGGTTGAAACCTATTCGGCGATGATCTTTGACCTGAAAAAGGAACAATCGGTTGATCAGCGGGATATCATCCGCAAGCTGGTGTCGTTGCAATATAAGCGTAACGATCAGGCCTTTGCCCGCGGGAATTTCCGGGTGCGCGGAGATAATCTTGAGATTTTCCCATCCCACTATGAGGATATGGCCTGGCGGATTTCCTTTTTTGGTGACGAGATAGAGGATATTGTCGAATTTGATCCGCTGACCGGCAAGAAGGGCGCAAGCCTGAACCGGGTCAGGATTTTCGCCAATTCGCACTATGTAACGCCCGGACCGACAATGAAACAGGCGATGGAGGCGATCAAACTGGAGCTCGGTGTGCGGCTCAAGGAGCTGGAGGCTGAGGGCAAGTTGCTCGAACACCAGCGGCTGGAACAGCGGACGAATTTCGATCTGGAAATGATCGGCGCAACGGGAAGCTGTGCAGGCATCGAGAATTATTCGCGGTTTTTGACCGGTCGCATGCCCGGCGAGCCGCCACCCACCCTGTTCGAATATCTGCCGGACAATGCGCTTCTGTTCGTTGATGAAAGTCACCAGACGGTTCCGCAAATCGGCGCCATGTCAAAGGGTGATCATCGCCGCAAGATCACGCTGGCGGAATACGGGTTTCGCTTGCCGAGCTGTATCGACAACCGGCCACTGCGATTCAACGAATGGGATGCCATGCGGCCACAAACCGTCAGCGTTTCGGCGACACCTGGGAATTGGGAAATGGAACAGACGGGGGGCGTTTTCAGCGAGCAAGTCATTCGTCCAACCGGCCTTATCGATCCCCCGGTCGAGATCAAGCCGGTTGAAGATCAGGTGGATGATCTGATCAACGAGTGCCGGAAAGTGGCGCAGCAGGGCTATCGCACTCTGGTGACAACGCTGACCAAGCGGATGGCGGAAGACCTGACCGAATTCATGCACGAAGCGGGAATCAAGGTCCGTTACATGCACAGCGATACCGAGACACTGGAACGGATCGAACTGATCCGCGATCTGCGACTGGGCGTCTATGATGTGCTGGTGGGCATCAACCTGCTGCGGGAGGGGCTGGATATTCCCGAATGCGGGCTGGTCGCGATACTCGATGCGGACAAGGAGGGTTTTCTGCGTTCCGAAACATCATTGATCCAGACGATTGGCCGCGCTGCGCGTAATGTGGAAGGCCGGGTCATTCTCTATGCCGATCGCATGACCGGTTCGATGGAGCGGGCACTGAATGAAACCGGACGCCGGCGCGCGAAGCAGGAAGAATATAATCTCGAGCACGGGATAACGCCAACAACGATCAAGAAGAATATCGGCGATATTGTCGCACATGTTGCAAGCAAGGATCAGGTCACCGTTCCTATTGATGATGATACGGAACATCTCGTCGGACATAATTTGCGCAGCCATATCGAAAGCCTCGAAAAACGCATGCGCGATGCTGCGGCTGATCTGGAGTTTGAAGAAGCCGGCCGGTTGCGTGACGAAATTCGCAAACTGGAGGCGGATGAACTCGGCGTGCCCGCAGATCTGCAGGTCGCCGCGCCGAAGGGCAGGTCGACCGAAGGCCGGCCTGGGACCCGCAAGGGCAAATATGGCCGAACCAGCAAAAAACGGATGGGGTGAAGCGAGAGATAAACTCCATTGAATTGCCGGTCGTCCGATTGAGCGGAAGGCTGAATCCGTATATAGTCGAGTCGGGCAATCAAAAGGCAGGGGACAACTGGAGCGCCGATCGTAGCGGCGTTGAAAGGATGACACGATGACCCTCGCATCCCGCCTGTTCACCAAAGCCGCCGGAAAGCTTGATAACAGGTTCCGCAATGTCCACCCCGGTGACGTACTGCATTATGATTTTGGGATAGGCGAAGAACTGGACCCGGAAGATCTTGCTGCAGATACGGGCATCGCAATTTCCAAGATAAAGTCAGTCGTGCATTGCAAGGCTGGAATCGACGCTGATATGGATTTGCGACTGGGTCGCTATTTTCAGCTTCCCGATGGCTTTTTCCTGCGAATGCAGAATGACTATGATCTGGAAGCCGTGCATAATGAGGTCGATGCGGATCTGATCCAGATTGAACCCCGAGGCAGCTAGTTTCCGGCCAGCGTCCATTCGATCAACAACAGATTGAAGCAGACCAACAACATGCATCCGTCTTGTGCAAACCGGGTGGCAGGTTCATGTTCCCTCGAACGTTGAGGGAGAGAATATCATGCGTGCATTCATAACGACGGTTCTAGCGACATCGGTTCTGGCGCTGGGCGCCTGTACTTACTCGGAAACAGAATCCGGGTCCGCGTCTTCAGCTGCAACCCGGCAGGCTGCTCCCGATTTTGCTGCCGCTGTATCCGCGCCGGGACGTGTAGACGGTGATACCAAGCTGGACGGCAGCCGGATGCCGGTTGAAATTCTGTCGTTCATGGGGCTGGAAACGGGCGATACCGTTGTCGATATATTCGCGGGCGGGGGATATTATTCCGAGATCATGGGTGCGGCAGTCGGGTCGGGCGGATCGGTCCTGGCCGTGAATCCACCGCAATTTGTATCGAGTGACGCCGCCAAAGCGAAATGGGCCGGCGTCAAAGCGCGGCAGTCCCATGTCTCTATGCTGCCTTCACAATTGCCGGGCTATAAACCCGCTGCCAACAGCATCGATTTTGCCATGCTGCATTTGATTTATCACGACTTTTATTGGGAAAGCGAGCAGTTCAAAGTTGAGCGCATGGATCCAGCCGTAATATTGTCCAATCTCTATGCCGGTATGAAGCCGGGCGGCATTGTGGCCGTGATCGATCACACCGGCAATGCCGGCGACACACGCGAGATTGTTGAAAAAACACATCGGATTGATCCGGCCACCGCAAAAGCGGATTTCGCAGCAGCTGGGTTCGTCCTCGAAGCGGAGAGTAACATGTTTGCCAATCCCGAGGATGATCTTGATAAAAATGTATTTGATCCAGCTCTTCGCGGAAAAACGGATCGTTTTGTGATGAAGTTTCGCAAACCCGAATGATGTCTGGATGTTCGCAAAAGTCCCGCGGAGGGCCCGCGAATCGCTTCCCGGAGAGCAAGTGATTGATCCTGCAAGCCTATTTGCGATGTTGTCCGGTACAGGAAAAACGCGGGTTTTTTCCGGCTTCTTCTGCAGTGGTAAAGTTACCGAAAAATATAATAATATTTCAACACATTACGACGAGTTACAATTGTTTACATGACTATTCATGCTGAATTCGGTTATTGACCTCTATGTAAGTTGCGTATTCGCGAGTTGGCGAAATGACTTCGTCACCGAATTTTGGATGACGGGATTTCCATGGAGCTTTTTGTGAATAGCGACGGCAAAAGCAAAAACAGCAGTTCGTCTGCAGCGGGATGGCGTGGCCGTTCTGATGGTATCGCGTTTGACCGTGCAGAAGTGCGGGCTGGTCCAACCTTGGGTGATGGTTTGTATCTGGTTGTCTCGGGGCCAGTTCCCGATATTCCGGCGCAGATAAAATTGCGCCCGGTGCTGAATGATCTCGCACCTGAGTATCGGCGGATTGAGATTGTATCGGAATCGCAGCCAGAAGCCGGTGTCGCCGGAAACAAGAATGGTGACAAGCGTGGGGGCAAGTATGAACGATCCATGCCGCTGTCCGGACTGTCCGGAACCAAAGGCATCGAGCTCGTGGGAAGCAATGGGACCAGGAAATTTGATTTGATCAGTCATTGAGTTTGACCGACGGCGCCCGGATTCAGGGTCGCAGGTTGTCGGAACAAAGGCGGGAGACAGGTTTGAGTAGCGTAGAAACCTGTCTCCCGATCCTTGGAAACCCTGAAGTTGCGTAGTCTAAAAGTTTAGTCCGGCACTCCTTTTTACGAGGGGGCTTTCAGGGGGTTTGCAAGCCGCCGGACAATGGAAGCAGAGTTGGTGCGCCAGTTGAGTATTGCGCGTCAGCTCTGCTTTTTTGTGCCTAGCTGGCGTATTTCACCGAACAGCCATAAGCCCGGGACTGGGCAATGCGGATCGCGTTACCACTTTTCAGGTCTGACAGGGCGGCGGCAACATGGTTGCGCGCACCTTTGATGTCGGCAGGATTGGCCGTGGGCTTGTCGTCAATACCGCCCTGGTAGACAAGCTTGCCTGCACCATCGATGACGTACATGTGCGGCGTCGTACGGGCGCCATATGCCTTGCCGATCAGGCCTTTGCGATCGAGCAGATAGTGGCTGGCCTTTAGATTTTGCTCTGCAAACAGGGTCTGTGCCTGCTTGCTGGACATATATCCTTGCTTGCCCGGTGCTCCGCTGTTGATGGTGAGCCACACGACGCCCTGTTTGCGCGCTGCAGCCTGGGTGCTTTGCATGTTACCGCTATCATAATGTTTCTTCACGAACGGACAGCCGGGATTATGCCATTCCAGCACAACGGTCTTGCCGCGAAAACTGGATAGCTGAACGGTGTTGCCGTTCATGTCAGTCAATTTGAAATCCTGCGCCACAGCACCATTTTTTTGCCCGGCGGCAAGCGGCTGAGCCAGTCCTGCAACTGCAACCGTTGCCATTGTGGCCAGAGCAAAATTTTTCAGCATGATTCTTTCCTCGCTTGTTCAGTGTGCATTGGCTGCGAATTCCGATTGTGTGACAAGATCTGTCAATGTCCCGACAGTCAATATTTGTGGCAGGATCACAGGATCCTTGCCCGGTGCATAATAAAGATAGAGCGGAACACCGGCGCGGCCGTGTTTTTCAAGAAATTTGCTGATCGCCGGATCGGGGCGTGTCCAGTCACCCATCAACACAGCCACATTGGCAGCGGCAAAGGCATCGGCAGTTTCCTGACGCTGGACCGCAGCCGCTTCATTGGCTTTGCAAGTGATGCACCAGTCGGCCGTGAAATAGGCAAATACCGGTTGCCCGGCCGCCCGCAATTCGCTGAGCCGGGCTTCGGCAAATGGCTCGCTGGGAAGAGTTGCAGAAGAGGCGGTGGCAACTTTCTGGCTGTCCATGGCTTCTTCTCCAGGGAGAGCCCAGACACCAGCCAGCACTGCAACAACAAGCGCCGCTGTCGTAACTGCACCGCGGGAGAGTCCCTTCAGCTGACCGCCACCAAACCACCACAATGTGATCGTCACAATGAGCAGGAACACGAGGGACAGACCAAGGGCATCGGTTCCAATCTGGCGGCCCAATAGCCAGATCAGACCAATACCGGTCAGGAACATCGGGATGGCCATGATTTTGCGGAAACTGTCGAGCCAGGCGCCGGGCTTGGGCAACCGGTTACGAATGGCCGGTACAAACGCAATGAGCAGGAACGGCAGGGCGAGGCCAACTCCCAGTCCGGCAAAGATTATCAGCGCAGCAATCGGAGGAAGGACGATGGTTGCACCCAATGCTGCCGCCATGAACGGCCCGGTGCATGGGGTCGCCACAAAGGCTGCGAGAGCGCCCGTCCAGAACGATCCCGACGCTCCATCTTTTTGCGTCAGCTTGTTCCCGAAATTGAGATTGGGCAGTTCGAAAAGGCCCGCGAGATTGAATCCGATCGCGGTTACCAATGCGAGCAAGACGAATATTATTCGCGGATCCTGCAGTTGAAATGCCCAACCCACTGCAGCTCCGCTGGCGCGCAATGCCAAAAGTAATCCGCCCAGAGCGGTCGCAACAACGATCACGCCAGCTGTGTAAGCAAGCGCATCCCGCCGTACGACAGTTTCATCCCCGCCCGCCTTGGCCAGGCTGATCGCCTTCAGACTCAGAATGGGGAAAACGCAAGGCATGAGATTCAACAGGAGCCCGCCGACAATCGCGCCGCCCAATGCAACCAAGAGCAAGTTGGCTTGTGACTGGCCACCACCGGAGCCGCCATCACTATTGCTCAATGCAATGCCGGTCATGGCAACGTCGCCGCTGGTAGCTTTCAACGAAAATCCCATGTTCGAGCCGATTTTCAGAACACCGCTTATCGTATCCAGAGCATCGCCGCGGGCACCGGTCTCGATGATCAAGCGGTCGCCATCCCGATTGACCGTCTGGGGCGCGGCATAATCAACAACGCCATCTTCCTTGATAAAGAAATATGGCTTGGAGACGGCGACATCAGCAGGGAACGGAACCGAAAGGCGGAACATGTCATTCTCGACATCAAAGGTCGCCTGGCTTCCGAGCTGGCGGGGCAGGGCTTCGCGATAGGCGTTAAACGCATTGTTCAGCGATACGGCAGCATCGGGTCCAACGACTTCCAGATTGATTGACAGCTCATCCTGCTCCGGCACACAGATCTCATCGGTACAGGCCAGCCATTCGGATTTCACCGATATCGGAAGAAGACCGGGTTGAACCTTTTCCGACACCACCAGATTGACAAGGACGGCATAGTCACCCTTGTAAATGTAGTTCATGATCCCCGAGATCAGCAATGTATCCGGAACCGGATAGCGGGCTTTGCCTGCGGTCACGCCATCCGGCAGCTTCCAGTCAAAACTCATTCCGATGCCGGCATCTCCGGGATTTTCCCAATAGCCGTGCCATGTGGGCTTGGGTGTCATGACAAAGGCGAGGGTGACGCTTTGACCCGCTTGCACCTGCTGCGATTCGGCCACCAATGTCGCCGGTACATTCAGTTCCTTGCTGCCCAGAACATTTTGTGCGCGCGCCGGACTGACGCTGAGAACAAACGAAAACAGCAATGCCATTGCCACAGTCTGCAGTGTAGTCACCAGGTTTTGCCTGCGATGTTTATGTCCCGACAGAAACATGTTTTTCATGAAAACTCACCATTTCGCTTTTCGTGTCATTTAAGCTATCAGCGGCGCTCTTGCCATAGCTGCTTTTGATCATGGGGAATTATTCGTGCGCCTAGCCAGATTTGTTACAGCCTTTGCCGGTCTTATTGCAATATCCGGTAACGCCAGTGCCGAGCATCACAATCCGGATACACCGGCAGCACCAAAACTTGTGGTCGCAATCTCGGTTGACCAGTTTTCGGCGGACTTGTTCAGCGAATATCGCAGCACTTTTACTGGTGGATTGAAGCGCCTTTCGGATGGAGCCGTTTTCCCGTCCGGTTATCAATCACATGCTGCGACGGAAACCTGTCCTGGCCATGCCACGATCATGACAGGAACCCACCCCGGACGCGCCGGTATTATCGCCAATAACTGGATCGATCTGTCTGTAAAACGTGACGATAAAACCATCTACTGTGCCGAGGACGAGCGCATTGAAGGCACAAGTTTTGGAAGTATCACGGCTGCAACCCAGGGAGATTACGTGGCCTCGCCCTGGCATCTGCTGGTCCCCACGCTGGGCGAACGGCTCAAGCAGATATCGCCCAAATCGCGCAATGTTGCCGTGTCGGGCAAGGATCGCGCAGCATTGATGATGGGAGGCGCAGATGTTGACGCGATTTACTGGTGGAAAGGCAGAGGCTTTACGACGCTGAAGGGCCAAACTGTTGCCCCCGCGATTGGAACACTGAACGCTGCCATCGGTGAAGCGATAGACAAGGCGCGGGCACCTTATGCTGTTCCGCAGCATTGTGAGGCGCGGAATCAGAAGATTTCCATCAATAAAAACCAGTCGGTCGGCACCTATGCGTTTCAGCGGCCGCAAGGCGCAGGGCGGATTTTTCGGGGGTCTCCCGGGTTTGACAAAGCCACGATCGATGCAGGTCTGGCTTTGGTGCGGTCGATGAAACTGGGGCAAGCAGAAGCCACGGACATACTCTCGCTGGGATTGTCAGCGACGGACTATATTGGACACGCCTTCGGCACAGGTGGTCTTGAAATGTGTATTCAAATGTCCGAACTCGACCGCAACCTGGGTATGTTGTTCAAGACACTGGATGAGCAGGGCATTGACTATGCCGTCATGCTGACGGCTGACCATGGCGGACATGATTTGCCGGAACGTTTGCAGATGCAGGGCGTTCCTGATGCCGAACGGATCGACCCCAATCTCAATGCCGGGTTTGTCGGAAAACAGGTAAAGGACATTATCGGCGACACCTCGGGCGCGCAGGTTCTTTTCGCGGACAGCCCGTTTGGCGATTATTATGTCAGCCTGGATCTGCCGGATGAAAAGCGGGCAGAAGTGAAGAAGGTCGCCATGACCATGTTCTCCGCCCATCCACAAGTCGAAGCGGTATTTGATCATGAAGATCTTGCAAAGGCACCCACGCCCGCCGGCCCCGTTGAAGAGTGGACGATGGCCGAACGCACCCGCGCTTCATTTCATCCTGATCGCTCAGGTGATTTTATCGTGCTGTTGAAAAAGGCGGTCACTCCGATTGCGAAGACCGGCATGGGTTATGTTGCAACCCACGGTAGCCCGTGGGATTATGATCGGCGGGTGCCGATTTTATTCTGGCGCGCGGGCATAGGACACTTCGAGCAGCCGCTATCCGTCCGAACAATAGACATCGCGCCGACTCTGGCAGCCATGATTGGGTTCAACATTCCGGATGACGAGATTGACGGCATCTGTCTTGATATTGATGGCAGCGCCAGAAACAGCTGCCACCGCCAATGACGCTTCGTATTATCGTCGTTCGTATCGCGTAAGCCCGCGGCCCAGAGTGTTGTTGGCAATGCGCAGTTGATCGCCGCTCCAGTCCGCCACAAACCAGGTATTGCGGTTTACACCCCTCGCCAGCGCGGCATTGTTGGAGTGAATGTTGAGGCCCGCTGAACTGTGTTCCCGACCTTCGGCAGCCACGGCCACGAACGCACTGTAATTTTCCTTGTCCTGCCCCTGAACAAAAATATTGTTGGTGATAGTCCCGGTGGCACCGGCTGGAAGGTCGATCATGTAATTGGTCCCGCGTCCCTGCGTATCATCAAAGCTGCTTCCGGTTACAGAAATACGCCCGGACCGGCTTTTGACATAATGTCCGCCATTGCCCTTTTCGAAGCGAGAATTGGTCACGGTCAACGAACCGAAATCACCAATATAGATGCTGTGCGCGCAGGAAAGCCCGCGATCACATCGCCCCAGACGCTGGAACGTCGATCGGGTGATTACAATTTCGGCGCTCGGATCATCGGCACTGAGAATGCCCTGTTCGGCATTACGAAACAGCGCATTGTTGATGTAAAGGTCACCTCTTTCGATCCGGATACCTGCACCGTTGCCATCGGGGACACGCTGATTCTGGAAAACGATGCCGTCGATGGACGCGGCTTTTCCGCGCAACACCAGACTTGCCTTGCCTTCGCAAATACCGCCGTCAAACACGGACTGTCCCGCGATCGCAGCCTTGTAGGTAATGCGCCCGGCATCCTGTACGGCACAATCACCATAGGTGCCCGGTGCGATGACGATCGTCGCGTTGTTTCCGCCCACAGCTTCAACCGCATCGGCCAGACGTGAATAGCCCTGACCGGTTTCAGCCACGGTGAAAGGTGCTTCTCCGCCTTGTGCCAGTGCTGATCCGGCAATCGCCAGCGACAATGCGGCAGCGGAGGTAATATAGACAGGCAATCTCATGAAATGCAGGCTCCTTGGAGGACATGTATCTTGATCTATCGGCCCTAGTGATGGTTCAACATCAGTACAATGCGGCTATCCTAGTTGTCCCAAATGAATCCAAGCTGATCGAAAGAGGTTAAATATCACCTTATCCGCAGTGGAATTGCGCATGTGACTGATTGGTGTGAGGTAGCTGTCTCGATATGAGACGATCTAAAGGTACGAGACTCGCAATTGCGTTAGGAATTTGTTAAGATATTTCCACGGGTCGCATTGTTAGCGAGTTTTTTGCTCGCAAAAGGAAGAATGACAATGCAAAATTTTCTTAAAACTACCGCAGTGATTGCTGCTCTGGCGACCGCCGGAACCGCAAATGCCGCTATCGTGATGGGGGAACTCACCGGTGGTACAGCTGCAGCTAATGGCGGTGTTTTTCAACAACTTACGCCAGCAGCTGGTTTCGCAGTCGGCGATAATAATCAACAGTCAAATGACCTGTTTGCTTTTGACGAAGCACAGGGCGTGGCACTGGCAGCTGACGTTGGAGGATTGACCGCCGGCACGGTCGTCTACAGCCACTATGTCGCGTTTGACCCCGGTCCGAGTCGCACCGGCGTCGGCTATGTCGACTTTGATGGTGACATTCTCGCCGTTCTGGATGCCAAAGCAGATATGGATCTGACAGACGCATTGCTTGGCAATCCCAATGTCAACTATATCAGTGTTGCTCTTCGCGGCCTCGAAAGCGCGGATAGCTTCAATGTTGTCGGCAATCGACTGAATATCGATTTCCGTGCTTCTGATCCAGGTGACTATGTGCGCGTTTTGACCGCCGCTCCGGCTGTTCCTGAACCAGCTACATGGGCAATGATGATTGGCGGCTTTGGATTGGTCGGAGGCGCAATGCGTCGCCGCCGCAACGTAATGACGAAAGTCAGTTACGCCTAAGCCGTTTCATTTGGCAAATTGATAAAAGCCGGTCTCGAAAGAGGCCGGCTTTATTCGTTGAGATTGGGGCGCAGCCATTGCCGTGCGCGGTCAAGCGGCACGTCGCGGCGTGCAGCATAATCCTCGACCTGGTCTTCGCTTATTCTGGCGACCCCGAAATAGTCGGCATCCGGGTGCGCAAAGTAAAATCCCGAAACAGCGGCCGTCGGAGTCATGGCAAAACTGCTGGTCAGTTCGATGCCGGTATGGGCCGTGGCATCGAGCATATCAAACAATAGCGGTTTCAGGCTGTGATCGGGGCAAGCGGGATAGCCGGGGGCAGGTCGAATGCCCTGATATTGTTCCTGGATCAGGGCCTTGTTGGTGAGATTCTCATCCGGTGCATATCCCCAAAGATCTGTCCGCACATGTTCATGCATGCGCTCGGCAAAAGCTTCGGCCAGACGGTCAGCGAGAGCTTTGAGCAGAATACTGTTATAGTCGTCCTTATCGGCCTCAAACCGGGCAACATGCGCATCTATGCCGTGGCCTGCGGTCACTGCAAAGCCGCCAATCCAGTCATCTGATGTGTCGATATTGTCAGCCAGGCAGTTATTGGTTTTCCCGCCGCGCTTCATCACCTGTTGCCGGAGCATCGGCAGGGTGACTTCGTCATTTTCCGGGGATACCAGGATGTCATCCCCATCCCTGCGCGCGCGCCACAAACCTGCAACTCCTTTTGCGGTCAACCATTTTTCTGCAATGATCTGGTCGAGCATTACCTGTGCATCCCGGAACAGATCGCTTGCGCTTTCACCCACAACATCGTCGGTCAGAATGGCGGGATATGTGCCTGCAAGCTCCCAGGCGCGAAAGAATGGGGTCCAGTCAATATAGGCGCGGAGATCTTCCAGATCCCAGTCTTCATAGACATGCAGCCCCGGCTTTTGCGGGGCTGGCGGTTTTTTACCCATGTCCAGCGTGGCCGCGTTTGCACGTGCTTCGTCCAGCGTCGCCAGCTTCTTGGCAGTTTTTCCGGCGCGCGCGATCCGCACCTGTTCATAATCCTCCCGGGTGGACGCAATAAATCCGTCGGCCTGGGTATCGCTGACCAGCTGTGATGCCACGCCGACGGCACGGCTTGCGTCGAGGACATAGACGGTCGGTCCGGCATAGGCCGGTTCGATCCGCAAGGCGGTATGGGTTTTGGATGTCGTTGCGCCGCCGATCAGCAAAGGCGTTTTCATGTTCGCCCGCTCCATCTCTTCGGCCACCGTGACCATTTCATCCAGCGATGGCGTGATCAATCCGGAAAGGCCTATTATGTCAGCGTCATTTTCATTGGCCGCTTTCAATATGTCCGTCCACGGCACCATCACGCCGAGATCGACAACTTCAAAGCCGTTGCACTGCAGGACCACGCCGACGATATTCTTGCCGATATCGTGCACATCGCCCTTGACCGTGGCCATGATAATCTTGCCTTTGCCCTTGGCGCCTTCTTCCTTTTCCGCTTCGATATAGGGGAAGAGATGGGCCACAGCCTTTTTCATGACGCGTGCGGATTTGACGACTTGGGGCAGGAACATCTTGCCGGAGCCGAACAGATCACCAACGACATTCATGCCGTCCATCAGCGGGCCTTCGATAACTTCGATCGGACGCCCGCTTCGGTCTTTGACGGCCAGGCGCGCTTCTTCGGTATCCTCGATAATATGGGCATCAATCCCTTTGACAAGCGCATGTTCGAGACGCTTGGTGACTTCATAGCTGCGCCATTCTGCTGCCGCTTTTTCTGCTGCCTTGTCGGTGCCCCGGAATTTCTCGGCCAAGGTAATCAACCGGTCCGTGGCATCGTCCCGCCGATCGAGCACAACATCTTCACAATGTTCGCGCAATTCGGGATCAATATCGTCATAAATGTCGAGCTGGCCGGCATTGACGATGGCCATGTCCATCCCAGCCGGGATCGCGTGGTAAAGAAACACGCTGTGCATCGCCCGGCGGACGGGCTCATTGCCGCGAAAACTGAATGACAGGTTGGACAGACCACCCGATATGTGAACATGCGGGCAGCGCTGTTTTATCTCCGCAGTGGCTTCGATAAAATCGAGCCCATAGCGCCGGTGCTCGTCAATGCCTGTCGCTACAGCAAAGACATTGGGATCAAAGATAATATCTTCGGGCGGAAAACCGATACCGGTAAGCAGCTTGTATGCCCGTTCGCAAATCTCGACTTTGCGGTCTTTCGTATCGGCCTGACCTGTTTCGTCAAAAGCCATGACGACAATGGCCGCGCCATAAGCCATACACTTGCGGGCGTGGCTGAGAAATTCCTCTTCGCCTTCCTTCATCGAAATCGAGTTGACGATGGGCTTGCCGGATACGCATTTCAGCCCGGCCTCGATGACAGACCATTTTGAGCTGTCGATCATCACCGGTACGCGGGCGATATCGGGCTCGGCAGAAATCAGCTTGAGAAAGGTCGTCATCGCCATTTCGGCGTCGAGCAAACCTTCATCCATATTCACATCGATTATCTGCGCCCCGTTTTCGACTTGTTGCCGGGCGACTTCAACTGCGGCTTCATAGTCATCATTGAGAATGAGCTTCTTGAAACGTGCCGAGCCGGTCACATTGGTGCGTTCGCCGATATTGACGAAATTGGTGGAAGAGAAAGTAGTGGTCATTTTTATGATAACTCGTCACGCTGAACCGGTTTCAGAATCTTGTGCGGATGGCGGCTAGGCGGCCATTGTGAAGGGCTCCAGTCCGGCAAGCCGGGTGTGCACGGGGGGCTTGGGCAGGGATCGCGGACGGGCTTCACCCACAGCCTTTGCAATGGCACCGATATGTTCCGGCGTGGTTCCGCAACATCCACCAACAATATTGACCAGCCGGTCATCCAGCCATTCCGAAATCAGCGCAGCAGTCTCTTCTGGCATTTCGTCATATTCGCCCAGTTCATTAGGCAGGCCGGCATTGGGATAAGCCATGATCAGCGTATCCGCTTCCTTGGCGAGCATCGCGAGATGCGGGCGAAGCTGGTCCGCGCCAAAGGAACAATTGAGACCGATGGTTATGGGTTTGAGGTGCCGGACAGCATGCCAGAACGCTTCGACCGTATGGCCTGACAGGTTGCGGCCCGACAGATCCGTGAGGGTCATTGATATCATCAGCGGGACATCGCGGTCACAGGCATCGGCTGCTTCCTGGGCTGCCATGCCTGCGCATTTGGCATTTAACGTGTCGAAGATGGTCTCGATCAACAGAAAATCGACCCCGCCTTCAATCAGCGCATCGCATTGCTCGCGATAGACACGTTTCAGATAATCATAGTCAATCTCCCGAAAACCGGGGTCATTGACGTCTGGGGAAAGGGACAGGGTTTTGTTGGTCGGACCTATGGCGCCTGCCACGAACCGGGGGCGACCATCCTTTGCTTCTGCCTTGTCACAGGCCGCGCGGGCAATCTCGGCTGACTTGACGTTCAAATCCCGAACGAGATGTTCACATCCATAATCAGCCTGACTGATTTCCGTCGAACTGAACGTATTGGTTTCAACAATATCTGCACCCGCGTCCAGATAGGCAGTGTGGATGGATTCAATAATATCGGGCCGGGTCAGGCTGAGCAGATCGTTATTGCCTTTCTGGTCATCCTTCAGTTCCAGATTGCCGCGATAGTCCCGTTCGCCGAGGCCATGGTTCTGGATCGCCGTGCCATAACCACCATCAAATACCAGGACCCGTTCGGCTGCTATTGAGCGAAGCCTTTCTGCTGGACCGCTCATGCTGCTTTCTCCTGGCGCGATCCGACAGGTCGCTTGCCCAGCAGGTGACAGATGGCGTAGCTCAATTCTGCGCGGTTCAATGTATAGAAATGAAACTGACGTACGCCGCCCGCATATAATTTCCGGCACAGTTCAGCCGCAACAGTTGCCGCAATAAGCTGACGCGCCGCCGGGTGATCATCCAGACCTTCGAACAGATCATTCATCCATGCCGGAATCTCGGCTCCGCACATGCCCGCAAATTTTCTGGTCTGTGCGACATTGGATACCGGCAAGATACCGGGTACGAGTTCCGCATCAATACCCGCTTTCAGGGCAGCATCCTGAAACTTGAAAAATGCCTCCGCGGTAAAGAAAAACTGGGTAATGGCGCGGCTGGCGCCTGCATCAAGCTTGCGCTTCAAATTGTCGAGATCTGTCTGTGGACAATCCGCATCCGGATGGGTCTCGGGATAGGCTGCAACCGAAATCTCAAATGGGGCAATCGCCTTTAGCCCCGCCACAAGTTCTGCCGCACTGGCATAACCTTCGGGATGCGGCACAAATACCTGTCCCTCGGCGGGCGGGTCCCCGCGCAGTGCTACAATGTGCCGGATACCGGCTTCCCAATAGGCTTCTGCAACTTCCGCGATTTCAGCCTTGCTGGCGTCGACACAAGTCAAATGCGCCGCTGCCGGAATATTGGTTTCACTGGCGATACGCGCCACGGTTGCGTGCGTCCGCTCGCGGGTTGATCCGCCAGCTCCGTAGGTCACCGATACAAAACGGGGATTGAGGGGTTCCAGGGTAATGACACTGTCCCAAAGCGTCTTTTCCATTTTCTCGGATTTGGGCGGGAAAAACTCGAACGACACATCGGCATCACCGTTCAGACCGGCAAATAGCGGCACATCAAGAGCACGCTTTGCTTCTTCAAGCTGGCTGAGGCCAATTGGCCCTTTTTGATTTGTCATGCGCTTGCCCTTCGATTCTCGGTCGGTCTGTTGTCCCGTTCGGCGGGATTGTTGTGGATGCGAGTCAGATCTGATTTGCGACCGACCCAGATTTTTACGGTCAGTTGACCCCCATCGAGAGTGCGGGATTGCACCAGATCAATGCCGGTCTGTTGAAACCATCTCTCCATGCTGTCATCGGAAAAGCCGAGGCGCGCATGAGCATGGGCCGTTCGCAATTCCTCGCGGTCATGTGCAGCAAAATCGGCAATCACGACAATGCCGCCAGGCCCGAGGACCCGGGAAACCTCTGCAAGAACCGCTTCGGGATGCTGGGCATAATGCAGGACCTGATGCATGATGACACTGTCAGCCTTGCCATCATGGACGGGCAGGCGACTAAAATCACCCAATTTGAGTTCGGTCTTCCGGGTCAGGGCAGTCTGACCCGACGGACTGCCGTCGCCGGCCAGCAATTTTGCGCGCGCCAGCCGCAGCATTTCCGGACTGTTATCCAAAGCTGTTACCTGTTCGGCGCCCGGACCGAACAGTTCCACCATCCTGCCTGTGCCGGTTCCAATGTCCAAAAGATGACCAAGATGCACATCTTTCACAAGAGCGAGCATGGCCTGTTCGACCTTGTCTTCGGGTAAATGCAGCGAACGAATGGCGTCCCATTCTTCGGCATGCGCAGCAAAATATTGTTCCGCCATTTGCGCGCGCTTCTGACGAACGGTCGCAAGTTTCTGTTCATCACTGATCGCTTGTTCAGATGTGACAACATTCTCCGAACGGAAAATCCGGTGCAGGGTTTCCAGTGCTTGCGTTTTTCCCGGTCTCAGAAATACCCAGCTGCCTTCTTTGCGTCGTTCGGCGAGATCAGCTTCATCCAATATTCTGATATGCCGGGAAATACGCGGCTGGCTTTGCTCCAGGATCTGGGCGAGCTCGCCCACCGCAAGTTCCATTTTCAGCAATAAAAGCATGATTCGAATCCGGGTGGGATCCGCCAGAGCTCGGAAAATGGTTAAAATTTCATCCATGGGGCACTTTATATAAAGAATTCTTTATATCTGGTCAATTGCTTAGATTTATTGGATTTGAAGACCCCCCGGATAAAGAATTTACAAGAAATTGCGCGGTATGACAGCATGGTGCACCGGATGATTATTGCTATCCGGTTTCGATATCGCTAATGGGTTTCGCCACAACCGTGTGGAGGATTTTTCTTCTCCGTACGTTTGGTTTTTTGAGGAATATTAGAGGGTTTACCCAATGAAAAAAGTTACAACATCAATCGTTCTTGCTGCGGCTCTCGGCCTGGTAGCATGTTCTGGCGCAGAAAATGCTGAAGCCGGTGCTGAAGAAGCTGTAGAAGGCACGGAAGCAACTGCTGAAGAAGCTGCTGAAGATGCCATGGACGCTGCTGAAGGTTCTGCAGACGCCATGGGCGAAGCTGCTGCTGAAGCAACCGAAGAAGCTGGCGAAGCAGCCGGTGAAGCTGCTGAAGGTGCTGAAGGCGCCATGACAGACGCTGCTGACAAAGCCAAAGGCGTTGCAGAAAAAGCTGGTGAAGCTGCTGAAGCTGCCGGTGAAGCTGCTGACAAAGTTAAAGCTGCTGCCGACAAAATTGGCGGCTAATCGCTTTTAGAGTTTATGAAAAAGGGCTGCCTTCGGGTGGCCCTTTTTTTGTGCGCAACAGGAATAGATGGAAAAGCGTTGAAAATTGTCTATTTTCACAAAATGACCAGTCTTGGAGCAAAGTTTGTGACCTTCGCGCTGCCGGTGTTCGGCGCGTTACTGCTTTCCGCTTGTGGTCCGGCCGAGAATGATCCGGGACCCGGCGGTGTGACGGTTGGTGAAGCAAGGGCGCTTGATGAAGCAGCGGAAATGCTTGATGAGCAGAACGCGCTGCTGACGGAACCGGGCCCTCAGGCAACTGACAGTCCGGTCGAGTAGGCGTTATTTCAGATCAGGGCCGATGATATCGTGCAACGGCGCGGGTCACGGACTGCATAAGGCGCATGCGCTCTGGAATGGGGGCAGTCGTATTACCTAGCATGACAGCAACCGCATAGCGCGTACCATCCGGAGCGGTCATGATTCCAACATCATTATAGCCGGTTGAAACCGCGCCAAGAATCTGCCCCGTTCCGGTCTTGTGCAAAAACTCCCATCCATCAGGGACGCCGGCCTTCAAACGGTTTGGTCCGCTGCGCGTGCGCGACAATATCGATTGCAGCAGACGCGTCGAATTGCTCGAAAGCAGTTTACCGCGTGCCAATTTGTCAAATGCGCTGACAATCGCTCCGGGGCTTGCCCCGTCAATCGGATCAGCAAGATAGTCCGCAAGCGCCTGTTTGCGCCGTTCCAGCGGCAAATTGGCGCGGGCAGTGTAGAATTTCCGGCCTTTTGACAGGTCCTGATTCCACTTCAGGCCAGCGATCTGGCTTTGCATCAAGCGTTCACCCGGGCCAAATTTGATTTTTCCCAGCCGGCTGCGACGAATAAAATCATTTACCGCATCTGGTCCGCCCGCATGTCGGAGCAGCGCATCATTTGCCGTGTTGTCGCTAAACGCCAGTGCTCTTTCGAGTAAAGTGTAGACGGATTTGGTCACGGTGCCATTTTGCGCGACTTCTTTTGCAAGCGGTTGATAAAACAGCGTCAGATCATCTGGTCCAATGCGGATCGGATCGGAAAGCGAAACGCGACCCTGGTCAACTTTATGGAGAACCGTCATGGCGACCCAAAGTTTCGAGACGCTTTGTTGCGGGAAGTTCTCATCGATGCGATGACCTATTTCCCAATTTCCATCTATGCGTTTCACCGCAATTCCGGTTTTACCCGGAAAACTCTTCCACAGGTTGAAAAGCTCGCGTTCCAGCGCCGGGTCCGCGCGGCTTTTTGAAGCAATTACGGCAGGCTGTGGTCGCGGTGTGGAAGTCCGGGGCGCGGGAGGCAAGGTTCTGGGACGCTCAACAACGACCGGCGCGCCATTTTGGGAAGGTGCCACACAACCGGCCATTGTGCCGAGTAAAACCATCATCATCAGAGTTCGAATATATGTCATAACTGCCAAATCATTCCCTGCTCGGGCTACCCACTTGTGGCTGGCAACCCATACTACGCAACCCGGATGCTATCCTACGTACGATGAGAACGGTTAACAGAGCCAAAACGCGGGTTTGCGATGAACGATTCCCCGCGTGCGACAAACCGGTTCAAGACTGCTGATCAGGCGCTTTTGCTTCGGCAATGCGATCCGTCTTGCGCAAACCGAAATTAAATCTTCGGCTCACCGAATAATCCAGCGTGTTCACAAGGAAATAAGAGAGGACCCAGCGAATGCGATTTAACAGAGATTTTCGGGATTGATGGAGGTCATTGGTAATGGGCTCGGCTTCTTCGATCATGCCGCCGACAAGTTGCCGCGCGTGCGCCGCAAAAGCACTGTCTTCGATTCTGACCATCATTTCGACATTGATAAACAGGCTTCTGATGTCAAAATTGGCAGATCCGACATAGACCGCATCATCGATAATCACCATTTTCGCATGCAGACGCTTGGCCCCATATTCAAATATCGAGGCATTGCGTTTCAGAAGATAGCCGTAGAGTAATCTGCTGGCGCCGATTGTTGCTGCATTGTCCGTTTTGCCCGGCAGCAGCAATTGACTTTCTCCACCCAGCTTCGACACACGTGCAATCCGGCGCAGCAATCCCTGCCCAGGAGAAAAATAGGCAGAAACCAGATGCAGGCGAGATCCTGCTTCAATGTCTTTTTTGATAGACCATGCCCAACGGCTCAATCGGTTGCTTGGCCCGCCAAGGAGCCAGCGAAAACTGCCCTGGCCCGGATCCCATTTGCGAACCATCCGCTGAAGAGCCAATATGTTGCCATTATCGTTGCGCACCCAATCAGACAGTTTTTCATACCAGGCTGTCAGCGTCTGTGTTTCCGGACCTTCGATGACGATCCCGATATCCTCCCAGTCAGCGTCATGATCCTTGTCGCTGTCTTCCGCTTTCAGCTGATCAAAGTAATTTTTGGTGAGATTGAATCCGCCGATAATGGCTCGACGATTGTCAGCTATGGTCATTTTTTGATGGTTGCGAACAAGATAGCTGGTGGAAAAACGGGGGCTGAAAACGCCGAATTTTACTCCGGCACCGATCAGGGGGTCAAAGAAGCTCTGCGGGCTGCCGTTCGATCCAAAGCTATCGACCATTAACTCGACAGCCACGCCGCGCTGGCAGGCCTCTATCAGCTTTGTGAGGACCAGCCTGCCAATCGCATCATCGTCCACCATGTAATAATAGAGCTGCAGTGACTGTTCTGCGTGGTCGATCAGTTCGATCAGCGCATCGAGCCGATCCCCGGCCTGATGCACAAGTTTCAGTCTGTTTTCTCCAACCGTGAACCATTGCGGCCGGTGATCTGTTGGTGAAATGACAGCATCCATATTCACGGCTTAAAAGATTCCCCGTAAAGCCGCAATTGTGCAGGCACAAAGGACCTCAGACCACGATCAGTTTGTTGACAAAACGAGAGGTAAACTCTAGACGCAGGCCTCATTTTCAAGAATTTTAGAGAATCAGGAGCGCCTTATGGCTCGCGTTACCGTCGAAGATTGCGTGGATAAAGTCACCAACCGGTTTGATTTGGTCCTTTTTGCTTCCCAGCGCGCACGGGAAATTTCCGGTGGTGCGGAACTGACGATCGACCGCGATCGCGACAAAAACCCTGTGGTATCGCTGCGGGAAATTGCAGAGGAAACGGTGAACCCTGGCGATCTCGAAGAAAGCCTCGTTCAATCTTTGCGCAAGGTGCAGATTGATGACGATGATACGCCGGATGAAATCGGTTCGATCAGCCAGTCAGCAGAAGCACTTCGCCTGACAGCAGCAGCGCCGCCGCGCAGCGCCGGTGTCCCGGGTGATTATAACGGACGCAGATAAGCTTTTATCCAGATTGGATCGAAATGGGCGACACTCTTACGAGCTGTCGCCCTTTTCTTTGGCAGTGGGCCGTTCTTCGGGCAGAAATGGAACCACCATCGCCCAGCCAAGATTTGCTGGTTTTTCCGTCTGATATTCGTTCAGTCCAAGCACCATGTCGCGATGCCCGTCCCGGGGTTGGGCGACATAGGTCCCGAACAGGCGATCCCAAAGCGTCAGGAAGAAACTGTAATTGCTGTTCGTTTCCGCAACCCGGACCGAATGGTGCACACGGTGCATATCGGGGGTAACGATCCCCCATCGAACCAGTCTGTCTACGTTTTGGGGAAGCCGGATATTGGCATGATGGAACATGGATGAGGCATTGAGTATGACTTCAAACAGGAACACCGCAAAGGCCGCCGGACCGACAAGGACAACACACAGCAATTTGTAAGCCATGGACAAGACGGCTTCGACGGGATGAAAACGGGCGCCGCTGGTGACGTCAAGATCGCGATCTGCATGATGAACCTTGTGAAAACGCCACAAAATCGGAACTTTGTGGAATGCGACATGCTGCGCGTAAATCATCATGTCCAAAAGCACGAAGGCGATGATGATTTCGGCCCAGACAGGTAATTCGACCCAAGCCAGCAGGCCCCAGCCGCGTCCGGCTGCATAGTCTGCCATCCCGACTGCCAGTATCGGCATGACCAGACGCAATGCCAGCGTGTTTACGACAACCAGAGAAATGTTGGTGAACCAACGCATCCCTTTTGGCACGACGCGTTTTTTGCGGGGGAAGGCGATTTCGAGAACGGCCATGAGCAGGAATATGCCGGCAAATGCGCTTAGTCTGACAATGGCTTCATATTGATCCAGAAAGGACATTGGCTTTTGTCGCAGCTAAGACAGGCTGAGGCAAGGGACGAAGTCAATCGGTCCCATATACATCTCAACAGGGGTATTTTATCTTCATGAAGTCGTGAAAGGCTCTTTCAACCTCGATACCCCTGTTTGCCGCGGGGATCGTTTTGAGATGAGCAAGAAACTCTTTGCCATTGAGTTTTCCTTTGCCCTTTGGCGGCGGGCAGCTGGGTGGAGTTTTTCCAGCCGCTCGCGCCGCCAGGATATCGGTTCGGTAATTTCGGGTGACCTTTTTCATTTCCGCCATCACCGGCTTGCGGTGTTTTGAAAACATCGCTCCCATCCCGGCGTTCATCAGTTTGTCGGCCTTGGGCAGGAATTCTGATACCGGCATTGCAGAAAGAGGTGTCGCGGCTAGCAGCATCGCCAGGCCCGTCAGAAATTGGACGGAATGTTTCATAAAAAAGGCCTCTTTTCCATATAGGTTAGAGGCCTTTTGTAATCAGTTTAATGAACCGAAATTGAACTGCGCTCAGGCGCCCTGCGGTTTGGGGTCGCCGCTGAACGGACCTTTGCGGTTTTTCCCGGCTTTCGGGATCGAAGTTCCGACCGAGGGGACAGCAGAAGGTTTGATGACATCGCCATCAGCCCGCTCGAATTTGCCTGTTTCGATCAGCTCGTCAATTTCTTCACCCGACAGGGTTTCATATTCCAGCAGTGCATTGGCTAGCAGGTGCAGCTGCTTTTCGAATTTGGTCAATACATCTTTGGCGCGGTCATATCCGGCATCGACGATCCCGCGAATTTCCGCATCAATCAGTTTCGCCGTTTCATTGGACATGTGAACGCGCTGGGACTGCGAGTAGCCAAGGAATGTTTCACCCTGTTCCTCTTCATATTGCAACGGACCCATCTTGTCCGACATTCCCCATTGGGTCACCATATCGCGCGCCAGCTTGGTGGCATACTGGATGTCGCCAGAAGCGCCCGATGATACTTTCTCGTAACCGAAGATGATTTCTTCCGCGACGCGGCCACCCATGGAAACGGCCATATTGGCGTGCATCTTGTCACGGTGGTAGCTGTAATTGTCACGTTCCGGCAGACGCATGACCATGCCGAGCGCGCGTCCGCGCGGAATGATTGTCGCCTTGTGGATGGGATCAGAAGCCGGTTCATGAACAGCAACCAGCGCGTGTCCTGCCTCGTGATAGGCGGTCATTTTCTTCTCGTCTTCGGTCATGACCATCGACTTGCGTTCCGTACCCATCATGACTTTGTCTTTGGCGGCCTCGAACTCATCCATGGCAACCATGCGTTTGCCCCGCCGTGCAGCCATCAACGCGGCTTCATTGACGAGGTTGGCAAGGTCTGCGCCGGAGAAACCGGGCGTACCGCGAGCGATCGTCCGGGTGTTGACGTCGGGTGCGATCGGCACCTTTTTCATATGCACTTCAAGGATCTTCTCGCGACCTTCAATATCGGGGCGCGGGACCACGACCTGTCGATCAAAACGACCCGGACGCAGCAAGGCGGGATCGAGAACATCCGGACGGTTGGTTGCGGCAATGATGATGATACCTTCATTGGCTTCAAAACCGTCCATTTCGACCAGCAACTGGTTCAACGTCTGTTCGCGTTCGTCATTGCCGTTGCCAAGACCGGCACCGCGATGGCGACCGACGGCATCAATTTCGTCGATGAACACGATGCATGGCGCGTTTTTCTTGGCCTGCTCAAACATGTCGCGAACACGGCTCGCACCAACACCCACAAACATTTCGACAAAATCAGAACCGGAAATGGTGAAAAACGGCACACCGGCTTCCCCGGCAATTGCCCGTGCAAGCAAGGTCTTGCCGGTACCGGGAGAACCGACGAGCAGCGCGCCCTTTGGAATCTGCCCGCCAAGCTTGGCAAAGCGGCCGGGGTTTTTCAGAAACTCGACGATTTCTTCCAGCTCTTCGCGCGCTTCATCAATACCGGCGACATCTTCAAATGTGACTTTGCCTTGTTTTTCGGTCAGCATCTTGGCTTTGGACTTCCCAAAACCCATCGCCCCGGAACCACTTCCTTTTTGCATCTGGCGCAGCACGAAAAATGCGATACCCAGAATGAGAATGAAGGGCAGGGACTGAATGAGGAGATATTGCCAGATGCTCGGTGTTTCTTCTGCCTGGCCGCTGTAATCCACGCCGTTTTCATCGAGCAGTTTGACAAGACCCGTGTCGTTTCCGACCGGAGTGGTTGTGAACTTGTCGCCGTTGGTCAGTTCGCCGGAAATCTGATCGGGAGCGATGGCGACGCTTTTCACGCTGCCTTCTGCAACCTGTGCGCGGAATGAAGAGTAGCTCATCGCAGTTCCGGCTTCGGCTGTGGTTCCGGCTCCAAACATCGAGACCGTCAACAACAGGGCAATGATGACGCCCGCCCAGATGAGCATGCTTTTCATCCACGGATTATCCTTGGGATCCTGTTCGTCATTCATGATTGTTCGCGTCCTGTTGTTCAAACGGACCAGTGCCTGTGTCAGACTTCTGGCAGGGGTTATATCTTATAAAGATAAGTGTTTTGCGCATAATGACAATGTCATTAGCTATGTTTTTAACCGATTGGCCGGGAAATCAGCGATCTTGTGGTAAAAAAACTACGGATTTCATCTATCCCGGCGCTTTGGCGCGGGCGAGAAAGTCCATGTTTTGCCACCCTGACACAAGACATCGCCGATTGTGATCTTCTCATTATGTTGCAGCGCCAATATCGTGCGCTCCAGTTGTGCGCCGCGCGGAGAAACGGCTGGCTGGCAAATATGCAGGCATTTCAGAACCAGGCGGCGGATTATCTCATGCGGAAAATCAGTGCGATCAAGCGTACATCCGGCATCCGTCTTGTGCACATGCTGGAGGCTGAGTTCGTCAATCATCCATTGCAAGGCTGTTCGGGCATCATCCAGTGCAGCTGCGCTCTGGCTGGCTAGGCTGACATCAAATCCGTTCAATTCCGACAATGCCTTGCGAATGCGCACCCGGTCAAAGCTGTTGTCCGCATTGGAAGGATCTTCCACCGGAATGATGTTTTGAGACTTTACGAAATCTGCCAGCATGGTCTTGGGAAAGTGCAGCAAAGGCCTGACTATATTGCCGCGTCTCGACCGGATAGCCGACATTCCGTCGATGCCGCTGCCCCGCAAAATTCGCATGATCAACGTTTCCAGCTGATCATCGGCGTGATGCGCAGTGGCCAGCCAGCCAATCGCATTATTTTCTGCCCACTTGTTGAGCAGGGCATAGCGGACTTTGCGCGCTTCTGATTGAATGCTGCCGCGAATGGGAATGGTCGGTTTGAGTATCTGGTGCCGAATATTCTTGTCGGCGCAGATGGCGGCTACAAATTCACACTCCTGATGTGCCGCCGGACGCAATCCGTGATCTACACTGGCCGCTGCGATCCGGTCCGGGAATGTGGCATTTGCCAGTAGCAGCAGCGCGAGACTGTCGGGTCCGCCGGAAACGGCCAGCCCCAACTTTTCATCATTATCAAAAAATCCGGGAATCAGTTGCGCGATTGCATCGCTAAATCGCGCGATGATGTCCGGGTCAGGCATGACCGGCAATGCGCAAGACGGGCTGAATCATTTGCAATTGGCTGCCTTTTTGCCGCTTGCAATCCGGCTGCTGAGCCGCCCGGCGGCCTGATCCGGATATACATCCTGCAATTCCGCCAATACCCGGCATGCATCATCCTTCTTGTCGAGTTGCACCAGCGCGGTGCTCAGAAAATACAGACTGTCAGCAGCACGGCCACCGCGCGGTTTTTTCTGATAGTTTTCATAAAGCGCTACGGAGGCGAGTGCAGGCTTGCCGTCATCGAGATAGGCTCTGCCCAGAAGATTCTGGGCGAAGCTGGCCCGCCGATGATCGGGATGATCTGCTGCAGCTTTTTTTAGCTGGGTTTGGGCTTCGGGATAAAATTTGGCCTCCCATAGGCGATATCCATAAATATAGGCATCTTCGCCCGCGTCTCCGGTATCAGGCATGACAATCGCAGCCACTCCGTCAACCCGTTCGGGGTCCGGCGCTGCAGTCGCGCTGTTTTGTACCGGCGTGCTTTCGGACACCGCGCTTGTTGCGCCAGATGCCGTAGCTCCAGCAGCTGGTGCCGCGGAACTGGCTTCGATTGCCGACAAGCGGTTTTGCATTTTTGTCAGTTCAAAACCGTTTTGTTCCACCTGATTTGTGAGTGAAGCCAGGCTGCGTTCAAGCGCATCCACGCGGGTGATCAAATCGGAAACTGCCGATGTCGTATTCGAAGCCGCAGTTGTCGCTTCGCCGTCCGGTGCGATGTCAGGTTCGAAAAACCGGGATGTACCGCCGGGAAAGACCTTGCGCTGAACCGCGCGCATTTCCTGCTCAAGTCGGTCCACACGTTTGTCGACACCATTATTTTGTGCCGCTGCCGGCGCAGACACCAGCAGACTTGAAGCTAATAGGGACAGAATAACGGACTTCATGCTGAGCCTCCTGGATGACAAGCGAGTATTTGGTTTCTGTTAACCATATATGATGTTGAAAAGTAAAGTGGCTTGGCCGGGCTTGATAACCCTGGACACCGAAATTTTGGACGATCTTTCCTATTCGTTCGAAGTCGATCCCGGATTTGCGCTGTCCGATTGATCGCCAGTATCGGTTGAACTGGTGTTGGCACGCGCGACAAGCGCAGCTGCGCTGATCCCGACATCCTTGATCGTCCGTTCTGCGGTTCCCAGTGCAGGCACGACATTGCCGTCAATGGTTACGGTCAATGCATCGGGCCGTCCCGTCAAAATTTGAGGGCCGGCAGCATCTGCCGGAACAGTATAGGTTTCGCCGGCGGCCATTTCCTTTTCGAACATGCGTTCGCCATTTTCATCGTAAATTTTGAGCCAGACCGTTTCGGTTGCGGTCAGAACCACTGTTCCCGTGGCTGAGGGCTGTGTTCCGCCCACGGTCTGGGCATTTCCATCCTCGCGAACCTCAGCTGTGTTATCCTCTGCAAATTCAGTTGGGCCGGAAATGTCATCGAAATCAGCTGGCTGCAAAATAACCGTCCGCCAAATCACATATCCGACCAGAATGACGCCGCCGAGGCCTGCTGCCACGAGAGCGAGCGTCCGCGGCGGGATGCTGCTGGGATTGGCAGGAGAATATCCCGAGGTTTCCGGCTGATAGGCGGCATGCCCCTGATTATCCATTTCTTCACGCAATTGCGTGCCGATGGTCGCATCACTCAGTCCAACCGCGCGCGCATAGGATTTGCCGAAACCAATTGCATATGTGCGTCCCGGCAGGGCATCAAAATCACCAACTTCGATCGAAGATAAATGACGCTGCGGAATCCGTGTTGTCTTCGCAACTTCTTCAATGGAAAGGTTTTTCTGCTCGCGTGCCTGGCGCAACAACTCACCCGCGCTATGCAGACTCAATTCCGCGCCGTCGCCCGTGTTTTCTTCTGTATCTTCGGCCATAAAACTCTCCGACGGCCGGTTCGCTGTGCGACCCTATCCCTCAACTGCCCTTAGAAAAGCCATCTGGACGCCCAAATGTCAATCACTATCAACTGGCGACGGAATCTGTTTATGTAAAATCGGGTCTAACCGAGGTCGATTTGCTGTTCGCGGGCCCATGTTTCCAGTGTGGAGCGTGAATTCTTGGATGGTTGCGCAATCAGAGTCTGCATGAGTGCGGTAATGTCCGCCAGATTGGTCGAGCGGATCATTGCCTTGATCGGACCAACCGATGCCGGAGTGATGGAAAGACTTGTTATGCCGAGGCCCAGCAGTGCCAGCGCCTCCAGCGGTCTGCCGCCCATTTCCCCGCATACGCCCAGTTGAATGTCCAGCGAGTCCGCCTCGCGGGAGAGGCGCCCCAGAAACCGCAAAATGGCAGGGCTGAGCCAATCGAAGCGTTCGGCCAGTTTGGGATTGCTGCGATCTGCCGCGAACAGAAACTGGGTGAGGTCGTTGGTGCCAACCGACAGGAAATCCAGGCGAGGTGCGATCAGGTCCAGGCATTCAGCAAGTGCAGGTACTTCCAGCATGGCGCCATAGCGAATGGACACCGGAAGCTGCTTTTTGCGCTTCTTGAGGAATTCCAGCTGTTTTTCGAAAACCGCTCTCGCTTCGTCAAATTCCCAAGGTTCGGCGATCAGCGGAAACATGACATTCAATTTGCGACCAGCCGAGGCTTCGAGCAACGCCCGGGCCTGCACCTTCATCAACGCATCACGCTCCAGTCCAATCCGAACCGCGCGCCAGCCCATTGCCGGGTTTTCTTCTTTTTGTTCGCTCGCCTGAAAATAAGCCAGCGGCTTGTCGCCGCCAATATCGACTGTTCGAAAAACAACCGGCTTGTCGCCAGCTGCATCGAGGACATCACGATAGAGACGCAGCTGACCGGAGCGCCCGGGCATTGCAGCGGCCACCAGAAACTGGAATTCCGTGCGGAACAGCCCAATGCCGTCGGCGCCGGTCAGTTTCAGCATGCCGACATCATCACGTAGTCCGGCATTGATATTCAGATCGATCCGCGTCCCATCGAGTGTGACTGGCTCCTTGTCGCGCAGCGCCATATAGGTTGCGCGTTTTTTCTGGCTCAACTCCACCTGCGCCTCGAAGGATTCCTCCATCGACTGATTGGGACGGACGAACAGAATATTGTCATCCACGTTAAGCAGCAGGTGATCATTCTCGCGGACGTTCTGACGAATATTCTGAACCTGACCCAGAATCGGAATGCCCATTGCGCGCGCGATAATCGTGACATGGGCGGTCAGAGAACCTTCTTCGAGCACCACGCCTTTCAGTCGGCGGCGATCATATTCGAGAAGCTCGGCAGGCCCCAGATTGCGCGCCAGCAGGATCGTGTCTTGCCGCAGTCCAAGCGTCGCTGCGGTTCCCATCTGTCCGGAAACAATGCGCAGCAGACGGTTCGCCAGATCTTCCAGATCATGCATGCGATCGGCGAGCAACGGGTCATCAATCTGGCGCATGCGCATCCGCGTATGCTGCTGCACGCGTTCAATCGCGGCTTCGGCGGTAAGACCGCTATCAATTGCCTCGTTGATGCGTCGACTCCAGCCTTCATCATAAGCAAACATCTTGTACGTTTCGAGCACTTCTTCATGTTCGCCGCCGACCCCGAATTCGGCCTGGTTGGTCATCAGGTCAATCTGCAGACGCAT
Source organism: Parasphingorhabdus sp. (assembly GCF_039968395.1). GTDB lineage: Bacteria > Pseudomonadota > Alphaproteobacteria > Sphingomonadales > Sphingomonadaceae > Parasphingorhabdus. The sequence continues at coordinate 582,125 of NZ_JBDVPV010000001.1, forward strand.
TTTGTCGAACGCAGAGTAAACCCGGTGGCGCTCCGCTTCGGTATCTTCCGCAACCGTATGTTCAATTTTTACCCGCGGCTGGTGGAAGACAGCATAGCCACTTGCCTTGCCCTTCACCAATTGTAGTCCGCTTAATCGAATGGCACCGCTGTCCGTTGCTTCGGTCGCCTCCACGGAATTTTCGTCAATCAGTTCGGCATTGGAGATGAGTTCTGACAATACCATGGCAGCCGTCTGAAAAGCCTCGATTTCTTCTTCAAGATATTTGCGCGGCTCGATATGTTGGGCGCACAGGACGCCAACCGCCTTCTGATTGCGTATGATCGGAACGCCTGCAAAACTGTGAAATTTTTCCTCGCCGGTTTCAGGCCGGTACTGGAAATCGGGATGAGCGGCCGCTTCGTCGAGGTTCAGCGTTTCTACATTTTTTGCGATGTAGCCGGTCAGGCCCTGTCCCAATGCCAGTTTTGTCAAATGGACTGCTTCCTGATTCAATCCGTGTGTCGCATAAAGTTCGAGCACCCCTTCACGGCGCAAATAAATCGAACAGACTTCGCTGCTCACCGCATCGGCAATGGTATCGACGACCTGGTTCAGCTTCGACTGTGCATTGGTCGAAGAGGCCATGATCTCTCTCAGGCCGGTGAGGATGTTGCGCGCAGTAACGGGATCGGGGGTGGGATTAACGTCCATCGGCAAAGCCTAGCAGAAACCAATCGGTCAAGCGACACGCAATAGCTGCAGCAAGGGTGATTTTATTGCCGCCAAAGCGGCACGAGTTTGAAGTTCAGGCCTCGGCCAGCATTTCTTCCTTCAATCGGAGCTTTTCTTTTTTCAGGCTGTGGATGCGAATCGTATCTGGGACGGGTCTTGCTTCTTCATCACTAATTTTACGGTCAAGAGCTTCGTGTTTTCCGCGCAAGGCTGACACATGATTCTTATCCATTATATTCTCCAAGATAGATGAAAATTAGGGTGATGAAAGTGGTTGCGGGTGTCCCTTTCTGCGTTCCGGCCAGATTTATGAATCCAGTCCGGTTGTTCACGATCCGATTTGTCTTGGTTTCGACAACGACCGTGAATAGAGTGAAGATGACAAATTTATTGCAGACAGGCAAGGGTGAATTAGGTCCAATATGGGGATGAGCGATGAAGAGTTGCGGCAACGGCTTGAGCTGCTGAGAATTGAACATCGCGACCTCGACGAAGCCGTCAGGGCGCTGCTGGAATCCGGCAATCAGGATCAGCTTCGGGTTGCCCGGCTGAAAAAGCGGAAGCTGCAACTGCGGGACCGCATCATTCTGATTGAGAACCAGCTGATCCCGGATATACTTGCCTGACCTCAGAGGCCTGGTTCGGGTCAACTAAAAGCCGTGTTTCCCAACCAATGCCGATTAACCGTTTTCGTCAACCCGTTAACCTGCTGTGCCTTGGCGTGTCACATTGAAACAACCAGATAATTAACCTTATTCGCTTCACATTTTAACTGTCCTTCCAGGCAGGATAGTTGCTATGACGCTTTCATGTCGGACAGCGAAACACTTCTTACGCCCAAACTTCTGGACGCACTTTATACCGAAGCCATGGTGCTTGCGGACGAAGCGCGCTCCTATTTCGAATCGGGGCGCTTCAATGACGAATGTCCGGACGACGCCGAATTGTCGGTTTCATTTTCCTGTGAGTCGCTCAAAGTCACAACGCGTCTGATGCATTGTATTGCCTGGTTGTTGAATCAGAGAGCCTTGCATGGCGGAGAATTGACGGAAGGTGAGGCGTGGCATCATGACCGCGCACTGGGTTATGCTGCGGCCAGTGACGATGGCATGGTCGCCTATTTTCCGGAAGAGGCACGCCAGATTGTGATGGCCAGCGAAGAACTTTTCTATCGGCTGGAACGGCTTTCTGCAAAACTTCAAACCGAAATGGAAGAAGAACCGGCGGTCCACAATCTGTTCCGCCGGCTTGAAAGTTCATTTTAGATCAGGCTGTTTGAGCCGAATCGAGATCGTCAGGCCGACGCGCTCGTCTTCTGCTGCTCCATCGTCGGATAATCGATATAGCCTTCTTCGCCCTGGCTGTACCAGCTCGGGGTAAAGTCGATCGGATTCAGTTCGGCGCCTGCGCGGAATCTTGCCGGCAAATCAGGATTGGTCATGAACGTGCGGCCAAAGCTGATGGCGTCGGCATTGTTTTCGGCCAGTGCTTCAGTCGCATTGTCATAAAAATAGTCGCTGTTCAGAACGAGCGGCTTGTTGAACACCGGCCGGATGTCGGGGCTGACGCGCGGCACATCTGTATTTCCGTAAGTGCCATGTGCCGGCGGTTCGCGCAGTTCAAGAAACGCTATCCCGATATTGTCGAGCAATTTTGCGGCGGCGGTGAAAGTTTCAATCGGAGTCGCATCATCAGCGCCCTGGGAATCTCCATTGGGGGACAGGCGAACAGCAACATGATCACTGTCCCAGACGTCGACCAGACGCTGAGTGACCTCGCCAAGCAAGCGGATCCGGTTTTCGATGGAGCCACCATATTCGTCTTCGCGGAAGTTACAGCCAGAGCGAATGAACTGATCGATCAGATAGCCGTTGGCGCTGTGCAGTTGCACTCCGTCAAAACCGGCCTTTTTCGCGTTTTCTGCTGCATTGGCATAATCATCCAGCAGACCCGGAATCTCGTCTTTTTCCAGTGGGCGTGCTTCTTCGTAATCCCGTTTGCCCTGATACGTGCGCACGCTTCCCGGTGCGGTCGTCGCCGAAGAGGAAACGGGCTTTTCACCGTTCAGAAAGTCAGGATGAACGATCCGGCCCATGTGCCAGAGCTGGCATATAATCCGTCCGCCAGCCTGATGAACCTGTTCGATAATCGGTTTCCACGCTTCAGTCTGGGCGTCGTTCCAGATTCCGGGTGCGAAGGGGGTGCCGAGGCCTTGCTGGCTGATACCGGTGGCTTCTGAAATAATCAGCCCCGCTCCGGCGCGCTGGGAATAATATTCGCCCATCATTGGTGTCGGGACAAAATCCATGGTGGAACGGCAACGGGTCAAAGGAGCCATCAGCATCCGGTTCGGAGCTTCGATAGCCCCCAGCTTGATGGGGTCGAATAATGTTGTCATGAAAATGTCCCTGAATGGAGTTTGATTGTTAACTGCACAGTTAAGAGGACCGGTATCGAAATGCAATGCTTTGAAAGCGCATATATTCTGCCTATATTGATAGCCCCCGATTGATGGCTTATTCACAGCCAAGCCAAAACAGGAGTCGCTAATGTCTGCCAGTCTGCCTGAAGATCCTACACTGGATGAAGTCCGCGTCTGTCTCGCGCCTTCTCTCGCCGCACAAGCCGCCTTTGATGGCTGGAACGAAAAGGCAGTCGCGTCGGCGGCTGATCAGGCAGGGGTAGACAAGGATCTTGCAAAACTGGCGTTTAACGATGGCATGGTCGACATGATCGCGGCCTGGTTCAATTCAGTCGATGAGCGCATGGCTGAAAAATATTCGACCGAAGAGCTGGGTGCGATGAAGATTCGGGAACGGATTACCAATCTGGTTCTCGCCCGCCTTGAAATTCTGGAACCCGATCGGGAAGGATTGCGCAGGGCACTCGCCATTCTTGCCGCGCCGCCCAATGTTCCGCTGGCCGCAAAACTGGGGTGGGGGGCTGCCGACAAGATGTGGCGACTGGCCGGCGATACGGCGACTGACTATAATCACTACACAAAACGGACGTTGCTATCCGCAGTCTATGGTAGCACGATCAGTGTTTTCCTTGACGATGAAAGCGAAGAATATTCGGAAACGAAGGCCTTTCTTGACCGGCGGATCGAAAATGTGATGCAGTTTGAAAAGATCAAGGCCAGGATTACCCGTCCGGGAGCGGAGCGGTTCAGCATGGCAAGATTTTTCGGTCGATTGCGCTATCGGAATTTGTGAACTTTATAGAAACCCGTTCAATAAAAGACTCGCAAGCCGCTTCCTATAATGATAATCACTCGCAACTAATATGTTCCGAGTTCGATCATGACCACATCAACATCTACCCGTATCACTCTCGATCGCCTGTCCATGCGTCAGTCAGCGGAGATTTCGGCGATTGACTGGCACTCCATGTCAGAAACGGAAGGGCGTCGGTTGCGAGCGCTTGGTCTTGATGAGGGCGTTGCAGTTGAAAAACTGCACAAGGGCATGTTCGGATTTAACGACCCCATTGCCCTGAAAGTCGGACGAATGATGATTGCTGTGCGCAAATCACATGCCATGGCCATTTCGGTCACCATATCGGCCTGACCATGACAGAAGCAGCTCCCCTCATTGTCCTCGCGGGCAACCCCAATGCAGGCAAAAGTGCGCTGTTCAATGCCCTGACCGGTGCGCGCCAGAAGATTGCAAACTATCCCGGCGTGACCGTCGAGCGCAAATCCGGGCATTTCGCATTGCCCGATGGCCGGCCCGCAGAACTGGTGGATTTGCCCGGCAGCTACAGCCTGGATCCGACCAGCCCCGACGAAGCCGTGACCCGCAGTGTGATCATGGGAATGCAGGATGGCGAACGCCAGCCCGATGCCATTGTCGTTGTGCTGGATGCGGCCAATCTCGACAATCATCTGCGTTTCGCACTTGAGATCATTGCCCTTGGCAAGCCCGTCGTCGTGGCGCTGAACATGATGGACCTGGCGGAACGTGATGGTCTGACGCTGGACCCGGCGAAGCTGGAAGAGGCGCTGGGTGTTCCCGTTGTGCCAACGGTGGCCGTGCGGCGGCGAGGACTGGAAGAATTGTCGAGCGCGGTAGAAGCGCGGGTGACACTGGGCAGACAGGATGAAAATGTCGTTGTCGCCAAAGAACGCGATCATGGCCTGCGCAAACAGGCCCAAAAAATTGCCGGTCAGGCGATTGTTTCGGAAACTGCGGGGCGCCGCTGGTCAGAGCGGGCGGATGCGATATTCCTGCATCCGATCGCCGGTCCGCTGATCCTGCTCGCGACCATGTTCGTCATGTTTCAGGCAGTCTTTGCCTGGTCCGAAGCCCCGATCGGCTGGATCGAAGGCGCGAGCGAGTGGGCTGCAGCTGGTGTCGAAGCCAATCTCGGTGAAGGATTTCTGCGCGATTTTATCATTGAAGGCGCGATTGGAGGCGTTGGTTCGGTCGTGGTCTTCCTCCCGCAAATCCTCATTCTGTTCCTGTTCATTTTATTGCTGGAAGCCAGCGGCTATATGACCCGTGCCGCCTTTATCATGGATCGGTTGATGGCCAGCGTCGGCCTTTCCGGTCGTAGCTTCATTCCGTTGCTCTCTTCCTTTGCCTGCGCCATTCCCGGCATCATGGCGACACGCAGCATTGCTGATCCGAAGGATCGGCTGACCACCATATTGGTCGCGCCATTGATGACCTGTGCTGCCCGGCTTCCGGTTTATGCGATCATTATCGGCGCGTTCATTCCGGCACGCGATGTTGGTCTGGGTGTCGGACTACAGGGACTGGTTCTGTTCGGTCTTTACATTTTCGGTATTGTCGGCGCGATGCTTGTCGCGCTGGTGTTGCGCAGCACCGTCGCCAAGGGACCGAATAGCGGTTTCCTGATGGAGATGCCGAAATATCAGTTACCCCGCATCCGGGACATCCTGCTGGGCCTGTGGCAGCGCGCTTGGATATTCCTGCGCCGGGCCGGTACGATCATCTTTGCGGCAACTGTCGTGCTGTGGCTGATGCTGACCTATCCCAAGGTTCCGCTCGACAGTCCGGTAAGCCAGGTCGATTATTCCGCTGCGGGACGGATCGCCAATGTCATCGAACCGGTGGTGGCGCCGATCGGTTTCAATCGCGATATTGCGCTCGCCCTGATCCCGGCCATGGCGGCGCGCGAAGTGGCTGTGGCAGCACTTGCCACGACTTACGCCATCGATGCTCCGGATGAAGAAGCCGAAGCCAGATCGCTGACCGAACGCCTGCAAAGCCGCTGGTCATTGCCGACCGCTCTGGCCTTTCTTGCATGGTTTGTTTTTGCGCCGCAATGCATCTCGACCATCGCGGTGACCAAACGGGAAACCAATGGCTGGAAATGGCCGATGTTCATGCTCGGCTATCTTTTTGCGCTCGCTTATGTTGCGGCCGGGATTACATATTGGAGTGCCGTCGCGCTCGGTCTGTAAAGTCCTCTTTGATTGCCAAGATGCTCGGTCTATAGAGTCCCCGAGAATCGAAAAATCACTTGAGGAATTTGAAATGGCCGGCGGCATCAACAAAGTAATCATCGTAGGCAATCTGGGCAAAGATCCCGAAGTCCGCACGTTCAATAATGGCGGCAAAGTCTGCAATTTCAGCGTCGCAACGTCCGAAAGCTGGAAAGACCGGCAGACCGGAGAGCGCAAGGAAAAGACCGAGTGGCACAATATCTCGATCTATAATGAAGGCCTGGCCGGTGTCGCGGAAAAATATCTGCGCAAAGGCAGCAAGGTTTACCTCGAAGGCAAATTGCAAACCCGCAAATGGCAGGATCAATCCGGCAATGACCGCTATTCAACCGATGTTGTGCTGCAGGGTTTCGACGCAAAAATGGAAATGCTCGATAGCCGTCAGGGCGGCGGCCAGGGCGGCCAGGGCGGCGGTTCCAACGATGGCTGGGGCGGCGGCGGATCATCCGGTGGCGGCCAGGGTGGTGGTTCCAATGACGGCTGGGGCAATACCGGCGGCGGATCTGGCGGCGGCCAGGGCGGCGGCGCATTTGACAGCGATCTGGACGACGACGTTCCGTTCTAGGGGGTAGCGTCATGTCCGCTTGGGCGCAAAAAAGGACACGTCCCAATAGCGCGATTGCCGTCCATTTATTGTAAAAAATCTCGAACCAACCTTAAGTACTCATCTGGGTTCTCTCCATAAATCATGTGGCCTGTACCTTCCACTGCAATGAATTTGGAATTAGGAAAAACCGAAGCATATTGTTTGGCAACAGCCTCTTTTTTGTAGTCGCACGTACCTCTGAGAACGAGCACAGGTAAGTTGGTTTTCTTCAAAACGGGTTTCGGGTCATCAGTTCGATTGATCAACGTTTTTCCTGTCATTCGGCTTGACCAGAAACCATAGCCATTAGAAGTTGCTTTAACTTTGGTTGGATCGCACATTGTCAGCGGCAAGTAATGTTCATTGGCGATCTTGTCGAAAAAAGAGCCCATTTCCTGCTCTGGCGCAAATCGAGCCGCTGCCTCCGGATTAATGTCGGCCAAGATTAATGCTGTGAAGAGTCGAGGTTTCTCAATTGTTGAGTCAAACCTCTTCTTCTGTTCCTTATTCATTTTTTCATCCAAGTTTCCATCAGCGATTTCGGTCCAATCGGGGCGATAGATCGGGCCTGGACCCGAGAATATGATCCGAGAAACATCATTTGGATATTTCGCCAAGTAATTGGCCGCAAGGGTAGCGCCCCATGATGATCCAATAAGTATAACTTGATCAGAGCCAATTCTATCGCGGATAGCTTTCAGATCATCAATATGCCGGTCTAGTGAATATTCTGAAATATCGTTCAAGCGTGCCGAGAGACCTCCGCCAATTTGATCATAAAAATATACATCATGACCGTTGGCGGTGAGTTTGGAATAGACGTCCACCATCGGTTCGAAGGAGACGCTATATGCACCGGGTCCGCCATGCAAGATGATGATCGGACGCTTTGTCTCGCTTGTTTGAGCACTATATTTCCGCACAACTATCTTTGAACCAGTCGGCAAATCCCAAAATTCGGCACCTTTAACACTGGCCGCAACAAACTGATCTGCTTTGGGCACGAGTGGCTGCAAGATGAAACAAACCACCAGTCCGCCAAGCGCCATGGTCAATATACCTGTTTGTATAATCATGTAGAGTTTTGGCTTTTCAAGCTTGAATAGTTTGCCGGACATATAGGAGCCTAGTGCGATGGTTCCTGCAGCGAATAATAGTCCTAAAACCATCATTACAATCGGCGAATTTAGCATCAATGCACTAGCGAAAAATGCTGCAGCAAGTGCGAAGAGGCCCAGAATATATGCTATGATCTGTAACAGGCCTGCTCCGGCAAAACGAGCGAACCCCACTTTGGTAGTTTTCTGTGATGATTCACCCATGTGCTGTTTCCAACTTTGCTTCGTCGGAAGTTGTTTTAAGCCGTTCCATCATGGAACGCTGTGACAAGGCTTTTTGAGCGGCATCAAGCGCCACTCCGAGGTTAAAGCCAAGCTCATTGTTGAGGTCATCGAAGACATTAATCGCTTCGCGGCATCGCGCTTCAATCAAAACGACTTCTGCCGCACCGCGTTTTGTGAGATGAAAAATTTTGCGCCTCTGATCATTGGGATCTGGCTTGCGTTTGATGATTGAAAGGTCTTCAAGCAATGTCGTACGTTGCGCAGTCAATTGATGCTGCTCACCAAGCCCTCTGGCAATCTCAACCAAAGAAGATGGACCATTGTGATCGATAAACAATATGGTTGATGTGGTGCGAGAAGGTGCTGTTAGTCCCACATCCTGGAAAAACTCATCGCCCTGCCTGCCGATAAGTTCAGTCAGTCTAAGTGCTCTTGCACCAACAAAGGCCTCATCGAATGACAGCCGTTCATAAAACGGGCGATTTTTCAGTTCCATAAACGACTCCATATATTATGTTTATAATTGCGCAATTAATTGCATAAATTCACATATGTCAATATGTGCTGCAGGAACTCTAGCGTCTGCTTTCAGGTTGAAGCAGCCTTCCCGCTAAATCTCATGCAAACACCTGCCTAAACAATCTCCATGACATCACCCGCCTTGAGCCTCGGCAACAAGATATCCATCGCGTCACGCGCTATCGCCACACAACCTTCTGTCGGCTTTGCTTCATTCCAGATGTGAAAGAAAATCGCGCTGCCTGATCCCGGCACCGACGGTGCATCATTATGGCCGAGGATCACGATAATATCGTAAAGCGGATCATCGCGGACAAGGGCTTCGGCGCTGAATCGGTGGGGCAGGGCTATGGGCCGATTATAGGCCGGATCTGCCGGGTCATCGGACCAGCCATCCTGCGCGCCTGTCCATCGCCAGGGCAGGCTGATATTTTGCACAGGCCTGGAGCGACCAGGCCGGAACAATATCGTGCGCAGGGGCCATCGGCCAAGTGGTGTGTATCCATCGCCCTCGCGTTTGTTCGCGGCTGGACAGGCCCCGCTTCTGCCGATGCTGCAAGGGATGGTCATGTCTTCGAAAGTCAATGTGAGCGCAGCGGTATCGACCTTGATTACGCTCAAAGCTTGTGGCCCGTCCGATCCCGTTTGGTGTCGAGATAAAATTCATTATGCGGATTGGCTGCGATCTTCACCGGCAGCCGTTCTTCAACGGCAATGCCGCTGGCTTCGAGACCCTGCACTTTTTCCGGATTGTTGGTCAGCAATTTGACCTTGGGTATGTTCAGCAAGTCGAGCATGCGCGCTGCCGTCGAAAAATCGCGCGCATCAATCGCAAATCCGAGTCGCTGGTTGGCATCAACGGTATCAAATCCCTGATCCTGCAACGCATAGGCGCGCAGTTTGTTGATCAGGCCAATGCCGCGCCCTTCCTGACGAAGATATAGCAGCACGCCCCAACTGGCTTCGCCCATCTGGCCCAGAGCCGCATGGAGCTGTGGCCCGCAATCACATTTAAGGCTGCCCAGTACATCGCCCGTCAGACATTCACTATGGAGCCGCACAACCGGAGTTGAGGCATCGCGCTCGCCAATGACCAGTGCGATATGATCGGTGGCGTCGGCATCGCTGCGAAATCCGTAAATATGGGCATTGGCATTGGCGGCAACCGGCAGCTTTGCATGGGTGCTGATCGTCAAGGCATCCGAATCCGCAAAAGCCGCCACGTCATCGGGAGACACGCAGTCTTCTGCAGGCTGGTCGACGATCATGAAGGCGGGCAATATCGCGCCATGCCGCGCGAGTTCCATCGCGGCGATAGCGGCTTGTGCGTTCTGCAGCTCTTCGCTGCGGAATGGCCCCTTCATCGGATATTGCATGTCGAGGACCGGATCGACAATCGCCGTGATTTCGGCGGCGGTGACCGGTGTGTTCAGGCTGATCTGTACCGGCAATTCCGGATCACCTGCTGCGCGCTGGTTCAACAGTTTGAGAGTCGCTGCCCGACTGGAAGATATCAGTAATCTGACTTCGTTTTGCCCGGTCAGGTGACTGCTCAGATCAACCGTCTCGACCGGAAGCAGATTCAACGTTTCGTCGCCGACTTCAATCGTGATCGGCCACCCGCGGCGTAGGGCATCAATGGCCCGCGCGGCGCGTCTCGCCGCCTTGTTGTCAGGGACAGCCGTTCCCGCCATTCAAAATTTGAATTCGGTGATGAGCGGCGCATGGTCCGAAGGCTTGGTCCATCCCCGGCTATCCTCGTGCACGACATGGCTCACGGCTTTGTCTTCCAGCTCCGGACTGACCCAAACATGGTCGAGCCGGCGCCCCTTGTCCGATGCGCGCCAGTCACGGGCCCGATAGCTCCACCAGGTGTAGAGGCGTTCTGGATCAGGAATGAACTTGCGTCCGATGTCCACCCAGCCATGCGCATCTTGCAGTTTTTTCATGACATCAATTTCAATCTGGGTGTGGCTGACGACATTGACCAGCTGTTTGTGACTCCAGACGTCGGATTCAAGCGGGGCAATGTTGAAATCCCCCAGCAAGACGGTTGGCGTTTTCAATTGGCCTGACCAGTCTGTCATGCGCTGATAGAAATCCAGCTTCTGACCAAATTTGGGATTTTGTTCGCGGTCCGGAATTTCGCCGCCGGCCGGTATATAGACATTTTCAATGCGGACGCCGTTTTCGAGTATTGCGCCGACGTGCCGTGCCTCACCGTTATTCTGCCAGTCAAACCGGTTATGTTCGTGCATCGGCACCCGGCTGATCATCGCGACACCGTGGTGCATGGGCTGCCCGCATAATATCTGGTGATTATATCCCAGCCGGCGGAACATTCCCTCGGGAAACTGCTCGTCGCGGACCTTGGTTTCCTGCAGGCACAGAACGTCGGGTGATTCTTCGGTCAGAAAGCGTTCGACCAAATCGATTCGCGCACGGACGCTGTTAATATTCCAGCTCACAATTTTCAGGGTCTCACTCATAGTGAATGTCCTAGCCATGCTTGCACGGAAACCCAAGCCTAAAGGCATGATGAACCATTGATATTTTTGATGATTTTGAACGAAAAACCCCCACCTCCGGGGGCATTTAGGAGGTGGGGGCTAACTCGCGTTCGTCACGCTTAGGATGCTCTGAAGTTTGTAAAGCCAGGTAACAGGGGGAAAACCTGACCGCCTCATCTCATCCTGTTTCCCTTATACGGGGCCGTTTCTGTCGCTTAGATGAACGAAAGATAACCTGCTTTCGCCTTATCGGGGCGGGGCCTCAGTTCATCGCCTGCGGCCACGATTCTTTCTGGGATCGGTCCATCTGAAGGTACTATTGGCGACAGGAACGCCAAATTTTTGATCCGAAAGCCGGATCGATGTCCGGTTATTCTTCGAATCGAGCGATACCCAGCCATCCAGTCGCAGCCCGCCCGGTGATCCGGGAGACTTCACAAAGACCATTGTAATTATGCCATATTCCGGGCGCTTGGGATCCCGTACTTCTACGCTGAGAACATCGGGATTTCGCGTCGAGATCATCTTGCCGTATTTCGACAGATCCCGTTCGGGGTTCAGCAAAGCGCCCAGCGGACTGTTCCTGATCGGCCAGCGCTGGACCTGATTTACATCATAGTCGATCATGGTCAGCGACTTGCCGTTACCGACAATCAGCAGATTGGCTTCCTTGCCATATTGAAAGCGAATGCGGCCGGGCTGTTTCAGGGTCAGTTTGCCGGACAGGCTTTGACCCGAGCGGTCTGTCTGGGTGAAATTGGCGGTCATTGTTGTCATCGCCCGCAAATGAGCGGATATCTTGTCGAGATTGTCTGACGGGCTTTGCTGTGCCGCAACGGGCAGGCTTGCAGTCATAGCCAAAGGCGCGGCCGCAATTGCAAAAGCATATTTCAACATGTTGATAACTCCTGAAAAACTGACTGCCAGCCTATACAAAACTGATTGAACAGCGCCTGAATTGCCGAATTACAGCATTTCGCCATTTTGATCGCGCAACACTTCCCGGCGGCCGATATGATTGGGCGGGCTGATGAATTGATCGTCTTCCATCCGGTCAATGATCCGGGCAGCCGTGTTGTAACCGATCCGCAATTGGCGTTGCAGCCAGCTCGTGGACACTTTCTGGCTTTCAAAGACTATCTGGCAGGCCTGCGCATATTGGCGGTCTTCCTTGTTGTCTGACAGATCGGCCCCGTCCAGAGCAAAACTTCCATCTTCCGGTTCTTCGGTTACGGCCTGGATATATTCAGGCGATCCCTGCGCCCGCCAGTGGTCGGCGATCATCCGGACCTCGTCATCCGACACAAACGGACCATGCACACGGGTGAGCTGTTTTCCGCCTGGCATGTAAAGCATGTCGCCCTTGCCCAGCAGTTGCTCTGCGCCTTGTTCGCCCAAAATCGTACGGGAGTCGATTTTGGATGTGACGTGGAAGGATATCCGGGTTGGCAGATTGGCCTTGATGACACCAGTGATGACATCGACGGATGGTCGTTGGGTTGCCATGATCAGGTGGATACCAGCTGCACGGGCTTTCTGTGCCAGCCGCTGGATGAGAAACTCGACTTCCTTGCCTGCTGTCATCATCAGATCCGCCAGCTCGTCAACGATGATGACAATTTGCGGCATCACCTCATATTCCAGCGTTTCTTCTTCATAGATCGGACGTGACGTTTCGGGGTCGTAGCCGGTCTGGACCTTGCGTCCCAAAGGCTGGCCCTTGGCTTTTGCCGTTTTGACCTTTTCATTGAAATTGGCGAGATTGCGGACCGAGATGGAAGACATCATCCGGTAGCGTTCTTCCATTTGTTCCACGGCCCATTTCAACGCCCGGATGGCTTTGGCCGGTTCGGTGACGACGGGCGCCAGCAAATGCGGGATATCGTCATAGGTGCTGAGCTCCAGCATCTTGGGATCGATCATGATCATTTTGCACTGATCGGGGGTCAGCCGATAGAGCAGCGACACGATCATGCAATTGAGACCAACGGATTTACCCGAACCAGTCGTACCCGCGATCAGCAGATGCGGCATGGGGGCGAGGTCGGCGATAACCGGATCGCCAGAGATATTCTTGCCCAATATGATCGGCAATTGCCCCGATTGATCGGCAAAGCTGTCGCTGCCGATCATTTCGTGGAGAGACACCATCTCCCGGTCTTTGTTCGGCAATTCGATACCCATGACCGTCCGTCCGGGAATGGCTGCTACCCGGGCCGACAAGGCGGACATGTTGCGCGCGATATCTTCGGCGAGCTGGATAACCCGGCTGGCTTTGATGCCCGGAGCCGGTTCGAGCTCGTACATGGTCACAACAGGGCCGGGGCGGACGGCGTTGATCGTGCCCTTGACGTGAAAATCGTCGAGTACCGATTCCAGCAAACGCGCATTACGTTCCAGACCCGCTTTGTCGATAACGTTATTGGGCTGTTCTTCGGCCGGCGTCAGCAGGTCGATCGAAGGCAGGGAATAGGGACCAAAAAAGTCGCCCTGTTTGCCTTTGCCCAGGCTCGCTTTTTTCGGCGGCAATGCACGATCGCTGATTTCCGGTGGCGGCCGGTTGTCAGGCTCGACCGATTTGCGCGGTTCGGGCGCTTTCTTGGGTTTGGCGGGTGCATTGGCTTCCGGCTCAATTACAAGGCCACTGTCCGAATTGCTCTTCAGGCGGGGCAGCTTGAATTCAGGCATCGAGAATAGCGGCCGGTCGAGGCGCAGGCTGAAATAGCTGAGTACCAGACCGCCGGTCAACGTGACAGCCGTCAGCAGGCCCGATACAAGTCCGCTCCAGCTGGTTGAAATGGCGTTTAATCCAGCCATTGTAAGCTTGGCGGTCAGCAATCCTGCCAGCCCGCCCGGACCGGACGGGAGCTCCGCCTGACTATCCGGGAACCAGAGAGACAGCGCGCTCGCAACCAGAAATATGCCCAACAGACACCATAGAAACTGTTTTCCCCATTCCGGCTGCGCCACATCGCGCCACAGGCGATGAGCAAAAACCAGAATGAGTGGAAGAAAAATGACCACAGGTATGCCGAAAAGCGACAGGAGCAAATCGGATGAATAGGAGCCGATCACGCCCATCCAGTTATGTTCCACACTTCCTGCAGATGTGTTGAATGAGGGATCGCTCGGGGAAAAGCTGACGAGCGCGAGGAACAATATCATTGCAAGCAATACCAGAAGCACCGCCCCGATCAGCGCAGTGCTCCGCAAAAGGCTGGACCGCATGATTTCGCGCCAATTTGCTTCTTTTGCTTTGCCGGCCATAATCTACTCCCGGGGCTGCTCGACCGGGCGCGAACTGCCGCGCCCGTGTTAACCACATGTTCCTTTGCGCGAATCGGGGAGTCCCCGTCAAGTTTTGTCGCTGTTCTTTCCTGTTATTTTGACTCGCAACATCCGGTATTTGCATCTGGCTATTGCGCGGTGTCGGGGTTATCTTCAGCCGATGATAGGTCAAAGCGGGATGAGTTATGAACACGGCTGATAAAATGAGCGATGTGGTTATCCTGGGTGCGGGATTGATTGGCCTCACTCAGGCTTTGACTCTCGCAGCTCACGATTTGCGTATCATTGTTGTTGATCGTGCTGATCCCGCGGACTTGCTCGACCCCCGGCAGGATGCCCGTGTATCTGCGATTAACAGCGCCAGCTGGAAAATGTTTGAAGCGATTGGCCTGACAGATGAACTTGCACCGCATGGCTGTCCAATCAATCAGATCATAATCAATGATGGCCTGAAGCCCGGCAGACTGGACTTCACTCCGGACGAAAGTGATGGACCACTGGGCAACATGCTTGAAAACGGTCTTTTGCGGCGGGTTTTATTCGCAGCCGCTCAGGCTGATCGCCGGATTGAATTGATAATGTCTTCGCAGGTCAATTCGGTTGAACGGACTGAATATGGGGTTTCGCTGGTTCTCGACAGCGGCGATACAATCCGTGCGCCTCTGCTGATCGCTGCGGACGGCCGGGGTAGTGCCATGCGCGAGCAGGCCGGAATTGTAATGGCCAAATGGCAATATGATCACAGCGCCATTATCTGCACGGTTGCGCACGAGCAGCCGCATGGCAACACCGCGTACGAGATTTTCTATCCATCAGGGCCATTTGCGATCCTGCCTATGCGCGACAATGACGCCGGTCAGCATCAGTCAGCGATCGTCTGGACCGTGGCGCGCAAGGATGGACCGGCTCTGGCCAAAATCAGCGCGCGGGCTTTTCAGGCTGAATTGATGAAAAAGTCGGGCGGGTTTCTAGGTGAAATGTCGATATTGTCAGACAGGGCGACTTATCCGTTGGGATTTCATCACAGCGCCGATTTGACCGCCGAACGACTGGCTCTGGTCGGTGATGCCGGTCATGGTATCCATCCCATAGCGGGGCAGGGCTTGAATCTGGGTTTGCGCGATGTTGCAGCCCTGACTGAATGTTTGGTTGATGGCGCGCGATCAGGCCTGGATCTTGGTGATGCACAAATTCTCGCCCGATATGACCGCTGGCGGGGACTGGACAATCTGATGGTGTCGGCTGCGACCGATATATTGACCCGCCTGTTTGGATTGCCAGGAGATACTTCGTCTGCGATCCGTCGCATGGGTATCGGTTTGGTCCAGCGCATTCCGCCGCTGAAATCCCAGTTCATGGCCGAAGCACGCGGTGAAAGTGGTGACCTGCCCAAATTGCTGATGGGCGACCTGGTCTGACTGCCGAAAATTGCGCTTGCCTGATTGGCTCAATGGATCAGCGCGGCGAGCTTCTTTGCAATATCCGATAGTTGCTCTCGTGACAGGCCCATTCTGGCGCGCACGGCCAGAGCGAATATCAGGCTGCTGATGTGCGTGGCGATCTCTGTTGGGGACTTTCCAATTTTCTTTGCGTCGCGTTCGTAGCGGGATGACACCACTTCTTCGAGCGACGTCTCCAGAGACAGGGTGAAGCTGGTGAGCGTATCTCGAATATTTGCATATTGAGACGTTGCCGGAAGCGCGGTTCCGATCAGCAAACAGCCAATGGACGGGTCTTCAGGGCGGGAGTAAAATTGGGCCGCTCCCTGAAACAGGTCTTCTACCGCTTGGTCCAGCGATTTCGCATTTGAAAAGCTTGCGACGATAAATTTGTGCGCCTGGTCGGCATATTCACTTACAACACGTTCAAATAGTGCAGTCTTGTTGCCAAATGCGTTGTACAAACTGGGCTTGGAGAGACCCATGGCCGCCGCAATATGTTCATAGCTGGCCGCTTCGAACCCGTCTTGCAGAAAGGCCTGAGCGGCACGATGCAGGACATCTGCATCATCAAATTTTCGGGGTCGACCTACCATTTTATTCGCCATCGTACAAAATCCTTGACTCCATTTTTTATTTATGTACGCTAAAGTACATAATAACAAGTGCGAAGGATTTTTATCATGAAAGGTCGCTGGATTGGTTTGGGTGTCGCACTGGCTGCAATAGCTCTCGTGGCAATTGGCATGTCGCTGGGATCAAAGGGCATTCGCAAAGAGATTTTTGCGCAGGCAATGCCGGAAAGTTACTTCGCGGAATTTGTCCGGATCAAGCCCGACCTCTATCAGGTTTCCGGATCAACCTATGCTTTCGAGAGAGAATTCGCCCGGTCGATGATTTTGCGAACTCCCGAAGGTGTGGCGGTGTTTGACACATTTGATACCCCGCACATGACAGCGCTCAAAACCACACTTGAGGCTGAATTTCCCGGTGAACCGGTGCGTTGGATCATCCTGTCTCACAATCATCTTGATCACACCCGCGGATCGGATGTCTTCCCGGAAGCCGAAATCATCGGGCACAAGGACGTAAACACGCTGGTTTCCGATTGGCCAAAGGTGAACAAGGATGTCGCGAAGGTAACGCGCGAAATCTCCGGTGATCAGACATTGACGCTTGGAGGAATAGCAGTCGAAGCGCTCTATATGCCATTTTCCCATTCATCCACGATGTACGGTTTTCACATTCCTTCGGACAGCACGGTTTTCGCGCCTGACATGATGTTTGTAAATGCGGTGCCACCATTTGGTTTTCCGGACTTTTACTATCCGGGTTATGTTCGCGCACTGGATCGGCTGATCGCCATCGATGCCAAAAAATACATCCCCAGTCACATGGATCGGGGGACGCGTGATGACTTGATCGCTTTTCGCAATATGACGGTCGAATTTCAGGACGTGGTCGAAGATGAATTCAACAAAATCGATCCTGAAGACTTTATCAGAGGTGAGGGCCTGCGCGTTGCAATTCGATCAGCTTATGACCGGCTGGAACCCAAATATGGAGAGATTCACGGATTTAATGACATGTTCGTTCCGAAATTCGGGCGGCACCTTGCCGGAACATATCTCGGATATTAGCTTTTGGCCGAAATTTTGGGTTTTGGCGAACCGCTGTAATCATGGCTCATGTCAAAGAGTGCGGGGAACTTGTAAATTTCTACCGTGGCCCCTGTCCGTCATCGACCTTGATCACCGTTCCCGTTACCGCTTCGGATGCGGGTGAGACCAGATAGAGCAATGTGCTGTCCATCTGATCAGTCTGGCACATCCGTTTGCGCGGGAAGTATCGTTCAATGTCTCCCATGCGATCAACCATGCCATCCATCATTTCGGTTGAAAATGCGCCGGGCGCGATGCCGTTGACGTTGATGAAGAATCGCGACCATTCTACTGCCAGCGCTTCTGTCATTCTGGCCAGTCCGGCTTTTGTAGTCGAGTATAGAGCCGCGCCATTGCCGTCATAGTGAAAGGCTAGTGTGGATGCGATATTGACGATGCGTCCAGGTTTTTTGGCCTTGATCAGCGGCCGTGCGACTTCGTTAGAAAGAATATAGGCGCTGCGCAAATTTGTATCGAACACATTGTCGATCAGTTCGCTCGACATGTTGATGGCGCGCTGGGCGTCGGGAATGCCGGCATTGTTGATCAGGATATCCGGCTGGCCGAGGGCCTCCGCCACGGCCGGCACAATGGCCTTGAGTTGATCCGCGTCCCGCACGTCGAGATCAAAAGCCTGCGCGGTTCCGCCATCGGCTGTGATCTGTTCCACCAGCTTGTCCAGCTTTTCCCGCCGCCGCGCCGTGCAAGCCACTTTCGCTCCGCAGGCAGCCAGCACACTGGCAAACCGATGGCCGAAACCGGATGAAGCACCGGTGACAATCGCGGTACTGCCGGTGAGGTCAATGGAGAAATTTGGCGTGGTCATTATCGGGCATCCTTGTCCTGTTCAACAAGGGGGATGCCCGATGGACCATTGCTATTGCAAGTGGAGAGTCAACCAAACCGGGATTTAGCTGTCCAGATCCTGTTGCTGGATGGGAACCACCTTCAGCTCCACCCTGCGATTGGCAGACCGGCCTTCTTCGGTGCTGTTGGTCGCGATTGGCTGGCTCTCGCCATAGCCACGCGTTTCCATCCGCGCACGCTGCACGCCGCTGTTGGAAAGAAAATTCGCAACCGAGCCTGCCCGGCGCTCCGACAGGGATTGATTATACTCGTCAGTCCCGGTGCTGTCCGTGTGGCCATAGACGTCGATATAGCTCTTTTCATATTCGGACAATGTGTTGGCCACGGTCAGCAGTGTTTCCTGAAATTGAGGCTGGATCGCCGCGCTGTTGACCGGAAAGGTCACGTTGGCCGGCATGTTGAGGATCAGATTGTCGCCATCGCGCGTAACGTCAATGCCGGTTCCTGCCGTTTGCTCACGCAATTTCTTCTCTTGCTCGTCCATGTAATAGCCGACGCCAGCTCCGGCGAGACCACCCAGGCCCGCACCAACAATTTTGGCCGTCCGATCATTGCGTCCGCCGATAATGTCACCGAGCAGGTAACCACCCAAAGCGCCGCCAATTCCGCCCAGGGCAGCTTTGGAAATCCGCTGATTGCCGGTTTCGGGATTTGTGACACAGCCGCTTGTGAGTGTCAGTGCGCTGGCAGACAGGGCGGCGGTTATGATGTGTTTCATATTCATAATCTGTACTTTCTCAGTTACTTGCGTCAAAGGGATCAAGCTGATTTCGCGAGTTATTTCCTTATATCGCCAGATAAATGAACCAGAAATGATGAACCGGAACTGACAGCAAGTTTGATATTTTGTAAAACATGTGCCTAAAGAGCTGTTCGCGCTCTTTTCGCTTTTCAATTGGACAATATGACTCCTTTTCCCTGGTTTGATGTCGCAATCATTGTCGCACTGGTGCTCGTCAATGGCGTGTTCGCCATGTCCGAGCTGGCGATTGTTTCTGCACGCAAAGCGTCTCTGCACAGTCTGGCGGACAAGGGCAGTCGCGGCGCACGTGTGGCCCTGCGGTTGGCCAGCGATCCAGGCAAGTTTCTGTCGACGGTGCAGATCGGCATTACCCTGATCGGTATCGTCGCTGGCGCATTTTCAGGTGCAAGTCTTGGCGGGCCCGTTGCAGAGCGTCTCGCCGGACTGGGACTGGAACCAGATTTGGCGGCCACGGTTGGATTCGCTTTGGTGATCGGCCTGACAACTTACGCGTCTCTGGTTATCGGCGAATTGGTACCGAAGCAGTTTGCCCTGCGCTCATCGGAAAAAATCGCGGTCATCATGGCGCCTTCGATGGATTTGCTGGCACGGATCGCCGCGCCGCTTGTCTGGCTGCTGGATGGCACCAGCGCGCTAATTTTCCGCATGATGGGCTTGAAACGAAACCAGACCAATCATGTGACGGCGGACGAGTTACAAATGGTTTTCGCAGAGGCGACGCAATCGGGCGTCATTGAAGAACATGAGCGCGCTGTGATTGCCGGTGTTGTGCGCATGGCTGACCGTCCGATTCGCGAGGTCATGACGCCGCGAACCGAAGTCGACTGGCTCGACATATCTGCGACGCGGGAAGATATTTACAACATGCTGATTGAATCGCAGCATAGCCGCTTTCCCGTGGCGGAGGGCTCTGTCGACGAGATCATGGGCGTCGTTGTCGCACGCGATATTGTCGCGGCACTTCTGAGCGGCGAGGTTCTGGATCTGCGGCAACTCATGCACTCACTGGAAAAGGTTCCGGATCAGCTGGATGCTCTCGATGCTCTGGATATCTTGCGGGAAGCTGATGTTCCGATGATATTGGTGCATGACGAATACGGGCATCTCGAAGGCATTGTGACGCCCAATGACCTGTTGAGTTCGATTGCGGGCGAGTTTGTTTCGGATCAGGATGAAAAGACCCAGCGCAGTCTGATAGAACGCGCGGATGGCAGCTTCCTTGTCGCCGGTGCCATGTCAATCGATGCGCTGGCGGAACGGCTAGGGATCAAGCTGCCGGATGATCGGGACTATGCGACCGCTGCCGGACATGCGCTGGCACAGCTGCGACATTTGCCGGAAGAGGGCGAAACGTTCGAAGATCAGGGCTGGGCATTCGAGATTATCGATATGGACGGCCGGAAAATTGACAAGATGATTGTTCAGATGGTGAAAGCCTGATCCGAGAATCGTGCTGTCTGATCCGGTTTAAAGCTTGCCGTATTTCTTCTCGAAACCGGCAATGTCATCCTTTGCCAGATATTTGGCCTGATCAATCCATGCATCCCGGGTAATTCGGCCGCTGAACGTCTCCAGATACTGGTCAACCTCCGCAATTTCAGGTGCTTTCCAAGCGGCTATCTGATCAAAACGGGTGACACCCAGATTGTTGAGCAACTTGTTGAGTTTTGGTCCGACACCCTTGATCAGTCGCAGATTATCCGGTGCGCCCGCGGCTTCCGGAATTTTTGGTTTCCCGGCTGGCGGCGGGGAAACTGCTGCTACTGCGGCAGGTTTCTTTGTCCGTGGTTTTGGCGCTGGTTTTGCCGCTGCTGCAGCCACTGGTTTTGCTGCCGGTTTGGCTGGTGGCTTCGGCGCGGCTTTGGCAACGGGTGCAGGGGCCGGGGCTGGTTTGGCCTCCGGCGCAGGTTCCGCTGCTACTGGAGCAACTGGTGCCGGAGCGGATTCGGCGGGCACGGCTTCACCGGCCCTTTCGAGCAGTCCGTCATCGGAATCAAAGCGATCCGCTCTTTGCTCGCGTCCGGATGCGGCCCAGGCCCAAAAAGCAGTCGCCACGCCAATCAGCAGAGCAATCAGAAACAGCAGCCAGTTTGCGGATATCAGCGATATCATTATTCTAAATCCCTATTTTCAAACACGTATAATCACATGGCCTGACCCGGACGAGACAGGTTATTGTTCAGATATCGTCCCGTTGACGACCCCAGATGGCCCAGCCAATACCGAGGCCAATTGCAAAAGTAATCAGCAGGAGCAACAGATTTTCAAGTAGAAGTGGCATGGTTTATTTCCCCTGTTGCGCGTTGGCATCATTACCCGAGGTCGAAACCTTGAACTCGATTCGGCGATTGCGGGCATCCGCTTCTGGTCCGCTGCCTTCGGCCAGAGGTTGCTCCGAGCCATAACCCGTTGCAGTGACCTGACTTTCTGAAATTCCGCGCTCGATCAGGCCGGACCGTACACGGTCGGCGCGTTCCTGCGACATGCTCTTGTTGATTTCGGCATTGCCGTTGCTGTCGGTATGTCCGCCAATTGCAACGGAAAAATCGGAACAGGTTTTTAGCGCAGCTGCAACGGAATCTATGATCTTGTTAGAAGCAGGTGATACATAAGCGCTGCCGGAACGAAAATTGAGCTTCTCGCCGGCAATGGCGTTATCAACGCTGGCCTGGCAGGCGTTCGCGCCATCGTTGCTCGTCAGAGCAGGGGCACCGCCTCCCGAAGCCGCCAACGGCGCAGCACCCTTCCAATTTGCTCTAGAAACGCCCGCAATTGCTGAAACAGTGCCGAGAGCCTTCTGCTTGATTTCATCTCTGACATCGCCGTCCAGAGTTGCACGCCGGGAGAGTGGATCGCGCGAGAAACTCGCCGTAACCCCCTCAACCCCTTGAGCTGCGAGCTCGGTATTTACGGATTCTTCCAGACCGGAAATATAGGACTCACCAGATATCGCATGCCCGACCAGCGCCAATAGCGCGGTTGCAGCTGCTCCCGTGAGTATCTTGCCGCCAACTTCCATTCCCGAACCCCTGTGTCTGTTCGCACCGTCATATGTACAAGGTCATTTGTACAATCGCGTAAAATGGAGGATTATGCCGGACGAGTCCAGTTCCGAGAACCTGATTCAGAACGAATTTTGGGACGAGGCGAGACTATTCTGTCCCCATATGAGACAACTCATTAGTAAATATGGTTAACCGGTCTTTGGCGAGCGGCAATTCCGGACCAGTCAACTTCTCGTCTGACCCGCAGCCAGGGAGTTGAGTTGGCGAAATTCCTGCCGCCAGTAATCACCACCAGATCCGGTTAACAGATTGATATTTTTATGGCCATAACTCCCGAGATATTTATCCCCGCGCAGCTTCTGGCCGAACGCAGCAACTGCAATTGCAAAAGCCATGTCGCCGCGCGGCGCTGATGCTGCCCGCAGCTCGGCAGAATCAATTTGGCGCGTGATCAGTTTTGAATTCTTGCGGTTGGGCAGCTTGTAGCGCAGTTTGATGTTCGCCATTTCTCCGTTCAGGCCCGGGCGCCGCTGCTCCGTCCGGTTGCCGGGATAACGGCGCTCGGGAAGCCAGCCCGATGCACCGGTCGGCATGATTTCGTACAGCGCAGTAACCTGATGCCCGGCTCCGATATCACCTGCATCAATCAGATCATTGTCAAAATCTTCCTCGGCCAGCAAACGGTTTTCATAACCGATCAGGCGATATTCCTTCACATGTGCCGGGTTAAACTCGATCTGGATTTTTACGTCCTGGGCGATGGTGAACAGGGTTGAACTCAGTTCATCAGCGAGCACTTTTTTCGCTTCCATGGCACTGTCGATATAAGCGTAATTTCCATTGCCGACATTGGCGATGCCTTCCATCAATTCGTCACGTATGTTGCCGGTGCCGTAGCCCAGCATGGTCAAAGTCACGCCGGTTTTACGCTGTTCCGAGACATATTTCTTTAACTGTTCGGTGTTTGAAGTGCCGACATTAAAGTCGCCATCAGTGGCCATGATAATGCGATTGATACCATTGCTCAGAAAATTGTCCCGCGCCGTCGCATAAGCCAGCTTCAGAGCATCGCCGCCTGCTGTCGAGCCCGATGCATAAAGACAATCCACGGCCTGTTTGACATGTGCCTTGTTGGACGTTGGAGCCAGTAACAGACCTACAGTTCCGGAATAAACGACAATTGATACACGATCATCACGCCGCAGTTCATTGGACAGGGCCGTCAGCGTGGATTTCACCAGAGGCAATTTGTCCCGGCTTCCCATCGATCCGGAAACATCCACCAGAAAAACAAGATTGGCACGGGGGCGCTCATTGCTGCCGACATCATAACCGCGCAGGCCAATTCTCAGTAATTTGCTGCTGTCATTCCAAGGGGTTTTGGCCATGTCGGTGGTGATGCTGAATGGCGTGTCGCGATTCCGGGGCTTTGGATAGTCATAGCGGAAATAGTTGATCATTTCCTCGGTCCGGACTGCTGCTTCGGGCGGCATTTGTCCATCATTCAGAAAACGGCGGACGTTCGAATAGCTTCCGGTGTCGACGTCGACTCCAAATGTCGACACGGGTTCGTCAGCCACCCGTTTTATGCTCGCGACATTCTTGCCGTCATAGCGCTCGCGATCCTCAAGCTGCGGGCGTGGCCGAGGCAGGGGATAGGGGGCAATGCGCGTTTCAGCCGCGACTGCACCGCGCGCGATTGATTTCGATACGCCGGATGCGGGCGGAGGTGACGGTGCAACCGGAGGCGGAGGGGCGGGAACAACCGAGACGGGTGATGACTGCCGCATCGTATTTGAAACCCTGCTGCCGGTGACACCAATCTGACCGCGCCGCGCCCTGTCATTCCGGTCTGAAAAAATGCTGCAATTCACGGGATGTGGACGTTGCAGCAATTTGGTCTCGGGTTGTGCAATAGTTCTGGCATTTAGCGGGAGCGCCGATGGGCTTCCGATCAATCCGAGTACCACCAGACTACAAAGGCCCTTCGAAACAAAATTGAAGCGGTGCATGATCATTCTCCCACAATGCTCGACCCGGACAAAACGTGCCTGAGCCAAGCTGACTGGAAAATGAACCAATGATATAAAGTTACATTATGTTGATCGTGTTCGTCCGCGCAGAATTACTGTTCGCGGGCAACTTGTCGCCAACCAATATCGCGGCGGCAGAAGCCCGATTCGAAATCGATTTTGTCGACTGCCGCATAGGCGTTTTTCTGCGCTTCTACGGTATTTTTCCCAAGCGCGGTGACGTTGAGAACTCTTCCCCCGTTTGCGACGAGTGTCCCATCAATTTCTGCGGTTCCGGCATGGAAGATTTTTGCACCGTCACGCCCGGATTCTCCACGTTCCGCGCGACCAAGATTGCGAATCTGTCCGCCTTTTTCTGCTGTACCGGGATAGCCCCTGGCAGCCATAACAACGGTCAGCGCAGTCTGTTCTGAAAATTCAGGCATTGCTTGCTGTCCCAGCCCGCCCCGGGCCGTCGCCATCATGAGCTTGGCCAGATCGGATTCCAGTCGCATCATCAAAACCTGGCATTCGGGATCGCCGAAGCGCGCATTATATTCGATGAGCTGGGGACCTGTTTCGGTCAGCATCAAACCGGCAAACAAGACCCCACTATAAGGCGTGCCTTCTGCAGCCAGTGTATCAACGGTTGGCTGGATGATTGTGTCGAGAACCTGCTGCTGGAGATCATCCGACAGAACCGGAGCCGGGCTATAGGCACCCATGCCGCCGGTATTCAGACCAACATCGCCTTCGCCAACACGTTTGTGGTCTTGCGCTGTGCCAAACGGGATTACAGTTTTGCCGTCGGTAATGGCAAAAAAACTGGCTTCTTCACCGGTCAGGAATTCCTCGATCACAACTTCGGCCCCGGCTTCACCAAACCCGCCGTCAAACATCATGGTAATCGCCTCTTGGGCCTGATCGCGGGTCTCCGCGATGATCACGCCCTTTCCGGCGGCAAGCCCGTCGGCCTTGATCACAACCGGAATGGAAAAATCGTCCAACGCGGCCTGGGCATCGGTTTCGTTTGTGGTGCGCACATAGGCGGCCGTGGGAATATTGGCGCGCGCGCAAAGATCTTTGGTGAATCCCTTGGACCCTTCCAGCTGGGCCGGCGCCCGATCCGGACCGAAGACAGGAATATTCGCTGCACGCAAACTGTCAGCCAGGCCATCGACCAGCGGCGCTTCCGGTCCGACCACGACCAGATCTATCTGGCGTTCCCCGCAAAAACGAGCGATCGCAGAGTGATCTGAGACATCGAGAGACACGCAATCCGCGTGATGGGCGATTCCCGGATTGCCAGGGGATGCAAAAAATTTCTGTACAGACGGGGATTGCGCGAGCTTCCATGCCAAGGCATGTTCACGGCCTCCAGACCCGAGCAACAGGATATTCATGAACGATTCCCTTTCTTTGGATGCGAAGCTGTTAGCCGAGAGTGGTGACGGCGACAATGCCCCGCCGCTCAGTGTTTCGGAAATTTCCGGTTCACTGAAACGGGTCGTTGAAGATCGTTTTGGCTATGTCCGGATCCGCGGTGAAATATCCGGGTTCAAACGTGCTGCCTCGGGCCATGTCTATATGGCGCTGAAAGATGACAAGGCCGTGCTTGATGGCGTGATGTGGAAGGGGAATGCTGCCCGTCTGGCTTTTGCAGCTGAAGACGGAATCGAAGTGGTTGTTTCGGGCAAGCTCACAACTTATCCCGGGCGGTCAAAATATCAGGTTGTTATCGACAAAATGGAACTCGCCGGCGAAGGCGCGCTGATGCAGCTGTTTGAAAAGCTGAAGGCGAAGCTGCAAGGCGAGGGACTATTCGATGCAGATCGCAAAAGGAACACGCCATTCCTGCCGAAAACAATTGGCGTTGTGACATCACCGACCGGGTCAGTGATTCGCGATATTCTTCACCGGCTGGCAGATCGCTGTCCCAGTCATGTCATTGTGTGGCCGGTTCTGGTGCAGGGTGAAGGAGCCGCCAAACAGATCGCCAATGCGGTGAATGGATTTTCGAACATGGAAAGTGGCGGAGGCCTGAGACGACCTGACCTTGTCATTGTCGCGCGCGGGGGCGGCTCGATCGAAGACCTCTGGAGCTTCAACGAAGAAGAAGTTGTCCGTGCGATTGCCGGATGCACGATTCCGGTAATTTCGGCAGTGGGCCACGAAACCGACACAACATTGAGTGATTTTGCTGCCGATCTGCGGGCACCAACGCCCACAGCAGCAGCGGAAATGGCTGTGCCGGTCCGTGCCGACTGGCTGGCGACGCTGTCGGATGCCAAGGCGCGCATGGCGCGCGCGGTGCAGCGCGGCTTTACCACCGCGCAAGAGCGACTTGAAGCGCAGCGCCGGTTGATGCCCGCCTTGAATGACCTCTTGCGACCGCATCAGCAGCGGGTTGACGAACTGTCGGATGCCTTGAACTACGCCTTGAGCCAGCAAGTTGGCCAGGCACGCAACAATTTTGCAGCAACGGAAGGGAGTTTGCGACCTGCGCTGCTGAAACAGAAGCTGGAGAGCGGGCAGAAAAATCTGGCACGATTTGATTTGCCTGTCGCTCTCATTCGCCGGCCGCTGGACGATGCACGGCAGAGACTGGATTCTTTGTGGCGACTGGCGCAGCAAGTTTCGCCAGACGGCCCTTTGAAGCGCGGCTATGCCCGAATCTCGTCTCAGGATGGCAGTTTTGTAGGCGGGCGCGAAGACGCAATCCGGCAAGGACGTGTCAATTTGCATTTCCATGACGGCAAGGTCGGGGCGCTGATTGAGGATGAATCCGGCAATTCAGCTATTTCAAGTGCCCAAAAAGCAAAAGCGAAGCCTGTTCCAAAACGACCAAAGGTCAAAAAGCCTGCAGATGACAGGCAGCAGGATTTGTTCTAGCGGCGATATTTGTTATATTAAGATAAAGAAATTACCTGTAAATCATGGGTAAATCGCAGATAAGGTAGGTTCCACCACATGTTAATGTCCAATCGCAACAAGACAGCAAAGCTATATTACATGCCAAACGGATTTCGTCTGCTGTCTTCTGGTGATCATGTTTTCTGTTCGGTATCCGGAGAGAAAATCATGCTTGAAGATCTGCGATACTGGAGCGTTGAAAAACAGGAACCCTATGCCACAGCCCAGCTGTCGGCGCAGGCACATGTCAGGGAGGCAGAATAAACCAATGCGGGGCATCAGAAAGTTTCATGGCGCGGCGACGCTTGCCTGTGCCTTAATGCTGGCAGGTCCGGCGTCTGCGGTGATCGATGAAACCGGAACCAGCGAAACGGGAACGAGTGAAACCGGGACAGATTCGTCCACAGCAACGGATTCGGCATTTCGCCAGGCAATCAAATTTGGTTTTTCCGGGGATGCAATTCAAGGCGGTGTCATGTTGGGCGATGCGCCCGCAGGCACGAGCAAGCTGACATTTGACGGGCAGCCGGTCCCGATCGATCAGGATGGCAAGTTTCTGATCGCGTTCAATCGCGATGCCGGGCAGGCCGCGCAACTGGTCGCCACACTGGAAAATGGCGAAAAAGTCAAAAAATTCTTCAGTGTCGCTCCGCGCAAGTGGAAAATCGAACATGTGGCCATAAACCGTCGTGGCAGAACCGCCAGCGCGGCGTTCAAGGCACGCAGAAGCGGCGAGCTGGCACAAATCAACGCGGCCAGAACTACGGTCAGCGAAAGCAAGGGCTGGCGCCAGACTTTTGTCTGGCCGGTCAAGGGGCGGATTTCCGGAATGTTCGGCAATCAGCGCGTTTATAACGGATCTCCCGGCAGCTATCACAGCGGCATAGATATCGCGGCACCGCGCGGCACCTATTATGTGGCACCGGCAGATGGTGTCGTTACGCTGGCAGCGACAAGTCCGTTTTCGCTGGAAGGCAATCTGCTGATGATTGATCACGGCATGGGACTGAACAGTGCATTCTTGCACAGTTCTGCAATTCTCGTGAAACCCGGGCAGGTCGTTAAACGCGGTGAACCGATTGGTCGGATCGGCGCAACCGGCAGTGCAACCGGACCTCATCTGCACTGGTCCATGAAATGGAACCGGGCGCGAATTGATCCGATTTTGCTGACCGGACCGATGAGTTAATCAGTTCTTATTTGGCAGTGTCCAAAGACTAGTTCACCACTCTCTTCACTTTGAAGCCACGGCGTTTGTTATTCACAAAGGCAGTAAAGCTTCCCAGCGAGCCGCGTTTAATCCGAATGTCATCGCCTTTTCTGGGGCTTCGTGACGTGCTGCGCGATGGCTCTGTCGATTGCCATGTCGCACCATCTTCCAGTTTGATCAGCCACTTGCCGCCACGCAAGGATCGTACCGAAGCAATTTTGACTTCAATTTCCTTGATCTCTGCGCCTTCGTCCTTGTCGCCACCAAACAGTTTGATTCTGGGCAATGAAAGGCCGAACAGGCCGCGCCGCGCTTCCTTGACCTGCTCGCGGTCTGCAATGACAACCTGTTTGCTTTCCGTGGCACTTTCCAGCGCCGCGACTTTTTCATCAAAGCAGGCGAGCCGCCGGGTTGGATCGCTAATGGTTTTGCATCCCACCAACTCAGTATAGATTGCAGGTGGAGCGGTGATCGCGTCTTCCTTGTCCTGCGCACTTGCCGTCGTTCCCACAACCATTGTCGATACCGCAACGCCGGCAAATAACATTCCGATCGTCTTGTTTTGTTTGATCATCTATTCTGCTCCATTGAATTCGGAAGACTGTTCAACCTCGGCGTCTTCGAAAGGCGCACCGGTTTATCGAGCAGGGTTTAGAAGTAACCGCACTGCGATGCAATCACTGGAATCTTGCGAGCGAGATCTACTGCCTGAAATAAATAGGTTATTTCATCGATGGTTTGACCTGAAGATACACCCTCGCTGCACTGTGACAAAATAGTAACATTCTATACAAAAACCGCGCATTTTCATGAACTGACGCTTTACAGAGAGGCGGCCATGTTGCATCCGCTCCGCATTCGATGGACCAATCTGCGCGTTTGGGGCGTGCTGATTCTCATCGGTCAACTCTCGAGGGCCGGTCATTTTGGCCAATCCTCTCCAGAATAAGGGACTGGAATAACATGAAAAAATTTACGAAGCTGATGAGCGGAACGGCACCTATGGTGCTCGGCCTCGCCATGATCTCAGCACCTGCCTATGCGCAGGATCAAGACGCTCAGGAAGCTGATGCGGCTGACGAAAGCGTAATCGTTGTTACGGGTTCGCGTATTACCAACCCTAACCTTGAGCTTTCCAGCCCAGTTGGCGTTGTGACCTCTGAAGAACTGGAACTGCGTCAGACCAACGTTGCTGAGCAATTCCTGCGGGAACTGCCAAGTGCAATTCCTTCAGTGGGTTCTGCGGTGAACAACGGTAACGGCGGTTCTTCCTTCGTTAACCTTCGCGGTATTGGTTCGGTTCGTAACCTGGTTCTTCTCGACGGACGTCGTTTTGTTCCTGCTGATACAACCGGTCGTGTCGATCTTAACAGTATCCCACTTGCAGTTATTGAACGTACCGAAGTTTTGACCGGTGGTGCAACGACTACATATGGTGCAGACGCTATCTCTGGTGTTGTCAACTTCATCACCAAGCAGGATTTTGCTGGCGTTGAAGCTAACTTCTCACAGCAGATCACTGAAGAAGGTGACGGAAACGTTTTCCGGACCGACCTGACCATTGGTGCCAATTTTGACGATGGACGCGGTAACGCAGTTCTGAGTGTTGGTTACCTCGACCAGGATCCTGTTCTTCAGGGCGATCGTCCTTTTGGCGTGTTTAACGTGAGCTCGTTCTCTGGTAACGCTGGCGGTTCTTCGAACGCTGTTCCTGCGAACATCGTTTTTGTTGGTCCGGTCTCCAATGTTATTGGTCAGATCAACAATGAAGGTACGGATATCTCACCAGGCGTAAACAGTGCTGCTGGACCGTTCAACTTCAACCCCTTCAACTTGTATCAGACTCCAATCGAGCGTTTTAACGTATTCGGTTCGGCTCGTTACGAAATCTCCGAAGCTGTTGAAGTCTACTCGCAGGCTGCTTTCTCGAAGCAGACTGTTGCAACGAAAATTGCACCGGGCGGCTCGTTCTTCAACACCTATCAGTTGAACTTGAACAACCCTTATCTGCCTGTAGCTATCGCAAACCGGTTCTGTACCGCTTTGGGTCTTACAGCAGCTCAGTGTACCGCAGGTATCAACACACCTGATGGCGCAACAACTGCAGCTGGCGCTGTAAACCCAGACTATGTCGAATTTGGTACGCAAGTTCGTCGTCGTTCGGTTGAAGCCGGTACACGTGATTCGGCGTTTACTTCTACGCTGTTCAACCTCGTTGTAGGTGCACGTGGTGCTATCACAGACACGATCAACTGGGACGTTTCGGGTACCTACGGTGAATCAGAGCGTATTCAACGTCAGAGCGGCTTTGCTCGCTTCCAGCGTTTGCAGAATGCTTTGATCGCTACCGACGTTAACACCTGTGCTCAGTCAGCTACGGCCGGCACAAGCGTTGATGCCAACTGTGTTCCAATCAACCTGTTTGGACCATTGGGTACGTTGACGCAGGATCAGATCGATTATTCTTTCGCTCTGACGCAGCAAGTGATCACCGCAACTTCAATCGCAACAGTTAACGGCACCGTCAGCGGTGACTTTGGCTGGGGCATTGCAGAATCGCCAATCAGCTTTGCTGTTGGTGGTGAATATCGTCGTTTCACTTCAACCCGTCAGTCTGATGAAGCATCTCAGACCCCTGGCGCAGTTGTTGGCGGCGGCGGTGCTGCTCCGGACATTAACGGTCAATACAGCGTTTATGACGCATTTGGCGAAGTTAATATCCCGGTACTCGAAGGAATGCCTTTCGCTGAAAGCCTGACCCTTGAACTGGGTGCTCGCTATTCTGACTATTCAACTGCTGGTACAGAATTTACCTGGAAAGCAGGCGGTAGCTGGGAGCCAGTAATCGGTCTGAAGATTCGCGGTAACTACCAGCGTTCTTCACGTGCACCGAATATCGGTGAGCTGTTCACCCCGGTCACAACCGGTCTGAGCAACTTGCAGGTTGATCCATGTCAGCTCGCACTGCCAGTTGGCAATGCAAACCTGACAGCAGTATGTATCGCTCAAGGTGCACCTGCCGGTTCAATCGGTAGCATTCAGCCACCACCAGCTGGTCAGATCAACGTCACAACTGGCGGTAACCTGAACCTGGGAACAGAAACCGCGAAAACGTGGACGGTTGGCTTCATTGCTCAGCCAGAAGCAATTCCTGGCCTGACTTTCTCTGTCGACTACTGGAACATCGAAGTAACGGACGCTATTACCATTCCAACACCTGGTGACATCATCACCGGTTGTTATGGTAACATCACCGCTGCTAGCGCAACTGACCCAGCTTGTACTCAGTTGGTACAACGTAGTACCACAACGGGTGCTATCGCTGGTTCGGCGGCTGAAGTTCCTGGTTTGATCCTTCAGCTCTCCAATCTGGGTCTGATCCAGACGGATGGTATTGATGTGAACATGACCTATCGGACGGATTTGTCGGATGACATCAATTTGAGCCTGTCTTTCGATGGTACTTGGACCAACGAAAACATTTTCAACACCAATCCGGCGAACCCGGCTTCAGTCAATCGTGACTGTGTTTCGTTCTACAGTGTGAACTGTAGCTCGATCCAGCCAGAGTTCTCGTTCAGTCAACGGACAACGGTTTCGTTCTATGACGAATTCAACTTGTCTCTGCGCTGGCGTTACCTGAGTGAAACGACTCAGGAGCCTTTGGATATCGCCAATGGTAACGGTCCTGCATTCCAGGGTAATTCACCATTGTTCGGTCAGGTTGATTTCCAGAATATTCCATCAGAAAGCTATTTCGATCTTTCTGGTCAATGGGATATCAGTGAAAACGTACTGTTGACGGTTACGATCCAGAACCTGTTGGACAACAAACCAACAGTTGTTGGTAACAACATTGGTTCGACCGCGTTTAACAGTGGTAACACCTATCCTTCATCATATGACGCCCTCGGCCGTCGCTATGGTGCAAGCGTGAAATTCAAGTTCTAGAATCTTGATCTGGAATTGAAGAAAAAAGGGCGGGCCGCAAGGTCCGCCCTTTTTTTGTTGACCGGAGTTCAGAGCGACTATTCTGACTGAGTTTGCAAAACCGCTATCCGCATTAAATATTTACAGTCCGGGTGCATTCTGGCATTAACCGCCGTAATTCGAAACAGGGGAGTTTACTTGATGAAATCGAAATTAATACTTGCCGCTGCAGTCACCGCATTTATCGCGAGCCCAGCTATTGCCGCTGAGGCCGCATATGGCGAAGATACCGCTATTGAAAATGCAAAAGCGAAGAAGCCAAAAAAAATCACTGATCGGCGGCATCCGGATTATGTCCGTTGCCGTTCGCAGCCCATTATTGGGACATTGGCCCGCAAGCGCCGGGTCTGCATGACCAACCGCGAATGGGTAGCATTCAACAAGAAGGGCAATGACCGCGCCCGCGAGATGGTTGATGATTTGCAATCTGGAACGAATGCAAGCAACTGACGACGGATTGGACTGGTGAAAGGCGCAGCGACAAATCTGCGCCTTTCATCTTCCTCGATCATTCGAGTGCTCCTCACTTCAATAGTATGAAGGGAAATGCCTTTGGCCAAAAAGACATTTGGAGTACTAGTGATTACGACGATGATGCTGGCATCCCCGGCATCCAAAGCGCAGGAAAGTGCACCTGCCGCGCCGACAGAAACTGGCGATACCGCTGAACAGACGACCGGCGGCAAGGCTCCGAAAAAAATCAAGGATCGTCGCCATCCGGACTATGTCCGCTGCCGGAGCCAGTCCGTTATCGGTTCGCTGGCCAAAAAACGGCGAGTTTGCATGACCAACAAGGAATGGGTTGCACATCACCAGGAAGGAAACCGCCGAGCTGGTGAGTTTATCCAGGAAATCCAGGGTGGAATGAAAGTTGAGTGATCTGTCTCTCGTTTGTTTGCTGTAGACTGTCCCGATATTTTGTGCATTTTGCGCTACATCATGGCCGTTCCAATGTCGGCGCTATCCCAACAAGTTGGCACCGATATCCATTTTGATATTCTGACTTTGCGCCACGGCCCTCGCCCAGGTTGCAACCATATCAATTTCGTTTCCGTGTAGTGCGGCAACATCGTCCTGCTCGGATTGACGCGCCTTTGCATCAAAAACTTCACCGGGCTTGTTCTGATCCAGTTTCGAATGGCTGTTGAAAGCAGGTCCGTCGAGGACTGTATTTTGCTGGCTGTCATCAAGGTTCAGACCGAATAGCTCTGACAATGCAGCAATGGTTTCCGGTGATCTGGCGAGAAAACTGTCACTGTCGAGGGTCCGGATTCGCCCCAGCCCGAAGGTTTCGACAATTTTGGCAAATGCCGCATGCTGAGAGAGCCAGCCAATAGCTGCGACCTGAAGATCGGTTAGTTTGAGCAGTTCATCCTGGTCAAAGCCCTGGATGAGGTAACCATCCTGACGGGTTCCGATCAAAACGTCTCTCACCCAGATCCGACCCCACATTTCCTTCTTTGCGATAGAACGCAAAAATGATTCAATCGGCGCGTATAACAGCAACGCTTTTGCATCTGGCCGCATGGACAGCATGGGAAGCGCGAGTGGTGTGCAAATATTGGATGGCTTGATGACGATGGACTCACCGGAAGAAAACGGCCTGGACAGCAAATCAAGCGCCTGATCCAGAACCTGTTCGAACTTTTGACCACTGGACCCGCGCCGGCGCCAGCCGATCATGTCGTTCAACACAACGGGTTCTTTGAGACCCATGGATGTGCCCTCGATATCAAAGGCACGTGCCATCATCGTCGAACAGCAATAGGCTGAATGAAATATGAAGTGGAGCGGGGCTGCGGGCAGGGATTGCTGTGCAACATCTGCCCGTTTGTGCAGGCTGTAATTCTCAATGTCCGGCAAATGCTCGTCCGTTATGAACGTACATTTGCGATGCACATCCCGCGGTACTGGCACAAACCGGAATGCATCGGCCATTTCATCATAACGATGCGCCAGATAGGAGGCGTCGTCGATGATGTCGGTCAGGTTTCGGGTCACACTCATATCACATGTCTGCCCAATGCCGGACCGCCGCGCAAGTTCAACCTTCCGATTGCGAAACTGCATCCATTTGCAGCGCACCGTCACCTTCGTCGATGCGGACTTTGCTGTTGTCCGGGACATCCCCGCGGAGGATGAGATCGGCCAGCGGATCCTGCAGATATTTCTGGATCGCACGTTTTAGCGGTCGTGCACCATATACGGGATCATAGCCCACCCGGCCGAGCCAGCGTTTCGCCGCATCGGACAGATCCAGCTCGATCTTGCGATCCTTGAGCAGCTTCTGCACCCGCGCCACCTGAATTTCGACAATCGGAGCCATATGTTCTTCGGCCAGTCGGTGGAAGAGAATGATCTCGTCCAGCCGGTTGAGAAATTCGGGCCGAAAATGAGCGCGCACAACGTCCATGACTTGGGGTTCGACATCCTTGACCTTCTGACCGTCCTCAAGATTGGCCATATGCTGGCTGCCGAGATTTGACGTCAGAATGATCAGGGTATTGGAAAAGTCCACCTTGCGGCCCTGCCCGTCGGTAAGATGACCATCGTCGAGTACCTGCAGCAGGACATTGAATACATCGCCATGGGCCTTTTCGACTTCGTCAAACAGGATGACCTGATAGGGTCGCCGGCGCACGGCTTCGGTGAGTACGCCGCCTTCTTCATAGCCGACATAGCCGGGAGGTGCGCCAATCAGGCGCGCAACGCTGTGTTTTTCCATGAATTCCGACATGTCGATGCGGACCATCGCTTGGTCATCGTCAAACAGGAAACCGGCCAGTGCCTTGGTCAGTTCGGTCTTGCCGACGCCAGTGGGGCCGAGGAACAAGAAGCTTCCCAGAGGCCTGTTGGGATCTTGCAGCCCGGCCCGGGAGCGCCGTACGGCGGCTGATACCGCCTCGATGGCGTCTTTCTGGCCAATAACACGTTTGCCAATCAGCTCTTCCATCGCCAGCAGTTTCTCACGCTCGCCTTCGAGCATCTTGTCGATCGGGATGCCGGTCCAGCGCGATACAACCGAAGCAATATCTTCGCTGACGACTTCCTCGCGCAACATTGCGCCTTCGGTCGCGCCCGCGGCTTCTTCCAGTTTCTTTTCCAGATCCGGAATTTTGCCGTAGCTGAGTTCACCCGCTTTGCCGAGGTCTCCGGCCCGTTCCGCCTGTTCCAGTTCCAGCCGAGCAGCATCCAGTTCTTCTTTCAGATGCGCTTCAGCGTGAATCTTGTCTTTCTCGCCCTGCCAGCGTGTCGTCAGTTCTGCTGATTCCTGCTCCAGCTCTGCCAGATCTTTTTCCAAAGCCTCCAGACGGCTTTTGGACGCGTCATCGCTTTCCTTTGAAAGCGCCTC
Organism: Parasphingorhabdus sp.; assembly: GCF_039968395.1. GTDB lineage: Bacteria > Pseudomonadota > Alphaproteobacteria > Sphingomonadales > Sphingomonadaceae > Parasphingorhabdus. The sequence goes on from NZ_JBDVPV010000001.1 coordinate 617,770, forward strand.
GCGTTCGATCTTCAACTGGATGATACGCCGGTCGAGCGTTTCAATTTCTTCCGGCTTGGATTCGACCTCCATGCGGATGCGGGACGCTGCTTCATCCATCAGATCAATGGCTTTATCGGGAAGGAACCGGTCGCTGATATAACGGTGTGAAAGAGTTGCCGCACTGACCAGAGCACCATCGGTAATGCGCACTCCGTGATGCAATTCGTATTTCTCTTTCAACCCGCGCAGGATTGAAATCGTGTCTTCCACAGTCGGCTCGCCGATGACCACCGGCTGGAACCGGCGTTGCAGAGCGGGATCTTTTTCGACATGCTTTTGATATTCGTCGAGTGTTGTGGCTCCGATACAGTGTAACTCACCGCGAGCCAGCGCAGGTTTCAGAAGATTACTGGCATCCATTGCACCTTCGGAAGCGCCTGCGCCGATCAGCGTGTGCATCTCGTCAATAAACAGGATAATCTCGCCGTCGGCGCCGCGCACTTCGTCGAGTACGCCTTTCAGCCGTTCTTCAAACTCACCGCGATATTTTGCGCCGGCGATTAATGCGCCCATGTCGAGTGACATGAGACGCCGGTCTTTCAGGCTATCGGGCACGTCGCCATTGGCAATACGCAAGGCCATGCCTTCGGCAATCGCTGTTTTACCAACCCCGGGCTCCCCGATCAGGACTGGGTTGTTTTTGGTACGGCGGGCGAGAATCTGGATCGTCCGGCGAATTTCCTCATCGCGACCGATGACCGGATCCAGCTTGCCTTCGCGGGCGGCTTCGGTGAGATCGCGCGCAAATTTCTTCATCGCCTCATAGCGATCTTCGGCAGAAGCCGTATCAGCTGTCCTGCCGCCGCGCAGATCATTAATCGCTGCGTTTAAAGCATCCGCTTTGACAGCCGCGTCGGCCAGCGCTTTGCCAGCCGCTGTATCTTTGGACACAACCAGCGCGAGCAACAGTCGTTCCACTGTAACAAAACTATCGCCTGCTTTCTCGGCTATCTGTTCGGCCTGATCGAGAACCCGGACCGCGTCGTTGTTGAGCCCGGGGGTTTGCTGTGCGCCGCTGCCAGACACGGCCGGTATCTTGTCCAGTGCCGCATCAATGGCAACATGAGCCTGCTTGGCATTGCCACCAGCCTTGGCGATCAGACCGGACGCCATGCCCTGATCATCTTCCAGCAAGGCTTTCAGCAAATGGGCTGCCGTGATCTGTTGATGATTCATGCGAATGGCTACTGTTTGAGCCGATTGCAAAAAACCTTTCGCGCGATCTGTAAATTTTTCGAGATTCATAAACCGGTCCTGCTCGTTTTCATTTTCTCCTACACGATATGGTGTTGTACATATGTAACACAACCGTTGCAGGAGACTTTTTCTCTTCAATTTATATGGTAAGCCTGCCTAAGAGATAAAGGGGCGTGCAAATTGGACGGCCCCGGGGAAGGAAAAATACGTGAAACTATTGAAGCGGCTTGGGCTGGGTGTTGTTGTGTTGTCTGCCATCTTGCTCGTGGCGCTGATGGCTTGGGATCCCTTGACTGTCAGCAGTTCTCCGCCGCCGCCGGTTCGGGACTATGAAGCCCGGATAGTGCGCGATGAATTTGGTGTGCCTCATATATTTGGCAAGACCGATGCCGATGTCGCATATGGTGTTGCTTACGCTCATGCCGAGGATGATTTTGACACATTGCAGGAAGTTTCCGCCATGGCGCGGGGGCGGATGGCTACCCTGAACGGTGCCAGCAGTGCACCGATCGACTATGTCAGAGCGTTGCTGGATATCGACGGGATCGTAAAGCGGAAATATGACGCTCTTCCCGACGATGTGAAAGCGGTGCTGGACGGATATGCAACGGGATTGAATGCCTATGCTGAAGACCATCCCGATGAAGTGGCGCTATCCGGTCTTTTTCCGGTAAATGGACGTGACATTGCCGCCGGTTTTGTGCTCCGGTCACCCTTCTTCTTTGGTCTGAATGGACCGATTCAGGCGCTAGTGGAAAATCGTGATCCGCCCAGAGAAGGTGGTCCGGTCCTGCAAGGGCTGCCAAAAGAGAAATCGATCCACCCGCTCAGCGAAGACAAGCTGATTACGCCGGTCGGACCCAATCCGGACGAGAATGGATCCAACGCTTTCGCAATTTCACCCGAACGGACACCGGATGACAAGACCCGGTTGATTTCAAACGCGCATCAACCATTGCGCGGGAATGTCGCCTGGTATGAACTGGTCGTGCACAGCGAAGAAGGCTGGGACTTTGCCGGAGCCAATTTTCCGGGATCGCCATTCCCGTTTCTCGGCCACAACAAATATCTCGGCTGGACCAACACCGTAAACCGTCCCGACCTGATCGACATTTACAAGCTCACGCTGAACCAGACACGCAATCAATATCAGTTTGACGGAGAGTGGAAGCCGCTTGAGAAAAAACGGGTGTGGTTGAAGATCAAATATGGTCCGTTTGTCATTCCCTATCCACAGATGGTTTATCGATCCATCCACGGCCCCGTGATCATGAACGACAAGGGCGCTTTCGCAATCCGCTATGCGGGGATGGACCAGCTGGATATGCTGACTCAGTATTTCCGTATCAACAAGGCGACCAATTTTGAGGAATGGCAGGCGGCGATGGCGGGGCAGGGCGTTCCCGCCACCAATTTTGTCTATGCCGATGCCAAGGGCAATATAGGATTATTCTACAATGCCATGTTCCCTGACCGTGCACCGGGCTTTGACTGGCGCGGGGTGTTGCCCGGAGATCAATCAGCGGCCGTCTGGCAACAGACCCTGCCATTCACGCGGGTTCCGGCCTTGATCAACCCAGCATCCGGTTATGTCATGAACGCTAACAATACGCCCTATACGGCTGCCGGTCCGGGCGACGAGCTGGAGCCTGCAAATTATTCGCCGCTGATGGGCATAGAAGAGGATGAAACCAACCGCTCGCTGAGGTCGATTGTCCTGTTTGAAGAGGCCATCAAAAATGGTGGAAAAATCGGTGAAGCTGAAATTCGGCGAATCAAATATGACACTGCCTATGAGCGAGCGGGCTATGCCGAGGACTGGTTTGACAAGATTGCTGCCCTTGATCTTGAGAACGATCCGAAACTGGCTGAAGCGCAAGCTTTGCTGGCGAAATGGGACTGGAACCTCGATGGCGAGGGGGCCGCTGATGCCTTGGCTCTGATGGTGCTCCGCCCAGCGAACAAGGCGCATTATCAACGCGGAAAAATTCCTGATCCACAACAGATCCTGCAGGAAACAGTAGATCATCTGACGGAATATTTCGGTGCTATCGATCCGCCGATGAAGGATGTTCTGCGATTGCGTCAAGGTGATGTCGATCTGCCGTTGGATGGCGGGAATGACACCATTCGGGCGTCTACATTGTGGGATGTTGAGGATGACGGGCGGTTATCGGTCCGCCACGGCGACAGCTTCATCATGTTTGTGGAATGGGCGAGGGACGGCGCTGTGACATCTCGTTCTATCCAGCCTTTCGGCGCTGCAACAACGCGGCCCGACAGTCCGCATTACACCGATCAAATGCAGCTATTTGTCGATCACAAGCTGAAGACCGTGTATTTTGACCCGGCGGAACTGGAGAAGCACAAGACGAGCGACAAGGTGGTTGGCAATTAGGGGTTGAATCTGGTTCTCGGAAGTTATTGGTTAAGGTGTCGACTCGAACCTTGCGAAGATGCGTAAACTGGTATACAAAAAGTTAAGTTTTGCAGCTTTTCCAACGCGGAAGATGCCGTGAAAATCAGGGTCAGCAATAGCATTTGAGAGTATGGGTTCGATGTGAGCCATTGCTCGCAACACTATCCTGCTTGGTTGGGGAAGGTATTTTTCATGGGTATCAAAACGAGTTTACTTGGCGCCGCTTCGATCATGATGGTCGCAATGCCGGCAAATGCCGCAGTGCTTTCGATCGCAGGCGATGACGATTGTTTTGGTCTGACCGGACCATGCGAAGTTGGTTCACTTTGGCGTGACGATTTGGGTGGAGTTTTCTTCACCAGCAACGCGACCGGCGCTGATCCGGCATTTACCGATGAGTGGGATTCGTTCACAAACCCATCCTATGATCTTGCCTATACGGGCGGAACAAATGTGTTCCTCGAAATCAAGATCGCTGGTATCGGTGATACCAACAGTGCTTATGATGTTCTTTTCAATGGCGATATTGTTGGCCAAATTACCGAAAATATGGGTGTGAACGGATTTCAGGAAGTCCGTTTGTTTAACTTTGCAATTGCAGATTCGGCCCTTTTGGCAAACAACACCGTCATAATCGGAGCCTCTGGAGGCGATGGTTACAGTGTTGATTATCTGAGTCTGGTTGGAGACGTGGCAGGAGCCGTTCCAGAGCCGGCAACATGGGCATTCATGATCTTTGGTTTTGGTGCTGTTGGCGGCGCGATGCGGCGTCAGCGCAAAGCCAATGTCAAGGTCAGCTACGCTTAAGCGATAGCTTGCAAAATAATATTCAAAGCCCCGTCAGAAATTCTGGCGGGGCTTTTTTGTTTCCCGAGACAGCTGAATAATAGCGTGCCGCTCCTTATCTCGTCGGGTTAGCGGAAGCGGCAATGTGATTTCCCGCGGGTAGGAATTTCTGTCGCAATGCGCTAGCGATCAGAACAATCGATAGAGTCAACACGGGAACATTTTAAAGATGACCAAATATTACAAGTCACTTTTCGTTGCAGCAGTTGGTGCGCTGGCACTGTCCACAGGTGCTGTCGCCCAGTCATCAGGTGCCACGGCGGTTGAAGCCAACGCGTTTCCGAATTTTGCCGAAGAATCAGCGGGCGAAGATTTTGATCCTGCGAAGATTGAAGCGCTGGAAGCGCGGATGGCGCAATTTGTCGCTGACGGTGACACCAAGGGCATTGCCACCTTGCTGGTCAAGGACGGCAAGGTGATCAGCCAGATGAAAGCCGGGATCAGAAGGCTTTCAGACAATGCTCCCATTACCGAGGACACAATTTATCGCATCTATTCAATGACCAAGCCGGTCACCGGCGTGGCTTTGATGGCCCTGTACGAGGAGGGCAAGTTTTCGCTGGATGACCCGGTTTCCAAATATATTCCTGAATTTGAAAATCTGAAAGTGGTCAAAAGCTTTGACGAGAACGGGTCCAATGTTGTGCTCGAACCGCTCGAGGCTCAACCCACAATGCGCCAGCTGATGAGCCACACGGCGGGATTTGCATATGGACTGGTTGGCGATGATCCTGCCAACAAGGCGTTTCGCGATCAGAACATTCTTGCATCGCCGGACATGCAGTCATTCATCGACGGCGTTGCGAAAATTCCCTTGATGCATCAGCCGGGAAAGAGCTGGTTCTATTCTGCTTCGGTGGATGTACAGGGCGCGATTGTCGAGCGGCTTTCCGGCATGAAGTTCGGCGCGTTTCTGAAAACCCGCATATTTGATCCGCTGGGCATGGACGATACCGGCTTTGCTGTCCCGGCAGATGATTATGACCGTTTTTCTGACGTTTTTGGATATCACCCAGTGACAAAGGATTTCATTCGCGTTCCCTTTCCCCGGGTAGCGTTCAAACCCGAAACAATTGGTATGGAGTCTGGGGGCGGTGGTCTTGTTTCTACGATGAGCGACTATGCCCGGTTTTGCCAGATGCTCGCCAATGGCGGTGAGTTCCGGGGCGCGCGTATCCTGAAGGCGGAAACTGTCAAACTGATGCGCACAAATGTTCTGACCGGGGATCAAAAAGTCAACATTGCCGGTACTTTGTCCGAGGCTGTCGTCAAAACGCTTGGTTTTGGGCTAGACTTCGGAATCATCCGGAATGACGGCGTAAATGGCACAGTGCAAGGCGATGGTACATATTTCTGGGGTGGCGCCGCCGGAACATGGTTCTGGATCGACCCGGTACATGATCTCTTTTTCATTGGCATGATACAACGGTTCGGTCAAAATGGTCCGGATACTGATTTCCGGGGCATATCCCGCGATCTCGTCTATGATGCCCTGAAAAACGACTAACGGCGAAAACCCCTGGCGATCTGACCGTCAGATTGACTTAAGGCGCGAGAACCGTATCTCGCGCGTCCGGGAGCAGCTTGGGATAGTCTGTAATATAGTGCAGGCCGCGGCTTTCCTTGCGAGCGAGCGCTGACTTTACGATCAGGTCCGCGACCTCGATCAGGTTTCTCAGTTCGATCAGGTCCTGGGTCACGCGGAAATTGCTGTAATATTCCTCGACTTCTTCCCGCAGCAAGTCGATGCGGTTTTGCGCGCGTTCCAGACGTTTGGTGGTGCGGACAATGCCGACATAATTCCACATGAAGCGCCTGATTTCGGTCCAGGTCTGCTTGATCACGACTTCCTCGTCGCTGTCCGTCACCCGGCTTTCATCCCATGGCTGGATTGCTGGTGGTACGGGCATATCATCCCAATGTGCCACAATGTCCCGTGCGGCAGCATCACCAAAGACGAAACATTCCAGCAGACTGTTCGATGCCAGGCGATTGGCGCCGTGGAGACCGCTCTCGCTCGCTTCCCCGGCTGCATATAGTCCGGGCAGACCGGTACGACCGTCGAGATCAATCAGAATCCCGCCGCAAGTATAGTGCTGAGCCGGAACCACCGGGATCGGCTCTTTGGTCATATCGATGTCCAGGCCGATCAGCTTGTCATAGATATTGGGGAAATGCTCTTTCACAAATTCGGGCTTTTGGTGGGATATGTCGAGATGCACATAATCGAGACCCAGCCGTTTGATTTCATGGTCATTGGCGCGGGCGACAATATCACGCGGTGCCAGTTCCATCCGCTCGGCATCAAAACGCTGCATATAGCGCTCGCCGCCATCCTGTACGCCGGGAGGCAGTTTGAGATGTCCTCCTTCACCGCGCACGGCTTCGGTGATCAGAAAATTTTTGACTTCGAGATTGTACAAACAGGTTGGGTGAAATTGCATCATTTCCATGTTGGAAACCTGCGCGCCCGCACGCCAGGCCATGGCAATGCCGTCACCGGTGGCGCCGCGCGGTGCCGTCGAAAACAGATAGGTGCGTCCGGCGCCGCCGCTGGCCATGATCGTGGCCCGTGCAGTCAGCGTCTCTACATGCCCGGTTTCGTTGTTCAGCGCATAGACGCCCCAGATGTTTTTTGACCCGTCGGGCGATACGGCGTGGCGGTCCGCGACGAGATCAATCGCCACCATATGCGGCTTCATCGTGATATTGGGATTGGCCGCAGCGGTTTTCTGCAAGGCCTCCTGCACCGCCCAGCCTGTCGCATCATCGACATGGACAATCCGGCGATGGCTGTGACCGCCTTCACGCGTCAGGTGCAGAGCCTCGGCTTCCTTGTTGAACGGCACCCCCATGTCGACCAATCGCTCGATCGCAGCAGGTGCATTTTCAACAACAAATTCAACCGTTTCCCGGCGGTTCAGGCCTCCGCCAGCGACCATCGTATCGTCAATATGATTGTCAAATGTATCGCCGGCATCAAGCACAGCAGCAATGCCGCCCTGCGCCCAGGCAGTGGAACCGCCTGCCAGATCGCCTTTTGCCAGAACCAGAACCTTGTGGGTGCGCGCCAGCGTGATCGCCGCGCTCAGACCGGCCGCACCGGAACCAACAATGATGACGTCATGCAAACTCATGCGGCTTTACGAGTGAGGTTCAGGAAGACATCTTCCAGATCGGCTTCCCGGGTTGTCACTTCAACGATTTCATAGCCGCGTTTCTGGATGGCACGCATGACACCGCCCGCATTTGTCCGGTCCTTGTTATATGTGACCGCCACCGTACGCGGACCAGTGATCTCTGCTTTGAGGAAAAGGTCATCGGCAAAGGATACCGCGTCGGAAGTTTCGGAAATGTCGCGATCCAGTGTCAGTTCGACCAGCTTTTCACGGGCCATGCCGACCAGCTCCGGAGTGTTCTTGAGAGCGATTAGCTGGCCGTGGTTGATAATGGCAATCCGGTCGCAGAGATTTTCGGCTTCTTCCAGATAGTGGGTTGTCAGAACAATTGTCACGCCCGATCGGTTGAGCAATTCTACATATTCCCAGAGCTGTTGGCGCAGTTCGATATCAACCCCGGCGGTGGGCTCGTCGAGAACCAGTATCGGGGGAGAATGGACCATCGCCTTGGCCACCAGCAATCGCCGCTTCATGCCCCCTGACAATGTCCGGGAATAGGCGTGCGCCTTGTCTTCGAGATGGACGGCGCGGAGCAACTCCATGGTTCGCCGTTCGGATTTCTTGATACCGTACAGCCCTGCAACCACTTCCAGTGATTCGGCCGGCGTAAAAAACGGGTCGAACATGATCTCCTGGGGAACAATGCCTATGGATGCTTTGGCATTGCGGTGATCCTGATCAATATCAAAACCCCAGATGCTCGCCGAACCGCTGGTTTTGCTGACCATTCCGGACAATATGTTGATCAACGTGGATTTGCCCGCTCCATTGGGGCCCAGCAAGCCGAAAATCTCGCCGCGCTTTACGTCGAACGAGACGTTGTCGAGCGCTTTTTTGCCCCCGGCATAGGTTTTGGACAATTGATCTATGGAGATAGCAGCTTCAGTCATGTGCTTCGCATAACCATGTTGCGCACCACAATCAAAGGCTTTGCGCACGAGCTGGAATGACCCGCTCGGCGCATGGCCAAAAGGTTAACGTGATTTTAGGCATGTCATTCAATGTTTCTTTCTCCTCTCCACCCTAGAGAAGGCCTCGTGGGAAATAACAGGGACCAGAAAATGACCAAAAAGTCTGTATTTGCGCGTGCGTCGCTTGTGCTGCCGGTAGCAGCCGGATTCGCAATTGCACAGCCAGCACATGCTGCTGATGCCAATGCGCAGTCCAATGCCAATATCAATCAGAGCGTTACCATCGTCAAAGATGCTGATCTCGATTTTGGGGATTTCATCGCCGGGACTGCAAACAGCATTTTTCGCATGAATCCCAATAACGGTAATCTTAACCAGCGGAGCGGAGATGCCGTGGCCTTTGGCGGCGTGCCTACTCCTGCGGCTTTTACGGCTTCTGGAACGCCCCTGTTGCGCGTCCGGATTTCCAGTAATCAAAACCGGATCTTTATCGTGCGCGATGGCGGAACCGAAACCATGCGCGTCAATCGGTTTCGTTTTGACGGTGCCCGCAACCGGTTTTTAAACGCTGCGGGTGAAGTGACCTATCAGGTCGGCGGTCAGCTTCGCGTCGGCGCAAATCAGGTCCCAGGTACGTATCGCGGCGCATTTAACGTTACGATTGACTATTTCTAAACGTTATCTGGGTATCAAGGTTTCTGGTTAATATCGATTAACCATGAACACTGTCAGCTTTGTTTTTGTTTTGCGGGTAGTTTTTTGCGTATGAGCTTACATGACCAATATATCACACGCCTGATCGGCGGTCTGCTTTTCACACTTGCAGCACTGACCAGCGCACCAGCCGCTTTTGCACAAAATGCCAGCTCGGATTCGCGGGCTATTGCATTGGCACCGCTGTCGCTTGTGAATGTAACAGATCTTGAATTTGGCACGATGATATCGGGACCGACGGCCGGAACTGCAACGGTGAATGCGTTTACCGGCGGGCGGACAACCACCGGCGGCGTAACCGGCGTAACAAATGACAGTTCCGCGGCACGTTTTGTGACATATGGCGGGCCCCTGCAGTTTATCTTCGTCACCCGCGGTCCTTTGCCGGTGTTGACGAGAGATGGTGGAACCGAAACGATGAATGTCAGCGGCCTGACCCTTGATGGTGCAACTTTCCGCTTTCTGAATGCCGCAGGCGTGGTCGATTTGAACGTCGGCGGCACCTTGCAGGTCGGTGCGGATCAGGAGCCGGGTACCTATAGCGGCACCTTCGACATTACCGTCACCTATTTTTAAAGGGCCGGTTTTTCAAGTCATCAGTGCTTTAGCCCATTGCCTCGCACCGCAAGCATTGCTAGTCGCGGAGCATGACAAGCACACCCGATATTGTAAGAACGTCCAGCAAACGCAACGCCTGTGATGGTGCATCCAGCATTCCCGGTGGTGCTGCTCTCGGTCACCCGCGCGTGTGGCTCGAAATCGACGAAAAAGGCTATGTCGACTGCGGTTATTGTGACCGGCGGTTTATATTGGCTGGCGGACCCGCTGATATCTCACCGGATGATTCCGATAGCGCCTGATCGGCCTTTTATTGGGGTTTAATTGGGCAATGTCCCACTAAAGGGGTGCGCAGGGCCGAATTCGTTTCTATATAAACGAAATGACACAAAATCCTGATCCCCGCTCATTCCTCTATCGCCCCGATGGTCTCGACCCGGAACGCGCCAAGGCCCTGGTTTCCGGTTCGCTGGAATCCTGTGATGATGGCGAACTCTATTTGCAATATAGTGCGGTTGAAAGCTTTGGCTTCGACGATGGTCGCCTGAAGACTGCTGATTACAGCACGGACAGCGGTTTTGGCTTGCGCGGTGTATCCGGCGAGATGACCGGCTTCTCGCACAGCAATGAAATCAGCGAGGCCGCAATCAAACGGGCGGCCCAGACCTTGCAGCTGCTGGATCCCGCAAAAGGGGAACCCGCGCCGCCGCCGCGCGGTTCCAATCAGCATCTTTATGGCGAGATTAATCCGCTTGAGACGATTCCCTTCGCCCGCAAGGTGGCGCTTTGCCAGAAAATTGATGAGGCTGCACGTGCGCGCGATCCCCGCGTTGCACAAGTGTCGGTCGGTCTGTCCGGTAGCTGGAGTGTGGTTGAAATTGTTCGGCCAGATGGGTTTACGGCAACTGATGTCCGGCCGCTGGTGCGACTTAACGTATCCATCGTAGCGGAACAAAATGGTCGCCGCGAAACCGGCAGTTTCGGGATGGGTGGTCGATATCTTTACGACCAGCTATTTGAAGAAAATCGCTGGAACCGGGCAATTGACGAGGCTTTGAATCAGGCGCTGGTTAATCTGGAAAGCGTTGATGCTCCTGCCGGAGAACAAACCGTTTTACTTGGCCCTGGCTGGCCCGGGATCATTCTGCACGAAGCCATCGGACACGGCCTTGAAGGGGACTTTAACCGCAAGGGGACCAGCGCGTTCTCCGGCCGGATTGGTGAGCGTGTGGCCGCGCCGGGCGTTACCGTCGTGGACGATGGTTCGATCAGCGAACGCCGGGGTTCTCTGAGCATCGATGACGAAGGTACGCCGACACAGGAAAATGTCCTGATCGAGGACGGTATCCTGAAATGTTACATGCAGGATCGGCTCAACGCCCGTCTCATGGGTGTTCCGGCAACCGGCAATGGCCGCCGCGAAAGCTATGCCCATGCCCCTATGCCGCGGATGACCAATACGTTCATGCGTGGTGGTCAGGATGATCCGGATGAGCTGATGAGCCGCGTGAAGAACGGGATTTACGCCAAAAGCTTCGGCGGCGGCCAGGTGGACATAGTCTCCGGCAAGTTCGTCTTCTCGTGCACCGAGGCCTACAAGATCGAAAATGGCAAGCTGGGCGCACCGATCAAGGGCGCAACCCTGATCGGTGACGGTCCGACCGCGCTGACCAAGGTTACCGGCATTGGCAATGACATGGCGCTTGATGAAGGCATCGGCATTTGCGGCAAAGGCGGACAGTCCGTGCCTGCAGGTGTTGGACAGCCAACGTTGCTGGTCGATGGACTGACCGTCGGAGGAACGGCTTGAACAGCGTTGCCGCGTCCGCCTTATGAACTGGGCTACGGACATCCTCCAATTCTGGTTCGAAGAACTGGCGCCCAAAGACTGGTGGACGAAAAGCGATGCTTTGGACAACCGGATCAAGGAACGCTTTTTTGAGCTTTGGGAAGAGCAAAAGTCTGGCGTCGCGGATGATTTTCTGGGTTCGGCGGATACGGCACTGGCGGCAATCATTCTGTTCGATCAATTCCCGCGCAATATGTTTCGGGGCGAGGCGGATGCTTTTTCCACCGACCATTTCGCCGTGCAGATAGCGGATAAGGCGGTTGCTCTGGAACTCGATCAGCAATTGAACGAGGAGCAACGGGCTTTTGTCTATATGCCGTTCATGCACAGCGAAGACCTGCAAGATCAGAATAAATGTGTGACACTGTTCACCCGGCTGGGCAGCAATGAAAGGCATGCCAATGCGCATCGCGATGTGATTGCCAAATTCGGCCGTTTTCCGCATCGTAATTCTTTACTTGGGCGGGCGATGCGGCCGGGAGAACAGGACGCCATTGATGCCGGAGCAGGGTGGTAACATGGCTTACACCCTGACACAGACCTGGCTCGCACTAAAGGCCTGGCCAGAGATGAAGCGCTGGCGCTCGGCGTTCGGACTGGCGGTACCGACTTTGCTGTTTATCGCAGGGATCGGATATTTGTCCGGCTGGATCACATTCGCACCGGTCAGTGACGCGGCAACGATTTTCACGGCCGTTGGCATTTTGTTTTTTCTGCCCGCGCTTTTCGAAGAGCTTGTTTTTCGGGGGTTTTTGCTGGCCTGGCTGACCACCAAAACGGCGCGCTGGTCTGCATGGATTTCGACTCTTCTGTTTGTGCTTTGGCATCCCTTGCAAGCTTTGACGATCGGTCCGCCATGGGCTTCGGTTTTTCTGCAGCCTTCTTTTCTGTTTGCCACCTTCCTGTTGGGTATCATATTAAGCCATATCCGGATCGTTTCCGGCTCGTTGTGGCCGGTTGTTATGATACACTGGTTCGCAGCGGTGGTCTGGAAGCTGGTGCTCGGCGGACCCTTTTACTGAAGCGAGGAAATGATATGGCCGAATTTTTTGAAGCTCTGAATGACGATCATCGCGCGTTTATTGCCAAGCAGCCCATGTTCTTCGTGGCAACGGCGGCGGAAGATAGCCGGATCAATCTGTCGCCCAAGGGGTATGACGCGTTTCGGGTGCTCGGGGAAAAACGGGTCGCCTATCTCGATCTGGCGGGCTCCGGCAATGAAACCCATGCTCATCTGATCGCGGATGGCCGGGTGACGATCATGTTCAACAATTTTGCCAATCCCGCTTTGATTATGCGGCTCTATGGCACGGGCAAACCTGTTTTGCCGCAAGATGACGGATGGGCAGAACTGGCCGCTCATTTCGAGATGTTGCCCGGTACCCGGCAGATTTTTGATATTGCTGTCGATACAATTCAGACCAGTTGCGGTTGGGGCGTTCCGCAAATGGAACTCAAGTCTGAACGCGAAACCCTGGTCAAATATCACCGCCAGTCTGATCCGGAAAAATGGATGGAGAAAACTGCCGGCCGCGTGCAGAGTATTGATGGATTGCCGACCCGCGCAACAGATCGCTATTTTGCGGGAAACGAGTGAACCGAAATGAGCCTGGTCGAACTTTCCCGTCACATGCACGGCATTGAAGCGGAAATTATCCGTGGCCGGCTGGAAGCGGCCGGTATTGGCGCGGTTTGCTTCGACAGCGGCGTGAATATTGTCGAAGGCGCCGGGATTGCCTTGCCTGCGCGCGTGATGGTGCTGGATGAGGATCTGGACGAAGCGAGGGCCATTTTGGCTGAAGATGTGGCACTAAAGGAATGAAGTTCCCGGACATGAAATCATGAAACTTTCTCTTGCTCTGGGTGGCGGTGCCGGTTTGGGCTGGACCCATATTGGTGTCTTGCGCGCGCTCGATGCATCTCCGCTTGAAATTGCGGCAATCTCGGGAACGTCCATTGGCGCCATTGCCGGAGCAAGTTTTGCGGCGGGTAAGCTCGACTATCTCGAAGAAACAGCACGCACCGCAAATTTCAGGACATTGCTGCGCTTCATGGACCCTCATTTCAAGCGCGGCGCGGTCATGGGCGCGCGGACAATTGAAAAGGAACTGGATGCGCAATTGGGCGCATTGACGTTCGAAGATCTCGATATTCCGGTAGCAGCGGTTGCTGCTGACCTGCGGACCGGCGATACGATCATCATGAAAACTGGCCGGCTAGTGCCCGCGATCCGGGCATCCATGTCCTTGCCCGGAATATTCAAGCCGGTGGAATATGACGGTCGCTTGCTGGTGGATGGCGGTGCAGCCTTGCCCGTCCCGGTCTCGCCAGCACGCCAGTTGGCACCAGATGCGCTCTGCCTGTCGATCAATTTACAGGACGATTTCGTCAATCGCGCTGAAATGGCAGGCATTGCCCGATCCGATGGCAAAGAGCCCAACAGTATCGCCATTGTGCGCGCTTCTGTCGGCCTGTCCCTGCGCAATCTCGGTAAATATTCCCTAGCTCTGGATCCCCCGGATTTCGCCATGTCGCCGCCGGTCGGCCATATCGACATGCAGAATTTCACCAAGGCGGATGAGCTGATCGAGATCGGCCGCCGGGAAACCGAGGCAATGATCCCGGACATCCTTGCCCGCCTTGAACAAGACCTGCCCAAAAAGTAGGCACTCGTGCTGCGATGCACAAGATTTATACTTTGTTGAGAGTTTGAGAATCAGATAAACGTTTGATTCCAGTAGCTTGTGATTCTGGCACAGGCTTTGCGACGTGTTCCCCGGACATAATCAAGGGGGCGTAATGAAGTTTATCATAGCCATAATCAAACCATTCAAACTGGACGATGTGCGGGATGCGCTGACGGAAGTTGGCGTGACCGGCATGACGGTTTCGGAAGTCAAGGGCTTCGGACGTCAGAAGGGCCAGACCGAAGTGTATCGGGGAGCCGAGTACACGACCAACATGGTTCCAAAACTCAAGCTGGAAATTGCGTGCAGCGGCGCGCTGGCAGACCAGGCAGTTGAAGCAATCCAGAGTGCAGCTGGCACAGAAGCGATCGGGGACGGCAAAATCTTTGTCATGGGCCTGGAAAATGCAGTGCGCATTCGTACCGGTGAAGCCGGCGATACAGCGATCTAAACGGGGAATAATAATCACATGAAACGAACTTTAAAACTTTTGGGAATAATTGCTGCGGCTGGCAGCTCTGTTCCCGCTTTCGCGCAGGAAGCAGCTGAAACGGTAGCTGCTGTACCCAATCCCGGCAATAATGCCTGGATGATGACGGCCACGATTTTGGTGCTGTTGATGATCCTGCCTGGCCTGGCACTTTTCTATGGCGGTCTGACCCGTTCCAAGAACATGCTCTCGACAATGACGCAGATCGGCTCAGCTGCCTGTCTGGCGATGCTGATCTGGGTAATGTACGGATATGGCCTGGCCTTTGGTCCGGAAGGCAATGCGTTTATCAGTTGGGGCAAGTTCTTCCTCGCTGGTGTAGATGCATCGTCCACCGCGGCGACGTTCACCGATGAAGTCATTTCGGAATATGTGTTTATCTCGTTCCAGATGACATTTGCGGCGATTACTCTGGCGCTCGTGCTGGGTTCGGTCGTGGAGCGGATGAAGTTCTCGGCCGTCATGGTCTTTGGTGCGATCTGGCTGACCATCGTCTATTTCCCGATTGCCCACATGGTATGGGCAGGCGGCGGACTGCTGTTCGAAGCGGGCGCACTTGATTTTGCCGGCGGGACGGTTGTTCACATCAATGCTGGTGTTTCCGCACTGGTCGCCGCTCTTATCCTTGGAAACCGCATGGGTTATCCGAAAGAGAAAATGGCTCCTCATAACCTGACGCTGACTATGGTCGGTACCGGAATGCTGTGGGTTGGCTGGTTTGGCTTCAACGCTGGTTCTGCTCTCGAAGCAGATGGCAGTGCGGCTCTGGCGATGATCAACACGTTTGTTGCCACGGCATCAGGTGCGCTGTTCTGGATGCTGATGGAACGCATCAGCGGCCACAAGGGATCTGCTCTTGGCTTCTGTTCGGGCGTGATTGCCGGTCTTGTGGCGGTAACGCCAGCCGCAGGCAATAGTGGCCCGTTCGGCGCCATCGTGCTCGGCGCGGTCGCTTCGATCGTTTGCTACTATGCCGTGTCCTTCCTGAAACCAAAGCTTGGTTATGACGATTCTCTGGACGCATTCGGCATCCACGGAATTGGCGGCATGGTCGGGGCCATCGGCACAGGCATTGTCTATCAGCCTGTCTTCGGCGGACCCGGCGATGGTTCAACCGGTATGGCCGCGCAATTATGGATCCAGACAGAAGGCGTACTAGTTACGATCGTCTGGGCCGCTGTCGGTACCGCGATTGCCATCTCCATAGCAAAATTGGTCACCGGTCTGCGGGTCAACGAGGAAGTAGAGCGCGAAGGCCTCGACCTCGGTGAGCACGGAGAGCGCGCTTACGATCTGTAATTAATTTGAGTTTGGTGCCGGCTTCCCTCTCCCAACACTGAGGTCGGCACCTAAATTTGTTCCTCCTGCGAACAACCAACTTTATGGCCGGTGGTGGAAACGCCCCGGCCTTTTTTTGGGACCGTTCGGATGGGGGTGTCCGCTTTGGGCGCAAAAGCGGACATTAGCAGCATAAAAGAATCTGCCCTGGCCAAGCTTATTTAGTCAGGAAGGAAATCAATAAGATCTGCAGGCTTGCAATCCAAAACTGTGCAGATCCTGTTCAACGTCTCTAGTTTGACACCCTTAACATTTCCCGATTTCAGTTTCGAAAGATTGGCCTCAGTCACACCAATTGCGGCTGCCAATTCCTTGGATTTCATTTTCCGACGAGCAAGCATCACATCAAGAGTAATAACAACGGCCATGCTTACACATACTCTTGGATTTCTTGCCCGTGCCGATACCCCTCCTCGATCAAATATGTGGCGATGTATATGATGGCTGAAGAAAATAGCATGACCAAATGTGTGATGGAAAATCCCAAATGTGTCCAGAGGGGGGCATCATCAAAAACTCCCATAGCCCATCTCATAACACCACTAAGCAGAAAAGCGGAGATAACGGTCAGCAACGAATATTTTGCAAAGGCTCGAAGATGACTGATTGTCCGCAGTGCAACGAGCTTCGTCTGACTATATTGCCGGAACATCATGAATAGATGCCACAGTGCAATCTGTACAAATATGGTCGGGACAGAGGATGCCAGAAATCCAAAAACCCTGCGTTCTTCGATCGGAACAACACCAGAAAATACAATGAAGTTACCTCCCAATCGATCTACTCCAAAACCCCAATAGGTAATCAGACCAGCCAGAATTATCGTGGCCAAGAGCGGGATTGTTGCCAGGAAACACCAACAGGCGAACTTTAAAAGAGGCTTCGAATCGAGCATATGGAAACCTTTTAGTTGATTTATTATCTAAAACAGATAATTTATTGTCGAATCAATGCTATTTCAATCAGCCTGATCATTCAAGGTGTTTTAGCATTGCTCAACAGCAATTGACTTGGAGTTATCGCTATGCACACCTTCGAAAGTCTATTGATCTGGAACGGCATATTTCTAGTAGCGAGTATGATTGCCAGATATTTTGCCGGTGATAATTTCAATGTTAAATGGCTCGCGGCAGCGTTTACGCTGTTTAACATCAACGTTGCCCTTGTCCTCAATATCTTTGGACTCAATGGTCTAATCGACAGTTTTATTGGCGTTGAAGATCTTCAATTTAACTGGGCTGGAAAGGTATTTGCACTAGCAGCCTCTTTAATAATTTTGGCAAGCGGTGTTATTGACCGCGGAAAATCAGGCGTTACGTTCAAACAATCAGAACAAGCGCACTGGGGTTGGGGGCTGTTCATTCTCCTCCTGATCCTGTCTATCATAGTTGCATCGTTTATACCGGATGAAGCACATACATCTGAAGCGATAACCTATCAATTAACTATGCCCAGCATAGAGGAGGAACTCTTCTATCGCGGTATTTTCCTATATTGCCTTGTAAGGGCATTTGGCGACGGTCGTTCCATCTTGTGGTCAAACTTTGGGATTGCTGCTCTGATATCGACTCTGATGTTTACAATTATCCATGGCATCTACTGGAGCGACCAAGGACTCTTCGTTTCGATCGAAGCTATATTGTTTGCGGGAATATTTGGTTTTTTGCTTACATGGCTACGCCTAAACACGGGTAGCATAATCGCCCCCATCCTTCTCCATTCGGTCGTAAATACAGTTTGGAGGTTGCTTTGATAGCGTCCGCTTTCGGGATATTGCGGAAGCAGGAGTCAAGTTGCATCACTCCGGGCTTGGCAGGGTGGTAAGTAGTGGAAACAGCGATGTCGCGTCGGTGCAGAACCTAAAAAAGAAATACTTGTGACCAGGCACATATCCGAAACATCCATCGAGCATCCGATCATTCTGACGGGTTGTCTCGCTGTCTAGGCTTTGCGATGGCAGATGACCGGCAACCAGGTGTAACCGTGCACAAAGGCGCTGGACGTTCGGCTTGGTTCGTCGATCACTTCGATATGCTCGAAACGTTTCAGGATTTCTTCCCACAGGATACGCAACTGAAGTTCGGCGACGCGATTGCCGTAGCAGCGGTGGACGCCGAAACCGAAAGAGATGTGGCGACTTGCCTGTTTGCGATCGATGATCAGCGCGTTCGGGTCCTGCTCCCAAAAGTTTTCATCGCGATTGGCGGAAATGTACCACATCGCGACCTGGTCACCTTTTTTGATGGTCTTGCCGTGCATTGATACGTCTTCAAGCGCTGTTCGCCGCATATAGGCAAGCGGTGTTTGCCAGCGGATCATTTCCGATACCATATTGGGGATCAGACCGGGGTCAGCCTTCAGCTTGGCATATTCATCCGGAAATTTGTTCAGCGCATAGAGACCGCCGGACATTGTGTTGCGAGTGGTGTCATTGCCGCCAATGATCAGCAGCAGCACATTGCCGAGCAACTCCTGGGCGGTCAGGTTTTGGGTGGCCGGTCCATGGGCAAGCAGGCTCATCAGGTCACTTGCCGGCGGCGCGGCTTGGCGCTCGGCATAGATTTTCGAAAACGTGCCCAGGCATTCATTCAATTCCCGCAGCCATTGCTCGCGCCCACCGGGACATATATCCGGATCGAAGGGGTTGGTTGTAACATCTGACCAGCGGGTCAGCTCTCGCCGGTGGCTCTGGGGATAGTTAAGCAATGTCGCGAGCATCATTGCGGTCAGTTCGGTTGATACCGCCTCGACCCAGTCAAACGGCTTGCCGTCAGGCAGCGAATCCAGCACGGCGCCGGTTCTCTTTCTGATCAATGGTTCAAATTCATGACGCAGCAGTGACGGTGCAACGGCGGCCTGCATCGGTTTGCGCTGGGCCCAATGATCGGGCTCGTCAGCCGCAATAAAGCTCTCACCGGTGAACTCATCCAGTGGTTTCCCCAGAGTAATTCCTCCGTAACCAGCGTCGGATGAAAATCGCTTATTGTCGACATCAACTGCTTTCACATCCTCATAGCGGGTGATTGACCAATAGGGGCCAACCAGGCTGTCAGGCGTATAATGAACCGGGTCTTCCTTGCGCAGACGCTCAAACCGGTCCCACATCTTGTCCTGTCGCCATTGTTCAACATCGATAAAATCAACCGCGGCCAGATCAATTTCACTGACCGGTTTCACATAGTCATCGCGCTCCAGATAATGTGGACGAGCAGGTTTCCGATAGCTAACCTTGGGGCGTGACAATTGCTGTACGGAGCTGGTTTCGGCCATAATCTTCCTCCAAAAGGTCGCGTAACATAGTATTTATCGATTCGTGGTCTTGAGGTCTACGGGCGAAACATTTGTGACTTCTCGCAGCATCCTGATCGTACAATCCATTTCCATAAGGCACAAATCAGACATTCCCCTTACTTGATGCGACCCGATTAGGCCGCAGCTAGATCCACCTTGATAAAGTCCGCCGCACGCTCGCCGATCATGATGCTCGGGGCATTGGTATTGCCGCTGACAATCTCGGGCATGATCGAGGCATCTGCCACATAGAGCCCTTCGAGTCCGCGGAATTTCAGGCGATTGTCGACCACCGCCTCTGCATCACCACCCATTCGGCAGGTGCCAACCGGATGGTAGACGGTATCCGCGCGTTCCCGGATCAGAGTGTCCAGTGCACCATCATCGCTCATGTCGATAGGATGGCGATCCGTGGGTTTGAAATCGGTCAGGGGAGGGGATTCCATGATCCGCTGCATATTGCGCACGCCTTTGCGCAGGACGGCGATATCGCGATCGTCATCCAGGAAATTCGGATCGATCCGCGGTGCAGCTTCCGGGTCGGTAGAGTTCAGGCGAACTGATCCCTTGCTGTGCGGACGCAGGACGCAGGCATGGCAGCTGAAGCCGTGGCCCTTGACCTTTTCCCGGCCATGATCTTCCAGCATTGCCGGGACGAAGTGATATTGCACATCTGGCGCGGGTACATCCGGGGCGCTGCTCCAGAACCCGCCGGCTTCGGCATAGGGAGATGTCATGATGCCCGTGCGTTTCATTCGGTGTTCGATAATCGCCTTGCCCATGCGAACCGTACCTTCGAGCGAATCTCCGATCAGGGCTTTGGACTCGGTTTTATAGCCGGAGACAAAGTCGATATGATCTTTCAGATTGGAACCCACTTCCGGTTTGTCCAGAACGATATCAGCGCCTTGTTCCTGGAGATGGGCCGCCGGTCCAATGCCGGACAGTTGCAAAATATGGGGCGAACCAAAAGCTCCTGCGGAAAGCACGACGGCGCCGCGTGCGTTCAATATTTCCTGCCCGCGCCCACGCTTGATCTGCACGCCGGTCACCCGGCCGTCCTTGACGATCAGCTTCTCGACGAGCGATTTGGTTTTGATCTCCAGATTGGAACGATCCCGCGCAGGTTCCACATAAGCGCGCGCCGCCGACCAGCGCTCGCCGCCCTTTTGCGTGACCTGATAAATTCCAATGCCTTCCTGCTTTTCGCCATTAAAATCGTCGAGAATCGGCATTTGCAGATTGCGCGCGGCTTCGACAAAGGCGACACTTCCGGGATTCAGCCACTTCTGGTCTGAAACGGAAAGCGGTCCGTCGCCGCCGTGGTAGGCATCGCCACCACGCTCGTTGCTTTCAGATTTCTTGAAATAGGGAAGTACATCGTCATAGCTCCAGCCATCACAACCCAGTTCCGCCCAATTGTCATAATCCCACTTGTTGCCGCGAATATAGACCATGGCATTGATCGCGCTTGATCCACCCAGGCCGCGCCCGCGAGGTTGATAGCCGACGCGGCCATTCAGCCCTTTTTGCGGTACGGTATCAAATTGCCAGTTCGCGTTCTTGAGCAGAAACGGCATCATGCCCGGTGTTTTGACGAGGAAATTGTCATTATTCCCGCCCGCTTCGATAAGGCAAACGCTACGCTTGCCGTCTTCGCTCAGCCGCCCTGCCGCTGCGCTGCCGGCTGATCCGCCACCGATGACGATAATATCAAATTCTGTCATTTATTTTTTCCTGTCCTCTGCCTTCGTCATCCTGAATTGATATCAGGTTCTTTTTGGTTCGCCCAACGCGCCTTGATCGTCTCGCTGCTGTCGCGCGATCCGTCATGGCTCCAGCCGGGCGGTTTGATCAGATAGTTCAACTTGTAGCGCCACGGTGCGCTCCACAGATCTTTGGCCATGCCGACCCATTCGTGAAATGCCGCCCAGAATATGTTGTGACCCTTCAAATTCTTGATGATGCCATATTCAATCTTTTCATCCTGTCGTTCCGCCTCAAACGTGCCGAACATCTTGTCCCAGATGATCAATATGCCGGCATAGTTGCGGTCAAGATAACGCGGGTTGGTCGCGTGATGCACCCGGTGGTGGGAAGGGGTGTTCATCACCGCTTCAAACCAGCGCGGCATCCGGTCGATCGCTTCGGTGTGGATCCAGTATTGGTAAAGCAGGTTGATGCCGCCAACAAAGGCGATCATCGCTGGATGGAATCCGATCAGGAACATCGGTAGCGAGAATATCCAGGTCAGCGCGAACGTGCTGGTCCACGGCTGTCGCAGGGCTGTGGAAAGATTGTAATACTGGCTGCTGTGATGATTGACATGGGCTGCCCAGACCCAGCGGATCCGGTGTGCGCCGCGGTGAAATACATAATAAAAAAAATCATCAACGAAGAAAGCGATTATCCATGCCCACCAGGTGAAAGGCACGTCGAATATCCGAAATTGATAGACCCAGAAGATGGCAGCCACCGCCAGCCCGCCGGTCAATATGCCGGCAACCACACTGCCGGTTCCCAGTGTCAGAGATGTCACCATGTCTTTGGTATCATATTTCCCATCAGCCCGTTTGCGGCTGGTCAGAAAACCAAAGGCAACGGTCAGCACGAAAAACGGAATCGCGTAGATTGTGGGATCGGGAAGGCTTTCCATGCGTAGAGTATTTACATGAATGTCAGTGACTGTCGAGGGGGCAGTGCTTGTGTTTCCATTGGAGCTGATCCAAAAGTCAATATTGGATCAACGGGGTCACTCTACTCTCGTAGACTTTTGTGATTCCATCAGATTCAAATACGCCAGTCTCACCAGCCGCCATTTCATTGAGCAAATGCCATTCAACTATTGGCATCGGAATTTTCACATATTGCCCTTCATAGCCCAAAAGTGTTTTCGACTTTAGCTGATTGTATCGCTCGAATTCCCTTTTTGTGGCTCTGTCGAGGTCCGGTCTCCCACTAGACGCTGTGATTGCCATTCCGCCGTACGTTCCATCCGGGTTGAACAAGGCTGCAAGCTCCACCCGACCTCCAACCCGTTCGGAAATTGCGCGAGATGAATAGCTGTTGGGTGAACGTATGGTCTGGACAGCACCAAATTGCTCTGGCCATGAGATAACGGTAGCCGAATTCCCGTCATACGGGTCAACAGGGGGCGCTTGCCCGCCCACTTGCGCATGGGGATTACCGGTTTGTTGAATAGCCTTGCTTCTTGCCTGCAAGTCCGGATCATTACTTTCAGCCATAAGACGAACAAGCTTTTCGAAGATTGACCGTGCGGCATCGACTTCGCTTTCCGAAACCTCCTGATGCACGAACGGCGAATACCAATGCATCAGCTTAAAAGCGGTGCGCACGTCGGCGGCGTTGCGATTTCGGTCTGCAAGCTGCTCTGCGACGCGCGTTCGATAGCCAAAACGCGATGAATCCGAAACCAGTTCGACCGCTTCTACCAGATTGTAGATGGGCGATGCCGGGTCGATCAGATTCTTGATCAGCAGATCATCTCTGAGTTTGTTGCGGACATAGTTTTTGTCTTTCCGGAATATTTCTGCCGCCAGCTTCCAGTTGGAGTTCGCAAGCAGTAGTTTCTCCAGTCCGGCGATTGTCCAGTGTTTGGGGACTGCATTGGCGCCCGAACGAGTTCTTGCAAACAAGGTCCCCCCTAGATCTTTGACACGCTGCTGGGTAAGTGCTTCACCGTCACTGGCAAGCAGTCGCCGATAGTCATCTGCATAGACATTTATCCGGATCGGATCTCCCACGTGACGATCGAGTATTTGATATGCGAATTCCGGATTTTTCGGGCAGCCATATCTACCGTGATTCAGGCCGTCCAGATAATCATGGACCAACGGATCAGGATATTTGAGGCGCGCTACCCGTGAGAGAAATCGCTTTTTGTTGGCGAGGGCTTTGGCACATTCTCTTGACAGGTTTGTCTCTTTTTTGGGCGGGAGGTTCTCTACGTCAAACGCAACAGGCATGAATGCAGAAGCGGAGCCAGATGCAAAGGTGAGTGACAGTGCAGTCACGAAACTGAAGGCTTTTCTACTTGTCATCTTCCCTATTGTGAATCAGCGACCGGCTGCGACAAACACACCGTCACTGCTTCCCCTCTCCAAACTTATTGCGCTCCAGCGGACAGCGCATCGACCATCGCTCGGATTGGTGTGATGTCATAACCGGCATTGCCGGCCAGGCGGGCGATTTCGTCTCCGTCGACGCCTTTCTTCGCTTGTGCCAGAGACCACAGCAATGTCGACCGGGTGCCGGACCGGCAATAGGCGAGTGTTTTGCCTTTCGCGCCCTCCAGAGCCGTGATCATCGCGTCCACTTGCGGAGCGGAAAACCCGCTATGGGTGATCGGGATCGCCAGATATTCGATGCCGGCTGCTTTGGCCGCAGCTTCGATATCCGCGCTTTGCGGTGCGGCCGGGTCTTCACCGTCAGGACGGTTATTGACAATCAGGGTTACGCCCTCCGCCTTTGCGGCGGTCACATCTTCCAGAGTGATTTGCGGCGAGACGCTGATATACTCGTTGATTTTGCGGAACATGGACTGTTTTTCCTTTTTCTCAATCGCAGACGAAGCGCCCTGCCTGGCGTCATCAGCACAAGCCGACAGGCTACCGATCACAAGCAAGGGGGCATATGCCGCCAGAATTTTCACATCAATTCTCCCGTCGAACGGTTGAACAGGGACTTTCATATTCGATGCAATCTTCAAATTCTGCAAGCGCTTTGATCGTGGCGGCATGATTGGTATATTTTTCGCGCAACCGGGTTAACTCTTCGTCAGTGCCGGTGCAGAGTTTTTTGGTTTGCGCGTTCAGGAATTTTTGCCGTTCATCATCATAGCCGGGCTCGCCGCGAAAATGGTCGCAGCCCTGGCGCTGGATGATGAAGCCGCGGGCTTCTGTCACGATTGCCGGATCACGCGACTGATTAAAATTATCGGTCCACGGTTCGAGCGGCAACGCCGTGGTTGTACAAGCAGCAAGCAAACCGAGCGGCAACAGCAGAGCGAGTAAAAGCTTCACGCACTTTCCTCCATGGCTCCGGTAACTTCCTGAATGATAGCAAGAAAATCATCACCATATTTCTCCAGCTTGGTCGCACCAATGCCGGGAAGCTCGCCCAGTGCCATCAGTGTGCGCGGCTTGAAACCGGTCATGTCGCGCAGCACGCTGTCATGGAAAATCACATAAGGCGGAACGCCCTGTTCCTTGGCCAAAGCAGTTCGTCTGGATCGCAGTGCATCAAATAACGGGTCGCCCACCGGATTGGGAGAGGCATTGCTGCCGCGCCTTTTGCGGCGTTCGCGTTTCGGTGGTTCGACAATCGCGACTTCTTCCTCGCCCTTCAATATCGCCTTGGCTTCCGGCCCGAACATCAATCCGCCATATTCATTGTTGCGCAGCGCATCGCGCAGCAACAAGGAGCGCGATACCGGTTTGATCAGCGGCGCTTCCTCGGCATCGACAATGTCATAGACGGACAGTTTGTCATGACCCCGCGACAATATTTTCTCGTCCTGCCGACCGGTAAGCACCGCTTCGAGATGAGTGACTCCAAAACTCTGTCCGGTCCGATAAACGGCGGAGAGAAATTTACGGGCCAGTTCCGTGACATCACGCGTTGCGGGCGCGTTCAAACAATTATCGCAATTTCCACAACTTGCAGGTGGTTCTTCGCCAAAATGCTTTAACAGGATCGCCCGGCGGCAACCGGCAGCTTCTACGAGTCCGCCGAGCGCCGCCAGTCGGGTGCGCTCGCTGTCGAGCCGCTTTTCATCAACTTCAGACAATCTCTGACGTGCGCGGGCAAAATCTTCTGCGCCCCAAAACAGAAGCGCTTCTGCGGGATCACCGTCGCGGCCTGCGCGTCCGGTTTCCTGATAATAGGCCTCGATCGACTTGGGCAGACCGGCATGGGCGACAAAGCGCACATCCGGTTTGTCGATGCCCATGCCAAAGGCGATGGTCGCCACCATCACCATGTCCTCGGATGCCACGAAATCGGCCTGGTTTCGCTGGCGGACTTCCGGTGGCAGTCCCGCATGATAGGCCCGCGCGCTGCGCCCGGTTTTGGCGATCTGATCGGCCATTTTTTCGGTCGCATTGCGAGTCTGGGCATAGATGATCCCGGGGCCCGGTATGCGATCCACCAGATCCTTGATTTGCCCGGTGAGCCCTTTGCGCGGCGCGATGCCATAGCGAATATTGGGCCGGTCGAAACCGGCAATGATCAGGCCTTCTTGCCGGATGCCAAGCTGAAGCAGGATGTCTTCGCGTGTATGCGCATCGGCGGTCGCCGTCAGCGCGAGCCGGGGGACATCGGGAAAATGATCGAGTAGCGGGCGCAGCAAGCGATAATCCGGCCGGAAATCATGGCCCCATTCGGATACGCAATGCGCTTCGTCGATCGCGAACAGCGAGATATTGGTCTGTTCCAGCAATTCCCGAAAATGCTGGCCGGATGCGCGCTCCGGTGCAGCGTAGAGCAAGTCCAGTTCCCCCGCTTTCAATCGCGCAATTGTCTCTGCCCGATTATCATCCGCAGAGGTGAGGGTGGCCGCCCGTATGCCCACTGCCTCAGCGCTTCGCAACTGGTCATGCATTAACGCGATCAGAGGAGAAATGACGACGACGGTGCCGCTGTTGGCGGTCGCAGGTAGCTGATAGCAAAGCGATTTACCGGCGCCGGTCGGCATCACCGCCAGCGTGTTTTGCCGATCCATAACTCTCGCGAGCACCTGATCCTGAACCCCGCGAAAGGCGCTAAAGCCAAATGTGGATTTAAGGATGGGGAGAAGCGCTTCGGTCATTGCGCTGTCCTAGCCAGAGGTCAGGCGAAGGGAAACTGTTAATGCCGGAAATGTCCAGTTTGTTTGTCTTGGTTCCTGATCTTGCATGGATATTCGTAATATCCTGAATGTGGACGTTTCCCAACCCGTCCTGGCCATGCTATCTGAACAGCGAAACCACGAAGGATCGGGATGAAAATTTTACTGCTTGGCGCCGGAGGTTTCGTGGGACGATATTTGCTGGCTGACCTTCTTGCGGCAGGACATGAAGTAACTGGAATTGTCAGGCAAGAGAAAGGGCTTGGCGACGCTTTTCCAAAAGCAAATATTCGTTCGCTCGATCTTGATAATATGACGGATAGCACTCGTTGGAGCGCATATCTTCACGAAATCGACATGGTGATTAATGCAGCGGGCATATTGCGCGGCCCATCGATGCAGGCAATTCATGTTGAAATGCCAAAAGCCCTGCATGTTGCCTGTGAAAAAGCGGGTGTGCAGCATGTTCTCCTAATATCTGCAATCAGTGCGCGGGAGGATGTCGATTCAGACTATTCCCAGTCGAAACTGGCTGGTGAGGCGTCGCTGAAGCAGAGCTCCCTCCACTGGACCATATTGCGACCGTCGCTGATTTACGGGGAAGGTTCCTACGGGGGTACATCGCTGATGCGCGGCATGTCGGCCTTGCCTTTTGTTATCCCGCTCCCGGTGGATGGCGACTATTTGTTCACGCCAATTCACGTGGAAGATCTGGCCAGGACCGTTTCTGAAATTTGCGGCCGCACAACCGGGGAGAATGTTGTTCTTGAACCGGTTGGACCAGATACGATCTCGCTTCGCAGCTTGCTGCAGCGGTACCGCCGCTGGTTAAATTTTCCGGAAGCGCGGTTTTTGAGCATACCTATGCCTTTGATGCGATTTTTGGGCCGTGTGGGAGATTTTTTCGGCACCGGTCCGATCTCGAGTAACAGCCTGAAACAGATGGTCGCCGGCAATGCAGGTGACAGTGCGAAATTTGAAAATCAGATCGGCTTTCAACCGCGAAGTCTGGACCAAGCCCTAAACAACCATCCGGCGCAGGTGCAGGACAGGTGGCACGCACGTTTATTTTTTGTCGCACCCGCGTTAAAAGCTGTGCTGGTTACCCTCTGGCTAGCATCTGCACTATTGGGCATTTTTTTTGGAGAAACGCAAACAATTGCCTTTCTGGACAGGTTCGACCTCTCCCGTGAACTGGCATGGCCAATTCAGACCGGAACATGTTTGCTGGACCTGGTTGTTGCGGCCCTGTTGTTATTCGAGAAGGGTACCAAATGGTCCACGCTGATTCAGTTGCTTGTTGTCGGCGGATACACGTTGATTATCGGCATCGCCTTGCCGCAACTTTGGCTGGACCCGCTTGGACCTTTGCTCAAGAACTTGCCGATCATAATGGCGATATTGGTCTATGGGGTAATTGGAGACAAGCGCTGATCGAAACTTACCTCATCGTGAAGTGGGTTCATATATTGAGCTCCACCATTTTGTTCGGCTTCGGTGCGGGGACGGCCTGGTATATGCTCAACGCGCATCTGACACGCGATCCGGTCACGATTGCTTCCATCGGGCGTATGGTGGTGCGGGCGGACTGGATATTCACCGGTACGAGTGGAATCATCCAGCCTGCGAGCGGACTCTATCTCGCCTTTCTTTTGGGCTATGATCTTTTGGAACCGTGGCTGGTACTGACTTATATTCTTTATGGCGTCGCTTTTGTTTGCTGGGTTCCAGTGGTTAGTTTGCAAATCAAGGCGCAGTCACTGGCAGCGGCTGCTGTCGAACAGAGCAAGCCGCTGGGACCGGACTATTTTTCTGCAATGCGCCTTTGGTTTATCCTCGGGTGGCCGGCGTTTCTGGCATTGATTGGCGTGTTCTGGCTGATGATCGCAAGGCCGGTGCTCTTTACGTGAAGTGGGCTAAATTGCGGTGAACTGGTTGGAATTCTTGGCGAGTGTCGGCAGGCCGTCTCTGTTCAATTGAAGTTGAACGTATTCTCCGCTCCCGCCTCCAGATCGAATTCGAACGTTTCCGCCAGCCTTTCATCCCTTGCGGTACAGGCCATTTTGTCGCTGTCGACATGATCGAAATCAGACCTTCGGACACAGAAACTATATTCGCCGCGTCCCCAGTTTACACTGTCTGACGTTGCATGGAGATAGACCGTGTCTTCATACGGGTCGCCATTGCGATAATGCGGGAATTCTATCTGTTCACATTGGCCTCGAGACAGTTTGATCCAGCCTTGCGCACGCCAGTTCTTGGGGCGCCTGTTCTCTCCCCAGTCATGCCAGACCCAGGCGGCGTAGATCGTGTCTGTCCGCGACCGGTTGCACATTCTGAGCGCCGTATACTGAGCGTCGCCGCTGCCATAGCCATCGGCTGGTGGTGCGGGGGGAGGCTGGCGCGGCGGTGCAGGGGGTTTGACATTGTTCCGACCGCAATGGAATGTCCGGCCATGCAGGTGATATTGCGACGTGCCGCGCATTTTCCGGCAGGCTTCCGCATATCCCAAAGGCTTAAATCCCCCGATCGTCATTATGTTGAAGCCGGTGCTTCCTGGAATCCAGCACTGCCAGCGGTTCTTTTTCGGGTTCCACTTAGCCTTGATTTTCGTCCGCAACCCTTTCAGCAGTCCGTTGCGATATTTGCCATCGCAAAACTTGTTGAGACTGATTGACGATCCTCCGGCTTGTGCGGCGGACGGCATCAGGATGCCCGATGTCATCAACAAGGCGCAAACAAGCGCCAGACCCCACAGAATCCGGTTGCACGAGCAAATCATTATCTGTGATTGTCCGGACCGCAGGCGACACGTCCTGCACCGTGCCAGTGAAAGTCTGGACGGCCAGTTGAGAACTGACACAGGTCGTTCAGATTGATCCAGAAGCTGCGCCCCCTGACGGTTTTCCCGAGACCCATTGAATCCTTTTCCTTGCACTCCATCCTTTTGGTGCGTTCATTGTACCGATAGCTCCACCGCGGTTTGGCACCCCTTAACGGACCGGTCCGATATTTCGCTTCACAATAAGCGCGATAATTGGGCGTTGCGCCGCTTGCTTCGGCTGGCGAGGCCATGAAAACACCGGTAGCCGAAGTGAGGAGCAGCGACGCTGTAGCGGCGAATACTGGAAATTTGGTCATGTGGTTTCTCCCCTGTTCAGTTGATCATTTCCGGTGGGCCGACGCGTTGTCACCCGCGTCCGCCGCTATTTGCACTTCTTTTTGTTGAGCCCGAGCAGCGTGGAAAAGCCCTTGCACGTTGACTTGCCGATATTGTTGATGGTTTTCGCGGTTTTCCGGGCGCCGTAATTTATCTGCCTGTTGGCATAATTGGGATCGGTCATGAACCGTGCCCCGTCGCGCGTGGTTTTGACGGCGGTTCTCCCGACATAGTCAACCGCACTGACTCCGGCTCTGGCCGTGCCTGTTACCGCTCGGCCGACATTGCCCGGAATTCTGCGCGGATCGCGAATGGATTCACCGATACCGCGAGCGGCTCCGTTCAGGTTTCGACCAAAGCGCTGTGTTGCCCGGCCAGCGGCAACGACAGGATCATCGCCTCTGGCGAAGGTGCCGAACTGACCCACTGTCATATCCGCACCATATTCGCCGATGCCGCTGCTGCGTCCGCCAAAGGCCTCGGTTCCGAAGTCTACACCTGCTGCCTTGTTGTGAACAGATGTCGCCGTGAAACCTGTTCTGGCGGCTGTTCCGGCCCGATATCCACGTGCTGCCTGACCTCTGACGGGTTGTCGTCCTGCACCGGGATAATGATTTCCACGGGCGACTGACCGCGATTGATACTGGGGCCCATTGCCGGCAACGGGCCGAAAGCCCTGGCGGTTGCCGCGTGTTACCTGTGCCTGGCGACCCCGTTGCTGAAGGTTGCGGCGTTCTTCTGGGGTATAGTCAAATTCGTCCCGAATCTGGTGCCCCGGACGTGCCCGGCGCGCGTCATAGCCGCGCTGTTCCAGTTGCTGCAAATTGCCATTGGCCGCCAAGTTGCCGACATGTTGGCGATATTCCGGCCCGTTGAAATTTCCGCCGCGCGGCAATTGCGCCGCACCGCGCCGGACTTTGCGGTTGGTACGCTGTGTCGCGGGGTGCCCGCTATTCTGAAAGCCCGGTCTGACACCACGCGCAACCTGGGCGTTTTTACCGCGACGCTGGAGGTCCCGGCGTTCAGCTGGTGTGAGGTCATTTTCGGTCCGGATATCCTGTTCCGGCCTCGCCCTGCGTGCGTCATAACCGCGCTGTTCAAGCTCTTGAAGATCGGAATTCGCGGCCAGATCGGCTGCATGTGCGCGATATTCGGGGCCGTCAAAATCCGGCGCATCCGGAGAATTTGTGTTCGCCCGGCG
Source organism: Parasphingorhabdus sp. (assembly GCF_039968395.1). Classification (GTDB taxonomy): domain Bacteria; phylum Pseudomonadota; class Alphaproteobacteria; order Sphingomonadales; family Sphingomonadaceae; genus Parasphingorhabdus. Next base: position 648,499 of record NZ_JBDVPV010000001.1, read on the forward strand.
TTGACGGGCCTGATCGCCTCTGCGTTCCAGATCACTTGCATTGCCATTGTTCTTCTTGAACAGATCGGCAAATGCGTTTGCGGAAGATTGCTGAGCGAGAACAGGCTGTGTGCCGACACATGTCAGCGCCACAAATGCGATGGCAGCAACTGACCGTCCTGAATGTGTTTTTGATATTCTCACAGTCTTTCTCCCTTGTCTGACGATGGTCCAATCATGTTGGAAAGCGAGGCATCTGCCCATAGTGGATTCACACTATATTCTGCGGAAATTCGTTCATCCAAAGTTCATTAAAAAAACTAAAAACCCTTTATAATCAGAGTAGTACGGCAATATGGGTTGATGCTTTCCAAAGTTGCTCAGCAATCGACACCCCCGGTCTTGACCTTGCCGGAATATCCGGATTTGCGATCAAATCGCTTTTCGATTGCTTTCATGAATCTGGGCATCAGACTGGGAATGCTTCCACACCATCCACTGCTTTGCAGACGTAGTTCGTAGACCGGAGTGGTTCGCGCACCGGCATTGGCCTGTAAAATGTCGATGTTGACGAACCGGGCATATTCCGTCGAGTTTCGCGTTTCCCGTGTGTAACCGGTAACCCCATAAGTGGGGTCGGTGCCACGGACAGTACTGTTCACAATTTGCCCGCTGGCTGTTTCATCCACCACGGTGGTTGTTGTCTGGCTGTTGTAAGTCGTGCCCCATTGCGGAACATTGTAACTATAAGTGACGGGCCGCCCATCATCGATTCCATAGTCCAGATAAGCGACATAATCAGCTTTCCGGCCGGGTTGGACGACACGAAGTCCGGCATCGCGCATGATTTCTGTAAGGCGCAGGGCATAGTTATTGAATTGCAAGGAATTCTCCAGTTCCGGTCGCCACGATACCACCGTGAACGTTGCCGTCGCCGGGACTGATTCAAGGGTGTTGAATTGTGATACATTGCTGTTGACCCGGCCGCCGAGGCAACCGCCAAGTCCCAGACTTGTCAAGGTAACGAACAAAACTGTCTTCTGCCGCATGAGCTTTCTCCTGTTATGTCAGGAGCGATAATTACGGGCGATCCGCGACGTGGGAAATAGTGCAATCGCACCATTTAGAGTGGGCGCGGGTTCCTCTATTTACAGGGAAAGGTTCAGATAATTTGAAAGGAATCCCCGATGATGATCAGGACAGGCGGACGGAATCTACTTGTCGCAGCAATCGCTGTGGCGGCCACGGGCCTGCTTTCAGCAACAGCCGGACAGGCTGCCAGTTTACCGAAAAATCAAAACGGTTTTTATCTGATGCAGGGCAAGTCTGACGATCAATCGCGCTATTTTGCCGTTGATGCGCTGTGCGTTGCAGAAAAACACAATGTGTTTATCGCATTCAAGGAAGACGGAGCTGGTCTGGTTGACTTTCTCAGCCTGAACCGGGCCGGAAATTTGAACAGGGAAACGTTGCGTCTCGGCGAAGCTGATGCGGGGGTCAGCCAGATATATTACAGCCTGAGCGAACCTGAAACCGGTGAGGATGTTGGTCGATTGCACTATATCAATCCCGGCGCGTTGGGTGATCCGGCCAAAATTGCGATGAATACACTCTCCAGCATTACGATAGATGACGCCAGGGGCGAATGCATGGTGCAGCCGGATGTGGTCTATGTTGGTGTCACGAACCAGCGCAGGTTGATGGTAACCGCCAACGCGCAAGGCAAATTGGTGCTCAGCGAATTTTCACGGGTTGGCGGCGAACTTCTCTCGACAAAAACCGGGGGATATTGGTCCACCGGAAAGGCAGATGAGATTGTCTTCTCGTTCATCGAAGGCGATGAGCTAACTTCCCTAAAAGCCTCGCCGCACGAGCGGATTGCCTATCCGGCCTGGCGAAAGACCAGAGCCGGAACACGTGAATTTTCGGCGAGCCCCCAGAGTTTTTTCGTTGCAGACATGGAAAAGTTCGGCAGCAGGGAGAACAGAATGCCATATGGTTTGGCTCTTCATTTCGAGCGACTTGAAATCTGTCGTCATCTGGCTGGAGAAGCCAGCGGTGATCCGGGGCGCGATGCGCAGCTTGCCAAAAGCATTGAACGATCCGGTTGCAGCGCGGCAAAAGCAAATCATTCTGAATATGTGAAACAGTCCGGCAATGACGAGAAGCTGTCGAAAATGCTGACCCTGCTGAAACCAGATTTTTGAAGTGATTGCCGGTGTCAATACGCCTCTGGAAAAAGGATACTCCCATGAAATTGTTTCTCAAGGCAGCTATCGTCGCGATTACTTTCGGCTGTGTGGGAAACGCCGGCCCGGTTTCTGCCCAGCCTGACAACGACCAGCCTGGCAACGATCAAGTGCCGGTATTTCAGGCAGACAATGCGGCAACAGTATATGTCTGTGAAAATGACATGCGCCTGGAAGTGACTTTCATGGCGATTGCTGACAACTCCCTCATTTCGGTAAAAATCCCTTCGTCGCGGGCTCCGGAAAAGAGCCGGTTGTTGCTTCTCCCACTGTCCCAGAGCGGAAGTGGTGTCCGATATGCGACCGACCTTGCCAGCTTTCATCTCAAGGGCAAAGAAGCGACTTTCACTTCAGTTGAATCTGCGATGTCTGACCTGGTGAAAAGAACAGGCTGCAAACAAGAGTGACCGTTTTTAATCCGGGGCGGTCGATTTCTGGGATCGCAGGACGGGTATGTTGGCCACGCGCCAGCGTGCACCATTTTGATCGCCCAGATATTCCAGTTCGAAACCTTCCTTGGCGGCAATCGCGCGCACGATATTCAATCCATATCCGCGTTCCAGTCCGGTGTCCCGTTCTGGGGATTCCGGCGCACCTGTTTCCGGAATACCGTCGCCGCCGTCACAAATCTCTATCCATGCCGAGCCGCCATCCTCGCCGGTGCTGATGTTGATCAATGTTCCCGGCGCGTATTGAATAGCATTGTCTATGAGGTTGCTTAAAATGCGCAGCAGAGCGACCGGAGAGGCCATGACCTTGGAATCTGTTTCAGCGAATTCCAGTTTGTTGCCGGATGCAGCGGCTTCCGCTCCAAACATCTGCTTGAGCGTGGCAAAATGCTGAGCCAGTTTTAGCCCCGATGTCTCCGTTTTTTGGACGCTGCTTCTGTGCTTGTCCGATTGATCGCTGCTCCCGAACATCGTTCCCTTCAGAAGTGCGTCAATATAGTCCACGCTCGCTCCAACTGCTCGCCGCAATTCCTGATTTTCGGGATCGATCCCGGACAGCGCGCTACGCAATCCGACCAGCGGTTGGCGCAAGTCATGTCTGGTTTCCGCCAATTGCTGGCGACTCTGGATGATTTTCTCGCGAGCTTCATCGCGGTCCACATAGGCCTGGGCAAGGCGATCCGCCGCTGCGGCTCGTTCCATCGATGCAGCCAGCTCGGCATCGCGCGCCGCATCACGCTCGTTCATTATGCCTTTGACCTGCGCGATGATCGCAGCGGCAAAAACCAGACTGTCCACGACCAGCAGGCCCAAAGCGATGGCGTCGACCAGATCATTATGCTCGGCCATATCCGGAAACCCGGCGCGAATGGTCACAAATGCATAGCTCAGAAGAATCAGGAAGCCGATCAGGAAAAGCCGTGCACCGATGACCCGCTGCCGCACGGCATTCCCGACAAGAACACCAGTGGTGATTAAAAAGGCACCGCCCAATATGACCATCAGAACTGCAGAGATCGGCGGCGCAATAGTGATCCCGATAATCCCGTTGATGAAGGCGGCAATCGCAACCGCGATACCGAAACGGTAAACGCGAGGTGCGTTTTTGGCGGCTTGCGTAAAATTTGCCGCGAACAGGAAATAGAAAAGTACCCAGAATTGCCGCAACATGCGCTTTATTGCGTCATGATAAGTCTGAACGAATTCAGGCAGATAGCTTGCAGCATAGCCATAAGTGTGCAGATTGAGCAGGACCAGCGTGCCCGTATAGAGCGCGAAAAACATGATGATGCGCGAGCGAAGCAACATGGCAAAACCGGAAGCGATGGCGACGACAAACAATGCTGCCCCAAAATAGACTCCATGCGTCGACGCGATTTCCACCTTGCTCGTGACAAAGTCGGCTTCGCTGATCAGCGTAATCGGGAAGGGTGTATCACCGCGTGCCGCGCGGGCCGTAATGTCGAGGGTTAAGGTTTCGCTGGCTGCAACCGAGATGGGCCTGCTGGCCAGCTGCTGATTTTGGCTGCTCAGGGATTCGATATCGCGAAAGCGCGGGCGGCTTTGGATGAGCTGCTCTTCGAGCTCGCCTTGTCGCAGGACAACCAATATGCCGACCCGCGCAGCTTCTTCCGTTTTTAGACGGATGATCGCCGTTTCGGTTCCACTATTGTGAATTTCCAGTGCGTATTTGGCAGTGACAATATCGCCGGACAAGCTCCGATCAATGGGTGCCGTCCGGTCAAGCAGATTCGGGACTTCGCGTTCCGCGCCCAGGTCAATGACAGCTTGTGCGGAACCACTGGCGGGAAAAGCAAATAGCAACATCGTCACGAGGAGTGTCGGTACAATAATCAGGATCTTCTGCAAGCTTCCGAGAAAGACGAGAAATCCTCTCACAGAATGTTCGATTGCGGTTGTGCGCGCACTGATATAATCTCGACGGACTGTCTTGTTGCAAAGGATCTTTTGCATTGTCGTTTGCCCACTCCAACATCAGCCTGACGGTTGTCATAGCAGATGATCATACGGTTGTCCGCGCCGGACTTCATGGCGTTCTGATAGCGGACGGGCGCTTCACAATCGTGGCGGAAGCTGGTGATGGTCTCGAAGCAATTGCCGCAGCAAAGCACTATAAACCAGGCATATTGCTTGTCGATATTGCGATGCCAGTCATCACCGGACTCGAAGTGGTGGAAGAAGTGCGGCGATGGAGCCCGGATACGAAAATTGCGGTTATGACCGGATTGCAGAACCGGAATATCCTTAAATTCGCTATCGCAAGCGGCGCCGATGGCCTTTTTCTCAAAGGCGATGACCTTGCCGGACTTCCGGATCATCTGGTTGCGATTTCGCAAGGGGAGACCCGTCTGTCGCCCAGCGTTCAGTCTGTTATTAGCGAACCCTCCGTCCATGACGACCTGACCCGAAGAGAGCGCCAGATCATGTTTGGCCTCATTCATGGCGGGAGCACATCTGAACTGGCAGCCAGACTTGGTATTAGCGTCAATACGATCAACAATCATCGCAACAGCCTGATGCAAAAGCTCGGCGTGCACTCGCTGGCCGAACTGATGACACTGGCCGTTCGCGATGGTCTTCTGGAATCGATCAGTCACAGCGAAAAATGAAGTTGAGCCGTGCGCTGGCAAATAATGCCTGAAAACGTTTTGCCGACCCAATCGCAAATGCTTCAATTGTCATCACCTGTTGTTGATAAGAGACATCAGAAGACCTGCGCATCTCTGCCGACAGGTTTTCGTTTGATCTGATTTATCGGAAACCGATGCCGGGCAACATAGTATCACGACACTATTCCGGCTTGGTCTGAACGGCCCGGGAGCAAAACGGCTGTCCGGTTTTCCAGAATCATTGTCATTCTTGATAGTATTGCTGCGGAAATGTTGTCAGATTTTACAAAACGCCCGAAAACTACGGTTTTTGTGGGTTGCGACTGCAATCGGTTTTCTGTTAACCATGATGCTTAAGAAATAGCCTCGGGGCTTTGGCTATGTGTTGAGATTCAAACTGTTAGCTCGATTAAAGCTATCGTTGCCGATATCCCGGGAGTAAAGCAAATGGCTAAACCTGATCGCCCTGTACAAAGCCATTTGATCGCCCTTGAACCGCGAATGATGTTCGATGGCGCGGCGATTGCGACGGCTGCCACGGTGGTCGAAGGCTCGACACATCACCCTGCTGCCGCCGGTCTCTCGGCATTTGTTGAAAGCGGTCCCGCTGCGGCACTCATTTCCAGTGATAATCGGCAAAACCTTGCGTCTTTCGCGGGCGCTGGCGCCATGCCGGTTAACCTCCGTGATCTGTCACCAGAATTGCTGCCACCCAATTGGGTGAGCGCTGGCAATCCGGATTGGTCGGGCGAGAGCTCTGGTCAGAATTTTGATATCGCCAGTGACAGAAATGGTTGGCAGTGGACAGCGACAACCGCGGGAGCGTCAGATTCTCCTGTTACAAACGAAGAACGGTTTTCGATCATCTCGACGCAAGTTGGTCAGATTGAAGTTTCGGGTTGGAATATCGGTGTCGCGGATGATCAAGTCATCGAAGAAGGCGGACAGAAAGCTGACATTGCGGCAAAGGAGGTGCTGGAAACTGCTCTTCCCGACTATCTTTCTGCTCAGCATATCGCCGAGAAGCCGCTGGCGATTTCAGCGCAAACCCAGAATTTGCGGGAAACCCAGATCCTGGCGGAGGCATTGCCGGCAACCGGTGAACTTGTTGATCGGTTTGTCATTGACGACAATGACGACCGTTTCAAAGCAACCGCGATATCGTACAGCACATCGGTTGATCCGGCTGACGGAGTTATTGCGGGATCACTTCCCGCTGCTGCTGCGCAGGATTACATATTTATCGACACCAATGTTGAGGGCTATCAGGAACTGGCCGAAACATGGGCGAGCAAAGGCATTGTCGTTCTGATCGACGGCAACCGGGACGGCATTGATCAGATCATGACCGCGCTGGCTGGTGCAAATGATATTGGCGCGATCCATATCATCAGTCATGGCGATGAAGGTGTTTTCTGGCTGGGGACAACGCAAGTTGACAGTGCTTCGGTGTCGGGGGCGTTGTCATCCTCGCTGGCATCAATAGGCGCGAAGCTGTCGACCAATGGCGACATATTGATTTACGGCTGTGATGTCGGTGCGGATGATGCGGGCCGGCAATTGATGAACGCATTGGCGGCAACAACCGGTGCAGATGTCGCGGCATCGATCGACGATACGGGCAGCATATTGCGCGGCGGTGACTGGACGCTGGAAAATCGACTGGGCCAGGTCGAAACTGCGTCACTGGTCGCCCGTGACTGGGATGGATTGCTGGCGCCAACTTCTATTTCGGCACCGAACAACTCACTGACCGTGCGCGATGCCAATGGCACTGTCATTTCAACCGGTACATCCAATTTTCCGGGAGGCCGCTCGCCTGGCCAGACTACAGGCGCAACAGCGACATGGGACAATGTCGGTTCGGTCGCCGGTCAATCGATCTCGATTCGTGCCACGATTGTTTCCATTACAGCCGGTGACAATATCCAGTTCGATCGACCGACAGGAACCAACGACGATCCTGGATTCTTGTTGAACAGCAACGGGGGGCCACTTGCTACCGCCGAAGTGCGCTGGGATATCTTCTTTACCGCAAGCGGTGCGCCGGTTGAAATTGATGTATCATACACGGTCGCTGACATTGACGGTACCGCAGGACAGCCCCGTAGCCGCGAATTTGTCACGGTGAGCACAGACACACTGTCATCATTCCAGAATGCCGGAACATCAAATATCGAATTTGATACCTCCATTGTCGGTGAGGTTACGGCTTCTGGTACACAAAGCGAAAATTCCTTTCCGCCCCAGGCTGGTTCGGCGGCTCGTTTTAACTGGCTGGATACCAGCAATTTCACGATCACTTATAATATTGATCCTGCCTCCGGGGTTCCTCGGGCGGGCTTCAGTCATGATGGCGATCTGGATTTCAATCTGGGAACAGGCGGCACAACGGTTTCGATCCCGCGACTGGATCTCGACCGAAATGACAGCACAGCGAGCGGATCTGCCTATAAGGGAACTTATGTAGAAAACCGCAATGGTGTTGGGATCGTAGATCGGGATGTACGGATTACAAATCCCGACGGCAGTGTTGAAAGTGCAAGCGTAACGCTGACCAATGCGCAGACTGGTGACCGCTTGCTAGTCAATGGTTCTGCAGCGGCATCGGGCATTGTTCGCGGGATCAGTTATACCCGCACCGATACCGGCGTGGAATTGACAGGAGCAGATAGTGCCAGAGATTATCGTCTGGCATTGCGCGCGATCACATTTGAAAATACAACCGAGCGGCCATCCGAGATCGATCGCAACATCACCATCAGCTTTGCCAATGCGGTGTTGAGTTCCAACGTCGCAACCTCGACCATCAGTGTCCTCGAAATCAATGATCCGCCAACCGCGGTGAACGATGCTGACCAGACGACGCCCGAAAACACGACGATAAGCAATATCAACGTACTCGCCAATGATTTTGATGGGGATGGAGACACGTTGACAGTCGTTTCCGCCAGTGCATCCAACGGCATGGTTGTCATCAACGGTGATGGTACGCTGAACTACACGCCCAATAACCAGTTTTCCGGCACGGACACGATTACCTACACGATCAGCGATGGTCGTGGCGGTACATCAACTGCGACCGTTGACATCACGGTTACGCCGGTAAATGAAGCGCCGAGGCCGGTCGGAAATCTACCTTCACAGAGCAATGTGGATGCGGCGCAGGGCATTTTTGTCGGTACATCACAGGGTTTTAGTGACCCGGATAATCAGAATTCGGATCTTACATTTTCGGCAACCGGTTTGCCGCCAGGTCTGTCGATTAATGCCAATACCGGTGCGATCACTGGGACGATCGACAATAGCGCCAGTCAGGGCGGCTCCGGCGGGGTGTACGATATTGTTGTAACAGCGACGGATCCGGACGGCCTGTCTGCGACCCAAAGCTTCGCATGGGCGATTACCAATCCGCCGCCACAAGCCAATAATGATGGCGGTGCGACCAACGAAGATACGGCAGCCATTATAGATGTGCTGGCAAATGACCGCGACCCCGATGGCGATGCCCCGTTAACGGTCATTGCAGCGAGCGCGCCAAATGGTTCGGTCGTTATTAATCCCGATGGTACGTTGACCTACACACCAAATGCCAATTTCAATGGTAATGATGTGATCACCTATACCATCAGTGACGGTGAAGGTGGCACGGATACGGCGGTCTATAGCATGACAGTCGTTGCGGTGAATGACGGGCCGGAAGCGGTCGGGACGTTGCAGCCCCAGACGAATGTAGATGCAGATACCGGCGTCAGCGTTGCCACAGCTTCGGGTTTTGTCGATGTGGATGGTCCAACAATCAGCTACAGCGCAACCGGTCTGCCGCCCGGACTTTCGATCAATTCCAATAGCGGTGAAATCACCGGAACGATCGACAACAGCGCCAGTCAAGGCGGGACCAATGGTGTCTATATGGTCACGATCACCGCGACCGATTTTCAGGGAGCACCCGCGATCCAGACATTTGCCTGGACGGTCACCAATCCCGGCCCGACAGCAACTGATGATGTCACGTCCACCGATGAAGATACCGCGGTTACCGTCAATGTGCTTGGCAATGACAATGACCCCGATGGCGACGACCTGTCTGTGACAGCGGCGAGTGCCGCCAGCGGAATTGTCGTGATCAATCCCGACGGCACACTGACCTACACGCCAAACGCCGGTTTTAATGGCACAGATACGATCACTTACACGATTAGTGATGGAGAAGGCGGGACAGCGACAGCAACAGTCGAAGTCACCGTTGCTGCGGTCAATGATGCGCCAACACCCGTGGGTTCGCTTCCACCGCAAACCAATTTGGATGCGGATAGCGGTATCAGCATCTCGACTGCCGGTGGCTTCACGGATAGCGATGATGCATCGTTGAACTATTCCGTATCGGGCCTTCCAGCTGGCCTGGGGATTGATGCGAATACCGGTGAAATCACCGGAACCATTGATCGTTCTGCCAGTCAGGGCGGATCAAACGGCATTTATACCGTCACAGTGACGGCTACCGATGCCGGTGGGCTGGACGCTACGCAGACATTCAGCTGGACCGTAACCAATCCGGGGCCGATTGCAGTCGACGATACGGCGACAACCAATGAAGACACGCCGGTCCTGATAGATGTGCTGCCCAATGACAGCGATCCGGATGGTGATCCGATCACGTTGATCGCTGCGGCGGCTTCGGTGGGTCAGGCCACGGTTGTTGGCAATCAGGTCAACTATGTCCCGCCTGCGAATTTCAATGGGACCGCAACCATCACCTATACGATCAGTGATGGCGAAGGGGGAACCGCAACAGCGACGATTACGGTTACAGTAAATCCGGAAAATGACGCGCCTGTCGGGACAGCCCTGCCACCCCAAGATACGCAGGACGGGGCGGTTATATCCGTTCCGATTGCAGGTAATTTTTCGGATGTTGATGGTGATACGTTGACATTTGCGGCAGCGGATCTGCCGCCTGGACTGTCGATTGATCCCGACAGCGGCGTGATATCCGGCACGATCGACAACAGCGCCAGCCAAACGGATGGCGGTGTGTATACCGCAACGATAACTGTTTCGGATGGCAATGGCGGGACCGCGACCGAGACAATCACTTTCAATGTTACCAATCCCGGTCCGACGGCAGTTGACGACGGCGCATCTACCGATGAAGACACGGCGGTTACGATTTCACCCCTGGCCAATGACAGCGACCCGGATGGCGATGATCTCACTATCACTGCAGCCAGCGCGGTGAACGGTAGCGTGGTGATCAATCCCGATGGCACGGTAACCTATACCCCCAATTCCGGCTTCAACGGTACCGATACGATCACCTATGAGATTTCAGATGGCGAGGGTGGTACCTCAATGGCCGAAATCCTTGTCTCGGTTGCGGATGTCAATGACACGCCGACATCCAATGGCAGTATCGGTGATCAGACCAATCTCGACAGTCAGGTGATCAGTCTGCCGGTTGCGGGCGCGTTCAGCGACCCAGACGGCGATATGTTGAATTACGCCGCAACCGGACTGCCTGCCGGATTGACTATTGATCCCGCTACAGGTGTGATCTCAGGTACGATTGATCGCAGTGCCAGTCAGGTGAACGGCGGTGTATACACCGTTACCGTCACCGCCGATGATGGGCGCGGCGGCAGTGTTTCCACGAGCTTTGATTGGACAGTGACCAATCCGGCTCCGGTGGCCACCAATGATGCGGTGACAACAGACGAAGATACTGCCGTTAACGTCGCGGTGCTGACCAATGATGTTGATGCAGATGGTGATCCATTGACGGTTACCGAGGCGGAGGCAGGCAACGGCACCGTCACGATCAATCCCGATGGTAGTCTGGCCTATAGTCCCGATGCCAATTTTAACGGCGAAGACACGATCATCTATACGATTAGCGATGGCGAAGGCGGTTTCTCGACAGCAACTGTCACCGTTACGGTTACGCCGGTAAACGATGGGCCAACTACAGTCGGGCTGGCCAATCAAAATGGCGAAGATGGAGCGGATGTCTCGATTCCTACGGCGCAGGGATTTAATGACATAGATGGCGATGATCTGACGTTTTCTGCCTCGGGTCTGCCGCCGGCACTGACGATTGACCCGGATACGGGACTGATAACCGGCACACTGGCTTCCGACAGTTCCGTCAATGGACCGTTTGTTGTGACCGTCACGGCCACCGATCCTTCCGGCGAATCCGTATCGACAACCTTTGTCTACTCGATCCAGAATATTCCGCCGATAGCAGTCAATGACGTGGCGAGTACGCCTGAAGACACGCCAGTAACAGTTGCTGTACTGGCGAATGACAGCGATCCGGATGGTGATCCTTTGACGATCACCGCAGCCAGCACTTCAGACGGTACGGTCGTCGTCAATCCGGACGGCACATTGACCTTCACCCCGGCTGATAATTTCAACGGTACTGCGGTCGTTACTTACACGGTTTCCGATGGTCAGGGTGGTACGGCCACGGCAACGCTGACGGTGGATGTGGCTGCGGTCAATGACGCGCCGGAGTCGCTAACGATACCGGATGTCACCCATGAGGATAACCAATCGATTTCAGTTGATACGGGAAGTTTCTTTAGCGATCTGGATGGCGATACGCTGAGCTTTGGCGTTACCGGTCTGCCCGCCGGATTGAGCATGGATCCCGCAACGGGCATTATCAGCGGCACGATTGATCGCAATGCCAGCCAGCCCAATGGCGGCGTCTATTCTGTCACTGTGACTGGCACAGACCCGGATGGTCTGACCTCCAGTGAGACGTTCACCTGGACCGTGACCAACCCTGCACCAACTGCAGTGAATGATTCGGCCGTGACGGATGAAGACACAGCGGTTGATGTCACCGTTCTGACCAATGACACTGATCCGGACGGAGACCCGCTGACGGTCACCATGGCGACGGCTTTGAACGGTACCGTGACGATAGCGACAGACGGGACATTGACCTACGTACCGGATGCGAACTTCAACGGAACCGACACGATCACTTATACGATCAGTGACGGCAATGGCGGCACTTCTACCGCTGCCGTGGACGTGACGGTCAATGCGGTCAACGATCCGCCCGTTGCGGTGGATGATGTTGCGACTACCAACGAAGATACACCAGTGGTTATTGGCGTGCTCGGCAATGATACGGACATCGACGGTGACCCTTTGACAGTAACCGCTGCGACATCGCCCGATGGCACGGTGACGATCAATCCGGACGGCACGATCACTTTCACACCGAACCCGAATTTCAACGGTCCGACAACGATCAGCTATACGATTAGTGACGGCAATGGTGGTACGTCTACCGCCACAGTTGCTGTCACCGTTGATGCAGTCAATGACCCGCCGGTCGCGAATATGGACAGCGCAACCACCGATGAGGACACACCGGTGGATATTGCCGTATTGGCCAATGACACGGATATTGATGGTGATACGCTAACTGTAACGGCGGTTGATGCGCCCAATGGCACGGTAACGATTAATCCTGATGGTACAGTGACTTATGTCCCCGATCCGGATTTTAATGGTGTCGACACCATCACCTACACGATCAGTGACGGGCAGGGCGGTTTCTCCACCTCCACTGTTGAAGTGACGGTCAATGCAGTCAATGACGCGCCTGTCGCTACGCCAATTGCACCGCAAAATGACAATGATGCGGATGTCATCGCGGTTGATGTCAGTGGCAATTTTACCGATGTTGACGGCGATAGTCTTACCTTCTCCGCCATTGGACTTCCATCCGGTCTGGTGATCGATTCAGCGGGGAATATTACCGGTACGATCGATCCCGATGCGTCGCAAGGTGGTCCCGATGGCGATGGTATCTACAGCGTTACAGTCACCGCCGATGATGGCAATGGCGGAACGGTGAGCCAGGTATTCGTCTGGGAAGTGAATAATCCGGCTCCGGTTGCCACCGATGATATGGCAACAACAGATGAAGATGTACCGGTCATCATCCCGGTCCTTGACAATGACAATGATCCGGATGGCGATGCCCTGTCCGTGACATCAGCGACCGCTGCCAATGGCCTCGTTACCATCAATCCAGACGGGACGATTACTTACACGCCCAATCAGGATTTTAACGGCACCGACACCATCACCTACACGATCAGTGACGGGAATGGCGGGACTTCGACTGCGATGGTCGAAATCATTGTAACGCCGGTTAATGATGCACCCGTTGCCGATAGCCCGCTGCCGAACGTTGTTGGCATTGATGGGGAAATGGCTTCGATTCCGACGGCCGGAAACTTCAGTGATGTTGATGGTGACACATTGACGTTTACGGCTGCAGGTCTTCCTGCGGGTCTCTCGATTGATCAGGATACCGGCCTGATTACCGGGACGATTGATAACCAGGCCAGTCAGGTCAATGGCGGTATCTATACGGTGACTGTCACTGCCGATGACGGCAATGGTGGTACGGTCGACTCCGTCTTCACCTACACAGTCACAAATCCGGCTCCGACCGCGACCAACGATATCGCTTCGACCGATGAAGACACACCGGTTACTGTCGATGTGCTCGCCAACGACAACGATCCCGACGGCGATGATCTGACCGTCACAATAGCCACCGCACCCAATGGCACGGTGATGATCAATCCCGATGGCACCATCACCTACACGCCCGATCAGGATTTCAACGGTACCGATACGATTACCTACACGATCAGCGACGGCAATGGTGGTACCTCGACCGCCACGGTGGAAGTCACCATAACGCCAGTTAACGACCCGCCCGAAGTCGATATTCCGATCTCTGATCTCAGCAATGAAGATGCTGATGTTGTCTCGGTGGATATCAGCGACAAGTTCAGCGATCTGGACGGCGACACGCTGACCTTTACCGCCATCGGCCTGCCCGCCGGCCTGTCGATTGATGCAAATGGCGTGATCACCGGGACGATTGATAATCAGGCGAGTCAGCTAAATGGCGGCGTCTATATGGTGACTGTCACTGCTGATGACGGCAATGGCGGAACAGTGGATGGCACCTTTGCGTGGTTTGTCACCAATCCGGCGCCGACGGCGACAAACGACTTGGCAACGACAAATGAAGATACGCCGAGTGCGCCGATTGCCGTACTGGCCAATGACACTGATCCGGATGGAGACGATCTGACGGTGATCAGCGCCACCGCGCCCAACGGGGTTGTCACTATCAATCCCGACGGCACACTTATTTACACCCCTGCGGCCAATTTTAACGGCACCGACACGATTACCTATTCAATCAGTGACGGCAATGGCGGCACCTCGACCGCAACCGTTGAAGTCACGGTTGTCGCCGTCAACGACGCGCCAACTGCGGATCCTCCGCTCAACAACCAGACCAACGACGATGCGGATGTTGTTTCTGTTGACGTTAGTGGCAGCTTTGAAGACCTCGATGGTGACATGCTGACTTTTACCGCCAGCGGACTGCCGGCCGGTCTGTCGATTGATGCAAATGGTGTAATCACGGGGACGATTGATAATCAGGCGAGTCAGCTGAATGGCGGTGTCTATACGGTCACAATCACTGCTGATGATGGCAATGGCGGCATGGTGGATTCGATCTTTACGTGGACAGTGAACAACCCTCCACCAACCGCAGCCGATGATGTCGCCACAACTGCCGAAGATACCGCGGTCAATATTTCGGTGCTGGCAAATGACAACGATCCCGACGGGGATGATTTGACGGTGATTTCTGCCGACAGCGCCAATGGTGTGATTGTATTGGAAGCCGACGGAACAATTACCTATCAGCCGGATCCCAATTTCACCGGTGTTGACACGATTGTCTACACGATCAGTGACGGCAATGGCGGCACCGCGACCGCGACGGTTGAAGTGACAGTGACGGCGGTGAACGATGCACCGGAAACAGTCGGTCTGCCAGATCTGTTTGACTCAAACAACGAAGCCATAACAGTTCCGCTGGGATCGGCCTTTAGCGATGTCGATGATGCGACGCTCACATACAATATCACCGGCCTGCCGACGGGACTGACTTTTAATCCGATGACCGGCGAAGTGTCCGGAACGACAGGTGCAACGGCTTCTTCCGACGTGCCGGGCGGTGCTTATACGGTGACGGTTACTGCAACAGACGCGGCCGGGTTGATGGTCAGCACTGTCTTTACCTGGACGATCACCAACGAACCGCCTCGGGCAATCAATGACAATTATGTTGGTACGGAAGACACGTTGATCAATCTTGATGTCCTGACCAATGATGTCGATCCCGACGGCGATCCGATGACGCCAATTGTGATAATATCGGCTGTGGCGACAAACGGCACAGCGGTTATTCTTGCAGACGGCACGATCGATTTTACGCCGGAGCCGGATTTCAACGGTACAGCAACCGTGACCTATACGATTCAAGATGCCAATGGCGAGTTTGCAACCGCCGTCGCCACCATCGTCATTGATCCTGTCAACGATGAGCCGGATGGAACTATCCTGCCCAACCGCGATAGCGAGGACGGTGACGCTGTCAGCGCTGATTTTGGACCGCTGTTCAGCGATCCGGAAGGTGGTGTGCTTACATTCACGGCCACCAATCTGCCAGACGGTCTGTCGATGGATGCCGCCGGAAATATCACCGGAACCATTGATGCCGATGCCAGCCAGACAGATAACGGCGTTTATCAGGTTGAGATAACCGCGACCGATGATGGCGGGCTGGAAACTGTCCAGAGTTTCATCTGGACCATCACTAATCCCGGGCCAACGGCGGTAATGGATAGCGCATCTACAACAGAGGACACGCCGACGGCGCCGATTGATGTCCTGACCAATGACACTGATCCAGATGGCGATACCCTCACGGTTACCGCTGCGAGCGCTCCCAATGGAACGGTTGTGATCAATCCGGATGGCACTCTTACCTATACGCCAGATGCCAATTTCAACGGTGTCGATACGATCACCTACGCGATCAGCGATGGACAGGGTGGCAGCTCTACATCGACCGTGACAGTGACCGTCGGTGCTGAAAACGATGCGCCAACGGTTGCGCCACTGGCCGCGCTGGGCAATGCGGATGCGGATGTCATTGCAATTGATGTCAGCGGCAGCTTTGACGACCTTGACGGTGACATGCTCACCTTCACCCAAATGGGCCTGCCGCCGGGACTGTCAATTGACACAGCGGGGAATATTACCGGTACGATTGATCCATCGGCATCGCTGGGCGGACCTGATGGCGATGGTATATATATCGTCACGATTACAGCGGATGATGGAAATGGTGGAATGGTTTCGAGCACCTTCAACTGGACCGTGACCAACCCGCCACCTGTTGCCGTCAATGACGGACCGATTGCGGTGACCGAAGATACACCGCTGGACATAAATGTGCTCGGCAATGATACGGATCCCGATGGCGACATATTGACGGTAACTTTGGCAACTGCGGGCAATGGTGACGTGACCATCAATCCCGACGGCACGATCAACTATGTGCCCAACCCGGATTATAACGGACCAGATACGATCACCTACACGATCAGTGACGGCAATGGTGGCACGTCCACCGCGACGGTCGAGATCAACGTTGGCGAGGTCAATGACGCACCGGTGGCAAGTCCGATTGCGCCGCGGAACGACATCGATAGCGCGACCGTTTCCGTTTCGGTTGCTGCCAATTTCTCTGATGTTGACGGCGATGGACTGACCTTCTCGGCGAACGGGCTGCCTGCTGGTCTGTCGATCGATGCAAACGGCCTGATCACCGGTACGATTGATAACGGCGCGAGCCAGATTGGCGGCGGTGTTTATACGGTTGTTGTTACCGTTGATGATGGCCGTGGCGGCACAGTAGACCAGAGCTTTACGTGGACGATTACCAATCCTCCGCCAGTTGCAGTGAACGATATTGCAGCAACATCCGAAGACCTGCCGGTAAATATCCCGGTACTGACCAATGACAATGATCCCGATGGCGATCCGCTGACCGTCACAACGGCCAGCGCGGCCAACGGAACGGTGGTTATCCGGCCGGACGGGACGATTGACTATACCCCCAACCCGGATTTCAACGGTACTGACACGATCACTTATACAATCAGTGACGGCAATGGCGGCACGTCCACCGCCACGGTTGAAGTGACCGTGGGCGCCGTCAATGATCCGCCTGTAGCGGTTGATGATGCGACGGTGACCGATGAAGAAACCCCGGTCACCATAGCGGTTCTCGCCAATGACAGCGACGTGGACGGTGATCCGCTGACCGTCATCTCGGCCAGCGCGCCCAATGGCACCGTGGTTATCAATCCGGATGGCACGGTGACCTACACGCCTGATCCCGATTTCAATGGCAGCGATACGATTACCTACGTGATCAGTGATGGTCAGGGTGGCACTGCCATGGCTACGGTCGATGTCACCGTTAATCCGGTCAATGATGCGCCGGTTGCCGTTGATGACGTGGCGGCGACACCGGAAGATACGCCCATTACCCTCAATGTGCTCGGCAACGATAGCGACGTGGACGGCGATCCGCTGACGGTAACGGGCGCAACATCGCCCGATGGTCAGGTGACGATCAACCCGGATGGCACAGTAACCTTCGCGCCAAATCCAGATTTCAATGGCACGACCACGGTGACCTACACAATCAGCGATGGCAATGGTGGTACCGCGACCGCAACCGTCACATTGACAGTTGATCCGGCGAATGACGCACCGGTTGCGACCCCTGATGTCGAGCAGACCGATGAAGATACGCCGGTAACTGTTTCTATCCTGGACAATGATACCGACGCAGATGGTGATCCGTTGACGGTGACAGCCGCAACGGCGCCTAATGGCACGGTCACTATCAATCCGGATGGTACCGTGACCTACGCGCCGAACCCGAATTTCAACGGCACAGACATAATCACCTATACGGTCTCGGACGGCAATGGCGGTTTCGCGGCAACGACCGCTACGATCACCGTCAATCCGGTGAACGACGTGCCAGTGGCTGTGAACGACAATGTCTCGACGCCCGAAGATGCACCTGTGACGATACCCGTGCTCGGTAACGACACGGACGCCGACGGCGATCCGCTGACCGTGATCGAAGCAACTTCGCCCAACGGTACGGTGGTGATCAATCCTGACGGCACCATCACCTTCACACCTGATCCCGATTTCAACGGCCCGACAACAATCACATATATGGTTAGCGATGGTCAGGGGGGGACATCCACTGCGACGGTCACTGTCGACGTCACACCGGTCAACGATCCGCCAGTGGTTGTTCCCGATGTTGCAGTCACTCCCGAAGATACGCCGGTCACCCTGTCGCCGCTCGACGATGCCAGTGACGTTGATGGCGATCCGCTGATCATTTCCAGTGCGACTTCACCCAATGGCACCGTGATGATCAACCCGGATGGAACGATAACCTACACACCCGATCCGAATTTCAACGGTACGGATGTGATCACCTATCAGGTCAGTGACGGCAATGGCGGTTTAACGACTGCGACCATCACCGTGACCGTCAGCCCGGTCAACGATCCGCCGCTGGCTGCCAATGACATTGCCGACACGGATGAAGAGCGCCCGGTTGTCATTCCGGTGCTGGCAAATGATGTTGATCTGGATGGCGATCCGCTGACCGTCGCCGCGGCTTCCGCAGCTAATGGCACGGTGACGATCAACCCGGATGGAACGGTCACCTATACGCCCAATGTCGACTTTTTTGGTACAGATACAATTACTTATACGATCAGCGATGGCAATGGCAGTACGTCCACTGCGACTGTTGCTGTCACCGTTCGTAACGTCAATGAAGTGCCGGTAGATGGCGATGAACAAGTGTTCGGCATTGGCGGCGCGGAAACGATTATCGACGTACTCGCCAATGGCAGCGATCCTGATGGTGATCCATTGAGCGTGTTTACGGCCAAGGTCGATATCGGCACCGTGGTGATCAATACCGATGGTACAATTTCGCATTTTGCCGACCCCGAGTTTCAGGGTGTTGCGACAATCACCTATATCGTCAGCGACGGGCAGGGCGGCTTTGTTGAATCCATTGCGACCGTGATTGTCACACAGGCCAATGCCAATGTGGATGACCTGCTCGGCAATCCCGGCATCGGTTTCCCTGACAGCCAGTTACCAAGCACGATCGTGGTTCCCGTGAATCGGTTTATCTCCACACCGTTGATCATTGACGATACAGTCAACAGCTTCCGTTCCCTCAACAACACGCCCGATTTGAATGGAAACCGGCCGCTGTTGACCGCGGTGAACGGATTGCGTTCGCTCAATGGCATCGGCGAACTGGATATTGACGGCAACCCCGTCAGCGATGTGGTCAGCCAACTCGACAAAATCCGGGATCTGCGCTTTGGCGCCGATCGCCTGTTTGATCCGCGCTTCGGAGACTTTCTGGTCGAAGGCCTGACCGGCTTCTCGGTCCGCCAGCTGTCAACGGGCAGTGATCAGGTGATGATTGAATCGGTTGTTCGCGACCGTGTGATCTATATGGAAATCCGCGATGTTGGTGCGGAGAGGGATCCGCGCATGGTCGAGTATCAATTGCGCACCCGCGATGGCAGCCCGCTGCCGGGCTGGATTCGCATGGATGCACGCGGTCTGGCGATCATCGAACGGCCAGTGGACGCGGAAACCGTTCGTTTGATCGTAAGGGCGATACGTGCCGATGGACAGGTTATCGAAATTCCGGTCCTCATCCAGGGTGCGACCGGCGAAATCCAGATTGATGAGGAACTGAAACTTTCTCAGAACACAAACGGTGCTGCTCCCCTGGGCAGTGCCATGGCAATGGCAGACGCCAGCGCTGCAGATGAAACAGCGCAGCTGCTTGCTGCGTTCCAGGTCTAGATAGGGAAGCAGACTATGTACAAGAAACTTGCTCTGAGTTGCTCGGCACTCGCCTTGTTGGCCGGTTGCGCGGTTAATCCCAAACCGCTCACGCCTTCACAAATCGATACCACCGCACGCGAAAATATCGTCGCGGTGGATGCCGATCAGGAACCGGTTACAGCACCGATAAATCTGTACGAAGCGATGGCGCGCGCACTGAAATATAATCTCGATTACAAAGTCGAGTTGATGGAAGAGGCGCTCAAAAACCGTGAGCTCAATCTGTCACGCTATGACATGTTGCCGCAACTGGTTGCCAATGCAGGTTATGCGGGACGAAACAATTTTTCCGGTGCCAGCTCGCTTTCACTGATCACGCGTCGTCAGTCACTGGAACCATCAACTTCATCCGAACGTGATATCTTTACCGGCGATCTGTCGCTGAGCTGGGACGTCCTCGACTTCGGCCTGTCCTATGTCCGTTCGCAGCAAAAAGCGGACGAGTTTCTGATTTCCCAGGAACGCCGTCGCAAGGTGGCCAACCGGATCATCGAAGATGTCCGCACCTCTTACTGGCGCGCAGTTAGCGCAGAGCGGCTGCTGACCAAGTTGAAGGAACTGGAGGGCAATGTCAGTACAACGCTCGATAATAGTGAGAGACTGGCCGAGCGCCGTCTGTCTGCTCCGTTGACAGCGTTGACCTATCAGCGTGAGTTGGTCCAGATTCAGGCGGAGATTCGTAAATTGCAACGCGAACTGGTGGTTGCCAAGGCACAACTCGCAGCTCTGATGAACCTGCGTCCCGGCACCAGGTTTGCGCTCGTCCTGCCAGATCGTACCGAGAATCTTCCCGCCGTGAAATATTCGGGCGAGGACATGATGATGACCGCCCTGAAAAACCGCGCTGAACTGCGCGAGGTCAGCTATCGCCAGCGCATCAACAGCAAGGAACTGGATGCGGCACTATTGTCTGCGCTGCCCAGTTTTCGCGGAATTCTGGGTGTGAATGTCGATTCCAATGACTTCCTGTTCAACAATAACTGGTTCCAATATGGTGCA
Source organism: Parasphingorhabdus sp. (assembly GCF_039968395.1). GTDB lineage: Bacteria > Pseudomonadota > Alphaproteobacteria > Sphingomonadales > Sphingomonadaceae > Parasphingorhabdus. The sequence goes on from NZ_JBDVPV010000001.1 coordinate 669,703, forward strand.
CGGGCGAGCTGGAATGTGCTGAACCTGTTCAAACTCGGTCCTAAGAAAAAGGCAGTGCGTGCACAGGATGACTTGCTGCGACAACGCGAGCTGGCGTTGACCATGGCGGTGATGACCCAAGTCCATGTGTCACGGGCGCGCTTTGGCCATTTGCAGGAAGAATTACAGACTGCAGAGCACCAGAACCGGGTACAGGACAAGATTCTCTATCAGATCCGGTCTGGTCACAAAGCCGGTGCGATCAGCCAGCAGACCCTGCTGCGGGAGGAAATGAACACGCTGGTTGCAGAGGTCAAATATGACATCGCTTATGCCGAGGCGCAAAATGCCTATGCCAATCTGTTTGCATCGATGGGCATAGATGATTTCGCACCAGACCTGACCGGTCGTGAGGATGTCGGAACGTTGACTGCGTCGCTCGCTACTCTATGGCAAGAGCGCGAAGCGGCGATGAAGCTCGACAAATAGGCGATAGAAAGCTTTTTTCATGAGCGACGAAACTCCGGACATCGAGAATAAATCAATTGCCCCCTGGATATGGGGCGGCGGCATAGCGATTGTTGCGGCTATCGGCGTCGGTCTGGCGACTGGCGGCGACGGGCCCAACTGGTCGAGCAATGAGGCCGCGTCAGGCGCCTCGGAAGAAACGGCGCAAGCTAGTGCTGAGGCAGAAGTAAAAACATCCGCGCCCAAGCCCGATCCCGACGTGCGCGGTGTTATCAAGCCCAAGCGGGAATCGACGATCGCCTCGAGAATGACTGCCCGCATCACCTCCATGCCGTTTGGCAAGGGGCGCAGTTTTCGCAAAGGTGCTTTGCTCGCGAAATTCGACTGCTCTGCCATTCGGGCTGAACTCAAAGCGGCACAGGCTGCTGCCAATGCTTATGACGTGACTTACAAAACCAATGTTGAACTCGATCAATATGAAGCTATCGGCAAGAACGAGGTTGCGGTGGCCAAGGCCAATCTGGGTAAGGCGAATGCAGAGGCCAGCGCGATCAAGGCAAATCTTTCCGATTGTGCGGTATATGCACCTTTTTCGGGAACAGTTGTCGAACAAATCGGCCATAGCGGAGAGATTGCGGCGAGTGGCCAGCCGTTGCTGACCATTCAAAGCGGCGGTGATCTCGAGGTCGAGCTGATTGTGCCCAGTAACTGGCTGACATGGCTGCGCCCCGGTGCGGATTTTACCTTCAAGATTGACGAAACCGGTGCGGATGTGACGGGGCAGATTGTCCGGCTGGGCGCTTCGGTGGATCCGGTGAGCAAGACCATCCGGGTTACGGGCAATGTGGATGAAACCGAAAGTCTGGTTCTGCCCGGCATGAGCGGTACCGGCATATTTGTGAAGCCATCCGACAAACCAGCGCAGAGCGCGGCAGAAAAAACACCGGCCAGCGGGCCGACCAAGTCAGAGGTAGTAAAGGCCGATGGCCGTCCACCCTCCTGATCCCGAGCCGGCACCTATTGCTATCTTGCCTGTGGCTGCGGGCGCTGCACCCATATCCGGTGACGCGAATATGCTCGCCAGTCTGCTGCAATTTGAGGCTGAAGTGCGCCGTCAGCCGGGCGTGGCTGAACTTCATTATCATGTCGCCAACGAAATGCGTCGCATCCTGCCCTATGAGCAGATGTTTATTATGCGCCAGCCGCGCTTCGGCGATGACTATCATATCGTTTGTGCCTCGAGCATATCCTCAGTGGACCGCAACGCTCCGCTGATTCAGGCTATGGAAAAGCTGATAGCGAAACTGTCCGAAAATAGCGGTCTGGATCGCGCGCATGATTTTACCCTTGAGGGAATGAGTGTTGATTCCGCGCTGACAGAATATCCTTATGGAGAATGTCGCTGGCAACCATTGCTCGACAGCGAGGAAAAGGTTTTTGGCGGGCTTCTGGTTATGCGGGAAGCACCGTTTCGCGATAGCGAAGGTTATCGACTGACGCGCTTGTCGGAAACTGTCTCGCATAGCTGGCGGGCGTTGACCGGTGACAAGCCGGTGAAACGACTGGGCCGGTTTGGCCGCAAGGAGAAAATCGGCGTGATGGTCGCGCTGTTGGTAATTGCCCTGTTTCCGGTCCGGATGACGGCGCTCGCTCCCATGGAGGTTGTGGCAGCACGCCCGTTCATGGTCGCAGCGCCGCTTTCGGGGGTGATTTCGCGCATTCACGTTGCGCCCAATGCGGCTGTGGAAGAAGGCGCTCTGCTGATATCCTTTGATGATGTTAAGCTGTCCAACGAACTCAAGCTTGCGCAGGAAAAGCTGGCGGTTGCGAAGGCGCGGGTGGACCGCTCGACCAGTACTGCTTTTGGAAAAGATGACGAAACCCGCGAAATTGCAACGCTGCGGGCGGAATATGATCTGGCGCAGGCCGATTATAATTTTGCCAATGATGTCATGAGCCTGTCGCAGATAAAAGCACCGCGTGCGGGAATGGCTATTTACAGCGACCGGCGCGACTGGGAAGGGCGCGCTGTCAATGTAGGTGACCCGATATTGCAGGTCGCAGATCCAGGTGAGATTGCATTGCGGATTGATTTGCCGGCGGCCGAGCAAATGGCGCTGGAAAGCGGATCGCGTGTGAAAATCTGGCTCGATGCCCAACCGCTTTGGGCCGTTGAAGGCAAGGTGGAACATGCCAGCTATCAGGCCCGGCAAACAGCTGAAGGCATTTTGGCCTTTGCGGTTACCGCCAAGCCGACATCCGGAAATCCGCGGATCGGCTCACGCGGTACTGCCAAACTTTATGGCGAGTGGGTGCCGCTTGCTTATTCCTTGCTCAAACGACCGATCGCGAGCTTCAGACAAACAGTCGGTCTGTGACTGCCGCTCTGTCTGGGGAGCCGGAACGGCCTTTACTGCCTCCGCTTCGGCAAGAGCTGCGAATCGAACCGGGTGCGGCATTGGTCAACGGCGCGCCAAGCTGGACGTTGTTTGATCCGGTACGACACCTGTTCTTTCAACTGGGCCGGATTGAATATCGTATTCTCGCGCGCTGGGCCTCCGGTGATCTGGCGAAAGTTAATGACGATCTGGTAGAGGAAGGACTGGACGAGGAAGAAATCAACAATACCTTTGGTCAGGTGGTCGACTTTTCGCTGAGCAACAGTCTCACCGTAACTCCCATCGGAGACACGGTTTCCAGTTTCACGGAACAGCGAGAAACGGCCAGGAAAGCCTGGTGGAAATGGATGCTGGATAATTACCTGTTCATCCGCATCCCGATTGTCAAACCCGCAGCTTTCCTCGAACGGACGATCGACAAAGTTGCACCCCTCTGGTCCTATCCGGCCTTGACTTTCTTTGCATTGCTGGCGCTCATCGGCCTGTTCCTGGTCGCCCGTCAATGGGATAGTTTCCTGGCGTCCTTCCTCTATTTCTTCAGCTGGCAGGGTCTGATCGCCTATGGCCTCGGTCTTTTCGCAATCAAGATCCTCCACGAGCTTGGCCACGCTTACACCGCTACCCGATTTGGTTGCCGCATTCCCAGCATGGGGATCAGCTTTCTGGTCATGATGCCGGTTTTGTATACTGATACATCCGGCGCGTGGCGACTGACCTCGCGCAAGCAACGGCTGATGATTGATTGTGCCGGTGTCACAGTGGAACTGATGATCGCCGGTCTCGCGACCATGGCCTGGGTGTTACTGCCAGATGGCATGTTGCGCAGCGTTGCCTTTGTCCTTGCGACAACAAGCTGGGTCATGAGCCTGGCAATTAATCTCAATCCGTTCATGCGCTTTGACGGCTATTATGTTCTGTCGGACTGGCTGGGCGTGCCCAATCTGCAACCTCGTGCCTTTGCGCTGGGACGTTGGCGATTGCGTGAGTTGCTATTCTCTCTAGGCGACGATGCTCCCGAACGGGTGCCCGATCCGTTGCGGCGCGGGATGATCGTCTACGCCTGGATGACCTGGCTTTATCGGCTGATATTGTTCATCGGAATCGCGCTACTGGTCTATACGCTTTTTTTCAAGCTGCTGGGGGTGATCCTGTTCGTGGTCGAGATTGCTGTTTTTGTCGCTCGCCCGGTGATGTCCGAATTCAAGGTTTGGGCGAGTATGAAAGACCGGATAGCGGCGACATCACGGACCCGATTATTATTGATCGGGACCGGTATCACGCTGCTGCTGTGTCTGCTGCCACTCGATCGCCACATCAGTGCACCGGCTGTACTGACACCCATCGGCGCCTCCCCGATTGTCGCCGGTGATCCGGGAAAGATAGAGAAGATCTTCGTGCAAAATGGTGCCCGAGTGAAAGCAGGAACACCATTGCTGCAACTTTCAGCTCCCGATCTGGAAAAGGAGATATCTGCGACAAAGGTACGGATTTCCAATCTGCAACTCCAGATTGGCCGCGGTGCTGCAGATGATATTGACCTATCCAATCGCACAATTCTTGATCGCGAATTGAAGCGTGAGCAGGATCGGCTGACCGGTCTCGAGCTCAGAAATGCACGATTGATTCTGAGTGCACCGATCTCGGGGATCGTTACGGACTTGAAACCGGATGTTCATTCCGGGCGCTGGCTGGGCGGCGCCGAGGTGATTGCCTATGTTGTCACGCCGGATGATTTTGACGTTCAGGCTTATGTCAGCGAAGATGATATCTGGCGTGTTGAAAGCGAGGCTTACGGCCGGTTTATTCCGGATGATGCGACACAATTGTCGAGGGCCGTAAAGCTTGTTGATCGATCTGCAAATGCGGTGGAGAGACTGAACCAGCCAATATTGTCATCAATCAATGGCGGTTCCATTGCATCTGATCGGGACGAGGATATCCTGCGGCCGCGGGAGGCTCTCTACCGGGTGCGTCTGATCGCGGAAAAAAGCACACATGATACAGGGGCCGTGCTGCAGCCGGTTCCCGGCCGTGTGCAAATCGCGGCGCAACCACGTTCGGTTGCCGGCTATGTGCTGGACAATATGGTGCGCCTTGTCCGGCAGGAAGCGTCCTTGACCAACTAAAATGCACGTTGCTGGTTCAGAGCATCGGCAAAATCGACGTCGAGCGATGTACTTTTTCACGAGCATGAATGTTTGATGTCGAGCCCCTGGCGAACTGGAAACAAGCGGAAGGCTTGCATACAGCTTCCGGCAGATTTACATATCAAGAGGATCAATAGTCAGCATGCTGGATTCTTGTTTTGCGGAAAGCCGCCATATTTCTTTATTTCGGTGTTGGAATAGTCAGCATCATACTTGGACTGATTTACATCTTTTCTCCCACGTTCATGCCGTATCACGCGGTTGCAATTGGCCGTGAGTGGGTGGAACTGACAACCTCGGAACAAATTTTGTTCTCCGCGCTTTTGGATTTGGCAGGCGCTGGATGGATTGCGGTTGGTGTCGCTGTGATATGCCTGATCCTGATTCCCGCTCGGCGCGGAGAGATTTGGGCGCGCTACCTGATCCCGGCTCTTGTCTTCATTTCTTACATACCAACGCTTTTGGCTACGCTCTCTGTGTTGAACGCGACACCAGCTTCTCCTCCATGGTGGGGTACTATGATTGTTTTGATCGCAACCATGGCTGCATTTCTAATCGATCGGCCTTATTCGAAAGATAAAGGCAGCTAAACCATTTATGTCTGACGCCTCCTTTGGGTTGTCACGGCAGTGATGCCAACGCCGGCCTTGACCGCAAAAACGGACAGTCAGCTTTGAAAACACGCTTCTGCCAGTTTGAGATTGCAGCGGTTATGTTTGTCCAAAGTCTAGCGCAATTCAACATGTGAACTTGAAACACGAGTTCTCAGGAGTGCAAGTCCCCGAAATGACGCAAAAACATGGTGCCCAAACGGGATTTAAGTTTCTGACATGAAAGAGAAAACTGCGTGGTGACCCCTACGGGAATCGAACCCGTGTTTCAGCCGTGAAAGGGCCGCGTCCTAACCGCTAGACGAAGGGGCCGTACCAGTGCCCGAAGGCATCACCGATTGGCGAGCCCCGGCAATTAGGGATGTCGGGGGCTTTGGTCAACCCCAATCATGAGGCTTTTTCACCTTTTTGTCTTTTGGGCTTTCCGCAGGAAAAATGCGGTTTTAGCCGGCCGCACTGTGGCAGACAGCCTGCAGCTTGTTTCCTTCCGGATCACGAACATATGCGCCATAATAATTGGGGTGATAATGCGGGCGCAATCCCGGTGCGCCTTCGCCGCTTCCGCCGTTTGCCAGCGCTGCGGCATGAAATGCATCAACCTGCGCCCTGCTTGCGGCGATGAAGGCTGCATGATTGCCGTTGCCAGCGCGGGCAGGGGCGCCGTCAAAGGCCGGACCGATGAACAATTTTGGTCCGGTGAGCTCGCCCCAGGCCTTGCCTTGCGGGTGCTGCATCAGCACCGGATGACCAAGTACCGCCATGATGGCATCGTAAAATGGTTCGGCTTTGGCAAAATCATCAATGCCGAGAGTGATATGGCTAAACATGAGGGCTCCCTGTTTCTAGTCTGCCCAGGCAGCATCTTCGAGATGTATTTCTGCTGCCGGACGACTGCCCCAGTCGTCAATCTTGGCGCGACCCGCGATCCACAATTTGCGATTTTTTGGTGCGGTGAGCAAGGCTTGACCCAAATCCGTTTCCGCGGCCCGAAATGCGATGGTCTTGATCGAGCCGCCGTCATCGCCCGCGACAATCATGCGAACATGGTCCTTGCCGACAATGTCGCATTTGATAATCCGAACCGGGCCCGCGGCAATACGGGGGGCGGGCCATCCCATGCCATAAGGCCCCGCGCCATCCATGGCTTCGACGAACAGCGGGTTCACGCCCTTGGGCGACAATATTGCGTCCAACAACAGGGCCCTTCCTGATTGGGCTGCGCTGATATTTTCGGCCAGATGGTCGTTTAAAAATTCTGCAAAAGCTGCAATCTTTGCGGACTCGATCGTTATGCCAGCCGCCATCGCGTGCCCCCCGCCAGCGACGAGCAACCCGCTGTCCTTGGCGGCAATAATGGCGGCTCCAAGATCGACGCCGGTTATCGAACGCCCGGAACCCTTGCCGATGCCATCTTCATCTTCGGCAATGATGATCGCCGGTTTCCCCAGTTTTTCCTTGATGCGGCTGGCGACAATACCGATCACGCCGGGATGCCAGCCTTTTGAAGACAACACGGCGACGGCCTGATTTTCCTGCCCCGCACACATGGCCTCGGCTTCTTCCAGCACATGGGCTTCGATCGCTCGCCGCTCTTCATTGAGATGGTTGAGTTCAGCCGCGATGGATTGCGCCTCATCACGATCCTGGGTGGTTAGCAGACGAACGCCCAGATCAGATTTGCCAACCCGACCACCGGCGTTGATGCGTGGCCCCAGAGCGAAGCCGAGATCGGAACAGATCGGAGCGCGCTTGAGACGGCTGGCATCTATCAGGGCGGACATGCCGGGATTTTGCCGACCGGACAGTACCTTCAGCCCCTGCGCAACGAAGGCTCTGTTCAATCCGCGGAGCTGAGCCACATCTGCGACCGTGCCCAGTGCAACAATATCCAGCAGTTCCAGCAATTTTGGTTCTGCGCGCTGTTTGAAAAAGTCGCGCTGGCGCAATGTGCGGATGATGGCCGCGCCCAGCAGAAAGGCCATGCCGACCGCAGCGAGATGACCGTGCTCCGCACCAGCGTCGCTCTCGTCCAGCCGGTTGGGGTTCACCAGCGCCAGAGCTTTCGGCAATTCTGCAGCGCATTTGTGATGATCGACCACAATGACTTCAACACCGGCCTTGCTCGCCATATCAAGCGCTTCAAACGCCATCGCTCCGCAATCAACCGTCACCACCAGATCGGAGCCTTGTTCGCCCAGTTTGACCAGAGCTTCGCCGGACGGTCCATAACCTTCCATCAGCCGGTCGGGGATATAATATCCGGCATCTAGCCCCAGATCGCGCAGCAGCCGGATCAGCAGCGCTGCACTGGTGGCGCCATCGACGTCATAGTCGCCGAAAATCACAACCTTTTGCTGTGTAGCAACTGCGTCGGCGATACGTTCTGCCGCCCTGTCCATATCCTGAAAAACCGAAGGATCGGGCATGAAGCCGCGAATGGTGGGATCGCGATTAATCTCCAGTGTTTCGCGTGTGGCTCCGCGCGCCAGCAGGAGCTGGGTGACCAGATCATCGGGCTTGAATCCCGGATCGCGGGCATCGGCGCTGGTACTGCGCCAGCGCCATTCTTGACCGGAAAGGGATTGGGTGACATCTAGAACTGCAGACATGGCCCGGATGTATAGCATTGCTTCAATCTGACAAGCGGCAATATTTCGCAGTCAGGCTGGTCCGTGGGAAATTGTGCAACAATCTCAGGCGGAGTGCCCCGAATGACTATAATTGATGACAGCCAGAACCCGCCGATGGTGGAGGCTTTTTTCGATCAGACGTCCAACACCGTGAGTTATCTGATCCACGATGCAGCAACCGGAGCGGCGGCGATAATCGATCCGGTGCTGGATTTTGATCATAACAGCGGGCGGCTTGCCACGGCCAGTGCCGATCACCTTTTGGCGCGAGTGGAAGAGCTGAACCTGCAGCTGGCCTATGTTCTGGAAACTCACGCTCATGCCGATCATATGAGTGCAGGGCATTATCTTCGTGTCAAAACGGGCGCGAAACTGGCAATTGGCGAGAAGATTACCGAGGTCCAGCAGGTTTTTGCTCCGATATTTGAAGCAGATGATGTTTCGTTTGACGGTGTTGCATTTGACCGGTTGCTCAGTGATGGCGAAACCTTGCCGCTGGGCACAAATACCATTCAGGTAGTGCATACACCCGGCCATACTCCGGCATGTGTCTGCTACAAAATTGGTGATGCGATTTTTGTGGGAGATACGTTGTTCATGCCGGACTTCGGCACGGCACGGTGTGATTTTCCCGGGGGAGATGCAGCTACGCTATATGCTTCCATCCAGAAAATTCTCGCGTTCCCCGACAACATGCGGGTATTCACCTGCCATGACTATCTGCCAAAGGGTCGTGATGAATATATCTGGGAAAGCTCCATTGCCGAACAAAGGCGCAGCAATATTCATATTGGCGGCAAGAGCGAAGAAGAGTTCGTGGCCATGCGTTCCACTCGCGACAAAACTCTGGCAGCTCCAAAATTGATATTGCCCTCCCTGCAGGTCAATATCCGGGCTGGTACCTTGCCCCCGGCCGAAGCCTCGGGAGCGGTGTTCCTGCGATTACCGGTCAATGCATTCCCGGGGTTTGAACATACCAGCGACGCGTTGCAGGCAAAAGTCGAAGATTTTCAGCCGGACTGGCATATCTGAGATATGTGCTCAGTGAGATTCCGGTGAAAAAACTTCTTGTCGTTTATTACAGCTATACCGGCGGCACGCATCAGATGGCTGATGCGGCAACAGGCGGTGCCCGGTGTGCCGGCGCAGTGGATGTAATATTGATGAAAGCGGAAGAATGTCAGCCTGAGGATATGTTGGCAGCCGACGGATATATTTTTGCAACTCCGGAAAACCTTGCTGCCATGGCTGGAGTGATGAAAGCGTTTTTTGATCGTTGCTATTATCCGTTGCTCGGCAAGATCGAGGGGCGGCCTTATGCCGCGATGATTTGTGCCGGTTCAGATGGCGAAAATGCGCGGGCACAGCTTGAACGAATTGCAACCGGCTGGCGGCTGAAAAAAGTTGTGGATACGCCGATCATCTGTACCCATGCACAGAGCGAAGAAGACATATTGGCTCGCAAGACAATCGGCGTGGCAGATTTGGAAACATGCAAGGAAACAGGTGGAGTTTTGGCTGCTGGTCTGGAAATGCGGATTTTCTAGCTCAATTCGGCAATCCGTGCTTGCAATATCGGGACAACATCCGCCTCAAACCATGGATTGGCTTTGAACCAGCGTATGTTGCGCGGGCTCGGATGGGGCAGGGGCAGGATGCCGGGCCAGAATTCCTGCCATCGTTCAACCGTTCGGGTCAGTGTGCGAGATTTCGTATCACCGAGGTGCCAGTCCATTGCATATTGACCGAGGATCAGTGTGAGTTCGAGATTTGGCAATCTGTCGAGAAGCGGCTGGCGCCATTGGGGCGCGCATTCCGGGCGGGGCGGCAAATCACCGCCTTTTCCGGTACCGGGGAAACAAAAACCCATCGGGATGATGGCGAACAGGTCAGGATCGTAAAACTGTTCTTCGGTCACACCCAGCCATTTGCGCAGTCTTTTGCCGCTGGGATCATCGAAAGGTCTGCCTTTCGCATGGGTTTTGCTGCCTGGCGCCTGACCTGCGATAAGAATTCTTGAATTCTTACTGGCTTGGAGCAACGGACTTGGGCCGAGGGGGAGGCCTGAGCAGATTGAGCAGCTGCGTACGTCCTGCAGCAAATCATCAAGTGATGTTGCCTCGCTCATCAATCGAACGGCCGGCGTCGGCAGATCGTGTCATGTTCGGGTTCTTCATCCTTGGGCACAGCGTCCAGCGTGAAAACATGCGGCAGGTGCGTTGGGCTGCGACCCTGTCTGCGGTTACGTTCCCCGTTTACCACTGACGCGAAATCAAGACAGGCCGCCGCACTCCGCAGAAAATCGCTGTGGCCCGTCGCTCCCTCGCTGATTGCGGAGGTATCGATCAACGTCAGACCGCTTTTCTCCGGTTTCATATCTGCACTGCTCAGGGTCGCATAACAGCGGCCCGGATGACCCATTTGCTCCAGCGCTGCTTTTTTAAAGGGATCAAAACAGTCGGGTGAGCCGAGTCTTGGATACCCGTGAATGCGGTATGACAATCCAATCGCCTTGTCTTTCGCTGATGCATAAACAACGATCCGGCGATTGTTCCTGATCCGACGTTCGGACAAAATCTCTTCGGCAATCTCGCGTTCAAAAATCTGTCGATCGATATCCGGTGCTGCCAGAATGATATTTGAAATATTGCTGGAATCTGCATTGGTTGAATTCTTGTCGACATATTCCACCGCCGGAATGATAAGCCGGGCGCCCAGCGAATGCGATATAAGTACAATTTCCCGGGTCCAGCTCTGTTCAGCCAGACGCATCAGAAACCGGCGGAAATTTCGTTCGTCCCAATACATGTTGGTTTCATCCACAGCATATTTCAGCAGTGCGCCCTGTGATGGCCAGCTATATTGGATGACCGGGCCGGTAAAGCCTGTCAGACGGGCAATTTGGGTGGTATCTTTGGAAGTTATCCGAAATGTCTCGCGATAGCCATGGACATAGACAAGTGCTCTGCCTTCTCGATTGTCCATGGATTTCGAAAGAGCCGACCACCATTGGTCTTCATTCGAAATCGTAAACGGCACGGGCAGCTTGTCATTACCGGTTTGCTTTTCACCAATTCGCGGGTCACCAAAACGACCGTAGCGAGTCTTGTCGCCGCGATGGTTTGTCAGCGTGATTGTCGAATTTTGGCAATCCGGCAAGCGGGTGGTTACAACAAAATATGGCGTTTCGTCCGACCCAGTGGCCTCTGAAGGCTCGGGATCGCACCTCTTGTCTTCAACATATTGTGAATGCGGGATTGGCCCATAATCAACAGGCGAAATGCAGGCGGTGGCTAATAATGTGAGCCCGAGGATGATAGCCCTCGTGCGAAGAACCGCCGGCATGGTCATCTGATCATTGCGATAAAGCGCCGGATCATTTTGCCCGCTGTTCGCTTTTCACCCATCTGACCGTGCCCGAAGATGCGCGCATCACGACACTTTCGGTTGTCATCATTCCGCTACGCAGTTTTTTGACGCCCTGCAGCAGGGAACCATCCGTCACGCCGGTTGCCGCAAAAATCACATCCCCTTTTGCAAGTTCCTTCAGATCATAGACCTTGTCGAGATCTTCAATGCCCCATTTATAGGCGCGCTGACGTTCGTCGTCATTGCGGAATGTCAGCCGGCCCTTGAACTGTCCGCCGACACAGCGCAAAGCTGCTGCCGCCAGAACGCCCTCGGGTGCACCGCCACTGCCCATATAAATGTCGACTGTTGTTTCTTCATCAGTCGTCGCGATCACGCCGGCAACATCGCCATCGGGAATAAGCATGATGCCGCAGCCGATTTCACGCAGCTCGGTAATGATCTTTTCGTGGCGCGGGCGATCCAGAACACAGACGATAATATCTGCAGGCTGCACGCCTTTTTCCTTGGCCACTGCACTGACATTTTCCAGTACGGACTTGTTGAGATCAATAATGTCCGGGGAATAGCCAGGGCCAACCGCCAGCTTGTCCATATAGACGTCAGGCGCGTTAAGCAGATTGCCTTTTTCTGCAATCGCGAGCACCGCCAGCGCATTGGGGCCGGCTTTGGCAGTAATCGTTGTTCCTTCGAGCGGATCCAGAGCGATATCAATTTCCGGGGATTCGCCTTCACAGCCGTGACCGACTTTTTCGCCGATAAACAGCATTGGCGCTTCGTCTCGCTCGCCTTCGCCAATAACCACGGTTCCGCAGATATCGAGACCGTTCAGAGCTTCGCGCATCGCTTCGACAGCAGCGGCATCCGCCGCTTTCTCATCGCCGCGGCCGATCAGATTGGCTGCGGAAATTGCAGCAGCTTCCGTGACTCGTACCATTTCCATAACCAGTACGCGTTCCAAAATATCACTTGATTCAGGCATCCGAATGTCTAGTCCTCTTCTAAGGGGCAGAATTTTCACTCTCGATAGGGGAGGCGAATCACAATGTCGAGAAGCCTTGTTCTGCTTTTGCTGATTTTATGTCCGGGAATTGGACACGCCCAGAATCCGGAACCTGATGAACGTACGCTTCAACTCTTGGCCAATGCCAGGAAACTTGTTGCGGTTGATGCTGATGGTTGTCTGATAAACAGCAATCCCGATGAGATTATCGTCTGCGCCGGTTTCGACCCCAATCGCGCCCATCGCCTGCCGTTTCCAGAGCTGGCGGTTGATCCGACACTTCGTGTCAGCGACCCTTTGCCCAAAGGAAATGCGCAGATTGTTCAGCAGACCCGCTGCTATGTAACTTACAGCGAACGCAATTGTTTCAAGGGATTGCCTTTGGTTTCCATTTCATTTGGCGGAGCAGGGGGAGGCGTAGACCGATCTGAGGGGAACTTGTGGTCGACGATCCAACCTCAAAGTCCGGACGAAGATTATATAAAGCGTGCACTGACAAAGCCCCTCGATCAGACGCCTTGATATGTGCAGGCCGCTGGTCAGTCGGTCTCGCTCAAAAGATGCATGACCATGGGCGAGCCCTGTATGTTGCTCGAACTCGATAGCTTCTCGAGACTTTCCGCAACGTCTCGTTCCAGACTGTTATGCGTCACCATGGATATCAAGACCGAACCATCATCCGTTTTCTGTGTCTGAATCAGACTTTCAATCGAGACATTTGCATCCCGCATGGCGGCAGTAATTTCTGCCAGAACACCGGGTTTGTCGGCGACAACAAAGCGAATGTAGCTTTTGCCTTCCCGATTGCCGCTTTCTGCTCGTTCCGCCGAAGGCATGCTTTCAGCAGGCATGGCGAAGACCGCTCCGGAATCGCCGCGGGCAATATCGACAAGATCTGCAACCACTGCTGAAGCCGTTGGTCCGTCACCGGCCCCCGCGCCTTGAAACATCAACCGTCCCGAGAAATTGCCCTCTGCAACCACTGCATTGGTGGAACCGCTAATATGTGCCAGCGGATGATCTTCCGGAACCAGGTAGGGATTGACGCGCTGGAACAGTTTCCCGTCGTCAATCCGTGCCATGCCAAGCAGGCGGATGCGATATCCCAGCGATTTGGCCTGTCCGATATCTGCCGCCATGATGCTTCTTATACCTGCTGTTTCGACACCGCCGAAATCAAGCGACTTGCCAAAGCAGAGTGCCGCCAGAATGGCCAGCTTGTGTGCAGCATCGACTCCATCAATATCGAATCCGGGATCCGCTTCTGCATAGCCAAGTTCTTGCGCCTTTTTCAGGACCTCTTCGAAATCACTGCCATGCTGCTCCATTGTCGAGAGGATATAATTGCAGGTACCGTTGAGGATGCCATAGACGCGCTCAATGCGATTGGCGGATGCGCCCTCCCGCAATCCTTTGATTACCGGAATGCCGCCTGCGACTGCAGCTTCATATTTCAGGGAAACGGATTTGCTTTCGGCAAGACCGGCCAGTTCCATACCATGGTGTGCGATCATGGCCTTGTTGGCTGTCACAAATGACTTGCCATTGTTCAGACTGTTTCGGGCAAGGTCAACAGCGACGCCTTCGGAACCGCCGATCATTTCAACCACACAATCGACGTCGGATATGGCCGCAAGGTCCAGAGCGTTGTCGGACCATATATAAGGGCTGAGATCCAGTCCCCGATCACGGTTTTTGTCCCGCGCGGAAACAGCGATCACTTCTATCGGCCGCCCGGCACGGTCAGCGATCATTTGACTGTTTTCGTTCAACAGCTCAATCACGCCGGAACCAACGGTGCCAAGTCCAGCCAGAGCGATGCGGAGGGGAGAAGTCATAGGCAATTCCAGAATAGCTGTTGTCAAACAGGTCAGACATTGAGACGAGCAGCACCGCTTGCGGCACGTGCATACGAGTGGTGCTTATTAACGCGGCTTTGCAATATTGCCAGCGAATGTCGCGTGGTAGCTCAGTTGCTGTTTATTGGTCTGCGAGATCGCGGACAATTGCCCAGGTCCTGAATCACCATGCGATAGTCAAGGCGTGCGCGATTGGAATCTGTTGGATTGGTACCGTTCAGTGCTTCCTCGGGAAGATCGCGCGGCAGAAAACAAGCCAGCCGATACCATAATAGCGAATTCCTGATTGGTGCCCGGGCTGCTTCATCGACAATTTCACTGAGAGAAACGGCCCATCGTTTTTTCTGTCCCGCCCGGCTCAATATCGTGATCGATACTGGCTGGCCGCTTTCCGATTCCAGAAATATCTGGGTTTCGCCTTCACCGATAATCGTGCCCGGGACATGAAACGCGTTTCCGATTCGCTTGATTGGCGGAGGACTATCCTGTGCGACAACTTCTTTGACGATATCCCGAATCCGGGAGGCTCGTGCAGGCGTCCAGGCGATTTGGGCATCTCCCGCAACCAGCTGGATTTCACCCGGTCTGCCTGGCACTCGTCGCCCGAAAACGATCATTTCGCGCTTCTTCAGCTTTGGTGTGCGACCACGAGCATCCATCGGGATGTCGATGATGTAGCGAATCGTATCGGCGATCCCGCCACGACCCCGAATCAATGCGTTTGTAGCACCGATTATATAGAATCGACGGGTTCCAGTTGGTGCACCAATGGACCTTTCAGGGTCGACTTTGATCGCTTTGTTAACTGTTATTCGCGCAATTACCGGAGCCTGGACAGCAAGGTCTGCGAGATCGGCATATTGCAGCGGATCCACCGGTTGCCGTTCTTGTGAAAAAGCTGGAAATTCAGCGGCTAATGCAATGATGAAGCTGATCAGAAACAGGCTGGTTCGGGGCATTGATTTTCCATAAAAAGGGACAGTGACGGCTTGACTGTTACGCGCTATTTTGTGTTTTTTACAGGTTAATCAATGCTGAATTAACAAACCGATTGCCTGCATCCAACTAGCGCGTTAAAACATTCGGAAGGCGGCTTTCACTCGAACGAAAAGCTGCCATGGGGAATCTAGGGATCGCGATGGTTAACTTGCCATTTGTCCTTTTGGAGTCGTCTTTCGGGGCGATTTGCATTCCTAGGGTAGAAAAGGAGTTACATTTCTGAATGGCTTATGCTGACCAACAGATGAGTTCGAGCAAGATCGTATCAATCGGCCTTGTCGTTCTGATTCACGTGTTGCTTGGATATGCTCTTGTAACTGGACTGGCCTATAATGCGGTCAAGAAAGTAGCGTCGGAGCTCGATATGATCGATATCCAGGAAGAGGAACCACCTGAAGAGCCGGAGGAGCCACCTCCACCACCGCCAGATCAGCCGATTGAACCACCACCTGTGGTAACGCCTCCACCGATCGTGACGCCGCCCGCGGCTCCAAGACCGGTGATACAGCAGCAACCAGTGGCACCACCGCCACCACCGCCTGTTGTCGTGGCACCTCCACCGCCACCACCTCCTCCGCCGCCACAGCGTGCGAATCCGGAGCCGCGCGGTAACCCGGGAAGATGGGCCAATGCCAATGACTATCCGTCACGGGCGTTGCGTGAGGAACGCGAAGGAACAACTCGGTTCCGTCTTACGGTGAATGCCAAAGGACGGGTTGATAACTGCCAGATTACAGGTTCAAGCGGACATGCTGATCTTGATCAGGCTGCGTGCAAAAACCTTACGAGAAGGGCCCGGTTCAGGCCGTCGCTGGATGCGGCAGGCAATCCGACAACCGGTACCTATTCCAATGCGGTTCGCTGGCAGATACCGAAATAACGTTAATCATGGCGGATCGGCCCGGTGGTCGATCCGCTGCCAAACCTAATTATTGAAATAAACTTATCCTGAGGGGAATGTTAAAATGTTGATTGAAATTCTTGCAGCGGTGGAACCACCACAGAACGCATTTGGTTTGATGGAAGCTCTCGAGCAGGGCGGTGCCATTGCTTGGGCTACCTTCCTGATCCTGGTCGCCATGTCTATCTCGTCTTTCTACATCCTGTTTTCGAAACTGTTCGAGCAGAACAAGGTGATGAAACAGGGCAAAGCGATGCGTGCGACTTTCTGGCGTGCCGGCAGCCTTCGTGAAGGTGCCTCGAAGCTCGAAAAGAACAGTGCATATCGTCAGATTGTTGATGACGGCATTCGTGCAGATGATGATCACGCGAAACTGACCGACCCTGTTGAGGCCCATGACTGGCTCCACGGATCGCTCGCTCGTTCGGAAGATCTGATTAACTCGAAGCTGGCAACCGGCCTTCCATGGTTGGCGACCGTTGGTGCGACATCACCGTTTATCGGTCTGTTCGGTACAGTTATCGGTATTTATCGCGCACTGATCAAAATCGGTATCGCTGGACAGGCATCGATTGATGCTGTTGCTGGCCCGGTTGGTGAAGCATTGATCATGACCGCTCTCGGTCTCGCTGTGGCCGTTCCTGCTGTTTTGGCTTATAACTGGCTGCAGGGCCGCAACAAGAAGATCGCAGAAGACCTGAGCTCATTTTCAAATGATGTTCTTGGTTACATGGCTTCGGACGGCGGCGTTAAGCCAGCTGCTCCTGCCGCTGCTGCGAAACCAGCTGCTGCCAAGCCGGCTGCGCCTGCGAAGAAATAAGTCGCTGGCCGGATCTGGTTTCACAGTCTCAGGCTTTGAGCCCGTGATCCGGCCAACCGACTCTCCGAAGATGGCCCAGGCCTCTTCCGGAATAGCTAGTTTTTGAGAGGATAATATTCCATGGCAATGAATGTTGGAGCAGGAGGCGGCACAGATACTCCGCCGCTATCGGACATCAATACTACGCCTTTGGTGGATGTGATGCTTGTTTTGCTGATCATCTTTCTGATTGCTGTCCCGGTTGTGATCCAGACGGTTGAGATGACATTGCCGGTATTGCCGTTTGAAGTGACGACAACAAAACGCGAGAATGTTTTGCTGGCTGTGACGACGACGGACTCTGCAGGCCGTGATCCCGGTGATCCGGAATATGCAGGTGCGAATCCCGGCGGGAATTGCCGCGTTTACTGGAACACAACACCAGTGGATTCGACGGAATTGGTCACCAGGGCTGTCAAACAGCTTGAAGATCAGATCGAAGCTTTTGGCGGTGTTGAGAATATGACTGCCGACGATATGCCCGAAGTGCATATCCGCGGCGACATCAACACACCGTATAAATGCATCGGTGGTGCAATCTATACAATGCAGCGCGCCGGGTTCGCCAAAGTTGGCTTCCTGTCGACACCAATCGCAATCGAATAGACGCGTCAGCGCGATAGTATTTAAAGTTTAAGGAGACGCACTAATGGCAATGAGCGGCGGCAAAGATGATGGCAGCCCGATGATGGAAATGAACACGACGCCTTTGATTGACGTCCTGCTCGTTCTCCTCATCATGTTCATCATTACAATCCCGGTCCAGACTCACGCAGTCAAACTGGACCTTCCCGTGGATGATCCAAATCCACCACCACCACCTGACGTTGATCCGATCAAGAATCGCCTCGGTATCACTGCGACCAATCAGATTGTCTGGAATGACACGGAAGTGTCGCTGAACCAGGTCAAACAGTATCTGGCACAGACCAAATCGATGGTTCCGGAACCGGAATTGCAATTCCAGCCTGACCCGATTGCTGCATATCTGTACGTCGATCGTACACTCGCGGTCATCAAGGATAGCGGTGTGACGAAATTCGGTTTCGTCGGCAACGAACAATATGGCAGTTTCAACAAAGCGGCTCGGATGCCTAACTAGGTGCGATCTGCTTTGCGGAACATAAATTCAAAGGGCGGTGGAAACACCGCCCTTTTTTTGTCTGCTGCTTCGACATGCGCCCCGCGCTGATCAGATAGCCAGCAACCAGACAAACATATTCTAACGGAGCCGCGCCGCGCGCCAGTCACCGTTGAGTCCAAACTCCAACATGTGGAGTACGCTCTTGAATCGTGTTGTTACGCGGTGACGCTGCTCTTTGACAGTTCACCGCTGTTGAACTGGAGCTCCGCCAGACGCGCGTAGAGGCCGTTTTTGGCGATCAGACTGTCATGGTCGCCCTGTTCGACTATTTGCCCTTCATCCATCACTATAATGCGATCCGCAGAGCGGATCGTGGCCAGGCGATGGGCAATCACGATGGTGGTCCGATCCGCCATAAGTTTATCCAGCGCATCCTGCACCAGCTTCTCGCTTTCCGCATCGAGCGCGGAGGTGGCTTCATCCAGCAGCAGGATAGGCGTGTTGCGGAGCAATGCCCGGGCGATCGCAACACGTTGCCGCTGGCCACCTGAAAGCCGCGTTCCCGCTTCTCCCATAAAGCTGTCCAGACCATCCGGCAGCTCGCGCAAGAATTTTTCCGCATTGGCCGCGCGCGCTGCTTCCCAGACTTGTTCGTCGGTTGCGTCCCATTCGCCATAACGCAGATTGTCTCGTGCGCTGGCTGCAAATAATACGGTATCTTGCGGAACCAGAGCCATGCGTTCGCGGATGTCTGCCGGGTCGGCAGAGGGAAGAGCAACGCCGTCAATGCGAACACTGCCATTTTGAGGATCGTAGAAACGCTGTGCCAGTTGGAACAAAGTTGATTTGCCGGCACCGGAAGGGCCGACGACCGCTACTGTTTCGCCAGGCAGAACCTTGAGTGAGAAATTCTGCAATGCGGCCGTCTCGGTCCGGGTTGGATAGGCAAATGTGACATTGTCGAATGATATCTGGCCACGTGGAGGCTCTGGCAAAGCAATCGGCGATGCAGGTGCAGCGATACCGGGTTCTTCGACCAGCAACTCCGCGAGACGCCCGGCTGCACCGGCTCCGCGCAACAAGTCGCCATAAACTTCGGTCAATGCTCCAAACGCACCGGCCACCAGTCCGCCCGTAAGAACGAAGGCGGCGATCGTTCCGCCAGATATACTGCCATCGGCCACACCCATGGCGCCGCGCCACATCAACATTGTAATCCCTGAGAAAATCAGTGCAATGACAACAGCGGTCAGGGCGGCACGCAAGCGGATACGGCGTTTCGCTGTTTCAAATGTGGCTTCAACCGCACCTTCAAAGCGCTGATGCTCGCGAGCTTCCTGTCCAAATGCCTGCACGATCTTCATCGCCCCAAGAGTCTCCGCGACCATTGCACCGACATCTGCAACTCGGTCCTGACTGAAACGTGACACATTGGTCAGTTTTCGTCCGATGAACACAATGGGCAAAATGATGACCGGGATGGCAACCAGCAGACCGGCTGTCAAAGCAGGGGCAAGAGTGAACAGATAAACAATCCCGCCAATGCCGATAACAAGGTTTCTTAGCGCAACCGAAACCGTCGTTCCAACCACCTGTTCGATCACAGCTGTGTCGGACGTCATCCGGGATGCAATTTCCGAAGGCCGGTTTTCTTCAAAAAAGCCTGGCGCGAGGCGCAGCAGATTGCGCTGCACCGCGAGGCGAATGTCGGCAACGACACGTTCCCCAAGCCAGCTGACGAAATAGAATCGGAAGGCCGTCGCTATTGCCAAAACACCGACGATAACGAGCAGCAACTCGAAATAGGGCGCAATATCGCCGCCTCCGGATGCAAACCCCTTGTCAATGATGGTTTTGAATCCTGCCGGAATTGCCAGTGTTGCCATGGCGGCTACAAACAGTGATGTGGCCGCAAGTACAATTTGCTTCGGATATGCAATTGCGCGGCTCCAGACCATCCGCAGGTTACTTATCTTGTTACTGGATGACTGTTCGGGCGGTGTTGATTCCGGGACGGGTTCAGTCACATTTCGCTCTTCGTTCATGGCAATGGCCTCTAGCAGTCAGACATGGGTGTCACAATCCTGTTGACTGAACTTCTGTCCGACAAGCTGAAACATATGATAACAAGATGGTTACTGATCGGAATATGCCAAGGCGTCATTGCCGGATTTCGCCAGATTATTCTCCTTTTTTTGCTCTGCATGCGTCATGGTGAACCCGCTGGTAAATGCGGAGATGATTGCCTACATACGTTGCGAAACAGGGCAAAACAGGCGGAGCGATTCGCAATGGAACCCGAAAAACAGGAAAGCATGAAGTGAATCAGATTGCATCAAAAGGGCAATTGCGCATGTCATTGCTGCGGTGGGTATTGTTCATCGTTCCCGTAATTGTGATCCTGGGTTTTTTGTCCGGTCAGCTTGCGGGTTCTGGTGAGGAAAATCGTTGGTTCAGCGCCTTGATCAAACCTGACGCGCAGCCACCTGGCTGGGTATTTGGAGCTGCCTGGACAATTCTTTATATCATGATCGGCTCGGCTTTTGCGATGATATTGCATGCCAGAGGGGCTCCACTGCGCGGTCTGGCGATCATTTTATTCCTGGCACAATTCGCTCTGAATCTCTTTTGGTCACCCCTGTTTTTCGGTATGCACCAGGTATCTGCTGCTTTCTGGCTGCTTGTGGCGATCTTTGTGCTGTCGGTGATGACGACAGTCGTTTTCGGGCGGATTCGCAAGGCAGCGGCATGGCTGATGGTACCCTATCTTGCCTGGTTGTGTTTCGCCGGCATATTGAACAAGCAGATTGATATTTTGAATCCCGGTGCCGAAACCCTTGTCGTCCCGGCCGCGAGAACCCAGATATAGTCTGGCACCAGATTTCGGATCGGCCAACGGTCTCACTGAACATCAACGGAGTGATATATTATGCAAAGCCAGAACAGATTTTTTGATGATCTTTCCAAGGTCCTAAACGGACTGGCTGGAACCGTTGCAGGCGTAGGACGCGAAGCGGAAGCCGGTGCGCGCGAACGCGCAAAAGAATGGTTCGGCGGAATGGATTTCGTATCACGCGACGAGTTTGAAGCGGTCAAGGAAATGGCGGCCAAGGCCCGGGCTGAAGCCGACGCCTTGAAGAAACGACTGGATGCACTGGAAAAAACATCTCCTGCAGCGAAGCGGCCAGAAACCCGTAAAACGGCAGCCCGCAAAACCGCGACCCGCAAGCCAGCAGCGCGGAAAACTGCGGCAGCCAAGACCGCTGCAAAGCCGGCCACGAAAAAACCCGGCAGTACGAAATAGGCTGATCTACCAGACTATTGGTATGGTTTCGCACCGATGCTATTATCCACAGTCTTCCCACAAACAATATCGGCGCGTACATGCCATTGCCTTGCCCTGCCTGACAGGCTGGGCCACTAAGCCTCCTATGCAATTGATTTGGAATCACCATGCTTGAAGACCAATGGTCCGAACTGGACCAGGAAGAAGCGCCGCCGGTTGATATGCTCGCCGCTTTTTTTGAAGCGCGCGGGTGGTCGGTGGATCATGTCAGCGAAGAAGAGATTTCGGTCGAGATCAAGGGCAACTGGACAAGCTACCAATTGCGCGCTATCTGGCGGAACGAGGACCATGTCCTGCAGTTACTGCTGCTTCCCGATATCCGGGTACCGGAAGACAAGACGCCTGCGGTCTACGAAGCTCTGGGATTGATCAACGAGCAGTTATGGCTGGGTCATTTCGATCTCTGGTCCAACAATAATATCTTGCTGTTCCGCCATGCGATCATGCTGGGTGGCAGCGGTTTGCTCGGCCTGGATCAGGCGCAGTCCATTGTGGATCTTGCGATTGATGAATGGGAGCGCTTTTATCCCGTATTCCAGTTTGTGATGTGGAGTGACAAAAGTCCGAAAGATGCGATTGAGCACGCCATGGTAGACACTCAGGGCGAAGCATGACTGCGACGCCGGAATGGCCGGATAACATCTGGGTCATTGGTTGCGGCAATATGGGCGGCGCGATTCTGCAGGCCTGGCTCGACCTCGGCCTGCCACAAGGAAATCTTTCTGTTGTGACTGCCAGCGGACGGCGTCTCGACAATGGTATCCAGACCCGCGATCATTTGCCCGAGACCGGTTCGCCGGATCTGGTCCTGTTCGCAGTCAAACCTCACATGGTTGATGACGTGGCGCCAGAGCTTGCGCCGCGCCTTGGGCCAGCCAGTTGCCTTGTTTCAATCCTTGCGGGAACCGAACTGGAAATTCTGCGCGATCGTTTTCCTGCTGCGGATACGATTGTGCGTGTCATGCCAAACATGGCGGTAACGCTTGGCAAGTCACCCATGGTCATGATCGCCGAGAATGATGATGCGGCACTGAAGGATCGCATGAACGTGCTTTTCGCGCCACTGGGTCCGCCGGAATGGCTGGAAAATGAAGATCAGATGCATCTGGCAACAGCCTTGTCGGGATCGGGCCCGGCGTTTCTGTTCCGCTTCATCGATGCTCTTGCCAGCGGAGCAAAGCAATTGGGGATGCCGCAGGATCAGGCGGCGCGCCTGGCTATAGCCATGGTTGAGGGCGCTGCCGAACTGGCTGCACGTTCAGATCATGATCCCGGCACTCTCGCCAATCAGGTAGCCAGCCCCAATGGCGTAACCCGCAAAGGTCTGGATGTCATGGACGCGGATGGGCGGGCCAATATCCTCATGCAGGATGTTCTGAAAGCCGCCATGGAACGCAACATTGAAATGGCCGAAGAAGCCCGAAAATAGAAATCTTCAGGCGCTGTCCTTGCGTAGATCGAATACCATCTGCCGATCTGATTCCGGGACCAGCCCTTCCAGAACATGCCAAAAGCCGGTGACAGATTCCTGTCCCGCACTGACATAGGCGTCAGACAATTTCTCTTTTAGCTGCGCGAACAGGTCAGCTTCGAGAGCAGCGCCGCTGTCGGTGAGACGCAACAATTTTTGTCGGCGGTCAATCTGGCCTGGTTTGGTGACAACCATATCGCGCTCGTGAAGTTCCTTGAGCACGCGGCCCAGAGATTGCTTGGTTATGGCGAGCAAGCGCAACAGTTCTCCGACGGTCAGATCGGGTTGCCGGGCGATAAAATAGAGTGCGCGATGATGCGCGCGACCCAGGCCCTGCTTGGCCAATACCTGATCGATGGAATTGGTGAGGCGGGTATAGCCGAAATACAAAAGTTCGACACCGCGCCGGATTTCATCTTCTCGCAGGAAGAGGGGGGACGCACCCGGAGAAACGGAAGGACGAGATATGTCAGCCATGTTGACGTATCTTGACAGGCTGATTAGGGGATTGCAAGATAAACTGTCGATATTGCTCAGGCCTGTTTGATATCGCACACCGGATGGAGCTGTTCATGGCAAATGATGAATATCTGGAATTTCTGATCGAAAAAAGCGACAGTCCGGCAACCGTAACCGACCGGCAGGCAGCGCTTGAAAATCCCGGATTTGGTAGTTTGTTTACCGATCATATGGCGATGATCCGATATACGGAAGGGCGCGGCTGGCATGACGCGCGTATACAAAAGCGCGAAACCATCGCAATGGATCCTGCCTCTTCCGTATTGCATTATGCGCAGGAAATTTTTGAAGGCATGAAAGCCTATCGATTGGCTGATGGTGCAACAGCATTGTTCCGGCCCGACGAAAATGCCCGGCGATTTCAAGCCTCTGCGCGCCGCATGGCGATGCCGGAGCTGCCTGAATCGCTGTTTCTGGAATCGGTTGAAAAGCTGGTGGATATTGATCGCGATTGGTTTCCACCCGTCGAAGGTGGCTCATTATATTTACGGCCCTTCATGTTTGCGAGCGAAGTTTTTCTGGGTGTCCGCCCGGCAAAAGAATATCTCTATTTGGCCATCGCATCTCCCGCTGGCGCCTATTTCAAGAGCGGTGCTTCGGCGGTGACGATCTGGGTATCTTCAGACTATAGCCGCGCTGCACAAGGCGGCACCGGCGCGGCAAAATGCGGCGGAAATTATGCCGCCAGCCTGGTTGCCCAGGCCGAAGCCATAGAGCGCAACTGCGATCAGGTCGTCTTTCTGGATGCAGCAGAACATCGCTGGGTTGAAGAACTGGGCGGGATGAATGTTTTCTTTGTCATGGAGGATGGTCGATTGATTACACCTCCGCTGGGAGGGACGATTTTGCCCGGGATCACGCGGGAATCAATCATGACACTCGCTCGCGAAGAAGGTCTGACCGTCGAAGAAAAGCCCTATGCGATTGATCAGTGGGAGGCAGATGCCAAAAGTGGCAAGCTGCTCGAAACATTTGCTTGCGGGACCGCTGCAGTGGTCACGTCAATTGGAACCGTACGCTCGGAAAACGGCGATTTCACGATCGGTAGCGGCGGGCCGGGACAGCTGACGGAAAAATTGCGCATGCGTTTGGTCGACATCCAGCGCGGGCAGGCGGAAGACACGCATGGCTGGGTTAAACGGCTGTTCTGAAAACAGGGTGAAACTGGACTTGCCCCCCGGGGTCAAGTCGGATAACAGGCCCTCTCGCTCACGAACGGAGCGGTCAACTGGTGGGGTGTCGCCAAGTGGTAAGGCAGCGGCTTTTGATGCCGCCATGCGCAGGTTCGAATCCTGCCACCCCAACCAAACTCCCAAATGACGTCAGGCACAAAAAAGCCGGCAGGTTTCCCTGCCGGCCTGTGCATCGTTGAGGAGATGCGTGACGATTTCGAGCATCTGGATAGCAGAATTTCCCTGACATCGATGTAAAGGGTTGTAACGCAATGTTCATGGGACTCGCCAAATGTAAATAAACAGCGCTAAAACACTGTTTAGCAAACAAGAAGGATTGAGGGCGGGTGTGAACAGGCTCAAAATGAGTCGGTCACAAAGCGCCACGGGGATGAGATATGCGTTTAGCGATTGCAGATGACGATCAGGAGATTGTCGAATTTTTGACCAAGATTGTTGAAGGCCAGGGCCATGTTGTCGTTGGCTTTGCAGATGGTACCGCGCTGACAAGTGCATTGCTTCGCGATACATTTGATCTGGTCATATTGGATTGGAACATGCCCGGCAAAACGGGGATGCAAATTCTGGAATGGATGGAAGAAGCGATCGATGATCGCCCGCCGGTTATCATGATGACGAGTCGAACCGCCAAGCAGGATATCAGCGATGCCCTCAATGCCGGAGCGGATGACTATATCACCAAGCCTGAAGATCCCGGCGTTATCGCAGCCAGAGTAAACGCCATTTTGCGGCGCAACAGCGGCGGCTCGGCGATGGAGACTTCCGTTCAATATGGCGATTATACGCTCGACCGGATCGAGCAGAAGGTCAATCACAATGGCAAGGAGATTGCTCTGACTGCCAAGGAATTTGAATTGACCGATCTGATGTTCCGCAATCGGGACCGAACCTTGTCGCGGCGCTACATAATGGAAACTGTCTGGCGGACCAATGCGCATCTTACCACCAGAACCCTGGACATGCATGTTTCCCGGGTCAGATCGAAACTATCGCTTTCTCCCGAAAACGGATTTCGGATTTTCACGGTTTTCGGTTATGGATATCGACTGGAGACACTTGGCAACGGAGGATAGCTATGGTTGCTGCCGGAAATCACAGGATCACGGCCCCACGCACACGCTATGCTGTATTCCTTCCCCTGGCGCTGTTTGCCAGCGGAGCGATGGCTCAACCCGCAAGCAATGGTGACCGGGTCGAATATGTCTTCAAAAGCGGTGACACGCTTTACGAGCTGGCGGAAAAATATTTTCGCAAGCAAGGAGACTATCTGATCGTGCAGCGGCAAAACCGCATTGCCAATCCGCGCAAGATATCCATTGGCAAGAAAGTCACGATCCCGTTCCGCTTGCTGAAATATCGGGCCACAGAGGCCAGCCTGAGCGCTTTTCGGGGGAAGGTTTCGATCGCGTCTGATGGCCGGCAGCTTACGCCCGCAAAAGGCCTGGATATCGCGGAGGGCAGCCAGATTACCACCGCGGCGGGCAGTTTCGTGACACTCAGCCTCGAAGACGGTTCCCGGATTTCCATGCCATCGAACAGCCGGGTCAGGATCACACGACTTCGGCATATCTTGCTGACTGACAGCGTTGACTATGAATTTTCTGTCAATAACGGACGCGTGCGGTCAAAAGTGGTTCCCTTTGACCGGAAACAGGATCGTTATCGTGTCCGAACACCGGTTGCGGTATCCGCCGTTCGCGGGACCGATTACCGCATCAGGGTGGATGAAAAC
Organism: Parasphingorhabdus sp.; assembly: GCF_039968395.1. Taxonomy (GTDB): domain Bacteria; phylum Pseudomonadota; class Alphaproteobacteria; order Sphingomonadales; family Sphingomonadaceae; genus Parasphingorhabdus. Next base: position 696,272 of record NZ_JBDVPV010000001.1, read on the forward strand.
AGCGGGACGGCATATTCTGAAACCGTGGAAGGAAGCGTTGATGTCGCCGCAGGGCAGGAAGTGGGCGCAGCCAATTCTGTTTCCGTTCCCGCCGGCCAGGGAGCAGCAGCGACTGTGACCGGCGAATTGCTGACTGCAAATTTGCTCGACGAACCGCAACTTGTCGAACCTGCAAAGGTTCAATCCGACCCGGAATTGCGTTTTGAATTCCAGAATGCGGCCAGCCAGACCGGCGAGATCAAGGGCTATCGGATGTTGATTTCATCAGATGCCGGATTTGTCGATATACTTGACGAGAAGAACAGTACTGCGGCTGTAATGCAATTGCCTGCCATTCCCGATGGCCGATATTTCGGCAAGGCCACTTCAGTGGCTGCGAACGGATTTGAAGGCCTGCCGACGACTTTTTCGTTCAAACGGGTCTTGAGTACAATCGGCGGAACAGCCGGGCAGGGCGATTTTGGCTATCGTTTTAAATGGGCCGGCGAGGGCAAGGGCAAGCGTCTCTACCGTTTCCAGCTTGTTCCCGGTGAAAAGACAGCGTTGCCGATGATCGACGAGGCTGGCTTGACGGAAGATGTGCTGACATTGTCAGACCTGCCGGATGGCGACTATTTCTGGCGCATTGGTGTCACGCAATTCTCTGGCGATCCGGAAGACCCGGAGCCGGTAGAGAAATGGACCGAGTTTGAAAAATTGACAGTCGCTGGCTAAGTCAGTGTTCTTGCTGATTTCGGCATTCTGATCCGGAGAATTTGAATTCTGTGAAACTGCGCCGGCGTCTTGGGATAGAATGGGCGGCCGTGGCCGTGATTTCGTCGCTGTTGATGGCCCTTCTGATCTTCTGGAGCAGCCTGTCACGATTTGACAATCTGCTCTATGATCAACTGTCAGGATGGGATCGCCCGACTGCATCCGAAGATATATTGATTATCGGGGTCGACGAAGACAGCCTGGCGAGCTTTGGCAAATGGCCCTGGTCGAGAGATCGTCATGCTGCGCTTTTTGACCGATTGGCAGAGACACGCCCCAAGGCAATCGCATTCGATATCTTGCTGAGCGAACGAGGATTGTCTGAAAATGATCAGATGCTCGCCGACTCCATGGCGCGTAACGAGGCGATTTTTCTGCCGCTTCATTTTGTTTTTCCGGGCAGGGATGGAGCCGAATTTGATGTCAAAGAACCGCTGACCGGATTTTCTCAAACAGCCAAAGCGCTTGGCCATGTCAATCTGGTTTTCGATTCCGATGGAGTGGTTCGTCGAACGGGGCTGTGTTTTGCGGGAACCGGGGAAGGCGCCAAGGGCTGGCCGCATCTGATGGAGCAGGTTTACCGCCATATTCACGGCAATGCATCTCCCGCTTTTCGGCGACTTGATCCCTGCGACACACCGTTGTTGCTGCCCTATTCGGAACGCAGCGCGTTCGCCGCCATTTCCTATGCATCGATCGTGAACGGCGAGGTTCCCGCAGCTTTTCTGGAAGGCAAGACCTTGCTTATCGGCTCCACCGCCAGCGGTCTGGGCGATCGGCACGCCGTTCCGCTGGGCGATGGCGGATCGATGGACGGTGTTGAAATCATGGCAAATCTGCTGGGTGCTCTGGAACGGGACGACTTCATTGTGCCGCTGCCGTTCTGGCAGCAGTTGGCACTTTCGCTTGTCCCCGTCTGGATTTTGCTGATTGGCTTCTGGCGCTGGCGCCCGCGCACGACGATCTTCGTATCGTTGGGCCTGATTGCGCTGATTCTGGGATCGACCGCATTGTTGTTGACATTGCATATCTGGTTTGCGCCAGGAGCGGCACTGGTTGGTCTGGTTCTGGTCTATCCGATCTGGGGTTGGCGACGCTTGCAGGCGACCAGTGATTTTATGGATGAGGAACTGCAGAACTTCCGGGATAGCCGGGTCGATATTCCGGTGGTGCCGTCGCCGCTTGGCCCTGTGGATCTGGTGACCGGCCAGGCCGAAGAACTTACGCATGCCATCGGTCATTTGCGCGATTTGCGCCGGTTTATCTGGGACGCTCTATCGAACTTGCCGGATCCGATGTTTATCACTGATCTTCAGGGGCAGGTAAAATTTGTGAACAAGCTCGCACAGATCGGCCTGGAAGCGGCCCCTGGTAGCGGGGACCAAGATCTGGCTCTGGATGACATGCTGGACCGATTTGTCACGCTTGAAGATCTTGCCGATGTCAGAGCGTATCTGTCGCTGAAAACGGAAGCACAGGAGCAGGATTATGTGGAATTTACATCCCTGAATGATGAGGTGTTTGCGATGCGCCGGGCAAATATCCTTTCCGACGATGGCGAGCTGCGCGGACATATTCATTATCTGGCCGATATCACGCAGGTCGCGCAGGCGGCAGAGGAACGGGAGGAAGTTCTGGAGCTTCTTTCGCATGACATGCGGGCACCCCAGGCCGCAATTCTCGCCTTGCTGGATGGGAAGGCTGATGGCGAAACCGAGCTTCGCATCGAAGGCCATGCACGCCGAACACTGGCTCTGGCCGACAATTTTGTCGGTCTGGCACGGATCAAATCAAGTGAATTCATGGGCGAGGATGTACTGCTGTCGGAAGTGGTGGTCGAAGCAAATGACAGTCTTTGGCCGCTGGCCAATGCGCGCGGGATTAAATGTACGGTCGATAATCAGCTGGACGGTGCATTTGTATTTGGCGAGCCATCCAGCTTGCATCGTTCTTTTGTCAATCTCATCGACAATGCGATAAAATACAGCCCCGACAAGGGCGTGGTGAACATTGTCCTTCGCGCGATTGACATCGATCAGCAACCCCACATTTCCATCGAAATTTCCGATCAGGGCAACGGTATCTCGCAAGATATGCTCGGGCAATTATTCCAGCGATTTACCAGCGATGACCGGATGGCACATGGTCATGTCAAGGGAACGGGACTTGGCCTCAATTTCGTTGAGACGGTCATCAAGCGGCATGGCGGAACGGTGCGAGCAGAGAATGCGAGAGATGGCGGTGCGCGGTTTACGGTGCTGCTCCCGGCTGCTCCTGAAATTGCTGATTAGCTGGTTATTCTACACCGGCTCTGGTGCGTATAAAATTTTCCACATCTGAATTGGGGGCATTCCCGAAATCTGACATCGCCCCCCGGACAAGGTGAGGAAGAGAATCGCTGATCGTCCCCTTGCAATGATATTCTGCCGCCGTACCGGAATAGACCATCTGACCTGTCGCGCGATCCACGATAGAGACGGTCAGTCGATGTTCTTTATCATCGCATGATTGGAGGGGTTTCTTTTCCTTCTGCGCTGCCACAATCGCCGTATCACTGTCTTCTCCCACCGAAACGGAAATCGAAGCCGGACGTTCAGCCAGTCCGATATCGACCAGCATCGGAGCATCGTCAGCCATCTGAAGCCCTTTGCGTTTCAGGGCCGCGCCAACGAGGTTTCGAGCCGTTTCATAATGTTCATTGCTCTGATCGGAAACGTCGCCAAAACCATATTTTTCAGGCTGAGGCAGAGGGGCCACGCTATGCGTCGTTACCCGTGTTTCTATAGGCCCGCTGCAGCCAGAAAGAACGGCCACCGAAATGGCAATCAGAAATGCTGAACGGATCATGGCGCTCCCGGAATCGTTACCGACGATAATCAAAGACTAATATGGCGGCCTGAAAATAGCCAGCGACAATGCGAGCGGGCCGGATATCCGGCGTGCAGCTTACTGCAAATAGATGCGAAACTACCGCGTAAGTGCGTAATAAATCACGTAGAGCCAGGACAAAAATCCATGGATGATTGCCCAGACGATCGATTTATGGGTCGTAAAGCTGATGACAATGGCCAGTGCACTGCCAAACCCGACTCCGTTGCGGACGATTTCCTTGCGTACATAAGTTGCGCCTCTGCTCATCGGTGATTCTCCCGGTGCATAGTCTTCTGGCCGCATGCGTTCAGTTTTGATCTTGTCAGCCATGGTCAGGCAGCCTCCCTTGCGCGGTCTGAAAGTTCTTGATTGAGCATTTCTGCCAGCAAAAAGGCCAGCTCCAGAGATTGTGCTGCATTCAGCCTTGGATCGCAATGGGTGTGATATCGATCGCCCAGCGCCGCGTCCGTTATCGCGACGGCACCACCAGTACATTCAGTAACATTCTGGCCTGTCATTTCGCAGTGGATTCCGCCAGCGAATGTCCCTTCGGCGCGATGAACAGCGAAAAATCCGCGTACTTCTGCCAAAATGCGTTCGAATGGCCGGGTTTTATATCCGCTGTCCGCCTTGATCACATTGCCGTGCATAGGATCGCACGACCAGATGACCGGATGGCCTTCTTTCTTGACTGCACGCACCAGCGGAGCCAGTCCGCTTTCTACCTTGTCATGGCCGAAGCGGGAAATCAGGGTGATTCGGCCTGGTTCCCTTGCAGGGTTGAGCGTATCGAGCATTTTAAGCAGATCATCTGGTTCAAGCGACGGTCCGCATTTCATGCCAATCGGATTCCCGATCCCGCGCAGAAATTCGACATGGGCCGATCCTTCAAAACGCGTGCGATCACCAATCCAGAGGAAATGTGCACTGGTATCAAACCAGTCGCCGGTCAGCGAATCCTGCCGGGTCAGCGCTTCTTCATAGGGAAGCAACAATGCTTCGTGGCTGGTGTAAAAGGACGTCGCCTTGAGCTGGGGAACGGTATCGGGATTGATACCGCAAGCTTCCATGAAGGACAGAGCTTCGCCAATGCGATCCGCCATTTCTTCGAACTTCTTGGCCCATGGGCTGCGCGACATAAAATCGTGAGTCCAGCCATGAACTTGCTGGAGATTCGCATAACCGCCGGTTGAAAAGGCGCGGAGCAGGTTAAGCGTCGCCGCCGCCTGATTATAGGCGCGTACCATCCGGTCCGGATCCGGATCACGCCGGGCGGCGTCAAACTCGATTCCGTTGATAATGTCACCACGATAACTTGGCATTTCCACGCCATCCTGCACTTCGGTCGGTGCGGAACGCGGCTTGGCAAATTGGCCTGCCATACGTCCCAGCTTTACGATGGGCAGTTTGGACGCATAGGTCAGAACCACCGCCATCTGCAAAATGACCCGAAAGGTATCGCGAATATTATTGGGATGAAACTCCGCGAAGCTTTCGGCGCAATCTCCGCCTTGCAGCAGAAAGGCCTTGCCTTCAGCGACTTCGGCCAGATCCTGTTTCAGGCTGCGGGCTTCGCCTGCAAAAACCAGAGGTGGGTATGTGCCCAATAACTGTTCGGTCTCCGCGAGCTTTGCAGCATCGGGATAGTCAGGCATTTGCAGCCCTTCAAAATTTCTCCAGCCGTTTGGCGTCCAGTTCGTCGCCATAGAAGTGCTCCAATAAATCTCTTACAAAATCGGGAGCCTTTAGGCTCGTTTCAAGTCCCATGGCAAGCAAAAGCGCGGTTTGGTTGCGTCTGTAACCAGCCCGTCCGAGCCCGAAAGCGAATCCGGCACTAGCTGCCGGGTTGGGTTTTCCACGTTCCCGACTTGCGATATTCGGGTTTGATCTGGCTGACGTCCGGGAGTTTTTGGCCCGCATATGCCTTGTCTCCGCCTTTCTTCAGCGCTTCTTTGCTGTAATCCGGTGCCCGGTAGGTTCGCGGTCTGCCAACTGGCGTCTGGGGTGGAGATTGTCTGAGCCGTCGGGCGGTATCCGCAGCGACGGCGAAGGCTTGTGCGTCGCGGGCGGCTTCGCGTTCGGCTTTCCGTCGAGCATCCTCATAGGCTTTTTCGAGTGCGATCGGATCAAGCGAGGGGGCGGAGTTCACATTTTGCGCGCGTGGTTTTGGTCCGGGAAGTGGCTCGCGGCCGCGATAATTCTGGCTGAACGCACTGGCTTTGCCGGCGCTGCCTTTCCAGCTGTAAAAGCGATGCGCACCAATGGTGCCCAGAAACCGCAAACTGGGTGCCCAATAGGGATAGATTTCCGTGGTGTGATAATGGGTTGCCGTGCCGACCGGTGAGGCGATTTTGCCTGACAGTGCAGCAGCAGAGACTTTCCCGGCCCTGTTCCAGTGAAAGCGCGAAGGTTTGCGGCTGAGCGATCCGTCGCAAGTATAGGAAAACTGGCAACCTGTCTGCCGTTCGCTTCCTTGAAAGATCACGCCGCAAACGGTCCCCGGATAGCTGGGATGGCGAACCCGGTTAAGAATGACTTGCGCAACCGCTCGCTGTCCGGCGTCCGGTTCCAGACCGGCTTCATAATAAATTGCGGATGTCAGACATTGCTGAGCGCGGTTCGTGTCGATGGCAGACCCTTTGAAAGCAATTGCGCGGATGAAATGGGCAGAAGCGGTTTGATCACGAGCGCTATCGGTCGTTGATCCCGACAGATCATTTTCCCAACCGCCCAGATCATTGGCCAGAGGGTCCACGGCCAGTTCGGCATAGTTTTGCGGAATGGCAAAGCCCGGGTCGATAAAATAGAAAGCTGATCCGGCGAAATTCTCTTCGGGTCGCTCAACCGGCTGGAGGCCAGGATCACTGGGGTGGAATTTATGGGCATCAACGCTGCCCTGCGGCATGGTGACGGGAACGAGTATGATGCCAAGCAGGAGCAATGCCAGCAATATGCGTTCGCGGACGCTTAACTTTAACCCAGAGGGAGCTTTTCGGGAATTTCGGTCTTGCGGGAGTTTTTCGGGCTCTCCCCGTCCTTCATTCATGCAGGCATCAATCGCCGTAGCCGTCTGAGAAGGTTCAGCCATAGCGGGCGCAAAACCAGATGGTCCGGCTGATGCCAGATCATTTTCGCTGAGGCGCGGAACATAAGGCGGAGGAACTTTCATTCGCTGCGAAGCGGCCTTCCCGAGGTTTGCCAGTGAGAGGGAGGCTTATAGCGCTGAACAAGTTAGGATTTTGCCCTGCATTTGAGTTGTTCCAACATGGGACGCAGGACCCAAACGGATTAAATGGTTAACGCAGCAGTTCTGCGGAAAAATTGGGCAAGTGGAAAACACATGGCAAAAAACGTCTTGTGACAGGTTTGGTTTTTGCCCCGAAGGTTCCAGTTATGCGTCCTTCAGGAGTGATTCTGCCGAACGGTATTTTTCTCGTGCATGTTGATCAGATGCCGGATCACACCGTAGCCAATCACACCAAAAATGACTCCGCCAATAGCGGGCGCGATCAATATGCCATGCAACCCGTAGAGTGCATCACCAATCCAAAGAAACGGGATCAATCCGATAGTGTTACGCAGCCAGTTCATGATCATCGACCATGCTGGCCGTTCGAGATTGTTGCAGGCGGCGTTGGAAATAAACAGCACACCATTGAAGAAGAACAGTGGGGTCAATACCAGCGCAAAGACGCGGAATAGCTCGCGGCCCTGGGCTTCAAGATTGAATATGTCGCTGATCGGATTGTTGAAGAGCACCAGGAGCGGCCAGACCAGCAGGGTATACCCCAAAGCAAACAGCATGGACTGCTGAACGGTCAATCGGATCCGGTCGAACTTCAATGCACCAAAATTTTGCCCGATAATCGGACCAACCGCGCCGGAAAGCGAGAATAGCAGGCAGAATACCACCGGAGCGATCCGGCCCATCACGGCGAACCCTGCGACGACATCGTCTGAATATCCAGCGATGAATCGATAGGAAATAAACCCGCCGAGCGGCGTTGCAACGTTGGTCATGATCGCGGGGATCAGAATCGCCATGACCGGCTTCAGATCCAGTTTGAAAAATTCAAATGAAAACCGTTCAAAACCGCCGTAATATTTGATGATCGGGATGATCGCCACAAATGATGAAGCGATTGCAGCACAGGCGGATGCCATTGCAGCACCATTGATTCCCAGACCAAGTCCGAAAATGAAGATCGGGTCGAGTATTGCATTGACGATCCCCATGCTGAGAGTCACGTTCATCGCTCGTCTGGCTGCGCCATGTGCACGCAGAAACCCGGAACTGACCATGGCCGCGACGCCGAACGGCATGAACGGGGCAACTATGCGGATATATCCGGTTGCGGCGTCGCGAGTTGACCCTTTGGCGCCGGCCAAGGACAGTATTTCCGGTGCAAAGACAAAGAAGATGATTGCCAGCGGAATGACGATCATCATGCTGAGAACCAAGATATTGGTCAGATAGCGTCGTGCATATTGGGGGTCACCCCGACCAATGCTGCGCGCCGCCAGCGCGCTGGTCGCGATCATCAAGCCTATGTTGAACGCCGTTCCAAAAAAAAGGATCGTTGCGGCAAATCCCATGGCCGCGGTCAGGGAACTGTCGCCGAGCTGCGCTATGTAGAGCAAATCCACAAAATCAACGATGAACATTGTCAGCAGACCGAAACTGGCTGTCATCGTCATCACTGTAATATGCCGAAGAGGCGGGCCGGTCAGGAAAATGGCTTTTTCTGAAGAAATGACATTGATCCTGACGTTGACGGTTTTGGCTAGGATGAAACCGGACCAAAAAGTTTTGGCCGGAACTGGCAATTTGCGTTTCTGTTTTTTGCCCTATACCGTTTTGCCAACCGGTCAAACCATCTCTAATGTACAGACTCTAATTTCGGGGAGCGTTCCATGCGCCAGCTAGTTGTATTTTTATCTGTTCCGCTCATTCTGTTGGGGGGCTGTGACCAGATTTCAGAGCAGGGCGATGAAAAAGCGAATGACCAGGGCCTTTTTGAGCGCAAAAATATTGCTCCTGATCCTGCGGACAACAGCCAATCTCCGCGTAAACCCGAACATGCATTTGCCCGAATCGCGCTGAATTGCATCAACAAGCAATATCCCAACAAGATCAGCCACGTTATGAACAGTGCGGACGATGTTGCCGAGCCCGCCAAATTGACACCGGTGTTTTTTGGCTGTTTCGACTGGCACAGTTCCGTGCATGGCCACTGGTTGCTCACTCGCTTGTGGGGTCAGGACCTGGTCCCGGAAATGGACGACGAGATTGCCGCTGCACTGAGCGCGAATTTTACGGCGTCAAAAATCGCAGGTGAACTTGCCTATTTCAGTTCCGAATCGCGAGGAGCGTTTGAGCGGCCATATGGACTGGCGTGGTTTCTGCAATTGACGGCCGAACTGCGCGAGACGTCTGCTGGGCAGGGCCCCAAGGCGGAACAGGCGCAGGTGTGGCTGGACGAGCTGTTGCCGCTTGAAGCTGTAATTGTCGGGCAGATCAAGCAATGGGTACCCAAGCTTGCCTACCCGATCCGGCTGGGAACCCACAACCAGTCGGCCTTCGCGTTCGGGCTGTTTCTCGATTGGGCCCAGATCGCCGAAGACGCGGAAATGGAACAGTTGATACGGGATAAATCACTGCTGTTTCATCGCGCTGACCAGAATTGTCCAATCGGCTACGAGCCCTCCGGTGAAGATTTCCTCTCACCTTGTCTGATGGAAGCCGATCTGATGCGGAGGATCATGAGCGAGGGCGAGTTTTCGACGTGGCTGACAAAATTTCTGCCGGATATTCCGACAGATGGCCGGGCGGACTGGCTCGCGATCGGCATTGTGAATGATCCCACTGACGGCAAACTCGTGCATCTTGATGGGGTGAACCTGTCTCGCGCCTGGGCGCTGCGCGGCATTGCTTCTGCTCTGGCGGACGATGATCCGCGCATCGCGGCGCTGCTTGCTGCGGCGCAGGCCCATGGTGAAGCAGGAGAAGCATCTGTCAGCACGCCGCATTATTCCGGCAGTCACTGGCTCGCGAGTTTTGCAACCTATCTGCGTACCGGACGCGGGATATCCCTGCCGGAATCGGCAGTGCAGGCGAATGCAGATTCGCAAGATGCTCCAGAGGATGCAACAGGTGACTGACATATCATGATCTCGGGCCCGTACGATCGTTCGCAGCAACATGCGCAATCTGCCACATCCGGTTTCTGGCAGCGGCTGTTTCCGGTAAATCGGGATATCGCGATGACAAGCATGGTTGTGATCTGGGCAGGTTATTTGCTGTTTGCGGTCATGTTTCTGTTTCTGACGCGATCGGCAATCTCAGCCATGATCTTGTTTGATTACCTGATGTTCATCGGGTTGGCGCTGGTTGCAACTTGGGTCTTGTACCGCGCGATTCTGACTGTAGGTGCGGGCGGCGTTTCGGCCGGAATTGCACTTTTGACCCTGCCTGCAATGGCTCTGGCTCTGCTGATTTCGATTCTGGGTTTTCGAATTGTCGATGACACCGGGATATTTGCCGGAAATTTTCAGTTTTTCGCAAACCTCGCTCCGGCCAGCACTCGTTGGCCGGACTTTCTGGTCGCAACTTTTGTTCACTATCTCGTGCTGGCGGGTTGGGGCGGCATTTATCTGGCCTTTTCGCACGCGCGCGCAACGCAGGCAGAGATGGTTCGCAGCAGGCAACTGGACCAGTCCACCCGGGAAAGCGAATTGCGTGCCTTGCGCTACCAACTCAACCCGCATTTTGTGTTCAACGCGCTTAACTCGGTCAGCAGCCTGATAATCGACCGCAAAAACTCGCAAGCCGAACAGCTGGTCGAAGATCTCGCAGACTTTATGCGCGTTGTTCTGAAGGAAGGCAGCGAACACATGATCGGCCTGGAACAGGAGATTGACCAGCAAGTCCGCTATTTGCAGATTGAACAGGTGCGCTTCCCCGATCGCCTTACATATGATGTTCAGATTGACGAGAATGTCAGAGGCTGGAAAATTCCGGCACTGATTATCCAGCCGCTGATCGAAAACGCGATCAAGCATGGAGTGGCCAGTTCATCCGATCCGGTGCGGATATCCATCAGTGCCCAGCGAGACGGGCCACGGCTCAGGCTGACAGTCATGAATGATGGTCAGATAAAGCGGGATCTGACCATGGATCGCGAGACCGGAACCGGCCTTACCAATATTCGCGAACGGCTGAGCGCGGTTTACGGGCATGAAGCAGCGCTGACGACCGGGAACAGCATTGACGGGATGGCTGTGGCAAGTGTGATTGTGCCAGACGATTCTCGTGCATTACAGCTGTCATGATGTCGAACGCAGTCCCTTCGGATCGCTCCCGGTCAATTCATGTATTGATCGTCGACGATGAACCGCTGGCCAGAAAGCGCCTGAGCGCTCTTTGTGAACGCACCCCGGAAATCGGTCAGATAGATACGGCAGATGGTGGTCAGGATGCCTGGGATCAGATCACCGGCAATTGTCCGGACCTGCTGTTGCTCGATGTTGACATGCCGGGCTTGTCGGGACTGGAACTGGCGGACCGTTGCCGGTCGGAAGCACATAAGCTCACCGCCGTTCCCGAGATAGTTTTTACAACCGCCCACAGCACATATGCGGCACAATCCTATCGTCTCGATGCTGCGGACTATTTGCTGAAGCCGGTGAAGCAAAGTCTGCTGGTCGAAGCGGTGCAAAAGGTTGAGATCCGGCGCAATGCGGTCGGTGCCGGGATCAATGTGCAATCGCAAACCGAGTCACCGGATTCCTATTTGTGGGTGCAAGATAGTGAAGGGACCATCCGCATTCGATGCTGCGACATTCAGTATGTTCGGGCTGAACGGGACTATATGCGGCTATGCTTGCAAGATCATAGCTATCTGGTTCACGAGCCAATGCATGTCATGCAATCGCGGTTGCCGTCCGACATTTTCTTGCGGATACACCGGTCCGCCGTCGTCCGGAAAGACTTTGTGAAAGATATCCGGCGGGACAAAAGGCGCATCTATGCCCTATTGCAGGATGGCACCGAATTGCCCGTGGGTCCCAGCTATATATCAGTGCTGGGCAAAAATATCCGAACCTGCCGGCATGATGTTCAAGCAGGCGGTACGGGCTTGTCCGACACGGTTCGCGAATAGCGGGGAGCCGGCGCAGGCTGCATAAATCCGCCGACATCGACAAAGGTTTCCCGTTCGACATTATGCGGATGCTGTTTGGCTTCCGTTAGTGACAGGACAGGGGCAAAGCAAATGTCCGTACCTTCCATCAGCGCGCACCATTCGTCTCTGGTCTTGGTAAGAAAAAGCGCCGTCAGCTTTTCCTTGAGCGGGCCCCAGGCGGCCGGATTCATCTGCGCATCAAAATCGCTGTCCTGGGACAGGCCTGCCACTGCGCGCAGTTCGGCGTAAAATTGCGGTTCGATCGATCCTATCGAGATATATTTGCCGTCAGATGTCTCGTAACTGTCGTAGAAATGGGCGCCGGTATCCAGCAGATTGACTCCCCGTTCATCGCGCCATTGGCCGATATTCTGAAAATCGAATATCATGGCCATCAGCGCCGCTGAGCCATCGGTCATGGCGCAGTCAACAACCTGACCTTCACCACCGGTTTTCGCGTGGAGCAGGGCGGATACCATGCCCAGCGCCAACATCATCCCGCCACCACCGAAGTCGCCAACCATGTTGATCGGCGGTGTCGGTTTTTCGTTGGCCCGGCCAAATGCATGCAAGGCACCCGAAACAGAGATATAGTTGATATCATGACCGGCGGCATGTGCGAGCGGGCCATATTGACCCCATCCGGTCATGCGCCCGAAAACCAGCTTGGGATTGTCTTTCAGCAAAACTTCTGGGCCCAGACCCAAGCGTTCCATGACGCCCGGACGAAAACCTTCGATCAGACCATCGGCTTCTTTGACGATATCACGCGCTTGCTGGATGCCGGCTTCCGACTTCAGGTCGACTTTCACCAGATTCCGCGACCGGGAAAGGGCCAGTCTTGCATCAGGCGGCCGGCCGGGGCGGTGCAGCACGGTGACAGTTGCGCCCTGATCCGCGAGCATCATCCCGCAAAAAGGTCCGGGGCCAATACCCGCAAATTCAACGATATGGATTCCTGAGAGTGGTCCGGCCATGAGATGCTCCGCTTAATCAAGTGATTAAACGACCTAAGCGGGCGGCGGACTTTAAATCAAGTGTCTAAATAGACGAAGTGCCGGAGAGTTTAGCGTGGACGCTGCCCATGGGCGAGCGGCACGCGTTTGCTGGCCTGTTGTTTCAAATAGCGGGGCAATTCCAGTTTGGACTGACCAACTGGCTTGCGGGCCAGCTTGGGATCAATCGCATAGTCAAATGCCACGCCGAAACGGCCTTGGGCGACCCATGCGACATAGCCGGTGACGCGGCCAATATTTCGCAATTCCAGTTCAACTTTATCACCGCGTTTTGCGCGGACGGCAGCTTCCGCCATCAGTCCGCCTGCAGATAGATTCCGAATACGGACATCGCCGCAATTGTCGCCATCGACAAATCGCAAATTGGCCTGAAGGAAAAGACTGTCCCGGTCCACTTCGCGCTTGGGCAAGCCGCTGGTGTGATTGTTCGGTCCAAGATTATCGTCGTGTGGCTCGTTCATGTGCAATCCGGAAATTAGAAATTGGAACTCTTTGCTTCCTCTTAATTAACTCTCAAATGATGGAAAATTGGTTAACCTGCCCGCAGATTTCTGTGCAGTGTCTGGATGGCGGGTTTGCAGTGCGTGCAAACAAGCTGGGGACAACCAGGACAAATCGTCTGCGAAAGGGTGAAATTTGACGGGCCGGCTGGCTGCAGCGCAGGCGATGCTTAGTTAGAACATATCATCAATAAGTCTTTTAAACTATTGATCTCGCGATATTTTTTCATTTCGCTCATGAGCTTCCTGAGCTTCCACAGTCATCGTCGCAATTGGACGCGCTTTTAGCCGTTCCAGTGAAATCGGTTCGCCCGTCACCTGACAATAGCCATATTCGCCTTCTTCGATTCGGCGCAGAGCGGAATCGATCTTGGAAGTCAGTTTGCGCTGGCGGTCGCGTGTGCGCAATTCCAGGCCCCAGTCGGTTTCGCTGGATGCACGATCATTCAGATCTGCTTCCTGAATTGGTCCGTCCTGCAAGTGAGCCAGGGTTTCCTTCGACTCATCAATTATCTCTTGTTTCCAACGTTCTAGCTGACGTTTGAAATAGGCCTGCTGAAGTTCATTCATAAATTCTTCGTCATCGCTTGGATCATAAGCGTCGTCGAGAACAATCTCTTTTTTTGCGGCGCGTTTCGACGGGGATTTCTTCTTCGCTGAGGATGCCAATTTACTCTCCAACATCTGCCCCCAAATCCGTTGCGGATTGGTGAGGGAAAGGACATGGAACGGGCCTATAAACACGGGTCGAACGAGAGACAAGGCGCAAATTGAAACCACAGGATAATTTCTCTTTACTTCCAAAACAATGGTGTGGCGCGGAACGCGGGCGATGGAAAATATGAGCTGTATCGACGGAAGGCCGCGCAGGTTGCCGGCGCGGTAAATGTTCTTGTTTTTGATGGTTTTGATAACGGTTGACCGGAAATCGGTATCAAATCGGGACATTAACTTCACCTGATCACAGATTGGCAGGGAATTGTTGGATTAATTTTCAGAAATCAGGGTTAACGCAATTGTTATTAACTTTTTCTTCTGCGCTTCTGATCCATGTCGGAGCAGCAAAGTCGGCCTCAGCGTCAGTTGAGAGTTCCTTTGTCTCCAAAGCGGAAGAGAGAATATATTATGTCGGTACGGATGGCTTTAGCAAAATTATGCGCATGCACTTGCGGCGGCGCATTAATTGGTGGCGGTGCGGTGCACGTCACCGAGGCGCCTGCAGCCCCTTATGTCAAAAAGGCTGACAGCAAGAAAAAATATCGCAAACGTGTTTTGCGCAAGGGACAGTCTGCACGCAAAGTGAAGCGTATCCGGCGGACCGTAACGACCAAGACCGTCACTGCCTGTGCACCAAGTGTCGTGAAAATCACGCAGGCTGCGGCACCTCTTCCACCTCCACCTTATATCCCGGCTCCTTTGCCTCCGATTCCTGTACTGGAAAGCGGTGGCGGTTCGGTCCCGGTCGTAATTGGCGGTAGCGGCGGATTTGGCGGCGGCGGTTTCTTTGGCGGCTTCTTCGGCGGCGGTGGCGGAAGCGGCGGCGGAAGCGTTGTAATTTCGTCGACCAGCACCGGCGGCTCCACCAGCACATCCTCGGGTGGCAGCTCGACCAGCGGTGGTTCGACGAGCACATCAGGCGGCTCAACGAGCACTTCTGGTGGTTCAACCAGTACATCATCCGGCGGCAGCAGCTCGTCTTCATCCTCATCCTCATCTTCCAGCAGCTCCAGTTCATCGAGCAGTTCGTCCAGTGGTGGTTCGAACGGCGGATCAAATGGCGGCAAGCCGCATCCTGGTGGTAGCAACGGCTCGTCGGGCGGTTCCGGTGGATCGAGCGGTTCTTCAGGAAGTTCGGGTAGCTCGGGCTCGTCAGGTTCATCGGGATCATCAGGAAGTTCCGGATCATCCGGATCATCCGGATCATCCGGTTCGTCGGGTGGATCTTCCGGTTCTTCAGGATCGTCCGGCGGTTCAAGCAGTTCAAGTAGTTCAGGTTCTTCCAGTAGCTCCAGCTCTTCCAGTGGCGGTTCGTCGAGCAGCAGCTCTGGGGGTTCGAGCGGAAGTTCCGGTTCCTCGAGCAGTAGCGGTGGTTCGTCCAGCAGCAGCTCTTCTAGCGGATCCAGCTCCAGCAGTTCGACATCTTCGGGTGCGACCGGCGGATCATCCAGCTTTGGCGGAACGACCAGTTCTTCCGGCAGCTCGGGTTCTTCCAGCAGCAGCTCCTCAAGCTCGAGTTCAAGCTCGTCGAGCAGCAGCTCGTCTTCCGGTGGTTCGACTGGCGGTTCGACGGGCGGAACCCCGGTTCCTGCACCACCAGTTGTATTGCTCTTTGGTGCAGCCGCGGCAGCATTGTTCGCGCGGCGTCGGATGACGAAAAAAGCTGTCGACGCTTAAAACAGGATTTTGAAACTCCATTTGGGGCGGCAGGAGCGATCCTGTCGCCTCTTTTTTTGCCCAAACTTCTGGCGATTGACCCTTGATAGATAAGCGTGCGCTGGGCATAGGCTTCTGCCATGCACGATCTAAAATATATCCGAGAAAATCCCGCCGATTTTGACGCTGCGCTCGCACGGCGTGGAGCAGGCCCGGTGGCAACAGAGCTGCTCGCGCTGGATGAAGAAAACCGGCGTATCGCGACCGAATTGCAAATGGGACAGGCCCGCCGGAACGAGGCGTCAAAAGCCATAGGTCAGGCAAAAGGGAAGGGCGACGAGGAAACTGCACAGGCGCTGATGACAGAAGTCGGAGAGCTCAAGGCATCGTTGCCCTTGCTGGAGGAAAAAGAGCGCGAGGTGTCGGGCCGACTGAAGGATATGCTGGCCGCACTTCCCAACCTGCCCGACAGCGATGTTCCAATCGGCGAAAATGAAGATGACAATGTCGAAATCACCCGCTGGGGTGATCCGCGCAAATTTGATTTTGAACCGGTAGAGCATAGCGATCTGGGTCCCCCGCTGGGGCTCGACTTTGAAACCGGTGTAAAAATGTCAGGCGCACGTTTTACTTTTTTACGTGGTCAAATGGCGCGGCTGCAACGGGCGATTGCGCAATTCATGCTCGACAAGCAAACCGTTGAAAATGGCCATACCGAATGCGCGCCACCGCTTTTGGTGCGTGACGATGCTGCCTTTGGTACTGGCCAGTTACCCAAATTCGCGGAGGATTTTTTCCGGACAACGGATGGCCGCTGGTTAATCTCGACTTCCGAGATCAGCCTTACAAACAGTGTTCGGGAACAGATATTGGAAGAGGCAGACCTGCCGATCCGTCTGACCGCACTCACGCCCTGCTTTCGCAGCGAGGCCGGTTCTGCGGGCAAAGATACAAAAGGCTATATCCGGCAACATCAGTTTGAGAAAGTTGAGCTGGTAGCCATTGTCCATCCTGATCTTTCTGAATCGGAACATGAACGGATGACAAAAGCCGCGGAGTCGGTTTTGCTTGCATTGGAACTGCCGTATCGAAAGGTGCTTCTATGCACAGGCGACATGGGTGCAACCGCGCGCAAGACCTATGACCTGGAAGTCTGGTTGCCAGGTCAGGACACCTATCGCGAGATTTCAAGCATTTCCAATTGCGGTCCCTATCAAGGGCGCCGGATGAATACCCGTTTCCGGCCAGAAGGCGAGAAAAAGGGAACGGAATTTGTTCATACGCTCAATGGTTCGGGCCTTGCAGTCGGCCGGACGCTGGTCGCGGTGCTTGAAAATTACCAGCAAGAAGATGGATCTGTTACCGTTCCGGAAGCATTAAAGCCTTATATGGGCGGGATCGAGAAGCTGGAGCCCTTGTCCTGATGCGTATTCTGCTCACAAATGACGATGGTTTTGATGCACCTGGAATGAAGGTGCTGCTGGATATTGCGCAGACCTTGTCCAACGATCTGTGGATCGTCGCCCCGTCAGACGAGCAGTCAGGTGCGGGCCATTCGCTCACGTTGACGCGCCCGCTGCGCGTCCGCCAGCGCGGCGATCAGCAATATTCCGTTGATGGCACTCCGACAGATAGCGTTATGATGGCAGTTGCCAAGATCATGAAAGACGGACCGCCCGACCTGATACTGTCCGGTGTCAATCGCGGTGCCAATCTGGGCGAAGACGTGACTTATTCGGGGACGGTTTCCGCCGCCATGGAGGGCGCACTGGCGGGTATTCCGTCGATTGCACTTAGCCAGTCCTATGCACGTGGTGACATGGGCAACGACGTTCCGTTTGATGCCGCATCCACTTGGGGAGAACGCGTTCTGCGCCCACTCGTCAAGCAAAGCATGGATCACCGGACACTGGTCAATATCAATTTTCCGGCCGTGCCTGCCGGAGATGTCAAAGGCGTCCGCGTCGTGTCTCAGGGCATAAGAGACTATGGCCGATTGCAGATTGTCAGCAATCGCGACCCGCGTGGTTTCGAATATCACTGGTTCGGACTGGGACCAATGGTGGAAACGCCTGCGCACAGCACAGATCTTGAGGCGATTGAGGACGGATTTGTTTCGGTGACCCCGCTACACCTTGATTTGACCCATTATGACTCAATTGAAACGCTTAAAAACGTTTATAATCAATAGATTGAAAATTGGAAAAATGAAATTTGCCAATGTTCGGTCCAACTTGGGCTGGCAACCGGTGCAATAGCTGCTAGGAAGACGTCAAGTTGTTGGGAAGTCTTTTTCATGGGGGCATCCATGCGTAAAATTCTAGCGTTAATTCTTGTGTTCGCCATTTCGGCGTGCATTCCTCCGGGCCGCGATTACAGCTGGCCGCAAAATGAGCCTGCACCTGTCCGTGCCCCGATGCTCGAAACTGATGAAGCTGCATTGGGAGGCCTCGTTCCCCAGTCCGCTCCGGCTCCCTGGCAGGCGCGTTCCGTAGTGCCTGCCGCAGAAACCGTTGCCGATGTGAGCTATGTCGTGCAGCCGGGAGATACATTGCGCGGCATTGCCAATAAAACCGGTGCCGGTTCCCATGTGATCGCTCGCGACAACGGACTCGTTGAACCCTATATCATTCAGCCGGGACAGCGGCTCACGATCACCGGCGGTCGTTATCACAGCGTCAGTTCGGGAGAAACCGGAATCGCGATTGCCCGAGCCTACGGTGCACCGTGGCGAGATGTGGTTGCGCTAAATGGTCTGGAAGAACCATTCGTCCTGCGCGTAGGGCAAAAACTTTTGCTGCCTGCAACCATTCCTGATGACCCGATTAACATGAGCCTGGAACAGCGCGCGGCGGCATTCCGGCTTGATATTGATGATATTGTTACCGGCGGGCAGCCCGCTCTGGCAGCTTCCGCAACCGGCAGCGCTGCGACGCCAGAGCCCTCCGATTGGCGCAAGGCAGTGATGCCCGACAGGCCTGTCTCACCAGCGAGCGGATTTGCCGGTCGTTTCAATTGGCCTGTCGACGGGAAGCTGCTATCCGGCTTTGGAAGCAAAGGCGGTGGCGTTGTGAATGACGGATTGAATATTGCAGTAGCCGAAGGCACGCCCATTCGCGCCGCAGCCGATGGCGTGGTGGCTTATAGCGGCGACGAGATCGATGTTTTTGGCGGATTGATTTTGATCAATCACGGCGAAGGATGGGTCACTGCTTATGGTCATGCCAATCGGTTAAACGTCACGCGCGGTCAGAAAGTTAAAGCCGGCGACATGATCGGTCTGGCAGGCGACAGCGGCTATGTGCAGGAGCCGCAATTGCATTTCGAAATCCGCAAAAATCGTAAACCGGTTGATCCACGGTCCTATTTGCCGAAACGGACCTGATCCGCCTATGGCCCGACGTTCCAATCACAATCTGTCCGACTATCTGACACTCCGCCGCCGGTCTAGCCTGCCGATCTGGCTGGATATTGCGTGGCGGGTAATGTTTGTTCTGGGACTGATCGCGATGGCGGTTGCGGTCCACTGGTTCGATCGCAACGGCCTGCAGGACAGCTATGATGGCGATGTCAGTTTCCTCGATGTCGTCTATTTTACGATGATTTCGATCACGACAACCGGCTATGGTGATATCGTTCCGGTAACGGAACGCGCGCGCCTGTTCGATGCGCTGGTTGTGACTCCTATTCGCATCTTTGTCGTGCTAATCTTTGTTGGCACGGCCTATAATTTTGTTTTCAAAAGAACCTGGGATAATTGGCGCATGAAACTCATCCAAAGCAATTTGCACGATCATATCGTGATCGCCGGTTTCGGAACAAGCGGCAAGGAAGCCGTGCAGGAATTGCTTGCGCGCGGGACCAATCCTGAAGAAATCGTTGTTATCGATCCTTCCGACGATGCGCTCTCCGAGGCTGAAAAACTGGGCTGTGCCGTAATTAACGGAGATGCCACTCGCGATTTCGTTCTGCTGGATGTGAAAATATCCCGCGCCCGTTCGATGATTGTATCGGCGGGTCGTGACGACACCAGCATATTGATCGTGCTGACCGCGCGCCATCTCGCCTATCATTTGCCGATCAGTGTCGCCGTCAAAGCGGCAGATAACGAATTGCTTGCCCGTCAGGCCGGAGCAACAACCGTCATCAATCCCGTCAGCTTCGCGGGACTGTTGCTGGCCGGGAGCTGTGAAGGCCCGAAAATTTCTGACTATCTCAGCGATCTTGCCTCAGCCAACGGACGGGTAAAACTGATCCAGCGCGTAATCACGGAAGATGAAGTCGGTCTGGCGATGAACGAAGTGGTCAAGGACGGGCTGGGTGTTCGTATCTATCGCGGCAATGAGGTCTATGGGTTCTGGCAGCCGCAGGCGAAAAAACTGGAAGCGGAAGACATTATCGTGGAGATCGTTCCGGGCAACGGGGCTCCTGACGAGGAGATTGAGACGGAGCAGGCCTGATGGCTGAACCTGTCCCGATGCCAACCGGTCTCCGGCCGCCAAGCCGGTTTGCGCAGGCTGCAGAGCTGGCTTTCCCGCTCGACATGATGCGCTTTGGCTTGCAATGGCCGCGGCTGGTCACAGCGCCGCGGGGAGATGGCCGGCCGGTTTTTCTGTTGCCCGGCTATGGTGCAAGTGAAGTTTCGATGCAGCCGCTTGAAGCGTTTCTGCGGCGGTTAAACTATGATGTTTCCGACTGGCAACTCGGCAGGAACGGCGGCTCTGTCAATCGCGATGTTGCGCGATTCCGGGAAATTGCCGAAGCAGAATTTGCAGAAAATGACGGCGAACCCTTTACTTTGATCGGATGGTCGCTGGGCGGAGTTATTGCGCGTGAGACAGCGCGGCTCTCGCCACATATGGTTCGCGAAGTCATTACCATGGGCACGCCAATTATCGGGGGGCCCAAATACACGTCCGTAGGGCAGCGCTATGCACAGGCCGATGATATCCGGCTCGATGAATTTGAACGCAAGGTGCACGAACGCAACAGCATCGGTTTCGACCAGCCCTTGACCGTCATTTATACAAAACGGGATGGCGTTGTGGGACCAGACATCGCCAAAGACATTTATAATCCGCAGGCGCGCAATATCCAGGTGGATGGCGGTCATTTGGGCCTGGGCTTCAATCCCCGGGTATGGCGTATCATTGCCGATACGCTGGCAGGACGTGTCTGACTTTCGCTGACTTGAGCTAAATTGTTTTTCCGCTTACTCTCTCGAAAAGGAGAGAGATAATGACGGTATTACAGCGGCTTTCCGCTAACGATAATCCTGAAGAACTGGCACAGATACTGCGCGATGAAGGGGCCGTGATTGTCGAGCATGTCCTTGATGCATCTGCCCTCGAAAAGCTGAAATCGGAAATCATGCCCTATGTCGAGGCGACCGAAACCGGGCGGGATGATTTTACCGGACGCAAGACCACGCGGACGGGTGCTCTGGTGGCCCGGTCAGAATCCTGTCGCGATCTGGTCATGGATGAACTGATACTGGGCGGTGCCAATGCCTTTCTGAAACCTTTTTGCGAGCGGATACAGCTCCATCTCACGCAACTGATCCGGATCCAGCCGGGACAAGTCAAACAACCGCTTCACCGCGATCGGCTGGCCTGGGGCGGCTTCCTGCAGGATAGTATAGAACCGCAATTCAATACGATCTGGGCAGTCACGGATTTTACCGAAGAAAACGGCGCGACACAGGTCGTGCCCGGTTCCAACAAATGGGAGAGCGGGCGTGAGGCCCGTCCGGAGGAAGTTCAATATGCCGAGATGAAGGCGGGTTCCGTGCTGGTCTATTCGGGATCGGTCATTCATGGCGGCGGCGCCAATCAGGCTGATCATGACCGGATGGGACTGAACATTACCTATGCTCTGGGCTGGTTGCGGCAGGAGGAAAATCAATATCTGTCCTGTCCGCCGCATATCGCGAAGGATTTCGATTCGGCCCTGCGGGAACTACTGGGATATTGCATGGGCAGCTACGCGCTTGGCTATTACACACCGCCCACCGCACCGGGTGAAGGCCCGGAAGTGGTTCCGCCAGAATTTCTGTTTTCCGGAAAGGTAACCGACTGGAGTGACGGTGAAGACCTTTATGAAAAAGTGACTGAGCGTTCGATTACCGGAGCGGTTTGAAGCAGGTTGGCGAAGTCTGCTTTGGGCGCCAGAGCGGACGTCAGGATTTGATTTGAGGCAAAAAGGTTTTGAAAAAATCGAGAAGCGCGGCATCGCGCGGTTTATCGCTTACTTTGTCCTGTAGGGGAACGAACATCCCTGAAAGCCGCATGTCCAGATAGCCATGCATCATGGACCAAAAGGCAATCGCCACCGTATCTCGATCAAATTCAACCTTGGGCATAGACAGTTCAATTTCATTGCAAAGTTGATCATAGATTTGGTCCATAACCGTCAAAAGTCCGGGATCCTGCAGATCGATCAAATCACCTCGCCATAGAAGCTTGTAGCGATGTGGAAATTTGAATCCGAAATTAAACATCGCGTTGCCGAATGCGTCAATCCATACGCCGGAACCCTCCGTTGATTTAGAGAGGCCTGCATCTACAGAGCGCAAGATGGTTTCAAACTGCCGCCTGGCAAGCGCAGTCAATAAAGCCTTGCGATCCCGGTAGTGGTTAACTGGGGCACCGTGCGAAACGCCGGCTTCTCTAGCAACCGCTCTAATCGTCACGCCATCGACGCCATCCCTGTCGAGAAGCTTAAGGGCTACATCGAATAACACCCGTTTCAGATCGCCGTGATGGAATGATTTTTCTTTGATCATAACTCATATTGACACCGTCTACTTAATAGTCAATATAGACAGTGTCTATTTAATGTTAGAAAAGAACCCAGCAAATGCCAAAGATCACGATATTGTCCGTCGCACTATGTGTGTTTATATTATTAGTCCTGATACCTTTTATGGAAATCAGCGACACGCACCTGACTAATCCTGAATGGCCTGGTCACGCGCGTCTCCATGAGGCCTGGCAGCTACTGGAGAATGCCGCATTTTCCCTTCTCGCATTCATCTTGGTTTGGAAGGGCATTGCACCAAGGATCGGCATTGTGATTGGCTTGATTTTGAGCAGCTCATTCCTGGTCGCATGGTTGACTGGCCCACTTTACGGCGGATCGATGGCGCATTCAGATGGTACGGAATTCGCAATTGGCGGAATCAGTGTGGTGGTGGTTGTGGTCGCGATAATCGCCGGACTTCTGCTCCTTGGATGGCGCGCTCACTCTCAGCATATCGAGGTGTCAGCATGAGCGTTATTCTTCATGGGTCACCGCTGTCTCCTTTCACCCGCAAGGTAACACTAGTCGCGATGGAAAAATCGATCGCGATTGAAGGTAAAGACATCAACCCCTATCAGCCTCCAGAATATTTCGCAGAGATCAGCCCGCTGCGGCATATTCCAGTTTTGGAGGACGGAGATTTTATACTCAACGACAGCTCTGCGATCAGTGCATATATCGATAGGGCATATACCAGTTTGAAAGAACCCCTGTTGCCGATCGAATCTAAGGCGCACGGCTACGTAATTTGGATTGAGGAATACGCAGATACTGCCCTGTTTAGCGATATTAGCGAGGGAGTATTCCATCCAATTTTTATCAACCAGCTGCTTGGTAAGCCCATAGACTCTGAAAAAGTCCAAGAAACAGTTACAAACATATTGCCAGAGCGGCTTAAATATCTTGAGAATGAAATTTCCGGCAAAGCCTTTTTTTCCGAAGATCGCATCACGCTCGCAGATGTTTCAGTTTATGCACAACTGGCCAATCTCGATATTGCCGGACACTTGCCACAACAAGATACCTATCCAGGTTTGATGCAGCATTATTTTTCCATGAAGGAGCGAAAAACATCAAAAGTGCTGCAAGCACAAGAAGCCCAGTATTTGGACTTCATGATGAGCCAGTTAAAGCCCTCGTGATGACAGTGACGTCAACGCAGTTTTCCGCAAATAGGAATATCACATGCCACCAACAGCTTCTGCAATACCCAGTCGATGGACAGCCCTCCCAGATCTTGTGCTTGTCATCGGAGCACTTCTGATAAGCAAATATCTTCTGCTCCAAGTCGAATCGATATGGACTTTCGCCGGTCCCATGTCTCTTCTTCTTGCCTTATGTGTCGCAACAGTCTGTTTGCGCCGACGTCAAATAAGCTGGGCCAGCGTTGGATTGATACGGCCCACGAGCATGAAGCAACTTGCGCTTTGGACCGTTGTGGCGCTGATCGCGACCTTGGGTGTCGATATATTGATTCAATCGCTCGGAGCTGACCTAATCGGTCCACCCGATGAAGCCACACAGGCTATAGATGCACGCTTTCAGGGGCGGTTCGATAATCTTCCGGGCAATTTCCCGGTGTTTCTTTTCTGGTTGGCGATAGGTTGGATTATCGGTGGGTTCACAGAAGAAGTCCTCTTCCGCGGGGTATTGTTCTCGCGGTTCGAGCACTTGTTCACGGGCGTACCCTTCGCGGCCTTTCTGGCGATCGCATGCCAAGCTTTCTTGTTTGGGCAAGGTCACCATTACTATCAAGGCATGGCTGGATGGGTGGCGAACGGCGCGGTAGGTGTAATGTCGGGCGTTCTATACTTGAAATTTGGACGGAATCTCTGGCCGCTCATGTTGTCACATGGCTTGACCAATACGATTGGCCTGACGTTACTTTACTTGGGTCTGACAGGATGAACCGCCCTTACATTTTTTGACGATAGGTTTGACAGTTCATATTGTGGAAAACAAGCATAGCTAGAGTCCGCTTTTGGGATTTAGCGGACGCCAAAGCTTATCATATATATCTTGGATCAAGACGAGAGGAAGCAAACGGTGCTGGACCGTCCAGAACGTCCGGAATCTGAAATCTGTCCGTGGCGGGAATTATCCCAGCCAGGCGTGCACGCAACCCATGGCCGTATAAAAAAGCAGCCAGTATCCGGCGTCGATAAAGAACAGTGCCTTACCCTTTTGCGAGAACAGATAGTTGGTGCCAATCGCTGGTACGATGAAACCCAGTGCGACTCCGAATGCAGTGAGCACTTTCACCGTGAATGAGAAATCAGTGCCATAGCTCGCGAAAGTATGCGCAAGGGTCCAGGATGCGACCAGGCTGAACGCAAAGGCGCCGCCATAAATCATTCCCATGTTTCCGCCCTTGATTTCTTCTTCAGTCAGGCCAACGGCGCCCATCCATTTCTTGCCCATGACCGGTCCGTACCAGATTCCCCCAACAAGAAAGCCGGCAAGAGCAGCAACAACAACCGCGATCCAGTTTACATCGAATAAGTTCATTCCATCCTCCCAAATTTTTGAACAGATTGTTTTTACACGAAATTCACTCAAAAAACCACTCTCGGTCACGATGCGTGCTGAAGACTCGGCACAGTTGGGGTGACTCGCCCGGAAATAGCGGGTAAGGGCGCAGCCATTATGGCAACTACAATACCCTCCTCCCCGAAAGTGGGCATGGTCTCCCTTGGCTGTCCCAAGGCACTGGTCGACAGCGAGCGCATTCTCACTCAGCTTCGTTCTGACGGATATGACCTGTCGCCCGATTATGCCGGGGCAGATGTTGTTCTGGTCAATACCTGCGGTTTTCTGGACAGTGCCAAGGAAGAAAGCCTGGATGCGATCGGCGAGGCCATGGCCGAGAATGGCCGCGTGATTGTCACGGGTTGCATGGGCAATGAAGCGGAAGCGATCCGCGCTCGATTTCCCGACGTTCTCGCCGTAACCGGTGCGCATCAATATGAAGATGTCGTAACCGCGGTCCATGCTGCTGCGCCAGCCGCGCGCGGAGCGTTTGTTGATCTGGTACCGGAGGCAGGTCTGAAGCTGACTCCGCGTCATTACAGCTATTTGAAAATCTCCGAAGGCTGCAACCATCGTTGCTCCTTTTGCATCATACCTTCGTTGCGCGGTGATCTGGTGTCGCGCCGTCCGGATGCAATTTTGCGCGAGGCTGAAAAACTGGTCGCAGCCGGGACCAAGGAACTGCTGGTTATTTCACAGGATACATCGGCTTATGGCGTTGATATCCGTCATCAGTCGCGGCAATGGAATGGCCCGATCGGACAGGGACGGGAGGTGCGCGCGCACATGACCGACCTTGCCGAGGCGCTTGGTGAACTTGGTGTCTGGACCCGGCTTCACTATGTCTATCCCTATCCGCATGTCGACAAGGTCATCCCGCTCATGGCGGACGGCAAGATCACGCCCTATCTCGACATTCCGTTCCAGCATGCCGCTCCAAATGTGCTCAAACGCATGAAGCGTCCGGCCAATGAGGCCAAGGTTCTCGAGCGTGTCAAAAGCTGGCGCGATATCTGCCCTGATCTGACCATCCGTTCGACTTTTGTGGTTGGCTTCCCCGGCGAGACTGAAGAAGATTTTCAGTATCTGCTCGACTGGCTGGAAGAAGCCCAGCTGGACCGAGTTGGCGGGTTCCGGTTTGAGCCGGTCGAGGGCGCTGCAGCCAATGCGCTGGACGACCCTGTACCAGAGGAGGTCAAGGAAGAGCGTTACCAGCGTCTGATGGAAAAGACCGCCGCGATCAGTGCGGCGCGATTGCGGGCCAAGGTTGGACGTACCCTGCCGGTGATCATCGATGAAATCGGCGAACCGGATGAAGACGGTGACATTGGGGCTACCGCACGGTCACAGGCCGACGCGCCGGAAATAGATGGCAATGTCTTCCTGCGCAATGTCGATGCGGCCCTGGCTGTTGGTGATATCATCGATGCCGTGATCGAAGACGCGGACGAGCATGATCTGTTTGGCGTGCGTGTTTAGTTTTACGGACACTGTACGATTCAGCAATACGCACTCAAAAATCAGTAATATCACCCGCCTATCTCTTGAAACTTTCCTTATTCATCCTATATTCATGTAGAGAGAAGGGGAATATATGATCGAATTTTGGCTGGCTGAGGAAAACTTATTTTTCAGCGCTGCGATTCTTCTTATGTTTGCTATCGGATTACTTCAATTGGTTGGCCTCAGTGACTTTGGCCCGGATTTCGGCACGAACATCGATACGGATATTGATGCCGGCGCCGACCTCGATTCATCAGGTGAAGGTCTGCTGTCTTTTCTCGGTATTGGCCGTCTGCCGATGCTCATTTTACTCGTGCTGTTTCTGTCTCTGTTCGGACTTGTCGGACTGGTAGGGCAGCAAATTTACTCCGGAGTTTTTGACCAGCTTTTGACCCCGTGGCTGGCCGTTCCCGGGTCAGCCGCAATTGCGATACCCCTTACAGGGTTGTTGTCGCGACCATTGTCGAAAATTATTCCCCGGGATGAAACAACCGCGATCCACATTGATATGCTGGTCGGGCGCAGGGGGGTAATCGAGATTGGCAAGGCGGAGACTGATTCTCCGGCCCGCGCAAAAATTACCGACAGCCACGGACATCATCATTACGTCATGGTTGAACCGGGAAACGAGGGTGAGATTTTGAACCAGGCAGAGGAAATTCTGCTGGTCAGACGGGAAGGGGAGATCTTCAAGGCGATCTCTCCTGATACCGCAAAATTCCTGAGTTAAACCCTAAACCAGAAACAGTGTGATGACTTCCCCGGATTTGCATCGTCACACCCGAAAACAGAAAGAAACATATGACTGAGAATCTTATTTCCATCGCCATCTATGTTGGCATCGTCTTTGGCGCATTGCTGATCTTTGGATTGATTATAACCCGGCTCTATCGGCGAGCTACCAAGGAAATTGCGTTTGTTCGTACCGGCTTTGGCGGCGAGAAAGTTGTGATGAACGGCGGTGCAATGGTGCTGCCCGTTCTCCATGAAACCATGCCGGTCAATATGAACACCGTCCGGCTGGCCGTTGAACGGAACAATGTCGACGCGCTGATTACACTCGACCGATTGCGGATCGATGTGAAGGCGGAATTTTATGTCCGTGTCAAACCGGACTCCGGCTCGCTGGCAATGGCGGCACAGACTCTTGGTCTGCGTACAATGCAGCCGGAATCTCTGAAAGATCTGGTGGAAGGCAAGTTTGTTGACGCCCTGCGATCTGTGGCTGCGGGAATGACGATGAACGAGTTGCATGAACAGAGGGCAGATTTTGTCCAGAAGGTGCAGCAGGCCAGTTCCGCCGATCTTGCGATGAACGGGCTGGAACTGGAGTCGGTCTCACTCACCGGGCTGGATCAGACAAGCATTGAGCATTTTAACGCGAACAATGCGTTTGATGCTGAGGGTTTGACCAAGCTGACCGAGCAAATTGAACTGCGCAAGAAAGCACGGAACGACATCGAGCAGGATACGCGGGTTCAGATGGAAACCAAGGATCTGGAGGCGGATGAGCGGTCGTTCACCATCGGTCGGGACAAGGAATTTGCCCGACTGGAGCAAGAACGGGAAGTTGAAATGCGTCGCGCGGAACAGGCCTCTGAGGTTGCCAGTGAACAGGCTTTGCGCAATCGGGAAGCCGAAGAAGCCAGAATCACGGCGAAACAGAAGATCGACTCTACCCAGATTGAAGCGGACCGGACGGTGAAGGAAGCGTCGATTGCCCAGCAACAGGCAATTGAAATTGCCCGTCAGGAACAGCAGATCGCGATTCAAAACAAGAGCCGCGAGGAGAGTCAGGCGAAAGCTGAAGCCGATGAGGCGCGTGCCAAAGCTGTTGCTGCCGAAGAGCAGGTTACGACATCTCGGGAAACCGAAGTCGCGGATCGCGACAAGCGCATCGAGCTGATCGAAGCATCCAAGCAGGCAGAGCGTCAGGCCATTGGTGTCAAAGTTGAAGCCGAAGCCGAGAAAGAAGCGGCGTCCAACCGCGCGGCGGCAATTCGACTGGATGCCGAAGGTGAAGCCGAAGCTGAAAAATTGCGCGCTGAGGCCGCACGTGTTCGATTTGAAGTGGAAGCATCGGGTCAACGCGCGATAAATGAAGCAGCGAACATCCTCTCTTCCGATCAGATTTCGCTGCAAACCAAGCTGGCTTTGCTGAACGTTCTTCCCGAGGTGGTGAAGGAATCTGCCAAGCCTATGGAAGCCATTGATTCCATCAAGATTGTGCAAGTTGACGGGATTACCCAAAATGGCAGTGGTGGATCGGGTGTACCGGCTAATGGCAACGGAGGCGGCAGTGGCAACCTTGCAACGGATGCAGTTTCCGCTGCCTTGTCCTATCGGGCACAGGCGCCAGTTATTGATGGCCTGATGAAGGAACTTGGGCTGGACGGTTCCTCGCTCGATTCATTGATTAGCGGGGCAACCGACAAAATGGCTACTATTGCCAATGATGGTTCGCAACACGAGGCTGATTTGGTCATCGAAACCGACAAGAATGTCGCCGGGAAGTCTGCTGCGAGGAAAACGCGATCGGCCGCGACTAACTCAGAGGCAGGAAAAACTGTTGGTGCCAAGCCTGCCGTAGAGACACAGTCCGATACTCTGCCATCGGAATGATGGCGCGCCAGCCGGCAGGCTTGTCTGTTGGTAGTCAGCCGGAATGGTGTTGGTCACCGTTCCGGCTGTTTTATTCTAATGCTCAAAGCCCGGGTTCGTCCGGGTCAATTTGCGCATCAGGCCAGGCCAAACGAGATTGTCACCCAGTCCCGGCATAAAGGCGGGTGCGGTTTGTTGGTGTACGCGGTTGCCCATTTCCTCGGGTTCTTCGTGCAAATGTTCCGAGCCACCGACGGCTTGTGCCAGAATCTGGGTTTTGCAGGCATTTTCCAGGAAGTACATGCGCAGGAACGCGAGAGCACAATTTTTGCCGATGGTCAGCGTACCGTGATTGCGCAGGATCAGCAGATTTTTCTCACCGACATCGCCAATCAGACGCTCGCGCTCATCGAGATCCAGCGCGATTCCTTCATAGTCATGATAGGCGAGATCATCATGTACCTGCATCGAGAATTGCGTGTAGCGGCGCAGACCCTCTTTTTGCACGGAAACGGCAATGCCATAAGGCGTGTGTACGTGAATGACGCAACCAGCATCTTCGCGGGCACTGTGAACCGCGCTGTGGATGGTGAAGCCCGCCGGATTGATGAAATAGGGTGTGTCTTGCTTGATATTGCCTTCAAGGTCGATCTTGACCAGCGAAGATGCCGTCATCTCGTCAAACATTACACCATAAGGATTGATCAGAAACCGCTCTTCGCCATCTTCGTCCGGCAGGCGTGCGGAAATATGCGTGAATACCAAATCGGTCCAGGCGTGCATGGCGCAAAGCCGATAAGTAGCAGCCAGTTCACAGCGCAATTTCCACTCTTCTGCAGAGACTTTGCCTTCCAGACGCTCGATGGTTGTCGGATCGGGAATATTGAATCCACTATCGATTGGCATCGCACTGGCGGTATCTTTTGCGGCTGTGGCCATGGGTTTGTCTCCTCAAAGAATCAGTTCGGCTGGAACAGTTATGACATGCCTTTTGGCATAATTAGGGTCGCAAGGCACAGCGTTTTTTGATGCTTCGCCCGCCGTTCATCCATTCGCTGTCTACCCGGCAACCGGTGCTATCCATCAGGATATGGGCTGGCGTTGCTCATGATCCGGGTTGCGTTTGAAATACCGCCGGGACCGTCGGCACCAGTCGTTGCGCCGCCCCTGTCTGGCTATTTGCGGTAATCAAGCGGCGGTTTGCGGTCTCCGAGCAAAGACTTGTATTTGTAATCCGGCCCCCGCGCCTTGTCGAACGCAGCTTTTGCTTCCTGACGCAATTCCGGGTTGGAGTAGAGTTCGATCGCCGCCAGCGACATCGCCTTGGCAGCTACCTGAGTGCCTTTAAAACCGATGGACATTCCGCTCGCCGCCGAAGATTGCCAGCTATGCGCAGAAGTGCCCGGTACCCATGTCGCTGTGCGCACACCAACCGTCGGCGTGGCATAGGACACATCTCCGACATCGGTTGAGCCATAGCCAAGCGTCACGTCATAGGGCTGAATCACTGCTTCGCTGCCCAAGGCATTTTTGGGTTTGTCGAAGCTTGCATGTATCTGACGTGCGAACTCCTCCTCAGTCGCATTATATTGCACTCCGCCGATCTGGCGCAATTTGCTGTCCATCATCCGGGCCAGCGGTTCATTGACAAGCAGTGGATTATTGCCGTGGATAACCTCCCAATCGACGCTCGTCCCCGTGCCCATTGCGGCACCTTTGGCCGCCTCTTCAACACGCGACCAGATTGCATCGACACCATCGGGATCGGGGTGGCGGACATAGTAAAACACCTCCGCAAAATCAGGCACGACGTTGGGCGCAATACCGCCTTTCGTGATGACATAGTGGATGCGGGATTCCTGCGGTACGTGTTCGCGCATCATATTGACCATCAGATTAAACGCTTCGACTCCATCGAGCGCAGAACGTGCTCTTTCCGGAGCACCGGCGGCGTGCGCAGAAACGCCGCGGAACCGAAATTTTGCAGACCGGTTGGCCAATGTGGTGCGGGCAGCCGCGGAATTCTCGTCACTCGCGTGCCAGTGAATTGCAAAGTCAACATCATCGAACAGGCCTTCACGGACCATGTACACTTTGCCGCTGCCGCCTTCTTCTGCGGGTGTCCCGTACAAGCGCACGCGGCCAGGTGTTCCGGTTTTCTTCAGCCATTTGCTAACCGCGATCGCCGCTTCTACGGATCCTGCGCCAAACAGATTATGTCCGCAGGCATGGGCGGCGGATTTTCCGGATAGCGGTGATCGTGTTGCGACTGCATCCTGATTTATACCGGGCAGGGCGTCATATTCTGCAAGGATCGCAATTACGGGGCCTTCAGTGCCATATTCCGCCACAAATGCGGTGGGAATCCCGGCAACACCAGATTTTAGTTCAAAGCCTTGCGCGCGCAAGGACTGTTTGAGCAGCCCGCTGGACTTTTCTTCCTGATAGCCGACTTCAGCCCATTCCCAGATTTTGCGAGCGGTATCTGCGGTCTGCTCATAGCGTTCATCAATTCCTGCCAGGATTTCCGACCGGGCGTCCGAATCTTCAGCATGTGCGGCAGTCGGCGCTGCGAGCAACGCCAGAACGAGTGTCAAACGATTCACGGTAATCCCCTTGCAAACGAAACAAGCCATAATAACTGCCTGATATTGCCCGTGGTGGCAACCAGCGGTTTTGCCGCTCGCCAGCGACCTGCCTACGTCCGGTTGCAAAAATGCAACTCGCAGGTGCAACATTTCACATTGCAACTTAAAACTGGTCAGTCATAATCGAAGCTCTCTCCCAAACAGGACTGGAAAAACCATGACCAAATTCAATTCGATAATGATCAGTGTCGTTGCGCTTGCGATGACCGCGCCTGCCGCTTTTGCTGCAGATGTTTCCCGCAATGACCGTCTGTATGATTCCAGTGGCGCCAGCGTGGCCAAAGTGAGCCGGGTCGCGGATGATGGCGATGTCGTCATTATCTACAAAGGCAAGGTTATCCGGGTCCAGGCCGAAACCCTGTCCAATACCGACGGAAAACTGATGACGAGCCTGTCCAAAAAGGAATTGCGCCGGTTGAAATAACTGCGTTTCCGATATTCGCCTCTGGCGATCAGAATAGCCGGTGGACATTCCCCCTGTCCGCCGGCTTTTTTTTGATCATCGCTTCGGCATCGGCCAGGTCTTCCGGGGTATTGATATTCATGAAACCTGCTTCCTGGGGCCAGGAGACTACCTGCGCGCCGCATTGCCGGGTCATCCAGTGGAGCGATGGCGGATCACCTGAAAGATCATGGGTAGATTGAACCGCGTTGACGATATCACAGTTCCAGTAGGCAAATGTCGGATGCAATCGATTGGGGCCTTCTGCGACTGCGCAGCCGTCATTTTTTGATAGTTTTTCAATCAGGTCTGTTGGCGAAAACGGTGCGTCTACCGGAACAGTTACGAAGCCCGTACATGCAGGTCGCGACGCGGAGATTTGCGAAGCTATGCTAAAAATCGCTCCGGCCGGGCCGCGCGGTGCCTGTTCATCGTCTGCAATATGGTCAAGTCCTGTGTCGAAATCATGCGGACCAGAAATCAGGATGGTTTCGACTTTTTCACGATATCGTTCGATCACGCGGTCAATCAAGCGTTCGCCGCCGAGCGTAATTGTTGCCTTCTGCCGGCCCATACGACGAGATTCGCCACCGGCCAGAATAACGAGGCATGGATCAGATGGTCGATAAAGTGATTCAGGTGAGGGCGGCGAGGACATCTCATTGTTCTGAAGTCACAAGCGCTGCCTGTCCAGCAAATCCGGGATTGCCCAGCCAGCCAGGCCCGTCTCACGACAATTGCATGTTCCCGGTTGGCTCGTAGATCAGGCCAACACCGGAAACACGATGGCCTGTAGCGCCAGCAATAGAGGCACAATTGCGTTTCCGATTGTCTTCGGGTCGAGAGATGTGAAGATCTGCATGCAACCAAAGTTTAGCGGCGTAGGGCAAACGCACTGCTAATTTTCGTTATGAACAACCGGTAAACCCAGTTAAGTCATTCAATCATTGGGCCTGAACCACACCATTTACCACCCGAAAACGTTGCGCATTTGAAGGCGCACCATCGAACAGTGCAGATTCGGTTCCCGTCAGCCAGACTTGTCCGCCTTTGGCTGCCAGTCGTTCGAACAAAATGGCCCGACGTCCGGGATCGAGATGTGCCGCCACTTCATCCAGCAGCAGGATCGGCCGCATATCGCGCTGTTCCGCGATGAGATCTGCATGCGCGATGACTATGGACAATAGCAGGGCTTTCTGTTCACCGGTCGAACATTTGACTGCCTGCTGCTTTTTCGTTTTGTGCAACACGGTCAGATCAGCGCGATGCGGCCCGCGCAATGTCCTTCCGGCCGCGCGATCGGCTTGCCGGCTTGCGGAGAGCGCATCACAGATGGAATTTTCGTCGCAAAGACCGCCATCATCGAGCAGCAGCTCTGCCGCCGCGAACAAGCCTCCATCCGCTTTCGCGAGAACATTGTTTAGCGCGAGCGCAATTCGGGCCCGGGCTTCTGCTACCGCACTGCCAAACTGGACAAGCTGGCCATCCAGTGCGTCCAGCCACTCGGCCTCGGGTGCACGTTCCTCCGCGAGAAGGCGATTGCGCTCTCTGCGGGTTGCGTCATATCGCGCGGAATTGCGGGCATGAGACGGCTCCAGTGCGGTCACCAGCCGATCGAGGAAATTTCGTCGACCCGATGCGCCTTCGATAAACAACCGATCCATGGCAGGTGTCAGCCACAAAATGGAGAGCCATTCTGCCAGATCATTGGTGGGCGCAGATGCCCCGTTTATGCGGGTTCTTCGGCGATCTGGCTGCTCTTTGCTGATTCCTGTTCCCAATTGTGTGTCATTGAGTTCAGCTGCGACGGCGAAATCACCGGCGCCGCTCTGACGTGCCATGTCCCTGAGTGCAGCCCGGCGCATGCCGCGCCCGGGTGCCAGCAGAGATACCGCTTCCAGAATATTGGTTTTCCCTGCGCCGTTTTCCCCGCTCAATATGATCAGTCCATCACCGACATCCAGGCGCATTTGCGCATAGTTTCTGAAGTTGACGAGGGAGAGCCGGGATATGGTCATGACGCGAGGGCATCTCTAGCCAGACCCTGGGGAGATGAGAAGCAAATTCGCCGACATGGTGGTGCTCCGTTCATCCGGCATTCACAAAAAACTAACAGTTAGTAAAAAATCCCAACAGTCAGCATTTGACGATGGTCTGCAATCCGCAATAAACCCATAAGTCACTGATATATAATATATAATACAAACTGGCACGGCTCATGCAATGTATTGGACATCTTCGTAAAACAGTTTGCGAAGCCCAGATTTAACACAAAGGAAATCAAAATGTTCACGAACGTATCAAATAATATCACCGCCGCTTTTGCAGCTTTCGTTTCCGCCGCTGTTGTAATCAGCTCAAGCGTAGCACCTGCCTTCAACAACGCTAGCTCGCTGGTAATCTGATGTCAGACACGCGCAAAAAGACAAGCTCGACGCCAAGCAGTTGGCCCACCGCAACCACTTCAAGCAAAGGAAAGAATAACCCGATGAAAACCAAACTCCGCCTCGACCGTGCCAATGGCAAGCTGATGGGCGTCTGTTCCGGCCTCGCTAATTGGAGCGGAATTGATGTCAGCATCCTGCGGATTATCTTCGTTCTTGCCACCATATTCGGTGTCGGTGCTCCCGTATTGATCTATCTTGCCTTGGGTCTGATTGTTGATTGAATAGGGATGAACCCAGTTGTTCATGATATAACATACGGAAAATATGGAATAAAAATAATAGACCGCTCCGATAAACCTGTGTATTTGAAGATGATAATGTTCATCAGATAATTTATCGGAGCGTAGATGTCCGGCCATCATCATCACGGACATTCCAGTCACAGCCATCACGACCGGCACGGTCCCCATGGCCATATGCCCACCGATTTCAGCCGAGCCTTTGCTTTCGGAATCGCGCTCAACATTATCTACATCATTGTCGAAGTGACCTACGGAATCCTTGCGGGTTCGATGGCGCTTCTGGCAGATGCCGGACATAATTTGTCCGACGTCCTTGGACTGGCCGTTGCCTGGGCCGGAGCCGAGCTATCCAAGCGGCCGCCCAGCAAACAGTTTACGTACGGGTTTGGTGGCTCATCGATATTGGCTGCGCTTCTAAACGGACTCCTTCTTCTCGTCGCCTGCGGTGCAATCGCCTGGGAAGCCATTGGCCGATTCAGCACGCAAAGTGATGTCGCGTCCACAACCGTGATCATTGTTGCATCGATTGGCATTGTCATAAATTTTGCCACGGCCATGCTTTTCATCCGCGGACAGAAGGAAGACATTAACGTCCGCGGCGCCTTTTTACACATGATGGCGGATGCAGGGGTTTCAGCCGGTGTCGTCATTGGCGGGGTCGCCATATATTTCACCGGCTTCAACTGGATCGATCCGCTGGTGAGTCTCGCTATTGTGGCGCTGATATTCTGGAGTACGTGGGGATTGTTGTCTGAGGCCGTGCGCATGTCTCTTGCAGGCGTTCCGCGCAATGTCGATGCAGAAGCCGTACTTTCGGCACTGTCCGCGCTCGAAGGAGTTGAAACGGTGCATGACCTGCATATCTGGCCGATGAGTACGAGTGAAAATGCGATGACCGCGCATCTGGTGATACCCGGAGGTCATCCCGGCAAGGGTTTTCTGGCGGATGTACAGGATCGCATGAAGGAGCAATTTGCCATCCATCACATTACAATTCAGATTGAACTGGAGGATGAGGAAGCGGAAATCTGCCAGAATGATTGCTCGCCATGACGTCGTGATCTCTGCCGTTAACCAATGAAAACACGTACCCTGTTAACTTTTGGATAAACAACTTTTGCTAGGTAAGTGGTCTGAAGCAGAGGGAAAAAGTTCAAAATGAACGCACGGCCAGACCAACGTCAAATGGATAAACAGATGAAGCGGGGCGATCATCGGGTTTCTTCGCGCACTGGTGTTGAAATCAGAGCGGAAGTCAGGGAACCTGGCCTTGGCCGTGTCGAAGCACATATACTGGACTTGTCGCTCACCGGGTTTCGGATGCGGTGTATGACGCGCTTGACCGGCGAAAAACATATTTTCATGACCCTGCCATCATTTACTGCACTTGAGAGCAGGATCTGCTGGATCGAGGGTGATTATTATGGATGTGAGTTTGTCAAAAGCCTCTACCCGGCGGTGTTTGATCACATCGTGACAAGCTTCCCGTCTCTGAAGCAGTAATTCCATCAGGTTGCCACTGACGGTGAAAGCAGGCTAGTTGCCCAATGCGACATGGCCCGGAAAAAATCAGCGATTTTCAAAAATGCGTTTCTGATCATTTTGATCATTGGCGGATCATGGGCAGTGCAAAACTGGATGGCATCCGAAGAAATTGTCGAGATCAACGGCAAACGGGCCACGATCATCGACGGCGACAGCTTCAAAGCGGCAGATGAAGAATTTCGAATTTATGGAATAGACGCCCCTGAATATCGCCAGACCTGTTCAGATAGCAATGGTACTGCCTGGACGTGCGGGAAGTTCGCGCGGACCGGACTGGAGGAAATGTTGAGAACGGGTGCCTGGGCATGCACGGTCCGCGCAAGAGACAGGTTCGGACGCAATATCGTGATTTGTGCCGATGAAAACCGTCGGGATCTGGGTTCCACCTTGGTTCGACAGGGCTTTGCAGTTTCCGGTTTGAACTTCGATGAAGCGATATACGCGTCTGAGGAAGACCAAGCGAAAAACGTAAGAAAGGGTATCTGGCGCGGAGCATTTGTTCGGCCCGAGGTCTGGCGCAAACAACACCCGAGAGGATCATGATGGGGTTAGCCCGTTATAATCACGAGCGAAAGTTCATCGATGACCATGTCCTTACAGACATCTTTCATTGCGCTGGCATAAAATCCACCTATGTTCCGTTGAAGCGCGACCGCATGTTCGCGACGGGGAGGGTAAGTGCACAGCGAGATTAAACCCAATTGGCTTTCGGAAATCGTTCGCCGA
Source organism: Parasphingorhabdus sp. (assembly GCF_039968395.1). Lineage (GTDB taxonomy): Bacteria > Pseudomonadota > Alphaproteobacteria > Sphingomonadales > Sphingomonadaceae > Parasphingorhabdus. Next base: position 733,452 of record NZ_JBDVPV010000001.1, read on the forward strand.
TTTTCTGTCTTTGTCTACAAAGTCAATGGCTGGACGGCCATTCAGGAAAACCCGCCTCCACGCAAATGCGTGATCATTGCTGCACCGCATACAAGCAACTGGGACTTTCTCTATTTTTTCGGACTGACCAATCAGTTGGGTATCAAGTCCTACTGGATCGGCAAGAATACGTTATTCAAATGGCCATTCGGGGACATGATGCGCCGGCTGGGCGGCATTCCGGTAGACCGGTCCAAATCCCAGAACATGGTCGATGCCATGGTTGCGGAATTTGAGAAACGGGATGACTTCATCCTGACGATCCCGCCCGAAGGGACCCGGGGCAGCGTGCGGCAATGGCGAACCGGATTCTATTATATCGCGCACAAGGCGAAGGTTCCCTTGATCATTGGTATGATGGATTATGCCAAAAAGTCCGGAGGTCTGGGTTCTCAGATCGAAGTGACCGGCGACTATGAAGCCGACATGGAAAAAGTCAGCGAATTTTATCACAGCGTAACACCCCGATATCCTGAAAAGGCGATGGACAAAATTGTCCTGGCCTCATCGGATTCGGATAAGCAATAGATGGATTGGAAGAGAATATGACCAGTATTATCCCGGCATTGGGACTTAATCTTGCCGTTTTGGTGGGTGTTGTGCTGTTGCTCTGGCTGATCTCCGTGAAAATCCGGGATGTGTCTTTTATCGATGCATTTTGGGCCTATGGCATGGCAATCATGGCCAGCGTGTCGATCATGCAGGTCGCGGAGCCGGGGATGCTGGCCTGGGCAATCTGGGGATTGACGGCACTTTGGGGGTTGCGACTGGGTACACATCTGTTCCTGCGCTGGCGCCGGGAAGGAGAGGATCCACGCTACGCGAGAATTATGGGCAAGGCGATGAACAAGCAAGGCATGAGCTTTGCGACCGCAGCACTGATAAAAGTCTGGGGACTGCAGCTGGTTCTGCTTTTCGTCGTTTGCCTGCCGGCACAGCTGGGGATTTTGCTGGCAGATGGTGCAGCTATTGGCCAGATCGCATGGGTTGGCATCATTCTCGCCATTGTCGGAATTGGTTTTGAAACCATTGGTGATGCGCAGCTAAAAGCATTCCGGTCCAATCCGGCCAATAAAGGCAAGGTGCTGGATACGGGGTTGTGGCGCTATACCCGGCATCCGAATTATTTCGGCGATTTTTGTGCCTGGTGGGGCATCTGGCTGGTTGCAGCTCAGACCGGCTGGCCGGTCTGGGTCGCCATTGTTGGCCCGATCTTTCTGAGCTTCACACTCATGAAATGGAGCGGTGCTCCATTGCTCGAGCAGTCGCTAACAAAGAACAAGCCAAAATACGCGGACTATATCGAAAGGACGTCCGCCTTTTTCCCGGCACCACCAAAAAAGTGAACGTGAATTGTTGGGGATAGAAAAGAAGAGAGCCGGTGATTAAGGGCGTTCACCATATCGCGATCGGTGTTCCTGATCTCGGGCAGGCGTTACGATTCTATCGTGATGTACTGGGTTTTTCGGTCGAGCAGGAGACCGAAATAACCGAAGATCATGCGAAAGCGGGGGCCGCGGTCGGCATTCCCGGTTTCGCTGCGCGGATGGCGATGCTGCAGACCGGAAATATCCGAATTGAACTATGGCAATATTCCAAACCAGAACAAAGAGATCGTCGTTCGGATCCTGCAGATCTGGGATATCCCCACTTCGCACTCGAAGTTGAAGACATTGAAGCGGAATGCCAGCGACTGTCGTCAGCCGGAATGACGTTCGTTGGTCCGCCCGTGGATTTCGATCCTCTGAAAGCGGTTTACGGCCGCGATCCGTTCGGCAATCTCATCGAACTGCTGGAAGTTAAATAGCCGATCACAAAGCCGGTTTGCTCAGGCTGCCTTCGCCAGAATCTTGCTTTCAATGATCTGTGCAAACACATCACTGTCCTGTGCGCCGGGGACCATGAATTTCTTGTTGAAGATAAACGCTGGAACCCCGGTGATGAAGCGCTCCTGCCATTCAGCTTCGACCGCACGAACTTCTGCGGCTAACATGTCGGTTGCAAGGATATTGGCGGCCCGGTCCTTGCTCAGACCCACCGATTGCGCGATTTCGACGAGGATATTGTGATCGCTGACATCTTTCCCGTCGGTAAAATGGGCGGTAAACAACGCCAGTTTCAGAGCTGTTTGATGTCCGGTTTCGCCGGCCCAATGGAGTAACCGGTGAGCGTCAAACGTGTTCACCATCCGCATATTTTCTTTGTAGCTGAACTCAAAGTCCAGATCACTGCCCGCATTTCGCAGGCGTTCCCGGTTTGCTTTGCTCTGTTCAGCCGTGGCCCCGTATTTCTGGGCCATATGTTCGTTTATGTCCTGTCCTTCAGGAGGCATGCCGGGGTTAAGTTCAAACGCATGCCATGCCAGTTCAAACCTGGCCCGACCGTCAAAGCCCTGCATCGCTTTTTCCAGCTTCTTGAAGCCGATTATGCACCAAGGGCAAACGACGTCAGAGACGATATCTACGGTTATGACCGGGGTCTCGGACATTGTAATTCCTTTGTTTAAAGATCAGGCTTTTTCCAGTGTGCATTGCAGCGGATGCTGGTTCTTGCGGGCAAAATCCATGACTTGGGTCACTTTGGTTTCAGCAACTTCATAGCTGAATGTGCCGCAAACCCCGACGCCTTTTTGATGGACATGCAGCATCACCCGAGTGGCTTCGTCTATGTCCATTTTGAAAAACCGTTTGAGCACCAGCACGACAAACTCCATGGGAGTATAATCGTCGTTGAGCAGCAGCACCTTATAGGGGTTTGGCTTCTTGGTTTTGGCGCGCGTTTTGGTCGCTACGCCAAGATCGGCATCGTCTTGTCCACCTTTGTCTCCGTCATCGGGCGTTTCCGGTGTTTCATCATCGCCAGCGGTCACAATTGACAGCCGGGCACCTTCTGCGTCGGAAAAGAGAATCTGTGGGTCGTTCATGCTTTGGTGAATATGGTATTTTTGCATTGAAGGGCAAGTGGTCGTTTGATCAGCTATGGTCGATTTTACGACAAATTGTCGAACTGTGACATAAAAAAAGGCCGCCCCCGAGGGGACGGCCGATTTTTTATCTGCGAAAAGCTTAGGCAGCTTTTTTCAGTTCCTTGCGGATTTCGCTGACGCGATCAGCGATCGGCTGATAGGCTTTGCCGGCAATTTTTGTGACAGCGTCGGCGTTGTTTGAAGTCTGATCCATTACGCGGTCCAGATTGCTGCGCATGTAGTCAGCCTGCTTTTCGAAGAAATCGCGCGGTGTGGCAGCGCTGAAAACTTCTTTCAGAACGCGGCTGGCTTCGGTCAGATTTTCACGACCGTATTTTACGTTGGTCTTGCCAAGTTCCTGAGCGCCTTTGGCAGCGATCTTGCCGCTTTCTACCAGAGCTTCAACGTTCTCGCGGTTGAATTCAACAGCGGTCTTTGAAACTTCCGTGGCACGTTCAGCAGCATCTTTGGCGCGTTCTTGTGCGGTAGCAGCCAGTTCTTCGATGCGAGCGCGGATTTTTGCGGTCACGTCCTGGTTAGCTTTCTTGGCGGTAGTTGCCTTTTTCGGTGCGGTTTTCTTCGCAGTAGCTTTTTTTGCTTTAGCCATTTTCGTGGTTCCTTTTTTTAATTTTGATTTACCGGCAGCTTTTGCTGGAGCCTTTTTGGCTGCAGCGCGTTTTTTGGGTGCCGCTTTCTTTGCTGCAGGCTTCTTTGCAGCGGATTTAGAAGCCGTTTTAACTGGAGCAGCAGCCGTGGCAGTCTTCGTTGCCGGGGCTGTTTCCTTTTTGGCGACAACCGATTCTGTATCGGTTGACGTAACCGGTTCGGCCGACGCAGCTGCGGCATAGGCAGCTTCAGCAGACAGACTGCCTGTCCGTTTTACGGCAGGCTTGGTCGTGGATACTGTGTTTTTCGTGTCGGCCATTTCTACTTCCATTTGTTTGTTGCAGTGCACAAATAGGGTAAGGAATGGCCAATGTCAAGAAAAAATGTTGCAGTGCACAATAAACGGTATATTGATATTAAATCGCATAATAACAACTACATAAAGAAAAATTGTGATCCGTGAATTTCATATTATATGCAAATGCAAGATTTTGTGCTGTGCAACTTGAGGCAAATAGATGCTCTGATGCGTTAAATTGACAATCCACTGTCCAGTATGTCCAGATATCCTCAAATCCACTGCACGGTTGTCGCAAGAGCAAGAGAGGCAAATGCCGCGATGGATATATTGGATGCGGCCCGGACGTTCATGCGGATCGGCTTGGCGATGGCATTGAAACGCTGTTCATATTCCGGGTGCTCGGTACCCATCATCCGATCCCACCAGGTGAAGTATAAACCGAAATTGCTGTTGCCCTGGCTGTGGTGCAGGTCATGATGTGTCGTGGTCGTGATCCAGCCGAGAGGACCACGTGTCCAGCCAGCCGGGAACAGTTCTATGCCAGCATGACCCATGACGTTGCGAATAATCATGTGGGCCAGGAACAGGAAGATGGCGAACGGATACATGCCACCAAACGCGATCGAGAAGGCGAACAGATAGATAGGGACAAAGGCGGCTTCAGCCATCGCCTCGAAGGAAGAGAAGCTATAGGCTGCCCAGGGCGTCGGTGTCCGTGACTTATGATGATGCAGATGTGAAAAGCGGAACATGGTCTTGTTGTGCAACCAGCGATGCATCCAGTAGAAATACGCATCATGCGCCACAATCATCGCAGCGAGCTGGATAGCGAACAGGGGCCAGACAATTTCGGTCGTCATGACAGAAATCCAGCCCGCAGCCTCCAGCAACACGGTCGTGATGGTCGTCAATCCAAAAACCAGCACCGTCCGCATCGAAGACAGGAATTCCCGCTTATAGTCGGCGATGCCAGCTCGGCGCGACTGGATGCGCCGGGCGTCACTCCATTTCCCGAAAAACCACAACAGCAAAGAGAGCGCGCCCGCTGCGATCAGATATCGGCCAAGGTCAAAGGTAAAGGCACCTATCATGTGATCGACTATGTCATTAACAAGTTCCGGGGCACTATTCAGATCGGGCATTTCATTCTCCATCAACGGCATGTGTTCGTTCGATGAAGCCAATGTGGCAGGATCGGTCAGGCCATTCTCGCCAATGCTGAAAAATGATGGGCAATTTTGAAACTGATCATGGTTTTTCAGTTTTGATCAATTGCATTTTTGCGAAAATCGCTAGGAGTAATGCCCGTTTCGGAGCGAAAAGCACGATTGAACGGGGCGAGTGACCCGTAACCCAAATCCATCGCAATTGTCAGGATCGGCAGGTCGACAAGATCGCGATCGGCGAGCATGGCCTTGGCTTCGTTGACTCGATATCCGTTGAGGAATGACGAAAAGTTGCGATGACCCAGCTGCCTGTTGATCAACGCTCGCAGTCGATGCTCCGGTGTATCCAGATGATCGGCAAGCATCGTAATGGTCAGCGAGGAAGTTCGATATACGCCTTCATCCATGGCTTGCATCAGCTTGTCGTGCAGCACTGATTCCGATGGTGAGAGATTTGATTTTGGATTGGGTGTCTGTTCTTCAACGTTCGCACGGGAAAAAATATCCTGTTCGGCCACGAACAGGGCCATTCCCGCGCCGAGTACCAGGAACATGATAAACATCGCATTCATCGCCGAAATGCCGGGCTGATACTCCGCAGTTCCAAAGATTATTTCGTAAGTCAGGACACCGCCAACCTGCAAGCCAACGAAAATCGGAAGGATTGTTCGTATTCTTCGCCGCCGTTCAATCAGATCATCGGCCCGCCCGTTTACAGCAATGAAGATCAAGTGCGCGACGAGCGCCAGGGAAAGCAGGTGAATGGCATAATAGGTAAACCACCGCGTGTCCGGCATGGCATTCCCGACAGCCCAGAAAATCGCGAGCATCAAGGGTGCAACAATCAATAGAGGTCTGCGAATCGACCGCTCAAACAACTGATGTGCAAATATCCAGGCCCAGATTGTTGTGGATACTGACGTGAAATCGACAAGCATTCGCCAAGGTTGGGGGGGAGATAGTGCGATCGAGGAATTGACCAGATACGCGCTCGCACCGACCAGCACCCCGAAGAGCGAGATTTTCAAATCAGTGCGGGTTCGGCTGATCAGCAAAATGGCAATCATCATCATCTGCCCGCCGATCGTGAGCAGACGAATGGTTGTGTCGATCGATACAAGTTCTGACGCGCTGATGATGTTGACCTTCCCCGTTACAGCTATGCTAACCCATCTTTCCATCGACGCAACGGGATTATTCTGTGGTTTCTGATTTGGCTATGTGTAACAGCCGGGTCATGCCGTGCGAACATATACCATGTCCCAGTTGAAATCGATCTCCACCGCCGTTCCCGACCATTGCATAAGTCAGGAAGGGGTGCTCGCAATTCTTGCCAAAGCCCGCGGTGCGGCCTTACCGGCGCGGCTGGAGAACATCCTGGGAAATTCTGGCATCGATCAACGTTATCTTGCCTGCGAACCAGATTATTATCTGAAGCAGCGCAGTTGGCCTGAACGAGCCCGGATCTATGATCAGGTCGGGCAGGAGCTCGTCCAACGCACTGCGGCACAAGCCATGGAACGTGCCGGACTTGCTGCGCCTGATATTGATGTGATTGTGATGGTTTCGACCACGGGAACGATGACTCCTTCCATTCCAAGTCGGCTCATCCAGGAGATGGGATTTGATCCGGACACACAAACCGTCCCGGTTTTCGGATATGGCTGCGCCGGCGGTGTCCTCGGCCTGCGACTGGCGAACAGTCTGGCGGAGGCAGGTGAGGGCCAGAATGTTCTGATGATCTCGCTCGAATTGTGCAGCCTGTCTTATGACTACAGCCAGTTTGACAAGAAGAATATGATCGCGACCGCTCTATTTGCTGATGGATGTGCGACAGCAGTAATTACACCGGATTCCGGTGACACGCGCGCTCCGTCCTTCCGGGCGTTTAATCAGAAAACCTGGCCGGACACACGCGACATGATGGGTTGGGAAATTGGGCAAACAGGTTTCGACCTCGTGCTTGCCCGCGACATTCCCACTTTTGTAAAACGAGACTTCGCCCCGTTTTGTGATGCGTTTCTGGACTCTCAGGGCCTGAAAAAAAACGATCTTTCCGAACCCGCTTGTCATCCCGGCGGGGGGAGGGTGGTGGAGGCGATGGAAGATTATTTCGCACCGGATATTGACGGGATTCCGGCCACGCGCAGCATGTTGGCTCAATTCGGCAACATGTCATCACCGACCGTCCTGTTTGTACTGGAGCAACTCTTGCTGTCGAAATCCGAAAAACCCATTTTGCTCACCGCCCTTGGTCCAGGATTCACTGCGGCTTTGGGCATTTTGGACCCGACGGAGAAATGACGATGGATCAGCTTGGCAGTATTTTCACCACCGCACCAACGCCGGTGACCTGGATATTGATCTATATCGTGGCACAGCGCCTCGGCGAACTGGTTTATGCCAATCGCAATACCCGGCGACTGCTGTCGGAAGGCGGCGAGGAATTTGGTGCGGATCACTATCAATATTTCATTTTTCTCCACAGTGCCTGGTTGGCGGTGATCTTCCTGATGGTTGATCCGCTGCACGTGCTTAATCCGTTTCTGCTGTCGCTGTTTGTCGGTACCCAGATTCTGCGCGTGTGGACTCTAGCCAGCATCGGGCGCTGGTGGACAACGCGAATTATCAGTGCACCTCATTTTGATCTCGCCAAGCGCGGGCCATACAGGTTCCTGAACCATCCCAACTATCTGATCGTGGTGCTGGAAATCGCGATCGTCCCTCTCTTGATGGGACTGCCATGGGTTGCGCTGCTTTTCTCCATCCTCAACGCGATATTGCTGCGTCACCGAATAGGGGTGGAGAACAAGGTCCTTGCTCTGCGTAAATCCTAACTGCGCGCGAGACGGCCGGGGCGATTGCCGGTGTCGCTGTCATGATCCCGTATTTTCACGCCATTGCAGTAAGTCGCAATATAGCCGGATACCGGCTGCATGACCCGCGTTCCGCCTGCGGGCAGATCCTTGTAGGCGACGGGAGAGGAGACGCTGAGATTGTCGAAATCAATGACGTTGATATCCGCGCGTTTGCCGACTTCCAGCGAACCGCGATCCTTGAACCCATATAGTTTTGCATTCCGGGCAGTTTGTTTGTGGACGAGAAACTCCAGCGGCAGCCGATCACCCTTTTTGCGGTCCCGCGCCCAGTAAGACAGCTGTGTCGTTGGCATGGTGGCATCGCAAATCAGCGTTACATGCGCCCCGGCATCGCTCAGTCCTGTGACGGTTTCGCTATGTTCCAGCAATTCCCGCAAGACTTCCATACCCTTGGGCAGGTTAGGCGCACTCATCGAACAGAAACTCTTGCCTTCATCTTCCAGCATATAGTCATAAAGATATTCGAGCGGCTCGCGGCCTTCAGCCTTTGCCCGGTTGCCGAGGCTGTTTTCCGGACCCGCTTCATAATTTACCGGATTGCCCAGCGGATAGAGTATGGCGGCGCTGCGGCCCAGCAGTGCGGAGATATTCTCCATTGAACCCGGCGCTTCGTGCTTGATTTCCTTCTCGGTCAACAGCGCCTCTTTGATCGCCGGATCGCGCATGGCCGTAACACGTTCTTTCAGTGGCAGCGGGGCCAACTTGTCCAGATAAGTCGGTTTGCGCATGAAGGGGTGATAGCTGCTGAGGCCGGTTAGATAACCAATGATCCGCGATGGTACTTGCGGATGCATTTGCGCGCCATCTGCATTGGCCTCTTTGGAAAGCCGCAACATCTTGCGCCAGAGATCCGGTTCATATTCTGGCGTCTGGATGAGCGTGAAGGTCACCGGCCGGCCGCTGCTTTTGGATATCTTTGTCATCAGCTCATGTTCTTCATCGGGCCGGGCCTGCTCGCCTCCCAGATGTTCCAGTTTTCCGACTGTTCCTGAGGGAATGACTTCAAACACGCCCTTGTCCAGATCACCCATTGCCCCAGCAATCGCCATCAGCTCTTGTTCCGGAGCATAAGTGCCGGGAACCGCGGTGCCCCATAGCGAGCGATGGCCGATGGTGCGCGATGTGCTGAAGCCGACAGCACCGGCGTCAACTGCTTCGCCGACAATCGCAGCCATCGCTGCAATATCCGCTTCAGTCGCGTCCTTGTTGTGCTTTCCGCGCTCGCCCATCACATAATATCGCACTGCGCCATGCGGGATTTGGGCTGCCACATCGATCGCATATTCGCGGGAATCGATATAATCCATATATTCCGGGAAGCTCTCCCACTGACCCCATTCGATGCCTTCATAGAGCGCGGTGCCGGGAATATCCTCAACGCCTTCCATCAGCTCGATCAGCGTCTTTTCCTCACCCGGCTTGACCGGAGCAAAACCCACGCCGCAATTGCCCATGACCACGGTCGTGGCACCATTGTGCGACGAGGGGGCCAGTTCGGAGTCCCAGCTGACCTGACCATCATAATGAGTATGCACATCCACCCAGCCCGGAGTCACAATCGCGCCACTGGCATCGAGGATCTCGCGGGCCGGTGCATCAATTGAGCCGCCCACTTCTGCAATCACGCCATCCTGAAAAGCAATGTCCCCGACATAAGGCGCGCCGCCAAGGCCGTCGACGATGGTGCCGCCCTTGATGATGGTATCGAACATGGCTTTCTCCCGATTCAAGAAAACTGGAGTTAGGGGAGGACAGGGCGAGGGACTACTGGCTTATTTGGGTAGGCGCAGCCGGGCCGGATGGATTAGCCAGCGGATCTGCGCTAGGGATGGTCGCCATGAAGATCACTCCCTATTCCGATGGCTGCGGCGCGCTGGTCGCTGATGTGCAGCTGGCGCAGCTCGATGATAGCGGGCTGGCCAATCTTAAAACTGCCTTTGCCGCGTACGGGCTTCTCTTTTTTCGCGATCAGGATTTGCCGCCCGAAGCGCATCACCACTTTGCCACCCGCTTTGGCGACATTGTGCTCAACAAATTTTTCAAACCCACTGATGTTCATCCGGAAATTGCAGAGGTTCGCAAGGAAAAGGACCAGAAAATGAATATCGGCGGCGGCTGGCATACCGATCACAGCTATGATGAAGAACCCGCCATGGGATCGATACTGGTTGCACGGACGTTGCCCGACAGCGGCGGCGATACCAGATTTGCCAATCTGGCGGCGGCCTATGATGCGCTGTCCGATGGATTGAAGCAGACGCTGGAGGGCCTGCGCGCGATCCACAGCAACCGGCATATTTACGGCGAGGGCGGCTATTACCGCAAATCCGATCTCGCGCGGACGCTGGGCGGCATGGACCGGGTTGGCGATGCCACCCACCCGGCGGTCATCCGCCACCCCGAAAGCGGGCAGAAAATCCTGTACGTCAATCCGGGACATACAATTGGCTTTGAAGGCTGGACGCGCGAAGAAAGCTTTGCCCTGCTGGATTATCTCTATGCCCATGTCGACCAGCCGGAGTTTACGTGCCAGTTCAATTGGGAGCCGGGCTCAGTTGCCTTCTGGGACAACCGTGCAACCTGGCATTTTGCCAATAACGACTATCAGGGACAGGAGCGGCTGATGCACCGGATCACGCTGGCCGGGAGCGGCTTGGCGGGGGTTTGAGTATCACGCAAGGCCAGGCTACCAATCCTGTCACCCCAGCGCAGGCTGGGGTTGCAAGTCGAAGGCGACCAATTCTGCGATAAACGCCCGAGATGCCAGCCTGCGCTGGCATGACAGTAATGTCCGAGGAAAGCAGGAAAACCCGGCAGGCCGTTATACGATTGCCGGTTAATGCGTGACTAATCGCATTTAATATGCTGTCACCCACATCCCGCCTCCCGTGCGCCAAGCCAGAGATTTTACACCCATGTATCCCAGCCCGATTGAACTAGAACGCCGCGCCGATATGATTGTCCATGGCATTGGGCTGATTTTCATATTGCTGGCCAGTGCCGCCTTGATCTTTCAGGCGGCGGCGCGATCCAGCCTGACAAATGGCGCCGCGATAGCCGGAGCGGTAGGCATATATGTTGCCTGCGTGACATTCTCGCATGTCATTTCCATGTTTTATCATTTGTCGCCTTTTCACGACCGACGGCTGGTGCTGCGCCGGATCGACCATGCGGCCATCTATCTCACCATCGCGGGGACATTTACGCCGCTTTTCATCCTCGCAAATACCGAGTTTAGCCTCTTTGTGCTTGCGGCTTGCTGGGTGCTGGCCATCCCCGCGATACTCTACAAGATATTCGGCAAAAACCTGGATTCGCGATGGTCGCTGGCATCCTATCTTGGTCTGGGATGGATGGGCATTATCGGCGTGCCCGAGATGATGGATCATCTGCCGCCGCTATCTTTATGGGCGATGCTGGCAGGCGGTGTGTTCTATTCGTTGGGCACGATTTTCTATGCCCGCAAGGCGCAGCCTTTTCGATATTCGATCTGGCACAGTTTCGTGATGATGGGCGGCGGGTGTTTCTTTGTGGCTATCTGGGTGGCTTTGGTGGCTAGCGGCTGATTGCTTGTGCTTACCGGCCCGCACTTTATAGTGTTTCAGGATTGGGGAGAGGCACAATGAAAATACTGGCATCGATAGTCATCGGGCTCATTGCCGCGCTACATCTGTATATCGCCTGGTTTGAGATGTTTGCGTGGACCACCAGAGGTCCGGCGGTTTTCAGTTCCTTTCCTGCGGAATTATTTGAACCAACCACGGCGATGGCAGCCAATCAGGGGCTTTACAACAGCTTCCTCGCTGTCGGCTTGATCTGGTCGTTGTTTATCAAGGACCGTGAATGGCAACGCCGCGTTGCAACATGCTTTTTGCTGTTCGTGGCAATCGCCGGAATATTCGGCGCCACCACCGTATCGCCGCGTATCGCATTGGTGCAAACCGTGCCAGCGGTGATTGCGTTGCTGCTGGTTTGGTTGGGCAGAGGGCGTTAGGGCGTAACTTCGTTGGTATGCCGCATGTGTTGCGGGCAATAGGTGTGCGGTTGGTGATCGAGGAATCGGGTTTAATGCACATTAGTCCAATTTAAGCTAGTGTCCGCTTTGGGTGCAAAAGCGGGCATTGCATTTCCAGCTTTTTCAGCTGAGTATCCGAAGATGCAAGGCAAAGAAATCGAATCACGCGACAGGGCGCTGGGTGCCATGCTTGGCCTGGCAACAGGTGACGCGGTCGGCACAACATTGGAGTTTCAAAGGCGCGACAGCTATCAACAACTTACAGATATGGTTGGGGGTGGCCCGTTCGACCTAATGCCAGGGCAATGGACCGATGATACTGCTATGTCGCTGGCACTGGCTGACAGCCTTGCCCACGACTCCCAACTTGATGAATCTGATTTGATGCAGCGTTTTGTCAGTTGGATGGATGAGGGGGCGTACAGCTGCACCGGAAGCTGTTTTGACATAGGAATTACAACCCGAAGGGCTCTTGCCGATTGGAAAAGCAGCGGAGATCCGGTGTCAGGCTCTACAGACCCTCGCACCGCTGGGAATGGGAGCCTGATGCGATTGGCCCCTGTTGCTGTAAGGCATTGGCGAAACAATGCACATCTCGTGGACGTTGCGGCACGCCAAAGCCAAACAACACATGGCGCGGCGGAAGCGGTGCAAGCTTGCATTGCCTTCGCTGAAGTTCTGTCAGAAGCCATCAAAGGTTCGGCCGACCCAATTCGAAACACTAGATTCAGTTACAATTTCTCTGGTAAACTAAAGTCTATCCTGAACGGTAACTGGGTTGATAAGGAGCGATATGAAATCGCATCGTCGGGTTATGTAATGCATTCACTTGAAGCTGCATTTTGGTGTGTAAACGAGTCCTCCGATTTCAGAGAAAGTATATTGCTGGCTGCTAATCTCGGTGACGATGCTGATACCACTGCTGCGATCACCGGTCAGTTGGCTGGTGCGATATACGGAGCAAAATCAATTCCGGCAGAATGGCTTCACAAACTTGCTTGGAGAGACCAGATTGTCGAAAAGGCCGAGCTTCTCTTTTTGCAAAGCTAATGTCCGCTTTCGGGATGTAGCCGACGGTACAAATATTGCGTCAGCAGCGTTAGTCGGGGATAAGGTCGGTAACAATGGAGGCGGGAGATGAACGACACTAGAAAACTTATAACGATCTCAACGATCGCGTTTTCAATGATGGCATGGGGAATACTTGTTCCCGCTGCTTTTTTCGCTTTCGGGTTTTCTGGCTTTGGAATACTCCATTGGAGTAATGCTTTTGACGGCGACAATCTCAACGCCGAGTTTTTCCTATTCTGGCTTTGAGTTCTTTATCCCTGCCTCCTTGTCTCATGGATAATTTTTCGAAAATTTGGATCAAATCGTAGTGCTAACGATGCTGAAGACTAATTAATTCCTAGTGTCCGCTTTCGGGATAAAGCGGGCGCTCCTTTCCAAGTTTGATAGCTATCACGAATATATTGTCTGGTATGCGGTCAACCTGTTGACGAAACCCCGAATCCCCGCTAAGGGCCGCACTTCCGCAGCGATGGGCTTCTGACAAACAGCGCCCAACGCCGCAGAAAACTTACATAGGCAAAACACTTACGGTCATTTGGGCCGCGAGAGTAACCACTGTCATTTTGGCAGGCTTATCAACTTATAAGGTGAAGACTTTATGCCAACGATTAATCAGCTCGTCCGTAAAGGGCGGGTGCCTCAGAAGGTGAAATCCAAAGTTCCAGCAATGGAAGCCAACCCGCAGAAACGCGGCGTTTGTACCCGGGTTTATACCACGACTCCAAAGAAACCAAACTCCGCTCTGCGCAAGGTTGCCAAGGTTCGCCTGACCAACCAGCGTGAGGTCATCAGCTATATTCCAGGTGAAGGTCACAACCTTCAGGAGCATAGTGTTGTTCTTATTCGCGGCGGCCGTGTTCGTGACCTTCCCGGTGTGCGTTACCATGTGCTGCGCGGCGTTCTTGATACCCAGGGTGTCAAAGACCGTAAGCAGAGCCGTTCCAAATATGGCGCCAAGCGTCCTAAATAAGATCAGAACTGGAGTTTATAGAACATGGCACGTCGTCGTCGTCCCGAGAAACGGGTTATCCTTCCTGATCCAAAATTCAAGGATCAGGTCCTTTCAAAATTCATGAACAACTTGATGCTGGATGGCAAAAAGTCTGTTGCAGAGAAAATCGTCTATGGTGCGCTGGACAGCGTCGAGGCCAAGGCGAAAAAAGATCCGATGCAATTGTTTCATGATGCATTGAACAATATCAAGCCAGGCATCGAAGTGCGGAGCCGCCGTGTTGGTGGTGCGACCTATCAGGTTCCTGTCGAAGTGCGTCCCGAACGTGCGCAGGCTCTGGCGATCCGCTGGATGATTTCAGCCGCGCGTTCGCGCAGTGAAACCACCATGGCAGCACGTCTGTCGGGTGAAATTCTCGATGCTTCCAACAATCGCGGCAACGCGGTGAAGAAGCGTGAAGATGCGCATAAGATGGCCGAAGCCAACCGGGCTTTTGCACATTATCGCTGGTAGTATTTTTGAACGGTGCCGGGCGATTTGATCCGGCACCGATCAAATAGTAATTATTGAAACCGAACAGGGCTGGCATTCACCGGCCCATTTCACTATAGGGCAGCCAGAATTTGGTTCCCCGATTTTTGGAGTAAAGACTATGGCCCGCAGCCATCCGCTCGAACGATATCGCAACATCGGCATTATGGCCCATATTGATGCCGGTAAAACGACCACCACGGAACGTATCCTGTATTATACGGGTAAATCCTATAAAATCGGCGAAGTGCATGATGGCGCGGCGACGATGGACTGGATGGAGCAAGAGCAAGAGCGTGGTATTACCATTACCTCTGCTGCGACCACCTGTTTCTGGAATGCCGACGACCGCGAAGGTCCAGAGCACCGCATCAACATCATTGATACTCCCGGCCATGTTGACTTCACTATTGAAGTTGAGCGTTCGCTACGTGTGCTCGATGGCGCGGTTGCCTGTTTTGACGGTGTTGCCGGTGTTGAGCCGCAATCCGAAACCGTATGGCGTCAGGCTGACAAATATAAAGTGCCGCGGATGTGCTTCATCAATAAGCTCGATCGGACCGGTGCAAACTTCAAATTCTGTGTGGATTCGATCGTAGAGCGTCTCGGCGCGACACCTGCTGTTCTGTATCTGCCAATCGGTATCGAAGCGAGCCTGGTGGGTCTGGTTGACCTCGTGAACCAGCGGTCGATCACTTGGAAGAACGAAGATCTTGGCGCTGAATATTCCTATGGCGAAATTCCTGAAGACATGGCTGATGAAGCTGCTGAATATCGCGAGAAGCTCATTGAGCTTGCTGTGGAGCAAGACGATGACGTGATGGAGCAGTATCTGGAAGGCAACGAGCCTGACGCAGCGACACTGAAAGCGCTTATCCGCAAAGGTACGTTGAATCAGAGCTTCGTTCCCGTGCTTTGTGGTTCTGCATTCAAAAACAAAGGCGTTCAGCCATTGCTCGACGCGGTTGTGGATTACATGCCTAGCCCGCTCGATGTTGAAGCGATCAAAGGCGTGGCGATGGACGGCGAAACCGAAGATACACGTCCTTCCAGCGATGACGAGCCTTTTGCGGCGCTGGCGTTCAAGGTCATGAACGATCCGTTCGTGGGCACGTTGACCTTCTGCCGCATCTATTCCGGCAAGCTGGAAAAAGGCACGCTGCTGAACTCGGTCAAGGACAAGAAGGAAAAAGTCGGGCGTATCCTCGAGATGCACTCCAATGACCGCAAGGATATTGAAGAAGCATTTGCAGGCGATATTGTTGCTCTGGCCGGTATGAAAACAACCACCACCGGTGACACGCTCTGTGCTGCCGAGCATCCGATCATTCTTGAGCGCATGGAATTTCCGGATCCGGTTATCGAGCTGTCTGTTGAACCCAAGACCAAGGCTGACCAGGAAAAAATGGGTGTAGCTCTGAACCGACTGGCTGCTGAAGATCCAAGCTTCCGCGTGACCACTGATCACGAATCCGGTCAGACAATCATTAAAGGAATGGGCGAACTTCACCTCGACATTCTGGTCGACCGCATGAAGCGGGAATTTAAAGTGGAAGCCAATGTTGGTGCACCGCAGGTGGCTTATCGTGAATCACTCGGCAAGCCAGTGGACACGGATTACACTCATAAGAAACAATCGGGTGGTTCGGGTCAGTTTGCACGGATCAAGTTCGAAGTGACGCCAGGTGAACGCGGTGCTGGGATCACGTTTGAAGATGAAATCAAGGGCGGTAATATTCCAAAAGAATATATCCCGTCAGTGGAAAAAGGCATGCGCGAAACGGCGGAAACCGGTTCGCTTATCGGCTTCCCGATCATCGATTTTCACATTCGTGTCTATGATGGCGCCTATCATGATGTCGATTCTTCGGCGCTGGCTTTTGAAATTGCGGCCCGTGCTGCAATGCGAGAAGCTGCACAGAAGTCGGGTATCAAGTTGCTCGAGCCGATCATGAAAGTCGAAGTGATTACACCGGAAGACTATCTTGGTGACGTTATCGGCGATCTCAACTCTCGCCGAGGTCAGATCCAGGGCACGGATACACGTGGTATCGCTCAGGCAGTGGACGCAATGGTGCCGCTGGCAAACATGTTCGGCTATGTGAACGAACTGCGTTCGTTTACTCAGGGCCGTGCGCAATATTCGATGCAATTCTCTCACTATGAAGAAGTGCCGCGGAACGTTGCAGAAGAATTGAAGGAGAAGATGGCTTAACCGCCGCTGCTCTTTTTACGAGTAACCGCGCTTACCTTTTGGTTCTGGCTCAAGAAAAAAGCCCAGAGGTTAAAAGGGTGTTGACAGATTTGGATAGTCTCGCCAAAGCGCGGCACAGACTATCAATACGATAGAAATTAGAGGTAATATAAAATGGCAAAAGCAAAGTTTGAACGCAATAAGCCGCATTGCAACATCGGCACCATCGGTCACGTTGACCACGGTAAAACCACATTGACCGCAGCGATTACGAAAGTTTTGGCTGAATCATCTGGTGGTGAAGCCGTGGACTTCGCGAATATCGACAAGGCTCCTGAAGAGCGTGAGCGCGGCATCACCATTTCAACGGCTCACGTTGAATATGAAACCGACGCACGTCACTATGCGCACGTCGATTGCCCGGGTCACGCCGACTATGTGAAGAACATGATCACCGGTGCTGCTCAAATGGATGGCGCTATTTTGGTTGTGAACGCAGCTGACGGCCCAATGCCACAGACTCGCGAGCACATTCTGCTTGCCCGTCAGGTTGGTGTTCCCGCTCTGGTTGTTTTCATGAACAAGGTTGATCAGGTTGATGACGAAGAGCTTCTTGAGCTCGTCGAAATGGAAATCCGCGAATTGCTCTCTTCCTATGACTTCGATGGCGACAATATTCCCATCGTTTCCGGTTCTGCTCTGGCTGCCCTCGAAGGCCGCGACGACAATATCGGCAAAGAAAAGATCATGGAACTGATGGCAGCCGTTGATGAGCACATCCCGCAGCCAGAACGTCCTGTTGATCAAGACTTCCTGATGCCAATCGAGGACGTGTTCTCAATTTCCGGCCGTGGTACTGTTGTTACCGGTCGTGTTGAAACCGGCGTTGTGAATGTTGGTGACGAAGTTGAAATCGTTGGTATCAAAGATACTTCGAAAACAACTGTTACCGGCGTTGAAATGTTCCGCAAGCTGCTCGACTCCGGTCAGGCTGGCGATAACATTGGTGCGCTGATCCGCGGTGTTGCTCGTGAAGAAGTTGAGCGTGGTCAGGTTCTTTGTAAGCCTGGTTCGATCACACCACACACAGAGTTCAACGCAGAAGTTTACGTGTTGTCGAAAGATGAAGGTGGTCGTCACACACCATTCTTCGCAAACTATCGTCCACAGTTCTACTTCCGTACAACGGACGTTACCGGCGAAGTTATCCTGCCAGACGGCACGGAAATGGTTATGCCAGGTGACAACGTGACAATCGGTGTCAAACTGATTGCTCCAATCGCAATGGATGCTGGCCTTCGCTTCGCTATTCGCGAAGGTGGTCGCACCGTCGGTTCTGGGGTTGTCAGCACCGTAACAAAGTAATATAGGACTGCATCGCCGCCCGGGTCACTGATTCGGGCGGCCAGTTTTTCGCCGCTCCGGCTTCTTTACGAGGAAAATCGGGGCGGTTTATTTTTGGCTCTTTCGCATCGGTATAAGGTTTATGGAAACGCAGAATATTCGCATTCGCCTCAAGGCATTCGATCATCGGGTACTGGATCAGGCAACCGGCGATATCGCTGATACGGCACGTCGCACTGGCGCGCTGATCCGTGGACCTATTCCATTGCCGACGCACAAAGAGAAGTTCACCGTAAACCGCGGACCGCACGTTGACAAAAAGTCACGCGAGCAGTTCGAAGTTCGGACATATAAAAGGTTGCTCGATATCGTTCAGCCTACACCGCAAACCGTTGATGCTTTGATGAAGCTCGATCTGGCAGCCGGTGTGAATGTAGAGATTAAACTCGCGTAAGTGAGTTAAAGGCGTTTCTTTTCAAGAAGCGATGACATGGGAAACCGCCAGCAGATGCTGGGTCATGTGTCCCCCGTCTAGTTTGGTTGATCTCCGGATCAGGCAAACGGTTTAGCCCGGACGGGGCGATATTCAAAATTTGGGCTGAGTATTTTTAGGCACGCCCGCTGGCAATTCCGCACGTGGGCCTCTGTAAGGAGAAATGATCGTGCGTACTGGCGTGATCGCGAAAAAAATGGGGATGACCCGCTTGTTTCAGGAAGACGGTCGGCATGTGCCGGTAACCGTTCTCTCTCTGGAAGAATGTCAGGTTGTTGGAGCCCGCAATCAGGAACGTGACGGCTATTTTGCTGTTCAGCTTGGTGCAGGTGCCCGTAAAGCGAAAAATGTAAACAAGCCGCAACGGGAAGCTTTTGCCAAGGCGGAAGTTGAGCCCAAGGCACGTGTTGCCGAATTCCGTGTTGAAAGCGAAGAGGGTTTGCTGCCAATCGGCGCGACCGTGACTGCTGATCACTTCATTGCTGGCCAGATGGTCGATATCCAGGGCGTGACCCAGGGTAAAGGCTTTGCCGGTGCGATGAAGCGCTGGGGCTTCGGTGGTATGCGTGCCACACATGGTGTTTCAATCTCTCACCGTGCGCATGGCTCTACCGGTCAGAACCAGGA
The DNA here is from genome assembly GCF_039968395.1 of Parasphingorhabdus sp. Lineage (GTDB taxonomy): Bacteria > Pseudomonadota > Alphaproteobacteria > Sphingomonadales > Sphingomonadaceae > Parasphingorhabdus. The sequence continues at coordinate 752,635 of NZ_JBDVPV010000001.1, forward strand.
TCCTGGCAAAGTATTCAAGGGCAAGAAAATGGCGGGCCACATGGGCGCGCGTAATCGTACCCAGCAAAATCTCGAAGTCGTGCGCACGGATGCTGCTCGCGGCTTGATTTTTGTCCGCGGCAGCGTCCCCGGCTCAAAGGGTGGCTGGCTTCTTGTAAAAGACGCAATGAAAACGCCTGCGCCTGAAGGCGTGCCTTTTCCTGGAGCTCTCCGCCGTAACGCTGACGAGACAGCGACAGAAGATGCTCCGGCAGGAATGATCGAGGCGGATGCTGCGATTGAACGTCCTGTAGGTCCAAGCGATGCTGAAATCGCAGCGGCGGCAGCGGCAACGCCGGCTGAGTCTCCTGCGGAAAAGCCAGCAGAAGCAAAGGCCGATGATACCAAAGACTCTGACGAGAAGGAGGGTTAATCGATGAAACTCAAAGTCAAAACCCTCGACGCGAAAGCCAAAGGCGACATCGAATTGAATGATGACGTGTTCGGCGTAGAAGCGCGTGCAGACATATTGCACCGTGTCGTCAACTGGCAGCGTGAAAAAGCGCGCGGGACGGCTCGTGCTGTTCGTGAACGCGGCGATGTCAACCGTACCGGCAAGAAGTTCGGCAATCAGAAGGGTGGTGGTACCGCTCGTCATGGTTCGCGCCGGGCTCCGATTTTTGTTGGTGGTGGTAAAGCCCACGGTCCACGCAAGCGCGATTTCAATCCTTCGCTGAACAAGAAAGTTCGCGCGCTGGGTCTGAAAATGGCGCTGAGCGACAAGGCGAAGAACGACAATCTGATCGTGCTTGAAAATATTGAACTGAAAGAAGCCAAGACACAGGCTCTTCTGGCCAATATCACAAAGCTCGGATTTGGTAACTCGGCGCTGGTCATGGACGGCGATGCTGTGAATGATGCTTTTTCCAAGGCGTCGAACAATATTCCCCGCGTCAACGTGATGTCGGCTGCTGGTGCCAATGTTTATGACATTCTCAACCACGAGACCCTGGTGCTGACACGCGCTGCGGTTGAAAAGCTGGAGGCACGCTTCAATGGCTAAAAAAGAAGCCGTGGACATTCGTCACTATGACGTAATTGTCGGCCCGCACATTACAGAGAAATCTACTTTGCTCAGCGAGAATAATGCTGTGGTTTTCAAGGTTGCAAACACTGCGACCAAGCCTCAGATCAAAGCTGCAATCGAGGCGTTGTTTGATGTCAAAGTCAAAAACGTCAACACGATGGTGCAAAAGGGCAAGACCAAGAAGTGGAAGGGTCGTCCCTACACACGCAATGATATCAAAAAGGCTGTTGTCACGTTGGCTGAAGGCCAAACGATCGACATCACCACGGGAGTTTAAGGGCAATGGCATTAAAATCCTATAAACCGACAAGTCCCGCGCGGCGTGGTCTTATCCTGGTCGACAAGAGCGGCCTCTGGAAAGGCAAGCCCGTCAAGAAACTTGTCGTGGGCAAACGCAAGACGGGTGGTCGTAACAACAAGGGTCACGTCACTTCCCGCGGTATCGCTGGTGGTCACAAGCAAAAATATCGTTTGGTCGATTTCAAGCGGCGCAAATTCGATGTGTCTGCGACAGTCGAGCGGATTGAATATGATCCCAACCGGACTGCTTTTATCGCTTTGATCAAATATGATGATGGCGAACTGAGCTACATTCTGGCGCCGCAACGCCTGGCAGTTGGTGACACTGTCATCGCTGGGGAAAAAGTTGACGTGAAGCCTGGCAACGCGATGAAATTGTCACAAATGCCAATTGGTACCATTATCCACAATGTGGAAATGAAGCCGGGCAAGGGCGGTCAGATTGCACGTTCTGCTGGTACATATGTGCAGATTGTTGGTCGTGACCGCGGCATGGTAATCGTTCGCCTGAACTCGGGTGAGCAGCGCTACATCCGCAGCGATTGCATGGGCACTGTTGGTGCGGTTTCAAACCCGGACAACAGCAACCAGAACTTCGGTAAAGCTGGCCGCACACGCTGGAAGGGCCGTCGTCCTCTCACACGCGGTGTTGCGAAAAACCCTGTCGATCACCCGCATGGTGGTGGTGAAGGTCGGACCTCCGGTGGTCGTCACCCTGTGACACCATGGGGTAAGCCGACCAAGGGCGCTCGAACCCGTAAGAATAAAACGACCGACAAGATGATCATCCGGTCGCGTCACGCCAAGAAGAAGAGGTAAGCATGGCTCGTTCCATCAAAAAAGGTCCGTTTGTTGACCTCCACCTGCTGAAAAAAGCGCAGGAAGCACAGGAAGCGAACAATCACTCCCCGATCAAGACATGGTCGCGTCGTTCAACTGTTCTTCCTGATTTTGTCGGCCTGACGTTCAACGTTTACAACGGCATGAAGTTCATCCCGGTTTCCGTGAATGAAGACATGGTCGGTCACAAGCTTGGCGAGTTCGCTCCTACGCGTAACTATTACGGCCATGGCGCTGACAAAAAAGGCAAGAAATAATGGGTAAGGCATCATCACCCCGCCGCGTTGGCGACAATGAAGCTTTGGCTGTTGGCAATTCCATCCGTGGATCTGCTCAAAAGCTGAACCTGGTTGCACAACTGATCCGCGGCAAGAAAGCGGAAGACGCTTTGAACATCCTGTCCTTCTCCAAGAAGAGCATGGCAAAAGATGTGAGCAAGGTTCTGGCTTCGGCAATCGCAAACGCAGAAAACAACCATAATCTGGATGTCGACGCGCTGATCGTTCACGAAGCAAGTGTTGGCAAGGGCATCACGATGAAACGCTGGAAAGCGCGCGCACGTGGTCGTTCTGCCAAGATTTTGAAACCGTTTAGCCGCGTTCGCATCGTTGTTCGCGAACACGAAGAAGAAGAGGCGTAAACCATGGGTCAAAAAAGTAATCCTATCGGGCTTCGCCTGCAGATCAATCGGACATGGGATAGTCGCTGGTATGCGGAAGGTTCCAACTATGGCGATCTCTTGATGGAAGACATCAAGATGCGGAAATACATCCTGGAAACTGTGCCTCAGGCGGCAATTTCCAAGGTTGTTATTGAGCGCCCCGCCAAAACTTGCCGCGTTTCGATTTATGCAGCTCGTCCTGGCGTGATCATCGGCAAGAAAGGTGCAGACATTGAAAAGCTGCGCCGCAAGCTGAGTGACATGTCGTCCAGTGATGTATCGTTGAACATCGTCGAAATCCGCAAGCCGGAAGTAGACGCTCAACTAGTGGCACAGGGCATTGGCGATCAATTGATCCGTCGTGTTGCTTTCCGCCGCGCCATGAAACGCGCTGTGCAATCTGCACTGCGTTTGGGTGCTGAAGGAATTAAGATTGTTTGTGGTGGCCGTCTCGGCGGAGCAGAAATTGCTCGTGTTGAATGGTACCGTGAAGGCCGCGTGCCGCTCCATACGCTGCGCGCCAATATCGACTATGCCGAGCATGAAGCGCTGACCGCTTACGGTATTATCGGTATCAAGGTCTGGATTTTCAAAGGCGAGATATTGGGTCACGATCCGATGGCTCAGGACCGGCTGATGGTGGAAGCACAAACTTCCGGCGTCCGTCCGTCGCGCTAAACTGCTAGATTTAGGGAATAGGTAGAGCATCATGCTGCAACCAAAGAAAACAAAGTTCCGAAAAGCCCACAAGGGCCGGATCAAGGGCAAGGCTCCTGGTGGAACGACTCTGAACTTCGGATCCTATGGCCTGAAAGCCATGGAACCCGATCGGATCACCGCGCGTCAGATCGAGGCTGCTCGCCGGGCGATTACGCGCCACATCAAACGTCAGGGACGTTTGTGGATCCGTGTTTTTCCTGACGTGCCGGTATCGAAGAAACCTGCCGAAGTCCGCCAGGGTAAAGGTAAGGGGTCTGTAGAATATTGGGCTGCTCGTGTGAAACCAGGCCGGATCATGTTTGAACTGGACGGTGTTCCCGGACCAATTGCAGCGGTTGCTTTCGAGCGTGCGGCAATGAAGCTTCCCATCAAGACAAAAGTTGTGGCGCGCCTCGGCGACACGTCACATCTGGAAGGATAAGGGACAATGGCTAAAACAGAAGATTTGCGCGTCAAGACCGATGATCAGCTCCAGGCTGATCTGGGGGATCTTAAAAAAGAAGCGTTTAACCTGCGTTTTCAGGCAGCAACCAACCAGCTCGAAAAGCCGAGCCGGATGCGCGAAGTTCGCCGGACGATTGCGAAGATTAAAACATTGCAGACCGAGCGTGCGAAAGCCGCCACTGCTGAAAAGGCGTAAGGAACCGATATGCCAAAACGAATTCTCACCGGCACTGTGGTGTCAGACAAGGGCGACAAGACAATTGTCGTGAACGTCGAGCGTAAAGTGAAACACCCGCTCTACGGAAAAATCATGCGTCGCACGAAAAAATATCATGCGCATGATGAAAATAATGAGATGAGCACGGGTGAAACCGTCCGCATCGAGGAAACGAAACCGATTTCCAAGTTGAAGACCTGGAAAGTGCTGGAACGGGTTGGCGCTGCTGCGGCTCCTGCGACACCAAAGGTTGCTGAAATTACGGCCGAAGACGAAGGCGAAGTCAAAGCTGAAAGCTGAAGCTAACGAAGTTTAACTGTGCTCCGAAAAACCAATCGGGTTTGAACGGAGCGGAATGAAGAAGGAATTGGATCCATGATCCAGATGCAATCGAACCTGGAGGTCGCAGACAATAGCGGCGCCAAGCGCGTGCAGTGCATTAAGGTACTGGGCGGCTCCAAGCGTCGCTTTGCCGGCGTTGGCGATATTATTGTTGTGTCGATCAAGGAGGCAGCTCCGCGCGGCAAGGTCAAAAAGGGCGATGTTCATCGTGCTGTGATCGTTCGCACGAAAAAAGACATCCGCCGGAAAGACGGTTCTGTCATTCGTTTTGACAGCAACGCTGCGGTATTGGTCAACAATGCGAAAGAGCCTATTGGTACACGTATCTTTGGCCCTGTGGTTCGTGAGTTGCGCGCCAAGAAGCACATGAAAATCATCAGCCTTGCGCCGGAGGTAATCTAATCATGGCCAATGCGAAAATCAAAAAGGGTGACACGGTTGTTGTTCTGTCCGGCAAGGACAAGGGCAAATCCGGTGAAGTGACCAAAGTCATGCCCAAGGACAGCAAGGTTCTGGTTGCTGGCGTGAATGTCGCGATCCGTCACCGCAAGCCCACCCAGGCCAACCCGCAGGGCGGCTTGGAACGTAGTGAAGCACCGATGCACATCAGCAAGGTGGCTCTCGCCGATCCGAAGGATGGCAAGCCAACCCGTGTGCGCTTCGAGAAATCTAAAGACGGAAAAATGCAGCGCGTGGCTGTTAAATCCGGGGAGAAAGTCGATGGCTGACAAATATGTAGCCCGCATGCGCAAGAAATATGACGAGGAAGTCGTCAAGGCGCTGCAGGAAAAGTTCAACTATTCCAATCCCATGGAAGTTCCGAAGATCACCAAAATCACGATCAATATGGGTGTTGGTGAAGGTAGTCAGGACAAAAAGAAAGTCGCGACTGCTGCTGCTGAAATGGAATTGATCGCTGGTCAGAAGCCGGTGATTACCAAGGCGAAAACGTCGATCGCGACGTTTAAGCTGCGTGAAGGCATGCCAATTGGCTGTAAAGTCACTTTGCGGCGTGAGCGCATGTATGAATTTCTCGATCGTCTGGTAACCGTGGCCATGCCGCGTATCCGTGACTTTCGCGGTTTGAATCCAAAAAGCTTCGATGGACGTGGCAACTTTGCCATGGGCTTGAAAGAGCAGATCATTTTTCCTGAGATTGCCTATGACGACATCGATGTGGTGCGCGGCATGGACATTATCGTGACGACGAATGCCCGGACCGATGACGAAGCCCGTGAGCTTCTGAAATTGTTCGGCTTCCCGTTCCCGCAGGAAGAAGAAGAGAAAGCGGCAGCATAAGAGCTGTTTGGTAATTTTATCGTTCCCGCTGTTGGGAACACGCAAGAAAGGAAGAGAACTTAAGTCATGGCGAAACTGAGTTCCATTAATAAAAACGAACGACGCAAGAAGCTGGTGAAGAAATATGCCGGCCGTTATGCGAAGTTGAAGGCGATGGCCAACGATCAGTCTCTTGACGAGACAGAGCGGTTGATGGCGCGCCTGAAAATGGCAGAAATTCCTCGCAACGGAAATCCCACTCGCGTGCGGAACCGTTGTGAAACCACAGGACGTCCTCGCGGTTATTATCGCAAGTTCCGTCTCTGTCGCATCGAGCTGCGTGACATGGCCAATAAAGGCCTGATCCCCGGCGTAACGAAATCAAGCTGGTAAAGGGAAAACAAGATGGCTTTTACCGATCCCTTGGGTGACATGCTCACCCGCATCCGTAACGGACAGCAAGCGCGGAAGGACAGCGTGGTTTCACCCGCTTCCAAACTGCGTGGTGCTGTTCTCGAAGTTCTGACCCGCGAAGGTTATATTCGTGGTTACAGCGAAGAAGAGGTGAACAAGCACCCGGGTCTTCGTATCGAACTGAAATATTTTGAAGGCGAGCCGGCAATCCGCCACGTGGCCCGCGTTTCAAAGCCTGGTCGTCGTATCTACAGCGGATCCAGCGATCTGCCGACAGTACGCAACGGCCTGGGCATCACCATCGTATCCACGCCAAAAGGCGTTCTTTCTGACGCGGAAGCGCGCAACGAGAATGTTGGCGGCGAAGTACTGGCCGAGGTATTCTAATCATGTCCCGTATCGGAAAAAAAGCAGTAAGCATTCCTGATGGCGTCACCGCCACCCTGGATGATGGTCTGGTAAAGGTCAAAGGACCAAAGGGCGAACTTTCGACCCCGATGGTTGATGACTTGTCCTATGAACTGAGTGATGGCGGTTTGCTGGTAACACCAGCGAACAAGACGACTCGCGCACGTGCCTATTGGGGCATGCAGCGGACACTGGTTCAAAATCTCGTCGACGGTGTGACTGAGGGATATTCCAAGGTTCTTGAAATCACTGGTGTTGGTTATCGTGCCGCAGTCAAAGGCAAAGTCCTGAACCTGCAGCTGGGATTCAGCCATGATGTGAATTTCGATATTCCAGAAGGTATTACAATCAAGACTCCGGATCAGACAACAGTCGAGATTACCGGAATTGACAAACAGCAAGTTGGTCAGGTTGCCGCAGAAATCCGGCGCTGGCGCAAACCAGAGCCTTATAAGGGCAAGGGTATCAAATATCGCGGGGAATATGTTTTCCGCAAAGAAGGGAAGAAGAAATAAGCCATGGCGAATATTTCTCAATTCAAACGGCGCCAGCAACGCGTTCGCAGCAAGTTGCGGAAGCGCGGGCTCTCCAAGCCTCGTTTGTCCGTTCATCGTACAAGTCGGCATATGTATGCACAGATTATCGATGACGCAGAGGGCAAGACTGTGGCTTCGGCATCAACAATCGATAAAGCCTCAAAGGTCAAAACTGGTGCGGACAGCGCAGCAGCGGCAGATGTTGGCAAACGCGTGGCGGAAGCTGCGAAGAAAGCTGGCGTAACTGAAGTAATTTTTGACCGTGGCGGATTTCTGTATCACGGACGCGTAAAGGCTCTTGGCGACGCGGCACGTGAAAGCGGATTGGAGTTTTAATATGGCTGATGAAAACAAACCAGCAGAGGGCGCAGAAGCTCCGGCAGCCGCTCCAGCGGAAGCGGCACCTGCGGCTCCGGCAACCACCGAGGCTGCTCCTGCTGCGGACAAGAAACCAAATGAACGTCAAGGTCGCGGTGGAAACCGTGGCGGTGGCAATCGCGGAGGCCGTGATGGCGGACGCGGTCGTGGCCGCGGTGGTCGCGGCGGACGTGACAATGATGGCGGCGAAGAGCTGATTGAAAAGCTGGTCCACATCAACCGTGTTTCCAAAACTGTCAAAGGCGGCAAGCGCTTTGGTTTTGCTGCTCTGGTTGTGGTTGGCGACGGCAAAGGTCGTGCCGGTTTCGGTAAAGGCAAGGCGCGCGAAGTTCCTGAAGCCATTACCAAGGCGACAGCTGCTGCGAAAAAGAAAATGGTTCGCATTCCTTTGCGTGAAGGTCGTACGTTGCACCATGATGGCAAAGGCCAGTTCGGTGCGGGTAACGTGACCGTACGTTCGGCGCCTCCAGGGACCGGTATTATTGCTGGTGGTCCAATGCGTGCAGTATTTGAAAGTCTTGGCGTTTCCGACGTTGTGACCAAGTCAAACGGCACATCCAACCCTTACAACATGATCCGGGCGACGTTTGTGGCGCTCGGTGACCAAAGCAGCCCGAAAGCTGTGTCTCAGCGTCGCGGCAAGAAAATTGCTGATTTGCTGGGTCGTGGCGGCGCATCCGAAGCTGAAGCCCAGGCTGATGCTGCGGCTGTAACGGAGTAATTGATATGGCAAAAGTCAAAGTCAAGCAGGTGGGTTCACCTATTCGACGTCCGGCAGAGCAGCGCAAGACGCTGATCGGTCTGGGCCTTAACAAAATGCATCGGGTTTCCGAACTTGAAGACACGCCCGAAGTACGCGGCATGATCAATAAAGTGCATCATCTGGTGGAGGTTGTTGAAGACTAACTTCACCAACATCCGTGCGAACAAAGCGAAAGCGAGTACATAATATGAAACTGAACGAAATCAAAGATAATGACGGCGCGCGCAAATTGCGTACCCGTATCGGCCGCGGCATTGGTTCCGGCAAAGGCAAAACCGGCGGACGTGGCCAAAAGGGCCAGAAATCCCGTTCCGGTGTTTCCATCAACGGATTTGAAGGCGGCCAGATGCCCCTTCACATGCGTCTTCCAAAGCGCGGGTTCAACAACCCGTTTGGCAAGGACTATGCTGAAGTCAATATCGGCATGATCCAGAAATATATCGACGCGAAACGGCTTGCCAACAAGGGCACACTGGACCGCGAAGCGCTGGATGCTTGTGGCTTGACCCGTGGCGGCAAGGACGGAATACGTCTGCTCGCGAAGGGTGAACTCAAGGCAAAGATCACGATTGCTGTTGCTGGCGCTTCCAAAGCCGCCATCGCTGCAGTTGAAAAAGCTGGCGGCAAGGTAGAAATTCTCGCCGGTGGAACTGAATATCGGGCAAAAGGCGAAAAGAAAGCCACTGCTTCCAAGCCGGCCAAAGAGAAAAAAGCGGCCAATCGGGCCAAAAAGAAAGCCTGATCAGGCTGTAACCCGGCTCCTTCAGGCGTTTAGACTGAATGGAGCCGTTCTTTTTTCGGCCCGTTGCGGCAGGTTGACGTCCAAGAGCCTTGTTTTTGGTCCGACAACATCCGATATGGGTTCGATGCATTGATATGGGGACGTGTTCCTCACGAACAGTGGGCAAGGAATAACTAGCATGGCATCAAAAGCCGATCAGGTCGCAGCAAATTTGAGCCTGGCGAAATTCGGGGAAGCAACCGAATTGCGCAAGCGTATCTGGTTCACGCTGGGCGCGCTGATTATCTTCCGTCTTCTCAGCTTTGTTCCCTTGCCTGGTGTCGATCCTGTTGTCCTTGCAGATCTCTATGATCAGACGCGCGGCGGTGTTCTCGATATCTTCAACACATTTTCCGGTGGTTCACTGGAGCGGATGAGCCTGATCGCGCTTGGTGTAATGCCCTATATTACGGCGTCTATCGTCGTGCAGCTCGCGGCCGCTCTGTCGCCGCAGCTTGCTGCGATCAAGAAAGAAGGCGAGGCAGGCCGCAAGAAACTCAACCAATATACGCGCTACGGCACAGTAGGTCTGACCGCTGTTCAGGGTTATTTTATTGCTGTTGGACTGGAAAGCTTTGCATCCCAGTCAGGGCTGCAGGCGGTGGTCAATCCCGGTGCGATGTTCCGCGTCGGTGCGGTTATCAGTCTGGTGGGCGGTACGCTGTTCCTAATGTGGCTGGGTGAACAGATTACAAGTCGCGGCATCGGAAACGGTATCTCGCTGATCATTATGGCCGGTATTGTCGCGCAAATGCCGCGCTTTGTCGGCAACCTGCTCGAAGGCAGCCGGACCGGTTCTTACGGCGCCATCCTGATCCTCGGCCTCATCGCCATGGTTGTTGGTCTGGTCCTGTTCATCAGCTTCATGGAACGTGCCCAAAGACGCGTGCTGATACAATATCCCAAACGCGCGACGCAAAACGGTGTAATGCAGGCTGATCGCAGCCACTTGCCGCTCAAGGTCAACACCGCTGGTGTGATCCCGCCGATCTTCGCATCCTCGCTGTTGCTGATGCCGCTAACGGTCAGTCAGTTTGCAGGAAATACAACTGCAGGCGAATCCGCGTGGGGTGATTTCGTCATTGCCCTCAATCAGTATCTTCAGCACGGGTCTGTGCTTTACATGACACTGTACGGTGCGGGCATCGTGTTCTTCTGTTTCTTCTACACAGCGGTTGTTTTCAATCCTGAGGAAACTGCAGACAATCTCAAGAAAAACGGCGGTTTTGTGCCCGGCATTCGTCCCGGTAAAAATACGTCCGATTATCTTGACTATGTGCTGACACGCATCACGGTTGTCGGTGCTGCCTATCTGGCTTTCGTCTGTGTGCTTCCGGAATATGTCATGGCACAGACCAATTTACCGCTGTTCTTCCTCGGTGGTACCAGTTTGCTGATCGTCGTGAATGTGACGGTTGATACAGTGACCCAGATTCAGAGTCATTTGCTGGCGCTGCAATATGGCGATCTGCTGAAAAAAGCGAAGCTCAAGGGTGGACGCCGCAAGCGCTAGACCTTAGCCAGATAAATTCACTACAGGGGGCAAAGCCATGGACATCATCTTGTTGGGACCACCAGGCGCGGGCAAAGGTACACAAGCCAGTCGTCTGGAAGACGAACATGGGATGCTTCAGCTCTCCACCGGCGATATGTTGCGAGCCGCGGTCAAGGCAGAGACGCCAGTCGGGTTGAAAGCGAAATCACTTATGGAAGCCGGTGAGCTGGTTCCCGATGAGGTTGTTTCCGGTATTATCGGCGACAAGCTGGATGAGCTTGGCCCGGATCAGGGCGTTATTTTTGATGGATACCCTCGGACCGCGGCCCAGGCTGTTTCACTCGATGAAATTCTCGCCGCACGCGGCCGCAAGCTGGATCGGGTTATCGAGCTGGAAGTAGACGAAGAAGCGCTGGTTGAGCGCATCACGGGTCGGTTTACCTGCGGCAAATGCGGCGAAGGATATCACGACAAGTTCAAGCAGCCTGCAAAGGATGGCATCTGTGATGTGTGCGGGTCGGAAGAATTCAAACGTCGTCCTGATGATACCGAAGAAACCGTGCGGACCCGCATGCAGGAATATCGTGCCAAGACGGCTCCCATTTTGCCAATCTATGAAGAACGGCAACTGGTCAGTAAAGTTGACGGCATGGGCAGCATGCAAGCGGTAAGTGATGCAATCGAAGCGGTTCTGGCGCTGGATTAGATTGACGCTGCCCTTGGCGCTCCGGTAGACCCGTGAGTTCAGGTACGAGGGGGAATCAAATTGAAAATATCCGCAATGCTTCTGGGGTTGACTCTGGTGGCGTCTCCGGTCGCCGCTGAAGTCACCAATACAGCAGAAAACGGGTTTACCGTCCGTCACCAGACGACGATCAACGGATCGAGCGAAGAAGTCTGGAAAGCCATTATCGCGCCGTCGCGCTACTGGAACGGGGACCACAGCTGGTCGGGTGATGCTGATAACTTCTATCTCGTTCCGCAAGCAGGGGGCTGTTTTTGCGAACTCATTCGCACGACGAACGAAGATAACATCAAAAGCGCGGATGGCAGCGTTCAGCACATGCGGGTCATCTACGCCTATAACAACAAGATGCTACGCATGTCCGGAGCACTGGGACCGCTCCAGGGAGAAGCAGTGATCGGAACGCTGACCATGCAATTGCAGGCAGAAGGCGAAAAAACTGCAGTCCGGTTCACATATAAAGTTGGTGGCTACATGGAGTTTCCGATCGATCAGATCGGCCCGGCAGTAGATGGTGTGATTGGCGAGCAGCTGACCCGACTGGCTGCGTTATTCGCGGATGAAGAAGCCGCAGAAGGTGACGCTGAGACCGATGCAGAGGACGGTACTGAAGAAGTGGCAGCAGATCCTGAGGGAGAAAGCTGAAACTCACGAAACTACAAAGCTTTACCTGTTGGACGTTATAGTTTTATGATGCCTGAACACACGATCGTGATTCGAGGAAGTCATGGTTGTAAATCGGGCGCAGAACTAGTCACTAACCAAGGGGGAGTGAAACAATGGCTGTTTCCGATCATGTAGATTTTTCGACATTTATGGAGGGCGTCAAGAAACGCAATCCGGGTCAACCTGAATTTGTTCAAGCGGTTCAGGAAGTCGCGATGGACATATTTGATTTCATCGAAGATAAAGAAGCCTATCACAGCGCACAGATACTAAGGCGAATGGCAGAGCCTGATCGGGTTGTATCCTTCCGGGTATGCTGGGAAGATGACAACCACAATATCCGCGTACAGCGTGGCTACCGAATCCAGAACAACAACGCCATCGGGCCCTATAAAGGCGGCATCCGTTTTCACCCAAGTGTGACTGAAAGCGTTCTGAAGTTCCTGGCCTTCGAACAAACGTTCAAAAACTCGCTTACGGGATTGCCCATGGGTGGCGGCAAGGGCGGCGCGAATTTCAATCCCAAAGGCAAGTCGGATGCTGAAGTTATGCGTTTTTGCCAGTCGTTCATGACCGAACTCTATCGACATATCGGCCCTGACACGGACGTGCCCGCCGGAGACATCGGCGTGGGTGGCCGTGAGATTGGGTATATGTTTGGCCAGTACAAGCGCATCACCAATCGCTGGGAAGGGGTATTGACCGGTAAAGGCATGGAATATGGCGGCTCGCAAATGCGGCCAGAAGCAACTGGCTATGGTGCTGTTTATTTCATGGAGAATATGCTGAAGCATAAAAAAGACGCTATTGCCGGCAAAACGGCAGTTGTCTCTGGATCTGGCAATGTGGCAACCCATGCTGCGGAGCAGATCACCAAACAGGGCGGGAAAGTTCTGACCCTGTCCGACAGCGGCGGGTTCATTCATGACCCCGAGGGCATTGACCAGGACAAGATCGACTGGATCAAGGATCTGAAAAACAACAAACGTGGCCGTATTTCGGAATATGCCGATCACTTTACAGGTGCCAGCTTTCACGAGGGCAAACGCCCCTGGAACGTTCCTTGCGATCTTGCTTTGCCGTGTGCGACGCAAAATGAGCTCAATGAAGAGGAAGCCAAAGAGCTGGTGGATAACGGCGTCATCGCAGTTTCCGAAGGCGCGAACATGCCGACCACGCTTGAAGGCGTCCATATCTTCCATGATGCAAAGATCATGTATGGTCCCGGCAAGGCGGCCAATGCCGGCGGTGTTGCCGTTTCTGGTCTCGAGATGAGCCAGAATGCCGAACGGATCAGCTGGAATCATGAGCGGCTTGGTGAAATGCTGACCGAGTTGATGGAAGGCATCCACGGCAAATGTGTTGAATATGGCGATCAGGGTGATGGCTATGTTGACTATGTAAAAGGCGCCAATATCGCCGGCTTCAAGAAAGTGGCTGATGCGATGCTGGCTTACGGCGTAGTTTGATCGTCGCACAAACGAATGACAACAAACAATTGGTCGTTGTCGCGCAATCGCGGGCGATGACGACCAAAGCGTTTCCCTACCACATCTTCAGCAATGCATCTGATTGAATGATTCCGGGCATTTTGATGATCGGACATTGAATCGAGTGCGAGCAATAACAACCTTCGTGGTTCCGTTATTTGATCTTTCCCTTCAACCGGATGTCAAAACTAGTCGGACCCAAACCGGAATCGGCTGCCATAAAGCCTCCCGGAGAAACGCGGATATGGGTTACAGCTGGATCCGTACCGTCTCCGGAATCGCTGGGGGCATATCCAAAATTGACGCCGTCCGAGGAAAACTCGACTGAATCGCCGCTATCTCCGAGGCCACCGAAACTGAACGCAAGGCCGGCACTGGGCGTTCCATCTTGATATTGCAATGGTCCCGAACCAGGCCCAGCGAAGTCGGTGACGATTAATGCCAGATTCGGCGGAAGCGCCTCAGTGATGATGACGCTGTCGTAGTTGGGTGGTGCGTTGCCCGCATTTTGAACCGAGATGAGATATTCTATCGTTGCACCGGGCAGGGCGAAACCTCCACCCTGAGGGTCTGTAAAACTGACATGGGTTTTGGTGATCGACATCGCGGGTTCCAGCAATGCATGAAATGCTCGGGAGAACGCAATTATTGAAGCAGATTCGGCGTCTGCGTTAGCCACGCTTCGCTCATTGTCCTGATCGCGGTCTTCGTCAACACGCAAGCCGATCAATGAGTTGTTGAGGCTGCAACGTCGTAACCATCCACCATCTCCATTGTTTCGGCTGCTTTTCTTCGCAACCACAATACGATTCCCGCTGGTCTGCCCAAATCCGCTGGTAAAACAGCCATTGTCCCAACCCCTGATAATGTTTGCCGTATTTGTAGTGCTCCAGTTGATGATATTGCTGCTGAGATCTGGGAAATTCCCGCTCAAATTTCCCGGAAAAGCAATCCATCCGATTGTTTCTATGGATGGAACCGGGCCGCTATTCGCCTGGCTCCGATCCAATGCGACCTGAAAGCCGGCCAACGTCGGGTTGCGTGATATGGCAGTAATATGCGGTCGTGATGGAGCCGTGGCAACCGGCTGGGTCTCGCTATTTGCGGTTTGAATCTGGGTGATAACGCTCGGTGTATTGGGCAGGGGCGCCGAAAAACTGATACTGGACCAAGTTGCTGTACCGGCGACCCCAGAACCAAATTGTGTGGCAGATGTGTTGGCGCGGTTCGCTTCCACGATCTGTCCATCAGGAAGCACATGGCGACCAGGTTCAACTGCAATATAGTGAACATTTTGCGCGATATGCCTCCCATCCCAGTTGTCGGGTTCAAGGATGAGCTCGTCAAACCCGGTGGTTGTTATGTTAGTGATCCTGATCGAAGCGGAGTTGTTACCACTAACATCGGACAAAACGACCACAATGGGGACAGTATCAAAACTTTGCTGAAAATTGACTCGGACAGGGTTCGGGTTTGCAAATGTGTCATGCGCCGTGAAGCTACCAGCCTCGAAACGGCCAGCGTGAGATGGCGCTGCAAAACATGCCAAAGCAGCGAATGCAATGAGCAAATGCATGCAAAATGCACCACACAATCTGGTCCAGGTTGGTTCCCACATGACGAAAATATAGTTTATCGTAGTTAAGGAAAATTTGAATATCTGGGCATGGAATGTAAAATCTAATGTCCTTATCGTGACCCGTAGTCCTGCAGTTCAAGGAAAACCGCTATTGACAGCGCGGACGACTCAGCTTAATCGACCCTCATTCGAAATCTAACACAACCGGCAACGCTTCTGTGGCGTCCGCTGGTTTTGTGCGTTTTGGATGTGATTTTAACAGCTTAGCTATGAGATAGGGTCGGAATTTCGCCGACTCTGTGGAGCAGGAGAAAAATATTGGCACGTATTGCCGGGGTAAATATCCCAACTAACAAGCGCGTAATCATCGCGTTGACCTATATTCACGGTATCGGACGCACGAAAGCGGCTGAAATTGTCGAAAAATTGAAAATTGATCCGGCCCGCCGGGTTCAGGACCTGACCGATCAGGAAGTTTTGCATATTCGCGAAACAATTGATGCGGATCATATAGTTGAAGGTGATTTGCGGCGTGAAACCGCGATGAACATCAAACGCCTTATGGACCTGGCCTGCTATCGCGGCCTTCGCCACCGTAAAGGACTGCCTGTTCGTGGACAGCGTACGCATACCAATGCACGCACCCGTAAAGGCAAGCCCAAGGCTATTGCCGGTAAGAAAAAATAGAAGCTGTTTCCAGTTTTACGGGAACAAGCCTCTTCTGGATATTAGGTAGGAATTTCAAATGGCTCGCGAACCACAACGCGTAAAAAAGAGCGCGCGTAAAAATATTTCGGCAGGCGTAGCGCACGTCAATGCCACGTTTAACAACACGATGGTCACAATCACGGATGCACAGGGTAATGCGATAAGCTGGTCCTCTGCTGGCATGATGGGCTTTAAAGGCTCTCGCAAATCGACGCCATACGCGGCGCAGGTTGCAGCGGAAGATGCCGGCAAGAAAGCGGCGGACCATGGTGTTCGTACTTTGGAAGTGGAAGTGAAAGGCCCTGGCTCTGGTCGGGAATCAGCTTTGCGCGCACTTCAGGCAGTTGGCTTCACGATCACCTCGATCCGTGATGTCACACCGATCCCGCATAATGGTGTTCGTCCGTCCAAACGTCGGCGCGTATAACCACTTGAATTTAATGGAACCTGCGGCTGGCAGGCTCCGAATTTTGCAAATTCAGAGTGGTTAAATGGTCCAAAACCCACTCTGCTTACTCGATAGGGGAAGTCCATGACTGTCAATATGAAGAACTGGCAAGAACTGAAGAAGCCCAACGTTCTCGATATAAAATCCGGTGGTGATCCCAAGCGCAAGGCAACTTTTGTCGCTGAACCTCTGGAACGTGGCTTTGGCCTGACGATCGGAAACGCACTGCGTCGTGTTTTGCTTTCCTCTCTGCAGGGGGCTGCAGTGACGTCGATCAAGATCGAAAATGCACTGCATGAATTCTCTTCGCTTCCAGGCGTGCGCGAAGATGTGACTGACATTGTGTTGAACGTAAAGCAGATCGCGCTGAAAATGGAAGGCGAAGACGCCAAACGTCTCCAGCTTTCCGCTACCGGCCCTGCTGAAGTCAAAGCAGGCGACATCGCGGTTTCCGGCGACATCGAAGTGATGAACCCGGACCTGGTGATTTGTCATCTCGACGAAGGTGCGTCACTGAACATGGAACTGACCGTAAATGTTGGTAAAGGCTATGTCCCGGCGGTTGCGAACCGTCCTGCAGATGCGCCAATCGGCTTGATACCGGTTGACTCGCTCTATTCGCCAATCCGTCAGGTATCTTACAAGATTGATAATGCCCGCGTTGGTCAGGAGCTCGACTTCGACAAGCTAAACCTTACGATCGATACAGACGGTACGGTCACACCCGAAGATGCGATCGCTTATGCGGCCCGCATCCTTCAGGACCAGTTGCAGCTGTTCGTGCATTTCGAAGAAGCTCTGGAAAGCGTATCATCGCCAATTGGTATGGCAGCAGCGCAAAGCCAGCAGGAAAGCGATGCGAACCAGCTCAACCGTTACCTTCTCAAAAAGGTCGACGAACTGGAACTCAGCGTGCGCTCGGCAAATTGCCTCAAGAACGACAATATCATCTATATTGGCGATCTGGTGCAGAAGACCGAAGCCGAAATGCTACGTACCCCGAACTTTGGCCGGAAATCTTTGAACGAAATCAAGGAAGTTCTGTCGAGCATGGGGCTGCGTCTGGGAATGGACATTCCTGGCTGGCCGCCTGAAAATATTGAGGAAATGGCCAAGAAGCTCGAGCAAGAACTTTTGGGTTAAACGGGTTTTGGCGGTGGCCTGAATTTCACCGCCGGGATTGGGGTACCTCATACGGCCCCTGTACAAACAGGAGTATAGAATATGCGTCATAGAATGAAAGGCCGCCGGATGCAGCGGACCGGTGCTCACCGTCAGGCTTTGCTGAAAAACCTGTCTGCGGCACTGATCAAGCATGAGCAGATCATGACCACGCTGCCCAAAGCCAAAGAAATGCGGCCGTATGTCGAAAAACTGATTACGCTTGCCAAAAAAGGCGGGCTTTCCAACCGTCGTCTTGCGCACTCGCGTTTGATGGATGAAGTGCAGGAAAAGAAGCTTTTTGAAGAATTGGCTGAACGCTATTCTGACCGCAATGGCGGCTACACGCGGATCATCAAAGCGGGTTTCCGCGATTCAGATGCTGCGCCAATGGCAGTTATCGAACTTGTCGACCGGGATGAAGATGCCAAGGGGCAGGACAGTGGTCCCGACCAGAATGTCGAAGAAGATTTCGAAGAAGCGTAAATCTTCTCACACAGTGTTTTGAAAAGGCCGCAACGAGCAATCGCTGCGGCCTTTTTTTTGCCAGTTTGCTATTTTTCAACATGGTTAACAGATTATCAAACTCTGCTGGTTAGTCTCTTCGGTTCATATCGGATTTTGGGGACCGTCATGGAGCGTTTTGCGCAAATAGGATTGATCATCAACTGGAAGAGCCTGCTGATTGTCGTGGCGGCTATATTATCGACTGGCATCAGCTTGAAATTCCAGATTGTCGCCGACTTTCCGCTGACCATGATTTCGACCGCGATTGTCTTTCCAATCGTTTTTTCTATTGGCCATGCCTATAAAAGGCGCGAGAATGCGCTGGATGACTATGGAACCATCAAGGCGCATGGCCGTGCGATTTATTTCGCTGCTCGCGACTGGTTGCCGGAACAAGATGAAGACCGGCTGCGGCATATTGAGAAGGTGCTCGCTGACTTGCTTCACGGATGCCGGGACATGTTCAAGGGGCCGGTTGATGACATGGCCAAAAGCGAAGCGCATGTTTACGCGGCTTTTTCGGATCTTTCGGGTTTTGTCAAACGCATGCGCAATGAAGGATTGGCGTCGGGCGAATGTTCGCGATGCAATCAGTATATCAGCAAGATGATTGTGTCGTTTGAGAGCGTCAAGCATATCTACCAATACCGGACACCTCGGACCCTCCGGGCGTTCAGCGATTTTTTCATTGTGTTGCTGCCCATCTTATATGGCCCATATTTCGCACATCAGGCTCTCGAATATGGCATTCCGGTTCTGACTTTCATCATGCCGGTTTTATTTGCGATCATTCTTGTAGGGCTCGACAATATTCAAAGCCATCTTGAAGATCCATTCGATCAGATTGGACCGGATGATGTTGCGATCAACGCTGAAAAATTCATTGATCTGCTGGATTGCGGAGAACCCGCTACCGTTGCCTGAGCAATGCGGCAATAGTTTCAATTGATAAGAGAGGCCGGTAGCGATAAGCTTCCGGCCTCTTCTCAATTGGGAGTTTGCCATGCGTATCAGAGGCCTTGCCACATTCATGTTCGCCGCTGGATTGCTGTCCAGCCCGACAATTGCATCTGCCGAACAGATTGAACAAACGAAGGATGATGCTTTGACCTATCCCGAAACCCGGACCGTGGACGTCGTTGACGAGCAATTTGGGGTGTATGTCGCGGATCCGTATCGCTGGCTCGAAAATGATGTGCGCGAAGATGACGAAGTCGCTGCATGGGTGGATGCTCAAAACAGCGTTACCAACAGCTATCTGGACAAGCTGGACGGTACAAAGGCCCTGGCGGCCTCGATGACACGTCTGTTTGACTATGATCAGTTAAGCGCTCCGGTGATTGCGGGAGGCAAATATTTTTACGAGCGCAAAAGCGGTGGTCAAAACCAGGCCATACTTTATGTGCTTGATGGGAAAGAAGGTGAAGAGCGCGTGCTTCTTGATCCAGCCAAATGGTCGGATGATGGCGCGACTGCCCTGGCCGAGTGGTCGCCTTCGGAAGATGGCAGCTATCTTGTCTATGCAGTTCAGGACGGCGGATCGGATTGGCGGACTTTGAAGATTGTCAATGTGATGACGGGAGAAATTCTTCCCGACAAGGTTGAATGGGCCAAATTTACCAATCTTGCCTGGATGCCGTCTTCCACTGGCTTTATCTATTCCCGTTTCCCCGAACCTGAGGAAGGCGCAGCGTTTCAGTCGCTAAATGCCAATCACTCGCTTTATGTTCACGTGCGCGGATCGGACCAGTCAAAGGATATCAAGGTGTATGACACACCAGACCGTCCCGAGCTTAATCATTTTGCCCAGCTGACATCTGACAAGAAATGGGTGGTCATAACATCCTCGTCGGGAACAGATGACCGTTACGAGATAACGCTCGTCGAAGTTGACGCGTCTGAAATCAAGTCACAGATTCTCGTGGAAGGCTTTGATCATAGCTGGTCTCTGATCGACGGTATCGACAATGTCCTGTATTTCACAACCAACAAGGACGCTCCGCGTATGCGGGTGGTGAAGGTTGACCTCGATTCCGAAGAACGGGAATGGGTGGAGCTGGTCCCGGAACATAGCGCGACAATAGATGATGCAGTGATTATTGGCGGCAAGCTGGCCGTCAACTACATGGATGATGCAAAGAGCCGGCTGGAATTGTTTTCGATTTTTGGAGACCCGCTGGGTGTCGTTGAGTTGCCGGGTTTGGGACAGGTCAGCGAATTGCATGGATCAGCTAAAGACAGTGAAGGTGTTTTCGCCTTCGACAGTTTCAACAGGCCCAATACAATTTTCAGCTTTGACGGTGTCGGAGCTCCGGCAATCTGGGCCAAACCGGAATTGCCATTTGACCCGGATATGATTTCTGTCACCCAGCGCTTTTATGAAAGTGCGGATGGCACGAAAATTCCGATGTTTCTGGTGCACCGGAAGGACCTTGATCTGGCCGAAGGCGCGCCGACCCTGCTCTATGGCTATGGTGGCTTCAACATCTCGCTTCTGCCCGGCTACTCATCCACAAAAATGGCCTGGATTGAGGCCGGCGGCGTATTTGCCCAGGCCAATCTGCGTGGCGGCGGGGAATATGGCAAGGTCTGGCATGATGGCGGCCGGCTGGGAAACAAGCAGAACGTCTTTGATGATTTTATCGCAGCTGGCGAATTTCTCATCGCAGAAGGCATTACGCCGAAAAATGGACTGGCGATCGAAGGACGCTCCAATGGCGGTCTGCTGGTTGGAGCTGTCATGAACCAGCGTCCTGACCTGTTTACGGCCGGTCATGCGGCTGTTGGTGTCATGGATATGCTCCGGTTCGACAGGTTCACAGCCGGGCGGTACTGGGTTGATGATTATGGCTACCCGAACAAGGAGGGCGATTTCCAGACGCTGCTGACCTATTCGCCGTATCACAATATCCAGGATGGTACGGATTATCCGGCGCTTATTGTGTCCACCGCAGATACGGATGACCGGGTGGTTCCGGGGCACAGCTTCAAATATACTGCACGTCTGCAGGCTGCGGATACCGGCAGCAAGCCGCATCTGATCCGTATCGAAACGCGGGCAGGGCACGGAAGTGGAAAGCCAACGGACAAACTGATTGAAGAATATTCCGACATTTACGGATTTCTGGCTGATGCTATTGGCTTGAAGCTGGAAAAATGATCAGCGTCCGCCAACTGCTTTTGATCGGAGCTGTAGCGTTGGTCGCTGCAACTCCGCTTTCAGCGGTCGGTGCGGAAACGGTGACCATCAAAAATAACCGCAGCGACAAGGTGAAATTCTGCACCTATCGCAGCGACGATGAACGACTTGTGCGGCCACGCAAATGCTGGATGCTGAAATCCGGGCAGTCTGCAAAATGGCCGCGCGGCGATGACTCATATCGTTTTGACGTCCGTGTTTTTGGTCCCGGAATTTTTGAACTTCCCATTTGCGTGCAACGGAATGTCGAGACAACAACTCTGGTAGAAATCTCCCCCAATCGTTCGAGCACTTGCATCACTGCCAGACAACGTGTGTCTGTGCCCGAACAACAATGGGCATCTGATACCGCGGTGCTGGTGAATACGGGTGAAGACGAATATTGGTATCCTGCCGTCATATTGGGTCCCGAGCCAAATGGTTATCGCGTTCTGCTAATGAGCGGCCGGCCGACTATCGTCGCGCCCAAATATATTGCAGATGATGTCATCCAGCCGGGCTTGGCTATCGAAGTGAACTGGAAGAACTTCGGGCGCTGGTATCCCGTTGAAGTATTGAGTCGGAGCAAGGCGGACGTTGTTGTGAAATTTGATGACGGTGCGGAGGAAACCGCAATTCTGGCTTACACCAGAGTGAAGTTCTAGGCCTTTTAGCCTCGCGGGAATTTTTCGCGATATCACGCAGTTTCGAAGATATTATTCAGCAAGGCATTGTAAACAAACGAATTATATGTTCATATAAATAGCTATAAATATGAACAAGCGCTGTCAGGCTAGTTCAGCCCTCACTCAAGGCAAGCCCTCTATACCTTTAATCACTGGCTCGGGAATGGTTCTGGGCAGTCAGAGAAGGAAAGTGGATATGAACAAGCTGAACAAAGCTCTCGTTGGAACCGCTGCTGCTGCTGCAATGGCTGTTTCTGCAACCCCCGCAATGGCGAAAGGCCACAAGGATAGAGGCGTTAGCACCGGAGAGGTTCTCGCTGGTGTCGCCGTGATTGGTGCCATTGCTGCGATTGCAAGCTCTGGCAAGAAGGATCGCGGCTATCAGAATGGATATTACAGGGATGGCGATCACCGTTACGGCAATTATCGGAACGGTCGTTATGATAACCGCCACCAATATCGGCGGATCGGGAAACGCAAGGCTGTAAACCGGTGCGTCCGGGCAGCCGAAAACCGCGCGACCCGGAGAGGTCAGGCAACGGTTACCAGGGTCAAGAAAGTAGAGAGGACCCGTTACGGCTACAAAGTGAAAGGCCGGATCCTGGTAGAACGTGGCCGCTATGGCCGGGTCGCCGACAAGGGCAAGTTCACTTGCCATATTGATGGAAACCGGGTCAGCAACGTGCGCTTCAAAGGCCTGGACTATGCAAGGCGTTACTAAGTGAACCTGCATTGAAATCAAATAATGGTTCAGCCTGGCGACAGGCTGAACC
This sequence comes from Parasphingorhabdus sp., assembly GCF_039968395.1. GTDB lineage: Bacteria > Pseudomonadota > Alphaproteobacteria > Sphingomonadales > Sphingomonadaceae > Parasphingorhabdus. The sequence goes on from NZ_JBDVPV010000001.1 coordinate 775,219, forward strand.
AACTATATTTTGTAGCCATACCGATTCTTGAGTACAGAATCTGGTGTAGATAGGGGTATCAAACATGAGTATTTCGAAGAAAATTTCCGCCGTCACTGCGTCAGCAGCTCTGGTATTTACCGGTTTCTCGCCGGCCATGGCAGCGCCGGTCGACATTGTTGCAGCATCGGCACTGCCGATCCAGTCGCATAGTCTGGCCTGGAATTCCGATGCCGAAAAAGCTAACCGCTATCGCGGCTATAGAGGATATAGAGGATATAGAGGATATCGCGGCCATCGACACCGGAGACATCGCGGCCGTGTGAACGGTGGGGACATTCTGGCGGGCATATTGGTGATTGGCGGAATAGCAGCCATTGCAAGTGCGGCCTCAAAAAACAAGCGCGATCGGCGCTATGAAGATCGCGAGTATCGACAGGATGATCGGCGTTCCGATGATCGTCGCAGCGATCGTGGAACCGCGTCCATGGACACGGCCATCAATGTTTGTTCCAACGCCGCCGAACGGCAGGCTGGAAACAACGCCCGGATTGAGGAAATTCGTTCCGTCGCCCGCGACGGAAACGGATGGCGCGTCGAAGGCGACCTATCCGGTGCCAAAGAGCGCACCTTCTTGTGCGGCTCAACCGATGGTCGGGTAGACTTCGTTCAACTTGGTTCCGGAGATCTGGCTTACGCCAACTAGGCTGAAGCGGATCAGACCGCCGTACGGCCGAATTCCTGACGGGTGACCGGGTGTGAAGCGCTCAGTCCCCCGTCAACAGCAATTGCTTGACCGTTGACATAGGAAGAACGGTCGGAAGCCAGGAACAACGCTACTTCCGCCATTTCCAGAGGTGCGGCACCGCGGCGCAACGGATTGAGGTAGCCAAGGCGATCCTCTTTGCCTTTCTCGCGCGCTTTATCATAAATGAACTGTGTCATACCGGTCTCGGTAATACCCGGGCAAATGGCATTGCACCGGACATTCGCTGTCGCAAATTGCTGAGCGGCGACTTTGACGAGATTGATAACTCCGGCTTTTGATGCGGAATAGGCTGGCCCGCCAGCGCCGGACCGGATGCCCGCCACGCTTGCGGTGCAGATGATCGATCCGCCATGCTTGCTTTCCGCCATGACTTTACCGGCATATTTCGCAGCCAGAAACGGGCCGATCAGATTAACCCGCAGAACTTCCTGCCATTCCGCCACACTGCTGTCGAAAATACCCTCGAAGCCGCCGCCGATGCCGGCATTGGCAAAGAATACATGCAGATCGCCAAAGCGTTGTTCTGCCGCCTCAACCAGCATTTCAACATCACCTTCAGATCCGGCATCCGCCTTGATCGCAATAATATTGCCATCGGACCCTTTTGCCGTTTCCTCAACCGCATCGGTCACATCGCTCGCGATGACTTTGGCACCATGTTCTGCAAACAACAGGGCCGCAGAGCGCCCAATGCCGCTGCCGGCGCCGGTAATGATTGCTACTTTATCCTGAAGGTCAGCCATGCTCTGCTCCTTGGTTCAAACCTGTTGGTTGCCTTACGCACCTGCGCGTTTTGCAGCTTCCCAGCCCGCTTGTGCCAGAGGTGTCACGCGATCGGACATCTCGGCTGCTGCGGAACTATTTGCTGTGCCATCGACGACACGCTTTTGAATGCCTTGCAAAATAGCAGCAATTCGAAACAGATTATAGGCCAGATACCAATCCATTGGTGGCAACTCGTCAATCCCGGATTTCTCGCAATAACGGGCAATGGCCTGTTCTCGTGACGGAATTCCCAATGCTTCCAGGTCGATACCTTTTAGCCCGCTGCGACCTTCTGGTTCCATCTCATAAGCCATCAGCCAATAGGCAAAATCTGCAATCGGATCACCGAGAGTTGATAGCTCCCAGTCCAGCACGGCTATGACTTTCGGTTTGTCATGGGCGAATATCATATTGTCGAGACGATAGTCTCCATGAACGATGCCAAAGCTTTTTTGTTCGGGGATGGTTTTGTTCAACCATTCGATCAGCTGGTCCATTTCCGGAATGACCTGCAGTTCCGAAAGCTTGTATTGCTGGGTCCAGCGGGAAATCTGGCGTTCGCAGTAATTGCCGGGCTTGCCATGCTTTTCGAGACCGAGCTCGTTCGGATCATAGCTGTGCAGCAACGCCAGAGTATCGATCATTTCATGGTAGATAGCTGTACGTTCCTGGGGTTCCATTCCGGGCAGCGAACCATCCCAAAGGGTCCGGCCATCGGCCATGCCCATGATATAAAACATTGTGCCCAGAACATCATCGTCTTCGCACAAACCATAGGGTTTTGCGACCGGGAAACCGGTGGGATGAAGACCGGCAATAACCCGAAATTCACGATCTACTGCATGGGCGGAGGGAAGGAGTTTTCCAAATGGCTTCTTGCGCAGAACATAATCCGTACCCGGTGTTTCCAGTTTGTACGTGGGATTGGATTGCCCGCCCTTGAACTTGGTAATGGTCGTGGGGCCGGCGAAACCGTCGACATGGCTTTCCATCCATTTTGCCAGGCTGGCTTCGTCGAGCTTGTCTTTGTCCGGCACAGCCATTGTGCCAGTCATGTCTTCTTGTGGATTCATGGGAGTTCCTTTTTCCCTTTGGTCTATTCGAATACGATCACGGATCGCGCGGTATCGCCTTTTTCCATGGCGGCAAAGCCCTCATTGACCTGGTCCAGGCTGATGCGGTCGGAAATCAGGTCGTCCAGATTGAGCATGCCTTTGATGTAAAAATCGACAAGGCGCGGAATATCTACCGGGAACCGGTTGTCACCCATGATTGCGCCCTGCAGTTTTTTGCCGGAAAGCAGATCCATGGCGCTGAGACCAACTTTCTGATCCAGCGGCATCATTCCCAATATTGTTGCGGTGCCGCCGCGCCGCAGTACATCGACAGCAAGCTGGGCGGATTGTGGTCGACCCACGGCTTCCACCGAATGATCGACGCCGCCTTTTGTCAGTTCGACGATCTCACCAGCTGCACCTTCGGCAGTGGCATCGACAACATCTGTCGCTCCGAGCCTGATTGCCATTTCCCGCTTCTCCGGAATCGGATCCGCAGCAATTATTCGACCGGCGCCGGCAATTTTTGCCGCATTGATTGTGGCCAGGCCAACGCCGCCGCAACCGACTACCGCCACGGTTTCGCCTGGCGTGACGTTGCAGGAGTTGAATATTGTGCCGGCACCCGTGGTCACCGCACAGCCAATCAGGGCCGCGCGATCCAGCGGCATTTCCGGATCAATTGCGACACAGGCATTTTCATGAATCAGCATTTGTTCGGCAAATGCGGACAGGTTCAGCATCTGATTGACCGGTGTCCCGTCCGCTTGTGCCATGCGCGATTTGTCATCGGGCGCACGGCGCGTGTCGCCGCCCAGACAAAGGGACATCCGGCCCGTGACGCAAAACTCGCAATGACCGCAAAAAGCGGACAGGCAGGAAACGACAGCGTCTCCAACCTTGACGCTTCGGACTTCCTCGCCAACTGCTTCCACAATTCCCGCCGCTTCGTGCCCGGGTATCGCGGGCAGAGGGTGTGGATAGCTGCCGTTTATGAAATGCAGATCGCTGTGGCACAGGCCGCACGCTGCCGTTCGGATCAGGACTTCATGTGCTTTTGGCTTGTCGATTGAAATTTCTTCAACCGACAGGGGCTTCCCGGGTTCCCGGAGGACTGCTGCTTTCATCGATCTTCGCTCCTATCGTGTCACAGCGAGGTCGCCGGAAGAAAATTCTTCCTTCATTTTGCTACCTTCTGCGGTTTCGGCATATTTGCCATATTCGATCTTCGCAATCGTCCGGTTGTGCACTTCATCCGGGCCATCCGCGAGGCGCAATGTCCGTTGATGCGCATAAGCACTGGCCAGACCAAAGTCGCTGGAAACACCGCCGCCGCCATGCGCCTGGATGGCATCATCGATAATCTTCAATGCCATATTTGGCGCCTGAACCTTGATCATGGCAATTTCGGCTTTGGCATATTTATTTCCGACCTTGTCCATCATGTCGGCGGCTTTCAGGCAGAGCAGGCGGCTCATGTCGATGTCAATGCGCGCTCGTGCCACGCGTTCCTCCCAGACGCTGTGTTCCGAGATGCGTTTGCCAAATGCGATTCTGGATTGCAGCCGGCGCACCATCTTTTCGAGAGCATCTTCTGCGACGCCGATCGTCCGCATGCAATGATGGATACGGCCGGGTCCGAGGCGACCCTGCGCAATTTCGAACCCGCGGCCTTCGCCGAGAATGATATTGGAAGCGGGGACACGCACGTCTTTCATCTCGACTTCCATATGACCATGCGGGGCATCGTCAAATCCGAATACCGGCAAATGCCGAATGATTTTTACACCCGGTGCATCGGTCGGCATCAATATCTGGGATTGCTGGGTGTAACGGCTGCCTTCAAAAGTTGTCTTGCCCATCACAATCGCAATTTTGCAACGTGGATCACCCAGTCCGGAAGACCACCATTTGCGGCCATTAATGACATATTCGTCGCCATCCCGGACGATGGCCGTTTCGATATTCGTCGCGTCGGATGAGGCGACTGCCGGTTCCGTCATCAGGAATGCCGAGCGGATTTCCCCGTTCATCAGCGGACGCAGATATTGCTCTTTCTGTTCAAGCGTACCGTAGCGGTGGAACACTTCCATATTGCCGGTGTCAGGCGCAGAGCAGTTAAACGCTTCCGACGAGAAGCCCACCCGGCCCATTTCTTCGGCGCACAAAGCATATTCCAGGTTGGTGAGGCCGGGACCTTCAAATTCGAACGTGTCGTCAATATGAGGCAAATTGGGATTGGACGGTGGCATGAAGAGGTTCCAGATGCCAGCTTCCTTGGCTTCTTTCTTCACATCCTCAACGACCTGCAGGACTTTCCAGCGTTCGCCGGTGGCATCCTCCTTGTGATAATCTGCGATCCGTGGCCGGATGTGATTCTCAATATGCTCGCGCACCCGATTTCGCCAATATTCCTGCTTTTCGGTGAGATCGAAATCCATAACCAATTCCTTTTTGGTGCTGTTTTATATTTAACTATGCGATTAACTTATCAGACCAACTGGTGCATTACCACAAGGAAACGCGCTGTGGATTTGAATCATTTTTCCTTGATTGCGCGAGCCGCCATGCGAATTTCATGGTCCTTCTCACCCAGTGGGAACAGGGTGTAAGCCCAGGCACCAATGGTCGCAATAATCGATGCGAGTACCACGTAGAACAGCGCGAGATTGTCGACGATATCAGGGTCGACGGTACCGCTTGCTGCCCCTTGCGGCAGTCCGACCGCCGCAATAATCAGTCCCGACAACAATATGCCGAAACCATTGACGACTTTTTGCATGAAGAACATTCCCGAAGAGAATAGTCCTTCCGTCCGCTTGCCGGTATCATGTTCATATTGATCCGACACATCGGCGATCATTGACAGCGTCAGAATCATGGCGGAGATTCCGGTCGCCGTTGACGTTATCAGGAACCCAAACAAAAGCGGGATCATGACCGGATCGCCCGGCTCCGGAAACAGGCCTGCAATCCTTGTCCAGTAGGGTAGCGTGCCGATAACGAGAGTAAGGAAGGCCAACAAGGCCGCCGCACGCGCTTTGCCCAGTCTTTGTGAAATCGGAGTGACAATCATAAACGCGGTTATCGCAGCAACCAAAAGCATCACCGAATAGGCAGTGAAATTGGCCTGTGTAAATTCCCAGACATGCGTGAACAGATAAATTGAAAGTGCAAAAATCAGCCATTGATTTGTGAAGGCAAAAACACCGGCGAACATCAGCAAAAGAAACGGGCGATAGCGGAATGCTTCCAGCATCTCGGAAAAACTCTCTGCCGATTTTGGATGTTCGCTGGCTGATTGGTAACCGCCGACAATCCTTTTATGCGTCCCGATCGCGGAAGAAAGAGCAGCAATGACCATGACGCACGCTCCGAAAATCGCATATTTGCTGTATCCTTCAGGATTAAGCTGTCCATCCGCATATTCTGCCGTTGGCGACAGGAATATGGAATAAGCGAGGAACATGACAAAAATGCCGCCGCCCCACCCGAACAAAAAGCGATAGCGCATGATTGCGGTTCGGTCATGATAGTCGCTGCTGAGCTCCGGCAATAATGCCAGTGCCGGGACTTCATAGGCAGAGAATGCCATGCGCACGCCCATGGCAACGATGAAAACATATCCAAAAGTCCCCCATTCACCCAGCTCTGGCGGATGCCAGAGAATGATCCAGATGACGGCGATGGGAATGATTGACCCATAGAGCCAGGGGTGACGTCGCCCGATACGCGTTCGCGTGCGATCACTTAACTGACCGACCGCCGGGTCAATAAAGGCGTCGGCAATCAGAGCAAGTGCGATCGCCAGGCTGACTAGATCGGCGCGCAGGCCGACGACCTGATTATAATAGAATAGCAGGAAGGTTGCGAAGCCATTGTCCTTGATGCCGTAGGCTACAGAACCAAAGCCGTAAGCAATTTTGGATTTGAACGGGAGCTTCTCCGAGACAGCGCTCATTTCAGATGGTCCGGCAATATCGCGTCGAGTATTCCCGGCTCTTCCGGGTCCCAACTGCCGCGATTACCGACCAGCAATCCGCCATCCACCAGCAAATGCGTGCCTGTGACAAATCCCGAAGCGTCTGAAGCGAAATAGGCTACGGCCTGGGCAATATCATCGGGTATTCCCGGCCGGGCAACCGGTTGCGCACTCGCTGCTGCCTGGCCCAGCACTGCGTTGATCTGATTGGTTTCTTCGCGATTGGCTCCAACGGTAGCCGCGAAAATGTTGGTCTGGATAAAGCCGGGGCAAATCGCATTGACCCTGATTTTATGTTGCGCAAGATCAGCGGCAGCAACCTTTGACAGATGGAGAACCGCGGCCTTTGCAGTGGAATATGCGACCGGTCCGAAGCCTGCCTGAAACGAACAGACCGACGCGGTATTGATAATCGACCCGCCACCGCGCTGTTTGAGATAGGGGGCGGAATGCCGGATCCCCATCGCGACCGATTTGACCAGCAATGCCATGGCAAAATCCCAGTCATCTCCGCTAATCTCATCAATCGAATCCCGGGGACCTCCCGCACCGGCATTGTTAAAAACAATATCGATACCGCCGGTTTTCTCGGCGGCGGTGTCCATCAGCGCCTTTACATCATCTTCCTGGGTCACATCGCATTTCTGAAAATGAAAATCATCACCAAGCGATGCCATCATCGCGGAGCCTTCGTCGGTATCGATGTCGCCCATCACGACCTTTGCGCCTTCGCGGAGAAAGAGATCGACGGTGCCTCTGCCAATCCCCGATGATCCGCCAGTTATGACTGCCGTTTTGCCGTTAAATCGCATCCGTTACTGCTCCCTTTTCCCGTTCAGCATAAGCTGTTCTCAAAATAATCGTCAATCGTTTCACGATTGCATTGCCGCTTCCGCTACGGAATCCTGCAGTCGCATTTTTTGTCGAATTTTTTATGCGCCGCAACGTAATCTCGACATTGAACCATCCCCCCGAACTATGATAGTCAAATATTAATTGATCAATTAAAAGGAATCGCCATCATGTCCGATCTTGAAAATTTCCGCGCTGAGACCGCGGCCTGGCTGGAAGCAAATTGCCCACCTGAAATGCGCCAGCCAATGGTGGATGAAAGTGACGCCTGCTGGGGCGGACGGAATCCGACTTACAAGCCAGGTCAGAAAGAGTGGCTGGACATCATGGCTGCAAAAGGCTGGACGGTGCCGGACTGGCCCAAGGAATATGGCGGCGGCGGTCTGTCGGGTGCGGAAACCAAGATACTGCTCCGGGAAATGGCCCGGCTGAAGTGCCGTTCGCCCTTGTCCAGCTTTGGTATCTGGATGCTTGGACCCGCGCTGCTGCATTTCGGAACCGAAGAGCAAAAAAAGCATTTTCTTCCGCAGATCGCGCGCGGCGAAATTCGCTGGTGTCAGGGCTATTCCGAACCGGGTTCGGGATCCGATCTTGCGTCGCTTCAGACCAGCGCGGTGGAGCAGGGCGATCACTATGTAGTCAATGGCCAGAAGATCTGGACCAGCTACGCAGATCAGGCAGACTGGATATTCTGCCTGACGCGCACGGACAAATCCGAAAAGCATAAAGGCATTACGTTCCTGTTATTTGATATGGCAAGCGAAGGTGTCACCACCAAGCCAATCAAACTGATTTCGGGTGCGTCGCCTTTCTGCGAAACATTTTTTGACGATGTGAAAGTTCCCAAATCCTATGGCGAGGGAATTTCATCGATTGTGTTCGAAGAGAATCGCGGCTGGGATGTGGCGAAATATCTGCTTGGCCACGAACGCAGCATGATCTCGGATCAGGGATCATCCGCGGGTGGTTCTCTGGGTGCGAAATTTGCCGACCAGGTTGGGCGCGATGCCATAGGTCGGCTGGACGATCCCATGTTGCGTGCCGAATTGGCCGACATGGATATTGAGCTATTGGCGTTTCGTGCCATGGCCGAACGGTTTGGAGATACTTTCAAGGCCGGGCTTTGTCACCCTGCGCAGCCCAATATGATGAAATATGCCGGGACCGAAATTAACAAACGTCGTCATGAGTTGATTATGTCAGCGGGGGGCAGTCAATTGCTCGAATGGGAAAGTGAAGCAACCAATGGCGGGCTGTCTGCTCGCAGTTGGCTGCGCACCAAGGCCAATAGTATCGAAGGGGGTACCAGCGAAGTCATGCTAAACGTGGTATCCAAACAGATTTTGCAATTGCCCAACAGCTGAACGCATCGTTCAAACTGAAAAACCATAACAGAAGGATCCGAAGCGATGCCGCTTTATTTGAATGACGACCAGAAAATGCTGCAGGATAGCGCAGCCGATTTTATGAAGACCGAGGGCGGTGTGGCCCATTTCAGAGAGTTTCGGGACAAGGAATGCAAGGACGGTTTTTCGCATGCGTTGTGGAAACAGTTCGCAGAAATGGGATTTACGGGCATATTGATCGGTGAAGACGAGGGCGGCCTTGGACTAGGCCACGCCGAAGCCGGCGTCGTACTGGAAGAGATTGGCCGCAATCTCACCCCATCTCCGTTTCTGACCACAGCTGTGGCCGGCGTAGAAGCCTTGAACGCTGGCGGTAAGGCATTGCGAGAAAAATATTTTCCTGGGATTATTGCCGGAGAAACTGTTGTGGCCTTGGCCGTCGACGAAAGTGCCAAACATCGCCCGGATCAGATTTCCATGGCGGCAGCCAGGGAAGGGAACGGGTTCAAGCTGGATGGTAAAAAGCAGTTCGTGGTGCAGGGTGGATCAGCGGACACGCTAATTGTCGTTGCCCGCACCAGTGGTGCAGCTGGTGATGAAAAAGGCCTGACCGTGTTTGCGGTTGATACAGATGCCAAAGGCCTGTCCCGCAACAATGTGAGACTGGTGGACAGTGCCATGGCGGCCCATGTCGAATTTGATGGTGTGCTCGTTGATGCCGATGCCGTGGTTGGTGAAGTTGACGACGGCGATGCGGTGCTCAAGCGCTTGCTCAATGCCGGAAGAACGGGTGCGGCAGCTGAGGCACTGGGCGTTGGGTCCGGAGCCATGGATATCACGGTAGAATATATCAAAGGTCGGAAGCAGTTTGATACGATTATTGGTAGTTTTCAGGCGCTACAACATCGTACTGCACATCTTTACAGTGAAATGGAAATTGCGAGAGCAACCGTATTGAAAGCGCAGCAATTGCTCGACGAAGGCGCGGCCAGTGCTGAACTCATGGTTTCTGTGGCCAAAGCGAAAGTGGGCAGGGCAACGTCACTCTCGGTCAAGGAAGGCGTTCAGATGCATGGCGGTGTCGGGATGACCGATGAATATGATATCGGACTATACATGAAGCGCGACCGGTCTTTGCAGGAATTTATGGGTGATGCCAATTATCACACCAACCTCGTTGCCGAGATGCACGGGTATTAAAAGGAATTGATGATGGATTTTAACAAACTCTTCTCGCTCGAAGGGCGCGTAGCGCTGGTCACCGGCGGGCAGCGCGGAATCGGCAAAATGATCACCGAGGGTTTTCTGGCACAGGGAGCCAAAGTCTATATTTCTGGCCGCAAAGCCGATCAAGGTGAAGCTGCGGCTGCGGAATTTGGCGACAATTGCATCTATATTCAGGGCGATATTTCGACTGTAGAAGGATGCAAGGCATTGGCAGCAGCTATTGCCGAGAAGGAAAGCAAACTGGATATACTGGTCAATAATGCCGGTGTCGCCTGGGGAGAAGAATATCAGACCTTTCCTGAATCTGGCTGGGACAAGGTCATGGATACGAATGTGAAAGGCCTGTTTTTTCTAACCCAGGCCTTGCACCCGCAGCTAAAGGCAGCGGCAAGTTTCGAGCAACCCGCAAAGGTTATCAACATCGCTTCGATCGATGGCTTGAAGGTCAATCCCTGGGAAACCTACAGCTATCAGGCTTCAAAAGCGGCTGTTATTCATCTGACCCGCAAGATGGCCTCCAAGCTTGTTCAGGAAGACATAATCATGACGGGTATTGCTCCCGGTGCGTTTGCATCGACAATGAACAAGGCCGCGCGCGATCATGGGGATGCAGTCGCGCCAGGAATTCCTGCACGCCGGATCGGCCGGCCTGAGGATATGGCTTCGGCAGCGATATTCCTTGCCAGTTCCGCGGGAGATTATGTGATTGGTTCGACGTTGCCGGTCGATGGCGGCGTTGTTAACGCAGCCAATCCCGGAAGTTCCATCGACGCATAGTCCTTCAGGGACTTGACCTGACATCTCCATACTGTATTATCTATACAATACAGTATGGAGATAAATTCATGGCCAAGCAATTATTCGCAGCCTTCGCAGCATTGCCCCTGCTTCTTTCGGCCTGCTCGGAACGCAGTTCAGACAGTGAAAGCGATTCAGGCAGCATCACGATCGGTACCGAGGATGAAGAGGGCAAATTTTCAATAAAGGCCGAAGGGTTTTCGTTGGATGTTGATATCCCGTCGATATCAATCGACAGCGACGATTTCGACCTCAACAATGTCACCCTTTATCCGGGAACCAAGGTGACCGGAATGAAGATCGAAGATGTTGACGGCGAGGGCGGCAAGGTCATACTTGATTTTGTTGCACCCGCAGGCACTGACGTCTTGTTGCCATGGTTTGAGACCAAGATGGCGAAAGAGGATTTTACCGTTTCTAAAGATGGGACGACCCTGTCCGGTGAAACGGATGATGGCGACCCGTTCATGCTGAGCCTGAGCGAAGTGTCCGAAGACGAAACCAAAGGCAAGCTGGAGTTCACCGAAGCGCAATAGCCCGTAATTCTGACACATCGGGTTTACCTGTGCCATTTTACAAGCTTTTACCGGACCGGGCGCTGCTGTTCAGGTAGCGCCCAGTCTGTTATGCTAGAGTCTCTTCAATCAATGAGGGGAAACAGGCCATGAAACATCCAATCCACACAACAGGAACTGCACTGGCGGTGGCTATTGCTGTCATACCTTTGTCCGTCTCCCCTGTCTTGGCAACCGCCGCGCATGCGCAGAGTACGGGCGTCAAGAGCCTGCTGGGAGATGCATCAGACGGTGCGCTTGACAAATTGTCACAGCCTGGCGCCTTTTATGCGGACAAGGCTGTTCGGATATTGCTTCCCGGACCTTTGAAAAACGCATCGAAGATTCTGCGATTTACCAGCAAGGCGGGACTGACGCGGGATATCACGAGAGACCTCAATGACGCCGCCGGCAAGGCCGCGCTTGAGGCCAAGCCGATTTTCCGGTCGGCCATCGACAATCTTACGCTGACTGATGGCGTAGGTATCGTAACGGGCGGGGGATCCGGTGGTACTGATTATCTGCGCAAGACATCAGGTGAAGAGCTTGCCGTGAAAATTCGTCCGCTGGTTGAAAAGGCACTGGAAGAAGTTGGTGCTTACAAGCAGATGGCGAAACTCGGCGGCGTGTCCCGTCTGGGGTCCCTGGCCGGAGCAGATTTTTCCAGGGATGGATTGACGGATAGCGTCACTGATCAGGCCATGGACGGGATTTTCAGTTATATCGCCAATGAAGAAGCCAATTTTCGGAGTAACCCTCTCAGCAAGGGCAAGAAATTGCTGAAAGGCATATTCTAGTAAAGATCTGAAAAATATAGTTTTTCGGATTTCCGACAGACTTAAACGGGGTATTATTAGTTGCAAATAATGCAACTAATAATACCCCGTTTTCAATTGCAACTTAACGGCTTGACCACCATTTAAACTCTACAAGTGAAGCAGGAAAAGAGATGTTTGATCGGCGTTTTTAACAATAAGGAGAAAATCCATGAAAACGCTTTTCAATATAGTAGCCGCCCTGACCGTCAGCAGCATTGTGCTGGTATCAAGCGTTCAGGTTTAAACTACTCAACAATTCGATCCCGGCCATAGCATCCTCCTCCCAAGCGATGCCGGGATTGCTCCGACGGTCCGGTTCTTTCAATATCCCCTCCCGAACATGAAAGACCGGACCATCGGTAAGCCCCAAAAAATGCAGCATATGCGCTCAGCTTGGTTTTCCACAACTCAAGCAGTAGTTGTCCACAACTTACTTTGTGATCTGTGGATAAAGCCAGCTTTGCCATTTGGTCCGACTCGGAACTTCATGCGATATAAAATCTATCGGAAGGAATGAAGGCAAACCGGCGACCCGTCAGCAATGACCCGCTGGAGCGAGGACAAACTGGAAGATAGTCGAAACGAACAGATTGTTTTTCGCAAGAAAGACAGATTGATCTTTCGATTGATGATTGGAGAAAATCACGGAAGCAGAGGCGCAAGCCAAAGTAAAAGAGATTGACAAAGATCATCGGGTGACTGGACCAGTATCGGGTTTGAAACCGAAGTTACGGCGCGCGAGCGACGGCACGGAAAACCGAAAACCACCAACGATACTGGCCCGGAAACCGGACGCCGGAAACGCGGATTCTGGAATCGCAAGAGGACAGTATCCCTGACCAGGCGCAGTGGGAGCCGAAACCTGAATTCGTTTGGGGATCGGCTCCCATTTTTTTTGCTTTCAAGATGTCGGAATGCCGAAACATTTTGGAATTGTGGAAAGAGATTCTTGCTCCAGCAAAATTTTTATGGACAAGTGATGTACATCACAAAAGGCAAATCGCACCATGCTAATTGATAGCTGCGATACTGCCAGTGAAACAGAGTTCTGTGGGGGCTGCAGTATCGCACCATCCGGACTGTTGTTTTTTCCGGATAATCCCCTGCAAACTCGTCGGATGACTAGGTCAATATTGCGACCCGATTGACCCAAAATCCGGCGGGTTTCTTGCAGCTATAATTCTCCAAAATATCTCAAAAATCGTTATAATTTAAGGGTTTGTAAAAATATTCTAACAATGTGTAAAGACATGTAAATATAAGTGACTTTGATCACACTCTATTCACCTTTATGCGCTATATATGGTTTAAGACATCGTAAGCATTAGCATACTTTGTCCTATCGTAATGAGGAGCCCGATGGTTAGCGACCCGCCCATCGGGCTTTTCGTTTTTGGGCCACAGGATTTTTCGAAAGCCCCTCCCGAAGCTGTGAAAAAAAATGTCCGTACGTGATTCAGATCACCTGACGGATGATAGTTTTGCGATAGCAGGATGATGCGGGGCCGATCCGGTGAAACTATCTCTGTTAAACGGGTGGCGCCGCCGCACTGCTCCTCGCGGTGTGGCGAGGTCTGGCAGTATTTGCGACCCGGCTGCCAGGCCTCGTTTTGTTTTCGACTTCCCGTTTGGCCCCTGATGGGGGGCAAGATCCGGTGGCGCTTGTGCCTGGACTGCGGACCACCTAGTGTTGCCATCAAACCAATCTGGGGAGCCAATATGACAAGCAGTAATTTCAAAAAGATCGGGACTGTTCCTCATTGGTTCGTCGCCGCTGCGGCGGCCAGTCTGCTGGCAGCTTGTTCGACCAGCCAATATGCCGGCACAACCTTGTCACAGCCGGAAGCAGGCTCTGATCCTCTGGAACTGGCCCGCGATATCCATGAGGAAGTTCTGGTTCTGGACGCGCATGCCGATATTGTGCTGCCGTCGACATCATCTACTTATCTGGCCAGTGATGGGCTGCCCAAAACAGATATTTCAAAGCTGCAGGCCGGAGGTATGGACGCCGTTGTAATGGCGATTGCGGTGGGTCCCGGTCCGCGAACGATGCAGGGTGATGCTGCAGCCAAAGCCGAGGCTGAAGCAAAGCTCGCGGCGATAACAGAGCTGGCGCGCAGTACAGACAATGTTTCACTCGCGAGTTCGCCGGCTGCGATCGAGATGGCTCATGCGAATGACAAGACCGTATTGATTCTTGGCTTCCAAAATGCCCGGGCTCTGGGCGGAAATGTGATGGAACTGGATCGATATTATAGGGCCGGTGTCCGGGTATTCGGGCTCAATCATATGGGGCACAACGATTTTTCAGACAGCTCACGGCCCTTCTTCAATGGCGAAACCGGAAGCTATGAAGTGACGGAAGAACATGGCGGTCTGTCGGATCTGGGCAAGGCCGCGGTGCGTCGGATCAATCGACTGGGAGCTGTGGTCGATATCTCGCAAATGTCAAAGGCGGCGACGCTGCAGACGCTCGACATCAGCACCACACCGGTGATTGCCAGTCACTCGAACGTCCGGGCCTTGTCCAATGTTTCCCGAAACTTGTCCGATGAAGAAATTGACCGGATCGGAACCAATGGCGGGGTGATTCATATCGCGTCTTTCGGGGCTTATCTGGTTGACCTGTCCGACCCCGAATTGCTGGAATCCATTCGCCAGGTTCGCAGTAACGCCGGCATTCCGGAGGCCTGGGCATATCCCTATGAACTCTACTGGGAAATCCCGGATCCGAAAAAGCGCCTGGCGTTTCTGATGGCAATGCGAAAGGTGATCGGGCCGGGCTCTGTGGACAGAATGATCGACCATATTGATTATATCGTTGCACGTATTGGAGTGGACCATGTGGGCATCGGCACTGATTTCAATCATGGTGGCGGGGTTGCGGGTTTCAACGATGCCAGCGAAGCATCGAACGTCACAGCGGCCCTCGTGGAGCGCGGATATTCCCGGCAGGACATAGCCAAAATCTGGGGTGGCAATTTTATGCGCGTGTTCAGGCAGGCGGCTGCCGCAGCTTCAGCCAAACCTTAAACCCGGTCGAACTTTGGAACAGTCAGGCCGCCTTGCTGCGGGTTGTTTGCGATCTGGCTTGCTCTGTTTCCTCGGCGAGGAAATATTCGCCGAGCTGGCTGACGACGCGGGTACCTTGTGGAAATGGATTCATTGACGGAGTAACTCGCCCCAGAAACGCCATCTCACATTCCACAGCACAGTTATAATCCGTCATCGCATCTCCGACAAACAGGCACTGATCTGCCCCCAGTCCTGCAGTGTGCATGATGTCATCGACAATAGAAGCCTTCTTTTCGGGTGCGCCGCGCGCTGTCCGGAAAAACGGCCCCAGGCCTTTGCGATCGACAATGATCTGCAATTCATCATGCGGTGTGCCAGACACGATATGCGCAGGAATACCGCGCCGT
Source organism: Parasphingorhabdus sp. (assembly GCF_039968395.1). Classification (GTDB taxonomy): domain Bacteria; phylum Pseudomonadota; class Alphaproteobacteria; order Sphingomonadales; family Sphingomonadaceae; genus Parasphingorhabdus. Next base: position 790,786 of record NZ_JBDVPV010000001.1, read on the forward strand.
GTCAGCATGAACAATATTTCGGGAACGTCCGGCAGCAATTCGGTTTTCACGACTTCGTCAAGGACGATCGAAGACAGTTTGTCACACCAGTGCAAAACTTCTTCTTTTGTCAGATTGATGTTCAGCAAATCCCGATGAAAACGGGGAATTTTGTCAAACCGGGTCTCGCCGGGAACCGCTCGTTGATAGTCCTCTACCGCTTGACGGACCTCTGACCCGAACTCATCATAAAGCGCGCCGAATGCCGTGATTTTGGCATCTACGGAATCGGCGATGACGCCATCAAAATCAAAGAAGATGCAATCATATTGCGACAGGGAGGTCGGGGTCATGGGAATTCCAGTCTATTTGAGTTGAGGGAGTGAGAGCGTCCAGACCGTCTTCGGCATAAACCGCATAGAGAGCCTGGGCGATGCGATAGTCTTCGATATAATCGATATCGACACCGGCGAGTTTGGATAGCGATTGCAGCACCGGATCATCTCCCACAAAATATTCACGTGCGAGAACTTGCTGGCGCGGGGCCATGTAGATGCTGTTGGTGACCTTGAACCAGTCCGGCAGATCCTGCGAAATGGTATGATTGCGGGTCGCTTCATAGTTGAGCGCTCCGTCACGAGACCAGAAATACTCTTTCATCAGGTTGACGCCAAGCAGGGAGTCTTTGTCCCCGCAGATTACCTTTTCATGATAGGCTCGGAAAGCATCACAATATTCCTGAGGAGCCATGAGGGGACACACGACGGTCGACCATGCGATATGAGTATGCGGAATATCCCGAACGATGCCGGTTATGACGTCGCGAAAAGGGGCAATATGATCGATGGCCAGATGCCGAGCCCGCCGATGGCGCGACACCCCGAATTGATCCGCCAGTTCCAGAAATTCTTCATCTTCGCTCGAAAGATAGATGCGGTGCGGTTCGATGACTTTGCACAGTTGGGCCAATTTCCATTCGATCAATGTGTTTTGGTTTCCAAATGGCAAAAGGCATTTTTCGGCGATGCGAGAACTGCCACGTCGGACGGGGACTATAACTGCGAGATCATACATGAGGGTTGGCCTTTTTGTGGGGATAAAGGTTTTTCGGTGAGATTATTTAGTCATGCCGCCTTCTCCGTGGGCTGAGAGAGGTAGCGTGCGAGAGCGGAATCCCAGCGCGCCGGATCAACGGCGTGGGTCATGCGATTGATAATATCCCGCGCATCCAGTTGGGGATCAGCCGGGTCAAAAACATTATTGGCGAGGTGAAAGGTAAACCAGTGCCGGGCTGCAATCGGATCGGCTCGCCGTGCCACAGACTGATCAATGTCGGCAATGAAATCAGTGATTGCACTGTAGGGCTGCAACCAGTCACCCGTTGCAAAATCTGAAAGTCGCATCACCGGTGTCCCAAATGCGGCGCATGCGGACCAGCTTTTCGAATTGCCAACGATCATGCCATCGCTGTGCCAGCTCAGCGCCAGGGTCGATTGTCCGGCGTCTTCCGAACCGCTGATCATCAGGACTTTGCCGTTCTGATCCGCAATCGCAGCTTCCAGAGCGCGGTTATCACCATATAGCTCGTTCAGTGGATGATTGGTGACGGCGAGAATGCTGTTGCCTTTCAGCATCGGCGCCAGCGCCGTGATCATGGCTGCATTATCTGGATAACGATGATGCTGGCCAAAGAAATTCTCTTCATGTTCATATTCCAGCGGCAGTCCGATCAGTGTCTTGTCGGATGGCAACCCGGTCAGCGCGAGAAACTCCTCGCGAGAGGGCAGGGCGGTCTGCTGATGCATCTGTGCCCATATCGGGCCGGCCAATTTGTCCAGTCGCTCGCTATGTTCCGGCGAAAGGTCGGGTATCATGCCATGATCGAACAGGGCAGGTGCCAGAGTGATCCAGTTTGCTCCCGTGCGAGCCGGTGGCGCCCCGCCTTCCATAATGTAGCGGACGAGACCGGGGAAGCGGGCGGGAGTTTTGATATCGGAACTGCGACACAGAACAAGGTCAGGCTCCAGTTCCGCAACCAGCGCAATGAGATCCTCTTCTGCGCTGGCATCGGTCCGCAACCGATGATGGTCGGGGCCGTCCAGCACGACCCAGTTTACATGCGAGAGATCAGCGATCAGATCGAGTTGTTCTTCCGCGAGACCGGTATTGCGCCACCGCGGCGGGACCAGCACGTGGACATCATGCGCATTGGCCATGATCCGGATCAGATGGATAATGATGTTGGAAAACCACCATGGCGTGACAACAGGCAAATAAAACAATACCTGCTTGCGCTGCTCCGCCATTGCATCCTCCTCCATGCCTTTCCGGGCACAACCCGGCCCGGGATAGCAAAGGATAAATGTTTATGGTTAACAAACTGCTAACTGGATTAACGCAAAAAGCGCAAGAAATCGGGCGTTGTCAGGCTGTTGCCGAACAGCTTCTATTGCGGCTCAGATGTCTTGGTGTTGCCTGCAACGCGACGATATAAATGCCATGTTGCATGACCGAACACCGGCAGGACAACCAGAAGGCCCAAGAACATTGGCAGCATCGAGACAAACAGGATGATCGCAATCACCACCGCCCAGGCCAGCATGATGAGCTTGTTCGATCGCATGGTTGCCAGGCTGACGATGATCGCCGTGATGAAGTCGACCTTGCGATCGACCAGCATGGGCAGGCTGATGACAGTAATTGCGTAAAAGGCTAGCGCCATCAGCCCGCCAACGATCGTGCCCACAACGAGCATCATGATGCCCGCACTGGTGCGAAACAGCTCGCCGGAATCTGACTTGATCCCGGATTCAGCTTCGAAAACCGCAAAAATGCCATGGGCTACCATCAGCCAGAACCCGAACGCGACAAACAGGATCACACCCATGCTCAATATCTGTTCATCACCGCGCCCGCGCATGGCGCCGAGTATGGCTCGCCAGCTCATTGGCAGGCTCGCTTCGCGGCGACGGCTTACTTCATATAAACCGACCGCTACAAAAGGCGCGAGAAGCGGGAACCCTGCTGCTGCCGGAACCAGCCACGCGATTTCACCGCGGACAAAAAGCGCGAAATAGAGAAATATCCCTGCAATCACGAAGATCGATGCGAAGAACAGCCCGAATGCGGGATATGCCCGATAATCGCGCCATCCCGCTGCGAGTGCCGCGCGAAGGTCACTGATTGTGAGATCGCTCGCAACTGCACCAGGCGCGATCGGAGCTTGTCCACTCTTGCTCGTCATATTCCCCTCCAATCGGCCTTTTGTCAGGCTCTGTGTCTGGAATATCATGCAACAGAGCGGCAATCATTGCGCTACATCAAACAAGCTGGATCATGGATTACGCGATCCAGCATCCCTGCGGTCGAACCGATGGCGCTGTTCCGCAAGCGTTTTCTGACAGGCAGTATCTGATGCGACGGAAAAGAGGCGGAACCCGATTCCTTAAGACCACTTTAACCAAATTGACCTAACCCGAGGCACGGGAGCGCAGCGGGTAAATGCAAACACAAATTCTTGGATTGGTAACGCCGCTCATGGCGCTGTTTTTTGCGGCGACATTCGCGGTTTTCTGGCGTGCTGGGCGTATGAGATGGCACGTGCTGGGCTTTGCCATTTCCTATGTCCTGTTCGCATCTGGATTCCTGATCACCCATTTCCTGCCCGGCGACGCATTCTACCTGTTTCATGCAACACAGGCATTTTACAGTCTTGGCGTGACCTTGTTTCTGGCATCGGTTTGCGAGCGGGTCGGGCAGCGAATCCATCTGGGTAGCCTGGCCATCGTTTATGTAACGAGTGCATTGGTGTTGGGGCTGACGGTAAGCCTGTCCGACGATGTCGGTCCGCGACTGGTCATCGTCAATATCGGCTATGGGGCCATGTTCGCCATGGGCGTGACGACGCTTCTTGCGGCGCAGCGTCGAAACTTGTTCGATGTTGCGATTATAGCGGTCATGGCATTTCAGGCCGCCGATTTCTTCATCCGGCCTACTTTGACCCTGTTGTTTGAACAGTCGATCCCTGCGGCGGTCTATCGGGACTCCATCTATTACTCGCTCATCGGCCTTGTTCTCGGGGTGAAATCGATCGCCACGGCAATGGTCTTGATCGGGGCAACGATCGCCGAATGGGCGATCACGCTGCGCGAACGCAGTGAACGAGACGTGCTCACCGGGTTACGCAATCGAGGATCGTTTGAAGAATCGATGCAAAATATTTTTCCAAGAGCGCAGGCGGAGGGTTATCCGCTCAGCCTGGTGGTGGCTGATATTGACCACTTCAAACAGGTAAACGACATTTGGGGGCACCAGGCCGGAGACCAGGCGATCACGGGCATTGGCGAACTCATCGGAAACACGGTACGCGGATGCGACACGGCGGGACGGATCGGCGGGGAAGAATTCTGCATTGCGGTCTGGAATTGCGAAAATGATCCGGCTCATCGTTTGGCCGAACGGATCCGGCAGGCATTCGCAATTCTCAAGCATCCCGGCCTGAGCGACAATATCCGTCTGACTGCGAGTTTTGGCGTAGCCACAGCGCGGGATGGAGAGAGCTATGAGCAGCTGTTCGCAAGAGCCGATGCTGCGCTCTACAAAGCCAAGTCCAATGGTCGGAACCGTGTTGAGAATGCCGAAAAGCCGGATCTGGAAGATGCGGTTCCCAAAGCAGATCACAAGCAGATCAATGTAAAGAGCGTTGCAGCTGGCTAACCGGCAAGTGGGTCGGTCGCAGATCAGAGGCTTTGTCGCTTTTCGGCCAAGGCGGAAATTTGCCGTGCGACCGCTATATCCCGAAAGCGGACATTAGCGCAGACCTTCTTTTGCTCTTTTAATCATACTCTCTAATCGAGAGAGCTTTAACTCACCCAAGCTCTTTCCCTTGTGATCAACAAACCTAACGTCAAAATCGTTGAGGTCATCAGCACGGATTTCGGTTACACATTGATCTTGGGCATACAGCTCTGCGATCAAATTTTCCTCATCGGGTGCGGTTGCGAATATTACCGAAAAACTCTCTTCGAGGTCCATAAAAATTCTCACATCATTGAATGTTCCTGAGTCTGCGTACCGTGAATGCATATCAATACAACCGCAACTAATGTCCGCTTTATCCCGAAAGCGGACACTAACTTGCAAACAAAAGGCCCCACCAGAAAATTCCAGTGGGGCCTTTGGGTAAACTTGCTTTTGGGACTTTAGGCGTAGCTGACTTTTACATTCGCTTTACGCTGACGACGCATCGCTCCCCCGATCGCACCAAAGCCAAAGATCATGAACGCCCAGGTTGCTGGCTCAGGAACGGCACCCATAGTCCCAATCGAGCCTGTATAGGCCAATCCATCAAATTGGCGGCCCGTGTTGGAAATCAAAGTCCGGGATAACGTGTCTGCGTTATACTGATAAAAATCCCCACTAAAATCTAACAACCAATAAACGCCCAAATCTCCATCAAATGCCAGATCACTATTATTTACAAAGCCATCGCCACCCAGCAAGGTTTGATCGCCGTTCGCAGGATCAAGACCGAAAAAGTCACCAGTGCCATCATTGGTTCCAACCAACTGGTTGGTATCTCCACGATAAGTCATACCGCCGATCCGTGTGCCAGTATTCCCAACAAGCGTTGCTGCCCCTGTATTGGCATCGATCTCGTAAAAACCTCCTCCATTTAGGAATTGAGAAGCGTATAATTTTCCTGTTGATGCATCGAAAGCGAGTCCGAACAAATCACCAATTCCGTGATTTCCGACCAAAGTTGCTGCTCCGGTAGCTGTGTCGACAGTGTACAAATTCTCGTTGTTTCGCCCACCAAGCATATAGAGCGTGCTATTCCCATAAGCCAAGTCACCAAAATTCGCATCGGTGCCTAATGCGCCGATGTCAGTAAACACATTCGTTGTCGTATCAATCGAGACTAGAGTATCGCTTCCATTATCCAATGCGAACAAGGTAGCTGCAGACGCTGGTATAGCAACAAACGCAAATGACAGCGCCGTTGAAGCAATTAGAAGTTTTTTCATGATTTTCCCCAGTTTCCGATTGCTAGCCAGTAGACAATCAATCGGAAAAAATTGTGCAAACCCTAACGGAACATTAACAGATATCGGTATCCCGCGCAATTGGACTTCCATTACAGCAACCTATGTGCCGTTTTGGTACAATCCCAGCGTCCGTTTTTGCGCCCAAAGCGGACACGAGAACGCTCTTGTCGATCATTCCTGCGATCGCGAGCAAACCGACTGTAAAACTGCCGCAATGCACATAAATCATTCCCACACGAGAAATTCCGGAACATATCGCGAATTCATATCGGCTCTATTGTCCCGCCAACGATCCGCTCGGCGCTAGCTTCCAGTACAGGTTAATCCGCTTGCACCGCTGCCCCGGGGTGCATATTGTCGGGCGTTCAAACAGGCGGATGTGGCTTTATGGAAGCGGTGGTTGCCAAAATCTTTGCATTTGCACCCCTGATGTGGGGGCTGGGTTTTCTTGCGCCGCTGACTGCCCAGATCATTAACGTTGCCGGCTGGACAACACCAATGGGTCTGTCTCCGCTGGCATTTGGTTGCATTCTCGGCGGTGTCTGGGGACTTTACGCCCAGATTCGGGGAACGTGGCTATGGTGAGTATTGCAGAACCGCTCTCTCCCGCCAGCATGCTCGCTCATCCTGCAGCTCTGGATGCAGAATCGATCGATGCACTGGCGGAGCAGGATCTGACAGGACTGGATTTGGCGGGACTATCTGACCGGCAACTGCGCCGTCTGGAACGCCGCATTGCATATCGCTTTCATGGCGGGAAGAGAGGCGGCACACCGTGGACGCCAGTGATATGGGGCATTGGCAATACGGCAGCCTTTCTGATGATGTGGCCGTTGGTGATGCTGGATATGATTCCGCTGTGGCTTGGTTGTCTGGTCAATATTCTGTGCGCCTCTATTGCGCTACTCCCCAGTCACGAGGCCCAGCACGACAATATCGCACGGCCGGGGACAAAATTGCGCTGGCTGAACGAGTTGGTCGGGCGCGTTTCGCTGATTCCGCTGGCCGGGCCCTATCGTGCTTTCAAAATCACCCATCTGGGCCACCATCGCTATTGCAATGTTCCCGACAAGGATCCCGACTATTCGACCAGCGCCCGCAGTGCGCTCCATTTTCTCTGGAAGTCGGTTCGCAATCGTCAACCGCGGGGCGAAGGCGGTGTGGCGCGTTATGTCGAAGTGCTGCGGGAAATGGACACGGTGGACAGTCGCAGGGCCCTGCGCGAGGCGGCAATGACGCAATTTCTGTTTCTTGCGATCATGTTTGCCTGTGCCTGGCACGGCTTTGCGATTGAAGCGCTGCTGCTATGGTTTGTACCGCGTCATTTGGGACTGACCTATATCCGCCTGGTGCTAAGCTGGATGCCGCACCATCCTGCCAGGGAAACCGGACGCTATACCAACACGCGCGCATTCAAAAGCTGGGCTGGCAACCTGCTGACGTCCGGCATGGAATATCATATTGTCCATCATCTTTATCCCAATATCCCGATCCACCGGACACCTGCCGCCTATTGGGCGTTGCGACCGATACTGGTGGCTCGAAAATGTGAGTTGGGCAAACTTTAGCCGACTATTCCGTTCACATATTCCGTTGTCCGACGTCCGTTTCTGACCACGCGCCGCGCCGTCAGTTCCATATTGCGATATGGCTCGCGGTACGAGACATGAACCCAGCCACTGGCGGGCTCTCCCGGGGTGTAGAATTCAAGGATCAGCTGATCATAATTGAGCCGCCGCTCCATCCAGCGGCAGATTGTCAGGTTGGACAATCCGGCAATCTCGAAATCGACTGCCTGACCACGAATATGCTGTGAACTGCGAGACCCCATCAGGGCCCGGTTGAGTTCTTTGCTACGATATCCGGAGGAAATCATGACCGGTTTGCCATAATTTTCCCGCACCGGTTCGAGCACTTTTTCGCAAAGCAACTTCATCGCAGCAATCTCATCTGGCCCCGGCGTGTTGTCGATCATCAGCCGGGTTGCGGTTTGCGAAGCGGTGAATTCGCTGAGATGGAAATGCGGACTGAGTTTCATGGGGAACATTAGTGCGGGGGAGCATGTATTGGTGTCAAGCCGGTTGAGGCAAAAGAGTTCGAAATGGCGCTGGCGACAGAATTGACAGCTTGCGCGGCACATGCAACATCCTGCCGATCCAAAGGGGGGAGCATTTATGACCGCATTTCGCATTGTTACAATTTTGATCGGTTTGATACCGCTATATCTGGGTGGGACCGGTATATTGTTCGGCGCGCAGGCGATGGTAACGGAGCCATCCTCATTGCCTGCAATCAATGCGCTGGACAGTCAGTATCGTTATCTGGCGGGTGTTTATGTGGCTGTCGGCCTCATGATCCTTTGGTCAGCGGGTGATGTTAAGGGCAGGGCTGCTCTGATGCGTTTTGCCATGCTTGGATGGTTTATCGGCGGTTGTGCCAGAGGCTTGTCCTGGATGACGGTCGGCGAACCGGCGGACTGGCAGGTCAGCGGAATGGGGATCGAACTGATTGTGCCTGTTGTGATCTTGTTGTGGCAGGCGAAACTGCTGAAATCATAAGGTCACGAAAACCACTCGGGAAACTTCCGTTTCAAGAGATCAACCAGGCCCGGATCCATGTACTTGAAGTCATCCGGAATGCCCAGCACGCGAACTGGCTTGTCTTTCAGCAGCGGGGCGAATGTTTGAGTCACCCGGGCGTGATGCTTTCGTTCCATGACATATATGTTGTCGGCCCACTCGATGAGGTCTCCTGAAACCGTAGTCTCGGCATCGTTGTTAGTGCCAGCAGAAATCGCTTCCACGCCCGGTACCTGGTTCAGGACAGCCTCGGCTGTCGGGCTTCGAAGTTGATTTCGGGAGCAAATGAACAAAAACCTTCTGGACCGGTTTGTCACTTGCCCAACATGTCTTTCAAATAGCCGCCAGTGAAACTCGCCTTCACCTTCGCCACTTCTTCCGGTGTGCCCTGTGCCACAATCTCGCCGCCGCGAACGCCACCTTCGGGGCCGAGATCGAGTATGTGGTCAGCGGTCTTGATAACATCGAGATTATGTTCGATCACAATCACGCTATTTCCCTGCTCCACCAGCCGGTGCAAAACCTGCAACAGCTTGCGGACATCTTCGAAATGCAGGCCGGTCGTCGGTTCATCAAGGATGTACAGTGTCTGCCCGGTTGAACGTTTGCTCAGCTCTTTGGCAAGTTTCACGCGTTGCGCTTCGCCGCCGGAAAGGGTCGTGGCTTGCTGACCGACTTTCACATAGCCCAGCCCCACTTCATAGAGCATCGCCATCTTGTCACGGATCGGAGGAACCGCCTTGAAGAAACTGACGGCATCTTCGACGGTCATGTCGAGCACATCGGCAATGGACTTGCCCTTAAATTTCACTTCCAGGGTCTCGCGATTATAGCGTTTGCCTCCACATTCCTCGCACGTAACATAGACGTCCGGCAGGAAGTGCATTTCAATCTTGATCAGTCCGTCACCGCGACAGACCTCGCAGCGCCCGCCCTTGACGTTGAACGAAAAGCGTCCCGGCTTGTATCCGCGTGCCGCTGCTTCGGGCAGGCCGGCAAACCAGTCACGAATGTTGGTGAAAGCTCCGGTATAGGTCGCCGGATTGGAGCGCGGTGTCCGGCCAATCGGAGACTGATCGATATCGATAACCTTGTCGCAATATTCGAGGCCAGTCACTTTTTCATGCTTGCCCGCAATCACGCGTGCGCCATTGAGCGTTCGCGCTGCAGCCGCATAAAGCGTATCGATGGTTAGCGAAGACTTGCCGGAACCCGAAAGGCCGGTCACACAGGTAAACGTTCCGAGCGGAATGGACGCCGTCACATTGCGCAGATTATTGGCCTCTGCGCCGTGTACGGTCAGTTTCTTGCCATTGCCTTTGCGGCGCTTGGCTGGAACTTCGATCTTGCGGGTTCCGTTGAGATATTCGGCGGTTAGCGACTTCTTGCTTTTCAAAATCTGCTTCAATGTCCCGTTGGCGATAATCTCGCCGCCATGCACACCGGCACCCGGTCCGATATCGACAATATGATCAGCGGTCCGGATCGCGTCTTCATCATGTTCAACAACAATCACGGTGTTTCCGAGGTCCCGCAAACGCTTTAAAGTCGTGAGCAAACGATCATTGTCGCGTTGATGGAGTCCAATACTCGGTTCATCCAAAACGTACAAAACACCACTCAGTCCTGAACCTATTTGGCTCGCTAGTCTAATGCGCTGACTCTCGCCGCCGGACAATGTACCGCTGGTTCGATCCAGATTGAGATAGTCAAGGCCAACATTGTTGAGAAAGCCGAGGCGCTCGATAATTTCCTTGAGGATCGGTTCTGCGATCTGGCTTTGGACCTTGTCGAGTTGCGCGCCAAGGCCTTCGAAGAACTGGAGTGCATCGCCAACACTTCGGCGCGTGGGAATGGAAATGTCCTCACCCGCAATCTTCACCGCCAGCGCTTCGGGTTTGAGCCGGGCGCCATGACAGACTTCACAATGGGCAGCAGCTTGAAACTTGGAAAGCTCTTCCCGCATCCATGCGCTTTCGGTCTGAAGCATCCGCCGGTTGAGATTGCCGACCACGCCTTCAAATGGCTTCTTCACTTCATAGCTTTTGCGGCCATCCTGAAAGCGGAGTTTGACGGGCAGACCCTGCGTCCCGTTGAGAATGACGTCGCGATGATGTTCACTGAGTTCGTTCCAGGGCGTATCCAGGTCGAATTCAAAATGGCGTGCCAGTGAACCCAGCACCTGCAGATAATAGGGGCTGGGCGGATTGGACTTTGCCCATGGCACAACCGCGCCTTTTTTGAGCGATAGCGCGGGATTGGGAACGATCAGCTGGGGATCAAAATATTGCTTTTCGCCGAGGCCGTCACAAGCGGGACATGCGCCCTGCGGTGCGTTGAACGAGAACAGCCGCGGTGCAATTTCCTCAATGGTGAAGCCGCTGACCGGGCATGCAAAACGCTCTGAAAACACGATGCGATTATCTGGCAGGCCGGTGCCTTTCATCTTCGTGCCGGTTTCCTCCGTCTCGCGACCCGGAACGACGCCTTCGGCCAGATCGACAAAGGCGAGACCATCCGCCAGACGTAATGCGGTTTCGAAGGAATCGGCCAACCGGGTTTCCATGCCTTCGCGAACGACCAGGCGATCGACGACGACTTCGATATCGTGCTTCAACTTCTTGTCGAGCTTTGGTGTTTCTTCAATGTCGTAAAACTCGCCGTCGACGCGAACGCGCGTGAAGCCCGCTTTCTGCCATTCGAGCAGCTCCTTGCGATATTCACCTTTCCGGCCACGCACGACAGGCGCCAGCAGATAAAAGCGCGCTTTGTCTGGTAACGCCATGACCCGGTCAACCATCTGGCTGACGGTTTGTGCTGTAATCGGTTCACCTGTAGCCGGTGAATAAGGCACACCCGCCCGCGCCCACAGCAGGCGCATATAATCGTATATTTCTGTGACCGTGGCGACAGTTGATCGTGGATTGCGTGATGTGGTTTTCTGCTCGATCGAGATAGCCGGCGACAGGCCTTCAATATGCTCGACATCCGGCTTCTGCATCATCTCCAGAAACTGGCGCGCATAGGCGGACAGGCTCTCCACATAGCGGCGTTGGCCCTCGGCGTAGATCGTATCAAAGGCGAGGCTGGATTTGCCGCTACCGGACAGACCGGTGATAACGATCAGTTTTTCACGCGGAAGATCAATATCCACGCCTTTGAGGTTGTGCTCGCGGGCACCTTTTACTTTTATATGGGTCAGCATATGCAGCCTTTGCCGAAGATTTGGAACAGAGTCCAGCGGGTCCTTGGGACGTACTATGTTCTATTTATGTTCTCATTGCAATATAGCAATTGTCAATTTCGGTCCGCGCCTTGGCAGATGTATCAGTATGGCCGGCCGGGCGAATTCTCTATCATTCTTCTGAAGCATCAGGGGCAGGCAAAAAGAGGGAAGCAGTTATGGATCGTTTGACGATCATGGCAGACAAGCTGGAATGTGCGGAACTCGTGATCCGGATGGCACGGGCGATTGATCGTTGTGATGCCAAATTGCTGGCATCTTTGTTCCATCCGGATGCGACTGACGACCACGGCATGTTTGTCGGGACTGCCAGGGATTTTGTGGATTGGGTGATGCCGGTGCTTGCGACGATGAAACGGACACAGCATGTCATTGGGCAGGTGTTGATCGAAGTTGATGGAGATTTCGCTGCTGGCGAGAGTTATTTCATTGCCCATCATGCGCTGGAGGGACCGGATGGAGAAACGTTCATGATCGCCGCCGGACGTTATCTCGACCGGTTCGAACGGCGAGACGGCGTCTGGAAAATATCGCATCGTCAGGCGGTGTTTGACTGGAACAGTACCAGCCCGATGACAGACAGCTTTGACCGCGACAATCCCGGGCCCAGCACGTTTGGCGTTCGCGGAGAGACAGATGCTTCCTACGCCCATCTGGCGGGACGGGGCATCTTTTCTGGCTGAGACAGACCCTAATCTTTCGGGCAGTCCGCTATTGAGCGCCCAACTGCTATCAACGGCGGCGACGAACTTGTTTGCAGGAGGCTTACATGGCCGATCATGATCTACACGAAACAAACCGGCAGCTGGCGGATGTATCCAAACAGCCGGAACCACAATTGCGCGGCAATCCGATCACGCCGGAGCGCTATTTTTCCAAAGAATATATGGACAAGGAATGGGACAAGATCTGGACCCGGACATGGCAGATCGCCGGACTGGCGCGTGAATTGGAGAACAAGGGCGATTACATCACTACGTCGCTGGGCCGGGAGCGGATATTATGTACACGCGGGGATGACGACAAAATCCGCGCATTCTATAATGTCTGCCAGCATCGCGGACTGCAGTTGATGGCGGAACCGTCGGGAAATACACGGCGGCTTACATGCCCTTATCATGGCTGGGCCTATGACCTGAAAGGTACATTGAAAGCTGTCCCGGATGAAGCGGATTATCCGCAGGGCAGTCCCTGCGGCAAACTCAATCTGGTCGAGATACCTTGCGAAAGTTGGGCCGGTTTTGTCTGGTTCAACATGGACGAGGATTGCGTGCCGTTGAAAGAGTTTCTCGGGCCGATTGCCGACCAGATTGACAGCTATCCGATGGAGGATATGCGGCGCACCCATTGGGTGACGATCGAAGGTGATTTCAACTGGAAACTGGTGCAGGATAATTTCAGCGAGTCATATCATGTGCCCTTCGTTCATCCCGGGTCCAAATTCGTAATCGAATATAGCCACCATCATTGCCAGTTTGACCATTATCCGGAAGGTCATTGCCGGATGTTCATGCCCGGTGCAGGGCCTGCCGAAGCCGTGAAGGGCGGTGAAAAGGAAACACTGGAATCGCTAAAGAACGAGTTGGCCTTATGGGAGCTGAACCCGGAAGACTATCGTGGCGGAAAAACCCGCAATATCCGCAAAGATCTGCAGCGGCAAAAGCGCAAACTGGGTGAAGAAAAAGGCTATGATTTCTCGACCTATCACGACGATCAGCTGACCGATAACTGGCATTATACGATTTTTCCGAACCTGTCTTTCAGCCTCAAGCCTGATGGCAATATCTGGTTGCGTGCCCGACCACATGAAACGGACCCGGAAAAATGTTATTTTGATATGTGGTACATGACTTTGTTTCCGAAAGGCGCCACCGAATATTATTCCTGGGTGATGCGCGAGCATGTCTCTGTCGATACACCGGCTGAACATATTCAGGGCAAGGCGGGCGAGGTTTCTGCGGGGCCCGCGATTGACGAGGATCTGGAAATCTGGCCCGCACAGCAGCTGGGCCTGCATTCCCGCGGATACAAGCGCGACTATCTGTCAGGTCAGGAAAGCCGAATGCGCTACTTTCATGAAACGCTGGAAGACTGGCTGGAAAACCGGATGTAAAAAACCCCGCCGGATTGCTCCAGCGGGGTTTTGTGTATTTTGTTTGTGCTTGCGTTTAAGCGTAGCTGACTTTCACATTCGCTTTGCGCTGACGACGCATCGCGCCACCGACGGCACCAAAGCCAAGGATCATGAACGCCCATGTGGCTGGTTCGGGAACCGCCGCGATTGCTACATTGTCCCATTCGAATGAATTGCGAGAACTCGCGAATTCGATCGACTGCAAAGTGGTTGCGGAATCAAACAGTGCCGAGAACCGGAAGTTGGTTCCCAGATCGGTCTGGTCACCATTGGCTGGCGGCAGGTCGTTACCCGTAATCACATAATTGCCATCGCTCGTGAAGATGCGCAGCGTATTGTATGTATCAACACTGCCCCAATCGAACGAAAATCCTGAAACCAATTGACCGACTGCCAGCGAAGCGCTGTCGCCGCCCAGTACTGCAACCTGAGAAGTGCCGTTTCCTGGAATTGCAGCAGCAATACCGGGCATGGAAGTGTTGAAATTGATATAGGTCCCGGTCAAGGCTCCGCCACAATCGGTGACGCCGTCACAGAATATCGTCTCGCCCGCGCCGAGCACTCCGAGAGGACCCGTGCTGATTGTGACTGCTGCATTGGCTGGTGCAACCGCAACGGCCATGCCCAAAGCCGCAACCGCCATCATAGACTTCTTGTACATACTAAACCTCGTTTTTACCTGGACGCAAGCGCTACCGCCTCGCGAATCAAAGACCCTTAACAATCCCTTAAATTCTTGGTCGCTGACTGCCAAGTAAAATTGTCTAACATCGAAAGACTGTCCCGATATGGTCCGCAATGTGACTAGCGTTTGAGGAATTTGAAGACAGATGGTTGGCGGAAATCAACTGATCCAACAAAAAAACCCGCCGGATTCCTCCAGCGGGATTTTTTGTATTTCGTTTGTGTTTGCGTTTAAGCGTAGCTGACTTTCACATTTGCTTTGCGTTGACGACGCATCGCGCCACCGACGGCACCAAAGCCCATGATCATAAACGCCCATGTGGCTGGCTCGGGAACGGCACCCATATTTACAGCCGTGTCGCTCAGATAAAACGCGTGTTCGTTGCCGTTGTTGAACCAGTTATCGAACGTTCCACCATCACTTTCTTCGCCGAAGCTGGTTCCATTTGAACCGCTCGTAACCCAATAAAGTTCGTCGCGGTCAAAGTCGGTCGACGCGTGAATACTGAACCAGTAGGTTGTTCCTGCGGTTGCTGCGAAAGCCGAATTCAGGTCAAATTCAAACAGGAACGAGTTGCCGGTACCGAAACCCGTAGCAACTCCGGAGTCAGAAGTCGTTGCGATTACGCTTCCTGAGGCCAGGCTAGCGCCCGGCGTACCTGCTGCATCACTGAAGATATTATATTCGAAGCTGCCATCCCAGACACCAAGTGTACCATCAAACGTACCGAGATATACGCCAGCTGAAACAATGGATGCGTCGGCGGCGAGAGAAAAATCTTCAGCCTGGAACCATCGCGTGGTTTCATTGCCACCTACTCCATCGGGACCGCCATTGTCATAGACCGTTGCGGCCTGGACGGTGGATGTTGCTGCAAATGCCATAAGTGCAGCGAAAATTGCCTTTTTCATAAATATGCCCCTCAAGTAAAATTCGTTAATTTCAAACTTAACGGCGCGTTAACAGAATGCCGCGGGTTGTTCCATTTTTTTTGTTCGCTTCGTGCAATTGGTTCAAAATGACACAGCCCAATTCCGCAAAACAGCTTGGTTTGTCGTCAAAGCCAGAAAACTTGTGTCGTATTCAGGCTTCCTCTGTCACCGGCTTGCCCTCGATATCGATAATCGCTTCGGATGCCGGAAGCTCGTCTTCTTCCCTCGACTGATCATAAAGCGTTTTTGCCACGAGTGCGCCGCCCACCAGCAGCGCTCCGGGGATAGACCGGGTGGCGATCCGGGCGGCGAGCATGCCAATCCCAAAGTTGACCAATCCGTTGCCCTTGCCATGTTTGCGGGCTTCGTTTCCAACAACGGAGGTAAATATGTTGCGGACAATCGACATGAATATCACTCCCGGCTAGGCCTTGTTTCCAACCATCTGGTCAGGCTTAACATGGGTATCATAGGTGGTTTCGTCAACCAAACCGAGGTTCAGCGCCGCCGCCCGCAGTGTCATGCCGGTTGCGTGGGCATGTTTTGCTATTTTCGATGCGTTGTCATAACCGATCACGGGGGCCAGCGCTGTCACCAGCATCAGGGAATTGTCGACCAGCTCCGATATTCGTGCTGAATTGGCTTCCAGCCCGTCGACACAGCGTTCGGCAAAGCTCGACATGCCGATGCTGAGCAATTCGATGGATCGCAGGATATTGGCACCGATCAACGGCTTGAAGACATTGAGCTCCAGATGACCCTGGAGCCCGCCGACGGTCACGGCCTGATGATTGCCGATCACTTGTCCGGCGACCATCGTCAGCATTTCACACTGGGTGGGATTGACCTTGCCTGGCATGATCGAGCTACCCGGCTCATTCGCGGGCAGATCAAGTTCACCGAGACCGGACCGCGGACCAGACCCCAACAGGCGGATGTCATTGGCAATTTTTGTCAGCGACACGGCCAGACCATTGAGTGCGCCGGATAGTTCGACCATCGTGTCATGAGCGGCCAGCTCGGCAAACTTATTTGGTGCTGTTACGAAGTTCAGGCCGGTGATTTTCGCAATTTCCCGGGCGACATGTTCTCCAAAGTTCTCCGGGGCATTTAATCCCGTCCCGACTGCGGTCCCCCCTTGTGCCAGCTTCAGGACACGGGGCAGGGTGGCTTCGATCCGGTTCCGGGCGGCCACAAGCTGTGCGGCATAGCCGGAAAATTCCTGACCGAGCGTGAGCGGCGTAGCATCCTGAAGATGGGTGCGACCGATCTTGACGATTTCTGCCCAGGTTCGCGCTTTTTCGGCCAGCGAATCGTGCAATTGTTCAAGCGCCGGGAACAGTTCTACTTCCAGGGCCAACGCCGCCGAAACATGCATTGCGGTAGGAAAGCTGTCGTTTGATGATTGCCCGCGATTGACGTGATCATTGGGATGGACCGGATCCTTGCCACCCCGCACGCCGGTCAATTTTTCGTTGGCAATCCCGGCCACTACCTCGTTGACATTCATATTGGTTTGGGTGCCCGATCCGGTCTGCCAGATAGTGAGCGGGAACTGGGTATCGAATGCGCCGGATCGAACTTCTTCGGCAGCCTTGTCAATCGCACCTGCGATTTCCGGGTCCAGACCATGTATGCCGTTGACCCGTGCTGCCGCCTGTTTGACGGTGGCCAACGCGTGGATAAGCCGGATCGGCATGCGTTCCTGTCGGGGAAAGGGGAAGTTTTCGATGCTGCGCTGGGTCTGCGCTCCCCAATAGGCATCTTCCGGGACTTCAATATCACCAATACTGTCGGTTTCTGTGCGGGTTTGGGTCATTGTTCCTCCACCGTCATTCCAGCGAAGGCTGGTTTCTCATTGAGGGTGTGCGTTACCTTCGCAGATTCCAGCCCTCGCCGGAATGACGCTCTGTCAAACCTATTTCTTCTTGCCGAAATCGACGGTCACAACATTTGAGCCATCGTCGACCAGTTCGGCGGGCGCCGCGTTTTCCTGATCACCGTCATTCTCGGCCGGTTCATGTTCGTCCAGATCGCCTTCTACTTCTTCCACCTGAAACTGCAGGGCAAAATCTACTGCCGGATCGACAAAGGAGGTGATTGCGGCAAACGGAATGTGGAGCATGGAGCTGATCTGGTTGAAGCTTAGTCCCACTTCGAACCGGTCATCGCTCACGGAAAGATCCCAATAGCGGTTCTGGAGTACAATTGTCATCTCGTCGGGAAATTTTGCGATCAGATGATCCGGTATATCCACACCGGGTGCCCGGGTTTTGAATGTGATGTAAAAATGATGCTCGCCGGGCAGGCCGTCTTTCTCGACTCCACCCAACACGCGACCAACAACAGCGCGCAAAGCTTCCTGCACGATTTCATCATAGGGAATCAGGCTGTCGGGGGCACTGTCTGTCATTTGCACTTGGTGGCGCGAAGCGGGGCCGTGGTCAAGGGCGTTTGGATAATTTCCTGTTCACCAGAGCCGTGTACGTCTTGCCTGAAAAGATGAAGGCTTTATAGGCATGAGCCATGACGAGTGTAACGCGTGCCGCGAAAATAGAGCGAAATACCAAAGAAACCGAGATTTTCGTCGAGCTTAATCTCGACGGGACCGGTGTCTATGACATCGCAACCGGTATTGGATTCCTCGATCATATGATCGAGCAATTTGCCCGGCATTCGCTGATTGATCTGACTTTGCGGATCAAGGGCGATTTGCATGTGGATCAGCATCATACAACCGAAGACAGCGCGATCGCTCTGGGACAGGCGCTGAGTGCAGCGCTGGCTGACAAGGCCGGGATCGTGCGCTATGGCAGCACTTATTCGCCCATGGATGAAACGTTGAGCCGCGTGGCGCTCGATATCTCCGGACGGCCATGGTTGGTCTGGAATGCGGGGTTTACCCAGGAACGGTTGGGCGAAATGGATACGGAGCTGTTCAAGCACTGGTTCCATAGCGTGGCAGATGCCGCCGGAATTACGCTGCACATCGAACTGCTATATGGTGAAAACAATCATCATATCGCAGAAAGCATATTCAAGGGATTTGCCCGCGCAATGCGACAGGCGATCGAGCGCGATCCACGCAAAGGCGATGCGATCCCTTCCACCAAAGGCCAGCTTGGTGGCTGAAACCATTGCGCTGATCGACTACGGCGCCGGGAATCTCCACAGTGTCCATAACGCACTGATTGCTGCCGGCGCAGGAAACATTCTGGTGACCGCAGATCCGGATATTGTTGAAAAGGCTGATCGGATCGTGCTGCCTGGCGTCGGTGCTTTTGGTGCCTGCCGGACCGCTCTGGCGAATATCAATGGTATGATCGATGCAATGGAAACACGGGTATTGCGCGATGCAGTGCCTTTTCTCGGTATCTGCGTCGGCATGCAATTGCTGGCTGACAAAGGCATAGAATTTGGCGAACATGACGGGCTTGGCTGGATCGGCGGAACCGTACATGCGATCGAAGCACCGTCGCCGGATATCAAAATTCCGCACATGGGATGGAATGATGTTCTGCCATCGCAGGACCATGGTTTGATGGAATCAGGCGAGGCTTATTATCTGCATGGCTATCACTTTGATGTTGCCGATGAGGCCGATATTCTTGCAACCACTGCGCACGGGATGTCTTTGGTAGCTGCTGTCGGCAGGGCGAATGTGATCGGCGTGCAATTTCATCCCGAAAAGAGCCAGGCTTACGGTCTGGCCTTTCTCACAAGATTCCTGGAGTGGAACCCATGATTGTTTTTCCCGCTATTGATCTGAAATCCGGTGAAGTCGTACGGCTGGCCGAAGGCGATATGGATCGCGCGACGGTCTATGGTGACAATCCCGCAGAACAGGCCGCGTTATTTGCTGCCGCAGGCGCCGAGCATATTCATGTGGTGGATCTTGATGGCGCTTTTGCCGGCAAGCCGCAAAACGCGGAAGCAGTTGAGGCGATTGTCACGGGTTTTTCTGGCTATGTGCAGCTGGGTGGCGGGATCCGGGATCGCGAGACAGTGGAGCGCTGGTTCCAGCTGGGTGTGGCGCGGCTGGTCATTGGCACTGCTGCGCTTAAAGATCCTGATTTTGTGAAGGATATGGCCAAAGAATATGATGGCGGGATTGTGGTTGCTGTCGATGCCCGGGACGGCTTCGTTGCAACCGAAGGATGGGCGGATGTTTCCGAAGTCAGTGTGATTGACCTCGCCCGGCGCTTTGAAGACGCGGGCGTCGCTTCAGTGCTGTTCACTGATGTTGGCAGGGACGGCTTGCTGACGGGATGCAATATTGAAGCAACAGTTGATCTCGCGCGGGCCGTGGATATTCCTGTCATCGCCAGCGGCGGTGTGAAGGGGCTGGATGACATTCACATGCTGAGTCAGTTCGCGCAGGATGGAATCGAAGGCGTGATTACCGGACGGGCACTTTATGACGGACGCCTGGACCTGGCGACTGCAATTGCGATGGCAACGCGCGGATGACGGTGCGTATCCGCGTCATACCTTGCCTCGATGTCGCCAATGGCCGCGTGGTCAAGGGCGTGAACTTCGTGGATTTGCAGGATGCGGGAGATCCGGTCGAGCAGGCGAAGGCTTATGATCTGGCAGGTGCGGACGAACTTTGCTTTCTGGATATCACCGCCTCTCATGAAAATCGTGACACTATAATTGACGTGGTTCGCCGTACGGCGGAAGTCTGTTTCATGCCGGTTACGGTTGGTGGCGGGGTCCGCAATGCCGAAGATGCCCGGGCGCTGTTGATGGCTGGAGCGGACAAGGTGGCGGTGAACAGTGCGGCCGTTTCCCGACCCGAGGTGATAAGCGATATTGCCGGACGTTTTGGCAGTCAGTGCATGGTCGCATCTATTGATGCCCGACGCGTTGACGATGGACGCTGGGAGATTTTTACCCATGGCGGCCGAACAGCGACGGGGATTGATGCCATCGAACATGCCGTTCGGATGGCGAATCTGGGAGCAGGGGAATTGCTGGTCACGTCGATGGACCGCGATGGTACTCGCGATGGCTATGACCTTGTCTTGACCCGAACCATCGCCGACGCAGTTGCGGTTCCGGTGGTCGCCAGCGGCGGCGTCGGAACGCTGGACCATCTCGTGGAAGGGGTTACCGAAGGCCATGCCAATGCAGTGCTGGCAGCGTCGATATTCCACTTTGGCCAGCACAGTATCTCCGAAGCGCACGCCGCCTTGCGCAACGCCGGATTACCCGCTCGCAAATAGTCTGCATATTTGCGGGGAGACGAGATAGATTCTGACGTATTTCCACTAAGTCCCTATAATGTAAATATAACATGGTAAATGTCGGATTAACTTACAACTTGGTGTGAACCCGGTTTTCGTTAACCACCGCATGCCGCCTATGACGTTCTATCCCCGATATTGGCAGGAATATTGCTTAACCGGACATGTGGGTCTTTTTTGGTCTCTGGGCCAAAACATTGAGTAGTTGTATGAAGTTCGTAAAGTTAGTGGCTCTTGTCGGGCTGACCTGCATGATAAGCACCATTTCTGTGTCCTCACGGGCCGATGGCAGCGAAAGTAATGCCGGATCACCGATTGAAACCGGGTCCGGCGGCGCCCCGACTAAGACGGCGGACAATGCGGTGCGTGGGTCTTCCAAAACATCCTCAAACTCATCCAGCCGGGAGGGTACGCCCATCCCCGAACCATCCAATCTTGTCATGCTGGCACTCGGCATCGCGGGTCTGGTGGCGGGTCGATATGCGGCGAAGAAACACCGCGGCAAGCCCTAGCGGCAACATATGAGTTTGTCGCGCGAAGCTTCGGTTATCGCGGCGACGGGGAAAGGGTCGCAAACGGGGGTTTTAGCGGCCCTTTTCTTTGCCAGAGACACAGCTTTTTTGCTGGTTGCTCAGCTAATGCTTGACGGCTGTCCCTTCACTCGCTCAAACCGGGGCAATGACCAATATTCTTGAACAACTGGAAATCGTGATCCGGGCGCGGCGGGATGCGAACCCGGAAGATAGCTATGTCGCGAACCTGCGCAGCAAAGGCCGTGGAAAGATGGCCGAAAAACTGGGCGAGGAGGCGGTTGAGGCCGTCATCGCAGCAGTGCAGGATGATCCGGATGCGATGACGGGTGAGGCGGCGGACCTGTTGTTTCATCTGATGGTACTGCTCGCTGACATGGGTTTGTCGATTGATAATGTGCTCGCAGAATTGTCGCGCAGGGAAGGTCTTTCAGGACTGGCCGAAAAGGCTTCGAGAAAGGATTGAGCATGGCGATTGATGCAACCCAGCCCTATGATGACGACAATATCTTCGCGAAAATCCTGCGTGGGGAAATCCCGAACCAGACCGTATACGAAAACGACCATGCGCTGGCATTTCATGACATTAATCCGCAGGCCCCCCATCACATTCTTGTCATTCCCAAGGGACGTTATGTCAGCTGGGATGACTTTTCGGCGAATGCAACTGAATCCGAAATCGTCGGGTTTGTTCACGCAGTCGGCCATGTTGCCAGATCAGCCGGGATGGTGGAGCCGGGATATCGGTTGCTCGCCAATGTCGGCAAAGATGGCCATCAGGAAGTCCCGCATCTGCACGTCCATATATTTGCGGGAAAACCGCTTGGCCCGATGCTGTTGAAAGGCTAGGTACCGTTGTAACTATCCGCAGAGACGGAAACACGAGTTTAGGGGATTTGATATGGCAGGCGCAGTTGCACCAGGCGGCGAGGGATGGTCTTCGCGATGGGCCTTTGTTTTGGCAGCAGTGGGTGCGGCAGTGGGCCTCGGCAATATCTGGCGCTTTCCGACACTGGCCGGTGAAAATGGCGGCGGTGCCTTTGTTCTTGTCTATATTGCTTGCGTCGTACTGATCGGACTGCCGATGGTATTGTCCGAGATTTTGATTGGACGCCACGGGCGCAGCGATGCCTATCACAGCGTGTTGAAGGTGGCCGAAGATTCTGGCGTTAGCCGCAACTGGGGCTGGTTTGGCGGTTTCGGGATTTTGGGCGCGGGCGCGATTTTGTCCTTCTACAGCGTCGTTGCTGGCTGGGTGCTTTATTATGTCGGCGTTATGGGCGTTGATTTTTTGGGAGCGCTGTTTTCCGGTAATCCGATGGCCGGCGCGCTGGCTGCTGAAACGCCGGAAACCATTCCGAACCGCATGACGGACCTGTTTCAGAATAATCTGCTTTTACTGGGCATGCACGTGCTGTTCATGGGCGTGACGATCTGGATCGTGGCACGTGGTGTTACCGATGGGATTGAAAAAGCTGCGACAATCCTGATGCCCGCCTTTTTCGTCTTGCTTGTCCTGATCACGATTTACGGCGCGTTTACCGGCGAATTTGCCAAGGCGGTTGCGTTTCTGTTTACGCCTGATTTCTCGAAACTGTCCCCGTCAGTTATGAATGAAGCCCTGGGGCAGGCGTTATTCTCGATGAGTGTCGCTTCTGCGGCCTTGATCACATATGGAGGCTATGTTTCGAAGGAGACGAAGCTGGCGCCAACGGCCGTGATGATCGGACTTACCGACACAGGTGTTGCAATTCTCGCGGGCTTGATGATTTTTCCGATTGTATTTGCAGTGGGACTGGATGCGGCGGCCGGACCGACACTCGTTTTTCAGTCCTTGCCCATCGCATTTCATACCATGCCTGCCGGATCCTTCGTTGGACTACTCTTTTTCGTGCTGGTGTTTTTCGCTGCGCTGACCAGCTCGATTTCGCTGCTCGAGGCTGTAACGGCCTGGGCCAAGGAAAAAACCGGCTGGAGCCGTCCGAAGGCAGCATGGGTTACTGGAGGCGTGATTTTCCTGGTGGGCGTCGCCTGTGCGCTGTCGCTGAATATCTGGTCTGATGTCAGGTTGTTGCCATTCTGGTCGCTATTTGCAGAAGCAAGTATTTTCGACACGGTGGACGGATTGGTCGGGAAAGTGCTTTTGCCACTGACCGCGTTTTTGACATCGGTGTTCATCGGCTGGAAGGCCGACAAGAAACTCGTCCAGGCTGAAACCGGATTGTCCGCGGGAATGCTGGGCCTGTACCGCTTTCTGATCGGCTGGCTTGCGCCGATTGCCGTCTTCCTGATTCTGCTCTTTGGCCTGTTCCCGCAACTGCTGGGGTAAAGCGCAAGATGGCGTCGTCAAAACCGAAAAGCTGCCCGCTGTGCGCAAAACCGGAATCATCCGAATTTGCTCCGTTTTGTAGCGCAGGCTGCAAGGATCGCGATTTGCTGCAGTGGCTGGATGAGGGCTATAAAGTGCCAGGACCAGCAGTTTCGCCAGACCAGCTGGCGGATCATTTTGCCGGGGAAACAGGGCGCGACGGAGAGTCCTGAACCTGCTGAATAATCGTCATAATAATTGGGCAATTTTTGGACTGGACAATCCATGCAGGAGCCGCCTATAGCGGCGCTTCTCATTGGGATTGACACAATTTGCAGTCCCCGTTGCCCGAGTAGCTCAGTTGGTAGAGCAAGCGACTGAAAATCGCTGTGTCGGTGGTTCGAATCCGCCCTCGGGCACCACTTTTTTCCAGTATATGTGCGTTTCCCGATTTTGAGCGATAACGCGCAACTGGTCCCCGTATGTCGTTGGTTTAGCAGCGCGTGCTTCCCTGTTCTGGTGACCAGAGATCATTTGTCAGCGGCGATATGAGGCCACAATCCCGCTATTCGCTCTCATCGCCGGCAAGTTGGCTACCCCATCTGGCGAGCGATGCGCGCTGTTTGATACTCTTGAGGCATATCGTTGAAGAGCTGGACTGGACGCCGGGAAGCTTGGAGATTTCGTGGCGCAGCAAATCATCGAGATGCTCAACCGATCTGGCATAAACACGCAACATGTAGTCGCTGTCGCCAGCAGTCGTATGGCATTCGAATATCGCCGGATGTTCCGCGACAGCCGCTTCGAATTTGGCATGCGTGTCAAATCCGATCCTGATCGCGATGTAGCACTGTACGCCGAGGCCAATAGCTCCGGGATTCACATGTGCGCCATATCCCAAGAGCACATTGCGGCGTTCAAGCTCGCGAACTCTTGTCCAGCATGGCGACTTTGAAAGGCCTACCTGCTCTCCCAAATCTGCGAACGACATGCGTCCGTTTTCTTCCAGCGCACTCGCTATTTTCCAGTCCAATCGATCCATTCTGACATCCAATCCATAAATTTGAGTGCAGACTTTTAACCTGAAAAAATGCGATTGGAAATCAATTCGTTCTGTCAAAGCTTCAGTCGACAATCAATCATCCTAAAAATTGCCCTTTTCGTGAAATAATTGGGATAATGTTCGGTACGTTGTTGGCTAGGTTGCGGAGCCACGTGAAAAGCCAGGCAACGAGCTGAGGGAGTTACTGCAATGGAAGCGCTTCATGTCTATGACGAGCCACCACCCGGTGTTGCGGCAGACTGGACAATGCCGCAGGAATGGGGTCAGTTTACCGATGCCGATCATGACCGCTGGCACGAGATGACGGTTCGACAAGTGCGCTTGCTCAAAGGTCTTGCGTCTGCCTCATTTACCAGTGGGGTCGAACAGATCGGGCTGGATCAAGGGGGCATCCCGGAGTTCAAGGCATTTAACAAGACCTTCGAACAAGCCACGGGCTGGATCGTAGTCGCCGTGCCCGGGGTCATTCCCAATGAGCCGTTTTTCAAGCTGCTTGCCGAACGAAAATTCCCGGTCGCGAATTTTCTGCGCCAGGGCAGCTCTCAGGAATATAATGACGAACCGGACATGTTTCATGATGTGTTCGGCCATCTGCCCATGTTCGTGGATCCCACCTTTGGCGAGTTCATGACGGCCTATGGGCGTGCGGGCTTGAGGGCGGAGAAGCTTGGCATGTCTGACTGGCTGGGCCGTCTCTATCTGCACACGGTCGAATTTGGGCTGATCCGCGAAGGGAAAGAGCTGCGTGCATATGGCGCAGGACTTTTGTCCAGCCATGCCGAGGCGGTTCATGCGCTCACCAGCGACAAGGCTTGCAGATTGCAATTCAACTTGCCGCGCCTGATGCGCACGGAATGGCCGTTCGATACTTTCCAGCCGACCTATTTCGTGATCGAAAGCTTTGATGCCCTGTTGGAGGAAATGGAAACGACCAGCCTCAAACATGTGTATGACAAAGTTCGCGATCTGCCACTGATCCCGATTGGTGACACGGATCCGTCAGATCGCGCTTACACTGTTGCCAACTTATGAACGCGAAAAAGAGAGCGTGAAATGACCATCAAACGTACAATTGAAGACGGCGTCGAGACCTTCGAGGCCGAAATCGACGGCGAAACGATCCAGTGGGATCGGGGACTGACCTATGCGCGCCATATCCAGACTGATCAGCTGCTCGCGAGCCAGATCCCCGTTTCGGACAAACCGGACGAGATGCTGTTTATCGTTATGCATCAAACTATGGAGCTCTGGCTCAAACTGGTTTTGCATGAAGCCGGAATTACCATCGGCCAGATCAAGCAGGACCAGTTGCCGCAAGCGGAAAAATCGCTTGACCGCATTGCCACCATCCTGCGCCATATGATTCATTCCTGGGAGGTGTTGGCGACGCTCAGCCCGCATGATTTCCTCACTTTTCGCGGGTTTTTGCGCAAAGCCTCCGGATTTCAGTCACATCAATATCGTGAACTGGAATTCCGGCTCGGTCTGAAGCGCGGCGATCTTGTCAAAATCCACAATGATGATGACGAGAAACGGCGGCATCTGGAGCAGGCGCTGACCGCTCCATCGCTCTATGACGAGCTGCTTCGTTTGCTCGCGCGCAACGGCTTTGATATTCCGGCCGAGAAACTCGATCGCGATTTTTCGAAGCCTTATGAGCCGAGCGATGCGGTCGAGGATGCCTGGCTCGAAATTTACACAAATGCGCAAGATAACTGGCCGCTTTACAGTCTGGGCGAAAAGGTGACGGCACTGGAATATTATTTTCAGGAATGGCGTTTCAAACACATGAAAACGGTCTCTCGTGTAATCGGGCACAAGCCGGGGACAGGTGGATCGTCTGGTGTATCCTATCTGGTCAAGGCGCTCGATTTGCGCTTCTTCCCTGAACTATGGGCGATGCGCACACGCATGGCTGCGCCAAAAGAGGGTGGCGATTATGCAGAAGGCTGTCCGGCATGAGTCTGCCGCGCATCTGGGATATTTCGCAGCGTCTCGGTACAACCACGCCGATCTGGCCTGGGGAGCCTGATCTGGAACTAAGTCAACACGCAGAAATCGGGCCGGAATGTCCGGTCAATGTTGGCGCGATTTCCTTTCCGCTCCACGCCGGCACGCATGCGGATGCCCCGCTGCATTACAGCAACGATGGCGTTGCCAGCGCAGATTCCAGCCTGGCGGCCTATATTGGCCCATGCGTCGTGACCGAGGTCCGCCGTGCGAATGGCAGGGTTGAGGTAGCGGATTGTGACTGGACTGCGATCGAAGGGGCGCACCGGGTTCTTTTCCGCACCTACGACAGTTTCCCGCACGCCCGATGGGATGAAGATTTCAAGGCGATTGCCCCGGAAGTCATAGCGCGATTGCGCGATGCAGGTGCGGTGTTGATCGGTACAGATACGCCTTCGCTTGATCCGCAGACTTCCAAGACCATGGATGCTCATAATGAGGTGTTGCGTGGTGATATGCGGATACTCGAAGGACTGGTGCTCGATGACGTGCAACCCGGCAATTATGAACTGATCGCCTTGCCGCTTGCCATTGAAGGCGCTGATGCCAGCCCGGTGCGGGCCATCCTGCGGGAGCTTGCGCAATGAACGCGGCATTGCATGAAGTCGAACAGCTGGATGCACAGGATCCGCTGCGTCAATTTCGCGATGAATTCGCACTCAAGGACGGGATGATCTACCTCGATGGCAATTCGCTCGGCGCATTGCCCAAGGTTACGCTTGCCCGAATGGAGACGACAATTCGGGAAGAATGGGGCGAAGGACTTATCACTTCATGGCTTGGTGCAGATTGGGTGAATGCACCGCGCCGGGTTGGGGACAAGATTGCACGTCTGATCGGGGCGAAAGCGGGCGAGGTGATTGTCGCCGACTCTACCTCAGTGAATATATTCAAAGCGCTCACGGCTGCTCTTTCGCTGCAAGAAGGGCGCAAGATTCTGCTCACAGAGCAGACCAATTTCCCGACAGATGTCTACATGATGCAGGGGCTGGCCAGCTTTGCAGGAACGGGTGTTGACTGCCTTGCAGTCGGTCCGGACGAGGTCATCGGCAGGCTAAATGAGGACGTCGCCGTGTTGCTGCTCACGCAAGTGCATTACAAGACCGGGCAGGTCCGCGACATGGCTGAGGTCACACGCCGCGCCCATGAGGTTGGCGCTCTCGTTGTCTGGGATCTCAGTCATAGTGCCGGTGCAATCGAGGTTGATCTGAACACTGCCAACGCTGACTTTGCCGTAGGTTGCGGATATAAATTTCTCAATGGCGGTCCGGGTGCACCGGCCTATCTGTTTGCTGCAGAGCGCCATCATCACGCGCAGCCGGTCCTGTCTGGCTGGTTTGGACATGCACGTCCCTTCGATTTTGAAGAGGATTATGATGCGGCTGGTGGCATTGAGCGCTTTTTGTGCGGCACTCCCTCGGTCCTGGGGATGGCGGCGCTGGAATGCGGGATCGATTTGATGCTGCGAGCCGATATTGCTGAAATCCGCCGGAAATCAGTGTCACTGGCGGAACTTTTCATCGAGCGGATGGAGAATCGCTGCGGTGATTTTGGCTTCGAGCTTGTCAGCCCAGCCGATAGCGCGCTGCGCGGGAGCCAGGTCGCCTACGCGCATCCGCAAGGATATGAAATGATGCAAGCCCTGAAAGCGCATGATGTAATCGGCGATTTCCGTGCACCGGATATCATGCGTTTTGGCATGACACCGCTATATTTGCGGCATTCCGATATCATCGAAGCGATTGAGCGGCTGCGCGCCATTTGCATTGATCGTGAATGGGACCGCCCTGAATATCGCATCCGTGCGGCCGTAACGTGAGGAAGAGAATACAGATCTGCTCAATCTTCTACCCAGTTTCCATGTTGCGGCAGTTCAAGCTGCGAGAGCCTGCCAAGCTGCAATGCGAATGCTGAATACTATTCTGCCGGCTATTTTTCGGCTGTCCCGCTTTCAACGATTTCGCCTACGCGGCTCATGAATTCCATTCCTTTGACAATTTCGTCATCGGTGAGTTTGTCGGCAATCAATTTGATGAAAACCTCGGTTCGTTTCATCATGATATTCACAGTTTGCTGACCCTTTTTGGTCAGGCGAATGACTTTCTCTCGTCCGGAAGTTTTGCTTTCCCTTATGGAAATTAGATTCAGTTTTTTGTCTGCCATGGCCCGTAATACCTTGGAAATCGCGGGGCTGCCCAGATCATACCATTCGCCGATCAACCGTTCGATCGTCTTTCGATGAATTGTATTGCCATTTTCACCTTTGGAATGGATGATCCACAAGATCACTGTTTGATGGCGAGTCAGGTCCGCACCGCTCAGCTGCTTTTCAACGGCCATTCCTACCGAATAGTGAAACGGATAAAACAGTTTCAGAAAATTCTGAGGAGCTGTTTCCCGCCGGATTGGATATTCTATTCCAAAATCTGACTTCTGATCCACCCGTTACCCCATCTCAATTGCATTTGTCCAAACCACTCGTTTTCTATTGAACGAAAAATGCGAGTAAGTCCATTGTCACCACGCAACATTTTTCTCCAATCAACGATTCAGTCTGTCAGAATTTTACCGGCATGGCGTGGAAGAGAAGGTACGGCTAACAAAAGTATTCTATATATATATCAATGCTATAGAGATCTATTTCTGGAAAAATAAATCACTGCGTTGACAGCAACTATGTCTGATTCATATTATGTCCTAAAGAAATAATGTCGATTCGACATATAATATAGATGGATAGGAGATATATGAAAGAGGCGTTTGACGTTGGCCAATTGAGCCGTCCGGATGTTATCCAGAATCCCTATCCCTTTTATGATCTGCTCCGGAGCCAATCTCCGCTATTTGGTTATTGCGATTATCCGCCGGGTACGATGCCGGGCGTGGATGAACCAAAACCGTCATGGGTGGTCCTGAACTTTGATGATGTTGCGGCGGTGGCCTGGGATCATGAGAGCTTTTCTTCGCGTGACAGCTTGCAGGAAGGGTCGTCTGCTCCGACGTTGATGCTCGTCAACCATGACCGACCGGATCACACACGGCTGCGCAAAATTGCCGCCAAAGTGTTTCAGCCATCATCGATAAAATCCCTCTCGCCCGAAGTAGACCGGCTGGTTGCAGCAAGTATGGATGAGTTTTTCATGCCCAATCAGCCTGTTGATGTCATGGCTCAATATTGTGCGATGCTCCCGAGCCGGGTGATGGTCCACCTTCTCGGAATGCCCGATGAAATGGATCGTGATGTCCGCAACTGGGCAACAGCGTTCATGCTGTCCGCAAACATCACGCCGCAAGAGCGCCAGTCATTCAATACTGAGGCTATGGGTTTTTTCGAGAAACATGTTCGGGAACAGATGACCCGGATCGAACGAGGCCAAGCGGCCAATGGTTCACTTCTCAACGCTTTTATAAATACTGAGGTTGATGGTGAAAGCCTAAGCTACGAAGAAGTCGTCCGGTTTTGCATGACTGCAACGGTTGCCGGAGCCGAAACCACTTCCTTCTACCTTGGCAATTTGATCGCCGTATTTGCGGACTTTCCCGACATCTGGGAGCGCTTTGTCCATGATCCCGTTCTTTTTGACGCCATCTACAAGGAGACGTTGCGTTTCCACGGGCCTCCGCAACGGCTTTTTCGGGTAGCAACCCGTGACATCACGATAGGCCGGGCGGATATCAAAAGAGGGGACTGGGTAGCCTGTTTCTTTGGGGCAGCCAATTATGACCCCGAGATTTTCCCGGAGCCGTACGAGTTCCTCCTGAACCGGGAGAACGCCAGTCGGCACATGAGTTTTGGATATGGAATCCACCGCTGTCTGGGCGCTCCGCTTGCCCGACTCGAGGCGGAATCAACGGCCCGGACCCTGACCGAACGTTACGCAAAAATTGAAAGGACCGGAACAGCTGAATGGCAAGGAGTCAGTTTGCTGAACCATGGTCTTACAGCGAATCCGGTCATTTTCCGCGACCGCAAATGACAGGAAATGTTTTCAAAAAGTCCGATGGAAAATGTCGGCACAGGGAGGAATTTATGGATAGCGCAAACTGGAAACGCGCCATGCTGATGACTGTCAGCCTGGGTGCAATGGCAACAATTTCCACACCAGCTTCTGCACAGGAAGAAGCAACCACCAACGCACAACCGGGCAATGGCAACGTCATCGTTGTCACAGCAAACCGCAGGGAGGAATCGATCCAGGATACTCCCCTGGCGATTACCGCCTTTGGTGCAGATGATCTGGCAGACAGATCCATTAGTTCGATCGAACAGGTGGGTGCGATCGTACCGGGCGTGCAGATTGCGACTTACCAGGGTGACACGTCGATTTTCATCCGCGGTATCGGAACCCCAACCATCATCGCGGGTACGGACAGTTCAACGGCAACTTATGTTGATGGGGTCTATATCAGTCGTCCTGCTGCCATCGGCCCGCAATTTTTCGACGTTGCGCGAATAGAAGTTTTGCGCGGCCCTCAAGGCACACTCTATGGACGCAATGCTACGGGCGGAGCAGTCAATATCGTCACCAACCGTCCAAGCGACTATCTCGAAGGAAATCTGCAACTCACGGTCGGCAACTACGACCGGTTTCGTGTCGCTGGCGCTATCGGCGGTCCGCTCAACGATTCCATTCGCGCCCGGCTTGCCTTTCAATGGGAGGATCGGGACGGCTATGCTATCGCAACCCGCCCGGATGACACGACTGAACGGGTTGAGGACAAGGAGGATTTTGCTCTTCGCCTGACCGTTGAAGCAGATTTGTCGCCCGATGCGACGCTCACGCTGAATGGCGATTATTATCACGCCGATGACAAGGCCAATGCCTATTTCTATGCCAGCGCCGGTTATGCAGATGAGGTAACTGGCTGGTACGGTACGCGTGAAGGATCGCAAACTCTCCCGTATTTTGCGATCAAGAATGCCGGCCGCGTTTCCGCCGCCGGATCCCGTCAGATCTTTGCAGACGTGCCTTACTTCAATGACGTTGAAAACTGGGGTTTGGGGGCCACATTGGATTGGGATATTGCAGATCACAGTCTGAAAGTCATCGGAAGCTATCGGGATACCAACCCTGTTTCCCAGAACGAATTCGATCTGTCCGACACGTTCAACAATTATGTCGGGCGCGAAGAAGACCATTGGCAATGGAGCGGTGAGGTTCAGCTGAGCTCTCCGACCAACAAACCCTTCTCCTGGATCGCAGGCGGCTATTATTTTGAAGAACGCAACATAGTCGGAAACGATATTTTCGGGAATTTCTGGGAACCAATTCTTATACAGGGCTTCACCGATCTGCAGAACGCCGGGGTCTTGCCGCCCTTTCCGGTTGTCTTTCCTGCAACCGATCTGTGCTGCGAACTGCACCTCAGCGGCGAGCAGGAGACAAAAGCCTGGGCCGTTTACCTCGACACCCAGTGGGACGTATCAGACCAGATCACCATCAGGTTCGGCGGGCGCTACAGTGAGGAACGACGGGACGGACGGCAGAATTTTGACCTTGTAATGTTGCCGGACATGCGGATCGCTCCGAATACGATATTTTTTCCGAATGCCATCACCGAAGATCGTGACGCGGCGCAGCCGGATCCTTTCGGCTTCATCATTGCGCCGGTAAACGGGCCAACAACATTTAGCGCGTTCACGCCGAAGATCGGAATTGACTTCAGCCCCGTCGATGATGTGCTGCTTTACGCGTCCGTACAACGCGGATTTAAAAGTGGTGGTTATAATATTGGCAGCAGCCAGCGTGATCCGTTCGAACCGGAGAAAATCTGGTCCTACGAGATTGGCGCCCGAACCGAGTTGCTTGATCGGGCCCTGCTGCTCAATGCTTCGGCCTTCTGGTATGATTATACAAATCTGCAGGCACAAGACAGCGTCGGTAACCAGCCCATCATCCGCAATGTCGGTAAGGCGAGGGTGCGCGGATTTGAACTGGAAACCGTTGCGAAACCCAGCGATTTCTTCCAGCTGGAAGGTGCGCTTACCTATGTTGATGCGCAATTTACGAAAGGGCAGTTGACCGAACCGCTTCGTCCGGCACCTCTAACGCAGGCTCCTGGCACTTTGTTGCGGGATCTGGATGGCTTGCGTCTGCCGCGAGCGCCACGCTGGAAGTTCAGCATGGCGGGCCAGATTGAACAACCACTGGCAGACAGCGGGAAAATCGTCGCCCGGGCGGAATATCACTGGCAAAGCAAGATATATTTCACGATCTTCAATATCGATGCCGCCGCGCAGGACAATTATGGTCTTCTAAGGGCCAGCCTTGGTTTCACCAGCGCCGATGAACAATGGAGCATCCGGCTCTTCGGCGACAATCTTACCAATGAAAACTATTTCACCAACCAGATCCTGACCGGGACCGTCTATGGTGCGGAATTTGTCGGGCCACTAGGGGCTCCGCGCACTTATGGTATTGATCTGCGGTTCAGCTTCTGAAGAACGACTTTGACGATGCGCAAAATGGAGAATCCCGATGATCACCCCAATTGATGTCACCAAACATGTGTTTGAAGCCTTTGGCGCCCATGATGTTGATAGCATCGTGAAGTGGTTGCATCCGGACGTACGGATTGAATTCTATGGTCCGGATATTATTCCCTATGCCCGTAACTATAATGGCCTGGAACAGGCGCGCAGTTTTTTTGAGACAGTCCTGTCATCGGTGGATATTCATCAGTTCGATCCAGAGGATTATATTTGTGAAGGAGACAAGGTGGTTGTCACCGGCCATTTGCGGCTGACAGCGCGATCTACCGGAAAACCGATTGAATCAGACTTTGCACACGTCATCACTATTGCAGATGAGAAATGGCTGCTGTTCCGTGATTTCATGAACACGTTTGAGGCTGCGGTTGCCTTCTCGAAATAGATTAATTGATATTGCCTGCAGCAAAGGCGGGCATCCGCGTTCGGGATCAGGCGGACATTGCCAACAAAGCTTTTGGCCTGGCCTTTGGTCAATATCGAACTATCTTGCGTAAAGCCCATCCACAAATGCTTTCGCTTTATCTGCAGGCAGCCAGATCACATCCAAAAAAGTATAATGGACCATATACCGGCGTCCGTTCGAGAAGGTTCAAGTGGCGTCAACCAGATAACGCTTTGGATCTTCATACCCCGCGAAAGCCCAAATGGGAGCCGAAAGACCCGAACGATATCGGCCTGTATGAACGACTGACCGCGCCGGGACCCAGCACGCCGGATGAAGAAGCCGGAGTCAAACGCGTCAGTTTTGGATTGTGGGGAATGGAGTTTTTGGGAC
Organism: Parasphingorhabdus sp.; assembly: GCF_039968395.1. Classification (GTDB taxonomy): domain Bacteria; phylum Pseudomonadota; class Alphaproteobacteria; order Sphingomonadales; family Sphingomonadaceae; genus Parasphingorhabdus. The sequence goes on from NZ_JBDVPV010000001.1 coordinate 824,814, forward strand.
TGGCGATACTCGCGGACATCGCATTTTTCTTGGCACGATCGAAAAGCCCAGTGTCCGAATCCCAATAGCAATGTCTCTTTTCTTGGTCGGGTTTCTTCCTCCACTGTACCGGAATCGAACTCCGGACAATCCAGTGTTCTATGAATTCCGCAAGGCTCCCCGTTCGGCGCTACCAGTCAGGTTTTTCAATAGTGATAAAGTCCCTGATTTCGGTAGATTGCGGGCCCAAGGTAATGGGGTTTTTAACACCCGGCAAAGCGCAGACGTCAAACAATTCGCTTATTCCGCCGTCAAATCTTATCCATTGGACTACGTTGCCGTTGTTAAGTGATATAATCTGTACACCGCACCAGGCATCAGCGTCTTTCTCTTGGAGAGTGTCGGCAAGTGCCAGGCCATCAAAGCGCTTGTAACGCGGCTTGGAAAGCGTCACAATCGCGTGGCCGTTATGAAATGCAAGGCCACGAAGAAAACCGGGGAAGAACGCGACCGGATTGAAGCTTTTCTTCTTCTTGTCGATCCATCCCAGTTCACCGGTTCCGGAGTTTAATATCCAAAGCTTGCCATCATGAATGCGAGGGGAATGCGGCATTGAAAGATTTTCGGCGACGATCTCGTCGGTCTCAATATCAATGATGATGCCGCCATCATGGCGGCGATCTCGCCAACCGTCGACCACATCCGAACGACAAATGGCACTGACATATTTGGGTTGGCCATTCTCCATTGCCAGACCATTGAGATGACAACGATCTTCTGGCGCGAGTTTGGTGATGAAATCAGGCTTCCAGATGGGTTTGAAGCTGTGTTTCAAGCTTGGTTCGCATAGGCAACTATGGCTGGTGTTCACGAAAATGATCCGCCCGTCATCCCGGATGGCAAGTTCATGAATATCAATATTACCTGTGGTTTGCATGTTGCGAGGAACATAGACCTTGTCATGTGCTTCGTTGGCTATCTGACCGGCGCCAAGGACGTTTTCCATACGGACGACCTGGGTCAATGTACCGAGATAAATCCGCTCCGCATTGCCGCAAACACCCATGGCCTGAGGATAAAGCGCCTCGTGCAGGGCCAGTTTGTTTTCGGCGCCCGAACCAATCAGATAAAGACGGCCGGTCTGATATGACGTGAACGCCAGCGAAAATTCATTTGCGGCAAGAAACGGAGCGAGGCCGCGCGAAAAATTGATATCGATTTTTCCGGACTCCGGACTGTCTTGTACGCTTTTTGATCCATCTGGCACAGGTTTCGGAGCGGTTTCAGGCTTGCCTTTGTCAGCAGGGTCAATGTGCGTGGGAGCCGTGTCAGAAGCCTTATTTGACGCCGTTTTGGTGGTCGATTTGCTGCCTTTTTTTGGTGCTTTTTCAGCCGACTGTTTTCCAGCAGCTTTGGTTTTCGTGTCCGTCACTTGATTCTCCAAAAGATTGGGTAAAATTCTGCCCTGCGACCCTCACTGCAAGCCAGATTGGTTGACGGCTCCTCAGGCTGAAGAGCGTCATGATGTGATGCGAATACAATTGACAATGATGTTTTTCAACGCCCCCTGCCGTGGATTTACGATCGCGCCAGCCGGGAACAGGTAAGAAAAACGGAACCGAAACTCCAATCATTCTATCCTTTTTCATGATCGGAAAAAAGGTCAGAACACGCCAGTTCCTTGATATTCGGCGCATAGCGCAATGATGGAACAGAGGTTCGATCCGATTTCGCTATAGGCTGAAATACCCGATCGACAAACTCAGAACTCTGGCAAAAAATGCAGATAATATAACGACAATCTAAACGCGATCTACAAGATTTGCGAAAAGGAAGCTTCCATTGAAAGCTCTTGGTTATCCGCTTCTGATCAAGGGTTGAGTCTGCGTCGAGTTTAACAGGATATGGCAATCAGGATGACTGTCACCATATGACCCGCTTGCTGCGCACTAAACAAACCATTGAGGATGAGGGGAGTTTGTAAAGGGAAGCGCGTAAAATGGGTATCGATATAAATTCCGGATATGGTTATGCTGGTAGCTATGCCGGGAATTCTGAAGCCTCGTCGAGTATAAGTCTTTCCTCCAGAAAACAAAAATCACGATCGTTGCTCGCCACTGCATCGGCGGCCATGCTGTCGGTTGCACTGGCTTCTGCGGCAAATGCACAATCCCTGCCGGCCGGGTGCGATCCTTCCACAGCGCTGACAGGCGGCGATATCACCTGTGTGGTCGCTGCGCCTGGCACAATTGACCCAATTGAGACGACGGTCGATGATCTGACGATCACGATTGGCGATGACACGACGCCGACTGCGGTCGAAACTCCTGCTGTTTCTCCGCCTGACTATGCCATCGACATGAACGGAGCGGCTTCGCAGACATTGAATATTGTCAATAGTGGAAGCTCGGTTACGGGCGGCAATGGCGCTGTAAATGTGGAGGTAACCGGTGGTGTAGGCGATTTGACGATTGTTACCGAGGCAGGTGCGAGTGTGATAGCCGAGAGGACAGATGCAATCCGCGCTTTGAACCAGGGCAGCGGATCGATTGATATCCAGTCGGGCGGTTCTGCCAGAGCGACTAACGTTTCTTCAGCATCCGCAGTGGGTATCCGTGCGACCAATTACGGGGCTGGATCCTTGTCTGTTACGGCGAATGAAGTGCTGGGCCATTCTGCCATTATTGCTGAAAACAACAATGGCGGGGCGCTCTCCGTGACGACGGGTGATAGCAGGGTTTATGGAGACCAGAATAGCGCTATTATTGCAAGAAATGACGCATATGGCGCTGCACTGACCATTCAAACCGGTGCAGGTAGAGTCGGAGCCTATCAATTTGGCATTCAGGCCGTACAGGGAGGCGCGGACGATCTGCGGATTACGACCGGCACGGGGCTTGTCTACGGCGGAATTGCTATCAAGGCAGAGCATGAAGCCGCAGGTGATACGTGGATTACGGCCAATGGCGATGTGAGGGGCAAGACCGATTCTGGCATTTTGGTCAGCAATGAGGCAATTGGCGGGGCGATTACTGTTACTGCATATAGCAAGGTCGAAGGGGATGGGCTTAGTGGCGGAGACGGCATTCGTGCCAGTAACTACGGAACCGGCGACCTCACCATCACAACCGGAGCGGGGCTGGTCAAAGGCACGACCACAGCCATTCGTGGGCGGCATTCCGGAACCGGCGCAATTAAGATCACAACCGGCACCGGTAGGCTTCTTGGCGAAGGTGATGATGGTATCAGCGCACAGCAAACTGGTACCGGCGATGTAGATATTACCATCAGGGGTATTGTAGATGCTGGCAACAGTGCCGGATATGGTTCCGGGGTCGATGCCACAACCACCTCTGGCGCCATCGGGATTACTATGCTGTCCAGCGAGGCTGTGACGTCAACATCGGGTATCGGCATATTCGCCGAAGCCAAAGGTGGTGCGACGGCTGGTATTACGGTGCAGGGAGCATCTGGCTCCGTCACCGGCTATACCGACGGGATGATTTTGAGCACCGATGGCGGTGCTATCATGGTAGGCAATCTCGGCAGTGTGACAGGCAGTACTGGCAACGGTATCGATGCGAATTCTGCTGGCGGCGACATCACCATCACCAATGTGGCCAATATTCTGGGTGGTGGCGACGTCGGTTCGACCGGCCACGGAATCGTCATAGACAGTGTCGGCGGAGACATTTCCATTCAAGCCGTCGGTGTTGGAGACGGGAATCTGGTCGAAGGACGCAACGGCTCTGGCATATATGTCGATACAAACACGTTGGGGGTCGCTTCGATCAATATCGGCGGCGTCGCGGCCGTGGGTAATATCAAGGGCAGCAGCTATGGTATTTATGCCACAAATTCCGGAATCGGGTCAATTGTTATCAACTCCAGTGCGGGGACTGTGGAGGGTGGTGATTACGGGATCAAGGCTTCACATTCCGGCACCGGAAGTGTTTCCGTTACGACAGCCGCCGTCACGAGCACGATTACCGACGCGATAAGCGTTTACGGCGGCGTCAACGTGGTCGACTTATCCGTCAATACGGTGGCCGGTGAAGTAACTGGCGCTCGTCGTGGTGTATCCGTTTCGAATGCCGGAACCGGTGCTGTGTCCATCATCACTGCGGATGTCACCGGGCAAGGAAGTTATGGCGTTTATGCGTATAGCGAAGCTACAAACCTGACTATTGATACCAGCGCTGGTACGGTGAAAGGCGGAAGCAGCGGGATCTATGCGAGCCATGCAGGTAGCGGTAATGTAGGTATTACCGTCAATGATGTGACGGGTTATTCAGCCGAAGGCATTCGCGCAGTTGCTACCCAAGCTTCCTCCAGTATCACCGTTCAGGGATCCTCGGGCGACATTAACGGTGCGACAGACGGCATCTACATGCGCACAGCGGGTGGGGACATCGTGGTCGACAATCTCGATAGCGTGACCGGCAATGCTGGAGATGGCATTGAGGCGAAATCGAACGGCGGTGCTATTGCGATCACAGCTGTCGACACGATCCTTGGTACTGGCGGCAATGGCATAATTGCGAATGCCGGGACGGGCGATATATCGATTCAGGGCGTAGGCCTTGTCGACGGCGTCGAGGGGACTCTTGGCTCAGGGATTGTTGCAACCGGAAGTGGTAATATTGATATTGGTGGCACGGCAGCTATTGGCGATGTCACAGGTTATGATCGCGCAGTGTCTGCCACGATATCAAGTGGTGCGGGAAATATTACAATTGATACCAGCGCTGGCTATGCTTACGGATATGATCAAGGCATTGTCGCTGAAAACCAGGGAACCGGCGACATCTCTATCGCCACTGCTGGTGTTTACGGCGGTAAGTACGCGGTTTATGGTAAAGTCGGATCGGGCAACCTGACGATCAACACTACAGCCGGATATCTTCTTTCAGGTCAGAGTGGAATATTTGCGGAGGTCACAGAAAGCGGCGAAATTTCAATCACAACTGCTGATGTCACCGGCGAATCTCGTGACGGTATACTGGTCTTAAGCAAGGGCGGTGCCATTACAATTGATACAATGGCAGGCGCGATCAAAGGCAGGATGGCCGAAGGGATCCAAGTGAAACAGAGCGGAACCGGCGCGATCGACATCAGCGTCGATGACGTTTCCGCCGCCACTGCTGCCATAGAAACAACCGCGACAACGGGTACGACAACCATCAACCTGGGCCCTACTTCTGTAGTAAGCGGTTCCACGGGCATATATGCAATTTCTACCGGTGCCCTTGCAAATATCACGGTGCAAGGATCATCTGGCGATGTCAGGGGTGGATCGGACGGAATAGGTTTGATCACGGCTGGCGCTGATATTCTCGTGCAAAACCTGAACAGCGTAACCGGCAATGCGGGCGATGGTCTGGACGTGGCATCGGGCGGCGGCAATATCACGGTTTCAGCGGTCGACACCATTTTGGGCACCGGTGGCAACGGGATCTTCGCGAATGCCGGTACCGGTGATATTTCCATTCAGGGCAGCGGTCTGTCTGGCGGCATTACCGGAACAGGTCCAACCGGCAATATCATGGTCGACGGTTTTGCACGCAATGGTGCTTATGGAAGCGGCATTTTGGCCGTGTCAACCGGCGGTGATATTGATATCGGCGGGACTGTAGCCAACGGTTCTATTACGAGTACCTATGGTTCGGGAATCTTCGCATTCGGCGGTGGAGGGATGACGATTTCTGTCGACGGCGTTTCAGGCGGCTATCATGGCATTTATGCGGTTAACGAGGGAGACGGTGGCACGATTCTTTCGGCGGCGAACAAGGTTACCGGGTCGTCTGGCGCCGGTATTCTCGCAGTTGACGCAGGCGCGGGTGATCTCGAAGTGACGACGGCTGCGGTAGAAGGCGAGTCTGTTGGTCTCTTCGCGGGAAATTACGGCGGCGGTGATTTGACCGTTGTTTCGACCGATCAGGTGACTGGCAATGCCGGAAAAGGCGTTTATGCGGTGAACGGCAGATATGGTGTTGGTTCGCTTTCCATTACGACAGAGGCTGTCACCGGCGGAACTGATCACGGTGTGCACGCGATTAATCGCGGTATTGGTGACCTGACGATAGTCACCAACGGAAACGTGCAAGGGGGTAACAGCGGAATTGACGCTGAAAACGAGCTGGGTGGTGGACTGTCTGTTTCTGCATATGGCTCGGTTAACGGATCGGCTGGTGACGGCATTCGCGCGAGCAACACTCCGGATTTCACATTGTCGACAAATGCATCGACATTCCTGTCAATCTACACGGGTTCAGGGACGGTAGATGGACAGGACGGCACCGGTATTGAAGCTATCAATGTGGGTACCGGCGATCTCAATATTGTGACCAATGGTGAAGTCAGGGGATCTGAATATGGCATAAGTGCTAACAACTATAACGGTGGCGAACTGTCGATCCGTGCATTGGGGCCGGTTACCGGCACCGCTTATGACGGTATTTCTGCTTATAATGATTCCGACGGTACATCGCTCAGCATCACGACCGGAACCGGAGCTGTATCCGGCGGCGAGCGTGGTATCGAAGCGATAAACTATGGCACGGGCAACCTGACCATCGTGGCGGATGCCGCCGTGACCGGTGGCGGTGCCGGTTATGATGGTATTTATGCCATACAAAATGGCCCGGGTGCCATGTCCATCACGGTTTCTGACGTTACCGGAGAGGCGGTAGGCATCAGGTCGATCGCAGCAGATGGCACGACAACGATCACCTTGGGTTCGACGGCTGTTGTGACCGGTCGGTCCGGTGCGGGCATAGATGCGTCTTCTACTGGCGCTTTGGCTGCTATCACGGTGCAGGGCAGTTCGGGCGATGTGATTGGCGCTACGGACGGG
>NZ_JBDVPV010000002.1:0-755153 GCF_039968395.1 Parasphingorhabdus sp.
CGTTGATCTTGTTGCCTTTGGACGTCCGTTTATCGCCAATCCTGATCTTGTCGAGAGATTGGTGCAAGGTGCGCAGCTAAACACTGTCGACGAAGCAACTTTGTATGGCGGCGGACGCGAGGGCTACACCGACTATCCGGATTTAAACACACAGTCCGTGGCTGCCTAAGTGAATTAATTGATTAAAATAAAAAGGAAAATACCACGTCAGTTGCAGTTACTTTCGATCTAAACCTAATTGAGAATATCTTTCTGAGTTTCTTGATCTGATCGGAAAAACCGCCCCTGACACCCGCTTGGATGACGGGTGTGTCTTATTCGATATTTAGATCGACTAGGGCGCACCCGATCAGCCTATCTTCCCAAGCAAAGTCGAAGCCTATCGGCAGTTGCCTTGCCGGCTCGTGATTTGCGGCTCATATGCCGCTGCCACTAGCCAACCACTTGCATTGTCACGTTAGTCTGACAGCGCCCTTCAACGGCTTCACCTTGATCACATCAGCCATGCATCGTTCTCCAAACGCTTGGAGACACTCCAAAACGGCGCTGGAACGCTACATTCAGACGGTTCGTATTGGGATATCCGATTTCTCTGGCCACGGGCTGAAGTGCCAGACCAGAGGCGAGATAAGCCCTTGCGCGCTCCAACCGCAAATCTTCGACAAAGGCGGCAGGGGTTCGGCCGATCTGCTCTGTAAAGTGTCGCTGAAAGGTTCGCCTACTCTGCCCGACCCGTGCGGCCAATGCTCCGACAGACAGGTCGTCATTAAGGTTTACTTCCACCCATTCGATCAAATCCCGATACGGGGACGCGTTGGCAAACTGCGCCTTGAGGGCCCCTGAAAACTGGGATTGGCTGCCGGGACGACGAAGATACACGACAAGATGTCGGGCGATCCGGGTTGCAACATCGGTTCCCAGATCTGCTTCAACCATCGCCAGTGACATGTCGATTCCGGCTGTCACGCCCGCAGATGTCCATAACTCATCATCGACCACAAAAATGGAATCGGAATCAAATGATGTATCTGGAAACTGTTTTGCCATATCTTCGGCGGCAGCCCAGTGGGTTGTCGCTGTCCGCTTGGCCAACAACCCCCAGGATGCGAGCACAAATGCACCCAGACAGACAGATCCCCACCGACGGGAACCGCCAACGGCCTGTGTTACCCATTCCCGGGCCCGGTCCTGCGCAACGAGCGCTTCGATGCCTCGTGTGTCGTGACCCATGACAAGGATGGTATCGATGGCTTCCGGCGAGGTGTCTGCGATCGAGGCAGAGCCAAGCGACACACCTGAGAGTGTTTCTAGGAGGCCGCCACTAGGGGATACGAGTTCGACTGAATAGGGCGTAGTTCCGTTAACGATTCTGTTAGCCGAGGTGAACACTGAACTTGGGCCAGTGATATCAAGGGCTTGCACGCCATGAGATGCGAAGAGAGTTATCCGTTTTGTCATTGGCGCAATTTAGTACTTTTTTGTCATTTACGCCAGATGGTAATTCCCTATCTATGTAAATATGATCAGATAGGAGAAGAGCATGTCAGACAAAAAATTCAGAATCGGATTTTTTATTTTCCCAGGCATGACACAGCTCGATTTCACTGGACCGGCGGAAGTACTGGGCATGATGCCCGATGCCGAAGTGGTCGTGGTCGCTAAGACCATGGATTCGGTGCGGGCAAGCAACAAGTTGGCTTTCGTACCCGACAGGACGATAGACGACGAGGACATATACGACATGATCTGCGTGGCAGGTGGTGTGTCCTGCACGGACGTCATGACAGACACAAAAACGCTCAACTGGCTCAGACGACAGGCGGAAACCGCGCAATATATTACCAGCGTTTGCACCGGTTCTCTGATACTCGCTGCTGCGGGCCTTTTGGAAGGCCGTCGGGCCGGGTGTCATTGGGCTTGGATCGACCATCTTGAGAAATTCGGCGCGACACCGGTTCGCGAGCGCGTGGTCACTGATGGCAACCGTATCACAGCTGGCGGTGTGACAGCCGGGATCGATTTTGGGTTCCGCATTGTAGAGCAGCGTTTGGGCCGGGACGTGGCCGAAACATTGCTGCTGGGCATCGAGTACGACCCGGCGCCTTTGTCTGGCGGCATTCCAGAGACGGCTCGCCCTGAGATTGTCAAACGAATCCGCGATGCAACAACGCCGGAAACGCGCGCAAAGCGCGCCGAAGTAATTGGTAAGGCCGCCTTTGCCTACGAAACCGTCAACGGAGCATGATTATGAAAACCGAAACCCGATATCTATCCCCGACAACCGACGTATATTCAGCACTTGGCACGGCGGCATGGGCCAGACGCACCAATGGTGTAATGAGCCCGGAAGACAAAGAGGTCATAAGCAGACAGAATGCTGAAATGCGCAGGCAGGAAAAGCAAGCTATTGAGGCGATCAAGGCCGGTTCGGCCAATCTGCTTGACTTTGATGTCGAGAATTTAGTCATCCCGGACAGCGCAATGGCCAAGGCCGCCGAAGAATATGCCCAGGACGTTTACAGCACGCCGCTCAACCTTCATTGTCTTCGGACCTATGCTTGGGGTTCGCTTGTCGGTCGCGTTGAAGGTCTGTCTCCAGATCCAGAGCTCATGTACGTGTCGGCCGTTCTCCACGATCTGGGATTGACGGAACCCCATATCCACGAAGCTCCGCGTTGCTGCTTTGCTGTTGTCGGTGCTCGGGAGGCTAAGAAGTTTGTTTCCGAAAACGGTTGGGAGGAACCTCGTGCCGAGAAAGTTTACGATATCGTCAGTCTGCACCTGAACAGTGATATTTCAGCAAGCGACCATGGGCCAGAAGCCAGACTTGTTGGGGCTGGGGCGCATTTCGATGTCTTTGGCCGTCATTACCATCGCCTGTCGGCCTCAACGATTGACAGTGTACTGAAAGCGTATCCCAGAGAAGGGTTTCTCGACGATCTTTTTGCTCATGTCGGCAAGGCCGAGCATCACGCGGACTCTCGCAACAACTTCTTGCTGACCACCGACATCCGGGATGAAGGCGTCGAAAACCCGCTGGACCTTCATCATACCTGATTTTCTGATCCGGCTTATTCCCGGTCCACGCTGTGGGAGTGCAAATCGGATGCTACTGTCCAGGCCAAACCTGCCGACAACTCAAATTGAAAGGACAACTTAGTGAGCACCAAGTTTGATACCTTAAGACAGAAAAAACACCGAGAATCATTGGTTATGATGCATCAGGTGTAGTGGAATCTGTCGGGTCGGATGTGACACTCTTCAAGGAAAGTGATGTTATTCGGATAAACACAGCGCCTTGAGTTTCGTTTTTAGAACTAAATCAACCGCCGAAAATCTACTTGGCATTCGGATAAAAAAGCTCTCAAGGCACTCAACTAATTCTATAGGAATTTTGGAACCCATGACGCTCACTCTTCCACTTGCTTTTATATTTTTAGTTTACGCTAGCATTGGGCTATTCGCCGCTCTTGGAGCTATTTCATTTCATCAGCTTGTGCTGAAGGACAATCTTAGCGAACAACGTTACAATGCGGCATTATTGCCGCTTATCGCTGTCGTTTACATACCTTTTACGGCACATTTATCGGATGGAGTATCATGGTCTAATGAACTCATTGCCATTGCGATTTTTGTTGCGCTGGCCGTCGCCGGCATGTTTATTCGCCTTGCAGTGGTCGTTGGTTATCTAGGGCACGGATTGTGGGATGTTGTTCACGAGCTTGATCCCCAATTGCTATCTGATATTTGGGTACCGGGGCAGTTAACAGGAATACCTTTGGCTTATGGTGCATTTTGTCTCGCCTATGATGGAGCGATAGCCGTCAGACTATGCGTCGCGAAAACTAGCGTCTCCGAAGAGCAAAAGCTTGATCGTTAGTTTGATCGAATCGTTTTAGGAGCCTGAGACGCCACATATAATGAAACCGTCTTCAAACGGCTTTAGCAAAATATTGCACAGTCTTGTTCTTCGAACGCCCGGTGCCTGCGCTTGCAAAACCCATTGCAATATGAAAATCGATTGAGGCTTGATTGGGCGGGAGCAGGTCTACCTCTGCGCATAGATACACGCAGCATTGCGAACAAGATTCGGTTAGGGGCGATTTGGGAGGTTTATTACGGCCATCATCTGGCTCCTTGAAATTTTATATAAGTGGGAGAAAGTTGGCCTGCCCCTGCGGGGGAAAGGACAGGCCTAGCTTGGTTAAGCGGCTACGCTTTGGTCGGCGGTCCAAGTATTGGCTTGGAAAGCATCATCAAGAGGTGTCTGGGCAACATGATTGGTGTAGTTTGACATCAACTTGAAACTGGTACCGATGATGACATCAAGGATACTTGCTTTGGTGTAGCCGGCCGCGAGGAAGGCTTCGATTTGGGCATTCTCAAGCACACCGCGCTGCGTGTTAACTTGAACAGCAAAAACGCGGAGTGCTTCAAGTTTCGCATCTGCTAATTCAGTGCCATCACGCAGAGCCTCGATCACGTTAGCAGCAATGCCTTGCATGCCGGAAATAGTAGAGTGTGCCGCCATGCAATATGTGCAGCCGTTCAGCCGATTATTGGTCATCAGGATGATTTGCTGCTCTGTTGGCGAAAATGCGCTTTTTTCAAAAATGCCAGCGACCGTGGCATAAGCTTCAACGGCAGCAGGGGATTCTGCCATAACTGCCATCAGGTTGGGGGTGAAGCCGTAAGCCTTTTCTACGCTTTCTAAGATTGCCTTGCTGCCTTCCGGAGCGGTATCTTGGGAATGTACTGTATAGTTGGTCATAATCTTTCCTTTTGTGATTTGGGGGTAATGGTTTGGTTTGGATTCATAATTTTTGCGAATGACCTTAATGCTTTTGAGAGCAGAGCAATCGGTAAAGCATTGGCCGTTCGGTTGATTGATACCTTTGCCGAGACAAATGATCGGGAGGGTTAGATCAAAACAAGGCGGCTTTAATTGTGTGGGGGCAAACCGCCAAAGCTTTTGTCTACGGCAAAGGTACCAACATCCGCGTGGGATGTTTACTTGTATAAAATTAGGTCAATTTTGCCGGTGCTTGTATCGACGGTGCCTTCAGAGAGGAAGGTAAGGCCGTTCACCCAAGCATAATTCGGCGAAGTCGTTGTCAGCTTAGCTGCCTCGCGAACAACACCAACGCCATCTGGCTGCGGAACGATAACGCCATTTGCTTCATAAGAAATCTGTTCACCCTCAGGCGTCACAATCACAGCTTGAATGTTGAGCTCGAGGCGGCCATCCGCACGAATATTCGAATAGTCTACGCCAGCCATCGTGCCAGCCAAAACGCCTGCGGTCGTGCCTTCAAAGGCGATATTCAAACGCGTGCCAGATGACGGCGGTGTCACGGTACCTGTCATCACGTCTTCCATAGTGGTGCCAAAGTCGACGGTGTCTGTTATCTGTAAACTTACAACAGACATTTCTTCCATTTGGACGGTGCGCTGTGAGCCCTTAGGAGCTTCTTGTGAGTTTTCTGTAGAATCAGTCATTACAATATCTTTCTTTCGTGGAGAGTTGGGTTTTAATTATTAGCGTGGGAATCATAAACTTTGCCGCTGATCTTCCATTGACCGTCGGCTTTATAGAGAACGAAAAGGTCGGTGAAACGCAGACCGCTCCAGTTGAGGAACTCAACTCTCGCGGCAGCGGCTGGACCAGCAATGTCGATCCAGACAATCCGGCTTTGAACGTCTGGTGATGGGCCAATTTTGCTTACATTTTTTGCAAACGCATCGGCATCGGGGTAGGAAAGTTCGCCGTTAATCGAACCTACAATATTTGCATGGTCATAAAACGCAGTCCGGCTAAGTTCGCCATCGCCAGTTTTGGCCGCATCGATATATGGCGATAACGCTTTTGCAACAGCTGTATATTCTGCGAAGCTTTGTGCTTCGTCAGCCTTTGTTACTATAGTTGTTTCAGTATTTGACATATTGGTAGTCCTTTCATTTGGGATATGGGAATAGGCACCGGTCACCGGCAGCAACATCAGCACAGCGACAGGCAATGGAGGGTAAAGTATTTGCATTGCTTCCTTTTGAACTATCTATATATAAATAGATGATAGAGCCGGAAAAAGAGACTTAGTTTCGGTATAAATTTGCAACACCTTGGAAATGATCGGCGGATTTACAAGATTGCGTAATTTTTGCCTTAATGTCTACCATAACAATCTATCTTTATCTATACATATATAGATAGACGATCCAATTTCAGAGTCAACACAAAAACAGAACTTCTAAAAAAATTGATCCAACAGAGACCCTATCAACCTGCGAAGCTGAAAAGCGTAAAACTCTGCTTTCGGGATAAAGCGGACGCTCCAGCTTTCGACATGGTCAACTTTACGTATTTGTTCAATGCGAACAATAAGGCCTTATGAACAATCAAATTACTGCCAAAGGAAAATGCCCGAATTGCGCATCCAATATCGCTCCTTTCCGCTGCCATTAAAGGCCACAAGACCATCGAGAAATGCAGTAAATGTGGTTTGAGTATCAAAAAGCAAAGGCCGCGCTTTGTTCCAATAGCGATAGCCCTCACGATTCGGTTATTGATCGCCCCAACGATGGGAATTGGTGGCTCGGCAATATGGTTGGTATGTGTTGTTTGTTTGGCTCTGGACGCAAAGTATTTTTCTATTATCGAACAAAGCCGAAACTGAAATATTCGACTAAGCAAATCCATTCCATAGTTCGGAGCCAGACGCGATTTCTCATGTCCGCCTTCGAAACCAAGCAGCGAAAAGGTTGGCTTCTGATCTCGGCTCCAAAATTGCCCTGGCGTCTTTGGGGCCCATAACAATCAATCATTGCGGCGTAGCTGGATTATTGACACAATGACGCACACCAAATCGTCCATGGAGTGATCAAATGAAAATGCCGCTAAAAGGACGACAATGGGCTGATGTAAAAGCGGAATTGCTTGATCGCGGAAGTGATGATGTCAATTGGCGTGAAGGCAAGACCGCCGTCTATGTTTTTAACGCGGGCGAAGAAATAGCGAATATCCAGAAAGAAGCTTACACGGCCTATATGTCGGAAAACGGGCTGGGTCCGGTCGCCTTTCCTTCTTTGGCAAAAATGGAAACGGATGTCATTTCAATGGCTCTGGGCCTCTTGAACGGCCCCGCCGGATCAACCGGCGCGATGACGTCTGGCGGTACTGACTCCATCACGATGGCGATAAAGACGGCTCGCGATTATGCGCGTGCGAGTGGGCAGGCACCGGAGCAAGCCAACATTGTCCTGCCCCGATCTGCACATTTGGCATTCGACAAGGCATGTAAGTTGATGGACATCGAGGTGCGCCGCATAGCCCTCAAAATTGATGGGTCGTTCGAAGCCGATCCGGATGCGATGGAAATGGCGTGTGATGCTGAGACCGTGATGATCGTAGGTTCCGCGCCGAATTTTCCGCATGGAGTGATTGATCCGATAACAGAGCTGGGCGCGATCGCAGAACGCAAAAATGTCTGGCTTCATGTGGATGCCTGCGTCGGTGGTTATTTCGCTCCCTTTGCCCGAATGAACGGCGTGCTCGTTCCGGCATTTGATTTTGAGGTACCTGCTGTTCGGTCGATGAGCGCCGATCTGCATAAATATGGCTATGCTGCAAAGGGAGCATCAACCATATTATTTCGCTCGGAGGAGTTATCCGAGTTCATGCCTTTCGATCTTTCCTGCTGGTCGGGTGCACCGATGAAAACCCCGACGCTTGCAGGCACAAGACCCGGCGGTGCCATCTCTGCTGCATGGGCAATCATGAACTATCTTGGTGTTGACGGATATTGCCGTCTTCAGGGAGAAGTATGTGCCACCAGAGAAAAAGTGGAAGCCGGCGTCAAGGCCCTGGGCTTTGAAGTACTCGGCAATCCCGTTCTCGGCCTGATTGCATTTCAGCATCCAGAGCATAATGCATTTGCCATTTATGGTGAAATGTACCGGAGAGGCTGGATCACATCAGCAACCAAAGAGCCGCCAAGTCTTCACTTGATGCTCTCGCCGCGACACTCCGAATTTATCGACGACTATATTAAAGATTTGGCAGCGAGTGTGAAAGTGGTTGCAGAAGGCGTGGACGGCAAGCCCGCTCCGATGGCAGATGTTCGGTATAGCTAAAAGTCAGGCGCGCTTGAGGGATAGAACTGAACAAGAGCAAACCTGAAGGTCAGGGTCACTGACGCCAGCGCTATTTCTCTTTTACTACTCGACTGGTGGGAACGATAAATTCGATCCGAAGGCCCGAAGGGTCCCTTACCATCATATGTGTTGCAGGACCATCGCCCAAAAACTCCGGTGCAAATTCAACCGATACGTCATCTCTCACAACAAGTTTGCGATGTAGTTTGTGCAGGGTTGGCAGGTCTCGAACCGTGATCGCCAAATGGTGCAAACCCACGTTATTTTTACGATTGAAGGGCACTGCGGTATCTGGACTGGTCACCTGCCATAGCGTGACGAACATTTTCCCGTTGGTTACAAACCTGGCTGGATAGTCAGGCTGCTCACCCGCCGCCTTCCAACCCAAAGTGTCGATAAAAAATGATACCGTCGCGTCCAGCTTTGATACTGCAAGGCCGATATGATTGAGGTCAAGCGTCTCTGGTTCTTTGACAGGAATGTGCTTGTCCTGCGCATTGGCAGGTTGAACAATCAATAACATGCTAGTCGTAAAGAGGAGGAGATTCTTCATAGCTGTTTCTCTTTTCTAAAGTCGCCTGGGATTATACCTGTTACAGATGGATGCTGGATGCCGGAGTGTGTTTGAGAGATATTGAGCTTACATCATTCGAACAAAAAAACGCAGTCGCAATTAGTTTCCCCGTCAAAACCACTGCTTTCATCAGTCAACCGTCCAGAGAAATCTTGATCACTGAAACGCAATGTCGGTTTTTGGCGATTATACAGTCACGATTCTAATGTCTGCTTTGGGCGCAAAAGCGGACGTTTGATAAGCGGCTTCAGCCTTCTTGCATATTACCGATGTTTTGACAGCTCTTGCTTCATGTGTATTATGGAAATAACACACATGCTTGACAGGGGGTCGAATGCTACTGAATGCCATATACGCTCAAATTGCGTTGCTGATCTTGACGGGTTTATGGATTACATTTTCTAAACGACGAACAACTGCAGATACTGCCATCAAGGTAATTGCGACAATATTGTTTTGTGCAGGTCTAGGCGTGGGCGGAGTGTGGTTTTACCCACCTTTGAGTGGACTATTGATTGCCGCTTTGTTTTTTGTAGGCCTATTTATAGTTCATCTCCGCAAAACCCGATCACAAACAACTCTTTTGCGCAGTATCATAGGCAACGCGCCTTTGTTGATAATGATACCTTTAGGCAGCTTTCTACTCTGGCAAGGCACTGCGGGGCGCTTTGAACCAAAAGGCGATGTGATCGCTTTGAACTCTCCTTTCAAGTCGGCAGAAGGAATTTGCGTTTTATCTGGCGGGTTATCTCCACTATTGAATTTTCACAATTTTCCCAGCGACAGTGCCAGAGACATTGCACAAACATATGGCCTAGACATTATCAGAGTCGGCCCCAATGGATTCAGAACACGGCCTGAGCACAGACTTGATCCAAAACCTAAGGATATGCGGCACTATGCAATGTTCGATACGGCTGTTTATTCACCTTGTGACGGTCAGGTCGTGGAGTATGAGAATGGATCGCCAGACCAAGCCATAGGTGAATCAGATAAAATCAACACAGGAGGGAACGGTGTCGTATTAAAGTGTGGAATGCATCATGTTCATTTGCACCATTTGAAACTCGGCAGTGTACAGACACAGCTCGGAGAGACCGTAAAAGCAGGTCAGAAGATTGGGCATATAGGCAATTCCGGCAATACGATTGAACCGCATTTACATATTCATGCAGAAACCATCGTCGAGGATGGAAACACAAAGCGTCATGGTAGCCCAGTTCATATGAGTTTTGGTGACCGTTTTATGGCACGCGGCGATTGTTTCTAGTGTCCGCTTTCGGGATATTGCGGACACAACGCTGGTATCCGCTCTGGGAGCAAAAGCGGACATTATGAATACGGAAGTTGTCGGTCGGATTTGCGCCCCACTGGCGGACATTCAATCGGTTTCTGCTTCATCCCGAATGCGGACATTAGCGCAGTCTCTTTGTCGCGCTGCCGACCACACTTGTTCATGATCGAATTATTGGTACTGCCAAGCAAAACTCAGAATTTATCTGCGGAATCTAAGCGCGTCGCGTTCTCCAAAATCCTCTCGATAATTTCGGGCGAACACGAGTTTTGAGCCGAGCAAAGTCATCGGGCAATGCATAAGCAGCCGGTACAACCAATAGGGTCAAAAAGGTTGATGTTGCTAATCCGCCCATAATGATGAAGCCCATGGCATTGCGCCACTCAGCTCCATCCGACTGAGCAAAAGCGACGGGCATCATGCCAAAAATAGCTGCCAAAGCTGTCATAAGCACTGGTCTGAGCCGTTCGGGAGCGGCTTTTTGCATGGCCTTTGCCGCACTCATACCGTTGCTTCGATAATCATTGGCCAGATCCACAAGAAGAATCCCGTTTTTCATCACAATTCCCATTAACGCAATCAACCCAATCTGGGCGAACATGCTCAATTCCTGATCAGATAGCCAAAGTGCAAAAAATGCCCCGGAAAAGGAAAGAGGGGCCGTAAGCATTATCAGGACGGGTTGACCAAAGCTGTCGAATTGGCTGGCGAGAACAATGTACAAGGCCACAAAGGCAAGCGCGAATGCCAACAATATGGCAGAAGTTGTGTCTGCCAATCTCCGCGCCATACCCTCCATTTTGGTCGACATTCCTTCAGGCGGAGGATGATTGGCCAATATATTGTCAACCTGAGCAACTGCGACACTCAGTGCTATGCCGGGCGGCGTGTTTGCTTTAATTGTAATTTGCCTCGCTCGATCAACGCGATCAATTTGAGACGGACTGTCTGCAACTTCAATATCTGCGACTGCCGCCAAGTCGACCAAACTCCCGCTCCCTGTTCGAACCGGGAGCCGACTAATGTCATTCAACTTTTGCCGCTTATCTTCCTCCACACGAACCCTTACATCATAACGTCTACCTTCCGCTTCGAACGTTCCCGCATCTCTCCCGCCAATTAATGTTTGTGATGTTGCGGCGACATCGCGTGCTGTAACACCTAAATCCGCTGCCCTGTTTCGATCCAGCCTAATCTGCAATTCCGGTCTGCCGCCTTCGTAGGTAGAAGCGACATCCACTAATTCCGGAGTTGAACGCATTTCCTCTGCTATGACTAATGCATATTCATTGATGGTTCCAAGGTCAGAACCAGACATTATAAGTTCAATTTGGCTTGATCCGACACCTGCACCGGAAACCCATGGAACTTCCTCGGCGGAAATATCCGTGGCTTCGGGTAGCGCTTTTGCAAGGGCATCACGGGCTTGGTCCATGATTTCGCCCTGTTCGACGGATCGACCCTGCTTGGGTGTAAGATCTACATAAAATTCCAGCAAATTGGTTTGCTGATTTGTTCCGGCCCCAGCGGTAACAAACACATATTCTACATTTTCAAGTTGGCGCAACGCTTCGTCGGCGCGTAATGACGCCTCTTTGGCGGTTTCAATTCCAGTTCCCAAAGGTAGTTCAACACTTGCGAGGAACTCTGATCTATCCGTGAGTGTCATGAACGTTGCCGGTACCATCGCTGCAAAAAGACCGCCAACCAACAGGCTCAAAATTCCCCCCATTAAGACGAAATATCGTTTCCTGATCGACCAACTTACAAGCTTTTCATAACGCTTCCGCATGATCTCATGGAAGGTTTCAATTTTTCCTAGCCACCCCTTTTTCTCTTTTTCCGATTTCAGGAATCGTGAAGCGAGCATGGGCGACAGGGTAAGTGCAACCAGAAGAGATACGCTCACCGAAAATACAATCGCCAAGCCATATTGGAAAAAGAAGCGTCCAACTATCCCTTCCATGAAGGCAATGGGAACAAACACGGCCAGTGTAGCAAATGTCCCGGCCAGCACGGCCAACGCAACTCGTTTGGTTGCTTTGGGCGCCGCTTCCATCGCATCAGCACCTTCGTCAACATCGTTCTGCACGGCTTCGACAACCACGATAGCATCATCGACAAGGAGTCCAATCGCAACCGTCAACGCCAACAATGTCATGAAATTGAGAGTAAAATCAAACGCGGCAAACGCAGCGAAAGTTGCAATTACCGAAGTTGGGATAGCTAACATAACGATAAAAGTCGCTCGCCAACTGAGCAGGAAAAAGAAGGTGACCAGGACAACCAATATTACTGCGATCATCAAATCAAAAAGTACATCGCCAATGGCGGATTCGATAAATCTCGCGGTTTCTCTTGTTACAACAATTTCAATTCCGCTAGGCAACCGGTCCTTTATCTGCTCGATTTCCGCCTTTATTGCCTTCGTCATTTCAACGGTATTGCTTCCAGATTGCTTGCGAACCTCCAGCACAACTCCCGGCCGGCCATTTAATTGAGCATAGCTGGCTTCGTCCTCGACGGAATCTTCCACACGCCCGATATCACGGATGCGCGTAACTTGTCCGTTGGGCCGATATTCTACTGCGAGGTTTCCAAATTCCGGAGCCGTGTTGGCTTCTGCCAATGTCCGGGTGCCATATTGCTTTCTGCGACCATCAATCTCAAGACGACCACCCGGCAATTCTGCATTTTCGTTCCTCAAAGCGGCTATTATGTTCTCCGTGCTGACAGCGCTCGCGCGCATCTTTGCCGGGTCAAGCCAGACCCGCATTTCTCTTTCGCGCCCACCTACAATTGAAATGGAACCTACTCCGCGAATGCGTTGCAACCGTTCTTTGACAACGTCATCGGCAAAAACCGTGAGTTCCCGGACAGGCGCATCTCCAGCAATCAGAAGAGACAGGATCGGTGCTGCGTCCGGATCAAGTTTTTCAACAATCGGTGCATCAGAATCTTCCGGCAAGCTACCTAATATGCTGGCAACCTTGTCCCTGACGTCCTGAGCCTTCACATCGGCATCTTCTGACAACTCAAATTCCAGAACAACCTGGCTGACGCCTTCCGCACTGACTGAACGCATTTGCCGAATACCAGAAACGCTATTGACCTCTTCCTCGATAATGTCGGTAATTTCAGTTTCGACCGTATCTGGTGAGGCACCCGGCAAAGTCGTTGTCACCGATACATATGGAAACTCAATTTTGGGAAAAAGATCAACACCAAGCCTGCCAAAACTCAAGAGGCCCAGAACGACTAACGAGGCGATTACCATCGTGGCGAAAACCGGACGTTGGATCGAGACATTGGAAATCCACATCGGCTTACTCAGCAGGCTTTCGTTGTTTGTGCTCTACTTTTTGCCCATCGCGCAAAGTGGATGGTGGATTTTTAATGTATTTTTCTCCGTTCTGGACACCTTGAATGACCTTGACGCGTTCAAAATCAATGCTCTCGGTCTTTACGGTTCGACGACGCGCAATGCCTTTGTCAAAAAGGAATATATAGGCAGCAGCACTGTCGCCTTTCACTGCTGATCTAGGCAGAATGATTGCATTTTCTGGAGGCGTCTCGATTAGTGCGCGCGCTCCAAGTCCACTGCTGATCCGGTAGTTAGGATTTCTAATGGGCAACCGCAATTCGACCGTCCGAGATTCTGGATTGACCCGGTCATTAATGATGTAAACGAAACTATCGAATGGTTCATCAAAGCCATCAACGTAGACCTTTGCCTTTTGGTTGCGCTTAAAATCATCAACCCGCGCCTGCGGAGCACTGACGATTGCCGCAACTATTCCGAGCTCCTGTAACTGCAAAGCTGAGGATTGTTCGCCCATTGAAAAACGATTGTTGAGATAGGCCCCTTCGTCGACCATTCTAGCTGTCACAACGCCGTTATATGGAGCACGTGCAATGGTATCGCGAAGGGCTTGTTTAGCGGTGGCCAATACCGATTGCGACTGCGATACTTGTGCTCTGGCGACCGCCAAATCTGTTTCGACCTGTTCGACTTGCGCTTTCGACACGAAACCTCTCGGCGCAAGCGCGATTACGCGGCCATGTTGTCGTTCGGCCTGTATAGCCTGCGCTTCCGTCAAACGGAGCGCTGCCGATGCTTCTGCAACACGTCTTTTATAGTCGGCTTGCCTGATCTGAAAAAGCGCTTGTCCCTTCTTGACCCTGTCACCAACAGTCACAAACATGGTCTCAAGCGGTCCTTCGACAAGCGCTCCAATTGCGCTGCTTTGCTTGGCCGCTATCGTGCCAAAAGCCTCTATGGGGTCGGCCAAAGGCTCGGATTTCGCGGTCAGAATGTCGACTTCAACTATTGCGTTTTTTTGAATGCTACTTTCATTCTCGTTTTCGGCATCGTCGTTCGCACAGCCAGATAACAATCCCAACATGACTGGAGACGAGAGCAATATGATATTTTTGATACACATTTACGCGCTCAGATACGTCCCGCGCCCACTGGCGACCAAACGGTCATCAGCATCCAAAATGCGCGTATCTGCGGTGCTTATTGTTTTGCCCAGCTTGATTACCTGACCGATTGCATGGAAGGGGCCTTTGGTAGCAGGTCGATGATAATCTACCCTCAAATCGGCGGTTGCCTTAGCTAAGCCACCGGCAGCAATAATGGTGTACAGCCCGGTTAGATCAATGAGTGACGCCAAAATACCGCCATGCGCTGCACCAATCATAGGGTTGGAAACCATTTCATCCCGCCAAGGCATTTCCAATTTTAGGTAATCTTTGTTCTGCTCGATAATTTTCAAGTCTAACCAGCGATGAAAAGGAGCAATGTGCAGCAACTCGGAAAGTTTCTCGGTATCATGGGTCATGCCACAACGTCTCGCTTATGGGTTGAGTTCAGGAAGGATATTATCGCCGAACAAAATGCATCGTTGCGGTCGCCGACGACCATATGACTGGCATCTGCAATGTCAGTGAAATGCACCTTCGGCACCAACGTGCGGAAGTGTGATACTGCCTCTTCTGAAACCATATCGCTAGAGCCCCCGCGAATGAGATGAACGGGCAGTTCCAACTTTGCAGCGGCTTCGCTCAGCCGGGTAGAGCGATCCTCATTTGACTCGCGCGCGTCCTCTTGGACGCGCAATACATGGTGGATGAAGTTGGGGTCCCAATGCCAATAATATCTGCCATCTTCTTGTTTGCGCAAATACCGATCTAGATTGCCCGTAGTCTTGCGATCCGAACGCTGCGGCATATATTCAGCAATTATCTTGGCAGCTTCCTCGGCCGAGGAAAAGCCATCCTTCATATGAGCTTGCATGAATCCAATAACCCGTGACACTCCCGCCGCTTCCATTTTGGGTGCAATATCGACCAGAGTAAGTGATGCGAAACGTTCGGGGGCTTGTTCACCGGCAGCTATCATTCCTGCTATTCCGCCCAGAGATGCGCCGACCAAGGCTGGAGGGCTATCAAGTTGAGAAGAAACGGCGACTATATCATGCGCAAAGTCGCGCATATCATAAGCGCCATCGGACGCCCATTCACTGTCACCGTGACCGCGCATGTCGATGGCCGTGGCACGGAAACCGGCACCGGACAGTTCATCGAGTACCTTTGTCCAAGCGTGACGGGTTTGACCTCCACCATGCGCGAGCATGACCGGAAAACCGTTTTGAGGCCCAGACCTGCTTGCCGAAATCTTCAAGCCGTTATGGCCCTCGAAAGATAATTCTTCGTGATTCATTCTGATTTTATAGTCTGTAAAACAATAGACAGTAAAGCGCTTTATATTATATTCGCTTTATGATATGATCTGTCCATGACAATCGAAGCAGCGACAATGAGTGACCACGTGCGCGATGGTTTCTTGAATGAGACCGATGAATTTGCATTTTTGCTGGAGGAAGTACCTCGCGTCTTGCGCAAGTCATTCGATGAATCGATTGCCCGTTTTGGCCTTTCTCTTACCCAGTGGCGAGCGCTGGCATATCTGATCAAGACCGAGGGAATGACGCAAACCGAGTTGGCAAAATGCCTCGAACTGGAACGAGCAACAATCGGATTGACGATTGATCGGCTCGAAAAACTGGATTTTGTCGAACGTCGGCCAGCAGAAAAAGACAGGCGTGTCTGGCGCATATTCCTGCGTCAAAAGGCACTCGATATCATACCCGAGCTCCGAGAGGAGGCCAGCGGCGTATATCAAATTATGTTCAAGGGCATCTCAAAGGCAGATGTTGCGACCTTGCGATCTACAATGGAGAAAATGGTCAGAAATTTGAAGGAATAGTGCGTGTTGCATTGCAAGAGTATCTAACTGGTTCTGGTACTTCCTCCCGTTGAATCAGGATCAGCTGGATTATCTGGGGCGAGTGGCTGGGGTCGCTCGCTCCTTTTTTGAGTTGTAGGTAAGTTCACAGGTTGAGCAAGTTCGGCCACTTGTTTCGCTTGTAGCTAATGTCATTTTTGCGCCCAAAGCAGACAGAACCAGACAGTCCGCTCTCGGCCCATTTGCTGTCGTTAAAACGACCTAAGCTAGTGTCCGCTTTCGGGATAAACCTGCCACTACGCTAGCGTCCGCTTTGGGCGCCAAAGCGGACATTAGTGTTGTACTAGAAAGAGACAAAAACACTGGCAAACAGAAGTGTCTTGCTGTTGCAGGCGTCGAATGTTAACAATTTGTTAGGGTTCGCAAAATCCGGAGCGGTGTGGAACGTTCCAAATGTCAAGATTTAGGTATTGGGGGTATAGCGTGAAAAAATATATATTGGCTACCGCAGCAACTTTTTTGCTCGTAGCGCCAGCAAATGCACTTGTGATCGATTTTGCAGCGGGTAGCAATGATTTCGCAGACTCTCAATCCTATGATGGTTATGACTTCCTTTTTACAGCTTCGGGTTGGGGCGTTTTGGATGACAGTTTCGATGCTGGCACATATGTCCAGAATGGAACTAGGCGTCTATTGGCATCAGGCCAAAGAGACGGGCCGGGACGCGTACTAATAACGCAAACGGGCGGGGGAACGTTTTCATTTACAGGTTTTGATGGCGCAGCAGCAGCTTCGAATACATCCGGTATTCTTGATATTACAGGGACCTTTGCGGATTCGACAACAATCACTCAAAGCTATCAGGTGGGCGCTGCATTTTCACCTTATGCATTGTCTGGCTTTGATAATCTTGTTTCGATTGAATTTGCCGAAGCAACTCTAACCGATTTTCTCGATTATGGCTTCAGTTTGGATAATCTGACCATTAATCAAGCGTTCGGTGCCGTTCCTGAACCAGCAACATGGGCTTTCATGATCTTTGGCTTTGGCGCGATTGGCGGAGCGATGCGGCGTCAGCGCAAAGTCAATGTGAAAGTTAGCTACACCTAATCAACGCTCACCAAGATAGTTTCAAAGCCCCGCCTGAGTAATCCGGCGGGGCATTTTTTTATGCGCCGGTGTCCGCTTTCGGGATAATGCGGTCATTGCGCCACTTCATGATGAGAAGTCAGGAATTCCATACATTAGCTGTTCGAGATACTGATTCGCCTGCGTTTTGTGATACGCAGTTCTGTGTCTGCATTTCTGAACCACTTGTGGACTGCATCTGTATCGTTTGATATTTGCGCGATGCCGAAATTCGGGGATATCCTCAATGCCTCGATCCGGCCGAAGGTACCAGTTTCGATCAAATCCCTTACTTGGTCAAGTTTCTTGGCGGCTTGTTCCGCCGAAATTCCGGTCATCAGGATCGCAAATTCTTCTCCGCCGATACGCCCGAATGAATCAGAAAGCCTGAGGGTTTCGGTCACGCTTTCCGATACGCAGCGCAGTAGCTCGTCGCCAATGATGTTACCAAAAGTGTCGTTCAATGTTTTAAAGTTTTCAAGATCCAAAACCACAAGTGTGCTGGGAATCTTCTGCTTCAGGAATATCGAAATTGCTTGTTTTACATCATTGGCGAATGCGCTGCGGGTCAATGCCCCGGTGAGAGGATCCCGATCTATCCGCTGACGCAATTCCAATTGATGAACTACCAACTGGGAGAGATGCTTCATCAATTCGATACTCTGGGCATCAAACTCTCGTGGTACTGTATCAATCGCGCAAAGAGTACCAACTTTAAAGCCGTCGGGAGATACAAGCGGGATGCCTAAATAGCTCTGAATATTGGGATCCCCTGTCACCAGCGGATTGTTCTTGAAGCGCGTATCTGTAGATGCATTCTCGATTACGAACGGATCTGTATTCTGTATGGCATGAGCGCAAAATGCCACTTCCCGGGAGGTTTCTGTAACATCCAGCCCAAGCTTCGATTTGAACCACTGGCGCTTCTCATCAACCAGAGAAATTGCCGTGATCGGAACATCGAGAACTATTTGAACTATCTTCGTTATTCTATCGAAACGCTCCTCGGGCACAGTGTCCAGAATCTGATAGCGATTGAGAGCCGATATTCTAGCCGCTTCATCCATAAAATCCGTATCGAAATGCATTGGAACACTGCCACCACTTTGTCATTTGCTATAAGGGCTAACGGTCGATCCAGGAGTTTGTTTAGTATTAGAGAGTCAGCCATATTGTGCGGATCATAAATGTTCGGTCCACTCCAGCGCAATTCGAGCTGCTAATGTCCGCTTTCGGGATGTAACGGACATAACGCTGGCGTCCGCTAGGGGCGCAAAAGCGGACATTAGGAAAACAAGAGCTGTTGGTCTGCAAGCGCCCCATTTGCAGACATTCGCAATTGGGCTAGGAACGTCGACAAATGATGGTCATCAAACTCTCTCTACTGGAGCAATGCCGATGAGTCTGAAACAACTCTTTGACGAACAAACAGAACGCTACGCAAGAGCGTGTAGTCCCGGCATCGAAGAGAGCGACGTTGCCCGATTTTTTGCTTTCACTCAGGGTTGCATCTTTTCAGGTCTAATATGCCTCTGCTTTCTGGTATTTGTCATGCTGTACGACAGCATCGTGCTGGGCGGCGGCAAACTCAACTACCTTGAATGGTCGCTCGTGGCCGGGTTTTTAATTCCCCTTGCGCCCCTCCTGCAGCGCTTTGGAGACCTTGTCCACTTTGCAGTCGTCGCGCCGGCATCCACACTATTTACCCTTTGGATCACCTATTTGCTTGGGACGGGTTCAGGCCTTCATCTGACCCTAATTTTGGGGTTGACGAACGGCCTGTTGCACATGGGAAACGGCCCAAGAATTCAAGCAGCATTGGCAGGCCTTCTAACAGTAGGCGGAATTTTGATCTGCCAGATTCTGTTTGAGTCGCCCTCAGGTCTGGTGGAGGCCGATGAAACGTTCACCAACATAGTTTTTGTGATCGTGGTTGTAGCGATCATCGGTCAAATGGTAACTACGTTCCGCACACTCATCGAACGCATTGCTGATACTGAAAAGGCACTGGCCGCTGCGCATGAACGATCTGAGGCTCTCATTCGTAATTTGGTGCCTCGCGCAATCTCCGAGCGTTTGAAAGAGCGGCCCGGTGAACTTATTGCAGATGCATTACCAGCTATTACGGTTCTGTTTGCAGATATCGTGGGCTTCACATCCAAAGCCAGAAACTTGAATCCAGAGATTCTCGTCGAATTCTTAAACCGAATGTTTTCGCGTTTCGATATGCTGAGCACCGAGCGCGGGCTCGAGAAGATCAAAACGATTGGTGACGCATACATGGTTGGCGCTGGATTGCCAGACGCGCGAGCGGACCACGCAGAAGCAATTGCCAGTTTGGCCATAGCAATGCAACATGAGGTGGCCCGAATGAGCGAGGAGACCGGCGAAGAGATTCAATTGCGGATGGGCATCCATTCTGGGCCTGCCGTCGCTGGCGTTGTTGGCGTGACAAGGCCGTTCTATGATGTCTGGGGTGACACTGTAAACACTGCAAGTAGGATGGAGCATCATTCAGAACCAGGTCGCATCCAGGTATCCAACGCCACTCGAATGTTGTTGAAAGACAGTTTTGAGCTAACTCGGCGCGGTTCGATTGAAATTAAGGGGCTGGGGGCAACCGAAACATGGTGGTTGCACATTAGCGATCCGACGGCGGCGACTCTCGCGAAAGACAGCGATAAGTAGTTTGGTCGATTGCCATCAGCTGGCAAACGATCACTCGCATGCCGTGCAGTTGATGTCGAACGCCCGTTTTTCACCCCAGTGTCGGTCATCCGACAAGGTCAAAGCCAATGTCTGCTTTCGGGATAAAGCGGACGCTGGAAAATCCTAAAAAAAATAGGCGACCTGACAACGGCACAAAATAGGTGGACTGATAGGTGGATCAGATTCCAATTCATATCTATTAAGTAATTATATCAATTACCTAATATTCATTACGGTGCTTCTCGACCGCACCAGGTCATCGGAACATATCAGTTCCCTATTCTCCACAAACCCATAAGGAATAGGCGTATTCTGTAAATCTCATTTCTCATAACAGAACATTGCTATCCATGTATTCGCCGATTCAAAGGTGGGATTGTTGGGTAAACCTTTGGGTTATTTTGAGCTAAACAATCATCTGCAATCCAAAAATTGGATAGCTGACAAAATATCATGTCCTCGATCAAATGGCTGCGCGTTCCCTCCAGGCAGGCAAACATGCCAATGGACAGGATTTGTCGCTGATCAAACGCAACAAACAAGGAGGGAAGTGGATTTTGCGCCTGACGATCGGCAGTGACAGACGAGAGATCGAGCCTGGTCCGACGTATCGATTGCAGAAGCGCGAGAACCAGCCTCAGAGGCGCGTAAAAAGGTTCGACAAGAAATCGATCCTATTATCGAACGGATGATTCACAAACAGTCTGCAAAGCCGATGACATTGGAGGTTGACATCGAAAGCTGTTTTTCTGCTCGCAAGGCGCAACTGAAAGATGATGGAAAAGCTAGGCGGTGATCATATCTCCGCTTAATCTGCATATGATCCCCAGGATCGGCACGGTGCTGGTTGCAGATATTAGTCAGCATCACCGTATATCTACTCTTGCTCCTGTCTGGCACAGCAAAGCCAGCACCACTGAAAAAAGCTTCAACGTGCTGGCCTTCCGCCAATTCACGCCGCAACTCTGGGATTGGAAGTTGATCTAGATACCGTCCACAAAGCTCATGCATTTTAGGTGCACAACGTTGTTCTGTAACTCACATCACGGCTATGGCATACGTTGATATTCCAGCCTTCTAATACTGGCTCACAACCCAAGCCGGTGGAGTTAATTGTGAAAATGAAAACCCTATCGATGCTTGTATCGTGCTCAAAATGACTGTTGCGCGATAACTTGTGATTGGGTGTCCATTTTTTGAGTACGCCGAACTGGACGTTCGTCCAAAACCGCTCTCAGATGTTCCGCTAACCGCAGTGACAAGGCGACAATTGTTACAGTAGGATTCGCCCAGCCGCCTGTTGGAAACACACTACTGCTCGCCACGTACAGATTGGGGCTTTCATGCAGCCGGCAATTTTTGTCCACCACGCCCGTACAAGGTGAATCGCTCATGCGAGTACCGCCCATATGGTGATATCCTCCGATGGGATGACTTGAGATTAAAGGATCCGACTTCCAACGCGTCGAAGTTTCTGAGAGCCAACTTGATGCCGTCACATCGCCCCATCCCAAACGACGATATTCACTGCCGACCGTATCCATTAGAACCTTTACACTGTGTTTGTCGATTTCGGACAATTGCCAGTTTAGCGCAACCTGACGTGTACCCAACCTATCTGTTCCGTTACCCAGCATGATACGGCTATCAGGGTTCGGGGCCTGCTCTGCACGGACTACAGCAAAGACTCCCATTTTATCCCGGTTGAGCTTCATATTCAAAATCGAAGACCAGGGATCGGTCAATTCCAGCCCCTTGACGGCCATTTTCTTTAGCCCATGATAGCTTGAGCGCCAGAAACGACTGGAAGGAAGTTCATGTTTGAGTTTACTGGTAGCTGAACGAAACAGCTCCATTTTTTCTCCCTCTCTCAATCGAGGTGCGATGCTGATGGATGAATTTAATATGCCCTTTTTCTTCTGCACAATGTCCGCCGGACGCAGATATGCCGCATAGCGATTGCCGCCATGCCGGATGGCACGTGGCAAAGCCAATAATGTCTTTGCCAGGTTGTTAGGTATGAATTCACCCCCACGTGCATGCGGATGTTCCATGAAAAATCGGCCCAAAAGGTCGCGATCATTGCCAAGGCCATCCGGTCTGTTACCAACGGCACCCATTAACAGACGAACCGTTTCGATAGTTCCTGCCGCGAGAACAAATACTTTGGCACTTATCTTGGCACAATGCCCCGTTACGCTTTCGACACGCACATGCTGCACTGCATTTTGTACATTCACATCAATGTCGGTCACGGTCGCATTCAGCAAAATACGGCTGTGCGAAAAGCATTCACGATCAGGGTTTGTGAAACGTTCCCCCATCTCATCAAACACCCATAGATTGCTATCCAGCTTGGCGGGATCAAAAGGCGGCGGAGTTCTACCGATGTCTGACCATAGACCTTCCGCACGTGGTTGTTTCAAACCCAATCGGTCAAAGGCTTTTCGGTAATAGGGAACGAGGTCTGCTTTGGAAATCGGCCAGCCACTATGGGGCAAATAATCACGTTTCTCAAAATCAATCTTGTCCAATTCCGCGCAGCGTCCTCCCCATATGGCTGCTGTGCCGCCGAACAACCGCAAGCGCGCTTCATCGAGATCATAATATGGCATGCCTACATTGTGACCGTGTGCCAGCGATTGAACGCTGGGGTCAAAATCACGCCCTCCGCTTTCGACGAGGACAACATCACGAGTTGGTGTGCTCAATACCTCTGCGAGCATTTGACCGGCCACCCCGCCGCCGACAATGCACAGATCAGCGTCAATCTGCTTGGGTACATTGCCTGTCCCTAGATCCAATATCATTTGTTTGATTCCCGTAAGTTGTTAACTCGTTCCATGAAGACTACGTCGATGCCAATTGTTGAAGCTTTGCGATATTCAACCTGTTATCGGCTCAAAAAATGCCATTGATAACCATCGATTGACCTTTCCAACTTCATGACCTTCCACAGCAGAGTTCGAAAGAAACAGATTTGTTGTTACATGTTGATTGAATATCATTGACTGAAGAAAAAAATCTGAGAGCATGGGAGTATCTTTGGTAGAAATCCGGTGCTTCTAGTCAGTTACTCTAATGACCAAATATCGGGTCGAGACTTGCATCCCGCCGATGATCACACGTCAACTGATCATGTCATTCATTCGCTTTTTGATGATTTTGGCATAACGTCCGCTAAGGGCGCAAAGCGGACATTGGAGCAAGGCAGTACAATAGCGGCATTGGCCGATTACATAGCTGCAACTTGTTTATCTATGATTTTTCAAATGTTTCGCTAAGGTGCCTCCATCTTTCCGGGGCGAGGAGGGCCAATACAGTTTGAACCTGTAAAACGGAAGGAACCGGCAATATCAGCAATCCAAAGATTCCCTCGCTCGCAACCAAATTAGGGTTTGGTTTTGGTTCGGTCGCTTATGGGGTAAAAAATAATGGTTTCGACTATTTTCTGCTGATTTTCTATTCTCAAGTATTGGGCGTTGATGCGCCGTTGGTCGGCCTCGCCCTGCTAATAGCCCTCTCGGTTGATGCCATCTCGGATCCTTTGGTCGGTTATTTTAGCGACAATACCCATTCACGCTGGGGCCGCCGCCATCCGTGGATGTATGCTGCAATCATACCCATAACCTTTGCATATTACTTTCTTTGGTCTCCGCCGAATGGCCTTACTGGAAATGAACTTTTCCCATATTTGTTGGTCCTTTCCATCACCATCAGACTGTTAATCACATTCTATGAGATACCCTGCTCTGGCCTGATTCCTGAAATTACCGATGATTATGATCAACGAACATCTTTAGTCAGTTTTCGGGTATTTTTCGGGTGGCTCGGCGGAATCACGATTGCGGTAACTGCTTTGTCGACGTTCCTTGTTCCGACTGACACGATCGCCAATGGTCTCATGAATGCAGGCGGTTATGGAACCTACGGACTCTGGGCTTCAGGACTTATCTTTCTGTCCATGTCTGTCTGCGCGCTCAGCACACATAGGCTCATCCCACACTTGAAAGCTCCACCACCAAAAGCTCCTATGAGCGTGGGAAGAATATTTGGTGAGATAAAGGAAACTCTGTCCAATCGTTCGTTCTTTGCCGTCTTCGGCACTGCTTTATTTTTGGCTATTGCAACCGGACTAGTGGGCGGACTTAACTTTTATTTCAATGGTTTCTTCTTTGAATTTACGACAGATCAGATGGCGCTTATTTCTATGTCAGGCCTGCTTTCGGCGCTTCTGGCGCTGATTTTCACGCCCAGAATTTCCAGGCGCCTGGGTAAGAAACGCGCAGCGATTATTGTCGGCATTGCTGCTTGCTTAGCGCTTCCCTTACCAATGCTGCTCCGCCTATTCGGTTTGTTTCCGGAAAATGGGGACCCAATGCTCCTCCCGGTCAAACTGGCTCTCAGTGTTATCAGCACCAGTCTGGTCATCTCCTTTCAGATGACGCTTGTGTCCATGGTCGCTGACCTAGCCGAGGACAGCGAAGTGCGGACAAAGCGGAGAAGCGAAGGCGTATTTTTCGCCGCGACGACGTTTACGACCAAAGCAGTTCAGGGCTTAGGGCTGCTCGCCGCTACAACGGTGCTGACATTGGCGGAGTTTCCAACGGGCGTTTCTCCTGGAGATGTACCGGAAGACGCACTCTTCCGCCTCGGCGCATATTATGTACCCGCGATATTTATCATCTTTCTTGGGTCATTGGTCTGCCTGCGGTTCTACAAAATTGACCGGAATTCACACGCCAAGAACCTGTCTACGCTGGCCGACGCAAAGTCTTAAGGTATTCCATTGGCCAGCTGCTCTCGCTCTGCGGTTTCCAGCAAGCGCATAATCGGGCGATTAAACAGGAATAACATCAGTGCTCCGCCGACGGGGAGCATGGCATTCACCAAGAAAAACAGCGGAGGACCAAGCGGTTCGTAAAAGCGCCCCATATAGCCGACTAAAAAGAAGCCAAATGCAGCCGCAAAGCTGTACATGGACAGCATCACCCCGTTGACCGAAGGCGGTGCAAAGCGCGAAATGAGTGAAAGCACAGGCGGCCCATACCACGCAAATGAAAATGTCAGGATGACGTAAAATCCAAACCATCCGAGCAACGGAACTTTCGGCATTGTCGCCAGCGCCGCGATAATCAGGAAGCTCAGTACCACCAGCACATTTCCGAAACCATGTTTGGTCAGATCATTCGGTTCTCGCCCTTGGCGTTTCCAGCGCGCCCACAGACGATTGCAAAGGAATAACCAGGCAATGGTCATGAAAGCTTCGATAGTGAATATCCAGGAAACCGGCATTTCAAATCCGAAAACCTCTCGATCAACTGCGGTTTCAGCCCAGATTATCATGATTCCGTAAGCTTGAACTGCTGTAGTAGTAGCGAAAATGACAGGGATGAGCACGAGCAGCAAAGTGCCAATGGATATCCACTGCGCGCGCGTTAGTGGCGGGACTGCCTCACGCTCGGCGCCCAAATCCGGCGGTAAGTAACGCCGTCCGGCTAAGTAAATCACCAGACCCACCAGCATGCCAATACCGGCCGCGCCAAATCCCCAGTGAAACCCGATCTTTTCACCGAGTGTTCCGATAATGAGCGGCGCAACCAAGGCCCCAAAATTAATCGCGATCTGATATATCACGAAAGCTCGGGTCCTGCGGCTATCTTCTGACGCATAAAGGCCACTGATTTGCGGCTTCATATTACCTGAAATACAGCCCCCGCCTAAAATAAGCAGAAGTAGCGCTAAGAGGAAAGTCACTTCACTTGCCATCGCAAAATGACCGGCCGCCATCAACAGCACTCCGATTGTTACCATGCGGGTCCGCCCATAGACCCGGTCACCAAGCCACGCACCGATGAGCGGTGTGACGAGTATGAAGCCGCCATAGAGCCCGAAAATCTGCACCGCGAAAGCGAAGTCGGTCATCGGCCCGAATAGCGCGGACACCACTTTCCGGAACGAAGCTAAGCCGATCACACTTGGAGCGACTTCCGGCGTTAACAAATGTTTGGTGATGTAAAGCATCAGCAGCGCCTGCATTCCGTAAAATGAAAAGCGTTCCCAAACCTCGGTGCCGGCAAGATAGCCGAGACCCTTGGGATGACCGAAGAATGCGGTTTCATTGCTGGCTGGTGAAGTCACGCTACGGCAACCACCGCAAACATGATAACGGGCAAGGCGAAAGTTCCCGGACCGATCATGCCATTTACCGTCAACAAGGCTGTGCCCAAAAACCCATTGTGCGCGGTAATGTTTTAGTTTCTGTCATGAATCCCCCATGCCGGTTTCCCGCATGGGCGAAACTTGCGCTCAGCGCAAGCAACTCAGCATCTGCCTGGTTGTTTTGGATGGCGACTTTCCGCCCAATTGCGGCCGTTCAAAACTACCAATGCTAATGTCCGCTTTGGGGATAAAGCGGTCATTAGCATTGCGACTGCATTGTTCCGAATTGGGCTTTTGGAATGTCAGTTCTTTGAGTTCTATTTAGAGTTTAGCAGAATCAATTGACTATAGGCCCAAATCCCCAACGCAAATTAATGGGGGCCAAATTGGGGGCCACTCTTTCGAGCAAATTCATTATACTCAATAGTATCAAATGCTTAATTGCCAAAAACGAGTCCTCTAAGCGCACCAGTTTTCTACCCCGGATCACATCACCTGCAGTGATTGTCGCTGGCAGGCACAATCAATCTGAAAACTGCTTTATACAGGCACATCAATCGGAATCGTTGATGACCAGTTCCAGCGCGGCCACCACCGTGGCGATGGTTTTTTCGCCGAGCAGCTCGTCAACTTTCACATGAGTCTGGTTCATGATCGATGCCGCACGATCAACCGCCTCCGCACCGGTGCCGGTCAGTTCAAGCAACCATGCCCGGCCATCGCTGTCATCTCGCGTCCGCTGAACCATCTTTTGGTCAATCAGTCGGCGCACCATTGCGGTGATTGCCGAATCATTCAGGCCGAGCTCTTTGGCCAGCACGGTCTGCGTCACCGCCTTTTCGGATGCGATAATCGCCAGCGCGGATATTTGTGCGGTCGTCACTCCCGCCACTTCCAGCAATTGGCGATCTGAGTCCTTTTTGAGCTTATGCGCGGCAATTTGCAGCCGGGAATAGAATCTGAGTTTTTTTGCGGTCATGTCGGCACAATAGCAAATCCACCCGTGATTGTGAATGAAAACTAGTGCGTATTTGAGGTATATTTCGTTTAAAGGACAGAATCAGAAGCCTGCATGAAGCGCCTAACGGGCCAGATTATTCGATATTGTCATTCTCTTCCGATATGATATATTTCACATCTGAAACAATTATCGACTCGTACTTTGTCGAGAGAATATGGCTGAATAACGAAAAAGAGGAATTACACATGATGCATGATCCAAATGATTCTGAAATGAATGACTTACGCATGTCGGACGAAGGCCGGGTCTTGTATGATCAGGTCAAACGCTTTGTCACCGAAGAAGTTGATCCGATAACCGAGCAGTTTTTCTCCATGGGAGAAGGCCGCGAAGACCGCTGGAGCTATGTTCCGGGACAGCTGGAATTGCTTGAAGGCGTAAAGGACAAGGCCAGAGAACAGGGTTTGTGGAATTTCTTCCTGCCGGACGCAGAATCTGGAGAAGGATTGAAAAACCTGGACTATGCGTTCATCGCCAGTGTCCTGGGACACAACCCTCTGGCGTCCGAATGCATGAACTGCAGCGCACCCGACACCGGTAACATGGAAGTGCTGGAACGGGTTGGAACACCTGCGCAAAAACAGGAATGGCTTGTACCATTGCTCGAAGGCAAGATCCGCTCTGCCTTTGCCATGACAGAACCCGGCCACCCATCCTCGGATGCGCGCAATGTCCGGACCGAGGCCGTTCTCGAAAAGGGCGAATGGGTCATCAACGGCGAAAAATTCTATATTTCCGGTGCCGGCGACCCACGTTGCAAAATCATGATCACCATGGTTCGCACCAATCCTGATGGTCCGTCCCACTCCCAGCAATCCCAGATCCTCGTCCCTATCGACACGCCAGGCGTCGAGATTGTCGGACCGATGCATGTGTTCGGAGAGGACGACGCCCCGCATGGTCACATGCATATCAAATTCAACAATGTCCGTGTCCCTGAAGAAAATATCCTGCTCGGCGAAGGTCGCGGCTTTGAGATATCACAGCTTCGGCTTGGGCCTGGCCGTATCCACCACTGCATGCGCTCGATCGGGGTTGCCGAGAAAGCCCTGGAGCTCATGGTTCATCGCGGCGGGAGCCGGGAAGCATTTGGTCAGCCTCTGGCCTTGCTGGGCAAAAATCTCGAAGTGATTTCCCGTGCGCGGATCGATATCGAAGCGATGCGCCTGATGGTGCTCAAAGCCGCGAAGGCGATGGACGTGATGGGCAACAAGCAGGCTCGCGTCTGGGTGTCCATGGCCAAGGCTTACGTCCCGGAAATCGTCTGCCGGATCGTTGACGAGGCCATCCAGATCCACGGCGCAGCCGGGGTTTCCCAATGGACACCGCTCGCCGGCATGTACACCGGTCAAAGAACACTTCGCCTCGCCGACGGGCCGGATGAAGTGCACCATATGGTCGTGGGCCGCAACGAAATGGGCAACGCGGGTTACAAGCCGCAGCGCTAGGCACGAAATCGGAAAAATGTGAATAAGGGCCGGATGTGATGTCCGGCCTTTTTTCTGGCCTGCTGGTCCGCCTGAAAAAAGCTAGCCCGGTTTCCGGACCACCCCATGCCACAAATGACAGTAGCCATTCGGGGGCCCCTGCTATTCTATGGTGCTTGATCCCGCGCAGTCTGGCCCGGTTTTCTGAATCGGGAACAGACAGCTCAACCGTCCACGCTGAAGCTCAGGCCGGGATTTGATTCCGGCCATTGCTCCGGGCAATTTCGCCGGTGACAGGAGGGGAAGATGCCGTGCCGAGCGAAATGGTAATGATCGACGACTTGTGCAGTGAAACGGATCTGCCCGCATTGCTTGAAAAAGTATCGATAGCTTCCGCATCTGAAATTCGGACCGCCGCCATTAATCTTAGTCATATCGCCGAAGAACGTGGCATGCGGGTCGCCCTCTGCTCCGACATTGCCTCGGGAAAGCCAATGATGGATGCCGAAGGAAACTCGCTGAACGCGGATATTTTCGGCTGGGTGAAAGATCGCGAAAGATGGTGGGAAGACGCGCGATACGCACTCCATTCGCCCATTCCCCGCGCCTGTCGCTATGAAAGCGAACCATTTTGGTGCGACAAGGATGGATTTCACGGTTTTTCTTCAAACATGTTTCTCGAAGATATCGATCTGACAGCCTATTTTGCGCGGGTGGCAAAATCCTATCGCGCATTGCTGATCGTACCTGTCCACCTGCCATTCGGACAGATTTCGGCCAATAGCTTTCCGGTTATTGACCCCGATCAGACCGATTTGAGTGCGTATTTTGCAACCCATGCTTCGGTGATCAGCGCGCTCACCCGGCGGTTAATTTCCAGCTATGTATCGGTGATGACCCGTTCGAAGATCATTCCGATTGATTGCGGACTGTCCAAGCGGGAAGTCGAGTGCATCAGATGGGCATCGATCGGCAAGACCGATCAGGAAATCGGGGCCATCATGTCAGTCTGTCGTTCAACCGTGCGCTATCATGTCAGCCGCGCGAGCGAGAAACTGGGTGCTGTCAATCGCACCCAGACTGTGTTCAAGGCTGCACAGCTTGGATATCTCGGCGCCAGTCGCTGGTAATCTGGCGTCCAACGGACAGGCGCAGCTTTCGTTTAATTTTCTACATAGATATCGACAGGCACGCTCAAGTCCGCAAACACCCGGCCGATCGGTGCCATGCTGGTGGCACCTTGCTCAATCTCTGCCTCAAGAGCCGCCTGCGAAGCCGCACCCTGCAACAGGACCAACACCGTTCGCGCTTCACAAATCGCAGCCTTGGTGATCGTGACCAGCGGCGTATCACCCTCATCCGGCATGATACCCACAGCGCGTTTCTCCGCAGAGCCATCCAGCGCTTCTTCCATATCAGCGCTTTCCATGATGCCGGCAGTGCTGCCATCCGCACCCATGCCCAACCAGACCAGGTCAGGTGGCCATTTCGTGTCTTGCAAGCGGGCATCTGCAGCCGAACCGGCCATGTGATAGTCGTCATTCTCGGTCGCGATCGGAAGCACCCGGGCACCGCGAGTCAGAAACATCTGTGCCAGCGTTTTGACATGGCTGCGCGGATCGTCGACCGAAACCAGGTAATCGTGAGTCGGGATGATCGTCACATATTTCCATTTGATCTGTTTTTCAGCCAGGGCTTCCAGCACCGGCATCGCTTCGTCGCTCACGGGCAGCGCAAGCAAAGCTTCGCCCCGGGCATCAAGCGCGCTTTCGATAATGAACTGGATATCACCCGCGACGGCTTCCACCATTTCTGCGGAATCTTCAAAATCCCACCATTCCAGTTGGGAATCTTCGCCTTCGGGTAAATCGTCCGTATCCCAATCGTCCAGTTCGCTCATAATATCTTCCGTTTCCGTTCTCCCCGGCTTCTAATCGCTGCAAAATTCAGCACAAGGGTAAATCCTGCTTTTCAAACCGGATAGTTTGCGTCAATTGGAGTGCGACAAGGTGATGAACGCAATGACACAAAACTATATTCTGACACTTACAGCCGAAGACCGCACCGGTCTGGTCGCTGCGGTCACGGGGTTTCTCGCAGAACATGACGGGTTCATTCTCGACAGCCAGCAATATGCGGATCTCGACCAGAACCGCTTCTTCATGCGAGTCGAATTCAAAGGCGCAGGCGACCGGTTTCCGGTTTCGCTGTCCGAACTGACGGCCAAATTCAAAACCGTTGGTACACAATATGCACTGGACTGGGAACTGGTCAGCGGTGCCGAAAAACCGAATATCATTGTCGCCGTCTCCAAGGGCAGCCACTGCCTCAATGATCTGCTGCATCGCTGGAAAACGGGAGGCCTGCCGGTCAATATCGCCGGCGTTATCGGCAATCATGACAATCTGCGCGATCTCGCCGAATGGCATGGCGTACCCTTTCACCATCTGCCGGTCACCGCCGACAACCGCGTCGAACAGGAACGGGCAATCCTGGATATCATGGAACAGCAACAGGCAAGCTACCTCGTTCTGGCCCGCTACATGCAAATATTGTCAGATGATCTCAGCACCAGGCTGGCCGGGCGGTGTATCAATATCCATCATAGCTTCTTGCCGGGATTCAAGGGCGCAAGACCCTATCATCGGGCCCATGAACGCGGTGTCAAGCTGATCGGAGCCACTGCGCATTTTGTCAGCGCTGACCTCGATGAAGGACCGATTATCGAGCAGGCCGTCGAGCGTGTCGATCACCGTGCCAGTGTCGAAGAGATGATCCGTTCCGGTCGGGATATCGAGGCTCAGGTGCTGGCCAAAGCCGTCAAGTGGGCGGGTGAACACCGGATTTTGCTCAATGGAAATCGTACGGTCGTTTTCCGCTAAACGATGTGGCCGGAACCGGATATCGTCACGGGTCCCGGGTCGGAGGTGGCGGCGGGACGTCCAGAACCAGACCGGCCGGACGCAGGATTGTCAGGGCCGCTGGAGCACCGGTCCGCGGCTCCAGCGCCGTGATATCAACCTGAATGAAACGTCCGTCTTCGGTCAGTTTCGCGCTTTGTGTCCATTGCCACGTCAGGCCGCCATTTTGCTTTTCACCGCTGGTTTCGCCGAGCGCGGGCGGGCGCGGATCGGTAAATATCTCCACCGCCCGATTGCGAACCACCGATTGTGCAATTACCCGCAATTCCAATTCGGCGGTGTTGCGGGTGGTAAACGCCTGCAGCCGGATCAATGCCAGCGCGGCGAGGCTGAATACGGACAG
Source organism: Parasphingorhabdus sp. (assembly GCF_039968395.1). GTDB lineage: Bacteria > Pseudomonadota > Alphaproteobacteria > Sphingomonadales > Sphingomonadaceae > Parasphingorhabdus. The sequence continues at coordinate 31,984 of NZ_JBDVPV010000002.1, forward strand.
CGCCACAAGCATCTCGATCAGCGTAAAACCGCGCTCGGCGGATGCAGCTTTCATGTATTTTCGTAGCCACCTCATGGCGTGCCGCCCTGCGAATCACTGGTCTGCAATTCGCGGCTTTTCAAATTATCACCCAGCCGGACGTCGCCCATCGGTGCAATGATGATGCTCCGTTGCTGATCATTGCGGCGCAACAGAATTTCGCTCTGGTCACTGGGCAAGCCGGTCGATTCAAAGCTAATCAGCATGGAACCGCGATTTTCCAGAGATGGGGCGACCCCGGTCGACCAGTTGGTTGAAACAAACGGTTTGTCTTCCAGCACCGACCACGATCCTTTGCGGCGTTCGAGAAAACTGTACCCCGAAGAGGTGACCTGCACAGCCATTGGGCGGGATTGCAATATCGCATTGTCGCGCAAGGCAGCAGTGCGCGCCGCAAAACGCTGCGCATCCTGCTCCAGATCGCCGCCGCCATCTGACATGGTGAGAACCACCAGCGATGCGGTCAGTCCCAAAATGACCAGCACGATCATCAGTTCCACCAGCGTGAAGCCGACTTCTCTGCCCTTGCAGCCATGTTGTCGGGATCGGGAAATCATGTCATCAAAATCCTGTCATCCTGATCCCTCTCTTGCAGAACAGCGGCGGGCCTGCAATGACACTTTTCAGGAGTCCCGGGGACCCGCAATGCCGTGGAGAAAACAAGATGAGTGAAGTCGTACTGTACGACAAGAAAGACCGGATCGTCACGATCACCCTCAACAAGCCGGAGACACGCAATGCGTTGTCGAAGGATCTGTGCGAGGCGCTGGTCAATGCGATGATCAAGGCGGATGAGGATGCAAGCGTGAGCTGCGTTGTTCTGAACGCCAATGGCAAAAGCTTTTCTTCCGGCGGGAACCTGCATGAAATCAAGGCGATGACCGCCGAACAGAACATGACGCCGCTGCAAATCGAACAATGGTACAAGACCGGTATCCAGCGAATTCCGCTGACGATGGCGCAGCTTTCCGTCCCGGTTATCGCAGCGGTCAACGGCCATGCCATTGGTGCGGGTAATGACCTGACAACGATGTGCGACATCCGTATTGCCGGGGAAGATGCGATTTTTGCCGAAAGCTTTTTGCGCGTGGGTATCATTCCGGGCGATGGCGGCGCATGGTTGCTGCCGCGTATTATCGGTCAGGCGCGCGCCAACCAGATGCTGTTCACGGGCGAGTTTATCGATGCCGCCAAGGCGCTCGATTATGGTCTGGTCTCTGAAGTAGTGGCCAATGACACGCTGCTCGCCCGCGCCTATGAGCTGGCCGAGATGGTAGTCGGACTGCCGCCACTCGCCATACGCAAGACCAAGGAACTGGTGCGGACGGCACAAAGCGTGACGCTGAAGGAAAATCTCGACCAGGCCGCCCTGTTTCAGGGTGTGTTGCAGCAGCTCGATGATCATCAGGAAGCCATTGATGCAATCCTGGAAAAACGAAAACCAGTGTTCAAGGGGAAATGAACATGTCCAAGAGACTTAGCACCACCGGTGCATTGACTGCGGTGGTGCCGTTGCTGGTCGCAGCCAGCCAGCAAGCCGCCGACCAGCCGTCTGCGATAGAAACAACTCCGATCGCGGCGTCTGATGTCACGCAGGCTCCGGCACAATCCCCGTCACAATCCCCGTCACAATCCCCGGCACAATCCATTGCCGCTCAGCCCGCTGCGGTGCAATCGGCCAATACGCAATCGCCCGGCAATCCGGCGGACGCCACGCAAACGGCGGCGCCGCAGTCCGCAGCGACCCCGCAACCGGCAACAGCCGCACCGGTTGCCCGGCCTTCCCCAGCCACCCCATCCCCGGCCTATCTGCCCCCGGAAGGCGTCGCGACCAATGCCACACGCGCTGCCAATGCGGCCGTCGCTTCCCGCCTGCCACTCGAAAACCAGCTGGACTTCAGCAATGCCAATCGCGGATTTCTCGCGAAGATTGAAGATGCGCAAATTCTCAATGAAGACGGAAGCGTTGCTTGGGAAGTTGGTCAGTTTGATTTTGTAAAGGATGCGGCGCCTGACACGGTCAATCCATCGCTCTGGCGGCAGAGCAAACTCAACAGCATTCACGGCCTGTTCGAAGTCACCAGGGGCGTGTACCAGATTCGCGGTTATGATCTGGCCCAGATGACCCTGATCCAGGGCACGACCGGCTGGATTGTCGTTGATCCTCTGACGACGCCCGCCCCGGCCAGAGCGGGCCTTGCCCTTGCCAATGCCACATTGGGTGAACGCCCGGTGCAAGCCGTCATTTTCACCCATAGTCATGGCGATCATTTTGGCGGAGTCAGCGGGGTATTGACCCCCGCCGATCAGCGCTTGCGGCAGGTTCCTATTATCGCACCACATGGTTTTTTGCGTGAGTCCATTGGCGAAAATGTGCTGGCCGGCACCGCAATGAACAGGCGGGTGCAGTTTCAATTCGGCACCAATCTGCCGGCCAGTGCGACCGGCCATGTCGGGACCGGTCTGGGACAGGTTATCTCGAGAGGTGGCCTGTCGTTGATGCCGCCGACCAGGACCATTGGCAAAGAAGGTGAAACAATTGAGCTGGACGGCATCCGGTTCGAATTCATGGACGCCAGTGAAACCGAAGCGCCAGCCGAACTGGTTTTCTATATGCCGGCGTTCAAAGCGCTGCACGGGGCGGAGGTCGTGACACGAAATTTCCACAATGTCCTGACACCGCGGGGTGCGCTGGTCCGTGATACGCTGAAATGGAGCAAGATTATTGACGATATGCTCGCCCGATATGGCGACAAGTCGGAAGTCCTGCTGGCATCACATCACTGGCCAACCTGGGGTGCGGAAAATGTTGAGATTGCGCTCAAAAACCAGCGCGGACTCTATCGCTATGTTCATGACCAGACCTTGCGGCAGGCCAATCAGGGGGCGACAATGCACGAAATTGCCGAGAATATCGGCGAGCCTGATTTTGCCCTGACCGATTTTGGCGTGCGCGGCTATTACGGCACGTTTAATCACAACAGCAAGGCGGTCTATCAGCGCTATTTTGGCTGGTGGGATGGTATTCCCGCCCATTATCACAGCCTGCCACCTGCTGAGGAATCGCAGAAATATGTCGCGGCCATGGGCGGCGCATTCAAGGCACTGGCAGTGGGGCGCGCTGCCTTTAACAGCGGCGATTTTCGCTGGGCCGCAACTGTGTTCAATCATATGGTCTTCGCCAATCCAGCCGATGAGCTAGCCAAAAAATGGCTGGCGTCCAGCTATGAACAATTGGGTTTTCAGGCCGAAGCGGGCACGTGGCGGAACATCTACCTGAGCGGTGCAAAAGAATTGCGCGAAGGCAATGAACGCGGTGACGTGGTGGCCACATCCAACGAACGTGTACTCAACAGCATTCCGGCTATCGACCTGTTCGATGCCATGGCCGCACGTTTCAATCCGGCACGGATGAGCGGTGCTGGCGGCGTTATCCAGTTCAGCTTTCCTGACCGTGGTGAAAGCGTCAGTGTCGATCTGGGCAGCAGCGTCATGTTTCCCAGAGCAGGCACACGCGAGCTGTCATCCACCCAGGTCACCATCAGCCGTACCAATTTCACACGCATCCTGATGCGTCAGGTCCAGCCCCAGGATTTGATCATCTCCGGCGAAATGCGCGTGCTCGGCAATGTCGTTTTGATGGCTCGGATGTTCGGCGCACTGGATCCCGTTGACCCGCAGTTTAATATTGTCACTCCCTGAACAGGCTTATTTCCGATGCAACGCTTTAACTTTCCTGTCGTCCAGCCCGATCCCGCGCTTGAGGAATTGCGCGCGGAGTTGCAGGCGTTTCTGAAACAGGAACGCGATGCCGGAAATTTCCGTCCCGAACCGGAATGCTGGATGGCATCAGCAGATCCGGAATTCTCGAAAAAAATGGGTCAGCGCGGCTGGATTGGCCTGACCTGGTCTAGCCAATATGGCGGCCACGACAAAAGCGCACTGGAGCGCTATATCGTAACCGAAGAAATGCTCCGAGCCGGTGCTCCCGTAGGCGCGCACTGGATTGCCGATCGCCAGCACGCACCGATGTTGCTCGAACATGGCACCGAAGAGCAGAAGCTGGATATCCTGCCGCGCATTGCGGAAGGTGACTGTTATTTCGCGATCGGCCTGAGCGAACCGGGCGCAGGATCCGATCTTGCAAACGTCAAGACCAAAGCCGAAAAGGTCGATGCCGGCTGGAAAATCAACGGCCAGAAAATCTGGTCGTCCGGCGCGCATATCTGCCACTATATGGTAGCTTTGTTGCGGACGTCACCAGCGGATGGCCGCAATCGTCATGTCGGCCTGTCCCAGATCATGATCGACCTGACGCTACCTGGCGTCACCATCAAACCGATTACCGACCTGTCCGGCGACGCGCATTTCAACGAAGTCTATTTCGAGGACGTGATCGTCCCGGATGATTGCCTGCTCGGCGAAGAAGGTGGCGGCTGGAAACAGGTAACCGGCGAACTGGCCATGGAACGTTCCGGCCCGGAGCGGTTTCTGTCGAGCTACATCACGCTGGAAACGGCGCTCTATCAACTGGCCGGCAAACTCGGTTCGGATTCACAGGCTCGGCTCGGCAAGCTGGTTGCCAATCTGCGGACTTTGCGCGGCATGTCCTGGGGCATTGCCAATCTGCTTGATCAGGGCGTGTCTCCGGAAACCGAAGCGGCGCTGGTCAAGGATCTGGGCAATCGGCTGGAAAATGATCTGACCCAGCAAGTGCGCGCCATGCTCAGCGAATTGCCGGATGAAGAGCTGTCCAACGAGATGCGCAGGATCGTCAATATCGGCGTGCTGCGTTCGCCGCCCAACACGTTGCGCGGCGGCACAACCGAAGTCATGCGCGGGATTACCGCCCGGCAACTGGGCCTGAGATAGGAGGCGATCATGATCAATACCGAAGGCATGATTGCCGAAACCGCAGCGAAAATATTCACCGATCTATGTGGCCGGGAAGTGCCGCATGAAGCCGAAGCCGGGCATTATCCGCAAGCTCTCTGGGATGCGTTGCAGGAAAACGGCTTGCCGCTTGCCTGGGTCAGTGAAGAAAATGGCGGATTTGATGTCAGCCCGGACGAAGTCTTCGGCGCGATCTGGGTATCGGCTCAGGCCGCATCACCTGTTCCCTTTGCCGAAACGCTGATCGCCAACTGGCTGCTGGACCATGCAGGAATTGCTATTCCCGACGGACCATCCAGCTTTGCTCTCGCGGATGGAGACAAGGTGATCGTTCCCTTTGCCGGGGTCGCGGAACATGTCGTCATTTATGACGCGAAGCAGAATGTCATTGCCTTGTACAAGCGCAGCGATGCGGCGACCGATGAAGCTTATCCCCTGTCACCTGATGCAGATGGCAAGCTGGATTTCTCGAACGCCGCACCAATTGCCAAGTCATCGACCAATCTTTCTCGCCGGGCCGTTGAAGCGCTGGTCCTGACGGTTCGTGCCGTGCAAATGGCGGCGTCGATGGAAGCCGCGTTGAACCTGTCTATCGACTATGTTTCCGATCGCGAACAATTTGGCCGGCCGCTTTCGAAGTTTCAGGCCATCCAGCATCAGCTTGCCGTCGCGGCGTCCGAAAGTGCTGCCGCGACCATGGCCGCCACCCAGGCTGCCAGCGCCATGGCGCGTCATGCCAATGACCCCGAGCAGGCCTGGCACGAAGCCGCGATCGCCAAAGTCCAGATTGGTCATAGTGTGGAAGCCGTGACCGTGCCCTTTCATCAGGTTCACGGCGCCATGGGCTATACGATGGAATATGATCTGCACCACTATACCCGGCGGCTCTGGGCGTGGCGCGATGCGCTGGGCAATGAGCATCACTGGTCCCGGCGGCTCGGTGCCGAGCTTGCCGTAGCGTCTCCCGATCAAATCTGGAAAGGCGTGACAACCGGCGCGTGGCAGGCTATTTAACTGGCCGATTAAATCGATTCTCGACTGGGCAAACCACTGTCCGGTCATCCCATAAAGCGAGGAGCAAATCCCATGAAGACACGTATCACCGAAATGTTTGGTATCCAGCATCCGATCATTCAGGGCGGCATGCATTATGTCGGATTTGCCGAACTCGCCGCCGCGGTTTCCAACGCTGGTGGCCTCGGCATCATCACCGCGCTGACCCAGCCCTCTGCCGAAGCGCTGGCCAATGAAATTGCCAAGTGCAACGACATGACCGACAAGCCGTTTGGGGTGAACCTGACTTTCCTGCCGGTCGTCAATGCGCCGGATTACGAAGGCATGGTCAAGGCGATTATCGATGGCGGCGTGAAAGTCGTCGAGACCGCCGGGAACAATCCCCAGCAAGTCCTGCCCGCCCTGCAAGGTGCCGGCATCAAGGTGATCCACAAATGCACCGCCGTTCGCCATGCCCTGAAAGCACAGAATATCGGGTGTGACGCGGTCTCCGTCGATGGCTTCGAATGCGGCGGCCATCCCGGCGAAGACGATATTCCGAACATGATCCTGCTGCCCCGCGCTGCTGATGAACTGGAAATTCCGTTTGTTTCTTCCGGTGGCCAGGCCGATGCGCGGTCGCTGGTTGCCTCACTCGCGATGGGCGCAGAAGGCATGAATATGGGCACACGCTTTATCGCGACAAAAGAAGCTCCGGTGCACCAGAATGTCAAGGATGCCATCGTTGCCGCCAGCGAACGTGACACTCGCCTGGTCATGCGCCCGCTGCGCAATACCGAGCGTGTCCTGAACAATCCGGCGGTGGAGCGTTTGCTCGAAATCGAAAAGGAAAAGGGCGCTGACCTGCAGTTTACCGATGTCATCGAGCAGGTTGCCGGTGTCTATCCAAAAATCATGCTGGAAGGCGACATGGACATTGGCGCGTGGAGCTGCGGCATGGTCGCGGGTCTGATCAACGATATCCCGACCTGTGATGAATTGATCAGCGGCATCATGAAAGACGCTGAAGAGATTATTCGTGGCCGTCTCGAAGGCTTCCTGGCTGCCTGATCATGGAGTCCTATCAATCGCTGAGCCGCTCGATCAAGGGCAAGAAAGCAATTGTCACCGGCGCCGCAAGCGGCATGGGCCGGGCCACTGCACATCTGTTCGCCTCGGAAGGGGCGCAGGTTGCCGTCACGGATCTCGATCAGGAAAAATGCGACGCCGTGGTTCGGGAAATTGCGGATGCCGGTTATGACGGATCGGCAGAAGCCTGGGCGCTGGATGTCAGCAATCCGGATGTGATCAAAGCGGTTGTCGCCGAGATTGCCGGGTCCTTTGGCGGCATCGATATTCTCGTCAACAATGCCGGTTTCGCCATCCCCGCAGATGTCGCCGAAGAAAGCTATGAAGACAGCTGGACCCCGACCATCGAAGTCATGCTCTCGGCCCATCAACGGATGATCCGGGCTGCACTGCCGCATCTTCGGGCAGCCGAGCATCCGCGCATCGTCAATGTCGCCTCCACCGAAGGCCTGGGCGCATCTCCCGGCAACAGCCCTTATGTCGCTGCCAAACATGGCGTGATCGGTCTGACTCGCGGCCTCGCGGTTGATCTCGGACGCGAGGGTATCACCGTCAACTGTATCTGCCCCGGCCCGATCCGCACCGGCATTACCGACGGCATTCCCGAAGAGCATAAAACCATTTATGCCAAGCGCCGCGTCCCGCTGCGCCGCTATGCTATCCCCGAAGAAGTCGCGCACATGACCCTGTCTTGCGTGCTGCCATCTGCCAGTTTTCTGACCGGAGCCGTGATCCCTGTCGATGGCGGATTGACGATCAAGAATGCCTGATTGCCGCATATAACCGATACCTGAAGGAGCCAAATCCATGATTACACTTCACCATCTCGAATATTCGCAGTCTTTTCGTGTCCTCTGGCTGCTCGAAGAACTGGGCGATGAATATGGGTTGAAACTCTACAACCGCAACGCGGACAATAATCTCGCGCCTGATGACTATAAGGCGCTCTCTCCGCTCGGCACCGCGCCCGTGATTACCGATGAAAACGGCCTTGTGCTGGCAGAAAGCAATGCCGTCATCGACTATATTCTGGACCAGCATCCGGACAGCCCGCTGCGGCCCAAAGCCGGCAGCCCGAACCGCGCCGACTATCTGTTCTGGTTCCACGCCTCGATCGGCAGCATGATGCCGATGCAGTTCATGGACGGTATTTTCACCGTGCTCCAGAAACGCTCTCCATTCTTCATCCGCCCGCTGATAAGCGCCGTGCTCGGACAGGCCAATCAATTGCTCGTCCAGCCCCGCATGAAGACGATACTGGACCGGCTGGAACATGACCTGGCGCAGCATAAGTGGCTCGCCGGTGACGAGCTGACCGCCGCAGATATTACGATGAGCTACTGCATGGCATCAGCAAAACAAAAAGGCTTTGTCGACGACAGCCGCCCCGGCTGCCTGCGCTGGCTGGAACAGATGGAAGCAACGCCATCCTATCAGGCCGCAATGAAAAAAGATGGGCGCGAAACGATGGTATTTTCCTTCTGATCAAGAACGCGCGATTTGCTTTTCGAAAAATTCGCGAAGTGCCAAAGCATCATAGTAGGCATTATGCGGCACTTCGCTTTCCTTCGAACAATCAAAACCGGTACCGTCTATCAATTCAAAACGAATTCGCTGTTTGAATATATGTCGCTTGCCTTTGTACGATAACAGTGCGGCTGCGTGGGCTATATCTTCAGGCCAGTCCGCAACAAGAGTAATATCGTCGCCATCATCCAGATACTCGCAAATTCGGTCCGTCAGCACTTTCCTCGCAACAGGGTTTGTTTGAAGAACGGGTAAAACGTTTTGCGCAACCCATTCCGTTGGCGATTCACAAACCAGTGCTTCGTAGAACGGTGGATAATCTTTTTCCAATGGAACCAACGCTATTGAGATCAGTTCACCGCCAAAACCATTGAATTCGGTATCCAGTAGAAAAATCATTTGCCGTCACGCTTCATATTCATCGTGCCGCTTGTCCCAGAACATTTCTCCCTTGGGCCAGCCATCGGGGGTAACCTCCCAGGGTTCCTGCCGGCCATAAGGTGTGAGGTCCAGCCACGTCCAGTGGCTGCCCAGATGTTCGACGCCGCGATTGTCGGTATAATAGGTTCGGTAAATATCGTCGCCGTCGCGCAGGAAGACGCTGGCGACATGGTTTTCGCCTTCGGCATTGGTGGCGTTGAAATCATGATTGAAATCACTGCCGAACGAAGACACCCACGGCAAGGTCCAGCCCATGCGCTTTTTATACCGGTCGAGCTTTTCCAGTGGCGCGCGTGAAACCAGAACAAGCGACGTGTCGCGCGCATTGAGATGCGCGGGATGGGACATTGCGTCGGTGACCCATGAACAGCCCGGACAACCGGCATCAGCCTCGGGCGCAAACATGAAATGATAGACAATCAGCTGTTTGCGACCGTCGAACAGGTCGAGCAAACTGACCGTGCCCTTGTCGCTATCAAACGTGTAATTTTTCTCGATCTTCACCATCGGCAATTGCCGCCGCATGGCGTTGATGGCATCCGTTGTTCGCGTCAGTTCTTTCTCTTTCACGCGGATCTCGTCGATCGCCGCCTGCCATTCTTCCTGCGTGACAATCTCTGGTTGCGCTGACTCTGCCATGGGTCCCTCCTGAATCGATCCGGTTGTGAAGCAGATATTAGCACAGACTTGTCAACGAGACGATTCTAGCCCGTCTTCACGTTCTTCTGCGGCTCGACATGCGCTTGCAGTTCAAACACATCCGGCCGTGCATAATGACCGGCGACGTCCAGATCGAACTTGGCTCTGGTGCGGTCGTTGAGATCAATCTCTGCGGTCAGGATTGTTTCTTCGCCAAAGACCGGCCCGGCCACGACTTTTCCCGAAGGTGCAATTATGCAGCTGCCGCCGCTGATCAGGACCGTGTCATTCGCATTGCCCTGCATCGCATCAAATTGTCCGGCATCCAGTCCGATCATTCCGCGTTCGAGATACTGGCAGGCAGATAGCACAAAAGCGCGGCTTTCCAGCGCAATCATCTGCATGGTCGGCACCCAGACCGGGCGATCATCGACGGTGGAGACGCAATAGAAATCGGGTTGGGCGTCATAGTAAAAACTCCGCAGCAGCGGCATGTAATTTTCCCAGCAAATCGCGCTGACCAGTCGTCCGGCGCTGCTGTCCATGACCGGCAGATCGCTGCCGTCACCCTGTCCCCAGATCAGCCGTTCCATGGCTGTCGGCACCAATTTGCGATGGACGCCCAGCAACGTTCCGTCATGTTCAAAACCAAATGTCGAACAAAAGAGCGTCGCGCCCTTGCGTTCGATGGCCCCGACCACGACCGCAATATCATTGGCCGCGACCGCTTCGCTCAATGCTTCAAATTCCGGCGAGCCCAGTTCGATCGCATTGTCCGAATACAGCCGGAACAGCTCGCGGCCCGCATCATCGCGCGACCCGACCCGCACACCGAAATCGATGCCCTTGGGATAGCCGCCGACAAAGGCTTCGGGCAGCACAGCCAGCTCGCTTTTCGCCGCTTTTGCATCGGACAACAAATCGGCGAACCGGGCGAGAGTCGCCGGTGTGTCAAACGGATCGGAACCGGACTGAACCACCGAAACGATACGGGTTTTGCTATTGCTGCTCACGGCTTCACCTCTTGCTGGCTCAGGGGATATCCCACAAAGCCAGAACAGAGCGCAGCGCGGTCACAAATGCAAGCGGCTGATCGAGCATCAGATGATGTTCCGCATGCGGCACCGCGATCATCGGGATATGCGTTCCCCCCAGTTCCCGCAAATAGGCGGCACTGTCGCCATCAAATAATTTGCTGTTCTCACCGTAAATTATCGCCAGCCGGTGCTGCAAATCTGCAATCCGTTGCGGCGCCTGCAGCCATTTGGCCTGATCATTCTCGCTGCGATGGAAGACTTTGGGATTGAATTTCCAGCTCCAGCCTTTTTCATCGCCATCTTCAACCCGGCGCATCGAATGATAGGCCATATATTCGAGCAGAAACGGCGTCTGCACACCCTGAGACGGCGCCAGCACAAAACGGCCGCGCGCGGTCTCATAATCGGCATAGATATTATTGGGTTTGTCGGATTTGCCAGATCCGGGAGGCCCGCCGCCGCCCTTGAAATGTTGCATGAGCTTTTCGGGGCGCATGATCATCAGGTCGCAAATGATCAGCCCGCCGAACCGCTCTCCGGCCAGTTCCATTGCAGTCAACGCGACGCCAGAACCAAAACTGTGGGCGATGATCTTCGGTTTCACCGAACCGGAAAACAGATCCAGTGCATCAGCCAGCGCAACCATGTCCGCTGCCCGCTGATCACCCTCAAACTCGGCGCCAATTTCGCTTTCGCCCATGCCGGCCAGATCATAGGCGACAATGTCATATTCTTCGGCAAGAAACGGTGCGATAAAGGCAAAGCATCGGGCATGAGCAAGAAAACCGTGAGTCAGCAGCAACGGCGGATTGCCGCGCTTGCCCCAGCGGAAATAATGGACCTTTTGGCCACCGACCTCGACAAAGGCCTCTTCGCGCGGGACCGCCATGGCTTCGGTGAACCAGTCGGGCAAATCCTGACCGGTGGCCCAAAGATCGACGATATCGGCGCTCCCCGTCGTCATATTGTCAGACAACCGCTATCGCCTCTATCTCGATTTGCAGATGGGGATCAGCGAGAGCTGAACAACCGATCACCGTAAAGGCGACCTGATTGCCTGCCAGAAATTCCATCACCGGGGGAAAGGCCGCTCCGCCTTTTTCTTCGGTATAGTCGACAATGAAAGCACGCAACGAGACAATGTTTTCCGGACCGGCACCAGCCGAAGCAAGAGCCTTTTCGAGATTGCCCGCGGCCATCAGCGCCTGATCTGCAAGACTATCGGGCGGCGGATCTCCGCCGGGCGTCCAGGCCACCTGCCCGGAGATAAAAATCATCTTGCCGGGCGTGCAGGTGGTGACTTGTGAATAACCCATCTTGCCTGCATCGGGCAGCGTATCGGGGTTGATCCGTTCGATATCGGGCATGCTTATTTCCCCTGCCAGTTGGGCTTGCGTTTCTCTGCGAATGCCATCGACCCTTCACGGGCATCAGCCGAGGTGAACACATGGCCGGAAATTTCCTGCTGCTTCTCCCACATATTCTCGCTGGTCCAGTCATAGCTTTCGTTGATGATCTTCTTGGTCGCCTTGAGTGCCAGCGGGCCATTGGCCGCCACGGTCGCTGCCAGTTCCATTGCCGCATCGAGAGCCGCGCCATCCGTCAGGCGGTTGACAAACCCAACTTCATAAGCGCGCTGCGCGGTAAAGAAATCGCCGGTCAGAGCCATTTCCATGGCGATCCGTTTGCCGACCAGCTGTTGCAGTTTCAGCACGCCGCCAGCCGCTGCCACGAGGCTGCGCTTGACTTCGGGAATGCCGAATTTCGCCTTGTCATTGGCCACGCACAAATCACAAGCCAGTGCCAGTTCCAGGCCGCCTGCCAACGCATAGCCTTCGACCGCTGCGATAATCGGTTTCTCCGGGCCCTTTTCGGTAATTCCGCCAAAACCATAGCCCTTCACCGACGGCAATTCGCCTTTCAAAAAGCCTTTCAGGTCCATGCCCGAACAAAAGGTTCCGCCTGCGCCGGTGATGATCCCGGCATTGAGACTGACATCTTCATCTAGCTGTTGCATCGCGGCATGAATGCCTTCTGCCGCTGCGCGGGTCATGGCGTTTTTCGCTTCGGGCCGATTGACGGTGACGATGATAACGCCGTCCTGAATATCGGTAAGTACTTCTGACATCGGTTCTCTCCTCATTGGTCATTCCAGCACAGGCTGGAATCTCTTTTCATATGTTCCGCCCTCACGCATGAACTCTCGGCTTCCGCCAGGCAGACGGTCAAAATTCTAGTCAAACAGTAATCCGGCCAGCTTCGACCGGTGATAAGCAGCGTCGCCAATCAGCGCGCCTTTGAATATCGCGTGACGCCGGTATAGCTGCGCATCACAATCATGGGTGAAGCCAAAGGCGCCGTGAAACTGAATGCCGCGGTCGGCTGCATGGGAATAGCTGCCATGGGCCTGCGATGCCGCCATGTGTACTGCAACCTCGCCGCGACCCTGATCATTGAAACAATGGGCCGCACTATATAAATGCGTCCGTGATTTTTCATATTCGACATAATTGTCGACCGTCGGATGTTTCAGCGCCTGAAAGCTGCCGATAATCTTGTCGAACTGCTTGCGGGTCTTGAGATATTCGATCGTGTAATCGATCACCGCCTGCGTCCCGCCGGTCATTTCCGCAGCATGGATCAGCCCGCCTGCCAGATCAATCCGGTCAATGGTTTCGCGCGTCCGCGCCGCATCAAAAAGCGCTGCAGTTGAAATCGTCAGGCCGTCAAGGTCCAGCTCGTAACTGCGGACGGTTTCATCAATTACCGATTCCCGGCGCAAGGCGGCATCGTCAATCGCGCTGCGTTCAATCAGGGCAAATTGCACAGCGCCTTCCACTTTGATACTGGCGATGATCAGCTCTGCGCTTTGTGCCCAGATCACAAATTGTTTCTTGCCCGCCAGTGTCACGATATCGCCGCTGACCGTTCCGGTGGCCGCGATATTGTTGCGGTCCCAGTCGCCATTATCTTCCTGAAGCGCGAGCGTCGCCGCCGCCCCTGCCGCTATTTTCGGAAGCCACGCCGCCTGTTGCTGTTCATTTCCCCCGGCCAGCAGCGCCTGCGCAGCGAGTGTGGTCGCGGCAAAGGGGGTGTTCATCAGATTGCGGCCCATCTGCTCGGCAATCGGGACGACTTCCGCCATCGACAAGCCGACACCTTCCTGCGCCTCGGGAATGGCAATGGCGAGCCAGCCAAGTTCGCCGATTTCCTTCCAGATGTCCGGATCATAGCCGAGATCATCATCAATCAGCTTGCGGACTTTTTCGATCGGGCTTTTGTCGCGACAGAAATTTGTCGCAACGTCCATCAGTTCAATCTGTTCCTCGGTCGTGCCGAGCGTGCCAAGATTATCCATCGTTTGTCTTGTTCCTTTCACAAACCCGCTCATGCTGAGCTTGTCGAAGCAGTTTTGCCATCTATCCTTCGACAAGCTCAGGACGAACGGTATGTTTGATTACCTTGTCTTGGGCAGACCAAGCGCATGCTCGCCGACAATGTTGCGCTGAATTTGCGATGTCCCGCCGCCAATTGTGGAGGAGAAGCTGTTCAGGTAGCTGCGATGCCAATAACCATCGTCAACCGCGTTGTCATCGCCGACATAATAGCCGGCTTTCGATCCTTGAAACTCCAGTGAGAATTCGGTCAGCCGTTGAATCAGATCGGTGCGCGCCAGCTTGTTCATGAGCGGCAGTCCCATCGGCCGGTCCTGCATCAGCTGCGGCATCCGCCTGCGAGTATTGTTGAGGTTCAGCGCCTGAATATCGATCATGAACTGCGTCATCTTGTCCCGCATCACCGGATCATCGAGCAAGGGCTTGCCGCCTCGGGTCGAGTTTTTCGCCAGCTCGACAATCTGCATGACATCCAGTTCCTTGACGAAATAACCGCCCACCGGTTTGACCTTGGCACCGCGCTCATATTCAAGCGTTTTCATCGCCATTTTCCAGCCTTCGCCCTCTTCGCCAAAAAGACTGTCAGCGGGCACGCGCGCATCGGTGAAGAAACACTGGACGAAGCCATATTCTCCAGTGAGTTTCTTGATCCGGGTCGTGGTGATGCCCTCCACTTTCATGGGGTTGAGAAAGAAGCTCAAGCCGGCATATTTGTTCGGCGCATCAAAATCCGTCCGCGCGAGCAGGATCATATATTTTGCCCGGTCACCCAAAGACGTCCAGATTTTCGATCCGTTGAGCACATAATCATCACCATCCCGCACGGCTTTCAGCTGTGCGTTGCCCAGATCGCTGCCATGTTCCGGTTCCGAAAATCCCTGGCACCAGATATCTTCGGCGCTGAGCATGCCCTTGATATATTTTTGCTTCTGATCTTCCGTTCCCAGATCGAGGATCAGTGGTCCGGCCCAGCCATTGCCGATCGCGTTGAGCATGATCGGTGCATCATATTTTTTCATCGCCCGGGTGGCGACACGCTGATATTCGCTATGCAACCCGCCGCCGCCATATTCCTTGGGCCAGCTCGCGCCCAGATAACCCGCTTCGTAGACCTTGCGCTGCCAGTCGCGCAGGAAGTCAAATTGTTGATCGGTCGATACTTCCATGAACGTCAGCGGCAGCATGAAGCCGGGATCACGGACCGTATTTTCCTTGAACCAGGCATCGGCGGCGTCGCCAAATTCCTTCAGTTCGGCTGCACTGGGCTTCTCGGCCATCATATCGCTCCTGTAAAACTCTTATCAATAGGGGCAGTGGCAGCATCCGCGACCCTCCCCTAATTTGGGAATCAATGACCAGTTAATTGAACGATTAAAAACCAAAAAGCAATGGTCAGAAATGCCAATTGGGAGAGAGAAGTGGCTATCGAACAGAAACATGTCATGTGCCGGGCCTGCCATGCGCATTGCGGACTGATTGTCGACTTTGAGGACGGCGTCCCGGTCAAGACCCATGGGGACAAGAATAACCCGGAATTTGAAGGTTATAGCTGCATCAAGGGACGCCAGCTCGCCAATTATCACAGTTTCGATACCCGCCTGCTCACCAGCTATAAAGGCATGAAGCACGGCCGGAAAGAAGCGATACACTGGCGGACGGCGGCCAGCGAAATCGCACAGCGGATCGAAGCGATTGTTGCCGAGCATGGCCCGGACAGTGTTGCCTCTTATGTCGGGACATTCGGCTATAATAATCTCAACGGTCATGCGTTCATGCTCGCGCTGATGGATGCGATTGGTTCGACGTCCGTTTATGACAGCGTCACCATTGACCAGCCCGGCAAGGGCATTGCCCGCGCGCTGGTCGGACCCTGGCTCGCCGGTGCACCGCGGGTCGGAGACTGGGACGGGCTGATGCTGGTCGGGACCAATCCGGTCGTCTCGATGAACGGCGGTCTCGGCATGAATCCGGCCAAGAAACTCCATGATGCGAAAAAGCGCGGAATGCAGCTGATTGTGATTGATCCGCGCAAGACGGACAGCGCGAAACAGGCCGACCTGCACCTGCAATGCCGCCCCGGCGAAGATCCGATTATCCTTGGCGCGATTGCCAAGGTGGTGATTGATGAAGGCCTGTACGACAAGGAATTTGTCGCCAATGATGTCGACGGCTTCGAAGCCCTCAAAAAGGCAACCGCACCATTCGAACCGGCCCTTGCTGCCCAGCGCGCCGATGTCTCGGCCGAGGAAATCGTCCAGGCGGCCCGCATGTATGGCAGCTGGAAAAAAGGCAGTATCAGCGTCGGTACCGGTCCCAATATGGCTGGCGGCGGCAATATTACGGAATATCTCAATCTTTCGCTGACTTCGATTATGGGTCACTGGCTGCGCGAGGGTGATCTCAACCGGCGCAGCGGGGTCTTCATGAAACCCGCGCCGCCGGTTGCGGCCTCGCCCGGACCAATGGAAGCCTGGGGCTTTGGCCGCAAGCTGCACAGCCGCGATCTCGAACAGAGCATATCGGGCATGCCGACTGCTGCGCTGCCAGACGAAATCCTGACCCCCGGAGACAAACAGGTGAAAGCGCTGATCTGTCTCGGTGGCAATCCGATGCTTGCCTGGCCGGATCAACTCAAGACATTTGAAGCGATGAAAGCGCTGGACTTGCTCGTATGCCTCGATCCGCGCATGTCCAAGACCGCCGAGCTGGCCGACTATGTCATCTCGCCCAAGCTGCATTATGAGGTGCACGGCAATACCGCCGCGCCCGAACTTTATGGTGGATTTGGCGCTGGCTGGGGATTTGAAAATAACTATGCCCAGGCCAGCCCGCCAATCATGGATTCACCGGAAGGATCAGACCTTTGCGAGGAATATGAATTTCTCCACACGCTTGCCACCGAGATGGACAAGCCGTTGAAAATCAAGAGCTGGGCTTTGGTATCACATCCCGATGAACGGGAAGAAAAAGCCACGACCTTTGCGCCCGGTGCAACACCCGATCCGGTTACCGCATGGAGCGCGGCTCTCAATGGCTCCCCGGTTTCCGTGGCCGAGGTCTTCGCTGATCCGGAAGCGCACAAGGGCAAGATCGTCGATGCACAGGCGTTGATGGTCCAGCCCAAGCCTGCCGATTGGCATGGCAAGCTGTCGGTCGGAAATGCCGCGATGATGGATGAGCTCGGGGACTATGCTGCACGCCTTGGACAACCCGTGGAAGAAACCGCTTTCCCGATGCGGATGATCGGACGGCGGATGACGGAAATTCACAACAGCAACTGGCATGAAGATCCGGTCCAGCGCAAACGCGTGCCGCATCATCCCGCCTTCATGAATCCGGAGGATATGGATTCACTCGGCTTGAGCGAGGACCAACCGATTGAAGTGGAATCCGCGCGCGCCTTTATCAGCTGCGTCGCCAAAGCCGACAAGACGGTCAAACCGGGCTGTGTATCGCTACCCCATAGCTGGGGCACCAATCCCGACGAAAAGGAAGACCCGCTCGGCGAAGGTGGAAACACTGGCAGGCTCTCGTTCAACGATCGCGACTTTGACAGGCGTACGGGAATACCCCTGATGAGCAGCATCCCGATCCGCGTGCGGGCAAAACAGGAATCCCTCGAAGCGGCGGAGTAGCAACATTGGCCCAAATCCACATTGCGTCATTCCAGCGAAGACTGGAATCTCCGGCCAGATGGCGCATCGGACAAGGAAATCCCGGCCTTTGCTGGAATGACGAAAAACCGGCCGACATGACGAAGAAAAAGGAAAAAAAATGACCAATCCGCTTTTTGATCTCACAGGCGAAGTCGCCGTTATCACCGGCGCCGGCCGCGGTATTGGCGAAGGCATGGCCAGGACACTGGCGGATGCCGGGTGCAATGTTGTTTGCGCCGCGCGCAGTCTCGACCAGATCCAGTCCGTCGCTGACGAAATCAACGCCAGCAACAGTGGCGGCCGCGCGATTGCGCAGGCCACGGATGTAACCAGCGAAGAGGATATGGAAGCGCTCGCCCAGCGTGCGGTCGATGAATTTGGAAAGCTCGACATCTGGGTCAACAATGCCGGCGGCTCGCTGGTCTCGGCTCCGCTGACCGAACTGGACGAAGCGGAATGGGACAAGACGCTTGCAGTCAATCTGACGTCGGTTTTCTATGGCGTGCGCGCGGCGTGCAAACATTTTGGTGAAGGCAGCCGGATCATCAACACCAGTTCAATGGCAGGCCAGGATCCGTTTCCGGGCAGCGGTCATTACAGCGCAGCCAAGGCGGGCGTGTTGATGCTGACCAAAACGCTGGCCCATGAGCTTGGCCCCAAGACCCGCGTCAATGCGATTCTGCCGGGCTTTGTTCCGACCGAGACCGTGAAGGAAGCGCTCAGCATGAAGGACGAGGATTTTATCGGTTTCGAAGATACGCTGGGCTTGCCCGCCGGCCGGCTGGGCACGCCGCAGGATATTGGCGCGTTGACGCTTTACCTCAGCGCGCCGGCTTCGGAATGGGTGACCGGACAATGTATCCGAATTGCCGGAACGCCCTGATCGCGAACCGCGCGCGAACCCGCCCGACTGTTCCGCTTCACTCTAGGTAACCAGAAACCCGCCATCGACCGCAATGATCTCACCCGTCATATAAGCGCCAGCCTGGCTTGCCAGCAATAATGCCGGACCCATAATATCCGCATCATGCCCCCAGCGGTGAAGCGGTATCATTTTGATTTCGTGATCATATTGCTGTTTGTCTTGCTCGACATGACTGGTCATTTTGGAATGAAACCGCCCGGGTGCAATGGCGTTCACCCGGATATTATCTTCGGCCAGCAGGCTGGCCAGATTTCGTGTGAGCTGGTGAATGGCGGCTTTCGAGGTGCCATAGCTGACACCGCTGCCGGCGCTGCCCATGATGCCGGCGATCGAACCAATATTGATGACCGACGCGCTGCTTTCGGGAGTCGCGTTGGCCTTGAGCAGGGGCAAAAGCTGCTGGGTCAGGAAGAACGGCGTTTTGACATTCAGGTCCATCACCTTGTCCCAGCCGATTTCGGGAAATTCTTCCACCGAGGCCATCCAGCCGGCACCGGCATTGTTGACCAGTACGTCGATATGACTTTCCCTGTCCGCCAGTGATCGTGCAAACCGCGCAATTTCCTCGCCGCTGCTCATGTCGCCCGGCAAGGCAATACATTCCCCATTGTCGACAAGGTCAGACAATTCTGCAGCCGTCTGTTCACATTCTTCGGGCTTGCGAGCAGTTACATATACTCTTTTGGCTCCGGCATGCAGAAAGGCGCGTGCCATGGCTTTGCCCAGTCCCCGCGAACCACCGGTGATAACGCAGATTTTGTCCTGCATGGAAAAAAGAGGGTTTTGCATCGGCGAGATTCCTTCAAATAATAGTTCGGTCATGCGATATTCGTAAAAAAGGACTCCGAACCCGGTCCGGAGTCCCTTCTAAATCTGGAACAGTTCCGGTTCAGCCGACCACGATCATTGCCAGCGAACGGGCAATCAGCGCCGGTGTTTCAATACCGTCAATTTCCACTGTGACATCATAGGTCATCAGCCAGCGTCCGGGCTGTTTTTCAACCGCATCGAACAAAACGTGGCGCGCACGGACTTTCGATCCGGCACGAACCGGGTTGAGGAAGCGCACTTTGTCATAGCCATAGTTGATGCCCATGACCGTGCCTTCGAGACCGAGCGTGCAGCCGTAGGACATGGCCGGCATCAAAGAGAGGGTCAGCAGACCATGTGCGATGGTGCCGCCGAACGGAGTGGCCTTGGCTTTTTCTTCATCAATATGGATGAACTGATGATCCTCGGTGCAGTCGGCAAATTTGTTGATCCGGTCCTGGCTTGCTTCGAACCATTCGGACACGCCGACTTCCTTGCCTTTCCAGTCTTCCAGTTCTTCGGGTTTGATAATTGGCATATTCTCTCTCCTCTTGTGGGCTAAGTTGCTGAGTGTTGCTTCAGCCTTTCATGACTTCCTGCATCCGGCGGAAGAATTTCCCGCCCTGTCCGCCGCCATTGGCATATTCCTGCATGCCGGTTTCATCGAGAATTGTGTCGATATTCTCGGCAATTGCTTCGGCGCTGCGCTGTTCAACCGGCAGCCAAATGCCTTCGGTTTCCAGAACTTTCGCGGCAGCATAACCGCCTGCGCCTGCAGTCAGGATAGTCTTGGATGGTGCGCCATCGCTGCACAGATAGACAACGGCCGGGGTGACCGCTTCGGGGACCAGCATTTTCAGTGCTTCTTCGGGCATCAGATCTTCGGTCATGCGGGTCGCGGCGACGGGTGAGATACAATTGGTGTGAATGCCCTTGCCTGCACCTTCCTGGTGGAGGCTGTTCATCATGCCGACCAGCGCCAGCTTGGCCGCACCGTAATTGACCTGGCCGAAATTGCCATAAAGCCCGGTTGAAGACGTCGTCATCACGATCCGGCCGTAACCGCGCTCGCGCATGTGGTCCCAGACGGCCTTGGTGCAAATCGCCGATCCGCGCAGATGAACATCCATCACGAAGTCAAAGTCTTCCATGGTCATTTTGTGAAAGCTTTTGTCGCGCAGCACGCCCGCGTTGTTCACGAGAATATCGACATGACCCCAGGCACTGATTGCGTCCGCGACCATCTTTTCAACGGCGTCCACGTCGGTAACGCTGCAGGCGGCAGCCATGGCTTCGCCGCCTTCCGCCTTGATCTCATTGACCACTTCATCGGCAGGGCCAGCAGATCCGCCGGTGCCGTCCCGCGCACCGCCGAAATCATTGACGACAACCTTGACGCCGCGACGGGCCAGTTCGAGGGCATGCTCTCTGCCGAGCCCGGCGCCGGCTCCGGTGACAATGGCGACGCGGTCGTTAAATTCTACTGTGCTCATGGGAAAAGAACCTTTTTGCTGGTTTAACTGGTTGATGAATTGATTGCGCCGAGGGATGGGCAATCAATCGCCACGAGTCAAGCCAGCGTGCCAGATTCCTGACCGCAAATGCGAGCGTTCATGCCGTTTTTGGCAACAAATTATGCGTGGTTATTTCGCCGCGGCCTTGCGCCTGACCCTGCCTGCCGTAGCGGCAGAAGAGCGCACCCGCTTCTTTGGCTTCTTCGCGGCAGATTTTTTCGCAGCTGTTTTTTTGCCAGCCTTCTTCTGCGCTTTTTTCTTGTCGCCTTTCCTGGCATCCACCGCCGCTGCCATCAGATCGGCGAAGCTGCGCGAAATGCAGGTCGCATAATTATCCGGATCGGGCAGCAATTCGCGGTCACCAAGAAAGGACAGGATAACGTTGCCATTATAGCTGGTCACAACATGGAACAGGCCCTGTCCTTCAGCGAGGATACCCATGCCAAATCCCTTGACCATCTCGGCCCCGGCAAAATACATCGGCACCATTGGACCGGGGACATTGGACACCACCGTGTTGATCGCGGGGTTGAGCGTTTCGACCAGCCCCATGCGCACCATCATCTTGGTCCCCGCAGCGGTCAGACCGGCGGGCATCGCGCCGGATACTTCCATCAGCGTCTTCGCGCCAATTGCCTCGGTCATTGCCTTGGACCGCTGGGTCTCGTCCATGATGAACTTCAGCCGCTCGCCGGCGTCGGCGAGATGGGTTCCGACACCCACGGTCATCATTGTCACCTGATTGCCGGCGCTGCTCTTTTCGTCATCGGAACGCACGGAGACCGGCGCGCCAATTTTGAGCGTCTTGTCGGGCAGATCATCCTTGGACAGCAAATAGCCGCGCAGCGCGCCGCTGGTCACCGCGATCATCACGTCATTGACGGTCGCACCGGGAAAACCCTCGCGGATTTTCTTGATATCGGACAGCGCAAATTCGCGCCCGTCAAACACGCGGTGCGGACTGAGCTTCTTGTTAAACCGTGTCTTGGGAATGCTGGTCTTTGCATCGGAGCGCTGGGCAAATTCCTTGCGCACGTCGAGCAGCCGTTTCGGCATCGGCACCAGCTTTTGCAAGTTTTGCAGCCCGCGCACCGGATTGGCGACATTGTTAAACTGTGCCTTGGCCAGCAGACCCAGCGCATTGGGCGCATCCTCTGGTTCCCAGCTCCGCCCGAAATCGCGCGGCCTCATCTGCGCATCAATATCATGCAGCGCCAGCGTCATCTCCAGCCCCGACTTGCCGTCAATCGCGGCGTGGTGCATTTTGTGGACCAGCGCAAAGCTGCCCTTGGGCACGCCCTCGACATTGTCCAGTCCCTCGATGACCGTAAATTCCCACAGCGGCTTGGTCATGTCGAGCGGCCGGGCATAGATGCGCGCCGCCTGTATGCACAATTGCCGCCAGTCACCCGGCTTTGGCAAAGCGATATGGCGGACGTGAAATTCGATATCGAAATCCTTGTCCTCGACCCAGTAGGGATGATCGAGATCCAGCGGCACCCGCACCAGTTTCTGCCGGAAAATCCGCGCGCCATCGAGACGCCCTTTAATATAGCCCAATATATCCTTGAACCCGACATGGCCGCCGGGCGCCGTGGACGGATCATAGATCAGCAACTGCCCGATGTGCATCGGCGTGTTCGCCGTTTCCGTATAAGCAAACATGGCATCAAGTGCGCTGAGCTGTTTCATGATTCTCGTCCCCGGTTGAATCCTGGCCGACCTCCCCCCCGGATGAATTGGCCCGATGACAGGGTGAGTCGGTTCGCTAACAGCTTAAACGGGAATGGTTAAAGAAGCGAATCGGTTAAGTATGATGGGGGGGCTTTCATATTTGATGCTTTCGACAGTATCGGCCATTTTGGCATGCACTTATAGCGCAATCACCCAATCTCTCTTAGCTTATCGCCAAAACCGTCGGAACATTCTGAACCTTGGCATCTAAACACAAGTCCAATCGATTTAGAACCGTAGATCTTTTCGCCGGGCCGGGCGGCCTGGCCGAAGGTTTCTCGACCCTGCGCGATGAAAGTGGCGAGCCGGTATTCGAGATTGCTTTATCGGTTGAGAAAGAAGCATCCACATTTCAAACGCTCCGCCTGCGCAGTTTCTACCGTCAATTTGCCGGTCGCGCCCCTGATGATTATTATGCCTATATCGCCGGAGATATCAGCAAGGACGAGCTCACCCGCCGTTTTCCGGAACAATGGGAAGCTGCGAAACAGGAAACTATGCAGCTGGAGCTCGGCACCGATGAAGCCAAAAAGGATATCGACCAGCGCCTCGACGCGATCCGGGACAGCGCGGAGACTCACGGCTCTGAAACCATCCTGATCGGAGGGCCACCCTGTCAGGCTTATTCGCTGGTCGGCCGCGCGCGCAACCGAGGGATTGCAGGCTATGAGGCGGCGAAGGATCATCGTCATTTCCTCTATCAGGAATATATCCGGATCGTGGAGCACCTGCGCGCTGCCGCCTTTGTCATGGAGAATGTGAAGGGCATTCTATCCTCAAAGGTCAATGGCGCACCGATATTCGACCGCGTCCTCGCTGACATGCGCGCGGCAGGCGGCGCGCCCGACAGCTACCGCCTGATCCCGCTCGTCGCTGGCAGCAAAAGCCGGCACGGCGAATTTGTCATCCGCGCCGAACAATATGGCATCCCGCAAAAACGCCACCGCGTCATTGTCCTGGGCATTCGCACGGACATTGCGAACAAGCTACCAGCCGAAAGCTTGATCACGCCATCCCTGGTCCCGGTGGAACGTCAGACCGTGGTCGCCGATGTCCTGGAAGGCCTGCCCCCGCTGCGTAGCGGTCTCAGCAAGTCCGAGGACGGCGGCAGACAGTGGCAGACCGCAGTTACGGAAGCTTTCCGCACTGCTGCACGCGCGTGTCGCAGCCATGACAGCTTGCTGGAACCGGTCGCCATCCGGCTGGATGCGCATGCCGAAGAACGGCAGGCACATGGCGCCATCACAAAGCGCACCAGTGAAGAGTTCGTCGCCGCCAGCGATCCGGTGTTGCGAAACTGGCTGTCCGGCAACCGCAACCGAACCCTGCCCAACCACGCGACGCGCGGACACATGGAAAGCGACCTCGCCCGTTATGCTTTTGCTGCCACCTTCGCCGAGCTTTACCAGTGCTCACCAAAGGCCAAAGATTATCCAGAGGCGCTGGCACCCAAACACGCGAGCTGGACCACCGGCAATTTCGCCGACCGTTTCCGTGTCCAGACTTGGAACCACCCCTCCACCACGATCACCAGCCATATCGCCAAAGACGGTCACTATTTCATCCACCCCGATCCGCAGCAGCGCCGGAGCCTGACAGTGCGGGAAGCGGCGAGGTTGCAAACATTCCCGGATGATTATTATTTCGAGGGAAACCGGACGCAGCAATATGTACAGGTGGGAAATGCAGTGCCGCCGTTGTTGGCGTACCAGATTGCGCTGGTGGTTCAGTCATTTCTCTTGAATTCCAACACACCCGACTAGTTTCCCTGAAGGAATTGAATATCTGTATTAGCTTAGACAGCGAAGCCATACCGGTAATTGCACAAGAAGGACCGAGCACCGGAAGAAGACACTCCACCCCCCCCCCTGTCCTACACCCCGCGCGCCTGCTAAGCTCCGCCCATGAACCCCCGCGCGTTTCTCCACCCTGACCCGCCCCGCGCCGCACACGCTGCGTGGGACTTTTGTGAACATATTCAGGCTGGCCGCTACAAAGCTGAACGGGGAGAGGGGTTTCGCGCATCGGGCCCGCCCACATCAGGCCCGCATCATACCCGCGCGGCGGGCGATTTGGATATTGCGTGCGCGGGCTGGTTGCGGCAAAGGCGGGGCAGGCTCTGGTTAGGATACGGAACAGACAATGGCGCTTGACGGACAATTGATTTGCATTTTTGGCGGTGGCGGATTTTTGGGGCGCTATATCGCTCAGAAGCTGCTTGCGCAGGGCGCCCGGATACGGGTGGCGGAACGCCATGTGCGCAGTGCGATGCATATCAAGCCGCTGGGCAATCTGGGCCAGACGCAATTTGCCAGTGCCGATGTGACGAAAAAGGACAGCGCCCGGCGGGCGGTGCATGGCTGTGATGCGGTGATCAATCTGGTCGGTGTGCTGAAGGGTGATTTTGACGCGGTGCATGTGACAGGCGCGCGCAATGTGGCGGAGGCCGCTGCAGAAGCGGGGGCGACCGCGCTGATCCAGATGTCGGCCATTGGTGCGGATGCGCAATCGCCGTCCGACTATGGGCGCAGCAAGGCACAGGGCGAGCAGGCGGTGCGGGAAGCGTTTCCCGGCGCGGTCATCCTGCGGCCGTCAATCGTGTTTGGCCGCGAAGATCAGTTTATCAATCGCTTTGCCGGAATGATGGCGCTGTCTCCGGTCATTCCGGTGATTGGCGGAGATACAAAGTTTCAGCCGGTATTTGTCGGGGATGTCGCCGATGCAGTCGCCGCAGTGCTCGGCGATCCGGCCCGGCATGGCGGACAGATTTACGAGCTGGGCGGGCCGGAGCAGATCAGCATGGGTGATCTCAACCGGCGGATTGCCGACATGACACGCCGCGAGCCGATGTTTGTCGACGTGCCGGATTTTGCCGCAAAGATGCTGGCGCGGTTGACCGGCTTTTTACCGGGCGCGCCGATTACGTCCGATCAGTATAAAATGCTGCAGAAGGATAATGTCGTGGCCAAGGGGGCGAAGGGGCTGGACGCTCTGGGTGTTGCGCCAACGCCGCTGGCCACGGTCGCGCGCGGCTGGATGGAGCCCTATACCGAGCACGGACGCTTTGGCACGCGGGCGAAGGCGGGTTAGAAGAAGGCCGGGTTTAGAAGAAAGCGAGTAAAGCTGCGCCCATGGCGACGCGGTAGATGACGAAGACCATCATCGACGCCTTGCGCAAAAACTGCATCAGGAACGCCATGGTCGCCAGTGCCGCAAGGAAGGTCAGCGCCCCGGTGATCAGCGCTTCTTTCAGCAGCTCGCTGCTCGCGCCCATCAGGTCGGGGATGATCAATATGCCTGCGCCGGCGACGGCGGGGATCGAGAGCAGGAACGAGAAGCGCGCGGCTTCGACACGGGTATAGCCGAGGAACCGCGCCGCGGTCATGGTGACACCCGAACGGCTGGTGCCGGGGATCAACGCCAGCGCCTGAGCCAGGCCGACGATGATGCCGTCTTTCATGGTCATGTCTTCAAAAGATTTGACCTGCTTTCCTACACGGTCCGCAATCCCTAAGAGGATGCCATAGATGATCAGATTAATGCCAACCAGCGTGGTGCTGCGAAAGCCCTCGAGATAGCCGCCGGTCTTGAGGAACAGCCCGACAATGACAGCCGGGATCGTGCCGATGATGATCCACCAGAGCAGGCGCTTTTCCTTTTCGGCCTGGCCGATGCCGATGGTTGCAAAGCCGCCCTTGCCCAGTGCGATCACGTCCTTGAAGAAATAGGTCATGATCGCGAGCAGGGATCCGACATGGACCGCGATGTCGATCATCGGACCCTGATCGGCATAGCCGGTAAAGACCGGCAACAATATCAGGTGGCCGGAGGACGAAATCGGAAGAAATTCGGTGACGCCTTGCACGACTGCCAGCAGCAGCATTTGAATGAATGTCATGATCTAACCCGAAAGGAACAACGAAACCGGTTTATAGAAGCACATATTTGATTTGTCCTCGCCGAATATAGGTCCGCTTTGATACTATTCTGCACGGAAAACTGCGGGTGGCTGTAACTATGGTTAGCAGAATCATCATATAGGTAAGAGTATCTGTCCTATATGGCAGTTTTTAGGTGACTTTGGGCCGAACTTCGCCTATCAGACGTCCAGTGGCGTCGCCTCGCGATGCTGCTTTCACAATCAAATATGACAAGAAATGAGCGATCGGCATGGCAAAAGGCCCGCAGAAACTAGATATGTTGAAATTTGTGGATATGGATCAAACCTATCCCGAAAAGCGGGAACCCACGCTGCGTACTGAAGATTTTCAGGAAATTGCAGACCGCTATGCGCCCCAAAAGGCGGCGGAACAGGCGGCGCGATGCTCGCAATGCGGGGTGCCTTATTGCTCGACCCACTGCCCGCTGCACAATCATATCCCCGACTGGCTGCGGCTGACTGCCGAAGGCCGGGTGCGCGAAGCCTATGAAATGTCGAACCTGACGTCGACCATGCCGGAAATCTGCGGCCGGATCTGCCCGCAAGACCGGCTCTGCGAAGGCAATTGCGTCATCGAATTTTCCGGCCACGGCGCCGTCACCATTGGCGCAGTCGAGAAATATATTACCGATACGGCCTGGGAAGAAGGCTGGGTCGAACCGCTGGTGCCCGGCAAGTCACGGGGACAGTCCGTGGGTGTCATCGGCGCCGGTCCTGCCGGCCTGACCGCAGCAGAATATCTGCGCGTCGCGGGCTATGACGTCCATGTCTATGATCGCCATGATCGCGCCGGCGGTTTGCTGACTTATGGCATTCCGGGATTCAAGCTGGAAAAAGAAGTCATCATGCGACGGGTCCAACGTCTGAAAGATGGCGGCATTTTCTTCCACGAGAATTTCGAAGTCGGCGATGATGCCAGCCTCGAGGATTTGCGCGGAAAGCATGATGCGATCCTGATCGCCACTGGAGTATACAAGGCACGTGCGATAAAAATGCCGGGTGTCGGTGCGCCGGGTGTCGAAGAAGCGCTGGACTTCCTGATCGCATCCAATCGCAAGAGCTTTGGCGACGACGTGCCGGATTTCGACAATGGCCGGTTCGATGCCAAGGGCAAGAATGTGGTCGTGATCGGCGGCGGCGACACCGCCATGGATTGCGTGCGTACTTCCGTCCGGCAGGGCGCCAAATCAGTCAAATGCCTCTACCGCCGGGACCGGGCGAATATGCCGGGCTCCCAGAATGAAGTGAAAAATGCCGAAGAAGAAGGCGTAGAATTTGTCTGGCTGTCAGCTCCGCGCGCAGTCGAGGGAACCGAGCAGGCGACCGCTGTCAAGGCCACGAAAATGCGTCTCGGCGCACCAGATGCCAGCGGACGCCGGATGCCGGAACCCGAACCGGACAGCGAGTTCACGATCGAAGCGGATCTGGTGATCAAGGCTTTGGGTTTTGATGCAGAAGATCTGCCCAACATGTTTGATTGCCCTGACCTCAGTGTCACCCGCTGGGGCACGCTGCGCGTCGATCACAAGTCGATGATGACCAATCTCGATGGCGTTTTCGCCGCTGGTGATATCGTGCGCGGTGCGAGCCTGGTTGTCTGGGGAATTCGCGATGGCCGCGACGTGACCGAACACATGCACCGTTACCTGCGCGAAAAGGCAGTAGCAGAAAAGGTTGCGGCATGAGTTGGATCGTCTGTTTACTGCTTGTCGGCGCTCAATCACTCGCAACTCCGGCTAACGCCCCAGTTGCCGTGCAAGCGAGCGATGCCGAAGTTGCAGATATGCGTGACTCGGCTCTTTTCAGGGCAGCCCACAAGCTGGCCGACATACATGTTGGCGGGACCAAGATGTCAAGTGAAGTCCAAGCTACCGTTCGGACTCAGCTCAAAGATCAGTTCAGCAAAATGGAAGATTTTCAGTATCTGGAGGGGGAATATCCGGGCGTAACTCAAGTAGTCGTGGATGCTGCAGTACCGATAGCAATCCGGCAGACGGAAGACACGATACCAGAATTTATCGATCGTCTGGCTGCATTTTTCGCAAAAAAAATGACGCTGGACGAGATCAATGACCTCACGGACTGGCTTACTAAACCGACAATAAAACGGGTACGCAGCTCAATGGACAGTAACTTCGACCTTGGCGAAATTATCGAGGGCTCCGTGGCAGACGAAGACTATCAGATCTCTGCGGATGAATTGGAGAGGATGACCATCAAAAGTGCGGAGCAAACGGTTTCCAAATTAAGCGGAGAGGATATCGGCATGCTAGTTTCGTTTTCCAAACAGGAAAGCTTTAAAAAATATCAGTCGCTAAAACCACAAGCGATGTCGATCGAGGCTGAGTGGAGCAATGAATCAACGCCAGCGGGAGAACAGGAGCTCGAAACGGCCGTCACTCAAGCGATTGAGAATTTCACGGGTCTGGATTTGAGTGGTGTCGAATAGAATGTAATTTGGAATCGGAATTTGAAAATGAAAAACTTGCTTAGAACAACAGCGGCGAGCTTAGCCCTTTCCATGGGCGTTCCCATTGCTGCGCAAGCCCAGAGCGCAGATGGACTACCCGACGTTGAAACCGAACAGTCTGTGATCGATCCCGCCCGCCTTGCTGCAGCCCAAAAAGCCGTTGATTATCTCTTCCCGCTGGGAACCTATGAGCGGATGATGCGGGGAACCATGGATCAGATGATAGATTCGATGCTCGCCAGTCTCGGAACAATGCGCATGGGCGATCTGGCAGGTGCAGCGGGAGTTTCCGACGAAGATATTCCAGAGGGCGAAGGCGACAGGACACTGGCTGAAGTATCTCGTGAAGCGGATCCGCATTTTGAAGAACGCATGCAGATTTCGACACGCGTGATGATGGACGAGATGGTTACGTTGATGACCACCATGGAACCCGCCATCCGCGAAGCGCTGACCCGCATCTATGCCCGCAAGTTCACAATAGATCAGCTGGGCGAAATGAACATGTTTTTTGCGACCGATACCGGTTCCGCCTTTGCGCGCGACTATATGATGGTCTTTGTCGATCCGGAAATGATGCAATCAATGATGAGCATGGTTCCGCAACTGATGCAGGCAATGCCGGACATCATGAAAAAGGTCGAAAAAGCGACCGCGCATTTACCGCCGGTCAAGGCGCCGGATCCTTTTGGTTCGGTAGAAGAAGTTATCGACGATCAAAATGCGGCCGGCGAAGACGGCAATGACGACGATGGCTCGGCCTGGGAAAATGACGATAACTGGTCGAAGGAAGACCGCGATCTTGTGAACCGGCTCAGCAATGATGCCGACACCGCGTTTGAGAAATATTACGAAGCGCTCGAAACTGCGCAGAAGAACGCCAAAACAAAGCTCCAGAAAAACTGAAACGAAATCATATGACCGATCAATATCCAACTCCCGAGCACAAGCGACTTGCCGAAACAGGCATGTACCGGCCTGAATTTGAATCCGATGCCTGCGGTGTCGGTCTGGTTGCTGCAACAGATGGCAAACCTTCTCGCCGGGTTGTGTCGTCAGCCATTGATGCACTGAAAGCGGTCTGGCATCGCGGTGCGGTGGATGCCGATGGAATGACCGGCGATGGTGCAGGTCTGCACGTCGATCTGCCGGCCCGCTTTTTTGATGATGCCATTGCCGACAGCGGCCACAAAGTCCGTCCCAATCGGCTCGCCGTGGGCATGATCTTTTTGCCGCGCACGGATTTGAGCGCGCAGGAAACCTGCCGCACGATCGTCGAAGCAGAGATCATTGAATCCGGCTATACAATCTATGGCTGGCGCCAGGTCCCTGTTGATGTGTCGGTGATCGGGATCAAGGCCCAGAACACGCGCCCCGAGATCGAACAGATCATGATTGCCGGACCATTGCCGGATAAACAGAGCGCAGCGGAATTTGAGAAGAACCTCTATCTCATCCGCCGCCGGATCGAAAAGAAGGTCATCGCCGCACAAATTAATGATTTTTACATTTGCAGCCTGTCCTGCCATTCGATCATTTACAAGGGCCTGTTCCTGGCAGAATCCCTATCGGTTTTTTACCCGGATCTGACCGATGAGCGATTTGAAAGCCGGGTCGCGATTTTCCATCAACGTTATTCCACCAACACATTTCCCCAATGGTGGTTGGCGCAACCGTTTCGCTGTCTGGCGCATAATGGCGAAGTGAACACTATTCGCGGCAACAAGAACTGGATGAAAAGTCACGAGATCAAAATGGCCAGCCTGGCCTTTGGCGATCATAGTGAAGACATCAAACCGGTTATCCCGGCAGGTGCTTCGGATACCGCTGCACTTGATGCGGTGTTTGAGACCATTTGCCGATCGGGACGCGATGGCCCGACAGCAAAGCTGATGCTGGTCCCCGAGGCCTGGCAGCAAAATGCCGAAATCGATTCTGCGCACAAGGCGATGTACGAATATATGGCAAGCGTCATGGAACCCTGGGACGGGCCTGCAGCGCTGGCGATGACAGAAGGCCGCTGGGCGGTCGCGGGTGTCGACCGCAACGCCTTGCGCCCGCTGCGTTTTTCCATCACGTCCGACAATCTGCTGATCATCGGTTCCGAAACCGGCATGGTGGTTGTCCCCGAAAGCCAGATTGTTGAAAAAGGCCGTCTGGGTCCCGGTCAGATGATCGCGGTCGATCTCGACGAAGGAATGGTCTTCAACGACAAGCAAATCAAAGACAAAATCGCATCCGAAGAACCTTATGCCGAGCGCGTGAAAGGCTTCCAGACTCTGGAGGACCTGCCTCCCGCGCCCGCCAAATCCGGCATGGACTTTTCGAAAGAAGAGCTGACCCGCAGGCAAACGGCGGCGGGCCATACACTTGAAGATATGGAACTGATTCTTGCTCCGATGGTCGAGGATGCAAAGGAAGCCATCGGATCAATGGGTGACGACACGCCGCTGGCGGTCATCAGCCTGAAGCCACGACAGGTCAGTCATTTCTTCCGCCAGAATTTCAGTCAGGTGACCAACCCGCCGATTGACAGTTTGCGGGAACGCCATGTGATGAGCCTGCGGACGCGGTTTTCAAATCTCGCCAATATTCTGGAAAAAGACAGCCAAAACGAGAATGTTCTGGTGCTCGACAGTCCGGTTCTCAGCTGTGCGTCATGGGAACGCCTGAAAGCCAGCTTTGGCGATGCGGTTGCAGTGATTGACTGCACGATGACATCAACCGGCGGCGCGATCGAACTGCGCGATGCGCTTGCCCGGATCCGCAGCGAAGCCGAACAGGCCGTGCGGCAGGGCAAGACCGAAATTTTTCTGACCGACGAAAATATCGACGAAGACCATATGGCGATCAGCATGGTTATCGCCACGGCCGCGGTGCATACGCATCTCGTGCGGCAGGGCCTGCGCGCCTATGCCTCGGTCAACGTGCGGGCAGCCGAATGCCTCGATACCCATTGCTATGCGGTGCTGATTGGTGTTGGCGCAACCACAGTGAATGCCTATCTCTCGGAAGCGGCGATTGTGGATCGCCACAGCCGGGGCCTGTTTGACGGCCTGAGTCTGGATGAATGCATCGCGCGTCACAAAAAGGCGGTCGATGAAGGCCTGCTCAAGATCATGTCCAAAATGGGCATCGCCGTTATTTCCAGCTATCGCGGCGGCTATAATTTTGAAGCCGTCGGACTGTCCCGGGCGCTGTGTAATGATCTCTTTCCGGGCATGCCGACAAAGATTTCCGGTGAAGGCTATGCATCCCTGTTCATCAACGCGCAGGAAAAACACGAGGCAGCCTTTGAAGCAGCGGTTGTCCGGATTCCGGTAGGCGGGTTTTACAAGCAACGTGATGGCGGAGAGACCCATGCCTATTCCGCACATTTGATGCATCTGCTGCAAAATGCTGTCGCCCATGACAGCTACTCCTCCTATCTGCAATTCTCGCAAGGTGTGCGCGATCTCGAGCCTGTGTATCTGCGCGATCTGATGGAGTTCAACTATGCGCCGGAACCGATTCCGATTGACGAAGTCGAGGCGATTACCGAGATCCGCAAGCGCTTTAACACACCGGGCATGTCGCTCGGTGCCTTGAGCCCCGAAGCGCACGAAACGCTCGCCATCGCGATGAACCGGATCGGTGCAAAATCCGTGTCGGGTGAAGGCGGCGAAGAGAAACGGCGCTATACGCCCTTTGAAAATGGCGACAATGCCAGCAGTCCGATCAAGCAGGTTGCATCCGGGCGCTTTGGTGTCACGGCCGAATATCTTGGTGCTTGCGAAGAAGTCGAGATCAAGGTTGCCCAGGGCGCCAAACCGGGCGAGGGTGGCCAGCTACCCGGATTTAAAGTCACCGAGTTTATTGCAAAACTCCGACATTCAACTCCCGGTGTCACACTGATTTCACCGCCACCGCATCACGACATCTATTCGATCGAGGATCTGGCGCAGCTGATTTATGATCTGAAACAGATTAACCCCCGCGCACGTGTTTGCGTGAAGCTGGTATCTTCTGCCGGGATCGGTACAATTGCAGCAGGCGTGGCGAAAGCCCATGCCGATGTCATTCTGATCTCGGGCAACACCGGCGGCACCGGTGCATCACCGCAAACATCGATCAAATTTGCGGGCACCCCATGGGAAATGGGTCTCACCGAAGCCAATCAGGTGCTCACGCTCAACGGTCTGCGCCACCGGGTCAAATTACGGACCGATGGCGGCCTGAAAACCGGTCGCGATATCGTCATTGCGGCGATACTCGGGGCAGAGGAATTCGGACTGGGCACGCTCAGTCTGGTGGCGATGGGCTGTATCATGGTCCGGCAATGCCACAGCAATACCTGTCCTGTCGGTGTCTGCGTGCAGGATGAAAAGCTGCGCGAGAAATTCACCGGAACGCCGGAAAAGGTGATCAATCTGATGACCTATATGGCTGAGGAAGTGCGCGAAATTCTGGCACGTCTGGGCTATCGCACACTCAATGACATTATTGGTCGCACGGAATTGCTGCGACAGGTCAGCCGCGGGGCCGAGCATCTCGATGATCTCGACCTCAACCCGATACTGGCAAAGGTGGACGCACCCGATACCGAACGCAGTTTCAACCTGCCCACCCATCGCAACGAAGTACCCGACAGTCTCGATGCGCAGATGATCGCGGATGCGCGTCCGGTGTTCGAGCGACGCGAAAAAATGCAGCTCACATATACCGTGCGCAACACCCACCGGGCTGTGGGCACGCGCTTCTCGGCGGAGGTCACGGCCAAATATGGCATGAAGGCTCTGGCGGAAGACCATGTGCATGTCCGCCTGCGCGGATCCGCTGGCCAGTCGCTGGGTGCATTCCTGTGTCAGGGCATTACGCTTGAAGTATTCGGCGATGCCAATGACTATGTCGGCAAAGGCCTGTGCGGCGGCAAGATTGTCGTCCGCCCGATGGTCAGCTCGCCGCTCGATTCCAAAGCCAATACCATTATCGGAAACACCGTTCTCTATGGCGCGACCTCTGGCGAACTGTTCGCGGCGGGTCAGGCCGGAGAACGCTTTGCGGTCCGCAATTCAGGCGCGGATGTCGTGGTCGAAGGCTGCGGTGCCAATGGCTGCGAATATATGACCGGCGGAAATGCTGTGATCCTGGGCGCCGTTGGCAGCAATTTCGGCGCCGGCATGACCGGGGGGATGGCGTTCATTCTCGATACCGAGCGCAATTTCGAGAAGCAGGCCAATCCCGAAACGATCGTCTGGCAACGGCTCGACAGCGCCCATTGGGAAGCGCATCTCAAAGGCCTGATCGAAGCACATCATCAGTCCACCGACAGCAAATGGTCCGAAACCGTGCTGCGCGACTGGGATCGCTGGCGGCAACGCTTCTGGCAGGTTTGTCCGAAGGAAATGGTAAACCGGATTGATGAGCCCTTGTCGGACAGCGAAGTGATTGAAGCAGCGGAGTAAATTTGTCTTTGGAATTTGAGTGGAAATACTGGCGGTTCGTGCTTCTGCGAGAGTGGAAGACTGCGGGTTTGTTTTTACTTCTTGTAGGACTCTTTTATGGTCTTTTTCTCGTGCAAAAAAATGGGGTTTGGAGTGCACAACAAAATCGTGAGGAAGTAGCGTATGGCGAAGTCATCTCGATCAGAACCGAAACACGGTTCGAAGATGCGACTCAACAAACAATAATTGTGCAGGCCAGTTTGGCCGGAGATCAAGACATTACATTCAGGACCAGGAAGTTCAGCGCAATGAACTGCAAGCCTGGCGACACAATTCAAATCCGCGTTCTCACAAGCGATTCCAACCGAAAATTTTATCGTCTGGGGCCACAAGACTGTCGCGGGGGCCCATCTTGATGCCAAAGCAAACTGACCACATTCCCGATGCTGGCACAGCGCCAACAGTCTCCATTCGCAAACTCGCAGCGACCGACGCCGACGCCATATTGGATATCTACCAGCAAGGCATCGACACCGGCCACGCCACGTTTCAGCAAAGCGCTCCGAGCTGGACGGAATGGGATGCTACGCATCTGGCAACGCCGCGTCTGGGCGCATTTGTCGATGGCGAGCTTGCCGGATGGGCCGCGCTCAGCGCGACATCTTCGCGGTGCGTCTATGCCGGAGTGGCCGAAGAAAGCGTTTATGTCGCGAATAAATATGGGGGCCGAGGGATTGGCAGGCAATTGCTGGAGGGCTTGATCTCCGCTTCCGAAGAGGCCGGGTTCTGGACGCTGACTGCGGGTATTTTTCCGGAGAACAACGCCAGTATTGCCGTCCACAAAAAGGCCGGCTTTCAAATATTGGGCCGCCGGGAACGCATCGGTAAAATGTCTCACGGACCCATGGCCGGTCAATGGCGTGATGTGATCCTGCTGGAACGGCGCAGTGCGGCAAAACAGTTTGATTGAACGCCACATCTCGATTGTGTTCTTGTTTTGATCTCAATTTCGACTATGATTGGATCATGACGAGTCGACGGAATTTTGTGGCCACTCTCAGCCTGATGGGGTTGAGCAGCGCCGCTTCCGGATCGGCCATATCCAGAATTGCAAATACAGGAACTACAGCCATGCCAAAAATCATCCCGAATTACGTGGAAATGAAAGCGGGCGATCTGGGCACCAGCAAGAGCTTTTACGAACAGGCATTTGGCTTTGCGTTTACCGACTATGGACCGGAATATGCGGCAGTCGAAGGCGGGCCAGTTCAGATCGGGCTTGCAGCGGGAGAAGAGCCCGCTATGCCAATGCCGACATTTGAAACGGATGATCTGGAAACCGCCTTGGCCCAAGTGAAGTCCGCCGGCGGTAAAATCGTGCAGGATATATTCGCATTTCCCGGCGGTCGGCGCTTCGAGTGCCATGATCCTTCAGGAAATCGCCTTGCCATTTACCAGCCAGGCTGAGTCCGGACCCGTACGATACAGGTATTTACAAATTGAACCGCGTTATCGGCGCCGGGTTCAGCTTTCGGTCAGCGCCGATATGCCAAAAGGCAATGGTCAATCATTCAGGAGGTGTCCATGCGTTCCCTTTTTATCGTTCCGCTTGTTGCGGTGTCACTTAGCCTGGCGGCGCCGGCGTCGGCGCAGGACGCGGCTCCTGAATCCGAATGGACCGAAAAACTTGCAGATCCCGAATTTCAGGATCAGATGGCAGGCATGATGACCGGCCTCGTGAAGATGGTGATGGAAATCCCCGTTGGCCAGTTTGCTGCTGCTGCCGAAAAGGCGCTACCCGAAGAGCTGGCGGACAAAGTCGATTCCGATGGCAAGCTTTCCCGGATCGACCCGGACATGACAATCGGTGATCTTGCACGAAAAGATGATCCGGACTTTGATCAGAATATCGAAGGCAAAGTCCGAAAAGGAACCGTCATGGCAAGCTTGCTTGCCTCTGAGCTGGGTACTCTTCTCCCGCAACTGGAGGCCATGGCAAAGCGATTGAAACACCGAATGGGTGAACTGGAATAGGCCTGTATTTTGAGGAGCCGTGGCTCTGTTCCGCGGCTAATATCCATTTCCCGCATCAAGCCTCTTCCCCCCGCGACCAATCACGATTAACAGCATAGCCATGTGGCAGTTATACCAGTTCCCTTTATGTCCGTTCTCACGCAAAGTCCGTCTGTTGATGGGTGAGAAATCCGTGGCTTACGAACTGGTGCGCGAATCACCCTGGGAACAGCGAGATGATTTTCTCGATATGAACCCGGCGGGGCGGACGCCGGTCATGCGTCACAGCGAGCGTAACGTGTCGCTGGCGGACAGCATGGCGATCTGCGAATATCTCGAAGAGACCGTCGAAAAGACTCCGATGATCAACGGCACGGCCACCAACCGCGCTGAAATCCGTCGCCTCGTCGCCTGGTTCGATGAACAATTTTACGGCGATGTCACGGCTCCGTTGCTTTACGAACGCATGAACAAGCGGCTCATCCATCGCTCTCCGCCGGATGCGAAGATGCTGCGAGAAGCGATGCGGCGTGCGAACGTGCACCTCGACTATATTGATTATCTGATTGACCATCGCAGCTGGCTGGCTGGCGCGACCATGAGTCTCGCTGACCTGGCAGCAGCAGCCCAGATTTCTGTGGCGGACTATCTTGGCGGAATTGACTGGACGGGCCACGAACAGACCAAGGCCTGGTACAGCATGTTCAAATCACGTCCAAGCTTCCGGCCACTTTTGTCGGAACGGATGGAGGTTATTGCCCCGCCTGCCCACTATGAAAAAGTCGACTTTTAGAGGGCCTGCTTATCCCCGTTCAGTCCAGCCATTTGATCATTTGCACCTGATCCATGCCCGGCGCGAAGCCGTCTTTCCTCGTTTCCTTGACTGTAAAGCCGAACTTTTGAAAAAACGGTGCAATGATCGGCGTCGTGAAAAGTTCGATTTCCTGAAACAGGCCCGACGCGGTGATTTCCGCCAGACGGTGTTCCGCCAGCAGACGGCCCAGCCCCTGCCCGTGCCGGCCACGCTCTGCCATGCCCCAGGTGAAACGCGCCTGTCCCCGGTCTTCTTTTGCGTAGCCGCCACAGGCGCAGACCTGCCCGTCCTGCGCAATGACGAAATAAAAACCACTCGGACCATTGAGGAAATCGGCAAACATATCCCGTTCGCTCTGGTCGAAATAGTCGGGAATATTGCTGTCAAAGATCGCCAGACAGGCATCTCTGTCAGAGACCTGATAATCTCTAACCACAGGATTCATGGCCTGATGATCGTCATCAGGTAATTGAGCGCGAGATTGCCCGAGAGCGAAAAGCCGCTGGCCGGACTATAAACAATCCCTGTCGTATCCACGACGTGAAGACCTGCCTCTTCCAGCAGTTTTTCGAGTTCCGGCGGTGTCAGAAACTGATCATGGTGGTGAGTGCCGCGCGGAATGCGGCCGGTCATCTCGGCCAGATCCACCAACATGATTTTTGACATGGCCGTCCTGTTTGGCGTCGACAATATCATCAGTCCGTCATCAGCCATCGCATCAGCCAGACCCGCTATGAATTGCGCCGGATCATCAACATGCTCGATGACCTCCAGAGAGGTGACCAGATCATGATCCCTCTCCGCAAAATCCTCGATGGCAATGTTGCGATAACCAACATCCAGTCCCTGCGGCGCAGCATGTGCCTGTGCGGCAGCGATATTTTCTGGCGCGGCATCAAGGCCGGTTACCGTCGCACCCAGCCGGGCCAATGGTTCACACACAAGGCCTGCCCCGCAACCGACATCCAGCGCGCGTTTTCCGGCAAGTGGTTTCAACGACCGGCTATCGCTGCCAAAATGCATATCGATCGCCTCGCGAATATATCCGAGCCTGACCGGATTCAGACGATGGAGCATGGCGGATGAACCATCCGGATCCCACCAATCCTCTGCCAAGGCTCCAAAATGAGCCGCCTCGTCGGGGTTGATTGTACCCGGTGCTTGGGTGATGCTTGCCTTTGTCATAGCGCCTCTTTATCACAGCCACAGCGTCTAGTTCAGACCCTTTTTCAACAGAAAGTTCAAGCGACGACATCATGGCACGGATAGTGATGAAATTTGGCGGCACATCCATGGCCGGGATCGAGCGCATTCGCCGCGTTGCGAAGATTGTCAAACAGCAATCGGATGCCGGTCATGAAGTGGCGGTGGTTGTTTCCGCCATGGCCGGGGACACCGACCGTTTGGTGAATTTCTGTCGCGAGGCCAGCTCTCTTTATGATGCCGCCGAATATGACGTGGTGGTCGCCTCTGGCGAACAGGTCACGTCTGGCTTGCTGTCTATTGCGCTGCAGTCACTCGGTGCCAAAGCGCGCAGCTGGCTCGGCTGGCAAATGCCTATCCGTACCATCGAAGCGCACAGCAAGGCGCGGATCGAGACCATCGACGCCGAACAGTTGACTGCCGCGATGCAGACCGGAGAAATAGCCATTATTCCCGGCTTTCAAGGGATCAGTCAGGACGGAAGAATTACCACTTTGGGACGCGGGGGATCTGATACCAGTGCCGTCGCTATCGCCGCAGCCGTCAATGCTGATCGCTGCGATATCTACACCGATGTTGATGGCGTCTACACCACAGACCCGCGCATCGTCACCCGTGCACGCAAGCTCAAAACCGTGACCTTCGAGGAAATGCTCGAACTGGCGAGCGTCGGGGCCAAGGTTTTGCAAACCCGCTCTGTCGGTCTGGCAATGAAGGAAAATGTCAAAATACAGGTCCTGTCTTCATTTACCGAGGATGGTGCACCGCCTGCTGACGAACTGCCCGGCACAATGATTGTCAGCGAAGATGAAATGGAGAAAACCGATATGGAACGCCAGCTGATCACCGGCATCGCCCATGACAAGAACGAATCGAAAATCACCCTGACCCGCGTGCCTGACAAACCCGGCGCGGTGGCGGATATTTTCGAACCACTTGCCGAAGCCGCGATCAATGTCGACATGATCATTCAAAATGTCGGCCGCGAAAAAGGCGAAACTGATGTCACGTTCACGGTGCCGACCAATGATCTCGACCGGACCATGCAGGTACTTGAAAAGGCACGGGAAGGGATCGGATTTAACCGGCTGATTTCGGATAGTAATGTTGCGAAAATTTCCGTCGTTGGCGTGGGTATGAAAAGCCATGCCGGCGTCGCCTCGACCATGTTTAAGGCGCTGGCAGATCGCGGCGTCAATATTCAGGCGATTACCACGTCAGAGATCAAGGTCAGCGTGCTGATCGAGGAAGACTATACCGAGCTGGCGCTGCGTGTCTTGCACACGGCTTACGGGCTTGATGCGGAGGATGCCGCCTGATGACAAACGCCAAACTGGCCACGCTCATGCAGCGTGGTACCGATCTCCTTGGCAGCGAAACCGCGATTATGTGCGGGGCGATGAGCTGGGTTTCGGAACGCAATCTGGTCAGCGCGATTTCCAATGCCGGTGGCTTTGGCGTAATTGCCTGCGGCGCGATGACGCCGGAACTGCTCGACACCGAAATTGTCGAGACCAAGAAGATGACCGACAAACCGTTCGGCGTGAACCTCATCACCATGCATCCTGATTTGATGGAGCTGATCGCGGTTTGCGGCAAACATGGTGTCAGCCACGTTGTGCTTGCGGGCGGACTGCCGCCCAAGGGCAGCCTCGAAGCGATCAAGGAAACGGGTGCCAAAGTGATCTGTTTTGCCCCTGCGCTCGCGCTCGCCAAGAAGTTTATCCGGTCGGGTGTCGATGCGATTGTGATTGAAGGCATGGAGGCCGGCGGCCATATCGGGCCTGTGTCCACATCGGTACTGGCGCAGGAAATTCTGCCGATACTTGCCAACGAAATTCCGATCTTTGTAGCAGGCGGCATCGCCCGGGGCGAGGCGATTGCCAGCTATCTTGAAATGGGCGCGAGCGGTGTCCAGCTGGGCACCCGCTTTGTTTGTGCACATGAATCAATAGCTCATCCGGATTTCAAAAAGGCGTTCATGCGCGGCAATGCCAGAGATGCCGTTACCAGCGTCCAGGTCGATCCCCGCCTTCCCGTTATCCCGGTGCGTGCGCTGAAGAACAAAGGCACGGAAGAATTTACGCGCAAGCAGATTGAAGTGGCCAAGCTGCTGGATGATGGCGCAATCGAGATGGGTGAAGCCCAGCTCCAGATCGAGCATTTCTGGGCCGGTGCCCTGCGCAAGGCCGTGATTGACGGGGATGTCGAGAATGGGTCGGTCATGGCAGGCCAGTCCGTGGGCATGGTCAAGGCTGAGGAAAGCGTAGCCGACATTATCAAATCCCTGACCGAAGAAGCCGAAGCTGCGCTCGCGCGATAAAGCTGGCCCGATAAGGTTCGCTCTGCCTTGTATAAACGATATTGATTCGCCATATCTGACCCATGACCAATACCCCCGAACCAGCGTCCAGTCTGTCCAGCGCTGAGCCTGAATCGGGTTTGGAAACAGCCGTTTCCGAAAGCCAACGACCCGCGAGCTACAACCAGGGCCTCACGCCGCTTCACCCGGCGCACAAAACACTGATCCGATTGAACCGTGCAATCACGGCAATCGTACTTTTGATTTTGGCGACCGTGGCCGAATTTGCCCTGCGTTATGAACTTCCCTTGCCTCTTCCTGCCGGAATACTCATCGGACCAATGCTGGTTTTTGCATTTGTCTCGGTCTTCATTTTGCCTGGCCGCATCTACAGGCGCTGGGGCTATGACATGGGCGACGAGCAGCTACGGATATTGCGCGGGTTCCTCTGGCGGACCGATACAATTGTGCCGTTTAACCGCATCCAGCATATCGATGTGGCACAGGGACCGCTGCAACGGATGTTCGGTCTGTCGACGCTCATCGTGCACACGGCCGGCACGCATAACAGCATTGTAACACTGCCCGGCCTCGCCACCGCTGATGCCGAACGGATGCGGGATACAATCAAGGGCCATATCCGCCAAGATATGATATGAGCGATATGCCCGCCACAGACCCGATTGAGACGGTGGAAACCGAGCCAGTGATATCCACGGAGGCTGACGATTTTGAACGCCTCCATCCGCTGACAATCGTTTTGAAAACCGTGGCTGCGGCCAGTCAGAACCTAATCGCGATGGGCGTGTTATATTTCAGCGTTTTTGACCGGAATATCATCTATACCCTGCTCGCTGCAATCTCGCTCATGGCGGTCATTACCGGCATTTCGGCGCTGGTCTGGTCGCGCTTTACCTATCATGTCGGACCTACGGAAATCCGGATTAAAAGCGGCCTGTTCCAACGCAATAACCGATCAATCCCATTTGACCGAATTCAGGATGTAAGCCTCGAGCAAAAACTTGTCAGCAGGTTGCTGGGGCTCGCGACCGTAAAGCTCGAAACCGGGGCATCTGCGGGTGAAGATGGCAAGCTCGACGCACTGGCTCTGAATGATGCACAAGCTCTGCGAGATTTGCTTCGCGACTATAAGTCGGGATTGGTGGCCGGCTCGGGAACCGCTACCGGAATTGCTGCAGAGAAAACCGTCATCCCTCCATTATTCGCAATGGATAGCCGCCGGATATTTATCGCAGGTCTGTTCAACTTTTCGTTCGTCCTGCTCGCTATTCTTGGCGCCATTGCCCAGAATCTGGATTTCCTCATCCCGAGTGAATATTTCGATCCCTGGTATTGGGCCGATCGGTTTTCCGAACGCGAAGTCATTCATAGCATCGGTCTGACCGCCCAGATTGCCGGTGCCGTCGGTGCCCTGTTTTCACTGATCTTCATCGGCGTCGGCAGCGGCCTTGTGCGGACCTTTGTCCGCGAACATGGCTTTCGCCTTGACCGTGTGGATACCGGTCAGCCCGGTTTTCGAAGGCGGCGCGGCCTGTTGACGCTAACCGATATGGTCATGCCGATACACCGGGTACAAGCGGCCATTATCGCAACCGGTCCGGTCCGCGAATATTTTGGCTGGTATCACCTCAAGCTGCAATCACTGGCGGGAGATCCGAGCGGCGAAACCGACCACAGTGCAGCCCCCTGCGCCCGGCCCGAAGAATTTGCTCCAATCCTTTCCGAAACCAATATTGCCGGACCGACCGATGAGATTTTGTTTCAGAGCGTCAATGCAGCGTTCTGGTGGCGCGATGCCGTTATCATGTTCCTGATACTCATGACCGTGGCAATCATTGGCGGACTGCATGTTCATCCCGGCGTTTTTGCAGCCATGCTGCTGGCGGTTCCCGCCATTGCGATCATGTATCTAAATTGGCGGCGGCACAGGTTCGTTTTGTCTGGCAACCAGCTTTTCGTGCGACGGGGCTGGTGGCGCCGACGGTTGACAATTTTACCCATCCGCAAAATTCAGACGGCAGATATTAGCCAGTCACCGCTCGATCATCCGCTCGATCTTGCTACGCTGACACTTGGAGTAGCCGGCGGAACATCTTTGGCGCCGCTGCGCATCTCGGCGATTCCGCTGAATCAAGCCCATGCACTGCGCGCACAACTGATTTAGTTGGGAAGGATGATGATCGCGCTTGACTCCGGCGGCTGAATATCCACGATAGTTTCAAAAGTTATTGGAGAGAAAATGTGCGCAAAACCAGATTCCTGATGTCCCTGCCAATCCTGGCCAGCATTGCCTTTGGGACCGGCCCCGCGATCGCGCAGGAAAAGACTCCCCAGAAATCGACCGAATTGCACAAAGTCATAGATGCCTACTGGTCTTA
Source organism: Parasphingorhabdus sp. (assembly GCF_039968395.1). Taxonomy (GTDB): domain Bacteria; phylum Pseudomonadota; class Alphaproteobacteria; order Sphingomonadales; family Sphingomonadaceae; genus Parasphingorhabdus. The sequence continues at coordinate 75,240 of NZ_JBDVPV010000002.1, forward strand.
TTCTCTCGATCAATATCCGGTATTTGCATCCTCTCTCGGCATCGAGGACTCTGAAAACCGGGTCAGTGATGCCAGTCTGGAAGCCGAAGACCAGCGCGTCGAAAAGGCCAGACAATGGCTTAAACAGCTCGATATGATAGATCAGGCAGGCCTCTCGGAAGATGATAAAACCAACTATGGCATTTTATATCGCAGCCTGGCCGAACAGATCGAGGCGACCACTTACGGCCAGCGCACAATCAACTTTACCAATCGCAGCGGCTGGCATCAGAGCTTCGCGAGTATGCAGAATAATCTGCCGTTTCGAAATGCGGCAGACTATCAATCCTATATCGACCGGTTGAAACACTATCCCAAGATCAATGCCCAATCCATCGCCGTAGCCAACAAAGCGATTGCGGGGGGTTATGTGCAACCCTGCGTATCCATGTTGGGATATGGGACCAGTATCTCCGGCCTGATCACAGATGATCCCAAAGAGACGCGTTTCTATCAACCGTTCACCCGGACGAGGCCGGATACAATCGACCCCGACACTTTTGATCGCATGGCATCCGAAGCGACGACGGTGATCAGCACTATCATCAAACCGGAGCTCGAAAAGCACTTCGACTGGTACACCACGGAATATGCACCCAAATGCGCCACCAGTCCGGGCGTTTCCGCACAGCCAGGCGGTGACAAATATTATGATTTCCGCATCCGTCAAATGACGACAACAGAGCGCAGCGCAGATGAAATCCACAATATCGGCCTGTCTGAAGTCGCCCGGATCCGGGCGGAAATGGTGGAGGTTTCCAAAGAAGCCGGCTACGCCACGCGCGAGGCCTTTATCGAGCATCTCCGGACTGATCCGAAATATTATGCCAAGACGCCGGAAGAGCTGATGGAGAAGGTCGCGCGGGTGACCAAGATCATCGACGGAAAAATGCCTTCGATCATCGGAAAACTGGCGCGCTTGCCATATGGCATCAAGGAGATACCTGCGGAAACTGCGGAAAATACGACAACTGCATATTATAACGGCGGATCACCGGATGTCGGGATTGCAGGGTTCTACTATGTCAACACGTCCAAACTGGATCAACGCCCCTTCTGGGAAATTCCGGCCCTGAGTGTGCACGAAGCCGTTCCCGGCCATCACATGCAGATCGCCTTGCAGCAGGAACTGGACATGCCGGATTTCCGCAAACACGGCTCCTACTTCACGGCCTTTGTCGAAGGTTGGGGTCTTTACTCGGAGCGGCTCGGAATCGAGATGGGGCTCTATGATACACCGGCCAAAAACATGGGCCGGCTATCCTATGAAATGTGGCGTGCCTGCCGTCTGGTTGTCGACACAGGCATTCACTCCAAAGGCTGGAGCAAACAGCGGGCCATCGACTTCATGACCGACAATACCGCACTGAGCGAAGCCAATATAGAAGCAGAAGTAAACCGCTACATCAGTTGGCCCGGACAGGCCCTGGCCTATAAAATGGGTGAGCTAAAAATTCGTGAGTTGCGCGGCAAGGCCACGGAAGCGCTCGGAGATCGCTTTGACCTGCGCGAATTCCATGATGTCGTGCTTGGCCAGGGAGCGGTTCCGCTGGACATGCTGGAAGCCCAGGTAAACCGGTGGATTGAAGGGAAGTTGGAAAGCTGACGCGAGTTACGGGTTCTCGTCAATCACAGGAGCGGGTTTTTCATCTGCTCCCGGAGGAACCGCCAGATCATTGTTCGGGTTACGTGACCCCAGAACTTCGGCATCCTGTGCTTCGAGGCGCTCCCGGGCGGCTGCAGCAGCGGCATCGCGTGCCTCACGCTGTGCTTCAATTTCACGCAGGCGTTCTTCAACCGCTTCTGCTTCGCCGTCAATTCTGGCGAGACGTTTCTGTCGTTCTTCCTCGATCAGTCGTCCCCAGTTGACCGTATCATCCTGGGCTTTCTCGGCATAGGCCGTGCGCAGCAATTCCTGTGTACAGCCAGTTGCGCCGCCGAGCCCGCTGGGGGAACAGCTGTTGGTTCCGGATGCGCCGACATATTCGTAGGATTTCACGCGCTGTGACCAGGCTTCATTCTTTGTGTCATTTGGATTGTCCCGCAATGTTTCCGGTATGCGGTACCGTTCACCTTCATCCTTGCGGGCGCAGACGACAATTTCACCTTCCGAGCTTTGCGGACAAGGATCATCACCATAAATGATCAACTGATTGACCCGGTCCCCGGCCGCATCCTGCGCGAGGGCCGGAACGGACTGAAAGCCTGTGAAGATCATCGCACTGGCGGCAAAAATAGCTGTCTTTTTCATAGCGTACCTCTTGGCAGAAGCGGAATGAACCCGCGCTGAAGCGTTCGGGGCGACTATACCCGCTTGGAAATACCAATTGCAACCCGGCAACCCAGCCGAATGGCAGCGCTCAACAACGGATATCCCGGTGCATCTTCTGCACCAGACGCCAGAGCGGTTTCCTTGTGCTCCAGCTCTTCCTCCCGAAAATCCGCAATCATATCGGCCAGTTCCGGATCATTTTCCGATTCCAGCGCTTCGAGCTGCTCCTGATAGTGGTGATCAATTTCGGTTTCGACAGCAGCGGTACAAGCCATTGCGGCGCGTGGCCCCATCGCTGCGGTTCCGGCACCAAGAGCATAGCCAGCCACTTTCCAGAAGGGTTGCAGCAAGGTTGGCCGAACATTGCGTTCCACGATCATCCGGTCAAACGCATCAAGATGACGTTGCTCCTGATCCGCCATATGCCGGATGGCACCGCTGTCGGGAGCATCATCACCCATCACCGCCAACTGACCTTTGTAAATCTGTTTGGCGCCATATTCTCCGGCCTGATTCACCCGGATCATTGAAGCAATATCCGCTTTTGTACGGCCAACTTTGATACTGTGCGGTGCACCGGATTTGGCATCTGTCATCATACGTCCTTTCGGCCTTTGGCCAACAGCATCAAAATGGCTATGGCTCCACCGAGTGACAAGAGGAAATTATAACCGGCAAGGGAAATTCCAAAGAGCGACCAGGGAGCGACGTCACAGCGGACGAGTGGAGCATCCATAATCGAATCCAGACTTACTTCTCCCGATGTTGCGCATGTCGTAATGCCTTCCCACCAGCCATATTCCACGCCTGCATGAAACCCGCCGATCAAGCCGCTGGCACATATCGCTGTCGCGGCGCCCCAAAGCATCAATTTTGACAAGTTCTGCTTCCGGGAAATCAGCGCAATAATCGCAAAGACAATCGCGGCAAGATGCGGCCACCTTTGCCACATGCACATTTCACAGGGATAAAGCCCAAAGACATATTCGCTGACAAGCGCGCCGCCCAGCAGTCCTGAAGGGATGATCAAGGCCAGCCTGCCTGCCATGCGAGTTGAGGCCATTTCCGCCTCCTATTTTCTGACGGTTGCGGCCTTGCCCGGCTTCTTCGCAGACGCCCGGTTGAGCGCGGTCTGCATGCCTTTCGGTCCAAGCCGTCCGATTGTCTCCAGTGCATAGTGCATCTGGAAATCGTCAACGCCTTCTTCCTTCAGTTCTTCCGAGGTCTTGGTGAAACGCGGATCATCAGCCGTGTCTTCTTCCAGAACAGCATCATCCAGCTTCACTTCATTGATCAGATGCCGGCGCAGATCCGCTTCCCGGAAACGCGGCCGGGTTTTATAGTCGGGATCAGAAAGCTGCGGGACAATGATATCAGGTTCAATTCCGCCTTCCTGAACGGACTTGCCCGATGGCGTATAATAACGGGCCGTGGTCAGACGTAGCGCCGAAGTATTGGACAGTGGCAACAACGTCTGGACCGAGCCTTTGCCGAAGCTGCGCTCACCCATAACCAGTCCGCGATGATGGTCCTGCAGGGCACCGGCAACAATTTCGGACGCAGAAGCGGAACCGGCATCGATCAATACGATCACCGGCAGACCCTGCGCGGCATCACCGGTCTTGGCGAAATAGCGTTCGATATCCGACTTCGCACGGCCGCGCTGGGAAACGATTTCACCGCGTGACAGGAATACATCCGACACCGCGACCGCTTCATCCAGCAAACCGCCCGGATTGGACCGCATGTCCAGTACATATCCCAGCGGTTTCTTGCCAAGTGACTTGTCGATGCTGGCAATTGCGGCCTTTACATCCGCGCCAACGTCCGAAGAAAAGCTGTTCAGGCTGATGACACCAATGTCATCCTTGACTTCCCAGGTCACCGGTTTGAGGTCGATGATCGCCCGCTTCATGGAAACATCAAACGGCTTGTCGCGTCCCGGACGGACAATGGTAAGATTGATGGTCGTACCCGGCTTGCCGCGCATTTCCTCGACAGCTTCGTCGAGCGTTCCGCCGTAAATCAACTGGCCGTCAATATGCGTGATATAGTCACCAGCCTTCACTCCGGCACCGTCAGCGGGCGTATCCTTGAACGGGGCGATCACTTTAACCGCGCCATCTTCCATGGTCACCGATAGACCCAGACCACCGTAATTTCCATCAGTCTGGGTGCGAAGATTATCAAAATCCCGGGCATCCAGAAAACTGCTGTGCGGATCAAGGCTGCCCAGCATGCCGTTGATTGCGCCCTTGATCAGCGCCGAATCATCAACCTGGTCAACATAATCCGTCCGCACCCGGTCAAACACGCTCATGAACTGTTCCATTTCGCGATATGTGCTGGCATCGACGGCTGATATGGCTGCAGTAGCTGCGGGCAGCAGGGCTACGGTCAATACCAGAGCTGTCGCTTGCACTAGGGGCTTTTTCATCGGAACTGTCCTGTTTGTCTAACAATGCATTAAATATAGGCTTGGAATCTCTCTAATGCCAAGCACCTTAACCAAAAATGACGTGGATTCTCGACCAACGTCATTTTCCTCCGATTTCAGCCAATAAGCGCTGCAATATCAATCGGGCGGCCATTGCGCCGCAATTCCACCGTGACATTGGGGTTCTCGCTGCCGGAACGGCCAACCGGCGCACCTTGCACCACGGTATCGCCAACTTCGACAGATGTTCTGTCCATATTCGTAATCAGACTGGTCCAGCCGCCATCATGCTCGATGATCAAAATATTGCCATAACCGCGATATTGACCCGCAAACGCAACCCGGCCTGCTGCGGGTGCAACAATCTGCGCATCAGGTTGTCCTGCGATAGTGAGCCCTCTTGACCGGTAGCCGCTGTCGGAAATTTCTCCGAGCCCCGTTACGATGTCTCCCACGACAGGCAGTCGGTAGGCATCGGTAATCCGGCGTTGCGGCAAAGCAACATCTGATTGTTCGCCGCCACCTTGCGCATCGGCGCCTTCGACCGGGCGAAGCAAGGGCCCGTCAAGTTCGGACAGGGCTTCGCGCACCGTGCCGCTTTCGCGAATCTGATCCATCAGATCGAGTATGTCGCGTGCTTCCTCGCCAAGAGCCAGCGCACGATCCTGTTCAAAGCCCGCATCATTGGCGAAACGCGAGGCTTCCACCCGGCCATTGGCTTCCAATACCGTCAGTTGCTTGCGGCGCTCGGCGAGACGTTGCTGACTTTCCGTCAGAGACTGCGCGGCGCGGCCTGCCTGAAGCCGGAGCTTTTCGCCCTGTGCGACTTCCTGACGAAGACTGTTTGTCCGTCGTTCAATCTCGGGAAGAACGGCAGACATGATGGATCGAATATAGATAAGTTCATCGAGCGAGCGCGGTTCGACCAATGTCAGTGCGGTCGGCTTGCGCGTCATCATCTGCAGGGCCGCGGTCAGTCTGACAGTAGGCTGCTGTTTGGCAGCGAGGCGCGCGCGCTGAAATTCCTGTAGCTGATCGACAATGTTGATTCGGACTTTGGCGGCCCGAATATCCGCTTCAGCCCCCTGTATGCGCGCAGCAAGAGCCGCTGCCTCGCTATTGACCCGGTCCGCTTCGGTGGTCGCTGCCGCGGCCTGACGCCGCAGCGCCTCGCTCCGCTGGCGCGCTTTCTCGGATTGATCGCGAGCGGAAACCAGAGCGCGCTGTTGTTCTGACATCGAAGGTCCGCTGGTTTGAGCCGGGATCGCGACGGCGTAAAGACCCCCGGCGGCGGCGAGGCTACAAATCAAAATTGCCCCACGCACCATCGTCTAACCTTCCCTGTGATAGGGATGACCGGCAATAATGCTGGTCGCCCGGAAAAGCTGTTCCGCAAGCATCGCGCGTGCCATCATATGGGGCCAGGTGGCCTTGCCGAACGAAAAAAAACGGTCCGCACCATCGCGTTCTTCTTTGGTCAATCCATCTGCTGCGCCGATCAGGAACCGGGCTTCACGCACACCATCGTCTCGCCAGCCGTTCAGTGTTTCGGCAAATTTCTTCGATGTCCAGTTGTCACCGGCTTCATCCAGCGCGATGATTTTCGTTTGGCCTTCCTGTTTGGGAATCTTGCCGCCCTGATCCGGAAGCTCGGTCACCCTCACCTCCCATCCGATGCGCTTGATATAGCGGTCGACCAGCTCCTGTTCGGGTGATCGGCCGATTTTACCACGGGCAAGAATATGCAATCTCATGAGTGATTCGATCAGGCCTCTGCGGATTCCGCTGCTTCGGCCTGTTCTTCTTCGCCAACCGCCCACATCCGTTCCAGATTATAAAAGCTTCGCACTTCGGGCCGGAAGAGATGGACGATCACATCGCCGGCATCGATCAGCACCCAGTCCGCATTGGCCAAGCCTTCTATGCGGGCTTCACCTCCAGCCTGCTTTACCCGTTCCGCCAGTTTCTGCGCCATGGATGCGACCTGCCGGGTTGAGCGACCTTCAGCGATCACCATATGGTCCGCAATATTGCTCTTCCCTTCGAGGGGAATCGACACAACTTCCTGCGCCTGATCGTCATCGAGCGACTGCATCACCAAGGCATGAAGGGCCTCTGATTGCGCCTTGCCTTCCTTGGAAGAGGCCGGTGTCAGCGCTTTGGTTTTCGGTTTCGTCAAAACTTGTCCTATCAATCTTTCTGGCAGACCAGACGCCGGGTCACCGCGTCCCGGACGCAGCGGTTAGCATATCTCTGGTGCCAATGGGGCCGGGCCATCCGGATCGCGGTGGCCGAGCGAGGGTCGGGACGATAGCGCAGGAATGTCAGCGCTGGCGTACTCCAGTTTGTCCAGTTCATCCGCTGGCTCGCAGGCCGGACAGAGCGCCGGAGCCATGCCATTGCGGGCGCCGCAAAAGCATCGTCATCATAGCCGGGTCGGGAAATAACTGCAATCGGCAAAAGACGGGCTATTTTTCGCCAGTCTTTCCAGCGGTGAAACTGCGCCAGATTATCCGCACCCATGATCCACACAAACTGCCGTTTGGGATAGCGGCGGATCAGGGCGAGCAGGGTATTATAGGTATAGCGGGTGCCCAGCTGTTGCTCGATGGCGGTTGCCCGAATCGGGCTGCGGCGCGTCATTTTCCGGGCAGATGCCAAACGTGCGGTAAGAGGCGCCATGTCCTTTGCGCCCTCTTTCAGCGGATTGCCCGGCGACACCATCCACCACAATTCGTCCAGCGCCAGTTCCTCCATCGCAAACAGGCTGATCGAACGATGCGCACCGTGCGCCGGATTGAAAGACCCCCCGAGAAGACCCGTGGTTTTCATGAAAGCTGAGTCCAAGCCTTCCAAGTCCCGGCCGCATGGAATAGCCCATAGACAAGAACCAAGATTGAACTCCAAACCGCAAAACTGTTCACTTTCTCGGGAGACAGCAGAAGCATCGGAAGCAGCACCAGTCCGCGCAAAAGATAGACAAGGCTGATCGCAATCAACCCGGTTCGCAATAGCGGAGGCTTCCAGACGAGACCGGCTCCAGCAAAAGCAAACCAGGCCCAGGCCGCAAGTACCACGGCAATTCCGAATGTGATGGCAGCTGGGTAGAGTGACCCCTTTTCCGCCATTTTTGCCAATTCTTCTCCGGCCCCGAAAAATCGGTACCAGTCCGGCCCGCCAATAATCACGCCAATATGCAGGAGGCTGGCCAGCAGACTCAATATTCCGCCGATGAAAAGCAGTTTCTGACCGAAATCCAGTGGCACATCCATTTTAGGGCCGCACCTGTCCGGTTCCGCGCACAACCCACTTATAAGTGGTCAAACCTTCCAGCGCGACCGGGCCGCGCGCGTGGAGTCGGCCCGTCGAAATACCAATTTCAGCGCCCAGGCCAAATTCGCCGCCATCGGCAAACTGACTGGATGTATTGTGCATGACTATGGCGCTGTCGGCAGCCCGGATGAACCTTTGTGCAGCCGCATCATCCTCCGTCACAATGACATCAGTGTGATGCGATCCATGAACCGCAATATGGTCAAGTGCTTCTTCTACGCCGTCGACCATTCGAACCGACAGAATCGGCGCCAGATATTCGGTGTTCCAGTCTTCGGCATCTGCAGCGACGGTACGAGGATCAAGTTCCATGACCGCATCATCGCCGCGTACTTCGCAGCCCGCATCAATCAGGGCGCGCAGCAGCGGTCCGGGAGCGGGATAGTCCTGATCGATCAGCAGGGTTTCCATCGCACCGCAAATCCCGGTTCGCCGCATCTTGGCATTGACCGCAATGACCATGGCCTTGTCCTGATCTGCTGCCTGGTCGACATAAGTGTGACAAATCCCGTCGAGATGCGCGAGTACTGGGACGCGTGCTTCTTCCTGGACCCGCGCAACCAGTGATTTCCCGCCGCGTGGAATGATAATATCGATAAATTCAACCGCTTTCAGCATTGCACCGACAGCCTGGCGATCCGTGGTCTGAACCAGCTGCATGGCGTCACCTGGCAATCCTGCCGCTATGACGCCATCTTGCATCGCCTCGTGAATGGCCTTGTTGCTGCTGATCGCCTCCGAACCGCCGCGCAGGATAACGGCATTCCCGGATCGCAGACCAAGGGCCGCGGCATCTGCAGTCACATTGGGCCGGCTTTCGTAAACGATCCCGATAACCCCCAGCGGTACGCGAATGCGCTCCATCACAAGACCATTGGGCTGTTCCGTGCGATCAATCACCTGGCCTACGGGATCTTCCAGAACGGAGACTTTTTCCACCGCAGCTGCAATCGATTCGAGCCGCGGGGCATCGATCATCAACCGATCCAGCATGGCGTCACTCAGGCCGCGCTCCCGGCCAGCGGTCATATCTGCTGCATTGGCGTCAAGAATCAGCTGCTGATTCGCCCGCAGGCGCGCGGCGGCCAATCGCAATGCCTCAGCCTTTTGGGCGCTGGAAGCCTGCGAAACGACGGCAAAGGCGGCACGGGCCTTACGCCCCAAATCCGCGACAAGATGCTGGTGTTCGGTCATCTGGCGCCTGCTAGCATGACGATCCACTCTGTTTAAACCACAATCGCGTCAAAGACGTCATTATGTCAGCGCGCAAGGCTGTGATTTTGTACACAAACGAATCGCGAAAAAGCGAATATGTCGGTTAATTTTACATTAAATTGGCAACTCATCGCACGACTCATTCGACTCATCACGAGTCTCCGCCAGACGATTCGCTCACCCCCTTCCGCTCTGCTAGCGGGCGGTTGGGGATAAATATAACAACGGCGGGTCATGCAACACAATCGAACCAAGACGGGATTATTCTCGCGGCTGGATCATATGTTTACGGATCGTGAGTTCTTCATGCGGTCGCACGGACAAGTCCGCTTTCTGACAGTGACGGCAAAGTTGCAAAAGCGCGTTGCGCTGGGCGTCAGTGCGGTGCTTGGCGCGTGGCTTGTCATTACTCTTGCCATGACAATCAACCAGATCGCGGTCTCAAACGACAAGATCACGCTCGCGGAAAAGGAAGCCGCAGTAAACAGCGCAGAGAGCCGGATCGCTGACTACCGGCAATCAGTGGATGGTGTGGCCAAAGATTTGAGCGAACGACAGACGGTCCTCGAACAGATGACGAAGCAGTTTACCGGCGAAGAACTGGACGCCGTTGAAGAACAGAAACTCTCGGAAAACGCAAAGAAGATCAGCGCAGCATTTCCGGGAGCGGCGGTACTGGTTGAACTGGAAAGACGGCAGATTGCTTTCGCCCACAAACTGACCCGCGCCGCGATGAAACGCACTGCAGATGCAGAAGCGGCCATTCGCGAATTTGGCCTGAACCCGGATACGCTCGCGAAAAACTCGCGCAATGCCATGGGCGGGCCGTTCATTCCGTTTTTCGCAGAAGATCAGGAAGGCCTGCACCCGACCCTGGAAAGACTGAGCAGTGCATTGTTGAGAATGGAGCGGCTCGAAAGCACGTTGCTCACCATTCCTTCAGCCATGCCCGCGGATATCACCATGATGTCCAGCGGTTATGGCTATCGTCGCGATCCTTTCACCGGCGGCGGCGCGATGCATAACGGAATTGATTTCAAAGGACCGCACGGCCAGCCAATATTGTCGGCTGCAAAAGGCACTGTGACTCATGCGGGATGGAAATCGGGCTATGGCAAGACCGTTGAAATTACACATGGCAATGGATTGATGACACGTTATGCTCATCTTTCGCGAATCGGGGTGTCCAGCGGACAGAAGATTCAACAGGGTATACAATTGGGGGCAATGGGCAGTACCGGGCGTTCAACCGGGACACATCTTCATTTCGAAGTGCGGTTGAACGGCAAAGCAGTTAATCCCCGGCCATTTTTGGAGGCAAATTCAGATGTTCTCAAAGTCCAAGCCGACGCAAGACAACGCGCCAATGCGCCCAAGCAGCGCGCCGAAAAGTCAGGCACCAGCCGTGGCTAGATCCAGCGCAAGTAACGGCTCAAGCTTCTCCGTCATCGGAGATGGCATCACAATAACCGGCAATATCGACGCAAAAGTTGATTTGCATATTGACGGCGAAGTCATCGGCGACATCCGGTGTCTCTCTCTCGTCCAGGGGCCTTCCAGCAAAATTCAGGGCGCGATAACAGCCCAGAATGCCAGCCTTTCAGGCGCGGTTGAAGGGTCGATCGATGCCGGTGATCTGGTGATTGCGGCCAGTGCCCGTATTGGCGGCGATGTGACATATGAAAATGTCACGATCGAACAGGGCGGCCATGTCGACGGCAAGTTCAAGCACAAGAGCAATCGCTCGCCCAATCTCGCCAAGTCTACAGTGGATGTGGCGACCAAGTCACCGCCGCTGGAATTGACCGAGGGCGACAAGGCGGCCTGATTACGGCCGCTTGACAAACTTGCCACCGCGGCGAGTGTCCCAAAAGATTTGCGGCCCGACCGTCATTACTGACAGCGGGCCGCGAAATTTAACTATCTATCCTGAAACAGGGTCAAGCGTAAGAAACACTCAAACGTGTTTTGCTTTTGCGACGGCGCATCTTGCTGCCGACAACTCCGAAACCCAGGATCATCATCGCCCAGGTCGTTGGTTCAGGTACGCCGCCTGGAGTCGGTGTAAACGTCTGGATCATGAACTGCGCAGCATCAGCATTTCCAGCGACAGCCTCGAAAATTCCGTTGCCGCGAAGTCCGTTGCTGAAATCAGCATAGCCGGTGGATCCAATCAGATCGTTGCCGAAAACGGTCAAGATGGTTGAATTAAAATCGACATCAATATCCCAGCTGAAGGTTTCACCTACGTCAAAGTCATTGAAAGTAAAGTCGAGAGCGGTTGAGCCATCAGCAAACGCTGCCGGCCCAGTATAGCCTGTCGTCACATCCGTTCCGCCCACGGGGGAGAAAGGAGTCGGTGTGGCGCCAAATCCACCTGCTTCGGTGTCAAAGCCATAGGGTGAAATCAAAGAGATTCCAAAGCCCAGAACCGTTTCGCCGGCAGTAGATGTATTTGTTATGCTATAAGGTTGATTAAACGTGTCACCATCAATGATGAACGTCAGTCCTCCGTCGGCTTGCGCCGCGCTCGGAAGTGCCAGCGCCGTAGCAGCACAGGCCAGTAACATTTTTCTAGATTTAGTCATTTGCAGCTCCAATAAGAGATTAGATACTGCGACCCCGGTGAATAGTCCTCACTATTCGATGCACGGCTTAACTTAATCTTCACCATTTGTCCATGGAACCGCGCTCGCGTCCAGTCATGCCCGTCTATGTCCCAAAATGGGACAAGGTCAAATGTTCCCGGTTATTGCATGGCTTAATTGCGCGGACCTTGCCGCCGGTAGCTTAGCGCTTCCGCAATATGGATACGACTGATACGTTCGGCAGCCGCCAGATCTGCAACCGTTCTTGCCACCCGTAATACGCGCGTATAGCCGCGAGCGGTCAACCGCATGACTTCCGCCGCCTGGTTGAGCAGCGCCTGCCCCGGCTCATCGGGAGTCGCAAATTTCTCCAGTGCTTCACCGTCCATCTCGCTATTCAAAAATCCATTCCGCGCCTGCTGGACCTGCCGCGACTTCGCGATACGTTCAGCCACTTTTTCAGAAGATTCAGATGGCGGTGGCATGGTCAGCTCTGATGCGGACAGAGACGCGACTTCGACGTGCAGATCAATCCGGTCCAGCAACGGGCCGGACAGCTTCGCCTGATAGTCCACTGCGCATCGCGGGGCGCGGGAACAAGCGAGCGCTGGGTGTCCCAGATGCCCGCATCTGCATGGATTCATCGCCGCAACCATCTGAAAACGAGCCGGAAAAGTAACATGGGCATTGGCCCTTGCAATACCGACTTCACCTGTTTCCAGCGGCTGCCTGAGGCTATCCAGCACCGACCTTTGAAACTCCGGCAATTCGTCCAGAAACAAGACGCCGTGATGGGCGAGACTGACTTCGCCGGGGCGAACCTTCAAACCGCCGCCGACCAGTGCGGCCATGGAGGCGGAATGATGCGGCCCACGAAATGGTCTGGTTCTGCTCAACTGCCCGCTGTCCAGTGTTCCTGCCACGCTGGCCACCATTGACACTTCCAGTGCTTCGCTCGGTGAAAGCGGCGGCAATATTCCGGGAATGCACGATGCCAGAAGAGACTTTCCCGACCCGGGCGGCCCACTCATCAAAAGATTATGCCCGCCAGCCGCTGCGATTTCGAGTGCGCGTTTCGCAGTTTCCTGGCCCTTTACATCTTTCAAATTCTGGTCGTATTCGGGCTCGGGCGCGTCTCCGGTCACAGGTGGAGTTAGAACCGCCTGACCTTTAAAGTGGTTTAGCAGGGCCAGCAGATCTCCGGGTGCCAATATTTCGACATCCCCGGCCCAGGCGGCTTCCGCGCCTTGATCCGCGGGACAAATCAGGCCCAGGTTCCGACTCGAGGCGCACAGCGCTGCAAGCAATACGCCGGGAGTCGCAGCCAATCTGCCATCAAGGGAAAGCTCGCCGACCACGATGTAACTCGCCAGTGTCTCGGCATCAATGACCGCCATCGCGCCGAGCAATGCCAGTGCAATGGGGAGGTCATAGTGCGACCCCTCCTTGGGCAGATCTGCCGGAGACAGGTTGATTGTGATCCGCTTGGGTGGGAGCGACAGCCCGAGCGCCGATATGGCTGCGCGCACTCTTTCGCGGCTTTCTGCGACAGCCTTGTCAGGCAGGCCGACAACGTGAAATGCCGGAATGCCCGGTGCAACCTGGCATTGCACTTCAACAATCCGCGCCTCGAGACCCAGATAGGCCACGGTGGATACCAATGCTACCAAGCCGCGACTCCTGTTCCGGTTCAAACCAATATCTGCGCCGGAACTGTGGCAAGCCGCAAAGTTGCTGTCGAGCGAGAAGCGGTGTTTGGCCGCAACGGTCAAAGCTATTGATTTTCAAGTGTTTCCGAATGGTTAACGCGACAGCAACCAACCACTTCTACCTTTTCGCAATGCGCGCAGACCTATGTGTGCGCAATGGTCAAGGATGAACGCACCGAAATTGAACAGGATCACAGCTATGGCGGCTTGATCTGGATCATTCTGTTTGCTGCTTTCGCGCTGGTGATGCCGCACAAACCGGCAGCCGCGGCGAGTGATTCCTATGTTGTCCACGAAACCGTCGAAACCTTCACCTACGAACTGGTCGAACCGGAAGCCCGCCAAACACCGACAGCTGAGGATCTGCTCAGCTACGGGCCGTTTCGGGTCATGTCTCCCCAGGTTGTGCACATGAGCGGAACCGTAGACAGCTATTCACCTGACCAGTTTGCCCGGATGTTGAAGAAATTCCCCGGAATCAGCCGGATTGAGATGATTGATTGCAATGGATCAATCGACGAGGATGCCAATCTCAAGCTGGCTCGCCTGATCCGCAACGCCGGTATCACGACACATGTGCCGGCGGGTGGGTCGGTCCGGTCTGGCGCAGTGGAACTGTTTCTGGCGGGCGTCAGGCATACGGCAGATCCCGGTGCGGAATTTGTCGTGCACAGCTGGATGGACGAAGACGGGCTGGAAGCGAATGATTATCCGGAAAACGATCCGGTTCACGCGGAATATCTCGACTTTTACACGGAAATGGGGGTCCCGCGTGACAAGGCACAAGCCTTTTACGATCTGACCAACAGCGTGCCTTTCTCTGAGCAGCTCCGTCTTTCGCGCAGCGATCTGGCGCGCTACCAACTGCTGCACTAGGATTTCAGCGCGCGGTCGCCGCCCGTTCACATTCCATCCATTAAGAGACCCATAACGGGGACAATAAGCATTTTCGCAGAGGGCGGCGCTTGCAGCTGACCTTGCGATGCACCACATTGAGTAAATGAAGCGAGCAATGGACAGAGAAGCACGGCGGAAGAGGTGGAACTATACTTCAGGATCACGATTCCTGCTGTCTGTTCTCGGGTTCTTCCTGATTCTTGTCTCACCGATTATCGGCGCGATACCAGGTCCCGGTTTCATCATCGTTTTTCCGATCGGCCTTGCGCTCGTTCTTCAGAATTCCCGCTGGGCAAAAAAGCGCTACGTCGACTTCAAACGCAGGTTTCCGCAATATGGCAAATGGACCGACTGGGCGATGCGCAGGCGGCGGCACAAAGACCTTCCGGACGATTTCGAGCTCCCTGTTTTCGGCAAGGTAAAAACCAAGTCGGAACAGCAAGAATTATAGCCGCTAACGCTTGACTTTCGGGGTCTGCGCTCTTATCCGCACTCTCCAGAACATGGCCGCAGCTTATGAGCGGCCTTTTTTATCGAAATTTGAGATACAGGACAATCGCGATGAAGCGCACATTTCAACCAAGCCGACTGGTCCGCAAACGGCGCCATGGTTTCCGCGCCCGCAAAGCGACCGTAGGGGGCCGCAAAGTATTGGCAGCCCGCCGCGCCCGTGGCCGCAAAACACTCTCTGCCTGATACAAAAAAGCCAGCTGGCGGCGATTCTGCCGAGCCAGTTCCTTCCGAGAATCAAGAAACAACCGACGCAGTTTCAGCGGTCGATCCTTCGCGCGTTGAAGTGATTCGCAAACGTGCGGATTTTATCGCAGCCAATCGCGGCAAGCGATTCGTTACTCCGGATTTTGTGCTCCTTTGTCATAGGCGGCGGCCCTTGCATCCCGTTTCAGCAAGCGCGGTGCGCTTTGGAATCACTGTCACCAAGAAAATCGGCAATGCAGTGGCCCGCAATCGCATGAAACGCCGTTTTCGAGCGCTTGTCGCAGAAACACTCCCCGAATATGGAATTCCCGGGGTGGATCACATTTTGATCGGCCGCAAACAGCGCCAGGAACGGGATTTCGAGAAATTGAGAGCGGATCTCGTGAATGGACTCAAACATCTCGCAAAGAAGCTGTGATTGCATGCTGAAAGCAATATTCATATTTCTGGTGCGCTGCTGGCAATGGGGCCCGTCACGCATTTTACCACCAACATGCAGATATAGCCCCAGCTGCTCGGCCTATGCGATTGATGCGATCACCAAATATGGTGCGATTAGGGGTAGCTGGCTGGGAGCGAAGCGGCTATTGCGCTGTCACCCGTGGGGGGGCTCTGGATATGATCCGGTTCCTTGAAAGCATCGAGAACCAAGCATATCTGTAACATTCACGCGAAACATATCCGAAAAATTCAGTCGAGAAATTAGGAAGCACAGTGGACGACAAGCGTAATATCATCATGGCAGTCCTGCTGACCGGAATTATCCTGTTTGGCTGGCCGCTGTTCATGGAACAGTTCTTTCCCGAAATGGTGAATGACAACGACGCGGTCGAGCAGGTGAGTGATCCCGCAGTCAATCCGGCTTCGGCCGATGGTTCTGCGCCCGCAGTGTCCACCGTGCCGGGCTCTGCCAGTATTGCCACCGGCGCCGCTATCGGACAAATTCGCCCGCTTGCTGCCGTTCTGCCTGAAAGTTCGCGGGTCACGATCGACACTCCACGCCTTTCGGGGTCGGTCAACCTGCAAGGTGCAAAAATCGATGATTTGACGCTGACCGATCACAGAGTCGCGCTCGACAAGGACAGTGATCCGGTTCGCCTTTTCTCACCCACAGGAACCAAAGATGCCTATTTCAGCCGCTTTGGCTGGGCGGGCAATGGCGTGGCCCTGCCCGACGACAAAACCGTGTGGACCGCCGATCAGAACCGATTGACACCACAAACGCCCGTCACGCTGAGCTGGGACAATCAAACAGGTCAGAATTTTGCGATTACCTTCTCAATTGACGAGAACTACCTGATCACCGCAGAGCAAAGCGTCACCAATCGGGGCGAAGCGGACATCGCGCTTAATCCATTTGGTCTGCTGAGCCGTGTCCGCGATCTGGAAAATATTCCGGCGAGCGAAGCCAGCAGCTGGACGATCCATGTCGGCCCGATGGGCGTGTTCGAAGAAGCCGCGAATTTCGATACTGACTATGAAGACGTGCAAGAAGCCGGAGCCAATGGCATCGCCGGAGATGCGACAAATGGCTGGATCGGGTTTACCGACAAATACTGGCTCGGCGCGCTGATACCGGCGAGCAAGGCACAGATTGACGGCAAGTTCCGGTCGGGAAGCGGTAATCTCTTTCAAGCTCAGATATCACGCGAAAATGCCCAGATCATTGCACCGGGCAAAGTCCTGACCACCACCACTCGCCTATTTGCGGGTGCGAAGGAAACGGCACTTCTCGACAATTACAAAGAACAATATGGCATCACGTTGCTGGATCGGGCGATCGACTGGGGCTGGTTCTACTGGTTTGAAAAACCACTTTTCTATCTGCTCAACTGGCTTTTTGAAATGGTTGGCAATTTCGGCGTCGCCATCATCATCATGACATTCATCGTGCGCGGGATCATGTTCCCTATCGCGCAGAAGCAGTTTGCGAGCATGGCACAGATGCGCGCCGTGCAGCCGAAAATGAAAAAGATCCAGGAAAAGCACAAGGACGACAAGCAGAAACAGCAACAGGAAATCATGAAGCTGTACAAGGATGAGAAGGTCAATCCGCTCGCAGGTTGCCTTCCGATCTTTCTGCAGATTCCGATCTTCTTTGCGCTGTACAAGGTCCTGATGCTCTCGATTGAGATGCGCCACGAACCGTTTACGCTGTGGATCAAGGATTTGTCGGCGCCCGACCCGCTCACCCCGGTCAACCTGTTTGGCCTGATCCCGTTTGACCCGCCAAGCTTCCTGGCTGTCGGTATCCTGCCGATCCTGATGGGCATCACCATGCATTATCAGTTCAAACTCAATCCGCAGCAAATGGATCCGATGCAGCAGCAAATCTTTGGTCTGATGCCGTGGATATTGGTGTTCATCATGGCGCCGTTTGCCGCGGGTCTGCAGCTTTACTGGACCGTTTCCAACCTCTTGACCATCGCCCAGCAGAAATGGCTCTATTCACGCCATCCGCAGCTGAAAGAACAAATGGCCAAGGATGCCGAAGAAAAAGCCAAAAAGGCAGCGGAAGAAAAAGCGGACGCATGACCCCGCTTCATCCGAAAATTTTTTCCGGGCCGATTTCCTTCCTGAAATCGGCTCCGCAACTGCAGTTTCTGCCCAAACCATCGGTGCCTGAAATCGCCTTTGCCGGCCGGTCCAATGTCGGGAAATCATCGCTGATCAATGCGCTGACCAATCGCAATGGTCTGGCACGAACGTCCAATACGCCGGGACGGACGCAGGAGCTGAATTTTTTTGATATTGGCGATCCGCTGATTTTTCGGATTTGCGATATGCCGGGCTATGGTTTCGCCAAGGCTCCTCCCAAAACCGTGCAGAAATGGCGCTACCTGATCAATGACTATCTCCGCGGACGTCAGGTGCTCAACCGTGCGTTTGTTCTGATCGACAGCCGCCACGGGATCAAGAACACCGATGAAGATGTGCTGGACATGCTCGACAAGGCAGCGGTCAGCTACCGGATTGTCATGACAAAGTCGGACAAGGTGAAAACCGCCGAACTGGAAGCCACGATGGCCAAGGTGGCGCAAGCCGCGAAGAAGCACGCCGCCGCTCACCCGGACCTGATTGTCACCTCATCCGAGAAAAAGCTCGGCATCGAAGAGCTGCGCGCGGCCGTTCTGGAAGCGGTTCAGCTCTAGAAGCAGCGCGCCGAGCCGTAACCCGACCCGCATCGGTTCCGAACAACGAGTGAGATTCCGGCTTTCGCTGGAATGACGAGTGGGTTAGGACTCCAGATATGAAACTGATAATCGGAAACAAAGCCTATTCCAGCTGGTCGATGCGCGGTTGGCTGGCGTGCAAACAATCTGGCCTGTCCTTTGAGGAGCTCACCGTTCCGTTATTTGGCGAGGACTGGGATGAGGTGCGCGAAAGCGAGAATTTTGCACCTTCGGGCGGAAAAGTCCCGATTCTCTGGGAAGATGAAACGGTTGTCTGGGACAGCCTCGCGATTATTGACTGGCTTGCCGACAAAACCCATCGCGACCGGTTCTGGCCCAAAGATGAAACCGCGCGCGGGATGGCCCGGTCGATGGCGGCGGAAATGCATTCCAGCTTCATGGCATTGCGCAAACAATGTCCGATGAACACCCGCAAGCGCTATGAAGGCCTGCAATTCACGCCGGAAGTGCTTGAGGATGCGGCGCGGATCATGCAGCTCTGGGCACAGGCCAGAGCACGTTTCGGCGGCGGCGGGCCCTTTCTGTTTGGAACTTATGGCGCAGTGGACATCATGTATGCGCCGGTGATCTCCCGGTTCCAGACCTATGGCTTTCAGGTTCCCAGCTTCGCATCTGCCTATATGGAAACCATGCTGGAGCATGACTGGATGGTCCAGTGGATGGATGCGGCAGAGGAAGAGCCCTGGGTGATCGAGCGCATGGAACAACCCGAAACCGCAGAAAGCTAGACAGTGGCAGACTCTGAATTTAGCCCGGTCCTGCTGGCCAAAAGACTGATGGCATGTCCCAGCGTCACGCCCGCCACAGGTGTCGTGTTTGATGAAATGGAAGAAATGCTGGCGCCGCTCGGCTTTGAAGTCAGCCGCTTCATTGCCGGCGACAAACCGGAAGATGCCGGGCTGGGCGGTTCGGTAGAAAATCTGTTTGCGATTCGCAAAGGCGCCGAGGGTTCACCCCATTTTGCCTATGCCGGACATCTCGACGTTGTTCCGCCGGGTGAAGGATGGAGCAGCGACCCCTTCGAGCCGGAAATAAAGGGCGATTTGCTGCACGGGCGCGGGGCCGTGGACATGAAAGGCAGTATCGCTGCCTTTGTCAGCGCGGTGCACCGCCTGCCGAGAGATCTGGGAACAATCAGCCTGATCATTACCGGAGACGAGGAAGGCCCGGCCCGTTTCGGTACCGTGGCCTTGATGGATTTCATGGCAGAGCGCGGCATCAGGCCGGACCTGTGCCTTGTCGGCGAACCGACATCCGTCCACCGCCTGGGCGACATGATGAAAATCGGTCGACGCGGATCGGTCAATATGTGGATTACGGTGAACGGCACGCAAGGGCATGTCGCTTATCCTCATCTCGCCGACAATCCGATCACAAAATTGGGCAAGATCTTGAGCGAGATTGACGCGCTCGAACTTGACCGGGGAACCGACTGGTTCCAACCCAGCAATATCGAGTTTACCGACATTCATGTCGGCAACCCGGCACATAATGTCATTCCTGCCAAAGCGGAAGGCCGCCTGTCGATCCGGTTTAACGACCAGCATAGCGGCGATTCTTTGAGCGAAATGATCCGCGAAGTGGTTGAAAACCATGGAGGCGAATTGAAACCGATTATATCGGGTGAACCGTTTTTGACCCCGCCCGGAGAATATTCATCACTTGTTGCGGGCGCTATTACGGAAGTGACCGGTGTCGAACCCGAACTGTCAACGACCGGCGGCACATCTGATGCCCGTTTCCTGTCACGCATCGTCCCGGTTGTCGAATTTGGTCTGTGCAATGCAACCATGCACAAGCTGGACGAGGCTGTTGCAATTGATGATCTGAATCAGCTGGCCCGGATTTTCGAGCTGATTGTCAAACGCGCTCTGGGCTGATTTAGCGCCGCCGTCGCAAAATAATATATAGCGCACCTGTTCCCCCGTGACGGGGATGTGCCCTGCGTACCGCGGCGATGTGAGATGCGTGTCGGGAAGCAGCCAGCCAGTCGGAGATCGCGGCCCGGATCGCGCCGCGTCCGCCTTCCCGCCGCCGTTGTTCGTCGCTCCGCGCCTTGCCGGTAATCAGCAATATCGCTCGATGCCCTGCAGCGATGCTGAGTTCCAATGCGCTGTCGAGACGACCATGGGCCGAGGACAGGGTATAGCCGTGCAGGTCAATGGTAACATCGGGTTGCACGACGCCTTTGTTCAACCGGCGATCCCAATGACCATCCAGTCCTGATTTTTCCGGAATCGGTGTCTGATCTTTCAGCGGGACAGCGCGAACCGGCATACCGCCAAATGTTTCCGCCGTTATGGGACCCGGTCGTTCCGGCAGTTTTTTCGCAACAGGCAGGGATTTCACCCTGCTTATCCGTGCCTGATCAAGCGGTTCGACAGTTGCAATCACCTTTTGCCACAGCGCCTTTTCACCGGCGGTGAGAGGCCGGTCCGACACGAAGTCTAGTTACCCGCTGATTCTTGATTCGCACGCAATTTGGCAACCGTGCCCTTGGGAAGAAACAGCAGAGCCTGACCACGGGATGACATTCCCCCGGCAATCTGGCGCGCTTCGCTTCCCGCGCCCCAGAATGTGTCGAAACGGTTCGCCCCTTTGATCGCTCCGCCAGTATCCTGCGCAATCCATAGTCCGTCCGCAACATTGTGCTCCAGATCGAGAAAAACGGGTGCGCCCAACGGCACAAACATGCGATCTGCCGCGACCGATGTGCGTCCGACCACCGGGTGACCCATGGCGCCAAGTGGTCCGGGACCCGTCAGTTCGCGGAAGAAGATATAGCTCCTGTTCTCCCGCATGATCTTCTGGCCTTCTTCCGGATTGGCGCGCAGCCATTCCACGATACCCTGCATGTTGGTTTTGCCATCCGCCAGCAAGCCGCGTTCCCTCATGACCCTGCCAATGCCGGTATAGTCACGCCCGTTTTGCCCGGCATAACCAATCCGCATCACTGATCCGTCCGGCAACGCCAGACGTCCGGAGCCCTGGATCTGCAAAAAGAAAAATTCTATATAGTCGGCTGCCCATGCAATCTCGAGGCCCTGACCTGCCAGCGCACCGTCATCAATTTCCCCCCGTTCTTCAAAGGGTACGAGTTTGTTGCCGTCCACTTTTCCACGGATGCGTTTGTCTTTCAGGGCATCAGAAAACTGGCCGAGATCGACATCGAGAAGATTGGAAGGTCGCTTGTAGACGGGAACCGGATAGGCCGCACCCGGGGTGCGCGAGCCTTTGATTTCGGGCTCGAAATACCCCGTTGCATAGGCCCGGCCGTCACCAATCTGCACGGCTTCGAAATGGCTTTCAAAAAATCCGGCGGCGTCACTGTCCGACCAGCCTGAAGCCGCGTCGCAAGAAGGCTCCCAGTCGCTTCCCGATGTCAGGCCGCTATTGTCTGTCCGCCGTATCAAAGATGAGCAGCTGGTTCGAAAAGAGGCCAGAGCCGGTATGGCTTTGCCGGGTTGCAGGTTCAAAGACCGGATGTCCGGGCCGAGCGCAAAACCGGCCAGGGCAGCACGTACCGGCTTTTCTCCCAATCCGGGCTGCACCGTTGCAACCGGATCAATTATACCGGCTGTCTGTGCAACAGGTTGCGTTGCAGGGGTTGTTCGGGTGGCAGGCTGTGAGCTCTCCCCGGCACGAACAGTGCCTTCCGGAATGATGGACAACGAGCACGCGCTGATCAGCAAGGCGCTGCAGGATAGTCCCGCCAGTTTCATATGAGTTCCGGCCTTGCTAAACGAAAACACCACAATCCCGCAGGATCTAAGCTTCATCGGTCTCGTCAAGTACCCAGGCGGGGCTGGCGCTGGAGAGATCACGCATGAAAGTCCAGACGTCGTGCGTTTCAACTGCATCAGACAGGGAGCCGCCAATCAGCTTGCCATCCTTGTCTTTCACCACAGCAGCAATATCGGCATCGAACTGGACTGTGATACGGGCCATCGGGCGATCATAGCTCGCATCGACAATACGAGCTTCCTCGATCCGCACCAGCTCGTTCTCCAGAACTTCGCCATTTTTTTCACGCGCTTCGATCACGCCGAGAAAACTCTCGTAGACATCGTCGTCACACAATTCTTTCAATTCTTCCCGATCACCTTTCCAGAAAGCCTCGAGAATCATGCCATAAGCCGCTTTCGCACCGTCGACGAACCGGCCAGTGTCAAAATTGCGATCCGCAGACAATATCGCGCGCATGCCCGATTCGGCATTGGCGTCATAGATCATGGTCGGCGCCGGCACGGGGGTTGCCGCAGCCGGAGTGATATCGGGAATCGGAGTTTCCCGGCGATCATTGCCGTTCAGGCCGTCCGAAGGGCGCTTATCCAAGCTATTCTCTACGTTTCGGGGGGTATGCTCCTGCTCGTGGCCAGTGCGTTTCCCGAGAACGGAATAGAGGCGCAGACCCAGAAATGCAGCTACCAGCGCCAGAAGAACTATTTCGATAGTCACGATATCTCCAATATCTTTATTCTCACACTACATAGGCAGGAAATGCCGCAGTTTCAAATGCCTTTCGCGTCAAGCGCGTGTTTCATCACCGATTTCTTTCCGGTCTAGTCCCCCCAGTGTGAACAGCGGATTACAAAAACCCGGTCAGCAAGCCGTGACGACAGGATGCAACAGCAGGAAGATTTCCGCCATTGCCCTCACTGGAAACCCCTGCTAATCGCGCTTCCAACCGACCGGCAGTTTGCGCTTCCGGGACTTGTATCAGATCTCCGAAGGGACTCGCTTGATGGCCGACGAAAACGAAAACACACCAACTGCTGATCCAGCCACAAACGGCGCAGACAACGCGCCCCAGATCGGCGTGATTTCGCAATATGTCAAAGATCTCTCGGTCGAAAACCCGAATGCGCCAGACGTATATCAATGGGCGGATCAACCGCAGATTGACGTCCAGTTCAACATTGGATCGAGCAAAGTCTCTGATGAGGTTCACGAAGTCGAACTCAAGATCGAAGTTGTGGCCAAAACAGATGCTGGCGTCGCTTATCAGGTCGAATTGCTTTATTGCGGGTTGTTTGGACTGCGCAACGTTACTGATGAACAGGCCCATCCGTTTCTGTTCGCCGAAGCACCGCGGCTGCTTTTCCCGTTCGCTCGCGCCGTCATTTCCGACGCCGTGCGTGATGCCGGGTTCCAGCCATTAATGCTCGAACCAATTGATTTCACGGCTCTGTATATGCAGCAGCGTGAACAGATGGCCGCTTCTGGTGAAACACAACCGGTTGGAAACGCCTGACCGGTCCTGCTAGGACGCGGGTATGAACCTGCTGAAATCCACCGGTACGATTGCTGGCCTGACGATGGTCAGCCGGATTTTTGGCTTTGCACGTGACATTATTTTGGCGCGGGTCCTCGGAGCCGGAGCCGCTGCAGACGCTTGGCAACTGGCCTTTCAGCTGCCCAATATATTTCGGCGCCTCTTCGCGGAAGGTGCGTTTTCAGCTGCATTCGTCCCGCTGTTCAACCGCAAAATGGAAGAAGACGAACAGCGGACTGCGGCACAGAATTTTGCTATCGATGTCTTGTCCGTTTTTGTACCGATCTTGCTTGTATTCTCTGCTGTTCTCATGCTCGCCATGCCTGGAATCATCTGGTTGATTGATGACTTCGGTGAAGGTGGCCGGACCACCGACTTCACCATATCTCTGGCCCGGATCACTTTCCCCTATCTCGCTCTGATCAGCGTGACGACATTATTTGCCGCGATCCTTAACTCAGTGAACCGGTTTGCCGCCGCAGCGGCCGCGCCGATCATGCTCAACATCTGCATGATATCAGCGCTCCTGCTCTCCCTCTGGGTCTCGGGTGGCACTGATAAGCGACAGGCAGCGTATTTCCTGGCGTTTGGAGTTGCATTTGCAGGACTGTTGCAAATGCTCTGGCTTTATTACTGGGCCCGCAAGGCCGGGTTTTCTTTCGCTTTGCGCAAACCGAAATTTACACCAGATGTGAAGGAGCTCGGCATATTGATTTTGCCCGCTGTTTTTGGTGCGGGGATTTACCAGATCAGCCGGTTTGTCGACCTCTTCTTCCTCGGCCGGCTACCCGAAGGCAGCTTTGTGTATCTCGCGATGGCCGATCGCCTCAACCAGCTTCCACTCGGAATTATCGGTATCGCCCTTGGAACCGCAATACTTCCGGCACTATCCCGCTTTATTGCCCGGAATGACACAGACGGTGCACAACGCATCCAGGGCAATGCCATCGAACTTGGAATGTTGCTGACAATTCCCGCAGCGGTTGCCCTGTTCTTTGCAGCCGGGCCGCTGGTAAATGCATTTTTTGTCGGCGGCAATTTTGAGGTATCCGATGGCCAGACCACTGCCCGGGTGGTCGCTGCCCTGGTTGTCGGCCTGCCCGCCTATGTTCTGGTAAAAGTGCTGATACCCGGGTTTTTCGCGCGCAAGGATACCAGAACCCCGGTTTTCACCGCGGGTATCTCGCTGATGATCAATGTCACGCTGAATCTCATTCTGATTCCTTTGTACGGTATTGTCGGGCTGGCCTTTGCGGGTGCTATCGCGGCGTGGTGCAACTGTGCGATGCTCTATTTCATGCTCCATTCGCGTGGTCATTTTCATCTGGAGTGGACGCTGCTGATGCGGATCATACGGATTTCCCTGTCTGCCGCAGGCATGGCTGTCGCACTGATCTATGCCGCCCCGGTTGGCGAGCATCTCTATACCGGTACAGTCTGGGAAAGAGTCGGGTCGATTACAGCTCTGGTCAGCATCGGCGGTCTTGTCTATGCGATACTCGCATGGGTGACGGGAGCTGTCGACAAGACCAAGATCACCTTGCTGACCAAGAAAAAGGCCGCCGAAGATGCGGCAACTGAAGGACAATGAAAATGCGCACCGTTTCGGGCATTCAGCCCACTGGCAATCTCCATCTTGGTAACTATCTCGGTGCCATCAAAAACTGGG
This sequence comes from Parasphingorhabdus sp., assembly GCF_039968395.1. Lineage (GTDB taxonomy): Bacteria > Pseudomonadota > Alphaproteobacteria > Sphingomonadales > Sphingomonadaceae > Parasphingorhabdus. Next base: position 100,585 of record NZ_JBDVPV010000002.1, read on the forward strand.
TGAAACTGCAGGAACAAAGCGAATGCTTTTTCTTTCTTGCCGATTTGCATGCGATAACCGTTCATAACGATCCGGCGACATTGTCAGCCAATTGCCGGGAAATGGTCGCCGCGCTGGTCGCAGCAGGTGTTGACCCGCAAAAATCCGTTCTGTTCAATCAGGCTCGTGTTCCACAGCATGCGGAACTTGCCTGGTTGCTGATCTGCAACACGCCGATGGGGTGGCTGGATCGGATGACCCAGTTCAAGGAGAAATCCGGGAAACACAAACAGCGCAGTTCGCTGGGCCTTTATGGTTATCCCGTATTGCAGGCAGCTGATGTGCTCATCTATCAAGCGACACATGTTCCGGTTGGTGAAGATCAGAAACAGCATCTCGAACTGGCACGCGATATTGCCACCAAATTTAACAGCGATACCGGCGAGGAAGTTTTTACGCTTCCGGAGCCCTTTATCGAGGGCCCCGCAGCCCGGGTCATGTCGTTGCGCGATGGGGCAGCCAAGATGAGCAAATCCGACCCTTCGGATCTCAGCCGCATCAACATGACCGACAATGATGAAATGATCGCGAAAAAGATCAAAAAAGCCAGAACCGATCCGGAACCATTACCCGACAATCTGGACGATCTGGACGGTCGACCGGAGGCCAGAAACCTTGTTGGAATCTATGCCGCACTGTCCGACATCAGTGCCGAGGAGGTGCTCGCCGAATATGCCGGTCAGGGTTTTGGTGATTTCAAACCCGCCCTTGCCGACCTCGCAGTTGCAAAACTGTCACCCATTCGCATCCGTTTCGACGAATTGCGTCAGGACAAAGATGCGATCGATGCGATCTTGCGAGATGGTGCCGAACGAGCAAAAGCGCGTGCACAACCGACCGTTGATGCGACTTACAAGGCACTTGGTCTTTTGCGAGACTAGCTGCTCACAGCCTCCGTCGAATGCTTCAACCCGCGATGCCAGTGCAGGCATTGCGCAACAAACCGCGTCCACTGCCTTTAATAGTTGTATTTTTGTAACAGTTCTGAGTTGATTCATCCTCTTTTAAAAATTTGTCTGGACAAATTAGGGTCGCAGTGGAATTTGTTTTGCGGGAAATATGTCCAGACAAATTGGACCAGGGAGGCCTCTTTAATGAAAACCATGCTCAAAGCTTCGCTTATGGCGGCTACAATAATGACCGGCGCGCCGATTTATGCTCAGGATTCAGCGGATGGTGCTGAAGAAAGCGACAACAAGGTAATTATCGTCACGGCCCGGAAGAAAGAGGAAACTCTTCTCAAAGCGCCACTTGCCGTATCGGTCTTTGGAGAGGAAGAGCTTAGTTCCGCAGGCTTCCAGGATATCACCGAAGTCACCAAGGCTGCGCCAGGTGCGTTTGTCGAACCCTATAATGATGTCTTCGCCCGGGTTAACACCACTCCGCGCTTCCGCGGCGTCACCGTACTGACCGGCAGCCGATTGCAGCAAACGGCTACCGTGTTTCTTGACGGTGTTTACATCAGTGGCGGCATTTCGACACTTGGCATCAACGAGCTGCAGCGTGTTGAAATCATCAAGGGGCCGCAATCAGCCCTGTTCGGCCGGAACACTTTTGCCGGTGCGATCAACTATGTAACCAAAGACCCTGCAGATGACTTCCAGGTCAATCTGGACGTGACCGCTGCGACCCGCGACGAATATAGCGCCGGCCTGTCTGTTGAAGGTCCGATTGGTGATATCGCCAGCTTCCGTCTGGGCGGTAACTGGTCAGACAAGCAGGGACATTATGCCAATGTGGTACTGCCCGGAGAACGGCTTGGCGACGAATCACAATGGTCGATCAACGGCACACTGGTCGTAGAACCGTCCGACAATTTCCGGGTCAAATTGCGCGCGTCCTATCAGGAGATCGATGACGGCACACCTCAGGCTATTGGCGCATTCGGTGTAGCGACGCATAATTTTGGCGGCTTTGCCCTGGATGCCAACGGCGTTGCGATCCAGACAGATTCGGTTGTGCCTTCCCCACTGGGAAGCGGACGCACGGAATCTGTATTCCGCGGCCGGATCACATCCATTGATCCGTCCCTCATCGGCTTGAACTCAGGACAGATGGCCATCGACAATTTCCGTGGTCTTCAGAATGACGCCCGGTTCGACCCGTCGGATGCGGTCAACAATTTCAAATATACGCCCTTCAACGTTGATCAGTTCGGATTGCAGCTCGACAGCCTGCGTCTGAGTGCAGTTGGCGAATTTGACATTACCGACAATGTATCCTTCAACTTCCTCGCAGGTTATAATGAAGAGAATTTCGGTTTCTTCGGCGACTTTGATCTGCGTCCCGATGATTCTTTCACCAGCTTCACCGCCCGCGAAACTGAAGATCTTACAATCGAAGGACGTTTCACCGGCAACTTCCTGGACGACAGGCTGACGCTCATCGCCGGTGCCAGCTATGTGAAGCTTGATATCGTTAGTCTCGGCGGAACAGCCAACTTCCTGTTCAGCCCGATCTTCTTCGGTGACATCTTCCGGTCGGATCCGTTCATTACCGGTGCCGAAACAACCGGCTTGTTTGGTCTGATCGATTTCGATTTCAACGATCATTTCTCGCTGACACTCGAAGGACGGTATCAGGAAGACAGAATCAGTGATGCAGATGTCAATATTGGCCTCGCGACACCAATTTCACCTTCCAAGATCACCAACTTCCTGCCGCGTGCGACCTTCCGCTATACGCCGACTGATCTGACCACGCTTTATCTGACATATAGTGTCGGTAACCTGCCGGGCGGTTTCAACCCACAAGTGGCTTCGCTCGATAGTGCTCAGCGCATGGAACTGGCGGCTCTGGCTCCGGAAGCCGATATCAACTTTGACGAGGAAAAACTCGAAAACTTTGAATTTGGCTGGAAACAGGCACATCCTGACGGGATTTACGCTTTCAATCTTGCGGCGTTCTACATGAAACGCAGTGATGAAATATTCCGGTCCATCGAACTGGTAACGGACACCTCGCCAGGTGCACCAAATCCAACCCGGACAGTTGCGTTCACGGCCAATGGGGCTTCCACGGACATTTACGGCATCGAATTTGACGCGACCGTCAATGTCTCTGAAAACTTCTCGGTGCAGGGTTCCTTTGCATATGTGGATGCCACAATCGCTTCCTTCCCTGTCGGGGGTGGCACCGGCGACTTTGGTGATATCTTCGGGCCAGGAGCCGATGTTGCAGGTCAGCAGGCACCACGCTTCCCGCCTCTCACGCTTTCACTGGGCGGAACCTATACCGGCGACCTTGATGGCCCGATGGGCATCAACAGCTGGTATCTGCGCAGCGATGCCTATTTCACCGGACCCTTCTACATCAGTAACGCGAATGTCGCGCAAGTCGATGAGGCCTTCGACGTCAATCTGCGTCTCGGGCTTGAAGGCGAGAATATGGGCGTTGAGTTCTTCGTGACCAATCTGCTGAACGAAGATGCTCCAAACTCTGCATTCAACTTTGCGGATGTCGGCTTCGACACGCGCCTCATGCCAGGCGGCTTTTTCGACTTCTCGCGTGAAGGTGCCCAGATCGGACTGCGCGACAAGCGTCAATTCGGGGTTCGCCTGAAATATACCTTCAAGTAAAATGCAGATTTCAATGAAATCTATTCAAGGAACGCGCTCCCGATGGGGGCGCGTTTTTTGATTCAGGCCGGATTGAAACAGGATCACTTTTAGCTCTGTCACAGTGAATTGGAGAAACGCATGTATCGCCTGATTCGAAAACTCCTCATTCTGTTATCCGCCGCAGCGTGCGTTGCAATGCCTGCAACGGCGCAGGAACGGAGATTCACACTTATGGATCGCCAGCTTGATTTCCTGATGGAAAACTGGCCGGGCGAATATGACAATATCGAACAACTGGAACTGCTGGCTGTCAGCTATGGCGGAGCGCGCAAAGACAATAGCGCCGACAGAACCTATGCGCGGGTTGCACGTCTCGATGCGCCGCAACTTGGTGACAATGTGCTGCTGATCGAGGACTATCGCAGCAATGATCGCACCACAGCCTTTCGCAAACGTGTTTATGTGCTGTCTTCAGACGAAACCATCAAAGCGATACGCGTTCGCCAGTTCAGGGTTCCCGAGGGCACCAAATTGGGGCGTGATACAAAGTTCCAGGCGATTGCGGGTTGTGATATTCTGATCAATCGAAAAGGCGATTTTTACGAGGGCACTCTGGCAGACAAAAATTGTTCGGATGATCCCGCGGATTACAGCATGAAACTGTCCGCAAACCAATATTGGACGAAAGCCGGCATGATTGCCGCAGGAAGCTGGCGCCATATGGAAAAAGCGCGGCGCTTTGCCTGCATGATAGACTTCCCCAAAACAGCGGGCGGACGTCCAACGGTCACCCACCACTATATCAAGATCCATGATCAGGGCGGGGAGTTCAGCTTTGTTCACCCTGACGGACGCGAAATGCTGCTTTTCATGCGCAATACCTGGTCGGACGGCATGCACCGCGAAACATTTGTCATTGGAGTGCTCGAAGACGGATATTCCGGCAAGACCCTCGTCTATGCCTGGGGCAATCCGGGCGCAGACAGAATTGGAGTCAATCCGGTGTTTCTGCGCGTGCAATGCGATCTCGACACACCGCAAAATGTGCAGATGCAAAAAGACTTGCGTCCCGATTCCTGAGCAGGTCCTGTTCTAGGCACTTGCCTGCCTGACCATTTTCGCTAAACAATCGCGATGGATATTATTTCGATACGCGGCGGCAAAAAGCTGTCTGGAAGCATTCCGATTTCAGGCGCCAAAAACAGCGCCCTGACCTTGTTGCCTTGCGCGTTGCTGACTGACGAACCGGTGACCTTGCGGAACTTGCCGCGTCTCGCTGATGTGGACAGCTTTGGGCATCTGCTCAACCAGCTCGGTGTTTCTACAACCATTGAAGGCGCTCGACCCGAAGATTTCGGACGGGTCATGACCTTGAAGGCCGGCAAGATCACGTCGACCGAAGCACCATATGACATTGTTCGCAAAATGCGTGCGTCGATCCTTGTTCTGGGACCCTTGCTGGCGCGGGCCGGAGAATGCCGGGTGTCACTGCCGGGTGGCTGTGCGATTGGCAACCGACCGATTGATCTGCATCTCAAAGCAATTGAAGCGCTTGGCGCGACGATCGAGACGACCAGCGGCTACGTGACCGCTCGCCAGCCTGACGGAGGATTGCCGGGTGGTGAATTTTCATTCCCGGTTGTTTCGGTCGGCGCGACAGAAAACGCATTGATGGCAGCCGTTCTGGCCAATGGCACCAGCGTTCTCAAGAACGCCGCACGGGAACCGGAAATTGTCGATCTCTGCAACATGCTCGTGGCCATGGGCGGCGAGATTGAGGGGATAGGATCATCGACCCTGACGATAACGGGCGTTGATCGTCTGCATGGCTGTACCTACCGGGTGATGTCCGATCGTATCGAAGCGGGCAGCTATGCCTGTGCGGTGGGCATTACTGGTGGTGAGGTGGATCTGGTCGCAGCAAAGGCCAGCGAAATGGAGGCGACACTCGACGCTTTGCGACAGGCGGGTCTGCAGATCGAAGAACATGCCAAGGGAATCCGGGTAGCCAGCGACGGCAAATTGCAGCCGCTGACCCTGTCGACTGCGCCTTATCCGGGCCTCGCGACCGACATGCAGGCGCAGCTCATGGCGATGCTCTGCCGCGCGGATGGTGCGAGTGTGCTCACGGAAACGATTTTCGAGAACCGTTACATGCATGTTCCCGAACTCAACCGGATGGGCGCGGATATCGAGACCAAGGGCAGGACTGCCGTTGTCCGGGGTGTAGACAAAATGACCGGTGCACCGGTCATGGCAACCGACCTGCGCGCTTCGATGAGCCTGGTCATCGCTGCACTGGCTGCAGAAGGCGAGACCCAGCTGCAACGCATCTATCATCTCGACCGCGGCTATGAGCGGCTGGAAGAGAAGCTGGCAGCGGTTGGCGCCGATATCGAACGCATTGGCAGTGATTGACTAGCCGGTATCGCAATTCCGCTTCGCTACCATTTATGGCAGCTTGCCAATCCCTGACTTTTACCGTGTAGTCCCTCTCATAATAGAGAGAGGATGAGTCCATGTTTTCAGGACCAATGGAAGACCGGCTGGCTATCCGGGAATTGCATGACAGCTATTGCGATGCCGTATTGCGGACAGACCCGGATGACTGGGGTGCCTTGTGGACCGAGGATGCCGTGTGGTCGCTGATGGGCACCGAAGTGGTTGGCCGCGAGAATATTGTCAATCTCTGGAACGGTGCGATGAGTGCCTTCGATGCTGTCAGTTTTCTGGGCATTCCGGGGAGTCTGGAGGTCACTGGAAACACCGCCACAGGCCGCTATCAAACGCACGAAATTCTGGTCGAGAACGGTGAACCGCGTATTGCGGGCGGACGTTATGATGACGAGTTCGTCAAAATCGACGGCCAGTGGCTTTACAGCAAACGTATATTCAATGTCGTCGCCCAGATGGGCGGACAGAAGCTTTAGGAGAATGTGACAATGGCCAAAATTCTGATTGCAGCGCATATCGACGTCGACCCGGCCACGCGCGAAGAGTGTTTGAAAAAGGCGCAGCCTTATATTGACGGAGCCCTGACCCAGGAAGGCTGTCTGTGCTATAGCTGGGCCGCCGACATGCACAATCCTGCCCGGATCGAGGTGTTTGAGGAATGGACCGATGAAGATGCTCTCGCTCAGCATTTTCAGGACACCCATTATGCCAGCATGCTGGCGCATATCGGCAGCTATGGACTGACCAATGCCGTCAGCGCCAAATATCGGGTCGATGCCGAAGGGCCAGTCTATAACGCAGAAGGCAAACCCACGCCTTCCTTTGATGAATAGCGAATAGGAAATTCCGATGAACGAAGCTGTATCCAAGTCCCTGTTCCAGCCAGACATACTGGTCGATCCGTTCGACTATTACGAGGAGAAGCGCGAGAAAACACCGGTTTTTCGGGATGAAGCAAGCGGCACTTACATCGTATTGGACTATGATCTGATTTCGGAAGCAGTCGGGCGTCTGGATGATTTCTCCAATAATTTTACGGCATTGCTCAATGGCGGGCAATCCGATGAAGAGCTAGAAAATGATGCGGAAATCCAGGCGATCCAGGACAAGGGCTGGCCGCAGGTCGACACGCTGCTGACCGCCGACCAACCGCGCCATACGCGTTTTCGCAAGCTGGTGAATCTGGCTTTTTCCATGCCGAAAGTGAACAAGCTGGAAGACAACATCCGTGCGATGTCCAACGAACTGATCGACGGCTTCATCGACGAGGGTGAATGCGAATTTGTCAGCGAATATGCGATCCCGATGCCGGTCAAAACCATTGCTGGCCAATTGGGGCTCGACGTTGCAGATGCCGACACGATCAAGCGCTGGACCAACGCCTTTGTTGATCGCCTGTCCGGCATGATGACCCGGGAACGTCAACTGGAAACCGAGCGCGAAGTGGTGGAATATCAGCATGCACTGAAAGCCAATATGGACGAGCGCCGCAAGGAAGCGCAGGATGATATCCTGTCAGATCTGGTCAATGCCCAGGTCGACGGCGAACGGCCGCTGGATGATGCAGAATCCCTGTCGATTGTGCAGCAGCTCATGGTCGCCGGCAACGAAACAACAACGGCAGCACTCGCCGAAGGCCTGCGCCTGTTCGCGACAAACCCCGATCAGTATAAAAAGATTCAGGATGATCCATCTCTCATTCCCAATGCGGTTGAGGAAGTCCTTCGCATGTCGAGCGGATCGTCGGGAATCTGGCGGGTCATGCACCGCGATGCCGAACTGGGCGGTGTGACCCTGCCCAAAGGCGCAATGGTGATGATGCGCTATCACGCCGCCAATCGGGATCCCAAGCAATTCGAGAATCCCAACGATTTCCGTGTCGATCGCAAGAATGCGCGCACTCATCTGGCATTTGGCAAAGGCATTCACATGTGCGTCGGCAATATGCTCTCTCGCAAGGAAATGACCGTGTCCTTCCAGCAGTTTGCCGAACGGATCGACAATATCCGGATCAAGGAAGGTGCCGAGCTGACCTATCCCCCGAACATGATGCTGCGCGGATTGACCAATCTGCCGCTGCTTTTTGACAAACGCTGAGAGGAAACGCGAACATGGGAATAATGGACGGTAAAGTCGCGCTGATTTCAGGCGGCGCGGAGGGCATTGGCGGAACAGCCGGGCAACGTTTTGTCGAAGAAGGCGGTTCCGTGATGCTGGGCGATATCCAGCTTGAAAAGGCGCAGGCTCACGCTGCTGCACTTGGCGATCATGCGGCGGCCATACAGCTGGACGTGCGCAATCTGGACGATTGGGAAACTGCCGTCGCAGCAACAAAGGAACAGTTTGGCAAAATCACCACCCTGTTCAACGTTGCCGGTATCTCGGAGCCCGGGTCCGTCGATGAAGTAGATCTCGACAGCTGGAACCGCACGATTGATATCAACCTGCACGGCACGTTTAACGGCTGCCGTGTTGCACTGCCCGCCATCATCGAAAGTGGCGAAGACGGATCCATCGTCAATATCGGTTCGATGCTGGCCATGCGTCCCGGCGCGCAATTTGCGGCATATTGTGCCAGCAAGGCCGCCGTCACATCACTAAGCAAATCGCTGGCCCTGCACTGTGCGGCAGAAAAATATCCGGTGCGGGTCAATACCGTTCATCCCGGTGCGATCGATACGCCCATGTATCAACGCTATCTTGCCGCCTATCCAGGGCCCCATGACGAAGCCGTGGAAGTGTTTAACCGCAACCATCCGATTAACCGGGTCGGCCTTGCGACGGAAGTGGCAGATGCAATGTTATGGCTGGCCAGTGATGCCAGCAGCTTCACGACAGCCAATGATATTACGGTTGATGGCGGCGGCAGCTACCGCGAGTAACCAGGCAAATCCAGGAAGCGCGGCAAAAAAAAGGAGTGGCGCGAGCCACCCCTCGGTCCGGAATGTGAAATGCGAAATCCGGACAATCTTTTTGCGTCGTTTTAACGGCCGTTGCTGGCGACGATATCAACCACCGCACCGCCACCGGATCGCTTGTTCAGCGTGATGACATAGGCGCCATCATCATTGCCGCGCGTTCCGCCCAGCACATGCTCGGCACCGCGCATCAGATATTCTGCGCTATAGCCGCCATTTTTGGCCTGGGTGTAATAATAGTCGACGACATTTTTAACAGATGATGCAGTTGAGAAACTGACAACCCGAATATCGCAAAGCCCGCCTTCAACGCCGGCTGCTTCCTTGACATTGGCACGGGGATAGACCGGGAATTCCGGTGGCATGCGATTGGCCCAGCCCATGTCGTAGCTGAGTTTTTGATCACAGGTTCCCTTGCCGCGCTGGGCATATTGCTGTTCGGCCTTGGCACCGAGGGTCATTCCGTCCCCTGAGCCACCACAGCTCGTGCATTCGTCGTCGGATGTCATGTTGCGCGGTTTGGGTGCGCTGAGCAATTTGCCGATTTTGGCGCTTCCCGAACCTGCCGCTGGAGGCACAGCTCCATTTATCGCGCCGCTGACGCCGCGCACGGCGTTGTTATTGGCCTGATCGGTGAGTTCCGGATCGACCAAAATCGAGTCTTCCAGCGCATCGTTCATCGCCGGATCTGCAGTCAGGTTGTCATCCAGCTCCGCCAGTTCTGCCTGATTGTCGTCCGTGCTGCCGCATGCTGCAAGCGTCAATGGCAACGCCAGGACTGCGGCTGCCAGCATGAGTGAACGAGATGGATGTGACATGTAATATGCTCCTGAATTTAGGAGGTAAATGCACAATAAACCGTTAATATTTCGTTAGGGATTATGGTTAAACCACACATATTTTGTTAACCGCCTGTGCCAGTTCGGGACTCTCAGCCGAAACCATCCGCACCGTCAAGTTCACCGAAGCGGATCAGCCGGGACGTGAGGACGGCAGCCTGGCGATTGACCACTGCTTTTTTATATTCGGGATCGCTGATCATTTCCATGAATGCGCCGCTATTCGGATAGCGTGCGATAAATGAGCTATCCCATTGTTTCTGTTGCGGTCCGATCACCATCGATTCCATCTTCCCGCGCCAGATGATTGTTCCGCCAACCCGCTGAAAAATCGGTCCGCTGGTCGTCCCGTATTCTTCATATGCGCGCTCACCGCTCCATCCCAGACCGGCATTGGGATGATCTGACGGATATGCTGACTGCTCGCGAAAACGCAACAGATTGAGCATATTGATCGGCACATCGCGCGGAAGGGCCTTGAACGCATCAAAGCTCTCTCGTGTAGGATCAACGAACAGCTCGCCTTCATATTCGCCGCTCAAATCATCCGTCATATTCAGGCCTTTCTATTCAAATTTCAATCGATTCTCTTCCCACTGTTCACGCGACTGACCCCAGTCGTCAACCCGGGCATCGCTTAACGGGTCCGGCAATTGGGTCGGGCCGCGATTGGATGACCCAAGCCGCTGTGCCAGTTTGATTGAAGCCAGGTTTTCCGGATCAATTGTGTGACAGATATCGGTCCAGCCCAGAATGTCTGTCGCATAGTTCATAGATGCTACAGCAGCTTCCAGAGCATAGCCTTTGCCGGCATATTCAGGAGCAATGCCCCATCCCACTTCGGTCCCCGGCCAGCCTTCGGGTTGCCAGGGCCCGATACGTCCAATCCACTGTCCGCTATCTTTGAGCAAAAGCGAAAACATCGAGAAACCGCGCACATGCCAGGCACCGACCATACCGCAAAGGCCGCGCCAGGATAGTTCGCGGCTTTGGACACCCCCGAGATACGTCATGGATTTCGCATCGGCATGAAACGCAGCCCAGCGTTCAAAGTCGTCCGCATTTGGCGGCCGCAAGATCAACCGTCTGGTTTCCAGACGAATTTCAGAGATGTCAGTCACGTCATTCTCCCTCCAAAACGGATTCATAGCTACAAACAGGAAAAGCACAAAGACTTGAAAAACCAGTGATCTATCCCTATAATACAGTTATGGCCAATATTATATCCATTCTCATCGGCGGCATCGCTCTTGTTCTGGCTTTTGTCGGATTGGTCCCGCTTCTTGGCTGGACCAACTGGCTAATTCTGCCCATCGCAGCGCTGGGTGCCTTGTTCGGCCTGATATCCAGCAGCAAAAGCGGTATGTATTTCTGCATCATTGTGATGGGAATATGCGCTTTCCGGCTGTGGATTGGCGGCGGAATTATCTGATCCAGCGCATCCGGAACCGGTTTTCGGTAACAGGTCGATAGTTTTGCTGCATCGGGTCACAGAATCTATTGCCCGCACATTCCTCGGTTAGATATTGCTACTGGCGCGAGGCAGGCCTAATCGCGAGAGCATGACAGGACAGAATTCCGGCAGCCGTCTGGGGCTCTTGCAAGCACTGATTGCATGTACGTTCTGGGGCGTCATGCCGATCTACTTCAAACTGCTGCAATCCATCCCGCCGCTGGAAGTGGTCGCACACCGGGTCATCTGGTCGGTTCCGCTACTCATCGTCATTTTATGGTTGCGCAAAAATCTGACGGGACTGAAAACTGCCCTGTCCGACCCCAAAATATTGCGCTTTCTGCTGCTCAGTTCGATTTTCATCGCGGCCAACTGGCTGATCTATGTCTGGGCGGTTCAGGAAAAACATGTTCTGGCGGCGAGCCTGGGTTATTTTATCAGCCCGTTGCTCAGCGTTTTCCTCGGCAGCATCGTGCTGAAGGAAAAACTGTCACGCAACCAGTGGGTCGCAGTTGCGATTGCTGCAGTCGGCGTTTCAGTTTTGGCTGTCGAAGCCTGGCAGACATTGTGGATCAGTCTGATGCTGGCCGGTTCATGGGGATTGTATAGCCTGATCCGAAAAATTGCGCCCGTTGGCCCGATGGTGGGACTGACGGTTGAAACGGGATTGCTGTTTCCCTTCTTCATCGCCTATCTTATCTGGCTCGCCACAAGTTCGACAGGCACCGGCTTCGGCGCATCCCTGCCGATTGATGCATTGCTCATCGGAGGGGCGATGGTGACTGCCATTCCGTTATTGCTCTTTGCCTCTGCTGTTCAGAAGATCAGCCTGACCACCATGGGTCTGATGCAATATGTCGCACCGATGATGCAATTCACGATCGGTGTATTTGTCTATAACGAACCGCTGACAACATCACATATAGTCTGCTTCGGCCTGATCTGGATCAGTCTCGCGATATTTTCAGCAGATGCATGGGCGGGATCAGCCCGCAAAAAGACCGCACCAGCTGCCTGAGTCGACCTTAGAACTGGAGCTGCCACCCGATGTCTTCTCCGGCGTGGAACGGAACGATCCGCGATCCTGCCGCTTCAAGATCATCGGGCACGATCACTGTCTGGCGCCGCAGCACGACCCGGTCTTCATTGAGCGGCAAGCCATAAAAATTCGGGCCATGTTCCGATGCAAAACCCTCCAGCCTGTCCAGCGCATTTTCCTCATCGAACACCATCGCATAGCTTTCGAGTGCAAAGGGTGCGTTGAATATGCCCGCGCAACCGCATGCCGATTCCTTAGCATGTACTTCATGGGGAGCAGTGTCTGTCCCGAGGAAATATTTCGGCGATCCCGAAATAGCTGCTTTGCGCAAAGCCAGCCGGTGCTGTTCGCGTTTGGCCACCGGCAGGCAATATGCATGCGGACGGATACCGCCCGCAAAAATGGCGTTGCGGTTGAAATGCAGGTGATGCGGTGTGATGGTCGCGGCTACGTTAGCGCCGCAGCCATCGACAAATTCGACGGCCTGGGATGTCGTGATATGTTCAAACACAATTTTCAGATCCGGCATGTCTTGCACAAGGCCGGACAAGATTCGGTCGATGAACACCGCTTCCCGGTCAAAAATATCGATGTCACTGTCGGTCACTTCGCCATGCACCAAGAGCGGCATGCCGATGGTCTGCATCCGCTCCAGCACCGGCATCAGTCTCGCAACGTCCGTAACGCCATGCGCACTGTTGGTTGTCGCGTTGGCCGGGTAGAGCTTGGCCGCCGCAAAAACGCCGTCTTCGAAGCCCTGCGCCACATCATCAGGGTCCGTAGAATCGGTCAGATAACAGGTCATGAGCGGCGTAAAATCACTGCCCTCCGGCAAGGCAGCCCATATGCGATCCCGATAGGCACTCGCAGCGGCAGCGGTTGTGGCGGGCGGTGAAAGATTGGGCATGATGATCGCACGGGCAAACTGCCGCGCGGTATAGGCCACGACGGATTTCAGCATCTCGCCATCACGCAAATGCACATGCCAGTCATCCGGCCGACGAATTTCCAGTTGATCCACTGCGTTCACATCATTCTCATTCGGGTTGGTTTTTTCATGAAACGTCCCTACCTAATCCCCATGACCGAAACCAGACTTATTGACCGTTCGATAATCCGCCTCTCCGCAACCGGGGATGGCGAAGATGTGCGAGAGTTCCTGCAAGGTCTTGTTACGCAGGACATGGGGACTGTCCAGCCAGCCTTGCCGCAATGGTCCGCCTTGCTGACCGCGCAAGGGAAAGTGCTGTTCGACTTTTTCCTGTGGGCGGATGGTGATGACATTTTGATCGACTGCGAAAAGGCGCATGCGGAGGCCTTGATCAAGCGGCTGAAAATCTACCGGCTGCGCCGAACAATCGAGATTGCTGCCGAACCCGCGCTCGCAGTTCACTGGGCGGTCATCGCCGGGGACAAGCCCGTCGACCCGCGCTTGTCCGATATCGGCCATCGCTGGCTCGATAGCGAGACCGATTCAGCCGAGACCGATTCAGGCGGCGCAGATTCCGCTTACCGGATCCATCGCCTCGCGTTGGGCGTAACGGAAGGCGAACCCGAACTGGGTAGCGACAAGACTTTGTGGCTGGAATGCAATGCAACCGAACTCAACGGGGTGAGCTTTGCCAAGGGTTGTTATGTCGGCCAGGAAAATACCGCGCGGATGAATTACCGCCAAAAGATCAACCGTCGCCTGGTTGTCGTTCCGCTGGATCAGGCAGATGAAAAGCGCCAGCGGACCGCCTACCCGGATCTCGGCCTTTCGGTCGAACATCGCCGTGTGGATGATCTGGAGGGTGTCAAGCTACCGAACTGGCTGGAAACAGTGCTCTAGCAGAACCGGATTTTCAATTCAGGCTGCATCGCCTTCTTCAGCAGCTTTGGGTTTGGCAGCACGGCGCTTGCGCACCGGCTTTGCTTCCGCTTCTTCGCTAGACGATTCTTCGCTGCTCACTGAAATGGCCGGCGGCAAAGCACTTGCATCCAGTCCGTTTTCTTCCGACGCTTCACCATTGACGGGATCATTGGCAGGCTTGCGCGGACGACGGGCGCGGACCGGCTTTTTCTCTTCCTCGGTGACGCCAGACTTTTCGGTGTCCTGCGCGTCCTGATTGCGATTGTCGCGCTGATTGTCGCGTGGCTGGCGACCACGCGGCGGGCGGCGATCCTGATCATCATCAGTACCGCTGTCATTGCGGTCGTTGCTGTTTCCGCGGCTTTCCTCGCGTGCAAGGCGCTGCTCTTCACGGCGCGCCTGCGAATCAGCATTGACCCGGAAATAATGGTCAGCAAACTGATGATAATATTCGGCGTTGACCCGGTCGCCATTGACCTGGGCATCCTGCGCCATTTTCTTGTATTTCTCGAGCATCTGGGCGGCATTGCCCCGCGCGCGGTTATCAATCCGGTTGTCCCGGTCGACTCCTCCGCCACCACGATTGTTATTATTGCGGTTATTATTGTTCCGGCCACGACGGCGGCCGGTCTGACGATTATTCATCAAAATCTGGGTGTCCCTTTACCGTTAAAATACTCGGTCTTCCTGTAGTCTGGCCCGCAAAAACAGCAGGCTTCCATGCTGCAGATGACATCATCCACAACCACCCATGGAGAGACAAAATTCGCCGGACATCAGCAATTCATCAATATGGGAGCGGGCCAGAGATTTTGGGAAATTGCCAGAAATCATCTGGGCCTTCGCCATGCTTAGCCGCTTCAAATGGCAAAACCAAGCAAATTTTGTCAGCTTGCGGTCCGGTTCAGCGTCAACAGCCGGTCATTGCCGCCCAAATCTTGCTGGCACTGCACAAAATAGCCATGTGATTCAGCAAGTTGAGTGACATTTTTAGCTTGATCATAACCTATCTCGAACAAGACATGACCGCCAGTAGCCAACAGTTTTTCGAGGGCCGGCAGGATGATCCGATAGTCATCCAGACCTTCCACACCTGCAAAAAGCGCCTCGTGCGGTTCATATTGCGCGACCTCCGCAGACAACGACGCATCTGTTGACACATAAGGCGGGTTGGCGAGGATCAGATCAAATGGGCCGGGCAGGTCATTGGCCCAGCCAGAGCACGTCCAGTCAAGCATCCGGAATTGCGCCCGATCAGTCAATGACAGCCGGTCTGCATTATTATGCGCGATCTCGAGCGCCGAAGCGCTGGCATCGATACCCATTCCGGTCGCATCCGGAAATTCTGACAGCGTCGCCAGCAGCAATGCTCCGCTACCTGTCCCCAGATCCAGAATCCGGACGGGCGGCTTTTCGGCAGCGAGCCGAATCGCTTCTTCGATGAGCAATTCACTGTCCGGCCGGGGGATCAGCACATCGGGCGACACCTGAAATGACAGGCCCCAGAATTCCTTCTCCCCGATGATATGGGCAACAGGCTCATGCGCGAGCCGGCGCTGCAGAAGTTCGCGAAAGTCCCGCGGAGCGTTGAGTTCTGGCAGTTTGAGCAGCAGATCTTCGCGGCTCATTTCCAGCGCATGTGCCATCAGCAATTCGGCATCAAGACGCGGCGTGTCAGTGATGGATTGCAAATCCTGCGCGGCTGCGCGCAGGGCAGCGGCGGCATCAGCCATCCAGATTGGCCAGCCGGCTGGCTTCATCCTCGGCGATCAGCGCGTCAATCATGTCACCCAGCGCGCCGCCTTCGATAATCTCGGGCAATTTGTGCAGGGTCAGGTTGATCCGGTGGTCGGTGACCCGGCCTTGCGGATAGTTATAGGTCCGGATCCGCTCTGAGCGATCGCCGGAGCCGACCATCGATTTGCGCGCTTCGGCTTCTTCACCGGCCACCAGATCACGCTCGCGTTCATAGAGCCGTGCACCGAGCACCTTCAACGCCTGCGCCTTGTTCTTGTGCTGGGACTTGCCGTCCTGACACTGGACCACCAGCCCAGTGGGCAAATGGGTAATACGGATGGCGCTGTCGGTCTTGTTGACATGCTGACCACCCGCGCCGCTCGCCCGATATGTATCGATGCGCAGGTCTTCGGTGCGGATGTCGATATCGACTTCTTCGGGTTCCGGCAAAATGGCAACGGTGGCTGCCGACGTGTGAATACGTCCGCCTGATTCGGTTTCGGGCACGCGCTGGACACGATGGACACCTGATTCAAACTTGAATTTCGCAAATACACCCTTGCCGGTAATATTGGCGACGACTTCCTTGAAGCCACCCACTTCCGACGCGCTCGCGGAGATCATCTCGACCTTCCAGCCCTGCAGATCGGCATAGCGTGCATACATGCGGTAAAGATCGCCAGCGAACAATGCTGCTTCATCGCCGCCGGTTCCGGCGCGGATTTCCAACATGGCCGGGCGGTCGTCAGCAGAATCGCGCGGCAGCAGTTTCAGCGCCAGCGCATGTTCGGCTGCGGCCAGCGCTTTCTTCACGCCATCCACTTCATCGGCGGCCATCGCCTTCATCTCGGCATCGTCACCCGCGAGCATTTCATCCAGCCCGACCTGCTCATCGCGCAGGCTCTGGACCTCCGAGGCGGCATGGGCGACGGGTTCGATTTCCGCATATTCTTTTGAAACTTCGACAAATTTATCGCCGTCAAGCTCGCCAGACGCCATCATCGCCTGCAGCTCGGCAAAGCGGGCTTCGATCTGGGCGATGCGTTGGGGGGTGATGGTGGTCAATCATCATCTCCCAATTGCGCGACTTCCTTTTCCAGCGCATCAATATGAGAATCAAAATCATCCAGGTCTTCGGAAAACCGCAGATCCCACATTTTTTCAATGACCTCGGTCAATATCAGTGCGGATTGTTCGCCCGTAGCCAGATTCTTGAATTGCACTTTGCCGGATGCCAGTTCGTCTTCGCCAATAATGACCGCAGCAAGCGCTCCGGCCTGATTGGCGCGCGCCATGCGTTTCTTGAATTTGCCGCTACCAAATATTTCAGCCGAAAATCCGGTGCTTCGCAACTCGCTCGCCACAGAAAGAGCCCTGGTTGTGGCCTCCTCACCCATGGGCAATACCGCGAGCTCCAGCGGGGCAGGTGCAATGCCTTCCAGCAGCATCCCCAAACGCTCAATCCCCGCAGCCCAGCCAACAGCCGGTGTCGCGGGTCCGCCCAATGTTTCGATCAATCCATCATAACGCCCGCCAGCCAGCACCGTCCCCTGCGCACCAAGCCGGTCCGTCACAAATTCAAACGCCGTATGGCGATAATAGTCCAGTCCGCGCACCAGACGGCTGTTGCGCTCCCATTTAACGCCGCAGGCGTCCAGCCCCTCGGTCACTTGCGCAAAAAACTCTTTCGCTTCGGTCGACAGATAGGCGTCGATATCCGGGGCGCTGTCGGCAATCGGGCGGTCCTGTCGCTCCTTGCTGTCCAGTATCCGCAGCGGATTGCGTTCCAGCCGATCCTGACTGTCTTGCGAGAGATCCGCCCTGTGCGCCTGAAAATGCTCGACCAGGGCATCACGCCAGGCATCGCGGCTGTCCGCATCGCCCAACGTATTAAGCTGCAACGTCACGCCATCATCTATGCCCAGCTCCTTCAAAAGCTGATCCGCAAAACAAAGCAGTTCGACATCTGCCGCCGCTTCGCCCGCACCGATAATTTCCGCATCGAGCTGATGAAACTGGCGATAGCGCCCCTTTTGCGGGCGCTCATATCTGAACAGTGGCCCGTGTGTCGAAAGCTTCAGCGGCATATGCTGCTGCCAGCCATTGGTCAGGAACGCGCGGGACAATCCAGCGGTAAATTCGGGGCGCAGGGTCAGGCTGTCGCCGCCGCGATCCTCGAAGCTGTACATTTCCTTGGACACCACATCGGTGGTTTCACCCAAAGAGCGTGCGAACACCGCGGTCGGTTCGAACACCGGCATCTGGACGCCCTTGAAACCATATAGTCGCCGGACCCGTTCAAACGTTTCCACCACATGCTGAAACCGCTCCTGGTCTTCACCAAATATATCCTGGGTGCCGCGCACCGGCTGCGGGGTTTGAATTTTTGCCATAACGTCCTTTATCCTTCCGGCGCTTTAGCCGCTGATCATCAAAAGCGAAAGTGGGCATATTTTGTCGCTTGGCTCTGGACGCAGCGCCGAAAAACCGGCATCCATATATGTCGCTCTCCAGCAGAGAGCGGGCAGAGACCTGCCAAAGAGTTTTGTATCAGGGGAATATCTGAATATGCGTCTCATCGCACTTTCCGGCGTCGCGGCCGGCCTTTTATCCATATCTTCACCTTCACTTGCAGATTCGGCCATGCCCGACAATCTTAGCAAGCCGTCCTATGCCGCTCCGGAAAATTCAATCCCGGCGGCGCAGGACGTCCCCTATGCCGGAACAATGCAACTGACCGTGGACGCGACAGATAACACGCAAGGTATTTTTCGCGTCACCCAGGAAATTCCGGTTGCCGAGGCCGCAGCACAATCGGGCCGACTGACTCTGCTTTACCCGGAATGGTTACCCGGTAATCATGCCCCGCGCGGCGAAATCGAAAAGGTTGCAGGACTGGAATTTACCGCCGAAGGCCAGAAGCTGGACTGGATCCGCGACGATGTGGATGTTTATGCGTTTCATGTCAGCATCCCCGAAGGGACATCGCGAATCACGGCAAATTTCGATTTTGTATCCGCCACGTCCACCAGTCAGGGCCGGATTGTCATGGCCCCCGCCATGCTGAATCTGCGCTGGCATCAGGTGTCGCTCTATCCTGCGGGCCATTATGTCCGGCAAATCGCGGTTGAAGCCCGCGCAAAATATCCAACCGGTTGGCAAGCCGCTACGGCGCTGCGCCCAACCAGCAGTGAAGCCGGTGTCATTAACTATGAAAAGACCGATTATGATACGCTGGTCGACAGTCCGGTTTTTGCGGGTCAGCATTTTCGCACCTACAAGCTGTATGGCCGGACAAATCTCAATGTCGTCGCCGACAGTTCCAAATTTTTGAAACCCAAAAAGGATCACATCGCCAAACATGCCAAACTGGTGCGCGAAGCCGAATCGCTGTTCGGCAGCCGTCCTTATAATCGCTATGATTTTCTGCTCGCACTGACCGAGGAGATGGGCGGTATCGGGCTCGAGCATCACCGGTCTTCCGAAAATGGCGTGAACCGGGAATATTTCACCGAGTGGGATCGCGGACCAGGTCGCCGCAATCTGCTGCCACATGAGATCACCCATAGCTGGAACGGCAAATATCGCCGCCCCGAGGGCATGTGGACTCCTGATTTCCGGCAGCCGATGCGGGACAATCTGCTCTGGGTTTATGAAGGGCAAACCCAGTTCTGGGGCTATGTTTTGGGCGCGCGGTCCGGACTGTACAGCAAACAGGATACGCTGGATGCCTTTGCCGCGATTGCCGCCAACATGGACCGCCGGGTCGGACGCCAGTGGCGTCCGTTGATTGACACGACTCATGATCCGATCATTGCCGCGCGCAAACCGAAGCCCTGGACCAGCTGGCAGCGATCTGAGGATTATTATAATGAAGGCCTGCTGATCTGGCTGGAAGCCGATGGCATTATCCGCCGCGAATCAGGCGGCAAGAAATCGCTGGAGAATTTTGCTCGCACATTCTTCAAGGGCCGTAATGGTGACTATGGGGTTGTAACCTATACCCGGGATGACGTGATTGCCGCGTTGCAGAAAGTACAGCCCTATGATTGGTCCGGTTTCATCCGTGATCGTGTCTACGGCCTGAGCACCGAAGCGCCGAAGGAAGGACTGGAGCTGGGCGGTTACCGCCTGATCTACACTGATCAGCAAACGCCGTATATCCGCGCCAATGACAAACGCCGCAAACAAATGGACCTGAGCCACGGCCTGGGTCTGATTGTCAGCAACAAAGGGGTGATCAAAGCGGTCATGTGGGACAGTCCGGCCTTTCGGGCGGGTCTTAAATCCGGCCTCAGCATTTCCGCAGTCAATGGCAAGGCCTATAGCGCGGAAGTTTTGAAGCAGGCCGTCGCGGATAATAGCGGCCAGGATGGTCCAATTGAAATATTCGCAAAAAATGATGATCAGTACATCAATTTTCTGGTCGATTATTCAGATGGCCTGCGCTATCCGCACCTTGAAAAAATATCCGGGGAGGGGATTGCTGTTGAAGGGGGCATTGATCGGCTGTTGAAGCCGAAAACCAGATAAGGATCTGCACGACCATGGACATCTCCAAAATCGCCATTGGCGATAATCCGCCCGAAAGCCTGAACATCATCATTGAAGTTCCGGTGGGTGGTGAACCCGTTAAATATGAATTCGACAAGGATAGCGGTGCGTTGTTCGTTGATCGTATTCTCCACACGCCGATGCGCTATCCGGCCAATTACGGATTTGTCCCGCACACGCTGTCACCCGATGGTGATCCGCTTGACGCGCTGGTGGTTGCGCGCTCGCCGTTCATGCCCGGCTGTGTTGTCCGCTGCCGGCCAATTGCAGTGCTGAACCTGGAAGACGAGCATGGCGGTGACGAAAAACTGCTCTGCGTCCCGATTGACGCAACCTTTCCTTATTACCGGGCGATTGGCGAAGGCGGTGATCTGCCGGAAATCGTGATGCAGCAAATCGAGCATTTCTTCACTCACTACAAAGACCTCGAGCCTGAAAAATGGGTGCGCGTCGGGAAATGGGGTGATGCAGAGGAAGCTCGCCAGGTTGTTCTGGATGCGATAGAACTGGCGCGATCCAAGGCATGAACGCGGCCGGCCTGCCGACCAGTCTGGCTGCCATTTCATTGCTGAGCGCATGTGCCACCCCGGAAACGCGGGTGCGTAATGGCCTGATGAAAGCCGGCCTGTCGGAACCGGTCTCGCAGTGCATGGCCGGGCGGATGGTGGACCGGTTGTCGGTTGGACAGCTTAAAAAACTCGGCAGGCTGGGCAAGTTGCAGAACCGAAAATCCGGGGACGTGGCTTTTGATGAATTTGCAAAACGTACCAAGGCGTTGCAGGATCCCGAGATTATCGGAGTCGTGACATCATCCGGCCTGATTTGTGCGCTCAAATAGGAGAGGGGACTGCATTTGCCAGCAAAATGGAACATCCGGCGAGCCGTTCCCGATGATGCGCCATTTCTTCCCGAGATTGAAATATCCGGCGGCACCGCATTTCGTTCCGTTCCCGGCCTCGAGTGGGTTGCAGACGATGAAGTCTGGTCTGCTGCAGAACATCTCGACTGGATGGACAGGGCCGTCGTCTGGGTGGCGGAAAATGATCAGGACAAACTGGTCGCCTTTCTGATCGCAGAAGAGTTTGAAAATGCGCTGCACATCTGGGAAATAACCGTCCATCATGCCGAGCAGGGCCATGGTCTGGGACGAAAATTGCTGGATGTGGCGGAAGATTTTGCCCGGAAATCCGGCCTGGATGCGCTTACCCTGACGACCTTTCGTGATCTGGCTTTTAACGAGCAATTTTACAGCAAAATGGGCTACCAGACCTTGCATGCAGACCAGATATCACCGCGACTTCGCGCAGTTCTGGCGCACGAAGTCGAAGAAGGCCTGCCTGCCGACAAACGTTGCGCGATGCGCAAGATGCTTGAACAAAAGTAGGTCGACACCGCTATTTTCGGGACGCCGGATTTCTGCTATATTTCTGACTCTCTCAGTTGGTTGAAACAAAGGAGAAACATGGTGTTCCCTCAAAAACTCATTCTGTTGGTCCCCGTCGCACTGGCACTGGCTGCCTGTACGCAGGGTGACATGACAACCAGCGAGGCCCCTCTATCTGCAGAGAATGCGGCGCAGCTTGCGGAAAGGTTCGAGGACAAGGTTGCGGGCACACCCATACGCTGCGTCAACGTCAGCAGGCTGGGGAATCCGGTTCCTTATGGCGACCGCGTATTGGTCTATTCCGGCATGGCGGGGACGGAATATCGCAACAATCTGCTGTCGCAATGCCGGGGTCTCGATGACGATGCCATATTCGTCACCAAGCTGCACGGTGCGCAATTGTGCCGGGGCGATCAGATACAGACCGTAGACCGGTTCAGCGGGATATCCGGGATGCCGTGCCGGCTTGGCGAATTCATCCCCTATCGACCGGCGAAAAAGAAGAATTGAGCACCGGAAGCGCATTTCCATAACAGTTTTGATGAATCATCGGATTTTGGGGCGTTCAAGGCTTCCAATCCGCATCGGTCTGTGCTTTAGCCCCCACAACGAGACTCACTTTTAACCCAATGAAAGGCCTGGCCTCTCTTCCATGAACATCCATGAATATCAGGGCAAAGAATTGCTCGC
Organism: Parasphingorhabdus sp.; assembly: GCF_039968395.1. GTDB lineage: Bacteria > Pseudomonadota > Alphaproteobacteria > Sphingomonadales > Sphingomonadaceae > Parasphingorhabdus. Next base: position 123,104 of record NZ_JBDVPV010000002.1, read on the forward strand.
TAAACACGGCATTGCCGTTCCCGCCGGATATGCGGCACTCACTGTAGACGAAGCCGTGGCCGCTGCTGAAAAACTGCCTGGCCCGCTTTATGTGGTGAAAGCCCAGATTCATGCCGGTGGCCGCGGAAAAGGGAAATACAAGGAACTTGGTTCTGATGCCAAAGGCGGTGTCCGGCTGGCCCAGTCCATTGACGAAGTCCGCGCCAATGCCGAGGAAATGCTGGGCAATACGCTGGTGACCATCCAGACCGGTGACGCAGGCAAGCAGGTCAACCGTCTCTATGTCACCGACGGCGTTGATATCGAGAAGGAATTCTATCTTTCCATGCTGGTTGATCGGGCGACCGGTCGCGTGGCGATGGTGGTTTCTACCGAAGGCGGCATGGATATTGAAGAAGTTGCGCATTCGACGCCTGAAAAGATTCGCACGATCACGATTGATCCGGCGCAGGGCTTCATGCCGCATCACGGCCGTTCCATTGCATTCGCTCTGCAACTGAAGGGCGATCTGAACAAACAGGCACAGAAGCTGGGCAAAAAACTCTATGACGCGTTCATGGCGATGGATTGCGAGATGGTGGAGATTAATCCGCTGGTAGTGACCGAGGATCAGCAACTGATCGTCCTCGACACAAAAATGAGCTTTGACGGCAATGCGCTGATGCGTCACCCCGATCTTGCAGAGCTGCGCGACGAAACCGAAGAAGACCCGGCAGAAGTCGAAGCCAGCAAGCATGATCTCGCTTACATCAAGCTGGATGGCAGCATCGGCTGCATGGTCAATGGCGCTGGCCTCGCCATGGCGACCATGGACATTATCAAGCTGAACGGCGCGTTCCCGGCCAACTTCCTCGATGTTGGCGGCGGCGCGACGACGGAGAAAGTCACCGCAGCGTTCAAGATCATTCTCGCAGATCCTGCAGTGGAAGGCATTCTCGTGAACATCTTTGGCGGCATCATGAAATGTGATGTGATTGCCGAAGGGATCGTGATTGCGGCGAAGGAAGTCGAACTGGATGTGCCTCTCGTGGTCCGTCTGGAAGGCACGAATGTCGCGAAGGGCAAAGAGATACTGGCGAATAGCGGTCTTCCGATCGTACCGGCAGATGATCTCGGCGATGCGGCCCGCAAGATTGTCGCACAGGTGAAAGAGGCGGCTTGAGTCTGGCGGAGAAGAATTGCCTTTCGCGCTGAGCTTGTCGAAGTACAGTTTTGCGCGAACCAAGGTCCTTCGACAGGCTCAGGACGGACGGAGTGTTTGCCGGAAAGAGATAATGTTGCAGCGCAGCACAAATATTTGACGTTTACGTGAACGTAAGCTATAGATGAGTTCGAAATTCAATAGAGGAAACAGCAATGAAAATCCTGGTGCCCGTCAAACGGGTCATAGACTATAACGTAAAACCGCGGGTCAAATCCGACGGCAGCGGCGTCGATCTCGCCAATGTCAAAATGTCGATGAACCCGTTTGATGAAATCTCCGTCGAAGAAGCCATCCGCCTGAAAGAAGCCGGCAAGGCAGAAGAAATCGTTGCGGTTTCGGTTGGCCCGCAAAAGGCGCAGGAAACATTGCGCACCGCTCTCGCCATGGGTGCGGATCGCGCGATCCTGGTGATGACTGACGAAGAAGTCGAGCCATTGGGCGTTGCCAAAATCCTGGCGAAGATTGTCGAAGAAGAAGCACCGCAGCTGGTGATTACCGGCAAGCAGGCAATTGATGATGACTCGAACCAGACGGGTCAGATGCTCGCAGCCTTGCTCGGCTGGGGCCAGGGCACATTTGCCAATACCGTCGACCTTGACGGCGACAGCATCGAAGTGAAACGCGAAATTGATGGCGGGCTGCAGACCGTGAAGCTCAACCTTCCCGCAGTGATCACCACCGACCTGCGCCTCAACGAGCCACGCTATGCGTCGCTGCCGAACATCATGAAGGCGAAGAAAAAGCCGATGGATGAGAAAACGCCTGCTGATTATGGCGTCGATATCACGCCGCGCCTGACCACCACCAATGTCACCGAACCCCCGGTTCGCCAGGCTGGTGAGAAAGTCGAAGACGTGGACGCACTGGTTGCGAAACTCAAAGCTGTAGGAGCCATCTGATGAAGACTCTTGTACTCGTAGAACATGATAATGCGGATATGAAAGACGCCACACTGGCCGTCGTCACTGCCGCCTCCCAATTGGGCGAAGTCCATGCACTTGTGGTTGGCTCTGGCTGTGCCAGTGTCGGTGAACAGGCTGCCAAAGTTGCAGGTGTCAGCACCGTGCATGTGGCCGACGATGCGTCGCTTGCCAACCAGCTCGCAGAAAATGTTGCGCCGCTGGTTGCCAGCCTGATGGATAGCCATGATGCGTTCCTCGCACCGGCCACCACCACCGGCAAGAATATCGCGCCGCGCGTCGCAGCCCTGCTCGACGTGATGCAGATTTCCGACATTCTGTCGGTTGAGAGCGAAGACACGTTCACCCGTCCGATTTACGCAGGCAACGCGATTGCTACCGTCAAGACTTCGGATGCCAAGAAGGTCATTACCGTTCGCGGCACCGCGTTTGACAAGGCCGCTACCGAAGGCGGCAGTGCCTCGATCGAAGGCGTCACCGGCGCAGGCGATGCCGGCCTGTCCAGCTTCGTCAGCGAAGAAATTGCCAAGTCCGAACGGCCTGAGCTGACATCCGCCAAGATCATCGTTTCCGGTGGTCGCGCGCTCGGCAGCTCCGAAAAGTTCGAAGAGGTTATCACACCGCTCGCCGACAAGCTCGGCGCCGGCATTGGCGCTTCGCGTGCCGCAGTCGATGCGGGCTATGTGCCCAACGACTATCAGGTCGGCCAGACCGGCAAGATCGTCGCACCAGAAGTCTATATCGCCATCGGAATTTCCGGCGCGATCCAGCATCTTGCGGGCATGAAAGATTCCAAAACGATTGTCGCGATCAACAAGGACGAAGACGCGCCGATTTTCCAGATTGCCGATATCGGGCTGGTCGCGGATCTGTTTGATGCGGTGCCGGAACTGACTTCCAAAGTCTGATCCCGAACCCATTTCAGGACAACAAATAACAAGACCCCGGTGCCCGCGCATCGGGGTCTTTTCTTTATTCCGAAATGTTTCACTGTTACGACGCACTTATGACTGTGAAACAAAAGCCCCAAAACAAGCCCGGTAAACGCGACGTCCTGGCCCAGGCGTTGATGGAAGGTTGCCCCGTCGATCAGCTCGCCGCGCGGTTCATCGCTGCCGGATACAGCGAAAAAGCCGCCAATTACGAAGCCGGTCGTGCGATGAAAGATCCGCTGTTCGCCGCCGGAAAACGGCTCGGCAATCAAGTCAAAAAACGCGACTGGACGCTGGACATTTATCGCCGGCTACGACGCTCCGAGGCCGGTGAAACAACCGACATACCCGTAGTCGACAAGATCGAACCGGACGTGTTTTTCGCGGACTATTACCATCGCAACATGCCGGTAAAACTCACCGGCCTGGTCGATCACTGGCCCGCCATGGACAAATGGTCTCTGGATTTTCTCGCCGGGAAAATGGGCAGCACCATGATCGAGCTGCAGGGGCAAAGGCTGTCCCGCGATGACTATGAAATTGCCAGCAACGAGCTGAAACGCAATGTCACCTTCGCCGATTTTGTCGCGGCGCTGCGCAAGGCGGACAGCAGCAATGATTTTTATATCACTGCCAATAATGACACGGTCAACAAACAGGCGCTGGCGCCGCTATGGGATGATGTCGGCGAGATCAGCCTGCTCAAACCCACCGGCGCCAATGACGGTTTTTTCTGGATGGGCCCCAAAGGCACGATCACGCCGTTCCATCACGACCTGACCAACAACCTGCTGCTCCAGATCGCCGGCCGCAAGCGCATCACCATGATTGCTCCCTATGACAGCGCCCACATGCGCAACCACAAACATTGCTTCAGCCAGTGGACCTCTCCCGACGAAGTCACCGCAATGGGCGAACATGCGCCCAAGCTGTGGCAATGCGATATCGGACCGGGCGAGGCGCTGTTCCTGCCGGTCGGCTGGTGGCATTATGTGGTGGGACTGGATCTGACCATCGGCATGTCGTTCATCAATTTCCGGGCGGATAATGATTTTTATACCGGGTATCTGACGGAGACGGAGTTTTAGTGGAGGGGAATAGGATTGAAGCTGGCAGTGAAAACACTGGAAGATTTTTCTAAGGTAGTGAAATGAAGCCAATCATGTTTTGCTGTCTGTTGTTGATATTTTTAACATCTTTCCCCGTTGCCGCAAAATCGGATGAAACTCCGCTGGAACCGTCTTCTGGATGGAAACTGAACTACTCAAAAGCCAGTTGCGAGTTGAGTCGCAACTTTGGGACTGAGGAAAATGAAATTCTGTTCGCAATTGTTCAAGGGCCAAAATTCGGGTCATCGGAACTTATCCTGATTACGCCGCAGATCGGCATTAAAGGGATATACTCCAAGGCCGATTTATTACTTAGCAATGGTACGAAATTGGATCGCCGCCACACCAGAATCTATCCCGGCAGCCAAGAGGGCAAGTCCATCTGGCGCGTTTTTAATGTGAACACCAGTTTCATGAACAACGGCAAGCAGGGCGATATTCTGACCATAGATTCAGACAAGGCTTCGACCGTAGCTCTGAGGGTTGGGGACTTGTCCCCACCGGCAAAGGCTCTTGAGAAATGCCAGCGCGATTTGTTCCAGACCATGGGCATGAATTATGATCAGCTTGCAAGTCTGAAACAGTTTCCAAAGCCGAAGGGCAACTCGGGGCGCTGGGTCATGGCCACCGATTATCCCAAAGCAGCTTACAAAGAGCGGCGGGAGGGGAAAACGCAGTTCAGGCTGGATGTCGACCAGAATGGAAAAGTTGAAAACTGCGCGATTCTGGTCTCAAGTGGACATGCCGACCTTGATCGAGAAACATGCCGAAAGGCAGTCTCACGTGCGCGATTTTCTCCAGCTCTGGATGAGAACAATCAGCCCACCGCCGCACCTTGGGTTTCCGCTGCACGCTGGCAGGTGCCCCGATAAACTGAACCCATTGAACGGCGAAACCCCCTAAACCACCACCCTCACCCCACAACATCCCACTCCAGCGGCAGTGCCTTGAACCCGCGCAGCCCGAGCCTTTTGTGCCAGTCCAGCTCGCTTTCCGGTACGGCAAAGCGGATATTCTCCCAGCGCCGGAACATGCGCTCCAGCGCGATCTGGGCTTCGGCGCGGGCGAGGTGGATTCCCAGACACAAGTGGATCCCGCCGCCAAAGCCGACATGGCGCGCCTTGTCTTCGCGCCGGATGTTGAACGCCAGCGGATCGTCAAAAACCGACCCGTCGATATTGGCCGTCGCCAGCACCGCCATGCAGCGGTCGCCTTTTTTCAGCTGGCGCCCGTGAAATTCCATGTCCTGCCGCGCCATGCGGGGTTTGGTGGCCTGCACCGGCGTCGCATAGCGCATGACCTCCTCCACCGCTTGCGGCATCAACGCATAATCGCTGCGCAAGATTTCCAGCTGTTCGGGATGGCTGATAAAACTGTGCAGCGCCATGCAGATCAGGTGCACCGTCGTCTCGTGCCCGGCGATGAACAGGATCACCACCATCGACAGCAATTCCTCGTCGCTCATCTGTTCGCCATCCGCTTCGGCATGGACCATCTCGGAAAGTAAACCCGGGCCCGGCGCCGCGCGCACGCGGTCAATCTCGCCCTGCATATATGTGATGATATTTTTCAGCCGCGGAACCATGGTGACGATCGTCCACACCGACATTGTGTTGGTCATCTCCGCCATCCAGCTTTTGAACATCTCGCGGTCGCCTTCCAGTCCCAATATCTCGCAGATGACTTCGAGCGGCAGTTCCCGTGCAAAATTTCCGGCAATATCCTTTTCGCCCTTTTGCTCCATTTCGTCGAGCAGCCGGTCGGTAATGATTTCAATGGTCGGCCGGTACTGATCGATCCAGCCCATGCGAAACGGCGCATCGACAAATTTGCGCAACCGCCGGTGCCGGGGATCGTCGAGCATCAGAATATTCTCCATTAATATCCGGTAGGTCCGCGGCAACCATGGTACGCCGAACATGTTCTTCTTGCCGATATTGCGCGGATCGGAGACAAATTTGTCCTGGCTTTTCAAAAATTCCTGGACCGCATCATGGCCGGTCACCCACCAGATTTTCCCAATCAGCGGCATCCGCGATTCGATCACCGGGCCATCGGCGAGCATCCGGTTCAGCGTCGGCCAGGGATCGGCATGATAGGCCGCACTCTGCAGATCATATTTTTGCGTCACAGTTATTCTCCGGAAAAATCGGGCGTGTGCACATATAGTCGCTCTGCCATGGGAAACGGTTCAATGATTGTCAAAAAGTGGGTGACGTGGGGCAGCCCTCACGCCCTTTTATGGTAAGTGCCGTCGGGTTGCGGTTCGTTGCAGGCTGCTTATGATGGACGGCATGAGAACAAGATTCAGCATTTTGCCAGCTCTGATCATGGCATTATCATGGCCGCAATTGGCTTTTGCCAAAGAACCGTTGCACCTGAAGCCAGCATCAAAATGGGTCATGCGTCATCAGGATGACAGCTGCCGACTGGTCCGGCTGTTTGGCGAGGATGAAAACAAGATGATGCTTGTGCTAACCCGCTTTGGACCGACAGCGAGATTTAGGATGACACTGGCTGGTGAGCCTGTCAGAATCCATAGCGACAAACGACCATTGAAAGTACAATTTGGTGCGCATGAAACGGAACAGAGAGTCCCTTACGCACTAGGAGAGGCAGGTGGCCTGCCAGCACTGGTTGCGATCAAGCAGGTTCGCATTGATGGAGTCGCCAAAGCCACCAAAGCAAACCGCCTGAGCAAAAGTCGTTACGCGGCGGTCGAGTTTTTGAAAGTTCGCGTTGGTCAGAAAAGACCAGTTATTCTGGAAACAGGGTCATTCAAAGGACCCATTGGCGCCATGCACGCATGTGTCCGTGAGATGATGGCCGACTGGGGTATTGATGTCGAACGTCACAAAACCCGAACCGAACGGGCTCGCCCCATTGGCAATGTCGAAAACTGGATTCGTGATGATGACTATCCGGCCGGTATGCTGAAACAAAAACAACCGGCTATGATCAATTTTCGCCTCAGTGTGAGTGAGAAAGGTAAGGCGACGGCTTGCCACATTCAGCAGACAACACGGCCTCAAAAGTTTGATGATGCAGTCTGCAACGCGTTGATCAGAAGAGCATCGTTCACGCCCGCTCTAGACGCTGATGGAAAACCGATGGCGTCCTATTGGCGGAGTCAGGTTCGCTTCGCCATGAAGCAAATGCGAAAAATACGCTAAACCGTAAAACTCTCTCCGCAGCCGCAATCGCCTTTGGAATTGGGATTGTTGAACACAAAACCGGCGGTGAAATCATCTTCCTGCCAGTCCATTGTCGAGCCGACCAGATAAAGCACGCTGGGGCCATCGACGTAGAACACGCCGCCGGGCGTCACGATCTTTTCGTCAAACGGCGTTTCCTCGGTGATGTAATCCACGGAATAGGCCAGCCCGGAACAGCCGCGACGCGGGGTGGAGAGTTTCACGCCAATCACGTCATCCGGCGCCTTGGACATCAAGTCCGCGACGCGCTGTTCGGCCGCGGGCGTCAGGATAATCGCCGCCGGTATTTCTCTGGTTTTGGTTTTCGTATCGGTCATTTCTAAAGCCTTTTCTGCCAAAACATCGCCTTGCCCATTTCGGGGTCCAGCACATAATCACCATAGCCAAGCGACGCATAGAGCGCCCGCGCCGGTGCGTTGCCTTCGAGAACTTCCAGCGTCACTTTGCAGGCACCGATCTCGTCCGCTATCTTGTGAATTTCATCAAATAATTTCCGCCCGATACCATGACCGCGATGGTCTTTTGATACCGCAATGTCATGAATGTTGAGCAGCGGTTTTGCGGCGAAGGATGAAAAGGTCGTCATCAGATTGGCCAGGCCCACAACTTCGTCACCGATATAAGCCAATATCGAGGACGCCGCCGGCATGGCCTGCAAGCCGGGCACCAGATCGCGCTGGACCTGCCCGGACAAATCCTCGCCGCCACCCATCGGATCCATCGCATAGCTGCGCAACATCGATACGATATCTGCCGCATGTTTCGGATCATTATAGTCCGCGCGAACGATTGTCGCAGAAAGAGTGGTCGTTTCGCTCACAGCATCCCCAGTTCAAGTTTCGCCTCGTCACTCATCTTGCCGGGATCCCATGGCGGATCCCAGACGAGATTCACTTCGCTATGTCCAACACCCGGCACACTGCCGACCTGCAATTCGATTTCGCCGGGCATGGATTCGGCGACCGGGCAATGCGGCGTGGTCAGCGTCATCGTCACAATCGCGTGATTGTCCGACGTAATTTCAACACCGTAGATCAATCCCAGATCATAAATATTCACCGGAATTTCTGGGTCATAAATCGATTTCAGCGTGTCGACGACAGCCTCATAGAGATCGCCGCCCGCCTCGCCTGCCGGGGTTTCCGTTGGCTGCTGCGCCAGAAAACCTTCGAGATAATCGCGCTTGCGATTGAGCTTGCTCGCATCACTTTCCGCTTCGTAAGGAGAAGGTGCCATAACTGGTGTGGCCGCCGGTTCGGGCTTTTCTTCCACCGCATCTTCGACTTTCGCCAAAGGGGGTTTTTCGACACTGTCGACTTCTTCCACCAATATTTTCCGTTCTTCGCTCATATCCATTCCCTACCCGAAAATCTTTCTGACCCGTTCGATGCCGTCGACCAGCGCCGCGACATCCTGTTCGTCACTGTAAATTCCGAAACTCGCCCGCGCCGTTGCCGGTACGCCGAGATAATCCATCAGCGGCTGTGCACAATGATGGCCCGCGCGGATCGCCACACCGCCTTCATCCAATATGGTGGCGACATCATGCGGATGCACGTCGCCGACAGCAAAACTCAATATTCCCATGCTCTTGTCCGGTCCGAAAACACGCACGCTATTGATCCCGGCCAGCGCTTCGCGCGCCATGGCCAATGTACGGTTTTCATGGTCGGAGATCACGTCCAACCCGATCGCTTCGACATATTGGATCGCCGCATCCAGCCCGACAACTCCGGCAATATGCGGGGTGCCGGCTTCAAACCGTCCCGGCGGCGGTGCGAAGCTTGTGCCATCAAATGACACCCGGTCAATCATCGATCCGCCGCCCTTCCAAGGCGGCATGGCAGCGAGTGTTTCATAAGGCGCCCAAAGCGCACCAATGCCGGTTGGTCCGTAAATCTTGTGCCCCGAGAACACATAGAAGTCGCAACCCAGATCCTGCACATCCACCGGCAGGCGCGGTGCAGCCTGACATCCGTCGAGCAGCAATTTTGCCCCGACCCTGTGGACCAGCGCCGCAGCACGTTGGGCATCGAGCAGACTGCCCAGCACATTGGATACATGGGCCAGCGCCACCAGCTTGTGCTGCTGGGTCAGATTATCTTCGATCCAGTCGAGATCAATCTGGCCGTCATCTGTCAAAGGCGCGACATCAATATGCGCTCCGACCCGCTCGGCGAGCAATTGCCACGGCACAATATTGCTGTGGTGTTCCAGCTGGCTGAGCATGATGCGGTCGCCTGCTTTGACATTTGCATTGCCCCAGCTTTCAGCCACCAGATTGATGCTGTCAGTTGCCCCGCTGGTAAACACGATTTCATTTTCGGAAGCCGCATTGAGAAAGCCCGCCACGCGTTTGCGCGCCGTCTCATAAGCCAGTGTCATATTGGCCGACCGCGCATAGACGCCGCGATGCACGGTTGCATAATCCGGACCATAGGCACGGGCAATCGCATCCAGGACGGCCGCCGGTTTCTGTGCGGTCGCGGCCGTGTCGAGATAGTGCCAGTCATCTGCAATACCGGGAAAATCAGCACGGCGGGATACAGACCGTACCGCGCCGCCTTCATTTTCCCAACGGGCCAGACCCGGAGCGGTTGCGGACGACGCACTCATGACAGCGCCTCCAGTATCTCCAGCGCCTTGCCTTCAATCTGATCATGGGCCTCACCGTCTTCCAGCGAAACAAACGCATCCGCAATAAAGGCCTGCAGCATCAGTTTTTTGGCCGCCGCAGGGGGCAGGCCACGTGATGCGAGATAGAATAGCGCCTGCTTGTCGAGCTCGCCAACAGTCGCGCCATGCGCACATTTCACGTCATCGGCAAAGATTTCCAGCTCGGGTTTTGCATTGGCCGTGGCGGTGCGGTCGAGCAGCATCGATTTGACCGACTGCGCGGCATCCGTTTTCTGCGCATCGCGAGCGACGTTGATCTTGCCCAGGAAACTGCCCGTCGCCTTGTCCGCCAATACCGAGCGCACGACCTGATTGGAGGTACCATCGGGTTCCGCGTGAATGGTCTCGGTGACAATTTCCAGCGTCTGCTCGCCAGATCCCAATATCGCGCCGCCCATTTCAAAATGCGCGCCTTTGCCCAGCGTCACCCGGACCTGAATCCGGCCATAGTCAGCGGCATGACACAGCAGATGAAGGTTGAACGTCGCTCCGTCACCAATGGCGACATCGAGATCGACAATGCCGACACCGTCAATCATCGGAAGCTCCGCAATCTGGCGCGAGGCGGTTTCGCCAGCAGGAACTGTGATATGCTCCGGACCGACAAGCTTTGGCCAGACAGGTTCAAGCGCCTTGAGGTCAGCATAGCGCCAGGCTTCATCGCGCCTTGTAGGAAGAGGTTGTGCAACAGTCATCGGCGCTCGCTCCGCATTTCCTTGCGCAGCTGGGTTAGCAGCTTCGGCTTTTTCTTGTCGATACAGGCCTTGATCAGCGCATCCGACGGATTGTCGCTGTTGTCGCGTACGCATTTCGCTGCGGTCTTGCACAGGCGCTTGTCGAGACGGGTACTTCCCGAAGTCCGGTCGACCGAGCAGGTCAGCTTGCCTTGCGCCGTCTGGCCGACAAGCACAGAAATGCCCTGCAGACGCTTGCCGATTACGACAATTTCCTCGTCCACCGTCATGGGTGGTTCCGCAACTGGCGCTGCGGCCAAAAGCAGGGCGCTGAAAATCATGCGGCCTCCGAAATGGCTTCGTAGCCATGTTCTTCAAGCTGCAAGGCAAGTTCCGGTCCGCCGGTTTTCACAATCCGGCCATCGGCCAGTACGTGGACATAGTCGGGCTTCACTTCGTCGAGCAGGCGCTGATAGTGGGTGATCAACAGCACCGCCTTGTCCGGCTTGCGCATGATCGCATTGATGCCGCTACCCACGGTGCGCAGTGCGTCGATGTCGAGGCCGCTGTCGGTCTCGTCAAGGATCGCCAGTGCGGGGTTTAATATCCCCATCTGGACCATCTCGTTGCGCTTCTTTTCACCGCCCGAAAAACCGACATTCACGGCCCGCTTGAGCATGTCCATATCCATCTTCAGCAGCGCCGCCTTTTCCTTGGCAAGCTTGATAAACTGCGCCCCGTTCAGCGGTTCTTCGCCGCGCACCTTGCGCTGGCTGTTGAGGCTTTCGCGCAGGAATTGCAGGTTGCTGACCCCGGGAATTTCGACCGGATATTGAAATCCGAGGAAGATACCTGCTGCTGCGCGTTCATGGGGATCGGTATCAAGCAGATCAGTGCCGTTGAACGACACGCTGCCCTCGGTAATCTCATAGCCGGGCCGTCCGCCGAGTGCATAGGCCAGCGTCGATTTGCCCGCGCCATTGGGGCCCATGATCGCATGGATTTCACCCGCGTTGATTTCGAGCGAAAGGCCTTTGAGAATTTCAGTATCGCCTACAGTGGCGTGGAGGTTTTCAATTTTTAGCATTATTTTTCTTTTCTGGAGTTTGGCTAGTTTGATGGCGGTGCAACAACTTGCGGAGGAGGAGCTACAACCGGCAATGAGCCGTTACTTTTAGTGGGAACCTTTCGTTTCCACTCAGTTGGAGTACGATCAAGTTGATCGAGAATGAATTGGATATTCACTTGCGAGAGGGTCAACGCAATGCCTGCGAGGCGATACTCCTGCCCGGCATAATCTTCAGAAGACGGGCTTGGGTTGCTAACAACCTTTGCCAACAAGTGATCATCACAATTTGAAACTGCAACACCAATTGCGTTCTGAACCTTTTGCACCTCTCCACTAAGAAACGATGGTTCAAGACGGAGACCGTTTTCAACGCATGAAGCGTAATCTACAACCTGTTCCAGTCCATCTGCCCGCAGAACATTTTCTCGATCGCCCATCATCATTGCCCACATATATACGATGTGCTTCTTTGAGTTTGCCAAGGAATTCTCGTCATATTGGACTAGCTCACTATTCTGGTTGCCCAGTCCAATCGATTCCATACAACCTTCAATTACACCTTCCTGATAAAGAGGGCCGGTCGGTGCTCCGCTTTCCCATTCGACTTTACCGTTTGATGAAAGAGTATGTGTCTCCATGCATGCAATTGCTGGCTTTGCCTCGATAATGTGGGGTAGCAGCGAGGTCTCGTTACCCCACGATTCTGCTTGGGCGCACCCGCTTACTAAAAATGTTGCCGACAAGAGAATGGACGAACGAAAAATCACCCCACACTCCCCTCAAGCGAAATCGCCAGCAATTTCTGCGCTTCCACCGCAAATTCCATCGGCAGTTCTTTCAGCACTTCCTTGGCAAAGCCATTGACGATCAGGCTGACCGCCTCTTCTTCGTCCAGTCCGCGCTGCTGGGCGTAGAACATCTGGTCGTCGGAAATCTTGCTGGTCGTGGCTTCATGCTCGATCGTAGCGGTCGGGTTTTTGACCTCTATGTAAGGCACGGTATGTGCACCACTTTTATCGCCGAGCAGCAAGCTATCACACTGGGTGAAGTTGCGAACATTCTCGGCATTGGGACCAACCCGCACCAGTCCGCGGTAGGTATTGTCGCTATGACCCGCGCTGATACCCTTGGAGATAATCGTCGAACGCGTGTTCTTGCCATTGTGGATCATCTTGGTGCCGGTATCGGCCTGCTGATAATTGTTGGTCAGCGCGACCGAGTAAAATTCGCCCACGCTGTTCTCACCGTTCAAAACACAGCTCGGATATTTCCAGGTGACAGCGCTGCCGGTCTCGACCTGCGTCCAACTGATTTTCGAATTTTTGCCCTGACACAGCCCGCGCTTGGTGACGAAATTATAGATGCCGCCCTTGCCGTTCTCATCTCCGGGATACCAGTTCTGGACCGTGCTATATTTAATCTCCGCATCGTCCATCGCGACCAGTTCCACCACTGCTGCATGCAACTGGTTCTCATCGCGCATCGGAGCGGTACAGCCTTCGAGATAGGACACGTAGCTACCTTCATCGGCCACAATAAGAGTACGCTCAAACTGTCCAGTATTTTCGGCGTTGATCCGGAAATAGGTCGACAATTCCATCGGGCAACGCACGCCCTTGGGGATGTAGACAAACGTTCCATCGCTAAACACCGCACAGTTGAGCGTCGCGAAATAATTGTCGTGCATCGGCACAACCTTGCCGAGATATTTTTTGACCAGATCGGGATATTCCTTGATCGCTTCGGAAATCGACCGGAAAATGACCCCTGCCGCTTCCAGCTCTTCGCGGAACGTGGTGGCCACTGAAACACTGTCAAACACCGCATCCACGGCAACCTTGCGCGCGCCTTCTACGCCGGCGAGCACTTTCTGCTCCTCAATCGGAATGCCGAGCTTCTCATAGACCCGCAGGATTTCCGGATCGACTTCATCGAGGCTGCCCAGCTTTTCCTTCGCCTTGGGTTCGGCATAATAATAGGCATCCTGATAATCGATCATCGGAATGTCGAGCTTTGCCCAGTCAGGCGATTCCATTTTTTCCCATTGGCGAAACGCCTTCAGGCGCCAGTCGAGCATCCACTGCGGTTCACCCTTTTTGTCGGAAATGAAACGCACGGTATCTTCGTTCAGACCCTTGGGCGCAAAATCCTGTTCGATGTCCGACGACCAGCCGAATTCATAAGCCGACGCCTTGTCGACCGCTTCCTGCGCCTCGGCATTCATTTCGGCACGCTCTTCATCATAGCTGTCGGTTTTCAGGTCTTCATTCATACTGCTTTTTCCATGGTCCGGGGACGGGGTTTGGCCGGCAATCCGGCCAGGCTCGCAAGGCTGACATCCGCCAGGGCATTGCGGATTGTTGTATTTACGACGCCCCAATGGGGTTTCACGACGCAACCATCTTCCAGCTTGCAATCATGATTGCCGTCAATCGTACAGCTGGTGATCGCGAGCGGGCCTTCGACCGCTTCGACAATATCGGCGAGGCTGATCGATGATGGCGGGCGTGCCAGACGGATGCCACCGCCGACACCGCGCGTAGATTCGAACAACCCGGCAGCCGTCAGACGGCTTACCAGCTTTTTCGCTGTCGGGAGCGGCACACCTGTTTCATCGGAAAGTTTCGTGGCGTTCAGCATGCCCTCCGCCAATAGCGCAGCACCGCAATGCCGCGTTGCAGCGGACATCAGGACGACAGCATAATCGGCAAGGCTGGAAAGCCGCATAAATTCTCGCAAAAAAGGGTTGATTCGTTAAACAAGACTTATTTAGTCTTATTTATCCATCATTGCAAGAAAAGGCCGTAATTTGGCGCAAACTACTGTCCAATATGTCCAGTCAGGTATCAGAGGTGAGGGGTGCGATCTTGCCCTTAAAGTCCTTGCGCTGATCAATCAATGAAGCGATTTCACCTTCGGCCACCCGTAATTTGGCCGGAGTCGTACCCGCAAAATATTTCACTTCGCGGATCATGTGGGACTGGTCGTAAAAGGCGTCGACCAGTTCCAGCAATTCTTCTTCATTATGCTCTGCATAGGCTCGCGCTGCGCGTAACGCCCGATATTTGCGGGCGAGATATTTGGGCGGCATGCCATAAAGCTTGTTGACCATCCGCAGGACCTGCCGCGAACTTTGCTCGGACTGCGCCATCAGCGCGCTGACCGGCGGCGATGGTTCCGATGACAGCCATTCGTCGACCATTTTCGTAAACGCCTCCACCTCGGGCTTCACGCGATGTTTCAAATCCCGGAAAATCCGGTCTGCCCAACCGGTCATTTCCTCCGGGCTTTTGCAATTTCGGAGCAATTCCAGGCTCTTGTCGACTTCATCCGTAAAAATCTTGCGTGCCGGAATGGCTTTGTCCGCAAAATCGGCAGCTGACTTTTTCGTCACCGCCGACCATCCTGCGGGCAGCAAGCCGACACCGAACATGCGAAATGGTCCGGTCACATCGAAATGCATGGACCCGGTCGATGGTCCCATGAGCATCGCGTCCTTGCTGGGATATATCTTGCCATCCGGAAAACTGATTTCCGCAGTACCTTCGAGCAGGAAGCGCAACTGCGCGATCGCGGCCCGTTCGTTGTCCACGAATTTTGGCTGATCCGTTTCAAACAGATAATAGACCGAAACGATATCCCGGACATCCTCGGCAGGCACAAAATATCTCAGACTAACCAAAGCGGACCCCTTTTTACCTGAGCTTCAACGCACCAGACGGACTATGGTTGCTCTCTTATAGCTGAAAAATATAGGAAAAAAAACTGGCCTGACCAAAAATATGGCCAGGCCAATAAGGAAAAGAACTCCATTGCTACAAAATTACTGCAGCCAAAGCCCTTTGGGTCGCCCCGTAGCCATGCACCGGATCGACCGCTTTCTCATTGGATAGAAACGACGTTTTTGTCGATTTGGAGGTGAGATAGACCCATTTTGGGTCTATCTCTTGTTCACCTGGACTCGGCGATCCAATTGTCGACCCGCTCTTCCATAATATTTAGCGGAACCGGACCACTTTCCAGAATGACGTCATGGAAATCCCCCATGGTGAACTTGTCGCCCAGCGCTTTTTGCGACCGCTCCCGCAATTCCAGAATCTTCAATTTACCGATCATGTAAGCCGTCGCCTGTCCTGGGTAGACGATATATCGCTCGATCGCCTTTCGAATATCGCCGTCCGGATTGGGTGTATTCTCGGTCAGATATGCGATTGCATCTTCCCGGCTCCAGCGCTTGTCGTGAAGCCCGGTATCAACGACCAGACGACACGCACGCCAGAGTTCCATGCCCAGTCGGCCAAAGTCAGAATAGGGATCGGTGTAGAATCCCATATCCTTGCCCAGCTCTTCGGTATACAGACCCCAGCCCTCGGAATAGGCGGTGACACCTCCAAATTTCCGGAAGGCCGGCAGCTCGCCCAATTCCGTCTGGATAGCCAGCTGCAAGTGATGCCCGGGGAGAGCTTCATGATAGGCCAGAGCCTCGAGCTCGGTTTTGGACATGCTTTTGAGATCATAGAGATTCACATAATAAACACCGGGTCGTGAACCATCCGCAGCGGGGCGCTGGTAAAATGCCTTGCCAGCCGATTTCTCGCGAAAAGCCTCGACAGGCTTGATGATGAACGGGGCCTTGGGCAGTGTATTGAAAAATGCCGGCAGCTTCTTTTCCATCGCATCAAGCTTCAGATTCGCCTCCGCCAGATAGTCCTCCCGGCTGGTGTGGAAATATTTGTCACTCGTCCGCAAATGAACGAAGAAATCCTGCAGACTGCCCTCGAAACCCACTTGCGTCATGATCTTGCGCATCTCGCCATGGATGCGCGCAACATTGTCGAGACCGATCTGGTGGATCTGGTCTGCGGTCAGGTCTGTGGTGGTATAGTTTTTCAGGCGCTCGGCATAATAAGCCGCGCCATCCTTGAACCGCCACACGCCATCACCGTCCACCGCCATCGCCTGCTGACGCTCCATTTCCGCAATAAGCTTGCGATAAGCGGGCGCCAGGCTATCCAGCAAAGCCTCTTCGCCGCGCGCAATCAGATCAGCTTTTTCCGAAGCGGGAATCGAAAGCGCACCGACCTTCTTTTTCAGATCCGCGAACAAGGGCGACGCTTCGCCTTCATCAAACGGAGCGCCGGTGATGATGTTTTTCGCGTCATTAATCACATAGGGAAAGACCCAGTCCGGGACGATAATGCCTTTATCGGCACGCTCAGCCGACTGCGCCACAAGAGATTCGACAAATGGACCTGCGGCATAAAGCCTGCTGACATAAGCGCCGGCATCTTCCTTGTTGGTGACCTGGTGAATATTGATCATGATGGCAGGAATCTGGCTCTGAGCTCCATTCATCTGGTCAAAAATATAGGCGTTACGGCGGAACGCAAAAGATGCGCGCGCGCGTTCGGCACGCGCCTGGAACAAACGATAGCTAAGCTGACTTGCAGGATTTAGAGCCCGCTTGCCGAATCGCTTCTCCATATCGGCGAGCGCGGCCTGGCCTCTTTCATAATTTGCCACCGCCGCAGCATCACTGGGGTCGTCCAGCTTGCCATAATCTGCGTCACGAACACCGCGGAAAGACTTTGCCAGCGGCGAATAGGCCAGTTCCTTTTCATCATAGTCTTCAAAAAAACTGTTGAGCTGAGTATCAACATCTCCCGGCTTCTCAGCAATTTCCGTTGCGGGTTGTGCGCTTGCACTTTCGACGCCACCTGAATTGCCAGTGCAGGCAGCCAATATTGCAGTGGATGCCATAAGAAAATAATGCTTCATGAATCGGACCTCTCGTTGTTCCTGGAAAATCATGCTCTACCGATTGAGTCGGCCTTCTATCAATCCATCAACCAGCGATGGATCAGCGAGCGTTGAAGTATCGCCAAGGCTACCATAGTCATTCTCCGCTATTTTACGCAAGATTCGCCGCATGATCTTGCCCGACCGGGTCTTTGGCAAAGCTGGGGTGAAATGCAGATGATCCGGAGTTGCAATCGGACCAATTTCGCTGCGGACATGACCGCGCAGTTCAGCGCTCAATTCATCGCTGAACCCAATTCCAGCATTGAGTGTGACATAGCAATATATGCCCTGTCCCTTGATATCATGCGGATAGCCGACCACTGCTGCTTCAGCGACCTGCGGATGAGAAACGAGCGCGCTCTCTACTTCTGCAGTTCCCATGCGATGGCCCGAAACATTGATCACGTCATCCACACGGCCGGTAATCCAGTAATAGTCATCCGCATCTCGGCGGCATCCGTCTCCGGTAAAATATTTGCCCTTGTAGGTGCTGAAATAGGTCTGGATGAAACGTTCGTGATCGCCATAAACACTGCGCGCCTGTCCCGGCCAGCTGCTGGTGATGCACAAGTTCCCGTCATTCGCCCCATCAAGAATCTGTCCGTCGCCGTCGACCAGTTGCGGCTGGATCCCAAAAAACGGCTTGCCCGCACTACCCGGTTTCATACCATGTGCTCCGGGCAATGTGGTGATCATGATGCCGCCTGTCTCGGTTTGCCACCAGGTGTCGACAATCGGAGAATTGCTGTCGCCGACAGTCTCGTGATACCAGCGCCAGGCTTCCGGATTGATCGGCTCTCCCACCGTTCCCAGCAAACGCAATGAACTTCGGTCATGCGCTTTCACTGGATCGTCACCTTCGCGCATCAGAGCGCGAATGGCCGTTGGAGCAGTGTAAAAGACATTCACCTTGTGCTTCGCAATAACTTCCCAAAACCGGCCATGATCCGGAAAATTGGGGACCCCTTCAAACATGACTTCGGTGGCGCCGTTGATCAGTGGTCCGTAAACAATATAACTATGTCCGGTCACCCAGCCGATATCCGCGCTGCACCAGAACACCTCGCCCGGGCGATAGTCAAAAACATAGTGAAAAGTCGTCGCCACCCAGGTCGCGTAACCACCCGTTGTATGCAAGACGCCTTTGGGTTTTCCGGTTGAGCCTGAGGTGTAGAGAATGAAAAGCGGATCTTCGGCGTTCATCGGTTCACACGGACAATCCCCGGATACGTCTGCAGTCAATTCATGATACCAGTGATCCCGGCCCCGGGTCATCTCGATCTCGGCGTCGGTATGATTGATCACCAGCACAGCATCGACATCTGCGCCGGGTTTTTGCAGTGCCGCGTCGACATTCTCTTTGAGCGGGACGGACTTGCTACCTCGCAAGCCGGCATCCGCGCAAATGACATATCGGCTTTCGCAGTCCTCGATCCGGCCGGCCAGCGCATCCGGAGAAAAGCCGCCAAACACCACGCTGTGGATCGCACCGATGCGGGCACAGGCGAGCATCGCCACTGCGCCTTCCACGATCATCGGCATGTAAATGGTTACCCGGTCGCCTTTTCGGACACCCATTTTTTTCAGTCCGTTGGCCATCCGGATCACTTCGGCATGCAGCTGAGAATAGCTCAGCGTCCGGCCTTCGCCGGCCGGGTCGTCAGGCTCGAAGATCAGCGCGGTAACATCACCGCGTCCGGCTTCGACATGACGATCAACCGCATTGTGGCAGATGTTCAGAATACCGTCTTCAAACCATTTGATCGCCACCGGATCATAGGACCAGTCCGCGATTTTCTCCGGGGGTTTTATCCAGTCCAGACGCTCCGCCTGCTTTGCCCAGAAACCATCAGGGTCAGATATGCTTTCGTCATAGAGCCGCCCATAATCTGCCGCAGTGCAATGGGTGTTGCCAGTTGCCTTGTCGCCGGGCTGGACCATGTCACTCATGCAATGCTCTCCTGTCATATGTTGCGGCGTTCACTAGCAAAAGCAGACAGCAGGTTGAAAGCAGATTCTCGTTCCAAATTCTGCATATTGGCGAATCTGTGAAAGTTCGTGCTACACATGTCGCGAGAGACCAACAACAAGAGACACCGCATGGCCACAAAAGCTCAGACTGCCAGTTCATCGCCGGACTTTGACATTCATTCCCTGACTCCGGCGATCGGTGCCGAGCTTTCCGGGATATCACTTTCGGAAGAACTTGGTGAGGATGTCATCGCCGATATTCGTCAGGCGCTGCTCGATCATAAAGTCATTTTTTTCCGCGATCAGCATCTGAACGAGGAGCAGCTTTTGCAATTTGCCGGACGTTTTGGTGCACTCGAAATCCATCCTGCCACGCCCAAAGACCAGCTCAGGCCCGAAATCCTGCGCATCGAACATGGAGCAAAAAGCAAAGGCCAGGAGAATATGTGGCACAGCGACGTAACATGGCGTCCAGAGCCTTCTCTGGGATCTGTACTGAGCGCAGTCGAAATTCCGCAGGTTGGCGGAGACACATTATTTGCCAACATGAACCTGGCTTATGAAAATTTGCCCGATGAGCTGCGCGACAGGATTACCGGAATGACTGCCATGCACGATATTGCGCGGGTTTTCGCGAAAAGGCTGGGCAAGAAACCCGAAGAATTGCACGACAAATATCCACCGCAGGAGCATCCCGTGGTGCGAACTCATCCAGAGACGGGCCTGCGTGCGCTTTATGTCAATAACGCCTTCACCAGCCATATTGTCGGGATGGAGCAGGACGAAAGCGCAGCATTGCTTGCCAGGCTTTACGCCACGGCAGCCAATCCGGAAATTCAGTGCCGGTTCCGCTGGTCCAAAGGGGCAATCGCATTCTGGGACAATCGTGCTTCACAGCATTTCGCGGCATCGGACTATTTCCCGGCGCGCCGTATCATGGAACGCGCGACGATTGCAGGAGACCGGCCCTATTTTTCTGCAGATCCACATAACCGCTGACGGGCGGTAATCCTGCCATGACCGGATCCATAGATGCCCTGATAATCGGTGGCGGGCATAACGGCCTCGTCTGCGCCTTCTATCTCGCAAAGGCAGGCCTGTCGGTTCGCATTCTCGAAGCAAGAGACGTCGTTGGCGGCGCGGCAGTGACCGAAGAATTTCATCCCGGATTTCGCAACAGTACGGCGAGCTACACGGTTTCTCTGCTCCAGCCACAAATCATTGCGGATATGGATCTGGCCGCGCGAGGCTATCGGGTGGTCGAAAGACCCAAAAGCAATTTCCTGCCGCTTGGCGGAGGTGAATATCTTCTGATGGGCGGCGGTCTGGCGGCGACGCAGGAACAGGTTGGCCGGTTCTCGCAGCACGATGCCCAGATATTGCCCGCATATTATGACATGCTCGAAACCGCAGCCGCATTTCTCCGCGATCTCGCGATGCAGATTCCGCCCAACGCTTCGGGGGGAACGGCAAACCTGCTGTCCGCTATCAAACAAGGCGGTCGCTTTGCCCGGCTCAAAACTGTCGATCAACATCACATCATAAAGCTGTTTACACTCAGCGCCCGGGAGTTACTCGATCAATGGTTTGAGAGTGACCCCGTCAAAGCAGCATTCGGTTTTGATGCGATTGTCGGCAACTATGCCAGCCCTGATACGCCGGGCAGTGCCTATGTTCTTTTGCATCATGTCTTTGGCGAAGTGAATGGCAAGAAGGGGCAATGGGGCCATGTCCTCGGCGGGATGGGCCGGATAACGGAGTTGATGGCACAAGCTTGCATTGCAGCCGGCGTGGAAATCAGCCTGGAAAGTCCGGTCGCAAAAGTCGAAGTCCGAAGCGGTGCGGCCACTGGTGTCCGGCTGGTCAGTGGCGAGGAAATAGAAGCGCGGCGGGTGATCGCCAATGTCGGACCCAAATTGCTCTATGATCACCTGATGGACGCCGATGATCTGCCGGCGGATTTTCGGCAGATGATGTCGGGCTACCAATGCGGGTCCGGCAGCTTTCGGATGAATCTGGCACTCGATGGTCTACCCGCGTTTGCGGATCTTCCCGGCGACGGAGACCATCTGAAATCCGGTATCATCATGGCTCCTACGCTGGACTATATGGACCGCGCCTGGCTGGATGCCCGCGCGCATGGCTGGTCGAAAGATCCGGTCGTCGAAATGCTTGTTCCCAGTCTGGTTGACGACAGCCTGGCCCCCGCCGGCAAGCATGTCGCCAGCCTGTTCTGCCAGCAATTTGCACCGCAGCTTCCGGACGGCCGCAGCTGGGATGATGAACGCGAAGCCGCGGTGGATGCGATCTTGGGCATTGTCGAGAAACATGCGCCCGGGTTTCGCAAGCTGATTGTGGGTCGGGTCGCGCTGTCGCCGCTAGACCTGGAACGGAAATTTGGTCTGATCGATGGAGATATTTTTCACGGTCGCATGTCGCTTGATCAGCTGTGGGCGGCCCGTCCGATGGTTGGACACGCAGATTATCGGGGCCCGGTTCGCCAACTCTACCTGTGCGGGGCAGGGACGCATCCCGGTGGCGGTGTAACCGGAGCTCCGGGTCACAATGCCGCAAAGGCAGTGCTGAACGATCGCCCCTTTTGGAAACGCCTCTTCGGCTGACGCTACGGCAATCTCAGTTGCCGCCCTCACCCTTGCGCCGCCCTTGATTGCGCGATAGTTTCCGACTCTTGGGATGAGGGAAAGATTATGCGCAAGACATTTTTATTGGCAGTATGTTCGACTGCACTGACGGTTTCCGGTTGCAGCGACAACGGATCGGACGGGTCCGGTGCCGAAGTCATCAACACCGAATATCCGGAACAGGTGTTCTGGGGCGATACCCATCTCCACACAGATAACAGTATCGATGCGTTTGGCTTTGGCAACCGCCTCGACGCCGAAGCCGCGCTGCGCTTCGCCAGAGGCGAGGAAGTGACCGCCACAAAAGGTTCAAAGGCGAAGCTGACGCGTCCGCTCGATTTCCTCGTGATTGCAGACCATAGTGATGCAGTTGGTGCCACCAAAGCATTATACGAAGCGCCCCGCATTGCGCTGCTGGGCAACAAGTTCCTGCTGCGCTGGTATGACATGATGCATGAAAGCGACGAAGGTTCGCTGACCGTCACCGCAGAGCTCATTGACGGCGCTGCAGCCGGAACGCTGCCGGAAGGCCTTTTTGATGCGGAAGAATCCGCCGACCGGATCACATCTCTCTGGACCGCACATGGTGAAACACTGGATGAATATAACGAACCGGGAAAGTTCACGGCTTTTCATGGCTTTGAATATACCCCGATGCCGGGCGGCGACAATCTCCACCGTGTCGTGATGTTCCGCGACGGATCCGACAAAACCAGCACCGTCCTGCCCTTTGCCAGTTTCGATGCCGGAGATCCGGAACAGCTCTGGGCCTATATGGGCGCCTATGAAGAGAGTACCGGCGGCAAGGTACTGGCCATCCCGCACAACAGCAATGTTTCCAATGGCCGCATGTTCGCGATGAACAAACTTGATGGCAGTCCGATCGACGAGGCCTATATCCGCACGCGCGCGCTGCGTGAACCAATTGTCGAAGTCACCCAGATCAAGGGCGACAGCGAAAGCCATCCGTTCCTGTCTCCCAATGATGAATTTGCCGGTTTCGGAGACGCGGGTTGGGACAAGTGCAACCTGAGCTGCGGCAAGGACATGGCCCCGGAAAGCTATGCCGGCAGCTATGCGCGCGAAGCCTTGAAGCGCGGCCTGGAATTCACGCTGAAAGTCGGCGCCAATCCATTCAAATTCGGGATGATCGGGTCGACCGACAGCCATACCTCGCTGGCGACATCCGATGAGAATAATTTCTACGGCAAGCATAGCGGTAACGAAATCAACAACAAGGACCGTGCACTGGCGCCTCAGAATCTGGGTACGCGCAAGGGGCGTTTTGGCTGGCATTATCTTTCCAGCGGCTATGCAGCGGTCTGGGCAACCAGCAACACGCGGGAAGCTATTTTTGACGCGATGATGCGCCGCGAAGTCTATGCGACGACCGGCCCGCGCATGACTGTTCGTTTCTTTGGCGGTTTTGAATTTACCGACAGCGACACTGGCGATCTGGTAAAGAACGGCTATGCCAAGGGCGTGCCGATGGGAGGCGATCTCACGGGCGGTGACGACAAGTCACCAAGCTTCCTGATCAGCGCCACCATGGATCCTGAAAGTGCCGGACTGGACCGGGTTCAGGTTATCAAGGGCTGGGTCAATCCGGATGGAACATCACAGGAAAAAATCTATAATGTCAGCTGGAGCGATGCGGCCGAACGCACACTGGGAGCCGACGGAAAGCTTGCGCCGGTGGCCAGTACGGTTGATCTGGCCAAAGGCACCTGGGACAAGGATTCCGGCGCTCCGGAATTGACAACCTGGTGGCAGGACCCTGATTTCGATGCTGCAAAAAACGCGTTTTATTATGTGCGCGTGCTGGAGATACCGACGCCAACCTGGCCGGTCTATGACGCGCTGACTTTTGGTCTGACGCTGCCGGATGACGTGATCAAGATTCAACAGGAACGCGCCTACTCTTCACCCATCTGGTACACACCAAAGGCATAGCAATGGCGCAAACTTCGCGGCTGACAAAGCTGCTGAAAGAACCTCTGGTTCATTTTCTGGCCGGAGCATTGCTGGTATTCGGATTTTTCTGGGCGACGGGCAGCAACCGCGATCCTGCAGACTATGCGATCAGCATCGACGAAACAGATATTGCGCGGCTGCAGGCTCGCTGGGTCCAGAACTTTAGGCGCAATCCGACGCAGGCGGAACTGGATGGCCTGATCGAACAGGAAATCACAGAAGAAATCTACTATCGCGAAGCGCTGCGCCTTGGGCTGGAGTATAATGACCCTGTGGTGAGGCGCAGACTGGCCACAAAAATGCGTTTTCTGAACAATGCGGATAGCGGAAGCAATCCGCCCACCGATGCTGAATTGCAAAAATGGATGGATGCCCATCCGGAAAAATATGCAGCTGCAGCTACATATGATTTTGAACAAATCTATCTGGGGCAGGGAGATCAGCTCACCGCAGAACGGATCAACAATATCCGGCACGATCTGAACGCGGGTAGGGCGGACGCACAAACGGTCGGCAAGCCCCTGTCTTTGCCCGGACGTGTCCGCAACGGTTCGGTGCCCGGCATTACCCGTCAATTTGGAGAACAGTTTTCATCCGCTTTGACCGGGCTGGAAACAGGTCTTTGGTCGGGACCTGTCTCGTCTGGATTTGGGGTCCATCTCGTCAAAATCAGCACCGTGGTTCCCGGTAAATCCCCAAGCCTGAATGACGTGCGCCAGGCGGTTCTCAACGACTGGCGCGCAAATAAAATTGCGCTGCAGGAAAAAGAGGCGCTGAACAGTTACCGTTCCCAATATGACATTCGGATCGCCGGACAGGAATGATGATCCGGTTGCTCGCGATTATAATGCTGGTCGCGGCTTTCGCATGGCCCGGCAGTGCTGCAGCGGATGAGCTAAGACCTGCCTATGTTGAACTGACTCAGACAAGCGCCACCAACTGGTCGTTGCTCTGGAAGGCCTCTGCCAATTCGCGACTGGGGCGTTCCGGTGAAGCTGTCATTCCGGAAAACTGCGTGCTGATCGGGCAACGGGAAAGGCGCTTTGCCGCCACCAATATCCTTACGCAATCAGAATTGAAATGTACGGGTTCGCTCGACGGACAATCCATCGGTCTTGCCGGCCTCGAACTGTCCTCAACCGATGCGCTTGTCCGGGTCGCACCGCGCGATGCAGCCATGCAAACCTTGCGCCTGACGCCGGATCAGCCGGTTGCCAAAATTCCGTCGGGGCAGGACCGGCCGCAGATCAGCAATGTCGCGACAACATATACTCTGCTGGGTATCGAGCATATTCTCGAAGGTCTGGACCATTTACTTTTCGTCCTCGCGCTGGTGCTCCTTCTCAAAGGAGGCTGGCTGGTTGCCCAGACCGTGACTGCTTTTACAATTGCGCACAGCCTGACGCTGGTCGGCACGACGTTGGGATATCTGTCGCTGCCACAGCAACCGGTGGAAGCCGTCATCGCGCTGTCGATTGTGTTTCTGGCGGTTGAAATTGCCAAGGCCAGGTCTGGCGAACGCCGGTTGTCGGAGCGGTTTCCTTGGGTTGTCGCATTTCTGTTCGGCCTGCTCCACGGATTTGGTTTCGCCGGTGCATTGGCCGAAATAGGCTTGCCGCAAGATGATGTGCCGCTGGCACTGCTGACCTTTAACGTCGGCGTTGAAATCGGCCAGCTCCTCATCGTCGCCAGCGGGCTGGCTTTGCTTGCATTGATCCGCCGGATTTCCGAACCGGGCTTGAGGCCTGCCAAACTGATGGCAGCTTATGGCATCGGCATCATATCGACCTACTGGTTCATCGAGCGCATGATCGCCTGAGGCCATTCTAGCCACGCTTTTCTGACAATTGGGCCAGCCGCAATTCTATCTGTTTCAACTCGCCGAGCAGCGTCAGCGTGTTCATCCGATCGAACAACCACATTTTCAACATCGACACCGCCGTCGTCGCGATAATCGTGCCTGCTGACCATAATATTGTTTCCCGAACTTCAGTTGCGGCAAAGGCATTCCAGCCGCAAAAAACCGCAAGCCCGAAAAATATGAGCGTATAAACGCCCATCATCCAGGTCCAGAATCGCATCGGCCCCTGCAAAGTGGCGCCGAGCTGGTCAAACAGCCCGCGCCCATTTTCGAGGTCATCGAGAAATGCCTTGTCATCTGCGGTCAGTCCCGCCCTCAGTTCATCATCAAATTTCGTCATCTTCATTCTCCTTGTTGTCCGGCGGACTGCCTTCTTGATCCTCGCCCAGCGCCGCCTTGAGTTGTTTGCGGGCATGGAACAGGCGTGATTTGACCGTGCCCGCCGCCACGCCCGTTACCGATGCAATCTCCTTCACCGTCAGCCCTTCACTGAAATAGAGCGTCGCAGCGACCCGGTGATCTTGGGTCAGCAGATCAAACGCCTGGCCAATCGTGACCTTGTCTTCCGCGCGTGGCGGCACCTGATGGTCCGATTCCCGGTCTGCGGCATGCCGGCCACGGTCGCGCTGATTCCAGCGAATGCGATCCGCGCACCGGCGGTGCAATATGGTGTAGGCCCAGGCAGGAAACCGGTTTGGGCTGCGCAATCCGCGCCAACCCTTGCAAATACTGGCCCATGCTTCCTGCACCGCAATCTGGGCCTGATCTTCATCGCGAAGCAGCCGGTATGCGGTGCGCATCAATCGCGGATACCAGCGCGCAGCCAGTCGCTCGCCAGCACGGCGATCACCGGCCTGTATGCGGGTCAGCAATAGCTCGTCAAATATGCGCTCAGAATCGCTGTACTGCATGAACACCTCTGGCCTCTTTACCCCGATAGTCGGAATAAAGCGCCAGAAGGTTCAAACGGGTTCGAAATTATTGTGCCGTGTAACCCCCGTCGACGACAAACTCCGCACCTGTAACATAGGTCGATTCATCCGAAGCGAGGAACAGCACGCAATTGGCAATGTCGCGCGGTTGACCCAGGCGACCGGCAGGAATGCTTTCGGCAATTGCTTCATAGTGCGCTTCATTATCGCCCACGGCCGCGCGCTGCATGTTCGTTTCGATAATTCCCGGATGTACCGTATTTACCCGAATATTGTCTCGCGCCGTTTCCAGCGCCACGGACTTGCTGAACAATTTTACCGCACCTTTGGAAGCTGAATAAGCCGCACTGCCCCTGAAGCCGACCAGGCCGGCTACAGACGAAAGGTTGATGATTGAACCGCCGCCCGCTTCGCGCATCACCGCCACAGCGGCGCGCGTGCCATAATAGCTGCCCGCGACGTTCACGTTAAACTGATTGAGCAAGGCATCGTTCGCATTGTCATCGGATATGTCGGCGATTTCCAATATTCCGGCATTGTTGACCAGAACATCCAACCGCCCGTGACGCGCAAGAACCGCGGCGATCACATTATCCCAATCATCCTGGGACGATACATCGTGGCGATGGCCGGATGCCTGGCCGCCATTGCCCATGATATCGGCGGCGACCTCTTCGGCCCCCGACACGTCAATATCAGAGAGCGCAACCACCGCACCTGCCTCGGCCAGTCGTTCGCCAATTGCACTGCCCAGCCCTGGGCGTGATGCCGCGCCCGTGACCAACGCGACCTTGCCTTGCATCCGATCCGACATTGCTAGCCCGCAGAAGGCCGGTGCGCTTCGTCTGACCAATCCTGACGCGCAGCCCAGGTTTCCATGGTTTCAAAATCGACTTCAGGCAATCGTTCTTGCACAAAATCAAAATTGACACAGAATGGGCGGGTCGGGGAATCGTTGTTGTGATGATAAAAAGCAGCAATCCCGGCTGAAAATTCTGCCCGTGCTTCCGGTGCCATCGAATCGCCCAAAGCATCTACGAGCAGGTCACCAAACTCCTCTGGCGTGCACGGATCATATTTGATGTCCTTGCCAAATACCCGCGACAAGGTCGCGACCGTATCCTCGGGTTTGAACCGTTCCGGGCCTCCAATGTTCATCCAGGTACCTTCCATATCCGGACGATCCAGCGCAGCCGTCATGCATTTGCCGACATCATCAAGGCTTATCCAGTTGGCTTCCAGATGCGGCTGGTGCGCATAAACATAGCGATCCTCATGCACGATAAATGGCCGGGCCCAATTGGTCAGCAGATTATCCATGAACAGCACGGAGCCAAAAATCGTCGCAGGAATGCCGGTGCGAAAAATGCTGTTTATCGCAACAGTGTTATTGCCATAGGTGAACGGATCACCGGGCTTGTCAGGGATCCAGCTTGAAGTGTTCCAGACAAACCGCTCCGCGCCGGCTTCTTTTGCAGCAGTGGCGACACGACCGGACAGGGTTGCCCGGTCTTCGCGTGCCTGCAGGGGATGGGTGTAAAAGACCGCATCCGATCCTTCGAACGCCGGAACCCAGGTTGATTCATCATAGAGATCAAACACACGGGCTTCGTCCGCGGCATTGCTGCCTCCCAGATCGGGCGTTTCGCTTCTCGAGAGCGCCCGGACCTTGTGACCGGTTGCAGCCAATTGCCTGATTTGTGCGAGACCCTGACGACCGGTTGAGCCAACTACGGATACCAATGACATGATTCATCCTCCTTTATATTTGAAAGGAAGCTAGCCTTGTAACCGGCCCGGCCCAACGCTCCATTTTATCAGGTCATTATTGTTAGGGTGGCCCTGATCTGGACAAACCTGTCAGGAAGACTGCTCCATCAACCGCGCCTGCCATTTTTGCATGCCGCCAATCCAGCGTTCCGGATCGCTGCCTTTCTGGCGCATGTAATCCGCGACTTCAGGATGCGGGAGAATCAGGAACCGCTCTTCGGAAATCGCCTCCATCGTGACGTCCGCAACCTTTTCGGCGCTGAGCATGCCGTCCTTTGCAACGGTGGATGTATCGGTGCCCGCCGTCATCGCCGTATCCACGCCTTGCGGGCAAAGCACGGAGACTTTCAGCCCGTCTGCCCCGTGAGTGATCGCAAGCCATTCTGCAAAGCTGACAGCGGCGTGTTTGGTTACAGAATAGGGCGCCGAACCAATCTGCGCGAGCAGACCGGCTGCCGAGGCCGTACTCAAAATATAACCGCCGCCGCGTGCCAGCATTTTGGGGACGAGCAAACGCGCGGCCCGGATATGGGCGTTGACGTTGATGTCCCAGATATTCTGCCAGCCGTCATCCGACACCTCGACACCGCCCTCTACGGCAATCCCGGCATTGGACACAAAAAGTTCTATCGGACCAATGTCAGATTCGACACTTTCGATCAGGGCGGTAATATCGGTCCCGGAGGAAACATCGGTTTTGATCGCTGTGCCGCCGACATCAGCTGCGACAACTTCGGCACCGGCCAGATCCCGGTCGGCACACACAATATGTTTGGGACCTTCCTGTGCAAACCGCCGCGCCATCGCCGCGCCAATCCCGCTGGCTGCGCCGGTAATTACGATGATTTTGTCCTTGAGGTCCATATTCTGTGCTTCCTGTTGCTGATTTTCAGCAACGGCTTCTATACCAACCGGGAAGGTTGGCAAGGATACAAGTCGGCAGCTATCTACTCACTGCGCAGAGCTTCGATCGGCGACAGTCGTGATGCGCGAATAGCGGGATATCCACCAAACAGCAATCCGATGAAGGCTGAAAACACGATCGCGCCGATCCCCACCCCGATCCCGATTGGTACCGGAAAATCGGCGTAAACCGTCAGTGCCGTCCCGCCGGCAATTGCAAGGATCAGACCCATGGCCCCACCGATGACGCATAATACCGCTGCTTCGACAAGGAACTGATTGCGAATGTCGCTGCGTTTGGCACCCAGGGCCATCCGCAATCCGATTTCCCGGGTCCGCTCGGTCACGCTGACCAGCATGATATTCATGATTCCGATCCCGCCGACCAGCAACGAAATGGAGGCTATGGCAACCAGCACAATTTGAAAGATGCCGGTGACTTGCGCTGATTCTTTCATGAATTCTTCGGTGGTGCGGATCGTGAACGGATTGATATTCTTGCCGCGCACCCGATAACGTTCGCGCAGCAATCGGGTCATCTCGCGCTTGGCCTGAGGTAGCGATACACCATCCTCAAATCCCACGAACAGCACCTGCAAATCATCTGGTCCGGCAAGCGAGTCTCCTGAAAATCGCTGCCGCATTGTGCTGATGGGCATGAGCGCAATATCGTCATTGTCATTGCCAAAGCTCGAGCCTTTGGATTCGGTAACGCCAATGATTTTAAATGGCGCACGGTTGATGCGGATCGTCTCGCCGACCGGATCAAAATCCCCAAATAGTTTCCGTGCCACGGTTGGCCCCAGCACAACGACACGCGCGGCGGAACGGACATCGGCTTCGCTGATGAAACGACCCGACTCCGCGACAAGGTTGGACACCTTGCCATAACCGGGCGTTATTCCGATGGCACTGGTAGACGCATTGCGCCCGGCGACAATCAACTGGATGCTTGATCGCAGTTGCGGCGCTATTTGACTGATGCCGCTAATCTGTTTTTCAATGGCGCGGGCATCTCGCATGGTCAGCCGTCCGCGATCAAAACCCCGGCGGCTGCCCTCGTTATCCGGTTGCGGGAAAACAAGCGCCATGTTCGAACCCAGCGCGTTGATTGATTGCATCACCGATACTTGCGCACCCGAACCGACCGCGACGGCAAGCGTCACAGCAAACACACCGATCATGACCCCCAAAGTCGTCAATATTGAACGCATTAAATTGGTGCGCAAGGCTGTCATCGCGATTGCGATATTGACGAGCCAGCCTGCGGCTTGTTGGCGCAGATTGCCAATCATGGGCGGGCCGCCTCGCGGTTCGAGACCGCCACGTCCTCAATCACCTTGCCATCACGAAACTCAATCCGGCGTTTGGCGCGATCAGCAATTTCCGCTTCATGGGTCACGACGATGATCGTAATGCCTTGTTCGTTCAGTGCCTGAAAAATCTCCATGATATCTTCTGACGTCTTGCTGTCGAGCGCTCCCGTGGGTTCGTCAGCAAGCAGGATAAGCGGCTCGGTCACCAGTGCCCGGGCAATCGCCACCCGCTGCTGCTGGCCGCCCGATAATTTGGCGGGACTGTGATCCAGCCGGTCGCCAAGGCCCATATCTTCGAGTTTTGCTTTCGCTTTCGCCTTGCGTTCTTCTCCGCGCAATCCGGCGTAGATCAGTGGCACCGCGACATTGTCGAGAGCGCTTGTGCGGGCGAGCAGATTAAACTGCTGAAAGACAAATCCGATCTTCTGATTCCGCAGTTCAGCGAGCGCATTGCCGTCGCGGTCGCTTGTCGCAATACCATCAATGCGTACATCGCCCGACGTGGGAATATCGAGGCAGCCAATCATGTTCATGAAAGTCGATTTGCCGGAGCCACTGGCCCCCATGATCGCGACATATTCACCGCGCTCAATCGACAGCGAAACGCCATCGACCGCACGAACGGTTTCGCCGCCGAGCTCGTAATTTTTGACCAGATTCTGTGTTTCAACAAGGGCCATCGGGTCAGGTGTTCCCGCGGGCAAATTCATCCTCGTCATCATCTTCATTTTCAAGACTTTTGGAGCGGATGAGAACTTTTTCGTTCAGTTTCAGGCCTTTTACAATTTCCACAAAATCTTCACCGGCCAGCCCGATCGTGACCGTCCGGCGAACCGGTTCATAGGGATCGTCGCTGGCCAGCCAAATATTGGCCGTGCCGGTCTTGCCGGATTTTTTGTCTGCCGGTTTGGCGGTGTCGTCATCTTCTGTATCAGGCCGGTCATCCTTGCGCGGGCGAAACCGGATGGCCTGTGCCGGAATCCGCAAGACATTGGCCTTGGTTCCGGTGACAATTTCAACATTGGCAGTCATGCCGGTCAGCAATTTTCCATCCTTGTTGTCGACATTCAGTATGACCAGATAACTCACGACATTTTGCGATTCCGTCGCCGATTTTCGGATCTGACCGACCTTCGCACCAAATGTATCATCGGGATAGCTGTCGACCGTGAACCGGACCTGCTGATTGACCCGCACCTGACCGATATCGGCTTCGTCCACCGACGCTTCGACCTGCATGCGGCTTGTATCGGCGGCGATCTCAAACAGGTTGGGCGTCTGGAAACTGGCCGCAACAGTTGTGCCGGGTTCAACCAGCTTGTTGATCACCACGCCGCTGGTTGGCGCAATAATCCGCGTACGATTGAGATCGAGCTGGGCAGACGACAATTCCGCCGTGCTTTGTGCGATCTGGGCGCGTCCGCTTTGCGCCTGGGCCTTGCCTGTGCTGAGCGACGCCCTCGCGGTTGCCAGTGCATTTTGCGCCCGGTCGATGCCGGCACGGGAGACAAAGCCTTTATCTGCAAGCTGTTTCTGCCGCTCATATTCGCGGGTCTGCACTTCATAATCTGTCTGGGCACGGATAATCGCCGCTTCCGCCTGTGCCAGTGTTGCGCGGGCCAGTTCAACCTGCGCGCGCGCCTGGGTCACTCGCGCCTGTATCCGTGTCGGATCAATTCTGGCGAGCACCTGACCCGCCGTTACGGGCGTGTTGAAATCGACATAAACATCGGTCACTTGCCCCGAAATTTCCGAACCCACATTGATGGTATTGATCGCCCGCAACTTCCCGCTCGCCGAAACAATGCGGGCAACCTCGCCTTTAGAGGCCGGCGCGGAGATATATTCATACGTGGCAGGTGTCGGAACAATGATTTTGTAAAGAAGCGCAAGCAATATCACTGCGATCAGAACCGATAGGACAGGGTGACTGCGTACCCAGGTTGTTACCGTATGAATGACAATTTTCTCCTGATCCCGGCCATCCATCCCCTATGTCATGAGGGGCAGGCATACGCAATAATCACGTTGTGCCGGGCAGTTCGCCCAGGACGTGTCACACAGGTGGATAAGAAAATGGCGGAGCCGGAGGGATTCGAACCCTCGATAGGTTTAACCCTATACACGCTTTCCAAGCGTGCGCGATCGACCACTCTGCCACGGCTCCGCACTGCCGCCAGAATCATAAGTGGTACGAAACTCTGACAGCGCCGCTTCCCCTAGTGCGCGAAACGCTCTTTCGCAAGGCCTTGGTTGTGGTTAGGATGCCCGCATGAGAAAAAACATCCTGCTTGCGCCAATCGCCGCGCTCCTCGCCGCCGCTCCCGTCTCCGCCCAGGAGGAAGAGAAGAAGGAATATCCAAGTCCCAATGCGATAGTCGATGCTGCACCGGCGAGCGACTGGAAAGCCATTGCGGCCAGTGATCTGCTGGTCATGGATCTTGCGCCCGATGCCGAGGGAAACAAACGCCGGGTGATTATCCAGCTGATGCCGGAACCGTTTTCGCAAGGCTGGATCCGCAATATCCGCAAGCTGGCCGCCGCGAAATTCTGGGATGGCACCAGCATCAACCGCGTGCAGGACAATTATGTCGTACAATGGGGGGATGCGGGATATGATAATCCGGAATCTGGGGAGACAGAGCAGAAGGCATTGCCGGAAGGTTTGGAGGTGGTGCCTGAATGGCAATATGACGGCGTGGATCCTTCCAAGGAAGAAGTGATAGTATTGCATCCCTCAGAATATGTCTTGGATGAGACATATTCTGGATGGGCGAATTTTGTTGATGGTTGGCCAATCGGTTCAGCTACTGATGGCGGGGATTGGCCCATCCACTGTTACGGTGCCGTCGGAGTAGGCCGCAATTATTCACCGGACACGGGAACCGGTGCGGAACTCTATACTGTCATCGGTCACGCCCCTCGCCATCTCGATCGCAATATCGCGGTGGTCGGAAGGATCATTGAGGGCATCGAACACCTCTCCAGCCTGCCGCGCGGCAAGGGGCAGCTGGGTTTCTATGCCGATGCCAGCAAGCGTATTCCGATCACCTCGATCCGGATGGGTGATGAACTGGAGCAATTGCCCCAGCCGGCGTTCGAATATCTCGATACGGCAAGCGAGGCCTTTGCCCGATATGCGGACGCGCGTGCCAATCGCCGGGACCCGTTTTTTATCAAGCCAGCAGGCGGCGCGGATATCTGCAATATCCCGGTACCGGTCCGGCGCGTGGCAGCAGACTGATCCGTTGTTGGACTTTCCCGTTCCAGCAGATAGGCACAAGAAAAAGACATGATGACCAGAAACAAATCGATCCCTTCTCACACAGTTTTCTCCGCCATGGCGGCAACCACCCTGATGTGCGCCGGGCCTGCATCGGCGCAAGACGAAGCCCCGAAACCCACGCCTGAGCAGGTTCTGGCAGAAGCGCCTGCCCATCACTGGCTTCCCATCCCGGTCAATGACCTGATCATCTTCACCCTGCCCGACGATGCCGACGGCAATCCGCGCCAGACGATTATTCAATTGCTTCCCGGCCAATATTCCGGCGGCCATGTGCGCAACGTCCGCAAGCTGGCCAAAGCGCGCTGGTGGGATGATACAAAAATCTATCGGGTCGCCAAAGGCTTTGTCACGCAATTTGGGGGTACGCCTCAATCCAAGGCGATGCCAAAGGGCCTCGAGACCGTGCCCGAAAGCGAATATTTCAATTCGGGCATCGGTGCGAAACGCGATGCGGACATGGCGGCATTGAAAACAGCCGTGGATTACAGCAACGAATATCAGGGCACGGAAATCCGCCCGCTGATGAAAATCATCTATGAAAATTTCGGCGCCAAAGTCGGATTTGGCGCGGGCTGGCCCGTGGGAACCAAGAGCGGGCAATCCTATCCACTGCTCTGCCGGGGCTCCCTGTCCCCCGCTCATTATGATCCACCGGACACGGGGAGCGGTTCGGAAATCTCGTTCATCACCGGAGAGCAAGCCCGCGGGCTTGATCTGACATTCGGCAATGTCGGCCGCGTCATCGAAGGTCTGGAGCATCTCGTCAATCTGCCCCTGGGCGATGCACCGGGCGGCTTTTTCGAAGACAAGAAACAGCACATCCCGATCCAGTCAATCCGCCTGGCCAGCGAACTGCCTGTGGCTGATCAACCGCGCTTCGAATATCTCGCCAGCTATAGCCCGTCATTGCTGCAATATATCGATGCGAGTACGGGCTATGGCGATATATATGGCAATATCTGCACGGTGCCGGTGCCGATCCGGCGGGTGACAAAAACGCCCTGATCAACCGCTTTAATCAAGAAGACGCTGCACCGGATAGCCGGACCATTTCTTGATCGCCCGTATCGCAAATGCACTGTGCATCGCAGCAACACCCGGCAAGCGCGCCAGACAGTTGCGGTGGATATCATCATAATCAGCGACATCGCGCGCAGATACACGGAGCCGATAATCCGCTTCCCCCGACATCAGATGGCATTCCAGTATCTCGTCGATCTGATGTACCGCGCTTTCAAATGCCGCAAAAGACTGCTCGGTTTGTGCGGTCAGCCGGATCTCGACAAATACGTCCAGCTGCAGGCCGATCTTGCGATTGTCGAGCCGGGCAACATAGCGCTCGATCGCTCCGCTCTTTTCCAGCGTCTTGACTCGGCGATGACAGGCCGAGGGGGACAAGCCGACTTTGTCCGACAGAAGATTCAGCGACTCCTGACTGTCTTGCTGCATATGGGTCAAAATGGCGATATCAATTCTGTCCATCGAATATTTTCCTTCATTATCATCATTTATTCGGATTTTTTATCCCGCCAGTCAAGAATCCAACAAATCTTTCGAAATTAATTTCGGCCGTTTTGCTCTATTATGCAGGCATATTTTTCAGGAGATTGATGATGCGCGTCGGAACACCCAAAGAAATC
Organism: Parasphingorhabdus sp.; assembly: GCF_039968395.1. GTDB lineage: Bacteria > Pseudomonadota > Alphaproteobacteria > Sphingomonadales > Sphingomonadaceae > Parasphingorhabdus. The sequence continues at coordinate 159,000 of NZ_JBDVPV010000002.1, forward strand.
AAGAATCATGAATATCGCGTCGGGCTGACCCCGGAATCAGTTCGCGAATTGTCCGCCCACGGCCATGATGTGCTCGTCGAAACCGGTGCCGGGCTGGGTATCGGCGCGGAAGATAGTGAATATGTTGACGCCGGTGCGACCATTGCCGCCACTGCCGCAGAGATTTTTGAAAAATGTGATATGGTCGTCAAGGTCAAGGAACCGCAGGCCGTCGAACGCGCGATGCTGCGCGAAGGACAGATTCTGTTCACCTATTTGCACCTCGCTCCCGACCCGGAACAAACTGCGGATCTGGTGAAATCAAAAGCCATCTGCATCGCCTATGAAACCGTAACCGGAACCGGCGGCCTGCCGCTGCTGAAGCCGATGAGTCAGGTGGCCGGACGCATGTCAATCCAGGCGGGTGCCACGGCGCTTGAAAAAGCGCATGGCGGACGCGGAATATTGCTGGGCGGAGTTCCCGGTGTTGCACCCGGAAAAGTGACTGTGATCGGCGGCGGGGTCGTTGGCTTTAACGCCGCACAAATGGCAGCCGGGCTGGGTGCGGATGTCACCATCCTCGACCGCAATCCCGATGTGCTGGAATCGCTGGGCCACTATTTCGAAGCCCGGGCCAAAACAAGATTTTCGAACAAGGCGAATCTGGCGGAATGCGTCGCCGAGGCGGATCTGGTTATTGGCGCGGTGCTGATCCCCGGGGCCGAAGCGCCGAAACTGGTCAGCCGGGATATGCTCTCCACCATGCGACCGGGAGCTGTGCTCTGCGACGTTGCAATTGATCAGGGTGGCTGTTTCGAAACATCAAAGGCCACCACGCATCAGGATCCCACTTATGTCGTGGATGAAATCGTGCACTACTGCGTGGCCAACATGCCGGGCGCCGTATCGCGGACATCAACCTATGCTCTCAACAATGTGACCCTGCCCCATGCGCTGTCGATCGCGAATAACGGTTGGGAAGCAGCGCTGCGCAATGATTCAGATTTGGCCGAAGGGCTTAATGTCTGGAACGGCCACGTAACATATAAAGCTGTCGCTGAAGATTTAGGCTATGACTATATGCCCGTTTCGGAGATAGTGGGGTCCAAAGCACCACAATAAAGGACAGATCACATGGCAGCAGCAGATCAACAGCAACTGGGTTCGGGGTTCCCCCCCAAAAGCGAACCGCATGAAGTGCTGAACGGAATTGATCTGGCTGGCAAGGTTGCGATTGTCACCGGCGGCTATTCGGGCATTGGCCTGGAAACCACGCGTGCCCTTGCCAGCAAAGGCGCAAAAGTTGTCGTGCCGGTTCGCGATGAAACCAAGGCGGCGAGCAATCTGTCCGGCGTTGAAGGGGATGTGACTTCCGCAACAATGGATCTTGCTGATCTGAATACCGTGCGCTCTTTGGCTTCAGACATGGTCGGCAGCCTCGAAAAAATCGACTTGTTGATCAACAACGCAGGTATTATGGCCTGTCCGCTCGAACGAGTGGGGCCCGGATGGGAAAGCCAGTTTGGTGTCAATCACATGGGGCATTTCGCTTTGACCAGGGCGCTGATGCCGCTGCTCGAAAAAGCGGATGCTCCTCGCGTTGTCGCGCTTTCTTCGATTGCCCACAAACGCGGTGGCATCATCTGGGATGACATCCAGTTCGAGAATAGCGAATATAATAAATGGGTCGCCTATGCGCAGGCCAAGAGTGCCAATGCTCTGTTCGCCAACGGATTGAGCCGGCGCATGGCAGGATTCGGTGGTCGTTCTTTTTCGGTCCACCCCGGCGGAATTTTTACGCCCTTGCAACGACATCTACCCAAGGAAGAACAGATCGAACTCGGCTGGCTGGGTCCTGATGGAGAAATCAGCGAAGGGGCCAAGGCCATTTTCAAATCGCCGTCACAGGGTTGTACCACCAGCCTTTGGGCTGCGACATCACCACTGCTGAACGACAAGCACGGTGTCTATTGCGAGGATTGCGACGTCGCCCCGCTCATGAATGAGAACTCGCCTCCATTTTTGCATTGTGCACCGCATATTGCGGACGAGGAAGGCGCAGATCGGCTGTGGGATATCAGCGAAAAACTTCTCGCCAGCGCCTGACCGACCGATGAAGGAAACGCCGCAAGCTGATGACGAATTTGCCGGATTGCTGATCCGGGACAATGGCGGATTTGTGCTGCAACGCGACGATGGCAAGCGATTCCGCCTTGATCTTCTGCGTACGCCAGTCGACGCCGTGGAAAAGCGCGTTATCGTCACGGGCCGCAAGCTGGATGATGGTCATATCGAGGCTGACGGTGTGCGGCTGGCAACCCAGTCACAGTCTAGCGCATCATGACTCAACTTCCCGACATCAGATTTCGTCCGGCAAAAGTTGACGATGTTCCCGAGTTGCATAGCCTGGTCGAAAGTGCCTATCGCGGAGAAACTGCAAAACGCGGCTGGACGCATGAAGCTGATCTGCTCGGCGGCCAGAGAACCGACCCGGCGGCCCTAAAGCAGATGGTCGAAGATGCTGATCAAACGATTCTGCTTGGCATCTCGGATGACAAGCTCATCGGCTGTGTGCAGATGGTTCGGATCACTGCGGAAACAAGCTATCTCGGATTGCTTACCGTCGATCCCAACAATCAGAGCGGGGGCATTGGAAAATTGTTGCTCTCGGCAGGAGAAGATCATGCGGGTCAGGTCTGGAAAACACCCGTTATCGAGATGAAGGTGATAAAACAGCGCTCCAGCCTGATCGCCTGGTATGAACGCCGCGGCTACAAACTGACCGGGGAATATCAACCCTTCCCGCTCGATGATCCTGATTTTGGTATTCCCAAAACACAGGCGCTTGAATTTGCGATTTTGCGTAAGGAACTGGGTCTGAAGCCGGTTTGATCCGACGCGCTCAGGCAGCTTTGCCCTGCAATGCCTTTTGCCGACGCCGCTGGACCGAACTGCCCAACCCGAGCGCTTCCCGATATTTCGCAACAGTACGGCGGGCAATATCAAAGCCACGCTCTTTCAGCAGTTTCACGAGCTTGTCATCAGACAGAATTTTCTTGGGGTCCTCGCCGTCAATCAGGGACTTGATATGGCTTTTCACCGCCTCAGCTGACGCTGCTTCACCGCCGGTCGAGGACTGGATTCCACTGGTAAAGAAATATTTCAGCTCAAACGTACCGCGCGAACAGGACATATATTTGTTCGACGTCACCCGGCTCACGGTGGATTCATGCATTTCGATGGCATCTGCGACATTTTTCAAAGTGAGCGGGCGCAGATGTTCGACGCCCTGCCGAAAGAAATTTTCCTGCTGCTTGACGATCTCGGTCGCCACTTTGGTGATCGTGCGCTGACGTTGATCCAGTGCCTTTATCAACCAGCCGGCATCCGCCAGACATTCGTTCAGCCATTCCTTTGAGGTCTTGTCCTGCGCGCCATCCTTGAGCTCGCTATAATAGGTCCGGTTGACCAGAACTTTCGGCAAAGTCGCACTGTTGATCTCAATCACCCATTTGCCCTGTCGCTCCGCAACGAAAATATCCGGAACCACTGCTCGCACATCACCGCCGCCAATCGTCAGGCCGGGTTTGGGGTCATAATCCCGGACTTCCGCGATCATGTCCATCATGTCTTCATCATCGACATCACAAATGCGCTTGAGCTGAGGCAGCGCCCCTTTGGCCAGCAAATCGAGATTATCCAGCAAGCGGGCCATCGCCGGATCATAGCGGTCTGCTTCCTTTGCCTGCAGCGCAATGCACTCGGCAAGATCGCGAGCGCCAACGCCTACAGGTTCCAGACTTTGCACCGCAGAAAGGACGGATTTGACATCATCGAGCCCGACCCCAAGCCGGTTGGCGAGCTCCAGAAGATCGCAGTGCAGGTAGCCGCATTCATCAATCTGATCGATGACATGCTGTGCAATGAACAAATCTGCACCTGACAGGATCGCGCCGGCCTGCTTCATCAAATGTTCTGACAGCGTTGTTTCGGCAACCAGCATATTTTCGAAATCCGGAGCCTCGCCGCCGACACCAGAGCTCGATGAGCTTGCGCCGTTCATACCCAGCGTTCCGTCCAAAGCTCCGCTCAACTGGCCGTCACTTTCGGTTAGGCTGTTGTTGGAGAACTGATCTGCTTCATTCTGCAAATCCAGATTGGATTCAGCCTCAGCGGGTCCCGAGGATAATATCTCGTCACTGCCTTTGACTTCAGATTGGGGCTCCAGGTCCGATGAATCCGCAGTGTCTGGAGCTTCGGTTGAAATGCCACCGGTGTCCAGGAGCGGATTACGTTCCAGCTCGTCAGATATATAAGTTTCCAGTTCGAGGTTCGACAAGGCCAGCAACTTGATTGCTTGCTGAAGCTGTGGTGTCATCACCAGTGACTGGCTTTGCCGTAAATCGAGGCGGGGACCCAATGCCATGACGATTATCTGGTCTCCATCATGGCCGATGCCGGTGTTCAAGGCCTGTCAGGGACTGCATCTGGCCAAGCTTCATAACGCGAAACCTTCGCCGAGATACAGACGCCGCACATTCTCATCAGCGACCAGATCTTCCGGACTGCCGGCAAAAAGCACCTGGCCATCATAGATGATACAGGCGCGGTTGACGATATCGAGTGTTTCACGGACATTATGATCGGTGATCAGCACGCCTATGCCGCGTTCCCGCAATTGAACAACAAGATCGCGAATGTCGGAAATGGAAATAGGGTCAATGCCGGCAAAAGGCTCATCCAGTAATATGATCGATGGATTTGCTGCCAGTGCCCTGGCGATTTCGCAGCGCCGTCTTTCACCTCCCGACAGCGCCATGGCCGGAGAACTGCGCAATCTGGTCAGGCCGAATTCGTCGAGCAAACGGTTCAGTGTTTCCTCCCGCACATCGCGGTCGCTTTCGACCATCTCCAGCACGGCGGATATGTTCTGCTCGACGGTCATGCCTCTGAATATCGAGGTTTCCTGCGGGAGATAACCGAGACCAAGGATAGCACGGCGATACATGGGCAGCGGCGTGATATCTTCACCATCCAGCATGATCCTTCCGGCATCCGGACGGACCAGACCCATGACGGAATAGAAGCAGGTTGTTTTCCCGGCACCATTGGGTCCGAGCAGGCCGACGACTTCACCCCGCGCTACCGACAGAGAAACATCGGACAAAACCGCACGCTTGTCATAGCTTTTGGCGATGGAAACCACCGCCAGTCCGCGCTCCATGGCATCCTTGGCCATGGCCGAGCCCGGTGCGGCGGCTATTGTGTCATCTGATGTCTCATCTGGAGCGGCGAGATCGTTCATTTCATTCCTTTAACGCTGGGCACGGTTTGCACCCGATTTCATTGTCTAATGGTTAATTGTGACGCAATCCAATGTAAATTGGCAAGCTTTATGCATGAAATTGTCGAAAGCCCGGAATTCCGGCGCGAATCCTCCACCCAATGCGCGGATACTGTTGCCTCTGATCGTCGGAATACGAAATTGCGCAATGCGGTCACTCGTTTTTACGCGCTAGTTTTTCCGTTGCGGGACCGTAAACGTACCTGATACGCGCCCGTCTGAACCGGTCGTGCCAGGTGTCGAACCGCCCGCAGCTCGCCCATCGATAGTCGAACGTCCGGAAGCCAGGTCAATGATCAGCCGACCTCCGGAAAGACGGTTATTACCTTGCGTCAGCTGCACATTGCCAACCACTGTTATCAGCCGCCGATTAAGGTCATAGATTGCCGCATTGCCGCTCGCGGTATCCCCGTTTTTGGTAATTTGAACACCGCCCGACGCATCGATACGGTCCACTTCAATCCCGCCAGCGCTGCGATATGCCACAGTCATTCGGGCCGAATTAAGTGTCAGTCCGGCCTGTTCCACCCGCACCGCGCCCGAAAGCACCACACGATCAGCACGGTCCTGAACTTCGATTCTGCCCGCGTCGAAACTGACTGGCGCGTTGGAATTATGGCCTCCAAATACCTGCGCCGGAGCGGTTCCGGCCAAACCGGTCATCGCAAAAGCGGATATGGCTGCGCCAGCTAGAATGCCGGTCATGGTTCGCCTGTTCATCTATCGGCCCCTCAATCCATTTTGAACGATACGCAGTTTCGCATTCCCGTTCAGTGTCACTGTTCTTGCGTTCATATCGGCTATCAACTGGTCGGCCCGGAATGTTCCGATATTGGTTCGGCCTTCGACTGCCTCATCGCTTTGCAAGGTCCGGCTTTTCAGGTCAACGGTGACATTGTTGGTGGTCAGACGATATCCCCCTGCAGACTCGACCTGCACAGGGCCGGGAACTTGCACATTTTCCTGATCCATATCATAGCGGCCCTGCTGCGCCCGAATTTGGGCGGGCCCGTCCTCAAGCAAGATTCTCGCAGAGAGGTCCTTCAATTCCACCACCGCTTCTTCGGAACTTTTTTGCACGGCTGAGCCTGCCTTTAAAGAGAACGGACGGCCCTGGCTGTCCTCGCCGCGATACAGCGCTTCCGTTACACGCATCCGCTCCTTGGCGACTTCGACGGTATTCTTGTCGAGCACGAAACTGAGCTCACCGCTCATCGTGAAAGGGGCCAGAGCCAGGACTGCGACCAAAGCACCGACAACTGTCGGCAAAATGACCCGCAACAATTTAATATTGCGATCATGACGGCCGCCAGGCGCGGCAAAATTCTGTCGCCCGCTTTTGATATGTTCGACACTATCCGACATCAGGTCAGCTTTTTCGCACCGGATCAGGTTTATCAACACTGAATATGAAGAAAAAATCAGGCATGGGCAAAAATGTCTGTTTCGGGCCAGCCTGCGATGTCGAGCCGGGCGCGATGAGGCAGAAAATCAAAACAGGCCTGTGCCAATTCTGTTCGCCCTTCCCGGTCAAGCCGGATTTCGAGTTCCTGTTTCAGCCGGTGGAGAAAACGGACATCGGAAGCCGCATAATCTTGCTGTGCTTCACTCAAAACCGGTCCGCCCCAGTCGCTCGATTGCTGTTGCTTGGAAATATCCTGCGACAGCAGCTCTCGAACAAGCTCCTTCAGCCCGTGCCTGTCGGTATAAGTCCGGATAAGCCGCGATGCGATCTTGGTACAGAAAACCGGTTCCGCCATGACGCCCATGTAATATTCTATGGCCGCCAGATCGAATCTCGCGAAGTGATAGAGCTTTACCCTTGCCGGGTCCGCCAGCACCGCTTTCAGATTTGGCGCACTATAATCGCTGTCTGGGCCGAACCGGACGAGATGCTCGTCGCCCCCGCCATCCGAGATTTGAAGCAGACACAACCGGTCACGCAAAGTCTGCAAACCCATGGTTTCGGTATCGACTGCAACAGGCCCATCCGCCAATACGCCCTGGGGCAAGTCTTCTTCATGAAAAAATACGGCCATTATGCCTCGCTGGTTAGAATCATCACTGCCTGAGCTTTTTGCGGTTTGGCAAAAATTGACTTCATGGCGTCCATCAATATGCTATGTGCCGCAGAGCTACAAAAACAGCAAGATATAGATTGTCGTTTAAGTCCTGCAAAAGGCAGTCTTAAATGAGTTGAGGAACAGCATGACAGATAAAGAGCCCGTGCCGGCATCCGGTAATTTCGATATGAACAAGTCTACGATAATCTCGCTTTTGTACATTTCCAGCTTTGTCGTCGGTGTGACCGGCCTTGTTGGCGGTATTCTGGCACTGGTCTGGAAAGACGAAGTTGCCGGGACATGGGAAGAAAGCCATCTTCAATATCATATAATGACATTCATAGTCGGGATCATAGTGGGGGTCGTCGGGGTGATTTTGTCATTTGTGCTGATCGGTATCCCCTTGCTGTTCGCTCTGGCCGTCTGGGTTCTGGTGAGAACTGTCATGGCATTATTGAAAGCGCAGAAACAGGAGCCGATCGCCGATCCCAAAACATTGATGTTCTGAAAACCCGTCAATTTGGTTGCCGATGACATTGCCAGTGGCATTGCCGGTGACCGGGAAATTAACCACTTGTGGGTTTTTGTTCGCATAACGTCAGGTTTTTCTATATGGTTACGCAGCGCGTGGAATAGGGATTCGCGCAAGATAGTGCTCGGGACATCGTCCGCACCGGGTATTGGATGATATTTTTCGGGACGAAGTGAAAGACGATTCAGGAATGGGTTTTGACAGAAACCGGCGTGGCAGAGGCCGGGATAAGCGCGACAGCTTTGGCGACGAGAATTTTGATGGATATCAGGGCGACAGCGCCCCTCCAGTAGAACGATATACAAGACCCGATAGCGGCTTTGGCGGCGGCGGTGGCGGAAACCGTGGCGGCGGAATGCCTGATCAGGTTGTTGGCGAAAGCACGGGCAAGGTGAAGTTTTTCAATGCCCAAAAAGGCTTTGGTTTCATTGTACAGGACGCTGGTGGAGAGGATGTTTTCGTCCATATCAGTCAGGTTGAACGTGCCGGTCTGAAAGGACTTGCCGAAGGCCAGGGCCTGCGCTTTTCTCTGGTTGATCGTGGCGGCAAAGTGTCTGCCTCCGATATCCAGATCGAAGGTGACCTGATTGAAGTATTAGAAACCGCGCGTGAAGATCGCGGCCCACCACAGCGCGAACTCACCGGCGAAAAAGCGACGGGTACAGTTAAATTCTTCAACAGTATGAAGGGCTTTGGCTTCATTCAACGCGATGACGGCCAACCTGATGCCTTTGTTCACATCTCGGCCGTAGAGCGCGCCGGGATGAGCGGGCTTGAAGAAGGCGACAAGCTGGAATTTGAACTGGAAGTTGATCGCCGCGGAAAAACAGCAGCGGTGAATCTGGTCTCCAAATAAGTCAGATAACATCGCCGTCATTGCGGCTGTAAAAAATAGCGGGCACCGACCCGCTATTTTTTTTGTCTTTTTGGGATATTCAGGCGTTCTGTGCGCTTTCCAAAAGGAACCATGCGCGCTGTTCTGCCTGGTCTGTCCAGTCATCCAGCATTCCGTCGGTCGCATTGTCGCCAGCTTCGCCAGCCAATTCCTTGGTAGCTCTCAGCAGATCGACTAGTTTCAGGTTATCATTGCGCAATTCTTGCAACATGTCGTCCGCACTTACCTTGCCGGCATCGTTGTCGGCAATCGACTGTCGCCCTGCAATATCGCCGATTGATGTCAAAGTCCGGTGGCCATTCTTGCGCACGCGTTCGGCGATCAGATCGGTCGATGCCAGAATTTCAGCGGCATGCTCGTCAAACATCAAATGATAATCGCGAAAGTGCGGCCCTGATACATGCCAGTGGAAATTCTTGGTTTTCAAATATAGCGCAAATGTATCCGCCAGCAGACCGTTCAAGGCTTCCGCTACGGCTTTTTTGGCATTGTCTCCGGTTGTCATCTCAATTCTCCATCAATTCCGTTTATGGAGCTGTCATACCCGGTTTCATGTTATCGAGCCAACGCAAATCATGGGTCATTCTAATTGGGTGAATCGATATATAGGCCTCGACTTATCCAATTTTTTGATTTAAAAAAGCCCCCAGGCGCTCATTGCCAAAACAAGACCTAGAAACAGGAATAATCCGCCACCGGTTCGCCTGATCGCTGTCACAGGAATGAGCTTCGCCAGCTTTTCCTGCAATATGATTGCCGGAACGCAAGCGATCATCACACCAATCCATCCTCCGGTCGCGGCGAAAGCCCATGCATCCGTCCTCGCGGCAGTTGCAGCCAATATGAACTGTCCCTTGTCCCCCAATTGCAGAATGAATATACCCAGAAATGCCGTCCAGAACGGTCCCATGGTCCATTTATCAAGAAGATCAACGGGTCGCCGCCAGGCCAGCATGCCGGCGCCCGCGAACAGCAGCGACAAAGCGTGGAAAAGTTGAACCGGCTCTTCGCTAATCCACTGATTGACCTGAGATCCCGCAAAGGCGGAAATCAGACAATTGAGAAAAGTGGCAAGAGCCAGTCCCCAGATAATCGGCTGAATACGGCCAAAACGGATGGCGAGGGCGGCGCAGAGAATCTGCGGCCGATCGCCGATTTCAGCCAGAGCCAATGCAAATAAAGAGGTTAGAAAAGCATCCACCAGGGGAAACGATCAGGGTTGTCCGCCCAGACGTAACGCAACATTTGCCATCAGTGCTTCGGTCATTTCACGGTTGGTCGGTTCACAGGCCAGCGCATCTTTCATGCCGCCCAGATAGGCCTTGGCCGTCACCATGCCACTGCCGGTCTGCAGGGCCTGTTGCAAGGCGGATTCGAACGCGCAACTGAGATCGTGCAGCGCGGCAAGCTTGTGCTGTTCGGCTTTCTGCCGGATTTGGTCGAGGTGGAGGAGGAATTGAACAGGGTGCTCTTCCACCAGTGATGAAGGAATACCTTCAATCAATGCCATCATTTCGGCTTGAACAAGCAGATTTCGATCCTGATCCATTGGTTTTGCCCTGTTGTTTGATGGATCATGGGAAAATATGGTTAAATTGACGTAAATTTCCGGGAGATTGCTGCTGATTGGGCTCTTCTGCCGGACAAGACGGCTTTTTCTTGACATTTGTAGCGCGTTTCAGCATTAGCGCGCTCAATCACAGCGGCGGAACGGCGTCGCTTTTTTATTTCAGCATATGCTTTAAGGAATGCGCCATGGCGAAACCAGCCAATGTTAAAATCAAACTCGTCAGCACGGCAGATACCGGCTTTTTCTACGTGACGCGCAAAAATCCGCGGAATCTCACCGAGAAGATGGTCCAGCGCAAATATGATCCTGTCGTGCGCAAGCATGTTGAGTTCAAAGAAGCCAAGATCAAGTAACTCGGCTTTCTGCGCGTTAGCGGTGTAAAACCGCCTGCACTGATTCGATAAATTTCGCGACCGATATCGGCTTTGAAACATAAGCTTCGGCTCCGGCTGTCAAAATGCGGTCCTCGTCACCTTTTCCGGCATAAGCCGTAACGGCCATGATCGGGATTATTTTCAGCTGGCCATCCTTCTTGATCTGCTCGATCAGTTCCAGCCCGCTGATATGCGGTAGCTGGATATCCATGATGATCAGGTTTGGCACAAAACTGCGCGCTTTATCGAGAACTTCACGTCCGTCTTTCACGGGCTCTACCACAAAACCATGTGCGCGAAGCAAATCGCAAAACAGCTTGAGATTCAGCTCATTATCTTCGACGACGAGAACTCTTTTTGCCACCGTGCAATTGACCCTTCCAAACTTGGTGCTGACGCTTTAGGCGAATCCCGAGATGGAAACAAACAGCAATATTGACCAAGAAACTGAAATCCTTGCATTTCGGGCGTTGGGATGGGTTCTCGAGGATCAGGACCGTGCGGCCCGACTGTTGGCTCTAACCGGTTTGGATCCGCGCGAATTGCGATCCGGCCTGGAAGATCCGGCCATGCTGTCATCCTTGCTCGGCTTCCTCGCCAATCACGAACCAGACCTGATCGCTTGCGCCGAAGACATTGGCATCGAGCCTGCCAAACTGGCAGCAGCAGCGGCGCGCCTGAACAATAGCGGAGAATATTCATGAGTCACAAGCCGCTTCTTATCAGCGATTGCGACGAGGTCTTGCTGCACATGGTGGTTCCATTCCAGGAATGGCTCGACAGTGACAAACATATCCATTTTGACCTTGAAAGCGGCGACTTTGTTGACGCCCTGCGTCACAAACATGACGGCACGCTCGTCGCCCGCGAAGCTGTCTGGCCGATGCTCAAGGAATTTTTCGACGGTGAAATGGCTCGCCAGGGAGCGATTGACGGAGCTGTTGAAGCGATCAATCAGCTTGCCGAACAGGCAGATATCGTAATTCTGACGAACCTGCTCGATGACCGGCGGGATGCACGGGCCGCGCAGTTGCGAGAAGTTGGCATTGATTTTCCGGTTTACTGCAATCAGGGCGGAAAAGGCGAGGCACTGGAAAAAATCCAGACGGAATATAATCCGGCAGTGACGGTATTTGTCGACGATCTGGGCCATCAGCACAGCAGCGTGGCGAAACATGCTCCGGATGTCTGGCGCCTGCAGATGGTCGGCGAACCCATTCTCGCCAAGCATATCAAAACCAACCCGGCTGCCCATGCCCGGATCGATCTGTGGACCGATGCGTTACCCTGGATTCAGGCAAAATTTGCCGCAGGCGAGGCCGCACCGCCAGAAAACCCTGACGCAGAACCGCTTGACCAGAACGCACAGGCATGATTGACCGGACATATGACAGACAATATTGAAAAAGCTCTCGAAGCCAAAGGGATCAGCTTGCCGAAAGCTGCTGCTCCGGTGGCGTCTTATGTTCCCGCTGTTGAAATCAACAATATGCTGCATATCAGCGGCCAGGTCTCGATGTCTGACGGTCAGCTGATCACCGGCAGGCTTGGTGACAATATGAGCCTCGAAGAAGGCCAGCAAGCCGCAAAGGCCTGTGCGCTGATGATTGCAGCCCAGATAAAACTGGCGGCAGGATCTCTCGACCGCGTAGACCGCATTGTCAAACTGGGCGTATTCGTGAACAGCACGGCTGATTATACCGACCACCCCAAGGTCGCCAATGGCTGTTCGGACATGATTGAAGTCATTTTTGGCGCGGCCGGCAAACATGCGCGCAGTGCAGTTGGCGTGGCAGCTCTTCCGCTGGGCGTCGCTGTCGAGGTTGATGCGATTGTCGCTCTCAAGCCAGCTTGATTCGATATTTGCGCCGGCACCCGAACCGGGACGCGTCGCCTTTCTCAAAGGCCAGCCCTATGCCCATCGCGGATTGCACGGAAACGGGGTGCTGGAAAACAGTCCCGCCGCGTTTGAAGCGGCGATCCAGCTTGGGCATGGCATCGAATGTGACGTTCAGGCCGCCGAAGACGGCCGCGCCTTTGTCTTTCATGACTATGAGCTCGATCGACTGACGGCACAAACCGGCTTTCTCGCGCAGATGCGCGCTGAAGACATCGACAAAATTCAACTGAACGACGGCCACGGAAAAATCCCGCGCTTGCGGGAAACCCTCGCGCAAGTGGCCGGACGGGTTCCGATCCTTATTGAATTGAAATCGAACAATGCGCGGGTGGGGCCGCTCTGCCTCTCAGTTCGAAGGGCACTGGAAGGCTATGGCGGAAAGGCGGCAATCATGTCCTTCAATCCCCTGGTTTCAGCTTGGTTCCGAAAAAATGCAGCACATATTGTGCGCGGCTTGGTCGTGACCGAAGAAAATGGCAAAAATCTTAAAGGCCGGATCACCCGTCATCAGAGCCTGTGGGCAGCCAAGCCGGATTTTCTGGCCTATGATATTCGTGATTTTCCATCCAGATTTGCCGCCTCTAACCGCGCTCGCGGCCTTCCCGTTGTCACGTGGACGGTACGGTCGGCGGAACAGGAAAAACTGGCAGCACTTTATGCTGATGAACCGGTTTATGAGATGCCGCAGACCTGATACCATCCCCTTGCATGTCCGATTCCAACACCTCCACACAAACTGAAATACGCGCGCGCGCCGCTTCCGACATTGCGAGCCTGCCTGCGGACCAGTGGGATGCCTGCGCCGGTAGCGACAACCCATTTGTGTCTCATGCCTTTTTGTCAGCCATGGAAGAATCCGGTAGTGTCGGACCGGGCACAGGGTGGAAATCCCTGCCGATCATCATCGAGAATAGCGATGGTGGAATTGCAGGCTGTCTGCCGAGCTATTTGAAATCCCACAGTCAGGGCGAATATATTTTCGACCAGCAATGGGCCCATGCATTTGAAAATGCCGGCGGCCAATATTACCCCAAAATCCAGATTGCAGCACCTTTTTCTCCGGTTCCCGGGCCGCGCGTGCTGTTGCGCGATGAATCCATGGCCGTGCCGCTGCTGCGTGCAGCAGAACAGCTTGCCGAGCAAAATGGAATTTCATCCGTTCACGCAACATTTGTGGACGAGGACCAGCTGGATTATTTTCGTGATGCCGGCTGGATGATCCGCGCGGATAGCCAGTTTCACTGGCGCAATGACGGCTATGCCTGCTTCGACGATTTTCTGGCAGCTTTGTCTTCGCGCAAACGCAAGGCGATCCGGAGGGAACGAAGAAAAGCTCTGGAAACTGTCGAAATTCAGCAGTTTGCGGGACCTGCAATCACTGAAGAGCATTGGGACTATTTTTGGGAATTCTATCAGGACACCGGCGCCCGGAAATGGGGAACGCCGTATCTGACACGTGCCGCGTTCGATCTGATGCAAGAGAAAATGGGCGAGCGACTGTTGCTGATCCTGGCGTTTCAGGACGGTATCCCAATCGCAGGCGCCTTGAATGTTATCGGATCGGAAACATTATATGGCCGGTACTGGGGCTGTACCCGAGACGTGCCATTCCTGCACTTTGAGATCTGCTACTATCAGGCGATTGATGCGGCAATAGAGCGCGGGCTGAAAACGGTGGAAGCCGGGGCGCAGGGCAGTCACAAGCTGGCGAGGGGCTATCAACCTGTACCGACATGGTCAGCGCATTATATCGTGGATCCCGGATTTCGGGAGGCAATCGCAGATTATCTGGATCGCGAGCGACGGGCAGTCGCAGCCGATATTGAATTTCTTGCCGATATGGGGCCGTTCAGAAAACAGCCCTGAACCAGTTCAAGCAGCGCGGCGGGTGGTAAGATCGAGCCAGTTGCGCGCTTCACGCTGCGCTTCGGCAATTTCGCGAGCTGTCATTTCAAGTGATATTTCGGCCCGGCAAACCTTGCTATCATCATGTCCGGAAAGTGATGCCAGATTAAACCATTTATGTGCTTCGATAAGATCTACTTCGACGCCCTCCGAGCCAGTCGAATAGAGCACGCCCAGTTCGTAATAAGCATTGCTGCTGCCCTTTGCCGCTTCTGCGAGCCGGCTTTCGATAAGGAAGGCTGCGCTTTTCATGCTGATAGCCATATTTCAAATCCCTGTTCCTACTGCGCCACTTTTTGGTGACAGGGAGACTTTCACAGCAATTTCTTAAAAGAATGGTTAACGCGAAATGCAGAAACTTTGCTTTTGGCAATCAAAAAGGGGGCAAAACAAACATTTTACATGTTTTTGCATAGTTAACGTATGTCCCGCTAACCGGGAGTCACAGCAATATTATCGATCAATCTGGTGCTGCCGATATGGGCAGCAGCCAAAAGCCGTGCGGAATCCTTAAAAACATTCATGATTTCAAGCGTATCGGCATTTCTGAGCTCAAAATAGTCGACTTTGTGAAAGCCCGATGCCAGCAATTCAGCCTGTGCATCCTGCAATATCCCGGAAATATTGCCTCCGGCAGCGATAGCCGCCGCCGCTTCGCGCATGACATTGGGCAAAGCCACCGCCTGGGCACGCTGTTCCGTGTCGAGATAGGCGTTTCGGGATGACAGGGCCAGGCCATCCGGATCGCGCACGGTTGATACGCCCACGATATCGTGCATAAAATCCAGGTCTCTGGCCATTTGGCGGATAACGGCGAGCTGCTGAAAATCCTTTTCACCAAAAAAGGCCGCATCCGGCCGCACTTGGTTGAACAATTTTGCGACGACCGTAGCCACGCCATCAAAGTGCCCTGGCCGCGACCCGCCGCACAGGCCCATGCTTAGTCCACCGACGCTAATATTGGTTGCAAAGCCATCAGGATAGACCTCATCAACCGTTGGCGCCCATAACATCTCCACACCTGCAGTCTCCAGAAGAGCAGCGTCTGCCGCCTCCTGACGAGGATAGGCATCAAGGTCTTCGCCTTCGCCAAATTGTGTCGGGTTCACAAATATCGAGGCGACAACAGCACCGCATTGCTGCGTAGCTGCTTCGACCAGTGACATGTGCCCTGCGTGCAAGGCGCCCATTGTCGGTACCAGTCCGATAGTGTCACCCCGGCCGCGCAGTTCATCCAGTGCTTTGCGAAGCGGGGCAAGTTGCCGAATGATTTTCATGGATTTCCCGAATGTCCTGAATTTACGCTAACAGCTTTTCGAGTCCGGCTTGTCCGCCGGACACACAGCGGTGGCTGAAGATATCAATCCTTCAAATTCATTGCAAACCGGCTGCAGTTAAACCGCACCGCCAGCTTTCAGCAGATCGAGTTTCTCCAGTATATTGGGATCATCGGGAGAAATTTCGATCGCTTGCGAAGTGTTGAACGGCAAGCTTGAATGCCCGGATGTGACGAGAGACCATTGCGCGATGCCGCATCCAAAAATAATCGGGGCGTCGGGAATGTCATTGTTGCGCATCTGCTCGAGAGTCATTTCCCTGTACGATTCCGGACGGATGGAGAGATACACAATAGTATGCTGTGAATCCGCCATCTTGCGCACTGCACGCACGGCTTCTTCATTGGCTTGCACTTCAGAAAATGACGGCGAGAAATAGGTGGAACCACGCTCAAACAAAAATCCGTCCAGACTCACCAGATGCAAACGCCGGCGCGAAAGCTCCTGTCTCCACTCGTGAACCGTTCCCCAATCCTGATAGTCCAGAGCATGCTTTGCCTGAAACGCAGAACCATTGAGGATCATGTGCGCGATTATTTCAGAGAGATATAATTCACCCTTTTCAAACCGTCCGGCCTGGCTGAGGCTATCAAACGCCTCGAGATATTCTGCGGCGTCCTGAAAATAATAGCCGCCGACACTGAACAGGTCTGAAATAACATGCTTTTCGCGAATGCTGGTGATGATGTTATCCTGATCAACCTGAACATAGCTTTTGTTCCGTGCATTGATCATGTCAAAATCGTTGAGCGATGCGACGCTAATGAAATTCACATTTTCTTCGATCTGCTCCAGTCGGAAAAAATTGTCGCTGTCCTTGACCAGAAAGGATTCGTTAATAGCGCAACGCCGGATGGTCTCTGCAACAGTTTCGGATTGGCTGTCGGTCGGCTTCTCGAGGATAACGCACTCAACATCACCGCCAAATGCCTGTTTCAGACCCTCGCTGGCCTTGAAGCGTTCCTCATGCTCCCGCAAAATAGTGAACACGAACTGGTCCTGGGAACAATCCAGGCCTTCAACGGCACGCACAACCATCGGCACGCCATCATAATCCGGGAGCATCCACTTCGGAGCCATGTCGGGAAATCGTGACGAAGAACCGGCGCAAGGTACAATAACTTTCATATTCATCTTCCCCCGAGCGAAGCGTTGCCGAATGCCTCTACGCGTTCTGCAACAAAATTCACGTCCGTCTCCGACCGCGCATATGGTAGAATACGTGCGAACGTCAACGCCAAAAGCAAGTGATGCAAAGCCGGATAGTCGGGCGAAATTTCAGTCGCCGCACTCAGCCAGCGATTTCTCAACCAGTGGGTTATGCCCGCAGACAGATGCTTGCCGCGATGCTTGTACCAGCGACCTTCACATTCTTGAAACAGCTTGGACCAGTCCATCCAGAAATGGTCGATCGGAGATTGAATGGGATCAATCAGCCAAAGCTTGCCGTCGGGATCCACAAGAATATTTTCAAATGTCAGATCTCCGTGGGTCACAGTTGCAGGCATCGCGCTCAACAAGGGCTTCACCTTCTCAAATCCCTCACGCAACGGCAACAGCAAATGGTCGAAACGGCCGGAAGTTCGATGTTCGATCTGGTCCAGCTTCTCAATAAACGCGTGCCCGCTTGGCGGTGTGGCATTTTGATCATGCTGTGAAGCCATGTGAATCATGAGCCCCTCAATCCGCGACGAAAACCTCTTAATCTCGTCGAACGGTGCACTGCGGAGAAATATGTTCACATCTGCAGATGGAACAAACTCCATGTCGAAATAATATAGTCCCTCGATTTCTCCGGTCTCCAGAATTTTCGGAACTTCTGCGGCACCTTCAAGCACTTTGCGCAGCCAGATCTGACGATCAGCCTGTTCCTTGACTACCTTGTTGCCGCCCGGCTCGCCAGCAGCCTTGCGCACAAACCGAGCCCCGTCCGCGGTTCTGAGCAACGCAATTGCCGCACCGGAAAAACCCGCCAGAGGAACGACCTGCTTTTGAGATGCGAAGGCCGGGTGACTGCCAAGATTGCTGATATCAAAGGAACTCATTGAACATGTTCAATATCGGTTACGTCAATCGCCGTCATACCCGCAGCCTCAGCCGAAGAAATGCCATTGGGCGTATCTTCCAGTGCCACGCATTTTTCAGGCCGTACATCCAGCCGCGCGGCGGCCAGCAAATAGGGTTCGGGATGCGGCTTCCCCTGACTGACATCATCTCCTGTGACGATGGTATCAAACCTGTCTGCCCACCCCAACGTTGCCAGAATGGCCTGGGCCCCTTCCCGGTTGCCCGATGTGACAAGCGCGGTTCTTTGCGTCTCTGCTATCAAGTCGAAATACCCCACCGCAGGCAAAAGCGTCAGCTTTTCGGTCTGCAAATACTCCTGGAATGCCATTTTCTTTTTGGCGTGCACCTCTGCAACCATTTCAGCGTCGCAAATCCCGCCCGCGGCTTCTACAAACAAAGGAATGGTCTGTCTCGCCGGCGGGCCGATCAGATCCATGAAAACAGATTGTTTCAGATCGAGGCCCATCTCCCGCAGAACCTTGGCATAAGCAAGGTAGTGGAGCGGCATTGTGTCGACCAGGGTACCGTCCAGATCAAACAAAATGGCTTGATAACCAGCAAATGAATTCATTTTTAACCTTAGCTAGCTATCCCCAAGGCCTGATAATATATCCGATGTCCAACCTAGTCGAGTCCTTTGTGTTGCGTTCCAAACCAGTAAATGATGGCGAAGTAACAGAAAAATCACTAGATGGATCGAATCCAATTTCCCAGATTGCCGGAGGCTGCGGTTTCAGTGTTGCGCGCAAAACGGGTGCCGAAAAAGCAGAAGCAGATATGCCAGATATAATCGAGCGGTCAGAGCGGCTGATAGAACAGGGCGATTTACTGGCTGCGCTGGAAGAGCTTGTCGCGGGACTCAAGAACCAGGACCACAATGCAGACCTGTTGACGCTTGCTGCCGACGCTTGGGTTTCGGCGGCGGAAAAAGGAAATATTCTCGAAAAACTGCCCGATGAACGCCGCAGGTTTCTTGAAACAGCGTTGATCTTGCAGGATAATTGTGCGGTCAGTCCGCCGATTTTACATCACCGGATTGCGACACAGCATACGGGTGGCAATACCGGACATCTTGAGCGCGCATCAAAGCTGATCGAGCCGACATTGAAACATTTGCTCGAACAGGAGGCAGTGGATCGGAATGCGGTTCTGATGGCGCTGTTGCTCCGCAGCAAAATGAAGAACGTCAAGCAGAAAACCATTTCCGATCTGCATCAGGCTCATTTTCACGAATTTTCGGAGGATGATTTACGCATCCCCTATAGCGTCGTATTTGATTCAGAACATTTTGATCAGAATGTGGCCGATCTCGGCGCCTATGCGCGCGAACAATGGACAAAACTATCCGTTGGCTCTTTGCCGTTAACGCATGTGTTGCTGCTCGTGTGGCTGGTTCCGGACGCCTTCAGGCAGCTGGCAGCAGATTGGCCCGTCGCAATCCTCGCGGCAAGGTCGAAACAGGGCAAAATGACAGCCAATGAACATCAGGCGGGAAGGTCTTTGCTGCTGCGCTATGGCCAGGTTTCGGAAACGGACGAATTTTCCCTGCCCACCGCCAAAGAAAACGCGCTTGTGTCTGCAATCTCCGAAAATCTGGAGGCCGGGCGTGTGACGCTGGCCTCTGAAGCCAATGGCGGGTCCAGCCGGGCGATTGAGCGGCTCGACAAACGCCCGCATCAAGTTGCTTCGGCCGCATGGAATCTGGCTTCGGCAAAACTTCGTCCACTTGCCAATATCAAACGCAAACCACGCGTTGCAATATGTATTTCTGGCCAACTGAGGGGGTTTCGATCCACGTTTCCGACCTGGCAACCTCTATTGGCTGCGATTGATGCAACAATTTTTGTCGATACCTGGAAGCAGATTGGCAGAGGCACGCCTGAACCGTTCAGATTTGTTCTCCCGTTCGAAGGCAAAAATTTCAATCGCGAATATAAGTCGATCGGTACCAATCTGGGTCTGGACGAATTGCGCCTGCGCTATCCCGTATTTTTCCAAAAGTTTGAACAATCCGGCGATATCAGCGCAGCCGAGCTTTCCGATTTCTACGGCACACCTCATGTTTGTGTCGACGAAGAAAGCGATCCGGAATTTTGCAATCTTTCAAACAGTGAAAAAATGTACGTGAAGACTGAAAAATGCTTCGCCATGATGCAAGGGAGCGGCGAAGAATTCGATCTAGTACTGCGAATTCGCCCCGACAAGCCGATCACTGCGGTCGCCTTTGACTGGGCCGACATGCTAAATGCCGTGCAAGCCCGTCCGGCTCTCTACTGTGAAACGGCATTGGGCGTTCATTATGGCGCGTTGCTCATGGGCGATCAATTCGCATTGGGACTTCCTGAAACCTCACGCATTTATGCCGAAACATACACCCGGGCCAAGGATCTTCTCGACATCGGACTGTACCGAATGGGGGATGAACTGGCGGGCCATTCCAGTTTCGCTCAGGTTTGCTGGCTCCACGGGATCGATGTGTGCAAGGTGCCGATTAAATTTGCGCCCTTCAGAGAAGCTGAAAAAATGTCAGCGGAAGAAATCCGCCTGTCACTGGCTGAAGATTCCGCAGGTCGGATGGACGGTTATGACCAGCGGCTGATTGCCGCAAATTCCGCTGACCTGAAAAGCCGGTAACCTGAGGCAGCGATAGAAAGATAAATCATGTTTGGTTTCGTCATCTTGTCCCACAAATCACCAGGCCAGTTGCTGCGCCTGTGTGAGACACTAAACCGTCTCCACAACGCACCGCCCATTGCTTGCCACCATGACTTCTCTCAGGCTGAACTTGACCAGAAGCTGTTCCCGCCAAACGTCCACTTCGTCGACAATTGGGTGACAACAGGGTGGGGGAAATGGTCGCTGGTCGAAGCAACATTGCGCGGATTGCGCCAGCTCTATTCTGTGTCCGATCCGGACTATTTTGTTCTTCTGAGCGGGGCAGACTATCCGATCGCTACAGCATCAAAAATCCATGCAGATCTGGAGCAATCGGGAGCAGATGCTTTTATCGATGCCTTCCCGGTCGAGGAATCACTGGCGGGGAACGTTCCACAGGGCTCTCCGCTACTTGCCCATCATCGCGCGCGGTATAATCTTGAACTGGAGCGAAATCGCTACATCAGGGCCCAGCTCAAAATCCCCATCATTCGCTTTCGCCCGCCACAACATTCCAGTACCCTGGAACGCTATCCGCGGCTCGGTGGCACAACAGTGACTTTGCCATTCAACTCGCCATCGAGTCCTTTCGACAGGACCTATCGATGCTATGCCGGTAGCCAGTGGTTCACTGGAAACAGAAAAGTGGCAAACAAACTGCTCAATCCAAACGAAAAGGATTTGAAGCTCCAGCGATATTATCGCTCGCGGATCAACTCCGATGAAAGTTATTTTCAGACTGTGATCTGCAATGATGACAGTCTGAGTTACCAAGACAAATCATTCCGCTATCTAATCTGGCGCGGCGCCCATCCCATTGACCTTGGTGTTGAGCAATTCCAGGATATTATTGGATCGGGTTTGCACTTTGCGCGGAAATTCCACCCGGACGACCCTGTTCTCGACATGATAAATGAACAGTTAAAGTAGTGCCGCTTCCGCAGTGTTTGCCATAACTCTCATTCGCTGGGTCACAGCGCTATTGAGAAACGCGCAGTCCAAAATCTTCGGTCAAAACCTCCACGGCTCCGGCGACATCAGATGCGAGCCTGGCGCTTCCGGAACCCGTCCCCCATGTTTCCATAAAGCCACTTGTCTTCCCGTAGCTGTTGTCGAGCACACAATGCGGAAGATTCAACAGCACGCAAAGAATATGGCCATGCATGCGGTCCGTTATCACAAAACGGTTTTCCTGCAGGAGATTTATCGCCTTTTGAAAACGCGCCTGTGCACGCTCGGCCCATTTGACAGCCCGTGCACCCATTGCACCATTTGAAAGCAGTTCAGGTATTATGGAGGGCAGGCTCAATATGTTCGTGCCAAGGACGAACGACCGGTGTTCATCTGGCCAGTCCGCGCGGATAACCTCCGCATTGTCTATCAGTGATCCTGTATCATAGTCACCCGCGGCTTCCTGATCTTCGCGCAAGTGCAACAACAGCTCTCGTCTGGGGGTGCGTTGCCGGCTGCAGTCGATCTGGAACGCCATATCTGGGCATAACCGGACATCGCACTGAAACGATTTACTCGCCAGTTCGAAACTTCTCTGATCCCGGGTCAACAGCGTAAACGCACCTTGCTTTTCAATGGCACGCGCTGTTCGATCGATACTCTCCTGGGTGTCATAATAAATCGTCTGCGGGAACTGGATGATCGGTCGGCCTGGATAACGCGCCATGACTTCTTCCCGAAAATGCTGGAACCACGGCCAAAGATCACCAAAATTCCCGCCGCCATGGATGAATATCGGACCGCCCGCGATTAGCTCGTCCATCTGCTCCCATGAACAATTATCATGGCAGGCAACATAAGCCGGTTGCAAGGCGCGGCGGCGCAGATATTCAGCTTCGCCCACATAAATCGCACTGTCGCCCAGATTGCCGTGATTGGGAAAGTCGAGCAGCGCAAAGTTCGAGTCTGCTGGTGTCAGATCTGAAAGGACCTGATCAATCCTGGCACGCAGGGTGGAAACAATGGGAGGAGTCGACATCGTTATCTCACTACTCTTCAACACTTAAAATTCCCTTTTGGCGCAACGTTTTTTGCGAGTTCGGGTCACGCCGGCCCCATAAATCGTGCGCGCGTCCGACGAAGCAGATTTTGAACCAGCGCGAGGGCTTCATCTTCAATACCGACGGGACGGCCCATAAAGTTCCAGGCAAAACCCACCACGATAATATGCACAACCGCACCGCCACCGATCAATGCCGCCAAATTGATCGCCAGTCCAATGTTATCAACCGCTTCGGGAAGCAACACGCCGATCGCATATACCGCCATTGTCATTGATATTATTCCGGCGAAGGTGCGCAAATTTGGTTTTAGCTGCTCCCAGTAGTTGATCTCGATAAGGCGGGAAACAATGCTTGCGTTGAAATAGATCGAAATTAGCCCCGTAAACACACGCATATATACGATGCCTTCAAGACCGCCCAAATATAGTCCGACGACAAGCAAGGGAACCCGGTAAGCAAAGGCGATAAGATCCCTTGTGAACAGCAATTTCGTATTGCCCAGCGCCATTGCCAGCGGATGGGCCAGGCTTGCAAGTGTCTGAATTGCAAAAATCGAGGCCAGACATTGAATCACTATCACGGCTGGCAGCCATTTCTCGCCCATCGCCAGCCGCACAAACGGATCAGCAACCAACGCCATGCCAACGCCTGCCGGTAAAGCGATCGCTGTTACGATCGACTGGGCGCGCTGATAGGCTGCGCGCAACCGCTCCGGAGCCTGTTTCAGATTGGAAAAAGCCGGGAACAGCGTGCCGATAATCGGTGACGTGACTTCCCGGGTCGGCATCACCGCAAGATGATTGCCCATGCTGTAATATCCCAGAGATGTTTTTCCGAGGACTTTCCCGACCAGCAGATTGTCAAAGTTCCAGTTCAGGGTTGTGATGAAATTGCAAAATGTCAGCCAGATCGAGAACGAGAACAAATCTCGGGTTTTCGACAGTGTAAACCTGGGTCTGTATGGCAAGAGCGCATAGGACAAAAGCACACTTACTGCCTGGCCGAGAACCACTCCGATAATCAGGGCCCAGTAAGATTGGTATAAAAACGCGATAGTCAGTGACACCACGAGTGCTACTGCTTTTTGGGATACAAGCATCACAGACTGCTGCCAGAATATCAGATCTCGCATGAACAGTGCACATTTGGGATTTTCCAGACCGGTCAGCACCGCTGTAAGGCTGAGAACCAGCATCAGTTCGATCAATCGAGCATCTTCAAAAAATGCGGCAGTCGGTACAGAGATCGCGGCAAAAAACGCGCCGACCAATACCCCCCGGGCGAGATTGAGTGTGAAAGAGGTGTCAAAATGCTCTTTCTCCGGTTGTTCGTGCTGAACCAGTGCATCAGAAAGCGATATGGCTGTCATAGCTGTCAAAACGCCCAGCAAGGTCGTGGCGAGCGCAACCAATCCAAAATCGGCAGGTACCAGAAGCCTTGCCAGCACGAGAGTGCTCACAAAGCCCAATATGTTCGTGGCCACGCGGGCGCCGCCGAGCCACATTGCTCCGCGCATCAGACGGGAGCGCAGGCCCTCCGAGCCGGTCATCTGTGTTTTACCGCAAATCTGTCATCTATCCACATGGATATTGTCTCTAGGCATCACGTCTATGGGGGTCTAGCCCAGAATGACCGAAGGCCTGATTATGGCATAATCCAGTTGAGCCGATCGGCTAGCGCGCAGCGGCGCATTATCCCGCATATCTCAGCATGGGATTGGGTCCATCCTCGAACACATAGTCGGGATTTTGCGAGATAAACTCGTCCACTGCTGTTTTGCATCCCGCATAGTCATGATAGTCATCAATCAGGATTATGCCGCCCGGCGACATTTTTCCGGCAACCGCTTTGAGACAATAGGTGACGGGATCATACCAGTCGCAATCCAGATGGACAAAGGCCAGCTTGTCGATTTTCGCCGTTGGCCAGCTATCCTCAAACAAGCCCTTGTAAAGGCGAATATTGGCCTCTCCGACGGTTAATCCATGGCGCGCAAAGCTAACCACAACATCGGAATAGAGATCATTGCGGTACCCATAATATTCCTGCCCGTCGATCCCGGCCGATTTTCCGGATTTGATCACTTCATAACGTGATTTTGAATGCTCATCATCCTTGTCCGAAGCGGGTTCCGGAATCATGCCAAATACATCAAAGCCGTGAAACGGGCGACCCTGGCTCCGGCTCGCAATCACGATCGCCGATCCGCCCAGCGCAACTCCAAACTCAACCAGGTCGCCTTCAATATCCCGGGTGGACCGCAACGCGTTCTCCAATCGGAGGAACTTGGCGGTTGTCAGATAGGTCAAACCTTCGTTTCTCACTGATCGAGACAGCGGTGAAAGTTTGTAGTCGACAATTCTGTTTCGAATGCGCCGAGCCAGCGGACGAAGGGAATCGGGAATGTACATCGAGCAAGTTATAAGACCAAAATCGCTATTTCCCTAATTCGCTGCGTTCACACCCCGGGCTCCGCGTCTCCAAACCCGAGCCCGCGCAGGCCCCCGGTCGCAAGATTTTACCTCTGATGCTTTTATTCAAACGCTGATTACGCTACCAGTTTCGCGTGGAATGCGGTTTCTGGGACTGTCTCAGAATGGGATGCGGATTTCCGGGCATGGCGTGAAATGTGAAATGGCACTATGGTGGTCGCTCAAGAAATATCTTGGCGAATGTCGCAAAGATACAAACGCTGACAGAGCAACAGCAATGGGGGATTAGTCAGGCAAGTGGCAAATAGCGGAACACATCATATCGTTTTTGCCAACGAGAAAGGCGGCACCGGGAAATCCACGACCGCCGTGCACGTAGCTGTTGCCCTTGCCTATCAGGGGCACAAGGTTGCGATTATCGACCTCGATCCGCGCCAGCGCACGTCCTACCGCTATCTGGAAAACCGGGCGGCGACGATGAATCGCCTCAATATCGACATTCCCCAACCCCTTTTTGAAGTATTTGAACATGACTCTCTGGCCCGTCTGGAGCAACTGACCGAGCGAATGGCACATGGTGTTGACTATCTGCTCTACGACACGCCGGGAAGAGATGACAAATTCGCGCGTTTTGTTGCGACCCGCGCCAATAGTCTGGTCACGCCGATTAATGACAGCTTCGTGGATTTTGATCTGATCGGGCAGGTTGATCCGGAAACCTACAAGGTCCGCAAACTGAGTTTTTATGCCGAATTGATCTGGGAAGCCCGCAAGGCCCGGGCCAAGGCGGATGGCACAACGATTGACTGGGTGGTTTTGCGCAACCGCACGCAATATGTCGAAGCCCATAATATGAAGCGCATTATTTCTGCCTTGGGAGAACTGTCTCAACGCGTCGGGTTCCGGATCATTCCCGGTCTCAGCGAACGGGTAATTTACCGCGAGCTGTTCCCCGCAGGACTGACCATGCTGGACAAGGAGCATCTTGGCCGACTGGCAACCAGTCACATTGCCGCCCGCCAGGAATTGCGGGAACTGATCAAGCATCTCGCCCTGCCCCAGCCCCATTCCAGCCGGCCCAGCTTTGGCAAGCCGCAGCTGGTGGCCTGATACATGACCGCGATGCTGATCATCACCGGAGCCATATTGGCGGCCCTGATATTGTCCGGAAAGGCCAAAACCATGACGGCCAATCAATGGCTGGCTTTGGCAGTCGCCCTGATCGGAGCAAATTTCCTGCGCGGCGGCAACTGGTTGATCGGCGGAGCGATGATCGGCGGCGCTGCTTTCCTGAATGGCTGGCGCATCTTGATCCCGGCGAAAGATGAAACGCCTCAAAAGCGCAAACCCCGGAATTTTGAACTGGATCGCGCACGGTCCCTGCTCGGCGTAGACGTGAAAGCGGACCGTTCGGCGATCAACGATGCGTGGCGGGAACGGCTGGCAGAGCATCATCCCGATCGTGGCGGCGATGAAGAACTCGCCCGGCAGATCAACCGTGCACGTGATATATTGCTGGACGACCTGGACAGTCAAAAGCCATAAGCGAGGCGAGAAATTTTCGGTTGATCCCAAATTTGCCAGCCCCAGAAACGAGGGGTGGATTTTCGCTCCACGGCTTTCTAAGGATTGAACAGGCCGCCCTGTTTCCCGAACATGAAAGACCTCGTCAGCATGACCCAATCTTCACGTCACGATTTCCACCCCACATCCCTGCGCGAATATGATATTCGCGGCATTATCGGCGAGACGCTGGGCGAAGACGATGCCTATGCCATCGGTCGCGGCTTCGGGACGCTGATCGCCCGGGCAGGTGGCCACACGGTTGCGACCGGTTATGATGGACGGATAAGTTCACCCATTCTCGAGGAAGCCCTCATCCGCGGTTTGAACGACTGCGGGATCAGCGCTGTTTCAGTGGGAATGGGACCGACGCCAATGCTTTATTATGCCGAGTGCGTGCTGGATCATGTTGATGGCGGGATCATGATCACCGGCAGCCACAATCCGGCCAATTATAACGGTTTCAAAATGGTGTTCCAGGGACGCCCGTTTTTCGGCGCAGACATTCAGCAGCTTGGCCAGATGGCGGCCGATGGCGACTGGGACGATCCGGCTCCCGGCACGACAGCAGGGTTTGAACGCATTGAAATGGAAGATCAATATGTCTCGCGGCTGCTGCAAAACTTCTCCGGCAGTGCCTGCAAAATAGCCTGGGATTGCGGCAATGGCGCAGCAGGTCCGGTTATTGAAAAACTGGTCGCGCAGCTTCCTGGCGAACACCACTTGCTGTACACCGATGTTGATGGCAATTTCCCCAATCATCACCCGGATCCAACCGAGGAAAAAAACCTTGAAGACCTCAAGGCCATCGTTGCGGAAAAAGGCCTGGATTTCGGCGTGGCCTTTGATGGCGACGGCGACCGGATAGGCGCGATTGACGGCGAAGGTCGGGTCATCTGGGGCGATCAGCTCTTGTCCATCTATGCCGAGGATGTATTGCAATCCGTGCCCGGTGCAACGATCATTGCCGACGTCAAGGCATCTCAGGCGCTCTATGACCGGGTTGCGGAACTGGGCGGCGTACCGCTGATGTGGAAAACCGGTCACAGTCTGATCAAATCCAAAATGAAAGAAACCGGCTCGCCACTCGCAGGCGAAATGAGCGGCCATGTCTTTTTCAAGCATGATTATTACGGCTTTGACGACGCCCCCTATGCCGCCATCCGCCTGATTCAGGCATCGACCAACATCGGCAAGAGCGTGAATCGGTTGCGCAGTGACATGATCGAGATGATCAATACGCCGGAGATGCGTTTTCAGGTTGATGAAAGCCGCAAATTTGCAGTGGTCGACGAAATACTCGAACGACTGGCGGCTGATGGCGCGGACGTCAACAATACCGATGGCGCACGAGTGAATACGGCCGACGGCTGGTGGCTGCTTCGCGCATCCAACACACAGGATGTGCTGGTGGCCCGGGCAGAGGCCAAATCGGATGAAGGACTGGAACGACTGATGGAACAAATTGACGCACAGCTGGCCTTGTCCGGGCTGGAGCGCGGGGAAACTGTGGGTCATTGATGAGAAACATCTCGTGACCCGGACAATCGATCTGCCGATAGAGACTGCGAGTCCGGAAATTTTGGCGCCTTTTGGCCAGATTGCCGGTACGAATTCGACACCGCAGTTGATGCCGATCGACTTTTACAAGGGTGCTGTGGAAGTCGGCCAACCCGTGTCATTTCATTGCAAGCATCCCATCGAACTGACACCGTCCAGACTTGACCTGCGGCCCGGTGAAGTTCGCTTCATGGAACGCCATTTCCAGCACACGCAGGCATTTATTCCGATCGGCGGCAAGCCGTATGTTGTGGTCATGGCCCCGCCGACAGATGGCGATTTGCCGGACCTCGCCGCTGCTCGCGCGTTTCGTTTCGATGGATCACAGAGCCTGGTCATGCATGTGGGAACCTGGCACGAATTTCCGTTTGCCATGGAGCCGGACACCGACATTCTGGTGATTCTGTCCGCGCAGACCGGCTATGATCTCAAAAACGGCAATCCGGAGACGGAAGAAGCCTTCGGGCCCGACCTCGACAAGAAAGACATTGTCGTGCGCACTGGAACCGTTTTGCGGGTTGGCCTGCAACAGGGAGCCAAGTGACGATGGGTATCGCTGCACAAACCCAATCCGTCTTCGAAGACCTTCCCGCAGAGATGGCTTCCAGGCTGCGGGATCTCAGAACCTTGATCCTCGAAACAGCTTCGGAAAATCCTGCCATCGGCCCTCTGGAGGAAACGCTGAAATGGGGAGAGCCCGCCTTCCTGACCAGCGCGACCAAATCCGGGACGACGATCCGGATCAACCGTCACAAGAAGTCAGATGATCGGTACGCATTTTACGTCCATTGCCAGACCGATCTGGTCGAGCGTTACCGGCAGCTTTACGCAGATACGCTGGATTTCGAGGGAAACCGGGCGGTTGTTTTCAACCTGAACGATGACATTCCAGCGGATGCGGTAAAACATTGCATCGCCATGGCACTGACCTATCATTTGAAATAATCAGCAAGGCTTTGACGCACGGCACACCGACCGCTTAAACTCAACGCCAGTCATGCTCCATGTAGTACACCATCCCGACTATATTGCTCCGCCGCCATCGCGCGGGTCATTTGTCTTCGACAAATATTATCTGGTGATGGACGCGGTCCGCGAACTGGCGCCAGCGCATCATGCCTATCAGCCCGAGCCGATGGCGCGCAAATGGCTGGAAGCTGTCCATGATCCCGATTATGTCGAGCAAGTGCTGACTGCATCGGTGCCCCAAGACATAGAACGCAGGATCGGATTTCCTGTGACCTCGGCGATTGCCAGCCGCGTCCAGCATACGTCTGGCGGCACCTGGCTTGCGGCACAACTGGCATTGCAACATGGTTATGCCGCCAACAGCGCCGGTGGAAGCCACCATGCGCTCTCCGCGACGGGTGCAGGCTATTGCGTGTTCAATGATCTGGCCATCGCTGCAAACCGGCTCCTGACCGAAGGGGATGTTCGCCGCATATTGATCCTCGATCTCGATGTCCATCAGGGAGATGGCACCGCTTCCCTGCTCGCCGGTCGAGAGGATACATATACTCTTTCCATCCACAGCGCGAAAAATTTCCCGGCTCGCAAGGCGCGGTCAAGCCGGGACATCGCTCTGCCGGATCAAACCGGGGATGACGAATATCTCGCGATACTGGATCACGCCCTCACCGAGACTATTGAGGGATTCAAGCCTGACCTTGTGTTATATCAGGCCGGGGTCGATCCTCATACGGAGGATCGGCTGGGTCGGCTGGCCCTGACAGATGACGGGCTGAACCGCCGCGATCGCAGTGTCATTCGTCAGGCCCTCGCCCGCCAGATTCCCGTCGCCAGTGCACTGGGCGGCGGCTATGGCAAGGATCAACACGCTGTCGCCCGCCGTCACGCACGGACGATGGTTGCAATGGCCGATCAGGCCGCACGGAAATAAACAGGGAGAGACCGATGCCAGATTATCCGTTCCAGAAGGGCCTGTACGAAACCGGCAACGGCATATTTGCTTATCTGCAGCCTGATGGCGGTTGGGGCTGGTCCAATGCAGGGTTGATCAGCGACGGTGATCAGGCGCTGCTTGTCGATACATTATTCGATGCCAGTCTGACCCGGGACATGCTGACCATCATGGCGGACGCAACCGGGAAAGGCGCAGATGATATTGGTGTCATCGTCAACACCCATGCCAATGGTGACCATTGTCATGGTAACGGTTTGTGCCAACATGCCGAGATCATCGCATCAGAAGCCAGCGCTGCGGAAATGGCCGAACTGCCGGCCCCTGCCCTCGCGGCGATCATGGCACAGGCCAAAACGCTCGGACCAACCGGACAATATCTGGTCGACATTTTCGGGAGTTTTGATTTTAACGATGTTGCCGAGAAACACCCGACCAAAACGTTCAGCGGCGAATATAGCGTGGAGGTCGGCAACAAGACAGTCGAGCTGATCGAGGTCGGCCCTGCCCACACCGCCGGAGACGTGCTGGTCCATGTTCCTGAAGACAAAACCATATTCACCGGCGACATATTGTTTATCGAAGGAACGCCAATCATGTGGGCCGGCCCGGTATCCAACTGGATCGCCGCCTGCGACATGATCATCGATTTAAAGCCGGACACGATCGTTCCCGGCCATGGCCCGATAACCGATGCTGACGGCGTCCGCCGTGTGCAGGAGTATCTGCACTATATTGATCGCGAAGCCCGGCAGCGATACGACGCCGGACTTTCGGTGCGCGATGCTGCCCATGATATCAATCTGGGCGATTTCTCCAGCTGGGGAGACAGCGAGCGGATCGCGGTCAACGTCTCCACCCTCTACCGGGAATATTCCGGTGATAGCTCGCCGCCCGACGTCACCGCCCTGTTCGGGTTGATGGCCGAGCTGCGGTAACCGGGCCAACGTCTGATCTGAATGAGGCTATCATTATCGGCCATTGCGCTCGCCTTCAAATTCCTTCATTAATCGGTTGATTAAATTTCTCCAAGGAGTGTTGGATATGGCAATTGCATTGGACCTCGAGAATGATGTGGCCCGAATTACGTTTGATGATGGCAAGGCCAATGCGATCAATCCCGACTGGATGGCGGAATTCACTTCTGCGCTGGACGAAGCTGAAGAAAAAGCCAGTGCCATTGTTCTGACCGGCCGGGACGGAATATTTTCTGGCGGCTTTGATCTGAAATGGCTGGCGGCCCATGGCGCCGACAAGTCGGGCGCGCTGCTTGATCAGGCCAGCGCTTTACTCGTCCGTCTTTATGGAGGACCGAAACCGGTTGTTGCGGCCTGCCCCGGCCATGCGATCGCGATGGGTGCTTTTCTTCTTCTCGCCTGTGATACGAGAATTGCGGCCAAGGGAGATTTCCGTTTTGGCGCGAATGAAACGGTCAACAACATGACATTACCGGCCTTTGGCATCGCCCTGCCCCGCGCACGACTAGACAACCGTCAGCTTGTCGAGGCCATTGTTCAGGCCCGTCTCTACACACCGGAAGATGCACTGGAAATCGGCTATGTGGATGTGCTTGTCGAACCGGACAAACTTGTGGAAACCGCCATGGCCACGGCTGAAAAACTCGGTCAATTGCCCGGTAGAGCCTATGCGGCCAATAAACGCGCGCTTCATCGACACACGATCGACACCATAGAGGCCGCGATCGGGACCTACTGATTCGTTTGTCGATATCTCCGGGAAGCTTGTTATATCCATGCGATGACAAGGGCGCATCTTCCTGACAAACTTGACCAATGGTTCCGGTCCCGGAATTGGGAAGTGCGGCGGCATCAGTTCGAAATGCTCGAAGCGGCGCAAGCCAATCGGCATGCGCTGCTGACCGCTCCGACCGGTGCCGGAAAAACGCTCGCGGGGTTTCTGCCCAGCCTGGTGGACCTGATAGACAACCCGGATTTCGACGGTTTGCACACGCTCTACCTATCGCCGCTCAAGGCCCTCGCGGTGGATGTGCAGCGCAACCTGCTCAAGCCGGTCGAGGACATGGGTCTGCCGATCAGCATCGAAACACGCAGCGGAGACACACCGGCAAACCGCAAGGCGCGACAACGGGTCAAGCCCCCGCAGATCCTGATGACAACACCGGAGTCTCTGAACCTGTTACTCAGCCAGGAAGACAGCTTCACTCTGTTTGCCAATCTCAAACGCGTGATTGTCGATGAAGTTCATGCCTTTGCCACGGGCAAGCGCGGTGATCTGCTCTCGCTTTCCCTCGCACGGTTGCAACGCATCGCACCGCAGATGCGCCGTGCTGCCCTCTCCGCCACTGTTGCAGACCCGGACGATTTCCGTGCGTGGCTCGCACCCTGGGGAGATATTGAAACCGTAAAGCACGTGCTTGGCGATGAAGGTGCTGCTGCAGATATACAGATCATGGCGCCGCTGGCATCGGACGGGGAAACGATTCGTGTGCCATGGTCGGGTCATGCCGGAGCCTATGCCATCCCTCAGGTGATGGAGCAGATCAAGGCCAACCGGATGACACTGGTCTTCACCAATACGCGCTTTCTGGCCGAACTGACTTTTCAGAAACTCTGGGACATAAATGACGACACCCTTCCAATCGGCATTCACCACGGCAGCCTCTCCCGCGAAGCCCGGCGCAAGATTGAAAATGCCATGGCCGACGGGAAAATGCGGGCACTTGTCTGCACCGCGTCGCTCGACCTTGGCGTTGACTGGGGGGACATTGACTGTGTAATCCAGATGGGTGCGCCAAAGGGGTCGTCGCGATTGCTGCAGCGCATCGGGCGCGCGAACCATCGACTCGATATGCCATCTCGGGCTTTGCTTGTCCCGGGAAACCGGTTTGAATATCTTGAAGCACAAGCGGCACTGGATGCCGTCGAGGAAGGGTGCCGCGATGGTGAGCCATTTCGAGCCGGTGGTCTGGATGTTCTGGCTCAGCACGTCATGTCCTGCGCCTGTGCAGCCCCGTTTGACGAGAAAGACCTTCTGGAGGAGCTGCAGTCCGCCCTGCCCTATAGCGGTCTTGGCAAGGAGGCGTTTGATCGTGTGCTCGGCTTCACGCGCGACGGCGGATATGCGCTCAAGGCCTATGACAAGTTCAAACGGCTGCGGCGCGATGGTAATGGTGTCTGGCATCTGGTTCACCCGCGCTTCGCAACCCAGCACCGGATGAATGCCGGGATCATTGTGGATGCCGCGATGATGACCGTGCGGTTTCGTAACGGGCGCACATTGGGAAAGGTGGAAGAAAGCTTTGCGGCAATGCTGAGCACCGGCGATACGTTTTTCTTTGCCGGCATGAGCCTCGAAATGATCAAGATGGACACGGCAGATGTCATTGTCCGTGCCAGCAAAAAGGCGGCGATGATTCCCAGCTATATGGGCGCGCGCCTACCATTGACGACACATCTGTCGGACCGGGTGCGCAACTTTCTCACCGACCGTGCCGGATGGGCGCGCTTTCCCGATGACGTTCGTGAATGGCTGGAGATGCAGGACTATCGATCCACCATGCCAGAGCCCGGTCAGCTGCTTGTCGAAACATTTCCGCACAAAGATCTGCACTATATGGTGACCTACAGCTTCGAAGGATGGAATGCCCATCAATCCCTTGGCATGCTGCTGACCCGCCGAATGGAAACGCGCGGCCTCAAACCGATTGGCTTTGTCGCCAATGATTACAGCTTCGCTTGCTACAGTGTCGAGCCGGTGACCGATCCGGCGGCTCTGTTCAGCGCAGATATACTGGAAGACGAGTTTCTCGAATGGGTCGAAGGATCCCATCTCCTCAAACGCGCATTTCGCGAAGTGGCCGTCATCAGCGGACTGGTCGATCGCCAGCATCCCGGCAAGCGCAAGACCGGCAAGCAGGTGACCTTCTCGACCGATCTGATTTTTGATGTGCTTCGCAAATATGAACCGGATCATTTGCTCATGGAGGCGGCATGGGCTGACGCCAGGGCGCGGATGACGGATATTGGCCGGCTGGGCAATCTGCTGGACCGCGCAGCGGACTCGATGGTGCACGTCGATCTCGACCGGGTTAGCCCGCTGGCGGTTCCGGTACTCGTCATGATCGGCCGCGAACATGTCGCGCAAGGTGCCACCGACGATGCCTTGCTGATCGAGGCCGAAGGACTGATCGAAGAAGCGATGCGAGGCAGTTGAACGCTTTGAATTTGTTATGATCACCGAATTCAGCTAGTCTTGCGGACAAGATGCTCTCACTTCCCCCCCTTATTGCGCTTTCAATCAGCGCTGCACTGACCGCCGCTCAGCCTGTCCTCCCGCCCGGCGAACCGGAGCCGGAACCCGAAGCAATTGTCGCGGATACGCTTCCGGAAGCCTTTATCCGCCCGGATGCAGAACAGATCGCTATCGCAGAAGACGCAATTGACCGGATGACAGTGCCGGTCAATATTGAAGGCAGCGGACCCTTCGAATTCATTATCGATACCGCATCCCAGCGCACCATATTGTCCAATGAAATCGCGGGAAGCCTGACGCTTGAGCTGGAAGATGTCGTGAATATCATAGCGCTGGCAGGAACAACCGAGGTCCAGACGGTTTATGTTCCCGAACTGACGCTTGGAAGCCGCAGCTATGGGGGGCTGGTTTCACCCACATTCCGTTCCGATTATATCGGCGCTGATGGCGTGCTGGGGCTGGACAGCCTGCAGGGGCAGAGAATTCTGTTTGATTTTCTCGATCGCAAAATCTCGGTCGAAGATACTTCCGTGAAGCGCAAATCCCGATCCCGCCGGGAAATTGTGGTGACTGCCAAACGCCGCTCCGGCCAGTTGATTTTCACCAACGCGACATTTTCGGGCATTAAAACCAGCGTCATTATAGATACCGGCGGTGAAATATCGATTGGCAATAAAAGCTTGCAGCGCCGCCTGCGCATGCGGTCAACGCGGCTTGAGAAAACGGAACTGGTCGATGTGACGGGCCGTTCGGTTTCGGCAGATTATGGTTTGGCCAAAGAATTGCACATTGGACGTGCACGTTTCGGTATCATTCCGATTGCATTTGCAGATATCGCACCGTTCAAAGCACTGAATCTGGAAAAAAAGCCAGCCATGTTCCTCGGCATGAATGCCTTGCGGCAGTTCGACCGTGTTGCGATAGATTTTGCCAACCGCAAAATCTATTTTCTGTTGCCGAAAGGCACCTGAGCGCAGCATTGGTCGAAGTCAGCAATGCTTTGGTCGGATCGCGATGGAATGATGCGCCTGGCCAGGATATGGCGCCTTAAGCGCCAAAGCGTGACAAAGGAGAGTTTATGTCAGGTCTGTTGATGATCGCACCGCCCACCATATTGGCCTCGGCACTCGCCCTTGCCTATCCGGTTCCGATTGGACAATCAATTGAACCGGGCAGCGTTATTGAACCTGAAGGCGAAATTCTTGACGTCGATCAGGACAGCGCCCGGCGCATGACGATTCCGGTCACCATTGAAGAAAGTGGTCCGTTTTCTTTTGTTATCGATACGGGTGCAGAACGCACCGTTTTGTCCCGCAGACTGGTCGACAAACTGTCACTGGAAGCAGAAGAACCTGCCGAACTCATGAGTATAGCGGGTCGCAGTTCGGTGGATATGGTCTATGTTCCGTCGCTGTCACTCGGGTCAAAAAGCTATGACGGCCTGGTCACTCCGGTGCTTAAGGCGCGCAACATGGGCGCCGATGGAATTCTAGGCCTCGATGGCTTGCAAAACCATCGCATCCTGTTCGATTTTCAGAATAATCAGATCACGGTCGAAGATGCCGCCGAGAAAAGAGAGAAAAGCTCTCGCCGCGAGATTGTTGTGACGGCCAGGCGGCGATCCGGTCAGCTGATCTTCACGGAAGCCACTATCGCAGGTATCAAAGTCAACGTCATTGTCGACACCGGTGCGCAGGTTTCGATTGCCAATCCGGTTCTGCAAAAACGATTGCAAAAAAAGGCCCGTGACAATGACGATAATGACATGCTGATCGCAGTGACCGGCGATACGCTGGGCGTCGAATTTGGTCGGGCGCGCGATTTTCGTATCGGCCGGGCGCGATTTGCACGCCTGTCTGTCGCCTTCGCCGATGCGCCGCCTTTTGAACGTTTCGGCATGTCCAAAAAGCCGGCATTGTTGATGGGAATGGATGTGCTTCGGAAATTCGACCAGGTAGCGATCGATTTTCCGAAGCGAAAAATTTATTTCCTGCCGCCAAAAGATGCGCGCAGCCATAAAAGAGAAGTCAAGAACAGCCGTATCAAATCCTGACGTCAGATTGAACGAAATCAGGGTGCGGGCGCTTCTTCTTCAGCCTCCGGCTCTTCCATGGCCGTGCTTGCTTCTTCATCGGCAAGTGGCGCGGTCAATTCGGGTTGCTCGATCATGGTGGAATCCGATCCTTCACTCACTGTTGCATCTTCCAGGGGTTCAGCGGCAAGGGGTTCTTCCTGAACGCCTTCATCCTGAAGGACATCATCGCGGACTGGTGATTCGGCTTCTTCCGCACATGCGGACAGCAAGAAAGTAACAGGTATAATGGCGAGGACTAGTTTATTCATGATTCAGGTCTCCTGAATTTCAGTCACGTTAAGTGCCCCCAAATTCGTCGTCTAAAAGCGCGGCTCGTCTTCGCCGGCTTTCCACTGCGGATATTTTGTCATGACCGACAAAAACAGATCCGAGCTTATGTGGCCCTGAAGCCACGGCATTAGGGCAGGCAAGTTTTGCGCGTCAAACCAGTTGCGGTCGGTATTGGCAAATTGACGGACGAACGGAAAGATCGCGAAATCTGCAAATCCCGCATCAGGTCCCAGAATTTGGCCATTCTCCGATATTTTTTGGTCGAGCGTCTCGAGAAAATGCAATCCGGCGGATCGATGAACCAACGGGTCCACGTCATCATATCGGCTTGGATATTTATAGCGATCGAGATGGCACTTGAATTCTGATTCTGTCCGGTGCGCCAAATCCATGGCTTCCTGCCGGTGTTCCAGCCAGTTATCCGGGTCATGTGCATCCAAAGCCCATGACATTATGTCGAGGCTTTCGTCCAGAACAGTCCCGTCTTGCAGGACCAGCACCGGGACGGTTGCCTTGGGCGAGGTCTGGATCATCTCGTCCGGCTTGTCGCGCAGGATCACTTCGCGCAATCGCACGGTTGTAGCGCTGGTTCGCACGGCCATTCGAGCGCGCATCGCATATGGACAGCGCCGAAAACTGTATAATATCGGGAGCGCGGTCATTTCCAGTCGATATCCTGGTCCCAGCTGCTCTCTTCGTCCCAGCCTGATTGCGCATTTGAATCGATTTTCTGGGCGAGATGCGTCCGTCCTTCACGCGCCGCCTTTTCAACCTGTTTCTGCCGTTCCCGATAGCGTTGTCGCTGCGCATCGGTGCGTGATTCATGACAATGCGGACATGCTTCACCGGGGACATAAAATTCAGATTTCCGGTCCTCGGCATTCAGCGGCATCCGGCAGGCATGGCACTGATCATAATCACTTTGCCTCAGGCCGTGCCCCACCGCAACCCGCTGATCAAAAAGGAAACAATCGCCGGTCCAGCGACTTTCATCCCCTGGCACATTTTCGAGATATTTCAGTATGCCACCTTTGAGGTGGTGAACATCTTCGAAACCCTGTGCCTTGACATAGGCCGTCGCCTTTTCGCAGCGAATGCCGCCGGTGCAAAACATGGCTATTCGCGGCTGCTTGTCGGATTTTTCCTGCAATTCTCGGGAAAAATCATCAAACCAGGCC
Source organism: Parasphingorhabdus sp. (assembly GCF_039968395.1). Classification (GTDB taxonomy): domain Bacteria; phylum Pseudomonadota; class Alphaproteobacteria; order Sphingomonadales; family Sphingomonadaceae; genus Parasphingorhabdus. The sequence goes on from NZ_JBDVPV010000002.1 coordinate 196,888, forward strand.
GGAAAATCGCGAAATGTCTCTGTATGCGGATTGATCGCGCCGTCAAAACTGCCAATCGCAACTTCATAGGCATTTCTGGTATCGATCAGGACGGTATCGGGGTCTGCAATCACGCTATTCCAATCCGCCGGGTCGACATATTCCCCCTTGGCACGCGCCGCATCAATACCGTCCACGCCCATGCTGACAATTTCCTTTTTCAGTCGCACCTTCATGCGCAGAAAAGGCATTTTGTCGGCGGTTGAATATTTGGCATCCAGGCCGGAAAACTGCGACAGCGACCGCAAATAGGCGATGACGGAGCCTATAGCATCAGCAGAGCCCGCAATCGTTCCGTTAATCCCTTCGTTTGCCAACAGGATCGTGCCTTTCAGACCCTGTTGCTCGCATTGTTCCAGGATCAGCGGCTGCAGGGCCGCCGGGTCATCGACAATGGCAAAATGATATAGCGCAGCGACGGTGATATCGGAGCTGTCGGGAGATTCTGTCTGTGTCATGATCGAGCATATAGTGGTCGTAATATAAATTATCCAACCCTTCCCACTTGCGCGGGACCGGAGATCATCGCATATCCGGCAGATGGTTCCCCTTTCGTTCGCCCGTCAACAGTTTCAGGTCGCCGGTCCTGCAGCCCTCTACTGGCCGCTGCAGAACGCGCTGCTTGTGGCTGATCTACACCTCGAAAAGGCAAGCTTCTATGCACGCCAGGGCCAGATGCTGCCCCCTTATGACAGCCATGCCACGCTTGATGATCTGGCCCGGCTGATCGAACAAACATCCGCAACGAAAATATTCTGCCTCGGTGACAACTATCATGACGACGCCGGTGAGGCGCGGCTGGAACCCGATGCCGCAACACTACTGCGACAGATGACAGATGCGCTGGAATGGATCTGGATCAGCGGCAACCATGATCGGGATGTCAACGGTCTGTGGGGCGGGGAAGTGATGCCGGAATGGAGCGGCGAAGGGATCTGCTTGCGCCATGACGCCACCATCAATCCGGTTCAACCCGAGATTTCCGGCCATTATCATCCCAAACATCGCGTCCCCGTGCGCGGCCGCCACATTTCACGTCGGTGCTTTGTACGCGGCGAGAATCATCTGATCATGCCGGCCTTTGGTGCTCTGACCGGGGGTCTAGATGCCACGAGTCTGGCCATTGAAACTGTCGTTGGCGGCCCTGCGGAGGCGCTGATAAGTGTGAAAGACAAGCTGCTCCGATTCCCGCTCGGGTTTCATGCGCGGCACACACCGGAACCCGCGCAACCTCAGTTACCGCTGGCAATCTTGCGCAGCTGACAAGAGCCCCGGCTGGGCGAACCGGTACATATCGGCTTTGCATAAAACTGTGAAAACTTGCATGGGTTACCGATGGAAATAGTTGATTCGCTGATGGTGAAAATTGCGCTGATCGGCCTGCTGGGCATCGGTGCTCAATGGGTCGCCTGGCGAACGGGCAGACCTGCCATTGCCTTGATGCTGATCGTCGGCATTATCGCCGGACCGGTATTGGGCATCATTGATCCGGAACGCGATTTTGGGGCGCTGCAAGAGCCGATTATCAAACTGGCGGTTGCCGTGATCCTGTTTGAAGGCGGGTTAAGCCTGAATTTCCGTGAATTGCGACAAGCAGGCGGTGCCGTCACAATGATGGTGCTCATTGCCGGTCCGATTGCCTGGATACTCGGCACTGCCGCCGCACATTATGGTGCTGGCCTGTCCTGGGAAATTTCCGCACTGCTTGGCGGTATCATGATTGTGACCGGACCCACGGTTATCGGGCCGATGTTACGGACTTTGCGCGTCCCCGCCCGGGTGCGCAATATTCTCAAATGGGAAGGTATCGTAAATGACCCGATTGGCGCGCTGCTTGCTGTCGGTATCTATGCCTATATTACCTATGAAGGCCCCGACGCCAATATAGCCGTCATCAGCATGGACGTGCTTGCGGCCAGCTTTATTGCCGGCCTGCTCGGTGCAGCTCTGGGCTTTGCCATCACCTGGCTGTTTCCGCGCGGACATGTTCCCGAATATCTCAAGGCACCGTTCCTGTTGGTCACAGTAATTGCGGGTTTTGTCATCGCCGATCTGATCAAACATGAAACCGGGTTGATTACGGTTACCGTCATGGGTGTCGTGCTGGCCAACCGCCATATTTATTCCAGCCAGGCACTGCACCGATTCAAAGAAGATCTCGCCGTTCTCCTGATTTCCGGGGTGTTCATCATCCTGTCTGCAACACTGGATTGGGAAACCGTTCAGCAATTCCAGGCACGGTTCATCATCTTCCTGGTCCTGTTGCTCTTCTTTGTCAGACCGATTTCGGTTCTGGTCGCACTGTTGTTCAGTTCCGTACCGTGGCGCGAACGCCTGTTTATCGCGTGGATTGCCCCGCGCGGTATTGTCGCGGTCGCCATTACCGGACTGTTTGCGTTGCGGCTGAGCGAATATGGCATGCCGGGCGCAGAAGCGCTCGTTCCGCTCAGCTTTGCGGTTGTTATTGCCACCATATTTGCACATGGATTTTCAGCAGCATGGGTCGCGGAGAAACTGGGCATAGAGGAAGGCAAAGGCGAGGGCGTGTTGATCGTGGGTGCAACCCGCTGGTCTATCGCATTGGGCAAATTGCTGAAATCGATGGAAATCGACGTCATGATTGCAGATACCAGCCAATTCGCATTGCGCCGGGCCAAGCAGGAAGAAATCCGTATTCACCGCGGAGATATTCTCGATGAAGCACATAATGACAATATTGATCTCGGCGAGTTTCAGCATCTGATCGTGGCAACCGACGATGATAGCCACAATCAACTCATCACTGCTGATCTGGGCCCGGAAATGGGCTTTGACCAGATTACCCGGCTGTCCAATGACAGTCGGGGCAAAAGCAAGGTCGGTTATGGCCGGATATTGTTTGAATCAGGCGCGGACTTTACCAGCTTGCTGGATCGCGAACGGGCGGGCTGGCGCTTCAGCAAGACGAGGATTACGCCGGTCTTCTCTGCAGAAGAATATCGCCGGAATCTCAATGATGACGAAGAACCTCTCGCGGTACACAAGGAAGACGGACGCCTGCTGTTCTTCGCAACCGAGGCGCGCCCGGCAATTGAAACTGGCGATGTGGTGATCAGTTTTGTCGCCCCGGATACTCCGGAAGAACGCAAGGCGGACCGCGCAGCGAAAGAAGACGAAAAAAGCGCCGAATAGCTCTGGAGTCTCAGCCAGCCGAGGAGCGCTCCCCAAACAAGGCTGTCCCGACCCGGATATGCGTTGCACCCAGCATGATTGCGCTTTCGAAATCACCGGACATACCCATGCTCAGGCCTTTGAGACCATTGCCTTTTGCCAGTTTCGCCAGCAGTGCGAAATAGGGCGCCGGGGACACATTTGAAGGCGGGACACACATCAAGCCAGCAACTTTAATGCCAGCGGCCTGCGCCTGGGAAATCAGACTCGCGGTATCTTCAATGGCACAGCCCCCTTTCTGGGACTCCTCACCAATATTGACTTGCACGAAGCACGGAATGCGCCGGTCCAGCTTGTCCATGGCCTTGGCAAGCGCCTTGACCAGCGACAGCCGGTCGATGGAATGAATGGCATCGAAAAGTTCCACCGCGTCTGCGGCTTTGTTCGACTGCAACTGACCAACCAGATGCAACTCCACATCCGCATAGTCCTGGCGCAGTTCCGGCCATTTTCCAGCTGCTTCTTGCACCCGATTCTCTCCAAACACGCGATGTCCCCGGTCGAGGAGCGGACGAATCTCGTCCGCTGTGCGGGTTTTCGAGATCGCGACCAGCTCGATATCGCTGACAGAGCGACGCGAAGCTTTGGCGGCTTTGGATATACGTTGCCCGATATCTTCAAAGGCAGTGTTTCTGGATTCGGTATTTTCCATCGGCATTCCCGGTTGGTTGTTGCCGGGCTATATGGCAGGGAAGGCAGATGCGCTACCCCTCCTTACGAGCGAAAATACCGAACGTCTGGCTGATGTCCGACGAACGTACGGACGCCACGCTGGACGAGGCGGTCGAAGCTCTCCCGCGCGGAAGCGGGGTAATTTTCCGGCATTATCATCTGGATAGAGATTCCCGGCGGGAACGATTTCTGACCGTCAATCAAATTGCAAAAAGGTGCGGACATTTGATTTTGCTGGCTGATTCGCCATCTGCGGCGCGGAAATGGGGGGCTGACGGCGTACATGGCCGCCAATGGCATCGTTGCGAAAAGGCAGGCCTGATCCACAGCGCACCGGTCCATAATTTGCGCGAGATCATGATCGCCAATCAGAATGGAGCTGATATATTTTTCCTGTCCCCTGCCTTTGCAACCCGCTCTCACCCCGGAAAAAGGCCGTTGTCGCATCTGCACATGAATCAATTGATCAGCCGCTGCGACGGACCGGTGATATTGCTGGGAGGAATGACGGCGCAAAGGCTTGGCCAGCGCAAAGACAGCGGCGCGCACGGCTGGGCGGGGATTGATGCATTTTCGAAAGTTTCAGACTGAGCCCGGACGCGGTCCAGGTTTAGAAGCGGAACTGGGTTCCTACATAGACAGCCTGGCTATCCTGACGGGAATCTGTCAGCGGCGCCATACGGTCACGTTCATTATTATAACGAACACCAGCGGTCACATCCAGATTGCGGGTCAGAGAGAAACTGCCGCCCACATCCAGAGAATAATCTTTTTCACTCGCGCTCAAAGCCCGCGGTGCTGCATCGACCGGGGTTGTTGCGTCCAATGACATCCGGGTATTGAAACGGCTACGTTTCGTCTTCCGGTCTTTCTTCTCGGAAGGATTGCCAACACCGATTTCCGAAAGATCAGGCAGATTGTCTCCCAGCTTCTTCACCGGGATTGCAAAACTCTGGAGGCCTTTGGCTGAGCCCAGGCTATAAGAGGTCGGCGTGATTTTCGTGGACCCGAGCAAACCTGCACCCGGCTGGGCATTGGTGATGCCTTCGCGAATCGAGATCGCCTGTGCGGTGTCCGGCTGGCGCACAACAACGGTAACCGAACGGTCACGCGTCTTTGCGGCTCCCGCCGGCGTAAATTTGAACTTGGTGTTTCCGCGCAGCGCCTTCAGTTTAAACTGGGCTGCAATTTTAGGATCCGCACCTGCGGTTGTGAAAGAGCCGATCGAACCAAGAGAATTAAGGGATACACCTTCTGCATTGCCCGAAAGGACGCGTGCCAGAGCAGGAGTCATGGCCAGACCGGACACAGCGAGTCCCGCTGCTAACCAACCCAAATGTCTGCCCTTTTTCCTCATGACGACGTCAAATTCCCCTTATTCAAATACCTATATAACAAAATATCTGCCGAGACACGAGTCAGCAGATTGATTTTGTTCGCTTTTCCGCAACTCGCCACAATATGTTGCACATGGGTTACGCTTTTACTCATATTCGATCTTCAATGGCGCTTATAACAGGCGAATCTGAACAGAGACTGATTGAGTCGCGTTCCAGAATAGACGACTCGTCTATTCAACTGTCGTTCACGGCTGGTTTCACAAGAGCGAAATGTGCGCTTCTGCTTGCCCCTTGTCACAAAGCAATTATAGAGAGCGCTAAGTTCAGTTTATCTGGTCACTGCCTTGTGCAAACAAGCAGGGTGGCCGAACAGGTTCAAGACCATTGAGGAGCGTTTCCATGTCCCGCCTTTTACCTTCTGCAAGCTACCTGCGTCCCGCATTGTCCGGGTTGGCAGCCGTTGCGCTTCTTTCAGCCTGTGCAAGCAATAACCGTCCCGAGGCCGATCTGGCTGCATCGCAGATAACAACCATTGGCGTGAACAGTTATTTGTGGCGCGCCACGCTCGACAGCCTGTCGTTCATGCCGCTGACCCAGACGGACAGCAATGGCGGTGTGATCCTCACGGACTGGTACGTGAACCCGGAAAATCCGGCCGAACGGATGAAGCTCAATATTTCGATCCTCGATCAGGACCTGCGCGCCGATGCCTTGCGTGTCGCCGCTTCCCGTCAGGTTCGCAGCGGAACGACCTGGGTGGATGCCCCGGTCAAGGCCGCAACAACGCAAAAGCTCGAGCAGATCATCTTGACCAAAGCACGTGATTTGCGCCGTGGAGCATTGACCAACTAAACCGGCCCGCTCGCCTGAGCCGGTCGAATTCCAGAGCAGGACCACCATGACCGATCAGCGTTTCAACCCTTTGTCGGCGGATAAATGCTGGCAGGCCCGCTGGGCCGAATCCGGCGTGTTTGAAGCCGATGACAACAGCCCGAAACCGCGCAGCTATGTGCTCGAAATGTTTCCCTATCCGTCCGGTCGCATCCATATTGGCCATGTCCGCAACTACACCATGGGTGATGTCCTCGCGCGCTTTCGTCGGATGACCGGGCACGAAGTGCTGCACCCCATGGGTTGGGATGCTTTTGGCATGCCCGCGGAAAATGCAGCGATGGAACAAGGCGTGCATCCGTCCGGATGGACCCATGCCAATATCGATTCGATGAAAGCGCAGCTCAAGCGACTGGGTTTCGCGCTCGACTGGACCCGGGAATTCGCAACCTGCGATCCGGAATATTATGGCCACGAACAGGCGCTGTTTCTCGATATGTTTGACGGCGGACTGGTTTATCGCAAGGAAAGCGCGGTGAACTGGGACCCGGTCGACATGACCGTCCTCGCCAATGAACAAGTGATCGACGGCAAGGGCTGGCGCAGCGGTGCGGATGTCGAGAAACGCAAGCTATCCCAATGGTTTCTGAAGATCACGGATTTTGCAGATGAACTGATTGAAGGTCTGGGCGAGCTCGATGGCTGGCCCGATAAGGTCCGGATGATGCAGGAAAACTGGATCGGCAAATCCCAGGGTCTGACATTTCGTTTCCAGCTCGATCAGACTGCCGGCGAATTCAAGGATATCGAAGTCTTCTCGACCAGGCCTGATACAATTTTCGGTGCGAGCTTCTGCGCAATTGCGGCGGACCATCCGCTCGCGCTTTCTCTGGCTGAGGACAACACTGATCTCGCGGCTTTTGCCGACGATTGCCGGAAAACCGGGACTGCGGCTGCAGATATCGAAACGCAGGAGAAAAAGGGATATGATACCGGACTGACGGTGACACATCCGCTCGACCCAAGCTGGCAATTGCCTGTCTTCGTCGCGAATTTCGTGCTGATGGATTACGGGACAGGAGCCGTGTTCGGCGTCCCCGCTCACGACCAGCGTGATCTGGATTTCGCGCGGAAATATGCGCTGCCGGTCACTCGTGTCGTCGCCGAGAAGGGCGAAGAAAACGCACCCGTCCACGACGAAGCCTATACCGGCCCGGGCCAGATCATCAATTCGCAGTTCCTTGATGGCATGGAAGTTGAACCAGCCAAACAGGCTGTCATTGATCGCGCCGAAGGCGAGGGCTGGGGCCAGGGTTCCACCGTCTATCGCCTGCGCGACTGGGGCGTGTCACGCCAGCGTTACTGGGGCACGCCGATCCCGATCATCCATTGCGATGATTGCGGTGTTGTTCCCGTGCCAAAGGATCAGCTGCCGGTCGAGTTGCCCGAAGATGTTAGCTTCGACAAGCCCGGTAATCCGCTGGAGCGACATGAAAGCTGGAAACATGTCGACTGTCCGAAATGCGGTGCAAGGGCCGTACGAGAAACGGATACGCTGGACACGTTTATCAATTCCAGCTGGTATTTCCTGCGTTTTGCCAGCCAGCCGGACGATCAGCCTTTTGACCGCGAGACCCTCGCAAAATGGATGCCGGTCGCGCAATATATTGGTGGCATTGAGCATGCGATCCTGCATCTGCTCTATGCCCGTTTCTGGACCCGTGCACTGAAATCGCTCGGCAAGGTCGACGTCGCAGAGCCCTTTGCCAGCCTGTTCACACAGGGTATGGTGACACATGAGACCTACTCCCGATCGCGCGGGGAAGGAAAAGGTGATATCTTCTTCAACCCGACGGAAGTGGATCGCGACGGCAATGGTGCCACACTGACCGCAGATGGTAAACCAGTGGACGTCGGCCGTGTCATCAAAATGTCCAAGACGAAAAAGAACGTCGTCGATCCGGATGAAATTGTCGATCAATATGGTGCGGATGCCGTACGCTTCTTCATGCTGTCGGACAGCCCGCCCGAGCGCGACCTGCCCTGGTCCGAAGCCGGGATCGAAGGCAGCTGGCGATTTGTCCAGCGACTGTGGCGCCTGTTTGTTGCCGCCGCAGACGGAGCAGGGGCTCCGGATGCCGAAGACAAGGCTCTGCAACGCAAATTGCATCAGACCATATCCGGAGTTGCCGAAGATATCGAGGCGCTTTCCTTCAACAAGGCTGTCGCGAAGATATTTGAACTGGTCAACCTGATCGAAAAATCGCCGGAATCGCAAGACCGCAACATGACGATACAGACCGTGGCCCGAATTGCCGCGCCCATGGTACCGCATCTCGCAGAGGAAGCCTGGGCGCTGTTCGGGCATGACGATCTTGTCGCCAATGCACCCTGGCCGGATGTTGACGAAAGCCTGCTGGTCGAGGACGAAGTCACGATAGCCGTGCAGGTGCGCGGCAAGCTGCGCGATACGCTGGTCGCCGCAAAAGGCAGCGACAAGGATACGCTTGAGCAACTTGCGCTTGCGTCGGAGAAAGTCCAGCGTACAATTGACGGAGCGGAGATCAGAAAGGTTATCGTCGTGCCAGACCGTTTGGTGAACATCGTCATATGACCGGATTGCCCGCCCGTATTCTTCTCGTCATCAGTGCAGGGCTGATGCTGACGTCCTGCGGACTGCAACCGCTCTATTCCGGCGGCACCAACAGCGTCGTCGCCAAACAGCTTGGCGATGTCCAGATTGAACCCATTGCGGGCAAGGCTGGCTGGCTTATGCGCAACGCACTTAACGACCAGCTCGGCACCTTTGAAGGACAGCAGCCTCTCTATCGTCTGACGATCGAGCTGGACGACAAAATTGCCGGCTTTGGTGTTCGCAGCAATGACCGGATCACCCGGGAGCGCCGAACATTGCGCGCACGCTATCAACTGGTTCGCCTTTCGGACAGCAAAGTGGTTCTGGATGCAACAGCGGGTTCTGATGCCGGTATCGACGTTGTGTCATCAGAATTTGCAACCGTGGCAGCGGAAGATACAGCGCTGGAAAATTTGACTGCGCGGGTAGCCGACCAGATCGTCAAGCGACTATCGCTTTTCGCACTTGATCAGGACGGACAATAGCCGATGCGCGGGGGCCAGAACCGTTTGTCAGGGCGGGCTGAGCCTTGAAGGTCAAAGATACAGAAATTGTCCGCAAATTTCACGCCCGGCCGGATGCCTTCCGTCTGGCAGTTTTGTGCGGCCCCAACGCAACCCGATGCCAGGCGCTGGCCGACGAACTGGCGGCCCCGCTCGCCCAATCCGCAGAACGCGTGGATCTTTCCATTGCGGATTTAACTGAAAGTCCGGCCCGCCTGAGTGATGAAGCCAATTCGGCTTCTCTGTTCGGAGACAAACGCTTCATCATGGTGCGACTGCATAGCGGCGAAGCCGTGCGGGCGGCCGCAGCGATTGAAAACCTGCTCGCGGGGTACGCAGGTGGAGACCCCGTATTCATTGTCGCAGCCGGGATGGCGGACAAGACCGCTCTGGCCAAATCAATCACTGCCGCACCTGATGCGTTGATCGCAACCTGCTATGAAACATCGCAAGGCGATGCGGTTGCCGCTATTGGCGCTATGGCGCGATCTGAAGGCGTACAAATGTCCAGGGATACTGCCGCCGATATCGCAGCTCTCACTAGCAATGATCTGGTTCTCGCCAAACTCGAAGTCGAGAAAATTGCGCTTTATCTGGATGCCTCTCCGGAATCGCCCAAGCCGGCAGAATCTGAAATTCTGTCCGTTCTCGGGGCGGAAAATGATGAAGAGGATCTGGGCCTGTTGATCAACGCTGCGCTCAGCGGAGATACCAAAAAACTGTCGGGTGAACTGGCCGCAGTTTCGCCGGCTGGCTTTAGCGAAGTCGGCTTGATTCGATTGATGCTGCGTCATCTCGTCAAACTGGCCGACCTGCGGGCCAAGGCCGATCAAGGCACCGGTGTGGCCAAGCTCGTTAATCACCCCAGCGTCTTCTGGAAAGACCGGGACAATTTTGCGCGCCAGTTAAACATCTGGTCCTCGGCTCATATTGCGCGCCTGATGGAAAGAATTCTGGCCCTTGAAATTGCGTTGAAGAGCAGTGGCCAGCCGGACCATGTCCTGGTTCAGGAAGAACTGCTGACAATTACCCGAAAGGCCGCACGACTGCGCTAGAACGGTTGTCCTGACTCATTCATATTCTGCGGTAATCGCTATCCGGCCGCGAAACTGGCCGCTCACGTTGCCATTCACACGCAGACGCCCGCCAAACACAAAACTGAGTCGCCCGTCGCGGTCCAGCCGCGGCTGTGCCGGAAGATTGGTGTCGAGTCGGACCAGCTCTGCCGTTGAACCGTTTGGGGCACTCAAGGTAATGCGTTCCGGCATCTGCACCTTGACCAGTCGTCCCGGTTCGCCGGTCAGCCGCCCTTCGCCATGAAGCGACAGGCCGCCCAGATCGCGCAAACTGCCACTGACCCGTCTTTCCCGCGACTGCGGATCAAGATGAATTTCTCCGCCGCTACGGTTCAGCAAGGCAAGGCGCGAAAAATCAAGATTCGTGGTAATCTGTATTTGCAGGGGTTTTTCCGGCTTTTCCGCAGACTGGCTGGCCGTGGGTCCACCAGGAGCAGCCGTACACAAACGGCACTGCGCCGAAGCAGAAACCGGCTGCATCATCACCAGCAAGGCAAGAGACCACAGAACAGGCCTGTATTTTTCGAAATTCACCACCACAGCCGGATTGTGCCGCAAAGGGCTGAAAATTTGGTTAATATTCTGTTGCCTGCAGGCTGCAAGCGGCACTCCAGGCGCTCCTCATCCCCCTTGACGCAGGTCCGAACTGCCCCCAATTTGGGAAGATGGAAAAAATAGTGTTGAGCGACGAAGAATGGCGGCAGAAATTAACGCCGGAGCAATATCATGTGCTGCGACAGGCCGGGACGGAAAGGGCGTTTACGGGCGAGTTAAATGCCGAAAAGCGGGATGGTGAGTTTGTTTGTGCCGGTTGTGGGACAAAATTGTTCGATTCAGCGGCCAAATTCGACAGTGGCTGCGGCTGGCCAAGCTTTACCGCGCCGACTGAGGCAGAGGCCGTTAGCGAGTTTGAGGATGTAAGCCACGGAATGCGCCGGATCGAGGTCCGCTGCACTACTTGTGACGGGCATTTGGGTCATGTTTTTCCGGATGGTCCGGGTCCGGGCGGGCTACGATATTGCATGAACAGCGCAGCTCTGGAATTTGATCCTGAGCAAGACTGAATTTTAACCAGGAACACTTATCCATTTCCTTACCGTTCAGCCTGCAGTAAGGCCGTAACACGCTTAAAACGCCAATATAGGGCGTAGAGTTGAGTGGGATATTATGGCGCGGGGCAAAAAATCGAAAAAGACGGCGGGGCCAATCAGGAAATGGTTTTTCCGGCTGATCAAGGCGGGAGCTTTTGTCTCGCTCATGGCCGTTGTTGCGCTGGTTATCGCCGTTTATGTCGCGCGATCATCCCTGCCTGGCTATGAAGACCTGAAATCTTCGCCGAATGGCCAGATGATCCGGGTGCTGGACGTCAGTGGCAAGGAGTTGTTCTCAATGGGCCCCAGCTATGGTCAATGGCTGGAATATAACGACATTCCCCAGGTGATGAAGGACGCCATGATTGCGGTCGAGGATCGCCGTTATGAAAGTCATCCTGGTGTAGATCCGATCGGCATTGCGCGCTCTGTTTATGTCCGGACACAGCGCGGGAGATGGGTGCAGGGCGGTTCAACCATCACGCAGCAGCTGGCCCGGAATATCTTCCTCAACAACAGCCGGACCTTTGCCCGGAAAGGCCGCGAAATTTTGCTGGCACTGGCGCTGGAACGCAAGTTCAGCAAGGAGCAAATTCTCGAACTCTATCTGAACAAGGTCTATTATGGCGGCGGTGCCTACGGCATTGATGCGGCTTCAAGGCGATTTTTTGCCCATAGCGCGAAAGATCTCAGCCTGGGTGAAGCCGCAATTATTGCCGGTCTGGTCAAAGCCCCATCTCGCTATTCTCCCACGGCCGATGCCAAAGCCGCAATTGGCCGTGCTACGGTTGTTCTGGAAGTGATGCAGGACGCCGGAGCGATTACAGCATCACAGGCTGCCAGCACCAAGCCGGCGGATGTCGCAATGGCTCCCGAACCACGACAGAATAGTGTGCGCTATTTTACAGACTGGGCCTTGCCCCAACTGGATTTGCTGATCGATGAAACCGTCGAGCCTATCGAAGTATGGACCACGCTCGATCTCGGTATGCAGCGTGCAGCGACAACGGCAATCCAGTCTGGCGCGCCGGCGGGTGCCCAGGGTGCACTGGTTGCAATTGATCGCGACGGAGCAGTGCGTGCGATGGTCGGCGGCACGGACTATGTCACCTCCAATTATAACCGTGCCACTCAGGCGATGCGTCAGCCGGGCTCAGCCTGGAAGGTGTTCGTTTACATGGCGGCGCTTGAGGCCGGTTATACACCGAATGACATTGTCACCGACCAACCGATTCAGATTGGCGACTGGGCCCCGCGCAACAGCGGCGATCGCTATGCCGGTGATATCAGCCTGCGCACCGCTTTTGCCTATTCAAAGAATACGGTGGCTGCCGCCATTGGCAATGATATCGGGACATCGTCAGTGGCCAATATGGCCCGGCGGTTCGGCATTCAGACTCCCATTGACGTCAATCCGTCAATGGTTCTGGGCACATCGGATGTCCGACTGCTCGACATGACGCGAGCCTTTGCCTCGATCGGTGCGAAAGGCATTGCGATCACGCCATTTGGGATTACCAAAGTGGAAACGATCGACGGCGAAGTCCTTTACCAGAGCAAATTTGATGGCAGCCGGGTGCTTGTCGACCCTTGGGTGTCCGCTGGCATTACCGACCTCATGCAAACGGCAGTCAATGCCGGTACCGGACGGGCGGCGCAGATCGGGAGACCGGTGGCCGGAAAGACCGGGACCACGAGCAGCAACAAGGATGGCTGGTTTCTCGGCTTCTCAAGCGGCCTGACGACCGGTGTCTGGATGGGACGTGACGATGCCAAACGGGTGGGCGGTCTGCAGGGCGGACGCGCGCCGGCCGCTGCTTTTGCCGCGTTCATGAAAGTTGCGGTCGCAAAACGCAAAGTGGAAAAATTTGATACCGAACTTGTTCTGCCTGATTGGCAGCTCGAACCGGATGCAGAAGAATTATATGGTGCGCCCGAAGACGGCATTTACGTCGACGAAAACGGGATGCCAATCGAAACCGGCCGCGGCATTGATTATGACATGGAAGGCGGTCAGGCTGCTGACGGGCCGCCGGATGCACCGCCGCAACTGGATCAGGACTGGATAGATTCCGTACTCGGCCGCGATGAACAACCGGCAAACGAAGGGCCAGAACAGCCGGCACCTGAAAGCAGCGACCCACCGCCAGCGGTCCGGCCAGAAGCCGAAGAATAGGCGCAGCAAACAGGATTAGGCGCCGATGAGATGAAGATCGCTGCCATGCGATTTGAGCCAGCGGTCGGCCTCTTTGCGGTCCCCCTCGAAAATCTCGTCGAGCAAACCGTAAAATGCCGGACTGTGGTTCATGTGCCGCAAATGGGCAACTTCATGCGCCACGACCGACCGTCGCACCATTGGCGGAGCCATGATCAATCGCCAGTTTAGTCGTATCGCCTTTTTCCCCGAACAGCTGCCCCAGCGACGACGGGCATCTCCGACAGACAATTTGGGCAGATCAACGGCAGCCCGGTCACAATAGAAAGCCAGATCATCTGCATAGGCTTGCCGGGCGCGATCTTTCATCCAGTTGGTTATACGATAGGCAATCCGGTTTTCCGGTCCGCCAACCAGGATTTCGCCGTCGTTTCTTTTGGGCATGCGGGCATGGTCGGGCGACCAGCATATGACATGCGTCTCGCCGGCAAATGCGATTTCGGCACCATCGACAATCGGGACAGGGGGCTGGGCTTCAGCGAAACAGGTCGCCAGCCATTCGGATTTTGACTGGGCAAAGCGAAGCGCCTGTGCCTGGCTGGCGTAGCGCGGCATTGTCAGACGCACTTCGCCTTTCACGGTATCGGCAGATACAATGATTGATCGCGCGCGCGGCGATCTGCGGACACGGAGCGGGTAAAAGTCACCTCCCACCGCGATTTCCAGATCGTCGATTTCGGACTCCCGAGCCTTAGAGCGGCTCATGGATAATATGCTGCTCAATCGGTCCAGCTTCCACCTCCGTCACTACTTTTCCGCGCACTGAATTTCCTGTGGCATGAATGGTATCCCGGCTGCCAGACTCCAGATAGTGCCAGTCCGGGAGCGGCAAATTGCGTGCGCGTAATTTATAAGCGCAGGATTCCGGAAGCCAGTCAAACTGGTCCAGCTTTGTCCGGGTCAGCCTGACACAGTCCGGCACGAAAAAGCGTCGCCGCCGATAATCGCTGCATCTCGCCTGCTCGATATCGAGCAATCTGCACGCAATATTGGTCATGTAAATCTGACCATCATCTTCGTCTTCCGCCTTGATCAGGCAGCATTTGCCGCATCCGTCGCACAGGGCTTCCCATTGCGCACGGTCCAGCGATTCAAGCGGCTGTTCCCAGAATTTGGCTTCGGAGTCTACGTCGCCCATCGCTTGATTTCATCTGCAATTTCACGAGGTGTTCCATCATAAGGAAGAAGTGCAATCGGCTCGCCATTTTTCCCGAAAAGATAGGCCTGTCTGCTGTGATCAACGAGATACTCGGTTGTGTCCGCATCATCCCGTTTGCCATAGAGAATCAGATATTTGCCCGCAATATCCGCAATCTGCTCGGGAGATCCGGTCAATCCGATCAATCGGGGATGAAATGCCGAAACATATTGTTTCAGTTGTTCGGGCTGATCCCGTTCGGGGTCTATGGTGATGAAAAGCGGCTGTACTCTCTTGGCGATTTCCGAATCCTCTTTTTCCGCCAGCGCCAGTCCCTGCATCAGTTTTTGCAAGTCTATCGGACACACATCGGGACAATAGCTATAGCCAAAATACATGATCCGGTATTGCCCGGCAAAATCGCTGTCCGAGGTCGTGCCCCCATCTTGATTGACGAGCGAGAAGCTGCCGCCGATTTCTGCGCCTGCCAGCGGGGCTTCTGCCTGCCGGTCACTGCTAGCACCTGTCGATGCCGGGTTGCAGGCCGCAAGCGACGAGACTAGAAGGACAGAAATGGCAGCAGAAAAGGCTGATTTGAGCGAAAAATTGAAATTGTTCATCATGAAGCCAGACATGGTCTGCTATGACAGGAATTTCAACAGGTAACTGGAGTTTGAACCAGCCTATATCAACGGCTGCTCGACTTAAAAGAAACAGGGCAATCACTATGTTTTGGGGCAAAATGAAACTATCAACGCGGAGGCTCGGCCGGAACACATATCGCAATGCTGGCAAATTGCTGGCGATCTTTTTCACAATTTCGGCGCTGACGTTGCCGACTGCAGCCAATGCCCAGTTTTCAGAGAGTTATAACTTTCTGAAAGCGGTTAAAGACCGAGATGGTGCCGAGGCAACGAAATTTTTGAACAAACCCGGATCGGTGATTGTGAACACTCGCGACGTATCATCAGGAGAGACGGCCTTGCACATTGTCGTTGCGCGGCGTGATGCGACCTGGGTCGGCTTCCTGCTGCAGAAAGGGGCCAATCCAAATGTCCGGGACAAGAAAGGATTAACCCCGCTAATGCTGGCGACCCAGTTGCGATTCATTGACGGCGTCCGCGTTCTGCTGACAAAAAAGGCAGATGTGAACCAGACCAATAATCAAGGTGAGACTGCATTGATCCGGGCTGTACAGTTGCGGGATGCCGAACTTGTTCGCGTCTTGCTGGTGGGCGGAGCCGATCCCGATCGCACCGATACACTGGCCGGATTATCCGCAAGGGATTATGCAACCAGAGATCGCAGAGCCGCTTCCATCCTGAGTGAAATTGAGAAAGCCGACACCAGGAAAAAGCCGGAAAAAAATGAACGGTTTTTCGGCCCGGAAGGCTGAGACTACGCCACTTTATATTTAGAATGATGCTTCGGAGGGATCGATCCAGGCATTGGCGGTCGCAAGCCGTCCCATTGCCCGACGCGCAATACGGAGCGTTTCAGTCTTGCGTCTGGCCGCAGCGAGGCTGTCGGTCGCGGCTTGTCTGACAATCTCGGCATCATAGGCATCGGCCACGATCACGCCTGAAAGTTCTGGCAAAAAACCTTCTCGTTCAAGCGGAGAGCGGTCGAAATCCATGGGTACGGCCCAGTAGAAGCGATCACAATAGTCAAGATATTCCGTCCATTTGCTGTCTCCCAGCAAATCGCCCCGGGCGACCTTGATTTCGACAATCACAATCTGTCCCTTGGCGTCGATACCCATCAAGTCTGCCCGGCGTCTGTTCCGCAAACTTACTTCGGACAGCACCAGAATATCATGCCGCAGAAACAGGCGGGCAACCCCGCGAGCAACCGCCTTGGCTCCGACCAGCGGTTCACGACCGTCCGTCAAAAGCGCGTCAGTTTCCGGGTGCAGAATCGAATCATCATCATTGCCAGTCATCATCAGATGAGTAGAACATAAAAAGAACAAAATAAAGGCCCCCGGAAGGGAGCCTCTAAATTATCAGAATACCACCAAATTTATTGATAGAAGATATGATTGTCGATCGTCGCCATCCGCTTGAGCCGCCAGCCGGGCGATACGTAGCGAGCATGGAAAAACAGAGCGCCTTCGACAGGGCTTTTCCAGGCGTCGTTCATTGCAATTTTTGAAATGGCAACAGCATTGCGCCAATGACGGTGGCTCTTGTTGATCCGGGGCATACGGCCGTTGCGGATAAACGAAAACTGTTTGCGCTGGTAGACAACGCCGCAAATACTGTTGGGGAAACGCGGCGAAGCTGCACGCGCCATTACGACACGAGCGACAGCAAGCTGACCGGACAGTCTTTCACCCTTGGATTCGAAATAGACCGTACCTGCAAGACATTGCATTTCCGCAGACAGATTATCGCCCACCGATTGCTGGTTCACCAGTGCTTTCAACGATCCCGCTTCTGCGTTGTTAAAATTGCCGGAGGTCGCGCGCTGTTCATTCGCAAGCCGATCAGCTTCAATCACCTCATCCGGGATGTTCGCGATCACTTCTTTGGGTTCACCGAACACAACCGGCGTCTGTATGCCGGATTCATCTGAATTCTGGATCAGAGCCGGATCAATTACGATTTCGGATTCCGGTGTATCGTTCGTAGCTTCGAGAGCCAGCGATACGTCTGTCACGGTCAGTGCTGCGACAGTAGTCAGTGCAAGCGATGCAACGCTCGCAGTTTTAAAAATCTTGCTCATAAACCTGTTATTTAATGCAGTGAGTCCAGCACCGATCGCAAAAACCGGAATAGACAAGCTTAAAACCAACCAACAGCTTGTCCCTGTTCCCCCCGTCTGCGTGTTTATCTCCTGCTGATGTTCAGCGTCCCCGGAGACAACCTTCGCTTCAAAGTTGTCCGCGATTTATATTGCACTGCAACAAAGTCAAGTCCCGGAGGTGATTTCAGCGATGAGCCGTTCGGCATCCGGGATGTCCAGTTCAATTAACCAAATATCGGGATCAAATTGACGTCTTCTGGCAAGATAATCTTCTATTTTATCTTTATTATCAGTATCTTGTGGCCATATCTGTTGCCAATCCGATGGCCCTTCAAGGCTCGGCATTCTCTCCAGAACCTTAAGGTTTTGGCCGTTCTCAAGACAAAGAATCAATATGGAACCGGATATGCGATCGCCGCGATGAATGACCGTCCCAAATCCCCCTTCCTGGTTAATCCTGCGAATCAGGGATTGCACCATGATTTCCGCAGAAAGACGCGGTTCAATCATGAATTGTCCTGATAACCAGGCAATCCGGACAGAGGGATATGCGATCGCATGAAAGTCCCGGTTCCCCGCGCAATTTCTTCGCCTTCCGCGTCAATCAGTCGTGAATCAGCTACGAAAACACGCCTTTTGCCGCTTACCCAGCGTCCTTCTGCTGTCACAATCCCGGATTTGACCGGTCGCGTGAACAGTAAATTGAACGCTGTCGTGAGCAGGAACCTGTCGGAAACCAGGCTGTTTGCTGCATAAAAAGCGGCATCATCAAGCATTTTGAAATAGCTTGTGCCATGCGCTGCCCCGGCCGCATGATAATATTTCTCGTCGATTTCAAAAGTTATGCGCGCGAAACCCCGTTCAACTATCTCAAGGCTGGACTCAAACAACTGATTGATGGGCGCGTTTTTGTATAATCGTTCGAGTGCCAGAAAATGCTCTTTTGGAGCTTCATCACTTTGGGCTTCAGCTCCCGGAAGATTGTCTTTATCGGACATTTTCAGCTATGCAGCCCGTTGCTCGCGCAGACCGGTGAGCAGCACGTATAGAGCATCGGCGCTATTCGCTCCGCGCAATTTTCCGACCGCATCATCATCTCTCAGAAATCTCGAGATTTCCGCAAGAGCCTTGAGGTGATCTGCGCCTCCTTGAACCGGTGACAACAAGCAGAAGACGAGATCTACGGGTTGCGCATCATGCGCATCAAATGACATCGGATTTTCCAGCCGGACAAAAAGCCCGACACATTTTTCCAGCCCGTCAATCTTAGCGTGAGGGATAGCCACCGCACCGCCAAAGCCAGTGGAACCAAGCGCTTCGCGCTGGGTCAATCGCTCCACGACCATGTTCTTTTCCAGGCCATAGGAACCAACAGCCATATCCGCCAGAAACGAGAAAATTTCATCTTTTGACGCACCTGTTGGCTTCACAGCCACAGCCCCGGAAACAATCCGGACGCTCAATACACTCATATCAAATCCTTCAAGGCCAAACGACACAGCAGCTTTCCTGCTGTCCAAAACACGTTTGACCGCGCCTTACATTACAAATATTCGGCCCCGAATCCTCGTTGCGGAGATCAAGAATCTGCGCAAAAAGACGGCTAGCCGTGGGGTTCCACCCAGCCGATGGTGCCATCGGGACGGCGGTAAACCATATTATGTGCACCAGTACCAGCATTTTTGAACAGCAATGCGCTGGTGTTGCGCAAATCCATCATCATCACCGCGTTGGAAACACTTGCTTCGGGAATATCCGTGCTGGTTTCTGCGACAATTGGCGGAGCTTCGGAAACCTCGTCAACTTCGTCCTCATCATCGATATCAAAGACACGGTAGGCCGCATCATCCTGTTTCGCCGCATATTGCGCCTGAACATGGTGGTCGTTCAGTCGCCGCATATATCTCCTGAGCTGCTTTTCTATTTTGTCAGCTGCCTTTTCAAACGCCTGATGTGCGTCTGCGGCCTGTGCTTCCGATTTCAACATCAGGCCCTTCATGATCTGGGACACGATATCGCATTGAAAATGGCCATGAGGCGCCTTGCCAAATGTCGCATGCCCGGAAATCGCCTTGGGAAAATATTTGTCGGCAATCGCATTCATTCTATCTTCCACATGGCCCTGCAATGCATCGCCTGTATCAACCTGATGTCCTGAAACACGAATTTCCATATTTTATCTCCGTTCCTGCAATTCCAAGTCCGCCAAGGCGGATATTCTCACATTTTCGCCCAAAGCGGGTCTTTAATATCTTCCAAAAAGGCAGAATGGCTTGCCAGTTCCTCTTCCGTTGCGTGATGCGGTCGCGGCGGAATAAACTCCCGATTCTCGCTGTTGCGATCCGGCGATACCGACCCACTGTCCGCGGAAGCTGACTTGTCTTCTGCAAGGCCCAGTCCGATCTGACGTCCGCCTGTCAGTTCAATGTAAAGCTGCGTCAGCAATTCGGCATCAAGCAAAGCGCCATGTTTAACCCGGTGGCTGCGATCGATGCCATATCGGCTACACAGCGCATCCAGTGACAATTTCGCGCCAGGGTGCTTCACTTTCGCTATTGCGAGCGTATCTATCATCCGGAACTGGGAAATTTCCTTGCGCCCGCATAATCTCATCTCTGCATTGAGAAAATTGAAGTCAAACTGGGCATTATGGGCAACCAGATTGGCATCCCCAAGAAATTCAAGCAAGTCGTCGGCACCGTCGGCAAACAACATTTTATCGGACAGAAAAACATCGCTCAGCCCATGCACTTCTTCAGCAGATTTGGGCATCGGTCGCTGGGGATTATAATAGCAGTGAAAATTATTGCCCGTTTCGACCCGGTCAATCATTTCGATACAGCCGATCTCTACCATCCGGTCGCCTGATTGAGGGTCGAAGCCGGTAGTTTCCGTGTCGAATATTATTTCCCGCATGAATCCAATATCGGACGGAAGTTTGGTTTACGCAAGGTCTGCTTTCAGTTTTTGCACACAAATTTGCACTTGTTGTCTTGTTTCCTCAAGTGAAGCGGATGTGTCGATCACTGAATCAGCCTGTTTGCGCTTCTCGGCGTCTGGCATTTGCAGCGCTTTGATCTTTTCGAATTTGTCCACCGTCATGCCAGGACGGTCAAGAACGCGCCGTCTTTGATCATCTTCAGAGGCAGAAACGACGACGATATGGTCGATGGCTGCCGTGCCCGATTTCTCGAACAATAACGGGATATCGAACAGGACCATGGCTGCATTCTGATTGTCGGCCAGGAATTCCATCCGCATTTTGCCCACTGCAGGATGAATCAATTGTTCCAGCCTTTGCAACGCCTGCGGATCGCCGAGTACCGCCGCACCCAGTTTCTGCCTGTCCACGCCAGCAGCGCTCGTTGTTCCGGGAAAAAGCTCCTCAATTTCGACAACCAGCGACCCTCCCGGTCCCTGAAGAACATGCACGGCTGCATCGGCATCGAACAGCGGGACACCTTCATCTGCAAACATCTGGGCTACGGTTGATTTTCCCATACCGATTGATCCCGTCAATCCGATAATCAGAGGTTTTCCCGGGTTCCTTTTTGTCATGTCACCAACAATGCCTGAAGTTCGTCGTCATGCTCGATCGGCGGCGTGGCGCCGAAGAAAATTTCAAAAGCCAGAGCCGCCTGACCGATCAGCATCGCAAGCCCGTCCATGCTGTCGAGATTCCTGTTTTCAGCCGCACGCAGCAAATCGGTCTTGAGCGGCGAGTAAACAAGATCATATATCAGCGCGTGATCCGGCAATCCATCAAGGTCGATGGTGAGGGGCTCCTGGCCGGCCATACCCAAAGCGCTGGCATTGACGAGCAATGCCGCAGGCGGCAGCGGCGCTCCATGTTCAATGGCGCGCCCCTTAAGGCCAAAATGCGCCAAAAGGGCCGAGGCTTTCAAGACATTGCGATTCACGATTGTTACCGAACCAACATTCAATCTGGACAAGGCGAACAGGACAGCTCTTGCGGCACCACCGGCTCCGATAACGACAACCTCCTGTTTCTCCAAAGGCAGATCCGAAATCGGAGACAGAAACCCGCCGGCATCCGTATTAGTGCCGAACAGGTTGCCATCATCTGTCCTGGATATCGTGTTCATCGCGCCGATCGATTGTTTTAACCCGCCCGGATCTTCCACAAGATCCATAACCGCGAGCTTGTGGGGCAATGTCACATTGCATCCGCGCCAGTTTTTATCATTTCGGCGCTTCGTGAGATATTCCGGCAATGCCTTCGGCGTCACATGGCACGCGCGGTACGTGGCCTCGATTCCCAGCTTCTCCAGCCAGAAATTGTGAATTATCGGCGATTTGCTTTGTGCGATCGGGTCGCCGATGACTTCCGCATAGGGTGCGAGGGGGTTAGCTTCGTTCATGAAGTCATGACGCCTTTTATCCGCAAATAGTCAAGCAAATGGAGCAATGGAAGTCCCATTATAGTGAACTGACTGCCCTTGATATCCGAAAAAAGCTGCGCGCCGCGTCCTTCAATCTCGTAACAACCGACACAGTGGCGAATATTTTCCCATTCGGTTTCCACATAGGCTGCAATAAATTCCGGCGACAATGATCGGACAGTCAATGTCGCAATATCGACATGTCGCCAGATCGCGGTACCTTGTTCGGCGATTACCGCCGCACTAAACAATTTGTGTTTTTTGCCGGACAATTGTTGCAGCTGAATTCGCGCCTGATCCCGATCAACCGGTTTGTCCAGCATGGTGCCATCTTCCAGTGCCAGTACCTGATCACCACCCAGAACCATGGCGGGTCCAATACGCGACGACAGGCGCACAGCTTTTGCTTCTGCCAGCGCATCAGCAAGATTGCGTGCGGTAACTCCCTCTGCTTTCAGACCCTCTTTGAGCGCATCCTCATCGACATTAGGTGCCAGAGCCTCGACCATCACGCCGGCAGCCTCGAGCATCGCCCGGCGGGCCTTGCTCCGCGATGCCAGTATCAGCATGGGATCAGCTATTTGCATCGGTTTCATCACCACCAGCGCCAGTTTGGGAATCAGCATGTCGTTCATTGTAAAAATTGATGATCGCTGCTGCGGACTCTTCAATTGACCGCCGTGTCACGTCGATCATCGGCCAGCCATTATCGGCAAACATCCGGCGTGCATATTGGGTTTCTTCCTTGACCTTTTCTTCGTCCACATAATCTGTTTCGGGCGCCTGATTCAGTGACAAAAGACGGTTGCGTCGAACTTGAACCAGCCTGCTTGCACCGGTAATAAGACCAACAACCATAGGGTTTTTCAAATGATAGAGCGTATCTGGAGGCGGAGATTCCGGGACAATCGGAATATTGGCGGTCTTGTATCCCCGGTTCGCGAGATAGATGGATGTCGGCGTTTTGGAAGTTCTGGATACACCCGCCAATATGATATCCGCTTCTTCCCAATTCTCCCATCCGATCCCGTCATCATGGGCGATGGTGAACTGTATCGCTTCAACACGCTCAAAATAGGCCGCATCGAGAATATGCTGTCGTCCGGGCCGGGCTTTGGCTTCCTGACCCAGCATGTTGGAAAGAGCATCCGTGACAGCGTCCAGAGCAGGAACGACGGGCAGGCCGAGATGGCGGCATTCGCGTTCCAGCCGCGCACGAATGTCGCGATTGACCAGCGTGAAGATAACCAGGCCCGGATTTTCGGCAACTTCCCTCAAAATACGATTCAGATGGACTTCCGAACGGACCATCGGCCAGAAGTGCTTGATGATTTCGACGCCATCAAATTGCGCCAGCGCGGCTTTTGCAATATTTTCAAGTGTCTCGCCAGTGGAGTCGGACAGCATGTGGAGATGAAGACGATTCATGACAGGAACCCTGTGATTTCATTGGGGATAAAGCAAGGGATGAATATGGGGATGAGTGACGGCTTTGATATCATGCCCGTTATGAGTCATTTCATCCACAAGCCTTCAAGTTTTGAAAATATCATCCACATGTTGTGGATAGCGGGGAGCAAATTCGGGAATCGGTAAATTTTTGGTTAACATCATTCTGTCAATCTGTTTGTAAACCAGACAAACTCTCTTTATCGCTCCTTTCCACCGTTAATCATCATCAACAAGATTCTATAATAATACTTATATATTATATTGGACCAAGCAGCTTTTATGCCTGAACAAAGTGACAGCCAAAAACTTCTCCTTCAGACATTGCGGGGCAGAAAAACGGATAAAACGCCGGTCTGGCTCATGCGGCAGGCCGGTAGGCATTTGCCAGAATATCGCGATTTAAGGGCCCGGAAGGGTGGTTTTCTGGAACTTTGCTATGATCCGGAAGCTGCAGCCGAGGTCACCATGCAGCCTGTGAGAAGATATGGCTTTGATGGTGCCATCCTGTTTTCTGACATTTTGATTGTCCCTCATGCGATGGGTCAGAAACTCTGGTTTGAGACCGGAGAAGGACCGCGTCTGTCACCCAGGCTGGTCGATGCCGCTTTGTCGTCTCTGGAGGCAGCTCCGGAGCATTTTGAGGCCATTTACACCACCATTCGCAATGTGGCTTCTCAGTTGAATGACGAAACAACCTTCATGGGCTTTGCAGGCAGTCCCTGGACCGTCTCGACTTACATGACGCACGGGCAGGGCAGCAAGGATCATGCTGTGACCCGTCGTTATGCCTATCAGGATGAGGCTGCGTTTTCCGAGCTGATTAATGCGATTGTCGAAAATACGGTTGAATATCTGCTCGGTCAGATTGCGGCGGGAGTGGAAGCCATTCAATTGTTTGACAGCTGGTCGGGATCACTCTCTCCCGCGCAATTCGAAAAATGGGTGATTGCTCCCAATGCGGCAATTATATCCCATATCAAATCAAAATGTCCGGATGTACCGGTCATTGGCTTTCCAAAAGGCGCTGGCGACAAGCTCCCTGCCTATGCCCGGGAAACCGGGGCCGACGCGATCGGCCTTGATGAAACCATAAACCCCGTGCTGGCCGACAAGAATCTGCCGAAAGATATTCCCGTACAGGGAAATCTGGACCCGCTGGCCTTGATTGCCGGCGGCGAAGCCCTTGAAAAATCCGCAAGCCATATCCTGCGGACGTTCGAGGACCGGCCACATGTCTTCAATCTTGGTCACGGGATATTGCCGGATACCCCCATTGAACATGTTGAAAAGCTTCTTACACTTGTCAGGAAATGAGTGAATATCTGTCCATGCTGTATCTCTGGTTGAAATCCGCTCATCTGATTTTTGTCATCTTCTGGATGGCGGGATTGTTCATGATGCCGCGATTTTTCGTCTATCATCAGGAAAGTTCCGTCGGATCAGAGGAAGATGGCAAATGGATTGAACGTGAATCGAAGCTGCGCAAGATCATTCTCAATCCTTCCCTGATCATTGTCTGGGTGCTGGGTCTGCTTCTTGCTTACACTGCATCTGTTTTTGGCGAAGGCTGGTTTCATGCCAAATTGCTCGTCGTTGTCGCACTGACCGGCTATCATGGCTGGATGATGGGCTATGTTAAAAAGCTGGCGCGCGGAGAACGGACCATGACCGACAAGAAACTGCGTCTGGTCAATGAGGTTCCAGGGATATCTGCTGCCGTCATTGTCATACTTGCGGTCGTCAAACCGTTCTGAGCCGAGCATCGGGACAGAACCTGTGTTCCGGTTGACACCCTTGCGGCAAAGGCGTAATTGACAGCCAAAGCCCGTCCGGGCGAATTTCCATGTGAATAGATGACGGCGACACGCCGCGCACATGCAAGAACATATATAACCTCCTATATTATCTGGATAAATTTCCATGCATTTAAAAGAATTGAAAGAAAAGTCGCCTGCCGATCTGGTCTCCATGGCCGAAGAGCTGGGCGTCGAAGGCGCATCGACATTGCGCAAACAGGATTTGATGTTCGCGATCCTCAAGGAACTCGCGGACAATGACGAACAGATCATGGGTCTGGGCACAATTGAAGTCTTGCCCGACGGCTTTGGCTTTTTGCGCTCGCCCGAAGCCAACTACCTCGCTGGTCCTGACGATATCTATGTTTCTCCGAACCAGGTTCGGAAATTTGGTTTGCGGACCGGTGATACTGTCGAAGGTGAGATTCGGGCGCCGCGAGACGGTGAGCGATATTTTGCGCTGACCAAGCTGACGGCCATCAACTTTGACGAGCCGGATGCGGTGCGCCACCGGGTCAATTTTGATAATCTGACACCGCTTTATCCCGATGAAAAGTTGACGCTCGACAGCACGGATCCCACGGTGAAAGACAAATCTGCGCGGGTGATCGATATTATCTCGCCGCAAGGTAAAGGCCAGCGTGCCTTGATCGTGGCTCCTCCGCGCACCGGTAAAACGGTTTTGCTTCAGAACATTGCCAAAGCGATCACGGATAATCATCCGGAAGTCTATCTGCTTGTTCTGCTGATCGACGAGCGTCCGGAAGAAGTAACCGACATGCAGCGCTCGGTGAAAGGCGAAGTCATCAGTTCAACTTTTGACGAACCCGCGACGCGCCACGTTCAAGTTGCTGAAATGGTTATTGAAAAAGCGAAGCGGCTGGTTGAACACAAGCATGACGTTGTCATTCTTCTCGATTCGATCACGCGTCTTGGTCGCGCCTATAACACCGTCGTCCCAAGCTCTGGCAAGGTGCTGACCGGCGGTGTTGACGCCAACGCCCTGCAACGTCCAAAACGCTTTTTTGGTGCAGCGCGTAACATTGAAGAAGGCGGATCTTTGTCCATCATCGCAACCGCGCTGATTGATACCGGCAGCCGCATGGATGAAGTCATCTTTGAGGAATTCAAAGGCACGGGTAACTCTGAAATCGTTCTCGATCGCAAAGTTGCCGACAAACGGATCTTCCCGGCACTTGATGTTGGCAAATCCGGAACGCGCAAAGAAGAATTACTGGTCGAGGATGACAAGCTGAAGAAAATGTGGGTGCTGCGCCGGATTCTTATGCAAATGGGTACCATCGACGCGATGGAATTCCTGCTCGACAAGATGAAGGACAGCAAAGCCAACGACGATTTCTTCGACAGCATGAATCAGTAAATCAGGTTTGCAATCAATATGATAGTCGAACATGCGCTGCTCCGGATC
Organism: Parasphingorhabdus sp.; assembly: GCF_039968395.1. Taxonomy (GTDB): domain Bacteria; phylum Pseudomonadota; class Alphaproteobacteria; order Sphingomonadales; family Sphingomonadaceae; genus Parasphingorhabdus. Next base: position 223,466 of record NZ_JBDVPV010000002.1, read on the forward strand.
AAACCCGATCAGTCAGCGCAGTTCGAGAAAGTCATGAAACAGGCGAGGGTGCTGATTGCCGCTCAACCGGGTTTTCAATCGATCGAAGTCCTGTCGGCAGCGGAACAGGAAGACCTGTATTTGCTATTGGTCAAATGGGACAGGATTGCCTCTCACAGAGATGGTTTTCGCAAATCAGATGATTATCAACAATGGCGCGCCTTGCTTCATGGATTCTATGACCCTATGCCGGACATAACTTACTTTGGATCTTCGATATTTGATGATTGACCTCTTCGCCATATTTTCTGCCGCAGCGCCGATTGGCCTCGGTTCACCCACCGAGATCTGGGCCGCAATCCAGCATGATTTTGCCAATATTGGTACGCCGTCAGCACTTGCGGCATTCGGTCAGGTCGTCCTGATTGATCTGATTTTTGCAGCGGACAACGCGATTGTGGTTGGTGCACTTGCCGGTGGATTGCCGCCTGATCAGCGCCGCAAAGTTATCCTGATCGGTATTGGCGCAGCTTTGGTGCTGAGAATAGTCTTTGCACTGGGCGTCAGTTTGCTGCTGTCGGTTGTTGGGTTGATCTTTGCAGGCGGTTTGCTGTTGTTGTGGGTCGCCTGGAATTTTTGGCGCGAGATTTTCCATGAGGGTGAATCTCCCGGTTCGGCAGAGATAGAAGGTGATGAACATAGCGGTGTGAAGGCCCAGAGAAGCTTCTGGGGTGCCGTTTGGGCGGTAACCGCAGCTGACGTGTCAATGAGCCTTGACAATGTTCTGGGCGTAGCGGGTGCCGCCCGCGAACATCCGGGAATTCTCGTGGTTGGATTGATCCTGTCTGTCGCGCTAATGGGTCTGGCCGCCAATGTGATCGCCAAATATATCGAGCGCTACAAATGGATCGCCTATATTGGCCTGGCGGTGATTGTCTGGGTTGCCCTGCGGATGATTTACGACGGAATAGTCGATCCCAATCTTGGCGTCATGACGCTGGTAGGATAGCTCAAAAATCTTGTAAGATATTGTTATATAGAGAAATATGATGTCTGATACTATGCTTCCAATCGCGAATCTATATTCGCGTTCGGAAGCAATGGTTCTTGCGTCACGTCTCCATGCCTATGGAATATTCGCTCACATAGGCGGATATAATCATGCTTGCGTATCCGTTATTCCATTGGCTTTAGGCGGGTTCCGGTTTTCTGTTCCCATTTTCCAGCATTCACTAGCAAGTCAGATCATCGAAGAATCGCCAGGATTTGGAGAACCGCATTTCAGTTATGGACTTCGAAAAGCGATAGTGAAATTCTTGATCCTCTGGGCGAGTTTGGCATCAATATCTGTCGCGATTCAGGTCGCGATGAATCGCGACTTTCATATTGCCGATATTCTGTTCATTCCTGGATCGATCCTCGTGGTTCCGGTCAATCCGCAGGGCGGCAACCAATATTTTCTTTCCCGAAAACCGAAAGAATCCGGATAAGCTAACCCTTCATCTTCTCCAGCATCTTGCCCATTTGATCCCAGACCTTGTTGATCGCTTTCAACGGGCGGACCATCACCTTAAAATCCTGAATCAAACCATCATCATTCCACGCAATGATGTCGACGCCATTGACGTGGATACCGTCCAGCTCGAGTTCGAACTCCAGCATTGCCATATTGGCACCGTCATCGACAATTTCACGCACATAGCGAAAGCTGTCATTGCCGAGCACCGAATCCGCTGCTGTCAAATAGGCCATCACGATCGGTTTGCCAGCCTGCGGGGTGTGCACAACAGGGGAGTGGAAGACGGCGTCGTCGGCCAGTTGGGCGCTCAGTGCAGCTTCGCTCTTGTCCGCCATGCGGGCGTGCCAGGCTTTGAGATTGTCTTGGGTGCTCATGCAAGTTGCTCCTTGAAAAATGCGGTCGTGCGGGCGTCTGCAGCGGTTGCAGCTGCTTCATCCCTGCGCACGCCAAATTCGGCTGCGAAGCCGTGATCCAGACCTTCATAGTCATGCAATGTCACTTTGGGATGGTCGTCCAGTCCGGCGTGCATTGCGGCTTGTGCATCGGTGGGCACAAAACCGTCTGCTGTGGGAATGTGCAGCATGACATCATGCGCAATCGCGTTTTTTTCTCCCAGCAGGCCGTCGATTCCCACGCCATAATAACCGACGGAGGCATTTATGTCCGTGCGGGCTGCCGTCATGAAGGCGAGTCGGCCGCCCAGACAATATCCCACACAGCCTACTTTTCCGCCATTTACAGCAGTTCGAGCGCGATGAATGGTGGCTTCGATATCGCGTATGCCCTGGTCCTGATCAAATTTGCCCATCAGATCGAGCGCAGTTTCGAATTCCGCCTGAACATCAGCATCCAGATCGGTCCCGCTATTGATCCGCCAGAACAGATCCGGCGCAATTGCGAGATAGCCGGCCTCGGCCCAGTGATCGCATTTCGCTCTTATGCCCGAATTAACGCCAAAAATCTCCTGAATGACGATGATCGCGGCTTTTGGATCACCTTGCGGTGTGGCGATATAACAGGGAAATTGGCCATCTCCGCTTAATGTATCTATCGGTGTCATCGCGCCCATTTTTGTACTCCTTTGGATCATCTCTTGATTATTGGTGTACAATATCCCCATATCCCGTTGTGGCAAGGTGGAACAGCATCTGTTGCAGTGGGGGTGGGACTTCGCTTCAACGACAAACAGAGGAAGTTGAAATGAAAGTAACTGTAGAACTGGATTGTACCCCGGAAGAAGCGCGCCGGATGATGGGATTGCCGGACGTGGGCAAATTGAACGAAACCTACGTGAAGGAACTGTCCAAATTTCTCCAGGGTGCCAGTTCGGTTGAACAGCTGCAGAATTTCACCAAGATAATTGCCCCGATGGGCGAGGCGGGCATCAAGATGTTCTCATCCTTCCTCGGCGGTGCTATGGGAGGATCTTCCAGTGCCAAAAAATCGACTTCCACAAAGAAAAAAGACTAGATATCAAATAGTTAAACAAAATGTCCGCTGATGAAACGATCTACGCACTGTCCAGCGGGCAACCTCCGGCAGCCATAGCTATCATCCGGATTAGTGGCACACGGGCGCCGGATTGTCTGCGCGCGTTGACGGGGTCGTTGCCGGAAGAACGGCGCGCCGCGCTAAAGGAAATTCGCGACCCGGATAGCGGGGAACTGCTCGATATGGCGCTGGTTCTCAGATTTACGGGACCGGAAACGGCGACTGGAGAAGATCTGGTGGAAATTCACTGCCATGGCGGCAGGGCGGTGGTTCAGGCGCTTGAAACAACTCTTGGCCGCCAGAAAGGCCTGCGCAAAGCGGTGCCGGGCGAGTTTACCCGCAGGGCATTCGCCAATGGCCGGATTGATCTGGCCGAAGCGGAGGGGCTTTCCGACCTGCTTTTTGCAGAAACTGAATGGCAACGGCGGTCGGCAATTCAGTCGGCCGGTGGTTTGCTCTCACGACGCGTGGAAGAATGGCAAGCCCGGTTGCTGCAACTTTCAGCAGCGGTAGAGGCGGAGCTTGATTTTTCGGACGAAGATGACGTGGTTCCTACCCATCTAGATCGGATAACGGACATGACCTTGGCGCTGGCACAAGATGTGCGGAAACTCCTCGATCGTCCACGCAGTGAAAAGCTGCGGGACGGTGTACGCATTGTTCTGGGCGGCCCTCCCAATAGCGGAAAGTCGACTCTGCTCAATGCCCTGGTCGATCGTCAGGCCGCAATAGTATCTGATATTGCCGGAACAACGCGCGATGTTATCGAGGTACCGATTGCCATTGAAGGCATTCCGTTTCTGTTTGTTGATACCGCCGGGATTCGGGATGAGGGCGCAGAGAAAATTGAACGCATTGGCGTCGATCTGGCGAAAGAACAATTTGCCCTGGCAGACTTGATCTTGTGGTTGGGTGCAGAAGGGCAGGGACCCGATTCGGAAAATCTGATTGAAATTGGCGCGCGCGCTGATCATCCGGACCATGTTCCAAAATCACGCGATGTTCTTGCGATATCTCCGGTCACAGGTGAGGGGATTGATCAACTGATTGCAATGCTTGTTGATCGTGCAAAGCATGTCATTCCTCACGGAAGTCACATCAGTCTCAACGAGCGGCAAGCCCGCCACTTGAAAATTGTAGAGGAGCATTTGCTTGCGGCCTCAACTCAGAGTGATTTCCTGATCATTGCCGAGGAGTTGCGGCTGGCGCGTGTCGATCTGGACGGATTGACCGGACGGACCAGCACCGAGCACATGCTCGACGCGCTGTTTGGAAAATTCTGTATCGGCAAGTGAACCGGAGTTTTCGGGCAAACTGTTCCACGTGGAACACCGCAGTTGGGCGAGATCATTTTGACGCCGAACGGCGCATCGGCTATGGGCTTCGCCATGAACAGGCCTGACTTTGATATCATTGTTGTCGGCGGCGGTCATGCCGGCTGTGAAGCAGCGGCGGTGGCGGCCCGCATGGGCATGCGTACTGCATTGGTCAGCTTCACAAAGGACAGCATTGGAGCCATGTCGTGCAACCCGGCTATTGGGGGATTGGGCAAGGGACATCTGGTTCGCGAGGTGGATGCCTTTGACGGACTTATAGGCAAAGCGGCAGATGCCGCGGCCATTCACTATCGGATGTTGAATCTGTCCAAGGGAGCGGCGGTGCAAGGACCCCGCGTGCAGGCGGATCGTTCGTTATACAAGAATGCTATCCACCAAATGCTGGATCAGCAGGAAAACCTGACAATTGTCGAAGGGGAGGTTGCCTCCCTGACAATGACCGACACAACCGTTAGCGGAATCGAGCTGGCAGACCAGCATCAGATTTCTGCAGATGCAGTTATCTTGGCGACCGGGACGTTTCTGAACGGGAAATTGTTCCGTGGAGAGGACGCTGTTGCAGGCGGTCGTACGGGAGAATCCGCCTCGGTTTCTCTGGGACAGCAGATTCGCGACGCTGGCTTGCCCATCGCGCGCCTGAAGACGGGAACACCGCCGCGGATAGACGGTAGAACCGTCAATTGGTCAGAGCTTCCCGAACAGCCGTCTGACAGCGAATGCTGGACGATGTCGCCGATGAGCGAACGTCGATCAGTGCCGCAAGTCTTTTGTGCCGTCAGTCGAACCAGTGCCCGGACTCACGATATAATACGCGCTTCTCTTGATAGATCTCCGTTGTTCAGTGGAGCCATTGACGCACAGGGGCCGCGATATTGTCCTTCGATCGAAGACAAAATCCATCGTTTTGCCGATCGCGATTCCCATCAGGTCTTCCTGGAGCCAGAAGGTCTGGACACCAATCTGGTTTATCCAAACGGTATCAGCACATCCTTGCCGGTGGATGTTCAGGAAGCATTTGTACGTACGATGCAGGGTCTCGAAAACGCGGAAATCGTCGTTCCTGGCTATGCGGTGGAATATGACCATATTGATCCACGGGCACTTGATCGAAGCTTGAAAGTCCGGGAACTGGACGGGCTTTACTGCGCCGGGCAGATAAACGGAACTACGGGTTATGAAGAAGCCGCTGCACAGGGCCTGATTGCAGGGTTGGGGGCGGCATGTGCCATTCAGGGTAAAGCATTGCCAGAGCTTGATCGCGGCACAAGTTACATGGCTGTGATGGTTGACGATCTGGTTTTGCAGGGCGTGACAGAACCTTACCGGATGTTGACTGCCCGAGCTGAATATCGGCTTCGTCTCAGGGCCGATAATGCCTCCACAAGACTGGGCCCTGTAGCGGCGAAACTGGGATGTTTGGGGTTGGAGCGCGCCAAATGGTTTGAGGATCGCCAGGCAGAACGGGCAGTAATTATGGAGATACTTGGCAACCAATATGGCTGCGAGGCGATCGCTGAAACTGGTTGTGAAGTGCGCCGGGATGGTACCAGACAGTCTCTTTTCGCCTGGCTGCGCTTCCCCAACATTACGATATCAGCTTTAACACAGCTGGAGCCCGATCTCGGGGTAGAGAATGCCGGCTTGCTTGCGGAAATCGAGGAGGATGCTCGTTATGCGCCCTATTTACAGCGTCAGGAAGCCGAACTGAAAGATCTGCGCGCCAACGAGCAGATCCGGCTTGGCGATGATCTGGATTATGCCATCATCCCCGGCCTTTCCAATGAGATGGTCGAGCGACTGGAAACCGCAAAACCCGAAACCTTATCGGCGGCTTCCCGGGTCAGGGGCATAACACCGGCGGCCCTGGCAGCCATATTGGTACACGCCCGTCGCCGCGATATGCAGCATATTGCTGCATGACGGAGCAAGAGGCGCAGAATTGGCTGCGCGACAATTTTGACATATCTGAAGCGCTTTGGGCAAAGCTAGAGAAATTTCTCGATTTGCTTCGCGATGAAATGCAGCGCCAGAATCTGATATCCAAAGCAAGCGCAGAACATATCTGGGTGCGACATGTCGTTGATAGTGCGCAATTGCTGTTACATGCGCCGAAGGATCAAAGGGGCGGTATATGGCTGGATCTCGGCACAGGAGCTGGATTTCCGGGGATCGTCATCGCATTGCTGAGCCCGTATACAGTACATATGGTGGAATCCCGTGCACGGCGCATCGCGTTTCTGCAGCATGTTTGCGGAACCCTTGATATGGGTAAAAAAGCAAAGGTGGAAGGATCCCGATTGGAGGTAATGGATAGTTTTCCGGTTGATGTGATTAGCGCGAGAGCCTTTGCACCACTGGACCGACTTTTGTCACTTTCGCACCGGTTTTCCACAGAAAAGACGGTTTGGCTCTTACCAAAAGGCAAAAATGCGGTAAGGGAATTAAGAAGTCTGTCACCAAAACGACAAAAAATGTTTCACGTGGAACATAGTCTGACGGATCCGGATGCGGGAATATTGGTCGGTATTGGCTAAAAAACCCGGAATTCTGTTACATAGTAAGGGTTTAAGGAAAATGGTCCGTATCGCAATTGCCAATCAAAAAGGCGGAGTGGGAAAAACCACCACAGCGATAAACATGGCAACTGCGTTGGCAGCCAGCGGTTGGAAGGTTCTTTTGATCGACCTTGATCCCCAGGGCAATGCTTCAACAGGCTTGGGATTGAACCAGAACGATCGCGTGCACAGCAGCTACGAACTGTTGCTTTCGGATATTTCGCTCGCAGATTGTGTTATTCCTACACGTGTACCGGGGCTCGACATCATACCCGCAACCGTTGATTTGTCTGGTGCAGAAGTTGAACTGGTTGAGTATGAGGAGCGGACGCACAGGCTAAAAAAAGCTTTGGATTCTGCGGATGCCGAGCAATGGGACATTTGCCTGATCGACTGTCCGCCTTCGCTCGGACTGCTGACGCTCAATGCCATGGTCGCTGTCGAATCCCTGCTGGTACCTTTGCAGTGCGAATTTTTTGCCCTCGAGGGTTTAAGCCAGCTTTTGCAGACGGTAGAGCGTATCCGTGCTCGTTTTAACCGCGGATTGTCGGTCATGGGTGTGGTGCTGACAATGTATGATCGCCGCAACAAGTTGACGGAACAGGTTTCTGATGATGTGCGCGCCTGTTTGGGCAATGTCGTTTTTGATACTGTCATCCCCCGAAATGTACGTCTTTCCGAAGCTCCGAGCCATGGACTGCCAGCGCTGATCTATGATTATAAATGTACGGGGTCCGAGGCATATATCAATCTGGCGCGGGAGCTCATCACCCGCTTGCCGGAACGAAAGGTTGCAGCATAATGGCCAAAAGCGATGAACAGGCGCCAGAGCCCAAAAAATCAGCCAAAAAGGCAACAGGATTGGGCAGGGGACTTAACGCCTTGTTCGGTGAAATGCAGCGGGAAGAGCCGCTGGCGCTGAATCCCGAACAGGAGATTTCGGAAGAGGAGGTTGATACGGGCTCCTATGGTCTCCGTTCCATTTCAATTTCCGAGATTCGCCCTAACCCCGATCAACCTCGTCAGCGATTTGACGACGTCGCACTGGACGAGCTTTCCGACAGCATGCGGACTCGCGGTGTTATTCAGCCAATTATTGTTCGCTCGCACGGCAAGCATTTTCAGATTGTTGCTGGAGAGCGTCGGTGGCGGGCCGCACAAAGAGCGCGATTGCATCACATTCCGGCAATTGTCCGCAATTTCAATGATGCCGAAACGCTTGAGATCGCGATTGTGGAAAATGTCCAGCGGCGGGACCTTAATGCGCTAGAAGAGGCTGAGGCCTACGCCCGCCTGAAGGACGAATTTGGACATAGCCAGGCCAGACTGGCCGAACTTGTCGGCAAATCGCGTAGCCATGTTGCCAATCTGATCCGTCTTCTCGAGCTGCCCGAGCCGGTTCGTGATCTGGTGGCTGATGAAAAATTGACGATGGGACACGCGCGCGCACTGGTCAATGCTCCCGATGCTGTAGAAATTGGACAACTTATTGTAAAAAAGGGACTATCTGTCCGGGATACTGAAAAGCTGGTCCGTAAAGCACTCAGTGGGCCCAATCGCAAATCGAGAAAAACGTCTGTGTCGGTGAACGAGAATGACGCTGATATTCGAGCGGTCGAGAACCATTTGGGGGATTTGCTCGGTCTGAAGGTGACGATCCAGTCTCAAGGTGATGCAGGCGCGGGCGTAATGACTATTGCCTATAGTAATCTTGATCAGCTTGATCTGATTTGCCAGCGTTTGACGGGCGAACATATCTGACCGCTACAAACCTTGCACGACTTTGCCCGGACAAGCAGAAAAGTTGCATCAAGTGACATGAATTAATTTCAAATTAACCATGGCTGGCAGCAAAAGATTATCCTTTAATCCGCATAAGCATTTTTGAATGTTGGCACATCGCGACGTTTGGCCAGTGGGTTTGGCCAGATGCACCGTAAGTGCTCTTTCAAATGTTAAGTAGTGAAAATAGGGACCAGATTTATGTCTAAATTTATCAAAGCCGCTTTGGCTTCTTCCGTTCTTGCAGCTTCTGTAATGGGTGCTAACGCAGCTCATGCGGCAACTGCTTCTGCCGACGCACGGGCCAATATCCTTGCTGAAGTAACGCTTTCCAATGACGCAGGTACCGCTCTTGATTTCGGTACCATCGTTGTAGACGGCACCGGCGGCGCTGTTGTTGTTGACAATGCCGGTAACCTCGACACCTGTGGTGGTGCGCTGGTATGTTCCGGTTCAACCGATGCTGCTGACTTCACCGTTGGAGGTACCGCTCTTGAAACCGTAAACGTCAGCATTCCAGCAACCGTTGTTTTGACCAACACGGCTTCTGATACAATGACCGCGACGCTGAGCTCGACGGTTGCTGCAGGTCAGGTTTCTCTGGATGCTTCCGGTGCAGCCGCTTTCTCTGTTGGCGGTTCGCTGGCAGTAGCAGGCAGCCAGCCTGATGGCGCCTATACCGGTACCTTCACGGTAACCGCTGACTATCCTTGATAGGTTTGGCCTTGATAGAGCTTGTCCTTGATAGGTTAAGCCTCGATCGGCCAGGCAGGATCTCGCGCTGAAATCAGTGCCAGGATATTGCCGGAAAATAGAAAGCCCGTCCGGGATTATCCTGGGCGGGCTTTTCTTTGTCCGAAGCAAAATTCAGCCAGTGCGCCGGTTTTTCAGGAAACCGGCGACTCATAATTTGTCGATTCGTGGGGATGGTTAGCGCTTTGGTAACCCTATTTTGCCATAATCGGACATGTGGGGATAAGCACCAATTGGTCGCTTTATCCGGAATAGGACCAGTAGACCGGAGAAATTTATGAGAATCAGCAGTCTGAAACGACTGGGCAAAGCCTGTGCGGGCTTGAGCCTGGCCATAAGTGCAAGCCTGATGACAGTGACGCCAGTACAAGCGGCCGGAGGCGACCTGTTGGTTGCTCCAACACGTATTGTTCTGGATGGCCAGCGTGGAACCGAAGTAATATTGAATAATATTGGTTCTGAAACAGCAACATACAGGATATCACTGGAATTGCGCCGGATGACATCGGACGGTCGGTTGGAAGACGTTACCGCCGAACAAGCCAATGAAATAGAACAAGCGGCGAAGGACATGATCCGTTATGCGCCGCGCCGCGTGACGTTGCCACCCAACCAGCCGCAAGCGATTCGGTTGGGCGTACGTCCACCGCAGGATCTCGCAGATGGCGAGTATCGTGCGCATTTGCTTTTTCGTGCTATTCCGAAAGCCCGCAACGTGACAGAAAAGGCACCGACCAACGGAGGTTTTTCGATAGCGCTTACGCCCATTTACGGTGTGACGATCCCCGTGATCATCCGCCAAGGCAATCTGGAAGCTACCGCTGGCATTGCCAATGCGCGTGTGGAACGCAGTGACAATGGCCATGCTTTTGCTTTTGATTTGAGCAGAACCGGAGAGCGATCCACTTATGGCGAGATCCGTGTGGTCAAACAGGGGCAGAGCGAGCCTATATTGGTTGCCAGAGGCATCGCGGTTTATCCCGAAGTTGGTCATCGCAAGGTTGCATTGCCGGTTCCTGCCGAAATCGCTGCACAGCTTACAGGTGCCGTTTCTGTTGAATATTATGAGCCGGCGAATATTGGTGGTGGATTGATCACGAAGACCCAGCTGGTGCTCAGATAGGTTTGATTCTCGACATTTAGACTGACGCCACAACGGCATGATGTCTGAATTCCGGATGTGATGAGACAGCAAGCAAACATATTTCGCCAGCGACTAAAATCGCTGGTACCCGCCGCGGGGGCCGCAATGGCCTCGGCGGCTTTGCTGTTTTCAGCCGTACCGGCGCACGCGCAATCGGAATGGACCGCCAATGACGATGATGCGTTGTTGTTCGATCTCCGATCTGGCAAATATCGCCTGGGAGACGGTGTCCGCGGATATCAGACCAGTACCGGAGTGTGTGTCGACCTCGCAGATGTCATTATGGCTCTGGATTTGCCGATCCGACTCGATAAAAAGTCGCGCCGCGCAACTGGCTGGATTTTCGAGGAACGTGAAACACTGACGATCGAGCGTGACAGTGCTACGGTACAAAAGGTGAACACCAGGGTAAAACTGGCTGACAACGATATTTACGACACACCGGAAGGCTGGTGCACCAGTGTCCGGACGCTTTCTGACTGGCTGGGTGTGAAATTGCGGCCCGATCTGTCCAATGCCTTGCTGATCCTCGAATCTGAGCGGAAGTTGCCGTTTCAGCGGGCCATGGAACGCAAGGAGCGGGCTGCGAAGATCCGGCCGCGCAAGAGTTTCGACCTTTCGAGCCTGCCCCAGTCCACGGAATCCTACAAGATCTGGCGCACTCCGTCGGTCGATGTCGTTGCCTCTGCCGGGGGCCTGCGGGACAGGCGTTCAGGCCAGGATTTTGATGTTCGGTACGAGCTTTTTGCTTCCGGAGAGATCGGAAAGGCCTCTTTTGATGCGCGTTTGTCATCAGATGACAAAGGTGTACCGGAAAATCTGCGGGTGCGGGCCTATCGCACGGATCCCAAAGCAGAGCTTTTGGGGCCATTAAAGGCGACGCACTTTGCTTTGGGCGATGTATCGACGGTTTCGACTGCTCTGGTTTCCCAGAATACTGTAGGTCGCGGTGCATTTGTCACCAATCGCCCCGTTGATCGGCCGGACAGTTTTGACCGGACCAGTTTCAGAGGTGAACTGCCGGAAGGCTGGGATGCGGAGCTCTATCGCAACGGCCAATTGCTGGCGTTTGCTGAAACACGGTCCGATGGACGCTACGAATTTATCGATGTCCCGTTACTCTATGGCCAGAACCGTTTTGAAGTCGTTCTCTACGGCCCGCAAGGCCAGGTTCGTCGGGACAGCCAGAATGTACCTGTGGGACTGGACTCCATTCCGCCGCGAAAAACCTATTACTGGTCGGGAATCCAGGATGCGGGCGAAGATCTGATCCGGTTTGGCAACAAGCAATCGTTGCGGCAAGCAGGCTGGCGAGGGGGATTTGGTCTTGAAAGGGGCTTGAATGCCAGAACTTCGGTCTCTGCATCGCTTTTCAGCCTGCAGCTGGACGGAATACGGCGCAATTATCTCGAGGGATCGGTTCGCCGGGCGGTGGGGCCGGCATTGGTCGAGCTATCGGGTTCTTCAGACCTGGAGAGCGGAGCGGCATTCCGGGGGCAATTGCTCGGCGAGCTTGGTGAAACCTACATTACAGCCGAAACAATCTGGGCCAGGGGAGGGTTTGTATCCGACCGCATTGAACAAACCGTGAACGGCAGGCACAGCCTCTCACTCGACCATAATTTCAAGCTTGGCGACAAGATTGTGCCGTTCCATATTGATGCACAATATGAAACGCGAACAGATGGTGGAGCCTCACTGGATTTCAGAGGCCGCGCCTCCCTGAACCTGCGGCGTTTCTCGCTGACTGGCGAACTGGGCTGGGAGAAGCAGTTTAGTGCTTTTGGGCCGGATCCTCCGGATATTGTAGAGGCACGGTTGCTGGCCAACGGCCGCATCTCCGGAGTGCGATTGCGCGGCGAGGCGGTTTACCGTGTGGCACCGGAAAAACGTTTCGAAAGGGTTAATTTCACAGGCGAATGGCGCGCGGGTGATCGTGCGGATTGGCGTGCAGAGCTAGGCTATGATGCCGGGGTGAAGCGGGCTCGGGCGGGTATCGGAATTATCCGGCGTTTCGACAAGTTTTCACTGACCGCGACAGCGGAAGCGGCAAGTGACGGCTCGGTTGCGGCCGGCCTGAACCTTGCCTTCAGTCTGGGGCCTGATCCGCGGAACGGAAAATTTCGCTTCTCCCGCAACAAGCTGGCCAGCAACGGTCAGGCGTTGGCGATCGTGTATCGTGACCGCAATGGTGATGGAAAACGGCAAAGTGACGAGCAACTGGTGAAGGATGTCGAATTGACGGCCGGGCAAAGTACGGCGCTCACAGCGACCGACGAGCAGGGCAGGGCGATTATCGACAATCTGCAACCGTTCCGGCCAGTTCTTATCGGTATCGATACGAGCAGCTTGAGCGATCCTTATGTGCAACCTGCCTTGCCGGGAGTAGTTGTGACGCCCCGACCGGGTGTTGCATCGACGGTCGAGCTTCCGCTGGTCAGCGCGGGCGAAGTTGAAGGTACGTTGCGCCGCAAGGGCGGGGGTGTGCTCGCAGGCGTGGGTCTGGAGCTCATCGACGTCGAAGGACGACTTGTGCGATCTACTGTGACCGAATTTGACGGGTTCTTCCTGTTTGAGGGCGTACCGTACGGGCGCTATAGAGTGAGAATCCAGGATCTGGCAGCCCAGGCAATCAAGGTCTCTTCCTTGCTGGGTGTTCAGCTCATCGTGGATGACGATAACCAGATCGCACGGTTGGGCGTTGTCACGGCACAGCCTGATACTGTGCCTGATACTGTGATCGCCAGTGCAGGGGCGATACCGGCCCCGCCCTGATCGGTTGTTGCGCAAACCCGCGGTTATGCTAGGGCTTCCGGTTCCAGTTTCAAAGCACACTTAGTCAGGACCAATCATGCAAGTAACGGCCAATGGTATCAATATCGAAGTCGAGGATTACGGGAAATCCACCGATCCGGCGATCCTGTTGATCATGGGATTTTCGGCGCAACTTGTTTACTGGCCGCTGGATCTCGTTAACGGCTTGGTCGAATCTGGCTTTCGGGTCATTCGCTTTGACAATCGAGATGTCGGCCTGTCGCACAAATTTGACGGGCAAGAGGCGCCGGGGCCGATAAAGCAGATGCTTGTCAAAAAGTTTTTCCCGCGCCGGAATCTGGCCCCCTATGATTTGCATGACATGGCGCAAGATGCCGTCGGCGTGCTGGATGCGTTGGAAATCGACAAGGCGCATATCGTGGGTGCGTCGATGGGCGGAATGATCGGGCAGCTGGTGGCGGCCAATCACGCCGACCGCGTGCACAGTTTTACGCCGATCATGTCGTCAACCAATGCACCGGACCTGCCAGGCGCCAATCCGGAAGTCCGCAAGGTCTTGTTTCGTGCGGCCCGGGCCAGAGCCCGCAATCCGGAAGAAGCGCTTGAAAGCGGCATTGCCTTTTCATCCATCATTGCGTCCGACGAAGGCCGGGCGCGGACAGAAGAGCGGAAGGAGCTGCTGCAAACCGCAATTGACCGCTGTTTTTACCCACCCGGCACACGGCGGCAGATGGCTGCGATTATCCAGACGGGAAATTTGCGACCGCTCACGCAGACAATTTCGGTCCCGACCATGGTCATCCATGGAGCCGATGACCCGTTGATCCCGCACCCCTGCGGCGCGGATATTGCAGCCAATGTCAACGATGCGTCATTTCAGCTGGTTGAAGGCATGGGACATGATCTGCCTCCCAGCAAACTGCCACATATGGTGGAACTGATTGCCGGCCACTGCCGGGTCGCCTAGCGGTATTTTCCGGCAGGATTTTCTAGCCAGGCCGGGGCAGGCAATATTCAATATATTGCTCTGTCACGCTGATTTCAGCGGGAGCTTCCGGCATCGGATCTCCGTCTATTTGAAAAGCCAGTACCGATTGCAACGAACCATTTGTTTCAACTTGAACGGCCCGGGCGGCCATGGATTGGACAAAGGGTAGCCTGGACGGATCCCTGCCCATTGCCACACGCAGCATGAAGCGGAAAAAGGAAAATCGCCCGGCATTTGTCAGCGCGATGAGATGAAAATGCTCTTGTCCCAGAAATGCGGAGGGAGACAGGGTCCAAGGACCCGCAAAATAGCGGCCTTTCGCAATATAGAATGCTTCTCCCGGAAAAGTCACGGATGCACCCTGTTTGTCGGTTGCCTTCAGCATGAACCGGTTCCGGGGCCAGCGGGTAAACAGTTTCAGGAACGACAAGGCATAGGCGGATTTGCCAATCCGTTTCTTCCAGCTCGGTGAATGGGTGGCGACCGCGACACCATCCGGACCGGCACTCAGGCATGCGACGACGGGGGCATGTTCGGTCTGTACGACAGGATCGCGCAGCCTGCTTTCGGAACCTGCGACAAAGCCGGTCATAACTTCCCGGGCAAACAGCTCCGGGTCGGCCGAATATCCGAGTTCCCGTGCCACAAGATTGACAGTGCCTGCAGGAAATACGCAAATCGGAATATTCAATGCGTTTCTGGCGATCTCAGCGATAACGAGACCAAGCGTCCCGTCTCCGCCGGAGACACATAACAAGTCGCAATCGTTGCTGATGGTGCGTTGGCTATCCAGGCGCGTCTCGCCGACTGTCACTGTGGCTCCGCAAGCTGCAAAAGCCTGCTTCAATAAATCCAGACGCGATGCGTGATGCGATCCGGACACCGGATTATGGATCAATTGAACCTTCATCACCGATGCATGGCTGTATTTACCTCCCGCCGTCAATGGTTTAACCGGCAAGGATCTGGAAGAACCGGGGTATCGCGAACATGAGCAGGAAAATCACGATTGTCGGCGGCGGCTATGCCGGGACGATGCTGGCGCGTGCGCTTGATGACCATGCGGATGTGACGCTGATTGAGCCCCGGGACCACTGGGTTCACAATGTTGCGATGATTCGGGCGTTGGCACAGCCAGACCTGCTCGACCAGATTGTCATGCCCTATGACGGACTTCTGAAAAACGGATCGATTGTGCAGGGGCGTGCGGAGGCCATCCGGGGTACGACCGTCTTGCTTGAAGATGATCGCGAAATTGCAGGTGACCTTGTTATTCTGGCAACCGGCTCCGGTTATGCGGCTCCGTTCAAGATGCAAGGCGACGACAGTACAGCGTTTCTGAAAACTGCACGCAAGATTATCGCGCAAATTGACAAGGCCAAAAAACTGGCCATTGTCGGCGGCGGAGCAGTTGGATCAGAGCTCGCTGGAGAGATCGCATCTGCCCGGCCTGAGAAACAGATCACGCTCGTATCTGCAAGCGACACATTGTTTCCCGACTATCCGGCAAAGCTGGGTCGTTCTATTGTGCGTCAACTGGGCGAGTTGGGCGTGAAAGTGCGTTTGGGCGAACGGCTCTCCAAACTGCAGGCAACAGATCAGCCCTATAAACCGGCAACTGGCAAACTGGCGCTGTCAGATGGTTTTCCGATTGAGGCGGATCTGGTCATCCCCGTGATCGGCAGCCGGCCGAAAACGGATATCATGAAGTCGCTGCAAGATGTTGTAATTACAGAGGATGGCAGAGCCGAAGTCGACCAGTGGCTCCGGCCGACCCGTAATCCCAATCTGTTCGCGGTGGGCGATATTGCTGCGGCAGGTGATACAATGACAATCGTTGGCCTTACGCGGCAGGTTGGCTGGTTGGCAAAGACGATAAAAGCCAAATTGCGCGGGAAAGAAGTGGATTCCCTGAAGCCTTACAAACCCTGGCCCAAACCTCTCATTCTTTTGCCACTCGGCGAAGACAAGGGGGCCAGCGCCTTGCCCTTCGGCGTGACCGGACCATTGTTGACACGGGCCATAAAGGGCAAAAAGCTATTCATTCCTCGCTATCATCGTGAATTTGGCTGGACGCCCTAAGCGACTTCGAGGTTGAGAGCGTTGAGCGCGATTTCCTTGGCATCTTTATAACCCGCTTTGCCGTTGGCTGCCCGTGGAACGTCCTTCACTGTGATAAACGCGCGCGGGGTTTTGTAGGCCGCAAGATTGGCGCGGACATGATCGTTGAGAGCGCCTTCATCAAATTGAGTGCCTTTGCTAACGGAAAGAACCGCGGTTATTTTTTCGCCAAAGCGATCATCGGGAACTCCGACCACCAGACAATCATAGACGCTGTCATGGGTTTTCAGCACTTCCTCGACTTCTTCCGGGAATATCTTCTCGCCGCCGCTGTTGATGCAAATCGATCCGCGTCCGAGAAGCGTGACACTGCCATCTGCCTCTACCGTCGCGTAATCACCGGGGATTGAATAGCGGACGCCGTCAAAAGTCCTGAATGTTTCGGCGCTTTTCTTTTCGTCCTTATAATAACCCAAAGGCACCATCCCGCCGTTGCAAATCAGACCAATATCTCCAGAGCCAGGCGCGACTGGCTTGCCGTCTTCCGTCAGAATCCGGGTGGTCTCGGCCATATCGAAGCTGGCAGTCTTGTCGCTTTCGGTCGTTTCGCGTGTGGTTACTGACGCACCCATGCTTCCTTCGGTGGAACCCATGCTGTCGATAATCACCATCTCGATATGCTCGAGCAGCCCCTTTTTGACTTCTGCGGACCACATTACACCAGAGGAACCCATCATCTGCAACGAGCTGAGATCAAAGGGCTTGCCAGCGGCTTGTGCATCATCCAGCGCCGCGAGCATCGGTTTGGCGAACACGTCGCCAACAATCGTTAGATCCGTGACTTTTTCATCCTGGGTCAGTTTCCACAGCGCGGCGGGATCAAAATGACTATTGTCGAACAGGACCACACAGCCGCCAAGGGCATGCGGGATCATCGCACCGATCCACATACCCGTGCCATGCATGATCGGGCATGCGGGAATCGAACGCGTTGCTGCGTCAGCGGCATGCAGGGCCTGCGTGAGGGGTCCGAAACCGGCCGCGCCTTCGGGCAGCGTCATTTCGCGCATTTCAAATCCCTTGGTGAAAAGCGCGCTTGAAAAGGTCTTGTGATCATACATCACGCCTTTGGGCATGCCTGTGGTTCCGCCCGTATACAGCATGTAAAGATCATCATCAGAGCGTTCGATGACCGGCATAGGAGATGCCGCCTGCAGGGCGGTCTCGTAATCCACAGCTCCATCAAGATGCTCACCAGAACCATCGGCTATTTCAAGAAACAGCTTCACATGCTCAAGCTGCTCGCGGATTGCCGCAACGCGCGGCGCAAATTGTGCCTGGTAAACCAGTGCCTCGCTGTCGCTATTATTGATGACGTGCGTCAGTTCTGCTTCGAGATAGCGATAGTTGACATTGACCGGGCAGATCCGAGCTTTGAACGCGCCGAATTGCGCTTCCATATATTCTGCGGAATTATAGGAATAAATGGCGAGTTTCGCACCGGGTTTCAGGCCGTGGTCGGTGTAGACTTGCGCAACGCGGGCGGCGCGGTCTTCATATTCTGCCCAGCTATAGCGCTTGTCTCCGTCTACAATTGCCGGTTTGTCAGGAATTGCCTGCGCGATATTTTCCCAGATATCTGCCATTTGCCAACTCATACGAATCTCTCCCTTTTCTTTGGAGCATAGACGGATTCAGGTGCCGGGCAACAGCTTCAATTGATAGATATCATGACTCGGTATTGATAGATCGTGTTCCCGGAGGCGGCGGTTTCTCGGCGCCACCGGCAAAACATTGCGCAATGGACATCCAGCGGGTCGCGTTGGGGCCGATGACCTTGAGGCCGGTATCGGCGATATTGCGGGTCTGGGTGACAACCTGACAGAATTCCTCGGCCAGCCCTTCGATCCGTTCTTCGTCGTTGGCATCTCCATAGTCCCACACAGCGCCGGACGGGGCCGTCAGTTTCAGGAACGGAACGGGTTGCGGCGCCTCTTCTCCGTTGACCTTGAACGTCCAGCCATAAGTGTTGAGGCCGATCATGACGATATTGCGGATACGATCCGCATTTTGGCGTTTGATGCCCAGTACATCATAAATGGCCTGTGCATGAGACCAGTTTTCCATGAGCCGCGCGGTGATTGATGATCGCACACTCATCGAAGGACCCGCCCACTCCACCCGCATGGCAGGATCAGCCGCACCAAATTCCGGGGCCATTTTCTGGTAAAAGTCGCGCCATGTCTTGATCAGCTCAGAACCGGATTGCCCGTCCAGATAGTCCGATTCAAAGAACCGCATGCTGGTTTTGCCTTTCATTCCGGCCATTGCTTCCTTGAAAAATGCGTGGAACTTTTTCGGTTCGGTCAGGGACCAGTAAGCGGCCATGTTCCAAATGTGCAGATGGCGGAGGATGGCATTGATCGTCCAGCCCTTGAAACCGGTTTCCTGTTCCATCTGATCATCCGACAGGTGTTTGACGAGAGCATGTATTGCTTCGCTTTCGTCGAGAAAATCCTGGGCCTGGTCCATCATCTGTTCAAATGTCCTTCATTCCGATTTCGTCCAAAATGTCGTCTGTATGTTGGCCCAGCGCGGGGCTGGGGCCGCAGGGAAAGAGCTTTTGCCCACCGAAATGAACCGGCGAACCGACATTGTGCAGTTTGCCAAGCAGGGGATGATCCTGTTCTTCGAACACTTCCATGGCGACAAACTGTTCATGCTGTTTGATCTCTTCAAGCGACAGGCAAGGCGCTGCGGGCACATCTTTTGCGGCGAGCCCCGCAACCAGATCGGCCGTGTTCATGCGCGGTGGCTGGCTGGCGACCAGGCTGGCCAGTTCCCCCATGTGCAGGCTTCTGTTTTCAAGGCCCTTGTATTTTTCTTCCGATTTCAGATCTTCCCGCCCGACCATCTCGAATACCGCTTCCCAATGATCATCGGACATTGCGGCATAGGCAATCGCACCATCCGTGGTGCGCAACGGAAGCTGATAATAGTCGGCGAAGGGAACACCGTGGATGACATCTTCATCCATCAACGTGAGATGCATTCCGCCATCGGGCCAAAGAAAAGCCGCGCAGCTGGCAAGCATGGACAGATCAATATGCTGGCCCTCGCCGATGCGTTCCCGGGCAAACAGCGCAGCCGTAATGGCCTGAGCCGCCGTATAGGCGGTCAGCTTGTCGCACAGTAATGTTTTGACATAGGCAAAGCCGTCCGGATGGCCTTGCAGTGACATAAACCCGGTCATCGCCTGCATGACATGATCATAGGCCGGGCGACTGGATAACGGTCCTTCGTGGCCGAAACCGGTTATGGCGCAGTAAATCAGCTCCGGCTTTTCCTTGCGCAGGGTTTCGCTGCCGAGTCCGAGCCGGTCCATCACGCCGGTGCGGTAATTGTGGATCACAACATCCGCGTCCAGACACAATTTGCGCGCGACAGCCACAGCATCTGTGGATTTAAGATCAAGTGTGATCGACCGTTTCGCGCGATTGCAATTGTTAAACAGCCCGGAGATACTGTCCTTGCGGCTGCCGAGCCAGCGCATCGGATCGCCGATACCGGGCGGTTCGACCTTGATCACTTCCGCACCTTGTTGCGCAAACATCATCGTTGCCAGCGAGGCTGTGATCATCGTGGAAAATTCAACGACCTTGATGCCGGCAAGCGGTTGCTGTGCGGTCGTCTCGGTCATGGTGTCTTCCCTTTATCCTTCAAGATTGGCGGCCAGCCTTTCATAGGCGGCAATAAAGTCTTCCTTGAATTCCTGGACGACCTGGCCGGTTGTCATCGGCTGGTTCATCAGCCCGACGCCTTGTCCAACCCAGTAAGTCGCCAAATCTTTCGCGCCCTGATTGTCACCCTGGCTGAGTTTGTCGATACTGCGTAGTGGCGGTTCGGCAACTAGCGATTGTAGGGGCATGGCGAGCGGGGTTGGTGCACCTTCGGATTCCCAGGCATCTGTCCAGGGTGATCGTAGCTGGCGAGATGGCTTGCCGGTCCGCGAACGTGCGCGCACCGTATCGCGGGAACTGGCCGCCAGCATCTTCTCTTTCACCACCGGATTGGTTTCCGCTTCGGCAGTGGTTAACCAGACCGAACCACACCAGACGCCGGCTGCACCCATTGCCATGGCTGCAGCCATTTGAGAGCCCGTGGCAATGCCGCCCGCAGCAAGAACCGGCGTATCATCACCGATTTCACGCAGGGCATTGCAAACTTCGGGAATCAGAACCATCGTCGCGACATCACCCGTATGACCGCCAGCTTCTCCGCCGACGGCGATCAGAATATCCACTCCTGCCGCGACTTGTGACATCGCATGTTCTCTTGTCCCGATCAAAGCGGCGACCGGAACACCATGCTGACGTCCCATGTCGGTCATGACCTGTGGCGGGATGCCCAGCGCGTTGGCGATTAGCTTGATCGGATGACGAAAAGCCACTTCCAGAATTTCGCCCGCGTTACCGCCGCGCAGATTTTCGGCGCCCACGGCATGTTCCCGGCGGAGCTCTTCAAGATCACCGGGGTCGACGCCATGACGGGACATTATGTCTTTGGAAAACTGTTTATGTTCGTCCGGAACCATCGCCAGCGTTGTGTCGACATCTATTTGTTCGCCTTTGCCTTCGACCTTGTTCGGCACGATGATATCGAGACCATAGGGCTTGCCGTCGACATGATCATCAATCCAGCTGAGTTCTTCCTCCAGCGTTTCTGGTGTGCAATTGACGCCGCCGAAAACACCCATGCCGCCTGCTCTGGAAACGGCTGCCACGACATCGCGGCAATGGGAAAAGGCGACGAGCGGAAATTGGATTCCCAGCATTTCGCAAATCGGGTTTTTCATCATGCGGCTTCTTCATCCTCTTCATTTGCGGTAATTTCCAGGATCAAGTCATCCGCGGCAATCTGCTTGCCGGCTATCGCGGCGACGGTTTCCACGGTCCCGTCAATCTCGGCGAGAATCTCATGCTGCATCTTCATCGCCTCCAGAATTGCAAGCTTGTCACCCTTGGTAACAACTGCGCCTTGTTCAACCAGTAGCTCCAGCAACAAGCCATGCATGGGCGCGATAACGGTTCCGCCGCCGCCCGCGTCTTCCATGGCGCTGAGACCGGTCTGGTCGGTGACCGAAATGGACCGATCCGGCAATGCGAGATGTAACTGACGATGACGGTTTTTATAGATGGCAGTTGTGCTGCGGCCATTGATGCGTAGCCTGGCGGTTTCGCCGGTCAGTGTGACCAGTTCCACCAAAGCCTTCTCGTCGCCGGATTCTATGCGGTAACGGTTGGGCCCTTCGACATATAAATGGACAAGTCCGTCACCGTCGCTGGCTTCGGCCCATGATCCATATTGCACAACGGTGTGCAGACTGCCGGTACTCGACCAATCCAGCATTTCCGGATTGACATTGAGCGCCAGATGATGCGCGCTTTGCTGGCGCAACTTGTGCTGTAGGGCAGCCGCGACCGCAAAGGTTGAAAACGCATGTTGTCCGAGGTCGACACCGTCATCGCCGTAATTTTCACCGATGAACGCTGTTGTTGCCTGCCCTTTGACAAAGTCCGGCTTTGCAAGGGCATCGATCAGAAAGTCCCGATTGGTCTTCGGTCCAAACAAGGCGGTATCGGCCAATGCCTGGACCATCTTGCGCCGCGCATCTTCGCGGGTCGCGCCATGGGTGATGATCTTGGCAACCATGCTATCGTAAAAGGGAGAAACTTCGCCGCCAGTTGCGATACCGCTGTCAACCCGCGCAATATCGGAGGGATGCCACAACTCGACATGACCGGTGCTGGGCAGGAAATCATCGGCCGGATCTTCGGCGTAGAGCCGCACTTCCATCGCGTGACCGGTCAGCGTGACGTCATCCTGCGTGATACCCAGAGAGTCGCCTTGCGCAACTTTCAGCTGCAGCGCCACGAGATCTAGTCCGGTAATCTCTTCGGTCACAGGGTGCTCGACCTGCAGGCGCGTGTTCATTTCCAGGAAGTAGAATTCGCCCGACTGATCGAGCAGAAACTCCACTGTACCCGCGCCGCGATAATCGACGGCGCGCGCGGCTTCGACAGCAGCGGCCCCCATTTCAACGCGCAAGTCTGACGTCATGACAGGGCAGGGCGCTTCTTCGATCACTTTCTGATGCCGACGCTGAACCGAACAATCGCGTTCTCCGAGATGGATGACATTGCCATGGCTGTCGGCGAAGACCTGCAGCTCGACATGGCGCGGTTTGATAATCGCCTTTTCCAGGATCAGCTCGCCATTGCCGAACGCATTTTCTGCTTCGGATCGGGCCAGTTTGATCGCGTCCGGAACTTCGGCCAGATCATGGACCAGACGCATTCCGCGTCCGCCGCCGCCAGCCGCTGCCTTGACCATAAGCGGCACGCCAATTTTTTCGGCTTCTGCGATCAGAGTCGTATCGGACTGATCGTCATCTTGATAGCCGGGGACGCAAGGGACATCGGCCGCGATCATTGCGCGCTTGGAACGCGCCTTGTCGCCCATCACATCAATGGCTTTTTCCGGTGGTCCGACAAAGATGATATCTGCTGCTGCACAGGCTTGCGAAAAGGCTGCGTTTTCCGAGAGAAATCCATAGCCGGGATGGATTGCATTCGCGCCGCTATCTTTTGCGGCCTGAATGATCGTGTCGATCAGCAGGTAGGATTCGTTTACCGGCGCGGGCCCGATCCGAACGGCATCATCGGCCATTTTGACATGCGGGGCATTGGCGTCGGCGTCGGAATATACCGCTACGGTGCGAATGCCCTGTGCTTTGGCCGTGCGCATTACCCGGCACGCGATTTCACCGCGATTGGCAACAAGGAGGGTGGATATTTGTGTCATATGCGTTTCCTTGTTCTGGTCCTTAGTCCGGTTTCACGACCCAGTTGGGTTTGCGCTTTTCGAAAAAGCTGGCGACACCTTCTTTTGCTTCTTCACTGACCATACGGTCTGCGAAATTCTCGGCGGCCAGGCGAATGACTTCTTCGCGCGGCTGACCGGCGATCTGTCCGAGCAGGTCCTTGGTTGCCGCAACGGCGCCAGGCGCTGCGCCCAACACCTGTTTGCGCAGCTGCATTTCGATGGCCTCCAGTCCGGCGACATCATCGGCAATAAAGTCGGCAAAACCGAGTTCGTGCGCCTGCGTGCCGTCGAAGCGGGCGGCGGTCAGCATCAACCGGCGACCGGTCGCATAACCCAGTTTTTGAATCACAAATGGCGAAATCTGCGCCGGCGTTACCCCGATGGCCGTCTCTGTCATCGCAAAACGCGCGCCGCTTTCGCAGATGACGACGTCCGCGCAGCAAGACAGTCCGAAGCCACCGGCCATGGCGGCACCTTCGATCAATACGATCACAACCTGTGGTGCGCTGTTCACCAGGTCGAAAATCTCGGCTGCGCCCATCGACATGGCTATGGTTGCGCCCCGGTCGCCGCTCGCCTGGAAATTCTCCTTGAAATTCTTGAGGTCGGCACCGGCGCAAAACACGCCGCCGCGTCCGCGCAAAGTGATCCCGCGCACATCACGATCATCACGAACGCCTTTTAAAACAGAGGCTAGCTCTGACACCAAAGCGTCACTCAGTGCATTGCGATTTTCCGGCTGGTTGAACCAGATGGTCAGCCAGCCTTGCTGTAATTCCAGTTCCAGCGTTTCGGTTTTGGGCAGATCGGTCATATGCGCGCCACTCCAAAAGCGTTTGGATGAAGTGTACGGTTCTGGGCTTCAAAAATTGTCTCGAGCGCGAAGCCAAGAACTTTGCGGGTATCGCGCGGATCGATAACGCCGTTGTCGAGAACGCGGCCGGAGGTGAAGAAGGCGCTCTCCTGCGCTTCGAAAATATCCTTGATCCGCTGTTCCTGTTTCGCGATCGCATCTTCGTCCGGTTCCACACCCTTGCGCTGAGCCTGCACCCGGGCGACATGGCTCATCGTGTTGGCTGCCGAGGCCCCGGCCATCACACCGGTTTTGGCATTGGGCCAGCTGAACAGAAAATCGGGTTCAAAGGCAACGCCGCTCATCCCGTAATTGCCGGCACCAAAGCTGGCACCAATATACAAGGCCAGTTTGGGCACACGGACATTCGATACCGCCTGGATCATTTTGCTGCCCAGCTTGATCATGCCCTTATGTTCGGACTCCGTGCCGACAATATAGCCGGTTGTGTTGTTCAAAAAGATGATCGGCAGTTCGGACTGGTCACAGAGCTGGAAGAAATGCGTGGCTTTGGCCGCAGCTTCGGGATCGAACGGGCCGTTATTGCCGATCAGTCCGACGGCATGCCCCATGATGCTGGCCTGCATGCAGACGGTGCCCGGGCCATAGCGGCTTTTAAACTCTTCAAAATCGGACCCGTCAACAATTCGCGCGGCCACTTCCCGGACGTCGTAGGGAATCGTGTAGTCCGTGGGTACGACCCCGGCGAGCTCATCAATATCATATAGCGGCTCTTCATAATCATTCTGGCGGATCGGGCTGGTATTCTTGTTCCAGTCTATCCGCCCCATTGTGTCGCGGGCAATTTCAATCCCGTGGGCATCATCATCGGCAAGATATTCCACGGTACCGGTTGTGCTGGCATGCATTTCCGTCCCGCCCAGCTCGCGATCATCCGCCACTTCGCCGGTTGCGGCATGGACCAGCGCCGCGCCGCCCAAAGCCGCCATGCCATTGTCACGCACGCCGACCACATAGTCGGACATGCCCGGCATATAGGCGCCGCCAGCGGTTGAGGGACCGTGCAACACGACCATCGTCGGGATGCCCGCCGCACTCAGCCAGGCGAGATTGCGAAACAGCATTCCGCCATGGGCCCACAGCTCGACCTTATATTCCATCAGATTGGCACCGGCGCTTTCGACCAGATGGATGAAGGGCAGTTTCAGTTCCTGCGCCATTTTCTGGGCGCCTTTGCTGGCATCCCAGCCGCCCGCCGTTGCTGCACCAGCCCGGATGCCGCTGTCATCGGCCCAGATCATGCAGCGCACGCCTTTGACAAAGCCGATGCCGAGAATAACACTGCCGCCGGGAATGCTCGTGTCCGGATCGGGATCTTCGAGCAGATAATTGGCCATGTTGTAGAGCCGCAAAAAGGGCATGCCGGGATCGAGCAAGCGCGTGACCCGCTCATGGGGTGTAAGCTGACCTCGCTTTTCGAAAGTGGGCCGGCGTTTTTCGGAGGCCGCAACCGCACGCTGCTCAAGCGACCGCAAATGGTCGATCAAAACGAGCATGTCCGCACGATTTTTTTCAAAGCTGTCCGAGCCAGTGACAATTTTGGACTTAAACTGGGGCATGATTACAGCGCCTCTGCAAGAGATTGGGGTATCGGGACCGGTGCGGCGAGCAGGATCTGGGCATAGCTCTTACCCTGCGGGTCATTGCGCAGCGATGCAACCCCGCCGCCGCCGAGAATATCGTGAAGAAGAAAGTTTATCGCTCCGGTTCCCGGCATGAAATAGCGATCGACCGCGGCCGGATTGTCTGGTGTCTGCAGGAAATGGGCGAAGCGTTCGCGCACCATGTTTTCATCGAGTGCGGCCCAGATCCAGGCCACAAAGTCGGGATCGCGTGGAATGATACCGATATTGGATTTGTCACCCTTGTCACCCGACCGGCCCCAGGCGAGCCGGATGAGCGGAACCTCTGTCATGGGATCGGCGGTATCCGGTTTTTCTGGACAGGCTGGACGGTTGATCGCGCTATTATCAAAGGGTTTGCCTGCGGGTTCCAAAAATGGTTCGCTATTTTCACCCACCGTCACGGAAACCGATATTTCGGATTTGGGAACCAGCAATGAGAACAGCCGGACAACCGGCGAAGGCTTGGGACGACCGCCGGAAAATAGCGCCAGACCGGGTGGTGTCGCCAGACCCATGCCCGTCGCTTCCTTCAGCAACAGCAAGGTCGCTTTGGGATCGCGATGCTTGACGCCGATCTTCAGCACCACTTCGCGGGCTGCCGCTGCGTGTCCGAATGCGCCGTAATGACTGTCATCGCCGAGCGTTTCGATCAGCACTTCATCATAGTCACCGGCATTGGAGGCACGCAGTTTCTTGCGCGCGCGCTTCAAGGCATTGTCGGCAAAGCTTCTGGCTTTCCGGCCTGCATCTTCTCCGACAAAGAAAAACGGTGCGACCATTTTCCAGCCGTCGGAATAAGTCGCGCAAGTTTTATATGTATCGGGAGCGGGCAAGCCGGTCGCGTCCGTCACTTTCACGCGATCCGGTGCGATCTCACTCAGCGAAACGTCACTAAAGTCGCACGCAACGTCGGGCAGCATATAGGCCTGAGGATCGCCGATTTCATAGAGCATTTGCTCACCAATTGTGCCGATATTGACTATGCCGCCCGTACCGGCAGCTTTTGTAGCGATGAAACTTCCATCCCCGGCAATTTCTGCAATTGGGTATCCGGCATTGTCCATGCTATCGGCGACACTTTCCCAGTCAGTGAAATTCCCGCCCGTCGCCTGGGGGCCACATTCAAGGATATGTCCGGCGAGACTGGCTCCCGCCAATTGGTCGAGATCGTCCCGGCTCCAGCCAAATTCATGGATACAGGCCCCCAAAGTCACTGCACTGTCAACGCAGCGGCCGGTAATCACGATATCAGCACCCCGGTCGAGCGCGCTGGCAACAGGAAAAGCCCCCAGATAGGCATTGATGCTGGCAATGGCTTGCGGGTCAGGGAAGGCTTCGCTCGAAAACATCTCCTTGCGATCTGCAAATTCAGCGGCCCGTCCCGTCAGGTCATCGCCAGTCACCACGGCAACGGTCAGGTCCAGTCCGGCTTCTGCGATGATGGCACGAACCGTGGCGGCACAGGCAAGGGGATTGGTTCCGCCGGCGTTGGAGATCAGTTTAACGCCCTGCTTGGCAATTTCCGCAATATGCGGTTTGATGACAGCAGTTACAAAGTCGACGGCATAGCCCATATCCGGGTTTTTCGCTCGGGCCCGCGCCATGATCGACATGGTGATTTCGGCGAGATAGTCGAAGACGATATAATCGAGACCCAGACCTTCCCGCGCTTCTTTAAGAAGCTGCGGCACGGCCATGTCGGATTCACCCCAGAATCCACTGGCTCCGCCGATACGGATGATCTTGTCATTTGACATTACGAGTCTCCCGGGTCTAGTTGAATAGCATTCGGTATTTTCGAGTCAAGCTCAATAAGGACGTAAACTGGCTTCAAAACCCGCCTTTCCAGAGACACAGCGCGCCAAGCTCGAGCGCAAGGAGGCGGCCATCCTGGAAGCGGCACGCAGTGTGTTTGTCGAAACCGGTTTTGATGGCGCGCGCATGTCCGAAATTGCGCGCCGTGCCGGGATTGGAGAAGGTACGATTTACAGCTATTATGAGTCCAAGGCGGAGCTGATGCTGGCCGTGCTTCAGCAATTCTGGGACGGGCTTACCCGGGAAGCAGAATCCGTCATGGCGGCGGCGCAAGCCACTGGATTCTTTCACCGTCTTGAAGCCTTGGCGACTTATCATCTTGGCACCGTCATTCGTAACGCAGACTTTATCAACCTGACTTTTGCGCTGCGGCGCAACAATAGCGAAGTGAGCGTTTCGCGCGATCATCTGCGACACTATGTCGCGGTTTTCGATCGGCTGTTTTTGCGAGGTCAGGATCGCGGCGAGTTGCGCGCTGATGCGATACTCTGGCAGGCACGGGACGTATTTTACGGGACACTGGAATATAGTGCGCGATCGATTGAGATGGCCATGGAGAGCGACCGCAATCTGAGACAGCAAAAGCCCGTTGTCGATCAGATGGTCGCGCTATTTCGGTCGCATTATGGCATGGAGCAGGCTGGCACAGAGCAGGATGGCACAGATGTCGAAAACGCTTCGCTGGCCGGTTTGGCAGCGAAGGTCGAGCAGCTTTCCGATCAAATCGCCAGCCTTGTCCGACAAAACTGATCAGACAAAAAAAGAGCCCCCGAAGGAGCCCTTTCTTCTCAATTTTCAAATGGCTCAGGCTGCCTTGTAAAAAGTCTCACCCGCATCCGCTTTCTCGCGGAAGCTCATGGGCGGCTTGAACCGTTCGCCATATTTCTGGGCGAGCAGATCAGCTGTCCGGACGAAATTATCGACACCGATCGTATCGATGTGGCTCATCGGGCCACCAGTCCAGGGCGCAAAGCCCCAGCCGAAGATCGCGCCAAGATCGGCAGATTGTGGATCAGAGACAACGCCTTCGTCAAAACACTGGGCCGTGGCGATCAGCTGGATATACATCAAACGCTGTTTGACTTCTTCCACTGTCGGCTGGTTTTCGGCGAGCGGGAAATGCTCTTTCAGGCCAGGCCAGAGTTTCTTGGAGCCATCGTCGCTATATTCGTAAAAGCCGCCACCAAAGCGCCGGCCGCGACGATCGATCTTCTTGACCATCAGTTCCATCAGTTCCTCGGTCCCGCTGGGAACATAGGCGTCACCCATTTCTTCCTTGGTCGACGTCATGATGTCATAACCCAGTTGCAGGGTGGTTTCGTCCACGATCGCAAGCGGACCAATCGGCATGCCCATGGAAATGGCTGCATTCTCGATCAGTGCAGGGTTCACGCCTTCGGCCACCATCATGGTCGCTTCATTGGCATAGGGCGGGAAGACGCGGTTGGTGTAGAAGCCGCGTACGTCTTTAACGACAATCGGAGTCTTGCGAATGCGCGCGTTATAATCAAGCGCGACGGCCAGAGCCTTGTCACCGGTTTCCGCGCCCGGGATGATTTCCAGCAATGGCATTTTCTCAACAGGTGAGAAAAAGTGCATGCCGATAAACTGATCGGGACGTTCGCTGTTCTTGGCGAGACCCGTGATCGGCAGCGTGGACGTATTGGACGCGAAAACCACGTCCTTGCCAATCACCGCTTCGGTTTTCTTGATCACGTCGGCTTTGACATCCGGACGTTCAAACACGGCTTCAATAATCAGATCGACATCTTTCAGATCATCATAATTGTCGGTCGGCGTGATGCGCGCCATGAAAGCGTCGGCTTTTTCCTGCGTCATCTTTCCGCGCTTGACGCCCTTGTCGACAATCTTCTGGCTGTAAGCGATCGCTTTCTGCGCTTCTTCCATATTGCGGTCGAGGACGATCACATTCATGCCGCCTTTGGCCGTGACATGGGTGATGCCGGAGCCCATCAGGCCGGCACCCAGAACGCCGACGGTTTTCAGTTCAGTTGGCGGAACGCCTTCAGGACGCATCGCGCCTTTGTCAGCTGCCTGCTTGTTGATGAACAATGTACGGATCATGTTCTTGGCTTGCGGGCCGGACAGCAATTTGGTGAAATATTTGCTTTCCACGCGAAGGGCGGTGTCCATCGGCAACATCGAACCTTCATAGAGGCAGGAGAGGATCGCCTTCACTGCTTCGTAATTGCCTTTGCTCTGTTTCAGCGCCATCGCGGAGGAACCGAGGTAAAGCGGAACCGCGCGTGGGTCCATGGAACCCGCGCCGCCGGGGAATTTCCAGCCCTTCTTGTCCCATGGAGCAGAAGCCTTCGGATTGGCTTTGACCCATTCCTTCGCTTTCGCGACAACTTCATCAGCCGGGGCAATTTCGTCGATAATATTCTGCGCCTTGGCCGAGGCCGGGTTGATCGGCTGACCCATCATGATCATCATGCCGGCACCCTGCAGACCTGCAAGGCGAGGCAGGCGCTGGGTTCCGCCGCCACCGGGGAGCAAGCCAACCTGCACTTCGGGAACACCAAGCTGAATCTTTGGATTGTCCGCACAGACGCGATAGTGACAGGCGAGGGCGAGTTCGAGACCGCCGCCCAGTGCAAGGCCGTTCAGTGCGCAAGCAACAGGCTTGGCGTGAGCCGCGCCTTTCAGCAGCGCCTTGGCTGTGTGTCCACCGGTTTCCAAACGGCGCAACATGCCGTTCAGTTCCCATGCACTTTCAAATGCTTCGGCCATGCTGTCTGCTTTTGAAGCGCCCAGCATATTGAGGTCGGCACCGGCGAGAAAGCCGGACTTTTTACCGGAAGTGATGACAGCGCCCTTGATGTCGTCATTGCTGATCAGTTCTTCAACAAAAGCCTTGAAGTCGGTGATCAGGGCTTCGTTCCAGACGTTCATCGACTGGCCGGGAAGATCGATAGTAAGGAGCGCAATGCCGTCGCTGTCGATATCGAGTGAGAATGTTTCGTAGGTCATTTTTCTGTCCTGCTAAAATAGGAATGGAGTGTGAAAGCGGCGAAGTTCGCGCTTAGTTCACACGCTCGATAATGGTGGCGATACCCATGCCGCCGCCAATGCATAGCGTCGACAATGCAGTCTGCTTGTCGGAACGCTCGAGCTCGTCGAGTACCGTACCGAGGATCATTGCGCCGGTTGCGCCGAGCGGATGACCCATCGCAATTGCACCGCCGTTTACGTTGATGTCGCCATGGTCGACATTCATCGCTTCCATGAAGCGCAGGACGACCGCCGCAAAGGCTTCGTTCAATTCCCACACATCAATATCGCTGGCATCCATGCCCGCGCGCTTCAGCGCTTTTTGCGCCGCAAATTCAGGGCCGGTCAGCATGATTGTCGGTTCGGACCCGATGGAAGCCATGGACACGATCCGCGCCCGTGGTTTCAGATCATATTTTGAACCGGCTTCTTCATTGCCGATCAATACCGCAGCTGCGCCATCAACAATACCCGAGCTGTTGCCGGCGTGATGGACATGATTCATTTTTTCGACGTCGGGATGCTTCAGGATTGCGACATCGTTGAAACCGGGCATCTGTTCGCCCATGCCCTGGAATGCGGGGTTTAGCGCACCGAGTGATTGCATGTCAGTTTCAGGACGCATCAACTCATCATGGTCGAGAATGGTTTCGCCAATCACATCCTTGATCGGCAAAATGGATTTGGCGAAGCGCTTTTCTTCCCAGCTTTTTCCGGCCCGCTTTTGACTTTCCACCGCATAGGCGTCGACATCGTCGCGGCTATAGCCATATTTGGTGGCGATCAGATCGGCGGAAATGCCCTGAGGCACGAAATATTCCTGAAATACCAGCGTAGGATCAGCCATGCCGCCCAGTCCGTCGCTGCCCATCGGCACACGGCTCATCGATTCGACGCCGCCGCCGACGGCAAGGTCGGCTTCACCGGATTTGATCTTGCCGGCAGCGATATTCACGGCTTCAAGGCCGGATCCGCAGAAACGGTTCACCTGGATAGCAGAAGTTGTATCGGCATAACCGGCTTTCAGTGCTGCCATCCGGCTGATGACAGCGCCTTGTTCGCCAACGGGGGAGACACAGCCATAAGCAATATCTTCAACTTCATGGCCGTCCAGCTCGTTGCGGTCGTTAATTGATCCGAGCACTTGTGATGCCAGATCCAGCGCGGTGATTTCATGCAGGCTGCCGTCATTGCGGCCTTTGCCGCGCGGGCTGCGCACTGCGTCATAAATAAAGGCTTCGGTCATGCGATATTCCTCATTGTCTGTGATTCAGGATGTTTAACTGCATAGTTAATGTTGCGCTGCAGCATAGTCAAGCAGTTTACGTAAACGTAATGCGAGTAGAAGCTGTGACTTCAACATGTCTGCCAGTGACGAATCGCCACAAGCGGGGGACACTTCGCGTATAGCCTATTCAAGGATGCTTTGATATTTCTGGCTGAATACATCGCGGCCGACAATATAGCGCATGATTTCAGAGCTGCCGGCATAAATCCGGCTGACCCGCGCATCGAGGAACATGCGGCAGATCTCATATTCCTTCATGTAGCCGGCGCCACCGTGCAGCTGGACACCCAGATCCATCATTTCCCATTCGATTTCGCTGCCCAGCATCTTGCCTTTGGCGGCCATGTTGGAATTGAGCTGGCCCTGATTGTGGACTTCAACGCAATGATCAACATAAGTCTGGAACATGTCGATCTTGGCGTCCATTTCAGCCATTTTGAACTGCGTATTCTGCATGTCGGACAGTTTTTTGCCGAAAACATCGCGTTCCATGACGAATTTGCGGGTTACGTCAAAGGCATGACGGGCAGAAGCACCATATTGCACCATGCCGATCAGTCGCTCCTCGGCGAGACCTTCCATCAGATGGACAAAACCGTTGCCGGGCTCTCCGAGTACATTTTCCTTGGGAATTTTCACATTGTTGAAGAAAAGTTCCGCAGTATCCTGTGCGGACTGGCCCATTTTATCGAGATTGCGGCCGCGCTCGAAGCCTTCCATGCCGCGCTCGACGATCAGCAACACCATCGCGTGCTTGCTTTCCTCGCCATCCAGTTTGGCGGCGACGATGATGACGTCAGCATTTATTCCATTGGAAATATAGGTTTTCGATCCGTTGAGCAGATAATGATCGCCCATATCTTTCGCGCTGGATTTCATCCCCGACAAATCGCTGCCGGCGCCGGGTTCGGTCATCGCCACGGCGAGAATTGTTTCGCCGTTGACACATTTGGGCAAAAACCGTTCCCGCTGCTCTTCATTGCCGATATTCTTGAAATAGGGACCAACCAGGCGGCTGTGCAGGGTTGCATACCATTCGTGACATCCCGCGCGTGCCGCTTCTTCGATGATGATTTGTTCATAGCGAAAATCATTATCGCCCATGCCGCCATATTTTTCGTCGGGCCAGGTCATCAGAAATCCCTGATCACCTGCTTTCTTGAAAATTTCCCGATCGACGATTCCCGCTTCGCGAAAGGCGGGCATATGCGGTGCGACTTCATCGGCCAGAAACCGGCGATAGGCATCGCGGAACATATGTTGTTCTTCAGTAAATTTACGCATGGGCAGGTCCTTCAAAGGGGTATCGTGGTCTGTAATATCTTGTTCTGGCGGATACCGAACCGACTTTAACCGGTCAATTAAAACATCTGATAGCATTGCTCCGCGTCCGGGCGCGCAATCATGATCATTGCATTTCTTTTCAATGCCCAGCTATGGACGGATATGGCGAAAAACGAAGACAGACCTTTTATTCTGGGATTGGGCGGCACGACAAATCCGGCATCTTCCACCGAGCAAGCTCTGGCCATTGCGCTCCAGGCTGCATCGGATGCCGGCGCGGAAACGGAATTGTTCGGATCCGAACGGCTATGCGACCTTCCTCATTACCGGTCCGACCCTGTCGGCCTGAATGAAACCGGCAGAGCGCTGGTAAGTTCGGTGCGCAGGGCAGACGGCATATTATTGTCGAGCCCGGGTTATCACGGCACGATTTCCGGACTGGTGAAGAACGCGGTGGACTATATTGAAGAAACCGCAGGCGATGATCGGGTATATCTGGATGGATTGCCAGTCGGGCTTATTGTGACCGCTTATGGCTGGCAGGCCACCGGATCAACCCTCGCGGCCATGCGATCAATTGTGCACGCCCTGCGCGGATGGCCGACACCACTTGGCGTTGGCATTAACGCTTCCGGGGGTATTTTTCGCGATGGAGTTTGTGCGGATGAGGGCGTCAACGAGCAACTGCACCTTGTGGCACAGCAAGTCTTGCGCGGATCTCACCGCCGTGAGTTTTCCTGAACAGACTTAGGTTGGCGGCAAATTGCCGTAAAACTCGCGATACCAGCTGACAAAGCGCTGCAATCCGTCTTCGAGCATAACCTTGGGCCTGTACCCGGTCAGTGCCTGCAGTTTTGATATATCGGCATATGTTGACGTGACATCGCCTGGCTGCATCGGGCGCATGATCTTTTCGGCTTCGATAACCAGAGCCTGCTCCAGCGCAGTGATCATCTCCATCAGGCCGACAGGGCGACTGTCGCCAATGTTCAAAACGCGGTGATCGTGCGAGGCTGGCGGATTGTCGAGCGCGCCCAATATGCCATCGACAATATCATCAATATAGGTGAAATCGCGCGCCATTTTGCCTTCGCCGTAGACTTCAATCGGTTCGCCCGCGAGAATCTTTTTCGTGAATCCGAAATAGGCCATGTCAGGCCGTCCCCATGGCCCGTAAACGGTGAAAAACCGCAGACCGGTTTGTGGAAAACCGTAGAGTTTTGCGTAAGACTGGCTCATCAGTTCGCACGATCGCTTGGTCGCCGCATAGAGCGATACCGGGTCGGTCGCCGGTTCGTCCTCGGTAAATCCCACGCCGCCCATTGGCTTGTCGCCATAAACAGAGCTCGAAGACGCATAGACCAGATGCTCAAAATCAGGTGCATGACGGCTGGCCTCGAGCAACGCCAGATGGCCTTGCAGATTGGATTTCTGATAGGCGAACGGATTTTCCAGACTATAGCGCACGCCCGCCTGGGCGGCGAGGTGGATGATCTTCCGGACACCATTATCCTCGACCAGAGCGCGAACGGCTTTTTCATCCGATATATCTGTTTTTTCGAAGCGGAAACCGGCCAGCTGCTCGAGATTGTTCAAACGGGCCTGTTTGAGGTCCGGATCGTAATAGTCGTTCAGATTGTCAATTCCGATGACCATGTCGCCGCGTGCGATCAACGCGCCGGAAACGGCATGGCCGATAAAACCCGCAGCGCCTGTGACCAGAATCGGTGGAATATTTGTAGCGTCTGTCGCCATCGTCATGCGCCCGAGTTTCCCGTTTTCAAAATGCTCAAACTGATTCTAGTCAGTAGGCATTAGGGTGCATCAACACTTTCGCCGTGCCAAACAAAATCGTCACGTCGCGCCACATCCGCCAGCCTTCCAGATATTCCAGATCTGACTGCAGGCGAGCTTCGAGATCCTCCTGGCGGTCTGTTGCGCCCCGGAAACCTCTTATCTGAGCCAGGCCGGTAATTCCCGGTTTCAGCGCATGGCGGAGCCAGTAACGCTGATTGATTTCCCAGAAAAGTTTGTCACCGGCGAGCGAACCCAAGGCGTGCGGCCGAGGACCAACAACACTCATTTCGCTGCGCAGGACGTTCACAAGCTGGGGTAGCTCATCAATGCTGGTTTTGCGGATGAAATTCCCGACGCGCGTGATCCGCTGGTCATTGACCTGCGTTGACTGATCTCCGTTGGCATCGCCCTTGTCGGAGTGCATGCTGCGAAATTTGTAGATGCTGAATATCCGGTTTCCCTGACCCACGCGGGGTTGGCGGAACAGAACAGGCCCCGGGCTATCCAGTTTGATGGCAATTGCCACCGCAATCAAAAGCGGTGACAGGAAAATCAGAAGCGGAATTGTAATCGCCAGATCAAACGCTCGTTTTTTGAGGCGGTTCACAAGATTCAAGGTGCCGCGTGACACGATAAGTGTGTCGCTTTCGCCAAAATCACCGAGGCCGATCGCGCCGAGATTATTGGCGCCGCTGACAATTAGTTCGCCCGTCACATCTGATCCCTTCAGGAAAAGCGACCAGTCCGCTCGTCGTTCTCGCGTGCAAGCAACAATGATTCGGTCATACCCTTTCACAAGTTCCGACAGATGCGACAACATGTGCGGATCCATCGGATCGGGATAGAGCTTGGCTGCGCGGGCATCCACGCAATGTATGCCTCGTTCAAAAGGTATCGGCGGGACGCCGTCGAGAATCAGTAGCTGGTCAATCACCATGCCATGGAATTTCATCCACACAATCTGATTGACGATGAGCCGCCCAATCGCCAGCAGAGCCGCGCTGGCAGCAAAGGCGAAGGCAAATGCCAAACGGGATATATCGGTACCGGTTTGCGAGAAAAACGTGAACATCAATACGATCAGACCCGTTGCAAAAAGGGCTGAAAACGGCCTGCGAACGCTTTCTGAAAGGCTGCGCAGGGAATCTATTGAATAGGAATCGCGGGTGAAGGCAAACATCAGAAATATGGGAACGACCAGCAATACGATATGATAGCCCTGCGGCGACAGCCATTTGTCTTCGCGCAAAAAGCTGGCCATCATGAAGCCCGCGACAATAGCTACCACATCCAGCAACTGGAGCAGCGTATAAAGCACAACACGAACGGATGCGAGAGACCAGCGATCCTGGTTCTCGCTATTCAGTTTTTGCCCAGCGAATGAGTAACTTTCGTCCAACTAACGCACCATCTGCTTTCACATTACTCAATTGCGCGCCCCGAAGTCCTGAATAGACGATTTTGTGCTAAAGGCCACAAACTAATATTTTGTTAACCAATGCAGCAAATTGTGATGAAGGCGATGTCTACCTGAGTAAAAACCAGACTAGCGCGGTTAGGGCTGCCAGCAGCGCGCAATAACCACCATATCTGGATGCTGTCATAACCAGTCGCTCAGCTTGCGATAACCGCTGATAAACCGGGACTATATCTGGTGAATCATTTTGATTCGGATGTGATAATATTGCCATAATTTGCACGACCCCTCGCTTGGCGGACAGTGCATTTCAAGGTGCTGAGACTGTAATCAAACGTGTCTCAGCTGAAGGCACATTCCGGCTTAGGAGCACCCAAAGGCAAATTTTGGCCACTCCTGTCGTAATCCTGTATAATTTTGTAACCAGATGCAAACTTTTTCTGCATTTTTTCCAAATTGATTGTTGGAAGCAGGGTCGGGATCGGCTCCGGCGAGGCCGTTTTTTGGGTACATAGCCGAATGAAATTGCGGATTTTAGATCATCGAGATCAGGAATCCGGCGGCAACAATGGTCGCCCAAAAACCAGCACAGCTCCCGACAATTATCAGCAGCTTTGTGCGGGGAGAGAGTTTTTCTTCCGTCGGTAGGGGCCCGGTTTCGCTCAACCGACCCTCTAACTGTTCCTGCAACTGGCGTGCCGGAGACGGCACATAACTGGCTTCACCGGATCCAATCAGTTGAATCTCGCCCGTATCCGGAGCGGGTTCTGCCTCTACGAATGTTTCGTCATACCGGATTTTTCTGGCGCGCATTTTATATCTCCAACCCATATTGTGGGCCGGAACTGGTTTCTGATTGGTTAACAGAGCCAAAAGCTCCCGTTTTTGCCAATCCGCGCCCCGCCCGACCACTTTGGCAAGCAGACTTTATTGAAAAAATTGCGCTCGTCAGAAATGCGGATTGCCAAAACCGCGGTAACGCAATTGTAGAATCTTGTATCACCAGCTGCGGCTGGCCAGATTGTTGCCAATCCATGCTTTTCAGCTTAGCCGCCACTTTCACCCATTGCCGGGGGGCGTATGCCGCCTGCAATATGCCACAGAGCGTTAATCTGGATGGTAAACAACGTTGCAAATCCGCACATTTTCCTTCATTGGCAAGGCTTACAGGCGCTTAAGTATGTTGTTGCGCGAGTAAAGGATCAAATTTTGTCAGACGATTTAAGTACATTGGTCGCATCTGCGGACCGTCGTCGCCGAGCGGCTATCATGATTTTTCTGGTAGTTGTGGGCGTTGCTGCGCTATTTCCGCGCAATGATCGTGCGATGTGGACGCCGGAAGCGGATACTCCATTTGTATTCACCGCGGTTCCCGAAAAATTGCCGGTCGTCTATTTGACTCTCGGTGGAGCCGACGCACTTGTCCGTCAGTTTATTGGACTGGGCAATGACGATCGCAAACGCCGTTCGCGATTCATTCCAATGGATACCGCAGATCTTGCACCAGCTCCCGGCGAGGGGCGGGCAGCACGTGGAAACATACCCGAGGCTTCCGTTCCCCGGTTTGGTGAACTGCCGACGGAACTCGCTGATGCACGCTCTGCTCCCGGCGGAACGCTTAATCCCGGCTCTGGCGTGCCCGGTGGTGGTACCGGTGGCGGTGGTGACGCAATCGGGGGATCCGGCGGTGGATCGGGCGGCGGCTCTTCTGGCGGCGGATTTGGCGGCGGATCAGGTGGGGGCGGCGGAACGCCGGGCACCATTATTCCGGCAGATCCAGATGATCCCAACGATCCAACCGACCCAATTCCCGAGGTGCCACCTGTCATGTCTCCTGTACCTGAGCCAATGACCTGGGCGATGTTTATTGCGGGCTTTTTGATGGTTGGTGGTGCGTTGCGCTTGCGGCGCAAACGACAGCTGCCGGCCTAAACTGCGGGCAGAGCCGTTCGGCTTATTCGATAATCAGCCGGTCCTGTTTCAATGTCACGGATTTCAAACGTGACAGAGCATTGAGGCCAAGCAGGGACGTTTCCGGTCCATCTTCCATCACTGCAATGTCCAGTTGTCCGACCGGTCTGCCGGCCACCGTCAAATGCTGCGCGCGATGCCAGGCCATTTTGCCATATCCGCTGGCCGTTCGGATTCGGGCAGAGCTTTGACCATCACCCAATCCCGCTCGCCTGGCATCCGCCATGTTCAAAACGACGACTGATGCTCCGGTGTCGATGGCAAAACGGACAGGCACGCCCTGCAACATTCCATCGACGTAGAAAAGCCCATCTTTGGATCGGTCAATATGGAAAGACTGCGCCGAATCTGGCTGAAAGCCAGTTGCCGGGAGTGTCGACGGCATGGCGGTCATCGCTGATGCAGATGGTTGCGCGGCAAATTCTGAAGTTTGCACGCCAGCAAGCGTAACCCCGCCAAAGGCAAGGCCGCCGAGAATCCATGTGATGGGTTGCACTGACATGTGGCACTGATAGCCGCAGTCACGTTCGGGAAGTCTTCAGCAACGGGGTAAACGTCAGTTAACAGGTGTTAATCTGGATTAATCCCTTGATCACGGGCTATCTAGTCATCATATGCCGCCAGCAGGCGTTTCAACTGTCTGCGCTGGAACAGGGCGAGCAAGCCAGAACCCAGCGCCAGAAGCAGAAATTCAAGCGCAGCAACCCAGTAGGGCCATTTCAGGTCACTTGTTTTGCGATATAATACATAGTGATCAGGATGCACTTTCAGACCGGTTTTCTCGTATAGGAGAACGATTTCATCCGGCAGGCCATCTTGCCGCAAGGCCCCGGTCACCGAATTTCCGGGTCCATCCTTTGTCGGAATGATTCGACCATGCTCAAGAAGCTTGTCTTTTTCCGGGATAATGCCCGGCAGCTGATTTCTTGGCAGAACAAATTCCGGACGAAAGACCTGCACAAAATAACGAGTAGATTTGCGCTCTGCAATTCGGCTGACGATCGGGATAAAATAGGTACGCTGGTTCGCCAGCACCAGATTCCGGTCAATCGTAGCGAGCTTTTGCCAGTCCAGGGACCCGGTGAGCCTTGCTGCACCTTCTCTGGGGACAGCAAACGGGATTGCGCCGACATTGATTTGCTGCGCTTTGCCTTCGTCACTGGGCAGGCGGCTCATAAGAATGAGGGAAATGAGCGCACCCAGCAGACCGAGGCCCGCCAGCGCGAAAAAACTCCGCATGGTCAGCCGCGTGCGCGTCACTGATTTTGCCAGCTGTTCGGTTGCGCTCAGAACAGCCTCGCTCTCATTGCGGTTTTTCTTGCGGCGCAGCAGGATCCAGAGGATGATCAGCAGCAACAGCGATAGAATGATGACAGGCAAGGCCATGGTCAGGATAGGGAAGTACCGGCCGAACCACAAAAACTGCCATTCCGCGAGTATGGAGACCAGTCCGCGGTAAAATACCGACTGGGGCAATAGAATCAGAAAAATCACGATCGCAAAAGTGACGGTAACCGGTACGACATTTCGTCGGATAGAAGGGATAAATCCAGTTTGCGCCTTTTCAACCATGTTAGATCCTTCTGGGGGGGGCCGATATCGCTGTCGGCCGCAAAAGTCTAGGAAATTGCTGAGGTATTACGTCAATTTACGTTTAACGGAATGCGCTCAGCTTCCTTTAACTCGGGTGAGTTGGCGTTTTCTAAAGTTAACATAAGATAATCAGTAGCTTATCGGAGGTCCAGACGAGGAATCTACACATTTGGACTTAATCCAGAATTAATGTTCCTTTTTCGCGATCTGCCGCGATCGGACTATCGGTTTGATCAGCAGAAATTGTTCCGGCATCCGGAAGGCGATCGGGCGTGTCACCAACATTGAATCCTGGCGTCAATATCGGATCAACCTCGGGCACGAAAGTCACTGTTTCATCTTCGTCGCCCATTGTCGGATCCAGTGCAATGGTTTCATCATTGTCGATTTCGGCAATAGCCGTACCAGAAAGATTTTCCCCGCTATAGCGGCTCGTAAATGCAGCACGCTTGCCCCAGAATCCGGTCCAGCGATAGAAGATATGCGATCCGACGGTTGTTATTTTTTCGAGACTTTTTGCCCAATAGGGGACGATCCAGACAGTGTGATAATGCGTTGCCGTGCCGACACTGGGTTCGACCGCACCGGCAAGGGCTGACGCTGCAATATTGCGCGCCCGATTCCAGATTGCCGGCACTGGGCGTCTTGCCAGTGATCCATCGCAGGTGAAGCTAAACTGGCATCCGGTGGATCGCGAAGAACCCTGGAAAACAACGTCGCAGATATTGTTGGGATAAGCCGGGTGGCGCATGCGGTTGATGACCACCTGTGCAACGGCACGCTGGCCTTGTGGTGCCTCGACTGCAGCCTCGTAATAAATCGCTGATGTCAGGCAATTTGTCGCAGATTGACGAGACAATTCCATGGCCACGGTAGACGGGATTGAAAATGGCCGTGCCGAAACAATCTGATTTTGCGAATCCGGAACCGCCATATTGGCTTTTTCGGCTTCCTCGGCGGTCAATTTCAGATTCTTCGCGGCCAGGGAACCAGATGGATCGTCTGGCAATCCCGGCAACGCCGGTACCTGCGTGTTTCCGTCACCCATTGTCTCGATATCCACGCTGTCCTGAACAGTCACCCCGGACCGATCAAATATTGATGTCGATGACAGTACGAGACCCAGAACCGGCACCAAGCAGAAGATTCCGACAAAGAAAATGATCAGCCGCCGCCGCGAACGCTTGCTGCGCTGCTTGCGCGGCCTCTGGTGTGCAGCCAATTTTTTGTGGGGAGGCAGGTTTGACAATTTCATCACTTTGTTCGTTTTGCGATCCGAATCGCACGTTGCTGCTGATGACCCGGGAACGATTCATATTTCACTTGCCGGAACCAGACAATGATTGGTGTGAGGATAGCCGGTTGCCTCGGTCAAGCAAAGCGGCTTAACCATTGAGGCAGTTTTGACGTAACCAGAAAATTAAACCTTTTCTGACAAGGCTGTATCGAAACAATACAGTTGCTGTCGCGATGGCGGAAACAGGCCAGTTAGGCTGGATAGTCCTTCTCCGATGTGATACGTCCGCCTTCTGTAGTTACAGGGATAAAACCATCTTGAGGCAACCATATCTGAATTTCTGTCCCGAAGAGGGTCTACAAGCTGCTGCGTCCACTGGATCTACGGCGTTGGTTTCATGTGGTTCAGCCAGGTACGGTAACCAGCCCTTTCCGACAAGTTTGACTGGAGCCGGCTCATGACTGATATCGCCGCCCGCCGTTCATTCCCGTTGCTTTCACCTGCCAATATCCTTTTTGTGCTGGGTGTTGTCGCTATTATCGTTCCGACGATGATGTTTGTGGCGCAGGAAAGCTGGTCGCAGGAGACCGGTGCCCATGGTCCGATCGTTCTGTTCACCGGTTTATGGCTGTTACGCCGTCGCTGGGTAGCCGCGCGTCCGGTTATGAAGGCGCCGCCGACGCTGCCGGTGCTTGTTCTGGCGGCAATATTCCTGCCGCTTTTTGTATTTGCCCGCGTGACCCAGATCATCGAAATCGAGGGATATTTGATGTACGGTCTGGTGCTGATCTCGCTCTACAGCGTGGTCGGCAAGGAAGCGATGAAGGTCATGTGGTTTCCGCTATTCTATCTCGTGTTCGTTTTCCCTCCGCCGGATACGCTGATTGCTTTGATCACGCAGCCCCTTAAAATAGTCATCTCACAGGCGGCTATCGGATTTCTGCATATGCTTGGCTATCCGATTGGCGGAGCCGGTGTCATGATTCAGATCGGTCAGTATCAACTGCTGGTCGCAGCAGCCTGCTCGGGCTTGAACTCGCTGGTCTCGCTTTCGGCAATCTCGCTATTCTATATCTATGTGCGGCATCAGGCCAATTGGCGATATGCGTTGCTGCTCGGGCTGATGATCATCCCGGTTGCGGTCATTGCGAATTTTATCAGGGTACTGATTCTAATTCTGCTCACCTATCATCTGGGCGAAGCTGCTGCTCAGGGCTTCCTCCATAATTTTGCCGGAATCACGATGTTCCTGGCAGCTGTTCTGACAATATTTGCGATCGACAGTGTTCTTGAGCCCATATGGCGGCGTATCTACAAGACAAGGAGCCCCGAATGACCGCGGACACCCCCCCTGAAGCGACGGAGAAACCCGAACCTGAATCTCACGAGAATTCCGGTGTGAATCGTCGGCATCTGCTTCTGGGCGGCGCATTTTGTGCCGCTGCGGGTGTTGCGTTTGCTCGTGAACCGCAACCGGTTGCGCCTCTCGTCAAAAAATCTGTTTTTGAAGAATTGATCCCGAAAAATGTTGGGACGTGGGAATTTGAAACGTCCAGCGGGCTGGTTCTGCCACCGCCAGATGCGCTTTCAGACCGTCTTTACGACAACCTTGTTACCCGCATCTATTCTTCGGAACAGGACCCTGCGATGATGTTTCTCGCAGCTTATAGCAACACGCAAGACGGTGTGCTGCAGGTTCACCGGCCGGAAATCTGCTATCCAGCGGGTGGCTATGAATTGACGCCGACCCGGCCAATTGTTGTCGACAACGGGCTCGGCGGGAAAATCAACGCGAACGTGTTTACCGCTTCTGGTCGCGGCCGAACAGAGCATGTGTTGTACTGGACGCGTATTGGCGATTTCTTCCCACTGGCATGGAGCGATCAGCGGATTGCCGTTATTCGGGCAAATTTGCAGGGTATCATTCCGGATGGCGTACTGGTCAGAATATCCACCGTTATGACCGAAATGGATGAAGCGCTGCCGCACATGTCCAAATTTGCAGCCCAGCTTAACCAGAATATGAACGCGCAGGGCCGGGCCCTGCTCAGCGGGGTAACCGCCTGATCATTCTTCCGGGCGGTTAAACTTTTCGAATGGTTTCAGAACAACGACAATATAGGTCACGACGGTCGCAATCACCGCAATTGATGCAAATTGATAGCCTTCGTTACCAAGATAATTGGCGCCTGCGCAGCCAACCGACGCGACAAGATATTGCCAGAGATGATCAGGCGGATCGTCTTCCATCGACCGATCGAGAAAGAGCACGATCAAGCCGCCAAATATCGCCAATGTTAGCCAATCGTAAATTGTTTCCAATCGTGCCTCCCGTCGCTATAGTCCCGTGTGTATATTTTAAGCGGGCTTGTAACAAGCCCATGAATCGTTTTGTCTTTTAACAGGACAGAATATCAGGAGAAGTAACTGTGAAAACGCCCATATCCTCAAAACCAATTGCCATGGTCCTTGTTGCAGCGGGAGCATTGATGCTCAGCAGCTGTGAAAAAGCAGCGGAAGGCCAGGTTGCAGCCGTCGTCAATGGTGAGGAAATCACGCTCCAGGAAATCAATGCTGCGCTCGCTCAGGCCAGTGTTCCGGAGGGTGTGGACAAAAAGG
Source organism: Parasphingorhabdus sp. (assembly GCF_039968395.1). GTDB lineage: Bacteria > Pseudomonadota > Alphaproteobacteria > Sphingomonadales > Sphingomonadaceae > Parasphingorhabdus. Next base: position 267,270 of record NZ_JBDVPV010000002.1, read on the forward strand.
TTCTCCAGCAGCGTGCGTTGCAGCAGATTGTCGATCGCAGGCTTCTCGCCCAATCCGCGAAAGACAGCGGTATCGATCAGGATCCCACCTATTTGATCCGGCAACGCCAGCTGAGCGAGGCCCTGCTCGTCCAGATGTACGCCGCCAAGGCCGGAACGACATTGAAAGTTCCCGACCAGACGGCAATCAATGCCTATACACAGGCCCACCCGTTCGCTTTTGCCAACCGGACAGTGTATGGCGTCGACCAGATCGTTTTTCCTGCACCGGCCAATCTGGAGGATCTGAAAGCTCTTGAATCTGCCAATACGCTGGAAGAAGTAGGCGCCATTCTGACCGAAATGAAAATCCAGTTTCAGCGGAAAGCCGCTCAGATGGATTCCGTACAGGTACCACCGGCAATGATGGCACAAATTGTCTCTCTGGCACCGGGAGAGCCGTTTGTGATTCCAACCGGTTCAACGGTGACAGCCAATGTGATCAAGGCACAGCAAAAAGTCCCGTTCAATGCTGATAAAGCAGGCCCGATAGCTGTTAAAGCCATTCGCAACGAAGAAATGGCCAAAATCATGAAGCAGCGACTTGGTGATGCAAAAGCCAAGGCTGAAATCACATATCAACCAGGATTTGAACCCGCCGCTGAAAAGGCTGACGAGGAAGAAAGCCCGGCCATCAAGGAAGCAATCGAAGTTCCTGCCGGTTAAGTATCTGAAGTCGATGGGCGGTCTGGAGAAGAGCCTTTCGAAGGCAAAACCAGACCGCCTGCGATCAGTAAAAGCGGAAGGATGACAAACGCGTTCAACAACGCGTCGAGCATGACCAGAATCATCATTACCGCAAATACCAGTCCCGGGTCACCAGCTGAAAAACGCCGATTGCGGTGATCCGACTGGCCAACCGGCTGTACCCTTGTCCACATTGCGTACAGCATTGAGCTGAACGCAAGGCATATTCCGATCAGACCAAATTGTCCGACCATCAAGAGGATGAATCCCCAAGGACGGCCGCCAAGGGGTTGCCACCAGTCCCATTGACCTGATCCTGCAATCAGGTTCTCCTGTATTATCGGCAATGCTTTTTGATCCTGACCGATCCGCCAGGAAAGAGATCCCCGTCCCGAGGCGCGCAGTCCGCTCCAGATCGCATGTCCAACTGCAGTTTCCTTGGCAATTGTACGAAGCGGTATAACGCCGCTCAGGTAAACGGACATGGCAAGTGCAAACAGCAACGCCATCGGCACAAATGCCTTGCGTAACCACATAAGTGCAGGACCGGACAGCAATATTGCCGCACCGAAGGCAAGTAAGACCAATGCACCTACCGATTGTGAAGCCACGGCGAGGGTCAGTAAAATCGCGGCGACGATTTTGCGTGCTGTTCGATGGGTGTCAACGGAGGCATGTTTCGCTCTCCAGATCGCCATCAACGCGGCACAGCACATCCAGAGTCCGTATTGATTGCCATCTTCGAACATGGCCAAAGGACGATGGCCAATATAGCGATCAATCCCGACGTCTGCGAAAGGATGCGGCCCATATAGCCATTGATATATTCTGGCATCCGACCAGCTTTCAAACAGCGCAATGGGCGCGAGCAGCAGTGTCAGGCCGACAAACGCATCGATAAAGGAAAGCTGGCCATCCCTGTCATTGAAAAAAAGTCGGGCCAGCAACCAGGGCGTGCCCCATATGACGAACAGGTAAAGGCTTGCCTGAACAGCATCGGGGCTGGCGTCTGTGCTGGCGAGCTGCAACATTGGCCAAAGGCATAGAGCAAAGATCGGGATATCAACCCAATGGGGCCGGAAATCAGCGAATGTCTTGGCGCTGCGAAACAGAGCAACACACAAGGCGGTCAGACTGGCCACCGAGGCTTTCGTCAGGAAGCCGACTGAAGGCAGGGCGACCGGCATGATCCAGTACGGAGAATCTGCGGACACGTGGTTTGTGTCCGGTACAGTCATGGTGGAAACCGGCAGGAAAATTATGCCGGCGAGATAGGCTATTGCCACCGCCATGGCGGGTTGAAACTTGATGGTCACTGCTGTGCCTGTCAGCAGAAAGCCAATGTAAATGAGCGTTGTGGCGTCCATGTCCCCGTTCACTGTTCAGTTGCAGCCTGCACAGCTATAAGGCAAAACCGGCATATGTCGCTATTTGTTAATTCGACGCAAACAGTTGGGCTGATTGCCTTTCTTCTGACTTTTATCTGCTGCGCCATGCATGGTCGGAGAAGAGTCTGGCGCTGTCTCGCGATCATATTCCTGTTGTTGACCTGCGAGCTGGTAGTTGAAGCACGCCACGGGATACGGGCGCTCGTGAACACTATTCTAGTACATGCCGATATTTATGGAAATCGCGGATGGCTGCAAATATCGTTGATTCTGATCTTGCTGATCTTCACGGCTATCATCCTAAAATATCTGGTATATCCCAGACTGCTGCCCGGTGCGAACGGGCGGCAAAAGCACGCTGTGGCCGCGACCGGTTTACTGGCATTGTTATTCGCTTCCGAACTGATTTCGGTTCATGCGATTGATGCAATATTCTACAACAGAATTGCAGGGGTGATGGTAATCGGATGGCTCTGGCTTCTGCTGGCGGGATTCACTTCGTTTCTGGCGTTAAAGGACCGCGCCAGCCCTGACTTGCCTCATCACAAGGAAGTCGCTGACAAATAACGGATTTGAATCCTTTTGGCTTTCGGGTAACGCATTCGACACCAATTCAGTCTATGGAATGTTGATGAGACTATTATTCGCCCTACCGGGATTTCATCGATACGAACGCGGTGCAGAAGTCGCCTTGCTTTCCGTTGCCGCCGAACTGGCGCGAACGGGTGACGAAGTGACCGTGATCGGGTCTGGCCAGGCGACCCCGGATGATCCCTATAAATTTATCCACGCGGGTTCCATCCGGCGAGAAAATTTCGAAAAATATCCTTTCATTCCGCCATTTCGAAGCGAAACGGTATATGAAGAAGCAACTTTTGCTGCCGGATTGGCAAGACGGTTCAAGCCGGCAGATTATGATGCTGCGCTGACCTGTTCCTACCCGTTTACCAACATGGTCCTGCGTCGACCCGTCGCTTCTGGCAACAAGCCGCTAAACATATTCGTCACGCAGAACGGAGAATGGCCAGCGGTATCCAATGACGCCGAATATCGCTTTTTCTCCTGCGACGGTCTTGTTTGCACCAATCCGGACTATTTTGAGAATAACAAGATGAACTGGAACTGTGCGACCATCCCCAATGGTATATCGGTTGACCGCTTCAAGCTGGGTTCGGGTAATCGCGGAAAGTTCGGTTTTCCCGAAGACCGCAAGATCGTGCTGATGGTCAGTGCACTGATACCCACCAAGCGGGTGATGGATGGCATGAAAGCAGTTGCGCCAATGGGCGACACCCATTTTGTCGTGGCAGGAGACGGGCCATTGCGAGCTGAAGTGAAGGCTCTTGCGGAGGAGATTTTGCCGGACCGTTTTACGCAATTGACGGTGTCACCGGATCAGATGCCGGAACTTTATCAATCTGCCGACGTGTTCCTGCACATGTCTTTGCTTGAATCCTTCGGCAATGTGTTCCCGGAAGCCATGGCATGCGGGCTACCGATTGTCGGACATGATACGACGCGATTGCGGTGGATCGTGGGTGATGACGAGTTTCTGGTTGATACCGAAGACAATGGCGCAGTGACACAGGCACTGGCTGCTGCTTTGGCAGCACGAGATGCCCCGGATCGCGGGGTGTCTTCGCGCGTCGCAGATTTCACGTGGTCCCGGATTGCGCAGCAATATCGCGCGTTTCTCGGTGAGCTGATGCAGAAAAGAGCCTCCGAACAGGCGATCAGCCAGACGGGCTAGCCAGACCATCAAAATAGGCAATAGTCTTTTCCAGGCCTTGTTTAAGCTGGATTTTGGGTTCCCATCCCAGCTCAGATTGCGCGAGGGAAATATTCGGTTTGCGCTGCTGTGGATCATCTTGCGGCAGCGGAAGATCAACGACTTTTGACCCCGAATTCGTCATTGCAACGACTTGCTCGGCCAGTTCGCGGATCGAAAATTCATTGGGATTTCCGATATTTACCGGACCGGTGAACCCTTCCCGGCTTCCCATGAGCTTCATCAGTCCATCGACGAGGTCATCGACATAGCAGAAGCTGCGGGTCTGGCTGCCATCGCCGAATATCGTGATGTCCTCGCCGCTCAGCGCCTGCATTATAAAATTGGATACAACCCGGCCGTCGGACGGATGCATCCGGGGACCATAGGTGTTGAAAATCCGGGCGACCTTGATTTCAATGCCGTGCTGTCGATGATAATCAAAAAACAGCGTCTCGGCGCAGCGTTTGCCTTCATCATAGCAGGATCGGATGCCGATCGGATTGACATTCCCCCAATAGTCTTCGGTCTGGGGGTGCACCGTAGGGTCACCGTAAACTTCACTGGTAGATGCCTGCAAAATCCGGCATTTTAGCCGCTTGGCAAGGCCCAGCATGTTGATCGCTCCATGAACGGAAACCTTGGTCGTTTGCACCGGATCATGCTGATAATGGATTGGCGAAGCCGGGCAGGCGAGATTGTAAATCTCGTCCACTTCGACAAACAAGGGCAGACAGACGTCGTGCCGCATAAACTCAAACCGGGGATGCTGCAGAAGATGCGCAATATTGCTTTTGGACCCAGTGAACAGATTATCGACACAAAGCACTTCGTGCCCTTGATCGATAAGCCTGTCGATCAAGTGGGATCCGAGAAACCCGCATCCTCCAGTGACAAGAACCCTTTTTTGGGCAAAATAGTCGCGGCTCATCCTGACATCTCCAGCAAATTCAATGCGTAACCCGATACAGATCGGCTGTATAACCGGCAAGAGTGTTGATTTGTTTAAGATTAACGGCATGAAAAGCATCAGATGTGGCATGAGCCTGTCGGATTAACAGCGTGACGTGCACAGGACGCTTTGATAGATTACAAGCTGGGCAATGCCGGTTCAGGCACAAGAGTGAGGTACGATGGCCAACGCATTCAGGATGACTTTGGCAGTTTGCGGAATTATTGGCCTGGCGGGCGCAGTATATTCGGCAACGGCATCAGTCGTTCCGGCCGGAGAAGTTGAACTGCCGAGCATTGCCAGCGATTTTGATATCGCATCGGAACTTTGGTCAGCCTGGGGCAATGGCAATATTCCTCCCAGTGCAGCGCCGGACGTCGTAGGTGCATTCCGGTTTGTCTGTAACCCGGGTCAGATCAGCTATGATGATCCGATTGTTTATCCCGGTCAGGCTGGCGCATCACATCTGCACCAATTTTTTGGGAATCTCGAAACAAATGCCGACTCAACCTATGCCAGTTTGCGCAAATCGGGTGACAGTACCTGCAATAATCGTTTGAACCGTTCGGCATACTGGATGCCGGCAATGTTGAACGGGCGCGGCAAAGTCGTGAAGCCGCATCGCGTTGCCATCTACTATAAGAGGCTTCCCAGTTCGTCTCCGTCATGCATTGGCAAAGGCAAAGAGCCGAAAATGAAATGTGTTGCCGTTCCGCGCGGATTACGATTTATCTTCGGGCATGACATGCTGAACAAATCCGGGCAGAAAACGGGTGGTGGCTATTTTAACTGCAAGGGCCCCACCGCGACGCCTGGCCATTATCCTGATATCGTAACGGCGGCACAAAACTGCCCTGCGGGAAACCAGCTCGGAGCGATCATTAATGCACCCAATTGCTGGGACGGCGTCAATCTCGACAGTTCGGATCACCGCAAACATGTCGCCTACAAGAAATGGGGCAATAACGGAAAAGCGCATTGTCCGAAATCTCACCCCTATATCATTCCCGCTTTTACCATGGGGGCCTGGTATGACACGGATGAAACACTGGATCGCTCGGGTGAATGGGATCCGGATAATCCAAGCTGGCATCTGTCGTCAGATCGCATGCCGGGAGTGAAGCCGTTGAAACCGGGCACCACATTTCATGCGGACTGGCTGGGAGCGTGGGATGATGAGGTGCTGGCCCTTTGGACGGCACATTGCATAGAACTGATGCTCAATTGTTCCGGCGGGGATCTGGGCAATGGCAAACAGATGAGAACGACCCATGGTTATGGCGAAGACAATCTGGAGCGCATAGTCGACGTGCCTCCTCCCCCTCGGCACCAGCAACATCGCAACCATGCGTTTGATGCGGCGGAAGATCGGGAACAATATTCATCATGACTGCTGCCCAGGCCGGAATGACAATTGCAAGCTGGGCCCTGGCATTGCCCTTGACCGCCCTCTTTGCAATTTTCAGCATCGAGATTATTGCCGGTCTGAAGAAATCCCGATCAGTTTCTGATGAGAACGATAATGCTGGCAATTCTCCATCCCGCGCGACGATTCTTGTCCCGGCTCATAATGAAGCCGGTATAATCGGCACGACGATCAGCGCACTCAGGTCGCGAATTGCAGACGGCATCGATATCCTTGTAGTCGCGGACAATTGTACGGATGATACGGCCAGTTTGGCCCGCGCAGCAGGTGCCGACGTCGCAGAGCGTCATGATGGATCTTTGCGCGGCAAGGCATATGCTCTGGCATATGGCCGCGATCGGCTTGCCGACGATCCACCGCAATGCGTAATCGTGATGGATGCTGATTGTATGCTTGAGCCGGGAAGCGCTGAATTGCTTTGCGAAACGGCCATGCAGGCCGATGCTCCGGTTCAGGCAACCAACCTGATACGAGGCGACAAGGCGGCGCCACCGATGGTGCAGATTTCCAATTTTGCGATGCTGGTGAAAAATCTTGTTCGGCAGCGCGGCATGACCAGAATGGGCGGGGCCGCCTTGCTGACCGGAACCGGCATGGCCTTTCCGTGGAAAATATTTGGCGAAGCCCCATTGGCAAATGCGGATCTTGCAGAGGATCTGGCGCTTGGGGTTACGTTGACCCGAAGCGGGAGTGTCCCGCTGTTCGTCGAAGCGGCTCAAGTATCAAGTGATGCTGCTGCGCACGAGGATACACTGGTCCAGAGAACACGGTGGGAGCATGGCTTCGTTGCCACGGCCCGACGCTATGCTCTTCCTCTGATCTCTTCAGGACTTGGCAAGCTTTCCGGTTCGCAGATCTTTCTCGGCTTGCACCTTCTGGTGCCGCCCCTGGCGCTGTTGTTTGCACTGGGTGGCATAACATTGGCAGCGATCCTGCTGCTTGGCGCGGGCGGAGCCGGATACGGGCCGGTTGTGGTCTTGGGTTTGATCATGTCACTGGCAGTGATTGTCACTTTGCTGGCATGGATATCATATGGTCGCACAGTGCTGACACCGGGATCACTCATCCGCATTCCATTCTATATCCTGTGGAAGATTCCCGTATATCTCAAACTTGTCGGCAACCGGGAGACCCGGTGGATTCGAACCCGGCGCGACGGAGAGGAAGCGCCAGACCCCTGATCGTCGAGTGGCTATCTGGTTTCGGTGCGGTCTTTGTGTCGAAACCAGATCGGGAAAATCCGAATGTCCTCAACCAGATATCGGCGCCACAAGCGGCGAGGTTCGCTGATAAGGCGAAAAGCCCATTCCAGACCTGCGGCCTGCATCCATTTCGGGGCACGCTTTTTGGCAGATGTAATAAATTCCAGCGAGGCACCGATGCACAAACCAACCCCGCGGCATTTCTGCGATTGCGCGCATTGATGAGCGATAATCTCGCTCTGCGGTGATCCGATCGCAAACAGAATATAGTCGGCACCCGCGTTTTCAACAAAATGGACAATCTCTTGCATGTCATCCGGTTTGTTCAGCACACCCATCGGGGGAATGTGCTGGCAATAGGTCGGTTGGGGATGCAACCGCTTGAGATGATCGAGCAGTTTGTCATCACCCCCAATAATCGCGACCCGATCCCCGGTTGCAAGTCGCTGATCGAAAAGTGAAGCCGTCAGGTCACTGCCCGGGACGACAGTGAGGCTGATACCCGACAGACTGGCCAGGGACTTGAGAATCCTGCTGTCACACACGGTCAGATCAGCTGCATCATAAGCGTCGCGAAAAAGCTGATGTTTGCTCTCCGGCTGTTTGGGATACAGATTTACAAGATGATCGACATTGGGAGTCACGACATAGGAAAATCGATCCTGTCGGGCCATCTGCACAATTTCCGTCAAAGCTTCAGCCAGATCGATTGAGACGATATCCACACCGAGAAACCGGACGGGCTTGTGATCGGTTCTGTCGCCGATCGCGACAGCGCGTTCAACCATCAGCTGAGCCGCCCGAAGAGTCCGCGTGTCGGTAATGTTCCGGGCGGTGGATCGATCGCGTAAATCGTGCTGGCTTCATTTTCGCCCAAAATTGCCTGGCGCGCGCAGATCTCGTCGCGAGCCCTTCGGCACGTCTGCTGGTACAATTGCCAGGCACTTGTTGACGCGGGATTGATCTTCGCAAACCGTTTTGCCGTAAGTATCGCACGCATCCGGTCATTTTTCTCGATCAAAAAATTGGTATAGACTCTGAACAGCACCAGGTCTTGTGGCAGCTTGTTAATGGCATCCTTGAAGACCCTGCTCGCCCCTGATTTGTCATTCTTGGCGAGATAAACATCAACCAGACCGAGATAGCCATCTCGCATTAGAGGATTGTCGCGAATGACGAGCTGGGCATCATTCGTGGCCAGAACATAATCCTCTGTTCTGATCGATTCCTTGACCTTGACCAGCAGCGCGTCTGCATTGGTTGTATCTTCTTCGAGAATGGCCAGCGCCATCTGCAGGCCCTCTTGCTGTTCTCCAAGTTGCTGCAAGGTCCGGGCATAAAGCGCCCGCGCTTCGACCCAGTAACCACTGGCAACCGAAACCAGTATGCGACGTGCATCTTCGGCGCGATCAACCGCAAGCATATAGCGAGCAATTTCTATCCGTGCTTCCAGAGAGCCCTTTGTCGCAAGGAATTGCAAAGTTGCGGCATTTACAGGCTGTGCATCATATTCCAGCCATCGGGACGTCAGTACGCCCAATGCGGTTTTATCCTTGATGTCGGCGCGTATTATTTTGTCGGCAAGGACGCGCGCCTTGTCGGTTTCTCCTGACTTGTAGAGTGTGTTGATATAGTCAATTGCCAGGCGATGATCTTCCGGACGTTTTTCAATCAGCCGCTCAAATGTCGCCTTCATTTCTTCAAGATTACCCAATTCACGATAAAGTTCGATCAGTGTCAGGTCGATGCCAACAGTGTTCCCGACATTTTCCACCGCTGCCAGTAACAGATCGAGCCCGGCTTGTGTTTCGCCGGTCAGTGCGAGAGTGCGGGCCTGGATGATAATCCCGGCCTCGTCGCCCGGTTTGACCGCCAGGATTCTTTCGGCAAATCCAAGCGCATCTTCGTGTTTTTTTCTGACAAGGGCAATCAGGCCTTTTGTCAAAAGCGCCTCAGGCTGTTCGGGCGAAAAAGACAAGATTGTATCAGCCGCGCTTTCTGCCTCACGCAGATATCCGGTCTGAAGGCCGAGCTGGGAGACAGCCTGTAATGCTTCCGGATTGGTAGCTTCCAGAGACAGGGCGTCGGAATATGCTGCAAAAGCGTCGCGCGCGCGCCCTGCAGCAAGCTCAATTCGGCCCCTCAGGATATGCAATTGCGGATCGTCATCCCGCTCCGCGATGGCTTCGGCAATTGCAACACGGGCACCGTACAGATCACGCGCATCCAGGCGCTGCTGTGCTTCTGCACCGGACCGTGCCGCATTTTCCATAGCCGAATCGCAGGCACTCAGTCCGGGCAGCAAAACCGCCATTATCGCAATGACTTGCGCCTTCCGAATCGGGCCGAAAACTGACAATATATCCCATCCCACCTGTTAGTCTGGTTCACTTTATAACGTTATAAATAGTAAATTATGAACTATTTTGCTGCTAAGTCCGCCTTTGAGGCAGGAAAAGCTATGTTTTGCAGTGGCAAGCCGCAGTTTTTACGACTATAGCACAACCGATATAGTTCATATGAGGGATGAGTATTATCCATGAGAAATATGTTTCTGGCCTTTATTTTGGTCCTGTTCCCGATTGCCGCGAATGCGCAATCTACCGACACACAAACGGCCGCCGCATCATCAAGCACAACGACCCAGTCTGCTTACCGGATCAATGCAGGCGACGATATTGAAGTCTATGTCTGGGGTGAAGAACGTTTGCAGCGTGCGATCAAGGTTCTCCCCGACGGAACCTTTTCTTTTCCTTTGGTTGGCCGTGTTGAAGCCATGGGCAAACTGCCATACGAGATCGAGGCGGTTATCAGCAAGGGTCTGGAAAACCAGTATCGAGGTCAGGTTCCACAGGTTACGGTTTCGGTTCAATCGCCGACGGGCTTTCAGTTTTCCATCATGGGCAAGGTCAATTCACCAGGCAGTTTCACGCCAGGGCGCTATGTGAATTTGCTGGAGGCGCTGAGCATGGCCGGCGGGCCTAGCCAGTTTGCCGATCTCGACGGGATTTCCATCATTCGCAAAACGCCACAGGGTCTGATCACCATTCGATCACGTCTGGGCGGATTGCTCAAGCGTAGCGGAGCTGCGAGTGCAGTGTCGCGACGTGCAATACCAGACATCGAATCCGGAGACACAGTAATTGTGCCCTGAACGATATTCCTAGGGAGGGAATAGATTGTGACCAGAATATTGACATCCGCAGCTCCGATCGCGTTTGCTGCCGGCAGCCTGATTCATGCTGTGCCAGCCATGGCGGAGACCGAGTTCACCACAGATGTTTCTTTGGGAGTTGGTGTTTCGACCAATCCCTATCTTCAGACGGGACCGGTTGATTCTTCGTTCAGCGGATCAGTGACTGTTTCCCCCCGGCTGACAGTGACTGAAGATCTGACGAGTTTTTCCCTGAGCGGTTTCGCACATATTGAAGAATATGAAAGAAACTTTCGCACCAACACCGGATTTGGTCTCACCGGTGGTGTCAACCACAGCGTTTCCGAACGGACCCAATTGCGTGGCAGCTTTGGCTATGACGGATCAATTACCGGGGTGAATGACGGATTTTTTAATCCGTCCAGTGTCATCGACGACAATTTTCTGCCTCCAATTGCGGACGATATTGCGCTTAACGGTACAAATCAACGACGCCATTCGTTTCAGGGCGGGCTCGGATTGTCACATGATCTGTCAGAACTGGACAGTATCAGTCTGGATGTTTCTGCAACCGCAATCCGGTTTGGTGATATGATCGTTCAGGACGAGTATAATGCCTTCAACCAGAATGTGGGCTATTCGCGAGTGTTGTCGGAAAACACATCAATTGGTGTCTCTCTCGGACTGAGCCAGATTAACTATCTGGGCCAAAGCCAGGGCGATTCAACTGTGATCACGCCAAGCCTGACATTTGATCAGAAACTGGGCCCGGATTTCACATTGTCCGGCTCGCTTGGCGCCTCTTTTACACGCGTGGACAATGGATTCGGAAAGACCAGTTCCACTGATTTCTCCGGCTCTTTGAGTCTGTGCAGACAAGGCGAAACAGGCAATTTTTGCCTGAACGCCAGCCGGCAAACCTTGCCTTCATCTTTCGATGGCGTCCGTTCTCAGACCAGTTTTGGCCTGGGATATAGCAAAAGATTGACCCGGGATGATGATATCAGCATCAGCGCCGGATATTCTCGCTCTTCCAATCCGATATTGGGGCCGATTCAGATCACCAATAGAAGCCTCGAATATGTGAACGCGGCTGCGACTTTGAACCACCGGTTTGCGGAACGCATAAGCGGATTTGTTTCGGTGGGATATAACGATACTTATCAGAGCGGTTTTAGTCGCGAGGCCAATAAACAGGTCAGTATCGGAATCAGATTTAAACTTGGAAGTGGCCGATGAGCATGGACAGTCTTGACGAACAGGAATTTGAGGGCGGAAATTTTCTGTCCCAGATTCCGGTGATTATCTGGCAACGCAAGTGGCTTTTCATAATCCCGTTCATTCTGTGCATAATCGCGAGTGCAGTCACGTATTTTGTATTGCCCACCGTTTATCGTTCTCAGGCAATCCTGCTGGTTCAATCCGCCCAATTGCCTGATGAAGTCGCCGGTGACGGGACAAATGAAATTGCCGATCGACGGATTTTGCGGATCCGGCAGCAGGTTCTGAGCCGTCCAGGTCTGATCGAATTGATCAACAAATATGAACTTTATCAATCCGAGCGCGGGGGTACGCCTCTGTCAGAGATTGTAGAAGACATGCGCGGTTCAATTGAAATCGCCCCCATGACGGGCGAAGTGCAGCGGCTGGGTAACGGCCAGAATTCGACGATCGCATTTGTACTGGCTTATGAATATTCAGATCCGATCAAAGCGCAAAGCGTCGCGCAGGATCTTACCGAACAGGTCCTGCAACTTGATTCAAGCGTAAACTCGCAACAGGCGAACAGTACGGAGGAATTTCTGACCGATCAGGCGGCCGGACTGGAAGAGCAGATACAGATAATCGAGAATCAGATTGCGATGATCAAGGCGCGAAATGGCGCGGTTCTCGCCAATAGCGGTGGCGCATCCATGTTTGGTGGCACCGGCGGCTATGATATTCAGATTGGACAGTTGCGCCGGGAAAACTCGCAGTTGGTGTCACAGCGGGAAGATCTGCTGAAATCATCCAATCGCGACCCCGTCGTCAGTGCGGCAGAGCAGCAGCTGGCGGGCGCGAAAGCGGTATATTCCGACAATCATCCTGATGTTGTCATTGCCGAACAGCGGCTCGCAGAAGCCAAGGCGCTCGCGGACCAGAATGTGACCAAAATCCCGCTCGATTCAATTGATCAGCAGATATCCTTCAACAATGCCCAGATCGCGACCCTGCGAGCGGCAAAGGCAGCGGATGGCGCCAGAATGTCAGCGGCCATGTCGGCACAGGCAAAAGCCCCGCTCGTTCTGCAACAGATTGAGCAACTCCAGCAACGCCTGAACGGATTGAACCAGCAATATCAAACCGTATCCTCGCGGCTGCTTTCAGCGCAGGCCGGTGTGAAGGCGGAGAATGAGCAGATGGGCGAACGGCTGTCCGTAATCGATCCTCCGGTCATTCCCGATAAACCGTCTTCTCCTGACTGGATGTTGCTTTCCGCCGCTGGCCTGGGCGGCGGCATTGCCCTTGGCATAATGCTGGTATTTGGAACCGAGTTATTCCTGCAGCCGATTCGGGACCCCAAAACGATTTCAACAGCAATGGGTGTCCCTCCAATGGTTGTCATTCCAATCATCAAGGAGCAGGCGGAAGAAAAGCCTGCCCGGAGTTTCTGGCCTTTTCGGAGACGAACCGCCGAGGCTAGCTAGCATCGAATTCTAACCCTCATTCTTTCCTGGAATTTATTTGTGTCCAACTCGCCAATCGAAACCTCTGCATCTTCCGTACCCTTCCGGATTCCGACTCCGGAGGAGCTGGAAGCGCTGGTTCCAGATGAAGAAACCCTGGAAGCCAATCATGTTGTTGGCTTTGACGGTAACGACATACGGTCTCGGCCGTTCAACCTGTTGCGGTCACAGGTTACAAAGGAACTGGATGCGCAGGATTGGAAGGTTTTCGGCCTGACTTCAGCAACTCCGGCGGCTGGAAAATCATTCATGTCTCTCAATCTGGCAGCAGCCTTGTCCAGGCTGGCAGAAAAAACCGTTTACCTGTTTGATTTTGATCTGCGGCGTGGATCGCTGGCCGAGGCTCTGGGAATTGCAGGAAAATTAGGCCTGGGCGAATTTCTGGAAGGCAAAACCGATGATCTCAAGGCAGTTGGACGCCGGATCAACGACAGCAACCTCGTCCTTTTTCCATGCTACCGGGTGCAGCGCAATTCTGCGGAATTGCTTGCCGGCAAAAGGTTTGAAGCGTTGATGGCAGGCATCAGAAATCTGCCTGATGATGCAATTGTGATTTGTGATCTTCCACCGGCATTTGCCAATGATGATACGTTGATGATCGCGCAGAATCTCGACGCCTATATGCTGGTTATCGAGCAGGGTATCACGACCAAGAAGCAATTGAACAACACGGTCACTTTGCTCAATCCAACGCCCTGTCTCGGAACAGTATTGAACCGGTATGTCGGCGGCTTGATCGATCCTTATGGCTATGGCTATGGAAGCGGTGCGTATAATAAATATTATGCTGACTAAGCCGGTTCGCAAATCAGAACGAGTGACTTGCAGGCATCATATTGGTCAGGAGCGATACTGATCAATTCCCTTGATAGCATTTTCAAAAAGCAACGGCAGCGCAGCGACGGCAATTTGAATATCAAACTCTCTGGCGATTTTTTCGCGGGCGCGAGCGGCCCGTTCAAGAGCTTCGCCTTCGTCGCTCAGGCTCAGGGCAAGCGCTGACTTCAGGCCGTCCCAATCTGCTGGATCAAAAAGCAGCCCGCTATGCCCATGATCGATCAATTCAGGCACGCCCGCAACCCGGCTGGCGACGACCGGGACACCAAGTGCCATTCCTTCCATCAGCACAACCGGAAGCCCTTCCATGAAGCTTGGAAGAACGAGCAGGTCTGAACCCGCGATCTCGGCCAGCGTATCCGCTTCCGACAGACGGCCGGCGAAGCGGACACGGTCCGCAACCGACAGTCGCTCGCATGTTGCGCGAATTGCGTCCTGTTCAGGGCCATCTCCGACAAGGACCAGCTCGGCGTCATGGCCATCCTGGACGAGTTCAGCAAAAGCCTGAAGCAGACCGGGATGCCCCTTTTCGCTGGAAAGGCGGGCAACGCAAATAATCTGTTTGCGCGTCCGGTCCAATGTTGCAGTTACAGCTTGCGGCAGCTCATCGAGTGCGATCCCGCATCTTATCGTGTGAAATTTGTCCCACTGGTCAGCGGGAACAATCCGCATCGCCTGCGCGCGCCCAAACCAGGAAACACAGGAGACAAATTTCGCAGCCTTGATTTTGCGTGCCAAGAGCAAGCCCGCCGGATAGTCGGTTTCCGAGATTCCATGAAGCGTCAGGCTCCACGAGATGTTGTTAAAACTGGCCGCCAGCATGCCGACTGTCGCAGCGGAATTGGCAAAATGATTGTGGAGATGCGCGATCCCATCGCGTTGCAGGCGATCCGCCAACATGATGCTTTCGGCGAAATGGAACAATGACCAGACAAACGCCTTTGCACCCGGCACGCGATGCGCGACTGCATTGATAAGAGTAGAAAAATAGCGGACAGGATGCCTGGCGACCGCACGCACATGGGCGCTGGCATAAGCGAGCGGACCCGCTTGCAAAACATAATAGGTTTCTTTCTGTGCGGCGATGTCCCGTGAACTGTCGAGACCGGTTACCGACCGGCGGATACTATAGGACGTGATATCCTGACCCAGGCTGCGGAGCTGTGCAATTTCCCGGCGTATGAACGTATGAGACGGCGCTGGATACTGGCTGGTGAGATAACCAATCCGCTTTTGTTGCCCCTGGTCTCCCGACGCTGCACTGATATGATCCGACTGGAGCGTCATTTGTAGAATATCGTCCCGCCCTGCTGCTTTTGCAATGTCCGTTTGGCGAATCGGAAAATACCGGCAAGCTCACCAAATTTGCCTACCATCATCAATAAGGCAGCTTGCCAGGATATGATCTGACCCGGGCCGGAACGAATTGCCATGCGACAAATCTGAACCAGATAGATGACCGGTAGCAGCAACCAGAAAATCGGGTTGAACAGTCCCGCAATCAGACCGCCAAGCGGCAAGGCAAGTGCCCAGAAAAGAGCTCGGAAAATTTCCCGGCCATAAAGTGGATCGCTGGTGGAACGGGACGTGGCCCAGACTTGCGCATATCCAAAACCACTGCGCACCGCACGCAGCCACCATTGGCGAAAATGCAGCATGGCGGCATCATGTACGGTCATCGGCGCGTCGATACGCCAGATTTTCAGCCCCTGATCCCGCAACCGTCCACAAAGTTCCGGTTCTTCTCCGGCGATCATGGTTGAATCATAGCCGCCGGCCGCTTCGAAAGAGTCGACGCGCATCAGCACATCCCCGCCGCATGCAGCGCTTTCTCCGATCGGCGTATTCCATTCGCGATCGCACAGCTGATTATAGATTGAAGCATCGGGGAACCGCTCTTTCCGTCGCCCGCAAACGGCCGCGACATTGATATTTTCGTTCAGAAAACGCGCCGCAGTTGCAATCCAGTCGGGTTCTACTTCGCAATCACCATCGACAAAAAGAACATATGTGACATCACTGTCTACATCTTTCAGTTTTGCAAAGCCTTCATTGCGCGCCCTTGCCGCTGTAAACGGCTTGCCGAGATCAAGCGGATGGACGATCGCTCCGCGAGACTGTGCGGCAGCCGGACTGCCATCGGTCGAAGCAGAGTCCACATAGATGATCGGGCAATCTGAGGGAGCCAGGGATTCCAGGCATTTGATCAACCGTTGCCCCTCGTTCCGGCCAATCACCACCACACCGACGCGAGACGTGAGGTCCACCATGTGTGCCTGACTTGCTTCTGTTGAATATTGGTCAGCCATCGATGATTTTTCCATTTTTGACCCGGATGCGGTGGAACACCATGCTAGGGGAAAATAGTGTCATTGCAATATTCCCGCTCGCTGAAACATGTTTTGGCGCTCTAGCCCAATTTACGTTGCCGTTCAAAGCTATGCCAGAAGTAACTCCGGCACAGATTATTGTGATAACTCAGAATGTTAAAAATGGTCTGAAGATTTTACCTCAGGCAATAAAAAACCCGCCGGCTTGCGCCAGCGGGTTCTTGGTTTTTCCGAAGGTTCGGAATCAGGCGAAAGCTGGTTTTGCAACGCTCTTGCGACGACGACGCATTGCACCGCCAACAAGACCGAAGCCACCGATCATCATCGCCCATGTTGCTGGTTCAGGAACCGATGACACGAAAAGATCTTTCGTATTGAAGGTCCGGTCCGGATCAGCGAGCACATCATAGTTCAGGTTCCAGCCAAACGCATCAAATGCGGCAAGGTCAAGACCTGTGATAATGCCTTCCTGGTTACGTCCGAACGTTGGGTCCATGATTCCGCGCTGGGTTTCACCGGCACCAACATCTCTCCAGTGACTGGCCTGACGACCATCGCCATTGACACTACCAGTAGAGAAAAAGGCATCGCCAAAGTTGGTTGCGCCGCCATCAATCGAGAAGAAAGACGCCGTATCGGGGTCTTCATGACCACCTACAGCCCAGTCCAGAGCACCTTGAGCAGCACTTTCGTTGCTGTAGCGGAACAGGTCGAGCGCCGAAAACAGGCCGAACGCTCCAATGTCTCCACCAAATCCCGTATTGATATCATAAATATCAACGCCGGAAACAAAGCCAAGAGCGTGTCCGATTTCATGGATCGCAATACCGACAAAGTCGAACGCACCAGCGTCAATGCCATCGTTGGGGTTAAAATCGAACTGGAAGTTGCTGCTGAACGTGATGGCGCCATCTGCGGAGCCGTCATCGCCTAGCAGGCCCACTGCCTTCAATACTGAGTTGTTCGCCCACAAAATGGAGTTGTTATCGCCGCCATCATTGTCGAGAACGCGTTCCAGTGGAAGCGCCACTCCCGTACCGTCTGGCCGAGGACCCGAGATCACGGCATCTACTGCACCCGTCGCACCGGCAACAGTTGACGCACCAAGAGTTGGAAGAACAGCCGCCGCATCAAGGTTGGTCGTTCCGGTTGCTGCGAGAGCACCTATGAAATTCCCAACGTCAACATCGGTCCTTGCACTACCGGCCTGAGCCAGAACGCCTGGATCAAGCGAACGGAAACCCACGGTCAGGTTGACCGTCGCATCATTTGTGAAAACGCTTTCCCAGAACCGAGCTGCTGCGGAAAAGGCATTGAAGGCACTCGTGCCTTCTACCACGCCGCCGCCGCCATCATCGGTCAGCACGATCGTCAATGCGCTTGCGGGCGTTGCCGCCAATGGCACTGCGAACAGTGCTGCGCTAGCAAGTAAAAGCTTTGCTTTATTCATGTATATTCCCCTCAACTTTCGCCAGAATAGGCTTAATAAAGAGTTAATTATATGAGGACAGAAGAGTCAATGTAATATTGGGCCGCTTCAAAATTTATCAGCTGAGTTGAAAAAATCTGACTCGAATGAACGAAATTACGCAAGAAAAATGCCGGTTTTCTGGTTCGTTCACAGAGGGCCAAAACGACTCGGCCGGAATCAAGGACGAGTGCACAACGAACCTGTGCCAGAACGGGACGACGTTAACCGCGAACTCTGGTGGACGACCGAGCGGGTTCCGACTCATAACCGACAGGACCAGATTGACTGGTCTGTTGAGCGGATTTTTGAAAGAGAAGCGAAAGTAGGATGATTTTACTCCCCAAAATCGCTATCGCTCTTTGTTCGGGCCATTAAAGATAACCAGTAAAGACAATCAGTAATCACAGGCAGCGAGCGATGATAAAGAGGACGAGACATTATATAATGGAGCCACGGGCGTGAGATTTGTAGCTTTGGCAGTGCTCATCTTCGCTGTGCCTGCATTGATGATGCTGCTTCGGCAGAATCCTCGATATCGGCGCTATCTGTATTTTCTGATTGGTTTTCTACCCTTTGTTATTACCGCCTGGAATCTGGATGCTGCGCTCATCAGCTGGCCGGCCTGGCAGGGACAGACCAAAGGCCTGATCCTGACTTTGCTTGACTCGCTCGCGCTTGCAGTGGTCCTGAGTTCCCGGCGATCTCCCTGGACCTATCCGTTTGTCGGAATTACCATTGCCTATCTGCTATCTGCAGCTCTCTCTATCGCCTTTGCCGCCAATCCCCAGGCGTCTTTCTTCTACGTCTGGCAACTGGGAACGATGCTGCTTGTTATTATGGCGGTAACAACAGTGTGTCAGGATGAAAACGGACGGCGGATCATTATTGCGGGACTGGTTTGCGGCATCACATTGCAGGCTGGCTTTGCCATCAGTCAAAAGCTGTCGGGCGTCGTGCAGGCAAGCGGAACTCTCGGGCATCAGAATCTGCTGGGCATGGTGACCCATTTCGTTCTCTATCCGTCACTGGCCATGCTGTTGGCCACAAACAAAAGCCGGCTGCCGTTGATCGGCGTTGCTGCGGCGATGATTGTAATCGCCTTGGGTGCCTCTCGGGCGACAATCGGACTGGCGGGCGTAGGTGTCGTGCTGTTGATTGGCCTGTCCATGCTGCGCAAACCCAGCGCCCGGAAAACCAAAGCCGCGATTGCAGGATTGCTTGCGCTGGCGATCGCTACACCTGTTGCATGGGCTTCTCTGGAGCATCGATTTGCCGTCAAGTCCGTCGAAGGCAGTGCGGAGGAACGGGTCGCTTTTGAACGTGCCGCGAAGATGATCCTGGATGATTATCCCATGGGAGTCGGCGCGAACCAGTATGTCGTTGTCGCCAACACACAAGGCTATTCCGAACGTGCAGGCGTGATCTGGAACTATGGGAGCCGGGCGGCGAAAGTCCATAATGCCTATCTGCTGGTTGCCGCAGAAACCGGTTATCTGGGTTTGCTATTCTTCATGATCTTCATGTTTGTCCCGATATTTGCGGCATTGCGATTTGCCTGGAAGAACCGCAGTGATCCACGAGGTGAACTTGCACTTGGCATAGGAGTGACGATGATAATCGTCAGCCTGCATTGCCTCTACGAGTGGGTTTTTGTGACATCGCACGTCCAGTATATGGTGGCGATTAATCTCGGAATGCTCGGCGGTCTGATGCTGCAGCGAAAAGCGGCCAAACGGGCAGCGATACTTGAGCGCAAAAAAATGAATCCGGACATCAAGCCGAACAAGATTCCTGCAATGGCGCGACAGAAGCGGGCGAAAGCAACCGACTGATCATCGCGCACTTTTATCGGGACGGCGGGCTACTTGCGTCGCGCCTGGATATTAGCCGTCGTTCATCCGCAAAAGCGAACATTAGCGATCCGTTTCTGTGCGTTGGTCATAATATGAATGCGGACCATGCCGGCCATCGACCTGAACCATTTCAATGTTGAACTTGTCGGGGCTCGCAAAAGCTGTGAACGTATAGACCGTAGGCTTGTTCTTATAAATGTACCGTGTGGGTTTGAAGACGGGCTCATATCCGTTGAGGGCGGCCTGATCAACGGCAGCCTGAATGTCTTCATATAAAAAGCCAAGGTGGTCAACACCCAGCTGAATGGCGCCTGAGCGGCTGGCGGGGGAGACCTTTTCACGATCATAACCAAAGGCTTCTGGTTCTGACAAAGTGATTACAGCATCAGCTACTTTCATAGTCGTTCCGGCCTTGGTCTGCCCGGTTGTCGTGCCATCAAAAACATTTTCGAAAAATTTCTTGGTCACCGCTACATCGGACGTAAGGAACTGGATATGATCGATGGCAAAGTCCGCGTTTGCATATTCGCGGTCTTTGCGTTCGACGATGACCAATTCCGCCCCGTCAGGTCCATAGATACTGAATGCTTTCGCTTCGGGTTCCATCGGTAAATTCACGGAAGTTTCAGAAATCCCGGCGCCAGCTGCAATCAATTTGCGTCGCGCGTCATCCAGCGAAGGTGTGGCAAATGCCAACCACTTGACCCCGTAATAGGGATTGATCTTTGCATTATCAGGACGGATCAGCTTTGCCTCCAGCCAACGTGCGTTTCGCTCGGGGGGCAAATCCTTGTAGGGACCAATTCGGGTGATCGTGATGGTGGGGTCCTGCCATTTGACCGACAGGAACCGGGCCAGATCGAAACGCTCTCCCGGATGTGCCATCTCTCTCGCGCCAAATTTTTGTTCAAAAAAGCCCACGGCGTCGGCTTCATTTGCAACGATGAAATGAATATCATCAAGATGGATCGGTGATATCTCGGGTGCCGTGTCCGCTGGTCCACAAGCCGAGGCCAGCATCATCAAACACAACAGGAGATTGCTTTTTGCGCGCATGATCAATTTACCCATTTTCAAAATCACAGACAGTTTTGCTTGCCAGCAATGGAGGTTTGTCCGTTGACCAGTAACATTGAAAATTGAACGCGGGCAACAAATTACTCAACGTTTAGCTGACGGTGAAACCGGTATTTCGAAAACTTTCCGGTTTCAGTTTGAGGCAGACATGGGAGCCAGCGCGAAAAATATTCTCCTGATCAGCTCATGCTGACGACCGGCCATATCCCGGTCTGGAAGTCAAAAGGGCGCGCGGGCCCAAAGATATTTCATGAGACTATAATCATATGTGTGCATTTTCCCCTTTTGCGTCATGAAATGTTGACCTGTCACGGTGCACTCGGTCATCTTTCATGTTGGAATTTAAAGGTTCATTGCGGCCTTATTGAAAGTTTGAAAATGACAGGCAGAATTTGGAAATCCGGGTTTTCTCTGGTTTTGATCACGGTGACATTGACGGGATGCAAGCCGTCCCTTGCTGAACCACCGGCATCAACGGCTTCCTCGGCACCACAAATCCTATCAGACTATCAGCGCGGACGTGATCTGCTTTACGACGCGAAAGACCGTTTCGAATATCCCAAGGCCACTGATCTGCTGGAGCGTGCGGTGGCGCAAGATGATGACAATGTCTCGGCGAAGCTGGATCTCTTATATGCCTATTCTAAACGCTCAAAATATGAAAAGGCGAAAGTGCAGATCGCTGCGTTGATGCCTCGGAAGAAAATGATGACCGGCGAACAACTGGCATGGTTTGAAGCTCTTTCAGCAAGAGTAGCAAATGATAAACCGGTTGAGATTGGACATTGGATACGAGCTAGTCAGATAAATCCAAACAACCGATGGTCATGGTATGAGCTGGCGTCGGCCCATGCCTCCGCAGAGCAATATGCGCAAGCGGCTGATGCCGCAGAAAAGGCAATCGCGGTAGAGCCCGATCATAGTAAATGGGAATCCTCGTGGATTCATTATCTTCATTCAAAAGCCCTGTTTCGTAGCGGCCAATATGACAAAGCGATCCCTGCCGCAACAGCAGGAAAAGGAAATTCAACAACCCTGCGCTCCACTTATTTCAGAGAGGTTATTGCTAGAATAGCGGTTGATCGTTCGATTGAAATTCAACCATATGTTGATGAATATATCCGTATCTCAAACAGTGAAAATCGAAACAGTCCGCACTACACCCGGGTCAATATTTCGCTTTTCTATTTTGAACTGGGAATGCTGGAGCAGGCGGTGTCATATGCAAAACAGGCCTTGGAACTCGATGACAGTGCTTACGCCAATTGGGCGCTGGGTTTCGCATTGGTCGAGCGTGGTGAAGCGAGACAAGCCCTACCGTTGATCGAAAGCTCTCTCGCTAAATATCCAGAAGATACCATGCTATGGGCCGCAAAAGCTATGGCTCAATATCGATTGGATGATGTCAGGCAGGCCAAAGAAACGATTACTATCGCTGTGTCTAAGTCAACCAGAGAGAATAATCTGGTTACGCGTATAACGTCTATGATCGACGGGTTTTTGGCTACCAAAAGTGGCAAGCAAGGTCCAAAATTAGCCTGGCTCGATTGAGCTAATCCTTCTTTCAGCGCTTCCGGCCCAATAGCTCGGCAATCCGCATCACATAGCCGTAGTTCTAGCCTTTTTCAGTCAACATACATGTACCAAAAACCGATTTTGATGAATCCATGTTGACGCCATTGTGGTGGGCGACTCTAATTCATTCTAAAATCCGATCTTCATAAGATCGTAGAAAATCCATCTGAGGTGACCTATGGGATCAGTTACTAGACGAACAGTATTGGGAGGAGCGGCTGTAGCTACCGTAGCGGCGGGTGCAGCCTATTCGTCCGGGATGTTTTCCCAGAAATCAGCTCCTATCCAAAAGTCCGGTTCGAAATCGGATAAGGCTGATGTGATTGTCATCGGCGCTGGACTGTCAGGTCTGAATGCAGCGCTTCTGCTTGAAGAGCTGGGTCACAAAGTCATCCTGTTGGAAGGGCGAGACCGGGTTGGCGGACGGCTTTACACGATGGATGATGTACCCGGCGCTCCGGAAGCCGGGGGTAGCGGTATTGGTTCAAGCTATGGTCGGCTGCTCGGCAGCATGGACCGCTACAATATTGAAAAAGACTCCGAACGGGCGAGAACCGTAGGCAATGCAGAAAATACAATCATCAACATCGCACGTCAGAGTATCAAACCTTCCGATTGGGCTAGCCACGGGCTTAATCCCTTTCCCGAAGCGATGCGGGAGAAGATGCCATGGTCGTTCAAATATGGTATTTACAGCGACAATAATCCACTTGCCGGACCCGACCAGTTTCTTGATCCGAAATTTGCCAAATATGATGTTTCGGTTTTTGATTTCCTGACCAGCAAAGGCTTCTCAAGGGAGGCAATTGAACTCGGTGCGGGTACCAATATGAGCTATGGCGACGAACGCGGCCCATATGGGCTTTCGGTTCTGATGTGGTTCAATATCATTGCCTTTGGCCAGGCCAATAGCGGCGGCACATTGCCGGGTTCTCCCTTTGCCGGAAAAGGCGGCAATCAGCGCATTCCGGAAGGTATGGCGAAAGGGCTGAAGAACGAAATCCGAATGAATGCCAAAGTTGTAGGGATCAGGAGTGAGAAAGATCAGGCGCAGGTCGTTCTGGACGACGGTTCAACGCTCACGGCGAAACGGGTAATCGTGACGATGCCCTTCTCGGCCCTGCGATTGATCAATATTGATGCGCCGCTGGAACCGGCGCAATCCCGGGCCATCCGTTCTTTGGGCTACACCAATGTGACGCATCTTCACTATGTTCCCAAACGCAAGTTCTGGGAAGATGACGGATTGCAGCCATCGATGTGGACCGATGGTCCAACCGGCCGGTTCATGGCGCTTCGCAATAATCCGGAAAGCCCGGAAGAGATCACGAGTTTCATCGCATTCGCTAATGACCGACAGGCCAGTTTGCTGGACCGATTGGGGCCCGAGGCCGCGAACCAGCGCATATTGTCCTATCTCGAACAAATTCGTCCGAGCACCAAAGGTGCACTGGAATTTGTGAAATTCTATTCTTGGCAGCTCGATCCCTTTGCCGGTGGTGCCTATGCTGCCTGGCGTCCCGGGCAATTGTCCACTTTTGGCAAGGACATGGCGAAACCGGCTGGCCGAGTGCACTTTGCCGGTGAGCATACGGCGGTTGCAGCTCGCGGCATGGAAGGCGCGATGGAATCCGGTGAACGGGCGGCTTTTGAAGTTGCCGAACTGATTTGATTTTTGGAGAGTAAAATATGAAACGCATCAATGCCGCACGGATGGTGAAAACTGCTGTCGCAAGCCTGGCCTGCATGCTGATGGTCTCGGGATGTAGCTATGAATCCGAAGCAGAAAGCGCTGGCAGTGCGGCAACCAGCACCGCGCAACAGGATTTAAACACTATCATGAAATGGTGGGGTGGCAGCTACAACAACGACCGACAACTGACAGCACTGGCTGCTGCCGGAAAACCGATCTGGCGTGTCGATGATACGGGCAAAGGCGGCCATATCGAAGTGACATCCCATTATCGTGCGATTGACTTACCGGAATTTGGCGATCACGTAATCTATGTGGAAGAGACCAAACATGGCGATCCCGAGAATATCTTCCGCCAACGGATTTACGCCCTGTCGATCGATGATGCGGATCAGGTGCGGGTCAAACTCTGGTATTTCAATGACAAAAAGAAATATGTCGGTGCCTGGAAAGACCTGTCCAGGTTAAAAGGCCTGACAAAGGAAGAGATGTTCCCGCTGCAAGATGATTGCGACCTTTTGGTTAAAAAGCAGGGCGACAAATATCACATGCCTATGGGCGACAAGGCCTGCGTCTTTGGCAAGAATTATTTTAGCTATCAGGTGCTGCTCGGTGAAGACAGTTTCTGGTTTCGCGACAAGATTAATGCCGTGGCCGACGACAGTATCGTTTCGATGGCGGGCGATTATACATATCACGAGCTAGACAGGGTCAATTGACCATAATTATTTTTCCGCGCTCTGGAATCGCACTGACTTCGATTTTGACCAGTGTGACATTGGGTCTTTCGGGGTGTCAGACTCTGCCGGACGTTGCGAGCGCCACTGAACAGCCGAGCGATTGCGAGACCGGGAATGTCAGCGCCAATTGTTTGTTGCACTCTGCCGCAAGCGCATTTTCAGAAATTGACAATGACGCGCACTGGATAAATGCGGCAGCGGAATACGCGGTTGCATTGCACGTCAATGGTGAAGATCAAGTTGCGCGAAAATATCTTGAGCAAGCAGCCGAGAAGGTGAAGTTACTGGATGGTGTGCAGTCTCAGATTTCAGCAGCAGCGGAAGTTGGCAAGTCTGCGGCCGAAGCCGGTCAAGACGACATTGCATCGGGTCTGATGGATTGGGGCGAAAGTCAGGCAGAGAAACTGGAAGAGAATGCCAAAAAATACGACCTTCTCGGCAAGTTGGCTTCCGTTCGTGCTGCGATTGGCGAAGCAGGTTTGGCGCTCTCAAAAGTACAGGCCTTTCCCGAAACGAGCGACAATCATTCATCGTTCAAGGCGCGCACATATCGCGAAATAGCTGTCCATCAAGCAAAAGCTGGCAATTTTGATGCAGCCGAAGAAACAATCGCCAGGATGACCATGGGACTCACCTACTACCAGTCCACGGCGCGTTCGGATGTTGCATTGCTTGCGCTCGAGGTGGGTGATCAGAAACGGGCAATGAAACTGACAAGGGAAGCAGATGTAATCGCGCGAGCCCAGGACAACGGTTATTTTTTCGCAGGGGCGCTGCGCGATATCGGAGTGGTTTATGCGCGTGCGGGCGAGAAAGACAAAGCCAGTCAATTTTTTGAAGATGCCAAGGCTGGTGCGCGGACTGGAAACAGCAATCAGGAAAGAGCGCGGGCGTTGAGCCGCATTGCCACCAGCCTGGCCGATATTAAGCTATATACTGATACGGGGGCTATTTTTGCCGAAGCTTTGACATTCGCCAAGCAAGCGAAGTCGCCTTTGTTTGAGAATTTCTGCAACTACGAGATCGCCGGCTCGGCAGCATTTGCAGGTGAATTTGACACCGCCAATGGTCTGGCTGCGATATTGCCGGAAACCAAATTCGGATCGACCAGCTCGCTCAGGGCAGTGACGCAGCGCGACATTGCGTGGGGACTGGCAAAGCATGGTCGCCTAAAGGATGCGCACCAGCTTATTCAAACCATCTCTCCAGCCCGCGAACGGATCATGGCGATCAGCCGTGTTGTGAGGCTGTTGAAATATCCGGATATGGAAGCTTTCCCGAGATATCTTTGAAACGCTTATTCGATCAGGATCGCGCGGCTGTATCGATCGGTAATCCAAAAGCGAATGCCATTGGGGTCTCTCACCAACAACTCACCATGCGGCTTTTCTGGATCGGGTGCCGCAATAATCTCATAACCAAGCTGTCTGACTTTCTGATGCACCAGTTTGGCATCCTCCACCATGAATTGCAGCATGATCGAACCGGGATCAGATCCGTCGCCTGAAACAGGCTCTTTGGGGCTCAGCTTCTTCCCCTCGGCATCGGAAATCTCCGATAGTGCAATATAGCCTGCGTGGAATTTTGCATCGCCGGTAATCGCTGGCCGCAATATTACCAGCCTGATTGTCCGATCATTTTCCAGGCCCGCAAATTCAACAAGTCTGGGATCAAACATCGCTTTGCGATCATGGATAACCGTCATGCCCAATATATCGCGATAAAATTTCAAACTCTCGTCAATATCCCGGACCGTCACCCCTGCACGAGCAAATACCGCAGATTGAAATTCCGGCATTTTTTCAGGCCAGGGTGCCGGTTTGATTTGCGCTGTTGCCGGCATTGTGATGGCCAGCATCACCGGTATGAACAGGGGAACAAACTTGGCTGTCATGTGGTTTTTCCTTTTCCTGAGGAAGGCGGCTCCACAGCGCCACTTCATTCCTGTAATCTTGGTTCCGTCTTGAAGAAGGGCGTTACATTCTCGTTGTTGATCATGAAGCAGTTGACGAGCATCCATTTCAGATTGACCCCGATGCGCTGGGCATCCGGCGCGGTCCATGCATAGGTAATTTCCTCGGTCTTGTCGCCTTCCCGCTTGTTGATGTAGATGACGAACGAATGGCGGGTAAAAATATTCTTCAAGTTGTTCATCGGCCACCGGATGTTCTGCAACCTGATTGAAATTTCGCTGCCATCATCCAGAGTTGTCCACACCTCGCCGCCGCGATCGTGGATGGTTGGAATTTGATAACGTTTATAGGGGATATCACGTCCTCCGCCGACACCGGGAACATCCAGGTAGCAAGAAAAGGACCGCGCCCGCTCCATTGTATAATAACGCCGGGAATCGTGCCGAAACTTCACCCACAAAGCATCTTCGGACAAGAGCATCTCCCTCGCCAACGTTATATGCGACCCGGTTTGGCAGTTGTCATTTGCCTGTGACGCACGAAACTGCCCGGCTTCTTCCAGCCATAATATGTCGCAATTTGACAGATAGGTTCCCGAACCGTGATCACCAGTATCCGTCTGGGCGTAGATTTTCATGCGTACTGACCAACCATCGTCATTGACTGCGAGGGAATATAGAAACTGCTCTGTCCGCTCTCCTTCGGTTTGTTCAACGAAAGTTGCCGAAAAGACATATTCTCCAATCTCGGGTGATTTTATGCGTTTTATGGTGGTATGAAACCGGGGGTGCTGTTCAGCGGCGGGTTCTTTCAGACGGCTGTCGAAATAGGATTGATTGGCGTTGTCAAAACGGCCTGGCAGCATTTCGGCAATCACCTGCAAATTCCGTTCAGCCCGCAAACCATCTTCGCCTTGCGCATTTGCGATGGAAGGCCATGACAGGAGAAACGAACCGACAATGAGGATGCGAAAGGAAGCAACCCTTACTCCAATAGATATCAGTCTTTCCACAAAGTCTCTCCTGATCGCTCGGCTTAATTTAAAATTGGTTTCACATTTCCCAAAAACGCTGTTGCCAAGAGCAGTGCATAGACAACCCACACCCATATGCGCGTGCGATCCATCGTCCGCCGCAGTGGGATTTCGGTTTCGTCGGAAGAGCCTTCGTTCAAAAGCTTGATTAAGTGCGGTCCAACCGGCTTGAAAGCAACATCGATCATGATCGCAGCTGCAAATATCAGCCCGAACATAAGTGCTTTTGTCGCCAGCCATGTGGCGGCCAGCGGCTCGCCTGTCGCGAATGAAATCGTGCCCAGCCCCAAATAGAAAATAGTCAGAAAGATTTTCAGAACAAACTCGATCTTACGGTCGTTCGCCGCTCGCGGTGTCTGGTCATGTTTGTGCGCATCACAGATCAGCCAGATCCAGGCCCCGCCCAGTATCCAAACAGCTATGATTGCCCAAGTCGGCAAGTCCCAATAGCCTGCGGAATCGACCATCGCGAGCGTCAGTGGCACCATCAACGCCCATGCTATGCGCGGCACCATATCGAGATTGACAAGCAGCTGCAGCAGGATCATTCGCTGCGGGAGATCATATTTCTCTCGCTTGCGAAAATGCTGCCCGAGCATAAAGACGCCAATATCTGCACCCAGCCAGAACACAAACAGCAACAAGTGTACATAGACCAAAATTTGATAGAGCGGGATGGACATGAACTCGGACATATTTTTACCCTTGTGATGCGCTTTTAACGTGTATTGCTGATTCGTCGTTCCCGACACAAGGTACGCTTGAATAGACGGCCATTTTTAAACCACTGCCTCACCCGTGAACGGCGATTACCTTTGGGTTCAAGGCAGATCATTTCATTGAGTGGCAGGTGTGGATATGATGTCTGTGAGATATTGCCCGGTACATTTACGAAGTCGGATTCCCAGATGAAAGGGCTGTCCTGGACATGCGCGTCAGGACCCTCTTCAGGAAATTGGTGCTGTACAACGGCCTGATGGCTTTCCAGAAACTGACCTTCATTATCAAAATGTTGGAAATTACCTCCCCATCGACCGGCATGCGCCATCAGCGCAGGCATTTGTGCAGCCAGCTCGTTATCACCGGCATTTGCCGGATCCAATTCGCGTAGTCGCGTCGAAATGCGAAAAGCAGCTGTCATCTCAGGGCATTTTCATCCCGACCCGAAAGCCAAGAAGCTGACTGTGGTATCCTGCCCGATCCCCTGCTTGTGATGCCGCTCGAACCCAATCTGTGCCGGACACCCAGCTCCCGCCCTTTGGCACCCTGCGATCGCATTCGCCGCCATCTTCCGCCAGCCATGCACGCCCATCGGTCGGAATATTGCTGGCATCGCGATGGAGACAATCGTCAGTCCATTCGTAAACATTGCCTAGCACATCATAGAGTCCCCATGCATTGGGTTCATATGTGGCCACCGGTGCGGTGTGCTCATAGCCATCGTCGCATTTGAACAGCGGGGCATGATCAAAATTTCGCCGGAAAATATCATCGGCAACATTGGCATTCTTACAGGCATCACGCTGTGATGTTCCCCAATACCAGGGACCGCGAGTACCGGCGCGCGCCGCGTATTCATATTCAGTTGCCGACAAAAGTCGGTAAGGCTTACCGGTTTTTTCCGCGAGCCATTTTGCGTATTCAGTGGCATCTGTGTGACTGACACAGACGACTGGATGCTTGTCATTCTGCGGAAATCCCGGGTTATCCCAGTTGTGGTTTTTTACATATCCCATGATCCGGTTTCGTGACCAGGTATTGCAGCCATCCTGAACCATCTTATGGCCCGATTTCTCCATGAAGAGTCTGTATTGGCCACGGGTAATTTCCGTCTTGCCAACAGCAAGTTTATAGGCGATTTTGACCTTGCGCAGGGATACATCGCCGCGCTTGCGGTTTGCTTCAAAAGGTTCTGCACCGATCATCGCTTCGCCTGATGGGACAATGACCATTTCCGGACAGTTGTCGCAGTCGGTAAAGCTGTTAGATGCATTGTCTGCAAAAACGGGAGAAAATGGTAAAGCCATGGCTCCCGCCAAACCCACAGCTACGACTGCAAAACGTGCAGACATCATTGTGTAACCTCCCTCATATAGGCAACCAATGCGTCCCGCTCTTCCTTATTCGTAATGCCGGCAAACACCATTTTTGTACCTGGAATCGCAGTTGTAGGCTTTTCAATCCAGCTATCGAGCGCAGCATCGTTCCAGGAGATGCCCGATGCCAAAAGTGCTTCGGAGTAAACGTAACCATCACGTGTCCCGGCTTTGGTGTCATAGAAACCATGCAGATTTGGTCCCGTTAGATGCGGCTCACCTTGCTTAACCGTGTGACATGATCGGCATTTTAGGAAGGCGATTTTGCCCTTTTTTGCTAGCGCGCTGAGTTCAATTTCGGGAGTTTCAGGCGCTGTTTTCGCAGGCGCTTCAGTGCTGGTTGGTTCCTGCTGATCCGCAGGCAGGCTGTCACCGCCCGAGCATCCTGCCGTTATTAGAATTGCTGATACTAACGCGACATGTTTTTTAACTGTCATATTTGCCCTCTTAATAAAATACCTGATCCGACCGGATCGCTACTCGGGAAGCAACTCCAGCGATTCCCTGAAATTATATCCGTCACGGTGACAGAACGCCCCGATCGATTCTGCCCGAACACCAACTTGGCGCGAACTGGGGTCATTCACACTGAAGCCAATGGACCGTTCTTGACCCTTTTCCCGCAACGAGAAATAGATGAAATCGGGACGGGTCTCATAGTAAGGATATTCCTTTTCGCGCATCAGGATTTCAAATTCACGGCCATCGCTTTTCCGCGTTGCTGAAGCAGTGCCGCCCTGACTATGCAGCGAGAGGTCTTCCACAACTTGGCCACTAAACTGATTGTCCGCGAAGAAATGGATGGAACAATTAAAGGGCAAGGCACGCCGCATCTCGTGCGGCATGTCTTCGGGGTGCCCTACATGAAGGCTATCATCCGACATCAGCAGCGAGGCATCGACCCGCCAAAACTTGTCAGACGAGAGCCATAGCTTGTGCAGAGAGTATCGGCGTTTCTCTCCTTCCCCATAAACGCAACTTTTGGGAATGATCTGACCTTCAAATTGACTTGCTCGTCTTTCCCAGAACACGTCGCATCCTTCGAAAAATATCAGATCATCGCGGGTGAGATGAGTGAGTTTAGATGGATCGCTGTAGGCTCCGTGAAATTCTTTCCCGTTTTTTATCGCCGGAGATGCCATGCGAATCTGACGTGTTTTCCCATCTGTGGAGAAAATCACAATGCGCTGGCGGAAGACATTTTTAGGATCGTTGTCTAGATATTCTTCGATATAGAACACGTTCTTACCGAACTGGGGCAAGTCAACACGGCGGTGAATCGTGTGAATGCGTTGATGGCGATCTTTTTCAGCCAGAGCATCGCCTTGAAGCTTTTGAAACCAAATCTGTTCTTCGTTGTCGAAATTGCCTTCAAACCAATCGGTGAGCAAAATCAGATCGCGTGTCATCGGATCGCGATCCGCTGCTTCGGCCGGACTGGCAATTCCAAGCATCAGCGCCGCAAGCATCAAAACAAATAGTGATTTCATCAATAAGGCTCCGTCTGGTTGGCTTAAACGCGATTTAGGATATCAAGCGCGGCGCGTTCGCCTGACTCAAAAGCGGCCTCCATGCCGCGTTCCAGCAGGGCCGTATGCTCGCCCGCAAAATGAATATTGCCATGGGGCTCCCGCATATAAGGTGCGTATTTCATGACATGGCCCGGACGCCAGAAAACCCAATCGCCAGCGCCGTGCACATCACGGTGACAGGACTGAACCACCACCGGTTTCAAAGCGCCCTTGAGCGATGGTCGGATTTTTTCGAGTTCTCGCATCGTATATTCACCGGCTTGCTCATCGGTCATGAAATTATATTTGAAAGCTTCATTGCCGTTGATGAAGGCAATAGCTGAAGTCGGTTCCCCGGTTTCATCATCGCTGAGCAATGCAAACCTCTCAAAGGTTGAATCGGTCCACATGGATCCGGGCAAACCGTCTTCTTCCCAATATTCTTTCTCGAGCAGGAAATGGACCTGGATAGAAATGCCGTAACTGATGTCGGTGATGGCCTGTGCGGTGCGTTCCGGTAGGCGCGGCGAAAATTTCACACTCTGCATGACCGAATAAGGCATGGTGTTGACGATGTGGCGTGCTTTGTAACTGCTATTGTCTCCGCATTGAACGGTCACTAAGTCGCCATCATCATCAAAAGACAGGACTGTTTTGTTGAGCAACACTCCGTTTTTCAGACTTTCTCCCATGGCCTGAACCATGAGCGAGTTTCCGCCCTTCACCTGTTGAACCGCCGGAAGGTCAGGGCGCGCCTTTGCCATATTGCTGTTGAATTCATTCACTGCATAGCGGCGCAGTTCATTCAGCGCAGAAGTGTTGTCGATATGATCGGAATGGATAATGATATTCATCAACCGGACTGTCTCGTCATTAAACCCCAGCGTTTCTTTCAGATACTGGCTGTGCGGGATGTCATATTTGGCATATTCCGGTTTGATCCAGTCATCGAGAGGCTTCCCGGACAGCGGGTTATTTTTGTGGGAAAGCGTCCATAGCATCCGGTCAGGAAGAATTTTGCGATCTTCGCCGCTCATGGGGTTCAGTTCATGATTTTCCCATTCATCCTTCATGATAGTGGTGCCGCGAATGTGATAATAGCGTTCGCTGCTGCCCAGGGGGCTCTTAGGCTCGAACAGTTCCAGACCAAGACGCCTCGCCGTATCCAGCATCCTGGCATAATTGCCACCGATCAGTTCACCAGCAGCTTCTGGTTTGCCCGGAATATCCATTAATGTGTAAACACGACCACCAACCCTGTCGCGACCCTCCAACGTGAGGACATTCATGCCTTGCTCCTCCAGAAGCCTCGCAGCATGAAGGCCAGATAGGCCAGCCCCAACGATAATCGCATCATAGACCGTGTCGTCAGTCTTTCCGTTGTTTGTAGAATCTTGGGTTGAAGAAGTTTCCGAGCAGGAGGCGACCAGTCCCAGGGCACCAACTGCGGCCCCACTTGCCAAAATCTGCCGACGGGAAACAGATTGTTTTTTTTGCTTCCGGGACAGCTGGCCCGGAACTTCTGGAATATCATTCTTCATCTTTTGTCTGCCTGCGTTGTGATGTTCCAATAAACCAGAGGCAAGCGAAACGGCCCAGAGCAAAGTCAGAAATTCCACATTTGATAAATATATGCATATAAAACGCGCTTCATAATATATATCGGCATAGATCGAAACAAAGCGCTTAGCGAATCGAAGCTATGTAAGTACTGAAAATCAAAGCCAATTGGAGGCACTCAGCTGGGGAGAAATAGTAATGTCAGATGGGGTAATAAAATCCGTAGGTCGCATTTTCGAGATTCTGGAGTTTTTTGATCAGGAACGTCGGCCACTAGCAGCAAAGGAAATATCTAAAGAGCTCGGCTACCCGTTAATGAGCGCGCACCAGTTGCTGAAAAGCATGTATCAGCTTGGTTATGTGGACTTTGATGCGCCGAACTGGACCTACATGCCGTCAAAAAGTTTCACATCCATTTTGGACTGGGTACCCGATATTATCGAGCGGGAAACCAGCATATTGGATTTTGCCAATGCGCTGAATCGGGAAACACAGGAAACAGTCAATATCAGCAAGAGAATTGGTACACAGGTGCGCATCATCCATGGCCTTGAATCGGTTCACCTGGTTGGGGTCAGCGTAAAAGTCGGAGTGACTATGCCAGCGGGAAACTCGCTCACTGGCCTTGTAGCCCTGGCTTCGCTGAATGACGAAGAGTTTTCCAAATATCTGAATTACATCAACTCTATCGATTCGGATCAGCGAGAGAAATTTGACAAGAGGCAGCTCGACGATGTGCGGGAAGATCTGGCGCGATATGGGTCGGCGGCCAAAGGAGATGTTTTGGTTGATGGCGTCGGTGCGGTTTGCCTTCCGGTCAAAACACTCGCCAATCAAGAAACCTTGGTCATCGGTGTGGTTGGTCCAAGCAAACGCATCGCACAATGCGCGGATCAGCACCGTCAAACGATCGCTAGATTGGCAAAAGAGCATGGCATAAAGACGTCATTCAAGTTAAAATAATCGCTAGAGGTATACGTATATTTATATTAACGCCATTTCTATCTACGTCCATTGACTAAAATCACTCCACATTTTTATCTGCGGTCATTCAGCGAGGGAAGCAGGCCGTCTGAACGCATGATTCAGAGTGCTGCAAAAGCATAATAATGGGAGTAAAAAAATGAATATGTCAGCTAAGACATTCTTTCTAGCTACGGCGGCCAGCGGGCTGATGATGGTGAACCCTTCGGCCGCATTCGCGCAAGATAACGACGGTGCTGATGAAGGTGGTAACGTCATTGTCGTTACGGCACGCAAACAGGAAGAATCACTGCTCGAAGCACCGCTCGCTATTACGGCATTTGGAGAGGAGCAGATTGAAAACCTCGGGTTGAACAGCATAGAAGACGTCCAGTTGTTTACTCCTGGGTTTGTTTTTGAAGCTTTTGCAACGGTTCCGGGTCGTTTCGATCAATCACCGCGCTTTCGTGGCATCGATATCGATACGGGCGATCCATTTCGCCAAACTGCATCTGTATTTGTTGACGGCGTGTATGTGATCAATGGAGCTAGTGGTATCGCTCTCAATGATATCGAGCGAGTTGAGGTGATCAAGGGCCCGCAATCTGCTGTTTTTGGGCGAAACACATTTGGCGGCGCGATAAACTATATAACCAAGACTCCTGGTGATGAACTTGCTGTCGACTTTTCTGCTTCAGTATCGACCCGGGACGATTATGAATTCTCCGTTGGAATGGAAGGTCCCATCGTTCCTGGTGTGCTGTCCGGGCGGGTGAGCGGCTCATTTAGAGACAAGGCAGGCCACTTTGCGAACACGTTTGACGCGAATAACATCGTTTTTGTTAATCCGTTCTCTTTTGCTTCTGCGTCAGGGGTTACTAGTAACACTTTTCAAAGCGCCGGTACGGGCACGACGGGTGCTAAGCTAGGGGACCAGCAAACGTGGAACGTTTCTGCATCGCTGTTCTTTACTCCAAGTGATCGTTTTTCGGCAAAGCTGCGCGCCGCGTATTTTGAGAATGACGATGGCCCTCCAGCGGTGGGCGAAATCCGTTTTACTCAGTCAAATTGTGGTCCGTTTGGCGGTAGTCAAACTCGCCGATTCTTTTGTGGCGAGCTCAATTCTGACAACTTCTTGCCTATTGGCAGTGAGATTGGCTTGATTCCAGGTCTCGATGCTACTCTTGACAATCTG
The DNA here is from genome assembly GCF_039968395.1 of Parasphingorhabdus sp. GTDB lineage: Bacteria > Pseudomonadota > Alphaproteobacteria > Sphingomonadales > Sphingomonadaceae > Parasphingorhabdus. Next base: position 302,458 of record NZ_JBDVPV010000002.1, read on the forward strand.
AACGTGCTCAATGGACGGCGCAACACGTTTGGCTTTGATCGGCAAAATCTGTCATTAAGCGGTCAGTTTGACTTCGACATTACAGACAACATCACGTTGTCGGGTCTTTTTGGCTATAGCGCAGAAGATACAACGCTCCTCTCCGACGGTGATGCTGTGCCCGTGCGAACGCGCTTCTTTGCATCGGCCAATGACCGGCAGTTTCGGATGAACAGTCAGGAACTCCGTCTTTCAGGCTCAGTTTTCAATGATTTCATCGACTGGAGCATCGGTGCCAGCCGGTTCTGGCAAGAAAGTCGCAATGCCGGTGGTTTCCTTCAGTTCAACAACGGTGCTCTTGTGCCGATTACAATGCCTGACACCATCGCTCGTGAGCGGGTCGAAACATTGGGTGTGTTCGGTAGTCTGGCGTTCAATCTGTCCGACGATATCACCGCTACGTTTGAGGGACGGTATCAACAAGATGACATTTTTGACAATCCTAATGAAGCGCTTGCCACCAACAACCAAGCCAAGTTTAAAAACTTCCTGCCACGCGTAATTTTGGATTTCCAGGCTACGCCCGATACACTGATCTATGCTAGCTATGCTAAAGGCAATAACCCGGGTGGTTTCAACCCCGATGTGATCGAACTGAGTGCGACAGATTTTGCGTTTCTGCTTACACTGGATCCATTAGCTCAACCTACCTTCGATGAGGAAGAGCTTGATAGCTATGAGATCGGTGTGAAGCATGGCTTTGCTAATGGCCGAGGTTCGGTAGCAGTAACAGCCTTCCTCATGGAACGAGCTGGGCAGCAATTCCGAACATCAGTTACTGATCCTCAATTCGGCGGTACGGTAACGTACTTCCTCAACAGAGGCGAATCCGAGATTAGAGGTTTTGAGTTTGAAGGTACGGTTAAGCCAGCCGATTTCCTGACCTTTAGCGCTTCGCTTGGATATGTAGATGCTGAGTTTCAGGTCGTCGCAGACACAGTATTCGAAAACTATTTCGGAACACAAGATGCGTCAGGCCAGAAAGCTGCACGCTATCCAAAATGGAGTGGATCATTCTCGGTTAGCTATGAAGACGAATTGCCATCAGGCTTGGGTATTTTTGCTCGTGCCGACACATCTTACATTGGCAAGCGCTTTGCTGACATCTCTAACCTGAGCTTTAGCGGCGATGGTTTCATTACGAATCTGCGTGCTGGAGTAAAGCCTGGCAACTTCCGGGTTGAAGCATTTGTCAAGAATCTGACCAATTCTAACGTCCCCACGGGTGTCGGGCGAACATCTGATTTCGCGTCGCTCTTCTTTGGTCAGTATTCCTATCGGCTTGGTCTGCGCGACCGACGGCAGTTTGGCTTGCGCTTTAGCGGAGAATTCTAAAGTTTACCGTCGTCTGTCACCTGTTCATCCCCTCTCCCGGGATTGAACGGGGAAGAACAAATTTCTCAGTTCCGGTCAGGCGACGGTAAAATAGTGGCGAAAGCGCAGATGGTTCTTCCGTCATTTATATTCGCTTCACAATGTCATGGCTGTCAGAGTTGGATGTTCAAGCTTTTAAGGGAAAGCAAATGCGTGGTTATCGACGAAAATTTGTGGACGGTCGATATGGGCAGATGCACCTTCGTATTGCTGAACCCGACCAGCCGAAACATATTCCCTTGATCTGTTTGCACATGTTTCCGCAATCCGGCAGAAACTTCGAAAAATTAGTCGAAGAGGTTGGTACCGACCGGGTTGTCGTCGCTCCTGACTTTCCGGGATACGGTGAATCTGATCCGCCGAAAATCCCGATAACAGCAACAGAATACGCTGATGCCATATGGGATGTGGTTGAGAACCTTTCCTTGGTTCAAGGTGGTGGCCAGATTGATGTGTTCGGCATTCACGCAGGCTCAAAACTTGCCACCGAACTTACTTATCTCCACCCTACCCGAGTTAGAAAACTCATACTAACGTCGGCAGCAATATTGCTCCCTGAAGAGATTGAACGGATGAGAAGCTCACTTTCCCATGTTGAATTGGATCAGGAAGGTTCTCGTTTTCGTCGCTTTTGGGATATGCTGGTTAGAAACCAGGCGCAAGATGCGCCGTTAGAGTTGGCTGCTAAAAATTTCGCGGAGATGGTTCGTAGCGGCGAGACCTATAGCTGGGGTCATCGCGCGGTGTTTGAATATAACAAGGACTTTCCATCGCGATTGGCTGAGCTTCGGCATCCCATTGCACTGCTCAATCCGGAAGATGATCTTTACGAAATGACGCCACGGACATTGCAACATATCCAGAATGGCGAAATGATTGACTTGCCCGGTTGGAACCACGGTTTTCTTGAAACCCGCGCTAAAGAATTGGCCCAAATCATTAGAAATTTTTTGGACGATGAGAATGAAAGCCTTGTCGCCGCAGAATGAACTCTTTGGGTCAGTATCTCAATCGGGTTGTTCGAAAAACTTGAACATACAGGAGACTTAAATGCCAGCATATATGGTGATAGCCTGCAAAATTCATGATCGGGAAAAATTCATATCCGGATACGGCGCAGCAGTTCCCGAGGTCGTCAAAAAATATGGCGGCGAATATCTTATCGTCGCGCCGGGCGGCGAACTGCTCGAAGGCAATTTGGAAGGCTATAGTTCAATAGCCATTTCGAAATGGGAGAGCAAAGAAGCCGCCCGCAAGTTCTGGGATTCACCGGAATATGCCGAAGTCAAAAAACTGCGAGAGGGCTTGGCAGATGCCGAGGTAATAATCGTCGAAGGCCCCTAAGGGTTGAGCGAAATAGAATTCGGGCGAAAGGAATAACAATGACCGCAGATATTTTTGTACCAGAATCGAGTCCTGAAGATGCGATTGTCGGCCCGCTGCATACGGTCACCTATGTCACATGCGACAAAGACAGGGTCGAAGAGATTTTCCGCAAAGGATATGGTCTGGATAGTTCGGGCTGGACCGAGCCAAGCAGCGCAGCGGTGGGTGCATATCTTGGATTTGATGAGGACACCACATGGCAAAGCTGTGTGTTTTTCAAATCGGGTGAAGGGGCCAATGTCCAAATCCGCGTTATAGCGTTGGAAGAGGAAACACCTCTGGTAAGACCGGCTTATGATGGTCTCTACGCCGGCGGCGCGACCATGAGTTTTCCGATCAACGATCTATACGCCCATGAAAAGCATATGGCTTCCATTGGCGTGGAATCGACCATTGGCGTCAAGGAAATGGAATTTACCAGCCCGACTGGTGAGACCTATGTGTCCGCAGAAATTGTCTACAAGGCACCGGACTATGTGTTTGTGATGGGCGTGGTTCGACCTGATATCTTTATTCCGGTTGGGCCGGTTGATCCGGCAACCGGATTGGGCGGGTCGGCCTACTCGGCGCGCTGTATTACTGCCGGTGATGAAACTGTCGCATTCTTCCAGGATGTTTTGGGTTTTGAAATTCGCCGCGATGTAGAGTTTACTGTTGGCGAAAAATCTGCGTTGCTGATGCCGGAGGGCACAACCGAACGTTTCATCCAAGCTTTCGCACCGGGCAGCGCCACGGGCTATCTGGTACTGATGGATCATCAGGAAGCGACCAAGTCAAGCCCGGCACCGAGTTACGGTCCGCCCAATCGCGGCATTGCGATGTGGTCCTTTGCTACCAGCGATATCGACAATGTTCAAAAACGAGCAACGGACGCTGGTATCGAAGTCGTTTGCAGAGCGGAAGAATATCACAGTCCGCACTTGTCCAATGGCAGGTCCCTTATTCTGAGAGATCCCGATGGTTTTCTGATCGAGATTTTTGAAGGGTAATTTAGTGGCTGAAGATATGAGCGCGAACGAACCAGCTAAGGTCGTTTTTCCTACGGCGAAGGCTGGCTGGTTTCTGGTGATCATGCTCACCATCGCTTATATTTTCAGTTTCATCGATCGCTATATTCTCGGCCTGCTGATCGAACCGATCAAGGCCGATCTGGGATTGACTGACGAACAGATTGGCTGGGTCATCGGCCCCGCTTTTGCCATTTTCTATGCGACCATGGGGCTTCCCCTGGGATGGCTTGTGGATCGAAGCAGACGAACTTGGATTGTGGCAGCGGGTATCTTTGTCTGGTCGATTGCTACGGCGGTTTCGGGCTTGGCCAAGAGTTTCTGGCATCTGTTTCTTGCACGCATGATGGTTGGGGTAGGAGAAGCAACGCTCAGTCCGTCCGCCATGTCAATGATCGCGGACAGCTTCCCTCCCGAAAAACGCGGCAAGCCTATTTCCGTCTATGTCGCAGCTTTGTCGCTAGGCAGCGGTATTGCCTCGCTAATCGGTGGTGCAGTTCTGATTTGGGCAAAGACTACAGAATCCGTAGCCGTGCCACTTTTCGGAGCGTTGGCACCGTGGCAACTCACCTTCTTTGCGGTTGGCCTGCCGGGGCTTTTGCTCGGTCTGGTTTTCATGTTCATCAAGGAACCGGCACGGCAAGCAGTTGAACTGGACAGCGATCTCGACGGCAATAGCATTGGCGATGCGCTGACATATGTCAGCCGGCGCATCGGCACCTATGGCACGTTCGTTTCGATGGCGGCTGTGATGGCGATCATCGCGTATAGCCAGGGGTTTCTTCCTGCGACATTTGAACGGACATGGGGATGGCCTCCAGAAAAATATGCGCTGATTAACGGCGTGGCGTTGCTGTTTTTTGGTCCAGCAACTGTGTTTATCACCGGTGTGATTTCCGATCGCTGGACGCAGGCCGGTATTAGGGATGCTTCGCTGCGATTGCTAATCATCGGTTATGTGATCATGATCCCCACGGCGATCTTGCCGATGTTCATGCCAACGCCGGAAATTGCCTATGCGATTCTGTGTCTGAACACGATTGGTGTTGCGATGATTTCAGGCATGGCGATCACAGCGTTGCTCGCAATCACGCCGGGGCAGATCCGCGGTCAGGTTGTCGCCCTCTATTATATGGCGATCAGCATGGCAGGCCTGTTCCTTGGTCCATCCACAGTGGGGATGTTATCAACACGGGTCTTTGGCGAAGAGAATATCCGGCTCGCTATGGCTGCGTTGCCGGTGCTGTATGGCCTCGTTCCGCTATTGCTGATCCCGCTGGCGATCAAATATTATCGGCGTCAACTCGACCATATCGACGCACAGCAGGATCAATAGCGGGGCTCGCAGGATGATAGCAGTGATAGGAACCGGTCGATTTGGCAGCGCCATAGGAAAGCGCCTCCACTCCCTCGGGCATGATATTATTTTTGGCAGCCGTGATCCTGATGGAGAGGCACTTAGAGATTTATTGGATGAGACTGGCAGCTACGCCTCGACGATCGGCAACGCGGCCGAGATCGCTGATACCATGGTCATCGCAACACCCTATGCCGCGCAAGAGGCAGTGGTTTCTGAGATCGGTGATGCTACCGGCAAAACAATCATTGATGTAACCAATGCTCTGGGAATGTCTGGCGATGGTTTAATGGAATTGGCATCCGAAACCTCTGCGGGCGAAGAAATTCAAAAAGCCTGTCCCAATGCAAAAGTGGTGAAGGCATTCAATACGATCGGCTTCCACCATATTGCCAACGCCGATGCAGCGGATGGACCGATCAGCGCTATACTTGCCGGAGATGACCAACAGGCAAAAGCGACGGTTGGCGCATTGGCACAGGCAATGGGCTTTGAGACGGTTGATGTTGGCCCAATATGGCAATCGCGCTATCTGGAGGGCATGGCTGCTCTCTATCTTGTGCCCTATTTGCAAGGCAGACCTGCAGAAGCGTTCGAATATCACTTGAGAACCGGCGCCGCTCCGAAGAAAAGCCAGGGCGTTCGTGCGGCCGGATGATATTGTTTTTCACGGGCAGAATATTGGAAGTTCTATCATGAAGAAGTTGCTACTCTTTCTGACACTGTCATTTGGGTTGATTTCCGCAGCCTCAGCACAGAGTTTTGAAAACTATTGGCCGGAAAAAGAGCCTGAAATCACCAGTGCTGTCATTTTCCGTACCAGTATGACGGTGCGGAGCATTGAAGATAGCCTGAAATTCTATCGCGATATACTGGGCCTAAACCCATATTATGTGCGAACGAAACTGAAGGATGACCGCTTGCCTGCATTCTCTGGATTGACGGAAGACCAATATATGAACCTCACGGTAGTTAAGACCGACACAGATAGTGGGGCAACCCTGATTACCGGTTATCTGGGTCTTTCGGAAATTCGTAATGCTGACGATAGTCTTGCGATCTTTCCAGACGTGCCGAAGAACATGAATCCTTATGGCTCGATGGCATTGATGTTCCTGGTTGAAGACACCTCCGAAATCCACCGCAAGGTGGTCGCAGCAGGATATGAGGTCATTTCCGCCCCCAAACCAAAGGAAGGCGGCGGCCACACCCAGCTTCTTATGCGCGGGCCGGATGGTGAACGGATATGGATTACCGAAAGCCGGTTTCGGCGTCCATTTCTCAGGGAGGCGACTGAATGATGCTCAACCTTTTCCGGTCTTTCACTGTTTTTTTTGTTTTCGCGCTGGCGGCATGCGCCAACTTGCCTGACAATCCCGCCAATGAATCGAGCGGCCAGATTGTCATAACCAATGTTACTGCGATTGATGCGGTTAATGGTGTTCGCGCAAATGTTGATATTTTGATCGATGGCGAACAGATATCTGCGGTCGACCAAGATCTCTCAGCTTCCACCCACAGCGGGGCAAAACGCATTGATGGCACCGGCAAATATCTGATCCCGGGTCTTTGGGATGCACATGTCCATCTGGCTTATCACCCAGATATCGGCCATGAAGTTTTCTTCCCGCTCTCGCTGGCGCACGGCATTACATATTTGCGTGATACCGGTGGACATCTGGATAAATTGGCAGAGGCACGCGCAATTTCGGCTAGCGATGCAATTGCGCCTGATCTGTATGTTTCGGGACCATTGGTTGATGGCAAGAACCGGGTTTATGCTGGGCAATCGGCAGGAACCCCGGATCTGTCTGTAGGAGTGGCGAATGAAGCGCAGGCCATTGCGCAAGTCGACAAGCTTGCTGCGCAAGGTGTTGATTTTATTAAAGCCTATGAGATGCTCTCTCCAACTGCTCTTAAAGCTGTGGCCACACGTGCAAAATACCACAACTTGCCCGTCACCGGGCATTCACCTTTGTCGATGACCGTACGTCAGTCGATCATGGCAGGCATGAAGGACATGCAGCACTTGCGAAATCTGGAAATGGATTGTGCCGTTGATCCTCAATCGCTTTTGGCCGAACGGCAGGAAAAAATTGCTGAGAATAAAGAGAAATATGGCGGCAAGTTGCGATCATCTTTGCACCGCTTACAGCGTGCAAAAGCCGTCGCGGCCAAAAACGAAGCAGTCTGCAACGAGTTAATCGCGGTTATGAAAAAATCAGGCGTGTCGCAAACACCGACATTGGTCATTAGCCGTTTTCTCTCAAGGAAATTATATGCGGAAAAACGTTGGCAGGATACATATGCTTGGATGCCCAAATCAATTGCCAAGGGATGGCTGGAACGCTCTGTAGGCTTTGCAGACCGGGAGCCCACGGCTTCTGATATCGCTTATGATAAGTGGCTTTTGGCGATGGTATCTTCACTGGATAAGGCGGGAATATCCATCCTCGCCGGAACAGATTCACCGATCGCTTTTACGACACCAGGCATCAGCTTACACGAAGAGCTGGCCATGCTTGTCGAAGCTGGCCTCACACCGATGGAGGCCATTGGTACGGCTACTATCGAGCCCGCAAAATTCCTCAACCTTCAAGATAAGCAAGGTTCGATTTCGCCGTCACGAAAAGCTGATCTGGTGCTTTTGAATGCAGATCCACTCAGCGATATCCGGAATTTGATCGCGATTGATGCAGTGTTCAAAGATGGCCGTTACTTGGACCGAAACCGCTTGAAGCAAATGCGTGACGCTCCGTCAAAGCTGGACTAATTTTAGACCTCTAACGCATGCGTTTTGTAGGTGATCGTTGTTTCATGAAGCGGGCTGTATTGCTTAACCTATCGGGTCAGGGATCCGCATTAACAAAAATTTGATTGATCTTTTGCGACAAAGTCCAACATTTCCCTTGGCACATCTTTATAGGATTCCATCTTCATACCTGTCGGCCGCCATTGTGCGAAACCGGGCGCGCCATCCATTAATAACCATGGCTCCCATGGACTAAATGAGGGCCAGAATAGGGCATATTCAGCTTGTCTAACTTTGGTGTCGAGCAGCAGTTTCAAATCAGTCGCTTAGCTGGTTTCTCCGGCAATGACTTGCTCTGCGCTTCTCCAATCGACATTTCGGAAAGGCAGGCCTGATTTCTGGCGAAAGTCCAACTCAGCTTATCACTTTTGCTTTTACGATCATCGCCTTTCGCGTTCCACCGTTGCCGGGCAAGTCCCTGAAAGCCACATAGTGGAAGCGGAGATCAGCCAGGTAAACCACCCCACAATACTCCCTTGAACCAAATATAGACATCTGAGGTATCAAGTGTTCCGAGTAGCTTGATATAGGCAAGATATCGCTGTTCCGAGCGCAGGCTATCCCTTTTCCGGATTAGTTTGATTGGCGGCGTTACTACAACCACTCATAGCCAATGCACTGACGCCAAGGCCGATATACAATATTTGATAGATTCGTAGGATCTAAAGAAATAGCTGGAACACATATGTTCCGATACCTTGGTGCGGTCGAGAAGACTCGAACTTCCACGGGGTATTAACCCCACAGCGACCTCAACGCTGCGCGTCTACCAATTCCGCCACGACCGCACTTGTCATATTTGAGCGGGGGCGAAGAACCCCCGGGTAGGCGCGAGCCATTAGCAAAGGGGCGGTGCTCCCGCAACCAATATTCTTGCATTGTTCAATCCCGCCGCGCGGGCATTATATTCCCGATTTCTGTCCCGAAGCAGTACAGTTTTCGCGATTGCATCCGTTTTAAGAAGTTCAAGTCCGTTCACGGGCTCGTTTACCTTTCATTTACCTTGATGGATGCCCGGAATGCCCGCTTTATTAGCCACTATGGACGCTTTGATCATACCCCTCGCTCTTTTGGCAGGGCCGGTGGCATCCGACTTGCCGGCCAAACCAAAGGCGCGTTCCACTGCCGTGGTGAGCGCGCAGATCATCCGGGGCGAAACCATCCGATTCGAAAATCACGAAAATCTGCCCGTGCTGTTGCAAGCCAATAGCGGCAGCCCGAAGCTTCTGCTGCCGAGCGCGCGGGATCGTTCGCGAAGTGTTGGCAAGGATCGTCCGGACCGCTTGTTGGTGGAATTTTACTAGACCGCTGCGCCGACCCGCAATTCATTTACTGCTGCGGTGAAGACTCCGCCCAGCCGATTTCAAGATTAGTGGCGGCGCGCGGAACATCGAGTTTCGCTTCATTGAAATTGACCTTTCCACCGGGCGCCAGCGTTTTGACCGGAGGCTTCATCTGCCAGCTATAAACAATCCGGCCACTGGCATCGCGCAGCATGACGAGCATTGGAGGAATTTGTTGTTCGGCGTCTGACGGGTTTATCACTGTGCCGCTGGCCGCGAAATATTCTGTGCCGTCCGGCAATGTCCGTCGATCCTGATTGGCGGATAGCTCGATCAACAGCGGCGTCTGGTCAACGGATGCGAAACGGTATTCGGTGAACCAGTTGGGCGCGCCAAACATGTAAAGCGCGCCACCGGCAACTGTTACAACAAGGGCGAAAGCAATAGCTGCGATGGTCCAGAGTTTGGCCGGATTGCGTCGCGGTTTGAACGGCGGTTCATGGGCAAAGCTGCTTTCCTGAGATGCAAAGGGCGGTATTTCAGCACCAACGGCAGCAACCGAAGCCGCGGAAGCTGTATTTTCAGGTTCTGCACTCCGGGTTGTGGGCGATGTCTGTACTGGGGATACCTGGGACGCGGTCTTTGGCGCGGGCTGAATCGGCGGGGCAAGCGGCGGTGGATCGACAATTCCGCCTTCCTGAAACCAGCTGTGACGGCATGACGCGCAGCGCACCGATCGTCCGGTCGGACCGATCGCACTGTCCGGGACGAGATAACGGGTCTTGCAGGCCGGGCAATTCAATATCATGACGTCTCTCTAAACACGCCGCGACAGCAAACTGCAAGTCCGCGGTGCATGCTTTTGAGACAAGATCCTTTTTTTATGCGTTTCGGGCATCAGAATCTGGCTTGATTGTGATCTGCCAGTTGATTTCGCATGGGCGAACAGCCTATTGGACAAAAACCGCCAGTCGTGGCTGTATTTGAACAGGTTGGTTAAAAACCGGGATGAATGAAATCGTTCAATTTGAGAATGTTGGGCTGCGCTACGGGGCAGGCGTTGAGACGCTGTCTGACCTCAGTTTCACACTTTATCCCGGCAGTTTCTATTTTCTGACCGGCGCATCCGGAGCGGGAAAGACGTCGCTACTCAAACTGCTATATCTGTCACAGCGACCCAGCCGTGGCGTCATTCGCCTGTTCGGTGAAGACGCGGTGACCATGCCGCGTGCGCGATTACCCGGATTTCGGCGTCGCATTGGTGTGGTGTTTCAGGATTTCCGGCTTGTCCGCCATCTGTCTGCATTTGATAATATTGCCTTGCCTCTGCGTGTGGCGGGTGTGCGGGAGAAAGATCTCGAAACGCCTGTTGCCGAAATGCTCGACTGGGTTGGACTGGGGGATCGTGCTTCTGCAAGACCGGCGACACTTTCCGGTGGTGAACAGCAACGGGTCGCAATTGCCAGGGCGGTCATTGGCCGTCCCGAAATTCTGGTAGCAGACGAACCAACCGGTAATGTCGATCCCGAGATGGCCGTGCGCCTGCTGCAGCTGTTTGAAGCATTGAATACGCTGGGAACAACCATTGTTGTCGCGACGCATGATATTCATCTACTGAGCAAAGTTCCCGGCGCTCAGATGATGAAGCTCGAAAAAGGCAGCCTGTCTGATCCTACCGGATCGCTGCGTCACCCGCCGAAACCCCAGAACGCGAACGCCTGACGCGACCGATGCTTCGTTTCTTTCTCATACCCAGTCACGATCGCAGGCTTATCCCGGAAGGACGATTGTCCGGCCCGATGCCCTGGGTGATCGCAATCATGATTTTTCTGACGGTTCTGGCTGCTGCTGCCGGTCTCGCATTTTCAGAAGCAGCGCGCAGTGTTTCGAACGATCTGTCAAGCCGGGTGACGGTTCAGATCGTGGAAGCCAGTTCAGAACTCAAAGCAAGTCAGAGCAGTGCAGTGGCTGCGCGACTGCGCGGACTGGATATTGTCGATACTGTGCGGGTGCTTCCGGAACAGGAAATAGAGGATCTGATCGAGCCATGGCTGGGATCCCAGGATATCTCGGAGGATATCCCGTTGCCGGCGCTAATTGACGTCACGTTGTCGAAGACCGCCGGAGAAGATGAGTTGTCCGAGCTGCGTGCGGCGGCGCAAATGATGGCGAGCAGCGCGCGCGTGGAACCCAGTACAGGCTTGATCGAGCCGGTTATTGATCTGGTGCGCTCGTTGCAATGGATCGCGTTCGGGCTGGTTGTGCTGCTGGCGATTGCCACGGCTGCGGCGGTCATTATTTCTGCCCGGGCTGCTTTGAACACACATAACGAGACGATTGGCATCATCCATTTGCTTGGTGGGACAGACCGCCAGATAAGCAAGCTTTTTCAGCGCAGGATCGCGTTGGATGCCTTGCTGGGTGGCCTGATCGGTCTGGCTGGTGGTGCCGCAATCATTTGGCTTTTGAGCATCCAGTTATCGGCATTGGGATCCGGCCTTGTGCAATCGCTAGGCCTGTCGTGGTACAGCATGTTGATTCTTGCAGCAGTTCCGATATTGGGAATGTTGCTTGCGATGATGACGGCCCGAATGACGGTCATGGGCGCCCTGAAAAAGATATTGTAGTCAGTCTTATGATCCTGCGCCTCCTTTGTTTTCTGATGCTGATTTGGATGATCGGATTTGCATGGTTTGCGGTCGATCTGCCTCGGCCAGCCAAAACCGATCTTCAGACTGATTCTGTGGTGGTATTGACCGGAGGTCCGGGTCGTATCGAACATGCCTTGCAAATCGTGGAAAAGAAAAAAGCCGAACGCTTGCTGGTTTCCGGCGTGGATCGCGAGGTCAAACCCAATGAACTGGCGGCGCAATATGAACGGCCGACGAGCTTTTTCGAATGTTGCATCGATCTGGGCTTCCAGGCCGTAGATACCCGGTCCAATGCACTGGAAACGGCGCGATGGGCCGCGCGCCGGGAAGATAAATCAATACGCCTCGTCACATCGGACTGGCATATGCGGCGCGCACGTCTGGAACTGGAACGCGCACTGCCATCAGACATTGTGATTGTCCCGGATGCGGTTGCCACGGCCCCGTCACTGGGAACCTTGTTCAAGGAATATAATAAATTTCTGATGCGCTATCTCGCAGCCATGGTAGGCATTTGAAGATGCTCGCAAAAATCCGGTCGCTCATTTTCATTCCCGTGTTTTACGGGGGATCAACACCAATCATTATCGCGTCGTTCATTGTCGCGCTTTTTTCGGAGCCGGGCACACATTACATGGCGCAAGTCTGGAGCAGATACCATTATCTGTGCACGCGATTGATCCTCGGCATAAAAGTCGAAATGAAGGGCAAAATCCGCAACGAACCGCTGCTCTATGTTTTCAAGCATGAAAGCATGTTTGAAACCATCGATCTGTTGCGGATTTTCGACAAACCGGTGGTTATCGCAAAGAAGGAATTGCTGGTCATTCCGCTCTGGGGCTGGATCGCCAAGAAACACGGCCTTCTGGGTATTGACCGGGATGGCGGCGGAGCGGCGATGCGGCAGATTATCAAACAGGCCAAGCGCGCGATTGCGGAGGGCCGACCGATCGTGATTTTCGCCGAGGGCAGCCGCGCGCATCACGGCGAGCGCCCGGAATTGCAGACCGGATTTGCCGGCATATACAAACTTCTGGGCTTGCCACTGATCCCAGTGGCCCTGGACAGTGGCATCATTGCGCCCCGAGATACTTTTGTGCAGAAAAGCGGCATCATTACTTATGCCATTCAAGACGAGATTGAACCTGGGCTACCGCGCGATGAAATTCGTGACCGTGTCCATGCGGCGATCAACGCACTGAACGATTGACTGGCGCTGGCGGCAATATCGGATTTGGACGCAAATGCCCATGCAGTGTTCTGGCCGTTCAGTCTTCTCCGTTCATTCAATCTGCCGGATTATGGATGCGCAAGAAGGCCTCGAGTCGAACGTACCAATCAGCCTCATTGGCACGGTCAGAAAAGCCATGCCCTTCGTCTTCGTAAATTATCTGATCAATCGGAATATCAGCTTTCTTCGCTGCCTTCACAAGCTTTTTATATTGGCTGAAGGGCACCCTACTGTCATCTTTCCCGTGAGCAAGCATTAGAGGCCGCTTTAGTCTCGAGATCTGATAGGCTGGTGAAACGCTATCCAGATCAAATTCTTCATCGCCCTGTACTGTCTGCTTCCATTCTTTTGCGTAACGGCTTCGGAGAAATTTTCTGTCATATTTCAACTGTTTCGCCAAATCGGTCACGCCGGCGAAGCTCGCTGCACATCGGTACCTTTCCGGATTTCTTATAGCTCCCCACATTGCGGCATAACCACCATAAGAAGAACCGATCAGGCACACTCTTTTGGCATCGGCAATATCTTGGTCAATCAACCAATCCATCCCATCATCAAGATCATTCTGCATGGCTCGACCGATCTCGCCTTCGCCCTTGGTATAAAACTCCTCTCCGTAACCTCCCGAACCGCGAAAGTTAGGCCTGAAGACCGCGTAACCCCTATTGGCAAGAAACTGCACTTCTGCATTATAGTCCCATGTATCGCGGACATCATATGGTCCGCCGTGCGGCAAAATGATTAATGGCAGCTTCTTGTGGATCCTGCCCTTGGGTAGCGTCAGATATGCCTTGATCATCAAACCATCTCTGGCCTGATATTCCACATATTTTGTCTCAGCCATTTCTGCGGGATCAATGGGGTCATTTATTCCGCCGAGCCGATCCAGCTTTCTTGCATCTGGTTGGAACAGATAATAGCTGCCTGGATCAGTCGACGATGTAGTATAAATGATCATCTTTTTGCGGTCTTTACTCCGTGATTGAATCCAGATTTCTTGACCTTTCAGGGCTTTTTCGAGATTGGATTGAATCTGTTTATAATTTTCATCAAACCAAACAATCCGGTCGCGAGCATCCGTATAGCGAGCTGACAACAACGCTGTGCCGTCCTCACTGAGGCGATAACTGGAGATGTCGTTTTCCGGGTGATCCAGGATCATTTTGCCGAGTGCGCGTGTGCGATAATCGAACTCATATAACGCAAAGCGACCAGTTTCCTTGTTGGACAGGACATAACCAGTATCGCTACCTGCAACGATACCGGCGATATCCAGCAAGCTATCTTCGCGTTCTTCGTCACTGTCCTTGTCACGCAATTTACTGATCAGCTCAAATTTCTGATCCGCGTTGCTGCGATAGTAAATGTCCAATCCTTTGCTGCGAAAGGCAATGCCCATTCTTACAATACCTGAATTATCAGCCAACCAGCGCCAGATCCTATTTTGAGGATAAACTACTGTAGAGACTTTGTTGTCAGCCAGGCTAACACGATAGACGGTTGGATATTCCGTTGATTTAGCTTGGATTGACTGCAGCAGATAAGTTCCATCTGGATCAACATACAGGACATTGTCACCATCCGAGACTGCCTGCCATCGCCCGACGGGATTAAAACTTCCAGTAGCAATATCATAAGAAAACATCGATGTTTTATGATATTCTCTGGAGCCTCTTGTCGCAATTCCTCTGACGCTTACAATGATCTTGTTGTTCCCAGCCCAACGATACCAGTTTAGGGTGTTTTTTTCCGGCACTCTAATGCGTTCGATTTTACCGCTATCGATCGTTCTGATGGTGAGGAGTTTATTCGAACCGATTTGTTCTCTGTGAACCATCCTCAGCCCATCCGGGGATAGTTTTGGACGCACCATCTGTCCGGCTGCTGCAAAGGTTTGGGGAGGGATGAGCTGCGGCGGATCAATTGATTTGCCTTCATTCAATTTTGTGTTGTTCTGCGAGAAAACGGGAGAAGAAGAAAAGCCAATAAGGTTGAATGCAAACAACAGACAAAGAAAAACGCGCATAAAACCCCCCAATGGTTCTTTTATCAGGTCGAAGCTAAACCACTCCGTTAAACAAAAGCAAGTTAATGGTCAGCATTCGGGACAGAACCGAGAACGCATCCAAGACAGGATTGGATTTTTTATATTATCCCGAAGTCTGATGAACAGGGGAAATCTTGTGCTGTTCCACACCCTTCCTGGCTGCGTAATCGACCAAAAAGTTCCTTGAAACAGGTGGTTCATATTCAATGTGCCCGAACAGAATTTTCATGCGCGTTCCAAAATCCTTGTTGTGCCAAAGTTCATATCCGATCTGCATGAGCCCTGAAAAAATAACGTTGAACGACGACAGATAAATTGTCGGTTGGTGGGTTAAACCTATGGATGGATCTTTGTCCTCGCCTGGAAGCTCGCAAAACGTCCCGAAGGCATGATCCCAGATCGCCGAATTGCCACCCAGGTTCACCATTTGATGCTCTGGCTTCGAAGAATGATGCAGGATATGATACGGCCCGCAAACGAACAATCTGCAGAAAAACCGGAAAACCCTGCTATTCTTGATCGGCAGGTAAAAGGATTGCGTGTGGTTAAACTGCTCGAGAGAAAAGTAGAAAATTGCGAAGCACAGAAAATATATCAATGTGGAATTTTCGGTTATGAGTTTCGAGACGGTGACGAGGATCAACCCCTGTACAATCACGTAAAGCCAGTTGAGGGGGAAAGAAAAATCCGCTGGAAGGGTCGAACCGGACGTCAATATCGTGGTAATATGATGATTGCGATGGGCCAGTAGCCAATAGAGGCGCGACACATGGCCGAGATAGTGAATCCCGTACATTAACAAAGACCAGACCAGGTATATGAGAATGAAGGCTATAAAGCCCGGCAGGTTGATGAGGTTCGGGATCGCGTGATGAAAAGCCTTTATGCTGGCATCCCCAGATGAAATAAAAGCGGTCACACTATCTGCATCAAATCCAAACCCGGCATAGGCGATCCAGCCAATTACCAACGTCATAAAGATAAACATCAACGCGCCCAAAACATAGCAGGCCAGCACCCATAAGAGATAGTCCGATGATATGCGTGTCCCGGGGTTGCGGTTTACGCGATAGAAATCGAACAGGGTCACCGCCAGACGGATCATCACGCTCGCGCCAAAGATCGTCAAAGCAAGAGTTGCAAAATCTCCCCATTCTTGCGTGTTGCCAAGGTCATCAAAAGTTTCGACACTGCCCCGAACCGTCCATGCCGACATATCGGCTGATGTAAACATATAGGTCCCAAGCGCGATCGCCAGATATGCAAGTGGAACGACCCATATTCGGTGGGCTTCTGATATTGTGAACCGGGAGAAAAATTTGAAAGGGTTCATTGATCCTGTGTCTATTCGTGATGACGTCCAAAATCGGGCGCGGCATCGTCCTGGCCTTCTTCGATAATCCGCCGCCGGATTGCACGGGTTTTCGTGAAAAGGTCGAACAGTTCATCGCCCTTGTCCCAGCGTATCGCGCGTTGCAATGCGGTCAGGTCTTCCGAGAAGCGCTGCAGCATTTCCAGCACAGCATCCTTGTTCGACATAAATACGTCACGCCACATTGTCGGGTCAGAGGCAGCAATACGCGTGAAATCACGGAAGCCGCCGGCGGAATATTTAATCACTTCGCTGCGTGTCACATCTTCCAGATCTGAGGCTGTCCCGACGATTGTATAGGCAATCAGGTGCGGAAGATGACTTGTCACCGCGAGAACAAGGTCATGATGCCTGGCATCCATAATCTCGATATTTGCACCCATTTTTTCCCAAAAGGCTTTCACGCGCTCCAGATCAGCTTGATCGGCATTGTCAGGGGGCGTCAATATGCACCAGCGGCCATCGAACAATGTGGCAAAGCCGGCATCGGGGCCGCTATGCTCGGTCCCGGCGACGGGATGAGCGGGAATGATGCGTGCGCCGGGCAGGGCATCCGTAAGCGCGTTGAGGACGCTTTCCTTTGACGATCCAACATCGCTGATCACGGCGCTTTCGGGCAAGTCTTCTGCCAATTCTTTGGCAGTTGCCGCGATGGCGCCCACCGGGACGCAGAGCATGACCAGATCGGCATCTGTAACGGCGGCTCCGGGACTATCCGTCACATCATCACAAAAGCCCAATTCCAGCACGCGCGCGCGGACCGCTGGATCCTGATCATAGCCGGTGATCCGGGCGGCCGACATATTGGCGCGTATGGCATGCGCAATGGAAGAGCCAATCAGCCCCAGGCCGATGATCGTGATATTTGCAAAAGGCAGCATCAGCTGGCTTCTTCCAGAATGTCACGCAGCGCAGACGCAACGCCGCGGGTCTCATCTTCGGTGCCGATGGTAATTCTCAGTCCATTGACCAATCCCTGTCCAGGCAGCCAGCGCACGGCATAGCCCTTGGCCATCAGTGCGCTGTTGGCTTGTTCTGCAGAAACCTTGCCTTCAAACAGCACCAGCAGGAAATTGGTATGACTGGGTATGACCCGCAGCCCGTGATTGCCCAACGCGCCAATTTCATCGGTCAGCCATTGCCGCCACTTGCGATTATGATCGCGGCTGGATGTCACAAAGTCATCGGAATCAAGTGCAGAAAGCGCCGCCTCCTGTCCTGCAGTGGTGACATTGAACGGAAGCCGGATGCGGTTCATCGCTCCAATGACATCCGCTGCTCCATAGCCCCAGCCAATGCGTTCAGCTGCCAGGCCGTGAATTTTGGAAAAGGTTCGTGTCACCAGCACATTGGGCAGGGTTTCAGCGAGTTCCAGTGCGCGATCATCTTCATCTGTTTCGAGATATTCCGCATAAGCGCCATCGAGAACCAGCAGGACATGTCCCGGAAGCGCATCTTGCAGACGCCGAATTTCGGCACCGTCGGTCAGTGTCCCGGTCGGGTTATTGGGATTGGCGATAAACACGACTTTGGTATTGTCCGTGACCTTGGCAAGGATCGCATCAACATCGGTGCCATAGTCTAGATCATCGGCAATGACAGGTGTACCGCCATAGCGCCGTGCTGCAATATCATAGACGGCAAAACCATAGCGGACGTAAATGATTTCATCACCCGGGCCGCTGAAGGCATTGGCGGCGAGATGCAGGACATCATCCGACCCCGTGCCGCAGATGATCCGTGCGGGATCAAGATCATGCTTCGCCGCAATCGCTTCGCGCAAGGCATTGGAACCGGGATCGGGATAGCGCGGCACCGAAGCGGAGGCATCTGACAAAGCCCGTGCAGCGGCCGGGCTGCAGCCCAGCGGATTTTCATTGGCCGACAGTTTCACCAGCTTCTGTCCGCCGTCTCCGCTGGATTTACCGGGAACATAGGCGGCGATACCCATGATCCAGTCTTTTGGCTGTGGTTTGCTGTTTTCCATATCATCCGCCTGATGCTTGCTATCGACTATTGCAGCCGGACTAGCCTGCACAGCGGGTCAGTCAACAGCAATATCGTTTGACCGGCACGGATTCCCCCCTTAGCTCCTGAATTCATGAGTGAAGATGCGCGTTTTGGTCTGGATAAAACCGTTCGCTTGCTGGGGCCGTTGCGGCTGGACAGCGGAGCCGAACTTGCGCCTGTCGATATTGCCTATGAAACTTATGGAACGTTGAACGATGATGGCTCCAATGCGATCCTGATCTGTCACGCGCTGACGATGGACCAATATGTCGCATCGACCCATCCGATTACCGGCAAAGGCGGCTGGTGGACCGGCATGGTCGGGCCGGGCAAGCCGGTTGATCTGGATCGCTATTTTGTCATTTGCGCAAATGTGATTGGCAGTTGCCTCGGCAGTTCCGGACCGGCGACGGTTAACCCGGCGACCGAAAAGCCATGGGCGATGGAATTCCCGGTGCTGACGATTGCCGACATGGTGCGCGCGCAGGCGCTGTTGCTGGATCATCTGGGCGTGGAAAAACTGCATTCGGTGATTGGCGGATCGATGGGCGGGATGCTGGCCGTATCCTGGGCGGCGATCTATCCCGATCGAGTCAAAACGGCGATCATCATTGCGTCCGCAGCACGCCACTCTGCCCAGAATATCGCCTTTCACGAAGTGGGGCGGCAAGCCATCATGGCGGATCCGCGCTGGCGCGGCGGCGATTATTATGCAGATGATGATCCGCCGAGCAGCGGCCTCGCGGTAGCCCGCATGGCGGCGCACATCACCTATTTGTCAGAGGAAGGCCTGACCGAAAAGTTCGGACGGCGATTGCAGGACCGTGACGCCAAGACGTTCGGCTTTGATGCAGATTTTCAGGTGGAAAGCTATTTACGGCATCAGGGGATCAGCTTTGTCGACCGTTTTGACGCCAACAGCTATCTCTATATCACGCGGGCGATGGACTATTTTGACCTGGCTGAGACCCATGGAGGTACTCTGGCCAATGCCTTCAAGGGCTCGAAAACGCGCTTTTGCCTGATCAGCTTTGACAGCGACTGGCTCTATCCGACCAGCGAGTCCCGAACGATTGTGCATGCCCTGAACGCGGCGGGCGCAGCAGCCAGTTTTGTCGAATTGTCGAGCGCTTTTGGCCATGACAGTTTCCTGCTTGAAAATGCCGAAATGAACGGGATTGTGGACGGGTTTCTAAAAGCGGGGGAAGGGGTATGAGCATTCTTCCAGACGGATATCGGTTGTCCGAGCGGCAGCAGGACATGCAGCCAGTCGCTATCCATGCCTATCTGACCAGCAGCTATTGGGCCAAGGGCATCCCGCTTGATATTGTCGAGAAATCCATCAAGGGCTCCCTGTGTGTCGGTGTGTTTCATGAAGATGATCAGATCAGTTTTGCGCGACTGGTGACCGATATGGCGACATTCGCCTATCTTGCCGATGTCTATGTGCTGGCCGGGCATGGCAAACAGGGTGTTGCCAAAGCGATGGTGCAATATCTGCAGGATCATCAGGAGCTCACGCAAATCCGAAACTGGCTGCTGATGACCGCGGATGCGCAGAGTCTCTATTCTTCATTGGGCTGGCAGCAGGTCGCTGACCCGCGCAAGACGATGCAGCGCAGTTTTCCGGATATCTATCAATGACCAGTCTTCGACCCGATCTTCAGATTATTGCTGACAATATTGCGCCGGGCAGCCGTGTGCTGGATGTCGGTTGCGGCGACGGCGCACTGATGGCGGCACTGCGGGACAACAAGCAGGTTGATGCCCGGGGGCTGGAGATCGATCCTGCCAATGTCGCCAGCGCGGTCTCCAAAGGTCTGTCCGTGATTCAGGGTGATGCGGATGCCGATCTCAGCGCCTATCCGGACGGCAGTTTCGATTATGCGATCCTCAGCCAGACGCTACAGACCACGATGCGGCCGGATGCGATACTGGACGAGCTGCTGCGCATCGGCCGGCAGGCCTTTGTCAGCTTCCCCAATTTTGCGCATTGGCGCGTGCGCATGTCGCTATTGTTCGGCGGCCGGATGCCGGTGACACGCCTGCTTCCGGAACGCTGGTATGACACGCCCAATATCCATCATGTCACCATCGACGATTTTCGTGCACTGGTCCGCGAAGGGAAGTTGCAACAAGAGGGGCAATGGTTTCTGAGTGGTGACAAACAGACCGGACGCGGCATGGCGAATTTGCTGGCCGAACATGCGGTGTTTCTATTGCGGGGGTGAATGTGTGTCGAAACGGAAGGCGCTACCAATTCACTCCGTATACCCAGCCAGTTTCCCGTTGATTACATAGTCCAGTATCTCAACGATCTGTGCGGGTGTTTCTGCAACGGCCATCGCAGCGGCATCAACTTCTTTGAGCGGATGAACAATTTCCGGGCCATGATTGATGATGAGTGGTTTGCCCAACGCCGCTGCATATCCGGCATCAAAAGCGGCATTCCATTGCTTGTATTTCTCGCCAAAACGGACGACAACAATATCCGCTTTCTTGATCAAGCTAGTGGTGCGAATGCCATTGATCTGCGCCCCTTTTCGGTCGTGCCAAAATTTCTTTTCTTCGCCTCCCAAAATGGTCACGCCACAATCATCGGAAGCGGGATGGTCAGTGACCGGCGCCGAGAACTGGACGGGCAAAGCTTTTTCCTTTGCGCCTTTGGCAATTTCTTCGCGCCAATCGGTGTGGATCTCACCCGATAGGTAGATGGACCATATATCTTGCATATTGTCTCTCCTACCGCTCCCTTGTCGCACTAAACTTGATATCGGGATTGCGTTCTTCCTGATAATTTACGTCCCAGCCGCTTTTCGCCAGAAACACCAGATTGTCATCGCGATCCTTGGCCAGTGCGGTCTGGTTGATATTGGCAAAAGCGTTGAGCGTGGCTTCGTCGCCGCTGATCCATCGGGCGGTTTCGAAGGGGGCTTCTTCCAGTTTCGCCTCGACCTTATATTCGGCGGACAGGCGGCTGATCAGCACCTCCAGCTGGAGCTGCCCAACCACGCCGATAATCCAGTTGGCACCCAGCTCGGGATAAAACACCTGGACAACACCTTCTTCGCTCAGGTCATCCAGCGCCTTGCGCAGCTTCTTGGTCTGGGTCGGGTCCTGCAGGATCACCCGGCGGAGAATCTCCGGAGCGAAGTTTGGCAGTCCGGTTATCCGGACCTGGTTTTTTTCAGACAGGGTATCGCCCACCCGCAATGTGCCGTGATTGGGAATGCCGATAATATCACCGGGCTGGGCGGTGTCCGCAATTTCGCGATCCTGCGCGAAGAATAATATCGGGCTGTGGATCGCGATCGGTTTGCCCAGCGCAGACGGCGTCAGTTTCATGCCGCGCTTGAACTCGCCGGAACAGAGCCGCATGAACGCGATCCGGTCGCGATGTTGCGGGTCCATATTTGCCTGAATCTTGAAAATGAAACCGGTGACGTCCTTGCTCTCCGGCGCAATTGGCTCTGGTTCGGCGGGTTGCGGGCGCGGGCTGGGCGCATATTGGGCGATTGCCTCGATCAGTTCTTCGACGCCAAATTGTTTCAGGGCCGATCCAAAATAGACCGGGGTCAGATCGCCATTTTGATAAGCTTCCAGATCGAAGCTGCTATAGCCGCCCTGTGCCAGCTCGCCTTCGCTGGTCAGCCGTTCCAGTGCTTCGTCGCTCAGCACGTCGGCAAGTTTCGGATCATCCAGTCCGGTAAACTGCTGTGCGACATTGTCATAGACCTTGCTGTCGCCTTCGGGCTGGTGCAGCTGGTCGCGCTCAAGATCGTAAATTCCTTCAAACTGTCCGCCCATGCCGGTGGGCCAGCTCATTGGACAGACATCAAGGGCCAGTTTGTCCGCCACCTCGTCGAGCAGATCGAACGGATCGCGGCCTTCGCGATCGACCTTGTTGACGAAAGTGATGATCGGCACGCTGCGCAGGCGGCAGACTTCGAACAGCTTCAACGTCTGTGCTTCGATACCGCTTGCTGCATCAATCACCATGATCGCGCTGTCGACGGCTGTCAGCGTGCGATAGGTATCTTCGGAAAAATCTTCATGGCCCGGGGTATCAAGCAGGTTGAAGGTGATACCGTTCCGTTCAAACGTCATCACCGAACTGGTCACGGAGATACCGCGCTGCTGTTCAATCTTCATCCAGTCGGACCGCGCCCGTCGGTTATCGCCGCGTGCTTTTACCTCACCCGCGAGATGGATCGCGCCGCCCTTGAGCAGCAGCTTCTCGGTCAGCGTGGTTTTACCGGCATCCGGGTGAGAGATGATCGCAAAGGTGCGGCGAGGATTTTGGGAATTGTTGGTCATGACTGGCTCTTGGCAATAGGGAAAATGGGCAGGAGATCAAGCCAGCTGTCAGTTTTCCTTGAGCCGGATGCCCATGCGGAATGAGCGCGCTTCGTCAGGAGCCAGCTCCATCATGCCGGGCTTGCCGGCAAAATTGCCGCTATAGC
The DNA here is from genome assembly GCF_039968395.1 of Parasphingorhabdus sp. Lineage (GTDB taxonomy): Bacteria > Pseudomonadota > Alphaproteobacteria > Sphingomonadales > Sphingomonadaceae > Parasphingorhabdus. The sequence goes on from NZ_JBDVPV010000002.1 coordinate 325,490, forward strand.
CGGCAGGATCAGCCATGCCGGCCCACGGCTCGATACATAAATAGCGGGCACCGGGAATCTGCCAGATGCCGAGCCACGGGGTATCGGGGAATTGAATATCCAGCTGTGTCTGTCCCGGCACGCCCCAGGTCAGGCGGCGGCTGTGGAGATTGTCCCAGATCACCGCGTCTTCCTCGAACAACGCGTGGTCGGGTTGTAATGTCCGGCCCTGTACGGGTGTGGGCTGCGGATCGGGGGCGATCAGGCCGGGTTCCACGCCGATCCGCCGTATTGGCGCCGGTTCTGGTTTCTCGAAATTGATCTGATGGTCTGCGACTGAACCACCATAGGGCAGGGGCCAGGCGAAAGCGGGATGATAGCCAAAGCTGAACGGCATGAGCTTGTCATCCTGATTGGTCACTGTCGCCGTCATCGACAGATCCGGACCTTCAATTTCGAACGCCATGTCCAGCTGAAAGGCAAAAGGATATTGCGCGCGGGTCTCGTCATTGGCGTTGAGTGTGAACAGCGCTCGATCTGCCTTCGCTTCGTTCAGCTCAAAATTCTGGCGCCGGGCAAAGCCATGTTTTTCCAGCGCATATTCTGTGGAGCCAAGTCGATAGCAGTCGTGCCGCAGCCGTCCGACAATCGGAAACAGCAACGGAGCGCGGCCCGTCCAATAGGCGGGATCAGCATCGGTCATCAGCTGCCGGTCCTGATGATCAGCCAGTGTCCAGAGCTCCGCACCCAACGGATTTATCGCGGCCCTTAGATGGTCCGATTCAATGTGAACCAGAACCGGTTCGGCTTCATCACTAGCCACGCAATTCCGCTCCGAGCTTACCGGCGGCGGCGACCACTTTGTCGGTCAGCGCTTTCAGATCCTCGTCGGTCAGTGTGGCTTCCGTCGGTTGCAGGGTCACTTCGACGGCGAGAGATTTCTTGCCTTCGCCGACGCTGTCGCCCTCGAACAGATCGAATATTCGCGCGTCGGTAATCAGCTTCTTGTCGGAACCTTTGACCGCCCGCGCCAGATCGCCAGCGGGCAATTCGCTATCGACGATGAACGCGAAATCGCGGCTGACCGCCTGCAACGCGGGCGGTGAAAAGGCGTCCCGCATATGGTCCGACTTTTTCTTCAGCGGGATCGCATCGAGGAAAATCTCGGCGGCGACTGCAGCACCTTTGAGACCAAGCGCCTTGGTCACAGACGGGTGCAAGGCGCCATAAGCGGCAAGGATTTTCTTCGGTCCCAGTCGCAAAGTGCCTGACTGACCGGGATGGTAGTGATTGCCCGGTCCGGCATCATCCGGTCCAAAATCCATCAGCTTGCCAACCGGCGCGCCCGCGGCTTCAAGAATTGCCAGCACTTGTGCCTTGGCGTCATAGGCATCGAATTTGGTCGCGCCGCCGGATTGCCAGCTGCGAGCCTGGTTGGCTCCGGTGAGCACCAGCCCGATGGTCGGGTGCTCCGTTTCTGCCAGATAGCGTCGACCTACTTCAAACAGACGTATCGATGAAGCGCCGCGATCGGCGTTGCGCTGGGCAGCAGATATCAGGCCTGGCAGCAGCGAAGGTCGCATGACTTTCAGGTCTTCAGATATTGGATTGGCCAGCGACCAGTTGCCGCCGCCAAATGGAGCTGCTTCTTTCCCGGAGATAAAGCTCCACGTCACCGTCTCGTTCAATCCGCGCGAAGCTGCAGCCCGGCGCGCTTTGCGCTCGGCCAGTTGTTCGGGCGAAGCTGTTGGCCTGGCCACTCCGGCCTTGCGGGGCAGCGGGGTTGACGGAATGGCGTCCAGACCTTCGATCCGGATGACTTCCTCGATCAGGTCCTGCCAGCCCCCGACGTCACGACGCCATGTTGGCACGGTCACCTGCCAGTTGGAGTCAATGGTGAAGCCCAGTGCTTCGAGGATGGCCTTTTGTTGTTCCGCCGCGACTTCCAGCCCGCCTAAAGTGGCACATTGGTTCGGATCATAGCTGATCACCTTTTGATCAGTTGGTGGTGTGCCAGCACGCGTCACTTCGCTGGCCTTGCCGCCGCAAAGTTCGATCACCAGCGACGTGGCAATATCGATGCCATCATCCAGAAAAGCAGGATCGACGCCGCGTTCGAACCGTTGCCTTGCATCACTGGTCAGCATCAGTTTCTGACCGGTCTTGGCAATGTTTTCGGGCGTGAAATATGCACATTCGATAAGCACATCGGTGGTCGATTTTTCCGACCCGGTTTCTGCGCCGCCCATAATGCCGCCAATATCGTGGGCCCCATTGTTATCGGCAATCACGGTCATGGTTGCATCAAGAACATATTCCTTGTCGTTCAGCGCCGTCAACTTTTCGCCGTCGGTTGCCTTGCGTGCAACCAGACCGCCGCTCAATTTGCTGACGTCATAGACGTGCAGGGGCCGGCCATGGTCCAGCATCACATAGTTGGTAATGTCCACCAGTGCGTTGATCGGTTTTTGCCCGGCCGATTTCAGCCGTGCCTGCATCCAGCCGGGCGAAGAACCATTGGACACGCCGTTGACGGTACAGCCATAGAAAGCGGGACAGCCGTCAGGATCATTGGTGCTCACATCAGGACCTGCGCCCGATCGATCAATTGTTCCCGTGTCGAGCGCCTTGAGCGTTCCCACACCGGCCGCCGCAAGATCGCGGGCAACGCCGCGGACGCCCATGCAATCCTGACGATTGGGAGTGATGGCAATGTCAATCACCGGATCATCGATCTGCGCATAATCGGCATAGCTTTGGCCAACCGCCTCTGCTGCACTGGCATCCAGTTCGATAATCCCGTCATGGTCATCGCCCAGTTCCAGCTCGCGTGCACTGCACATCATGCCAAAGCTTTCGACATCGCGGATTTTTGCCGGCTTCAAGGTGAAATCGCTACCGGGAATATAAGTGCCCGGAGGTCCGAACACGCCGATCATGTCTTTTTTCGCATTGGGCGCACCGCAGACAACTTGCCAGGGTTCGCTGGAGCCATCGTCGACTTTCAGCAATTGCAGCTTGTCTGCATTGGGGTGTGGCCCTGCCTCGATGACTTTCGCCACGCGGAACGGGCGCAGGGCATCGGCCGGGTTCTCGAGCCCTTCCAGTTCCAGACCGATATCGGTCAGCTTGTCGGTGATTTCGGTGAGGCTTGCGGCTGTGTCGAGATGCGCTTTGAGCCAGCTTAACGAGAATTTCATGCGCCGACTCCTCCGCTCAAAGTGGGAACGTCGAGCGCATTAAATCCGTAATGCTCGATCCAGCGCAGGTCGCCGTCGAAGAAAGCGCGCAGGTCATCCATGCCATATTTCAGCATCGCCAGACGGTCGATACCGCAGCCAAAGGCAAAACCCTGCCAGACATCAGGGTCCAGTCCGCAATTGCGGATGACATTGGGGTGGACCATGCCGGAGCCGAGAATTTCCATCCAGCCGCCGCTTTCTCCGCGCGGATCACCGCCAATGATGCGGCGTCCTTTTTCGACAGAGAATCCGACATCGACTTCGGCGGAAGGTTCCGTGAACGGGAAATAGCTCGGACGCAGGCGCAGCTCGATATCGTCACGCTCGAAAAACGCACGGACAAAGGTTTCCAGCGTCCATTTCAGGTGACCCATGTGGATGCCCTTGTCGATCACCAGGCCTTCGACCTGATGGAACATGGGCGTGTGGGTCGCATCACTGTCCGACCGGTATGTCCGGCCCGGCGCGATAATATAAATTGGCTCGCCCGTGCCATCAGTTTGCTTTGCGACATCCATCATCGTCCGGATCTGAACCGGTGAGGTATGGGTGCGCAGCAATTTGGGCATATCTTCGGCATCGGTCTGGGGGAAGTAGAACGTGTCATGCATTGCCCGGGCCGGATGGGTCTCCGGAATGTTGAGTGCGGTGAAATTATGCCAGTCGTCCTCGATTTCCGGACCGGTTGCGACCGAGAATCCGAGATCGGCAAATATTTCAGCCAGCTCGTCCATCACCTGACTGACCGGGTGAATGCTGCCTTTGGGAGTCGCGGGCGGCGGAAGTGTCAGATCGAGAGTTTCGGTTGCCAATTTTGCATTCAGGACTTCTGTCTCCATCGCATCCTTGCGTGCTGCAATCGCATCCGCAACAGCCTGGCGCGCGCCGTTGATTTTCGGTCCCTCGCTTTGCCGTTCTTCGGGCGTCATCTTGCCGAGGGTTTTCAGGAGCAACGAAATTTCGCCCTTCTTGCCCAAGGCTGCTACCCGAATGGCTTCGAGGGCGTCACCATCACTGGCCGCTTCGATTTGTCCGAGATATTTCTCTTTGATTGCTGCGATGTCGCTCATCGTGATGTCCCGTTGTTTGCTGGCTCTTCGTCTAGGCAACCTGCCGGAAAAACCCAATAAAAAAGCGCCGTGAGATTTCTCTCCGGCGCTTCTTTGAAATTATGAAAATGCTCAGGCCTTGGCCAATGCATCCTGCGCCTGTTTGATGATGCCGCTAAATACTGCGGGTTCATTCATCGCCAGATCAGCCATGACTTTACGGTCGAGTTCAATTCCGGCGAGCTTGGTGCCGTGGATGAACGTGCCGTATGTCATGCCTTCTGCGCGAACCGCAGCGTTGATACGCTGGATCCAGATGGCGCGGAAAGCCCGCTTTTTGACCTTGCGGTCGCGATAGGCATATTGGCCTGCTTTTTCGACAGCCTGCCGAGCGATGCGGATCGTATTTTTGCGGCGGCCATAATAGCCTTTTGCCTGATCCAGTAATCTCTTATGTTTTGTACGAGTGGTCGTACCCCGTTTTACACGTGCCATTTTCTATATCCTGTAAATCTGTGAAGTTATGAAGCGCGAGCTGTTAAAGCCCGTATGGCGCCCATTTCTTGACTGTCCGAGCATCTGCATCACACAATTTCTTGGTGCCGCGGTTCTGGCGGATATATTTGCTGTTATGGCTCATCAAACGGTGGCGTTTGCCGGCTACGCCGTGCTTTACCTTGCCGGTTGCGGTGATTTTGAAGCGTTTCTTCACACCACTTTTGGTCTTCAACTTGGGCATTTTGGTCTCCTCTAGAAAGTACCGTTAAGGACCCGCATGGCAGCCCATCACTGGCCAGCGCGTCACATCGGAAGAGCGGCTAATAGCTAGATTCGGCAGGAATGCAAGCGTTATTGCTGTTTCGTTGGCCCCTGATAGATGCGCTCGTATCCACAAGGATAACCCGCACTGCAGTTCAGTTCTTTTTCAATCAAATCCTGCAGTGCTCGCAGTTTGGTGCAATTGTCGTTGCTTGCCTCTGGTAAAATTAGAGCCGGTTGAGGATAAAATTCTTCAATTTTTCTCAGATTTTCGATGAGTTGTGCTTTTGATAGTTCTGTTGCTTCTTCGCTGCCTAGCCAAGACCAAAGGTAACGATCCTCTTTGGGCACCACTGAAATGAGCAATTTGAGGTGAAAATTGTCATCTGTAAGTTCAATCCAGCCATTTCGCGACAGATCGCAGCTTTGATTGTCGGAGATTGACTGTGAGGAGCATGCCGCAAGCAGAAAAACCATAAAGGCTGAACCGATTGTTTTAGCGACGGATGACATATCAAGGCCGCTGACAGATCATTTCGCGTGACCCTGAGACGGATCATGCAAGGCCTGCATCCCTGCACCGGCGGCCGCCATTCGCCCGTGGACCGCTGCGTTCATGAAGGGATGGGGCAGGGCTTTATATTCGCTCGCACTCATCCCCATAAAACGCTGGAAATCCCGGCCGAAATGGGCCTGGTCATAATATTGCGGGTCGATGGTCGATATCCAGTTCTGCTCCGGATTGAGCATATTGTCGGCCAGGCTGCGAAGAAAGCGCTGGCGGCGAAGCAGCAATTTTGGCGGAAAACCAAATGCCTTGCGGCTTAGCCGGTCGAGAGATCGTCCGATAATACCCAGCCGCTCGGCCATTTCCTGGACCGTACCGAGGTCGGGGTCCACCAATATGCTGTGGGCCTGCTGCACTTGATCATTATCTGCAGGGGCCTGTTTCAGCAGTTTCAGCAAGAACTGATTGATGCGTTCCGCTTCTGCAGCAGGCGCAGAAGCGGATGGATCAAAAACAAATTTGCGCAGTCCCTTGAACGATCGGAATCCAGGGTCCTGTTCTCCATCAATATTGCGGTCTGCATAGTCTTCCGCGGAAGCTCCGATAAATTTGACCCATCCCAAGGGCAGCAAACCAATACCCCAGGATCGCATTTTTGCAGATTCAAACCACGAAGATCGGCTGGTGGGTCCCGTCGCAATGAACCGGGGCAGCGGACCTGGCTTCGTATCGCCAATGCCGCCTATCGGGGTTTCCTTCTCGAGAATCCGCAAATTTGCCCATTCCGGATGAAGGTGATCGCCAATCGGCTGACCATCGCTGCTGTTCACCTCGGTCAGATATAACGTGGTGACATAGGGCTGCAGCTCTTCGGCCGGCGTAAAAAAGCGGATCTTTACATCAGATTGGTTCAGTGATGACAAGCAATGGCCTCCAGCACATCATCGACTCGTGACTGGTCTCCGATGGCCAGCACGTGGCCATCAGATTCGGCGTGCAACGGCTCGCCATTCCAGTCACACATCATCCCGCCAGCTCCGTCAACAATGGGGGCAAGAGCCGCATAATCGTGCAACATCAATCCGGCTTCGCAAACCACGTCAACATGTCCGCTGGCGACCAGGCCGTAATTGTAGCAATCGCCGCCATAGATGATTTTCCGGGTCGCCACCTTGCCGGCAAGACCCATGAAATGATCGGCATCATGCTCGTCAAACTGGTGGGGGGTGGTGGTTGCCAGCACGGCATCCTTGAGTTCACGGCATCGCGCGGTCTGCGCTGGTTGGCCGTTAAATATCGTTGGCCGGCCCACCACGCCCAGCCACCGTTCACGGGCAATGGGCTGGTCAATTATGCCGAGAACGGGCCAGCCATCCTGCATCAGTGCGATCAGGGTCCCGAAAATCGGGCGGCCGGCGATAAAGCTGGTCGTTCCATCAATCGGATCGAGCACCCATTGCCGGGAAGCGCCCTCGTTGATCGTGCCATATTCTTCGCCGATGATCCCGTCGTCCGGGCATTCTGCTTCGATAATGCTGCGCATGGCAGCTTCCGCCGCACGATCCGCTTCGGTGACCGGTGTTGAATCACTTTTCGATTCCTGATCGAATTTTGCACGAAATAACGGGCGGATTGCCTGGCCTGCGGCGTCTGCCAGTTGCTCGGCCAGTGCAATGTCTTTTGGGGTCATCGATCTATTCCCTATTGAATTCGATTGGAAGCATCTACCCACTGCACTTTGGGTTTCGTGGTCTTTTGATTTACCCAAGACAAAAAGAAATTGTCTTTGAAATTCGGGCTTTGATAGTAATAGTGACTTTTCAGATAACAAGAGAGATCACAAAATGAATAGTAAAGCGATGATATTGGCATTGGTGGTGACGTCATTCTCATTGCCAGCAGCTGGGTTGCAAGCTCAGCCTCTACCAGAGAATTTTGCTGGCTGCCAAGGCGGTTGTGATGCCGGTGATCGAAATCTTGATGCGGAGTCAGAAGATTTGGCACGCGGGACAAGATATTATAACCGTGGTTTGAAGAAGTTGGAGAGGCGAGAATTTACAAAAGCCGCCAAAAATTTCCAAAAGGCTGTGGACACAATTCCGACAAACGCTGCCTATAATTATATGGCGGGCTCAAGTTTCTATTTCGCAGGTGATCATGAGGCCGCGAAGATCTATCTGACCAAAGCTTTGGCCGCCGAAGGAGATGAAGCGATTGAGCCGGGTCAGCGTGAAATTGCCGAAGGCATTTTAAGAAAAATCGCCCAAGAATAGCGGCCGTCGCCAGTATTCTGCCGACATTGATTGCATTGTCCCCTTGGCTTGTTCGATCCGAAACTGTGATGCGTCAATCAGTTGCAGGTTCGGCAGGCCGCCAGGTCCAGATGTACAGAATCAATCCGGTAATGATAAACATCGCACATCCTGACAGGACCCACGCATTGGCATACCAATAATCACCCCAGGTGAATTCGCCGGACATGATTTTTGCCCAACCCTTGAAATGCTGCATTGCTGCGACGACCAGTCCGAAAAAAGCGAGCACCGATGATATCCAGCGATTCAACCAATGTCGGGGGTTGGCGAGCAGAAGCAGCCCGAGCAAGCCGATGACCGTCCGTTGGGCGCGGCAATAAGGGCAAACATAAACCAGTTCTGCAAACTCAGTGGCCCATGCGAAGATGCAAATGACGATTGCCAATATGGCGATTTGAAAGCGCCAGGCGATCAAGGTTTCAAAACCAGGTATTTGCATTGGATTCCCCCCACCATGTTCGAAGAAATATTTAGTCCCAGAGGCTCGATACCGAGCTTTCATCCGCGATCCGCTTGATCGCTTCACCCAGCAGAGGCGCAATGGTCAGGTGCCGGATTTTGTCTGAATCCTGGACAGCTTCTGTCGCGCCGATGGAATCGGTGATTACAAGCTCTTTCAATCCGCTGTCGTTGACGCGAGCCACGGCGCCGCCGGACAAAACTCCATGCGTGATATAGGCGACAACTTCGGTTGCGCCCTTGTCCTTCAACGCTTGTGCCGCGTTACATAATGTCCCGCCCGAATCGACAATGTCATCGATCAATATGCAAAAGCGCCCGGATACGTCGCCGATGATATTCATGACTTCCGATTCACCTGCCCGTTCGCGGCGCTTGTCGACGATTGCCAGCGGCGCATTGTCCAGCCGTTTTGCCAGTGCCCGGGCGCGAACCACGCCACCGACATCGGGAGAAACCACCATCAGTTCATGCCCCGCGAACCGCGCCTGAATGTCGGCGGACATCACAGGTGCGCCGTAAAGATTATCCGTCGGAATATCAAAAAATCCCTGAATCTGGCCAGCATGAAGGTCAATTGACAAGACGCGATCTGCACCGGCTTCGGTAATCAGATTGGCGACCAGCTTTGCAGAAATAGGGGTTCTTGGCCCGGGTTTTCGATCTTGGCGCGCATAGCCAAAATAAGGAATGACTGCCGTAATCCGTTTTGCAGAAGCGCGGCGTAGCGCATCGATGCCGATCAGCAACTCCATCAGATTGTCATTGGCCGGATGGCTGGTGGATTGCATGATGAATACGTCTTCACCGCGCACATTTTCGTGAATCTCCACAAAAACTTCATCGTCAGCGAAGCGCTTGACGCTGGCATCGGTCAGTTTGATGTCGAGATAGTCCGCGACGGCTTGAGCGAGCGGCAAATTACTGTTGCCGGACATGAGTTTCATGGATTGGCTTCCCCCGAGATCAGGCTCAGCGGAATCAGACTGCGACCGCTGGCTCTTTGAAAATGATTCGCGACCTTGTTAGACAGATGACAGCCAAATCAAAAGCGCCTTTTCATCAAATCCAGCCAGTTTGTTTGAGTGGCGCGACATAAGCGCGCGAGACCGGCACTTCCAGACCACAATCCAATACCAGACGCAGATTGCGACCATCACGTTTTGAGGTCATGATTGCCGACCGGGCAACCCACCAGCTGCGATGAACCTGCATGCCTTCGATACCATCCATTTCTGCTATGGCATCTCCAAGACGCATCAGCAGCATCTCGGTCCGCTCGGGGGTGAGAACCCGGACATAATGATCTTCGACACCAAGTGCAGAGATTTTCTTCGGAAATCCTGCTGGTAATCGATCAAGCAATTTTACCGGGATCCCGTCGAAATGGTTCATATCGGGTTTTGCGTGCGATTGGCCGTCGGCTGTAGCGGGATCTGCTGAACCGTCTCCATCCGGAAAGATAACTCGCATGAGCAAAAAAATCGCAATGCCGATTCCTGCACATTGTACATACAGGAGCGCAAAACCTGCTCCGAGCATAGACCCGTCCATGGTGATGCCGTTGATCGCAAATCCGATCAGAAGAGCGAGCGGCAAGGAGGCGACTGCTACAGCCATGATAATCGCCGCCGGAAACGGGATAGGCGTGCTGTCATCAAGCCAGCCCGCAACCCGGGTTATCGGACGAAAAATCGCATATCCGACGAGGATGAAACCGATCCAGTAAACCAGACGCAATGCGGTGGGCATGGCATAGGTGCCAAAAGGGCCGAGGAGACCGAGAATCAGTCCGATGCCTGCCATAACCAGCAATTCTACACTTAATCTTTGGACCAAATCACTCTCCAAGTCCCGCCCATTCGCGCATCGTGAATGGGCGGAGCGCACAATATGGCGACATTTGCGAAGAAAAGAAACAACCCGCGCATATCCGATGGAATTTCGCAACTGCCATTGCACATACAGGCGAAGCTTCAATGGAAATGAGGATCAGCGACATGGCAAAACAAAAACCAAATTATGCAGGCGGTTATTCGGTACAAACAATGATATTGCTTGGCGGGGCGATCATATTGATGACTTTTGCTGCCATGGCTTTGACCCGGATGACGGGTGGATTTGTGGCCGATGAAAACACAATCGCGGAACAGGGTGGATTGAACTTGCCGATCATTCTTCATCTGGCGACAGTGATACCGGCAGTCCCGCTTGGCGGTTATGTAATGTGGCGCAAAAAGGGAGACGCGATCCATAAATTGCTGGGGAAGATCTGGGTGATGTTGATGGTTGCAACTGCAATTGTGAGCTTCTGGGTCGGAGAGCCAGGCACCGGTCTTGGTGGCACAGGCCTCAGCTTCATCCACTTGTTCTCGGTATTGGTACTGGTTTCGGTTCCGCTGGGAATCTGGTCGCTTCGGGTCGGCGACATTGCAGGCCATCAAAAGGCGATGCAGGGCATGTATATCGGGTTGATCGTAGCTGGCCTGTTTTCGTTCATGCCCGGACGAAATTTGGGTATTCTCGTTTTCGGATAAAACATTTGCCGAGAGCCCATGCCCTTTCTATCAGGGCGCTATGAACGCTCAACTGACGATCACCATGGCACAACTGACCCAGTCGGTCGGCGATTTACGTGGCAATGCGGATGCCATGATTTCGGTATATGAATCGAAGCCGGACAGTGATCTGGTGGTTTTCCCGGAGCTCCAGCTTATCGGTTACCCGCCAGAGGATCTTGTCCTCAAGCCCGCGGTTGTCGAACGGGCCGAGACTGAATTGCAGCGGCTGGCGAAGGCGACGGCCGGCAAACATGGTGCGATGCTGGTTGGATCGATCTTTCTGGATGAGGGCAAACTGTTCAACGGCGTTGCTCTTTTGGTCGATGGAACGATCAAGGATGTGCGATACAAGGTCGAGCTTCCCAACTATGGCACGTTTGACGAGAAACGGCTGTTTGCTTCAGGCCCGATGCCCGAGCCGATTGACTTTCGGGGTTGCAAGATCGGATTGCCGATTTGCGAAGATGTCTGGTTTCCCAAAACATGTCAGCATCTCAAGGAACAGGGTGCACAGCTTTTCATCACAATACATGGCAGTCCCTATGAAATTGAAAAAGACGATCGGCGATTGGGCCAGGTAGCGACCCGGCGGGTTCGCGAAACCGGTGTGCCGATGATTTTCCTTAACCGGATTGGCGGGCAGGACGAAGTGGTGTTCGATGGTGCCAGTTTCGTTTTGAACGGCGATGCGAGCGTGGTGCATCAGCTTCCCGACTGGGATGAAGCCGTTGTGGATACACAGTGGCGGAGTGAGGCGGGCAACTGGTCCTGTACCCCCGGAGAGATTCACGCTCTCGACGATCATCCCGCTGACATTTACAATGCGATGATTGTGGGTTTGCGTGACTATGTGAATGCCAACGGTTTTCCCGGCGTCATATTGGGCCTTTCCGGCGGGATTGACAGCGCATTGTCTGCAGCCGTGGCGGTAGACGCGCTTGGTGCGGACCGGGTCTGGTGCGTGATGATGCCATCCCGGTTTACCAGTCAGGAAAGCCTCGATGATGCAGCGGGTTGCGCAAAATTGCTCGGGACCCGGCTCGACACGATTCCGATTAATCCAGCGGTAGAAGGGTTCGACGCGATGCTGGAGGACAGTTTTGCGGACAAGGATGTCGACATTACCGAAGAGAATATCCAGTCGCGAATTCGCGGCGTAACGCTCATGGCCATGTCGAACAAATTTGGTCACATGCTGCTGACCACCGGAAACAAGAGCGAGATGAGTGTCGGTTATGCGACTATCTATGGTGACATGGCTGGAGGCTATTCGGTATTGAAAGACGCGTATAAGCTGACTTGCTTCAAACTGTCCGAATGGCGCAACCGGAACAAGCCCAGTCTCGGCATGGGGCCGGATGGCCCGGTCATGCCCGATACGGTGATCACCAAGCCGCCCAGCGCCGAGCTGCGTCCCGATCAGAAAGACAGCGACAGTCTGCCGGATTATGAAGTGCTTGATCCGTTGCTGCACGGTCTGGTCGAAGAGGAGCTTTCGGTCGCCGATCTGGTGGCCCGGGGATTTGATCGCGACACGGTTATCCGGATTGAAAAACTGCTCTACATCGCCGAATACAAGCGCCGCCAGGCTCCTCCGGGCGTCAAACTCGGTACCCGCAATTTTGGACGTGACCGGCGCTATCCGATCACCAACGCATTCAGGACAACATGACCATAAAAACCCGCTTCGCGCCGTCTCCAACCGGCCACCTTCATGTCGGTAACATCCGGACCGCCCTTCACAACTGGATGTTTGCCCGGAAAAATAGTGGCGAGTTTCTGCTGCGGCTTGATGATACGGACAAGACCCGCTCCAAAGAAGAATATGTCACGGCAATCCGCGGTGATTTGGCCTGGCTGGGAATTCATCCGGACAGCGAGGAGCGGCAATCGGAACGCTTTGATCGCTATGAGGCGCAGTTTGCAGAACTGAAGGCTGCCGGGCGGGTATACCCTGCCTATGAAACGGCTCAGGAACTGGATTTGAAGCGCAAGGTGCAGCTGGGTCGCGGAAAGCCGCCTATTTATGACCGTGCGGCACTTGACCTGTCGCAGGATGAGATTGCCGGATTGGAAGCCGAGGGGCGCAAGGCACACTGGCGGTTCAAACTGGATCATGACACGCCAATTGTCTGGACCGACTTGATCCGGGGCGATCAGAATTTTGATCCGGCCCTGCTGTCTGATCCGGTTATCCGGCGCGAGGATGGCAGCTGGCTTTACATGCTGCCGTCAACAATTGACGATATTGATATGGGGATCACCCACGTTGTTCGCGGTGAGGACCACGTTGCCAACACGGCGGTTCAGATCCAGATGTTTCAGGCATTTGGCGCCGCCATTCCGGACTTTGCCCACGAAGCATTGCTGGTCGGTACCGAAGGTAAATTGTCAAAGCGGCTTGGGTCGCTTGGGGTAAGCGGTTTTCGCGAACGGCATATTGAGCCGCAATCGATTGTGGCTTTGCTGGCGCGCATTGGGACCAGTGATCCGGTGGAGCCGATTGCGGATGGCAGCTTGCTTGTAGAGGCGTTTGATTTCAGCCGCTTTGGCCGCGCACCTGCGCGATTTGATGACGAGGAACTGGCGCAGCTCAATCAGAAAATTGTCCATGTGCTGAATTTTGAAGATGTGAAAGACCGGTTGCCGGATGCCATGACCGCGCAAGGCTGGGAGCTCGTGCGGCCAAATCTGCATCATATGGGAGAAGTGGATCAGTGGTGGCAGGTTGTGACCGGTCCGATTGCCGAACCGGAGCTGACACCGGAAGATCAGGATTTTCTGCACGAGGCGCAAAGCACGCTGGAAACGCTGAGCTGGGGTGATGGAATATGGAAAGAATGGACAGTCAAACTGAAGGAACAAACGGGCCGCAAGGGCAAGTCGCTTTTTATGCCGCTTCGTCAGGCGCTGACCGGGCTCGATCACGGCCCTGACATGAGCGCAATGCTCCCCCTGATCGGTCGGGATGCCGCGCTGGAGCGGCTGAAGGCTGCCATTTCCTAGTACAAGCGGTGGATGAATCGGAAAGGTTCAGGGCGTCCGTTTGATTTATTGAATGTTATAGTATAACATAACAATTGACGGTGCAGTTATAACAGCGTCAATTTGCGGGACTGTTCCGTCATCCGAGGAGAAGGATGAAAGGACAGACTTATGAGCTACGTTTCAACTTACACAAAAAAGCCACCCAATTTTAAGGGCATCAGCATGACTGTGGGGGTACATGCTCTGGTGGTGGCCGGCGTTTTGGCCATCCCGGGGATCGAACTGCCGGAACTGCCGCCAAATGTGGTGCACACTTACAATGTGCCGGAACCAAAACCGGTTGATCCCGTGCCTGAGCCTCAAAAGCCTATCGTGGATGTTCCCCAGCCCGCACCGGCACCCGCCAATATTCATCCAATTGTTGAACGACCAATCTCGGTTGATCCGGTCAATCCCGATTACAGCAATCTCGGGGATGACCTGCTTGCCGGAGAAGGGCTGATTGACCGCTTGCCACCGATCGAGCCTGCCCCGCTGATACCGGACCCTGTCATTGAGCCTGCGAAAATGAACAAGCGATACAGCTCAAGTTTTCAGCCCAGATATCCGGCTGGGCAACTTCGGTTGGGTACCGAAGCCCTGATTAGCGTGCGAGTGCTGGTGGGCACGGATGGCCGGGTCAAGCAGATTGAGTTGATCGACACCCCCCATGCTGATTTCTGGACGGCCACCCGCAAACACGCCTTGAAAAAATGGCGGTTTGATCCAGCCACGCGGGATGGCAAACCGTTTGAAAGCTGGATGACATTGAAAGTCCGGTTTCAGATAACCGATTGAACCCCATTTTCCAGCCCCGCGTCACGGCGGGGCTGGTCATCGCGGATTGAAGACACTATCTACCGGCAATGAGTTTTATCAAAGACGTTTCCATTGTTGGCGGTTTCCGGGATCTGGTCGGATTTCTGCGCCAAAGCCCCAAAGAACGGGTCATTCCCGCGATCCTGGCGTTGCTGATCCCGTCCGTCATCGTCTTCATTTTCATTATCGATTCGAAAATAAACACCGCCGCGCCCGAGGGTCCCAAGGTGCTCTATTTTGAAAGCTGGTCGCTGGATCGGACGGATGAAGAAATCCTCGCGGATCGCTGGGCTATTCAATGCCAGAAAGACAAATTCGCCGAAGAACGCAAAGAGTCGATGCGCAAACTAGCACGCCTTTCCGGGATGGATCCCGATGAAATCGAACGCGAAGCGGCCGCAAGACTGGCAGCGCGCGGGGAAGTTGTTGAAGAAGTTGAGCGGCCTGAGGGGCTGAGATGCTGACCGAAAATGGTGACTCGCGTTACATGGCGGCTGCCATAGCCTTGTCGGAACGTGGCCGGGGACGCACTGGGGCGAACCCGAATGTTGGCTGTATCATTGTCAAAAAAGGCATAGTGGTTGGCCGGGGATGGACGCAGCCGGGCGGTCGGCCTCATGCTGAAGCCATGGCACTGGAACAAGCCGGTGCAGCTGCCAGGGGAGCCGATATTTATGTGACCATGGAGCCCTGTGCCCATGAAAGCACGCGCGGACCAACTTGTTCGAATCTGGTGATTGATGCGAAGCCTGCCCGCGTATTGGTGGCAACTCTCGACGTTGATGAACGCACGCGCAGGCATGGGATCGATCGTCTGGGCGAAGCCGGAATCCCTGTGTCGATCGGGTTGCTGGAACAGGAAGCCCATCGGACGATGGCCGGATTTTTCATGCGCCTCGAAAAAGGACGTCCGCATATCACGCTTAAACTGGCCATGTCTCTGGATGGCTGTATTGCGATGGCCGACGGCACCAGCAAATGGATAACCGGAGATCAGGCGCGCAGACACGCTCATCTCGAACGCGCGCGGTCTGATGCGATATTGGTCGGGTCCGGGACACTCGAGGCTGACCAGCCCGGGCTGGATGTCCGGCTTTCGGGACTGGAAGACCGGTCCCCGCAACCAGTGGTTCTTGGTCAGTCCGATGCGCCAGACAATTGGCTTCGGGTTGACAGTCCGCAAGCGGTTGCAGATCTCAAGAATGTAAACTGGCTGCTCGTTGAAGGCGGCGCCGGGACCGCGGCGTCGTTTCTGAACGCCGGCATGGTGGACAGGTTGCTTCTGTATCGAGCACCGATTGTCATTGGCGGCGGTTTACCCGGCATTGCGGATTTTGGGCTGGAAAGCCTGGAAGCAGCGCATGGCCAGTGGACCCGTATTGAACGGTGTGACCTCGGCGAGGATGTGCTTGAGATATACGAGCACGCCGCCTAGACTTGCCTCCCCGAGTTAAGCAGGGCCGAGTAGCATTCGGACCTGAACAAAATAGGATATTCGATGTTCACAGGTATTGTTTCCGACATTGGCGAAATTACGGAAGTCTCCGAACGCGGCGATTTGCGGGCGGTGATTTCCTGTCACTATGATATGTCTGGCGTGGACATCGGCGCATCGATCGCCTGTTCGGGTGCCTGTCTCACTGTTGTCGAAAAGGGCGAAAACTGGTTCGCGGTCGACATCTCTGCGGAGAGCATATCCAAAACTGCCCAGGGTATGTGGGAGCAGGGTGGTCAGCTCAATCTGGAGCGCGCCCTGAAAGTGGGCGATGAACTGGGAGGGCATATCGTCACCGGCCATGTCGATGCGGTTGGCACAATCACCTCGATTGACCGGGAAGGCGATTCGCATCTGGTCGCAATTCACGCGCCATCGGATATCGCAGCTTACCTGGCACCCAAGGGGTCGATAACCGTCAACGGAATTTCACTAACCGTAAACACGGTCGATGATCAGCCGGATGGCAGCACGATTTTCGGAATGAATATCATTCCGCACACGTCAAAGGTGACCACCTTTGGCGCATTGAAACCCGGTGATGAAGTCAATCTCGAGATTGATATCCTGGCGCGCTATCTGGCGCGGATGGAAAAGGTCCGGTCGACGGCATGACCCGCTAAACGCCGACCGGTAACTACTGACTAAGCAATCAGAAAGGCAGCCAGCGCTGTTTCTTGCTGAATTTCATATATCCGACATTGGCACCGAGTCGCAGGCCGGCTCCGAGACGGACGGGAATAAGAACCTTGTCTCCGCTCCGCAGGTAGCTGACATGGAATCCGCCGATAAAATAGGCCGCGCCTTCGCCAGCGGGGAAGCGCTGGTAAAGGTCTTCGCTGTCGTAAAGATTATAGACCAGCACAAAGCTGTTGGCCGCATTGCCACCGACATCAAAGCCAATTGACGGTCCTGTCCAGTAGACGGGCCGTTCGCCTTCGATCTTGTGATAGAGCTTGCCCGAGCCATAACGCAGTCCGACAACAAAAGCGCCGCTGGCTTCGCGGCCGGCAATGTACGCATTGGGCCGGCCCTGTTTCTTCAATATGCCTTCGATAACGCCGGCCAGACCTTTGGCACCTTTACCGAATACGCCTTCCGCTGCCCCGATGAGGTCATCATCCTGAAAGGTTGTCGCATCATCGACATTGGCAACCGGAACACCGTTCGGATCAGAATAGGCGGGATCGGGATAGGTGGGGTCAGCAGCGGCGCTGTTGTCTTCCGGCAGCACCAGATCAGCATTAACATCCTGATCCGCAGGTGAGCCGACCGTCGTGTTGGTTTCAGCAGCCGGCGCTTCGAACGTGCCGTCATAGTCCGGCGCCGCGAGGTCGGCATCAATGGCATCATTGGGGTCGATGGTTTCGACTTGTGCATGGGCAGGGCTGGTGGCCAGCGCCATCACAGCGAACAGGCCGAGCAAACGTGTGCCCCACCGTTTCAATTGGGGTTTCTTCACAAACATTTCCTCCGGGCATGACTTAGACATGGGTAAACTCCTTCCCATACCAGCCAGCTAAGGGTGTTGGCCTTTGCGCCTGACTGCGCAATGAACGGGCGGTGACACGAGTCGAATTTGCGGTCTGTTGAGTCAAAATTGCGGATTCGGGTCTGGTTTTGCCGATATGCAACCTCATTTGGCCCGCTTTTTATCGGGTACCGAAGATAATTTTTCCCGTTGCAGCCTGCGCCAAGGATCGTTATAGCGCTTCACCTTGGCTAGCCAAACACGAGGACACGTGGGTGAGCGGCTGAAACCACCTCCTTGCTAAGGAGACAAGCTCTTTACGGGGCTTCGAGGGTTCGAATCCCTCCGTGTCCTCCAGTTGGTCCCTCAAGCATGCGGCTATACGCATTTTTTATCGCGAAAGCGATTTCCACAGCATCGGCAATTTCAAGAATTTGGCGTTATGTCTGATATCGATCTCGGGCCTTGTTGAAATGGCGCGTGCGGTTCCATTCTGCCGGACATCTTTCGGGACAAGCTGACGTTGGGACAGTTTGCTGGCCTGATCGGCTTGGTGGGTGATATGAGGTTGATTGCCCATGATTAAATCACATTCCCGTCCAAGGCGTATGATTATTCTTCTACATATCGAAATTAAGTGTAAAATAATCTACTTATCACGGAAAAAATTGAATAAAATTCTGTTTATTCGCTGAATTTCACGAAAAATGGTAATGTTATTTAGCCGCCAGAGTTTAGATTTGCGCCCACATCTTTCCTCTGGAGCACATATGAAACTGTTTACCGAACATCCCAAAGAAGTTGGCGAAACCTATACCGAGCATTTTTACATGGCGTCGAGCTTTGGTGTTCCGATGATTTTGGCGGGCTTTGCATGTCTGCTGCATGGATTCTTTCCATTCCTGTTCGAAAAGACCGGAAGCAATCTCGTCAAGAAACTGTATGACCGGATGGTGACGAACCGGGTGAAATCCACAGCCGGAACCGCGACCGAACACGAGCTTGAATGGTGCATCTAATTGGCTACGGGACGGCGTTCCCACTGCTTCCTGTTCAGGTCTAACCCATGTTTGGTGTATTGCCCGAACCGCGTCCCGATGCGTTGATGCTGGTTTCCCAGCGGTTTCGTGCCGACAGCCGTCCTGACAAACTGGATCTGGGTGTTGGTGTGTATCGCGACGCCGAGGGGCGCGCGTCCATTCTCGATGTGGTTAAGCATGCCGAGACGCTGATCGTTCAGGATCAACCCTCCAAAGCCTATCTGCCGGCAGATGGCGATGCAGATTTTGTCGCATTAATGCAGGAGATGGTTCTTGGTGCGGAAAATAATGCGCTGAAGGACAAGCGGGTTGCCGCGGCGCAATGCCCGGGCGGAACCGGTTCCCTGCATCAGGCTCTGGCCTTGCTGAAGCGCGCAGGGAAAGATCCGGCAATCTGGGTGGGAACACCAACATGGCCCAATCATATTCCGATGATCAATCATCAGAATTTTGCCATCGAAACCTATGACTATTTTGACATTCCGACCCAGTCGCTGAAATTTGACCAGATGATGTCCGCTCTTGCCAGGGCCGAGGCCGGTGATGTAGTTTTGCTGCACGGGGTTTGCCATAATCCGACGGGCGCTGACCTGGATCATGATCAGTGGCAGCAGGTTGTAGAGGTTGTACGCGAACGCGCTCTTATTCCCCTGTTCGATTTCGCCTATCAGGGTTTCGGCAATGGCAGCGATGCTGATGCGGTTGGTGTCAGGCTGATGAGCGAGCAGGTACCCGAGCTGCTAATTGCAGCATCCTGTTCAAAAAGCTTTGGGCTGTACCGCGAACGGACGGGAATTCTGCTGGTGCAGTGTGACAGCCGCCAGGCCGCCGAGGCGGCGACCGGATCGCTGCAAACGCTGGCGAGGTTAAACTATTCCAATCCGCCGGATCATGGCGGTGCAATCGTCAGAACCATATTGTCTGATCCCGATTTGAAATCGCGCTGGAGCGAAGAGTTGCAACAGATGCGTGAAAGAGTGCAGTCCATTCGCCAGGCTCTGGTCAGGGAAGGGCAGGTCCAGTCCTGCGATCTGGACTTTACCGGTCAGCAGGCCGGGCTGTTCACGACCTTCGCATTGACAGAAGAACAGGTGACAGAATTCGCTGAAAGTCATGCGATCCATATGCCGGCTACGGGTCGGATAAACATGTCAGGCCTCTCGATCACGGATGTTCCGCGATTTGTAACGGCTCTCCGGTCCGTCTAAGCGCGGGTCGATTGTTCGAACATAGCTGTTTTTTGGGGATTCCAGGCAACAGTTATGCGCCGACCTCAACTTGACAACATGAATCTGCCGTGCGAATCCTCTCCGCAACTGGCGAGATAAGGCCGCTTGCGCCGGAAATGGCGGAAGACATAATTACCTGGTCGCATAAACTGGAGGGGAGCTTCAGCCGTTGATAAATTTCGGTCCATCCGATGGGCCCCTGCGACGCAGCGCAAGCAGAATCGCAGCCCGGAGTCTCGGATCCCCGATGTCAATTCGGCAACACCAATCCAATCGGCAAAAATTGCTCATCTGGCTAGTGGCCCGAACGGCCTGGCGATAGACGGAAAGACTATTTGATGGAATCACGGACAAAGAATATTCGGATCATTGTTGTCCTGGCGGTCCTTGCTGCGATCCTGCTGTATTTTTTTCTGCGCGCGCCGTCTGACGAAGGCCAATCCGAATTCCTTGGCAATGTCGATGTTCGGGAAGTCCAGCTGGGTTTTGAACTGCAGGGCCGTATCGCCTCTCTGGCTTTTGAAGAAGGAGAACGGGTCCGCAAAGGGGATTTGATGGCGACGCTCGACACCGCATTGCTGGATGATACGATCCAGTCAGCCAATGCCAGTCTCGAGGCCGCACGCGCGGACATGGCGCGAGTCAAGAACGGCAATCGGCCCGAAGAAATCGCCATCGCCCGGGCTGCGTTTCAACGTAAGCAAAGCGGGCTCAAGCAGGCGGCCAAGGAATATGACCGCCGCCGATTGCTGGTCGAAAGCGGCGCAGTGTCTCGCGCGGATTTCGAGGAATCCCGGCAAAAATTCGAAATGGCAACAGCGGACGTTGAGGCGGCGCGCCAAAATTTGTCGCTGCAGAGATCCGGCAGTCGCCAGGAAGACATCAAACTTTCCGAAGCGGCTGCTTCCAATGCCCGGGCCAATCTCGCGCAGGCACGCACGAAGCTGGAGAAATCACAACTTGTTGCACCGTCAGATGGGGTGATTACTTCCCGTGTCCAGGAAGTTGGCGCGATTGCGAGTCCGGGCGCGCCGATTTACCGGCTGACTATCGACCGGCCCGTCTATGTCCGGGCCTATGCACGGGAATCCCAGCTAAGTTCACTGAAACCGGGGACCAAGGTCTCGGTTCGTGCTGACGGGCTGGATAAAGCCTATTCCGGTACAATCGGCTATGTATCGCCCAAGGCCGAGTTTACACCCAAGACGGTGCAGACCCCGGACCTCAGGACCGATCTGGTTTACCGGTTTCGCGTGGTCGTTGACAAACCCGATGGCGGATTGCGGCAGGGCCAGCCCGTTTCAGTGCATCTGAAATCACAGAAGACATCCGGAAAAAGCCAAAACTGATGGACAGCGACAGACCTCTGATAGAGGTAAGGGGCCTGACCAGGCAGTTTCTGCCGACGGATCCGCCCGCTCTGGAGAGCGTCAATCTTGACGTCTATTCGGGTCAGATCATGGGACTGGCTGGTCCCGATGGCGCGGGCAAGACCACATTGATGCGCATTCTGGCGGGATTGATGGAATTTGAAGAAGGTCAGATTTCTCTTCTCGGTCAGGATATCGCTGCAGATACTGCAATCGTACAGAATAGCGTGGGCTACATGCCGCAAAGCTTTGGTCTGTACGAAGACTTGACGGTGCAGGAGAATTTGAAACTCTATGCCGACTTGCGCGGTCTTTCGCCCGCCGAGATGGATGAAAGCTTTGACCGGCTGCTGGGATTTGCGGACCTCACGGATTTTACAGGGCGGCGAACGGGCAAATTGTCCGGAGGCATGAAACAGAAGCTGGCGCTGGCCTGCACTTTGATCAATCGCCCAAAAATCCTGCTGCTGGATGAGCCGGGCGTCGGCGTCGATCCTATATCACGGATCCAGTTGAAGAAGATGGTAAGCACTCTGGCCGATGACGGGCATGCCATCATCTGGTCCAGCGCCTATATGGACGAAGTGGAAACCTTTGAGCAGATATTGCTGCTCAACGAAGGCAAAACGCTTTTCAATGGCCCGCCGGATGAACTGGTGCAAAAGGTCGCCGGCCGGGTTTTCCTGCTCGACAATTTGCAGGATAATCGCCGAGAGCTGCTCGATCGCGCAAATGCAAGCGATGAAATCCGCGACGCCGCGATCGAAGGTTCGTCCGTCAGAATGCTTCTGGCCGATGCCAGGCCCGATACCATTGCAGATATCCGTGCAGAATATCATGGCAGTCTGACACCGGCACGGCCGCGGCTCGAAGATGCATTTTTCGACATTCTTGGCCCGAGCGACAATCGCTATGATCTCGTCGCAGGCAGATATCGAACGATCGAAGAACACTCACAGCCACAAATTGTGGCGCACGACATGTCCAAGTCATTTGGTGATTTCGAGGCAGTGCGGGCGATTAACTTTGAGATTGGACGCGGTGAAATTTTTGGTCTGCTGGGCCCGAATGGCGCAGGTAAGTCGACCACATTCAAGATGCTGTGCGGTCTTTTGACAACCACTGCCGGTACCGGAAGCGTTGCCGGTCATGATCTGCATATGTCGCGCAGCGAAGCCCGCAGCGCGCTAGGCTATATGGCGCAGAAATTTTCACTTTACGGAGATCTCAGCGTCATCCAGAACCTGGAGTTTTTTGCCGGTGTCTACGGACTGGACGGCGCAGCGGCGACGCAACGCATACAGGATATGATTGAAGCCTTTGATCTCGGTTCGGTGCTGGACCAGAATTCATCTGCCATACCGCTGGGTTTCAAACAGAGGCTGGCCTTTGCCTGTGCTGTTATTCACGAACCGGCAGTGCTGTTTCTGGATGAACCGACATCCGGTGTTGACCCCCGAACCCGGCGTGAATTCTGGCGGATTATCAACGATCTGGTGCAAAAGGGCGTGACGGTATTGGTGACCACGCACTTTATGGATGAAGCGGAATATTGCGATCGGCTGGCGCTGATCCATCATGGCGAAACCATCGCCATCGGGGCTCCGGATGAACTGAAAAATCTCGCTGTTGCCGGAGAGCAAGGCGTTTCACCGACGATGGAAGAAGCCTTTGTTGCCTTGATCAAAAGCCATGAATCCGAACAAGATTCGAAACGCTCCCAAGCCACTGAAGCGCAGTTGGTTGGCGACTGATGGACAAGACGATCAATTTTCGCCGTCTCTGGGCGCTGATCTGGAAAGAGATCTTCCAGATCGTACGCGATCCTTCGAGTTTGCTGGTCGCTTTTTTCATGCCCTTGATGATGATCTTCCTGTTTGGCTACGGCGTATCTCTTGATCCGACGCGGATGCAGATGGGATTGGTCCAGCAAGGCAGCGACAGCTTGTCTACGAGCCTCGCAACCAGCTATGCTAATTCACCCTATTTTGACGTGCAGCCGGGCCAAACAGTGCAGGAATTCTCGGAACGACTGGCGGCGGGGCAGATATTCGGAATCGTTGTCATTCCCAGCCAGTTCGATCGCAATTTCGCCAATCCCGGAGACACGTCTGCGGTTCAGATCATAACCGATGGCAGCAGCCCGAACAGCGCCCGATTTTTTTCCAGCTACAGTTTGGGCGTGTATGAGAACTGGAAGTCGCAGACGCTTGCTGAAATGGGCGTTGCGGTCGAACCTCCAGTCGCAGTCAGTACGCATTATCTTTACAATGAACAGCTCGCGAGCCGCTTTTTCCTGATCCCCGGTTCGATAGCGATGATATTGACGATGGTCGGCAGTTTGCTGACATCGTTGCTGGTCGCGCGGGAGTGGGAACGCGGGACCATGGAGACACTGATATCGACACCGGTCACCGTGACGGAACTGATCATGTCCAAGCTGGTTCCGTATATGATTTTGGGGCTGCTGGCTTCGGCGATCTGCGTATTGCTTGCGCTGGCTGTCTTTGGTTTGCCGTTTCGCGGGTCGTTCATCATTCTTGTGCTTTTGCTTCTGGCTTTTCTGTTTCCTGCGCTCGCGCAGGGCCTGTTGCTTTCTGCACTGACCAAAAGCCAGTTTGTCGCCTCTCAGGTCGCGGTGATCTTAGCCTTTCTCCCGTCATTTCTTCTGTCCGGATTTATCTTCGAAATTGCTTCAATGCCGCGCTGGGTGCAGATCATCACGTATCTGTTCCCGGGAAGATATGTGATCCCGCCGCTGCAGAGCATGTTCCTGACGGGTAACGTCCCCGAACTGCTGCTGCCCAATATCACGATTCTGATCCTGTTCGGTGTCTTCTTTTTCGGAATGACCATGCGTGTGACGAAAAAACATGTATAGGGGCGAGCGATCATGAGCGGCCGGATCAAGCCTTTGATCATCAAGGAAATACTGGCAGTGTTACGCGACCGGCGTGCGCGGCTGATGCTGATCGCTCCGCCGATCATCCAGTTGTTCCTTTTCAGCTTCGCTTCGACTCTTGATATCAATCACGCCCGGATTGTGGTGCTCAATCAGGATAGCGGAGCCGCCTCCACCGAGATCATCCGGCAGATTGAAGCGAGTTCCAATATCGAACAGGTTACCCTCGTGCAGGCGGAATATCAGATTGAAGAAGCCATTCGCACGCAGGAAGCAATTGCGGGGATCAAGTTTGCAGAAAATTTCTCCAGCCGGATTGCTGCAGGGCAATCAGCAGAGATGCGCGTGGTTCTCGATGGCCGCAAATCGAATGCGGCCCAGATTGTAAACGGTTATCTGAGCAGCATTGCGCAAAATGCAGCAGTCACATTGAGCCTCGATAACCGGCAAGGCGCGAGCCAGTCGGCAAATGATCGAAGGACATTTGAAGATGGCAGCGATGAAGTGTCGATTGTTCACGCATATAATCCCAATCTCGAAGAATTCTGGCATGTTTTGCCGAGCTTGCTGGGGATTTTGGCCTGCATGACGACTCTGTCCATTTCCGCTCAGGCGGTCGCACGGGAGCGGGAACTCGGCACGTTTGAGCAACTGCT
Organism: Parasphingorhabdus sp.; assembly: GCF_039968395.1. Taxonomy (GTDB): domain Bacteria; phylum Pseudomonadota; class Alphaproteobacteria; order Sphingomonadales; family Sphingomonadaceae; genus Parasphingorhabdus. Next base: position 350,371 of record NZ_JBDVPV010000002.1, read on the forward strand.
GACCACGCCGTTGAAGCTGCACGAGATTCTGATTGGCAAGGCGGTTCCGGCAGTCATTGTGGGCCTGCTCAACAGCACGTTATTTGTGGTTGCCACGATCTGGCTTTTTGACGTGCCGATGGAAGGATCGATTTTCACTTTATATTTTGCGCTCGCCTTTTTTGTGCTCGCGGTCGTCGGCGTCGGTCTGTTGATATCTTCGTTGTGCATGACGCAGCAGCAAGCTTTTCTGGGAACCTTTATCTTCCTGACGCCAGCAGTTTTGCTGTCAGGCTATGCGACGCCGATCGAGAATATCCCCTATTGGCTGGAGCGCATGTCCATGGCTAATCCGGTCCGGCATCTGACAACTATTGCCCATGGCGTGTTTCTCAGAGACACGCCTTTTATTCAGTTGCTATCCAGCGTAATTCCCCTTGCAATCATCGCAGGTATTTCGCTGACAGCCGCAACCTGGCTTTTCCGCCGGAGGATGGAGTGAACATGATATCCAGACCTTGTCTTCTGATTGCACTGGCCGGACTATCCGGCTGCGCTTCGGGATTGAGAGAGGCGCCGGAACTGGCGCAAACAGCCCCGCCGGAAAATTTCGCTTCCGCGCCCAGTCCTGGAGAACTGAATCCGGACTGGTTGCAAGCGCTTGGTGATCCGCTGCTTTCCGATCTTGTCAGTGAAGCGGCTGCCGGTAATTTTGACGTGGCAAGATCGACAGCGTTGGTGCGGCGCGCCAGGGCCATGGCTGAGGCAGCAAATGGACAGCGGTTTCTCGAAGGCGGTGCCGGCGGATCCGCGAGCCGGAACCAGTTGAGCGAAAATGGCGTCATTCCTGTTGGTCGAGTCCCCGGATTCGATCGTACCTATTCGCTGTTCGATGCCGGGTTTGATGCAAGTTACGAGTTCGATATCTGGGGCAGAAAAGACAGCAGGGTACGTGCCAGGCTGGCGGATGCCGAAGTCGCTGCGCAAACCCGCCGGGCGACCTTGCTCACCGTAATGGCCGAAACTGCGCGGACATATGGTCAGTTGCGCAGTCTGGAAATGCAGGAGAAGGCGCTTTCGAACCGCCTGGCGAGTGCGCAGGAGAAACTGGTTCTGGCCGAATTGCGAAAGAAGCATGGCGAAGCGCCATTGAGTGAAAGCATTGCAATTGCAGGCGAGGCAGATGCGCTGGCGGCACAGCTTCCACCTTTGCAGGGGCGCATCAAGGTCGCGATGTTCCAGTTGGCCCTGCTCAGTGGTCGGCAGCCATCAGAACTGGTGGAGCGTCTGGCAGGCACCGGAACGTTGCCTGCGCTGCCCGATGCGATATTGTCCGGCCTGCCGTCAGAAATGCTGAAACGCCGCCCGGATGTCGCAGCTGCTGCCTTTGAATTTGATGCCGAACGACAACGGTTGAAGGTAGCGAAAGCGGACCTTTTCCCCCGGTTTTTTCTGTTGGGTAGTCTGGGGCGTCAGGAACGGGATATTGATGGGATAGCGTCAGGCGGCAGTGGCCGCTTTTCCATCGGCCCGTCTTTCTCCTGGCCGATATTCGAGATGGGATCGATCCGCGCCCGGATCAGAGGGGCGGATGCCGGTGTCGATGCTGCGGCCAGCAAATATGAGCAGGCGGTTTTGACGGCTCTGAATGAAAGCGAGTCGGCCTTGACCCGTTACGCGCGCGCGCGCGAAGCGGTAGCCCTGGCAAAAAAAGCAACAGCCCGAGCTGCGGAAAATGAAGCGCTGTCAGCAAAACTCTATCGGAGCGGAGAAATCACCAAACTGGTGTGGCTGGACGCCCAGATGCAGGGGTATCTTGCCGAACAGCGCCTCGCCGTAATCCAGGGAGATGCGTTTCAGAAATTGATTTCCGCTTATAAAGCGCTCGGGGGCGGCTGGCCGGACTCACTTTCCGAATAGTCAGCGCACGAGCGATTGAAGACGTCAGATATCGTCAATCTGTTCGGCCAGCGTCGCCAGGCATTCTGCGCCCAGCAACTGGCAACGTTCAGGAGACCAGCCCTGTTCCGGATCCGGCATGTCGCGATTGTCCTTGAACGGCATTTCCAAAGTCATGGCAATCGCGCCAAAGCGCTCGGCCAACTGATTGGTTGACATGGAAAGGTTCGCTTTCCCTTTTGGAGCCGTGGGATAACCAAGCTGAGTTTGAAAATCGGGAGTGCGCGTAGCCAACCTGTCGCGATAGGCATTATATTTCCGGCCCATGTCATCTGTCCAGCTCGGAATGCCTTCAAAACCGGCGATGAAAACAGCCGGTATGGCCTCGTCGCCATGCACGTCTATCGCGAAATCAACGCCGCTTTCATCCATCGCATTGCGGACGCATAGCACCTCGGGACTCTTCTCTGCGCTGGGTTCATGCCATTCCCGATTGAGGTTCGTTCCAACATGATTGGTTCGCAAATGACCTCTTCGCGAACCATCTGGGTTCATATTGGGAATGATGTGGAAACGGCATTTCTGCAGCAACAGGCGCGCCACCGGATCAGCGGAATCGGTGAGCATGTCCAGTGCACCTTCCATCCACCATTCTGCCATGGATTCACCGGGATGCTGACGTGCGTAGAGCCAGACCTGTTTGTCGCCTTCTCCCATTTCAAGGCAATCAATTGGTTGACCTTCCAGGCTATGGCCCAGCGTCCGGCAGGTGACACCTTCAACCGAAGCAATTTCAGCGATCATGTCGTGATGGCGCTCCATGCTGTAGGGAGCGAAATATGCAAACCAGATGATGTTGCTGGTGGCGGTGTAGTTGACCGTCAATGTGCCGCTATTCTCGTCATAGCTGGAATCAGCACGCCCCCAAAAGTCGCGATCTTCGCTGACACAGGCGTTGTAACCCGGCCATCCCTGAGGATAGGCGGAATCCTTCAGTCCGGTGATGTGCAGTTCAAGATTACTGCCTACCGCGCAACTGACACGGAAATGGAACCACTGAAAAAATGTACTGTCCTTGTCCTTGCGGATAGACAGGGTTGCGGACGTGCCGTTGATTTCTTCAACGATGATATTGCCGGAATCAAACGCGGCGGTGATTTGGATGCTCATGGCACCCTGATAGTAGCTCCTGACTCTCCGGGGAAGTCCTTGAATAACGCTGCGGCCAATTTTGCTGCAGCGAGGCCGGGCTGCGATGCTGGAGATCCATCCTTGGCTTCTACCGCCGACCGGCCTTCCCAGACCACTTCACCATCTGCCTGCCTGGTAATCCGTACGGACAATTCTGTCGCAATCTTGTCTTTCGGCGGGCCGCTCAGATTGATTCCGATCCCCAGGCCGACTCCGGAGCGATAGCCTCCGGTTCTGCCGCCAACCCCGACGGAAACCGGAGACCGGCGTCCTTCCGCCGTTATCCGATTCTGCTCGACGGAGACTCGGGCAAGATATTCAGTGGTTTTGGAGACAGAACGCTCTTCCTGAAATCCAATCTGCTGCAATTCGTGCAGCACGGCAGCCTCGTAGGTCCGGCGCTCGAGACTGATGGAGCCGTCATCGGTTATCATGCTGGTTATCGCAACTGATCCCGGGCTGATCTGCGCGGTTTGGGCATTGTGAAAACGGGTGACGTTGACCGGCGGTGTTGCCGCGACGCATGCGGTTACCGACAGACATGCCCCGCTCAATATTGCAAGCTTTTGAATATTCATGAGATTCCAGTCCTCTCTTGCTCGATTTTGCCCATCTTAGACCAAATTTGCTGTTTCACAGGTAAATAATTGCATCTGGATGGACCCATGGTTAACCGGATTGAGATGTTCCAAAGCTAGACGCATTGCCGCAGCGACAGATCGCAAGGAGATTCTATGTCAGATCGTTTCACAGTTTTGGTGACCGGAGGTGCCGGATATATAGGAAGTCACGCGGTTCTGGCCCTGCACGATGCCGGGTGGCCGGTTGCTGTGATCGACAATTTGGTTACGGGGTTTCGCTGGGCAGTTCCGGACGATGTGCCTTTTTATGAGGGGAATATTGCAGATGCCGCGCTGATTGCGAAAATTGTCACCGAACAGAATATTGGCGCTGTCATGCATTTTGCGGGATCGGTCGTCGTTCCCGAATCGGTAGAAAATCCGCTGAAATATTATGACAATAACTCCGCCAGAAGCCGCAGCCTGATCGAGGCCGTGATCGCGAATAAAGTACCGCACTTCATCTTTTCTTCCACCGCTGCAACCTACGGCATTCCCGAAGTTAGCCCTGTGCGCGAGGACACGCCGCAAGTGCCGATTAATCCTTATGGCATGTCAAAACTGATGACGGAGCATATGCTGCGGGATGTGTCGGCGGCGCATGACATGAATTTTTGCGCACTGCGTTATTTTAACGTGGCGGGTGCCGATCCGCAGGCTCGCAGTGGCCAGTCGACCATTGGTGCGACTCACCTGCTGAAAGTCGCGGTCGAGGCTGCACTGGGCAAGCGCGACAGTGTTGCCATTTTCGGGACGGACTATGACACAGCGGACGGTACCGGTGTTCGCGACTATATCCACGTATCGGACCTGGCGGCGGCCCATGTGCTGGCGCTGGATGCGCTGATCGCAGATCCGACCCAAAGCCATTTTCTCAACTGTGGTTATGGCCGGGGGTTTTCGGTACTTGAAGTGCTGGATGCAGTCGACCGGGTCACGAATCTCAAGATAAACCGCAAAATGGAGGGGCGCCGGGCGGGCGATCCCGATTCGCTGATTTCCGACAATGGAGCGATCATGGATCGCTTCCCGTGGAAGCCGCAATATGCCGATCTCGACCAGATTGTGACCCATGCACTGGCCTGGGAGCGCAAATTGGGCGATATTCAACAGGAACAAAGCGCCTGAACGCTTGACTTTGGCCGGTGACGACCCTAACTGCACCGTCTGTTTACGGCACTTGCTGTTTCACAAAATTCAAATTTATCAAGGCGTGGTACCAAAATGAAGATCCGCAACTCTCTGAAGTCGCTCAAAAACCGTCATCGGGACTGCCGCGTGATCCGTCGTCGTGGTCGCACCTATGTGATCAACAAAACGAATCGCCGGTTCAAGGCACGTCAGGGCTAGACCCGTTGCGTCAGTCCGTTGACTGACTCTGCACAAATTGATGTTGTCATATTCGATGTGGGGCAGGTCCTGTATCGATGGGATTTGCGCTGCCTGTATGAAAAGCTGATTGACGACTCGCAGGAACTGGACTGGTTTCTGAAGAATGTCGTCACACCGGAATGGCATTTTCAGCAGGATGCCGGGCGTCCGCTGGCCGAAATGATTCCCGAACGGATTGCACAATTTCCCGAATATGAAACGCAGATCGTCGCTTATGCAGAGCGATTCGTTGAATCGATCCCGGGGCCGGTGGAAGGTTCTCACGAACTGGTCCGGCAGCTGGCAGATCGTGATGTATCGATATATGGAATCACAAATTTTGGAGCAGAATTCTGGCAGGTATTTCTGCCCACAGCGCCGATTTTCGATCTGTTCGAGGATGTCGTGGTCTCCGGTGAGGAAAAGATGCTGAAACCAGACCCCGCCATCTATCAGCTCGCGCTCGAGCGCTTTGACGTGACCGCCGGGCGCTGCCTGTTCGTCGATGACCGGCAGGAAAATGTTGCTGCCGGGGAAGCGCAGGGTATCAAGGGCCATCATTTTCACGGGGCGGCAGGCCTGGAAAAAGAGCTGAATATGCTCGGGCTGCTGTAGGTTTTCTGATCTTCAGATAGATAAAAGCCACATTTGCAGATCAGCATGTTCGCTGACATTCACCGCGATGATGTGGCGCTGTTCAGTTATGATTTTTGAACAAACTGAGACCGCAATATCCCAAAAGCGGACATTAGGAATTGGCTCAATTTAATTTCTAGGACGCCCAGCGATCGATTTTTCGATAGAGAGTGGATGGACTTAGCTTTAGTGCCCTCGCAGCTGCAGGCACGTTTCCATTTTCGCGCATCAGAGCTCGATCTACGACATATCGTTCAACTTCATCCATCGACATGTTATCCAATATTTTGGAGACTCCTGTTTCGACCGAATTCTCAACTTGACCAGATTGATCTGAAATACTGCGCTCGCCAGATAACGAACCGATCATCTCGCTGGTCAGTATTGCACCTTCATTCATCACGACAGCGCGCCGAATACGGTTTTGTAACTCACGAACGTTTCCGGGCCAAACGTAGTCCATCAACGCCAATGTGGCATCGCTATCGAGACTTTGGAACGGTTTGTCTTCTTCTTCGGAAAAGCGTCGAAGAAATTCGTTGGCGATCAACGCAATGTCACGCCCTCGCTCACGGAGCGGAGGGATTTCAACAGGAATAACAGCCAGTCGATAGAAAAGATCTTCTCGAAAACGCCCTTCAGCAACCTCGACAGCCGGATCGCAATTTGTGGCACAAATCACACGGACATCAACCTGCTCCGTGCGCGAACTGCCCACTCGCTGGATGGTGCTTGTTTGCAAAAACCGAAGTAATTTTACCTGGAGCTTAATGTCCATTTCGCAAATTTCATCCAGAAACAATGTACCGCCATGAGCTGCAAGTGCTGCTCCGACTCGATCAGAAGTGGCACCAGTGAAAGACCCTTTCAGATGGCCAAAAATTTCAGACTCCAGCAAGTTCTCGGGAATTGCACCGCAGTTTATGGCCACAAAAGGGCCTTTTGCTCGCTTACCCTGGTTATGTACTGCTTCCGCCGTGACTTCTTTGCCGGTCCCACTCTCTCCGGTGATAAATATAGTGGCATTGCTATCCGCCACATTTTCAATCGCTTTGTACAACGCTTGCATCTGGGGAGACTTGCCAATGAAGCCATGAAAATGGGTTCTGTCGCGGAGGTGCTTGACCGCCTCGACTTCCTGAACCAGCTGACTTTTCTCGCTGGCATTGCGTGCAGTAGTAACCAGGCGCTCTGAAGCAATGGGCTTTACAAGAAAGTCATAAGCACCAAGTTGCATGGCTTTGATCGCGCGATTGATCGACCCGTCTGCCGTTACGACAACGATGGAACTATTTTGTAGATATGCAGTGTGTTGCTGCAGAAGGTCCAGGCCATCAATGTCCGGCAATTGAAGGTCCAAAAGGACGATAGAATACGGTTTTTTTGCCGACTGCAGCAACTGCACCGCGGCTTCACCATCATCTGCAATATCAACTTGAAAGCCTTCATTTTTGAGCTGTTCGGCATAGTTGAAGGCGAGGCTGGCCATGTCCTCCACAATCAATGCGTGTTGGATGGACTTAGCCATTATTCTACCTCAGCGCTTGGCGGGGCTATAACAAAAGACGCGCTATATGCAGGTGCGTCACGTTCCCAGCTTACTTGTCGATCATCATTATAGTGGACCAGACACTGTTCAATCAGACCAAAGGCGATCGCGGCCATCGGTCGGTGGGAGGAATATCGAACAATCAAGCTGTCACCTTTTTTTTCGGTCGTAACCTGAGGCGGTTGAGCATCGGGATAAAGAGTACAAACTTCCGTATGAATATGTGGGCCTACGTTATCCAACAACTCAGTTGCGTCTTTGTATCGCGACAGGATTTCGGGGAACAGCACAATGAAACGAGCGAAAAGTGCTCTACCAAATTGTCTGCTGAGTTCAGGAGCAGCAATTCCGCTTAATTCAACCGCAGCTTCAATCATTTTGGCTGCGTGCGCAGTTGGGTAGTTTCCAACACTGGTAAAAGCACCGTCATTGGGTAGATCTGCGTTGACCAAGACCTGGTCTGCAAATTCAGGAGAGACCGTTTCTTCCATGAAACGTACCAGCTCAGTAAAAATCACACCTTTCACGGAAAAACTCCTTTTTGCATCATCGCAACCATAGCTCCTTCTAGTTGCATTTTGCTAATATTCCGTTCGCATTTTGCAATTAATGACAAATCAATTTCAAAAAATATTCTATAAAACACTGATATAGAACAATAATATAGTTTTGGCATGTGAGTTGCTCAGTAAAATGAGAACCCAATTTCAAGGTGCCTAAAAATGAAAAAATTCATTCAACTCACATCGTCGCTTTCGGCTCTATCGCTTCTTGGAGCCTGTGCAGCCGGTCCTGCGCCGCGGAATCTGTCAGACAGCTATTGGATGAATGAGCAGCGCAGTCGCAATGCTCAGAGCGCTGAACAGGATTTGAGCCTCTCATGTATTCGCCCCAATCGTCCTGCGGAGCTTAAAGCTTGGAATTTCGTCGAACCAAAGGACTTGCCGGGCGGAGGCAATAGTCTCTCCCCCGGGGATCGAATCAGAATAACGGTTGCCGGAGATATCGATGTTCTAACGGGGGTATATGTTCTCAACGAGGATGGCTTTATCGACATCCCTCAACTTGTCCCTGTCTCATTGGCAGGGAGCAATGTGCTGGCAGCTGAACAAACGATCCGTTCACGCCTGATTGCCGCCGGAGCCGTCAGAGCAATTGGTAACAATGTTGATGTTCGCCTGATCGAGAGTTCGGGAGTTTCAGTTTCAATATCTGGAGCGGTATTTCAGCCAGGTTCTGTGCGTGTAGGAGATCGCCGCGCTGAAGACCGGGTTGGCCAGAAGGAAGGATTGGCCACTGGAGACACCAATCCAAGCCGCACAGTATCGACAGCTTTGAAAGCAGCAGGAGGAGTTCGCCCCGATGCTGCCGTCGATACCGTGTATCTTGTTCGGGGTAAAAAATGGACGCAACTTGATTTGTCCGGAAGTTTCGATGGCAGTGAACACGGCAATCGGCCTGTAGCAACGCTGGACCGTCTCATCATTCCATCAAAAGAATGCTTCGATCCGAAGCTGGTTCGTCCAAGTGCAATTACCGCACCTGGCATTCGTGTCTTCATGTCCAATCTTGCGCGATCTGCCAATAGTAATGCCGGCGCAGCAATTGGGGAAAAGACCACCAGCTTGCCCTATGGTACACGCCTTTTGCAAGGAGCGATCGCGTTGAACTGCATTGGCGGGTCAGCGATGAATGCCGGACGCAAAGTCATCCTGATTTCGCGTAATCCAATCAATGGCCAAAGCGTGGTTACTGAACGCAAAGTTGAACAACTTGTTCGCAGAGCAGATCGTGATTCCTACAATCCGTTTTTGATGCCGAATGATTCTCTTGCCTGTTACGATAGCGATTTCATGAACTTTCGTGATGCCTTGGGACTCATAACCGACACCGCCACTCCCGCTCTTATTTTCGGGAACATCGGCACATGATCCACTATAAAATATCACGAAAGCGGCGTATAGAACGGATCTGGGATTTTGTCCGAGATGGAATGCAGACCGAAGGCAGATATTCCAGGTATCTCATGTTGATGTCCGGCATAATTGCCTTGATATGGTTGATAACATTAGCCTTTCTGGTTCTCATGCCAAATCGCTATGACAGTTCTTTCACACTAATTCTGCCTGGTTCCGGAGTTGGCAGCAGCCTAAATCTGGAATCAATTGGTCAAGCGACGACGGCAACAAATTCTGCATTTAGCTCGCCCTCGATCAGTCCAACAGAAAATTACAAGCGCTTGTTGATGGCAGAGATCACGCTGGAAAGAGCGACCAAAATAGCCGGTGATGATGATGATATGGTTTCCGCACCTCGCGTTAAACTGATCGATCAAACCAATTTGATTGAGGTGAGTATATCGGCCGGTAATCCTGTTCGGGCACAGGAAAAAGCGCGGTCTTTGCGCACTGCTTTTCTGGTTGGACTGGACAAGTTGCGCAAGGATGAAAGCGAAAAGCGGGAAGAGGCGGAAAGCATCCGTCTTGTTCAGTTGGAAACCAAGGTTAGGGAAGCACAACAGAATTTATTAGCCTTCCAGGGTAAAACCGGTCTTGTTTCACTGGAACAATTTAACAACCGGATATCTGCACTGGATTCACTACAAGACCGCGAGCGACAAGCACGAACGGAAGCAAAGCGAACAGCGGCAACGGCATCCAAAATTGCCAAAGCACTCAATATATCCGTTACAACGGCCAACAAAGCCTTCACGTTAAAGGCAGATCCTGTTTTTCAATCCCTGCTAACCCGATATGCGGCAGTCAACACATCAGCGACTGAAAAGCAGGCTACATTGGGTCCAAATCATAGCCAAGTGCAGCAGATAAATGCGGAAAATGCTCAGCTAAAAAGTCAAATGCTGGCTCGAGGTGGCAAATTAACGGGACTTAGCGACATTGTTCTGATGGGATTTGCTGACCTGTCAATGTCTAGTGAACGCGGCGCACTGGTCGGCGTGATGGTGGCTCGGGACTCAGAGCGTAGTGGAGCCAATGCAGGATTGGCTGATATTCGAGCACAGATTTCCGAACAAACGGCCAAAGCTCCCACGCTGGTTAATCAAGCTTCTGAATTGGCTGACTTGCAGCGCGACCTCCGTGTCGCGGAAGCTGTGTTTTCTTCAGCACTCGCGCGAATAGACACCAACAAGGCAGATCCATTTGCTTCATACCCACTCGTACAAACACTTGAAGAGCCAAGCTTACCTGAAGAACGCTCGTCGCCATCAACTATTGTCGTTATAGCGGGAGCAATGGGTTCCTCTTTGATAATATTAATCGGATTTGGATTATTGTGGTTCAGACAAATTATCATCCGCAAAGTTTTGCCGAACGCCTGATATACTACTCCCTTTTGAGTACATGGGTTTTGTGGCTGATTGGTGGTTTGTACATTGCCGGGCCAGTAATCGCGTGGATACTCGCCGGTAATGTTGCATGGCGTTTTTATCTGGCCCCTGGCTTGCCCGAACACCAAAAGCCGAAAAAGGCTGGATGGGTCCTATGGACCTGGGTTGCAGGAATGGCTTTGTTGCTGGTTACCTTATGGATCGGGCACAGCAATTTTGACCTCGGAATGGTCGCTACGATCAAGTCATCGATTGGATGGGCAAAAGGGTGGGCACTTCTGGCTATATTCATACTGGCTGGAGCCGCTTTGGACATCCGGCCCGCTATTATCTATCGGGCAATCTGCAAGCTTGGCGCCCAGACATTGATACTCCTGCCAATATTCCTGATCGCTCCTTTTGCGGGTTTACCCGAGACCTTGTATGTTTCCCCATTGCAAATAGTTGGCGGACCGGGGCCGGAATATTTCGCGACTACACTTTACACCATCGAACCTGGTGCCGGCGTTCCGCGTTGGCAATTTTTTGCACCCTGGTCACCTGCAGCCGGCATGGTTGCAATGGTCTACGTCATATGTGCGATCGAAGAAAAGCAATTGAAATGGAAACTCGTTGGGATAAGCGCAGGTTTGATTGTAGCATTGCTCAGCCAATCGAGATTGGCATTGGTTGCTTTAGCGGTCGTTTGGCCGATGGCTTTCGCCATTTCCCGAGTGAACAAACCAGCAATCTGGTTCGCCGCTGCGCCCGTTTTACTGGGCGCAAGTCTGTTTTCGGTTAACATCGTGCAAAACGTTGCCGAAGTGCAATCGGAGTTTGAAAGTGCACGAGCTGATTCCTCTCGGGTTCGCGCGGCGTTGGGAAGAATTGCAGTTCACCGTTGGCAGGAAGAAGCGCCTTGGTTTGGTCATGGTGTGGTTGAAAGAGGGCCCCATCTCGTCGAGTACATGATGATCGGAAGTCATCATAGCTGGTACGGATTATTGTTTGTCAAAGGCATTATCGGGCTGCTGGCTTTGGCTATACCAATGGCGCTTAGCCTGTTTCTACTTGCACAAAAAGCTTGCCGATACCCGGAAGCGCGGGTTGGCCTGTCTTTGCTCCTGCTGCTGCTGCTTTACAGTTTTGGAGAAAATCTAGAGATTCTCGCTTATCTCTATTGGCCTGCACTCATATTGATTGGCAATGGCCTCCGGCTGCGATTTCCCATTATCCCAGAATCTGACAAGCAAAGTCGTCCAGCAACCTGACTTAGAAAACCAAGCCAATCTGAATGCCGCTTCTCTTCGAAAATCATTGCTTTCTGACGAGCTAAATACGCCATTTTCTGTAACGGAAGCTGCCGCAGATTATTGAGTGCAGATACCAGGGAGGGCTGATCAGTACAATCGACAATGATGCCGCAATCTTCAACCTGCTCAGGAAGGCCGCCCACAGGCGCGACCATAATCGGTCGCCCGGCCATTTTTGCTTCCGCTGCAACCAAGCCAAAACTCTCAAAATATGATGGAACAGCTATGACATCGCAGCGGCCTAAAAAATCTGACAAAGAATCCACTTTGCCGTAGAATTCGATGTTCCTGCAGCCGTGCGCTAGTTTGCGAAAATTTTGTTCCTGTTCGCCATAGCCACCAATGTTAAGTCGAATGTTAGCCGAAGTGTCGGTAAGTTTTACGGCTTCGATCAATTCTGCGAATCCTTTGGTTTTCGAAAACCGGCCGTAGGCACCGATTGTAAGAGCTTTGTCGGCTGAAAAGTGTGGCAAGCAGACATCATCCAATCCTTCAATGTAGCTCCATGGACTAACCACATGAAATCGGCTTTCATCCGATTTCGTAACTTCACCGAGCCAGTTTGCTTGAGCCTTGGAAACACAGATCACTTCGTCGAATAGCGCGACTGCACACCGTAACATCGCCCGAAAACGCGACTTGACTGGTACGTTAAGTGTTTCCCACTCACGATTGTAGCTATGCTCCATCCATACGATTTCACTGGCCGGATTTCGGCCACGTAAAGAATATAGAAATGCCAGACTCCTCCAACTTGGCGGAAAATGAACAAAGATTATATCTGTGTTGAATTTGGGAGCGATAGACCATTCAGGATCAACCTCAACAACTTCGGACTCATATTTTATTGTGAAACATGAGCTCTGAAAAAGCTCAAGATTTTTGGTGACACCGCCAACAGAGAAATCGTTCAACAAATGAGTTATTCGGACCCGTCTCATACTGCGCTCTTTTGGCCGGTCCAAGATCCAGCGATGGCGGCAAATTGGGCTGGCTTCATGATACGCGCAGCAATACATGCCAGATTGGTGACCAGTGTTTTCCTGGGCTCTTCGATAATCATCCTCGGGAATTCAGCGAGCGCTTGAAACGAAAGAGACAGGGCGAATGGCCCATCTCCCATACTTGCTGCCCGCCTCGCCAGATAGCGAAGTTGATAAGCTTTTGCTCTCGATTTGTGTTTTTTGATGAAACCGGGAGCATAGGAGGCGGTCTTGTCTATGGCTTTCTCCCAGCTTTCGAATTGTCGCACCACATTGGATGACAATGCGCCGGACACGATCCTGTACTCGGTCAGCAAGCCCCCGATTCCTTCAAAACTGGCGGAAGAAGACAAAGCCATTCTCAGCCAGCATTCAATGTCTTCAGATTGCTTGAAACTCTCGTCAAAATAGCATGTCCGTTCCGAATAATCGGGATGTTGAAATGCGATCTTGTCTAATGCTGTTTTTCGAATAACCGGAGCAGATCCGTTGCCCACAGGATTGCGTGCTATAATGTCCGAAGAAGAAATTTTTCCAAGCTTTGGACGCATTGCGACGCGCAATCGATTTCCATCTTCATCGATCAAGTGTGATCCTGAATAACTCACATCGACATGCGAATTGCAAGTCAAATGAATGGCGTGCAGCATAAGTTTGTCGGGAAGCCAACGATCATCGCTATCAAGCATTGCGACCAACGTTCCGTGCGCTCTGCTGATACCGCGATTTCGTGCTCCAGCCAAGCCACGATTGGCCTGACGCACTATGCTGATTCTAGGATCGGTAAACTCGGAACAAATATTTATGCTCGCATCCGTTCCACCATCATCGACAATGATAAGTTCAAAATTTTCGTAAGTTTGATCAAGCACAGATTGTACAGCTTCTCGAACATAACGTTCGACATTGTAAACCGGCATTACGACAGAGATTAGGGGCTGTTTCATTGTTTATCCTTTATGAATATTTTGAATGTTCAGGCGAAGATACGAATGCGGGATTTCCGGGAAAGGAACAGGGAAAGGATGGAGCCACCCAACGTTCCCAAACCACGTTTCCAATCAGAGAGAAAAGCGCCAATATTTAACTTCAGTCCACGGAACGAGTATCGCAAGGCTGTCCCAGGCCACGCTCCTGTTCTGAGTGCCCTGCGCGCCAGATAGCGGCAATATTGGGCTTCAGCAGCGGATCGATCGAAATGAGCATCATATGCCGATGCAAGCCGACGCCAGCCAGAATACATTTTCTCGAGATCCGCTGAAAGGCCATCTTCGCTCATCCGATAGTCGACAAGATGACAATCGAACCCCTGAATGATCAGTCCGTGCGCACAGGCACGCACGAGCCATTCCTGGTCCTCTGCATAGGACATGTGTTCTCGAAACAGGCCAATTTGATGAAGGCAATCGGCGCGAACAACGATGTTGGATGATGTGCAGGCAGGGTTTTCTGCCAGAAGATTTGAGACATCCAGTTTGAAGGGCGGCACGTTTGAAACAGTGCGTTTTGCATCACGGCAATTCGAAATGAATTCTACCTGAGCAAAACTTATCGCAACTTCCGGGAAACACCGATGCCAGGTCCTATGTCGTTCCAGCTTGGTTGGGAGCCAAAGATCGTCAGAATCCAGAAAAGCAACCAACGCGCCATGCGCGCAAGATAATCCAAAGTTTCGCGCGGCAGCGACACCTCCGTTAGGTTGTGACTTCACTTTTATGCGGTTGTCTTTGGACGCCATATCCAGAGACAACATCAGGCTGTTATCGGTCGAACCATCGTCAACGATAACCAGTTCAAAATCTTTTTCTGTTTGTTGCAATACGCTAGCGACCGTCGTTTCCAATGTAGCCGCGGCGTTGAAAACCGGAATTATGACTGAGAATTTCGGGCGGTTCATATGAGTGACTCCTGTTGGGATGAATATTGAATGCGCAATTGTTGATGCGCATGGCGAAAAATCAGAATGGAAATGGGAATGAAGTTTGTAACCAGGCCCAACACGTACCCGATAACGGCCATTTGCAGGCTCATTTGCGCACCTAGTGCGAAGTAAAGTAGCGTGGCTGAGGTCGTAAATGCCACAATCATCAGATCCGCTGATATACGACCAGATGCGCGCAGCCAGGCCGTGTTGGCAGCACCAAAGAAGATTGGAATGGCGGCTAGGGATAGTATACTTACCAACGGTGCTGCATCATTCCATTGCTGACCGAAAACCAACGGAACATAGATTGGTGCGAATGCAGCTTGAGCAAGTATCAGCGGAAAGAAGATCACGGCACCCAGAAAAAATGATCTGCGATAACGTTGCAATCGCTGCACACCGTCTTTGACCTCGCACAAATGGGGGAACAGAATGGTCGAAAAGGCGGTCACGAAGGAAGTCGTAATCCCAAGACCCGCATTAAATGCAAAATAGTAGATCCCGAGTGCCTTTACGCCGAGTACCGAACCAACAACCAGTTTATCCAGATGCATCCGGCTGGCAGTCAGCATTTCGCTTCCCAGTACACCTAGAGAAAAGGTTACAAAATAGCGCGCAGGTGCCGTTCCTTTTGCTGCATTATATTTCCAACTACGGGCCCGCCGTACCGCAATTAACCAGATGGGAGCCGTCAGCAATTTCGGTAGAACAATTGCCCAGGCGGAAGGCCAGAGAATTACAAAAATCATAGTGAGAAGATGATCGGCAATTGTCTGTGAGGCCGCTATTCTTGCCGTGGTAGCCATCTTTCCATCTCGCATGAGAAGGAAGACCTGAACCAGACCTCCGGGCATAAAAAGGTACACGGCGGACAGCACGGCCAGCATAAGTGCGGCATCAGTCTGTTCGAAAGCAATATGAAGCAGTGCAGCTACACACAATTGGACAATTGCGACGAGCATACACCAGATCCAAAACAGTCGATGTGCTGTATTTGCCGTCGCAGGTAATTGCGATGCAGAAGCCAGAATTATTTTTTGGCCAATTCCTGCGTTCGCTAGGACCCGGACAAGTTCAAACAGACTCAAGGACAATGCTGCCAGTCCCATGATTTCAGGCGAGACTGCTCTTGCGATCACAATCACCGCAACAATGCGGATCACTCTAACCAATAACTCAGCGCTGCCATATGCCGCCAGCGATGAAAGAAACCAGGTGCTATCTTTGTTGAGCTTTGCTTTTACATGATTCCAGATGGCCATCACGAACTCCCATAAACAGATGTGGAAGTCACCAATCAATTCCTGTGCCAACTCAGTAAGATATTGATATATAACGGTTATAATTCCGAAAAATCGTTCTTGATGATCAATCTTCGCATTATGCAAAGACTTTTAGGAATATTCGATGCATAATGCGAATATCAATCGAATAAAGTTCGGATTGTAATTTAATATGTATATATATCAATGATTTAGAAGATTGGCACAGATTCTGCAAATCAACAGGAGAACAATTTAACGAAAGGTATTTGAAAATGCTTCACCAACGTATCCTCTCTGACGATATTGGCGTTACCGAGCTTAGGACTTCGAAGTTTGGACAGTTTGCTTCAGCGTGGATGCAGTTAGATTCAGCAAAGCTGTTCTGTTTCGACCTGATCCGTGGGTCGCTCCAATCCACTGCTGAAGCGATTATCCAATCAGCTCAGGCCAATCAAAAAACGATCATAAACTTCCTGAACGCGCATTGCGTGAACATTGCGGTGTCAGATGCCGAGTATCGCAAGTCGCTACATGCTAGCACTGCGTTGCTTCCTGATGGTTCGGGCATGTCGATCGCTGCAAAATTGGCGAATGTTCGGTTAGGAGAAAATTTGAATGGAACTGATCTGTTTCCAATCCTCTGCGAACAGGCCGCAAAAAGCGGACAATCAATCTATTTACATGGCGGCGAACCAACAGTTGCCGCGCAGGCTGCTCGTAACATGCAACAGCGATATCCCGAACTGGAGGTGGCTGGAGTAAGCAATGGTTTTGAAGAACATACGGATACCGCCAATGTAATATCACAAATCAATAGCTCTGGAGCTGATCTGGTTTTTATTGGCCTGGGAGTTCCCCTGCAGGAAAAATGGATAGCTGCACACCGCTCACAAATTGATGCCCCCGTCATTTTGGGTGTTGGAGGGTTATTCGATTACTATTCCGGCCGGATCCCACGTGCCCCAAAACTCCTGAGATCGATCGGAATGGAGTGGTCATGGCGATTGTTGCAGGAGCCCCGTCGGTTGGCAAAAAGATATCTGGCGGGTAACATTAGTTTTCTCGCCAAAGCTATCGTAAACGGGTGGAATGCGAGGGGACTCAAGCATAAAATATTTGTCACCAACAAGCGGGCGCTGGACCTCACATTGACTCTGCTTGGCCTGGTTTTCATCGGACCACTTTTTGCAGCAATCTCCTTGTTGATTTTGGCAGAAGATCGGGGGCCAGTCTTTTTTAGGCAAGTCCGCATAGGAAAAGATGGGAAACCATTCAAAATGTGGAAATTTCGATCGATGGCCGTCGATGCAGAGCAACGATTGCAACAGCTGGCTGCACAAAGTGATCGTGATGATGTATGTTTCAAGATGAAAAATGATCCCCGCATCACGAAAATCGGCAAACTCATTCGTCGGTTTTCAATGGATGAGCTTCCGCAACTCGTAAATGTCCTCAAGGGCGACATGTCATTGGTTGGTCCACGCCCGGCACTGCCAAAGGAAGTGATGCAAAAGCCAGACAAATCCATCAATCGGCTGGCCGGTAAACCGGGATTAACGTGCACATGGCAAGTATCCGGGCGTGCGGAGATTCCTTTTGAAGAGCAGGTTCGAATGGACGAAGAATATCTGTGTCAACAAAGTGTGCTGAAGGATATTTCACTTCTGGTTTCAACTGTGCCTGCGATCTTGACGGGTCGAGGCGCTTATTAAAAGTTCCTAAACGTCGCAGGCTTTATCGATTTCGTTCAATGTTAGATCAACAAATTTCTTGAACTCATTGAATGAATCCTGACTGGACAAGTCTGCGGCGTTTGCCTGATCTAATAAACCACTAAATCCAAAAGTTTGCGCCACTCCCTTTAATCGATGCTGCGCGCGCGACAAAAGCTCCTCACTTTGATCGATATAAGCCTCTTCCATGTGTAGAACCGAGGCGGTTAGATCTTTATACAGGGTTTCTTGCAGCGAAGCTCGACGGTCTTTAGAAAGCGCCTCCAAAACAGAGCGGAATTGATCAACATCGATAACTGTTTTTACTTCAGATCGAGACATCAATTCCAATTCATCGACTTGAACCTTGTCCAACGCAGCGCGTATTGCGCTCGCAAATTCATGCTTATCTATGGGTTTGGCCAGACATTGATCCATCCCGATAGCTAACAAGTTTTCGCGTTCCGTCTCCATCGCATGTGCGGTAACGCCAATAATCGGGATACCCGAAATTATGCCATCCATTTTTCGGATAATTTTCGTGGCTTCCTTGCCGTCTAGAACGGGCATCGATACATCCATCAAAACCAGATCAAATTTGCGATCTCTCAGCATTTCAGTTGCGACTTGTCCATTTTCCGCCAGCTCGCTGGTACAACCAAATGAATCCAGCATGGAAGCGATGACAAACTGATTGGCTTCTACATCTTCCGCAATCAATATGTGGGGTGTTTCTCCTTTAAGATTGTGTATCTGAGCTGGTGGCAAGTTTTCAGTGCTAATTTCAATGGGAGCCACTGCTTCCTCGAGAGGAATCTCGAACCAAAACATGCTGCCAAGTCCTTCTTTACTTTTCAATCCAATGTCGCCTTCCATGGCACTGATCAAACGATGACAGATTGCCAGACCCAGTCCAACGCCCTCAATCTCGCTCCTCTCAACTTCAGGCGAACGTGTAAAATTTGCGAAAAGAGAAGACTGGATATCTTCTGGTACACCCATTCCATTATCCGCGACTTCAACACGCAAAAATCGCCTTTCGTCACGTTGGCGCGACAAGAGTGATACCGAGATTTTCCCGCTCGGTCCGGGAGTGTATTTAATGGCATTGCTGACCAGGTTATTCAGGAGTTGGCGAAACCGCGTCGGATCTATCAGCAGCGCCGATGGTAGATGTGGGTCGCGGTCCGTATCAAGTTCAATACCTTTTGCTTTCGCCGCCCCTGACCAAAAATCCATTACGCCGGTAACCACAAGATCCAGGACTGTTGGTGCTGGCTCCAATGATATGGCTCCCGCTTCCGCCCGGGCCAGGTCGATAATATCATCGAGCAGGATTTTCAGAAGTTCTCCACTTTGCACGGCCAAATCCAGCTGCTTTTTCTGCGGTTCACTGAGTTTGGTTTCCTCCAACATGGATAGCATGCCCAAAACACCATTCATTGGTGTCCTGATATCATGACTCATCATCGCCAAAAATTCAGACTTGGCTCGATTGGCACGCTCGGCTTCCAGTTTCGAGGATCGAAGTGCAGAACTTAGCGTCTCCAGTTCATCTACGCGTTCACCCAATTGCGACCGCTGTTCCCTTAGGCGGCTTTCGATGATTTTCAATTCGCTAATATCAGAATATGTGCGAACCATACCTCCGTTATACGGCGCAACAGAAATTTGGATATGCCGCCCATCACCCCGCCTTAGAAGATGTTTCTGCGACTTGACGTTCCCACTCCCGTCTCTTTCTACCTGAGAAAATGTGTCAAGATTACCTCCATGATATTCTGATTTAAGAGCATGAAACGCGGAGTATTCCATCCCCTTGAACATATCGTCATATCTCGGTCCGATCAGGTCCATCAGTTTGTCATTCCAGCTAACAAGCCTAAGATCATCGTCAAAAACGGCCACCCCTAGTGGTACGTTGTTTAGAACAGCTTGAAGATAGGCAGCATTCTGTCGTTCGCGCTCCGTTACTTTGGCAAGTTGTTCGCTAGTTCGATTCAACTGCTTGATCCGTCGCTCGGCAACCAATTGCAATGCTTTTGCCTTTCGCCCGATGGCACGTGCTTCAGTGATATCTTGAACGGTTCCGTATATGCCAACAACTTGCCCATCTGCATCCGCCTGCTTGCTCATGCTCCACTTGAACCACATCATCTC
The DNA here is from genome assembly GCF_039968395.1 of Parasphingorhabdus sp. GTDB lineage: Bacteria > Pseudomonadota > Alphaproteobacteria > Sphingomonadales > Sphingomonadaceae > Parasphingorhabdus. The sequence goes on from NZ_JBDVPV010000002.1 coordinate 370,301, forward strand.
GCCGGCGGGCGTAATCATTCGGCAGTCGTAGCTGTGATCGGTTCCCGGAGGCGCGGACAGGAATTCTTGCCGGAGTTTGGTCACTCGTGCCCGATCAAGAGGGTGGACGGCGCGCCATGCGCGCTCCGCAATCGAGTCCCCGTCGGCTTCGATTCCGAGCATTTCACGGAAGAAAGGGGAATAGGAAAGATCTTTGTTCTTAGGCCAGTGCAAAGTTGCGATCCGGCCGGTTTTCTCCGCACGGATCAATTCCTGTGCGCTGATTTCCATCTTGTTGATCAGCTCAGCTTCTCGCTGCTGTAGTTCAACACTTCTCAGTGCTACCAGTCGGGCTTTGTCCTCAAGTAATGATTCCGCTTCTTTGCGCGCAGTTTCCGAGCGAGCCAATCGGCGTTCTAAAAAAGCGATTCTCTCGCTCTCTTCTTTCTGGACATCACTAGTTTTCATATCGTCTGCCATTGACTGAGCCCATCCATTACTCCTCAAAATTGAATACTGGAATTGGCAGACCAGGTCGACAACAAGATTAATTTGGAATCTAAGCCATAAACCTAGTGTCCGCTTTTGCGCCCAAAGCAGACACTAGAATGTTACCATTATTGGCGTGTGATCGGGGATTCTTTCCCAATCTTCTTCGACCATGCCATAATCCTCCCTGCAAAACTCCTTTGCGTCATCGATGGTGTCATGCAGGTCATCTCTAGTCATAATGCCATCATCCGAGTCTTCGAAATAAAGCGCGTAAACACCAAAATTATATTGCTCCAGAATAACTAGAGAGTTCTTGCGCTGGGCCATGAAGGCTCCAACGAGCGAGTTTTCATGATGAGTATCGGTCATTCACGTCCGCTAGCAGATGGTTTCAACAATGTCCGTTCCCGTGCCTAAAGCGAAAATCGATATCTCTTGCATTCGTCAAACAACAGGGCATGCTGTTTTCAAACAAAGGAGAGTAGCGTTTGACCGGGGCCGCCGTGCGGAAAGATACAGGGGTAGGGGGGGCGCTGGGGAAAACCGGATTTGCCTGGGCCGTGTTCGAATGGGCGCGCAATCCTTATTATATATTGATCGTCATCTATGTTTTCGCACCCTATTTTGCGCGCGATATTATCGGTGCGGATTTGCTGGCAAGCGGAGAACTGGACGGTCTGGATCCGGAAACGGCGAAGCAGACCGCAAACGCACAGGGCCAGGCCGCAATCGCTTCGGTGACCAAATGGGCCGGCCTGATTGCCGCGCTCACTGCTCCGTTTCTGGGCGCAGCACTGGATCGCGGTGGGCTGCGCAAACCTATTGTGGCGGTCATGCTTGGCACGATCGCAGTCATGTCATGGCTGTTATGGTACGCCATTCCCGGCGATGAAGGGCTGCCCACGGCTGTCGTCATGGGTATTCTCGTGATTGCCTATGTCAACTATACCTATTCCGAAGTAACCCATAATTCGATGCTTACCGCGGCGGGCCGACCGGATCGGCTACCGATGATATCCGGATTGGGCCTGGGTCTGGGCAATCTTGCAGCTGTACTGATGTTCACCGGGCTGGTTGGATTTTTCGTGCTGCCTGCGATGATCCAGTGGCCATTTGCCGAACCGCAATTCGGTATTGATCTGGACAGGTTCGAACATATGCGGATTGCCGGCCCGCTATGTGCGGTCTGGCTTGCGATCTTTTCCGTTCCCTTTTTCCTCTATGCCGAAGACCCCGGCACCAAGGGTGCGAGCTGGATTACGGCGATACAGGAGGGTGCAGCAACGGTCATGCGCACCTTGCGCGAGGCCGCGCACTATCGTCAGCTGATGAAGTTCCTCATCGCGCGGATGTTTTATGCTGACGGGATGGCCGCGTTGCTGGCGCTTGCTGCTGTTTATGTTTCGCTGTTTCTGGAATGGGGTTTTCTTGAAATGACGTGCTACGCCCTGTTTGGTTCGATGTGGGCTTTTGGTGGCGGAATATTTGGCGGCTGGCTGGACACCAAAGTGGGCGTGAAAACGGCCCTGTTTATCGAAGTGATTGCAATGATCATAGCCTTTGCGCTGCAGCTTTCACTGACTATGGACACAATGTTGTTCGGCCTGATCGATAACTTCCAGGTCTGGGACGGTCTCGTGTTCCAGACGGCATCGGACATTTCCTATCTGGCGCTGGTTTCGGTTGTCGCGGTCGCAGCGACAGCGAGCATTTCTTCCAGCCGCGCTATGCTTGTAGCGCTCGCTCCGCCCGGGCGCAGCGGTGAGTTTTTCGGGTTATACGCGATTGCCGGAACGATCACGGTCTGGATGGGGCCGCTGCTGGTTGAATTGTTTACCACCGGATTTAACAGCCAGCGCATCGGCATGGCGTCGATCGCGATTCTGTTCGCGATTGGATTGTCGGTGCTTGCGTTTGTGAAGGTCGAGAAGCCGGGCTAACTAATTGGTCGAGAGGCTTCTGATGCAAGTGGCCTTCGCCTGGCGTGCGAAAGCCGGCGGATAGAGGGTCGCAATTCCATCCGCCGGACGCATCGCTTTCGCGAATTTTTCGAGAGACCTAAGGGCGGCCTATCGAGGTTTGTATTCGCGCAAAAGCATACTGCTTTGTACGGTCCGGTATTCCGCCCGGTTGCCAGATTCCGCTATCTGCTGCTCGGCAGATGATTGCATGTAGGCATCATATGCCTTGTTGCGTCTTTCAGCTTCCGTTGCATCTGCCATTTTGGCGAAGGTTGTCATAAGATAGATTGTCGGTTCACCATCGCGCGGATATTCGTTGACGAGTATCTTATAGTCGCTGATCCAGCCTTTGGATTTGGCGAATTTCTGAACATCCAGCCACTTGGTCGCAAGATGGGTCGCATATTTGAAAGCCCCGCCGTCTTTGACAAAAATACCGCTGACTTGGGAATAGTCGCCAGCGACAAGCGGAAATTCCTGCGCATGGACTGCAGTGGGCAATGCCAAGGGCAGTGTTACCACCATGGCCGCAGCTGCCACTTTCATTTGTTTAATCATCTTCATACTTCTTCTCCTTCGTTATTGAACTTTTGATGGGCAGTGCCGGAATCGGCACCGCTTCAGATTTTCCCACTTTGGCGAGTAGGCAGAGGACAAGAGCGACCAGCGTGATCGCGGCAACCGCATAATAGGTCACGGCATAGCCGCCACTTTCGACCAACCAGCCGGAATTACCGGACATCAGGGATCGACCCAAATTCGGGATCGCCATAAACAGAGCGAACTGGCTTGCCGCCACCGCCGGGTTGCAGATGCGCATGGCCCATACGATAAGCAGGATGCTCAGCAAAAGACCGACGACATATTGGATCATGAAAATTGTCATGAAGATTCTATCGTCTTCCCAACTATCGAATGTCGCACCGCCAATCGCCGCGCTGGCGCCGAGCAGCACAAACAGGATGATGATCGATTTGCGCAAGCCAGTGATGCGCACGATCAGAGGGGACAGCACGCCTGCGGCAATGGCGGCGACCAGACCGACCATGGCCGCGAAGCTTGAATATTGATCGCTTCCCCAGCCTAGCATCTGGATGGTCAGCGTCGGGCTCGCGGCGTCGATAAAGGCCCAAACTGCCTGGTTCAGGAATGTTGCCAACAGGAATAGTACGGTCAGCGGTGAGGCAATGGATCGAAATATGCCGGCAATGATCGGCAGCCAGGCGCTGTGTTGCCGCTCCTCGCATTCGCGGGAAGCGGTGCCTTTGCTCCATGGCAGTAATCGCTCACCAGGGCGCTCTCGGAAGATCACGACCACGGAAGATACTATTGCAACAAAAGCGGCGAATGTCAGCGCTGTCGATGAGATATCACCCGACATAAGCAATTGTCCGGCGACAAAACTGGCGGCGGCTATTCCAAGCGTTTGGGATGCGAACATCATGCCATTGACCATCGTGCGCTCTTCATCGGGCACAAGGTCCACCACCATTCCGTCTATCGCCACGTCATTGAAAGTTGCACACAGGTTGAGGGCAAAACAATAGGCCGCCAATAGTCCGATCTGACCAACCGTCGGCGCATCTATCGCCATGGCGAGCAGAACAATCGCCATCATGGCTTGTGCAGCGATAATCCAGACCCGGCGGCGACCCATGGGTTTGAAGGTAAAGCGATCCATCAGCAGGCCGTTCACCAGCTTCAATGACCAAGGCAGGACAGCCGTTCCGATGAATACACCCACTTCAACCGGTGTTGCGCCATTGGCTGCTAACCAGGCCGAGATTCCCACGGTCGACAGACCCCAAGGTATGCCTTGCATGAAATAGAGGATCGCCACAACGATGAGGCGCGCCGGCTTGCTTTCGGACAGTGAGGGCAGGGCAGGGCGCACTGATAGCCTGACAGCTTGCTCCATTTCATCCCCCTTCCAGTACAGCAGACATAACTATCCAAATGGCGGAATCGGTGTTTTCCGAGTCCTGCCAGATCGTTCAATTTGTCTGCAAATTCAGTGCGCTAGTGATGCACGCAAATGTAAATTTACGTCAACCATGCTACCGTCAAAAAAGCGTCAATAATGGTCTATTTCATGGTTGGGGGCTTGGGGAGCAAGTCCGGCCAACCATATTTTTCCCATGCGGCGACCATGCCGATGCGCTGGGCAAAATCCATAAAGTCGGGATGAAGGCGGACCTGATTGATCGGTTCTGCATCGGTCCAGAGCGACATAAAACCAAAAAAGTTGGCCGGTGTTATCTGCTTGCCAAGAGTTTTGAAAACCATTTGTGCATCACCCATCCAGATGGCCGGTAATACGATTGTTGAATCGCAAGGATCGTGTAGTGTCGCGTGGAGCATCTCCAACACCATGCAATAACTTTTGCGGTCCTGATCTTCGCCGCTCCAAAGCCCCTTTGCAGCCATCAACCAATAGGCATCCATTGCGTCGGGTTCCATCGGGGTGCTTCCAGCAGGTGCAAAGATCACCGTGTTCATCAGTAGTTTGGTTTTCTGATATTGTTGCACTGCGAGATTATTATCGCCACCTATCGCTGTTGCAGCGGCGAGCCAAATCGAAGGAAATCCAAGATCCACCATCCTCTGTCCCGCATCAATGGCGGCATCGATATTCCCGAGGTTGAGATGCACCCCACAAAGTATTGCGTAGCTGCGGCCATTCACCGGATCCTGATCGATAGAGGCTTCTATATAGGGCAATGCTTCCCGGCATAGCCCGCAATAGAGCAAAAAAGAGCCGACGCGATTTACGATATCAGGATTGTTGGGCTCGATCCGGTAAGCCTCAAACGCCAGGTCCAGTGCTCCCACAATGTCATTTTGCGTCCATTTATGGAATGCCAGCACAATGCGTGCGTGAGCTTGCTCCGGTGACAGCTCAAGCGCGCGCTGTGCAAAGCCCGCGGCCTTTTCACAACGTTCCAACCTGTCGATACATGGCGTAAACACCGTCATGTTGATTTCGGCCTCAGCCAGTGCTGTCCAGCATTCGGCAAAGTCTGGATCGATTTCGAGTGCCTTTTCCAGAAGTTCGATTGCAGTCGGTAACACTCCATCGCCAATGGCTCTGATCGTCAGTGCGCGACCTTGCAAATAAAGACCATAAGCTTCCCTGTTGGTTGTTAGAGTGCGGGTTTTGGGTTGATGTCCTTGCAGATTGAGCGCTTCACTCAGCCCGTTTGTGACTGCTTGTGCGACATTGGCACGTGCTGCGAAAATATCGTCCAGGCTGCCATCAAAGCTATAAGACCATGATTCAAAACCGGTTTCGGCATCAATCAGACCAACATCGATACGCACTTGCTCTTCTTGTCTCTGGACAGAACCTCCCAGAAGATAGGACACATTCAGTGCGTTGGCGATTTCGGCCGAGTTCTGTCTGGAATCCTTGAACTGGAACGATGAGGTCCGACCCGCAACAAGGAGCTGGGGCACCTGACCGAAAGCTGTGATTAATTCATCGACAATGCCATCGGCAAAGAAGCCTTGGTCATCAGGATTTGCGCTTGATTTGAACGGCAGCACAGCAATGCGGACTTTGCCCCGCTTGCGGTTGAATATCGGATTGGAGTCCGGAGATCGCAGTGACCAGGCATTGAGCAGGCGCACATGATCTGCCAACTTATCGCTCTTCTTCAGAGCTGATAGTGCCGTCGTGACCGCAACTTGCAATCGTTGTTCGGTTTCATGCCGGCGAAGTTTCAGCCAATCGTCAAACTTTTCATCAAAATTCATCTGATCAAGCAATGGTTTGGCCCCGATGGAAGTCAGTAACTCACTTGCTTCGCCAAAGTTTTCTTCAGCAAGGGCGGCTTCCAGATCACCAAGATCAATTTGGATTGCGAGCGCTTTCAAACTGACGCTGGATCGGCTTACGTCCAGAAGATCGCAGTTCATGGACCGGAATAATTTACCGATATCCAGCAGACATTGCCGCAAACTGGCGCGCGCCTGGGTTTCAAACCTGCCAGGCCAGAATAATTTGCTCAGATAGTTGCGATCAAGTGCCTCGTCTGGCGCAAGACAAAGCATGGCGAGAATGGCGCGGGCACGGCGATTGGAAATTGTGACTTCGCTGCCGTCGAGCGCAAATAACTTGAAGCCACCAAACACGGAAGCACGCAGTGCGGGTTTTGTTCGCCGCGCCAATGCCATTTTCTGTTTGTGATCCATCGCAGCCCCCAACGATCCTTAAGGTCCTGTAACATAGTGCAAATCAGATCTGCAGCAATGGCAGAAATGAGAGGCTTGCATATTGGTTTAATTATCGAGGAATAGCATCTGCTTCCGCGCTCAATCAGGTCATCCGCGGTTGCACACCAGGATTTTAATTATTCGAAATGCTGCTAGCATTGGGACATGACATTCAAGCCGATCCGTATTGTGCTGATTTTTGGCCTCCTGCTGCTTGCGGTCAGCCTCCTTGGCGGCTCGGCAATCTGGTCAGTTTTGGGTTTGGCCGATGATCTCACCATAGAGGGTGATGCCCAGATTGTGCGCGCCGATAGCGGCGGTCTGGGGGAAGGCTGGACGTCCTATGGGGGTGATGGGGGCGGGAACCGCTATGTTGCTGCCACCCAAATCGATGCCGACAATGTCGATCAGCTTGGCATCGCCTGGACGCATCGCAGCGGTGCGTTGAAGGGCAAGAGCGACAAGGATCTCGCGAAAAGCGCGCTTCAGACGACGCCGATACTGGTCGAAGATTCGCTGGTGTTCTGCACTCAGTTTAATGAGGTCATTGCGGTTGATCCGGGAACTGGCGAGGAAAAGTGGGGTTATGATCCCGTCGTGCCGATCGGCAGCAATCCGGCCAATCAATATACCTGCCGCGGTGTTTCCTACTGGAAAGACGATGCCGCAGAGCCAGAGGCCAATTGCGCGACACGCCTGTTTACCGGCACGGTCGATGCGCGGATCATTGCGCTGGCCGGGTGAGTTTCAGATTACTTCGGCGCCTGCGATCATCGGTGACACGATCGTTACGGGGACGTCAATCGGCGACAATTTGCGCACGGACGCGCCCAAGGGCACTGTTTTTGCATTTGATGCGCGGACGGGTGAGACCAGGTGGACATTCGACCCGCTGTCGGGCTCTCCCGATATTCGCGGCGGGCACAGCAATGTCTGGTCTACCATTGCGGTCGATGAAAAGCGTCAGCTGGTCATAATTCCGACCTCCAGTCCGAGTCCTGATTATTATGGCGGCAACAGACCGGGTGATAATCTGTACGCAAATAGCGTGGTGGCGTTGAACGGGGACACCGGCACTGTCGCCTGGCATTTTCAGACCGTGCATCACGATGTCTGGGACTATGATCTTCCCGCGCAGCCGGGCCTCTATCAGGTGTGGCGCGATGGCAAGGCGCATGATGTGGTCGCGCAGGTGACAAAGACAGGTCTGATTTTCGTACTCGACCGCGATACCGGCCAGCCGTTTCTGCCGATCGAAGAACGCGCGGTTCCGCAAGGGGCTGAACAGGGCGAACTGTTGTCTCCGACCCAGCCATTTCCCACCGCGACACCGGCGGTTGTTCCTGACCGGCTCGATCCTTCCGACGCTTTTGGAATCACGCTTTGGGACAAGCTGGCCTGCAAGGCACAGCTGGAAAGCCTCCGCGCTGACGGGCTTTTCACGCCGCCCACAATTCAGGGCACATTGTCTTTGCCGTTCACTGGCGGCGGCGCCAATTGGGGCAGCGCCGCTTATGACCCCAGGCGCAATTTGCTCGTGATCAACATGAACAATATTGGGCAATATATGCGTCTGCAGCCCAATATCACGGATAGCGTGAAGGCGGATAAAATCAGTGACCATGACGAGTTCGCGCCGATGGAAGGCGCGCCTTACGGCATGAGCCGGGCGATGCTAGCATCTCCTCTCGGTTTGCCCTGCACACCGCCGCCATGGGGCGTTCTGGCCGGAATAGATCTGGATAGCGGCAAGATTATCTGGCGCCAGACTTTGGGTACGACTGAAGATGTCGCGCCGGGCGGGCTTGCGCTGAAACTGGGAACGCCGGCGCTGGGAGGCCCCATTGTCACAGCGGGCGGTTTGATATTTATCGCCGGGACCGCAGACAATTATCTGCGCGCTTTCAACGTCGCGACGGGCCGCGAATTGTGGAAAGGACGGCTTCCTGCGGGCGGACAGGCAACGCCAATGAGCTATGTCTGGAAAGGGCGGCAATATGTCGTCATCGCAGCGGGCGGAGCATCCAACGTGGGTTCGAAACTCGGGGACAATCTGGTGGCATTCGCGCTTCCCGAATAACCGGCTATCAGTCCCTAACCCCGCTTCAGTTCATCCCCGCTCAGTCGCACCACATGCAACAAATTCGTCGAACCGGGCGTGCCGAAGGGAACGCCGGCACACACGATGAGCCGTGATCCTGCCTTGCCGAGATTGTGGCGCAAAGCCATGCGTTTGGCCTTGGCGATCATGCCTTCGAAATCTTTGACATCGCGCGTGACGACGGCATGCGCGCCCCACAATAATCCGACACGGCGGGCGGTATTGCGATTGGGAGTCAGCACGAGCAATGGCACGGACGGACGTTCACGCGCCATGCGCCGAGCGGTCGATCCGGATGTCGTAAAGCAGACAATGGCGGATGTCTTGACGGTTCGTGCGATATTGTAACTCGCTGCTGCCAGTGCATCCGCAGTTGTTTCATCGGGCACGGTCTCGGTAAAATGTACCCGTTCGACATAGGAGGGGTCACTTTCAACCTGCGCGGCGATCCGATCCATCATGGTTGCCGCCTCGATTGGCCAGTCGCCGACAGCGGATTCGGCAGACAGCATGATGGCGTCAGCTCCGTCATAAATTGCAGTCGCTACATCCGAGACTTCGGCGCGGGTTGGAGTTGGCGACTTGATCATCGATTCCAGCATCTGGGTGGCGACCACCACCGGCCGGCCCAGTCGGCGTGCTGCTGCAACAATCTGTTTCTGCAAGGGCGGAACTTGTTCGGGCAGTAACTCTACACCAAGATCCCCGCGGGCAACCATGACCGCGTCTGACAGTTCCAGTATTTCTTCGAGACGATCAATCGCCGCCGGTTTTTCGATTTTCGCCAGCAGAGCCGTCTTGCCGCCGATCAGCCGCCGCGCTTCGGCGACATCTTCCGGGCGCTGGACAAAACTTAGCGCAATCCAGTCGACATTCTGTTCGAGTGCGAAGGTCAGATCCCTGCGATCCTTGTCAGTCAGAGAACTGACGGGCAGAACGACTTCCGGAACGTTCACGCCTTTGCGATCAGAAATCTCTCCGCCGACAATGACCTTGGTCTCGACGCTCTTGCCATCCGTTTTGGTAACTTCCAGACGAATTTTGCCGTCATCAAGCAGCAGCGTATGTCCGGGTTGCAGCGTTTCGATAATCTCCTTGTGGGGGAGGTTCACGCGCTTCACGTCCCCTTTTTTGCGCAAAAGGTCGAGCGTGAATTTTGCTCCGTCCTTGAGTGTCACGGGCGCCTTGGTAAAAGTGCCTATCCGCAATTTTGGTCCCTGCAGATCGGCGAGGATCGTGATCGGCCGACCGACTTTGCGTTCCAGAGCGCGGATGGATTTGACGTTGGCGGCGTGGGCCTTGTGCTCGCCATGGCTCATGTTCATGCGAAAGGCATCGACACCGGCCTTGTACATTTTCTCGATCATCGCCGGACTGCCGCTCGCCGGCCCCAGGGTTGCGAGCACCTTTACTTTGCGGTCGCGGGAGAACATATGCGAAGCCATTGAAAATTCCTGTCGATGAGCGCTTTAATTTGCTGCTGCTTATCCCCAATTCATGACAGGATAAAAACAAAAAGCAACGAAAGCATTATATGACCCATGAAATTTCTGATGCCGCCGCCGCTGCGGCTTTTCGCCGACTGGTAAGCCATTTGCAGCATCGACACGATGCGGAGAATATTGACCTCATGGGATTGGCCGGGTTCTGCCGCAATTGCCTGGCGGACTGGATCATGGAAGCGACCAACCAGGACAATGGCGAGATGACAAAGGATGAAGCGCGCGCGGCAATCCACGGCATGCCGGCGTCGGAATGGAAAAAGAAATATCAGACGGAAGCAACGCCGGAAAGGCTCAAAAGAATGAAGGAAAGCATAGCCAAAAACGCCTCGTCAGATTAAAGCATCGCAGCGAATCCGCAAAACCTATTCAAGAGGAACCAGAGAATGAGTGAAGGCAATGTTGCCGCAGACCAGCTGCGTCTGTTTATCGAGCGTATCGAACGGCTGGAAGAAGAGAAAAAAGGCATGGCCGACGATATTCGGGACGTTTACAGCGAGGCCAAAAGTCAGGGCTATGATGCGAAAATCATGCGTCAGATCGTGCGTCTGCGCAAAATGGAAACCCATGACCGTCAGGAAATGGAAGCCATTCTCGACACGTATAAGTCGGCCCTTGGTCTGGCTTGATCAATCCGCTAGACTCCAGCCTTTCACGGCGGGAGAATGCGCATGATTGTTACCACAACTCCATCGATTGAAGGACGCGCGATCAGGGATTATCGCGGAATTGTGATTGGCGAAGTCATTGTCGGCGCCAATCTGTTCCGCGACCTGTTTGCAAGCATCACCGACATTGTTGGCGGACGTTCCGGCAAATATGAGAATGTTCTGAAACGCGCGCGTGACGAAGCGCTTCAGGAGATGCAGGACGAAGCCGCGAAGGTGGGAGCCAATGCCGTGGTCGGTGTTGACCTTGACTATGAAGTGGTCGGTGACAAGGGATCGATGTTGATGGTTTCTGCATCCGGCACAGCGGTGGTGACAGACTAGAATATCTCCTTGCCGGCCAGCAGCATGTATAACAATCCGCTGGTTGCGATCAGATTATAGGCCATGTGCATGATAATATTGGCCCACCAGCCATAGCGGATACGCGCATATCCCCAGATCAGGCCGCCAGTCAGTTGCGGCAATATAAACGGAAGCAGGGCCGCAGGATTGTCACCCGCATAATTGAAGACATGCATGAAACCGAACAGCAGTGCCTGGATCCAGAATATCCCGGGAAACATGCGGATATACCACCCCGGCACCGGTTTTTTCCACGCCCAGATCGAGCCAATCAGGGCCGCAACTGCAATGCCGCCACCGAGGAGCAGGAGCTCTGTCGGCGCTGGACCGGACGCCCCGCTCTCGCGCAATGCAGCGGAACCGATCAGCCAGGCAATAACGGCGCAAAGCGGCACAAGCAGACGCGGTAAACCGCTCAGCCATGTGCGAAAAAACAGTTCTTCCATGATCGGGCCGACAATCACGACGATCGCAAGAATCTGCCATACCGGGCGCGCAAAAAGCTCGGACATGTCACCGGACATCTCAATATCGAACAACAGCATTGCGGGGAAAAGGATGATTGCCAGCAATGCAACGACGCCGCAATTCACGGCAAAGAGCCAGACCAGGTCAGTTGGCTTGCCGCTCATCTGTCCGTCGGTTGGCGTCAGTGTCGGCGCACGCAAATACTGAACGAGATCAATTGCGCTGGCCCGCAATTTGCCGCTAGCCCATCCAATGGTTGAGTTGGGTTCAAACATGCGGCAAAGAACCCTCAACAGACAATCATTCAAACAACGGACAAGTCATATGGCAGGCCATAGTAAATTTAACAATATCAAGCATCGCAAGGGCGCGCAGGACAAGAAGCGCTCGGCGCAATTCTCGAAGCTCAGCCGCGAAATTACCGTGGCGGCCAAATCGGGCATGCCCGATCCGGACATGAACCCACGCCTGCGCCTGGCGGTCAACAACGCCAAGGCCGTATCGATGCCGAAAGATGGTATCCAGCGCGCAATTGACAAGGCATCGGCCAATGAAGGCGATGACTATAATGAAGTGCGCTACGAAGGCTTCGGCCCGGGCGGCGTATCCCTGATCGTTGAAACCCTGACCGACAATACCAATCGCACGGTGACCAACGTGCGCACCATCTTTTCGCGCAATGGCGGGAATATGGGAGAGACCGGTTCCGTCGCACATGGTTTTGAGCGGGTGGGCTATATCCAGTATCCGGCCAGCGCAGGGGACGAAGACAAAGTGCTGGAAGCTGCCATGGAAGCGGGGGCAGAGGATATTGCTTCGGATGATGAAGGGCATGAAATCTGGACCGCGATGGAAGACCTGCACGAGGTTTCCGGCGCACTGGAAAAATCGCTCGGCGAGGCTGAAAGTGTCAAGCTGGCATGGAAGCCTTCCGTGGAAGTGGAAGTCGATGCTGCTCAGGCCGAAAGCTTGCTTGCCTTGATCGATGCACTTGAAGAGGATGACGATGTGCAGACCGTCCATGGCAATTACAGCGTATCTGACGAGATTATGGAGAAGCTGAGCGGGCAGTGATCATCCTCGGCCTTGACCCGGGTCTTGGCACCACGGGATGGGGTGTGATCAAGGTTGATGGCAACCGGCTGTCTCATATTGCCAATGGCCAGATAAAAACCGATCCCAAAATGGAGCTGGCGAACCGGCTGCTCAAGCTGGATCTCGAACTTGCGGACCTGATGCAGGAATATAAGCCGGATGCTGCAGCGGTCGAAGAAGTGTTCGTGAACAGCAACCCGCAAAGCACATTGAAACTGGGCCAGGCACGCGGTGTGGTGCTGCTGGGCGCATCGCGCAGCGGTATGGAAGTCGGCGAATATGCCGCGCGCGCGGTGAAGAAATCGGTGGTTGGCGTGGGCAAGGCCGACAAGGATCAGGTGCAGGCGATGATCAAGATATTGCTGCCTGGCGTGCAACTGGCGGGCGCGGATGCCGCCGATGCACTGGCGGTTGCGATTACGCACGCGCATCATCGTAAAAGATAATCTTTTTGTTCGCTCACGCTCACTGCGCCTTCACATTCGTTCCGGCTCTGCGCCAGCCCGTCTCCCCCTCCCAACCACCCAGTGCGATTGTACCCTATGGGTGGTTGGGAGGGGGAGACGGGCCGGTACCGAAGCAAAGGCGGATGCCCTTTCGTACGTGAGCGTGAGCGAACAATACAAAGAACAAAATCCCGTTCGTGCTGAGCTTGTCGAAGCACCGGTTCGCGCAATCTCCCATCCTTCGACAGGCTCAGGACGAACGGAACTGGACATGTGCCACTCTTGCACTAAAACACTCCCATGATTGCAAAACTCACCGGCACTATCGACGAAATCGGCACCGACAATATCGTGCTGGATGTGCAAGGCGTCGGCTATCTGGTCTTTGCTTCCTCCCGTACAATCGGCGCGATTGGCGGGGTTGGCGATGGTGCGACCATCTATACCGAGATGCAGGTCAGCGAGACCGACATGCGGCTGATGGGCTTTGCTTCGGGGTCGGAACGCGACTGGTTCCGGCTTCTGATTTCCGTGCAGGGCGTTGGCGGCAAGGTCGCGCTGGCAATCTTGTCGGCGCTGGAACCGGGCGAGATTTCACGTGCGGTGGCGACCGGCGACAAGGCGATGGTCAGCCGCGCCAATGGCGTAGGGCCAAAACTCGCGCTGCGAATTGTCAACGAGCTGAAAGATAAGGTTGGCGGGATTGCGACCGATCCGATTGCGGGCGGCGGCACGGTAGCTGCAGCTTCCAGCAACAGCGCCGATGCGGTCAGCGCGCTGCTCAATCTGGGCTTCAAACCAGCGGACGCGAGCGCGGCGGTGGCAGCAGCGGATGCAGAAGCAGGCGAGGGCGCGACACTGGATGCACTGGTGCGGCTAGCGCTGAAGAAGGCGGCGAAGTGAAGGTTCTGGTCTTTTTCTTGGTTATTATTTTGGCTTCAACACCAGCGTGGGCTTGCATGGCGGAGCCGGTTCCTCAAGCTATGATGTATAAAACAAAACCTTCAGACTCGTCGCCGGGTACGATGGTCATCAAAGCGAAGATCATTGAAAAATTGCCAAAATCTTGGACAGTGCGGGTTCGTGTTTTGGAGGGACCATCTGAATTGGAGCAAACTGCAATTCTGGTGAGCCCTGCTTTCTTCTCTTCTTGTACCACATTCGGCCGGGATATTGGCTATTTGGCCATCAAGTTAGATGCTGAATCGCAAGAACCGAGCAAATTTGTGGCGGACGTGTTTGAGAGAAGTTGGTTGGATTGGGTTGTCGATCTGTTTGGAGGTGATCCTTATTATTTTTCCAGCGATAAGGTGCTTCCGCAGATATTGAGTTTGTCCAATGACTGAAGGCCGCCTCTCTTCCCCCGAACGCAAAGTCGAAGATATCGACGCCGCCCTGCGCCCCAAAACGCTCGATGAATTTATCGGGCAGGAGGCGGCGCGCAGCAATTTGCGCGTATTTATTGACGCCGCGAAAGGCCGCGATGAGGCGCTGGATCACACGCTGTTTTTCGGCCCGCCGGGGCTGGGCAAGACCACGCTGGCGCAGATTATCGCGCGCGAACTAGGCGTTGGTTTTCGCGCCACGTCCGGGCCGGTCATTGCCAAATCCGGTGATCTCGCCGCGCTGCTGACGAACCTTGAGGAAGGCGACGTGCTGTTCATTGACGAGATTCACCGGCTGAACCCGGTGGTCGAGGAAGTGCTCTATCCGGCGATGGAAGACCGCGCGCTCGATCTGATTATCGGTGAGGGGCCATCCGCCCGCTCGGTACGGATCGACTTGCCGCAGTTCACGCTGATCGGCGCGACGACACGCCAAGGCCTGCTGACCACGCCACTGCGCGATCGCTTTGGCATTCCGGTGCGACTGAATTTCTATTCCACTGAAGAACTCGAACTGGTCGTTCACCGCGCCGCGAAATTGCTCGATCTTGATATCGCGCCCGATGGTGCCACCGAAGTTGCCCGCCGCGCGCGCGGGACGCCGCGTATCGCCGGGCGCCTGTTGCGGCGCGTTCGGGATTTTGCCAATGTTGCAGGCTCGGCGCTGGTCGATCAGCAGACCGCCGATGCGTCGCTCACCCGGCTGGAAGTCGACAGCATCGGCCTCGACGCCATGGATCGCCGCTATCTCCACATGATCGCGGATATCTACAAGGGCGGTCCGGTCGGTGTCGAAACTTTGGCCGCAGGCCTGTCCGAACCGCGCGATACGATCGAGGAAGTGATCGAACCCTATCTCATCCAGCTCGGACTGGTCGCCCGCACCGCCAGAGGCCGTGCCCTCAATGACCGCGGCTGGCAGCATCTGGGCATGAAGCCGCCTGCGGGCAAGCCTTCGGATGGCGATCTGTTTGACTAGGATCACCCTTGGGGAGGGGTCTTATGATCTCACGCAGAAATTTTTCAAAACGCGCCGGGACGCTGGGCGCGCTGGCTGCTTTCCCCAGTATCGCGGCCTGCACCGCACCAACTAAAATGACCGAACCCAAATTCTGGATGCCCGAGGAAGCCGAACCGCACGAGCGTACGTTCATGCAATGGCCGGTCAGCCGGAAAGTGCATCCTGATCCCGTATTCCTCGACATGTTGCAGCAGTCTATTGCCGATGTCGCCAACGCGATTGCAGAGTTTGAGCCCGTTGTCATGCTGATGGATAAGAAGTTCGAGAAACCTGCCCGGCGCAAATTGTCGGATGGTGTGGATATCTGGAACATAGCGACAGATGATTTGTGGTGCCGGGATGCGGGGCCATGTTTTGTCCGCAATGAGGCGGGAACCCAAGCCGTGCGGCATTTTAACTTTAACGGCTGGGGCAACAAGCAGATTCATGACAATGACGGCAAGATAGCGGCTGCCGTCGCCGGGCGATTGGGGTGTGAATTGCTCGACAACGGTCTGGTCGGTGAACCCGGCGGGCTGGAATTCGATGGAGCCGGAACCGTGATCGCACATGAATCCAGCTGGCTGATCGCCAATCGCAATCGGGGCAGCAAAGCAGAAATCGAGCAAAAGATACTGGAAGCTGTCGGTGGGCGGAAGCTGATCTGGGCACCCGGTCTGAAGGACAGGGATATAACCGATTATCATATCGATGCGCTCGCTCGGTTCACCAGACCCGGCAGCATTTTGATCCAGCTTTCGGGCGAGGAAGAATATCCCGGCGATCCCTTTTCCAACGCAGCAAATGAAACTTATGAGATATTGCGGTCCGCAAAAGATGCCAGCGGGAAGGCGTTTGACCTGGAAATATTGCTGGAGCCTTATGACATCAGGGTGAAGTCGGAAGATTTCGTGGCGTCCTATGTCAATTATTATGTCTGCAACGGTGCGGTGATCGCGGCGCAATTTGGTGACATCGAAGCCGATGCGAAGGCCAAGGAAATGCTCGCCCGACTATATCCGGGGCGTGAAATCATCATGCTGAATGTCGATCCGATTGGCGAATGTGGCGGCGGAATTCACTGCGCCACCCAGCAGCAGCCCAAAGTCTAGATTCCGTCGAGCTGCTCGGCGCTCGCCCATGTTGCGTGCGTGCCGCTGCAGATACGGTGCGGCAGGATGATCGTGCACACCGGTCCTGCACTGATATTCTGCGCATCAATTAGGATACATTCTGATCTATTTTGTACCATATCGGTTATGAAGCTGATCAGATAGCCATCATCTTCTGCAGTCGCACCAATCCGCGGTACAAATGGTGCCTCCGATCCGAAACGCCCTTCGCCGAAATCTAACCGTTCTGCCACTCCGGTTTCCAGATCATGTTTGACCAGACCGTTGAACAAAAACCAGCCGGGCTCGCCGGTGACGCTGTAGACATAGCGATATGGCTTGCCCGCCATCTGCTGGTTGAACATGCCAAACTCAACCGGATAGTCGTCGAACAGGGTTTCCTCGCGGGTCTCTCCGGTCTTCAGGTTGAAACGCCAGCGATGCAATTCCGGCTGGAAGCTGTGCAGATCGATACTGGCACCCATGCTCTCATAGCCCGCAGGAAAATCCGTGAGCGGCGGCGGTACGGGTTGATTCTGGAAATAACCATCGAGCACCAGTTCGTCGCCTTGCTCAAAGGCATTGGCCCAGTGCAGCACATAAGTGGGCTTGGCATCGAACCATTTGATTTCCTCCGGCTGGCCACGGCGCGGAATGATTCCAAAGCGCGTGGGCAATTCGGGATGATAGGATGGGATATAGAGATTCTGTTCGATCAGCTCCGGTTTCCAGAACAGCGGACAATCGTTGAAAATCGCGAAGTTTTCCGAGAAAGCCATGTCATGCGGCAGACGCGCGCCGGGCAGGGGAACGGGCACATAATGTTTCAACTCATTGTCCGCACCAACCACACCATAATGCAGATAGGGTGCTGTGGTGCTGTAATTGAAGAACAGCAATTCGCCGGTATTCTCATCCAGTTTTGGATGGGCGGATATCCCGTCTTCGGGAACCCAGCTTTCAACGCCCAGGGTTTCCAGCGAGTCCGGATCCAGCCGATAGCCTTCACCGCACTGATAGAATGTCGACAGGATGGTGCCGGCGTGCACCGACACATCGGTGGAACTGCTGTCCTTCACACTGCCATGAGCGCCCCAGCCCGGGCGCTTTGAATCGGAAGGCCGACCCATGATGCCAACCCAAAGCGGTCCGCCTTCTTCCTGTTCCGCTTCCAGTCCCCTGGTTCTTACGAAGCGGTTGCGGTAGGTCGCTTTCCCATCTTTGATCCGCATGGTGTGGATCATGCCGTCGCCATCAAACGGGTGATAACGGCCAATGGAATCGTGCACCGGGTTTTCGGTGTTGCGCACATATAGCCCGTCTATGTCATCCGGAATGGTGCCGATAATTTCCATGTTGCTGGCGTCCAGCTCATCGAAATTGGGCGTCCAGGCACCGTTGCGATAGGGGTGATCATTGTCTCCGAGCGTTGTCTTGATCCGCTCAATACCCATCATGTGCCTCCACATCATCCGCCAGTCGCCGGACCAGCATCGACTTGTAAAAATCTCCGGTGGCGGTTTCCTGTGCGGCTTTCAGATAGGTCAGCAATTCTGCTTTGCTGACATCGAAGTCACACGTGGCAAAACGCCCTTCAAGATAATAGTCCGGGAACGCAATCTGACCGGCCAGACGTCCGGCTTTGGCTGACGCCCGGATCAATCGCCCGCCTTCACATGTGTCCTGTGGTTGTTCGTTCAGGCCCAGCAATGTGATGAAACCTACAACGAACAGAGATTGTGGATAGCCCGCTTCCACGGATTTCTTGCGATAGGGCAGGGCCTTTTGACCCATGCCGCTATAGCCATAAGCCCGCGCCAATTGATAGTTGAGCCGGGGATTGCCTGCATCTTCTGCAATGGCCGTTTCACAGGCACTTATTGCTGCGGGAAGATCCGCATTTTTGCGACCCACCCCGGGAGCGACCCGGTAGGGGTCATCGGGATGAGAGATGAGCTGGTCACATTGCGTGATGGTTTGGGAATGCGCATCTGGATCAAATGTCTGGATAGCAGCAGGAGCCTGCAGCGCGATAACGGATAGCAATGCGAATATTCCCATCCCTGTCTAGTCCCTCAACAGTTCGTTGATTCCGGTCTTCGACCGGGTCTGCGCATCTACGGTTTTGACGATCACCGCACAATAAAGAGATGGGCCAGGTGCCCCGTCAATATTGACCTTGGGCGGCAGGCTGCCCGGAACCACAACGGCATATGGCGGGACTTCACCCATCCAGACCTTGCCGGTAACCCGATCCACAATCTTGGTGGATGCCCCGAGATAAACGCCCATCGACAATACGGCACCTTCTCCAACCCGCACGCCTTCCGCGACTTCGGAGCGCGCGCCGATAAATGCACCATCTTCGATGATGACGGGCCCGGCCTGCAGGGGTTCAAGCACGCCGCCAATTCCCGCACCGCCAGAGATGTGGACATTTTTTCCGATTTGCGCGCAGCTGCCGACGGTCGCCCATGTGTCCACCATTGTGCCTTCATCGACAAACGCGCCGATGTTGACGAAGCTGGGCATCAAGACCGTGTTGCGGCCAATATGCGAGCCCTGACGAACGACCGCGCCTGGCACAGCCCGAAAGCCAGCGTCCCGGAACCGGTTCTCGCCCCAGTCGGCAAATTTCGAGGGCACCTTGTCCCAGCTATTGGCTCCGCCCGGTCCTTCGATGACCTGATTGTCGTTCAGTCGGAAAGACAATAAAACGGCCTTCTTGAGCCATTGATTGACAATCCAGCTCCCATCCTTTTTCTCTGCGACCCGCGCGGTGCCGGCATCAAGCATCGCCAAAGCCTCCGTGACGGCTTCGCGTTCCAGTCCCTGACTTGTAATGGAGAGCGATTCCCGCTTTTCCCACGCCGCTTCAATGGCGTCGATCAATTGCTTGGTCATAATGGTCCTGTTTCCTTGTCAATTTTGGGGTCTGTGACCCAGCTTTCCAGATCGGTAATTTCGTGATCGATAAATTCTGACCCGTGATCCCGGGCTCCCCATTCCGATCCGGTGTTAACCCAGACCGTCGTCATGCCCAATTCTTTTGCCGGACGCAAATTGCGCGCCATGTCTTCTACAAATAGTGACCGTTCGGGGTTAATTCCGGTTGTTCCAATCAGGCTGTGATAGGCGGCTTTCTCTGGCTTTGGCACGAGATCGCAGGCCAGCACGTCATGCACATGATCGAATATTCCGCCGAGGCCGCGGTTTTCCAGCACCCGTTCGGCATAGGCCCGGTCGCCATTGGTGAATACCAGCTTCTCCCCCGGCAGAGCGGAGATGGCGGCTCGCAGTGTTGTTGATGGCTGTAATCGGCTCATGTCAATATCATGCACGGCGTCGAGAAAATCGTGCGGATCGGTTCCATGATGATGCATCAACCCCGCCAGCGTTGTCCCATGATCATGAAAATAGCGTTTCTGAACAATTCTGGCCTCTTGCTGATCAACGTCGAGCAGTTTGGATACATATTCACCCATTTTTACATCGATCAACGCAAACAGGTCGCATTCTGCCGGATAGAGGACATTATCCAGGTCAAAAATCCAGTGATCAATATGGGTTAGTTTCGGCGTCATGATCGCATGCGCCTAGTCACTCGCAAGCGCCCGGGCAAGCCCTGATCAGCGTTAAGGTTCCCGTAACTGCTCAGGGGTTATATATGCCGGGTTTTAGGGAAGGCTGTCTTATGACTGGCAAGGGGATCGGAAAACAGTTCTGTTTAGGTTCATCGCTTTTGTCGATTGCGCTGCTATCTGCCTGCGGCGGGGGAGCCCCGAGCTCTACCCCGGCACCGCCTTCTGCGCCGACCCCAACACCCACACCAACTCCAACTCCTACTCCCACTCCCACTCCTACTCCTACTCCGGCACCTCCTCCCGGTCCGGCGCCCACCCCGGGACCGTATAATACGTCTGAGTTTCGTGGTTCGGATGGGCCATCACAGCACGGTGCGCTGTCGGCCTATCAGGATGGTGCGACCGGCGCAGGCGTTATTCTGGGCGTCATAGATGGCGGTATCAACACATCCAGCAGCGAGTTTTCGGGACGAATTCATGCGGACAGCGATGATTTTGCCGGTAGCCGCGGTATTGAAGATGAAAGCGGCCATGGATCAGCCGTGACGTCTGTTGCTGCGGGCAGCAAGAATGGCAATGCGACACATGGTATCGCGTTTGACAGCGAAATTCTGGTCCTGCGGACCGATACGCCGGGAAGCTGCAGCATGGATGATCCTGATGATCCGGACGACGGATGCAGCCACAATAGCGGCGCGATTGCAGCTGCGATCAACCAGGCACGTATGAGCGGCGCTCGGGTGGTGAATATCTCGCTGGGTGGTCCGGATATTTCCCGGACCGTGCGCAATGCAATTTCGGACGCTGCTGCGGCCGGAGTTGTTGTGGTTGTTTCTGCAGGTAATGATGGAGAAACCACTCCCGATGGATTTGCTGCCGGAATTGCAGAAAGCGGCAATGGACATGTTATTATTGCCGGCTCAGTGGGTATTGGCGAGAATATATCTGACTTCAGCAACCGTGCCGGCAGTGAGGCGTCCAGCTATCTTGCCGCACTGGGAGAACGCGTGCGGGCAGACGATCATGAAGGCACTGCATTTCTGTGGAGCGGCACTTCGTTTTCGGCTCCCCAGATATCCGGTGCTGCAGCCTTGCTCGCACAAGCCTTTCCGAACCTGACCGGTGCCGAAATTGTCGAGCTGTTGCTGACCAGCGCAAGAGATGTCGGCGATGCGGGAACGGATGCCATCTACGGCCGCGGTGTACTTGATATTGCCGCCGCATTTCAGCCGCAGGGACAATCGAGCCTGGCCGGTACTTCAGTGGCGGTTGATTTGAATGCAGCCGGCGGACAGACATCTGCCGCGATGGGTGACGCAGCTCTGCAAGGCCAGAATGTCGGCGCGATTATCCTCGACGGATTTGATCGTGCCTTTGCTTTGAACCTTGCGCATGATCTGGAAGTAGCTGTTCCGCAATACAAACTGACTTCAGCCTTGCAAGGCGATCGTCGCAACATGCGTGCTTCGAACGCCGGCCTGGATGTTGCCGTGAATATCGGGCGCAACAGTTCCGGGCTGGTTGATCACGAAAGATTTCAATTGTCTCGATATGGTGCCCGTCAGGCCAGGCTTCTTGCAGCCTCTGTAGTTACCCGGATTGCGCCGAACGCAAAACTGGCAATCGGATTTCGCCAAAGTGCCAGCGGATTGACGGCCCGTGTTCAGGGAGCCAGCGGGCCTGCATTTCTGGTCGCATCCAATCCCGGAAGCGAACGTGGCTTTGCCGGTCAAGCCAGATCAGCATTGGCCGTGCGCCATGAATTTGACAATTTCGGACTCACCTTCAGTGCAGAGAGCGGAAACGCCTTTTTACTGTCCAATATGTCCAGCCAACTCCAGCGACTGCAAAATCCCGAGCAACAATATTCCGGCTTTTCCGGAATCGGATTTGCAATTGACCGCGACATTGGTTTCGCCTCTTTGAGCGTTGCAGCGAACTGGGTCGAAGAAAACGCAACTTTTCTGGGATCGACCTTTTCGGAAACCCTTGGTGCTGGCGGATCACAAAGCTGGTTTGTCGATGGCCGGGCCGACTTTGATCTGGGGTCCGTGCTGGGCGCAGGTTGGCGGAGCGGTGCGAGCTGGCGGCAAGGCTGGACCAATGCCGATCAATCGAATCTGGTGATCGGCGGTCTGGTGAAAACATCCAGCTTCGCAGTAGATGTTGCCAAAACAGGAATTGTCGGTTCCTCGGATCAGCTGGCCTTTCGCTTTGCCCAACCGCTTCGCGTTTCATCCGGCGGGTTGAACCTCAATCTGCCGATCGGGTACAGCTATCAGACATTGCAGACGGAATTTGGTCAACGCACTTTGAATCTCGCCCCGCAGGGTCGTGAGCTGGTGGGAGAAATGGCCTATGTAACTGCGCTTTGGGGCGGTTGGCTCAACACCAATATCTTCTGGCGGCAACAGCCGGGACATTTTGAAAATATCGGCGATGACGTCGGTGGAGCCATCCGCTTTCAGCTGAAATTCTGATCAGGCGCGCGCGCCAGATTCAACATCATCTTCCACGCTGGTACTGTTGTGGCGCAATGCTTTGAGCACTGTCTCGACAATTCCGTCTGCGTCCAGCCCGGCTTCGGCATATTGCAGGTCAGGCTTGTCATGATCCTGGAATATATCCGGCAAGCGCATTGTCCGGATTTTCAGACCGGCATCGGTCAGACCGGTGTCTGACGCCAATGTCAGAACATGCGCGCCCAGGCCGCCAACGGCGGCTTCTTCAACTGTTACTGCAACTTCATGCGTGGTCAGCATCTTGCGGATCAAATCTTCGTCGAGCGGTTTGACAAAACGCAGGTCGACCACGCTCGCGCTTAATCCTTTTGCTTCGAGCCGGTCGGCGGCTTTCATCGCTTCGGTCAGACGTGCACCCAAAGACAAGATAGCGACTTTGGCGCCTTCGCGAACAACGCGCCCCTTGCCGATTTCGAGCTGTTCCAGTTTTTCGGGAATCGGGACACCGGTTCCGTTGCCACGGGGATAGCGAAACGCAATCGGCCCGCTGTCATGCTGTGCCGCGGTGTAAGTCATATGGGCCAGCTCAGCTTCGTCGCTTGGTGCCATGATGACAAAATTGGGCAACGTGGCCAGATAAGTCAGATCAAAGCTGCCGGCATGAGTGCAACCATCCGCGCCGACAAGACCGGCCCGGTCAATCGCAAATCGGACCGGCAGGTTTTGAATCGCGACGTCATGAACCACCTGATCATAGGCACGCTGGAGGAAAGTTGAGTAGATCGCACAGAATGGCCGCATTCCCTGTGCAGCCAGACCGGCCGCAAAAGTCACACCATGTTGTTCGGCAATGCCCACATCAAAAGCCTTGTCGGGATGCGCCTGCGCAAATTTGTCGACTCCGGTACCGGACGGCATTGCCGCTGTGATGGCACAGATTCTTGAATCCTCATCCGCCAGTTTCGCGAGCGTTTCGCCAAAGACATTCTGATAAGCGGGCGGACCGCCGCCCGGTCCCTTGTCCTGTTTGCCGGACACCACATCAAACTTGGCTACTCCGTGATATTTGTCTGCCGCTTCTTCGGCATATTTATATCCCTTGCCCTTTTCGGTGACGACATGGATCAGGCAAGGGCCTTCAGCCGCATCCCTTACATTCTCGAGCACGGGAATCAGGTGCTCCATATTATGGCCGTCAATCGGGCCGACATAATAAAATCCAAGTTCTTCGAACAATGTCCCGCCCATGGTCATACCGCGGGCATATTCATCCGTCTTGCGCGCTGCGTCATGGAGCGGCTTGGGCAGTTTGCGCGCCACCCTGCGCGCCAGTTCGCGAATCCCCAGAAACTCGCGCGAGGATACAATGCGGGCAAGATAGGCAGAGAGGCCGCCAACAGGCGGAGCAATCGACATGTCATTGTCATTCAGGATGACCACCAGCCGATTGCCTGCAGCTTCGGCATTGTTCATCGCTTCATAGGCCATGCCGGCGCTCATCGCGCCGTCGCCGATCACTGCGATACCGCGACCCGGTCGATCGTTTAGCTTGTTCGCAACGGCGAAACCGAGTGCTGCGCTGATCGAAGTCGAGCTGTGGGCAGCGCCGAACGGATCATATTCGCTTTCGGCTCGTTTCGTGAAACCCGACAGACCGCCGCCCTGGCGCATGGTCCGGATCCGGTCGCGCCGTCCGGTGATGATCTTGTGAGGATAGCATTGATGCCCGACATCCCAGACCAGTCTGTCCTCGGGCGTATTGAAGACATAGTGGATGGCAGCGGTGAGTTCCACAACACCAAGGCCGGCTCCCAGATGGCCTCCGGTTACAGAAACGGTGTCGATAACTTCCGTGCGCAGTTCGTCGGCAAATTGCCGCAGTTGCGCCGGGTCCAGTTTTCTCAGGTCAGCCGGGTAGGAAACCGTATCAAGAAGTGGTGTTTTGGGCCCAGACATATTAACTCCCTGTGTCATCCCGGCATTAGCCTTAATGGCAAGTCATGTCGAACGTTGAGCATCATGGTCCTGAACAGGGGCTGACGGGGCTGTTCCGAACGCATTGGTATCAGTTGCATTTCTGGCAGACGCCTCGCACTTCAATCACGGGCCGGATGGAATTAAATCCCTCGTGCTGGGCGACGCCACGAACTTGCGAGGATAGCGCGTCATTGTCGATATGAGTGGCCTCTCCGCAGGAGTCACACACCAAAAAAATGCAGTCATGCTGACATCCCGGGTGACTGTTGGCGAGATAGGCATTGGCGCTTTCGACTCGCATGGCGAGGTTTTTGGCCACAAACAGGTCCAGAATTCGGTAGACGCTATTCGGCGCAACCCGTTTTCCCCGTGCTGCCGAAACCAGTTCGGCAATATCATAAGCGGAAGCTGGTCTCGAAAATCCGGAAAGCGCTTCAAAAATTGCGGCTCGGGTATCGGTCCATTTTTCCCCGGACGCCTCGAGGTTATGGCGCGCTGCATCGGCAAGTGACTCGCCGTGATGCTCGTGATGATCATGTTTTCCCATGAAACCAATTTAGGGATGTTCAAAGGTTAGGGCAAGAGAGGGGTTTTGTTTCTTTGGATAGGCGCTTTATTTGATATCCTTGGCCACACACCGAGCGCAGCGAGGCAAGCGCGCCTGAGGCTCTACTAGTGCGTCGCGCGGTAATTCAAATCATGACCCAGTGCCAGAACAGCAACACCCAACATGGTATAAAGCAGTTCCGCGCCGCCGTGATCGCCCTGATGACCGATGGTAATTGCTCCCATCATCATGCCAAGGCCCAGGCCGCCGATCGCTGCAGGCATTATGAAGCCGTGGTCCATGACGCCTCGTCCAAGTGTGAACATGCCCAACGCAATGGCAATGCCGATACCGACTTCGTGAACAATCGGATCAAGCAGCACACCTGCTGCCGAGGAGAGCAACGCCACGAAAACCATGGTCGAAATGCAATGGACCAGACACAGACCAGAGACGAGAACCGCAATACGGTCCCAAAATCCGTCTTTGCCCATAAGGCCGTGTTTGTTCCAAAGGTTCGGTGTCGTAAACACGACTCAGTCTTCCAGTATGTTGCTGTGATCGACAAGATATAGAGCGCAAAGTGTTAAGATACAACATATCATTTTTGGCATCAGCGCAGTTTTGTGCAGATCGCTCTTGTCAGCCCCCTCTTTTAAAAGCACATAGCCGGTCATGAGCATAGATACCCTGTCTCAGACCGATGTGGATTTGTCGTCCCGTTCTCGCCCTATAGCAATAGCCAACTGGTTGTTTTCAGTGGCTTTACTGGTGTTTATCATGGTGATTGTCGGGGGAATTACGCGACTCACCGAATCGGGCCTGTCAATTACCGAGTGGAAGCCGATCATGGGCGCAATACCGCCGCTTAACGATGCTGACTGGTTGTCCGAGTTTGAGAAATACAAGCAGATCCCGGAATATATCGAGATTACCGGTCCTGCGGGCATGACGCTGTCCGACTTCAAGTTCATCTATTTCTGGGAATGGGTACATCGGCTGCTTGGCCGGTTGATCGGCGTGGCATTTGCACTTCCGTTGCTCTGGTTCGCGATCCGAAAAGCTATCCCGGCAGGCTATGGATTGAAATTGACCGGCTTGCTGGTGCTTGGCGGACTCCAGGGCGCCATTGGTTGGTGGATGGTCAGTTCCGGGCTGGCACAACAAACTGACGTTAGTCATTACAGGCTCGCCGTCCATTTGCTGCTTGCCCTCTTCATATTGGGAGCCTTGATCTGGACCGCGTGCGATCTCAGGCGACTGGCGCACGGCGGGCAGACACCCGCGAGGCTAACTCCGCTGGGTTTTTGGGTATTGGCGATTTTGTTCGTGCAGTTATTGTTCGGTGCCTATGTGGCAGGTCTCAACGCCGGTTATGTCTCGAACAGCTGGCCATTGATGAACGACCATTTCATTCCCGGCGGTATTGATTTCGCCTCGGGCGCCTGGGCGGCATTGCATAATGATCCCTATCTTACCCATTTTGTCCACCGCTGGTGGGCATGGGTTGTGGTGGGCATGCTGATTCTGCTGGCAAGGAAAATCCGCACCGATTCCCGGTTGGCGTCAATCGCGATCCACAGTGCTTTCGGTGTGCAGATACTGCTCGGCATTGCAACCGTGATGACGGGAATGAACATTGTGCTGGCTGTCCTTCATCAGGCAGTTGGCGCACTTGTGGTCGCAGCGACGGTATGGGGCGTGCATGTTCTGGGCAGCAAAACAGACAGCGCTTGAAGGTTCAAAAACTGCATAGGTATTATTATACCCTTCAGCAAAGCCGCGCTTTTACTTGACTTGATGCACAGAACTCGCCATTGGCACCGCACTTGGCCGGGCATTGCTGCCTGGCTTTTATCATTTTTGATTCATCGCTCTCTCCGGAGAGTTTCCACAGGAGTCTGGCCATGAAGGCTATCAGCAAGCAGACACAGTCGGTAAAACCGGCAGATGTCGAAAAAAACTGGCACATTATTGATGCTACAGATCTGGTCGTTGGGCGCGTTGCCTCGATCATCGCCAATATTTTGCGTGGCAAGCACAAGCCAAGCTACACACCTCACGTCGATTGCGGCGATCACGTCATTGTGATCAATGCGGGCAAAGTGAAGTTTACCGGCAACAAGACCAGCAAAAAAATCTATTACAAGCACACGGGTTATCCCGGTGGTCTGAAAGAACGGACTGCTGAAAAAGTGCTCGAAGGACCATTTCCAGAGCGTGTTCTGGAAAAAGCAGTTGAACGCATGATTCCAAAAGGCCCGCTGGGTTTTGCTCAGATGCGCAACCTGCACCTCTTCAATGGTACCGAGCATCCCTATGATGGCCAGAATCCACAGCCGCTCGACGTGGCTTCCATGAACCGCAAAAACAAGGTGAGCGCATAATGTCTGACGTAAAAACCGATCTCGCCGACCTTAAGGAAATTGCTGGTGACGCCGTCGTGGACGCACCTGCTGCCGAAGACCAAGCAACTGAAACTGTCGAGCCCCCCGTTTCGACCATGCCACTGCGCGAGCAGGAGCTGGACAAGCAGGGCCGCGCCTATGCAACCGGTCGCCGCAAAGATGCTGTCGCCCGGGTCTGGCTTCAGCCAGGCAAAGGTAAGATCACGGTCAACGGCCGCGATCAGGAAACCTATTTTGCACGTCCAACGCTGCGTCTGGTTTTGAACCAGGTGTTTGCGATTACCGAGCGTGAAGGTCAGTATGATGTTGTCGTCACCGTGAAAGGTGGCGGTTTGTCCGGTCAGGCCGGTGCTGTGAAGCATGGAATTTCGCAGGCTCTGACCAAATATGAGCCAGCACTTCGCGCAACGGTGAAAGCGGCAGGCTTCCTGACCCGTGACAGCCGGAAGGTCGAACGCAAGAAATACGGTAAAGCGAAAGCGCGCAAGAGCTTCCAGTTCTCGAAACGCTAGGTTTTATCCTTCAAGAAGTTGGAAAAAGGCGGTCTTTGGACCGCCTTTTTTATGTCGGATATCGCGATCCGAGGTCGATAAACAGATTTTAAGAATACAACGCTAAACCCGGCAAGTCGCAGTTGCTGGCAATTTCGCAGCAATTCCGGTGATTCTGATTGCGGAGGCCGATGTCTTGCGGACGAATTTAATACTTGCCTGGCTCGGGGGCCTTGTGCTGTTTGCGGCGGCCTTTCTGCTGTTCAATGCCGAACTGTTGATCCAGTCTGTTCTTTATCGGGCGGCGGCGAGCGATCATGCGTCCGCCGTTTCTGCCTTTCTGTCGATGGCCGTCCAAGCCCTGCTTCTCCTTCTCCTTCTGATTTTCCTGCCGCGCAAGTGGTTGGGGATTTTGCTGATGCTTGTCGCGGTCTCGGCGATCATCAACGTCACTTATTCCGGCATTTTGGGAGAAGTGCTTGATCCTTCAAAAATAGCCTGGATGCTCGCCGAAGCACGACAATCATCCAATGCCATCGGACAATTTGGGGCTGAGTTTGCCCTGGCAGCCGGGAAAGTCCTTGCCGGGATCATATTGCTCTGCCTCAGTCGCCAGCTGCTGCGCCGTACCATTTTGCCAACTCTGCAAAATCTGTCGATGGCTCCGACACTTCGTTTTTTTGTGATGGCAGGGCTGACAGCAATGTTTCTGCTTTCCCATATCCCCTGGTTCGGACCGGTCTCCAGCGAACGCAACCTCTATGTTTTTGGCACGGCTTTGCTCAATGCAAAGCCCCCGCCGGATAGAGGGCCAGTTATCGTCGAGGCGGATCCTTCCCGCCAGATCCGCAAAATTGTGTGGTTAGTGGATGAAAGCATTTCCCATGACGCGTTCGATCGATTGATCAAGCCGGATATTCGGGATCATCAGGCCATTGATTTTGGCCCCGCAACTTCGCTCGGCAATTGTAGTACACCCAGCAATATCGCGCTGCGATCCGGCGTGAATGTGCTCAAGGTAAACGCCAAAACGGATCTCAGAGCGACGCCGTCCATATGGCAATATGCGCGCAAAGCGGGATATCAGACCGTTCTGCTGGACGGGCAGGTCAGCGGTCCTCCCCAAAACATGATGCTGCCACCAGAGCGCGGGTTGATTGATCAGTACAAAAGCATGGCAGATGGATTGCATACCGACCGAAAAATGGCAGATGTGATCAACGCGAAGCTGAAGGCGCCGGACAAGGAGTTTGTTGTGGCCGTGCTGCGGGGTGTGCATTTTCAATATACCGATCACTATCCGGATGGGATATCTGACAAAAGCAAGCCGCCGATCTACCAATATGAAAAGGCGGTGCGCTTTTCCAAAAAAGACGTGCTTGAACGGGTGCTTGACGGCGTTGACCGGCAAAATGTGGCGATCATTTACACGTCGGATCATGGCCAGAACGTCAAACCGGGGGTTGTCCCGCATTGCAGCGCCAATCCCGTTCGGCAGGAATTTGAAATACCCCTGTTCGCGTTCCTGCCCGAAAGTCGCCGTCCACTATTCGCTGCAATGACGGACGGACCAAGAAGTGCGAGCCAGATTTTTCCCACGAGCATTGTCTGGATGGGATATTCGGCAGATTATGCAGAAAAGACATATGACCACCGATTGATGCAGCCTTCCAAAAGACAGGTCTGGTTCGGACGAACCGTCGTTCCGGTAAACCCGGGCGATCAAATTGACGTTGGCACCATAGCTTCCTATCAGGCGTCGAACCCGGACTAGCCCGTCCGGAGCAACCACAGGAAAATGCCTTATGCCCGACTTGTCATCTTGCTTCGTGACTCATCTGGAATGTTCCCGGAGCGGCGAGAAAATTCCTGCAGGAACTGTGCAGAATCTCTCTGTGCAAGGTGCCCCGATCCTTGTGCGTTACGACCTGGATGCGGTTAAAAAGAAGCTGACGAAAGAGGCACTGAAAACGCGAGCTGCCAATCTCTGGCGGTACCGGGAGCTTTTGCCATTTGCGCAAACGTCCAGCATTGTGTCGCTGGGTGAGGAAATGACTCCGCTGATTCCTCTGCATAATACTCTCGGATCGGAAGTACTGGTCAAGGATGAGGGGCGTCTGCCGACCGGTTCGTTCAAAGCACGCGGGCTGGTCATGGCTGTGACCATGGCGAAAGAGCTGGGTTTGACCCGGCTGGCTATGCCAACCAATGGCAATGCCGGTGCGGCAATGGCGGCTTATGCCAGCCAAGCGAAAATGGAATCCTTTGTTTTCTGTCCGGATGACACCCCCGAAATCAACATCCGGGAGATCGCGTTGCAGGGCGGCAAGGTGTGGCGCGTCAACGGCTTGATCAATGACTGCGGAAAGATTGTCGCCGATGGCGAACAGGCGATGGGCTGGTTCAACCTCTCCACGCTGAAAGAGCCCTATCGGATCGAAGGCAAGAAAACGATGGGATTGGAACTGGCCGAACAACTGGATTGGCAGATGCCAGATGTGATTTTTTATCCCACTGGCGGCGGAACCGGTCTGATCGGGATGTGGAAGGCCTTTGACGAACTGGAGGCGATAGGCTTCATTGGGTCGGAACGACCGCGGATGGTCGCGGTTCAGGCGACGGGCTGCGCTCCGATCGTAAAGGCCTGGGAAGAAGGTCTGGACCATGCACCGCTTTGGGAAAATGCCCATACTGTGGCTGCCGGAATTCGTGTTCCCGTCGCCATTGGTGACTTTCTGATCCTTCAGGCGGTTCGCGAATCGGGTGGCTTTGCGATGGCAGTGGACGATGAAGCAATCAACGCGATCCAGCAAAAAATCGGTCAACAGGATGGTGTTCTGCTCTGCCCCGAAGGTGCCGCAACGGCTGCAGCTTATAGCAAGGCGCTGGCCGAAGGCATGATATCTCCGACTGATCGCGCCATCCTTTTCAACTGCGGCAATGGATTGAAATATCCCATGCCGCCAGCCGATGATACACTCGACCGCCATGCCGAGATTGACTGGAGCGCCATTGCCAGCGCCTGAAGCGCCGGGTAGAGCCAGCAGGATGAAATGGATGCTAACCTTGGCAATTCTTGCGCTCGCTGTGGGCGGTTTTCTTTACTGGTTTCTTGCGCAGCCGGGACCGAGACAACTGGACATGGCAAACAATGTCTTCCCCGGGGACAATGATGCGGAAATGATTGTCCACAATCAGATATATGACGAGACATCGGGATTGGGGTTGAATATCTGGGCTCCAAAAGCTGCGTCCGAAAAGCCCTTGCCCGTTGTGGTTTTTATCTATGGCGGAGGCTGGCGGGCAGGTTCCAAGGACGAATATGCCTTTGCCGGCCGGGCATTGGCCCATCGCGGCTACATGACCGTTCTGGCTGATTATCGACTCTATCCAGAGGCCCGTTTTCCGGGTTTTCTGGAGGATAGTGCCAAGGCGGTTGCCTGGGTCCACGACAATATCGCCAAATCAGGAGGCGACCCGGAGAGCATATTTCTGTCCGGCCAGTCTGCGGGTGCCTATAATGTCATGATGCTGGCTCTGGATCGGCAGTGGCTGGGACGGCTGGGGAAATCACCGGATCTGATCAAGGGTGTTGCAGCTCTGGCTGGTCCCTATGATTTTTATCCTTTCGATTCTGACTCAACAAAGAACAGTTTTGGTTCATATCATGATCCAAAAATGACCCAACCGGTTAATTTTGTGCGTCCCGATGCGCCGCCACTGTGGCTGTCAACCGGAGTGGATGATACGCAGGTACGTCCGCGCAACAGCAAGTTATTGCATATGAAAATTCTCGAAGCAGGAGGCGATGCCGAGTATGCGGAATATCCTGACATGGGGCATCTTGAAATCATGATGGCGGTGGCAAAACCATTTCGGTACAAAGGCCCGGTTCTGGACGACATGGTGGCCTTTTTCGAAAGCCGCAAATGACTTCACAAGCCGACAAGTCTGTAGATGCGATTATTTTGGCCGGCAGCAGACCGGAGGCCGATGCGCTGGCTACTCGCTATGCAGTGACGGTGAAAGCGTTGGTCCCGGTCGCGGGCAAAGCCATGCTGGCACGGGTTGCGCAGGCGCTTGGATCGCACAGAGCGATCAGCAAAATCAGGATATTGGCGCAGGATTTCAAACCGTTTCGACGCCATCCCGATACGGCGCCACTGGCAGAAGATGACACGATTGAATTCGTAGAAAGTGCGGCCACGATAGCGCTCTCCATCGACCGGGTGCTGCAGAACGAAGCCACAACCTATCCAATGCTGATCACCACCGCTGACAATGTGCTGCTGGATGCCAGCATGATCAGTGATTTTGTCGAAGCAGCGCGTGGAACGGATATCGCAATTGCGGTTGTGGAGAAATCGGTTCTGCTCCGCCGCTATCCGGAATCAAAACGCACCTGGCTTAAATTACGTGGCGGGCATTTTTCCGGTGCCAATCTTTTCTGTTTTGGTTCAGTCCGGGCGCGCGAATTGCTCGGTTATTGGGCTGAGGTAGAGCAAGATCGAAAGAAGGGCTGGAAACTCTTGACCATATTCGGTCCGATGCTTCTTTTTCTGGCGATCACCCGAATCCTGACCGTAGACCAACTCGCCACCAGAATTGGCAAGAAACTCGGGCTGACAATCAGAGTCGTTCGCATGACACAAGCTGAAGCCTGCATCGACGTAGACAAGGAAGATGATCTTGGTCTTGCTGAAAAAATTCTGAGAGAGCGGTCTGCCCAGGCAGGCACTTAGCTGTTCGAGAGATTGCGCCGGGCAGCGGAACCGAAAAAGATCAAGCGAATTACAGCGGTAACTGCCATTGCCGCTGCCGCGCCGAGGGCGCCATGGAAATGCAAACCGAGAAACAGAAGTGCGACAAAAATGACAGCAATAACAGCTTGCAAGATTAGTGCCGTTCTTGCTCCGCTTCCGGACAATAATGTCGGCTCATAGATAGCGCCAGCCAGGTCGATTGACGCGGCGGCGGCGAGCAGGATCAAGAGGGGATAGGCCGGCAGAAAATCTGGGCCGGACATCAAAAAGAGGGCGGGCTTGCCCAGTAACAAGACGATAACAATGACTGTTCCACCCGTGATGAAAAGCATCCGGTTTGCTTTGCGAAACAATTTTCGCATGGCCTCCGTACCTTCATGGGCACGGATGAGATTGACTTCCGCGAAAATCGCGCGTGACAGCAATGTTGATATCTTTGTCATTGCTACGCTCAGCTGACTGGCTAACCGAAACAGACCCGCACCCGCGGGGCCTACAAAATAACCGACGACCAGCAAAGCCGTGTTTTGCGAAATCCCGGCGAGAGTGGAACCCAGATTGGAAACCAGAATAAACTCGCCGATTCCTTCGTTTTCGCGGATGCACGGGCGGGCGCCGCCCAGATATTTCGGTAACAATATGTCGCGACTTTGCCATAGCGCCAATCCCCAATAGCCGACTGCATTAAGTATTTCAGAGATTGCCCAAACGATCAGAAAATTGAACAATGTGGGGTTGGTGAACCATACGATAAGAGTACCGATCAGGCGCGTGATAGGAATAATGGCCTCCGCATAAGTTGCGAGATCAAAACGGTTTTCCACGCGCAATATGCCGGTGGGAGTGGATTTAATGCAGAGCAACATGATGATCGCAAAAATCAACGCACTTTCCGAGAGTTCCGCATCCCAGCCAAAAAATGGTGCGAGCCAGCCCACGGTGAACCAGGCCAGAACGCATCCCGCCAGCGCCCCGGCGATGTCAAGCAAAGTGCAAAGACCGACCAGACGACCAAACGCATCTCGAGTACCGTTTTCCTGTACATGGGCCGCGCCAAAGCGGATCACGACCTGCCACGTCTGGAATGTCACGATGAGTGCAATTGCCTGGGCCGTTCCCGTGATCAGTGCGAATTGTCCGAAACCTGCCACACCTAACGTGCGCGTGAGAATGGCGAGGTAAAAGAGGCTGAGTATGCCGCCGAATCCCTTGCCGCCGAGCAACCATCCGGTATTGATCAGGATCCGTCTGATACCGGTGACCTGTTTTTGACCGTCGCGATACTGCGATGCCGATTCCCCAGTCACAGTTTGGGCATTCGTGCGATATGAAAGCAGGATATAGCTTTTGCAGGCATCGTTCTAAGTGTCTCCTTTTCCGTCCCTATCGCGATAAACGCCAGATGCCAATATGATCGACAAAGTAATAACTCTCAGCGCCGATTGAGGATCCCGGCTTTCACATTTGACAGCAGAAAGCCTGAAAAGTGTGATTGCCGGGTAAACTGGAAAGCTGACGGCGGAACAAAGTCAGGGCAATCGTCTTTTGCCTTTCTCATCACTGTCGAAGCGGCATAGATCTTAACCGATCAATGGTTTCATGAACAAGATCTCAGGATTCAAACTCCGCCCCCAACCAACGGCCAAGCTTCGAGATTTGCTCCTCTGACAAGGCAACCGCGTCTCCCAGATTGGGCGGTCCGGGCCATGCCGTGTCCGGCAATGAAAGCCCATCATAGTCCCGTTTGCCATCGTAGCGCGGGATGAGGTGGAAGTGCACGTGGGGATCCACCATCATCAACATCAGCCAGTTAAGCTTGGCATGGTTGATCAGGGCACCCAGCACCCTGGATATATCAGCCGTGACAATTTTTAACTCCGAAAAATGCTCTGCAGGCAAGTCTCCAAAATCGGTTTCAACTGATTTGGCAGCCACGATCAACGATCCCAAAGTGACTTGCGCCGGACGTAGCAGAACAACCCAATTATCATACTCCCGGATCAACGTCGCCGGATAGCCAAATTTATTGATTGTGCTGTTGATCATTTTTACCCTTCCTCCGATTCAAGCCAGGAAATGATTTTCCCGCCACGCATTTTTATCAATGCAGCTTGTAATAGCTGAATCATATGGACGGCCAGCGAGATTAGTGTCCACCATGCAACAGCGAGAATCCCGAGATCCGGGCGGTTGAACATCATGGATATGAACAATAATACCATATTCGGGTTGCGGCGGGCAGTGATCAGACGGAACCAGGAATCAACCGGACGCCAGACATGGATGTGCTGATCAAAAGCACGAATGAAAATTCCTTCGATAAGGCGCTGAAGGACATAGCCGCCCAGTATGACGATCATCACGAGTTGAAACTGACCAGATGGCAGGGCCAATCCCATGGTGCCGAGTCCCAGCGCCCAGGCCACCCACCAGAAAGGCGGGTGTATCAGGTCAATGCCGTGATCGAACACGTTGCCCCAAAAAGAAGAGGTGATCGTGCAGCGCGCCAGTTTGCCATCCACGGTGTCGAACACCATGAACACAAAACCGGCTGCCATGCCGGTCCAGAAATAGCCGTAGTAAAACAGGAAAGTTGCAGCAATGCATCCCATTGCGCCGACACCGGTGACCATGTTGGGTGTAATACCTGCGCGCGCCGCAATGCGGGTGATGACCAGCGCCAGTTCTGGCCACAGATATTTGGTCAACAGATCGGTGACCCCCTTGTAGGCGCCGAAATAGCTGAGGCGTTCTATGTCTTTGACAGTCGATGGGGTGAGCCTCCGAACGAAGGGTGTTTCCAGTTTGCGCAAACCCTGATTATGGATCAGTGGTGCTTGTTCATACTCGATAACTTCCAGACTTTCGGGAATGTTCGATACTTCCAATGCGGACGCATCGCTATCGTGGCTCAAAAGTGCCAGAACAGGGGTTCCTCCAACTGCCAGCACCATATCCGGATTCTTCCGAATGTGCTGCATCCATTGAGGATCGAACACATAAGCCAGATTAACCCATAACGTGCCAGCGACTTCACCTTCCAGTTTTTGCGCTAGCCGATTGACGCGTTCGGCGTTGGGCATGCCCCAGATTAGCGTATCATTTTCTCCGAAGAGCAACAGCGAGATGCCGTTTTTGGTTAGCATAGATTGTCTTTCCATCGATCGATTGAGCGGCCTTAACCGATTTTGATTCCGATGCCACTAGTGAGGATGAATTGTGCTTAAAATTTGTCCGTTTCTTGCCATGCTATTCGCAGTCATAGCCTGAATAACTAGTGAATTCAGGCATTGAAATCACCTTGAAACTGGCTATGACAGCAGCATATACCCATTTAACAACGCGACACCTGTTCATTCGCCAAGATCAAGAGACCGAATACCATGGCAACTTTCACGCTCCCGAAAAACAGCAAGATTCGCAAGACTGGCGAAGTCCATGAAGCGCTGACCAGCGGCACGTCAAAGTCATTCAAAGTCTATCGTTACGATCCCGACAGCGGTGAAAACCCCCGCTATGACACGTTCAAGATCGACACCGATGATTGCGGTCCGATGGTTCTGGATGCACTGATAAAGATGAAGGGGGAGCAGGATGCTACCCTGACATTCCGCCGATCCTGCAGGGAAGGGATTTGCGGTTCCTGCGCGATGAACATCGATGGGAAAAATGGCCTTGCCTGCACCACGGCAATTGAAGATTGCGGTAACAATGTCAAAATCACACCTCTGCCGCATATGGAAGTGGTCAAGGATCTTGTCCCCGACTTCACACATTTCTATGCGCAATATGCGTCGATCCAACCCTGGCTGAAGACGGTTACGCCGACACCGGCTGGCAAGGAACGACTGCAGTCGCCGGAAGACCGCGCGAAACTTGACGGTCTCTATGAGTGCATATTGTGCGCCTGTTGCCAGACCAGTTGTCCCAGTTACTGGTGGAACAGCGACAAGTTCCTCGGCCCGGCTATTTTGCTGCAGGCCTATCGCTGGCTTGCTGATAGCCGGGATGAAATGACCGGAGAGCGTCTGGACGAACTGGAAGATCCGTTTCGTCTTTATCGCTGTCACACGATCATGAATTGCGCGAATGCGTGTCCCAAAGGTTTGTCGCCCGCAAAAGCGATTGCCGAGATCAAGAAAATGACCGCAGCTCGCGAAATCTGATTCGCGAACAGGCACCTATCCATGTCTGACGCCGAACCCGAATTTGTCACCAGCAATCCTGATCCGGATCATCCGGGCTGGAATGACTGGGTCATTCGCGATCCCGATAGCTATAATGGTTTTCTGGGCAAGATGATTGTCCGGCGTGGCGGCGATGACGTGGGCGATGATATTGCCAGGGTGCGGATGTTTCCCGAACGGCGACATCGCAATCTCGGTGATGTCGTGCACGGCGGTACGATGATGGGCTTTATTGATTGTGCGCTTTTTGCCGCGATGCGTGTGCTCGATTTGGGACCGTCGGGTCCTGCGGTGACCATGGAATTGCAAACGCACTTCATTGGCGCAGCGAATATGGACGAGCATCTTGAAGCGCAGGTCGAGATTGCGCGCGCGACAAGGCGTTTTTTATTTATGCGCGGGCTGGTCGTGCAGGAAGAGGGCAGCAATGTCGCCTCATTTACCGCGATCGTGAAAAAGGGACAGGCGTCCAAATGAGCAGCTTCTATCAGCGCTATCAGGCGCTGATTGCGCAAGGTGAACTCAAGCCTGACGAAGACCAGGATAGCTGCGCAAAACGGCTGGCGCAGCTGCAGGAGGAATTGGAAGCCGTGCCTCCAAAGGGCAGCATATTATGGCGTGCATTCCAGAAAAAGCCGGAATCACCGCGCGGGATCTACATGTGGGGCGGGGTCGGACGCGGCAAGTCGATGCTGATGGACCTGTTCTACGAAAGCCTTGAAATCAATCGTAAAAAACGGGCGCATTTTCACGAGTTCATGCTGGATGTTCATGCGCGTCTGAACATCGAACGCAAAAAGGAACTGGGCGATCCGGTCCTTCCTGTGGCGGCGGCGCTCGCGGGCGAGGCGAGGCTGTTCGCCTTTGATGAAATGGTGGTCAATAACTCGGCCGATGCGATGATCATGTCGCGATTGTTCACAGGTCTGGTTGAGGCTGGAGTGACTTTAATAGCCACGTCAAACCGGCCCCCTGTGGATCTGTACAAAGATGGCCTGAACCGCGAGCATTTTTTACCCTTTATTGATTTGCTGCAGAACCGCCTGGATGTCATATCCCTGAACGGCCCGACCGACTATCGGCGCGAACGTCTCGGGGGTGTCGATCTGTGGCATGTGCCCAATGGCGAGGGCGCAACCAAAGCGTTAAGCGAGGCGTTTTTTCGGTTGACCGATTACCCGCCGGAGGACCGCGCGCACGTGCCATCCGAAGAGCTGGCGGTGCAGGGCGGCCGCACCATGCATGTCCCCAAATCGCTGAAGGGCGTGGCCGTCTTTTCGTTTAAACGGCTGTGCGCAGAAGCACGCGGCGCGCCCGACTATCTGTCGATCGCGCGCCATTATCACAGCGTTATCATTGTTGGTATTCCGGTCCTTACAAAGGAAAACCGCAATGAGGC
Source organism: Parasphingorhabdus sp. (assembly GCF_039968395.1). Taxonomy (GTDB): domain Bacteria; phylum Pseudomonadota; class Alphaproteobacteria; order Sphingomonadales; family Sphingomonadaceae; genus Parasphingorhabdus. The sequence continues at coordinate 408,888 of NZ_JBDVPV010000002.1, forward strand.
TGCGCGGTTTGTGACGCTGATTGATGCGCTGTATGAATATAAGGTCAAGCTGCTGGCGAGCGCGGATGCCCAGCCGGATGTTCTATATCCCGAAGGGGACGGCAGTTTTGAATTTGAACGTACGGCATCACGTTTGATCGAGATGCAATCCGATGAATATCTGGCATTGGGGCACGGCGAAACTGCGCTTTGACTAAAGCAGGTTCAGACTATCCAGATCCAGTGCCATTTGCGCAGGACGTTCTGCCATGACCGCGAACATTTCATCCCCGCGCTCCGTCTGTTCGACATAGATGGACGCGTTTATGGCCATGATCAGCCCGGCAAAGGCATAATGACGATAATCCTGCCACAACGCATCAAAATCGAGAGACCTTCCGTGGCTGGCCAGCTCATCCACATAATAGTGCAGCAGGTTTTTCTCTTCGCGGGCGCGTTCGGCAGGGTCTGCAAAACTGGTACCGATGAGATAGGCAATATCGCCTGCGCCGGTTCCGATCTGTACGGTTTGCCAGTCGACAAGGCAGGCCAGCGCGCCATCCTGATCAAACAGGATATTGTCCAGCCGCATGTCGGCGTGGGCGATGCATTCAAATGCTGGTTGATAATCCATATAGGCCGGGATTCTGGCCATGAGTTCAGATCCCATGTCCATGATGGCAGGTCCAAGGCGGTGTTCAAACCGCGGCCGGAACTGTTCGAACAGAGAGGGTAGAGCGCCGCGTAGCAAATTGCCATTCCCCTCTCCATGACCCAGCCAACTGATGTTTTGTAGCGCAGTTTCGGGTTGAAAGGCATGTAGCTTTGCCGCCTGCTTGATTGCAGCGCGGACCTGGGTCAGGCTGCCTCCGGCGAGCTGATCGCCCTGGATAGCCGGTGCCATGTCGCTTAACAGCAGCACGAAATCCGTCTTGTTTTCGGCAATGGCGGCATGGAAGGGCGTGGGGCAATGCACTCCGCTGCTGGTCGCAAGGTCCCGATACCAGCCCACTTCCATGTCATAGAGGTGGAACATGGCTGCCGCTGCCCGGCTCTTGGCATCGGCGCTTGGACATTTGGCAATAAACGTCGCCGGTCCTTCCTGATTTTTCCAGTCACAAGTGAAGCGATAGCTGTCGCAGACCTGCCCGGTTCCGACCGGCTCGTGGGTCAGATACTGCAGCGATCCGGAAGGTGCCTTGAACACCTGTTCGACAAAACCCTTTTCGAACTCTTCCGGGCGGACGGGAAATTGTATGCTCATGACGCGGGGTCCATGATGCCGCTCAAGCCACTGGTTTCGTGCGGCCCGATAAAGAGCTGCTCGACGACTCCGAGCCCGTGATGCTCCTGACCGTCGACCGTGAGCACTGCATCGCTGAGCGCCTGAATGTGGATGGTCGTCATATCTATCGCGGGTTCCGGATCGAGAGTGATCACATCATGAGCCACTTCCAGATCACCATGATCCATGCCGTGATTCCATTCCGGGTGGAGATAACCAAGGCCGGACATGTAGAAGGTCCGCTTTGCATCACCTGTGCGCGGGGTTATCAACAGCGAACCGCTGCCGGTTTCCATGCGAACCTGTTTGATGCGGCGTGAGCCATTATGATAGCTCAGATCAATGGCCTTGGGATCAAATTCCAGCGTGCTGGCATCAATTGCATCAACCACACCTCGCCGGTTCCAGGGTTCCCCGTCACCATCATCATTGCTGTGAAAAAAGCAGCAATGACTGTCGAAATTGAGCGGTGTCCAAAGCCACCAGAATTGCGGGAACGGGCCAGCTGGCGGTGGTTGTGATTCGGGTGCGCCGATCGGCCTTATGCCCCAGCTTCGATCGCGTGTTCCACGGCAGCCCGCCACATCGATTTCCTGCCCGTCCAGCTTTATCATCCCGGACCAGTTTCCGTTCTGCGTCAACCGGGTATAATCCATCATCAGGCGCGGTCCTTCGCGGCGGATGAACCGGGGCTCTTCGATCGGATTATGGCGCGTGGTTAGCGTGATATCCGCGGTGACCGGACCATCATTATCGCCAATCACAATCCGGATTTGTTGCAACGGTTCGACAATTTCGATTGTAATCGGCCCGACTTGCAGATCCAGCCGCTCGCTGGACATGCGTTTGGACGCCCGCAGATTATGCTGCTTGCCATCCACTGAAACACAAAAGGCGGCGTCCATAATATCCAGTTGCGGATAAACGCCCAGCGCAGCGGCGAAGAAGATACCGCCGTCGGCGCTGTAGCCATTGAAGAAATAGCGGTCGTAGAAATTTCGGTTGCCGCCGGATACCGCCATCGGTTCGGGGGTCTGGTGCAACGGATATTCGTCGCCCGCGGTCAGCATCTCACATCCGGCATTTCAAAATCCTCTCGTGTTTTCACGTTTGAGGCATCATGCCCTTATGAAAAGCCAATGCAAAGCAAAAGATTGGACAGACTGGACACAGTTTCGGGGTCTTGGGAAATCACATTATCGCTATTGCAAACTATTAGCAAAGATAGGCTGTAAAATGGTGCTTTCTGCGGTTGAATTTGCCTGTGGATAAGCCTAATCCGGCAAGGAAAGTTTTAGCGACTCTATATTCAGGAGAATTTCCCACATGGCCCGTAACAAAATTGCGCTGATCGGCGCAGGCATGATTGGCGGCACGCTCGCCCACCTCGCAGCTTCCAAGGAAATGGGCGACGTCGTCCTGTTTGATATTGCCGAGGGCATGCCAGCAGGCAAAGCGCTTGATCTGTCGCAGGCTGCACCAGTGGACGGATTTGACAGCAATCTGAAAGGCACGAATGATTATGCCGATATCGCCGGTTCTGATGTTATCATCGTAACCGCGGGTGTTGCGCGCAAGCCTGGCATGAGCCGGGATGATCTGATTGGTATCAATCTGAAAGTGATGAAGGCCGTGGGCGAAGGCATTGCGGCCAACGCACCGGATGCATTTGTCATCTGCATCACCAATCCGCTCGACGCGATGGTCTGGGCATTGCGTGAATTTTCCGGCCTGCCGCACAACAAGGTGGTTGGCATGGCAGGCGTGCTGGACAGCGCACGCTTCCGTCACTTCCTTGCTGATGAATTTGAAGTGTCGGTCGAAGACGTCACCGCATTCGTTCTGGGCGGACACGGCGATACGATGGTTCCGGTCCCGGCTTACTCGACGGTGGCCGGCATCCCGATCCCTGATCTCATCAAAATGGGCTGGACCACGCAGGACAAGATTGACGCGATTGTTGACCGCACCCGTAAAGGTGGCGGCGAGATTGTCGGCCTGCTCGGCAATGGTTCGGCTTATTATGCCCCTGCGACCAGCGCGATCATGATGGCTGAAAGCTATCTCAAGGACAAACGCCGCGTGCTTCCCGCAGCGGCCCATCTGACCGGCCAATATGGCGTGGATGATCTCTACGTCGGCGTGCCGGTGATCATCGGCAAAAACGGTGTCGAGAAAATTATCGAGATTGAACTGAGCGAAGAAGCCCAGGGCAATTTCAACGTGTCGGTTGATGCGGTGAAGGAATTGCTGGTGGCGTGTAAGGGGTTGGATTCGAGCCTGGCGTGAGCCTCTCGCTCCTCCTCCTTGCTCAGGCCGCAACAAGTCCGGCCGTTGCACCCTATCCTGCTGCTGCCGTGCTCGAGGCCTTTGGCGAGGCTTGCCGGAATGTGCAGGATCTGAAGCAGGTGGAAGCAGATTTGGTGGAGCAGGACTGGACAGCAGAAACTCCGGCGGATGACAGTCCGCTGGGCAAGCTGCTCGCAGTGGGCCGTGCAGGAGCCGCCGAGATTCTGGATGACCCCGATGACAGGATTTCAGACACGGTGGTGTTCACGAAAACCATCGAAGGCGAACGGCTAGACATCATATTGTCGAGTGTGCAATCCAGCGGACGATTTGTGAATGGTTGCCGGATGTATGACGTCAACGAAGCCCGGAAAATCGAAACGTCCGATGCGCAAACATGGATCGGCCGGGAGCCGGACAGAAGCGTGGGCCGGGAAGAAATCTTTATGACCAACTGGACACCCGGCTATGCAGAAGGTCATGACAGTTTTGAAATTTTCTATGTACCAGAAGGAAGTCCGATTATTGCGCTGACCCAGTTTCACGGGCTCGCATTGAAAGCAGATTTTGTTGGAGAAACGGAACAATGAGTATCTTAATCGACAAGAACACCAAGGTGATCACCCAGGGCATGACCGGCAATACCGGGACGTTCCACACCGAACAGGCGCTGGCTTATGGCACGCAAATGGTTGCGGGTGTAACACCGGGTAAGGGCGGCACGACCCATATCGGTTTGCCGAATTTTGATACCGTTGCGGAAGCCAAAGACGCAACGGGTGCAACGGCTTCTGTCGTGTATGTGCCGCCGCCATTTGCAGCGGACTCAATCCTTGAAGCGATTGACGCAGAGATCGAGCTGATCGTCGCGATTACCGAAGGTGTTCCCGTGCTCGACATGGTTCGTGTGAAGCGCGCGCTACAAGGTAGCAAGTCGCGCCTGATCGGCCCCAACTGTCCCGGCGTTTTGACCCCTGACGAATGCAAGATCGGCATCATGCCTGGCAGCATTTTCCAGAAAGGCTCTGTCGGTGTTGTCTCGCGTTCGGGTACGCTGACCTATGAAGCAGTGCATCAGACCACAGCGGTTGGCCTCGGCCAGACGACAGCGGTTGGCATTGGCGGAGATCCGGTCAACGGCACCAACTTTATCGACGTGCTCGAGCTGTTCCTTGCCGATGACGAGACCAAGTCAATCATCATGATCGGTGAAATTGGCGGTAGCGCAGAAGAAGAAGCCGCGCAGTTTATTGCCGACGAAGCCAAAAAAGGCCGTAGCAAGCCGATGGTTGGATTCATCGCAGGTCTGACAGCGCCTCCAGGACGCCGCATGGGCCACGCGGGCGCCATTGTGTCTGGCGGACAAGGCGGCGCAGAAGACAAGATTGCGGCCATGGAAGCAGCGGGCATTCGCGTTTCACCAAGCCCGTCCGAACTCGGCACGACACTGGATGCGGTGCTTAAAGAAACGGTCTGAGACACCCCTTACTCCCTCCCCAAGGAATCGATCATGGGTTTAGAAGGTCAAGAATTTCTAGAGTCTGAAAAAGAGCCGGGCCCAAGCTGGAAGAAAAAGCATTGGCCGATTGATGACGCAGATGAACTGAACAGCGCGCTCGATCCCACGCAAATGGGCGTCGAGATCAAGGCGGCCGCAGCCAAATCGGGCAAATCCATGTCGGATGCCGAGGTGGCTCTGGCGGCAGAGAAATCGATCCGCGCCATGATGCTGATCCGCACCTACCGCGTGCGCGGTCATCTCGGTGCCAATCTCGATCCGCTCGGTCTGTCCAAGCTCGAAGAACCTGCTGACCTGACTCCGGAATTTCACGGTTTCAAGGCCGATGAAATGGATATGCCGGTCTATCTGGGCGGTGTCCTGGGGTTTCAACATGCCACGGTTCGCGAGATTGAGGCAGTGTTGCGCGCCAATTATTGCGGGTCGGTCGGTCTGGAATATATGCATATTGCCGATACCGAAGAACGCCGTTTTCTGCAGGACCGGATGGAAGGCAAGGACGCCGCAATCCAGTTCACACCCGAAGGCAAGAAGGCGATCCTCAACAAGGTGATTGAGGGTGAAGAATATGAAGCGTTTCTCGGCCGCAAATATGTCGGCACAAAACGTTTCGGTCTCGACGGCGGGGAATCAATGCTGCCGGCGCTGGAAAATGTCATCAAATATGGCGGCCAGTCCGGCGTGCGGGATATTGTTTATGGCATGGCCCATCGCGGCCGTCTGAACATTCTCGCGAATGTGATGGCCAAGCCTTACAAGGTTATTTTCCACGAATTTCACGGTGGCTCGGCCAGCCCCGAAGATGTTGGCGGTTCGGGTGATGTGAAATATCATCTCGGAACATCCAGCGACCGGGAATTTGACGGGATCAATGTTCACATGTCGCTCGTCCCCAATCCCTCTCATCTTGAGGCGGTTGATCCGGTGGTACTTGGCAAAGTGCGCGCGCAGCAGGTCGCGCGGGATGACCTTGAAAATCATGATCAGGTGTTGCCCGTGCTGATCCACGGCGATGCAGCCTTTGCAGGGCAGGGTATCGTTTGGGAATGCCTCGGATTCTCGGGTATCCGCGGTTACAATACCGGCGGCTGTATCCATTTCGTCATCAACAACCAGATTGGCTTTACGACCAGTCCGCAATTTGCGCGCAGCTCGCCTTATCCGTCGGATGTGGCCAAGGGCGTGCAAGCTCCGATTTTCCATGTGAACGGAGATGATCCGGAAGCCGTGACGTTCGCCTGCAAGATCGCGATCGAGTTCCGCCAGCGCTTTGGCCGGGATATCGTGATCGACATGTGGTGCTATCGCCGCTTTGGCCACAATGAAGGCGACGAACCCGGCTTTACCCAGCCGCTCATGTATGCGGCGATCAAAAAGCATCCCAAGGTCAGCGCGATTTACAGCGAACGACTGGTTGCAGAAGGCGTGATTGACGAAGAGTGGGCGACCAGTACGCGCAAAAGTTTTGCCGGTCATCTCGAAACAGAATTCAAGGCAGCGGCAGATTACAAGGCGGACAAGGCCGACTGGTTTGGCGGACGCTGGCAGGGATTGCATATTCCGGCTGATCCGGAAACCGCGCGGCGCAATGTCGATACCGCCATCGATAAAAAGCTGTTCGACAGTCTGGGCCGGACGCTGACCACGGTGCCGGAGGGCCATACGATCCACAAAACGCTGGGCCGGGTTCTGGATGCCAAGAAAAAGATGTTCGAAAGCGGCGCAAATTTCGACTGGGCGACCGGCGAGGCGCTGGCTTATGGATCACTGGCTTCGGAAGGTTATAATGTACGCCTGTCCGGACAGGACAGCGGCCGCGGAACATTTTCGCAGCGCCATGCCGTCTGGGTCGATCAGAAAACGGAAGAAAAATATATTCCGCTCAGCACAGTACCGCATGGCCGGTTTGAGGTTCTCGACAGTCCGCTCTCGGAATATGGCGTGCTGGGTTTTGAATATGGTTATGCCGGAGCCGACCCGAAAACACTGGTCTTGTGGGAAGCCCAATTTGGCGATTTCGCCAATGGCGCGCAGATCATGATTGATCAGTTCATCGCATCCGGAGAGGCGAAGTGGCTGCGTGCCAATGGCCTCGTGATGCTGCTGCCACATGGTTATGAAGGGCAAGGTCCGGAGCATAGTTCCGCGCGGCTCGAACGCTTCCTGCAGCTATGTGCGCAGGATAATATCCAGGTGGCCAATATCACGACACCGGCCAATTATTTCCATGTGCTGCGCCGCCAGATGTTGCGCAGTTTCCGCAAGCCCTTGGTGATCATGACACCCAAGTCGCTGCTCCGCCACAAGATGGCGGTCTCCGGCGCAGAGGAATTTCAGGGTGACCACCACTTCATGCGGATCAAGTCCGACACCAGTCCGCCCGCAGACAAGGATGTGAAACGTCTGGTGCTTTGTTCCGGCAAGGTGGCCTATGATCTGATTGAAGCGCGTGATGCAGCGAAAGACAAGAACACGTCGATCGTGCGGATCGAGCAGCTTTATCCCTTCCCTTCCGAGCCTTTGGTTGTCCGGCTGAAACGGATGAAAAATCTCGAGTCCGTTGTCTGGGCACAGGAAGAACCGCGCAACAATGGCAGCTGGCATTTTGTCCGGCCCTATCTCGAAGATTGCATGGAACAGGCCGGGAAGGGGTCCATTGCACTGAATTATGCAGGCCGGGTGGCCTGTGCATCCCCGGCGACCGGACTGGCATCGCGCCACAAGGAACAGCAAGCACAATTGGTTGCCGACGCGTTGGGGCACAAAGCCGGAAAATGATTTTGGGTGGTTTAAGCCGCCAGAGAAAGTGAGCATGAGATTATGGCAACAGATGTAAAAGTCCCGGTACTGGGTGAATCGATCACCGAAGCAACGGTCGGCGAATGGCTGAAACAGCCCGGCGACGCGGTGGATGCTGATGAACCGATTGCGAGTCTGGAAACTGACAAGGTTGCGCTGGAAGTTCCGGCACCGGAAGCAGGTGTTCTGGGGGAATTGAAAGTTCAGGTGGGCGACACTGTCGAAGTTGGTGCAGTGATCACAACGATCGAAGCGGGTAGCGGTGCGGCTGCGAAGGCCGCACCGGCAGCGGCTGCAGAATCGGCTCCAGCTCCTGCATCGACGGATGATTCCGCTTCTTCCATCACGCTGTCTCCGGCAGTGCGCCGCCTCGTGCTGGAACATGGTGTGGACCCCAGCAAGATTAGTGGAACCGGCAAGGATGGCCGTCTGACCAAGGATGATGTCGAGAAATATGTGAAATCCGGTGCTGCGGCCCCGCTGGCGGAAAAAGGTACCGCGACGGGTGCGGAAGTTCCGGCTGCCGCTCCGGCGGCTGGCGGGACGCGCGGCGAAGAACGCGTGCGGATGACCCGCCTGCGTCAAACCGTCGCCAAGCGCCTGAAGGAAGCGCAGGACACGGCGGCGTTGCTCACGACATTTAACGATGTCGACATGACGGCGGTGATGGAAACACGCAGCAAATATAAAGAGCTGTTCGCGAAAAAACACGGCGTGAAGCTTGGCTTCATGGGCTTCTTTGCCAAGGCTGCCTGTCTGGCGCTGAAGGACGTGCCTTCGGTCAATGCGCAGATAGATGGCGATGAAATTGTCTATCATGATTATGTCGATATCTCGGTCGCTGTTAGCGCGCCCAATGGTCTGGTGGTTCCCGTGATCCGCAACGCCGAAGCGATGAGCTTTGCCGATGTGGAAAATACGATTGGCGATTTTGGCAAGCGCGCCAAAGACGGCACACTGACCATGGCGGACATGAAGGGCGGGACCTTCACCATTTCCAACGGCGGTGTGTTCGGATCGCTGATGTCGACGCCGATTATCAACCCGCCGCAGTCAGCTGTGCTGGGGCTGCACCGGATTGAACAACGTCCGGTCGTGATGCCAGACGGTTCGATCGAAGCACGTCCGATGATGTATCTCGCGCTCAGCTACGATCATCGCCTGATCGACGGCCGCGAAGCGGTAACCTTCCTCGTGCGGATCAAGGAAGCAATCGAAGATCCGACACGACTGCTGATTGATTTGTGATTCAAGCGCGCCGCTGACACGGGTTCAGGGTGACGATGCCAAAGGTGTAATATGACCGATAAATTTGACTATGATCTTCTCGTAATCGGCTCCGGCCCCGGTGGCTATGTCGCCGCTATTCGTGCGGCACAGCTGGGCCTGAAAACCGCTTGTGTGGAAAGCCGCGAGACGCTGGGCGGGACCTGCCTAAATGTCGGCTGCATACCATCCAAGGCGATGCTGCATGCGTCCGAAGTCTATCACGAGGCGGCATCCGGAGCGCTCGAGAAATTCGGAGTGAAACTGAGCGGTACCAAGCTGGATTTGAAGCAGATGCATGCGGAGAAATCCAAGGCGGTCGAAGAACTGACCGGCGGGATTGCGTTTCTGTTCAAGAAAAACAAGGTCGACTGGATCAAAGGGCACGGATCCTTCGAAAGTGCGAACACGGTGAAGGTGGGCGACAAGACTGTCACTGCCAAAAACATTATGATCGCCACGGGATCATCGGTCACGCCGCTGCCCGGGGTCGACATCGACAACAGCAAGCATGTCATCGTCGACAGTACGGGCGCGCTCGAATTGCCGAAAGTACCCGGGCACATGGTTGTGATCGGCGGCGGCGTTATCGGGCTGGAATTGGGCTCTGTCTGGTTGCGGCTCGGAGCCAAGGTTACGGTTGTCGAATATCTCGACAAGATTCTGCCCGGCATGGATGGCGATATTCGCAAGGACAGCGCGCGCATTTTCAAGAAGCAGGGCTTTGATATCAAGACCTCCACCAAGGTCACCGGGGCCACGGTCAAAGGCAAGAAAGCCACATTGACGATTGAACCCGCCAAGGGCGGTGATGCGGAAACCATTGACGCGGATGTTGTTCTCGTCGCCATTGGCCGCAAGCCCAATACCGAGGGTCTGGCGCTCGACAAGGCTGGTCTTGTCACCAACGATCGCGGCCAGATTGAAGTTGGCCATGATTTCCAGACATCCGTTCCCGGCGTGTACGCGATTGGCGATGTGACGCCCGGACCGATGCTGGCCCACAAGGCGGAAGATGAAGGCATTGCAGCAGCGGAGTTTATCGCTGGTCAGCAGGGCATTGTGAACCACGACCTGATTCCGGGCGTCGTCTACACCCATCCCGAAATTGCCAGTATCGGTATAACGGAAGAAGAGGTGAAAGAGAGCGGCGTCGCTTATAAAGTCGGAAAATTTCCTTTCGCCGGCAACAGTCGGGCCAAGACCAATCGCGATACCGATGGTTATGTGAAGGTGATTGCCGACGCTGAAACCGACCGCGTATTGGGCGCGCATATTATTTCCTCGCTCGCCGGCACGATGATTGCCCAGGTGACCCAGGCCATGGAGTTCGGAACGACCAGCGAAGACATTGCCTATACGTGCCACGCTCACCCGACCCATTCGGAAGCGGTGAAGGAAGCGGCGATGGCAGTGCAGGGCAAGCCGATCCATATTTGACAAGTTGGGATTGCCGGATGCTGCTATGACCGTCGATCTGTCCATTGAGCCGGTGCTCGGCGCCCTGAACTACATCGCCATTGCTTTTTTTGCGGCAACCGGCGCTCTGGCAGCGGCGCGAAAAAATCAGACGATCGTGACGTTTGTTTTTCTAGGCCTGGTAGTTGGAATGGGCGGGGGAACGGTGCGAGACATCATGATCGACGCACCGTTATTCTGGATACATTCCAATGCGCTGCCGATCATTGCTATTCTCGCTTCGATACTGGTGTGGTTTGTGCCCGCGAATTGGTGGCGGGAAAACATGATTGACTGGTTTGATGCGGTGGGCCTGGCGGCCTATTCGGTCTACGGAGCTGCCAAGGCACTGGAATTTGGCGTCAATCCGGCGCCCGCAGTTCTGATTGGCTGTATCGCTGCCGTGGCGGGCGGCATTTTGCGCGATATCATTGTCGGGGAAACCGCGCTCGTCATGGGAGAGAATATCTATATTTCCGCCGCATTTCTTGCATCTGCCTCGTTCGTCATCCTGACCATTGCCGGTGTACCGCTGTCGCTGGCCGGTCTGATCGGGGCGATCGTCGGGTTGGGACTTCGCGGCGCAGCCATCCATTTCAATCTCCGTTTACCGCCCTATAAAGGAAGCTGATTAGCAACGAAAACAATACAGAAAAATGGGGATATGTGATGATGCAGCCGACGGAAGAAGCTACAGCCACAGGGATTGCAGCGCAAATCCGCGCCGGTCAAATGACTGTCCGGGATGCGACCGAAGCCGCTATCGCGCGCATTGAAGCGCTGAATGCACCGATAAACGCTGTAGTCGTGCGCGATTTTGAGAACGCCCGGGCAAGAGCAAGCCAACTCGATGACGCGGGACCAGGTGCAGACCAACCCCTGTTTGGGGTGCCGATGACGGTAAAGGAAAGCTTTAATCTGGCCGGTACAGCCTCCACCTGGGGACTGGAACATGCACGCAACAATATCGCGCAGTCCGATGCCGTGGTTGTGCAGCGGCTGAAACGCGCCGGTGCCGTGATCATCGGCAAGACCAACGTCCCGCCGGATCTCGCCGACTGGCAATCGAACAATCCGGTTTATGGCCGCACCAATAATCCGCATGATCTAGCCTGCTCTCCCGGGGGATCATCCGGTGGCGGCGCGGCAGCGGTCGCGGCCGGCATTGTGCCGTGCGAATTTGGCAGCGATATAGGCGGATCGATTCGCGTGCCAGCTCATTATTGCGGCATCTGGGGGCACAAGCCGACATTCGATATTATCACTCTGGAAGGGCATGTTTATCCCGGCACGGATGTTCCGCGCGCTGCCTTGTCGGTGTGCGGCCCATTGGCGCGTTCCGCAGACGATCTTGCAACTCTGTTGGACGTGACTCTCAATCGTCCGTTGCCGCGCCGTGAAGTTTCACTGAAAGGCGCAAGTTTCTTGCTCATTGACGAGCAGCCGATGATTGGATGTGCTTCTGCCTATCGCGCGGAGCTCGATCGCGTCGCCGGATTGATCGAAGATGGCGGCGGACGGGTGGATCGGCGCAGCGAACTGGTTCCTGACCTTGCCGTCCAGCACGAGGCCTATCTCAAGATGCTCAATATCGCGATGGCGGGAGGCTTGCCCGCTCCGGATGGCACGCAGGCCACGGTACGCGACTGGTTTGATCTGCTGGATTTTCAAACGCGAAACCAATGGCAATGGCGGACGCTGTTCGAGGACTATGATTTTGTCCTGGCGCCGGTCAGCGCGACACCGGCTTTTCCGCATAGCGAGCAACAGATATTCCAGGGTGATATCGCCATTGACGGTGTTGATCAGCCTGCGGCACCTCAACTTGCGTGGGCCGGAATGGTTACTTTCCCCGGCCTGCCATCGACGGTCTTGCCGATTGGAACGGTTGATGGCCTCCCGGTTGGCATGCAGGTCATTGGAGATCGCTATCAGGATTATCAAACAATCGATGGCGCGCGGCAGATCGGGGCGTTATTGGGCGGCTGAGCTCACTGAGAAAAGGCTGGTCTTATGGCAATCGGGCATCGTGATTTCTTCAAATGGCATATCTGGCTCGGCTGGCTGATCGGCGTACCAATCATATTGTGGACCGCTAGCGGGCTGTTCATGGTCGCAAGGCCAATAGAGGAAGTGCGCGGCACCCATCTGCGCGCAGAATCGGAAAGCACGGCGATAGCGTACAAGAATATTGCCCTGTTCGCGGACAATGGCGGTGCGGTCAGCGGAGCACGGCTTATTCAGCAGGATAGCCTGTCCATATGGATTGTCACTTATGAAAATGGCGAGGTCGTTCGCTACTCTGCTGCAACGGGCAGGTCGGTTCCGGAAATGACAAGGGACATGGCGAGAATAGCTGCCGAAGCGGTTTATCTTCCAGAAGAGGCTGTCTTGTCCACGCGTTTGTTTCCGGCTGACAAATCACCTTCTGATCTGCGAAGGGAAACGGCGGCCTGGCAGGTGCATTTTGCTGATGGCACCAATGTCTATATCAATGCCGCAACCGGCGAAACGCTCGCTGTTCGAACCCGGTTCTGGCGCGCTTTTGATTTTATGTGGGGTCTGCATATCATGGACTTGCAAACGCGCGAGGATACCAGCCATTCTGTTCTTATCGGCTCTGCCGCGTTGGCGCTATTGGGATCGATCCTCGGTTTCGTTATGCTGTTCACACGCCGCCGCCGCAAACAGTCAGCCGCGACCGGGATGCTCCCGTGAATAGCGCGCTGCTTTTTAGCGCCCTCGGCTGGCTCGACTTGTTCGGCATAGCGGTTTTCGCGGTGTCCGGCGCGCTGGTGGCGGCGCGCAACGGCCAGACTTTGGTGACGTTTGCCTTTTTCGCACTGGTGACCGGTGTCGGTGGCGGGACCGTTCGCGACTTGCTGATCGGGGCTCCGGTCTTCTGGGTGCAGGACAGCCGCGTTCCCATTCTCTGTCTCGCCATTGCACTGGTGGTTTGGATGACGCCGGTGCGCATTTGGAAAGCAGGCGCGGTCGACTGGTTTGATGCCATCGGGCTCGCGGCCTATTCGGTATTCGGAGCAGCCAAGGCATTGCAACTTGGGATCGACCCTGTACCCGCAGCGATCATGGGGGTTATTACGGCCAGCGTCGGGGGTGTGATCCGGGACCTGCTGGCGGGTGAACCGTCGATCATCATCCGTCCGGAAATTTACGTGACCGCCGGGGCCCTGTCTGCCTTTGCTTTCGTTGCGCTCGCGCAGACCGGAATGTCCGGCATTGTTGCTGCAGTCATCGCTTTTGTTGCTGGCTTTGCGCTCCGTGCGTTGGCGATCGTAAAGGGATTGTCGCTCCCGATCTATCGCGGTGCCGGGGACGATGCGTAAGATTTCAGCAGATCAAACAGGTCAAGATTGACGTCATATCCCGATGCGCTGGTCATCGATCCGCATTCCAGACACAGCGCCTGTACATCTTGTCGGGCCATAAGGCCCTGGGCTGTCGCCAACGCCTGGCTGAACATCAACTTTTGTTCGCGTGCAACCCAGCTGAATATGCCCGTTACCGGAGCGGTGTCGGATTTTGCGAATGGGAGACTTTCGAGCATTCCCCAACCAAATGAAGCGTCCGCTTCGAGATATTTGGCATGGTAGCTGCCCTCTTCAAGTTCCGCACGTTTTGCGGCTTCTTTCAAGGCATCATCAACACCGCCAAAACTGTCTACCAGTCCAAGCTGGCGCGCAGTTCCGCCATCCCAGACACGGCCTTGTCCGATCGTATCCACTTCTGTGGGGGTTTTGCCCCGCGCGCTGGCAACCAGCGTGAGAAAATCCTGATAGCTGTTCTCGACACCCGATTGCAGCACGGTGTTGAGATCATCGCTGAAACCGCCGACAAAATCCGGTTCGCCGGACAGCGGCGTAGTCTGCACGCCATCGGCAGTGACGCCCCATTTGCCCAACGCTTTTTCAAAACTCGGCAACACCGCAAAAACGCCGATAGAACCGGTAATTGTATCTGGCTCTGCCATGATATGATCGCCAGCCGCCGCGACCCAGTAACCGCCACTGGCGGCTACATCACCCATGGAAATGACAATCGGTATGTCTGCCTTTTTGACATCTGCCAGTGCCAGACGGATTTCCTCGCTGGCGAAAGCGGAACCGCCCGGAGAATTGACCCGGACAACTAGTGCCTTGATCTCCTCTGCTTCCAGTGCCTTGTATATCTGCTCCGATATGCGCCCGCTGGCAGCGATACCGGGCCCGGCCTCGCCGCTGACAATTTCGCCAGCAACAGTGACAACACCGATCGCAGATCCGCTGCTGGAGGGCGGGTTGGCTGCGACATAATCCTTGTAGGCGATGGTTTTGAAACTATCGGGTGAAGGCGTTTCATCTGTCCCGACCTTCTCGGCAACATGGCGACCAAAAGCCACGCGATCACCGATGGTGTCCACCAGGTTCTGGGCCTTGGCGATCTGCTTGTAATCACCTTCGGCGGCAGAGACCATCGCGGCGGGGTTTTTAGCAAAGGCTTCAATATTTGCGTCCGGCCGGGCTTTCTTTATTTCCGTCAGCCAGCTGTCCCACAATACCGCATAAAGCGCCTCCGAAGCCTCTTTTGCTTCGGGAGACTGATCCGCGCGCAAATAAGGTTCTACCGCGCTTTTATATGTGCCGACACGGTAAACATGCGCGGTTATGCCAAGCTGATCGATCAGGTTCTTGTAATAAAGTCGGCTTCCCCCGGGACCAGCGAACACAATGCCGCCCATTGGATCCATCCAGATTTCATTGGCATGGGCCGCCAGCTGATAGGCATCGTCACTATAGAAATTCGCAAAAGCATAGATCGGCTTGCCAGCGGTTTTGGCCCGGGCCAATGCCTCACCGATGCTGCTCAGGCTGGTCTGGCCTCCGCCGAGAAAGAAACTGAGATCCAGAACAATGGCTTTTACGCGGTCATCAGCGACAGATGCGTCAATTGCACCAACGACATCGCGCAATCGATATTCTGCAACATTATTCTGATTGCCACCAGTCAGGATACTGGCCAGATCTGGCTGGGCCAGCTCTTCCACGATCACCCCGTTCAAATCCAGCAACAGCGCGCCTTCATGGATCGCCGCGACGTTCGGGCGGGCCGACAACACACCATAAAGCGCGGCAAAAAACAGCAGCATTGCAATCAGAACCAGACCGTCCTTGATTGCGACCAGAAATTTCCATGCACCCTTGGCAAATTGCATTGTCGTCACTCTCCACAAAAAATGCGGCGGGCTCTAGCGAACCCACCGCATTCAATATGGATATTGTCGCCCGAAATTACCAGCGGATAAGCCGCGGAACGAAAAAGCGTCCCACAATGGCGCTTGCCAGGACCGGAAGCGTGAACCAAAGCCCGATATAATAAATGTCATTAAACGGGCAGAATATATTATAGGCTGCGGCGCCCAGAGCACCGGAAGCAATGCCGACCAGCCAGCCAGCCCGTTCCGGAGAGGTTGGCGCTCCCTGGCGGAGCCACATGGTCAATCCGCTGCCGATCACAAATGCCGACATGCCACTCACGGTCAGGCAGCGCAGGCCTTCGGACGGACGCAAGGCTTCAACCGGCGGCATGTTGATCGCACTCATGATTGCTGCCGTCAGCGGGAACAGGGCTGCGGTCACCAGCGCCCAGATCCAGCCGCGGTTGAGATTGCCGACGCCCGGGCGTGCGAGATTGACCGCAGAATAGGCCGTCGCCACTCCAAGCATCAGCAGAACACCACTGCGCAGGAAGAACATTTCGTCTGCCATACCCATCGCCAGATCATTGCGAATACCCAGAAACCACGCGACCGAGACACCGGCAAAAATGGTCAGCAAGCCTGCAACGGCCATTCCACCGGATGGTTTCAGGGAGCGCACCGGAGACAGATCGTCAACCAGATCATCAATCAGACTATTTGCTACTTCACTCATTCTATTCACTCTCGATGAGGGAACTCATCTTTTTGAGCCCCCGATGGATATTTACTTTTACCAGTGATTCCGACTGGCCGGTTTGTGCTGCAGCTTCGGCAATGCTGAGGCCTTCGATTTTGACCAATGCAATTACATCGGCCTGCTTGTCCGGTATCATGCCGAGCAGACGTTCCAGACTAACCTTGGCAGTCACGCTTTCTTCCTGCGGATCGGCGACCAGCTCTTCGTTCAATTCGCCATGTTCGTGGCGGTAAATCTTGCGCAGGCTATCAATCCAGCGATAACGGCCTATCGCCGCCAGCCAGGGCAGAAACGCCTTGGTCGGATCATAGCTGGACCGCTTGCGGTGCAGCGAGATCAGCGTTTCCTGGACCAGATCATCAATTGCCGCCGGATTGATCTTCCGCGCGAAATAGCGACGCAGCCATTTCTCGCATTCCATCAACAGGCTGGAATAGCATTGCTTGTCGCCGCCCTGGGCTTTCACCATCAAATGGCGCAATGTTTCTTCATTGGCGATCATTCATGCTCTCCTGGTCCGGATATGCTTCACGTGATTATCCGAACTTGTGGCCAAGCAGCCGGTCGATCGAGAACATGCCGCCACCACGGACAACCAGGATTCCGGCCAGCGCGACCCAGATAATATGTGTCTGCCACCAGGCTTCGGGATAGACGAAAAACTGAATGACCAGTGTCATCACGAGCAATCCGGCCGCACCGACGCGTGTAAACAGGCCGAGCACGACCAGTATCGGCAGAAAATGTTCCGCGTAGGTCGCGATCAGTCCGGTAATTTCAGGGAATGGCATGCCATATTCCTCCTGAAAGAGGAAAACTGTTGTATCGCTCATCTGTAGCCAGGTTCCTTCTTCCACCTTGGTACGTGCCGAGCGCCAGAATATTCCGGCCAGTGCGACGCGGGTGACGAGTAGCACAATAGCTTCGGGAATGGCTCCGCTCACCAGATTGATTGCCTTTTTTATCAAGTTCATCATTATCTTAACCCCTTGAATATTCTAATTATTATTTATCATTATGCCTGCTCTGATCAGATTGACGATCCGATCCATGGCGGTGGTTTCATCACCCAGTTCGATGGCGATCGTCAAAAGGTTACCCATCGTTGAAATATTTGCAATTTTTTCCGTAATATCATGGCTGACCGCGTCGACCGGGTGAAACAGGACATCTGCTTCCGGACGCGCGATAAGAAGCCCGTCCGGCGTATCGGTTCCCAGTTCGGACAATTCGGGGGACAGGTCTCCCCTCAATTTGATCAGGCGCATGGCGGGATGGGCTCCAATCGGAAAAGCCAGCAGTTGCGCCTCGTCGAGTGTAGCGATCTCCGCCAGTTCCAGCGGCGATGCTTCGCTGCTATTGTAGCTTTCTATCCAGGCCCATTCGACCCGCGCCAGATCGACTTCGGTGGCCGTCAGATTCCGGGTAGCCAGAAAACTGCCGAATTCCTGCGCAATATTGTTCATGTCGCAAGTCAGAATATGGTCTTGCTCGATATATTCCCGGGAAATGGCGTGAAAGGGTTCGTGCCCCATATGCGCATGCAATTTTGGATAGGCATTTTCCAGGGCGACCAACCGGGCATGTGAAACGGTATTGGCATGGGCTTTCAATCCGAGCAGCGCCCGTTCGTCGGTTTCGGAAAACAGCTCTGCCGGGAAATGATCCGGGCCTTGCTGGAGGCAGGCGATGAAGCGGGATTGTCCGTCAGCCAGAGAGGGCATGGGGCGCTCGCTCTTCAAAATCGCTCGATAATATGGCTTCGGCTTTGCCGACTTCGGCCATCAACACTTCATATTCGGGGATATCCGTGTCCCATTCAATCAGCGTTGGCTTGGCTCCTGCACGCTGAATGAAGCGCTGATACAGCCGCCATGTGACATTGCTGACGATTGATCCGTGATCATCGATCAGCAGAGGTCCGGATTCATGGTCTTCACGGGCATGTCCGGCCAGATGCATTTCACCGACAATGTCCGGATCAATGGCATCAATATAAGCTTCCATATCCAGACCGACATTGGTGGCTGTCACCTCGACATTGTTTATGTCGAACAACAGACCGCAGCCGGCCTGTTTGCAAAGCGCGGAAATAAAGTCTGTCTCGCTCATCTCATCATCGCAATAGCTGAGATAGCGCGAGGGGTTTTCAATCAGAATCGCACGTCGAAGTCGATCCTGCACCTTTGAGATTTGGGTGGAGAAATGATCCAGTGCTTCCTGTGTATAGGGAACAGGGAGTAAATCAGGATAGCGGTCATGGGCATTGCCGCTCCAGCTCAGATGGTCTGATACCATGGCTGGCTGATAGCGATCACAAAGGTCTGCAATCTTGTCGAGGTCATGCTGGTTTAACCCGTCGGCAGATCCCAGCGAAAGCCCGACGCTGTGAAAGCTCAAGGGATAAACCCCGGCGATGGCGGTCAGCCAACGATGCAGCGGACCGCCATCCCCGAAGTAATTTTGCGGATGCACTTCGACCCATCCAGGGCGCTTCGTTTCATCGTCGTCATTTAGCACATCATTAAAATGTACCGATTTCAGACCAATGCCACCTGATGGAGGGAGGGAGGGCGACAGAGGTGCTAACATAGCAAACGAACCGAAATTTGAGGTTGGGATTTGGGCAACATCCGCAAAACCTAACGCAAAACCGGGTTTTGCGCTATAGTTTTGAAGGTGGTTTAGCTGCGTTGTGCAACTGGCTTCTTGTTACCTTTTTTGGCTGTGAGCGAGCCGCCGGCTTTCACACATGCGCCTTTGGCGACATATTTCCAAGCATTGCCCTGATAGTTGACTGTGGAAGTTCCGGCGCAGCTGGTGCCCGGTCCTGCCGCACAGTCATTCTTGCCTTTCAGCGCAATACCGAAACATTTTTCCTTCGCGCCCGCTGCGACAGCGGTGGTTGGAGAAATCGCGATTGTTGCGGCTGCGGCCAGAGCTGCTGCTGCAGCGGTTGCCTTTACGAGTGAATTGGACATAAAATTTTCCTCTCTTGGAGATTGGGGGAATATTGCTGAACCAGCCTGTGCTGGCTCATCCTGTCATTCGCAGAGAGTCCGATTCCGGTTACAGAAAATTTCTGTCTCCGAAGACAGTCGGGCTCCAACCCTTGCAAATCCGTCAAAAAAAGATCCAAAAAAGAGTCCATTTAATCTTGACCCTGTCGCTCAAGCGCCCATATGGACCTCGTTAGCACTCGACTCTTATGAGTGCTAATTCTCATCACAGGCGTTTCTGATGGCCCAAGCAAAGGAGCTGGTCGCTGAAATGCAGGTTAGGACAAGAAAGGCAAACATATGAAATTTCGTCCACTACATGACCGTGTATTGGTTAGCCGCGTTGACGCGGATACGAAAACCGCCGGCGGCATCATCATTCCTGACAGCGCGCAGGAAAAACCTTCGGAAGGCAAAGTTGTTGCCGTTGGAAATGGCTTGAAAGACGACAACGGCAAATCGACGCCGCTCGACGTCAAAAAAGGCGACAAGATCCTGTTCGGCAAATGGTCCGGCACGGAAGTTACCGTTGAAGGCAAAGACCTGATCATCATGAAGGAAAGCGATATTCTCGGTATCATCGAGTAACCGCATTTCATTCTACCAATCACTTAATTCTCAAAAGCAGAGGAAAATAACATGGCTGCTAAAGACGTAAAATTTGGTCGCGACGCACGCGAACGCATTCTGAACGGTGTCGACATTCTTGCGGACGCTGTAAAAGTAACCCTCGGTCCAAAAGGCCGTAACGTGGTTCTCGACAAAAGCTTCGGCGCACCGCGCATCACCAAGGACGGTGTATCGGTTGCCAAGGAAATCGAACTGAAAGACAAGTTCGAAAACATGGGCGCACAGATGCTCCGTGAAGTGGCTTCGAAAACCAATGATGTTGCTGGCGACGGCACGACCACCGCAACCGTATTGGCCCAGGCGATTGTTCGCGAAGGCATGAAATCGGTATCTGCCGGCATGAACCCAATGGATCTGAAGCGCGGCATTGATCAGGCTGTTGAAAAGGTTGTCGCTGATCTGCAGAAGCGTTCGAAGAACGTAAAAGGCAGCGCGGAAATCTCTCAGGTTGGTATCATTTCTGCGAATGGCGACGTTGAAGTTGGCCAGAAAATCGCTGAAGCGATGGAAAAAGTCGGCAAAGAAGGCGTTATCACGGTTGAAGAAGCCAAAGGTCTCGACTTTGAACTCGACGTTGTTGAAGGCATGCAGTTTGACCGCGGTTACCTGTCTCCTTACTTCATCACCAACCCGGACAAGATGATTGCGGACCTCGAAAACCCGTACATCCTGATCCATGAGAAAAAGCTGACCAACTTGCAGCCGATGCTCCCAATATTGGAAGCTGTTGTGCAAGCAGGACGTCCTTTGCTGATCATTGCCGAAG
This sequence comes from Parasphingorhabdus sp., assembly GCF_039968395.1. Classification (GTDB taxonomy): domain Bacteria; phylum Pseudomonadota; class Alphaproteobacteria; order Sphingomonadales; family Sphingomonadaceae; genus Parasphingorhabdus. The sequence goes on from NZ_JBDVPV010000002.1 coordinate 429,832, forward strand.
ATATTGAAGGCGAAGCGCTTGCAACACTGGTTGTGAACAAGTTGCGCGGCGGTCTGAAAATCGCAGCCGTGAAAGCACCGGGCTTCGGTGATCGCCGCAAAGCGATGCTCGAAGATATCGCCATCCTCACCAAAGGTGAAATGATCTCCGAAGATCTTGGCATCAAGCTGGAAAGCGTTACGCTGGGCATGCTCGGTGAAGCCAAGAACGTCACGATCGACAAAGACAACACCACCATCGTGGACGGTGCTGGCAAGTCGAAAGACATCAAGGCTCGTGTCGAAGCGATCCGTGCACAGATCGAAAACACCACATCCGACTATGACAAGGAAAAACTGCAAGAACGTCTGGCGAAACTCGCTGGCGGTGTCGCGGTGATCAAAGTCGGTGGTGCAACCGAAGTTGAAGTGAAAGAGAAGAAGGACCGTGTCGACGATGCATTGCATGCAACGCGCGCCGCAGTCGAAGAAGGTATCGTCTCAGGCGGCGGAACCGCGCTTCTCTATGCCACTGCTTCTCTGAAAGGTCTTGAAGGCGCCAATGATGACCAGACCCGCGGTATCGACATCGTTCGTAAATCGCTGCAGGCTCCGGTCCGTCAAATTGCTGAAAATGCTGGTTTTGACGGCGCGGTTGTCGCTGGCAAATTGCTCGACCAGAAAGACAAGAATTTCGGATTTAACGCGTTTAGCGACAAATACGAAGATCTCGTCAAAGCTGGCGTGATCGACCCAACCAAAGTTGTGCGCGCTGCTCTGCAGGATGCCAGCTCGGTTGCCGGTTTGCTGATCACCACCGAAGCTGCTGTTTCCGATGCACCGGACGACAGCGCTGGCGGCGGCGCTCCTGCAATGCCTGACATGGGCGGCATGGGCGGCATGGGCGGCGGAATGGGTTTCTAAATCCATACGCTCGGCTTGCGCTGAAACAAACAAGAAGGGCTGGAAGGAAACTTCCGGCCCTTTTTTGTGCCAGTAACTCCTCGGGCGTTTCCAAACCACTTCAGCTATGCCATGCAGTTGCCAACGAAACCAAATTGGCAAGGACTCGCAAATATGACCAAATTTCTTACTCTGCTATTGGCATCCACAACTTTGGCGATCGCTCCCGCCCCGGTTCAGGCAGCAGAGGCCGGGCAAGAAAAGGTCGGGGAGGCAGTTGCCGAGACAGAGAGCGACCGGCTGAACACATGGTTTGATGCAAAATTTGAAGAACAGCTGACCCTCAGTCCAATCACCCAAACCTTTTTGGGTCGGAAAACCAGCTATGACAAAATTGATGATTTTTCAGAAGCTGCGGCAGATCGTCAGCTGAAATGGATGCAGGAAGCTACGGCGGAGATGAAGCGGTCTTTTGATTATGACAAGCTTTCTGATGATGCAAAAATTTCATGGGCGATGTGGCTGTATAATCTGGAGAAAGCCGAAGCCGGCGTTCCCTATCGCCGGAATGATTACGTGTTGCACCAGTTTAATGGCCAGCAATCCTTCTTCCCAACCTTCCTGATCAATCAGCACCGGGTTGCCAGCGAAGCCGATATGGTGGCGTTTATCGAGCGGCTCAAAGGCAGTGCGCGAGCATTGGATCAATTGCTGGTGCGCGCGCATGCCAATGCAAAGGCCGGAACAAGACCGCCGCGATTTGCCTATGAAGGCGTGATCGAGCAGTCCGAAAAAATCACAACCGGCGCGCCCTTTGGAGAAGGCAAAGCTTCTGCGCTTTGGGAAGCCACGGAAGCCAAGCTCGCAGCTTTGGTCAAGGATGGCTCCCTCACCGAGGCGCGTTCCGATGAACTGAAACAACAAGCGCGAACCGTTTTGACCGGCACCGTGCAACCCGCTTATCAGCGCATCATTACCTGGTTCAAGGCTGACCTCGCCAATACCGATGCGGAGCCACGCGGTGTTTCTGCTCTCCCCAATGGCAAGGCATATTATGACTATCGCCTCGCCAACCAGACAACGACCCCGCTTACCGCAGATGAAATTCACAATATCGGCCTCAGCGAAGTCGCGCGCATTCGTACCGAGATGGAAGCGATCAAGGACAGTGTTGATTTCAAGGGTGACTTGCCGGCCTTTTTCACCTTCCTGCGCGAAGATGATCAGTTTTATTTTTCCAATGATGACAAAGGTGCGCAGGATTACATAGACGCGGCCGAAAAGCATCTGGCGTCCATAAAGAAACGGCTGCCGGAGTTTTTCGGGATATTGCCCAAAGCTGATCTGGTCGTGAAGCGGGTGGAACCTTTTCGCGAGCAGGATGGAGCCGCCCAACATTATCGCCCCGGGACAATCGATGGCAGTCGGCCGGGAACATATTATGCCCATCTGTCCGACATGCGGGCGATGCCAATCCACAGCCTGGAGGTTATTGCCTATCATGAAGGTAATCCTGGCCATCACATGCAGAACAGCATCGCGCGCGAGTTGACGGGAATTCCAAAGTTCCGGACGCAAGGCAGCCGCGCGGTTGCCTATGGCGAGGGTTGGGCGCTATATTCCGAGTTGCTCGCCAAGGAAATGGGCGCCTATGAAAACCCCTATTCTGACTTCGGCCGGCTGACGACCGAGATATGGCGCGCGATCCGGCTGGTGGTTGATACCGGTTTGCATGCCAAGGGCTGGTCTGAAGAAGAAGCGGTTGCCTATTTCCTCGCCAACAGTCCGATACCCGAGACTGCCGTACGCAGTGAGGTGCGTCGCTATCTGGTGATGCCGGGACAGGCGACCAGCTATAAAATTGGCATGATGAAAATTCAGGAACTGCGCGCCAATGCGGAAAAAGAGCTCGGCGATGATTTTGACATCAGAGGATTTCATGACACCGTTTTGGGAGGTGGTTCGGTGCCGCTGAACATATTGGAGATCATGGTCGATCAGTGGGTTGCCAAAATGAAGGCGTCCTGATCTGCTTTGCCCGCAACTTGTTGTGTTTTTTTCATTGGCTCGGACGGAAGGTAACAGGGTAAAGTCACTTTCGGTTATGAAGAGGAAAGAGACGTAATGGTCGCCAGTACATTCGAATTGTTCAAGATTGGCGTTGGCCCATCAAGTTCGCATACCATGGGGCCGATGCTGGCGGCGGCCTTGTTTGTTGAACGGTTGCACTCGGCGGGCCGCATCAATCAGGTCACACGGCTGGAGACCAGATTATTTGGATCATTGGCTCTGACCGGAAAAGGACATGCGACAGATCGTGCCGTGTTGCTGGGTCTGTCTGGCCAGAAGCCCGAAAAAATCGAACCGGATGAAGCGGATCAGCTGGTTGAAAGTATCCGTTCTCGTTCGCGGATAAAGCTGGCTGACGTTCATGAAATCGCATTTGACGAGGATGCCGATGTTGTCTTCGATCAAAAGAAGCGACTGGATTTTCACAGCAATGCAATGCGGTTCAACGCGTTTGCAGGAGATGATCTCGCTGATACCTGCGTTTATTATTCGGTTGGCGGAGGTGCTGTGCTGGACGAGACCCAGATCGGCAGCAACAATCCGGAAACCGGGCTTTGGGATGTACCGCATCCTTTCTGTTCGGGCGCCGATTTGCTGAAGATTGCCGACGAAAAAGGCCTCTCCATCGCTGATATCATGCGCAACAATGAACGGACCGGAAAAAGCGATGATGAGATCAGCGCTGATGTTCGGGCGATTGCCGGTGCGATGTCGGCCTGCATAGATCGTGGTATCCAGCAGGGCGGTGTTCTTCCCGGTGGCCTGAAGGTCAAGCGCCGTGCACCGCTAATCCATGCGCGCCTGATGGAACGTCAGGAACGCAGTCTGTCTGATCCGCTCACCATTTTGGACTGGGTCAATCTCTGGGCTCTGGCAGTGAATGAAGAAAATGCAGCAGGCGGCAAAGTGGTTACAGCGCCGACCAATGGTGCAGCTGGAATCGTGCCGTCCGTGCTGCGGTTTTACGAACGATTTGCACCCAAGGCAGATGCAAAAGGCGTCGAAACATTCCTTCTGACGGCCGCGGCCATTGGTTCACTGTTTAAAGAAAATGCCTCGATCTCTGGCGCAGAAGTTGGCTGTCAGGGCGAAGTTGGCGTAGCCTGTTCCATGGCCGCTGCCGGTCTGACCGCGGCCTGGGGCGGTACCCCGCTGCAAGTCGAAAATGCGGCAGAGATCGGGATGGAACATAATCTGGGACTGACCTGTGATCCGGTCGCCGGACTGGTGCAGGTGCCTTGTATCGAACGCAATGCGGTCGGTGCGGTCAAGGCGATCGAAGCGGCGCGACTGTCCATATTAGGCGACGGCACCCACCGGGTCAGCCTTGATGAAGTGATCGAAACGATGCGCAAAACCGGGCTAGACATGTCAGAGCGATACAAGGAAACATCACAAGGCGGTCTGGCGGTTAATCTGGTGGAATGCTAAGCCGTCCCTGAAAACAGGGGGGAATTTCGGGATGATGCGCAAACGGATTGGGATTGGGCTGGTCGGTCTGATGCTTGGATTGGTGTTTGTTGCCTGGATATTCCGTCCTCAAATTGGAGAGCGGCTGTTCGCGCAGGCGGTGGAGAATGCAATCGCTCGCGATGTGATTGGCGATTTGCCGGACGGCATGCATGTCGTCCTGTGCGGTTCCGGTTCGCCTTTTCCGGACCCAACCCGAGAGGGACCCTGTTCGGCGGTCATCATTGATGGCAAGATGTTCATTGTAGATGCGGGCGGAGGCGCTGTACGCAACCTGGGCCGGATGGGCTTGAATGCCGGACTGGTCGAAGCGGTTTTGCTCACCCATTTTCACAGTGATCATATTGATGGTTTGGGCGAACTGCTGTTTCAGCGCTGGACCGGTGGAGGACGGGATGCACCGCTGCCAGTCTTTGCTCCGGAAGGCATTGTCCCGATTGTCGAGGGAATCAATGCTGCCTATGCAGCAGATGCATCATATCGCATTGCCCATCACGGGGCGGATATCATGCCGCCCTCGGGAGAAGGCGGTGTCCCGCGCGCTTTTGGTTTTGCTGAGGGTCAGGCCGAACAGGTGATTTTTGACAGCGACGGGATAGTGATCACCATGTTCATGGTGGATCACGAACCAGTGACACCTGCGGTTGGTTACCGGTTTGAATATAAAGACCGCTCGGTCGTTTTCAGCGGCGATACTGCCAAAAGCGAAGCGGTGGAGAAGGCGTGTAACGACTGCGATCTGCTGGTTCATGAAGTGTTGAATGCCCAGATGGTTGGCAAGACGGAAAAGGCACTCCGGGATGCCGGTCGTGACCGGCTTGCGAAAATCATGTCCGACATTCCGGGCTATCATGCGACACCGGTGGAAGTTGCCGAAACAGCGAAAGCGGCTGGAGCGAAGATGCTTGTTTTCTCGCACATCGTTCCCGCTGTGCCGATCGGTTATCTGGAGGCCTATTATCTCAAGGGGGTATCTGATGCCTATGATGGACCGGTAGTGTTGGGCAAGGACGGGATGCTGTTCTCGCTTCCCGCCAATAAGAATAGTATCGAACAGGATGAACTTCTCTAGATTGCTTTGCCAGTGATCGGAGAATGCACATGGAAACCAACCGCTTCTGGCAATTGAACAGCCGACCCATAGACGATGATGTCACCAGTGCGCTGTCACTCGAGTCTGAATCCGTGCCCGACATTGCCGAGGGAGAAGTTCTGGTCAAAACGGCCTGGCTGTCGATGGATGCCGGAACCCGGATGTGGATGACGGAACGAGAAGATTCCTACCAGCCTCCGCTGGAATTGGGGACCAAGATGGTTGGTCTGGTTCTGGGACACGTGGTGCAGTCCAAAAACCCCAACTTCACCAAAGGAGATCTTGTGCGGGGGTTTGGCCAATGGGCGGAATATGCCGCTGTACAGCCGGAGCTGGCCGGGTTGGTTAAAGTCGATGACACGATTGCCGATATCAAGCAGCATTTCGGTGTATTGGGTTTTAATGGCTGGACCGCTTTGTGGGGCATACAGGAAACGGCTGCGGTCAAGGCAGGCGATAATGTACTCGTGTCAGCGGCAGCGGGTTCGACCGGTGTGCTTGCCTGTCAGGTTGCAAAGATATTGGGAGCCAATGTCTACGGCCTTGCCGGCGGTCCGGATAAATGTGCGTGGCTGGAAAATGAACTCGGCATCACCAAAGCCATCGACTATAAAAATGATGATGTTTTTGCGGAGCTGGCAAAGGTTGTTGACGGAATAGACGCCTATTTCGACAATGTCGGCGGGCCATTGCTGGATGCGGTCTTGCCCAATATGGCGATGTACGGACGGATCGCACTTTGCGGATTAATGGCTCAATATCAAGGCGACGGCCGGGGGAAGGGGCCAGTTCATTTTGATCAGATATTGATGAAACGCCTGCGCATCGAAGGTTTTTTCTCGCCTGATTTCATGGATCAGGGAGAGCGCCTCACGGTGCAGCTTGCGCAATGGATGGATGATGGCCTGATCGATACTCCCTTCGATGTGACGGACGGGATTGAGAATGTTCTTGTCGCCTATGACAAGCTGTTCACCGGCGGAAATATCGGAAAGGTTCTGGTCCGTATCGCGTCCTAAGCCTTGCGGATCCGCTGACCCCAGATCGCCAGTATCAGGATAAGCGTGGCAAAAATTATGGAGACCGTGGCGATGGCATTCCATCCACTCCAAGCATAAGCCGCGGTGCCCAGCCAGCTGGACAATCCCCCGCCGATAAACATGATCACGATATATATCGTCATCAACCTTGTCCGGATTTCCGGATCGCGGCCAAACATGATGGTACGGTTGGCGACGTCCATTGACGCACCGCCAAAATTGCTGAGCATGATCGGCAGGATGAGCAGCCAGATATTGTCGCTGGCCACAAATAGCAGCGCAGCACCCAGCCATTGGACCATGGCGAACAACACGCGCACTTTTTCCGGCCCGATCCGGTCTGCCAGCCTACCCGACCAGGGAGCGATGAATACGTTGGTGACAGCAAGCAGCGCCAGATAGCCTACGATGTCGACGCCATATCCCATTGAAGAACTGGTGAGATAGAGGCCAATTCCCAGCCAGAGAGCTATGAAAAAGCCGAAGGACAGGGCCTGCAGCAATCCTGCCAGCAGCACGTCGGGCATAGTTTTGACGATCGGCCAAAGGGACGCAATCAATGCCCCGTAGCTTTGCACCGCTTCGTCATCGTCGCGCAGTTTCTCATCCTTTTCCATGATCAGCGGGAGGATGACGAGCAACAGGAAGGTGAGGGCGGTTCCCACCCAATAGGCGGACCGCCAGCCGAAATAATGCCCGAGCACGCCGCCACCGGCCCGGCTTCCGAGCAAACCGACGGTGATCCCCGCGGTCATGATGCCGGTGACATGGCCGATACGATCCGGCCGGACGCGTTTGGTGACATAAGCTGGCAGCAAATAGGGCGCTATTGTCGCCAGGCCGAGCATCGAAGAAGCGGCGATAAACAACGCAAAGTTTTGAGACAGGGACATGGCCAGCATCGCCAGAAATTGTCCGGCAATGAACAGTGTCACGAGCTTGCGATTATTGACTCTGTCACCCAGCGGCAAAAGCAACAATATACCCAGCGCAAGGGCGAGCTGATTGAATGCGGGCACCAGTCCGAGCAGAGCGCCGTCGGCACCAAACTCATCCCCGATAGGCGCGATCAGCGGATGAAAATAATATCCATTTGCGACCGTAACAGCACAGGCCGCAGAAAACAGAAACAGCTTCACTTCGCTGATCCGGCGCGGCGTTGTTTTCGTCGAGATATTCGCGTCAGACAGATTTGGGGCTTTCGTTTGTCAGGAGATCGTGGCCATGCCGAATTCCTCGGCCCGAGTCGTCTGTTTTTTTAACTAGCGTCGATAATCTCCTCGAGACCTTGCAATGTGCTGTCATAGACCCGCTCATGCAGCATCGCGACGAGCTTGGGATCTGCCCGATCGGGATGACCACTTTTGAACGGGGGATCCGGATCATATTCCAGAGCAAGTTGAATGGCCTGCGCCAGATTTTCGCCCCCAAGTTCAGCGACAATCGTCAGCGCAAAATCAATCCCCGATGTCACCCCGCCAGCAGTGATGACATTGCCATGTTTAACCACGCGCCCCTTCTCGTAGGTGGCACCGAATTTCTGGAGCAGCGCAGTATAGGCCCAATGGGTCGTCGCCCGTTTGCCTTCGAGCAACCCTGCCGCTCCCAATGCCAGCGAACCTGTGCAGATGGACGTGACATATTGCGCGCCGGCGGCCTGATCGCGCAAAAACTGCAATGTGGCTTCATCCTGCAAGACTCCTTTTGTGCCGAAGCCGCCGGGGACGCAAAGCAGGTCTGCTTGCGGGCAATCAACAAAATTGACGGACGGCAACATTGCGAATCCGCAATCTGTCTGGATCGGTTCCATCGCTTTGGCAGCCGTGTGCATGACCGCACCCGGGATGCGTGCAAGCACTTGCGCCGGACCAGTGAAGTCCAGCTGGGTGATGTCATCAAAAAGCAGGAATACGATATGAAAGGGTTTGGGTGTGTCGGTCATGAGCATGTCTCCTTGCTGCAGAAAATGCCCAGGCGAACGGCGGTGAAAATCTGTCCGCTCCCCGGTGGTGACCCACCTTAACTCGCCAGTCGCGCACAAGGCACAGCTACCACCTCCTGATCGGCAGTTAAAGAACAGAATGCCCGGTGCAGGTTGCAGCGCATATATCAATTGATTTAAGCGCGCGATTAAATCAAGATGTACAGAACGCGAATCGCTGGTTTATGCGATCAATAAAAATGGAGAGTTACCACCCATGCATCCCTATCTGCATGCCCAGGAAAATCCGGACAAACCCGCTATCATCATGGCGGGAACGGGTGAAGTTGAAACCTTTGCCGAGCTGGATCAGGCGAGCAATCGCTTTGCGCATTTGTACCGCAGCGAGGGATTGCAAATTGGCGACACCGTGGCGGTTTTCCTGGACAACCATCCTGGCTTTTTTGACATCATTTGGGGCGCACAGCGGTCGGGGCTCTATTATGTCGCCATCCCGAGCCGGCTAACCGCCGCAGAGGCCAGCTACATTTTGTCGGACAGCGGCGCCACCATGGTGATTAGTTCCGATACCAAACTGGCGGTTCTGGATGAATTGCTGAATTTAAATCCCGATGTAACACAATATGTATACGGGGCGGATGATGACCGCGCTCTGGAGCCGGCTCTTGCTGCGATGTCCGACACCCCGATTGCCGATCAGCGCCACGGGACAGACATGCTTTATTCGTCGGGAACGACCGGACGCCCCAAGGGTGTGCGAATTCCTTTTCCCGAGAATGAGGATATTGGCCAGCCCAATGCCCTGGTCGCGATTGCCCAGGGCGCATTCGGGTTTACGCCGGGCTGCACTTATTTGTCGCCCGCGCCGCTCTATCATGCGGCACCACTGCGCTGGTGCATGACGGTGCACAAGCTTGGCGGCACGACGATCATCATGGAGAAATTCGATCCGGAACAGGCGCTGGGCCTGATCGAAAAATATCAGGTGAATGTCAGTCAGTGGGTGCCCACCCATTTCAACCGGATGTTAAAACTGCCGGAAGAGGTTCGCGCAAAATATGACGTATCGAGCCTCAAAAGCGCGGTTCATGCCGCGGCACCTTGCCCGGTTCCCGTGAAGGAGAAGATGATCGACTGGTGGGGACCGGTGATCATGGAATATTATGCCGGATCGGAGGGCAACGGCTTTACCTATATCAGTGCGCCGGACTGGCTCGCGCACAAAGGCTCTGTCGGCAAAGCACTTTTGGGTACTGTTCGCATCTGTGACGAGGATGACAATGAAGTCGCAGCCGGTGAAGAAGGGCAGATCTATTTTGAGGGCGGAAGTCCGTTTTCCTATCACAATGATCCAGAAAAAACGAAGGCGGCTTCCAACAGCCATGGCTGGACATCTCTTGGCGATGTCGGAAAAGTTGATGAAGACGGTTTTCTGTATTTGACTGACCGCAAAAGCTTCATGATCATTTCTGGCGGCGTGAATATTTACCCGCAGGAGATCGAGAATCTGCTCGTCACGCATGACAAAGTGGCGGATGCTGCCGTAATCGGCGCTCCGGACGAAGATATGGGCGAAAAGGTGGTTGCAGTGGTGCAGCCGATGGACATGGCCAATGCCACGCCCGAATTTGCGCAAGAGCTGGAGGCGCATTTGCGGCAAACACTGTCGGGCGTGAAGGTCCCGCGCCAGATTGATTTTCGTTCAGAACTGCCGCGTGAGGCGACGGGGAAACTCTACAAGCGGCTGCTCCGCGATGAATATTGGGGCAAGACAGGCAGCAAGATTGTCTGATGGAAGGCGGACTATCCTCCGATGACCTTCGCGGTTTGGCTGTGGATGGATATTTTGGCAAAGTGGTCGAGAGGGATATGGATGGCTTGATGGATAACCTCGCCTCAAATGCGATCATGGTCATTCCGCCGCTGGGCATCAGTTTTGACGGCAAGCCCGCAGTCCATCGGCATTTTGTGGAATTTCTCGATAGCTATTCCGGCATCTCCATAGATGAATTCGAATCGACGGCTGATCCCGAAAACGGGACGGTGGCGGTCCGTTTTCATATCCAGCTGACCAGCGCCGCCGATGGTACACAGACCAGCTTGCGCAACTGCAATTTCTTCCATTGCACAGTCGCCGGACAGATTGAAAAGATCGTGATCTACATGAGCGCCTTGCCGACCGAAGGGTTTGAAGCGGGCGCCCGGAAATTTGGAGAAGTCTGAAATGAGCAATATGTCAGAATTGGAAAACATCCCGACCCTTTCGCCTGAAATGGCGACGAAGGTCGTTGATCCGAATGTCTATGCGGAATGGGACGGGCTGCTCGATACCTTTGACTGGCTGCGTGAAAATATGCCGGTTGCCAAAGTCGAGATTCCGGGGGATGGCTTCGATCCCTTCTGGCTGGTCACGCGTTACGAAGACGTGATGCGCATTTCAAAGGACAATGCGACCTTCCTTAACAACCCCCGCCCTGTCGTGCTGTCTGCCAGGGAAGCGATTGAATTTTCGCTGAAAGTCACAGGCAGCAAGATGCTTGTCGATTCGCTGGTTGTGTTCGATGCACCGGTCCATCCCAAATACCGACGCCTGACCCAGGACTGGTTCATGCCGAAAAACCTGCGTGTCCTCGAGGCGGAAATAGAATCACTGGCCAAATCAACCGTCGATCGGCTGGTCGAGGCAGGCACGGAAGCAGATTTTGTGCCCCTGGTATCCGCGCCCTATCCGTTGCATGTTGTCATGCAGATATTGGGAGTGCCCGAGGCTGACGAACAGCGCATGCTTTTCCTCACCCAGCAAATGTTCGGAGGTCAGGATGAAGACCTTTCCGGTACCGGCATGAAGGACATGACACCCGAACAGATCACGCAGGTCGTCGCAGGAGCCGTGGCAGATTTCGAAGCCTATTTCGCCAAGCTGGCCGCTGAGAAACGCGCGAATCCAACCGATGATGTGGCGAGCGTCATTGCCAACGCAATGGTCGATGGCGAGCCGCTGAATGATCGGGACATGGCGGGTTACTATATCATTGTCGCCAGTGCCGGCCATGACACCACATCGGCATCCACCGCCGGAGCGATGATGGCGCTGGCGCAGGATCCCGAACAGTTTGCCCGGGTCAAGGCTGACCGCAGCTTGCTGCCGGGCATTGTCGAGGAAGCCATTCGCTGGACCAGTCCGGTTCAGCATTTCATGCGCACCGCGGCAGAAGATACGGAGATTGGCGGTCAGAAAATCGCCAAGAATGACTGGTTGATGATCAACTATGTTGCCGCCAATCATGATCCGGCGCAGTTTGAAAACCCGCGCAGATTTGATGCATCGCGTTCTCCCAATCGTCATCTGGCGTTCGGTGCGGGGGCGCATCAATGTCTGGGCCTGCATCTCGCGCGGCTGGAAATGCGGATCCTGTTCAACGAGCTGCTCGACCGCATTGAGACGCTCGAACTGGCGGGTGATCCCAAGCGCGCAAAATCGACCTTCGTCGGAGGATTGAAGACTCTGCCAATCAGATACACTCTATCAAAATGAGAGGCGCAGCGGACCTTGTAATGCGATACAAACGACTCAAATAGAAAAAGAAATATGGCAAAAATTCCAAAGGAGAGAAAAATGGTGACCCAATATAAGAATTTGATCAATGGCGAGATGATCGGCACGTCCGAGATGCTGGATGTCGTCAACCCAGCCAATGAAGAAGTGATCGGGCAGGTCCCGTCATGCGGTGAAGCGGAACTGAACAGTGCTGTCGCGGCTGCGCGCGCTGCCTTTCCGGCATGGCGCAAAAAACCCATCGAAGAACGGCGCGCGGTGGTCCAGGCCATCTCGGCAACGATCAAGGATAATCTCGATGAACTGTTCCGGCTTCTGACTGCTGAGCAGGGCAAGCCCCATGCACAGGCTCAGGGCGAAATCATGGGTGCCTCGATGATGGCCGGGGCGCAATCGACACTCGATCTCGATGATGAAATCAACGAAGATACAGACGAGCGTCTGAGCCGAACCCGCCGGGTACCCGTCGGTGTTGTCGGCGGCATTGTCCCGTGGAATTTCCCGGTCATGATGGCGGTGCAGAAAATTGCTCCGGCATTGCTGTCGGGTTGCACGATCGTGCTCAAACCCTCGCCGTTCACGCCGCTGACGACATTGCGTCTGGCAGAGCTGATCAAGGACACAGCACCTCCGGGTGTTGTCAATATAATCACGGGTGAAGACAGCCTCGGGCCGCTCATCACCAACCACCCGGATATCGACAAGATCACATTCACCGGATCGACGGCTACCGGTAAAAAAATCATGGAAGGCGCATCCAAGGACCTCAAACGCATTACGCTGGAATTGGGCGGCAATGATGCCTCCATCGTCCTGCCCGATGCCAATGTCGAAAAAGTGGCCGAACAGCTTTTCTGGTCCAGCTTCACCAATGCCGGTCAAATCTGTGTGGCGGCCAAACGCATCTATATCCACGAAGATATTTATGACGAGCTGAGCGCGGCGATCGCGGAATATGCGAAAAACGTGACTGTCGGCGACGGGGCACAGCAAGGCACGGCAGTCGGCCCCATCCAGAACAAGAAACAATATGATCGCGTTATCGAACTGGTTCAGGACGCCAAGGACAACGGCTATAACTTCCTCGTCGGCGGCGACCATGACCCGGATATCCCGGGATACTACATGCCGATCACCATTCTCGACAATCCACCGGAAGACGCACGGATTGTGGCCGAGGAACAATTTGGTCCGGTTATGCCGCTGATGAAGTTCAGCACAGAGGACGAAGCTATTTCCCGGGCCAATGCCAGTGAATATGGTCTGGCCGGTGCAGTCTGGACTGCGGATCCGGACAAGGGCGTCGAAATTGCCGAGCAGATGGAAACCGGCACCGTGTGGGTCAACGAATTCCTGCACCTGTCGCCATTCGCGCCCTTTGGTGGTCACAAGCAGTCCGGTTTCGGTGCAGAATATGGCAAGGAAGGCCTGCTCGAGTTCACCTATCCGCAGGTGATTACGGTCAAGAAAGACAATGTACCTGCTTAATTGCACAGTAGATTGAAATTCAGGAAGCCGGTTATCGCATCCGTGATAACCGGCTTTTTATTTGGCGGCTATATTGACGTAGCGGCAGTGCCAGTTTAATCGATCAGTTAAATCAGAGATTCTCTTGGAAAACAGAAGGAACAGGAATATGGCAGAAGCCTATATTGTAGACGCAGTTCGGACCGCAGGTGGTCGTCGTGGTGGACGTTTGGCGGGAACCCACGCCGTAGATTTGGGTGCCGCTACACTGGATGCTATTGCTGATCGCAATGATTTCGATCCTGCAGCGATTGAAGACGTTATCACCGGTTGTGTGATGCAGGGCGGCGAACAGTCGGGCGATGTCGGCCGCAATGCCGTTCTCGCTTCGAAACTGCCTGACAGCATCCCGTCTGTTTCGATTGACCGGCAATGTGGTTCTTCCCAGCAGTCCATCCAGTTTGCAGCCCAGGGCGTTATGTCCGGTACCCAGGACATGGTTCTGGCGCACGGCATTGAAAGCATGACCCGCGTGCCAATGGGTTCAACGTTCAAGCTGTTCAAGGATGCTGGTCTCGGCACCAACAAGAGCGAACGTCTGGAAGAAGCTTATCCGGGTGTTCAGTTCAGCCAGTTCATGGGTGCCGAAATGCTGGTGAAAAAACATGGGTTTGACCGTGGGGATCTCGATGCCTTTGCTCTTGAAAGCCATCAGAAAGCCATTGCCGCGACCGAGTCCGGCGCTTTTGACAATGAAATTGTCGCCGTGAAAGTCGAGACACCTGAAGGCGATGCCATGCACAAGGTTGATGAAGGCATCCGTTTTGACGCGTCGATGGAAAGCATTGGCGGCGTGAAAGTTCTGCAGGAAGGTGGTGCGATCACGGCGGCTAACGCCAGCCAGATATGTGATGGTTCCAGCGCGGTTCTGGTTTGCTCGGAACAGGCTCTGAAAGATCATGGCCTGACACCGCGTGCCAAAATCATTAACCTCACTGTGACCGCAGGGGATCCGGTGATCATGCTGGAGGAGCCCCTGTTTGCCACAGATCGTGCCTTGCAGCGCGCAGGCATGAAGATTGATGATATTGATCTCTATGAAGTGAACGAAGCTTTTGCACCTGTGCCGCTGGCCTGGCTCAAGCACACCGGTGCGGACCGCAGCAAGATCAATGTGCATGGCGGAGCCATTGCACTGGGTCATCCGCTGGGCGCTTCGGGCACCAAATTGATGGCGACCCTGCTGAACGCCATGGAACAAAAGGGCGCAAAAACCGGATTGCAAACCATGTGTGAAGGTGGCGGACAAGCGAACGTCACAATCATCGAACGTTTGAACTAGAATCAGAAAATACAGGAAACCAAAATGGAACTGAATGATACAATCTCAGCCGTCATTACCGGCGGTGCATCCGGCCTGGGTGCGGCAACCGCTCGGCGTCTTGCCGAAAAGGGCGTAAAAGTTGCGCTCTTTGATCTCAACGAAGAAAAAGGCGAAGCGCTCGCTTCCGAACTGGGCGGTGTGTTCTGCAAGGTCAATGTGACCGAGGATGACAGCGTTGATTCCGGGTTTGAAAAAGCTCGGGCCGCCAATGGCCAGGAGCGCATCCTTGTGAACTGCGCTGGTATCGGCAATGCGATCAAGACGGCCAGCCGATCCAAGGAAGACGGATCGATCAAGCATTTCCCGATGGATGCGTTTAACTTCGTCATTCAGGTCAATCTGGTCGGCACCTTTCGCTGTATTGCCAAATCGGCAGCCGGGATGCTGACGCTTGATCCACTCGCTGACGGTGATCGCGGCGCAATGGTCAATACCGCCTCCGTGGCCGCAGAAGATGGTCAGATCGGTCAGGCTGCCTATTCAGCATCCAAGGGCGGCGTGGTCGGGATGACCCTGCCGATCGCTCGCGATCTTTCCCGCGACGGTATTCGCGTAAACACCATTTTGCCCGGAATTTTCGATACTCCGCTGCTGGCCGGTGCGCCGCCACAGGTGCGCGATGCCCTGGGCGCGATGGTTCCCCATCCGCCGCGACTGGGTGTTCCGGACGAATATGCAAAGCTCGCATTGTGCATGATCGAAACCGGGTATTTCAACGGTGAAGATGTCCGCCTCGATGGGGGCATCCGGATGGCACCGCGCTAACAGACAACAATGAGGGCTGCGAGAAACTCGCGGCCCTTTTTGTATCCACAGGAGACGTGCATGACCGACTATACCCAGATCCTCTATGACGTTGCCGACAATGTCGCGACGATCACAATCAATCGTCCCGAGAAAATGAACGCATTTACCGGGAAGATGCTCAAGGAAATGATCGATGCGTTCGACCGGATCGATGCCGATGATGATGTCCGCGCGGTGGTCGTGACGGGAGCCGGCGAACGCGCCTTTTGCGCAGGAGCGGATCTGACACCGGAAGATGGCAAGAAGCCTTTTGCCAGCGAAGACCCGGTCGAAGATTATTCCGATCCGCGCGTGCGGGATGGCGGCGGACTACTGACGCTGCGTATCTTTCAATGTCTCAAGCCGGTTATCGGAGCGATCAACGGTGTTGCCGTCGGTGTCGGTGCGACCATGCAATTGCCCATGGATATTCGTCTGGCCAGCGAGACTGCGCGTTTCGGTTTTGTATTTGCGCGCCGGGGCATCGCTCCTGATGGTGCGGCAAGCTGGTTCCTTCCGCACATCGTCGGCCGACCACTGGCGCTGGAATGGTGTATGACGGGCCGCGTCTTTGACGCACAGGAAGCGCTCGCCGGCGGATTGGTGCGATCGCTGCACAAGCCGGAGGATCTGCTGCCTGCAGCTTATGCCCTGGCAAAGGAAATTGTCGACAATACAGCTCCGGTTTCCATTGCCCTGACCCGGCAGATGTTGTGGCAGATTCCCAATGCCGATCATCCCATGGAAGCGCACAAGATTGACAGCCGGCTTATCTATAATCTGGCGAAATCCGCGGACGCGGCAGAAGGCGTTGCGAGCTTCCTGCAAAAACGGGCGCCGGCCTATCCCAATAAAGTGTCTACAGACATGCCAGACACCTTTCCCTGGTGGGAAGAACCTGTCTATAAGTAAATCGAACCAGAGCAGGGGAAGATAATGAGCGTCGAAAAACTGGTGCCAAAGTCCAATGATGCCAAAGATGGTGAGGAAGGCGCACGCGCAAAACTGATCGAGACCGCGAGCATGATCATGCGTGAAGGCGACACCATCGATATTTCGTTTAGCGAACTGTCCGTTCGCTCGGGCCTCAACAGTGCGCTGGTCAAATATTATTTCGGCAACAAGGATGGTCTGCTTGAGGCAATCCTCGAACGTGACATGACCAAGATCGTGGAAGATGTCGGACTGCTGATCAAAAAGAACATGCCGCCGGAAGACAAGTTGCGCCACCATATTGGCGCGGTCATCGATACCTATTACGAATTTCCCTATATTCACCGGCTGACGATGCGGTTAATCCGTGATCTTCCGCCGGAAGGTGCTCGCGAGATTGCGGACAAATATCTCAAACCCCTGTCCGAGGCGTATAACATCTTTGTCGGTGAAGGCATCAAGTCCGGCGTGTTTCGCGATCTGGACCCTGATCTGTTTTATTCGGCCGTTACCGGCGCTGCGGATCGCTTTTTCACCGGAAAGCTGGTGTGGAAATATTGCTATGGTCGTACCGATTTCGACGAACGCATGCGCGATGCCTATCGGGACCAGACGGTTGATCTCGTGATGGCAGGGATTTTGGCGAAATAATATGTTCAAGGGAATGATGATGCACAGGCTGGCCGGATATGCTGCTGCGATTGTGACATTGACAGCGAGCCATGTCGCATTTGCGCATGGCGTGGAAGATCATCACGCCAAGACCACCCCGACTGTTCAGGTGACGCCGATGGATCAGTTGGTGCAGATGTTCGGCTGGGATTTTGAAAAAACCGAAATCACCACGCAGAAGCTGGATGACGGCTTTTACGTCCTGTTTGGATTGGGCGGCAATATCGCGGTCTCGGTGGGCGAGGACGGCACGTTGATTGTAGATGATCAGTTTCCGCAACTCATGCCGAAGATCAAGGCTGCGCTGGCTGAGTTGGGCAGCGACAAGGTGGATTTCGTGATCAACACCCATTGGCATTTTGATCATGCCGATGGAAACCTGACACTTGGCAAGGAAGGCAGCTGGATTGTTTCGCAATCAAATAGCCGGGCGATGATGCTGAATGATCACGTTGTCAATTTTGGCCCGTTTGCAACCGAACAAAAGGCCTATCCCAAGCACGCTTTATCCGACATTACTTTTGACAACACGATGCAGTTTCACATCAACGACCAGAAGATAGAACTGCTCCATGTTGGCCCGGCGCATACAACTGGCGATGCGGCGGTTATATTTCGCGGTGTGAATGCGGTGCACATGGGTGATGTGTTCAACAACGCCGGCTATCCGTTCATCGATGCCGACAATGGCGGTGACCTCGATGGAATGATTGCCTTTTGTCAGGCGGTTCATGATGCGATTGATGACGAGACAAAGGTGGTACCCGGCCATGGTCCTGTGACGGATCGCGCCAAACTCGCGCGATACATCGAGGTGCTGAGCGTAATCCGCGACCGTGTGCGGGCGATGATTGACGAGGGCAAGAGCCTCGAAGACATCATAGCCGCGAAACCAACGGCTGAATTTGATGAGGAATTTCAGGCCAACGCAATGATGTTGCCGAGCTTCATGAGCCGCGTTTACGCCAGTTTGATGCGAGACTAGTCTGCGACCACCAGCCGGTATCCGGCATCCAGACTGTTTTCTTCCATTAAATGCCCATAGCGCCTGTTCCAGGCGCCGGAATCCAGATCCTGAGCCAGCCTGGTCAGTTGGTCGGGCGCATTGTCCAGTTTGGCGAAGGTTGAAATGGATGCCCTGACTTTTGCTTCCAGATAAGCGTGCGGCCGGCGCCAGTAAGCACCCAGAAATCCATCGGTGCAGTCATGTGGCACAGGGATATCCTCGATTCTCACATCACCGAGAATTCTTCCATATTCCATCATTTTCGGCATGATCGGTTGATCCAGCTCGACAATTTCCGGAATATAGTCAGCCAGCCAGAAATAATGTGCTTCCGGGTCGAAAGTCAGTATGACCAACCGGTATTTTGCAACGCGGCGCATTTCACGCAGCCCTTTTTCAAGATCCGCCCAGTGATGTACCGTCAAAACGGCCATGGCAGCGTCAAACGCATCATCCGCAAATGGAAGATCTTCCGCGAAACCCTGATAGGCCTTGGCCGAACCCGCAGGGCGTTGCCGGATCATTTCGGCGGAAGGTTCCAGCGCGGTCACTTGCCGCTCTGCGGGTTCATAGGAACCTGTGCCGGCTCCAACATTCAACACGGTTTCTGCGTCACCAAGAGCTGTGTGAATCAGATTGGCAATACGTGGGTCCGGCTTGCGTAAATTCGAGTAACCGACACCGATCTTGTCATAGAGTGCAACCATGCCGGATTCAGCCTCTGGCGGGAATCGGATGCAGCATCGTCAGAAATTTGAGCTCCGTTCCGGCGCGGCGATGCTCGGACAATGCCTGATAATCCGGGTCGTTATACCAGGCCGTCGCCGCTTCTTCGCTGGGAAATTTGAACAGCACCACGCGGCCTTCGGGTGGCGTGCTGCCTTCAAATGTCGTCGATGCATCGTCAAAGGTGATGAATTGACCGCCATGCTTTTTCAGAATGGGGAAGAAACCCTTTTCATAGATGCGATATTCCTCGGCATCGTGGACAGTGAAATTGGCCATGACATGGACCGGAGGCTTATCAGACATGGGGTTTGTTCCTTTTCAAATGCCTGTTGCTGAAATCAATTATCGTTCTTCGCCATCCCAATTGCGTTTCGGATTTCATCATTGTCCGCACCCAGTGTGGGTGGATCGGCATAGATATTGGCCGGACTGGCAGAATAATGGACCGGGTGGCTGATGGTGCGATATTTCCCCATTTTCTCGCCTTCGCGCTCTTGCCAGAAGCCGACCTGCTCGAGATGGGGGTCTTGGAGCACATCTGCGATCTGGTTATAGCGCATGGCGGGGATATTGTTTTCGTCGAGCAGTTCCAGCCACTCGTCGGTGGTTTTGGTGGATGCGATTTCCTCGATGAGGGCGTAAAGCGCGGTGATATTCTTGGTGCGCTCGGAATAGGTCGCGAAACGGGGTTCTTGGAACACGCCCGGTTTTCCACCCAGCTCGAAGAAAGTTTCCCATTGCTGATCGCTATAGGGAACTAGACCGATATAGCCGTCCTTGGTTGGATAAGGCTTGCGATTGGGGTTGACCGAACGCGTATAGGCCAGCCGTCCGTTGCCCGGAATGAAGGTCTCGCCCCAAAGGTTTTCGACCATGTTGAACCAGGTAAAAGCTTCAAACATCGGGACCTGAACAAACTGCCCCTCGCCGGTTTTCTCCTTGTGATACATGGCAGCGAGCGTGGCATTGACTGCAAAAAGTCCGATGGTCTTGTCAGCCACCAGCGACGGCATATAAAGCGGTCGACCGCTATCCCCCCGCATCTCGAACAGTGATGCAAAGCCGGACGAGCACTGGATCAGATCATCATAGGCCTGACGGTGCGAATAGTCTCCGCCCTGGCCAAATCCGGCGCAGTGGACGTATACAATGCCCGGATTGACTGCCTTCACGCTTTCATAGTCCAGACCAAGCCGTTCCATCCCGGCAAGGCGGACGTTGTGAAAAAACACATCCGCGTGTTTGAGCAATTCGAGGATAACGGCCTTGTCTGCTTCGTCTTTACCGTTGAGCGTGATTGATTTCTTGTTGCGGTTGAGTGAGGTGAAAATAGGGCCGAGATCGCCGGTCGGGCTGTCACCGGCGTGGCGCATCATGTCGCCCGGGAATTTGCCCTGATCATTTTCGACCTTAATGACATCTGCGCCCATGTCTGCAAAATTAACTGTTGCAAACGGCCCCAGAACCACGGTGGACATGTCCACTATTTTCAGACCCTTTAGCGGCCCGGTTGGTTCCTTGTCCCATTTCAGTTCCGGCCATCCGCTCATCAACAATATCCTCAATTTAACAGGTGCATGAATATAGCTGTCTGTTATCAGCTTTAATCGATTGATGAACTGTTTATTTGGGGGATGAAACCTTGGCGATTACGGATCCACATGCACCGGTGCTGGTTGGCGTTGGTGAAGCAAGCGGAAAGAGTTTGAAGGCGGCATCGGGAGAGGAGTGGCCATCGACGGTCGATCTGGCATCTGCAGCTGTAACCGCAGCGCTCGCAGATAGCGGTGCAGCCGGAAAACTGGCTGCCTCTATTGATTGCCTGCTCTCGATCCGGCTTTTTCATGACAGCGGTTTGCCGCATGATTTCGGATCACCTGATAATCATCCGGATGCGGTCGCCACAGCTTCGAACCTGGATCCGGCGACCTTGCTCTATGGTGATGTCGGGGGACAAAGTCCGCAAAAGCATATCAACCAGCTGGCGAGGCAGGTCCATGCAGGCGAACACAAGGCAGTTGTGATTTCCAGTGCGGAAAATACCGGCACCGTAAAACGCGCGCGGCGGAGCGGGCACGCGCTGGATTGGACGCAAAAATCGGATCGCGTCATGACCGATCTGCGGACCGATGAAGACAAGATACTGACGGCTTATGAATGGCGGCAAGGGTTGATCAGCATGCCGATGTCCTACGGTATCGTCGAGAACGCCCGGCGCGCCAGGCTGGGCATGGACCGCGATAGCTATGCCCGGGATATGGCGGAGCTGTGGTCTGCTTTTTCCAGTGTTTCCGAGACCCGGGAACATGCAAATTTTGCGCGGTCGTGGACCGCGGATGAATTGCTTGCAGAAGATGATGGCAACTACCGTCTGAACGATCCCTATCGGCGCTGGATGGTGGCACAGGATGCGGTAGAGTTGGGCGCGGCAGTTATCATGACCACCGCTGCACATGCGGCCGAACTGGGGATCTCGGAAGACAAGATGATCTACCTGCATAGCGGTGCCGATGCGAGTGTGCCGCTGATCAGCGAACAGGCGGACCTGTCTGTTTCTCCGGCGATGGAATCGGCTTTCCCCAAGGCTCTGGAGCTGGCCCAGATGAGAGCAGATGCGCTGGGCCCGATTGATATATATAGCTGCTTCCCGGTTGCAGTTTCGCTGGCGATGGACGCGCTTGGTCAACCCGATCGACCGCTGTCATCCTACACACTGACCGGGGGACTGAGTTTCTTCGGGGGGCCCGGCAACAGTTACAGCAATCATGGTATCGTGGCTCTGGTTCAGGCGTTGCGCAAAGATGGCAGCAAGCCGGGCATGATCTCTGCCAATGGCGGTGTGATCAACAAGGAATCCGTAGGTATTTATGCAGCGCAGCCGGTGGCGGGCGGATGGTCTCCTGACCGGATTGCCGAACCGGTGCGGATAGCCAGACCTGCGCATGTGAAATCTGATCATTTCTTCAATGGCGAAGCCGTCATCAAAAGCTATGCCATGCCTTACGGGAAAAACAGTCGCGGCGCGGCGAGTCTCTGGCTGGAAGATGAAAATGGCTTGCCCGCTATTGGCATATTGGCCGACGCGCCAGAGAATACGGATCTGATTGGATTGCAAGTCACCGTAACAACACAAGACAATCGAAATCTGGCGGTGTTGGCTTGATGGCTTTACGGTAGAATCAGGGAATATATCACTGGAAACTTGTCTCAAACGATGATATTTTCTGCCTATGGCCAAAAATATAAAAGATATTGATGACAATGACCGCAATATCCTGAAAGCTTTGCAACGTGATGCAAGCCTGTCTCTGGAGAATCTGGCAGCGCAGCTGAGTCTGTCGACCAATGCCTGCTGGCGACGGATCAAACGCATGGAAGCGGACGGGATTATTGCTCGACGTGTTGCGATTGTGGAACCGGAAGCGGTTGGTCTGGGCATGACTGCATTTGTTGCAGTACGGACCAATGATCACAGTGATAAATGGCTGGAAAAATTCGCTGCGGCAGCTTCAGGACTGGATGAGGTTGTCGAGTTTTATCGCATGGCTGGCGAAGTTGATTACATGTTGAAATTGCTGGTTCGCGATGTGGCGGACTATGACAGAGTGTACAAGAAACTGATCAAGGCCGTGCCACTGTCGGACGTATCGGCCAGCTTCGCAATGGAGCGGATCAAATATGAGACCGCGGTGCCGGTTTAAAAAGGATTCATCTCAAAAACCTATACGGCAACCACATCCTGCCTGATCGCTCCAAATATCGAGTGACCGTCTTCATCCAGCATCTGGATTTTCACCGTGTCGCCGGCGCTCATAAACGGTGTTTTGGCTTCGCCGTCGTTGATCGTTTCGATCATCCGGATTTCCGCAATGCAGCTGTAGCCCAGTCCGCCATCAGCAACTGGCTTGCCTGGACCACCGTCGGCATCCTGATTGGACACCGTGCCGGATCCGATGATCGAGCCTGCACATAGCGGGCGTGTCCTGGCGGCATGGGCCACGAGTTGAGCCAGATTGAAGGTCGCGTCTACACCGGCATTTGCACGGCCAAAGGGCTCGCGATTATAATCGACGTGAAGCGGCAGATGGATCACCTGGCCTTTCCATGCATCACCCAGTTCATCAGGCGTAACCGCCACCGGTGAAAAGGCGGACGGGGGTTTGGACTGGAAAAACCCAAAGCCTTTGGCCAGTTCGCCAGGGATCAAGCCGCGCAGGGATACGTCGTTGCACAGCATGATCAACTTGATGTGACCGGCAGCATCATCCGCGCTGACACCCATCGGGACGTCGCCAGTAACGACCGCTACTTCGCCTTCCATGTCACATCCCCAGGCGGGGTCGCCGAGCGGGATATCATCGCGCGGGCCCAAAAATGCGTCAGAGCCGCCCTGATACATCAGCGGATCACTGTAAAAACTTTCCGGCACTTCTGCGCCGCGGGCTTTGCGAACCAGTTCAACATGATTGATATAGGCGCTGCCGTCTGCCCATTGATAGGCGCGGGGCAAGGGAGAGTGGGCTTCGCGTTCGTGAAACCGTTCGCACGGCACGGCCTGATGTTCGACGTCCCGGTAAAGCGCTTCGAGCTTCGGTGCGCAGTTGTCCCAGTCATCCAGTGCGGCCTGTAATGTCGGTGCAATGTTACTGGCCTCGCAACAGCGGGTCAGATCTTTCGAAACGACAACCAGCCGGCCATCGCGCGCGTTATTTTTCAGGGTGGCGAGTTTCATGATTCTCCGATCAATTGCTGAACCACAACAGTGGGCCGGAAAGCGGCAATAATCAACATGTGCGTTTAATGTTCGTCGCGGGCCTTTTCATGGAGCCATGCAGCATGTTGCGGCGCCTTTTTGGTGCGGCTCCACTCTTCCAGCATATCCGGTGCGACGCGCCGCAGTTCCTTCATTTCCTCGTCCGTACCGATATCACAGGCGATCTCCAGCCGGTGCCCATTGGGATCAAAGAAATAGATGGATTTGAAAATGCCGTGGTGGGTTGGGCCCAGCACTTCCAGCCCCTCGGCTTCTGCATTGGCCTTGGCGGCAAGCAGTTCATCGAGCGTGTTCACCTTGAAGGCAATATGCTGCACCCATTCCGGTGTATTGGGATCCTTGCCCATGTCCGGCTGCTCCGGCAATTCGAAAAAAGCCAGAATGTTGCCGCCACCAGCATCGAGAAAAATGTGCATGTAGGGATCATGTTCACCGGTCGACGGCACTTCATTTTCGGCAAAAGCAAGGTCGAAATCCATACCCATTACGCGTTGATAGAATTCCGTCGTCTCTTTCGCATCCCTGCAGCGATAGGCGACATGATGGATGCCGGAAAGATTGGGTGCAGACGTCATTCTGCCGGTTCTTTCACATCAAGGACACCACGCGCAACCTGATCTCGTTCGATGCTTTCAAACAGGGCTTTAAAATTGCCTTCGCCAAATCCATCGTCGCCTTTGCGCTGGATAAACTCGAAGAAGACCGGGCCAACCTGTGCTTCTGCAAAAATCTGAAGGAGCAGGCGCGGTTCGCCGCCTTCGGTCGTGCCGTCCAGCAAAATACCCCTGGTTTGAAGCGCGTTCACATCCTCGCCATGGCCAGGCAGACGTCCATCGAGCATCTCGTAATATGTGTTTGGTGGCGCGGTCATGAATGGCACGCCAAGCTCTTTGAGTCGGTCCCAGCAGGTCACAAGATCATCGCAGATGAGGGCAATATGCTGAATGCCTTCACCGTTAAACTCGCGCAGGAATTCCTCGATCTGGCCTTTGCCGCCTTCGCCTTCTTCATTGAGTGGAATCCGGATCTTGCCGTCTGGCGCAGTCAGCGCTTTGGAAGTCAGGCCGGTATATTCGCCCTTGATGTCGAAGAAGCGAATTTCGCGAAAATTGAATAGCGTCTCGTAATAATCCGCCCAATATTTCATGCGTCCGCCATAAACATTGTGGGTCAGATGATCGATAATATCAAAGCCGGCGCCGACGGGGTGACGATCCACGTCCGGCAGATATTCAAAATCGATATCATAAATGCTCAGCGATTCGCCGCGTTCGCCGCCGTCATAGCGATCAACGAGATACAGTATTGCCCCGCCAATGCCGCGAATGGCAGGAATATGCAGTTCCATCGGCCCGGTTTCGACATGTACTGGCTCGGCCCCGTTTGCGAGCAGATGATCATAAGCCTTGCGGGCGTCTTTGACCCGGAAAGCCATGCCGCAAGCGGACGGTCCATGCTCGCGCGCAAAATACCAGGCCGCAGATTTGGGCTCGTAGTTGATGATCAGATTGATCTGACCTTGCCGCCACAAATGGACATCCTTGCTGCGATGCTGAGCAATTTTCGTGAAACCCATGACCGAAAATACCGGTTCGAGAACACCGCGTTCCGGCGCGCAAAACTCGACAAACTCAAATCCGTCGAGTCCGGCAGGGTTTTCGAAAAGATCAGCCATGTGTGATTTCCTTTACGTGCAGCGCAATATAGTTACAAATGAAACTATAGGGGATTCGGTCCTGATATGCAAGTAAATAACAGCCCGAAACACACCAATATAACCGGGCGCAATATCGGGGGAGAATGACGGTGCAAAAACGCCATCAATTGGTGCTCATGGCATTTCTGGCCATTTTTATTTGTTATATGGACAGAGTCGCAATTTCGGTTGCGATCATTCCCATGGTCGAAACTTATGGTTGGGATTTATCCACACAAGGCCTTGTTCTTTCAAGTTTTTTCATAGGATATTTGTTGACCCAGATTGTCGGCGGCAAATTGGCGGATCGTTTTGGTGGCAAGATTGTGCTGGGGTTCGGTGTCTTTATCTGGTCACTTTTCACACTGGTAGCTCCACCGGCTGCGGCCCTGGGTATCACGGTGCTGATTATCGCCCGCATTTTAATGGGCATGGGTGAGGCGGTCACCTTTCCCGCCATTTACGCGCTTTATGCGCGCTGGATACCGGTCAGGGAACGGTCCCGGTCTGCGGGGTTTTCCAATAGCGGCATCCCGCTCGGAACGGTGTTTGCCCTGCTGGCTACACCGGTCATTGTCGCTCAATGGGGCTGGGAATGGGTATTCTACATTTTCGGTGCGACAGGATTTATCTGGTGTGCCATCTGGTATTTTATCATCGCACCGAATCCGCGTCAGCAGTCCGGGATCAGCCAGGCCGAACTGGACCTGATCGCAGCCGATACGATTGCCGATACTCCCGCCGCAGCAACACCCTGGGGCGCGTTGATGGGTAATATGTCGGTGTGGGCGATCATTGTCGCCCATTTTTGCAATAACTGGTGGTTTTATGTGCTGCTGGCGTGGTTGCCGACATTTGTTACCAAGGGGCTGGGCGTAGACTATGCCTCGGTCGGCCTGTTTGCGATGATGCCACATATCGCACTGTTTTTCTTTATCAATATTGCAGGTGTGGTTGCGGACCGGCTGATTGGCAGCGGCATGTCGATCACCAGAGTTCGCAAGCTCATGATGTTGATCGGCAGCGGTAGCAGCATCATTGCACTGCTGCTTGTCGGTCAGGCACAAAGTGCCGTGACGGCCATTGCGATCATGACAGTCGGCAGCGCGCTGGGCGGTTTTGCGGTCAGCGGTTTTTTCGTCAACCACATGGATATCGCACCCGAACATGCGGGGACATTAATGGGTATCACAAATACAGCCGGAACCATTCCAGGCATTATCGGTGTGCTGGTGAGCGGCTGGATACTGGATACCACAGGCTCATGGACGCTGGTCTTTCAGGTCGCTGCGGCTGTGAGTGCCTTTGGCCTGATATTCTATCTGCTTTTCGGGAGCGGCGAACGGCAGTTTTCGGATGCCGTCTCCCGGGTGGAAGGTGCGCCTGCTTAAGATTTATTCTGTGACCTTGATTTTGCCCGGACGCAAAATATCCCATTCTAGCGCACGAACTGTGCCGGAATATCTGGGTGGCTGGTATCCAGTAGTGGGATGATATTTTCGGGTAGATCCGTATAGGCATCCGTCCAGCGGGACACCCAGGCAGGGTCCTTGACCTTGCTGGGATGATAACCAGGCGCAAGCGACCGTAACATGGCCGGCGATACCTTGATCAGGAATTGCGTAACCATGCGCCATAACCGCAACCGGCTGGTTAACTTGTTCCACAGACGATCCCCCTCGAGCATCCGTTTATAGCCCTTGCGACTGGCCCATGCGACGTGGAAACTACCATAAATCAAACCCCATGTCCGGGGCCAGTAGCTGCCATATAAATCCTCATAGAGATCATATGCGACATTCTTGTGCTCGGTCTCTTCGACCATATGCCACAGGATCAGGGATGAAACGGATGGATCCGCATTTCCGAAAAGATCGCGACGCGCTTCGATCAACCATTCCGTCATGCCCATGGTCATGGTTTCAAATCCCGCCGTATAGGCAAGCCGCCAGCGCAGGCTTTTCGCCTGAAAATTCTTGTACTCTGCAGCCATTTCTTCTTCCACATCGGCGAGTTTCGGATAATGGCATTTCAATATCTCGTTATAGCGGCGGTGATTTTGGAAATGGTTGCCTTCCTGGGCCATGAAACCGTGGACATCTTCTTTCAGTTGCTGGTTGCTGGCTTTTTTTAGCGCTTCGCGAACCGTTTTGATCAGAAAGGGCTCGAGATAGGGCATGGTCAGTGAGGCGCCATTGGCCATGTGACTCCATTCGGGGCGTCCGGGATACCAGACCGGATTGATTTTCTCATCAAAGGAAAACGGAATGGCGCGAACAACAATTCCGCCCGTTTCAGGGTGCAGCGTCTTTTCATGCGCGCTCATGTTTCTGACTCCAGTGATTTATATTTTTTCCACGCGCCCCATCCAAACAGTCCAAACCCGATGTGAACGGCAATGATTGGCGGCCAGCCAAACAGATAGATGATATTGTTGATCGTCACATCGCCCGAAAACGGGCCACCGCCAAATTCAAGACCGCGTGTGCTGAATATCGCATTGGCAATTGCGGGGAGCGTGAACAACCATGCATAGGTGAGTGATGACCAGAATAGCCAAGCCTGGCCTTTGATCCCAAGTTTTACAAATGGAGCTGCAGCTGCCAACGCGATCAGGATCAATCCATTCGTGATACCTTCCAGATGCGCCATATTCCAGGCGCGCCGGTCACCCCCAATTTCAACAGGTATGTCGGTAAATAATGGCCACAGGTCCAGCGCACCGAGCAGGAAAAAGAAATAGAGCCAGCCGCTGAATGCGGATGAAATCAACAAGCCCACGCCATTTAGCACGAGCAATGCCCGTCTCCTGTCACTTAACATGTTTTTTCTCCCCCGGTTTGAACGGAACGACGTTGGTCATGGCTTTGATAGCTTCCGGCGCCAATCGCTCGAGCGCCTTCGTACACCAGTCGACCCACTCCCATTCCCATCGCATGCCCACTTCCAGGGCGAGTTGTTTTCCGAGATCGGCCAATGAATTGCTGTTCTCCAGCAATTTGTGTTTCATTACATATTCCGCATGCCGATCCTGATGACGTTCAATTCGCCGCAACAGATTTTGACGTACACCGTCGACATCAACCGATTCAATTCCGTAGAGTTGAACCAAAAAATGATCTTTCATTTCCGGAGGTTCGGATGGCTCTCGTGACCATTGCAGTAAAGCCTCCCGTCCGGCATCGGTGATTGTGAAGACAATGCGATTGGGCTTGCCGGACTGAGGAACCTCTTCGGCAATGGCCAGACCGTTTTCCTTAAGCTTGCCCAATTCACGATAGATCTGCGAGTGCCGTGCTCGCCAGAAAAAGCCGATGCTTTCGTCGAACTGCTTGGCAACATCATAGCCCGATTTTGGTCCCTCGGACAGGGAAACCAATATTGCAAATCCAAGTGCCATCCCACATCCTTTATACTCCACTTATGGAATATATATGACAAAAGTTGAATATGAGTCAAATTGTTTATACATTCCTGCTCCAAAGAGAAAAGATTGAAGCCGATCCGCGTGTCCATTGGCATCGTTCAATGAAAATCACGCGACTTCGGCAATATCCGGACATTGCGGGGATGTCCGCCGTTGGATGTTGCCGGGTGATGTGGACGATGCAGCGGTATCGGTGAGGGTTTCTCGTGAAGAGCTGCCTGCCGGTCTTCGTTGCGATACACCGGGCGATTGACCTCATCGGCGCGGGCCATGGGTATTGGTAGCTTCTCCCGATCGGTTATCTCTTCCAGCATATGGGTGTAGTCCTCCACCCGCGACGTCATCAGATGGGTGACGCCTTCTACGCTGCGCTGGACTTCACCGGTGGCGAGCATCAGCCGGGCGGCCATGACCGGGCGGCGCATTTTCTCGAACCGTCTGGCCCACAGCAACAGATTGGAGACGCCGGTTTCATCTTCCAGCGTGATGAAAATCGCGTTGCCCTTGCCGGGGCGCTGACGGATCAGGACAACCCCGGCGACCTGTGCCTGCGATCCGTTTTTCGCCCTGGAGATATCTTCGCAGCTGAGTACGCCCATCGATCGGAACCGTTCGCGCAAAAACTCCATCGGATGGCCTTTGAGAGACAGCCGCAGGCTCTGATAATCAGCTACAACATGTTCGCCTTTGGCCATGGCGGGCAAACGGGCGTCTTCTTCCGTGCCCAGTTCCTTCGCTTGTGCGGCCTCAAACAGGGGCAGTGTATTCACCGGTGTTCGGCGCACTTCCCACAAGGCCTGCCGCCGGTCGAGACCCAGCGAGCGACAGGCATCGGCATCGGCAAGCAGGCGCAGCGCGCGAGCGGGGAGCTTTGCTTTATGTGCGAGTTGTTCGACAGTGCGGAACGGCCGGGCAGCGGCGAGTTGCTCGGCCCAGGCTTCGCGAAAACCGTCTATCTGGCGAAACCCGATACGTAAGATCGTTTTATCCTCCCCATGCGTAATATGGGGAGGAGGACCATTCGCAGGATGGTGGAGGGGCCGCCGCATCGCGGCGGTTGCACCGTCGACCCCTCCACGGCCTTCGGCGGTCTCCCTCCCCAAAGCTAAAACTTCAGGGAGGATTTTCTTCACCCGGTTGTCCCAGTCGCTGTGATTCACATCCACTTCCCGCACCTCGACATCATGCTCGCGTGCGTCACGAACAATCTGCGCAGGGGCGTAAAAACCCATAGGTTGAGAGTTGAGCAGAGCAGCTGCAAAAACATCCGGGTGATGGCATTTGATCCAGCTCGACACATAGACCAGACGGGCAAAGCTGATCGCATGGCTTTCCGGAAAACCATAGCTGCCAAACCCCTGGATCTGCTTGTAGCAGCGCTCGGCAAAGTCGCGCTCATAGCCTTTGGCGACCATGCCTCCGATCATCTTTTCCTCAAAATGATGGATGGTCCCGACATTGCGGAATGTTGCCATGGCACGGCGGAGCTTGTTGGCGTCGCCGGGCGTAAAATCGGCGGCGACAATGGCCAGTTTCATCGCCTGTTCCTGAAAGAGCGGCACGCCGAATGTTTTGCCGAGCACCGATTTTAGCTCGTCCGGATCATGCGGCGGGGCAGGCGATGGCAGGGTCACTTTCTCGATTCCGGTACGCCGGCGCAGATAGGGATGAACCATGTCGCCTTCGATCGGACCGGGCCGGACAATCGCCACCTGAATCACCAGGTCATAGAATATGCGTGGACGCAGGCGCGGCAGCATGTTGATCTGGGCGCGACTTTCGACCTGAAACACGCCAACGCTATCGCCCTTGCAGAGCATGTCATAAGTGGCCGCGTCCTCATGCGGGATATTCTGCAGATCATAATCACCTGCTCCAATATCGCGCATCATGTCAAAAGCCTTGCGAATGCAGGTCAGCATCCCCAGTGCCAGCACATCAACCTTCATCAGGCCCAATGCATCAATATCATCCTTGTCCCACTCGATAAATGTGCGGTCGTCCATCGCAGCATTGTGAATGGGTACGGTTTCATCGAGTCGATCCTGGGTCAGCACAAACCCGCCGACATGCTGTGACAGGTGACGCGGATACTGGAGAATCTGCCGGACAAGGTCGCCGACCCTTTTGATTTCGGGATTAGCCGGATCGAGCCCCGTTTCCTGAAAACGACCATCAGGCGGCTTGTCAGAATAGCTGCCCCAGACAGTGCTGGAGAGGCGGCTGGTAATATCTTCGGACAGGCCCAGCGCTTTGCCGACCTCGCGGATGGCGCTGCGCGAGCGATAGTGGACAACCGTCGCGGCAATCCCCGCACGATGACGACCATAGCGGTCGTAAATATACTGGATGACCTCCTCGCGCCGTTCATGCTCGAAATCGACATCGATATCCGGGGGTTCCTTGCGTTCCTCCGAGATAAATCGCGAGAAGAGCAGGTCATGTTCCATCGGATCAACCGAGGTGATGCCAAGCAGATAGCAGACCGCGCTATTGGCCGCACTGCCCCGCCCCTGACAGAGGATACCTTCGCCGCGCGCATATTTCACGATGTCATGGACGGTGAGGAAATAGGGCGCATAGTCCAGTTTCTGAATGAGACGCAGCTCGTCTTCGACCTTTGACCGCAAGCGTTCGGGCAGGGTCTCACCATGTTTTTCATGTGCGGTGGACCAGGCCAGATGTTCGAGCCAGTCCTGCGGTGTCCAGCCTGCAGGTACGGGTTCATCAGGATAATGATAGCTGAGTTCATCAAGCGAAAAATCTATCCGGTCCAGCAGCTTTTGTGTCTCTCCAATGGCTTCCGGACAGTCCTGGAACAGCCGCGCCATTTCCGTCGGGCTTTTGAGATGGCGTTCTGCATTGGCGGCAAGCAGGCGACCTGCTTTGGTGATGGTTGTCTTTTCCGCGATACAGGTCAGGACATCATGGAGCGGGCGTTGCTCTGGCGAGGCGTAGAGCGGGTCATTGGTGGCGATCAACGGGATGTCCCACTGCATGGCCGCGGTCTGCAATCGATTCAGCAGCCGCTTGTCCGGACCGGATCGCGGCATGACTGCTCCCACCCACAGACGGTTCCCGACCAGTTCGGACAGACTGGCCAGGTCTGCTATTTCTTGCGGCTGTGCCATGGCGATCAACAACAGATCTTGATGAAAGGTCATCAGGTCAGGCAGCGTGAGATGGCAGTTACCTTTCTCGACCCGCAGATTTCCTGTCGACAGTAATCGCGTCAGTCGTCCCCAGCCATATCGGTTAACCGGATAGGCGATAATGTCCGGGGTCCCGTCCGCAAAGACCAGCCGCGATCCCACGATCAGTTTGAAGTCGGACAATACCATGCCTTCTTCTTCGGCTTCCTCGCGCGCTGTTCGCAAGGCGGCATGTGCCCGCACAACACCGGCGACGCTGTTGCGATCGGCAATACCGATACCAGTCATGCCCAGGGCCATCGCTTCCGAGACCATAGCCGCCGGAGAGGATGCACCGCGCAGAAAACTGTAATGGGTTGCAGCTGCAAGTTCGGCAAATTGTGTCACGCGAACAGTCCGTGGATATACCAGTCAGGATTGGCTTTTTCGTCACCGTAAAGCCCATGCCGGAACATCCAGTACCGCCGTCCGTTCACATCTTCGACCCGGTAATAGTCACGGGTCAGGCCGCCCTTGCCGACCTCCTGTCCGTCTTTGCGGGTCCACCATTCCGATGCGATCCGCTCGGGGCCTTCATAGCGGATTACCCGGTGGGTCTTGCGCCGCCAGGTGAAGCGGTGCGGCGGGCCATCGGGGACTTCAGCAATCACCTGCACATGTTGCGGGGGATCAAATAGATGCAGGGGCCGCATCGGCGGATTACCCGGCGGAGAGAAAGCCCATGGGATGGGCGCGGGGGCATCCAGTATGGGCAGGGCAAGCAGGCCCTGTTCAGGGATATGGCTGTCGGCAGGCTGAAAACAGGTCACCCGTTCGCGGCCCAGCCGGGTGCTGAGCTGGCTGACCAAAGCAGTCTGATCGCCTTGCTGGTCTTCGCCCCCTTCGAGGTGCAATTGTCGGGAGGCCAGC
This sequence comes from Parasphingorhabdus sp., assembly GCF_039968395.1. Classification (GTDB taxonomy): domain Bacteria; phylum Pseudomonadota; class Alphaproteobacteria; order Sphingomonadales; family Sphingomonadaceae; genus Parasphingorhabdus. The sequence continues at coordinate 462,819 of NZ_JBDVPV010000002.1, forward strand.
GATTCCGCCGCGACAATGCTGAGCCGGATCAAATCATAGCCAAAGCCGGGATTAAGTTCATCATTCAACGCTCCGATCCGTTCGCGCAGCAAGCGTTTGAACAGTGCTGCGTCCCTTGTTGGTGCTCCGGTCTCCACCCCCAGCCGGGCAACATCGCCGTCACAGCGGAACAGCATCATCCGGATCATTCGGGCACCTTGCCCGCGTTCTTCCAGCCTGACGCTGGCTTCAACAAACAGCTCTTCCAGACAGGATAGCGCGGCATCAATATGGGTTAGCGGTTCGGGAAAGCGGCGTTCGGTGAGGATGTTTCCGACCGCGCGGATCGGATCAATCGGGCGGTCTTCAACGCCCAGCAACCTGTCCAGACGCAGTGTCAGTTCCATGCCAAAACGTGCGGCCAGTCCCGGACGCGGTCGTTCGGCAAGATCGCCAATATGATAGAGCCCGGCCCGTTCGAGCGCCTGATGGGTTTTGTCGTCCATATCGACCGCGGACACGGGCAATTGCTCTTCTGCGCCTTCCTTCAGGCCATGGCGAGCGAGCGCCAGTGCTGCATCGGGTGTTCCGGCCAGTGCCCAAAGCGCGCGATAGCCGGCCTCATCCAGTCGGTCTTCGACATCCTGTGCGAGAGCCTCTTCACTTTCAAAGAAATGCGCCGCACCGCCAATGTCGAGGATCAGCGCATAAGGCGGATCAATCGCGACCATCGGTGTGTAGCGTTCGCAGGCTTCTGCCAGCCGGCCCAGCAAAGCCGCATCGCCCAGCGGATCATGATCAAAGGCCAGCAGTTCCGGCACCCGTGCCCGTGCATCGGCGAGTTTCATGCCGGGACCAAGACCAAGTGACAGGGCCTGCCGATCGGCCGCGACAATCACCATCGCACCGCGCTGTTTTTCAGTCAGAACAAAAGGCGTTTCAGGCTGCCCATATGTCCGGATCAACCTCTCGGACGGCAGGTAAGGCAGAAACAGCGCCAGTGTCCGGCGCACGCGCTCCGGTTCTTTGCTCGCCGGAATGGTCACGGGAATCTTCGGGGGTAATGTCTCGGAAATTTCGGTCGTCACGGTTCCACTCCACTCGGGCCTTCAGCCCATAAAGCCCACTGCGATGTCGCAGCAGAGTCATGTCAAAAGCCGGTTGCCCTGACGCATTGGCTTCCAGCGGGGTCGAGGGCGCAGCGGTCACGGACCACCGGCTAAATGCTGCGGTCGGCATCGGGTTGTCAGAGACGTCGCCGCCAGAGCGCAGCAGCAAGGTCAGCACACCGGATTTTTGTGCCGACAGTGACAGGCGGCGGGTTGCAGTCAGGTCCAGCCCTTTGGGTTTTTGGCCGGCCAGTTCGACGATGACGGCAGCCATGGCCGGAGAACGCACACCGTCGGCGGCGGCGCGCAATACCGCAATGCTATTCGGCGCATCGACATGGATGATGCGGGCCGGATCGATTCCCAGTTCGGCCAGTCCCGGCGGATAAAGCTTGCCTTGTCTGCGGGCCTGTCCGGTTTCAGATATCCACAGAAGCGCACGATCCTGCTGGTCTTTTGGCGCGATTGTGCGGCAACGTTCGGCCAGCAGCAGCGCCATGGCCGCTGCACTTGTTGTATCCGGTTTTTCAGCGCCGTGAATTTCATGCAGGGCAGCACGAGGCAAACCTTGCTGCAGAGCATTGCCGCGCAAGGCTTGATCGAGATGGTCTACGCCAAAAGTGAAATGCGAGGGTGCATCTTCATCCTCGGACGTCTTTACGCCTGACGCAGACAGGATCTTGGCCAGCCGCGCCTTCAAGGCAGAGGGCTCTACTGCAGCAGCAGAATGTCTGACGGGCTGTGACTGTGTGGGCCACCCCGAATTCGAATCGATAATGTTCATGGTTTGTTCCAGTGTAAAGAACATACCGCTTTGGTCAAGTCACCCCGTGCAAGACGCTCGTCGAATAGCGCTTGACCATCTGTAAACTCTGACCGAGATTGCCTGTCATGGGAGAGAATCGATGAAAAAATCACTGCTCAAAATTTCTGTTTTTTGTCTGGTAACGACGGCGCTATTGCCGATACAGGCACAAGCCAATCATCATGCCGGGTCTCCGGCGAAGGTGGTTGATGTGGCTGCAACTCGGGCGGCCCTGACCGAGGCACCCGGTCGTTCCGATGCTGACAAGGCGCGCGATGCCGGACGGAAGCCGGCTGAAATTCTCAACTTTCTGGGGTTGAAATCAGGCGACACTGCCTTTGATGTTCTGGCTTCGGGCGGCTGGTACACCGAGGCCTTGTCGATTGCAGTGGGGCCAAAAGGCAAGGTCTATGCACAGAACCCGGCAATTCTCTTGCAATTGCGCGAGGGCGCGAATGACAAGGCGCTGACTGCAAGACTGGCAGATAATCGTCTCGCCAATGTGGTTCGGCTGGACGAAGAAATCACCGCCTTGTCGATCGCGCCTGGTAGTGTGGATGTTGCGATAACCGGGCTCAACTTGCACGATATCTACAACAGCTATGGTGAGCAGGCGGCGATTGGCTTTTTGACAGCGGTCAAAGCCACTTTGAAGCCTGGCGGTGTGTTTGGCGTGATCGATCATGTCGGTAATCCGGATGGAGATAATAACGCGCTCCACCGCATGGAAACGGCTCTGGCAGTGAAAGCAGCCGAATCAGCCGGTTTCACCGTGGAGCAAGGCATCATGCTAGCCAATCCGGCGGACGATCATACCGGGAATGTGTTTGGGCCGGACCTGCGCGGCAAGACGGACCGCTTTGTGCTCAAACTGACAAAACCGGAATGAGTTGTTGAGCAGATAAATCCCTGACATGGCTTGATAACCGTCAGCCAAGCATCCAAATGGGCCTGATTGCCTGTCTGGAGCCATAATTGTGATTGAAACCGTCCGAAAATTCATCGAATCATCACGCTTTCAAAATGCGATCATGGCAGTGATTGTGCTCAATGCGATCATCATCGGGATGGAGACATCGCCCGCGCTGATGGCGCAGTTCGGTCCCGTACTTATTGCTCTGGACCAGATTGCGATTGTCATTTTTGTGATCGAGATCCTGCTCAAGCTGCTGGTCTATCGGCTGGCATTCTTCAAAAATGGCTGGAATATTTTTGACTTTGTGATTGTCGCGGTCGCGCTGGCCCCAACTGGCGGCGCGTTGTCGGTCTTGCGTGCGCTTCGGATATTACGTGCCTTGCGGCTGGTTTCGGCCATGCCGAAAATGCGCAAGGTGGTGCAGGGGCTATTCGCGGCCATTCCGTCCATGGGCACCGTCATCCTGCTGCTTGGACTGGTCTTCTATATCGCCGCCGTCATGGCAACCAAACTGTTCGGTGCAGAATTTCCGCAATGGTTCGGATCCATCGGCAAGTCGCTTTACTCGCTGTTCCAGATCATGACGCTGGAAAGCTGGTCAATGGGAATCGTCCGGCCGATCATGGAAGTTTATTCCTGGGCCTGGATATTCTTTGTGCCCTTTGTACTGGTGACGTCCTTTGTTGTGCTTAACCTGTTTATCGCGATTATCGTCAATGCGATGCATGAAGAGGCAGATGAAGAACAGACCGCCCAGCGCGACGAGATACTTGATGAGATCCGGGGATTGCGGACCGAAATGGCAGAGATCAAAGCGAAACTTTAGCCCCCGCGTTATTTCAGGTCCGGTTTGTCTCGATAGAAATGGACCTGCATCTGCATTGGTCCGGACAGTTCGACATGATGCAATTGTTCCGGTTCGATCAACTGACGATCACCGGCAACCATGGGTCGGCGATTGCCCGAATCCTCGATTACATAGACCAGTTCTCCGGCAATCAGGTCCAGCAAACCCCAAGTTCCTGCCTTGGTATTATGTGCATTTTGCAAGGCTTTTGGCAGACTGGTTTCGTTGAATATGGGTGTCGATGAATAGGGTTCTGCTTTTTTGGGCATCATGTTCACATCACGATCAAACGGATGATTGCGATCGCTATCCCGAAGAACGCAAACATGATCGGGACGACCAGCATCTGGCCATAGACGGAGCCAAAGCTCATCCATCCCGTATGCGTATCGAACCGGCCATTGACCCATTGGCTTTTCTGACGCAAGCGCCCGCGGCCAAGACTGTTGAGCGCATAAGCGGTACCGAAATACATCAGTGTGTAGAGGATACTGATGGCAATCATGAACAACGCTCGCCCGTCATGACCAGTGCCCAGAATCAGGCCGCCGAAAAACAGAAGGTAGCTGGCGGCCATGCTGCCCCAGATAATCGGCGGAATACCAAAAGTGCGGGCTTCCGGTTGTACGGGTGATTGTATGCGGTCCTTCTGGAAGGCGGCTTCGCTATAGAATTCATCGCTTTGAACGGCCATATTATGTTCATCGAGCAACATCATGTTTCTCCCTGTTTTGCGGAATAGAGGGCAGGCCATCACGGTGGATGGAGATGCCGGTCAGCAGGCTGTCGGCAATTCGTGCCGCGCGTTCCGAGAAAAACCGGCACGCGGCAGGATCGGGCATTATTTCAGGCAATATGTGATCGAACAGCATCAGCCAGCGCGTGAAGTGCGTCTGGTCAATATCCGGAATCGCCATATGCTTGACCATCGGATTACCCCGAAAGCGGCCGGACTCAATTGCGATCGAAGTCCAGAATGCTTTCATCCGGGCGAGATGGGGCGGCCAGTCGGTAATTTTTTCATTGAAGATCGGGCCGAGCATATCGTCGCTGCGGATGCGCGCATAAAAGGCCTCGACCAGATCGGAAATCCGCTGTTCGGTAATTCCGAGAGCGGCGGCCTGGACAGCCTTGTCCTCTCGGGCGGCAATTGTATCGGGGTGGGCCATGGTACGACTCGCTTAAACATGTATTTAATATACCTCTTATACGAAGCTTGAAACTAAAAGCAATATATAATATGCATGTTTAATGAGATTAACGACACAGACCGATTATGCGCTGCGTATGCTGATGTTTCTGGCGACCCGGGAAGGCAGTCAGAAAATCGACGATATCGCCCATGTTTACGGAATTTCCAAAAACCATCTGATGAAGGTGACACAGCGACTGGTGGGTGGCGGGTTCGTGCACAGCCAGCGCGGGCGGGGTGGCGGTCTGACGCTCGCGCATCCTCCGCGGGAAATTAACGTGGGTGCAGTTGTCCGGGTGATGGAAGACACCGGCCAATTTGTCGAATGTCAGATGGGTTCCGCGAATAACTGTATCATCACGCCCGTATGCGGGCTGAAACATGTTCTTGGCGATGCAGTCGATGCGTTTCTGGGACATCTGGACAAGTTCACGCTGGCCGACATTTCGCGCGATCAAAAGGGCATGGCAAATATCTTCGAAAGCGCCGCAGCCTGATCTCTGCCATGTGACAAATATCCGGTTTTCCGCTACGAAGTCATCAGGAGTGGAGGCCCCAAAATGACGACTCGATACATATGCGCTGCCATAGCCATGCTTTTGGCATCACCGGCTCTCGCCCAGATTCATGATCCCAATGCCTTGTCTGCGGATCCTGCAACCGCAACCAGTGCGATTGCGCCCCGGCTTGCCGGTCTGGGAGATCATCACATTACGGTTACGACCAGTAATCCAGACTCTCAGTATTTTTTCGACCAGGGGTTTCGGCTGACACTGGGCTTCAATCACAGCGAGGCTTTGCGCTCCTTCAAGGAAGCAGTGCGCCTCGATCCGGATAACGCAATGGCCTATTGGGGCTGGGCGCTGGTACTGGGGCCGAATCTCAATTTGCCGATGCAGGAAAATGTCGTCGCCTCTGCCTATCAGGCCATGCAAAAGGCAGTCGCCCTGAAAGGCAATGTTTCCGAGAAGGAGCGGGCGTTTATCGAAGCACTCGCTGTCCGCTACTCGGATGATCCGAAGGCCGATCGCGCGGCTCTGGATGCTGCTTATGTGGATGCGATGGCAGATCTGAGCAAGCGCTATCCTGACGATCCGGATGCAGCGACATTATATGCCGCCGCGATTATGAACACAAATCCCTGGGACTATTGGTATCGGGACGGAACTCCCAAAGAATCGACCAAAACAATTTTGACGACACTCCAGGCGGTGGTTGAAAAACATCCGAGACATGCCGGTGCCCATCACTATCTGATCCATGCAGTTGAAGCCTTTCGCCCCGAGCTGGGTGTCGCCAGCGCTGATCAGCTGGGCGGTTTAATGCCCGGAGCCGGTCATCTGGTGCATATGCCGTCGCATATCTACATGCGTGTGGGGCGCTATGCCGATTCCTATGATGCCAATGCGCGTGCGGCCAATGCCGACAATGCCTATATCGTCCAGTGCCGGGCGCAGGGGCTTTATCCGCTGGCTTATTATCCGCACAATATTCATTTCATGGTCTGGTCCGCGATGTTCCAGGGACGCAGCGACGCTGCCATGGCTGCCGCACGTCAGGTCAAAGACAAGATACCCGTCGATCTTAAGGATGATACCTGGGCGCTCAACGAACTGTTCCGGTCCCAGCCAATGTTCGTGATGATGCGTTTTGGCCAGTGGGATGCAATGCTGGCGGAACCCCGTCCGATTGAAAGAATGCGTTTCATGAATGGTGCCTGGCATTACGGACGCGGACTGGCATTTGTGCACAAAGGTCAAATCGAGGAAGCCAGGCAGGAACTCGTTCGGTTGGTGGAATTCCGAAAAATGGCAGAAACAGACACGGAATATTATGCCGGATTTGGCGTGGCTGGCGGTCTACTGACCATTGCTGAAGAATTGCTGCAGGGCGAGCTGCTCGCGAAGGAAAAAGACTATCCCGCGGCGATCGCGCATCTCGAACGCGCTGTCCGGTTAGAGGATAGCCTGCGCTACAATGAGCCTACGGACTGGTATATTCCCGCGCGCCATTCTCTTGGGGCAGTCCTGCTCGAAGCAGGTCAGCCAGCAGAAGCAGAAACCGTCTATTGGGAAGATTTGCGGCGTAACCCGGAAAATGGCTATGCCCTGTTTGGATTGAAACAGAGCCTTTCCGCACAAGGCAATGCTGCGGTTGCAACGGCTATTAATGCCCGTTTTGTCGAGGCGTGGAAACAAGCGGGCAATCCGCTCCAGACATCGCGCTACTGACCCGCGGAATCGGGTCTGTTTTGAAACGCGAGACGGTTCCATGTGACCCCGCGCGCCTTGTTCTGTGGCTGGATCGAATTGCCGTGGGTGTTGAGCAATAGCTCCAGGCCATTTTGCGATGCGAGATTGATGGTTTCTTCTGCTGACACATTGTACATGATCCGGTCTTCCGGGACTGGACCGTGGCGCAACGTTATGAACAGCTTTGCGCTCGGTGCCATGATCGAAGTGATGTGAACCATGGCTAATCGGCGTGCACTTTCGTTCAGATGCATCCAGACCGCGCTCATCATCACCAGGTCAAAATTCCGCTTCAATTTGCGAACGATAGCCAGCTCTGGAAGGCTATCATCCAACCAGTCTATTCGCTGCGATGGATGCAGTCGTGCGGCCGTTTCACGCAGTTCTGCTGTGGGTTCAACTGCCAGCACCTTGTGCCCATTACCCGCAAACCAGGCTGCATCGCGCCCGGTCCCCGATCCTATATCGATGATCTGCGAAGGAAGGGTGGGGAAATGGGGCAGAAAATCCGCGTGAACCTCTTCGGTTCTGCAATTTTCATAGGGCGCGAGAAGTGACCTTGCTTGTTCAGCATAACCTTCTGTTCCGCTAACGGCCACTTTCCGCACAAGCTACTGACCAAGCTTGAGAGCCAGTTCGTGCATGGCGATCGCTGCCTGTGCGGCCTCACCGCCCTTGTTCTTCCGGGTCTTGTCGGCACGGGCCAGCGCCTGTTCCTCATCTTCGGTTGTGATAATGCCATTGCCAATGGCGGCTCCGTCCATGGTCAGCGCCATAATCCCGCGCGCACTTTCACCGGCGACGATTTCAAAATGATAGGTTTCCCCCCGGATCACAACGCCGATTGCGACATAGCCGTCATATTCGCCGCTATCGATGGCGAGTGAAATCGCGCCCGGTATTTCGAGAGCTCCGGGAACCGTAATCGTCTCATGGTCATGGCCCGCTGCTTTCAATGTGCTGCGAGCGCCGTCGAGCAGCATGTCGTTGAGATGGTCATAGAAGCGGGCTTCAACGATCAGGAATTTCGCCATTATGCGGTCTCCAGTTCTTTTGTGGATATGTCGGTGTCGCCAGTCGGCACCTCGCGCTGGCCGACAATGCGCAGGCCGTATGCATCGAGACCAACCAGATCATGGCTGGTGTTCGACAGCAATTCCATGTCGCTGACCCCCAGCTCGGTAAGAATTTGCGCGCCTACGCCATAGTCCCGGATTTGATCCATGCCGGGGCCTTTTTCGCCGGCGAGTTTGCGGACCTGATTGGACAGAAATTGGGGACTTTGCTGCGTGATGAAAACAATCAATCCGGCACCTTCTTCGCCAATAATCTTCATGCATTCGGACAGCATTTTACCGCTTGGCCCGGTGGCACCGAATATGTCATTGAAAATTGTCATAGCATGCATCCGCACCAACGTCGGACTGTCCGGATCAACATGGCCTTTCTGCAAGACAATCTGTTCGGTTTCCGTGGCGGTATTATAGTAGGTAATTGCTTTCCATTCGCCGCCCCATTCGCTTTCGAAAGTCGCCTCTGTCCGCCGTGCTGCCAGATGATCGTTGCGCAGGCGATAGGCGATAAGGTCCCGGATTGTCCCGATCTTCATGCCATGATGCTGGGCAAATTCGATAAGATCATCGAGCCGTGCCATTTCGCCATCGTCTTTCATGATCTCACAGATCACGCCGGATGGATTGAGACCAGCGAGACGTGAGACGTCGACCGCAGCTTCTGTATGGCCTGCCCGAACCAGTACGCCGCCATTGCGCGCCTGCAGCGGAAAGACATGGCCCGGCGTCACAATCTCTTCCTTGCCTTTGGTCCCGTCAATCGCCACCGCGACTGTCCGTGCACGATCGGCCGCGCTGATACCAGTTGTGACACCGTCACGGGCTTCGATCGAGATCGTGAAGGCCGTTTCATGAGCGGTGCGGTTATTCTGGCTCATCATGTCGAGACCCAGTTCCTCGACCCGATCCTTGTCGAGCGCGAGACAAATCAGACCGCGGCCATATTTGGCCATGAAGTTGATCGCATCCGGTGTCGCCATCTGCGCCGGGATAATCAGGTCACCCTCATTTTCACGATCTTCGTCATCCACGAGAATATACATGCGTCCATTGCGCGCTTCGTTGATGATTTCTTCTGCTGTTGCCATCACACCACTGCCGCCACGCGCCAGATAAGTTTCCAGTTTGCCTAATGTTTCGGCCGTCGGGTTCCAGTCCGGTTGTCCCAGTGCCCGCAGGCTGTTGGCATGAAGACCAGCTGCCCGGGCCAGCCCGGCGCGGGTTTCTTCGCCGGAATCGATCAGTTCGATCAGTTGCTCTATCAATATTTTGCTCATGGGCTCGCCCTTTCCAATAACTGTGCGGACTCATTATCACACTGTAATGTGATACGTCCAGCCCGAATATCACATCAAATGTGATAGGATGTGATTGGACGCGGTAAACTGGCCGGATTGGCGGGGCCAAATTGACGCATTGCTCTCTAAAGTAGCTTGTCCAAACACCCTTTTCCAATTAGGTACCAAGTGGCGGGCAACATAAATTTAGATTATTGGACTCCAATTTATGGGCCAACAGATCACCGGTTTATTGAATCCGCTGTTTGCATTGATATTCAGCATTTCGTTTTTTGGGTTCTGGCTTGTTCAGAAAGATAAAACCCATGTTCTGGGCGTATCTGCCGCATATCTCGCATTTGCCTGCGGCATTTTCATATCCAACATCGCCATAACCACACAAAGTGCGTGGCATGTGCTGGGCACGCATGTGTTTTATTCCATGGCCTGCTTTGCTCTGGTCTGGTCCGTGTGCAAAAGAGCCGGTCAGGAAGTCGACAAACTATTTTCCATAGCCGTTCTTGCTGGCGTTGCCCCGATCTTGATCTGGATCCATTCGATAAGCGGCCTTGCAAACATGCGCATCATATTGGCCAATGCCGCCTATGCCGTGATCCTGTTCATGGGTGCTGCCAGGCTTTGGCACAGCAGGCATCATCACCCGCTGGAATATTTGCTGTTCATCGTGTTTGGGTTGATGGCTTTGCAGTTTCTGGTCCGGCCCTTCACCGTTCTGGCGTTTGAAGGCGAATTGCTGAATTCGGATTATCGAAACTCCATCTACTATTTGAGTTTGAACGTCATTCTGGCGCTGGCTGCGCTGCTGCTCGCGATCTCGATGATCGCGGTATTCGGCATGGACTACGTGCGCGAAAACTCGAGGACACCAAACAAGGCTGGTACCAAAAAGACCGAGGTTTCAGATGAAGAAAAAATCGCAAGACTTAAAAGCATCATGGAAACCAACATTCACCGCGAACATGATCTGGACGTAAGCACGCTCGCGGACAAATCCGGAATACATGAATATCAGCTCAGGTCGTTGATAAACCAGTCCATGGGCTATCGGAACTTTCGCGAGTTTTTGAATTCCTATCGCTTGAAGGAAGTGCAATCCGCATTGTCCGACCCGATGTTTGATGCTGCGCCCATCACAACCATTGCGTTTGATTCCGGGTTCAATTCAATTCCGTCGTTCAACCGGGTCTTCAAAGCGGAATTTGGAGTGGCGCCCACGGAATATCGGGATCGTCAGATCGCCACGCGCCAGACTGCCTGAACCGGCTAAAACACTTCTCATTTTCCCAAAAACGGGAAATTCAAACTTTTGAGAAGACGTTAAGCCACAATCGCGTGCATCAGAATAACGGTAATAATGTCCGAACTCTTCTGAAGGTAACCACCGTGAATGACCAGAAGGACGTGATCGTTCAATTGCAGCGTGATCTGGAAGAATGTCTGGAAATTGCAGACAGGCTAAGACTACGAATGCCGGCGATCAAGATCAGTGAAGCGCTGGAACAGATTAATGCGATGGCATCGGGCCTGGACCAGACCGACAAGATCGATAGCTAAACGTTTTGTGCCTGTTCGAAACATCATTGTCATGATGGTCACAAAAAGGCCCTGAGCTCTCCGACAAACTGATCAAACTGATCATGGTGCAGCCAATGCCCGGCATTGGCGAAACTCTTCACCGCAACATTGTCTCCGAAATACTGCATCCGACCATCCTTTTCAGGATTGCTGGCCCAGCTGTCGTCTCCGTAGTGTAGCTGAGTGGGGCAAGTAATATTTCCCCAGAGTTCATGGATGGCGGACTGTTGCAGATCGATGCTGTCCCAGTGCTGGACATAGGGGTCAAATTTCCAGCTGTAACTGCCGTCTTCGTTGCGGATCACCGCATGGGTTGTAAGATGACGGGCCTGTTCATCAGACAAATGACCGTTGGCATCCTGCATCCGTTTCAGTGCGGTCTCGAACGTCTCGTAGCGTTTGACCTGGCGGCCGGCAGCGTTCCGTTTTTCTTCGATACTGTTGCGGACGCGCTGAAGCGGACCCGTTTTATCACGCTCGGCGAGCATTTCAGGTGAGGGCCCCAGACCTTCAATTGCGACCAGTTTGCGGACTGTTTCCGGGTATAATCCCGTATAGCGCAGAGCGATATTGCCGCCCATGCTGTGCGCCACAATGGTCACCGGAGACAGGTCTAGCTGGTGGATCAGTTGCGCCAGATCTGTCACCATGGCCATGGTTGTGTAATTTCCGTCTGTGCTCCACTGGCTGTCGCCATGACCCCGGACATCGGGCGCAATGATGTGCCAGTCGCCGCGTAGTTCCTGTGCGACCCAGTCCCAGTTGCGGCAATGATCCTTGCCACCATGAAGCAGAATCAACGGTGGTTTGCCGGCATTTCCCCAGTCCGCATAATGCAGCCGGAGCCGCTGAGAAAAATAGCTGTGTGAAGCCGGGCCGACCAAATCCATTGTTGCCTGATATCCTTTGAGCTTAGTGAAGCGGCACGCCTGCAACCGTGATCCGGTTGAGATAGCGTCGATGCCCCTGATAATCATTTAGCGCATAATGCCAAGTAGAACGATTGTCCCACATTGCCAGCGCACCTTTACTCCATTTATAGCGAAAATGAAATTTGGGCTGCATGATATGGGCGTAAAGTTCTGCCAGCAGAGCGTTGCTCTCTTCTGGTTCCATGCCTTCAATCGCCAGCGTGAAGCCGGGATTGACGTACAAGCCTTTCACGCCGGTGTCGGGATGTGCAAGCACAACCGGATGAACAGCTTCCTGCACCGCCGATTCCGTATTGCCGAACCGCCCGCCGAATTTTTTCTGATAGTCGCTGTCCCTGCCAAAGATATGGGCGTTGCCGTGTCGGGCATTCAAGCCTTCGAGACGCGCCTTCATCTCATCATCCAGAGCCGCATAGGCGGCCTGCATGCCAGCGAATAAAGTATCTCCGCCGGCGGGTGGGATCTCCAGGGCATAGAGCACGCTGCCCATGGCTGGAACGTGGTCATAGCTGTGGTCGGTATGCCATCCACCGCCAATGTTCATCTCCTGATCCGCTTCCTTGAGCACCTTGGCAATCTGCGGATAGCCTTCCACGGGGGTAAAGAATCGATTGATATCAATATCGCCCCAGCGTTCGGCAAACTCGATATGTTGCTCCGGAGACAAATCCTGATCTCGGAAGAACAGGGCTCCATGATCGTGGAATGCCAACCGGATTTCCGCAAATTGATCGTCGCCGATCTGGCTGAGATTGACATCCGTCACCTCTGCACCCACTGCATCGCTTGCTTTTGAAATTTCCATATGCCCTCTGCCTTTTTGTCTGTCCGATTCTTATTATCCCGTAGGTCTATATCCCATTTTTGTGATAATGGGATCGCAGAAAAATTTCAGGAGAGTCAGGATGAGTGATAAAACGATCAACAGGCGCCAGATGCTTGCTGCCACAGCTGCAACCGGGGTTGCTTTAACAGCATGCCAGTCTTCCGCTGCAGCTGGCGAAGGAGCCAGTTTGAAAGGCAAATCCGTTTTGATTAGCGGATGTTCTTCGGGCTTTGGTTATCTTGGCGCGCTCCATTATGCCGAACTGGGTGCGAAAGTCTTTGCAACAATGCGCAATCTGTCCCGGCCAGAAGCCGGTGCGTTAAAGACTGAGGCCGGAGATACGGATGTCACGGTGCTCGAACTGGACGTCTTGTCCGACGAATCCGTAGCGAAAGCGGTTGCCGAGGCCGAACGTCTGAATGGCGGGGCGCTCGATGTTGTAATCAACAATGCCGGGATTGGCACAGGCGCGCCGGTTGAGCTGCAGGATATCGCCATGATGCAGCACCTGTTTGAAACCAATGTCATTGGGTATCAGCGCGTCGCGCGCGCGGCATTGCCGAAAATGCGTGCCGCAAAATCCGGCCTGATCATGAATGTGTCATCGCAGCTCGGCCGGGTGATGGTGCCGGGCATGGGACTTTACTCTTCCACCAAATTTGCGGTGGAATCAATGTGTGAGCAAATGGCCTATGAACTGGTCCCGCATGGCGTTGACGTGACCATAGTCCAGCCGGGCGGATTTCCGACAAAGATCTGGGATAATGGAAATAAACTCAGCGCAAAAATGCTGGATCGGGCGGATGACGAGCGCAAGGAAGCCTATCCCGAGCTGGTTGCTGCAGCCTTGCGCAGCGGCGGCGGATCTACCGATCCCAAAGATGTTCCGCGCGCCATTGCCGGCGTGATTGCGATGGCTCCCGGGAAACGTCCGCTAAGACTTCCGGTTCATCCCAGCCGTATACCGCAGACTGCGATCAATGACGTGAGTGCCCAGACCCAGGTGGCGATGCTCGGAAACTCGCCATTTGGTCCCTGGGTTAAGGATGTGAACGGGCGAAGCTAGGCGGTTTGCACAGATGGTTCATCGCGGACCAGCAAAACCGGGGCCAGATAAATGGCCAATATTGCAATGTTGATCACAACATTAAATCCATTGCCCGTGCCCATTGATGCACTGCTGTCGATGACGAACCATGTCAGGAACGCGTATATGGTTCCGCGCTTGATCAGCGCATTGCCTTGTTCAATCCCGGGAGCAGAGATGAACAGGTAAAAGGCGCTCAGGCCGCCGAACACGCCGCCGGCAATCGCAAGTGCCAGCTTGGCTTCCTGTGTCGCAATGCCTGCAATGCCTGCATCGCCGGAGGAAGCATATGAAATGAAAAGGTCATTGGCTCCACCCGGATCATAGACGCTGCCCCATGCAAACAGAGCGGCCGTCACAATTGATATCCAGCCGATGATCCGCATCAGTCCTGCCGTTTTTTGGGGTGACATTATGTTTCTCCTCTAATCGTTGGAGCCGTTAGATCATCATTGGATAGCGAAAACAATTACCTCACAAGTAAGTGCATGACCGGTGCTTGGATGGCATGTATTGAGACAGCTGTTGCAGGAGGTGAAGATGCAGAACGAATTTGGAGCAATCCTCAAAGACTGGCGAAAGGTGCGCCGGTTCAGCCAGCTTGATCTCTCGCTCGAAGCCGAAATGTCGGCACGCCACCTCAGTTTTCTGGAATCGGGACGGTCCAATCCCAGCCGGGAGATGGTCATGCGGCTTTCCGAGGCTTTGCAGCTTCCCCGTCCGGCCGCCAATCAGGCACTGCATGCGGCCGGCTTTGCCCCGGTTTACCCGAGCCTGCCAGAGGATGCGCCGGAATTGGCGCCGGTCAACCAGGCCATTGATTCGATGCTGGAAAGGCATGATCCCTATCCGGGTATCGCGGTTGACCGGCACTGGAATGTCGTAAAATCCAATCAGGGCGCCCAGCTTCTTCTGGCTCTCGCCAGTACCAATGGTCAGGCGAACATGATGGATGTGCTGATCAACAGCGCCGGAACGGGTATTCTCGAAAATTGGGAGGAAGTGGCGTTATTGTCGCTGGCGCGCTTGCGTACCGAGATACTGGAATTGGGGGGGGACGAGAAACTTTCTGCTCTGACGCAGCGTCTTTCCGCGATGGAACGCGTCAAAAATGCCGACATGTCGAAAATCAACCTGAATCAGGCAGTCATACCCACTATTTTGCGTGTGGGTGAAACACGCTTGTCCGTCTTTTCCACCATTGCACAATTCGGAACGGTACAGGATACCCGAGCCGGAGAAACCCGTATCGAACTAATGTTCCCGATGGATGAGGACACCATTCAGTTTTTTGAAAGATAGCTGCTGGCAGGAAGCGTGCCCATCATCTAAGCATTTAACGAGGAGGGATAGATGGCTTTATCAAAATTCTGCATGGCACTGCCGATTCTGGTTGCCACTGCATGTGTTTCAGCTCCATCTGCCGAAACTGCCGGCGAGACAGACACGCTTTCAACCATCAGCAAACTCGCGGAGACAAAGCAAGTTCCGGGCTTTGACTGGCAGAAAAACTTCCCTTCATGGTTTCAGAAACAGGAACCTTTCCGGATTATCGGCGGTGAAGGCAGCGCTGTTTATTATGTCGGAAACAAGGGACTTGGCGCGTTATTCATCCCGACCAGCGAGGGACATATTGTTATCGACGGTGCGATGCCGGGTCAGGGACAGTGGATCGCAGATTCGATAACCAGGCTTGGCTTTGACCCCAAGGAAGTTAAAATCTTGCTGAACAGCCATGCCCATATCGACCATAGCGGCGGCCTTGCGGAATTGAAGGAAATCACCGGGGCGAGGCTTTTTGCGAGTGCGGGTGACAAGTCGGCGCTGGAAGGGGGTTTCTATCTGGGATCAGAAGATGTTGAATATCTGAATGCACCGCCGGTTACAGTCGACCGGGTGATTGCGGATGGCGAGACCGTGACGCTGGGCGCAGCCAAGCTTACAGCACATATCACACCGGGGCACACACGCGGATGCACATCCTGGATGATGGATGTCGATCAAGGCGGCGAGAGTTACGAAACCCTGTTCTTTTGCTCGGCGTCGGTTGCTGCCAACCGATTGGTGGGGCCGCCTCAATATGAAGGCATTGTGGCCGATTACCGCCAGACATTTGCCACCACCAGAGACTGGAAACCGGATGTTTTCCTGTCCAATCACGCCGAGTTTTTCGGCATGGCGGAAAAGCGTGACAAGCAGATTGCCGGTGATCCGCTGGCCTTTGTCGATCGCGAGGGCTTTCCGGCGATGATGGGCCGGCTGGAAGCGGCTTTCGAAAAAGCATTGCAGAAACAGAAAGAGGCCAGGAAATGACAGATGCAAAACAGGTCATCGAGACTTTTTGGGAGATTCAGGACGGGCATGATTATACGAAGCTGATTCCGCTCTTTGCTGACGATGCGGTGTTCGAAGATCCAGCCATCGGACGGGTTGAAGGCAAGGAAGCGATCACCAAATTGCTCCGCCATCTCACGCAGGAACTGGCCGACAAAAAAATGCACTTTGAGGTGCTGGAAATAGCCGGTGATGGCGGCGTGGCCTGGTCCCGCTGGCTGTGGAAACGCCCGGATGGCGATGTCGAGGGGGTAGGCCTTTACAAGGTTCGCGACGGCCAGTTGATATCCTATCGGGATTTTTATGCGGTGCCCGCCGCGTAGATCGGGCTCTTATTCCGTCGGCTGGATGTCTTCCGGATAGGGATTGCGCGAGATTAGTCCCCAGCTGCTATTATTGGAAAGGCTCTGACGGGCATCAATTTCGATCAACAATTCCTTGGTCTTGATATCATCCGCGCCAATGGCAGAGGCCAGAGTATCAATGTCCCGCCATTTATATCTTTTCCCGTTCAGCAACAGCTTCAACCGCATCCGCCTTTTTTCATCGAGGGAATTTTCACGGCGGGTTCGCAATTTATGCGCCAGCCAAGTCGTTAACAGAGATGAGCCAGCACCCACAGCTGCGCCAATAAGTGCAGCGACTTCTGCGCTAACCGTCACCATTTTGGACGAACTCCTCTGGTTTCCCTTTGCACCGTTTTAAAAATCGACCGCTATGCCTTTTGCCACCCAGTCACCGTAGCGTGTCGGCCCGTGTTTGTCCTTTTCGCCTTCACCTGAATCCAGTGGGTCGGGTTCAGGTACAGGCGGGCTTTTCGACAGATGGGCAGGCGGTTTGACATGGGCAGGACGCTGGCCTGGTTCCCGGTCTGGCTTGCTGTGATTTTCGGTCATGTTTTCAAACTTTCCTAAAATTGAAAATACCCGCCTCGCTCCCTATATTGAAGGAAATAACCTCATAATCAAGCGAGTGTATCCAATGAACTTCATGAAAACCGCAATGCTGCTGGCCGCGCTGACGGCGCTGTTCATGGTGATGGGCTATTCTCTGGGTGGCAGTGGAGGCGCAATTATTGCCCTGATTGTAGCTGCGGGCATGAACCTGTTCACATATTGGAATGCCGACAAGATTGTTCTCAAAATGCACAAGGCAGTGGAGGTTGACGCGGGTAGCCATCCGGAATTCTATGCGATGGTTGAGCGACTGGCGCAGCGCGCGCAGTTGCCGATGCCAAAAGTCTATATTGTCGATCAGCCACAACCCAATGCATTTGCGACCGGACGCGATCCGGAACATTCGGCAGTGGCTGCGACGACCGGATTACTCGATATGTTGAGCTTTGATGAAATCGAAGGCGTGATGGCACATGAACTGGGCCATGTGAAGAACCGTGATACGCTGATCATGACCATGGTTGCGACTATCGCTGGCGCGGTTTCCATGCTCGCCAATTTCGGGATGTTCTTTCGAAGCAATCGCGGAATTGCCGGTATCATGGCGGTATTAATTGCACCATTTGCGGCGATGATTGTGCAAATGGCAATCAGCCGGACGCGTGAGTTTGGTGCCGATCGGTCCGCTGCGGAAATCAGCGGCAAACCATTGGCATTAGCCTCGGCGCTGGCCAAAATTTCAGGCGAAGCCCAGCGCATCCAGAACCCTGTCGCCGAGCGAAATCCAGCTGCGGCACAGTTATACATCGTTCCCGCGGGCGTGCGTCAGATGTTTTCAACCCATCCGCCAACCGAAGACCGGATTGCCGCGCTTCAGGACATGGCAGGCAGCGGCGGAGCAGATGGATGGTCCAGTCGTTCGGATGAAATTGGAGACATGAGCCGGTTGAAAAACCGTCGCAGCGCGCTTGACCCCACCCGGTCACGTTAACCCGATAAACCGCTTCGCTTGCATGCTCATAGCGGCTAAGGCCGCAACCGATGGAAAAAGCAAATCACAAAATTCCGGGTCTGGCCACACGCCAGGCAGCCCTGCGACTACTTGATGCCGTTTGTCGGCGCGGGGAAACTCTGGATCAGGCGATGGCGTCTGCGACCGGTCGGCTCAACAACCCGTCCGACAAATCGCTGGCGCATAATATTGCCGCCAATGTCCTGCGCTGGATGACCGCTCTGGATGCGATGATTGACAGCGCGACGCGCAACCGGCTGGCTGATGATGCAAAGGCGCGGATGGCCCTGCGCATTGCACTGGTGCAGGTGTTGATACTCGAAACACCGCAACATGCTGCGATCTCAACTGCATTGCCGCTGGTTCATGGTGGGCCGCGGCGGCTGGTACATGGTGTCTTTTCCACCGTGATGCGCGGTATTGAATCCGGCAAGCTTGCCTTGCCCGAATATCCCGAGATTCCGGGAGAAACACTCGACCGCTGGACCCATAACTGGGGAGAAGAGGTTGCCGGTGCTGCAAGCCGGGCCTGGGCGGGTCAGGCGCCGACAGATTTGAGTTTCAAATCAATCGAAACCGCACCGGCTCTCGAAGGGGAATCGCTGATCTCCAATCACCTCCGTATGCGACCAGACGGCCCGGTCACGCAGCTTGAAGGTTTTGAAGAAGGGGCATTCTGGGTGCAGGATCTCGCGGCTTCTATCCCTGCCCGCCTGCTGGGGAACGGTGAAGGCAAAACCATTTTTGATCTTTGTGCAGCACCTGGCGGGAAATCCATGCAGCTTGCGGCGAGCGGCTGGAACCTGGTGTCTGTCGACAGTTCCGAGAAACGCATGGTGCGCTATCATGAAAACATGTCCCGCACCGGCCTTGAAGGTAAGGTTGTCATAGCGGACGCGCTGAACTGGGAGCCGGAAGGCACGGCGGATGCGGTACTCCTCGACGCACCGTGCAGCGCCACGGGGATATTCCGCCGCCACCCGGATGTGCTCCACTGCATCGGCGCGCGGCAGATCGCCGAGCGCCAAGATCTGCAATCCAGGCTGCTCGATAAAGCCGCGTCCTGGGTCAAGCCGGGCGGCATTTTGCTTTATGCAGTGTGCTCGCTCGAACCGGAGGAGGGGGAAGACCAGATAGACGGGTTCCTCGAGCGGCACGTTGATTTTACGCTGGATGCCGTGACCACTGAAGAGCTGCCAACAGGTATCGCTCCAACCGAAAATGGCTGTGTCCGAACATTGCCAAACATGCTGGCCGAAAAGGGGTATCTTGACGGGTTTTTTATCGCCCGGATGCGCCGGAAAAGCTGATTTTGCTGAAAAATCAATGCTGTCCCCACTTTGTCCACAGGCCATTGGGATACGAACCGAATCGCGGCTTGCAGGGCTGATCTAAAAATCCTAAACGCGGGCGCACAAAGGAACTGCCATGACCAGCCCGATCCGCATTGCTCCATCCATTTTATCTGCTGACTTTGCACGTCTTGGAGAAGAAGTCCGAGCGATTGACGAGTCCGGTTGCGACTGGATCCATATCGACGTGATGGATGGGCATTTTGTGCCCAATATAACGATTGGTCCTGGCGTCGTAAAAGCATTGCGCCCTCACAGTGAAAAGCCGTTTGACGTACATCTGATGATCGCACCGGTTGATCAGTTTCTGGAAGATTTTGCTGCCGCCGGTGCAGACTTGATTTCTTTCCATCCCGAAGCCGGAGCTCACCCGCACCGGACCGTACAAACAATTCATGCGCTGGAGAAAAAGGCCGGGCTGGTGCTCAATCCCGCCACCTCTCTCGATTGTCTGGATTATCTGATTGAAGACCTCGATCTAATATTGGTGATGAGTGTCAATCCCGGTTTTGGCGGCCAGAGTTTCATCGACAGCCAGTTGCGGAAAATCGAAGCGATCCGCAATCGCATTGATGCCACTGGCAAGGATATCCGTCTGGAAGTGGATGGCGGCATTGATCAGAAAACCGCACCTCTCGCGATTGCCGCCGGTGCTGATACGCTGGTTGCCGGAACCGCAACCTTCCGCGGCGGGGCAGAGCATTACGCTACCAATATCAGCGGCTTGAGGGGTGAATGAACCAGGACTGGCGCGATCAGGATCCGGAACATGAAAAGGACAATCGTCCCGAACGGGATCGTTATGCCGGTGAAGCAACAGAGGCGCCAGAAGGCCGCAGTCTGACGTTGCGCCACAGCGGCGACCGGGGCCAGTCGCTCGCCGAGCAAGCCGCCTTGCTATATTATCGCATGACCTGGCGCATGCCACTGCACAAGTTGCGCCTGTCTGGAAAATTGCCGCTCAGACTGCTGGCGGTTCCGGTAGATCCTGTCGATGGCAATCGGGTACAGGGCATGGCTGTGCGCGCCGGGCATTTTTTGTTTCGGGGCTTGAAGAAAAATCTCGATGGCATCAATTTCGCCGAGCTGAAACTGCCGCCGGCATTTGAAGATTACGTTCATCGTTTTCAGTGGCTGCGCGATCTTGATACGGCGGCTTCACGAGATCAGGCAGTACCGGTTGCCGAAAAACTGATGGAAGAATGGCTCGAGGCCAATGGATCGAAAATCCGTCAGCCTGCATGGCGTCCGGATAACTGCGGCTGGCGCCTGCTGATCTGGGCGAGCCATGCGCCGCTGATCCTGTCTTCAGATGATCTGGTCTATCGCTCCAAGGTTTTGAACAACATCGCACGGACCGCGCGACATCTCGACCGGACAGCCGACAAGGCTACATCCAGTCTGGGCAGACTGGTGGCGTGGAGCGGAGTTGTCGCTTCGTCACTGCTCATTCCCGATGGCCGGGTGCGACAGATTGTCGGCGAAGCCGGTCTTGAGAAGGCCATGGGTGAGTTTTTCTATGCTGATGGGGGATCTGTCTCCCGTTCCCCGCTCAACCAGATGGATGCCGTCATCCTGCTTTCGATGCTCGGTCAGGTCTATCAGGCACGAGGCGAAGAGATTCCGGAGTTTGTTGCAGATGCGCTGGCATTGGCAGTCCCGCCGTTGACCGGGCTGGCGCATTATGACGGCAGCATGGGCAACTGGCAGGGCAGCGGTGCGATTTCTGCAGATATTGTGGATCAGGTCGTTGATGCCAGCGGTATTCGCGCGCGGCCACTGCGGCAGGCGCGGGACTGGGGATATCAGAGGGTATCCTCCGGCCGATCGGTTCTGATCCTCGATGCTGCCCCACCCCCGATTGCGCGGATGTCGGTTGCAGGCTGCGCCTCGACACTGGCGTTTGAATTCTCCAATGGCGACAACAGGATCATTTGCAATTGCGGCGGTGCGGGTCTGGTCGGCGCCACCATCCCGGCATCGCTGGCAAGAGGATTGCGAACCACGGCGGCCCACAGCACATTGTGTATCGACAACAGCAACAGCACATCGATCCTGCCCGATGGCAAGTTGGGGCGCGGGGTCAGTGAAGTCGAACTGTTCCGGCGCGATGTCGAAAATGCAACCCGGCTCGAGGCCAATCATGATGGCTATGGGCGGCGGTTTGGACTGATCCACAAGCGGTTGTTGCTTTTGCGTTCCGACGGTCTGGAATTGCGCGGGGAGGACATGCTTATCCCCGACGGCAAGAAGCGCCGCCGCAAAAAGGATGATATCGAATTTGCACTGCGGTTCCATCTTGGTCCGGATATCGAGAGTGATCTCATATCGGACGGCAAGGGTGTCTTGTTGCGGTTGAAAGACGGAAATTTGTGGCAGTTCCGTTCGACTGGCGGGACCATCGCTCTGGAAGACAGTATCTGGGTCGATGGCATGGGGATTCCCCATGAGGTGATGCAAATGGTGATTACGGGATCAGTGAGCAGTGGCGGCGGCGCCACGGGCTGGCTGCTCAAGCATATGGGGTAAAATGGATAATATGACGGATAATATTGCAATCAAGCGGGCCCTGCTGTCCGTATCGGATAAAAGCGGACTGCCTGAGCTGGGCAGGGAACTGGCGGCCATGGGGGTCGCGTTGATTTCCACTGGCGGGACGGCCAAGGCATTGCGCGACGCGGGTCTGGAAGTCGCGGATATATCCGATGTAACGCAATTCCCGGAAATGATGGATGGCCGGGTCAAGACCTTGCACCCGAAAGTCCATGGCGGGTTGCTCGCCAGGCGCGACGATGCGGGACATGTCGCATCGATGGACGAACATGACATTGCCGGTATCGATCTTGTGATCGTCAATCTCTATCCGTTCGCGCAGACAGTTGCCAAAGGTGCGGAGCGTGACGAGATAATCGAGAATATCGATATTGGCGGCCCCAGCATGGTACGCAGCGCTGCCAAGAATCATGATTTTGTCACCATCGTCACCGATCCTTCCGACTATGGTACATTGCTCTCAGAACTGAAGCAGGGCGACGGCGCGACCAGTCTGGCGTTTCGCAAACAGATGGCGGCCAAGGCATTTGCCGCAACCGCCAGCTATGACAGCATGATTGCACAGTGGTTTGGTTTTGCCGATCAGGGCCTGATGTTCCCGGAAACCCTGCCACTGACGATGAGCCAGCCGACGGAATTGCGTTACGGTGAAAACCCGCACCAGAAGGCGGCGCTTTATCTGCCCAATGGGCCCTCCGCTTCAGGCATTGCACAAGCGGAGCAGCTGCAAGGCAAGGCGTTGAGCTATAATAATTATAATGACGCAGATGCTGCGCTCGAGCTGGTCAGTGAATTTCGTGATGGACCGCCAACAGTCGTGATTGTCAAGCACGCCAACCCTTGCGGTGTAGCCAGTGCAGACAATGTTCTGGATGCTTACAAACAGGCTCTGGCCTGTGACAGCGTGTCTGCCTTTGGCGGAATTATCGCAGTGAATCGCCCGCTGGACGGCGCAGCGGCCGAAGCGATGACCGGCATATTCACGGAAGTCGTCTGCGCACCGTCGGCCGATGATGAAGCCCGTGCGATCTTCGCCAAAAAGAAAAATTTGCGTTTGCTGCTGACCGGAGACCTGCCTGATCCAGCGCGCGGCGGGATGGCGTTCAAGTCCATTGCGGGCGGCTATCTTCTGCAATCGCGAGACAATGGTCAGATTTCTCGGGATGATCTGAAATGTGTCACCAAACGTCAGCCGTCCGAGCAGGAACTGGCAGATTGTCTGTTTGCCTGGACTGTTGCCAAGCATGTGAAATCCAACGCGATTGTTTATGCCAAAGGCGGGGCAACCGCAGGTGTCGGCGCAGGTCAGATGAACCGGCTGGAATCAGCACGGATTGCCGCATGGAAAGCCAAGGATGCGGCAGAAAAGGCGGGCTGGGATACCCCGCTTACGATCGGATCGGCTGTTGCGTCGGATGCGTTTTTCCCGTTTGCCGATGGCTTGATGGCCGCAGTCGAGGCCGGTGCAACCGCAGTCATTCAGCCGGGCGGTTCGATCCGGGATGACGAAGTTGTGGCGGCAGCTGATGAAGCCGGTCTTGCAATGCTGTTCACCGGCATGCGGCATTTCCGGCACTAGGGATTGGGGCAACCGGAGCGGTTGAGCTATTCTACCGGATCAGGATAAGTTGTGTCCCAATTCTGGAGCCAGCCGGGTTCCGCCTGCATGACTACACCCTCGTCAATGGCATAAATGGCGGGATAAGTACCCTCGCCATTTAACTCCCCGCTTTGGATTTTGATCAGTGCATCGTGCAAGGTCTGGACATCGTCGTGGGATCTAGCGGGAATTTTACCGCTGTCCGATGAATGAGCACCGCGCAAAACCGTTTCGGGTTGCCGGGCTGTTCTTTTCAGGATTTTTTTGGCCGTCTGGAGATAGTCGCCCATGCTGGCCGTGGGATAATAGGCGCTCATGTTATTGGCCGAATAATAGTCACCGGTGAACATGGTCTTGCTGGCTTCGTCATGCAGCGAAATCGAATTGTCGGTATGACCTGGTGTGTAAATCAGGGTCAGTTTGCGATTGCCCAGGTCAATCTCGTCACCGGGCTTGATCCAGTCTGAAATCTCCCAAGTCGGCAGTTCAAGTCCCTCTGCCGCGCCCAGATGCTGACCCCAGCTAAAGGTAAAGCTATCACCGTTCGCCTGTTCCCGAAGATGTGGCAGATCAACCAGGGCAATGCGATCAAAGCTTGCCTGTCCAGTGTGGTCATAATGCAGATGGGAAGGCAGAAAAGTCATCGGCAGATCGGTCAGATATTTGACGACTGGCCGAATATCATAATGCCCGACGCCGGCATCAAACAACAGCGCGCGTTCAGTGCCCAAAATCAGATAGTTCACATTGCGCGCCCAGGAATAAGGCTCCGCAACTGCAAAGGTCTTCTCATCCAGCTGCACCACGACAAAATAACCGCTTTCGCCAAATGGCTCGCCACCATCCGGCAGGTTTGCTTCGGTCAGGGGCTGCACTGTCTCACCTGTGGTGAATAATGGAAACAGTATCCGGTGTCTTTGCCAGATGCCAACCGCAACCAGAACAGCCAGTGCGACAATCGCGTAAAGTAATTTTCGCAAGATATTTCCCCAAAACCTGGTCCGGTACCGGACGTTCCATGTTTGGCGAATTGCCGTTATAATGTCAAAAAAGTGAACAACTTGAAGTGCGTGCCGTTTTTTCTGCGTCAAATTGCGGCAATATCCAAAGAGTGAGCAAATATAGATTTCCGGATTATCATGCATCCACAGCACTGATATCTGTCCGGCAGGTTTCCATGTAGGCAGGCGAATTTCCGATTGTCACCCTTTTGCAGGATAAGATATGAATCCCACATCGCGAGCTCAAATGATCAATCGCTCCAACTTCGGTAAATTCTACATTGGGGGCAAATGGGTCACGCCATCCACAGACCGTCTTTTGGATGTGATATCTCCGATCACCGAAGAAACGATATGTCAGGTCGCGGATGCAGCTATTGAAGATATCGACTGTGCTGTCGATGCAGCGCATCAGGCATTCGAGAACGGACCGTGGCCGCGCATGACACCGCTGGAGCGCGCCGGAATTCTGGAACGCTTTGCGACAATATTGCGTAGACATTCCGATGACTTTGCAACCTCGTGGATCGAAACAACGGGTGTGATACCTTCAATGGCCGCTCAGTCGCTGGAATATTCTGTGTCGACAATAGATCGATCGATCGAGCAAGCCAGCTCCTTTCCCTTCATCGAGCAGCATCCGCCTGAAAATGGCGGCAATATGCTGGTGCACGAGCCTGTCGGCGTGGTCGCGGCCATTGCGCCCTGGAATGCACCGCTGGCATCGATGATGACGAAAATTGGCCCCGCATTGGTGGCAGGTTGCACCGTGATCATGAAACCGGCACCACAAACTCCGGTTGAGGCTTACCTGATGGCAGAATGCGCGGATGAAGCGGGCTTTCCCGAAGGTGTGATAAACCTGCTTGTAGCCGACCGGGATGCGTCTGATCATCTGGTTCGCCATCAGCATGTCGACAAGGTTAGCTTCACGGGAAGCGTGGCGACAGGAAAACGGATAGCCGCCGTCTGTGCGGATCGCATTGCGCGGGTCACGCTGGAACTCGGGGGCAAATCAGCGGCTATTGTGCTGGACGATTATGATTTGAAAACAGCTGCGGAAAATCTCGCTGGAGCCATAACCGTGCTCAATGGCCAAAACTGCGCGGCGCTTACCCGAATCATCATATCCCGGGATCGTCACGATGAGTTTGTGGCGCATCTTGTGACAGCCGTCGAAGCCATTACAGTTGGCAATCCTTATGATCCCGAGACCCGGCTTGGTCCGATAACCATGAAGTCCCAGATTGAAAAGATCGAGGGATATATCGCAACGGGCGTTGCGGAAGGCGCGACACTGGCGACCGGCGGGAAACGACCCGCGCACCTGAAACAGGGATATTATTTTGAACCGACGGTTTTTGCCAATGTCGATAACAAGATGGCGATCGCCCAGGAGGAAATTTTTGGCCCGGTGTTATGCGTCATCCCGTGTGATGGGGAAGAAGATGCCATACGGATTGCCAATGATTCGCCCTTTGGTCTGGCGGGAGCGGTTTATACAAATGACAACGCCAAAGCATATGAGGTCGCGCGGCAAGTGCGCACCGGTACGTTCGGTCAGAACGGAATGAAGGCCAGCTTTGCCATTTCATTTGGTGGCTTCAAACAATCCGGTCTGGGACGGGAAGGGGGATTGAAAGGCCTGCTGCCCTATCTTGAACCCAAGACTGTGATGCTGGACGGAGCGCTGGACGAGTGAATCCCGGAGATATGGATTCAAGCTCTCTGTATAATTGTCTAAACCCCAGATAATCGCCTAGACACTCGCCATCCGAGCTCCTGCCAGCAACAGAGCACCACCGGCGATGCGATTGATCAGTCGGACAATCCATTCTTTTACCCGTCCACTCGTCAACCGGTCGCCGGCATAGGCGTATATGCTGTACGAGATCAGATCGAGCACAACTGTCGTTCCGCCCATGATCAGAATTTGGGGGATAATCGGTTTTGAGACATCGAGAAACTGGGGCAGAATTGCCGCGAAATATAACAGCGCCTTTGGGTTCGCAAATTCGACGACAAAGCCTTTGCCAAATAGCGACAGACCGGACTGCAGTTTGCCAGATGCGAATTGGATACCGCCGGATTTGCTGAAAATTGCCGATAGACCGAGATAAACCAGATAAGCGACACCAACCCATTTAATCACGCCAAAGATAAAGGACGATGCGATCAGCAGCGATGCGATGCCGGTGGCCGACAATATAAAATATACGGCATTGGCCGCTGCCACGCCAAATACGCCAAAGGTAGCGCGCTTGTGGCCATTGCCTGCTCCCTGGGCTGCGATAGCGATGGCCGCGGGGCCTGGAACAAAAATCACGACTGCGGTGGTAAACATAAAGACCAAGTAGATTCCCAGTTCCATCGACAATCCTTTCAACTGAATATTGTTTGACAAAAAATATACTATGCCTAACATGATTCATCATAAAGGATATTTTGACTTATGAACAAGGATACGAATAGCATTCACCAAAAACGGTCATCTGAGCTGGTCCTCGACGATACGGACCGAAAATTGTTAACCGCACTGACCGCGGATTCGTCTCAATCCTATTCCGATCTCGGCGCAAAAGTGCATCTGTCGGCGCCAGCGGTCCATGAACGGGTCAAGAAAATGAAGGCCGCGGGTGTCATCAGGAAAAGCACAATCAGTGTCGACGGCACCAAAATCGGACGCCCGTTTCTGGCTTTCATTCATGTGAACTACACCGGCGCCAGAGCCAGAGAGAATTTTGCCGGACTGCATGCAGATGCCGATGTTGAAGAAGTGCACAGTGTCGCCGGAGATTCCTGCCTTTTGGTAAAGGCCCGATGCCAAGACGCCCATGGTCTCGACGAGCTTTTGGTCCGGATGCGCGGGTTTGGCGATGTCACCAATACGCGCAGCCACGTCGTTCTGACCACCTTGTTGGAACGTGGGCCCCAGGCTGCACTGGATTAGGACAGGATAGATGTGGCGAATTTATTGCATGCATCTAGCCAGCAAAGTTCGGATCGGTTGAGTTGCGATCGCACCAATGTCGGCAATGGGTGCGGAAGCGGGCACCAAAACAGAATTGCAAATTGATCGAAATTTGAAATGCAGGTAGCCTGATAAAAATTGGGACGTTGCCTTGAAGAACCGCGCCGCAAATTTTTGTCTAAGGCATCGCCTTGTTCTCATTCCAATCATCTTCATGATTGGATGTAGCAATCCCCATAGTGATTTAATGGACGTCATAGAAGGTCAGGTAGTTCTTCCATCCAAAGGTGAGTTTAAACTCGAAGATTATGCGAAATTTTATGCTTACAACAGTAATGGGGATGTCGAAATTCTCTACACACTTCCAAGCCTTTCCGAAGCCGACTATCAGCATTTTAAGGACGGAATCGAAGACTATTGCGCAGATCGCAAAGATCGATACCCCAATTGTTTGCTCGACTACAAAAAAATCTTCTCTCAAAAGGCTGGCAATCGTTATTGGCTTGAAGATAACGCTAACTTGCCAATCGCTGACGACGGCGGTTGTTCGGTAATTCAATTTTCATTTCTGAAAGAAGACGCGAAAATAACGCAGCCAAAATGCAACGGAGGTTGATTTCACTAGCTTCGTATCAACCGTCCGCCTTGGTTATTCCGGCGTCGCAGCCTGAGCATTTTGGCCGTCGCCTTCGGGTGCGGCTATGATGTCGCGGGTGACGCTGCCTTTGTCGACTGTATAGGTTCCCGGATCACCTACAGATGACCGGATACCCGCATCGGAATCGCCAGCCTGACCGACAATCGCGGCTTCGGTTACGCTGCGTGTCTGCGCTCCGCCAAACATCGCCTGCAATGTTTGTTGCTGGATACCGCCGGTTTGGGGACGAGGTTGGCCCGGCTGAGGCGGGGTTAGCGAAAAATCGGGCGGAATAACCAAAGGAGGCTGCCGCGATACCGCAAATTCATCGGGGCGGTCACGGTCAAACAGGCCAGATGAGCCGCATGCCGACAGTCCGGCCAGCGATACCAGGCTGAGGCCAATCATTGATTTACGCATATTCCATTCCCTCAAAAACTTGCGGAGCTTGTTGCACCGCTCTTTGTCATAATTCAACTTTCACCAAGCTGAATGTCATTTGTCTAGTCACTAGCCTCTGTCGACTTGTCGCGCAATAACAGTGCGCGCGCAAGCAGGATCACGACGCCGATACTGATACAGGCATCTGCCACGTTGAAAATCAGAAACGGGCGAAAACCCCCGATATGCAAATCCAGGAAATCAACGACATAGCCATGCATAGCGCGGTCAACAATATTGCCCAGCGCGCCGCCCAAGACCAGTGAAAGTGCCAAGATATCCCATTTCGCGGTTTCCCGGAACATCCAGATCAATACGGCACAGGCAATCAGCCCGGTCAGGGCCACCAGTGCCCAGCGCTGAAAATCGCTGGAGGCGGTGAGCATGCCCATGGATACGCCGTAGTTTTCCGCCCATGTCAGATTGAAAAAGGGCAGCAGCACAATTTGACCCTTGGCCCTCAGATCAAGCGGAAACATGATCATATATTTGCTGAATTGATCGGTAATGAAGATCAGCGCTGCAATAACCAGACCGATGATACGGTATTTTTTCACGGCGTTGGTCATGCGCTCAATACCTCGTCACAACGATCGCATAATGCGCCGTCCTCTTCCACGTCGGGCAGCAGGCGCCAGCAGCGACCGCATTTGTGGTGGCCTGTTTTGGTTACCTTGATCTCGTTGCCATCGGTGACACCGGCGACAATGCAAAGCTCGGCAAACTCATCTGCATCGACTGGCAAATCGGCCAACGGATAAGTGACTTCCGCCTCGAGACTGGAACGGATGGTCTTTTCCCGGCGCAATGGTTCGATCGCTTCGGTGACGCTGATCCGGGCAGTGCGAATGTCCGCCCACTTGGCCGCCAGTGCTTCGTCCGACCATCCGCCATCGACTTCGGGCCAAACCTTCAAGTGAATAGAATCATTCGCGTCCGGGAAGCGGCTTTGCCAGATTTCCTCTGCAGTGAAGACCAGTACCGGTGCGATATAGCGGGTCAGCGCGTGGAAAAGGATGTCCATCACCGTACGGTAGGCCATGCGCTTGGGATCATCGGGCGCGTCGCAATAGAGACAGTCCTTGCGGATATCGAAGAAGAAGGCGCTGAGATCGTCCTGCGCGAAAGCCGTCAGTGTCCGGATATAGGGACCGAAGGCAAAGTCGTTCACATGCTGCTTCAGCTCGGCGTCGACTTCGGCCAGGCGGTGGAGAATATAGCGCTCCAGCTCGGGCATGTCGGCCACAGCCACCCGCTCGCTATCCTGAAAATCACCAAGCCCGCCGAGCATATAGCGGAAGGTATTGCGCAATTTGCGATAGCTGTCGGTGACGCCTTTGAGGATCTCGTCGCCGATCCGGTGATCTTCGGTAAAGTCGACACTCGCGGCCCACAGGCGCAGGATGTCTGCACCATTGACGTTGATAATCTTTTGCGGGTCGAGCGTGTTGCCGAGCGACTTCGACATTTTCTTGCCGTTTTTGTCCAGCGTCATGCCGTGGGTCAGCACGGCCTTGTAGGGCGCCCGGCCTCTGGTACCGCAGCTTTCGAGAAGACTGCTCTGGAACCAGCCGCGATGCTGGTCGCTGCCTTCGAGATAGAGATCGGCGGGAGTCTGATGATCCGGCCATTTGCCGCTTTCGAGCACGAAGCTGTGCGTGCAACCACTGTCGAACCAGACGTCGAGAATGTCGGTGATCACTTCATAGTCGTCGAGCTTGTGGTCATTGCCGAGAAATTGCTGATGATCGGCGTCGAACCAGGCATCGGCCCCGCCGGTCTTGAAAGCCGCAATGATGCGTTCGTTGACCGCCGGGTCATTGAGATATTCGCCCGTCTTGCGATCGACATACAGCGCTATCGGTACGCCCCATGCACGCTGGCGGCTGAGCACCCAGTCGGGACGTCCCTCGACCATGGATTCCAGACGGCGCCGGCCGCGTTCCGGAACAAAGCGCACTTTGTTCCGGATTTCGTCGAGCGCGATTTCGCGAAGGGTTGCGTTGATGCCAACCGCACTTCCGATTTCCAACTCCGTTCGCCCTGAGCTTGTCGAAGGGTCTTGGTCGTTCGCCAGCTGTGCTTCGAAAGGCTCAGCACGAACGGTTTGTGGGGCCGACAAAGGAGAGTCCATCGGCACAAACCATTGCGGGGTGCAGCGATAGATGATCTTGGCTTTCGAGCGCCAGCTATGCGGATAGCTGTGCTGGAAATCATCGCTGGCGGACAGCAATGCACCGGCTGCGCGCAAATCTTCGCAAATCGGTCCGGCGCTGCTGACAAATTTCTTGTTGATCACCCCGCCTGCACGCTCATCGCCGCGCGGCAGCCAGTCCCAGTCATCGCGATAGACGCCATCGGCATCGACTGCGAATACCGGGTTGATGCCATTGGCCTTGCAGAGATCAAAATCATCCTCGCCATGATCGGGCGCCATATGGACAAGTCCAGTCCCCGCTTCGGTGGTGACGAAGTGCGAACCGTCAAGAAACGGACGCGGCTTGGTATAGAACTCGCTGTCCGGGAACTTGTCCACCATCGGGTGTTTGGCTATTGTACCGACAAGTTCTGATCCCTTGAAAGTTTCAATTGGCGAGAGTTCAAGGTCATCAGAAATCTGAACTTTCAATCGAGCAAGCACTTGATCAACCAGCTCTTTTGCGATCAACAATTTCGCGCAATCGAGCGGATGAGAGCCGCTTGCGCAGTGAAGATCAACTAATTCGTATTCAATATCAGCGCCAAAGGCGATCGCTTGGTTCACAGGTATTGTCCAAGGCGTGGTTGTCCAAATAACTGCGAAAACACCCCCAACAAGGGCTTGGATTGGACTATCCACAATCTCAAACGCCACATCAATCTGTGTGGACGTAATATCCTCATACTCGACTTCGGCCTCGGCCAGTGCTGTCTTTTCCACCGGCGACCACATCACTGGTTTTGCACCGCGATAGAGCTGCCCTGCTTCGGCGAATTTCAACAGCTCCGCGACAATGGCTGCCTCGGCGTCATAATCCATCGTCAGATAGGGCTTGTCCCACTGCGCCAAAATGCCGAGGCGTTTAAACTCCTCGCGCTGCACATTGACCCAATTGTCCGCATATTCGCGGCACTCGGCGCGGAATTCGCTCGCCGGGACCTCGTCCTTGTTACGCTTTTTCTTCCGGTATTGTTCCTCGATCTTCCATTCGATCGGCAGCCCGTGACAATCCCAGCCGGGTACGAACGGTGCATCCTTGCCCAGCATATTCTGCGAGCGGACGACCAGATCCTTCAGCGTCTTGTTGAGGCTGTGACCGATATGGATATTGCCATTGGCATAAGGCGGGCCGTCGTGGAAAATGAACTTTTCCTGCCCGTCGCGGGCGGCGCGCAGTTTCTCGTACAGCCCAATATTCTGCCAGCGCTCCAAAATGCCCGGTTCCTTGTTTGCAAGGCCGGCTTTCATCGGGAAATCGGTTTTCGGCAGGAAAACCGTATCTTTATAGTCTGGAGCTTCATCGGTCATAATCGAAGCGGATTAGGCGAGGGAGCGCGCGGGCGCAAGCGCGATTTCGCCCGCGCCAAACCGGTGATATCCGCTAGCGAATAAGTGCCGGTCCAACCTTGCTGATATCCTCGACCATCACATAGCCGTTAAAGCTGTTTGGAATGTCCGCCAGCTGGTTGCCATGGGTCAGGCCGCGCGTGGATTCGCGGTCGTTCATTGGTCCGATAATCAGCGTGCGCGCGCCTACGGCTTCCATGCGAGCGGTGGTGCGGTTCGGCCAACCGGAGAATATCCACTGTTTGTCGAGGGGCACCACCAACGTGCCGTTCCTGCAGCTGTCAGGTGTGATCCCGAACCAGCCCATCCAGGCGTAATCCCGGGTACAGGCCTTGACGCCAGGTTTTGACCAGGCCCAGGTGCCGGGGATCAGGTCTTTCATTCGCTGCACCGGCGCCTCCGCACCGTAAAATCCATCGCCTTCGGCCAGAGCATCACGGCCTGCGGCTTTCAGGATGGCAAAGAGCTGATCGGCCTCATCGGGGTTGTTGTTTTTGAAATTGAACAGGAACGGCTTGAACGTTTCCGAAGCAATGGCTTGTTCGACAGTCGGGATCTTGCCTACACCCTTGCCGCGCAGAGGAAATGTCTTTCCGCCGTCGGACGAATATCCATAGCCGACATCCAGAGCCTGCAACTCTGCCAGCGTCAGGTCGCGTGTATTGCCTTTCCCATCCGTCCGGCAGTCAACGGTCCAGTCATGAAACAGCACCATTTTACCGTCTTTGGTCGGAGCGACATCAACCTCGACCATATCCGCTTTGGCGCCAACCGCTGCGCGGATGGAATGGATGGTATTTTCAAAAATCTCGCGTTCTTCCTGACCGGGAAGCATGCGGATGGCAGTGCAATCATCCCGGCCCACCCCGGCGGGGTCATAGATATGGTGGACACCGCGATGAGCGATCATCTTGACGCGCCCCTCCGGATCGGGTGCCCAGCGTGAACTGTTGAGCAACAGCACCATGACAATCACCATCCACAGACTGCCAATGCCCCACAACAGTTTTTTCTTCATGCAAGCATGTCCGCGGCCTTGGCGCAGTCTTTTTCCATCTGCACCTTGAGCGCGTCGAGATCATCGAATTTCTGTTCACCGCGCAGGAAGTGATGGAGTTCCACTTCAATGGTCTGACCATAAAGGTCTTCGGCAAAATCAAAAAAATAGGGCTCGAGCAATTCCTTGGGCGGATCGAAGGTCGGCCGGATGCCCAGATTGGCAGCGCCTTTGACAACGCGTCCATCCGGCAAACGGCCTTTGACAGCATAGATCCCGTATTTCGGACGCAGATAGTGGTCCATGTCGATATTGGCGGTGGGATAGCCGAGCTTGCGGCCATTTTTGTCGCCATGAACCACGGTGCCTTCAATCGCAAAAGGCCGCGTAAGCAAGCTGTTGGCAGTTTCGCAGTCACCTGCCTTCAATGCATCGCGGATGCGGCTGGACGAGATAACTTCACTGTCATCACTGACCGGGCCAACGGCTTTGGTCGACAGGCCAAGCGGTTCGCCCAACTCGCGCATGACGTCGACATTGCCGCCGCGGCCCTTGCCAAAGGTAAAATCCTCGCCGGTCACGATGCCCGCCGCGCCAAATCGCTCGACCAGCAACTTGCCGATAAAATCTTCTGCCGTTGTGCCGGCCAGCTCGGCTCCAAATTCAAACACCAGCATCGCACTGGCACCGGCCTCATCAAACAGCCGCTCGCGCTGATCCAGAGTGGTCAGGCGAAATGCCGGTGCATCGGGCTGAAAATGGCGCACCGGATGCGGGTCGAATGTCGCGATGATTTCGGGGCGGCCTTCGGCACGGGCCCAGTCAATTGCCACTTGTGCCACCGCCTGATGCCCCTTGTGAAAGCCGTCAAAATTGCCCAGTGCAATAATTGCACCGCGCAGGTCGCCTTCTATCCGGTCATTTCCGCTCAGTCGTGTCATGAAGGGCTATTGGCCAGATTTGTCCGGTTGATCAACCGCTTGTTTTGATTGTTCCGGGTCATCCTCCGCCGAATCAGCAAGTTGGCGCAGCGGGATCAATCCCTGTTTCAAAACCCGTATGGCGTTGCCGCCCATGACGGCACGGATTTCCGTTTCGCTCAAGCCCGCCTCCATCAATGCCTGTGTCACATGCACAATCCCGCTGGTGTCAAAGCGAGTGGTTACAGCGCCGTCGAAATCACTGCCCAGAGCAGCATGTTCGATACCAACGAGATCCCGCACATGAATGACCGCCTTGGCAACTGTTTCGGGATTGGTGTTGCACATGGCCCCATCCCAATAACCAAGCCCGATGATTCCGCCCGTTGCCGCGACTCCCTGAATTTCTTCATCCGTAAGATTGCGATTCACACCGCACACGGCCTGTACGCCGCCATGGCTCGATACGACCGGCCGGCGCGCCATTTTCAGGACCTCGGCGACCGTCGCATGGCTGGAATGCGCTATGTCCACAATCATCCCCATTTCTTCCATGTCGCGCACTATCTCACGTCCGAAGTCGGTCAGTCCGCCTTTTTTCTCGCCATGCATCGAGCCTGCCAGTTCGTTGTCAAAGAAATGGACCAGCCCGGCCATTCGCATGCCGGCGTTATAAAATTTCTCGAGATTTTCACGTTTGCCTTCCAGCGTTTGCAATCCTTCGGCAGAGAACAGCACGCCAATCGGCTTGTTGGTTCCGGAGCGGGCTTGCAGCAGGTCATCTACATTTTCGGGAACTTTGACAGCGGCCAGCGCTCCATCGGAATCCGCTACAGCGACGCGCAGTTTTTCGGCGTGCCACAATCCCCGTTCGAATATTGAAAACCAGGTGCGGGTGGGTTGCAATTGGGCGATAACCAATGTGGTGATATTGTCGGTTTCAGCGCTGTTGCTGTCGTAATTCTGCCCCTTTGGCGTTTTCGTCACGCTGGAAAATATTTGCAAGCCAACATTGCCCGCCTGCAGACGTTCCAGATCCATGTGACCATAATCAACGCTGTCGGTAATCTTGCGTTTCCACAATAGCGTATCGCTGTGAAGGTCGACGATCATCAGGCTGTCATGCAGTTTTTGAGCCTCTGCGGTGATTTCCGGCAAAGGCTCGCCGTCGATCATATTGGTCTGCTTCTCGAAAATGGCGGGCGAGAATATAAAAAATGCAGCTGCCGCGACGACCAGCAAAACCACAACAGAAATCAGGAATTTTTTCATGGCTTGTTCCGTGTGAGTGTGACGAATGAAAAGGGAGGCCGCGGCTCGTCGGCGACGTGGTGTTCGCGGAAAATTTCGGCAAAGTCCGACAGATCAAAATCGTCCAGTTTTGTATCCCCCTCTGCCTGTGCATGAACTTCGGTTATTTCGATCCGGTCCGCGAGCGGCAGAAACAGACGATAGATTTCTGCGCCACCTATGACAACAATATGCGGGGCGTTGGCGGTCCGAATGGCACTATCGAGATCATGTGCGACTTCGGCACTGTCGGCTTCCCATTTTTTGTCGCGAGTCAGCACGATATGCCGTCTCCCCGGCAGGATGCCCGGCAAGCTTTCAAATGTCTTGCGTCCCATGATCATGGGCTTGCCCTGGCTCAGGGATTTAAACCGGCGCAAATCGGCCGGAAGATGCCAGGGCAATGCCCCATCTTTGCCAATGACGTCGTTATCCGCCCGGGCCAGGATCAGGATGATTTCAGGATGGTCCATCAAAAGAACAATTTCGTCACATGGCCCATTTTTCGGCCCGGACGCGATGCGCCCTTGCCGTAGAGATGGAGGTGATTTTGACCATCGGCCAGAAGTGCCGGCCAGTTGTCAGCCTGTTTGCCGATCAGATTGTGCATCTCTACTCTTTTTGCCGCCAGACCTGTGTCCCCGAGCGGGAGTCCGCAAATCGCCCGAATGTGGTTTTCAAACTGGCTGGTTATGGCGCCTTCGATGGTCCAGTGCCCGCTATTGTGCACGCGCGGGGCCATTTCATTGAACACGGGTCCGTCGGCGGTTGCGAAAAACTCGCAGGTCAGCACGCCAACATAACTCATCGCGTCCGCCATTTTGGCCGCCAGTGCCTGGGCAGTCTCCTGCAGCGCCAGTATTTCAGGCGGGGCCGGGGCGGAAGATATCGCCAATATGCCGTTCTCATGGACATTCCATGGCGTGTCCCAAAATCGGATCTCTCCGTCTTGCGCCCGGACGAGAATGACCGAAAATTCATGATCAAACTCGACAAAGCCTTCTGCGACGCAAGGCTGCTGATCCACCATATCCCAATGCTGGCCGAGATCATCACCCGCCTTGATCCGCGCCTGGCCCTTGCCGTCATAGCCCATGCGTATGGTCTTCAATATGGCCGGCGTTCCCACCTCGTCAATTGCCTGTGCAAGCGTTTCGAGGTCGGTAACTTCAGCAAAAGGAGCGGTGCTTCCGCCCAATTCGCGTGCATAGTTTTTCTCCGCAATCCGGTTTTGCGCGATATCCAGAGCGCCGACCGGCGGGTGCAGCGGAGCGAGCTCCTCAATCTCATGCAGCGGATCGACCGGCACATTTTCAAATTCGAACGTGAGGACATCGCAGCTATCTGCAAAAGCAGTCAGCGCGGAGATGTCATTATTCTGCGCGCGCGTAAATTCTGCGGCGACTTCAGCGGCGACACTATCGGGATCCGGTGCATAAATATGGCAGCGATATCCGAGCTGTGCGGCGGCCATGCCGAGCATGCGGCCCAATTGTCCGCCGCCTAATATTCCGATGGTCGAGCCAGGAGGAAGCGGGGTCATGATTGCATTCTATTCCGGTTGATCAGCGACGGCTTCGCTTTGCGCTGCGCGCCAGGCATCAAGCCGCTCCGCAAGATCAGAATCTTGGTTCGCCAGTATTGCTGCAGCGAGCAAAGCTGCGTTTTTTGCGCCGGCTTCGCCAATCGCCAGCGTACCGACCGGAATGCCCGCGGGCATTTGCGCGATCGACAGCAGACTGTCCATCCCGCTCAACGCTTTGGACTGGATCGGCACGCCCAGCACCGGGACGCGTGTCATTGCGGCGACCATCCCTGGCAGATGCGCAGCACCTCCGGCCCCGGCGATGATCGCTTTCAATCCCCGCTCCGCCGCAGATTTTGCGTAGGCCACCATGCGATCCGGCGTTCTGTGCGCAGACACGATCCTGACTTCATGAGTCACATTCAGAGATTCGAGTATCTCGGATCCGAGACGCATCGTGGCCCAGTCGGACTGACTGCCCATGATGATCCCGATTTTCGGATTTGCTTCGTTCATATGCCTGCCTGAAAGTGTTCCGGAAGCAAATTTGTTTAGCCATGAATTGCAGCGGGTGCAATGCGCAATCATGCCCACTAATTGCGCTACCTGGCGGGTCGAATCAAATGATCAAACAAATGAAGATCAAATTGACAAAAGTAGACAGGACTTGCGTTACATTTTTTTGACTGTAGATGACCAAGAATAACAATAATACGTCGCGATATATATAAGTAAATAATGGTATCATCCAAAGGATACGCGTTGTGAGCGATGACAAGTCGCGCCATCAGGGCGCCATGAAAGAGTGTGAAAATTGCGAGGAATTGCAGAACGAGATTCGGCATCTTGAATCGCGCTTGCAAGAGATGGAACAGATGGCGCATCACGACGTCCTGACGGGG
The DNA here is from genome assembly GCF_039968395.1 of Parasphingorhabdus sp. GTDB lineage: Bacteria > Pseudomonadota > Alphaproteobacteria > Sphingomonadales > Sphingomonadaceae > Parasphingorhabdus. Next base: position 500,688 of record NZ_JBDVPV010000002.1, read on the forward strand.
TTGCCCAACCGTCGTCATTTTATCAAAGCTCTGGAAAATCGGGTTACCCGGTGTTTGCGCTATGGAGACACCAGTGCACTGCTGTTTCTGGATGTGAATAATTTAAAGAAAATCAATGATGCGCATGGACATGGCGCCGGTGATTTGATTCTGGCCCACCTTGCCCAGCTTCTGCGCACTTACATCCGGCAATCGGATCTGGCTGCACGGATTGGCGGAGATGAATTCGCTATGCTGCTGGACAATCTCGACGCCGATCACGTGGAAAACAAGATTGCTTTTCTGCTGGAGCGGTTCGCCAGCGCACATGTCCAGCATGAGAGCGAGCAGATCCCGCTTCGCGTTGCGATCGGTTATTGTTTCGTCGGACCGCGAGACACGGTCACAGAATTGCTGTCGCGCGCCGATGCAGCGATGTATGCAACCAAGGGCGCGGACTAGCCGGGCAAATTATCTCTCGGACAGATAATAGCGCTCGATTTCAGCGAGGCTGTCGTCAAGCTCGTAGATGATCGGCTGACCGGTTGGTATCTCCAGTCCTGTGATTTCGTCATCCGAAATGTTTGAAAGATGCTTGACCAGCGCGCGCAGACTATTGCCGTGCGCAGATATCAACACGCATTTGTCATTCTGCAATTCTGTGGCAATCCGGCTTTTCCAATAAGGCAGAACCCGCGCGATCGTATCTTTCAGACTTTCTGTTGCAGGGACTTCTATTCCGGCATAGCGCGGATCGGACGTCATTTGATATTCGCTGTCCGCCGCCATGGGGGGAGGCGGCGTGTCAAAGCTGCGTCGCCAGATATGGACCTGTTCGTCGCCATGCTGATCCCGGGTTTCCTGCTTGTTGAGGCCGGTAAGTCCGCCATAGTGACGTTCATTAAGGCGATAGTTTTTTTCCACCGGAAGCCATAGCCGGTCCATTTCTTCCAAAGCGAGATTGAGGGTCTTGATCGCCCGGCTTTGCAAGCTGGTAAAACAAAGGTCTGGTCTGATGTTTTTTTCTTTCATCAGCCGGCCTGCAGCACGTGCTTCGTCAATGCCCTTGTCCGTCACATCGACATCCCACCAACCGGTGAAGCGATTTTCCAGATTCCACTGAGACTGTCCGTGACGAAGAAGAATGAGTTGGGGCATGATATGTCCTGTATAAGTGTTTCGAAGTTTCTCTAGCGATGATCGATCAGGCCGCCAAGAGAGAACTGTCAGGGCAGGATCCGGGTCAAGGTATAGAAGGCACCGAGCCCGCCGACCAGATAGAGCGCCGGGCGTTCCACCCATTTCATCTGATCGAGGGATGTTTTGTGCAGGCACCAGATGATAAGCAACAGCATCGCCACAAATATGATCTGACCGAGCTCAACGCCAAGATTGAACAGCAGCAATGCCAGAATCTCCGAGCCTGCCGGCAATCCGATTTCTGCGAGCGCACCTGCAAAGCCCAAGCCGTGGAGCAGCCCGAAGGCGAGCGAAATGAGCCAGGGTTTGCGGATCGTGATGCTGGTTTTGCCCTGATGCTTGCGCACAACCTCTACGGCAAGAAATAGAATCGAGAGGGCGATGAGCAATTCGACCGGGCCGCTGGGCAGGGTGAACAAACCCAGTGCAACTATTGCCAGTGTGATGCTGTGGCCCAGGGTGAATGCGGTAATGACCCAGAGCAACTGACGAACCGGAGTGAGCAGCAGCAATCCGAGAACGAAAAGCAAATGATCCCAACCGAACAGCATATGCTCTGCACCAATGCGCAAATATGTCGCCGCAGGAGAGCTTTGGGTCTGTTCGAGCTGGAACGAAGTACTGGCCGGACGAAGGATCTCTGTTCGCTGTGTGCCGTTCGGATAGTGAATCTGTACAAAAACATCCGTGAGCGTCTGATCCAGTCCCTCGATAGAGACTGCTCCCTTGTCGAGCACGCATTTCGTCGACCAGCTTTCCACTACAGCATTGCCGGACAGGATCTGCCGGGTTGTTTTTGCAACGGGGCACTGTTCGGGCAAGACGGGTCGCATTTTCAGTTTCCGGCCATCGAGTATGGGTTGTTTCCACTCAACCCGGACAAGGCCATCCGCCTGTTCCCGCAATGTCAAAGCTGCCGGACGAATCTCGTGCGCCTGAGCAGGGGGGTCCACAACAATCGTTGCGACCAGAAAAACGATCAGGAAAGCGCGAAGCGCAGTCAATTGTTTTCGCCCTCGACAATCACCGTATAACCGCTCACCAATTTCTGCACGGCGTCCTGTTTGGCAGCTGCCGCTTTCTGTTCGCGCCAGGCATCCGTCACCTGCAGTTTGATAGGTTCCAGTTCGGCCTCTGCAGCAGCATCCACGGTTTCAATCCGCACCAGGTGCAAGCCATAAGCGGAACCCAGCGGCGCGCTCCATTCATTGACGGGAAGCCGGAATATGCTTTCCGCGAATTCAGGTCCGAACAGGCGTGTCACTTCACTTTGCGGAACAGCGGCATAGCTGCGTTTCTGAATGAAAGGATCTCCCATCGCTTTCCAGTCGGCACCTGCCTTCATCTGATCCAGTGCGGTCCGCGCTACATTTTCAATGCGATCACCGTGCCGTTCGGGGCTGAAATAGACATGGCGGAAACTGCGACGTTCGCTGGCAGCGAATTGATCCCGGTTCTCGTCAAACCACAGCTTGAGTTCTGCATCCGTGGGGTCATCAATCAGGTTGTCGGCAATCAGAAAGTCCATTTTCTGGGCAAGGCGCCGGTGAATGATTATGTCATTGTCATCCAGTCCCAAGCGTTTTGCCTCCCGCATCAGCACTTCGTCCTGAACGAACTGGTCAATGATCATCTGCCGATCCTCACCAGTCGGCAGCCGGCCAGCGGTATTGGCCCACAGCTTCTCCAGACGTGCCAATTCTTCGCTGCTGACTTCTATGGTTCGCCCCTGTTCACCCTGCCATGTCGTCCAGAAATGATTGACGGCAATCAGCATCAGCCCGATCAGGATGAAATGCGCGACAGGATCACGGAATATTTTCACTGAAGTGCTTCCGTCAGATCAGGTCGTGGGAACGTACCAGATTGGCGAAGACCATGCGCGTTCCTGTATGGTCTTCTGCAATGCCGGATTGGGGGTGACCCCGGCGCGCAATGCGTCCCAGGTTGACCAGCGGCATACCGGATTTTCCAGCACGCGAACATAATAAGACGCCCGTTGACCGGCTTGAAATTCCGGATCGCGCCAGAATGTCTTCAGTTCCGGTGCCCCTTTGTCATCTGAAATCGAGCAGTCGGTCAAATCCACTTTCGCGCCATTGTCCGGGCAGCGGAAATTACTGTCTACCGCACCGCCATCGCTGCAGGCGACGTCGAAAACCTTTTCGTTCACCCTGCCGCCGCTGGTCCAGACTTTCACCACCTGAAGGCGTTGCAGCGGTGCGCTCATCGCATCGCGCATGGCCCAAATGATAAATCCGGGCGTTTCTCCCTTGCCGATCAGATCGCCGCCCATCGGCACACCGCCGGTATAGGCCTTGCGCACCATGTTCGGATCATCGAGCATCGTTTCATCAAAACCGAATCCACCAAAGAAGCGCAGCTTCATCCGGGTTCCGGTGGTGGCATAGGTTTCCTTGCGCCGCATCGCGTCAAAAATCGCCTCGCGCGTGTTTTCTTCGGCCCAGACGGCTGCATAGCCTGACGCGCCCCAGCGCGAGAACCAGTTGGCCGCGCGCGGATCAACCGTCACCCCGTCCCAGCTTTTCTTGCCGCCAGGGGGAATGGATCCGCGTGCTTCCGGTGTGCCATCCACAACGCCGATTTTCGACCAGAAATTTTTCTCGTCAAATGATCCGCCAACAACATGCGTGTCAGAAGAACCGATCAGTCCGAACTGGAAGGGATTGGCGTTGATGCTGTCCTGCAACAGCATTCCGTTGCCAAAAGCCTGCCGGACATAATCACCGGTTGCGGTTTTCGATTTGACTTCCGAAGACAGCAGATATTCGTAGATCCCGAAATCTGCCCATTCATCATTGGGCGACAGGGAAGGATGTGTTTCCGACGTGCCTTTGACCTGGGTGATCTCGACAATCGGTTCGTTCCGCATCCGCTTGTCCGCATAAGCCTTGGTCAGCGGTGCGCCCTTATAGGTTTCCATCTTGAACATTTCGCCGTCGGAAACATTGCTGTTGTGCGGGATGGATAGCACGTCATGACCTGCACTGCGCTGTTCGTCCATCCAGCTCCACAGGTCTTCGGGATTGGTTGAATCGACGGTTGCGAATGGCATGTCTGGCGCGCTGCTCCGGAATACGACATTGCGATGCAGATTTCCGCCGGCAAAGCCGCCATCTGCCCCCCGGGTGGTTCTGACCGCCGTATATTCATAGGCGGTGAATGTCGTGAACTTGCCGGGATCATTATATTTGTCCGCTGCGGCTATCGTCTGCTTCCAGACATCACCAACAATTTTGGGATCAAACACTCCCTCCATCTTGCGACCATCCCGCACGGCACCACCGATCAGTTGAAAGGCATTGATGATCTTGTCAGGATCGGTGCTGAACATATCCTTGGCAATGTCGAGCTTTGAAAGTTCAGTGCCCTCAGTATCCATTGCCGGAAGATGACCCAGATAGGCCGCATGGTCCGTCACAGCCATGAAGTCGAGCGCCGGACCTTCCAGTTTCAGATCATAGCCGGCCGGATGTCTGACCGTTTCACCCAGGCCAAATTTATAAGCGTCCTCCGGCGTCGCGCGCACGTTGAAAATATAGGCATCAAAGCTGTTGCGGGTGTGAATGTGGAGATCGCCAAAATAGACGTTGCGATCCGGATTGGCCTCTTCGCCGGCTGTTTCGCCTGGCGCCAAAGCGGCTGCACCCGATTTGTTTTCGTTGTCGCCAACTGCGCCGGAACAGCTTGCCATTAGTATGGCAGCGGTGGTGATTCCCATAAATTTGCGTATCATTTTTGCATCCCTCTCCTGATCACCGGATCAGTTTCTCCCCGAATTCGGGCGAAAATCAATTGTGCCATTTTTACAACGGCTTTGAGATATTCGTTATCAATTGCGCTTCGCAACTTGATTTAATGATCTGATTGCACGACTTGTGCAAGGGTTAGGGCCGCAAAAAAGACTATTTTCTCTCCCCTTTTATAGAGACAAATAGCGATGTGGCTCTCGTTCAACGGGAGAATATGAATATGAAAACCCTCAATAGAATAGTTATGGCTGCAATGTGCAGCACCGCAATGGCCACACCGGTTTTTGCACAAGATACCCAGGACCAGGGTGCGACAGAAACGATTGACGAAAATGTCATCATCGTGACCGCAACCCGCCGTGCCGCAGACGTTCAGGACATTCCTATCGCTGTGACCGCGGTTAGCCCTGCTCAACTCGAGCAACAGGGTGTCGTGAACGTTCAGAATATCGGTAGCGTATCCCCCAGCTTTTCGACATCCAACGCGCAGACAGCGTCGGGTACGGTGGTGCTGCGTATTCGCGGTGTCGGTACAACGTCCAACAATATTGGCTTTGAATCCGCTGTCGGTATTTTCGTAGATGGCGCTTACCAGTCACGCCCCGGTGTGGCACTTGGTGAATTTGTTGACGTGGAACGTGTCGAAGTATTGCGCGGCCCCCAGGGCACACTGTTTGGCCGGAATACTTCTGCCGGTGCGCTGAACATCACCAACAAGCGCCCCGATCTGAATGAATTCGGCGGTTTCGTAAACGCAACTTATGGCAATTTTGATCACATCAGTGTTCAGGGTGCCGTGAATGCGCCGATCATCGAAGATACGCTGGCTCTTCGCGTCACCGGTGCCTATCGCAAGCGCGATGGTTTTGTAACCGTCCTCGATGGCGCAGGAAATGACATTGGTCGTTCGAACGAGACTGATCAGTACCTGGTTCGTGCCCAGCTCGGTTTCGAAACCGAAGGTGGTATCAGCGGACGTCTGATTGCCGATTATTCCAAGAGCACTGCAAGTTGCTGTAGCGCCGTGGAAGTGTTGCGTTCGCCGGTTGAGTTAAACGGATCGTTTGCTGCCGTAGGCTTGGGAGCAAGGGGCGGTATGTCGGGTGTGAATGCAGCCGAAACGCCATTTGATACGGTTGCAGCACAGCAGGCTGTTGACGATCGCCTTTCGACCTTCAACTTCCCTTCCGATAACTCCAATGACCAATGGGGCATTTCGGCCGAAGTGGAAGTTCCGCTCGGCGACAATGCAGACATCATTTATATCGGTTCCTATCGCGAGTTCAGCGCTCAGGAATCCTATGACTCGGACTTTTCCGGTCTTGATGTTTTCAACGTTCTTCCCGGTGGAGGAACTTCCATTGACACCATGACGCACGAATTGCGGGTTCAAGGCGAGGCACTGGACGGTGCTCTCGACTGGCTGGTCGGTGCTTATTATTCCGATGAAGATATTTCCCAGACTGTGAATTTTGGCCTTGGTCAGGATTATGACGGTTTGGTCGGTGCTTTGTTTGGAGGCGCAGCTGGCCCGGCTCCACTGCAGCTATTTTCTGGCGGTGTTGATCCCGCGACTGTGCGCGCAACCAATGCCTACACACAGAGCAGCAAAAGCTGGTCGGTGTTTACGCATAATACGCTCGAAGTCGCTCAGGGTTTGAAACTGACATTGGGATTGCGCTATTCGGATGAAAGCAAAGATGGTGGCTTCACTCAGCCTTCCGTCAACAATGCGCTTTGCCCGGCGATCCTGAGCAATCTGCTTGGCGCCCCGCCAGCAGGTGCTCCCCCGGCTCCGCCTATCGGCACAGCTCTGGGAACCGGTTTGTTCGGAACGGGTTGTTTCGCATTTACCGCTCCTGCAGACCTTCCGCAGGCTGCCGTTGTTCCGCTGCCGCTCAGCTTCAACAGCAATTTTGAAGATGAAGAGCTGATCTATACCGGTAAAGTGAGCTATGAATTTGCATCACCGGTGACGGTCTATGCAAGCTTCACCCACGGCTACAAGTCAGGCGGGTTCAACCTCGATTCAACCGCCGCTGTCGGCGGCGCGGATCCGCGCTTCCTGTCGGAAGAAGTGGATGCGTATGAAGTTGGCCTGAAAGCGAAGTTCATCGACAATGCCGTGACATTGAACGTTGCTGGCTTCCACGAGGAGTTCTCGAACTTCCAGGTTCTGGAATTTACCGGCGCGCAGTTTACGACGTTTAACGTGCCGGTCGCGAAATCGACTGGTGTTGAACTGGAAACTGTCATCCGTCCGGACGACAATTTCACAATCAACGGCGGCCTGACTTACACGGATGCCAGATATCCCGGCAATTGTGCAGGTACTCAGACCTCTGCAAACGTTGTGAACCTGTGCGGCAATTCGCTGACCAATGCTCCGAAATGGGTAGGTATCATGGGCGCAACCTATGATCGCGACCTTGGCGACAGCCTGAAGTTCTTCGTAAACGGTCAAATCCGTATGGAAAGTGATCGCCGGACTTCAACGCAGGCCAGTTCTGTTCCATCCGCAGCCCAGATTGCGGCGGCCGGAAGCGTTCAGGCTGCAGCTGCGGCAACCGCATTGACGCCGTTTGATATTCAGGATGGTAACATCAAGATCAACATGCGCGCCGGTATCGGTGATATTGATGATGCGTGGGGTGTCGAAGCCTGGGTGACCAATCTCACCAACGAGATAACCCGCGGTGTTACATTTAACACGGTGCTTCGTTCTGGATCACGGTCTGCCTTTATTCAGGAACCACGCATGTTTGGCCTGACCTTGCGCGGCAAGTTCTAGGGCAATCAAAGATTTGGGGGCATTTCGTCACCACAAGGAGGGGCCGGATTTTCCGGCCCCTTTTTTTGTGACGGTTCACAAGCCGGTTGCGATTTGTCGGCAACGGTGCAAAACCCCGGCACATGAAAAATTTTACGTTCCAGACCGTGCCAATTCTTCATTTTGGCGAGGGTTGTCTTTCACTGTTGGCGGACCAGATCGCTGCTCTACGTGCCAGCCGCCCGCTCATCGTAACCGACAAGGGTATTGTTTCCGCCGGTCTGATTGCGCCGGTTGAGGCAGCGCTGGGAGAGGCGGGTCTGAAGGCCGCTGTCTTTGACGCTGTCATCGCCGATCCCCCGGAGTCGATTGTGCAAGAAGCCATTGCTAAGGCTCATGAAGTCGAAGCCGACATTGTGATTGGCCTGGGCGGGGGAAGTTCCCTCGACACCGCCAAAGTCGTCGCTGCGCTCGCGGTTGAAGGCGCGCAGTCGCTGTCCGACATTTACGGGGTCGGATTACTCGCGGCCAAGGGATTGCCGACCGTGCTTATCCCGACCACGTCGGGAACCGGCTCCGAAGTCACCGCCATTTCCATTTTGACCACCGGTAAAACCACCAAAGCGGGAATCGTGTCACCCCATCTTTTTGCGGATGTCGCGCTTCTGGATCCTGCCTTGACCGCAGGCCTGCCCGCCGATGTGACGGCGGCGACAGGAATTGACGCCATGGTCCATGCGATAGAGGCATATACCGGCCGAAATGCGAAAAATCCGGTGTCCGACATGCTGGCGATTGAAGCGCTAAAACTTCTCACGGCGCATATTGAAACAGCCTGTTTTGATGGCGGGAACATGATTGCCCGTGAAGCGATGCTGCGAGGATCGATGCTGGCAGGACAGGCATTTGCCAATAGTCCGGTTGGAGCCATCCACGCTCTGGCTTATCCGCTGGGCGGAATTTATCACATTCCCCATGGTCTATCCAATGCGCTGGTGATGCCGCATGTCATGCAGTTTAATGTTGGCGCTTCCGCCGCGCTCTATGCGGAATTGGCGAATGCACTGGATATTCCCAGCACGGGTTCAAACAGCGCAGAAGCCCGAGCCCAGAGCTTTATCGATTATCTTGAGGGGCTAGCGGTTTCCGTGAGCGCGCCGCGGCGATTGCGGGATGTCGGGATATCGGAAGATGCCGTGGAGGAACTTGCCGAAGCCGCCATGCTGCAGACCCGGTTGCTGGTCAATAATCCCCGCGAACTCGTTCTTGATGATGCCCGGAAGATTTACGCCGATGCCTGGTAAGCGTGTATCGCGCACAATTCCGGTTCGGTCAGATTATCGCGCAGGATCAGCCATTACAACGCGCTGGAATGACAATGACCCTTATGGCCATGTCAATAATGCGATTTTCTATTTCTGGTTTGATACGGCCGTAAACCGCTATCTGGTTGAGCAGGAAGTTCTGGATATTACGGGCGGTGAAACCATCGGTCTGGTTGTCCAGACCGCTTGCGAATATTTCGCTCCGATCGCCTTTCCTGACGAGGTTATGGCGCGCATCAGAGTCGATCGTCTTGGCAACAGCAGTGTCACCTATGGAGTTGGCCTGTTTCGGGGAGAAGAGCAGGAGGCTTCTGCTGCGGGAAGTTTCACACATGTCTATGTTGACCGGCAGTCCCGGCGACCAGTGCCCTTGCCGGACAGCTTGCGATCGGTGCTGGAATCAATAGCAATCCCGACGGATTCAAAGGAACCCGCTGGACAATAGTCAGGCCGCAGGCGATAGCGGCTTTCATGTCGACACGTCCATCCGATAACCCGCAAAACGCTCCGCTTATGCCGATGGGATCGGTGCTGTTTGGCTTGCTGACATTCTCGATGATGGATGTCGCGATGAAGAGTCTGAGCATGGAACTGGGAGCCTATAACGCGATACTCTGGCGGGTCCTGACATCCCTGGCGATCGTATCGGTTATCTATTTTGCAAGGCAGCCCAGAATGCCCGGCAAGGCTGCACGCAAAATCCATCTCCAACGCGGGATTATCGTGGTGTTCATGTCCTACCTGTTTTTCTGGGGCTTGGCACGTGTTCCGCTGGCGGAAGCGATTGCCCTGTCGTTCATCGCCCCGATTATCGCGCTCTATCTCGCTGCCGTTTTTCTGGGAGAGACCATTCAGCGCAGCGCGATCTGGGCATCGATACTCGGATTTGGCGGTGTCTTGATAATCGCTCTGGGACGGGCGCAAGGGGGATATACCGAAGACTCCGCTCTGGGAATTGGTGCCATCCTGCTGTCGGCTGTTCTTTATGCCGGGAACCTGGTCATTCAGCGCCGCCAGGCCTTGCTGGCCAATCCGATTGAAATCAGCTTCTCCCAAAATTTGATTGTGGGAGTTTCGTTCCTTCTGGTCGCGCCATTTTTTGCGGTTGTACCCGATGCTGAATTTGCACCATTGATCGGCGGATCTGCGATTTTGTCAATTTTGTCCGCCGTCTTTATCGCCTGGGGATATGCCCGAGCGGAAGCACAGAACCTGATCAATCTCGAATATAGCGCGTTTATCTGGGCAGCGATATTCGGCTGGATATTCTTTAACGAGCCCGTGACACTGGCGACGATTTCCGGAACCATTTTGATTGTTGCCGGATGTATATTGGCCAGCCGACGGGACAAGCCGGTCGCTCATGTCGAAACGACGGCAGTTTAGAACGCGCTGGTTGCAGCGAAGTCTGGCTGTCTATTTGACCGTGCCGCGGAAACTCAGTTCACCGGATTGACCAGATGCGATCGCATCCGTGAATACCCAGCGGATATGCGTAACATCGGAAGGCAGTGCCGGACGGGAAATCGGTGTTCCAGCCGCTGCCGGCGTTGAAACCGTAAGGTTGCCCAACTGTCCGAACGTCACGCCGTTATCGACGGAAACGACCGCCCATTTCTGACTGACCTCAGTAAATGACACGGCTGAATGGACTGGATTGTTGATGACAAATCCTGTCACAGGAGTGGCGCCGGTGTTGCGATAGGCGTTGATGATGATCAACTTGTCGCCGGGAACGACTTTTACATCTGCCGGAGCATAGAGTTTTGTCATCGTTGTTCCGGATGCATCGGTCTCGGTTCGCTCGACCTGCATTCGGCTTTCAATCTTGATATTTGCCCGCGGATCGGGGGCAGATTGCATGCTGGCGGCGATCGGTGCTGCCCGAGCCGCTTCCGCAGCCGATATGCCGACAGTCAAAACCGCGGCGACCAGTGCGGCTTCGGTAAATACTGTACGCTTGTTCGACATGACTTGTGTCCCATTCAATCCTGCCCGTATCAAATACGGTTCATACGTGATTTTGAAATATGGATGAACTTGGTTAACGAGCGGTTAAAATCTGCAAATGGACCTGCCATATTCCTGCATATTCACGGTTTGTCGCGAGCGAGAACGAGCCTGACAACAAGCGGTTGCAATTTTGTTGGCTTCCGAAGGATCGACCGGCTAAGGACGGGGCTATGGGCCAGACTGCGTATCGTTGCCGCCTTTTTCTGTTGCTGGCCGTGGCCGGTTTCGCGGCGATGCCAGTCGTCGGTTCGACAGCCTCATTCGCACAGACACTTGATAACTCACCAGATGATTCAAAAACTGCTATTCCTGCACAATTGCCGGACGAACAGCCCCTCGACCCCGATCAGCCGCTGACCGATTTTCCGGATTTTGGGGTGGAATGGCCAGACGTAGATCAAATCGCGGAACCGGAAGATGTGGATCCCGCCGACGACGAGGGTGCGGTCGAATCTGAAGATTCAGAAGGGCAAGCCGAAGGCAACTCCGCCATCGAAGGCGAACCAATCCTTGTCGGTGACGATCTGATCCCGGCACTGAGCGAAAATTTCCAACCCGAGAATGTGTTGGCTGACAGCAGCTATACTGTTGTTTTTGCGGGCTTGCCTCCGCAATTGGGCAATGCGTTTATCGACCGTTTTGAAACCGTCTCCGCGCTGGAACAATATCGCGGTCAGGAAGCCAATTTTGCGCAGATCAAGCGTCGAGCAGAAGCGGATGCGGAAACCTTTGGCCGGCTTCTTCGGTTTGAGGGCTATTATGACGCAGTCGTCGTCACCCGCTTTGCGGCGGTTGAAGCAACCGTCGATCCAAATGATGTCATCATCACCATAAACACGGTTCCCGGACCGCAATATAAATTCGCGACCATCGCACTGCCGGGCTTGTCCGCGGCGCATGAAGGTGATTCTGCTTTGCTGCGTGACGCATTTGATATCCGCGCAGGTGATGTCATCAACAGCGACGAAATGGTAGCTCAGCGAAAAGAACTTGATATTGCTCTGGAGGAGAACGGATACCCGTTTGCCGAAACGGGTCAGCCAGAGCTGGTGATCGATCATGCAGAACGTGACGGCGATCTCGTCGTCAATGTTTCACCGGGCAATCGCTACAAGTTTGGATCGGTCGTCATGGAGGATGAAAAGCTTTTCGGACCGGAACATGTACAATTGATCGCGCGATTCAATGAAGGCGAGCTTTACCGACAATCGGACCTCGAAGATCTGCGTCGCGCGCTGATTTCGACCGGGCTGGTATCTACCATTTCACTAGAGCCCGTAATATCCCAAGACCCGGAGAAAGTAGATATTGCCGTTGGCTTGACGCCCGCTCCGCTGCGGACAATTTCCGGAGCATTGGGCTATGGAACAGGCGAGGGTGCGCGCGCGGAAGTCAGCTGGGAGCATCGCAACCTCTTTCCCCCGGAAGGACTGATGCGCCTGACCGGCGTGCTCGCAACCCAGGAACAGTCCGGAAGCATGATTTTCCGTCGCAATAACTTCCGGCGTCGTGACAATGTCCTCAACGGCCGTGTCGCACTCAGCAATATTGATCGCGCGTCATTTACAGCCCGGACATTTTCAATCGGAGCAAGTCTGGAACGCCAGAGCAATCTGATTTACCAGAAAAAGTGGAGCTGGTCGACGGGCATAGAGCTGATCGCATCTCAGGAACGCGACATTACCGGTGCCATCCAGACGACATCACGAGATACGTTTTTCATCGGCTCGTTGCCGGCATCCGTGACATATGACGCGAGCGACAATCTGCTCGATCCGAAGTCCGGTTTCAGGATCGGCGCACGTGTGGCTCCTGAAGCGTCACTGCAATCAGGCAGCTTTTTCTACGTTCGCAGTCAGATTGACGGCAGCGCCTATTTCCCGGCGTCGGACAAAGCTGTTTTGGCGGGACGGGTGCGTCTTGGTTCGATTGCCGGTGCAGGAAATAACAGCATCGCACCATCTCGCCGACTTTATTCTGGCGGTGGCGGATCCGTGCGCGGATTTGGTTTCCAGAGGATCGGACCGCGCGACGTGAACAACGATCCGGTGGGTGGGCGCTCGCTGGTCGAATTCTCTCTGGAAGCACGCGTTCGTGTGGGGAATTTTGGAATCGTTCCGTTTGTTGATGCCGGTAATATATACACCGAGTCCCTGCCTGATTTTTCTGGTTTGCGTTACGGAGCGGGTCTCGGAGTGCGCTATTACAGCGACTTTGGCCCTATCCGCGTGGACGTTGGGACTCCGATAAACCGGCAGCCCGGAGACTCCCGCATCGCGGTGTACGTTTCTTTGGGTCAGGCATTCTGATGACCGAAGAAAACCAAAAATCGGCAGCGGCTCGGCGGCCACTGCTCAGCCGCACTTTTCTGATTTTTCTTGGTTCGGTTTTTCTACTGGCGGCGGTCGCGGTGATTGGATTTTTCGTCTGGCTGGATAGCGAAGACGGTCATGAATTCGTAATCGCACAAGTCGAGCAGCTCGATCGCAAAGACGGCCTGGAGATAGATATCGGTGCCATAAACGGTTCCATCTATGGCGAGATGAAAATCGTCGATCTCAAGTTGAGTGATCCGCAAGGTATGTTTTTTCAAGCCGGCGAAGCGACCATCGACTGGAAGCCGACGGCCTGGATATTCAACGAGTTGAATATTTCGAAAGCCATATTATCCGAAGCGCGCCTCGACCGCTTCCCCAAACTTGTTGATACTGGCGAAGACAAGCCGTTACTGCCAGAGTTTGATATTTACATCGCGTCTTTTAATGCGGATGCGCTGGCATTGGGCAAGGCGATTGCCGGCACCCCTCAGCAAGCAAAAATATCCGGCGCAATCGATGTGCGAGCCGGCCGCGCGATGGTCAATATTGATGCTGCAACCAGCGAAAGCGGCGACATGCTGGTTTTGACCCTGAACGCAGAACCAGAGAATCGGAAACTGGATTTGGATGCGGATATTACAGCCCCAAAGGCCGGTGCAATTGCCTCTTTTTTGGGACTGGAGGAAGATACAAGCCTGACCTTGGCCGGGGAGGGCGATTGGGACAGATGGGAAGGCGACTTGTCGGTCGACGGCGCCGAACGGAATTTGGTCAAGTTTGATTTGACGGCTCGTGATGGTCTGTTTGGCTATGATGGCAGAATATCGGCGGGAATTTTGCCCTCCGGTTTGGCGAGAAATCTGGCCGGCCCGCAACTGACCATCAACGGAACGGCAACGGTCGAGAGTGGGCTGGTTCAAATTGATGCCGCGGCCCGTTCTGCGGCAGCGACGCTGCTGGCCAAAGGCGGATTTGATACACGTGCAAATGGGCTGGATGCCTTGCGCGTCGATATCGATGTCCGCAATCCAGCTGCTCTGGCGAAGAGCATGAAGGCGCAGGACTTGCAACTCAAGGCCATCATCAATGGTCCGATGGCAACCTTGCGTTACCAATATTTACTGACCTCACCACAACTGGCTTTCGGGAAGAGCCTGCTCAGCGGTGTTCGCGCCGAGGGACAAGGCCAGCGTGATCAGCGCGGATGGGATATTCCCGTTGAGTTCGAAATCACATCACTGATCGGTAATGGGGAATTGATCAAACAGCTTGTTTCGGGCTTGAACGGCAAGGCGTTTTTCAGACTGGAAGGCAGCAGGCTGTTTGCGCCTGATACAAATCTTGCAACTGCCACAGCGCAGGGCACGGCAGATATTGAAATGGAGTTCTCGACCGGAAAGCTAGCGGTTGATCTTGATGCGCAGGCTCCCGGATTTCTTGTGCGCGGCATCGGGCTTGCGGATATTGTAACTGATTTGACAATTGGAACCGGAGCGGGAGGACTGGCGCTGGACGGCACCGTTGCCGCCCAACTGCGCCGATTTGACAACGACTTTCTGCGGGAACTGGGCGGCGGCCTGCCGAGCTTGCGAACGGTGATCGGACTGGGTCCGAACCGCCGGTTACGGTTCACCAATCTCGATATTACGGCTCCGAAATTACAATTTAGTGGCGGCGGGGCGCAAACGGATTCTGCCAAATTCGCTTTTGACGGGCGCGGAAAACATGATCAATATGGTGATTTTGATGTCGCATTGACCGGTCGTCTCGATCGTCCGGAAATCGCATTGGTGCTGGATAGCCCGCTACCCGCTGCCGGTTTGTCGAGGGTGAGGCTCGACTTGCAACCGATCGATAGCGGATTTGCTTTCACAACCGCGGGCGGTTCAACTTTGGGGCCCTTTTCGGGTGAAGGAATCATTGTTGCCGGTGCTGGTCAGGATGCGGTTATTCGCGTTGAACGTTTGCTGGTCTCTGACACAATGGCTACCGGAACCATTCGCCCGACCCGGCTTGGGCTGGCTGGCAATCTGAACGTGCGTGGCGGCGGCGTCGACGGGACAGTCCTGTTCGAGCCCGGGCGTGACGAGGCCACCGGAAACCGGCAGCTGGTCCGGGTGCAGCTGACAGCAAAAAATGCCCGGTTTGAAGGCGAACCTCCGATTTTGATCAGAACCGGTTCAGTCGATGCGGACATATTGCTGGTGGAAGGACGTTCCGATGTGCAGGCCACCGTCCGGGCGCAGGGCATCAGCAGGGGAGATTTAATGATTGGCCGTGTTGCGGGCAACGCAAAACTGTCGGATGGCAGCGGTCAGGCCACATTCTCGATCGCGGGAACTCGCGGAAGCACATTTGATTTTCAGGCCCGGGCCGATGTGACACCGGATTCCTATGTGATGACGGGGAACGGGGTTTTCGAAGGTCGCGCTCTGCGACTGACAAGACCTTTGCGATTAAGCCGCACCAGTGATGGCTGGGCGGCTGCCCCTGCGACAATCACTTATGGATCCGGTCGAGCAAGTTTTTCCGGTAAATGGGGTAGCGGCTCATCGCGGCTGCAATTGCAGCTTGCAAAAATGCCGTTGTCGTTGCTGGATATTGCCTATGATGATCTCGAACTCGGCGGAGAAGCCAGCGGGTCGATCAACCTGACTCAGACTGCAAGCCGGTTGCCGGTAGGCGACGCGGAACTGAAAATCGATGGCTTGACCCGGTCGGGTCTGATTCTGACATCCACACCGGTCAATCTGGGGCTTAACGTCGCGATCTCCGCCCGTAATGCAGCCGCCCGAGGAATAATCAAATCTCAGACCAACAAGACGATTGGCCGGTTTCAAGGGAGAGTCACCGGCCTCGGCAACGGACGTTGGCAGGATGAGCTTCTGAACCGGCCGTTATTTGCCCAGGCGCGGTTCAACGGAACAGCGGAAAGCCTGTGGAGGCTGACTGGTGTCGAAACATTTGATCTTACCGGCCCCGTTGCTGTCAGTGCCGATGTTGGCGGAACACTTGCCAATCCCCAGATCAAGGGACAGCTTAAAACGAGCAATGCCCGGCTGGAAAGCCCGCTCACCGGGACAGTGATTTCCGGCATCAAGGCCGCCGGTCAATTTGACGGATCACGCCTTGTCCTGCCGAATATTTCGGGTGTGACCCGGGGCGGGGGATCGGTCAGTGGGAATGGCAATTTCAATTTTGCAGCGGCTTCGGGGGAAGGCGTCGGTATTGAAATGGATATTATCGCGGACGGGGCCGCCTTGATCGCCCGCGATGATTTCGCAGCGACAGTGACCGGCCCGATCAACATCCGCAGTTCGGCAGATGGCGGGCTGATAACAGGTGATGTCGTTTTGAATCGCAGCTTTTTTAGATTTGGACGGGCTTCGGAAACCGTGGCTTTGCCCGAGATCAAGGTGACAGAGATTAACCGCCGTGCCGATGAGCGTCCGCGCCGTGCGCGCAGTCGGCCGTGGCGATTTGCCCTGAACGCCAATGCACCCAATCGCCTCCGGGTAGAAGGGTTGGGTTTGAGCAGCGAGTGGCGGGCGGCGTTGAAAGTGTCTGGACCGGTCGACAATTTTGCGCTGACCGGCAGCGCCAACCTTGTCCGCGGAAACTATACTTTTGCAGGTCGGCGGTTTCAGTTGCAACGCGGACGCATTCGTTTCGTCGGCGGTCAACCACCTGACCCGGTTCTGGATATTGAAGCGGAGGCGAATCTGACAGGGCTCAGCGCAACGATCAACGTGACCGGAACCGGGAACCGGCCAGAGATTGCATTTAACAGCATCCCCGCTTTGCCAGAAGATGAACTGCTGTCGCGCATCCTGTTCGGTGCTTCTATTTCGGATCTTTCCGCGCCGGAGGCTGTCCAGCTCGCTGCAGCCGTGGCATCACTCAATAGCGGCGGCGGTCTGGATCCAATCAATCAACTCCGCAAGGCTGTCGGGCTGGACCGATTGCGGATTCTGCCTTCTGATACGGATACCGGATCCGGAACATCGATTGCAGCGGGTAAATATATAACCCGGCGCGCCTATGTGGAGCTGATCACCGATGGCAAGGGCTATAGTGCGACCCGGCTCGAATTTCAGATCACCCGATGGCTGTCGATCCTGTCGAGTATCTCTACTCTGGGGCGCCAGAGCGCGAATGTGAAGATCAGTCGGGATTATTGAGTTTGCCCGTCTGGTCCCGAGGTGGGGGCAGGCTTGGCTGGGACATAAACTCCGGAAGAACCATCAACCGGTTTCAGGTTTTTGCCAGAGATTGCGAGTATCGTTTCCGTCAGTTCCGGTATCTCTCCATTGGTCTTCACATCCTCATATGTAAGCCGGACCCGGTCGCCGGTCAGCTCCCAGGAGCCACTGCCGATAACATCCAGCCCACCGACGATCAGGTACCAGCGAAACTTGCCATCTTTCGTCAGTTCCAATCCGGATGCTGTCTCCATGACTCCTCTGAGATAATAGCGGCCGAGCAATTGGTCAGCGGCAGCGCTCTGGCCGTTTTTCTGCGCGGCCACGGCGGTCTTTGTGTCGGGCGCGGAGGTCGAGATGTTTTTCGCACCGCAGCCAGCAAGTAATATCGCCGCAATGGCCGTATATGGGATTTTGGAAGCCTGCTTGGACATGGCTCACTCATGGAGGTTGATTCTGGAATCGGCAAGCCGTTCTGAGCCCAACACCAAATATCAACTGACAGCCGGTATTAGACAGCCGGTATTCGCAACAATGACGAAAAAGCCCGGAGCAATCGCTTGCTCCGGGCTGTTAATCCAGTGTGATCCCGAAGATCAGGCTGAATAGTACATGTCAAATTCAACCGGATTTGGTGTCGTTTCCATCCGGCTGACTTCTTCCCATTTCAGTTCGGCATAAGCATCGATCTGGTCTTTGGAGAAGACATCGCCTTTGAGCAGGAATTCGTGATCTGCTTCCAGAGCTTCCAGCGCTTCACGGAGCGAACCGCAAACTGTTGGAACTTCGGCAAGCTCTGCAGGTGGGAGATCATACAGGTTTTTGTCCATGGCATCACCGGGATGGATTTTATTCTCGATGCCGTCGAGGCCTGCCATCAACAGCGCAGCTGCGGACAGATATGGATTGGCGAGAGCATCCGGGAAGCGGAACTCGACGCGCTTGGCCTTGTCTCCGGCACCGTATGGAATACGGCAGGATGCAGAGCGGTTACGGCTGGAATAGGCCAGCAGCACAGGTGCTTCGAACCCGGGGACCAGACGTTTGTAGCTGTTGGTCGTGGCATTGGTGAAGGCATTACAGGCTTTCGCATGTTTGATCACGCCGCCAATATAGTGGAGACACATTTCCGACAGACCGGCATATTCATTGCCTGCGAAAAGCGGTTTGCCGTCTTTCCAGATCGACATGTGCGTGTGCATGCCCGAACCATTATCATCCTTGATTGGCTTCGGCATGAAGGTCGCGGTTTTGCCATAGGCATGCGCCACCTGTTGCACGACATATTTGTAGACCTGTGTCCGGTCAGCGGTTTCGGTCAGCGTCCCAAAGGTGATGCCGAGCTCGTGCTGTGCTGCCGCCACTTCGTGGTGATGCTTGTCCATCGGCAGGCCCATTTCCAACATGGTTGCGACCATTTCGCCGCGAATGTCCACAGCGCTGTCGACCGGAGCGACAGGGAAATAGCCACCCTTTGCACGGGGACGATGTCCCATGTTGCCAATGTCATAGTCACGGCCGGTATTGGTAGGCAGCTCGATGTCATCAATCTTGAAGCCGCTGCGATCATAACCGTCTTCGAATTTCACGTCGTCAAACATGAAAAATTCCGGTTCCGGTCCGACATAAACCGTGTCGCCAATACCGCTGGATTTCAGATAGGCTTCGGCCCGGACTGCGGTTGAACGGGGGTCACGGCCGTAGAGGGAGCCATCACCTGGCTCGACAATGTTACAGACCAGTATCATCATCGATGTTGCTGAAAACGGATCCATATAGACAGCATCGAGATCGGGACGCAGGATCATGTCGGATTCGTTGATCGCTTTCCAGCCTTCAATCGAAGATCCGTCAAACATGAAGCCTTCTTCGAGAACGTCTTCGTCGATGACCTCTGCACACATGGAAAGATGCTGCCATTTTCCGCGTGGATCGGTGAAGCGTACGTCAACCCATTCGATCTCGTGTTCCTTGATCATTTTCATGACGTCTGCTGGTTTGTTGCCCATTTTTAAGTCCCTTGATTGTGGTTTGGATAAATTTCTGATGGATCGTTAGATGGCGTCGCTGTCACGCTCGCCGGTGCGGATGCGCAATGCCGATTCGACCGGCATCACGAAAATTTTGCCATCGCCGATACGGCCGGTCTGGGCAGCGGAAGAAATCGCTTCAACAACGCGTTCTGCCAGCGCGTCATCAACCACAACCTCCAGTTTCACTTTTGGAAGAAAGTCGACGACATATTCGGCGCCGCGATATAATTCGGTGTGGCCTTTCTGACGACCAAACCCTTTTGCTTCGGTGACGGTGATGCCGGAAACGCCCACTTCGTGCAGCGCTTCTTTGACTTCATCCAGTTTGAAAGGTTTGATGATCGCTTCGATCTTTTTCATGTTCTTGTTCGTCCCTGTGTCCCTTGAGCCATGGCGTGCATATGCGGCACCAGAGCCGGGCGCTATTTGCCCTGTTGGGATTCAATAACCATGCCAAAAAGGAATCGTCTAAAGAATCGCTGAAAAGCAGGCTAAAGCCTATTCACAGCAGTTTCAATGCCGCTCAAAAAACAGGCAGAAATCTGACCGTCCGCCTAAAAATTAGGCAGGCGAATTGGCTTTTCTATCGCGCGACCGGAGCACTGACTTCTGCGACATTGGCCTTGGTCCAGTTTGAACGATCGATGACATAGTGCCGCAAGGCTTCCACCTGATCTGCACTGACCTGGGTGGAAAAGCCGACCATACCGTGCTGTTTGAGTTGTCCGCCCTGTACGATAGAAGCCCATGCTTCGGCGCTGGGCAGGACACCCGAAACGCGCAGGTCTGGTGTGAAGCCGTTGCCGATTGCGCTGTCGCCATGGCAAACCAGACAGTAGCGTCCGTAGAGCGCCTTGCCTTCTGCGATTTGCTCTGGCGTTCCGGTTGGTTCGGGTGGGTTCCACTCGACTTCAGTTTTCTCGGGTAGCTCGGGAAATTTGGTTTCTCCGCCGATTTTCATGACCACCAGACGGGGGATGTTTGGTACTTGCCGCGATGCGCCGCCGGCGACACCGGCAACCAGCGGAAAGGCCCCGCCCTTGCTGGTCAGAAAGGCAACATATTGCTCACCATCGACCATATATGTCGAGGGCGCACTGACAATCCCCGATTGCATGTCGAGACTCAACAGTTCCTTGCCGCTATCGGCGGCATAGGCCTTGAAGAGACCGACACTGGTACCCTGGAACACAAGATTGCCGGCGGTTGTCATCGTGCCGCCATTCCACGCGGCCGGATAGTCGGCAGACCAGGCCACTTTCCCGGCCTTCGGATCAAAGGCCACCAGCTTGCCAGTCGTCGCAGCAATTGCCGCTTTGTAAACATCCTTGTCGTCAGGCAATTGGCCGATCGCCCAGCCAATGCCGACATTAAAACCCAGTCGTTCCCGTTTTTTGTCGAGTTCGGTTGTGGGATTCTCATATCCCTGCGGAATCTGCTGAGCGGGGATATAAACCAGTCCGGTGGCCGGATTGTAGCTCATCGGATGCCAGTTATGTGCACCGAGCGCGCCGGGTATTGAAACGAAAGGCTCACCGGTCTTGTTGTACCGCGCCGCCGCGGTCTCAATCGGACGACCGGTTTTCAGATCATAGCCATCTGCCCAGTTTATGCCGTCGACAAACGGTTCCGCGCTGATCAGAGTGCCATCGATCCGGTCGATCACAAAAAAGAAGCCATTTTTCGGCGCGTGGTAGAGTACCTTGCGCATTTGGCCGTCAATTTCCATTTCGGCCTGAATGATATGCTGTGTGGCTGTGTAGTCCCAGTTTTCGGCAGGTGTTTCCTGATAGTGCCAGATA
Source organism: Parasphingorhabdus sp. (assembly GCF_039968395.1). Taxonomy (GTDB): domain Bacteria; phylum Pseudomonadota; class Alphaproteobacteria; order Sphingomonadales; family Sphingomonadaceae; genus Parasphingorhabdus. The sequence goes on from NZ_JBDVPV010000002.1 coordinate 522,103, forward strand.
TATTTTCCGGTATCGGGATTAACCGCCACGACGGAAGACAGGAACAGATTGTCCCCTTCGCCGCCCGACCGCAAGCTGTGGTTCCAAGGATTGCCGTTGCCGACGCCAAAATAGAGCTGGTCGAGATCTTCATCATAGACGATGCTGTCCCAGACGGTTCCGCCGCCACCGGATTCTTTCCATTCGCCTTCGCCCCAGGTCTTGTTGGCGGCTTTCTCAAAAATTTCGTCGCTGGCTGCGCCATCCGGTTTTCCTTCCGGATTGGGCACTGTGTAGAAACGCCATTTCATTGCGCCATCGCTGACATTATAAGCCGACAAATATCCGCGCACGCCGAACTCGGCGCCGCCATTGCCGATGATCACCATGTTCTTCACCACCCGCGGCGCGCCGGTAATAGTGTAGGGCTTGCTGTTATCCGTTGTCTGGGTCTCCCAGAGCCGCGCTCCGGTATTGGCATCCAGCGCAATCAGCCGTCCGTCAATAGTTCCAAAAAACAGTTTCCCGCGGGAGATTGCGACGCCTCGGTTGACGACGTCGCAGCAGGCATCAACCGCTTTTTCACCCGGAACTTCGGGATCATAGGACCATAATTCCTTGCCGGTTTTGGCGTCATACGCGAATACTTTCGACCATGCGGTCGAGATATAAAGCTTGTCATCAACAACAATCGGAGTTGCTTCCTGACCGCGTGCATCGGGCAGGTCTTTGAACCAGGCAATACCCAGTTCACCGACATTGCTTTCGTTGATCTGGGTGAGCGGGCTGTGACGCTGTTCCTTGGCATCAAAACCGATATTGCTCCATTCTGTTGTGACGTCTGCATCTGCCGATTGTTCTTCGCCCGTGGTCTGGCTTTGGCAAGCCACCAGCAAAAGCGGTGCAATCATGAGTCCGAACCTGCGCATCATCTCTCTCCCATCGCGGCGGACCTTAATAGTCTCTGCCCTGTTTAATCGACTAGCTAAACAGGGGGCGGTAGGTCAAGTGCGCGCGGGAGAAATACGGCAGATCAGCTGTAGGGCGGACAATCCAGATCCGTCGGACTCTTGGTGAAAATTTCACAGCCAGTCTCGGTAATTCCGATACTATGTTCAAATTGTGCCGACAATGACCGGTCACGGGTAACGGCGGTCCAGCCATCTTCGAGCATTTTCACGGCATATTTGCCGATGTTGATCATCGGTTCGATGGTGAAGAACATGCCGGGACGCAATTCCGGCCCGGTTCCGGGCCTTCCCGCGTGCACCACTTCCGGCGCATCATGGAACATCTGGCCGAGACCATGTCCGCAAAAATCGCGAACGACACTGTACCGATTGGCTTCGGCATGGGTCTGGATCGCGTGCGATACGTCTCCCATCCGGTTACCGGGCCTGGCCTGTTCAATCCCCAGCATCAAACATTCGTAGGTGGTCTGTACCAGCCGGTTGGCCTTGACCGGGGTTTTGCCGATCAAAAACATGCGGCTGGTATCGCCATGCCAGCCATCGACGATGACGGTTACGTCAATATTGACAATATCGCCTTCTTTCAGCTTTTTCTCACCCGGGATGCCGTGGCACACGACATGGTTGATCGAGGTACAGCAGCTATGCGTAAATCCACGATAGCCGAGCGTTGCAGGCACGGCACCTTCGCGAAATGCATGGTCACGAACCATGTCATCCAGAGCGCCGGTAGTCACGCCGGGTACAACATGCGGAACCAGTGCATCGAGAATTTCCGCGGCCAGACGACCGGCCTTGCGCATACCTTCAAATCCTTCGGGGCCATGCAGCTTAATGGCACCCGTGCGGCTTTGCGGTGTTTCTTCTTCTACGGTCAGATAATCAGTCATAGCCTTCATATAAGCATTTCGATCGGGTTTGGCGATACCCGAATTCAAGCCGCTATTTGGCGAAAATTAACCCTGTTTGTCTATGCAATAGCTTCCTATTTCCAAATTTCGAAAGCATGATGCGCAACATCTGGAAACTTCTTTTGATCCTCCTGTCCCTGCTGCTTGGCGGGTGGGAAGTTGTGCGCCGGATCGAGATGCTGAGCACGCCGGAGGTCCAGCTTACCGGGCTGGTCGCATATGCTGTTCTGTTCATCACCTGTCTGATCAGCGCGATCGGAGCGGCCTTTATCGTCCGTCCGTCGTTGCGCTGGCTGTTGGCGATCCTGCTGGCAAGCGGATCCTGGCTGGTTGATGGCTATCAATGGGTTGTCGGTGACTTTATGGCCTATGATGCTTTTGTCACCATGATGCAAAGTGCCGGTGATCTGGGCAGCGCGTTCCAGCAGCAATGGCCGGTCATGTTGCTGGCCGCGACCAAAGCCGGGTTACTGCTGGTCGGTGTTGGCTTGCGGCCGATGGAGCAGGGTCACTGGCTGACCCGTTTGTCCGCCCTGATCTCCCTGCCGGTGATATTGGCGCTGACCGTGCTGCTGTTTTTCAGAGGCGGCGAGGGGGGCAGTGGTCTGCCGTCGTCGCATTCCGGGCTGAGCTTCACCTTGCTGCAAGGTTATGAACTGGTCGTGACATCGGATGCAGAAAGAGAGACTGTTGCCCTGCCGCCTCTGACTGCGGCTCCAAAGCGCGATATCGTGCTGATCATCGACGAAAGCATTGCCGGAGCGTATCTGGATATCAACGACGAGCATGGCGTGTATTCCGGACTCGCAGGATCGCCCAAGCTCGCATCCATCCACAATTTCGGATTGGCGGTCTCGATTACCCATTGCAGTGTCGGATCCAATCTCAGCATGCGCTTTGGCGGGACGCGCGAAAACTATCAGGAAGCCGCCCGCACAATGCCATCAATCTGGGCCTATGCGGCGGAAGCCGGCTTGCAGACCGTCTATCTCGACGCGCAAAGAACCGGCAGAGCCTATCAAAACCAGATGGATGACGAAGAGCGCCAGTTGATCGGCCAATGGGTCCAGTTTGCGGATGTCCCGGTTGTCGACAGGGATCAGGCCGTGGCCTTGCAACTGGCAGAGCTGCTGAATGATGATCAACCGCAATTCATTCTGGTCAACAAGGTGGGCGCGCATTTCCCGGTCAACGACAAATACCCGGACAGTCACAAGTGGTTCACCCCGGCTCTCCCGCGCGGAAGTTTTGCCGATGTGACTGATATGGCAGTCCCCGATGAACTCGACGGGGCCGCCGGGAACTGGCGGCTGTATCGCAACAGCTATCGCAACACATTGACCTGGAGTGTCGGCAAGTTCTTTGACCGGTTGTTCGCTGGCGCGCAGTTGAGCAACGCCACTATCATTTACACATCCGATCACGGCCAGCATCTGCATGAGAATCCGGACAATGGAACGGCCACCCATTGTACACCCAACCCGGCTATCGAGGAGGCCGTCGTCCCGCTTGTCGTGATCAACGGGCCGGATGCAGAACAGACAACATGGCGGACCGCCGCTGAAGCCGGGCATGACCGGATGAGCCATTACCGGATATTCCCGACACTGCTGTCTCTCATGGGATTTCAGCAGTCAGACATCCTGCCGGTTTACGGGCCGGATCTACTGTCCGGGGAGGCCGATCCCTTTACATTTAACGTGCGATATAATGCGAGGCTGGGAAGTAGCCCGGTCTGGAAACATGTTCCGTTGGAGAATGTCGCTCGCCCGCCGGTTGGTGACTATCAAAAGAACCAGACAGACCGATAGTGACCACACAAAAGCTTTGATGATTGCTGTAATCTCTCTATATCCAGCGCGATGAACACTTCCCGTATCTATACCGCTGCCCTGATCGTCATTGGCGATGAGATTTTGTCCGGTCGAACCCAGGACAAGAATATCGCACAAGTTGCCAAATGGCTGAACGTGCAGGGGATCAGGCTGGGCGAGGTTCGTGTGATTGCCGATGACATGGACGCGATTGCCGAGGCTGTGAATATCCTGCGGGCACGCAATGATTATCTGTTTACGACTGGTGGTATTGGCCCAACCCATGATGATATTACCGTCGATGCAATCGCCAAGGCGCTGGGCGTGGATGTTGTGATCCACCCGACCGCTCGCGCGATACTGGAACGCTATTATGCCGACAAGGGCGGAGTGAACGAAGGCCGATTGCGCATGGCCCGGGTGCCGGATGGTGCAGAGTTGATCGAGAACCGGATGTCCGGCGCACCGGGGATTCAGATCGACAATCTCTTCCTGATGGCTGGTGTCCCCCATATTACTGCTGGCATGCTGGATGCGCTGACCGGAACTCTCGAAGGTGGTGCGCCGCTGCTGTCCGCTACACTGGGAGCCTGGGCCCCCGAAAGCGAGATTGCGGATGTTTTGCGCGTGGCCGAGAAAGCGCATGAAGGATGCCAGATCGGCAGCTATCCTTTTTTCCGAAACGGAACCGTGGGCGCCAATTTCGTCGTACGGTCAACCGATGCCGAAGAACTTGAAACCTGCCGGCTAGCCTTGAAGTCCGGATTGGAAGATGCCGGATACGAGGTGACCGACGACGGGATATAGGCCGGCTGGGCATTTTCCCAATTGCGTGCGTTTTAACCGCGAGAACCAACTGCAGTTTGTCAAAAAAAAGGAGCGTTTGGGAGAACGCCCCTTTTCTTCGCAATCAGTTTCGATCTACAGATCAAAACCCAGCGTGATACCCCAGCGACGCGGCGGGCTGATGTTGTGGAAATCGAACAAAGTCCCAACCGGCGTATAGGATACTTCGTATAATTCCTTGTTCAGATTTTTGACGAAGATGTTCACATAAGCCTGATCGCCCGGCAAATCCCATCTGATACTCGCGTCAATCACGTCATAAGCGGGGATTCGACCATCAAGTGCTCCGGTTACCAGCAGATTCTGTTTGCCAACATGGGTCCAGTCTCCGCGGAACGTCAGTATCCCGGCTCCGCCAAGGTCGGCTGCATAACTTATTCCGCCGCCCAGCGTCCATTTCGGCGCTCGTGATATTTCCAGATCAGAATTGTCAGTGATCATCGTATCGCCGTTCAGGTCGGCAAGATACTCATCATAGCTGGCATTGTTATAACCGGCCGAGAAATCGAGATTTAAACCATCGATTGGTACTGCCGATACTTCCAGTTCAAAGCCCTTCACCGTAGCGCTTGCGGCATTGTCGGTCACAGTTTCCTGATTGTTGCCTCCAATTTGCCCCGCGAGAGTTCTGATGACGGTCCGTTGCAGATCGGTATACTTGTTATAGTAGACGGCGACATTTGTACGCAGCCGGTTGTCGAACCAATCCGCTTTTACGCCACCTTCAAAGGCATTGACGCTTTCCTCATCAAATGGTCCCAGTGCACCGGGGGTCCCGCCGCGACCATTGAAGCCACCGCTTTTGAACCCTTTTGAATATTTGGCATATAGCAGAACGTCATCACTTGCCTGATAGTCGATGCCGACAGAGGGTCCGAAATTCGACCATGTATCATCGAGGCGGGTGATTGGGCCAAGGTTGGGGAAGGGCGTGAAGAACGTAGCAAAGAAATCCTTCTTCTCCTTGGTATAGCGACCACCCAGTGACACCCTTAACTCGGGCGTGATATTATATTCGGCCTGAGCAAAAACAGCGAAGTTCTTATGTGTTTGTCCGGTTATGGCATTGTTGCGCGCAGTTGTGGGTCCATTGGTCACATTGAGAAACGTGTCTCTGCGGAGAAAATATTCCTGCTGGAAATAGTAGAGACCTGCGATGATGTTAAGGTCATCGGTCACATTTGCATTATATCTCAGCTCGCTGGAATATTGCTCATGCGGTTGGTCACGCAGGGTTTCAAAAAACGGGGCTGTCGTTCCATCCGTGTCGTTGTTGTTTATGTCTTTCGTCGTTTCACGATAGTTGGAGATCGATGTTAAAGTTCCGGGGCCAATTTCCCAGTTTGCTTCAACAGTTACGCCCCAGATATCAATATCACTTTGCCCCGGAACGTTAAAAGCAAACGCCCGGACATCATCAGTACGAGCGAATGAGGGGACGTTGTAAAAGATTTGCAGAAGCTTGTTTGGTGGTGTCACATTGATCGACGGCAAATTTTCGCTGCGTTCACGGCTATATTCACCGATTATCGTCAACTCAAAGTTATCGGTTGGTGTGAACAGTATCGAAGGGCGGAACGTAAAGGTATTGCTCTTGCCCGCTGAGGTTGGATTGCGCCGGCCTGGAATGCCCGTAAATGTATTCAGATAATAACCATCCAAATGTTGTGAGAAAGCCGCAACTTTAACCGATAGAACATCATCAATCAGCGGAGTTTCAGCTGCGAACTTGATATCTCTCTGACCAAAATCGCCAAGCGTAACCTGGCCGCGAATATCAAACTGACCTGTTGGCCGCTTTGTGCGATAATTTACAGCACCGCCAGTCGTGTTCCGGCCAAACAACGTGCCTTGCGGTCCCCGCAAGATTTCAACTTGCTCGACATCGAACAGATCGAGTGAGCTGTTCGCGGTGCGCGGAATATAAACTCCATCGACATAGATCCCGACAGATGGATCGACAGTGGAATCCGGATCACCATTGCCGATGCCGCGAATGAAAACCGCAACTGAACTGCCAAAGTTACCGATGGTGTTGATGGTCACGTTCGGCGCTCTGCCACTCAAGTCTGAAATATCCGTAGCACCAATCCGATCGAGTCTGTCGGCACCAATTGCAGTCACTGCGACCGGAGCTTCTTGCAATCGCTCCGTTTTCTTGCGGGCGGTCACAATAATTTCCGCATTCCCGGTGCTGACTTTTGATGATGATTCTTGATCCTGTGCCAGGGCAGGCGCAGCGACTCCCCCCATCAGGCCCAATGCTGTTCCATAGGCCAATTGTCGTTTCAGTATCCTTAGTGATGCACCCATTTTTTCCTCCCAAGTGTTTCGCCTATTGATTTTGGCGATGTCATATTTATGTAAGTGAATATATATTTACATAAATAATAGGCCTACCGTCAAAACTAACAGGGCCGGAACCGAGAATGAGCTCGGTTCTTCACAGGGGAGACAACGGGGTGAGAACACGCGTGGAAAAGCCGAATAAATCTATGTTTCTATTGGGAATGGTAGCGGCTGCGTTGTCTGTCTCCGGCTGTTCACAACAATCTGACGAAAACGACAAGTCAGCCGGATCGGTCGAAGTGACCGATTATCCGGAGCAAGTCTACTGGGGCGACCTCCACCTCCACACGCTTTATTCCTTTGACAGCTATAATTTCGGCAACAAGACGTTTGGTCCAGACGATGCTTACCGCTTTGCCCAAGGGGAGGAAGTCGATGCGCATGGCGGGAAAAAAGCCAAACTGGAGCAACCTCTCGACTTTCTGATGGTTTCCGATCATGCAGAATTTACCGGCGTGTTCCTTGGGATGGAAAAGGGCAATCCTGATATTGCGGACACCCCTTTAGGCAAAGCTTGGGCGGCCATGAACGAAGCGGGAGATACGCTTGGCCCGATGGATGAAGTCGTAACTTCCCTTCGTGACGGAAAGGCAAAAAGGCAACCGCCTGAGGCATTCAGGAAGACTATCTGGTCGGAACTTGTAGAAGCAGCGGAACGGCACAACAAACCCGGTAAATTTACGACGTTCGCAGGCTATGAGTGGACATCCATGCCTGGTGGCGGCAACCAGCACCGGGTTGTCGTATACAAGGATGACAAAGACAAAACCCTGCAAACCATTCCGTTCTCGGCTGCAGACAGCAATAACCCGCTCGATCTCTGGCGATATCTGGCCAGCTATGAGGAAAAAACCGGCGGCGAAGTCATCGCCATTGCCCATAATGGCAATATTTCGAACGGCAATATGTTCGGATATGTTCAAAGTGATGGATCACCGTTTGATCAGGAATATGTGGATCTGCGGGCACGCTGGGAACCGCTTTACGAAACGACCCAAGTCAAGGGAGATGGAGAATCGCACCCGCTCCTCTCACCGGAAGATGAATTTGCCGACTTTGAAAACTGGGATGAAAACAACATATCCATGGTTGCCAAGCCGACCGATCCGGAAGAGCTTCGCAATTGGCTTGGAGGCGAATATGCGCGAGAGGGATTGAAACAAGGATTGGAACTGCAAGACCAATTTGGAGTTAATCCATATCAATTTGGCCTGATCGGCAGCACCGATTCACACACCGGGCTAGCTACCTCCGACGATGTGAACTTTTGGGGAAAATTCGTCGAGTCTGAGCCGAGCAAAGAGCGTTTAAACAGCAAGATGGCAGGACGCCTCTGGGAAAACTGGCGACTGACAAGTTCAGGCTATGTCGGAGTGTGGGCAAAAGCAAACACACGCGAAGAGTTGTTCGCAGCGTTCAAGCGCAAGGAAGTTTACGCGACTACCGGGCCCCGCATCGCCGTTCGTTTTTTTGGAGGTTGGGACTATCAGGCTGCAGATTTGAAAGTATCTGACTATGCCCGTATCGGCTATGCCAAAGGCGTTCCGATGGGCGGTGTTCTGTCAGGTGCAGGTGAAGCACCTCGCTTCATGGTCACGGCGATGAAAGACCCGAACGGAGCCAATCTGGATCGGGTTCAAGTCATCAAAGGCTGGCGCAGTAGCGATGGCAAGTTACATGAAAAAATTTATGAAGTGGCGTTTTCCGGTGAGCGGAAAGTTGATCCTGTGACTGGCAAAATACCGGCCGTGGGCAACACCGTAAACTTCAAGGATGCAACATATTCCAATGATATCGGTGAACCGTTTCTTTCCACCATGTGGATAGATCCAGATTTTGATTCTGCGCTTTCTGCCTTTTATTATGTCCGGGTGCTGGAAATTCCCACACCGCGCTGGACCCTCTATGATGCCGTGCAATTCAAAGTGAAACCGCCGAAGGATGCTCCGCTGGTAACCCAAGAGCGAGCCTATAGCTCGCCAATTTGGTACCAGCCATCCTAGCGATCTTTTCTCGACCGCCGTTATGCATTCATGTTGACCAATGCTTCCGGGATTGCCAACGGTGAATTGATGAATTCTGACAGAGATATTCCGGTACCATCCAAAAAAAGAGGCCGTCCATTTGGCAGCAATGCCAAGGACACGCGAAAACGCCTTTTGCAAGCAGCAGAAAAGCATTTCAACGAGAAAGCCTATTCCGACGTAAGCATGGCAACTGTTGCCAAATCGGCGGGGATGACTGGTGCGGCAATCTACAGGCATTTTGATTCTAAAGATCACCTTTTTGAAGAGACCATAAAAGACCGCATGCGGATCTATAATCAAACGATCAATGCAGCGGTTGCCGGCAAGGGTTCCTGGAAAGACAAGTTCAACAAACTTCTGGAAGCGGTCACGCCTTTGCATGGTAAATCTTCAGGCTTTCCCATGATCGGCGTCATCGTGTTGAGTCAACTGCAGCAGCAGCCCGAAAAGTTTCAAGAAATCCGTGACTTGCGAGAAGAATCAGCAAGCGTGTTTCGTGCATTGATCATTGAAGGAGTAGATTGTGGCGATCTGCCCAAGGATACGGACATTGCGATAGCCGGCGATCTGTTGATGGCCATTACAGCAGGTGCGATTAATACGGTTTCTTTCTACAATTCGTCGCCGGACAACATGGTATCGATTATCGACTCCGTCAAAGTGCTGCTGGGTACGCGCGCTTAAGCCGAAACCGGATATCGATAGATTCCCAATGCGTGCCGGACCAGTCTGCTAAAAGTTAGCGCTGATCATTCACGCACTGCCCGCAAGGCCGCGCCTGCTGCGAACGGGGTGATGGCGACCAGCAGCAGCGATACTGCGCCCAGAAACAGCAAGGCACTGCCGCTGGCATCTGACAGGCTTCCCGCACCGAATATCAGCAACGGAATGGCCAGCGGGATCAGCAGCAGACCGCCCAATGCTCCTGCCCCTTTAAGCCCCGCGGTCAGGGCGGCGATCATGACGGCCAGACCGGCGAGGGCCGGTGTTGCGATGGCGAGGCTTGCGAGCAAGATGATCAACGGGGCGCCTTCCAGCCCCATGAGCCCGCTTGCCAGAAAGGCCGCCAGGAGCAGCGGCGGACCAAATGACAGCCAGTGGGAAATCAGCCGGGCAAAAGCGATGAGCTCGTCGGTCAGTCCGCGGACAATCAACTGGTCATAGAGTCCATTGTCCAAATCTGGCTGGATCAGGCGATCGAGCGGTAGCAGGGTGGCGAGCAATGCAGCAATCCATAGGATACCGCCGCCGGTTTGCAGGAGCAGATCCGGGTCGGGACCAACTGCGAAAGGAAACAGCGTTGCGGCTGACAGATAAAAGATCACCGGCAGCCAGGTCCCGCCGCTGGCATAGCTTTGACGTACATCCCGCCCGATCAGTATGTGCAATGTCGAAATCACGATTCAGTGTCCATTCTGTCCAGTGGCTGGAGGTCCAGGCGCAGATCGGTGGCGATGGGCAAGGTGATATGACTGGCCGCCAAAATCATTCCGCCTCGATCAAGATGACCTTGCAAAGTCTTGCCCAGCATAGCCACCGAGCTGCTGTCCAGCCCGTTGGCAGGCTCGTCGAGCAACCACAGATTTGCCGCGCTCAAAAAGGTCCGAGCCAGTCGCGCGCGTTGTCGCTGTCCTGTGGAAAAATATCGGATCGGAACTTCTGCGAGATGATCCAGTCCGGCTGCGATCAAGGCACTCTGCGTGTCTTCCGCGGTTTTGCCGTCGAGGCGTGCCCAGAATTGCATCGCCTGTTCGAGCGGCAATTGCGCATCCAGCGCGAGTTGGTCATCACATAATGCGACTGATCCAGGCAGTTGGATCTCTCCGGAAAAAGCAGGCAGCAGTCCGGCAATCAGACGCAACAGGCTGGACTTTCCGACACCGTTCGGACCGGTCAGCAATCCGGCCTGCCCCGGTTCGAGTGCAAAATCGAGATTGCGGAACAGCATTTTCCCGCCGCGCACGCACGAAAGGGACGTTGCGGTCAGCGACGTTTCATGTGCTTTTTGCATTTCGGTTGACGCCCCGGTGTTCATGCGAGAGACTTAAGACATGAAAACATCGCCCTGCCAAGTGAATAGGGCCGGTCAGGAGTATTGTAATATGGTCGCACAATTGAGTCAGTCGGAACGCGAAGCCGCTCTCGCACAATTGCCCAATTGGGATTATGACAGCAAACGAGACGCAATCAGTCGTGCATTCCAATTTGCCGACTTTACGGCAGCCTTTGCCTTTATGAGCCGTGTCGCGCTGCATGCAGAGAAAGCGGACCACCATCCGGAATGGTTCAATGTCTACAACAAAGTCGACATCACACTGACGACCCATGATGCCGGTGCCAATGGCGGTTTGTCCCAACGCGATATCGATCTGGCAACTGTGATTGAAACTTTCGTCTAGGCGTCAATTCTGTTCGGTAGGCGCAAGCACTTCTCCGATATCCGCAAGTTGGGCTTGTTGATTGCGCAACCGGCCCGGCATCCAGCGCGCGGCAAATGCCAGTTGTTTGGCCATTTTGTTGACTGGTGTATGAACCTTCTTGCCATGAACAGCTTCCCAGGCCGCCGGACCAATGATTGAAACCGGACTGACAAGAACACCGGCCTCCTCCAGCCGTTCCTTGCCAGTCTGATTGCTGCCTTCCGCCACGTCAGAGATGATATTGGTATCAATAAAACCAGGCATCAGCGACCGCGATTTTATCCCGTGCTTCTTGAATTCGATATCATGTGATTCGGCCAGACCGCGTACAGCAAATTTTGTCGCGCTATAGACGCTGAGATCGGCGACGCCGTAAATGCCGGCGGCAGAAGCAGTGTAGAGAATACAGCTATCGGGAGTTGCCTTGAGCGCTTCAAAACAGGCCCGGGTTCCGCTAATCACGCCCGTAAAATTAATCGCTATCATCAGATCAATATCTTCGTCGGTCATTTCTTCGATCGGACCGCCATTGCCAATTCCGGCATTGTTGAACAGCACGTTCATTTGACCGCTGGTGATCGCCGTAAACTCGGCCACGGCGGATTTCCATTGCCCCCGATCCGTGACATTGAGGACATGCAGACTACTCTGGCCATCCGGTAACATTTTGGCAGTTTCCGCCATTCCGCTTTCATCAATATCGGCAATCCCGATGAACCAGCCTTTGCTGGCAAAATAGCGCGCAACTTCCCGGCCCAGTCCCGAAGCAGCTCCGGTTACGAACATGCATTTCTGTCCACTTTGATAAGCCATTTAAAATTCCCGCCCCTTCTATTTACATTGGTGTTCATTGCAGACGTTTTGAACTCATTCGTCAAGTGCGATTGGACATCTGACTGAAAGCGCGTCAATAGTCGCATCGATGTCAGTCTCGCCTTCCGTTTCCGGTCCTGCAATTCAGTTGCGCGAACTCAGTCGGCACTTTGGTTCGGTGCGCGCTGTCAATAATGTCACGCTTGATATCGCCGCGGGCAGCATGATTGCTTTGGTCGGACTGTCAGGGTCTGGCAAATCGACGTTGCTCAAGATGATCAATCGGCTGGTTGAACCGGGGTCCGGTTCTATTGAAATTGGCGGTGAGGATATTCGCGAACAAGAGGCGTATATATTGCGCCGGCATATTGGGTACGTCTTTCAGAATATCGGACTTTTTCCGCATATGACGATTTCCCGGAATATCGCCATTGGTCTTGAACTGGCGGGCGCGAAGTCCGGGCAGCGCGAGCGGATAGCTGAATTGATGGAGCTGGTTGAACTACCACCAGACATGGCGGACCGCATGCCGCATCAGCTGAGTGGTGGGCAGCAACAGAGGGTCGGTGTGGCACGGGCGCTGGCGACACGTCCCGGATTGATGCTCCTGGACGAGCCCTTCGGTGCTCTCGATCCGGTTACCCGGGACAGCCTGGTCGGGCAGTATAAAGAACTGCACAACAGATTGGGGCTGACGACCATCATTGTCACGCACGATATGGCTGAAGCATTGTATCTGGCCGATCGCATTCTTGTAATGGAAGCAGGGCAGATAAAGGCTGACGCGACGCCGGCGGAGCTGATGTCCGGTCTGGCAGGGCCTGAAGCAGAAGCGCTGGTGGCTATTCCAAGGGCCCAGGCTGCCCATCTCAGCGCTTTGGTCAAATCGTCATGAGTCTGGCCTGGCAGCAGGCGTTTGCACGTGTTCCCGACCTGCTTTCGGCCCATGTTCAGCTCAGCTTTTCGGCACTTCTTCTGGCAATGCTCATTTGCCTTCCCTTGGCAGTTTGGGCGGCGCGAGCACCCAGGGTTGCGACCGTCATATTGGGACTCGCCAGCCTTATCCAGACCATTCCTGCGTTGGCTTTGCTCGCCCTTTTCTATCCGATACTACTGGGGCTTTCGGTTGTTTTGGGTGGCGGACTTTCCGCGCTTGGCTTCCTTCCGGCCCTGCTGGCTCTGACGCTTTATGCGCTGCTCCCGATTTTGCGCAATGCGGTGACCGGATTGACGGGTGTTTCGCCGGCAGCAAAGCAGGCCGCTGACGGGCTCGGCATGACCGCCTTCCAGAAACTTCGTCTGGTCGAGGCGCCATTGGCAGCCCCGACCATCATGGCGGGAATCCGGACCGCAGCGGTCTGGACGATCGGCGCTGCCACGCTTTCTACGACAGTTGGACAAGCCAGTCTGGGCGATCTGATTTTTGCCGGGTTACAAACACAAAACTGGACATTGGTTTTGACAGGTTGCTTCGCATCTGCCGGTCTCGCGATACTTGTCGACCTGCTTTTGGGCCTTGTCGAAAAAGGAATACGGGACCGGCGCATGATCTGGAAATGGGTTGGATCGGGATTGCTCGCGCTCGGTCTCGCGGTGACGGTGCTTCCGGGTTTGTCAGATCGGAAAGCTGACGTGGTGGTGATCGGTGCCAAAGGATTTTCCGAACAGTTTATACTCGCCCGGTTGATTGGGGGGCGGCTGGAAAAGGCGGGCTATGAGGTGCGCTACAGCGATGGTCTGGGATCGGCCGTTGTGTTTCAGGCTTTGGCCGGGAATGATATTGATATTTATGTTGATTACTCAGGAACGCTCTGGACCAACCAGATGAAGCGAACCGATACTGTTACGCCCGAACAAATGGTGGATGACATTTCGCGATGGAGCGAAGCCCAGCATGATGTCGCCGTGATTGGCGCATTGGGCTTTGAAAATACCTATGCCTTTGCGGTTCGTGCACCGGCCGATGGTGGTCCCGCTGTGACAACGCTTGATGACCTCGCACGCCGTTCGCCGGAAATGACATTTGGCACGGATCTGGAGTTTCTGGAACGTCCGGAATGGCGGATGGTGCAGGCAGCCTATCCAATCCGTTTCCGGGCCGAACGATCCTTTAATCCCACCTTCATGTATCCCGCCCTATCCAGCGGTGAGGTAGATGTTATTTCAGCCTTTTCTTCCGACGGCCGGATTGCAGCGAACAATTTTGTCGTACTCGAGGATCCGAAAGGGGCTGTTCCCTCCTATGAGGCCATGCTTCTGGTGTCGCCATCACGGAGCAGGGATCGAAAATTTGTCGAAGCAGTCGAGCCGCTGGTGGCGGCCATTTCTGTAGAAAACATGCGGGAAGCCAATTATATGGTTGATCGCGAATCCGATAAAAAAACGCCAATGCAGGCTGCGAAATGGCTGGATAGAAAGATTGGCGCAGGGAAGGTAACTGAGTGATTATACGTTTGTTGTGGATGTTGCGGATGCCATTTCTTGCTCTGGCTTGTCTGGTCGCATCGCCAGTCGCAGCGCAGGTGGATGTTACATTCTACTCCCATGATTTCGGGAAAAACTTTCCCCACGCATTCTTCGTTCTAAAGGGGCAATTGGAGAATGGTGAAACGGTAGATACCAGCTACGGCTTTACCGCGGTCAATGTTTCACCGGGGATTTTGTGGGGCTCGGTCAAAGGCAAGGTTGAGACACCCAAGCTGAAATATGTCGCGAAAAGCAATGCGCATTTCACGGTGACAATTGACGACAACAAATATCGTGAACTGATTGGCCTCGTCGAAAAATGGCGAACCATGCCGCAGAAGAGTTACAATCTGGGCAAGCGCAATTGCGTGCATTTTGCGAGTGAGGCAATCGCGCTGCTCGGTTACAAATTTAACAGCAAAACCAAGAACTGGAAAAAGCCCAAATCGTTCATGCTAGAAGTATTGGCAATGAATCCGGGGCTGGTGAAACTGGGAGGGAATAGTGACTGATATATGCCTTGTAATCGGGGCCGGCGCCGGAATTGGCGGTCATGTTGCCAAACGCTTTGCCAGAGAAGGATATCATGCCGCGCTTTGCCGTCGAAGTGATCAGGACGGTCTCGACAATATGGTGGCAGAGATCGAGCAGGCCGGAGGCACGGCTTCGGGGCATTTGTTAAATGCAGTGGATGATGGTGCCATCGAGAAACTGATCGACGACATCGAAGCCGATATCGGTCCGATCAACGTTGTGGTCTATAATCTGGGTGCCCAGATAGGAAATCGCAGTGTCGCGGATACACCGCTCAAAACGTTTGAACTGGGTTGGCGCATGGGGACATTTGCCGTTTTCCGGGTCGCACAGAAACTGTTCCCGCTGATGGAACAGCGCGGCGGTGGTGCATTGCTGGTGACTTCTGCAACATCTGCCATGCGCGGCAATGCCGGCCAGTCCAGCCATGCTGCGGCGATGGGCGGACGGCGGATGCTATGTCAGGCTCTTAACGCTGAATTTGCACCGAAGAACATTCATATTGCCCATATATTGATCGATAGCGCAGTGAATGCGCCGGACACGCTCGGGAAACTTTTGGGCCAGGAGCGATTCGAGAAGCTTCTCGAAGCCAAGGCGCAGGGCAAAGATGAAATCATGGAACCGTCTGCCATTGCCGACACATATTTTCACATTGCTCATCAGCACCGCTCGGCATGGACGTTCGAACTGGATATGCGTGCCTTTACGGACACGGCCTGGTGGAATCATCCGCTCGATCTGTAACCGGCGCTACATCACCATCACATGATAATGGTGCCAGGTGAAAATCGCGACGGCGCCGCGATGTGGGGACCAGGCTTCGGCGATGTCGCGAATTTCCTGTTCGGATGGTCGTTCTTTCATTCCGAGAAAATCTCCGACCCCGACTTGTATGGCGAGATCGCCGGCAGGCCAGATGTCCGGACGCCCTTGTGCGAACAGCAAATAGATCTCTGCTGACCACCGCCCGATTCCCTTGACCTGTGTGAGCAGAGCGATGGCTGCCTCGTCATCTGGCGGCAGATTGTCAAGGTCCAGTCTGCCGGACAGGATGAGCTCGGCCAGACTGCGGGCATAGCCTTGTTTCTGCCGCGACAGTCCGCAGGCCCGCAGTTCGTCAAATTCCGCCGCAATCACCTCTTGGGCCGGGCATCCTTTGCCCAGTCGCGCTTCCAGCTTTTTCCACACTGCGGCGGCGGAAGCGACGCTGACTTGCTGACCTACGATGGTACGAAGAAGCGTTTGATAACCCGGAGGATTGATCCGCGGTTCAGGATATCCAGACGACGAAATCGCGGCTGCCAGTCGAGGTTCCAGCTTTCCAACGGCATCCAGGCCGGTCCGTATCGTCTCTTTTGATAGGCCCATTGCCTGCGTTCCTCTCAATTTTGGCTGCTTCGGGCCTTGATTCTTTCTCGCGCAGCGGACATAGCGTGCCGGATTTTGAAATAACAGACAGCTTGAGGGGTATATATGCCAACGATCATGGTCACCGGCCGTTCCGGAGAAGAAAAATCAGTGACAGTAGACAGCGGCATCAATGTCATGGAAGCGATCCGCGACAATGGTTTTGATGAGTTGCTGGCATTGTGCGGCGGCTGCTGTTCCTGCGCAACCTGTCATGTACATGTGGATTCCGACTGGAAAGCCAAGTTGCCAGAGATGAGCGAAGACGAAGATGATCTGCTTGAAAGCAGTGATCATCGCAATGAGCATAGCCGGCTCAGCTGCCAGATTGAAGTCACCGATGCTCTGGACGGTCTGAAGGTTGCGATCGCTCCGGAAGATTGATCTCGAACTGCAATCACAAACAAAAAAGGGGAGCATTCATTGCTCCCCTTTTTTGTTTGTGATTGCAGCGTTGTCTAGCGCTCCAGTCGCAATATCGCGCGCGGACTTTCCTGGAACATGGATTCTTCACCAAGGCTCCACTGGAGTGTTTTTTTCACGCCTTCGCTGGCATAACCATCCGCGCTGTTATTGCTCAGGACCTCACCATCGGTTTCAATCACGAAATTGCCCTCAATCGGTTTCATGTCCGGCATTTTTTCTCGTGACATTTCCTTCATCGCCATCGCGCCGAACAGTCCGCCCGGCCCAGCCAGTGCCGGTGTCAGTATTTCCAGCTCACCGCCAGCCCGCCTGATGATCTGAACAAATGGAAATTGCATGGTCGCGCCAGGAAGCGATGGGAACGAGAAATTCTGATCGAATCGGCCAGAAACTGCGTATTCGACTTCAAACAGATCGTCACCGACATATTCGACTTTGTTCCAGCCATCATATTTGGCGAGCTGGTCTGCAAATTTCTTGAGACTTTCGTCATCACCAGGAATGGCACCGCCAAAAATGGCGCCCATGGCCGCTTTTTTCTCGTCGTCATCCTTTTTGCGCCGTGCTTCGCGATCTTCATGTTGTTTACGTTTTGCGGCAATTTCCTTTTCCGAGCATTCCCGGCTTTGATAGCGATAGCTGTCATTCGGATCATCATCGGTTGAGTCCGAACCGTAATAGCCATAATCCAGTTCGGTGACTTCCCCGGTTTCATTGTGGGTTCTGCTGGAGCATTCGGTGCTTGCCGGATCGAAGGGCGCATAGCTTTGTCTGCCGCCAATGCCGCCTTTCTCATCACCGGAAAAAAGTTGCATCTGGCCGTTATAGACGAAGCTGTAGCTCCCATCTTTCATCATTGTGAGTTTGGAATCGAATGTCCCCGGTATCAGCAGGCAAGCTGACAGCAGGAGCGGTGTGCATAACGCTGCTACAATCTTCAGTGCTTGTTTCATGACTGTTCTCCCTGGTTTTCTAGTCTTTTGTTCTCGTATATTCAGCATAAAGCGCAATGGCCGCCGCATTGGAAACATTGAGGCTTTCCATGCGTGCGCTCATTGGCAAACGGGAAATGACATCACAATGTGCAGCGACGTTCTGGCGCAGGCCTTCGCCTTCTGCGCCCATCACAAGTGCGAGCTTGCTGTTTCCCATCGCCTGAGAAAGCAATTCTGTTCCTTCGCCGTCTAGGCCGATACGCCAATAACCAGCCTGCGCAATCTCATCCAGGGCGCGGGAAAGATTGACTACCCGAATCCAAGGAACAATTTCGAGTGCTCCCGATGCTGATTTGGCCAATGTTCCGGATTCCGGTGGTGCGTGGCGATCCTGGGTCACGATAGCGGCAGCATCAAAAGCTGCCGCAGACCGCAATATGGCACCTACATTATGCGGGTCCGTGACCTGATCGAGCAACAGGATCGGGCGTCCGGCTGCCGAGGCATCGTCCAGCAGATCACCAAGCCAGATATCAGGAAGCGGGTCGACATCCGCAACCATGCCCTGATGGGGGGCATCGCGTGCAACCATGCGTCCCAGATCAGCCACGTCGCAATAGACAACGGGCAAGCCCTCCGGCAGATCGAGTGTAGCCAGCGCCTCCCGGGTTCCGGAAATCTTCTTGATCACGCGACGCGGATTGTCGAGCGCCGCGCCAATTGCATGACGACCCCAAAATTTGAGACCGCCGCCCGTTTTTTTAACTGATTTGTTTTTCCGTGCCATAAGCCCCTCTAGCGCTTCCCGGTATTCGGCACAGCCCTTTTTTCCAGCAATATGCTGATTTTGTCAGTCATATTGTGAGACAGGGCATTGACAGGCAGGCGTGGTTTCGTCATTGAGCCGCACTTGCCGGAAAGCGGCAAACGCAATCATTGAAATGCGATGCATGGATATGTTTGGGGACAGGTGGCCGAGTGGTTAAAGGCAGCAGACTGTAAATCTGCCCGCGCAAGCGTACATAGGTTCGAATCCTATCCTGTCCACCATTTGCTGAAATGCATCCGATCATGATGACCAGATTGATGCGCATCGCGTTAGCCGTTGACGGCCTGATCTGGTTCAACCCGGTCGACTGCCAGCAAACCTTCCATAACCGCGCACGCGATCATGTGGGTTCTGTTTTTTGCCCGTAGCTTCAAGCGAACATTCTCGACATGCCGGTCGACTGTGCGCGGAGCTATGCCGACGTGCTGAGCCACTTCCTTTGTCGACAACCCTTGTGCGACATATTCCAGTATCTCCGATTCTCGAGCTGTGAGGACCGGACCATTGTTCAAACTTATTTGTTGTAACATGAACTGGTTCACTTTCTTTTGCATCGGAACGCATGATGTTGCTTTCCGAATCTTTTGTGCCCCAATTTTATCTTCCGGCCCTGTCAAAAACTCGCCACGCCCGCGCGTTGCAAGTTCACCGGAATAGTACGCATGAAACTACTAAGCCTGTATGGCCCTTCTGGTGCGATAAACGGTGGTTCCCTCCACAGAGTTCTCGCCGGACCCACAGTATTAACATGTCTGCTTCGTAATTGTTAGGGTTTTAACCCCCGGACTCGCGGCACGGATAGGACAGAATTGCCCCAGCCAACTCTCTGAATTTACGCCATTTTACATTTAGTGTGCTGTTTTGTGGGTGTTTCTGCTTAGTGATTTCTGCCGCGGGAAATTACCTGCGATTCTGCGCACGGGATCGCGGCAGGGGAATCACGGGATGGACCGGATCGGGTTGGTTGCCGTAAACAAATGGCAGAAAACAAGGAGAAACGTGAAGGTCGCATTTGAGGACGCAGGGACAGAAAGTTGCTGTCTGCGGAAAGAGGGTCGTGCTGAAGTCTTTCAAGGAGGCAGCACGTATGCAAGCTACTTTATCCACTTCCCCGGGTACTCCGGGACTATCATCACATCTACGAACCACCGCATTGCGGTTCCGGCCGGGACAGCTGATCTTCGATGAAGGACAGAAAGCAACGCGCTGGTATGAAGTGCTGCGTGGCACCGTACGTACGTGCCGCTTTCACATGGATGGCAACCGGCATTTGACGGGCTTTTTCTTTAGCGGAGATGTCTTTGGTGCGGATTATGGCTATTACGGAACCGCTGCTGAAGCTGTCACCGAAGTGACTGTTCGCTGTTACCGCGTTGGTGATATTGCCACGGAACAAAGGCCAGCTCCCCATCTGGATGAGACAGTTTCGATGCTGTTCCGGGCGATGTCGAGTGCGCAAAGATATTTGTTCATCATGGGTCACAGGACAGCGTCTGAAAAACTCGCGGCCTTTCTGCTGTGTCTTCAACAACAGGCAGCAGATGATCAGAACATCCGTTTGCCAATGTCGAGAAGCGATATCGCAGACTTTCTTGGACTGACAATACATACCATCAGCCGGACATTTAGCGACCTCGCTCGCCGGGGTTTGATCATCGTGAACGGTCGGCATGCAGTGGCGATCGCCGATTATGGAGGGCTTTGCCGTCTGGCTGGAGAGTATCAGGACAGCTCTGGCTCCAGCCCATGCACCGACGTGCACCCTGCCGCCGATATCTGTCTCGGAAACCGCACGGCTGCGTGAGCAAATTCGGCCCACCGCCAATTCGGAGAATTTAAATGACTTTCAAAACCCCCAATTCACATGCCTGCATATTAGCGCTGCCAGCTGTTGTGCTGGTTGCACAGCCGGCACAAGCTGAAGCAAATTCAAATGACCCAAATCGTGCCGCTGTTGAGGCCGGACCAAAGCTGACACCGGAGGAGGCGGCAACTGAAACCGCAAGAATACTAGCAAATCTGCGTGCTTTGCGCACCGACAACAATGATCTGAAACCTGAGCATGAAGCGCTGGAAAGCAGATCCGTTTTGCCGACGGCGCAAGCGCCCGAAAAGCAGATTGAGGCAGCCAGCAAAGTAGCGGAATCCGGTTCGGCCGACATATTGGGCGCGCTGGTAGCGATCCGATCTGAACTGGCTGAGCAAAAACGCCTGATTGCGGGTCAGAACGCACTTATCAAAAGTCAGAGCAATAAAATCAGACAACTGGAATTGCACAATGACCTCATCCGTGCCGCTACGCCCCAGGTCACGTCTCCATATGTCATGTCACGATTGCGGGGAGCGGGGATTCAACGGGAGCAGCTTTCCAATACCGCTGTTCAGCCGGGACAAAATCCGGACAGTGGATCGGACTTGCCTGACGCACCGGTTGGTGAAGCGCCGCCTGAAGCTCAGAACATCGAACAGAAGGTTGAAGCCGTGCCCGAAGGGCAAGGCGTATTGACGCCCAAAGGTCAATTCGTAATTGACCCTTCCATCGAATATACGCGATCGTCGACTAACCGGCTGGTGTTTCGGGGAATAGAATTGATTCCGGGAATTCAGATTGGAGCGATTGAAGCGAGCGATGCGGATCGGGATACGATCATCGGAACATTTGCCATGCGTTATGGATTAACCCGGCGGCTCGAAATCGAAGGCCGGATTCCGGTGCTTTACCGCAAGGACCGTATTCAGGTTGTCCAACAGCGCGAAGATCAGATTGTCCGGGAAATTGGCCTCAACGCGACTGACATTGGCGATGCCGAGTTTTCCCTTCGCTATCAATTGAACGAACCGAAAGGTCAAAATCCGATCTGGGTAGCCGGCCTGCGGGTAAAAACAGATACCGGGGTCAGTCCCTATGAGATTCCGTTTGATTCATTTGGGGTTGCGACCGGGCTGGCTACGGGATCCGGTTTCTGGGGTTTGCAGCCCAGCATGAGTTTCTTGCTGCCATCAGACCCTGTCGTAATTTATGGCGGTGTTGGATATCTGTGGAATATTGAACGGAACATTGACCGCGTCGTCGGAGAGGTCTTTATCGGAAAAGTTGATCCTGGCGATGCCATCAACGCCAATGTCGGCTTTGGCTTCGCGCTCAATCCCCGCTTCTCCTTTTCCCTTGGTTATGGGCACAATTATATTTTCTCGACCAAAACCGAGCTTGGGACGACCTTGCAGGAAAGCAATGACATCCAGGTCGGTTCGTTGAACTTTGGAATGTCCTATCGTCTGAGCGAACGGCAGTCGTTGAGCCTCGGTTTCAAATTCGGGGTAACCGAAGACGCTCCGGATGTCGGTATCACGATGCGTATTCCGTTTCGGTTCTAATCCTGTTGGCACATAAAAATACCGCCGCGGTTCATGTGAACTGCGGCGGTTTCCCTGTGAGGGAAGGTCCTGTGGGGGGACCTGGGAGTAACTAGTTTCCGAGAGCGGCTATCGCACCTTGCGTCAGAGCATCACCCAGTGCGCTCCCCAGACGTTCGCGCATCAGATCGGCATTGAAATCCTGATATCCGGAAAGCCCCAGGGTCGCATCGACTTCCTGGATGCTGTTGAAGCCATTGGCGGTGTTGATCAGCATGTTTTGCAAGCCATTGGTAGTGCCATGCGCGATGGCTGTTTTGCCATCGTTCAAAAGATAAACCGGCGTGTCACCGATTTTCATGCGGATGTTGCCATTGGAAAAGACGCCGTTTTGCAACGCCGCGGCGTCAACCGGAGTTAATCCGGCTGCGACGGACTGGATTGTCTCCGGTCCATTGTCTGTCCAGTTCAGCACTGTCTGAAGCATCAAATCGCCGTTTACATAGGTTCGGATATCGGCGCCGAAATTGATGTCGAGGCCGGAGAATCTAAATCCGCCACGCAGCTTGTCCAGTTCTTCGTCTGAAACAAGTGCGGGCAGATCGGCCGCCGATGGGGGTTCCGACTGAGCGGCCTGGGGCCAGATAATCGCGATTGTTGCGAAAGGAGCCAAAATTCGGGAAGACATCTTCATTGTTCATCTCTCATCTTACAGTACCAACGCGCACATCGAGCAGAAACTCGGGCGTTATCTGATACAGGGGGGGAAGGTGTGTTGTTAGATCGCCAATTTCGGTCATGGTCGAGATTTGGGCTGTCGGTGCTTTTGCCCAGGGACTCCAGTCTCCGGCCTGATTGTAGACCGGTCGCTTCTTGATCGGGCCGTCAACGATGGCGAGTGCGACCCCGTTCCAGTATTTGTTGAAGTCCTTTGTCGAATATTTGTTTAACCCGAGCGCGGAATCGCCGACCAGCACCTGATCTTTGGTCTGCCCTTTCACCACCACAAAATGCTTAAACCCCTTGAGATTCAGAAGCACAATTACAGGGCGTTTGACCTGAAACAATTGCTCCGGTTTCAACTGGAACCCCTCTGCACGATATCCTATGGATTCCAGGTAATTGCGCATGTCCAGCATCGAAAAACCGACTTTGCGAATAACTTCCCGGTCGCCAAGCTCCCACATTGCCTTGAATGGCGTGCGTTCGACGGTGGGGCGATCATAATGATAAGTCAGCAACGTGGCGACAGCTGCCGACCCGCAGCTGAAATCATAGCGCTGGCGGATGACCGAACGAAAGGGAATATCCCGCCAGGTCATTACACTTACCGAGTAGTCACCGCCGGTTGCTTCCCGGCCCAAACGCACTTCTGCATTGGCAGACGTGGTCGGGAAAACCGTCAGGCCGACAAGAGCCAGCACACCACTCTTCAACACATGTCTAAACGAGGGGATGGGGTTTGCATATGGAATTGGCTGGTTCACTGTTCCGGCCTACTCGCTGATATTGATCGTTATACTCATTCCCGCCTGCAATGAGGACTGGGCACCAGTATTGACGACAATATTCCCCAGGCCGCTGAAGCCGGAAAAGGCATCGCCGTCAAAACTGACATCTCCGGCGGTATAGTCGCCGTTGATGGTGTTGCCGGTATTTTCGGCAATGAGCGATTGAGTGTTGATCGCGATCTGGTTGCCACTGCTCATTCTGTTCAGCTCTTCAGGCGACAGGACGGAGGAAAGCAGATCGGATGCTGCGGGTGTCACTGCATCATTTTCGGAACTGGATTCGGGTTGTACTACCGTTGACTGCGCTGCAGCGGTAATATCCGGTGCGGTAAGTTCCGTTGAGGTTTGTGCTGCAGTGATTGAAGCGCTTGATGCAACCGCGCCTGTCATCAGTGCCAAAAGATATTTTCTCATTATTCTCACTCCGGATCATGAAGGGTGGAGGGGCCGGCACAATCTTGCCGAACCGGCCCCGCCTTTTACAGTCAGAACGTAATCGTGCCTTGTGCAGCAATATTGCTTGCAGACTGGGCGTTGGAATTTGTGCCACTGCTGAAAGACTGATCCAGAATACCGGCATAGGCAGCGAACGCACTTCCGCGGACATAGTTGTCGCCGCTATTGTGGTTGTTGTCGCCGTTATCGTCGGTGTTCATGTCGACCACTTCCTCCATGTTGGAGTTGGTGTTGACAGCAAGCAGCAATTGCGTCGCCGTGATGGTATTGGCGGTGTTGTTGCTGTTTACATCGCCGACAGTGAGCGTGTCATTGTCCTGCGAGTTGTTCTGCGCTTGCAGATATACATCAAGCAGATCGTTGACCACAATCGTGTCGCTGTTGTCGCCAGCAGCACCGGTTGTGTTATTGTCATTATCTTGTGCTTGCTGGGCCATGGCAGGAGCGCCAAGAGCCAGAGCAACAACAGCGGAAGAAGCCGCCAGCAGTTTTGTCATTTTCATCGTCATTCTCCTTAGGATATTAGGCGTCTCAATTTCCCTGACCAAACAAGGAAGGGGGTTAAGAGGCCCTGTTATGTGCCGCACATTGCGGCCTGACCCTGTTAGGATGAGTCGCGATATCGGTTGTTGCGATAAGGCAATTGAAACGAATATTTTTTTAAAATCCGAGCGAGATTGTTCCGTGCGTCCGGAGCCGGATAATGTGCGCGCGCGGTTAACGCATTCCGAAATCAGGCGTAGTAAGCAACGCTTTGCATGCCGGTTGCCATCAACTGCTGATCGCTGTTCCAGATCGCCATATATTGGCTGCTGGCACCATGATCGGCATGATGGGTTTTGGAATCAATCAACCACCAGCCGTCCCGTGTCGATATTTCATCAGCGATAATATTGACCTGCCAGTTCATCGAACTGACCATCGCATTTTTGTCGAGCAGCCCCATGATGGAAGGAGGCAGGGCATCGCCCATACATAATAATTCTGCCACCGGATCAAGCCCGTCACGATCCTTGAGTCGCATCCAGCGGGTGAGGCGATTTGTTTTCTGGCTTGTGTCGATCCGTTTGCCGACAAATTCCATTTTTGACGTAAAGAATTGCGCCGGTCCACTGTGCAATTCTTCCTGATCAGGCGTGGCCGGGAAATCCGGTTTCGTCATGTCTGAAGTGGTGATTTCAGTTTCTCGGGTAGCCGCAAAGATAAAGTTGCAGTGCAATCCCAGGCCTTTTTCTCCATGGAGATCAGACTGGACAAAGGCGGTGCTGCGTCCTCTGCGCAACATCTCGGTCTGGGCGGTAAGGGTACCGAACAAAGGGCCGGTAAACGCTATTTGTGCGGATCGCAGGCCGGGCAAGTTCGGTTCAATATGGCTTGCGGCATGATAGGCAATTGCGGAGGACAGACCGCCAAAGGCAGTACGGCCCTGGGTCCAGCCCTGCGGGACCTCCACGGGATTGGCATCTCCGCCTTTGCCGCATTGATTCAACAATTCAGCCAGTGAACTGTCTGAATTGGCCGCTGTTTCGAGCCTGTCGCTATTTGATACCGTCATTCGCACCGCTTATCGTGCAAATTGGTGGAAATCCACTGTTAAGATTTACAAATTCGCCACCTTGCGCTATGTTATCGTCAAGATTTTCAATCTCTTATTGGGAGATATTGGTATGAGCTACAATAGTACACTTACGCGCGCGGATCTTTCCGACACGATGAACCGTCAAGTTGGCCTGTCACGGGCGGACAGCGCGGTTATGGTCGAATCCATTCTGGATTTCATGATCGACGCGCTGGTTGGCGGCGAGAATGTGAAGATTTCGGGATTTGGTACATTTGTCCTGCGCGACAAGGGCGAGCGTACTGGTCGCAATCCAAAAACCGGCGTGGAAGTTCCCATTGCACCTCGCCGGGTACTGACCTTTCGTGCGAGCCAGACGATGCGTGACCGCATTATCGCGGCCGGTTAGTCGATCGGGTCAGGCACGAAAATGGCAACTGAAACGTCCAAGGACCGCGATGCTTTCCGCACCATCGGCGAGCTATCGAAAGAACTCGGAATCAAGGCACATATCCTGCGCTATTGGGAAGACCAGTTTGCGATGCTCCAGCCGCTGAAACGCGCGGGTTCCCGTCGGCATTACCGGCCGGATGATGTCAAGATGGTCACGCTCATCAATCGTCTGTTGAATGAAGAGGGCTATACCATCAAGGGCGCACGCAAATATTTGACGTCGCAAAAATCAAAATCATCAGCACATGCCGAAAATGTCGCGGACACATTGACGAAATCTGCGATTCCATTGGCCGGCTCGACGGGTGAAGACACGGGATTGATCGTGGCCGAGTTGAAGAATATTCGCAATCGCCTCTCGAGTGCCTTGAACGAATCTTGAACCCTTAGTTGTAATCCGGACCCAGAGACGGATCGAGATCGCGCGGCCGGGTAAATCGTTCGAGCGATCCGCAATTATCTGAAATGCTTTCCCAATCTTCAATGGCGAGGTTGAGCTCGGCCAATGCTGCCGTAGGGTATTTCGTTTCGACTTCATCGCGCGCCTGTGACGATCCGTCATCCGGGACGATATCAAAAACAAGGTCTTCCAGACCCGGATTGTGGCCCACCATTAAAACATGGTCGACAGCCGCATCTGCGCCGCGGATTACATCGAGCAAAGTCACCGAAGATGCCAGATAAATCCTGCGGTCCCATTCCGGTTCCAGAGCCAGTCCGCTGGCTTCTTCGAATTGTTCGAGTGTTTCAATCACTCTTGTCGCCGGAGACGCCAGTACCAGATCAAACTTGAGCTTTTCGCGTTTTACAAACGTGCCGATGGCTGTTGCCGCACGTTTTCCTTTGTCATTCAACGGCCGATCAAAATCGCGGGTGACGGTATCATCCCAGCTCGATTTGGCGTGCCGCAATAAGGTGAGTTTTTTCATATCTGGCTCTCATGCCCGAAAGATATGTCACGGGGAAGACCGGATCGTACTGTTTGTGTTTTTGCAGCCTTGATTTCGGTAATCGCATCGTTGAGCGGCATGCGTTCTATGGGAGTGCCATCGGGAAAAGCCGAAAAAAGACGCGATGGAAAGGCGGATGAGAGAATCACAAAATGACCCTGGTCATCCGCGCGTCGAATGATACGGCCAAAGGCTTGCGCAAGGCGGGCCCGGATAATCCGGTCGTCATACGCACTTCCTCCGCCGGCCAGTTTTCGTGCCCGATGCAGAATATCGGGACGCGGCCAGGGCACGGATTCCATCACCACAAGCCGCAGACTGTTGCCCGGCACGTCCACGCCATCCCGCAAGGCATCGGTGCCCAGCAGACTGGCTTTGGGATCATCCCGGAAAATATCGACTAGAGTCCCCGTATCTATGGGGTCAACATGCTGCGCGTAGATAGGTAACCCGCTGCGTGCCATGCGGTCTGCAATACGAGCGTAAACCGTTCTCAGTCTGCGAATAGCGGTGAACAGGCCGAGCGTCCCGCCGCCGGAAGCTTCGATCAACTGGGCATAAGCCCCTGCTAGTGCGGGCATGTCCCCTCGCTTTACGTCAGTGACAACGATCACCTTTGATTGTTCAGGATAGTTGAACGGACTGGGTACTTCAAACTCCATCGGTGCGTGTTCCAGATGTACGGCACCGCTGCGTGCACGCGCTGTCTCCCAGTTTCCACCGCCTCTCAGGGTTGCGGAAGTCACCATGACTCCGTGAGCCTGTTTGGTGACGGTTTCCGTTACCGGAATCGTCGGATCCAGCCAGTGACGACAAATTCCGATATCATATTCGCGACCTTCAAATCGATCGATCATCAGCCAGTCGACAAAATCGGGATCAGCTGGTCCGCCTATGCGGGACAGCAGTGCCAGCCACCCCGACAACGTGTCACAGCGCCAACTCAGACTGGAAAGCGCCCCTTCCATTCTTGCGCGTGCCGGAGCATCCATCCAGTCCGGACCTTCTTCAATCAGATGTTCCATTCTTTGCCCGAGGCGGACCAGAGGACGGAGCAAAGCATCAATGGCCTCGGCGGCATTAGCGACTGCGTCGATCAGCGGGCCTTCGACATCATTTAATTCCGTTTCCAGCCCATAGCCGGCATCCGCGCTCTGGCTTTCATCTCGCGCAAAAACCATGTTTCGGACTTCGGCGAGCAAAGCTTCGACCGGACCGAAGGGCTCTCTTTCAGAAAGGCGCGTGAGCCAGGCTTCCCCGGGCAGAGCTTCGGCGGCATGGCGCGCGCTTTCGATCGCGCGGCCACCTTCTTCGTCATAGGACGCGACATCCGCCAGCCGTGCCGCCAGTCCGCGACGACGTCCACGATTTCGACTTTCGGGACCAATCACCCAACGCCGGATTTCAATGGCTTCCTGTCCGCTCAAACGCGCAGCGAACATGGAGTCTGCTGCATCAAACAAATGGTGGCCTTCGTCAAATATCAGGCGTGTCGGCGCATTTTGCTTTTCTCGTCCGCGCGCGGCGTTGACCATGACCAGGGCATGATTGGCGATAACGATATCCGCTTGCTGGCTCGCACGACTGGATTTCTCGATAAAGCATTTCCGAAAATGGGGGCAGCCCGCATAAACACATTCTCCGCGGCGATCTGTCAGTGCAGTCGTTCCATTGCGACGAAACAATGTTGTCAGCCAGCCGGGGAGATCCCCCCCGATCATGTCTCCGTCCTTGCTATAGGCTGCCCAACGCGCCACGAGATGCGCCAATATGGCAGCACGCCCGGTAAAGCCGCCTTGAAGTGCGTCTTCCAGATTGAGCAGACAGAGGTAATTTTCCCGGCCTTTTCGAACAACGACTTTCTTTCGGAAAGTTTGTTCGTCGGGGTAAATGCGCCGTGTCTCGCGATCGAGCTGACGTTGCAACGCTTTGGTGAAGGTCGAGATCCAGACAGCTCCACCGGCGGTTGCCGACCACAGGGACGCGGGTGCCAGATAACCCAGAGTTTTGCCGATCCCCGTTCCGGCCTCCGCAAGCAACATGTTCGGCGCGCCTTTGATCCGGCGCGGATTGAATATCTCGGCTACCGCGGTGGCATAGTTTTTTTGACCGAGACGTTCTTCTGATCCTTCGCCCGTGAGGATATTCAGCTTTTCGAGTGTGTGTGCATTATCCAGTATAACTGATTTCGGAGCAGGGCGGGGAGCCTCTTCCTCCCATTCGACAAGCTTCGAAAACAGCCAGCGCTCCGGTTCGTCCGGTTTTTGCAAACGATTTGACAATTCTCCAGCCCAGGGCCAGCGCAATCTATGCAGAGCTTGTGCGCTGCTCCAGGCGCCTTCCTTTTCGATCCAGTCATCCGCTTGCAGACCGTTCAGCATTTTCCAGGCTGCTTCCCGGTAAAGTCGGCCAACAGCGGCTTCTTCTTCAGGCTTCTTCAAACCAAGGGTTTTCGCGAGGCCAGCCGGCGTCGGTACAACAAAGCGGGCCGGATACATGAAAGCGAACAGTTCGAGCAAATCGAGGCCGGACAGGTCGGGATAGCCGAGCCGCTGCCCCATTAAAGGCGCATTCAGAAGAATATGCGGCGTTTCCGAAACACGGCCGATGGCTTGGCCTTTACTGATCGCTTGGGTTGATCCATCTGTTCCGGAAATCCAGATACCGCTGTGACTGGCGTGCAGGGAAGGATAGGGAGGCAGGTCCACCGTCTTTAACCGACCAGCGGAACTCCCGCGAACCAGCGATGGCTAGCGAATAATAGTCCATACAAAACAATTGCGATAACAACGCTCAATGCTTCGCGCCCGAGGCTCGGAACTTCTTCAGGTTTGATCCATGTCCCTTCATTGCGGGAAACAGTGAATATAGAAATCAGCGCCCATAGTCCCAGGCCGCCAAACAGCACGACAGAGCGGCTGTCCCCATTGGCCAGCACATGTCCCAAAGCCCAGAGAAACATGCCTGTGAGCATTGGGTGCCGAATGATTTGCTTGATCCGCGATTTACCTTGCGCCACGCCGAACAGATAGATTGCGATCAGCATCAAAAGCATGTTGAGATGTCGGCCCCAGCCGGGTGCATCGTAAACAAATTCCGGAATGGCCGAACGCCAGCCGTAAATCATCAGCCCTACCGACCCGAGGACAAGTAACGCGACCAATCCCTGATGTGGTCCCGCGCCGAGCCTCTGACGAATCACGGACCGCAATCCAGGGGTGATGGATTTTGTGAGATGAACGATGCTCCAGAGCAATACGCCTGCGATCAATGCACCCATGTGAAATCTCCTGCTTTTGTCCTTTTCAATATTGCTATACAGGCTAGTGCCGGTATGGGCGCAAAACCAGCCTTAAATAGTTTATGGGACAAGTCAGTGACTGATTATCGAGAAGCCGCAACGCAATCCAAAGCATGGCCATTTGAAGAAGCCCGCAGATTGCTGAAACGTTATCGCGGCGAGCGAGGCGCTCCGGCACCCAAACCCGGCGGTGAACCCATGTTATTTGAAACGGGATATGGCCCCTCGGGATTGCCGCATATCGGGACCTTCAACGAGGTTCTCCGAACAACGATGGTTCGGCATGCCTATGAAACGCTGACCGGAAACCCCACGCGTCTGATCGCTTTTTCCGACGATATGGATGGCTTTCGCAAAGTTCCGACCAATGTTCCCAACCAGGAAATGCTGGCCGAACATTTGCACAAGCCGCTGACCCAGGTTCCGGACCCGTTCGAGAAATTTGATAGCTTTGCTGCACATAACAATGCGATGCTTCGTGATTTTCTCGATCAGTTCGGATTTGATTATGAATTCAAGTCGTCCACCGAGCAATATCAAAGCGGTGCTTTTGATTCGACGCTGAAACTGGTTCTTGCCCGCTATCAGCAGATCATGGATATCATGTTGCCTACTCTCGGCAAGGAGCGGCAGGCAACCTATTCACCTGTCATGCCAATCAGCCCCAAGACAGGGCATGTATTGCAGGTACCCGTCGAGGTGGTTGATCCGGAAACAGGCATGATCCGTTTCGAGGATGACGGTGAAATACTCGAGCAGTCCATTCTGTCCGGTGGAGCCAAGTTGCAGTGGAAAGTCGACTGGGCGATGCGCTGGACGGCATTGGGTGTCGATTATGAAATGTATGGCAAAGATCTTACCGACAGCGGGGTACAGTCTGGCAAAATCGCCAAGGTACTGGGCGCACGCAAGCCCGAAGGCCTGATTTATGAAATGTTTCTCGATGAAAAAGGCGAGAAGATCTCCAAGTCCAAGGGCAACGGTCTGAGTTTGGATGAGTGGCTCCGCTATGGATCGGAAAACAGTCTGGCGTTCTATATTTTTCGCGAACCCAAATCCGCCAAGCAGTTGCACATGGGAGTGATCCCAAAAGCAGTGGATGAATATTTCCAGTTCCGATCCAACTGGCATGACCAGACGCCTGACAAGCGATTGGGCAATGCGGTCCATCATGTCCACAATGGCGCAGTGCCAACCGAAACCATTCCGGTGACATTTGGTCTGCTGCTCAATCTGGTCGGTGTTATGGGCGATGCGGATCGAGAACAGATCTGGAGCTATTTACGGCAGTATGCGCCTGATGCGACACCTGAAAAATATCCTGATCTGGATGAATTGATTGGCAACGCAATGGCCTATCACAAGGATTTCATTGCGCCGACCCTCCAGCGGCGCAAACCGGCAGGCGTCGAAGTCGCCGCTCTGGAACGACTGGACAGTCAATTGGCTGATTTGCCCGAGGACGTTGCGGCTGAAGATATTCAGACAATTGTCTATACGATCGGCAAGGAAGGCGGTTTTGACAATCTTCGCGACTGGTTCAAGGCCTTGTACGAAACGCTCCTCGGCAGTGATCAGGGGCCGCGCATGGGCAGCTTTATTGCGCTTTATGGCGTCTCCAATACGCGCAAGCTGATCGCTGAAGCTTTGGGATGAGTGGTTATCAGCTGGCACAGGTCAATGTTGCCATTTTCCGACAGGCCAAGGACGATCCGGTCAATCAGGATTTCATGGATGCGCTTGACCGGGTTAATGCCGCTGCAGATGCGTCCCCTGGCTTTGTCTGGCGGCTGCAAAGTGAAAGCGGCAATGCCACAGACATACCGCTGGGCACCGGTATCAATCCGGACCTGATCGTAAATCTTTCCGTCTGGGAAGATGTCGAATCATTGCGAAATTTCGCTTATCGGCAAACCGATCACGTAGCGGTCTTGCGGAAAAAGGAAAACTGGTTCGACAAGGCCGATTCCCGTCTTGCTCTGTGGTGGATCAACGAAGGACACATACCGGATCCTGCGGAGGCTCTGGCGCGCGTGCGGTTCCTCGAGAAACATGGCCCCACCGCAAAATCATTCACTTTTCAGGAGATATTTTCTCCGCCGGATGCGGACTGAAATCTTGCACTGACAGCAGGCATCACATGTTTGCCAAACAACATCGTCAGCGCGATCGCGGCGATCATCGTCAGATAGGCAACAACGCCGTAAAGCGTGAGCCCCGGGATCGTCCACATCAAAAGAACATCATTGCCGCCGGGGACAGCGCTGGCGCCAATACCCATCAGAAATCCGCCCGTCAGATTGGCGAGTGCGAATTTCCAGCTTCCGAGTTGTGGTTTGAACCGATCCTTGAGCCAGCTTGAAAAAATTGCGCCGGCAAAGAGTGCAACAACCGCCAGTTCTATGGTTTTGCCGACTGACAGGCCCTGACCCTGGATGAAACTGTTCAGCAAAGCGGCATAGGCCCATTCCGGACGGGTCCCATAGATTGTGGCTGCACTGATGCCGATCGCGACGAGTGCGAGATAGGCCATTTTGCGTTTGACGAAGATTAACCAGAGACTGGCCAGAGCGATGACCGAGAAACAAATCAGTGTTATCTGTTTTGCGATACTTTCATCCACACTGGTGCGCGGAAGAAATTCTACCGGTCCAAAAAGATCGAGGACATCACTGCGGGCCAGCCATAGCGCTATTCCCAAGCCGACAAAGCTGAGAACGTAGCTGAATTTACCCGTCCCGATATAGCCCACCGTGCCGACAAAACAGCCACGATTGACCATTGCGCCGAGCCCCATCAATGCCGCACCAAAAAACAGCTGTCCTGAAATCTCGATATCAAGCGGGATATGGGCTCGTCCGAAATAGGCCACCAGCATAAACAGGACCAGCCCCGCCCAGCTGGCGACGACCAGCAAACCAAAAAGCCAGTCGGTTTTGCCCTGAATGATCCAGCGTTCCGTCGCGGCGACCGTGCAGGTTGCGGCTCGTCCAAGAGCAAAGCCGAGAATGAATGCCAGGGGAATGACATAAAATGAGGGCACTTAACGAACGCCCTGTGCGATCAGTTCATTTGCGACGCGATCCAGATAGCTGCCATCGCCGGTGGCAACGGACAATATCATGGCACCTTGCAGGGCCGAAATGATGTGTGCGCTGCCGAAACCGGATGAACCCTGGGTAGCTGTTTCAGTCCAGTTCAGTATCTGTTTGAAGAAGCCCAGAATGGATTGTTGCACCGATTGGGGCAGGTCCGGGCTGACCGATCCCAGAACGGCACACAGGCAGCTGCTATCGGCTTCGGCATATGCGGCACGATAGGTACTCGCGAGTCGCTGCAATCGTTTCTCCGGAGAAACGCCAGGTTCATCCGGAGCACCCAGCGCCTTGATGATGTTCGCGGTGTAGCGTTCGACCACAGCTTTTCCGAGATCTTCCTTGTGGGCAAAATGATAGTGAACGGAAGCGCTCTTGATGCCAAGCTTCGCTGCAATATCCCGATAACTCAGGCTGGCGAACCCGCCCTTACGATAGCCATGTTCGGCCAAGTCCAGAATCTGATCCCGTGTCGATTGCGTCATTGTGTCTCCGTCAAAATCTCACCTATCACAAGATAGGGGTTGATCAATGCGAATTTCAACGCTACCTACCTAACGATAGGTCAGTAATATTGAAAGGACAGCAAGATGAAAATTTATGATTTTGAAGGTTTCCCGAACCCGGCTCGCGTGCGTATCGCGCTCAAGGAGAAAGGTTTGTTTGAGGATGTCGAGTTTATCTCTGTCAATGTACCGGCGGGCGAACATCGCAAGCCGGAATTTCTGGCCAAAAATCCGTCGGCTGCGGTTCCGGTTCTGGAACTGCAAGACGGCACGACGATTTCCGAATGCACCGCGATCACGGAATATCTTGATGCTCTGACCGGTGAACAGGAGTTAACCGGGAAAACGCCAAAGGCGCGTGCCGTGATCGGGATGATGCAAAAGCGGGCCGAAGCCGGTTTGCTTGATGCCGTCGGCACCTATTTTCATCACGCTACCGAGGGCCTCGGTCCTGATATCGAAACATATCAATGTCCCGAATGGGGGGAGCATCAGCGCGAGCGTGCAGTCGAAACGATGCACTATCTCGACGAAGTTCTGGCCTCGCGTCCATATCTCGCGGGAACGGATTTTTCGGTTGCAGATATCACAGCCGCGGCGGGATTGAGCTTTGCCGACTTTGCCGGTGTGGACATGCCTGAAACATGTAATCATCTTGCAGAATGGCGCGCACGGGTAGAAGCTCGCCCGAGCCTTGGGGCCTGAACGGAGAAGAGCAGATGCGGATCAATGCAGATTTTGACAAGCCGGTCATTCTTCACCCCGAAGACATGACCTGGGTGCCCTCGCCGCTGCCTGGGGTCGAGCGAAAAATGCTCGACCGCGTCGGCGGTGAGGTTGCGCGTGCGACATCTCTGGTACGCTATGCGCCGGGAAGCTACTTTGATCCGCATGTCCACAGCGGAGGTGAGGAATTCATTGTTGTCGACGGTATATTTTCCGACGAACACGGAGATTACCCTGCCGGTACTTATGTACGGAACCCGATCGGCACCGGACACAAGCCACATAGCAAGAACGGTTGTACAATCCTGGTGAAATTACATCAGTTTGATGCGGCGGATAGCAAACAGTTCTCGCTCGATATTGCCGATCTCGAATTTGTGGACAGCGGGACACCGGGCGTCGAATTTGCCTGGCTGCACCGGTTTGCGGGTGAAGAAGTCAAGATCGTCCGCTGGGCGCCGGGCAGCAGTTATCCCGAACATGTCCACCAAGGCGGCAGTGAAAGCTATATATTGGAAGGAAGCCTGGCGGATGAGTTTGGTGAATATCCGGCAGGAACCTGGGAGCGGACTCCGCCCGGCTGGACGCATGCCCCTTTTAGTGAGAAAGGCTGTCTGGCCTGGACCAAGACCGGGCATCTGACATCAGACAAATTGGGAAAGTTTGTCGCCTAGCTCGCGGCGGGCTGAGTGACTGTCTTTAGTAGGTCCGCATAGCCTGATGATATTGTCATCCGGTTTTCCATGCCACCGGTCTTGAGCAACTGGTGCGCCTCTTGGAGATGATAGCAGGGCAGGCCCATGAACAGATGATGTTCAGCGTGATAGTTGACCCAATAGGGCGCGACAGTCAGGCGTTCGAAGAAATTCGCGTAGGTCGTCCGGGCGTGAGTGAAGGGATCATCGCCGCCGGTTGTCGTGCAGGCATGTTCCGCAATATTGCGGATGCGAAGAAAAAGCTGGAATGTAGTTGCCAGTGCGGCGAGCCATATCAGAAAGGGCCCGATCCCGATCGTTAGCAAGCTGATCATCATAACGGACAATTGTATCAGTAGAAAACGACCTACGGTCCGCGTGGTCCGTTTTGCGCCGTCAAGATTGGTGACGGGCGCAGCGACGCCAGCTGCTCCATTGCGGTTAAATGGTGTTCCGGCCGTCGTATCGCGTTTCTGCAAGCTGATTTTGTCGGTCTGATTGCTCCGCATGGCTTTCAATCCCTTCCACGCGACGCCGAACTGATTGCTGCGCTGCTTGAGGAATGTCTGCCCCGTCAGATCGCGAATGACCTTGCGTTTCATGCTGGCCTTGGTCGTTGGAAATGGTCGGGACAGGCCAAGGTCGGGATCTTCCGGTTGCTGGGTAAATTTATGATGGGTCAGATGGTAAGTGCGATAGCTGTGCAAATCGCTGCCGGTCGCGGCCCCGGTCAGCCATTGGCCGACAAAATTATTGATCTTGCGATTGGGGTGGAGCAGGCCGTGGGCACCTTCATGCATCAAAATCGAAAGTCCAAGCTGTCTGCCACCGACAATCGCAATCGCGAATGGAGTGGCTATCAGGCCAATCAGCCAATTCGATTCCCAGGCAAGCGCCGTTCCGCCGCAGACAATTGCGACAATGGCCCACGCATGGATCGTTAACCAGATACTTCTCCACCGTGAGATACGGGTCAGCCGCGTCCAGTCATCGCGGTTAAATATATCCAGAGGCCGAGCGGCTCTTACGGCGGGCATATCTGCTCCTTCTGGCACGCAATATAGCCATTTTCCGGGGTTTTACAAATATGGTGGATGCCGTAGCGGCGGTTCAGATTTCCACCAGCCCTTCGTCAAAACCAGCGAATCGGTCTGCTGCGGCCTTGCGGGTATCGCCATTATCAGTTGCGCAAGTCAGTATACCGCCACCGCTCAGAACCACGCGTTCGATATGCGACCACATGGCTCCCGGGTGTTTGGCGTTACGCCATACATCCGCGATTTTCGGGTCCATTCGCCGTTCTCCACCAAATCGATCGGGACGAGCCTTGGCACCATCCCAGATTTCAGTATTGAGCAAACCGGGGCACAAAATCGTGGTTTCCATGCCGCGTGATTCCAGTTCACCGGACAGGGCTTCGGCGACTGCCATCGTTCCGTGCTTGGTCGCCGCATATAACGGAAAGTCACCATCGGGTCGGCGCAGGGCGGCAGTCGAGGCTGTGATCCCGACATGGCCGCCTTTGTCGAGCAGGGGAACGAAGCATTGTGCGGTCCAGATCGCGCCCAGCACATTGACGTCATAGGCCCAGCGCACCTGATCCGGTTTGCCTTCCAGCATGGATGCGCCCACACCGACACCGGCATTGATCCAAAGCATCGCAAGATTGCCATGCTGCTTCTCAAATTTGGAAGCTGCAGCGACGACGGCATCCCTGTCACTAATGTCAAAGGCCATTGCAAAGGCGTCGTCGCCGATGGCATGCGCCACATTTTCGGCAGCATCTATCCGAATATCCTGGACGCAAACCCGCATGCCCATGGCTGCGAGTTTTTCGGCGAGCATCTTGCCAATACCATCGCCGGCCCCGGTGATCATGACGCTGCGATCGCGGTATTTTACCCAGTCGGTCATTTGTGTTCTACTTTCAATTCCTCTGCCAGTCTCTCCATAAATAATGCGCCACGTTCAAATTGTTCGACCGCGATATATTCATCCGGTTGATGCGCTTGTTCAATTGACCCTGGTCCGCAAATTACGGTTGGGAAACCTGCCTGCCGGAACTGGCCGGCTTCAGCAGCATAGGCGACAGCACCGGCTGGACTGTTGTCTCCCGTCAGCTTGCGGACAAAAGCTTCTGCGTCTTCCAACCCCTGCGGGCTGAGTGGCGGAGCGTTGGAAAGCTGGTTGATGGTGATGCCGGTATCCGGAAAGCTGTTTTTCAATTGCTGATCGAGCAAGCCGATTTTCGATTTGAACGGGGCCAGTACGGCGTCAGGATCGACACTGGGCGGGCAGCGCAAATCAAAGACGAAGCTTGCGTTGCGGGCAAGTATGTTAGCGGCGGTGCCACCCTGCATTTCTCCGATTGTCAGAGTTGCGTGCGGCGGTACAAAGGGAGATTCCGGATCTGCTTGCTCCCATAGTGTCCGCGCCAGCTCGGCCAGATCATGCATCAGCTCAACAGCAATCATGTTGGCGGATACGCCCAGATGAGTCAGGCTGCTATGGGCCTCATGTCCGAGAACCTCGACCGTGTGGACGGTTATGCCCTTGTGCCCGGTTACGACTTTCATCATTGTCGGCTCGCCAACAATAGCCATTGCCGGGGTGGGCAGTTGGGATGCGATGTCCGCGATCAGCGCCGGTGCCCCGAGACAACCGACTTCTTCGTCATAGCTGATCGCCAGATGCACAGGGCGTTTTCCGTCCTTGAACAATGGGACCCCTGCAAGCGCGAGTGCGATGAAGCCTTTCATGTCACATGTGCCGCGTCCGTATAGCCGATCGCCGCGCCGGGTTACCGCAAATGGATCGCTCGACCAGTTCTGACCATCGACCGGGACGACATCGCTGTGGCCGGACAGGATGATTCCGCCTTCAACAGCAGGTCCGATGCTTGCATGGAGGCTCGCCTTGCTGCCATCCGGACTGGCGACACGATGCGAGCTGACGCCATGGCCGTCCAGATAGGACTCGATCCATTCGATGAGTTTCAGGTTGCTGTTTCGCGAAGTTGTGTCGAATGCGATCAACGAATCGAACAGCGCCAAAGCGCTTTTGGTAAGCATTTTCGTCATGTAGACGCCTTAGAGTCAGTTGAGGAAAAAGCAATCGCCGCAAAAAACACGTTGAGAATCAAGTGTTTTACATCGCGTTACAACGCAGCTCTTGGATCGTGACTGGTTTGTGGCTAGGGCAATATGAACTTATGGTTAACGAGATGTTTATTAAATTGGTGTAATGGTCTCTCAGGCCAAAGGGTTCACGAGTATATGAACAAGCAAGATTCCATCGCCGATGACCTCGACATGCTGGCACGTCTGGCTGCGAAACTGACGGCTGCTCCGGTCGCTTCCATTACAGTTTTTGACGCGGAGGATGCGCCTGGCGGCGACGTCCAGACAGTTGCCCGTCATGTTGTAGCTTGTGACAAGGCCTGGGCGACGGAGCATAGCGATATTGATATCGAGCAACTCGGTAACCCACGAACAGCCGTTGCCCAACATCTCGGCCTCTATGCTGCGATCCCATTGCGGAACGGAGACGGATCAACAATCGGTATGGTTGCCTGTGCGGACGATCAATCCCGGGAGCTAAGTGACGATCAATTGGGCTTGCTCAAACATGTCGCAGCCCTGGCGACAGCGGTCGCGCATAACTAGTTCGTCCAGCAACTTTTCCGGTTCAATACAGGCCAATTAACCGCCGGATTGCAATGCAGCCTTTCCGCGCGCTGTAATCATCGTGTCGAGAAAACGTGGTTCGGACGTAGAACCCGCGAGAAAGGCCTCATACAGGATCATGCCATTGTCGCTCAGATTCTGGACGGTGTTCACAAATGATGCCTGATTGTCCTGCGGGGTTTCGCAGTCAAAAACATCCGGCGTCATGGTTGCAGCCGATGGCCAAACTTGATTGAGCGTACCAAGAACACAGCGTTCTGCTGAGGACAGGGTGGCTTCGGGGGGGTAAGCACAAGTCATTTTCTATCGCAGACCAGATCAAATTAAGTATGCCCCACTCGCTTTGATTTCGTTAACCTTTATTAACCGGAAAAGTTAAAAAAGTGTTAACGATTGGACCTCGCTACAGACTAACCGGGCCCTGTTCCTGGCTGTTTGACGGATAAAAACCCGCAGAAAACCAAGCCTGAAGCGAAGGCCGACCTATAGGTAGGTTTCTCGATTGGCGCATAGTGGAGACGGATGTGTCGCCCCAACATTAAGACGAGTTGAATCATTTTTGTCCGTTTTGGGTAATAGGGCGGATCCAGCCCGCCGAAAATGAATGGAGCAACAGTGCTTCGTTGACTCTGGGCATCAATAAACATAGATATCTATATATAAGATATATATGGAGATTGAACATGGTATCGCGAAGACAGCTGCTCGTAACCGGAGGAGCATCGTTGCTTCTCATTGGGGGAGGCGTGTCTGGTTACGCTCTGACCCGTTCTGCCGCAAAGGCCAGAGAACCATGGGCTCAGGCTGGCCAAAGTTTCGGAGATCCGCGTCTCGATGCGCTGGCATATGCCCTGCTGGCTCCCAACCCCCACAATCGCCAGCCGTGGCAGGTTCGTCTTGAAGGGACGGACAGTTTCGAATTGTTCTGCGATCTTGATAAACGGTTGCCGCATACCGACCCGCCCAATCGCCAGATCACCATCGGTTTCGGCACGTTTCTGGAATTGTTCCGACAGGCTGCTGCAGAAAAAGGATTTCGGGCAGACATTACGCCCTTTCCGAAAGGCGAAGCATATCCCGTTCTGGACGAACGACCTCTGGCGAGAGTGAAGCTGTCCGAGGATCAAAAGGTGGTAGTTGATCCTCTGTTTGGAACCGTACTGGAACGGCGGAGCACCAAGGAGCCATTCGGCAGTCGACCCGTAGATGACGAGAGCTTTGCCAGACTGCACGCGATGGCAATGGGCAATCGCGCTGATGGCAGAATCAGTCTCGAAACTTCCAGTGAAGCCGACCGCGCAGCTGTGTTCCGGGATTTGACCTGGAAAGCCTGGGAGGTCGAATATTTTACACCTCGCACGCAGCGGGAGAGTGTTGATCTGATGCGGATTGGAGCGTCAGAGATCAACGCCAGCCCAGACGGTATCGATCTGGATGGCCCGATGATGGAAGCCATGTATCTGGGCGGTATTATCTCCCGCGATCAGCTGGCCGAAAAAGGCAGTACTGCTTACGAAACCGGGATTAGCATCTACCGGGATATGCTGGCCAATACCCACAGCTTTGGCTGGCTGTCTTCGCAAGGCAACAGCCGGAGCGAACAGCTGGCGACGGGCATGGCGTGGGTGCGTATCAACCAGGCGGCCACAGCCCTGGGAATCGCCATGCATCCCGTCAGTCAGATTTTGCAGGAATTTCCGGAGATGGAAAAACTATATGATGCACTGCATGAGCAAGTAGAAATCGCCATTCCTGCGCGCGTACAAGGCCTGTTTCGCTTTGGCTATGCCGAGCGCCCGGCACCGTCACCTCGCTGGCCACTGGAATCGCTCATCATCGACGTGTAAGCAACAGGTCATGTCCACAAACAAACCTTCCTCCAATGCGGTGACAGTGACGACCGGCCAGGTTGAAGACACGATTGAGTTTGCGGTGTTGACCGAGATCGGCATTATCAACCAGCTGAGCCAGAACATGTTTCAGGCGCGAATGCCGGACGATATGACGGTCGCGCAGTTTACCGTTCTCAACCATCTATTGCGTCTGGATGTACAGCAAACCATCAGCGAACTGGCGAGTGCGATTCAAGTCACCCAACCGACCATGTCCTCCACTGTTCGCAAGCTGGAAGACAAGGGGTTGGTGACGCTCGAACATGATCCGGATGATCGGCGAACCCGGCGTGTCTGTGTAACGGAGGCGGGCATCGAGATGCGCAAGTCAGCAACCGATCAACTCGCACCAATGATCAAACAAGTACGCTCTGACATGCCCCTCGCGGTCTGGCAGAATATCTTGCCGGAACTGTCCAGAATAAGAAAATATCTCGACGAAATGCGTGATTGACTTGTTGCAAGCGGCTCTTGCTCACTCTAGCTTCTGCTCCCGCTATTTGCTGGCTATAATCCAGTCGTCGATCTTCTTTTCGAGAACTGTCATCGGCAATGCGCCGGTGTTCAGAACCTGATCATGGAATTCGCGCGGATCAAAGCGGTCGCCGAGAGCCTCCTGTGATTTCTTCTTCAGACGCTGAATGGTCAGGGCGCCAATCTTGTACGCGAGAGCCTGTGACGGAATGGCGATATAGCGTTCGACTTCAGCCGTCGCATCGGTCTTGCCCATGCTGCTATTGTCCAGCATGAACTGGATCGCTTTTTCGCGGCTCCAGCCTTTGCTGTGCAAGCCGGTATCAACAACCAGCCGCATCGCGCGCAGCATCTCGTCATCCAGGTGGCCAAAGCGCTGATAGGGATCGTCAAACAATTCCATCGGGAAGCCGAGCTTCTCGGAATAGAGCGCCCAGCCTTCGACATATGCGGTATTGCCGCCGAAGCGCATGAAGTTGGGCAAGCTTTCATTTTCCTGTGCCAGAGAAATCTGGAAATGGTGGCCTGGTGCGCCTTCATGGAGATACAAAGTCGTCATACCCGAGGTATTGCGGGAAGGAAGATCATAAGCGTTAAAATAGAATACACCGGGACGTGATCCGTCGGGTGTTCCGCTTTGATAGGATCCGCCTGCCTGAAACTTTTCAATCGATTCGTCATAAGGACGAATTTCCAGCGGAGATTTTGGCAAGACCTTGAACTGTTCACTAATCCGTGCATCAACTTTTTTGCCCAGATCATAATAGCCTTGAGTCAAGGCCTCACGAGATTTTGGCTGGAATTTGGGATCCGTGCGCAGATGGTCGAAAAACTCGGACAGGCTTCCTTCAAAACCGACTTCGACCTTGATCGCTTCCATCTCGGTCTTGATCCGGGCAACTTCGCTGACGCCCAGCTGATGAACGGCATCTGCCTTGAGGGGTAGCGTCGTCGTGCCTTCGATCAAATAGTCATAAAATAACGCGCCGCCCTTCATCGCGCTGAGTCCGACTTCTTCTCGAGCCACTGCGAGATATTCGTTTTTCAGAAAATCATGCATCCGCTGATTGCTGGCAAAAATTTCTTTTGTGATGGCCTCATATTCGGCGGTCAGGCGTTTCTTGTCCGCATCAGAAAAGTCCTCCGGGAAATTCCGGACGGGACCCATAAACGGCGTCTCTTCCATGCTCTGAGCGTTTTGAGTGGCCAGCTGTTCGATCACGTTGGCAATCGTAAGCTTGGTTTCAAATACGCCGCTTTCCATACCTTCCCGGAACCGTTCAATCGCGCGATCGCCGAGGACAATATAACCTTTATGGCGTTTCAGGTTATTCTCATAATCCGCCAGGGTTTTGAACGGTGCACCACCCTTGCCCGACGCAAAATTGGGATAGAATGTGTGAAAACCGCTGAAATGGTTGACGGGACGAGGATTGCTGAGGTCGAGGATCTCTTTGGAAAAGCCAACCAGTGCGCGTTTTTTGTTCCGTTCGAACACGTCATAGGCAATCTTGTCAGTGGCGCTCAGTTTGCTGCGATCGATTTGACGCAGTTGGGCCAGTTCTTTCTCGTGTGCCGCTTTCTCTCCGGCATTATATTCGTCGGTAATATAGTCACCAAATTGATCAGCATAACGCAAATCTCCGCGGAAAATACCATTGATCGGATTGCGACGCAGATTATCTTCATCACTGGCCGTAAAAAGCGCTTTCATCTTTTCGCCCTCGGTCATGGCTTTCTCGGAAGCCTCGGACTGCACATCTTCGGCGACGGCCGAGCTGCTATTGGCAAATGCAAGGGAGCCGGTCGCGATGAGGCTTGTTCCGGCCAGAAGGATGAGTGACTTGTGAATCATGATATGTCCTGACTTGATAACTGTTGTGGTTGGCTAACACGCATTGGTTTCACCTGCAACGACAGTAGATGTCGTTTGTCGAAGCCTGTGTGCCGTTTGTCAGCCCAGTCTCCGGAAGCCGGTTCTATTGAACCCACCGGCCCTTCCAGCGGTTCAATCGAAACCATTTCGTGATGATATATTTTGTACCTCTAACGACCGGCGTACCGGCATGAAGCGTATTGAGATTGGGACGCCCGTCAATGCCCATATTGTTCCAGGTCAAGAGCATGCCCTTGCGAGGTTCAACCTGATATTCCAGTTGCGGAAAAGCCGTTGCACCACCTTGTTCCGGTTCGTTGAGATAGACCATCGCGGTCCAGCTCCGCTGTCCGCCGTTGCCGGCCTCGACTTGCCAGTAATCTTCGGTTTCGTGGAAAAAATCATGATGATCCTTGAACTCCTGGCCAACTTCATAGCGTTGTCCCTGCAGTACTTCGCTGTTGGAATTCTCGAGGCCCAACAGGTCGCACACGGCTTCGTCGATGCGCTGAATATCCGGATCATGCGCATCGACGTTGCAGCTGTAGCTCGTGCGGTAACCTTCGCGTTCCGTTCCCTTGTACAGGCTGGAAGGTTGGGAATCTGAATCGATCATGTCAATCAAGAGCGCACAATCTTTGTCCGAGAGAAAATTCTGACACACGAAAAGCTGTGCGTGCGGACTCTCCAGCCATTGCACCCGGGGGTGGGCATTCAGTCTGCTGGCCACACTTTCCCCTAACTCGGCGAGCTTGCGCGGGTTATTATATTTTATGCTCTCTTTTTTGGACAGCCGCTGTTTCATGGCTCACGCTCTAGTCAATGATGCGGCCGCGCACCATCACCCAGTCGACGGATTCCAATATGGTGACATCTTCCAGCGGATTGCCCGACACAGCGATCAGATCTGCGGAGTAGCCCGCTGCAACCCGCCCAATCTGGTCTTCCATGCCAAGCGCCTTTGCCGCACCGGTTGTGGCACTTGCCAGGGCCTCTTGCGGTTTCATCCCCTGACCGACCATCAATCCCAGTTCTTCTGCATTCCGTCCGTGATCGAAAACACCGGCGTCGGTTCCAAAGGCAATGGGTACGCCCCAGCGATAGGCCCGGCCCATAAAGACTTTTGCAGTTTCTGCGACGGCACGGACCTTGTTTTCGACTATGGGCGTATAGATTCCCTTGCCGAGCCGCTCTGAAATACCCTGGAAAGCCATAAGCGTCGGGATGAGAACAGTCCCGTTGGCCTTCATCGCATCTGCTGCTTGCTTGTCGAGATATGTGCCGTGTTCGATGGTATCAATCCCGGCGCGCGCCGCAGCCTCGATACCCCGCGCGCCATGAGCATGTGCCATGACTTTCAGGCCCAGCGAGTGCGCAGTGTCGGCAATGGATTTCATCTCGACATCGGTAAAATGCGCTTCGAGGCCGCGCCCTTGTTGAGAGAGAACCCCGCCGGTCGCCGTAATCTTGATAATATCCGCGCCTGCCCGGGAAGCCTTGCGGACTTTC
Organism: Parasphingorhabdus sp.; assembly: GCF_039968395.1. GTDB lineage: Bacteria > Pseudomonadota > Alphaproteobacteria > Sphingomonadales > Sphingomonadaceae > Parasphingorhabdus. Next base: position 566,875 of record NZ_JBDVPV010000002.1, read on the forward strand.
TCGGCACATTCAACGGCGCCAGTGCAGCTATAGCCGCTGGCCAGATGTTCATTAATATCTTCGGTAAAACCCGTCGTGTCACCATGGCCGCCAACAATGGCCAGTGCCGGTCCGGCTGCGACAATACGGGGTCCGGGTATTTTTCCTTCCGCTGTTCCGCGCCGCAACGAGAATGCGCTATACTGCGAAGAGCCGGCTTCTCTCACTGTGGTAAAACCGGCTTTGGCGGTCAGCAATGCATTTTTTGCTCCGACAACGACACCCCATTCCGAAGGTTCGGTTGCCTCTTTCCAGAAATCTCCGCCCGGATCGCCGGTCAGATGGACATGGAGGTCGATCAGTCCCGGCAATACGGTTTTGTCGGAGAGATCGATGACTTCAGCGTCTGTGTCTGCAGCGCCACGGGTGCCTGCACTCACTGATATTATCTTGCCGTCACGAACGAGGATGGTTGCAGGCCCGGACGATCCTGTATCCGCATCGGTAATCAGATTGCCGACCAGAATGACTTTATCTTGCGCGACCGCAGCCGTCGAAAGAGCAATTGAACACAAAAATGCGAATAGCCGAACCATAATTTGTCCCCTGAGAATGCTACAGGGATTGTGCGACGCGTGCGCTTGACTTGCAACAGAAAAGACCCGCTACCTTTTCAGGCAACGGGTCTTTTCTATATTTAAGGCTTCTCGCCCATCATGATCCTAGTAGAAGAAGTCGTATATCACATCGACTACGCGGCCATCATAAGTGTCGATCAGCAGAACATCGTCATAGTAGCGGATCCAGCGATAGCCTCCATGAGCCGGCGGTAATCTGTAGCGCCATGGGTCATTGATCCAGTAGCGCGATCCGTAAAAGGCGGATCCGAGATAGATGCCGATATTCCAGCGTCTGTAGCTATGACCGCGATAGGGCGAATAATAGCGACCGACATTATAGTAGCCGCGGTTATATTTCCGGTACCGCTTCCAGTTATACCGGCGATCATTCCGCCAGCTGCGGTTCCAGCGTCGCTGATCCCGGCGTGCCTCGCGATATCCGTTTCTGTAAGACCGGCGATTGTCACGATATCTGCGGTTTTCACGATAGCGGCGATTATCCCGGGCACGATCCCGGCGGGCTTCCCGATAGCGCCGGTCAATACGGCCGTCGCGATTTCTATCTACGCGGCGATCGACACGTCCATTTTGATTGCGATCAAAGCGCCGGTCTATCCGGCCATCGCGATTACGATCAAACCGGCGGTCAACGCGGCCGTTGCGGTTGCGATCACCGCGAGCAATATCCCTGCGACGATCCGCCCGGCGATCCTGGCGTGCCGACTGGCGATCCACTCTGCCATTGTTGCGATTACGCCGTGTTTCTGCGCGATCGCCACGGGTCAGATTACGAGACTGGCGCTGGTTGGTTCGGCGCTCTCCACGAACCTGACGGTTCTCTGAGCGATTGGCACGTCGCTCACTACGATTGCCCTGACGGCTGGCGCGACGTTCACTTCGATTTCCCTGGCGATTGGCTCGGCGTTCCGTGCGATTTCCCTGGCGGTTGGCCCGGCGTTCGCTTCGATTGCCATTGCGATTTGCCCGGCGTTCGCCGCGGCCATCGCGTTGCAAGGCAGCATTGCCGGTCAGATCAACGGCCAGCAAACTGCCGGACTTGTTCATGTTAGGCGCAATATCTGCGGCGGAAGCCGTTGCGGGCGTCAGCATCGTGGCCGCCATCAGGCCGGTTATTAAAAATATACGCATGGCTTTACTCCTTGTCCCGTTTCCGGTTTCTGGCGACTCCATTTGCCGCATCAGTGGAACAAGTCATAGTCTGTTAACCCTGTCGGACTCCTGAACTTTGCTGTAATGTTCAGGAAAGGTAAGGTTTATATGAACGACATTTGTGGTTCAAGAACAGGGTTTTTGCTCAATCGTCATCCTGGTCGAGCCACTCCTCGAGCCATTTGATCGTATATTCGCCAGACTGGAAGCCTTCGTCATAAACCAGTTTTTGATGCAGCGGGATGGTGGTTTCGACGCCTTCGATAACAAATTCATCGAGCGCACGCGCGAGTCGCATCATGCATCCGTCACGGGTGCGGCCATACACAATCAGCTTTGCGATCATGCTGTCATAATAAGGCGGAATGGAATATCCGGCATATAAACCGCTATCGACGCGGACATGCATGCCGCCCGGTGCGTGATAGCTGGTGACCTTCCCGGGCGATGGTGCCCAGGTCTTCGGGTTTTCGGCGTTGATCCGGCATTCGATCGCATGGCCGGTGAATTCCAGTTCATCCTGGCTCACGGACAGATCACGGCCATCGGCTATGCGGATCTGTTCCCGGACCAGGTCAAAGCCGGTGATCATTTCGGTCACCGGATGTTCGACCTGCAGCCGTGTGTTCATTTCGATGAAGTAAAACTCGTCATTCTCATACAGAAACTCAATCGTGCCTGCGCCGCGATATCCCATGCCTTTCATCGCCTGAACGCAGACGTCGCCCATCCGTTCCCGCTGTTCCTCACTGATAACGGGTGACGGGGCCTCCTCGAGCACTTTCTGATGGCGTCTTTGCAAAGAACAATCGCGCTCACCCAGATGGATGGCATTGCCCCGGCCGTCACCAAATACCTGAAACTCGATATGTCGCGGATCGCCAAGATATTTTTCAATATAGACGGTAGCATCACCAAAAGCCGCTTTGGCTTCAGTGCCAGCCTGCTTCATCTGAGTTTCCAGCTCACTTTCGTTGTTGACCACCTTCATGCCGCGACCACCGCCGCCGGAAGCTGCCTTGATAATCACCGGATAGCCAACTTCGTTCGCCACTTGTTTTGCGACTTCAAGTTCGCTGACCGCGCCATCGGAACCGGGAACCAGTGGAATGCCCAGTTCACCTGCGGTCTTTTTGGCTGCGACCTTATCGCCCATTATTTTGATATGCTCCGGCTTGGGACCGATCCATTTAATGTCATGCGCTTCCACGACTTCGGCAAAATGTGCGTTCTCGGAAAGAAAACCATAGCCAGGATGGATCGCGTCGGCATTGCTGATCTCTGCTGCCGAAATAATTGCCGGTATGCTCAGATAGCTATCTGTAGCTGGCGGCGGGCCGATACATATGGCCTCATGCGCCAGCCGCACATGCATGGCATCTTCATCGGCGGTGCTGTGAACCGCGACGGTATCGATGCCCAGTTCGCGGGCGGCGCGCAGAATGCGCAAGGCAATCTCTCCGCGATTGGCTATCAAAATCTTGTTGATGGTCATCCGCTAAACTCTTTTATGCGATCACGACGAGCGGCTGGTCAAACTCGATAGGCTGACCGTTTTCGACCAATATGGATTTAACTGTTCCTGCGCTCTCTGCAGCAATTGGATTCATCACTTTCATGGCTTCGACGATGAGCAAGGTGTCTCCTGCTGCAACCTTGTCGCCGACACTGATAAAGTCTGCGGCTCCAGGTTCGGGTGCGAGATAGACAGTTCCGACCATCGGCGATTTCTGCGCACCGGCATGATCGTCAGCCGGCGCTGCACTGGCCGCTTCTGCCGGAGCTGCTGCAACAGGCGCTGCAGCCGGGGCAGGAACAGGCGCTGCTGCGACCGGAGCAGAAACAAAGGTACCGCCACCGCGCGAAACTTTGATCTTGCGATCGCCGTCCTCGACCTCGATCTCGGACAGCCCGGCCTTGTCCAGTATCCCGGCGAGGTCCCGAACAAGCTTGATATCCACATTCATGCCGTCACTATTCTCTTTCTTGGCAGGCATTCTGATTCCTCATATTTGTTTCAAAATTTGCTCGCAGCATCAAGTGCCAGTTGATAGCCCAAAGCACCGAAGCCGCAAATAGTTCCTTTTGCAACCGGCGCAACCAGGCTCTTGTGCCGAAATTCCTCCCGCGCCGCGGGGTTCGATAGATGGACTTCTATAACAGGTGTCTCAATAGCCTTGATCGCGTCGTGAAGCGCGACAGAGGTATGGGTCAGGGCTCCAGCATTCAATATAACAGCTTTTGCCCCGTCAGCTGCTGCTTCCTGGAGCCAGTCGACAAGATGACCTTCATGATTGCTTTGCCGGATTTCAACATCCAGTCCGAGCGCGCTGGCCTGATCTTCCATCTGGCCGGCAATGTCGTCCAGCGTGGCAGAACCATAGATTTCCGGCTCTCTCATCCCGAGCAAATTCAGGTTTGGACCGTTCAGAACAAAGATGACAGGTTTATTCGCCAAGATATTGTCCCCCAAAATGGCGCTTTCGGTTGCGGCTCTTGATAGCTCTTTATATGGCTGCCCATATAAAAGCGAGATCAAATCAAATGGAAAAGACCCAGATGACCGAAATTAGCATAGAGTTAAATGGAGACACGCACCGTGTTGCCGCCGGACTTTCGGTTGCCGATCTTGTCCGGACGCTTGACCTGGAGCCGGAAAAGGTAGCGGTAGAACGCAATCGCGAGATCGTTCCGCGATCAACGCTGGGGCAAGTGCAGGTGCAGGACAAGGACGAATATGAGATCGTTCATTTTGTTGGCGGCGGTGACCATGAACCGCCTGAGGCTAAAGACGATAGCTGGAGCGTTGCCGGACAAACCTTTCGATCCCGCTTGATTGTGGGCACCGGTAAATACAAGGATTTTGAAGAGAATGCCGCTGCTGTGGAAGCTGCGGGTGCCGAGATTGTGACCGTCGCTGTCCGCAGGGTCAATGTGACAGATCGCAACCAACCGGTGCTGATGGACTTTATCGACCCCAAGAAGGTTACATATCTTCCAAACACTGCCGGATGTTTCAATGCGGATGATGCGATTCGAACTTTGCGCCTGGCAAGGGAAGCAGGTGGTTGGGATCTGGTGAAGCTGGAAGTCCTGGGTGAAGCCAAAACGCTTTATCCCAATATGCGTGAAACCCTTGAAGCAACCGAAGTGCTGGCCAAGGAGGGGTTCAAGCCGATGGTCTATTGTGTTGATGATCCCATTGCTGCCCAGCAACTGGAAAACGCGGGAGCTGTTGCGATCATGCCTCTGGGTGCACCGATCGGTTCCGGCCTGGGTATTCAGAACCAGGTGACAATTCGCCTGATTGTCGAAGGCGCCAAGGTGCCGGTTCTGGTAGATGCGGGCGTTGGTACCGCAAGCGACGCAGCGGTGGCCATGGAATTGGGATGTGACGGTGTGCTCATGAATACTGCCATCGCTGAGGCAAAGGAACCGGTTCGCATGGCACGCGCCATGAAGCTGGCGGTGGATGCTGGAAGACAGGCCTATTTGTCCGGAAGAATGGGACGGCGTTTGTATGCAGACCCCTCCAGCCCTCTGTCTGGCCTGATTTAGTGTTATAATACACCATGATTCGGTGTCATCTGTAACTATCTGAATAGTAACAAAAGTTACATTGTATCATTTTGATCGACGCCCAATTGTCGTTGGTCGAAGCTTTGTGCTGTTTGCCGAATGTAACGGCAGTTTATCGAACTTGAAATGCATGCACGCCGGGGTTCCCGTATCCAAGAATACGAGACGGGAGCAACAGAATACGTCTTAACTGCCATTCCCCTGGCTTTGGAAGCAAACTGCTCCCGTTCTCACCCCTTCCAGGGGTTCCCCCAAGCGGGAAAATCCAGCTCTTTCTATTGAGCTGTATCTTCCCGCAAAAAGATTACGAGGAGATAGAAAATGTTGAAGTCAGTATATACCAAGGGCCTGATGGCCGCAGCCGCAATCGCAGTTTCGGCGACCGGATTTGCCGCAACGGTCCAAGCTCAGAACAAGACTGTTCGCACAGCCGTGGTTCACTTTGAAGATCTGGATTTGACCAGCGCTGAAGGAAAAGAAACGCTCGATGGTCGCCTGAAGGGCGCTGTACGTCAGGTTTGTGGCGGATATAACAGCCGCAGCCTGGCTGATATGCAGGATCATAGCAACTGCACGAACGAAGCAAATCTGTCTGCCAAGCGCGCTACGGTCGAGATTCTCGCTGCAGCAGAAGCTGGCAAGCCTATCGAAACGGCGATGGTGATCAGTCGCTAACACCGGCTATATCAAGAGCCGTGATCCCCAATAAGCGGCCTAAATTTGGTTAATCCTCCTGAAACCCCGGTGCCCTTACACCGGGGTTTTTATTGCGTGCTATTGTGGGCGGCGCAACGGGTCTGCGCAATCAGTGTTCCAGTTGGCTGGTTGGCTAAATCGATTAGCGTCCGGCTAGTTTCTTGGCTTCCGCCAGGTGGGTGCGTCCGATCCGGATCTCGGTGCCACATTTCAGGCAAGCCATCCAGATGCCCCCGCCGTCATGGCGCAATCCACTGATCCAGTCCCGCCGGACCAGATGTGATCGGTGAAGCCGGACAAAATCCTCCGGGTTCAACCGTTCTTCCAAGCCCGTGATCGTCTGATGCAACAGATAGCTGGAACTGCCCACGTGCAGGCGCATATAGTCGCGTTCGGCCTCAATCCGATTGATCTCTCCCGCCGCAATTCGGCGGAGTTCGGACTTATAAGGAACCCAGAATTCTTCCGCCCACGGAGATTCTTCGCCATTTCCGTCGGTCATCACGGCTTTGCGTTCGCGGACGCGCGAAATCGCAAGTGAAAGTCGGTCCGTTTCTACAGGCTTCAGCACATAGTCGATTGCCGCAACTCCGAATGCTTCAACGGCAAATTTGTCAAATGCGGTGACAAAAATTATTGCGGGTGAGGCGCCGGTCTTCGAGAGAGCTTTGGCAACCTCCAGGCCATCCATCCCCGGCATCGCAATGTCGAGCAGCAGCAGATCGGGTTTGAGCTGTTCGGCGAGACGCAACGCTGCTTCACCATCGCTGGCGGTTCCCACCAGATTAATATCGTCCTGCCGCGCACAAAGCAGCTGTAACCGTTCGATAGCCAAGGGCTCGTCGTCAACGACAAGCGTGCTCAAGGGGCGCTGTTCGGATTCTGTCATGGTCAAATATCCAGCAAAAGAGGCAAAGTGAGCTCCGCGACAAAACCGCCTGCCTCCGGACGTGAAATCGTCAAGGCGGCATCGGAACCGAAACGTGTTTCCAGTCGATCACGGACATTGGCCAGGCCAATACCGTTACTCTCGCTAGTGGGGCCTTCAAAAGATTTGGTTTCACCATCATCCGCAACGGTGAGTTTCAGATGATCATCTTCACTGCGTGCGCTGATCGTTATCGTCACCGGGCGTTTGGAATGTGCGACACCGTGCTTGATTGCGTTTTCGACGAGCGGCTGCAGAATCAAACCGGGTACAAGCACGTCCGCCAGATCATCCGGAATATCCGTTTCGGTGATAAGCCTCTTTGGGAAACGAACCGCTTCAATATCCAGATAAAGATTTTGCAGATGCACTTCATCTGAAAGTGCCACATCTTCGAGCGGGTCCCCAGACAGGCTATTTCGGTAGAAACGGGAGAGGTTGAGGATCATTTTTTCCGCCTCAGCGGGCTGGCTGCGCATGACCAATGTGCTCAAGCTGTTGAGCGTATTGAACAGAAAATGGGGATTGACCTGATAGCGCAAAGATCTCAATTCGGCATCGCGCGCCGCCTGAGCAAAGCGGGCGGCCCGTCGTTCCATGGTCCGCACTTCACTGGCATAGCTGAGGGTCATGTAGAGCGAGGCCCAGCTGATAATGAAGAAGAAGCGCGAGATCGCATCGTGGACAATATTTTGCAGCGCAAAGCCGTCCTTTTCCATATATTTGCGATATTCCTCGATATTCTTGTCGTCGATTAGACTCCACGGATCGTACACGTTGAACATATAGAAATTGACTGCAGCGATCGCCAGTGCACACGGGATTGCCCCGACCACGGCAACGATAATGCGGGTCGAAAGCGGCTTGTCTTCGAACTGCCGGAGAAAAAGATACAGCAGATAGGTCAGACCGATCCCGATTGTCGTAACAATCATCCGCCGGACCATCATTTCTCCCTGAGCGGGAAACTCGCCGACGGCAGCCCGCAGCGTGATCACGGTAACATAAAACAGCCAGAATCCGAGAATGGATAGAATCGCAACTTGCTGTCCTACCGATGGTTTATGCTTGCCGATGTCGAATTTTCTCATGAGGTGCCTGATTGGTAATATCTGATTCAGCTTAGAGTAAGATGGTATCAAATGTCTCTATCTGAATCGCACCCGGTCGAAACATGCTTGCCGTTGGTCGAAACTTTCGAAGCCATACGTGATATTTTCGCCCTGTGAGCCAGCCTTTACAACGTTTCTCTCAGAATTCCAGCGCAGACTTAACGATATAATAACCATGTTTTGGTCAAGTGTCATCGGTGGGAACAGACAGGGAGTCCCGATGATGACAAAAGAGACCAAGCCCATACCCGGTGCGATGACACTGGCTGAAATGAAAGAGTTCGCGAGTTTTGGTTCCGCAACGCAACGCTATATTCGCCGGTCTCTCGATGTTGGTCTCGACCGCGCTGATGCCGTTGATACATGGTCCCGTGATGCCGTCGAAGAGGCAGGAATCAAAGTTCAAATGCAATTATACAAGCGTATTGGCGATATTCAAAAGGCGATCCCTCAGGACTGCGCGATTGATAGTATCGAAGCATTTATGCCTGCTTTGATATCGCTCTCGGCATATGATCTGGGCCAGGGGCGTATCAACAGTTTCCCCGCTTTCCGCTTTCTTTACGAACGTTTGCTGGGACCGGATGTGCGCCCATGGCTTCCAGGTGCATTTTGCGCGGCTGCTTCGTTGCCGCATCTGCATCCCAAGACCCGCAAGGGCTTGCTGCAGTCAATCAGCGAGGCCGCGGCTACCGCTCCCGGCTGGTCTACACGAGAGCCCAGCTTCTTCCCGGAATGGGTCGAAAAAGTGGATGTCAGCAAAACAGCGCATTAGTCACGTTCACAAAATTTTGACCGATATCAGCTGTGCTTGGACGCTCAATTGCTATGCGGGTGCTTGCTTGCGATCAGCCAAGGCTGCTTCGTAGGCGCTTTCGGCCAGGTCAATCAAATGACGGTCATCTTCGTTCCAGGGATGAAAGCCGGGCAGGAAAAACTTTACCCATGGAATAATGATTTTCCGTGCAACACCGGGCTTGAATAGCAGGAACCGGAGCAATTTCATTTGCACTCCCACTCCCTTGAATCCATCCTGTGCCAGCAGATCGAGCGTATCGCGATAGCGATTGGTCCAGAAATTGCGGGTGATGACCAGCATCATCAGCGATTTGACTTTCCAGCGTTGCCAGCGACTCCAGCCGCGTGTGGCATATAGCCAGGTGTCATAGGCGACCCCTTTATGCTCGATCTCTTCGAGTGCATGCCAGCGCCATAGTTCCGCCGTTTCCTTGTCTGCATCAGCAAAATGTTGCGGGTTCGCGATAAATTGCTGGGCCATGATTGCGGTAAAATGCTCGAGTATCATCGTGGCAGCCAGATTCGCGATCTTCGGACGACCTTTGGTCATCTCGAGTGATTCCGTGATCCGTTGCTCAATTCGGCTGGTGTCATATCCCAGCTGCTCCACGCGTCGGTTGAGGGCAACATGCTCGCGACTATGGATGACTTCCTGCTGGATGAACGCCCTGATTTCTTTTTGCAATTTTTCCGGAGTGACGTCGCGAAAAGATTTGACGCTTTCGACAAAAAAAGCCTCACCGCGAGGGAAAGTCAACGACAGCGCATTATAAAAACATGTCGCAACAGGATCATCGTTAAGCCACCAGCGGCCGGGTTGTGTCTCCGAATTGCGGCCAAATCTGTGATCGCGCGGAGTGATCACATGATCTTCCGGTGTCGGGGTTGCAATGGTTTCTGGTTGAGCTTTTACGTCACTGAGCATATTCATGGTGTGATTACTTCATATTGGTTTCAATATTGGCTTAACTGACACTGATGACAATAAGGTTACTTACATAAATGTCAATAGCGAAAAGACGTCTGTCTCCTGAAGAAAGCCGCAGTATGGCGCTCGTTGCGGCGCGCGATCTGCTCATCGAAGCAGGACCGCAGGCGGTCACGCTGAAAGCTGTGGCAGGCCGTATTGGCCGGACGCACGCCAATTTGCTGCATCACTTTGGTTCTGCATCGGGCTTGCAAAAATCACTGGCGCAATTTCTGACCGATCAAGTTTGCGGTTCCATCGCACAGGCAGTGATGAATTCCCGGACAGGTGAAGGAACGGTGCGCGATATTGTCGATCTGACATTTGACGCTTTTGACAAGCAGGGCGCGGGTGCTTTGTCGTCGTGGATGCTGCTTACCGGAAATGAAGACGCGCTGGATCCCATTGTGGATGCCATTCACGAACTGGTGGATGATATTGGCGAAGGCGGACATGAAGATCGGGAAATGCACGAAGATACATTGGCGCTGGTGCTGATGGCGCTTGGAGATGCGCTTATAGGGGAGCGCCTTGCAGGATCGCTTGGACTGGCCCGCGATGCCGCACGGGACATGGCAGAAAAACAGTTGGAGGCGGCCTTGGATCGTTGGAAGAAAGAGCATCCCAACTCGAGTTGCTAGATCACCGGCTCGATCGCTACCTCAGGTGGCGAATAGCTGATTGTCATCCGCAAACGCTTTGAATTCCAGAGCATTACCGCTTGGATCCATGAAAAACATCGTCGCCTGCTCGCCGGTTTCGCCGCGGAACCGAACTGTGGGTTCAATCACAAACGACACATTCCGCGCCTGTAACCGTGCTGCAAGCTCTTGCCAGTCATGCATCGCCAGAACGACTCCAAAATGCGGAACAGGCACATTTTCGCCATCGACCGGATTGGTCATTGCCACCGACTTCGCTGCGGGATCGAGATGGGTTACGATCTGGTGGCCGAAAAGATTGAAGTCGATCCATGTATCGCAGCTTCGTCCTTCTGCACAGCCCAGAAACTCGCCGTAAAAATTACGGGCCGCTGCCAGATCATGAACCGGAAACGCAAGATGAAAAGGGCGCAATTCAGTGTGCAATTTTCTGATCCTTGGGTTTTGGAGCGGCGAGCGCAAAACAGTGGTCGATGTCGAGATCGTCTGAACTGGCGTTGCTGGATCGGTCCGTGTTCTGCATTTCCTCCCGAATCCTGGTCAGGATAATGTCACTTTCCGTTCCGCTATAGCCGTTTTTCTTCAATTCCTCACGCGCCCGATTGTCTAGAACGAAGGCGAGCGTTTTCAAATCCTGGGCCGTTTTCGACAGCTTCTCACGTGCGTATACGGCTTCATATGCCAATTGAAGCATTGCGGCGCATTGGTTGAGAGATGGCTTCGGCTTGGGAGGTAGGACGGCATCCAGCAGAGGCATGCAAATCGCCATTTGCGCGGCAATGATGTCATCCGGCGTGTCGACTTGCCGAACACGTGCCTGATGAGATGCGACAGCCTCCAGAATCCCGGCCCTCACTTGCTCGCGGGTTCGCCCGGTTTCCGCCATGACAGCCTCGCCGACCATTCCGGCATATTGCGCCCCCCGATCGGCCAGCAACGGATAGCGCAACGCCGTTTCATTTGCTTTTTCCTGTTCGGACGCGACAATTGCAAGAATTGCGACGCAGGACAGGTCTCGTTGCTGCTCATCTGTAAGTGGCGCAAGCGGAGCCGCGATGCGATCCGGGGCTTCCGCATTCGGTTGTAACAGCGCAAGAACAAGAACGGACAGTAATTTCATGGGATGGTTCATAGCGATAAACCATCAGCGGCCGCAATCGCCAAAACGCACATATCAACCCAAATAACATTTGAACCTGGGCTATGAACACGGCACAAGCTGCGGGTGATCAGTATCCACAAATTTTCGGCTCGTTATCCCTATCTGTTGTCTTTGGTGACAGGTGCACTGTCGGCAACCGGTTTTGCGCCGCTCAATTGGTGGCCGTTGACCCTGCTGTCCTTCGCGGTCTGGATGACGGTGATCTTCCGGTTGGAGCACCGCAAGTCTGTTGTCATCGCCGGTTGGCTTTTCGGCTTGGGGCATTTTGTTGTCGGCCTCAACTGGATTGCAAAGGCATTTACGTTTCAGGCGGCCATGCCGGAATGGCTGGGATATATCGCGGTGGTGGCTTTGTCCCTGTATCTCGCAATCTATCCCGCGTTGGCGGCGTTCGGCGCCTGGATGCTGGGCAGGCATCGATCATTTGTGTTCATCCTGGCGTTTGCCGGGTTCTGGATCTTGTCCGAATGGATCCGTAGCTGGGCCTTTAGCGGCTTCATCTGGAATCCGCTGTCTGTCGTCTCGGTCCCGCTGGGCCTGTTTCCAGCTGCGAGCACATGGGTTGGCACTTATGGTCTGTCGGGCCTGGTGATCCTGAGCATAGGGGGGGTCTGGCTGCTTTCAGAAAAGCGCTGGAAGGCGGCCGCACCGATCCTCATTCTGACCGGTATATTTTCAATTTTACCCAAGCCGGCTGACCAGTCCGCTCTCGCAGATCAACCAAAAATCATTGTGGTTCAACCCAATATTGGCCAGCAGGACAAGTGGAAGGCAGGCTATGAAGCTGAAAATCTTCGCAAGCTCGCGAAACTGACCCTCCGCAAGGATGCGCAGCCTCGTATCCTGTTCTGGCCGGAGGCCGCGATTCCTGACTATCTCGAAACCGGATATCCGCGGCGCTACTATTATAACCGTCCACCCGATTTTGTTCGGCAACAACTGGCAAGCCTTATGCGGCCGGGTGACATGTTGCTGCTGGGTGGCCTCAAGCTTGAGTTTGACAATGCCGGTGAACGGGCAATCGGTGCGCGGAACAGCGTGTTCGCCATGAATTCGGAGCGCGAACTTGTCGGTCGTTACGACAAAAATCACCTGGTCCCCTATGGTGAATATTTGCCGATGCGCCCGCTATTGACTGCATTTGGCCTGTCACGGCTGGTGCCCGGTGATTTCGATTTCTGGCCTGGGCCCGGGGCTCAATCCCTTGATTTGGGGGAATTTGGCAAGGCAGGGCTGCAGGTCTGTTACGAGATCATTTTTTCCGGGCAAGTTGTTGATCGCGAGAATCGACCGGATTTCATCTTCAATCCATCGAACGACGCCTGGTTTGGAGCCTGGGGTCCGCCTCAGCATCTGGCTCAGGCCCAGCTTCGTGCGATAGAGGAAGGCTTGCCGGTCATCCGGTCAACCCCGACCGGCATCTCGGCGGTAATTGGTGCGAACGGTGCGGTTCGCGACAATATACCGATGGGCAAGGCTGGCCGCATTGATACCAGCCTGCCGCCATCGAAACCACCGACACTGTTTGCCCGTCACGGCAATATTTTGCCAACTGGACTGGCTTTGTTGCTGCTCATTTGTGCCATTGCCATCCGCCAGCGGGATCGTTAAAGAAGATATAAACCTTTCTTTATGTCTAATTGACCGCAATCCCTCCGGCAATAAATCAGGAAAATTCCATGCGATCCGAGTTTATTTTCACATCCGAATCTGTGTCGGAAGGCCATCCCGACAAGGTATCTGACCAGATTTCTGATGCGATTGTTGATCTCTTTCTTTCGAAAGACCCTGAGGCACGCGTGGCCTGCGAAACAATGACGACCACCGATCGGGTTATACTGGCCGGTGAAGTGCGCGGAAATGGCATGATCGATACGGACGGGAACTGGGCCGAAGGTGCTCTGGCGGAGATCGAAAAGGTTGCCCGGGAAACCGTCAGGAAAATCGGATATGAGCAGGACGGATTTCACTGGAACACGCTGAAGTTTGAAAATCATCTGCACCCGCAGTCAGCCCATATCGCGCAAGGTGTTGATGAGAGCGGCAACAAGGATGAAGGCGCAGGTGATCAGGGTATTATGTTTGGTTACGCCAGCGATGAAACACCTGATCTGATGCCAGCAACCCTGCAATATTCCCACCAGATACTGAAGCAGATGGCGGAAGATCGTCATAGCGGAAAAGCCCCGTTTCTAGAGCCCGACAGCAAAAGTCAGGTAACATTGCGCTACGTTAAAGAGGTGCCTGTTGAAGCAACGGCGCTGGTGGTTTCGACACAGCACGCACCAGGCTATTTCAAAGATAGCGAAAACCCGGCACTGTATGAGGAACTGCGCGAATATGTGATGGGCGTGTTCCATTCCGTGCTTCCTGATGGATTCATAACAGAAAACACGACTATCCACGTCAATCCTACCGGGCGTTTTGAAATTGGCGGACCAGATGGTGATGCCGGTTTGACGGGACGCAAGATCATTGTGGATACTTATGGCGGAGCCAGCCCCCATGGCGGCGGTGCATTTTCCGGCAAGGATCCGACCAAAGTTGACCGGTCTGCAGCTTATATCACACGCTATTTGGCAAAGAATATTGTTGCCGCCGGTCTGGCCAAAAGATGTGCTATCCAGCTGTCCTACGCCATTGGTGTTGCCGAACCGCTTTCTATCAATGTCGATCTGCACGGTACCGGAAATGTCAGCGAAGAGCGGCTCGAGCAGGTACTGCCGGATCTGGTAAAGCTGACGCCAAAGGGCATTCGCACACATCTGGGCCTGAACACGCCAATTTACGGGCCTACTGCCGCATATGGCCATTTTGGCCGCAAGCCGAATGGTGCGTTTTTCTCTTGGGAAAAAACAGATCTTGTCGATGCGCTCAAAGCAGCAATTTAAACGCCACGGTTTGCAGCAAATTTCTGTTTGCCCCGCGGTGACCAAGATAGCACAATCAGCATGTTGAAAAATGGTCTTGTGGTATGACAGCGTATAAAGAAGGAGATCCCACCACTATTCGCCAGCTTTACGGCCGGCGGCAAGGCCATGCCCTGCGCGAGGGTCAGGTGGAACTTGTGGAGAAGCTCCTCCCACAGATTAGTGTTCCGTCTGAAGGACCGGTATCGTCAACAATATTGTTTGGCGATGCTCGCCCGCTGCATTTTGAAATTGGTTTTGGTGCTGGCGAGCATTTGGCCTCGCGGGCGGATATGCTGCCCGATCACGGATTTATTGGCTGCGAACCCTATCTTAATGGGGTGGTCGGCGCGCTTCAGCATGTGCGTGATGGTGTACTTGCCAATGTGCGGTTGCATATGGGCAATGCCCTGGACGTATTGGAGCGCATTCCCGATGGGACGCTAAGCTTTGTCTATCTGCTTCATCCCGATCCCTGGCCGAAATCGCGCCATGCCAAGCGCCGTTTCATGAATCACGGTCCGATGGATCTGATCGCTGCGAAGCTTAAACCGGGCGGTGAATTTCGGTTCGGCACCGATCATCCTGTTTACCTTGAATGGGCCATGATGATTATGAACCAGCGTACAGAATTTGACTGGCTGTGCAGCAGCCCGAAAGACTGGATGATCCGGCCCGGTGGATGGCCGGAAACCCGCTATGAAGCCAAGGCGCGACGAAAAGGCCATGAAGTCTGGTATTTCCGCTATCAGCGCCGATAAAATAGTTGTGATTTTCTGATCCACGATCAGCCTTTTGTTAACTCTCCTCTTGTAGATAGCGTTTAACCATCAACTGGTTGTACTGACGTTGTTTTTTTTGGAGGTTTGCGGCGGAAATGGACAAAGTTCCACCCAATCATGACTTAAACCCGCATCAATCCGTGATCGCAGGCAGTGCGACGCCGTGTGATCTGCAGATACAGTCTCGCAATCGCCATTTTGCCAGTGCACCCATGGAAAACCGCCATTGGATTGCCGGAAACCCTTATGGAACAGCCTTTTTTAACGCGCTTTCCGTTACTTTTCCGAGGGGCGAAACCTTTTTCATCGAAGTACTGAAAAAATATCGGCATGACGCGCCGGAGAAACTGGGTCGGGAAATCGGTGCATTTGTGCGTCAGGAAGCTGTTCACAGCCGTGAGCATGCCTTTTTCAACCGGCATGTAGAATCTGTTGGCTACGATATATCTCGTCTCGAAGATACGCTTGCCGGGGTCATGGACGGCATTCGTGAGATGCCTCCGATTTACCATCTTGTTGCAACAATGTGTCTCGAACACATGACCGCGATCATGGCGGCAGAGTTTATCGCCAATCCGGCATATTTTAAAAATGCCGATCCTGAGCAGCGCAACATGTGGTTGTGGCATGCCTCGGAAGAAATTGAACATAAAGGCGTTGCTTACGATACTTGGTTGCATGTCACAAAAGACTGGAGCCGCTTGCGGCGCTGGGCGTTCAAGACCGCTTTCATGATCCGGATTTCAATCGGTTTTGCCAAAAACCGCAGCAAGGGCATTCTGGATCTCTTGCGGCAGGATGGCATTGCCGGTCCCCGCGCCTGGTTTGGTCTCGCTAATTATGCCTTGTTTGCTCCCGGGCCGTTTAGACGGACCCTGGGAACCTGGTTCCAGTTTTTCAAACCTGGTTTTCATCCGTGGAATATTGACGATCGGGATCTGGTTCAACTGGCCGAAAGTGAATATGAAGCGGCGATTATGGATCAACCGGGCGATTCCGAACCTGTTGCTGATTTGAAAGACCGTCGAAAATCCGGTCGGTTGCCCAAGGTCGCTTGACAGTCATGCCGCGAGCAGCGGCATGACCTCACTTTCATCGTCGTCAGCCAGGTCAAGTCTAAATTGAATTGCATCGACTTGCGCCTTGCGTCCCAAGGAATATCTTGGAGCTATCCGACCTGTTGATCGAAAACCAAGTTTCCTGAGAACGTTGCCGGATGCAGGGTTATCGACATAATGTTCTGCTCCCATGTGGCGGTGCCCCAATGCCCGGGCAATATCAATGACAGCATGGCCTGCCTCTGTGGCATAGCCGAGCCCCCAATTCGGGCGCGACAACCAATAGCCGATTTCGACAGATCCGGTATCGGTCTGTTCCAGACCGATACCGCCCACCAGCTGGGGCGCTCCTGCTGTTCTGCGAAATATCAGAAAGTTGGCGTGAGACGCTTCACGCGGCAAATCCAGAAAAGTTTCTGCATCGTTGAGATTATAGGGCCAAGGTGCTGTCGCCAGATTGCGAACAATCTGTTCGTCGCTGATCGCCGCGTGCAATGCGGGGGCATCTTCTGGCCAACCAGGCCTCAATAACAATCTAGGTGTTCTTGCAAACATTGGGACTCTCCAAAGTCAGATATATAATCGTCCCCGTTTTGAAAGCCTGTCCTAACGTGACAGGATGACAAATCGGTGACCTTATCGGCAGGGAGAGATAAAAAAAGGGAGAGGGGTGACCCTCTCCCTGAAATCTGGTGGTTCTTTTGAACCATTCAAATTATTGGCTTGGTCATCCCTCAAAGGACAACCCGTTATCGATTGTCCGGTTATTCCGCGGCTTCCGCCATGGCATCGACAGATACATATTTGCGGCCGAGCTTGCCTTTGTGGAACTCGACTTTGCCATCAATGAGCGCAAATAGTGTATGGTCTTTGCCCATACCCACATTGCGACCCGGATGGGTCTTGGTTCCGCGTTGGCGGATAATAATATTGCCGGCTACAACAGCTTCGCTGCCATATTTTTTTACGCCAAGACGGCGGCCTTCTGAATCACGGCCGTTGCGGGATGAACCGCCTGCTTTCTTATGTGCCATGGTTTAGTCTTTCTTCTTGGCAGCGGGCTTCTTGGCCGCTGGCTTTTTCGCTGGAGCTTTTTTGGCTGCAGCAGGTTTTGCTTCGGTTTTGGCCGCAGCTTTTTTGGCCGCAGCTTTTTTGGCCGGCGCTTTTTTGGCAGGCGCCGCTTTTTTCGCTGGAGCAGCTTTCTTTTCAGCAGCTGGCTTGTCGGCTGCAGGTGCAGCTTCTTTCTTCGGCGCCGCTTTCTTCGCGGGGGCCTTGCCGCCAATTGCATTGATCTTCAATACGGTGTGCTGCTGACGATGGCCGTTTTTCCGGCGATAATTATGCCGACGGCGCTTTTTGAAGATAATGACCTTCTCGCCTTTTTCCTGTGCAACGATTTCAGCCGCGACCTTCAGGCCTTTGACGTCTTTCATCTCACCGCCGTCACCGGCCAGCAACACATCATCCAGAGTCACCGAATCGCCTGCTTCACCAGCAAGTTTTTCGACAGCGATTATATCTCCAGCAGTAACGCGATATTGCTTACCGCCGGTGCGCACTATTGCGAACATGGCATTATTTCCGTTTCAATCATATGGTTCCAGCGCGCAAGCAAGGAAACGCGAGTCTCTCGGCTCACGCTGGAAAGAGTGCGCAGCTAACCGATGATAGGTGCGCTGTCAACCAGTACAGGCCGTTTTTTAGCTGGAACGTGACGGTTTTTGAAGCCAGTGCGATCCATCTGCATTGACCGTTGCAGGCCTCGAAGCGGCGGTTTAAGAAGGTGGCGATGAAAAAAGCTACTTCCTGTCTGCTTGTGATCCCTTTTCTATTGTCGGCCTGTGCGATGCAGGAGGGTGATTTTCCGTCCCTGTCCAAGCGGCCTTTTGAAGACAGACCCGCTGGTTCAGACAGCTTGACTGATTCGGACCCGTCAATGCGATCGCTCTCTGGGTCTTTGCAGACCGCTGTCAATGCAGCGCTGAGACAAAGCCAGGCAGCTCATGATGTCTTCCTCAACGAGCTGAGAGACGTTGAAACAGCTGTCGCAGAGGCAAAAGGCGCGGCCCCATCCAGCGAATCATGGGTGGTTGCCCACATGAAGCTGTCTTCGCTCGAAGTGAACCGCAGCCCATCCGTTTCCGCGCTGGCAGATATTGACGCGCTGTATATTGAACAGCTCGGTCGAGAGCTCGACGATTCGCAGTCGGGAGGTGCCGCACTGATCGCGCAATCGCGCGACCGGATTTCCGTCCAGGTTGCGGCTCAGCAAAAAAAAATTGACCAGCTAAAAACAGCAATTCGCTAGCCAGGATCAGTTATTGGCCGCTTCAACCGCGGCTTTGTGAGCTTTGGCATTTTGAACATAATGCGCCACACCCATCCGCATCCCGGCAATGGCAGGTTCGGTCAGATCGCGCATATGTTTGGCGGGTGAGCCAGCCCATAGCTGGCCGGTGGGAATACGTTTCCCTGGCGTCAATGTAGCGCCAGCCGCAAGCATGGCATCGCCCTCAATCACACAGCCATCCATGACGGTGGTGGACAGGCCAACAAAGGCGCGATCTTCGAGCGTCGCGCCATGCAGCATCACCATGTGCCCTACAAGTACGTCATCGCCGATAATGGTAGGATGACCATTCGGTGTGACCGGTGTTTCACTGTCGCAGTGAATTGTGGTCCCGTCCTGAATATTACTGCGCGCACCGATTTTGATGAAATTCACATCTGCGCGGATTACGCAATTATACCAGACGCTGGAATCAGGCCCGATTTCAACATCTCCGATGATCTTGCAACCGGGCGCAATGAACGCGCTGTCGTGGATCTTGGGGGATTTGCCGTTGAACGGCAGGATGAGGGGATCGGTCATTTTATGAGTTCCTTGCGATGTTCTGCCCATTGCTCGGCCGTTATGCGATAAACAATTTCGGTACCAACCAGCGGTCCCCATTTGGGGTCAAAAAAGTCGAGATCTTCGCGCCGGGACATACCCAATCGTTCCATGAGACCCCAGGATGGTTTGTTGGATGGAATTGTGAACGCAGAAACAAAAGGCTCTTCGAGTGGTCCAAAGGCAAAATCGAGAGATGCAATCGCGCTCTCTTTGGCATAGCCTTTGCCCCATGCGTGTTTGCTCAGCCGCCATCCCACTTCGGCGCTACCCGTATCTGGTGCCGTTGCATCATTCACCCGCTTCAATCCGCAAAACCCCAAAAACCGATTGTCTTCGGTACGCTCGAGTGCCCAAAAGCAATGACCATTTTCGGCCTGACATAATATGGTGCGATCAACGCCTGCGTCGGAATCTTCGCGACTCTGGACCCCGCCCATATGTTGCATGACATCCGCGTCATTGTTCAGTTCGTCAAAAAACGAATCGCGATCATCATCCCGCCATTCGCGCAGGATCAGGCGTTTGGTTTTCAATTGAAATGTCATTATTTTTGCAACAACCGTGCGGCATCCGCTGCGAAATAGGTAAGAATCCCGGAGCAGCCAGCACGTTTGAACGCCAGCAGTTTTTCCATCATCAGGGCGTCATGATCACCTACGCCCGCTGCAGCACCGGCCTTGACCAGGGCATATTCGCCGGACACCTGATAGGCAAAAACCGGCACATTAAATTCCGATTTTGCACGGTAAATTATGTCCAGATAGGCCAGCCCCGGTTTGACCATCACGCTGTCCGCGCCTTCGGCGATATCGACTGCGATTTCCCGCATTGCTTCGTCGCTATTCGCCGGATCCATCTGATAGGTCGTCTTGTCACCCTTGAGCAGTCCGCCGGAGCCGACGGCATCGCGGAACGGCCCGTAAAAGGCGCTCGCATATTTTGCCGAATAGGCCATAATCTGCACATTGTGATGACGGGCCTGTTCCAAAACGTCCCGAATTGCGCCCACTCGACCGTCCATCATGTCCGACGGCGCGATAATATCGGCACCCGCATTGGCTTGGTTAAGAGCTTGCTCCGTCAAAACATCCAGGGTCCGGTCATTGGCAACATAGCCCTGATCATCGAGCAGCCCGTCCTGTCCATGGGATGTGTAAGGGTCAAGCGCGACATCAGTCAGGATGCCAATATCGTCACCCAGCGCATCCTTGATCGCACGTGTTGCCCGGCACATCAGATTGTCGGGGTTTAACGCTTCGACGCCGTCATCGCTTCTCAGGTTCGGGGGGGTGTTGGGGAACAGGGCGACGCACGAAATACCCAGATCACGGGCTTCTCTGGCTCGTTCCACAATAGCATCAACAGACCATCGGGACACGCCGGGCAGGCTGGCAACCGGATCCTCGACGCCGTTGCCATCCACGATGAAAAGCGGCCAGATCAAGTCGGCGGAACCAAGAGCATGCTCACGCACCATATCGCGGCTCCATCCAGTGGTGCGGGAACGGCGGAGACGGGTTCGCGGGTAGGCTGGCGTGATTTCGGTCATCGGAGAGTCTTAGCGAACGTCCTGAATCTTCTCAATAACTGTTAGGGCTTTTGTCGGAATTGATGTTAAAAGCATTTCAAATCCGTGGTCGCCAACGGAGATTATGCGAAAATGAAAAAGATACTCGTAGCCTCGCTGGCTTCGATCTGCTTGCTGTCCGCGTGCAGTGATACAGCGGACAAAAGCAATGCAGATGACGGTTCAGACGCAGTCGCGAAAGCAGATGCTTCAAATGTTGCGCCGGAAACCCCTCTGCCGGAACCCGTCGAACCCTCGGAATTCAGCCGTAATCTGGATCGGGGAATAAAGGATGGCTGGACAAAAAGTTTTGTTGCCAATTGTGTAACAGAAGCTGTCGCCGCTGGTGCTCCCGAACAAGTTGTTCGTCCGATCTGCGAATGTTCTTCAAGCGAGGTGCTGGCACGACTGAACGATTTGGAAGAATTTGCGCAGCCACCGAAGCAGAAGATGATGGATGCATTGCAGGTCTGCGTATCCCGCTCGAAGTAACCTGGTCAGCTGTTAAGCGGCTTGTTCAATCGATTGATTTCGCGGGTCTCACCGGGGTTTGTCGATGCACTTTTCAGGGTTCCAAGAGCCGCGCCGGGTTCTACTTTTTGAAGTCGCTGCAGCTCGGTCTTGAACCGACGCAGTTCACGTCCGCTCAATTCTGCACGCTGGACGAATTTTACGCTGTTGGGATTAATCGCCCGGCCGTTCCGATATAGTTCGTAGTGCAGATGAGGTCCGGTCGAAAGGCCAGTTGATCCGATATAGCCGATAATCTGTCCCTTGCGCACTCGGCGCCCATTGCTCACTGCAATCCGGCTCATATGTGCATAGCCCGAAGCGAGTCCGCCGCTATGTTTGATTTTGACAAATTTACCGAAACCGCCCTTGCGCCCGGCAAAAGAGACTGTTCCGTCGGTCACTGCATAGATTGGCGCGCCATAGCCGCCGCCAAAATCGAGTCCGCTATGCATCCGCTTGTAGCGCAGGATAGGATGACGCCGCATGCCATATCCGGAGGTTCTCCGGCCATTGGTCGGGCGAACTAGCTGGCCACTGGACTGGCCGACGCCTGATGCTTCAAACCAGTTATTGCGACCCGCCGTGTTCCATTTCAGCATTTGTGCCTTTGGCTTGCCGTCGCGGGTTATGCCGGCATAAACCAGATCGCCGACTTCAACCTCGCCGGTTTCGGCACGGCGATACGAAAGGATGATATCAAACTCATCGGTTGACCTGATATCTCTGGATACCGACATTTTCTTTCCGATAACCTGCAGATATTTCTGGACGGCATCTGCCGGTGCTCCGGCAGCGCGAGCTGAACGGTAGAGGCTCGAACCCACGACACCTTTGATGCGGAGAGGGGTATCGTCCACCAGAATCGGTTTGCGGTTGAGTTTGAGAGTGCCATTTTGTCGCAAGACTTCGAGATTCAGGTCGAAACGGGCGCGAAATGCAAGTTGATCGAGCGGTCTGGGCTGACTTTTATTGGGTCGTCGGCCGAGAGTGACATCGATTTTCGTTCCGGGCTTGATATCGCGAAGGGAAACAGCGCTGGCGATGAGATCGGTAACTTCACCGGCTTCTTTGTTCGCGACGCCGGCCCGCCTTAAAACCCGGCGCATGCCATCGCCGCGACCTAGCGTTGCAACCAGTTCGATGGACGGACGTTCGGGGCTCTGGGCGAGGGGTCTGACTGCATCCGTTGCAGCCATGCTGACACCGGTATCCGAACCGTAAGCGAGTGGAGCAATCATTTGCGACCGGGCCTGATCGGCTTGTGAACCAATGAGGGGGGCTGTTTGGTGTCCGGCTATCGGACCAAAATCCGGGAGGCAGGAAATTGCGATACTGCTCAGGAGCACCAATGTTCCCAGGCCGCGGAACCAGACGATGCTTCCGATATCACGGCCAAGATCCGGAACCCATTCCACTTCGGAAAGCTCATCACGCCAATGATCAATCGTTTCACCAAGTTTTTCGGAGAAAGGGTTTCCCACGGCGACTGCAGGCGACTGCAAACTTGCAGCTGCTGCTCCATTTCCCTGACTGGCAAACATGTCGCTATTCTTGAACAAACAAACCCCTTAACTGGTCCGGGAATCCCTGATAAGCGTGGAAAACCGTACCATATCCTGCCTGACCTCTGTGTACGAATAGAGTTAATGTCAAATTAAGATGTCGCACCTTTCCGGGTGTCCGCGATGAAACGTGTAAAATCACCGATACCCGGACGGATCTGGCCGCAAAACCGGTGATTCGCAGCGAATTCAGCAAGAAATCACTTGCCTCTCCACGCGTGATACGATCAATTGATTTTAATGTCCCAGCAGTTCCATTCTCCCATCACCGCAGTGCTGGGTCCAACCAATACCGGAAAAACACATTTGGCCGTAGAACGGATGTGTGCCCATTCGTCGGGTATGATCGGCTTCCCGTTGCGACTGCTGGCGCGCGAGGTTTACGATCGGGTCGTCGCCCTCAAGGGTGAAAACCGCGTCGCACTGGTGACCGGCGAAGAGAAAATTGTTCCGCCCGATGCACGATGGTTTTTGTGTACTGCTGAAGCGATGCCGATGGACCGTGATTTTGGGTTCGTGGCGATTGATGAAGCGCAACTGGCGATAAATCCTGAGCGCGGACATATATTCACCAACCGAATTCTGCATGCCCGTGGCCGGGATGAAACCATGATATTGGGCTCGGAAAGCCTGAGGCCATTGATCCGACAGCTGTTGCCGGATGCCGAAATCATCACACGGCCTCGCTTTTCAACGTTGACCTATGTCGGCCCCCGCAAGCTGTCGCGATTGCCGCGTCGTTCTGCGATTGTCGCATTCTCGATCGAGGATGTCTACGCAATTGCCGAGATGCTCCGGCGCCAGCATGGCGGAGCAGCTATTGTCATGGGATCACTCTCTCCCCAGACACGAAACGCGCAAGTAAAAATGTATCAGGATGGCGAAGTCGACTTTCTGGTTGCGACCGATGCGATCGGGATGGGATTGAACCTGGATGTATCTCACATTGCATTCGCAGCGCTGAAGAAATTTGACGGAAGGCGACGTCGTCGGCTGACTCTGTCTGAAATCGGGCAAATCGCCGGACGGGCAGGTCGACATCAGAAAGACGGCAGTTTTGGCGTTTTGTCGGGCTCGATTTCATCGGATGAACTGCAAGTCGAAGAAATTGAGCGGCTTGAAGATCATGATTTTCCGACGCTCGACTGGCTCTACTGGCGTGAGGCCGAGCCTGATTGCAGCTCCGTGGACGATCTGATCCAGTCGCTGGAGGAGGGGCCGGGAGAACGTTTGTTGCAGCCTGCTCCCGAAGCCATTGATCTTGCGGTGTTGAAACGGCTGGCACAGGATCAAAATGTACGAAAACTGGTCAGTGGAAGCGATGACGTGCGCCGGTTATGGGAAGCTGCGTCAATTCCCGATTTTCGAAAAGTCGGCGCGGATCATCAGGCGCGGTTCGTCGCATCTCTCTGGCCATGGCTGGCGCAGGGCTCGGGACGAATTCCGCACGCGCGCATGGCACAGGAAATTGCGCGGCTGGAAAATGTGCAGGGGGATATTTCAACACTCGCGGCCAGGATTGCCGCTGCGCGCAGTTGGAGTTACATTGCGCAAAAGCCACATTGGGTGGAGCGTGCAGAGGCGATGGTCGAGCGTACACAGTCTCTTGAACAAATGTTGAGCGATGCGATGCACAGCCAGCTCACCCAGCGATTTGTAGACAAGCGGACACGTGTTCTCATGCGGGGGCTAGGCAAAAACCTGTTTGACCAGGACGTCGCAATCGAGCCTGATGGCACCTTATTAGTGGAAGGGCTGGAGATTGGCGTGCTCAGGGGCTTCCAATTTGTTGTTCCATCCGATAGCCGGAGGGAAGACCGCAAGATGTTGCTGGCAGCGGCAGAAAGATATTTGGGACAGATTATGACCGACAAAGCAGATGCACTGGCAAAGGCCCCCGATAGCGTATTGTCGCTTGTACCGGATGCTGCCGGCCAATCGGCGATCATGTGGGTTGATTCCCGACTGGCAGTTTTGAGCAAAGGCAAGGGGCTGCTCCATCCGGAATTGAAATTTGATCCATCCGTCAAGGAAATGTCCGCAGACAATGCAAAGAAAGTGGAAGATCGCGTCCGGCTTTGGCTGGAAAACATGAAGACGAAGCATCTGGAAGGTCTGATGAAGATCGATGCTCTGGCCAGTGATGCAGACACGCCCCCCTCCGTGCGGGCACTTTTTGCGCAGATCGTTGAAGCCGGAGGAATAATCCCCCGTCTCAAGGTCGATCAGGCAGTGCGCGCTCTGGACAATGATATGCGCGGTGTCGCCCGCAGAGCCGGACTGGTTTTCGGAGCGCTTGACATATTTCATCATGCCCTGATGAAGCCCGGTGCCGTACTTTGGAGATCAGCCCTGTTTGCCGCGTTTGACGAACAGCCCATGATGCAGCTCCCGGATGACAATGCCGTGCATCTCAAGGAATGGAAATTTGCCTCTCCAGATATTGCCAGTCGTTCAGGATTCAGGCCCGTTGGATCTGAATATGTCCGCGTTGACATGGCAGAACGTTTGATCAAACAGGCCCATGAAGCCCGTCAGGCAGGACATGTTTTCGCCATTGACCCTGCGTTGGCGACCTCTCTTGGCCTTTCGTCTTCTATCCACGAGGCTCTCCTGGAAATGGCGGGTTTTGTCAAAGCCGACGGACCGCCAGCTGATGGTGACGCAAAGGCCGACGCAACAAAACCGGAAAATTCTCCATCCCCCGCCGAGGAAGTCAAAGGGGCGATTAAAGCCGACGAAAAACTCGCACCTGACGCCGCAGTGGTTGCGACAACAGAGTCCAATGAAGCCGTTGAACCAGACAAGACACCGGAAACATTTTGGCGCTGGCAAGGGATGCGGAAACCTCAGCATGGGAAGTCCGGCCAGAAAAAGGGAAAACGTCCTCCGCGAAAAGGCGGTCGAACGGATCAATCGCGAAAGCAACCTGCGCGCAAACCCGAACCAGTACTTGCAAAAGCAGGCGGCGCTTTTGCCGAATTGGCGGCGTTAAAGGACAGCATGAAAAAATAGGATGCAGCATTGAAAGCAAAACCAAAGACCAGCTCGTTTAAAGGTCCCAAATCTGATTCTCACGTAATCAGGATAGACAAGCTGCTTTGGTTTCTTCGATTTGTCCGCAATCGCAGCATGGCAAAAAAAATGTCAACCAAGGGTCATTTGCGACTAAACGGGAGGCGCGTTCAGCGGGCTCATACGAGTGTCCGGGCTGGTGATATCCTGACTGTCCCGCGGGGGCGAGAAGTACATGTTATCAGAATTTCGCGTTTGCCTGAGAGGCGAGGTGCCCCGGCTTTTGCGCACAGCTGCTTTGAAAAGCTGGAAGCCGGTCAATAAAACTGACGAAAACAATAGCTGGCAAACCAACTGTTGACCAAAAAGAATTTGCGCAATAGCAAGGTGATACCGCTGCCATCAGGCAGTTTGTGCAGATGGAGTAGACGACCCAATGACTTATGTTGTTACCGACGCGTGTATCAAGTGCAAATATATGGACTGCGTTGAAGTCTGTCCCGTCGATTGTTTTTACGAAGGTGAGAACATGCTGGTAATCAACCCCAGTGAATGCATCGATTGCGGTGTTTGCGAGCCGGAATGCCCAGCTGAAGCGATCCTTCCGGATACCGAAGATGGTCTGGAGAAATGGCTCGAGGTCAACACCAAATATTCCGAAAGCTGGCCGAACATCACTGTTAGCCGGGAACCTCCTGCGGATGCAGATGACTTCAAGGGCGCGGAAGGCAAATTTGAGGCCCACTTCTCCGAAAAGCCCGGCGAAGGCGATTAATTCCCAGACTTGGGTTTTTTCACGTCAAGCTCCGGAACTTGCTTGTTTGACGGCAAGCCGGCTGATGCCCGCGCCCGGTACCCGAAGCTGGGGAAAGTTCGACTTTGCAACGAAAATTGCAATTTCGTGGCAAATCTGTTAACAATGATGTTGGTAAGCGGCTGGACACCTGACTGAGGGGGAAGATGTTCGGTCGTTATGTATATGTACGAAAGGGTTTTTTCGTCGGGGTTTTACTGAAATTTGAACGAATCAATCCTTCTTTCCCAAAAGTAAGAAAGGCTTTTTAATGGCTGCCAATACGCTGTCCTTTGATGTGGGCGATTATGTTGTATACCCGAAACACGGTGTGGGTCGGGTCGTTGAGCTGCAAAATGAAGAAATTGCGGGCATGCAGCTCGAGCTTTATGTTCTGCGGTTTGAAAAAGAACGCATGACTTTGCGGGTTCCGATGAACAAGGCTGAAGGCGTCGGAATGCGCAAGCTTTCCTCGGACAAGACGCTGAAAGAGGCTTTGGAAACTCTGAAAGACAAGCCCAAGGTCAAACGTTCGATGTGGTCACGCCGTGCCCAGGAATATGAAGCGAAAATCAATTCAGGCGATTTGGTTTCGATTGCCGAAGTGACACGTGATCTGTTCCGCGCTGATGATCAGCCAGAGCAGAGCTATTCCGAACGTCAGATTTTCGAAGCAGCTTCCAGCCGTCTCGCACGGGAATTGGCTGCCATGGAAGAAACGGATGAGCCAACAGCGCTCACCAAGATCCTTGAAATCCTGAATATTGCAGCACCGCAATATTATGAGGTCAAAGAAGACTAAAATTCTTCAGACAATCTGATACCAAGAAGGGCTGCCCCGAAATTGAGGCGGCCCTTTTTTATGGGCAGTCCGGCCATGACAAGCGGTGTGATCACGTGTCGAAGAACGTCTCCGTATAGTCGTCGATGCCCTGCATTGCCTTTGCGATTGCCGCTTCATCCTGAAATGACCCGCGAAAACTGTTCCTGGCCAAGGTCACGAGGTCATCGGTTTGTAGATTCAATGCTGTTGCGATCGCGTTGTAATTGTCATTCATATAGCCGCCGAAATAGGAAGGATCGTCTGAGTTTATGGTCGCACTCAAGCCAAGATCGAGCATCTTTTTTAGCGGATGCTGCTTCAAGTCATCGATCACGCACAGCGAAAGATTTGAAAGAGGGCAAACCGTCAATGTCTTTTGTTCTTCCCGAAGTCTGGCGCACAACTTGTCATCCTCCAGCGCGCGATTGCCATGATCCAGGCGGTCGACCTTGAGCAAGTCCATAGCTTCCCGGACATATTCCGGTGGCCCTTCCTCCCCTGCATGTGCAACGCATCTTAATCCCTTGTGCCGAGCTGCAGTGAAGACGTTTGCAAATTTGGAAGGGGGATGCCCCAGTTCTGATGAATCGAGCCCGACGCCAATAATCCGGTCGAGATAAGGCTCCGCCATATTCAGTGTCGCGAAGGCTGCATCTTCACTCAAATGCCTGAGAAAACACATGATCAATCCGGAAGTGATGCCGAGTTCTGCGTTCGCATCCTTCATGGCGCGCAAAATGCCATCTGCAACCGCGCCAAACGCAATGCCGCGATCAGTATGACCCTGCGGATCAAAGAAGATTTCCGCATGTCTGACCTGGTCAGCGTGGATGCGCCGGAAATACGCCATTGTCAGATCGTAATAGTCCTGCTCGGTTCGCAGTACATTCATGCCCTGATAGTAAATATCCAGAAAATTCTGAAGGTTCGAAAACGTATAGGCCGCTCGCACTTCCTCCGCGGAAGCGAAAGGAATGTCGATGCCATTGCGCTGCGCCATTGCGAACATCATTTCAGGTTCCAGAGAGCCTTCAATGTGAAGATGCAATTCCGCTTTGGGAAGGCCTGCGATGAATGCACTGCGTTGTTCGTCTGATGTGAATACTGGCTTCATGGTCAACTCTGTGCCGCCTTGGAGGTGGGACCATCATCGGTATTGAATATGATCGCAGCATCGGGCTTGTTCTGTATAATTTCATCTCGTGTCAGGCCATTTAGTTCATGCGGAAATATCAGCCAATCCTCGGTCTCATGAACAAAAAAATCAGGATTCAGACTGGTCTGATTGCGCGAAGGCTTGTGATATACGGTCGCTACCCGCACGTTTTTCGGCATGTTGTGCCGGCATCTCTGGCTCAGTTCATCCAGGAAAGCCTCAATGCTTCTACCGCTGTCAAAGACATCATCGACGACCAGTAAGTTATCGTCGGGATTGAGTGTGTCGATCAGATATCCCAATGCGTATACGCGAACCGTGCGTTCTTGCTGGTCTATTCCGGAATAGGCTGACGTCCGGATGGCAATGTGATCTGTCGTCACGCCGTGAAACTCCAGAATTTCCTGCACTGCGATGCCCACAGGCGCTCCGCCGCGCCAGATTCCTACAATATGAGTCGGTGCAAAATCACTCTCGAATATTTGCATGCCCAGCCGAAATGAGTCGGTCAGGAGCTGATCGGCAGTAATATATGTTTTCTCGCCGCTCATGATGTTGATTCCCTGCTTGCCATTTTTCCCGCGTTAGCGTATTAGTTGACCAATACACCATGGAGACCTGATATGAAGAAACTGATATTGCTTGTTCCTATTCTTGCCTTGGCTGCCTGTGAAGGGTCAATCGCAAACGCGGTTGCCAAAGGCAGCAAGAGTAGCTTTTCCGGCGGCACGGAGTTCGGTGCAACCACCATTGATCCTGGCGAATTTAAGGGTGTTACGCTGGCCGGCCCAGACGATGTTATATTCACGACAGGACCCGAATTTTCCCTTCGGGCGGAAGGTGATGCGGATGCGCTCGAGCAATTGCGTTACAAAATCACTGATGGCCAGCTGAAAATCGGACGCGACAACGAAGGGGTGAGCTGGAAAGTCGGCAAAGATTCTGCTGTTGTTTATGTGACTGCTCCGGCGCTGAACAGTGCCAAGCTCGCGGGATCCGGAGATATGGAAGTTGATGAAATGTCTGGTGAAAGTGCTAGTCTCAGTCTTGCAGGAGCTGGCAATATCAACGTTGCAAAAGTCGAATCCGATTCCCTGAAAGCCAAAATTGCAGGCTCGGGAGATGTCAGAGTTGCAGGCGCAGTGGACAGTGCGTCTGTTTCGATTGCAGGCTCGGGTGACATTCGGGGCAAGGACCTGAAGGCGGAATCCGCAACCATCAAGATTGCCGGGAGCGGCAATGTGACTCTGTCGTCTGATGGATCGGTTGATGCGAAGGTGATGGGTTCAGGCGATATCCGAGTGCATGGCAGTGCCAAATGCAAATCCAAGACCATGGGTTCCGGCGAGATCAATTGCGGTGACTAAATACGATTGAATTGGTTGCAGGTTGACGTTTCGAGGCTCCGCTGGATATTTTCCGGACGGGGCCTCCCTCGATTTGGCGACCACATCAAATCATTTGGTATTTCGATCAAGCCGTGGCATTCTCCTCTCATGGCTAATCTTTGGGAAAAATATGCAGTGCCGCGGTTCATTCGCTTCGCTTGCTCCATGCCTGCGGTAATGAAAGACCGCAGTGAAATCGTACCTCGCGCAAGCGGCAAAGTGCTGGAACTGGGCTGCGGTGGCGGTATTAATCTGCAATTCTATGATCGTTCGAAGGTTGAAAGCCTGACCGGTCTGGATCCTTCAGCGGAATTGCTGGACTATACGCGTTCCGAAGCAAAAGAACGCGGTTTCGATATGGAGATACTCGACGGAATTGGTGAAGCCATGCCGTTTGCGGATGCAAGCTTCGATACCGTGCTGACAACTTTTACGCTTTGTTCAGTTCAGGACGGTAAGCAGGTGTTAAAGGAAATGCGGCGAGTATTGAAGCCGGGCGGCAAGATTGTGTTTCTCGAACATGGACGCGCTCCCGACAAGGGACCGGAGAAATGGCAGCAACGGATCGAACCGGCCTGGAAGCATATTGCCGGAGGATGCCATCTGCATCGACCGGTCTCGAAGCTGATCGAAGCCAATGGATTTACATTGGGAGACAATGGCGGGCATTATGCCCCGAAAACTCCGCGTTGGCTGGGGTGGATGGAATTTGGAGAAGCGCGACCGTCATGAAAAGATTTTTGGCATTGGGGCTAGGTTTTTCGTTGATCGCTGCACCGGCGTCAGCAGCTGAACGGAATTTTTCGATTTTCGGTTTTGAGGATATCCGGATCAGCAATGGCGTAAATGTTGTCGTGACGACCGGGGAGGGGCCATCTGCTACCGCCGATGGACAAAATCGCGAAATACTCGACCGTGTTTCATTGCGAAAAAGCGGCAAACAACTGACAATTTCAGTGAAACCTCAGCCGGGGCAATCAAATAATTTTTCGGCCGACCAGCCGGTTACGCTTTATCTCAGCACTTATCGTCTGACCTCGATCACGCATCTTGGTTCGGGCCTGGTAACGATCGACAATATCGATAGTCGGACACCGAGAATCCGGGTGGGTGGATTCGGTTCGCTGACCATCGACAATATCGAAAGTGATACTGTGGATATTGCGATGAATGGGGGCGGTAATCTTACAATTGCCGGAGAGGTTGGCGATGCCACGGTTGAGCTTTTGGGCGCAAGCATCCTGAACGCTTCCGGTCTGACCGCAGAGAAACTGATGCTACGTCATCGCGGCCCCGCCAGCAGTCATCTGACCGTCGAACGGGAAGTTGAAATCAGCAACAGCGGAACGGGACGTATTCAGATCGATGGTCGGCCGAACTGCAATGTCCGATCAGATGGCGCCGCACAGATTATCTGCAATCCCAAAAAGTGAATTCCTGAACTTTGGCCGGCCTAATGTACCGTGCCTAATGTCTGATCGATTGATAGCAAGACACAAAGGCGCTCGATCTGGCGCCATTTGCAATAATGCAGGTGATTGCCCAGAGCACGACTTTTGTCAGCTCTGTTTGCTGCTTCCAGCCCTGCTTCTTCGCCAAAATTTGTGATCAGCTGTTCGGCTTCTGAATAGCTGGTGGAGTCTATAAACACCGGTAGTTGCATGATAGGCTCCTGAAGTGGCGAACCTGAATGGCCGCCGTTACGACTTGTTTATTTAGCGAGAAGGAGTGGAAATTCTGTCAAAAGCGATGGTGAATAAATTCTTATGGCATGGTGAGTTGAGGGCTGGCCAACCACGCCGCAGCATGGCATTGGCCACAATATGATGTCCGACAACAAAACAAAAACCACTGAAGATGAACGGAAAATGCAAGCCGACAGCCCATCAAGCGCGGGAGGATTCCTTCTGGCGGTTGGTTGCATAGCGGGAGCTATAGTCGGAGTTTTTTTTGGGCAGCCATCGATCGGCTTTCTGGCCGGACTAGCACTTGGCGCCTTGGGAGCCCTTGCAATCTGGATGCGGGATCGTGCCCGCCACTGACAACGCCATTATCAATAGCGACGAGAGATCATCCGAAGCTTGTCAGGACAGAATGAGCTTTCTATTGTCAGATCATGCTAAAACATCTGAGAAATTTGACGATTCTTTTCATCATTTTGGGAATCGGGGCTTTTTATTATCTTTCGCAGGGCGACACCGCCCGATTGCCGTTGGAAGCAACGACCGGTGTTGAACCGGATCTGACCAATGTACGGAAAGAAAATTTCCCGACCATCAACGTTGCTGAAGCAGATCCATGGGGCGCAGGTGAAGGGCCAGTGGCTGCTGAAGGACTGACCGTCGAACGCTTTGCCGATGGACTGGATCATCCACGTTCCATGTTGCGGCTGCCGAACGGCGATATCCTGGTTGCAGAAACGAATAGCCCGCCCCGTACGGTCGGCGGTATTGAAGGCTGGATCATGCGCAACCTGATGAGCAAGGCTGGTGCCGGGACACCATCTGCCAACCGGATTACATTGCTGAGAGATAGTGACCAGGATGGCAAAGCGGAAGAACGGTTTGCTTTACTCGAAAACCTGAATTCACCATTCGGAATGGCTCTTGTCGAGGACACGCTTTATGTGGCCAATACCAATGAAGTCCTCGCCTTCCCGTTTGTGGTTGGAGAAACAAAGATCGCTGCGGAAGGCCGCAAGGTCGCCAATCTGAACGCCAAAGCACCCAATAATCACTGGACCCGCGGCTTGATTGCGAGCCCAGATGGGAAATATTTGTTCGTTTCTGTCGGGTCCAACAGCAACATTGGCGAAAATGGTATGGATATCGAAAAGGAGCGTGCCGCAATTTTGCGTGTCGAACTGGCTACCAACAAGAAGATTATTTATGCGGACGGCATGCGCAATCCGGTGGGTTTGGCTTATGAACCTGTTTCCGGAGAGCTTTTCACAGTTGTCAACGAACGGGACATGCTCGGCAGTGACATGGTACCCGACTATCTGACCGAAGTGCGTTTTGCTTCTCACTATGGCTGGCCCTGGCATTTTTGGGGCGGTCATGTTGATCCGCGTGTCGAACCTAAAAATCTGGATCACCGGCAATATGAGCGTCGCCCGGATTATGGCTTGGGCGCTCATGTCGCGCCCTTGGGTCTGGCGTTCACCAAAGATCAGAATCTGGGAAAATCATATGATAGCGGGGCCGCGGTGGCACGCCATGGGTCCTGGAACCGCAAGCCGCTCGCTGGCTATGATGTGGTGTACGTCGATTTTAATGAAGAGGGTGAACCGCAGGGCAAGCCGGTAACGCTTCTGAGCGGTTTTGTCGATGACGATGAAAAAGCACGCGGGCGCCCCACCATGGTCGAGTTTGATCAGACGGGTGCGTTGCTGGTTACGGACGATGTCGGTGGCATTATCTGGCGCATTTCACGTAAGGATGCAGCGGTATCCGCCCAGTCCGGAGAAGAGTAAGCTAGTCCAGCTTTTTTCCGGCCCGGCCGCATAGCTCAACCACATATTGCCACGCAATTCGGCCGGAACGGCTGCCCCGCTGTTTAGACCAAAGCAGCGCATCCGCCGGATCAAAAGCCAGTCCATGGACCTGTGCATATTTCTCGATCATCGCCAGATAATCATCTTGTGAAGCCGCGTGGAAACCCAGACGGACACCAAATCGATCCGATAGTGCAAGCTTGTCATCCAGAACATCGCGCGGATTCACGGGATCATCCTGTTCGGCCATTTGTCGCGGTACAATGTGTCTTCGGTTGGAAGTTACGTACAGTCGCACGTTGGCGGGTCGCTGCGCTGCTCCGCCTTCAAGTAACGATCGCAAAAGCCGGGGCGCCGCATTGTTTTCATCAAAACCGATATCATCAACGAACAGGATGAAAGGACGATCCGTTTGCGAGAGCAGGGCAAACAATTCAGGCAAGCTTTTCAGTTGATCGGCAGCGGCCTCGACGATAGCCAGATTGTGACCCCGATGGCTCAACACTCCCACAACAGATTTGATCAGAGCAGATTTCCCCATGCCGCGCGAGCCCCACAGCAATACATCATGTGCGGCATGGCCATTTGCCAGCCTCTCGCTGTTTTCAAGCAGACGAGCCTTCTGGTCATCGATTCCGGTCAGTAAATCCAGAGAAAGCGGCATGAAATTGTCAATCGCGTGAGCCGCTGCACCGTCCCAATGAAAGGCAGTCCCACTGTGTATATCTTTTTGTTTTTCGGGAGCGGGAGACAGGCGTTCCAGTGCGTCCGCGATACGGAGCAGGGGATCCGGGTTACTGCCGTCCGACATGATCAGGACGCAAGCTGTGCGCCATCCAGCGCATATAGAATCTCGGAACCAGCCATGGCTGAAGCTTTTAAACCCGTCGCTTCAGGAACGATATGCTCGAGATAGTAGCGGGTTGTCACCAGTTTGGCCTTCAGGAAGGGGTCATCTCGGTCGCCCAGTTCCGTTCCAGCCACATCATGCTGGATCTTCATCAGCATGCCACAGGTTGCGGTTGCCAGCATTGTGAGGAAGGGGTAGCTGCCGGCCAGACGGTCATCGATGGAGGCATCTCCATTCGTCATCCACTCCGCAACGTCTTGGGTTGATTGAACCAGGGCGATTAGCCTTTCTTCACCAGCTGCCGTGGTCTTGATGTCAGCAAGCAATGCCATCATCGCTTCTCCGCCGTCGAGGCCAAGTTTGCGGCCGACCAGATCAGCTGCCTGAATACCATTTGTACCTTCATAAATCGGAGCAATTCGTGCATCCCGGAGATGTTGAGCTGCACCCGTTTCTTCGACAAATCCCATCCCACCGTGAACCTGAACACCAATCGAGGCAACTTCGTTGCCAATGTCGGTACCATAAGCCTTGATCAAAGGAGTCAGAATTTCAGCTCTTGCTTTTGCACCATCTATGCCCAACGTCGCCAGATCGACGTGCGAGGTTGCATAGTAAAGCAGGGCACGCGCAGCCTGGGTCAGGGATTTGGAACGCAGCAGCATGCGGCGCACATCAGGATGTTCAATGATTGCCACCGGTTCCTTGCTGCCGCTCCCCGCACGTGCTGATTGCACACGCTCTGCAGCGAACCCAATTGCCTGCTGGGTTGCACGTTCGGCAATTTGCACGCCCTGCGAACCGACGTTGATCCGGGCATTGTTCATCATCGTGAACATCGCTTTCATGCCGCCGAATTCGCCGCCAATCATTTCGCCAATGCACGCGTCCTTTTCTCCGTAGGCCATCACACATGTCGGCGAGGCGTGGATACCCAGCTTGTGTTCGATGGATACGCAAGTGACATCGTTGGGCTCTCCGGCATTGCCCTCGGCATCCAAATGGAATTTGGGAACAATGAATAGCGAGATCCCGCGCGTTCCTTCTGGCGCGCCGGGAGTGCGAGCGAGGACGAGATGGACGATATTTTCCGTTAGGTCATGTTCGCCAAAGGTGATGAAAATCTTCTGTCCCTTGATCCGGTATTTTCCGGCATGAGGTCCATCCGCAATGGGTTCTGCCGTGGCTCGCAATGCGCCAACATCGGATCCTGCCTGGGCTTCGGTCAGATTCATGGTGCCAGTCCATTCGCCGGAAATCAATTTTGGCAGATAGGCAGATTTCTGTTCTTCGCTGCCATGAGCATGGATCGCTTCAACCGCACCAAAGCTGAGCATGGGGCATAAGGTGAATGCGAAATTGGCTGCACCACAGGTTTCCAGGATCAAGGCAGACAGCGAATAGGGCAATCCCTGGCCGCCAAAATCCTCTGCACCATCTATCGACGCCCATCCACCGGCCACGAATTCTCCATAGGCTCGGGCAAAACCTTCGGGCATGGAAACAGATCCGTTGTTCCATTGCGCACCAACGGTATCACCCAGACGGTTAATCGGAGCAAATTCGCCCGCAGCAAATTGTCCAATGCCCTCGACAATGGCTTCGACCATATCTTCGCTGGCACTGGCAAAGCGATCATGTTCGGCGAGCCGGTTGATATTGGCGATATGTTTGAGAACAAAATTCTGTTCCCGACTGGGTGCTGTAAAGTCCATGAAGCTGTAATCCGCTATTGCCTGAATTCCTGCTGGGCTATAGCGCCCTATCATGTCTGGCTCAAACGATCATATTGATGACATTGATAGACGCTACGGCGAACTGACCATTGCGGAAGCAGCGGAGCGCTTGCGCGGTGGAGAGTTGGTCGCGGTCCCAACAGAAACCGTCTACGGTCTGGCGGCTGATTCGACAAACACAGAGGCTGTTGCTGAAATTTACCGCACAAAGGGGCGGCCTGATTTCAACCCTTTGATCGTGCATGTTCCCGATCAGATTTCAGCAAAAAAATTAGGTCATTTCAACGCTCTTGCCTGCAAAATTGCTGACCGATTCTGGCCCGGACCGCTGACTTTGGTTGTCCCGCTAAACCCTACTGCCCCGGTCACCGCGGCGGTGACCGCGGGACTGGATACGATTGCGCTGCGCTGCCCGGCACATCCGGTGATGCAAAAATTGCTCAAGACGTCGGGACTCTTCCTTGCTGCTCCATCTGCCAATAAAAGCGGGGCTATCAGCCCGACAACAGCCAAACATGTACGGCATAGTCTTGGAGATTGCGATATATCGATCCTCGATGCAGGTGCCAGTGCGGATGGATTGGAATCCACTATCGTCGCAGTGACCGGAGAAAATTATCATGTGTTGAGACCCGGTCCGGTGAGCACAGAGGGGCTGGCGAAATATCTGGGGCAAGCGCCCAGTCAGAACAGCGACCCAAAGATTCAGGCTCCAGGCCAGCTGGCAAGCCACTATGCGCCGTCCAAAATATTGCGACTGGATTCAAAACAGGCAGAGCATGGCGAGTTTCTTATCGGTTTTGGTTCGGTGGGCGGACACATCAGTCTGTCAGAGAGTGGCGATCTCGCTGAGGCGGCCAGCAAGCTATTCGCGCTTCTGCATATCGCGGATGCGAGTGAAATGTCGGCTATTGCAATAGCTCCGATTCCTGCGCACGGAATTGGGAGGGCGATAAATGATCGCCTGCGGCGTGCAGCATTTCGAGAATGAAACATTTCCATACATGTTTTTACACCCCTCTAAGTTGGGAAATGTTCTTGGTTATGATACATCACCGAAATCATCCAATGGATGTACTATTTTGAGGGAGATAGCATATGACCGCGGTTCAAAAATCTTTGGCTGAATTTCTGGGAACATTCTGGCTTGTATTCGGAGGTTGCGGAAGCGCAGTCATCGCGGCAGCTTTTCCGGAAGTTGGAATTGGCCTGTTGGGTGTTTCACTCGCGTTCGGTTTGACGGTTGTAACAATGGCTTATGCAATCGGGCATATTAGTGGCTGTCATCTAAATCCTGCAGTCACCATTGGACTTTGGGCCGGAGGGCGGTTTCCCGCCAACGAGATCCCGGTATATATTATCGCACAAGTTGTTGGCGCTGTTGCGGCGGCCGCAGCGCTTTATCTGATTGCTACCGGTAATCCTGATTATGATATCGCCGTGAACGGGCTGGCGGCCAATGGCGTCGGCGAAATATCGCCTGGCGGATATGCGATGAGCGCTGGTATCGCGATTGAAGTGTTGTTGACCTTCTTTTTCCTGATGATCATCCTTGGGGCCACAGATGGCCGGGCTCCTGCCGGCTTTGCACCGCTCGCGATAGGTCTTGGTCTCACACTGATCCATCTGATCAGCATCCCGGTGACCAATACTTCCGTGAATCCGGCACGCAGCACGGGGCCAGCTCTGATTGAAGGTGGAATTGCTTTGTCCCAGTTGTGGGTTTTCTGGGTGGCACCGATTGCCGGAGCGGTTCTGGCTGGTATCGCCTACAAGTTTGTAGGTGACGAATCAAAGCCGGATATCAGCGACGAATAGCTTCCCAAACCTTGTAAAATCGATGATCTGATCAGTTCGCACTTGCTTTCCTGTTCCATCTTGCCAGTTATACGCTGACGGGTTGAGCAACAGGACGGCAAGAGGAGCCAAGATCAATATGCAGGAAGCGATATTTGCCGGAGGCTGTTTCTGGTGCACCGAGGCAGTGTTCAACGACATTGCGGGCGTGGCATCTGTTGAAAGTGGCTATATTGGGGGTGCAAATCCAAATCCGACTTATCGGGAAGTATGCTCCGGTACAACTGGCCATGCAGAAGCGATCAAGATCGAATTTGATCCAGAGGTCGTCAGCTATGCAGACTTGCTTGACATATTTTTCGCAACCCATGATCCGACCCAGCTAAATCGGCAGGGCAATGATGTGGGGACGCAGTATCGATCAGCGATATTCCCTCTGGATGATGCGCAAAAGACGGAAGCTGAGGCTGGTATCGAGCGAGCTGCTGCGGATCGATCCGAACCGATTGTGACGACAATCGAAGGTCCTGATACCTGGTATGTTGCCGAAGATTATCATCAGCAGTATTGGGCTGACGAAGGTCGCGGAAACCCATATTGCGTCGCAACGATCCCACCAAAATTGCAAAAATTGCGGACGAGCTTCGCAGACAAACTGAAAGATTAGGACCGTTTCCATGAAGCCAATCAAAAAGGCCGTATTTCCCGTAGCCGGTATGGGAACGCGGTTTCTTCCCGCAACCAAAGTCATGCCCAAGGAACTTTTTCCGATCGTAGACCGGCCGCTGTTGCAATATGCGGTCGATGAAGCGCTGGAAGCGGGAATTGAGCAGATGATCTTCGTCAACGGGCGCGGCAAGGGGATGATCGAGGATCATTTCGACCTGGCCTATGAACTGGAGCGGACGATGAGCGATCGATCCAAGGATGGCACGGTTCTCGATGGTACGCGATTGAAACCGGGCGATAGTGTATTTGTTCGGCAACAGGAACCTTTGGGTCTGGGACACGCGATCTGGTGTGCACGCGATATCGTCGGCGATGAACCTTTTGCCATTTTCCTGCCTGATGAATTCATGGTCGGTAGCCCGGGGTGCATGAAACAGATGGTAGGCGCCTACGAGCAACTTGGCGGTAACGTGGTATGTGCCCTCGAGATTCCGATCGAAGAGACCCCCTCCTATGGTGTTATAGATCCGGGAAAACGAGATGGACCGATAACGGAGGTCAGAGGGCTGGTGGAGAAACCCGCTGCCGGCACTGCTCCGTCGAACCTCATCTTGCCGGGCCGCTATATCCTGCAACCTGAAGTGATGCGGATATTGGAAAACCAGGAAGCCGGAGCTGGCGGGGAAATTCAGTTGACCGACGCGATGGCGCAGATGATTGGGCAACAGCCCTTTCATGGCATGACTTTCGATGGAAAAAGGTACGACTGTGGCTCCAAACAGGGCTATGTAGAAGCCAATCTGGCGTTGGCTCTTCAGCATCCCGAAATCGGTAAAGATGTGCGTGCCATCGCAGAAAAACTACTTGCAGAAACCTGATTTTCCAGACGCTGTCGCTGTTCATCGCATCTTCATTGGCATAGGCGCAAGAATCCGTGCCAAGGAGAAGATCATGCGTATTGTCTCTATCATGGCTGTAGCCATTGTTCTGACGGGCCTGACTGGTTGTGTTGCGGGAAAGATTATCACCGCACCTGTGCGTGCCGCCGGCACGGTCGTTGAAACGGCTGTTGATGCCACAACTCAAACGCAATCCGAAAAAGAGGAAGATGTAGGCCGGCGCGTGCTTGCCGAGCGAAAACGTGAACGCGAGGCCTGTCTGGATGCTGCGGAGAACAAGCAGGAGCGCAAAGCCTGCAAGGCGCAATATCGCGACGACTGAGCACCCGGTTTAGTTGCTGGCCCTTTGATCGGTGAGAAGCAATGGTGGAACGCGTTTTCCTTCTTGCGATTCTGTTTTCGCCATCCTGGCGATTTCCTCTTCAAACAATTTCACCCGCTTCTTCCAGCGATAGTGGGTCGAGGCAGAAAAAATACCTTTGCCATGTTCTTTGCCATATCTGGTCCAGAAGCGAATGGCGGCCTCGGGATCATAGCCCGCATTGGCCATCAACCAGACAGACAGCCGGTCGGCTTCGATTTCGGTATCCTTGATCCTTCGCGCGCTTTTCCCGAATTGCCCAAAAAACCCCCGATTGACTTTCTGCCGGTTGAGTCTGTCCCGGTGATTCAGGAGATTATGTGCCAGTTCATGCGCAGCGACTGCTGCAAATTCGTCATCATCGGCAAAATACTCCGCCAGTGCAGATGAAATACTGACGATCTTTCCATTGGCAGACGCGTTACGATCGTCATCTACCTTTATCTGAAACCGACTGGCACAAGTGAGCTCAGGCGTCAGTTCAACGCTGTGAGCGACGCCATTGCGACTAACAGACAGCTTGGCACGCCCTTCTGAGAGCGCTTCCGCCAGTAACAGATATGCAGAAGCCACGCGCTGATATTCGGGTCGTTCGTTTTTCGCAACGACAGGATCAACAGGGATATTCTCCACAAGCTGGCCATTGATCTTCGCCAGATTATCTCCTGCCCGGATGCCGGCTCTCCCCCCAATGCTGCCGGCAGCAACCGCATTAACGGCAATAGGAGTGGTAAATCCAAATGCCGTGCGAGCCAGTTGTGCATCGCCATATTGAGTGATGTCGTGCAACAGCAGCCCGCTGTTCGATCGTTGATTCACACAATATTTGCTATTGGCGGAAACAAGCCGGTATCCGATTTCATGCAGCCTCTGATCCAGCTTTTGCAAATTTTTCAGTCCGACGGCAGGATCATATCCAACCGCGCTTTGCGCAGATGCTGCAGATGACAAAAGCCCACTGCAAGCCAGGATCAGAAGAACCAAAAATTTGAACATGATAGACATTTAGACTAGCTGACCTTGCAGGATATTGAACACCAGAATGGTGGTTTCCATATCTACATAATTCCACCATGCCAGCACAAGTGCTGCAAGTATCAAAATAATCCCGGCGATGTTCTGGAACATCCGCTGCGGATCACCGACCTTTTTCAGGTTGCGGAGACGGGATGCGATCGCTGCGTAAAACGTCAAACCCGTTGTTTCCGTGATGACAGTCAAACCTGCAAGTATGGCAAATTGCAGCCACAGGTTTCCATCTGAATCAATGAAAGGTGGAATGATCGCGGTGTAAAAGAGCAGGGCCTTGGGATTGGACATATGAACGGCCAGCCCATTGAAGAAACCCTTCCTGAACCCGGCACGTGTGGCGGATGCACCCGAAAGGCGAGCTCCCGTGCTGCGCAGCATGCCGATGCCCATCCAGATCAAGTAGGCGACGCCAATCCAGCGCAAGGCGGCATAAGCAAGCGGAAAGGCCTGTATGATCGCGATCAGGCCAAATGCAGTCAGCGCATACCATATGAAGTTGCCAATATTAACGCCGATCATGGGGCCCAATGCTCCGCGCATTCCGCCTTCGCGACCGGCCGGCAGAGCGTGACTGACCGTTACCATCGTTGCTGGCCCGGGAGTCATGCAGAATATCAGGTCTGTGATCAGGAAAAGCAGGATTGTTTCAATCGGCATGAAGATTTGGATCCGGGATCATGATGAACTTTACTATCTCTGCGCTACAAATGAGGAAACCTATTTTCTCCCCCGAAAGCAGACATTAATCCGGAGCTGAATTTGTCTCGTTGGGGGATTGTTTCTCCAATGGGTTTTGTAAAATTCTCCGATAATGGGATGGCGTGACGCCAGTGCTGGCCTTGAACACCTGATTGAACGTTGCTTTTGATCCAAAGCCGCAATCATAGGCCAGATTTATCAGTGGTTGTTTCTCACGATAGGTTGGCAGACGTTGCTTGAATTCATCAATGCGGTAGGCATTGACATAATCATAAAAACTGACCTGTGCTTGAGAATTGATGACTCTGGATAGTAGTCTCTGGTTGACTTGCAATTGATTGGCCAGCGCAGTCAGGCTCAGTTCGTCGTCGAGATAGGGTTTCTCACGAGACATAATAGTCTCCAGTTTCGCATATAACGCTGCCAATTCTGCACCGTTGTTTCTCAGCTGGGCTACTTTGGCTGGTGTCTGATCAAATCCCGCAATCAAAACCTGCGTGTGCAGATAGCCTTGAGTGCCAATCCAGTAGGTTCCCAATGACAGGAACAGAAGGAACGTATAATAATATGCGATCACCAGACTATCGCCATACAGAATGATGTCTATCGCCCGTAAACTTATCCACAGGGTAAAGAAAACGGTGTAGAGAAGCACTGGCTTTTGTAACCAGCTCAACGTGCGTTTGCGGAGTTCTGAATAGTTTTCTCGGAGCCATTTTGAATATGTGCTCAACAACCGGTTGGTCAGGAACAGATAGACAAAAACGGATATTACCCCTCCTGCTTGCTCGACCATCCAGATGACATGATCGGCATTCAGCGGTTCGGCAACAAAGTAAAACTCGTGCCGCTGGTAGAACGGGCTGGAATAGTACAGAATCTCCAGTACGACCGGCAAGAAGTGAAACAGATCTGTCCTGCCGGGATGGAAGCGAGGATTGGCAAGCGTTTTGGTGTAGAGATAAAGCGACGGTCCGAGGCCATATAACAGCTCCACCGAAAGGAATGAATAACCCAGCGATCTGATGAAGCCCATATCGTGCAAAACCACGCGTAGTATCGGCAACGTGTAAAAGACCAGCATCAGCGCTAGCAACATATTGCCGGATCTGCGGTTCTTGCGAGACAGCACAAGCAAGATACTGATCATCAGGCCGTGCAAACCACCGATCAGGATTAGTAAATTCCAGACATTCAAATTGAGTGATGAATCCATAGGACCAAATAGCTGCCGATTCAGTGATGCAATAGCAACCCGGTTAGTCCAACCAGTGTCGACATTGAACAACTCCACCAAGAATAATTCGTCCGGCTGCATCCAGACGGACGCTGGTTGCTGTTTTTTGACCTAAAAGGGAACCCGTTTTGTGCGAAAAAGAGGTTCTTAGATGTTGTTTGGAAAATTCCGCCTGATCTTGACGGTTCCGCTGCTGTTGGTGCTGGGAAGTTGCGCGGCTCTAGATGCTGAAATCCGCTCAGTCAGCCAGTCTGTTCCGGCAAAAAGTGCGACTGCACATATTCTGGCTGAGGATGTAACGATCATCAGGGATGAATTTGGCGTTCCACATGTTTTCGGTCCAACTGACGCCAGTGTAATTTTTGGCAGCACATACGCCAGAGCCGAGGATGAATTCCTCTATATGGAGCAAGCTTACATCAAGCTGCTCGGTCAGGCAGCAGCTGTTAGCGGACCAGACTGGCTCGCGTGGGATATTTTTCTCAGAAAACTCGAAATAGAAAAACACTCTCGGCAGGAATATCTGGATGCTCCCGCGAAAATCAAAATTCTTTGCGATGCATTTGCAGCGGGTATGAACTATTTTTTGAAAACTCATCCGGAAATCAAACCCAGACTAATCACGCATTTTGAACCATGGCATGCTCTTGTTGGTTACCGACTTTTTCATGTTTCTGGAATTGACGGCGAAACCCAGAGGCAAATCGGAGAACCCGGAATCCTCTCTGCCTTTTCCGGTTATCTTGCTTCAACCATGTGGGCGATCGGATCGTCCAAAAGTGCATCGGGACATCCCATGCTGTTCATCAATCCGCATATTCCACTGGAAGCACCTTATGAAATGTCTCTTCACAGCGAAGAAGGCCTGAATGTTTCCGGTCAATTGGCCTATGGCATCGGCATCTTGCCTATTTCCGGTCACAATGGCGATATGGGTTGGTCGATCACGGCGAACGACCCCGACATTAACGATGTCTACGCAGAGAAATTCATCGATGTTGCGGCCGGGACCTATCAATATGGTGACGAACTACTGACCACCATCAAGTGGACAGAAACCATTGCCGTGGCAACATCCGACGGCGGCACTCAGCAGGAACATGACTTCGAAAAATCTCGCCATGGACCGCTGTTCGATGGTCCGAATGGCCAACGACTGGCGCTCAGAGTTGCCAAATTATCTACCGGCGGTGTGCTTGAACAGTTTTTCGATATCAGCAAGGCCCGTAACCTGAAGGAGTTCAAACATGCTATTGCGCCCATGGATATCACCTACAACAACTTCATGT
This sequence comes from Parasphingorhabdus sp., assembly GCF_039968395.1. Classification (GTDB taxonomy): domain Bacteria; phylum Pseudomonadota; class Alphaproteobacteria; order Sphingomonadales; family Sphingomonadaceae; genus Parasphingorhabdus. The sequence continues at coordinate 611,075 of NZ_JBDVPV010000002.1, forward strand.
ATGCCGGGCGAGACGGGCACATATTCTACGTTTATGGCGGGGCTATTCCCAAGCGCAATGCCAGATTTAACTGGTCCGAGCCGGTCGACGGCAGCAATCCTGAAACGGACTGGCAGGGGTTTTTCTCACTGACCGAGTTGCCGCAAGTTGAAGACCCGGTTTCCGGATTTTTGCAAAATTCCAACAGCTCTCCTTTTGTGACGACGAACGGCCACAATCCATCGATGGACGACTATCCGAGCTACATGTTTCGGTCTGAGCGGGACACGGCGATTGCCCAACGTTCCCGAGAACTTATTGGGTCGGAGGACAAGATTTCAATGGCGCAATTGTCGCAATTTGCCTTTGATACTTACCTGCCTACCGCAGAGGGAGATATTGGCACGCTCAACGCGGAATGGGATCAGTTCTCAATACAAAAACAAAGTGCGGAACCTGAATTGCAGGAAGCCTTTAACATTCTCAAAGATTGGAACAGACGCGCCGATGCGGATTCAATCGGGGCTGCGGTTTATGTGACCATGTTCCATATCCGAGAGGATGATTCGAAAAATCCGATGATTGGCCGACTCAGAAAAGCACTGGTACTCCTCACAAACAACTACGGTAGCTGGCGAATTCCGTATGGACATATCAACAGGCTGAAACGGGCGACGCAAGATGGCAAACGCACTGGTTCGCAGGCGCATTTTGATCTGCCTTCATCGGGCACGCCGTTTTACATGGGCGCGATAATGACTTTCAATACGGCAACTGATGAAGCGTCCAAAATCAGCTATGGCGAACATGGGCACTCTTTTGTGAGCGTCGTGGAATTCGGTCCGGAGGTAAAAGCTCAATCGATTATGGCCTATGGCCAAAGCCGGGATCCGGGATCAGTGCATTTTTTCGATCAGGCTCTGCTTTACTCAAAACGGAAACTGAAATCCGCCAGGTTCAAACCGGACAATATCAGAAAGGCCGCCACAAGGTCCTATCGTCCGGGACAAACCAACTGACCCTTTTTGCGGAATGCAATTATGTTGTCGCCGGTTAGCTTTCCCGGATCAGTGCAGGTTTTTCTTCAGATGATCGATGAGTGCATTGACGCGGGCGGGGCGCAGTGGGGAAGGGGGCATGACGATATTGAGATCGATCGGTTCGAAATTCCACCCGTGTAGGATGGCGACCAACCGGCCAGCCTGGAGATCCTCGTCGCACAGAAAATCCGGAAGGCTTCCTATCCCGTGGCCTGCAAGGATTGATGCCAGTTCAAGCGATCCATTATTGGTGCGCAGGCGGCATTTTGGTTGAACGCTTGCTTTCTCTCCCCCGGGACCGGTGAGATGCCAGAGTTCCGGTGTTGGCAGATTGGAATAGATAAAGCAGTCATGGTTCGACAATTCGGATGGATGCCGGGGTTCTCCATTTTTTTCGATATAGGAGGGAGAGGCAAGAAAATATCCCTTCATTCGGCGCAACAGGATGGCGCGCAGACTGCTATCAGGCAGTGCAGCGATCCTGACAGCAAGATCAAATCCTTCCTCTACCAGGTCAACCCGGGCATCGCTAAGCTGCACGTCCACGGCGATTTCCGGATATTTGCCCATGAAGTCGGCGATGACTGGCGTGAGATGGGACAAGCCATAACTGAGCGGAGCAGCCATGCGGACTTGTCCCCGCAGCAAATGGGTTGTGTCCCGCGCAGCATCCATAGCTGCGTCGCCGTCATGGGCAATTTTCTGAGCGTGGGGGAGGAGCGACCGGCCCGCTGTAGACAAAGAAATTTTCCGGGATGTGCGATGGAACAGCACGGTGCTCAGACTCGTCTCCAGTCGCGTGATTGCTTTCGATATCGTTGGCTTGGACAGTTTGAGCTCCCGCGCCGTGGCGGTGAAGCTACCAAGCCGTGCCACTGCAGCGAATATCGCCCAGGCTTCATAATCCGGTAAAGACATGCTTCGATTATTATACCATAAATGGAAACAATCAATTTCTATCTTGTCTATTTTGGAAACAAGATTTTGTGACTATCTCCTTCTCAAGCACGGACAACAAGCGGTTGTCTGAAAATGGAGAATGAAAATGATAGAGAAACGCAAATTTTCCGATCTGGCCCATGTCGATCATGACTGGCTACAGGCTCGTCATCACTTTTCCTTCGGAAAATATTGGGATCCGTCTCGTATGGGATTTGGCCCGATCCGGGTCTGGAATGATGATGAAATCGCGCCGCAAACCGGTTTCCCGATGCACCCGCACGAGAATATGGAGATTATCACATATGTGCGTGAAGGTGCCATTACTCATCGCGACAATATGGGGAATGAAGGACGCACACTTGCTGGCGATGTTCAGGTGATGAGCGCTGGAACCGGCGTGACCCATAGCGAGTATAATTTGGAGGCAGACCAAACGCGGTTGTTCCAGATTTGGATCGAACCCCGCACTGAAGGAGGTGATCCTCGCTGGGATGCCAAATCCTTCCCCAAAGGGGGCCGATCGAACCAGCTGGAAATACTCGCCAGCGGGTTCGATGCAGATGTCGCATCCGGGGCATTGATGATCCGGGCGGATGCAAGGCTATACGGCGCAAGCTTGAAAGCTGGCAAGTCGGTCCAGCATGATATTGCGGAAGGTGCGCATATCTATTTGGTGGGCTCGACCGGAAAGATGCAGGTAAATGGCGAAGAAATCAGCGCGCGTGATGCCCTGACTATCCGAGATAGCTCGATACTCGACATCACCGCAGTGGATGATTCTGAACTGGTTTTTGTTGAAGCTATTGAAACTGCCAACTGACACTCGCGAACGGAAGAGCGCATGACTGACGTCAGGCGTTCTTCCGGATTTTTTCCCGAATACAAACAAGGATTTTACGATGACCCAAACGCACAAACCATCAATATTGCGGATCGATGCCAGCGCGCGTAACCAAGGATCGACTTCCCGCGCGTTGACCGATGCCCTGATCGACAAGCTCTCCCCGGAATCAGTCGTGGTGCGCGATCTGTCCCAACCACTTCCGTTTGTAACCGAAGGCTGGATCGGAGCCAATTTTACAGATGAATCTGACCGCAGCGACGAACAGCGCGAAATTCTGGCCTTGTCAGATCAGCTGGTGGAAGAACTCGTCGCTGCTGACATATTGGTATTGGGCGTGCCAGTGTATAATTTTGGTGTACCGGCAGCGCTCAAGGCCTGGATCGATTTGATTGCTCGAGCCCGCAAAACGTTCCGCTATACCGAAACAGGACCTGTCGGCATGTTGACCGGCAAGAAAGCCTATATTGCGCTCGCATCAGGTGGAACAGAGATCGGGAGTGAAATAGATTTCGCATCCGGATATCTTCGGCACATATTGAGTTTTATCGGCGTTGAGGATGTTACCTTTATTGCCGCCGATCAACAGATGATGAAAGGTGATGCAGCGATAAATGTGGCTCAGGAACAGATAGAACAGATGCTCGTTAAGTGAGCCAGAAAAAAGGCCCCGCCAGATTTCTCCGGCGAGGCCTTTTTCAAATTTACTTGTCAGTACCGCTTAAGCGTAGCTGACTTTCACATTGGCTTTGCGTTGACGACGCATGGCCCCGCCAATTGCACCGAAACCAAAGATCATGAACGCCCATGTTGCTGGTTCGGGAACCGCACCGCCGGGCGTTGCACTGCCGAATGTAATATTGTCGTAGGCCGTGAAATTTGCCGTGCCGCCAAAATCGATAGAGAAGGCTGTACCAGCAAAGTCAATACCAATAGCATCCCAGTTACAAAAAGTGCCGTTCGGATCACCAACACAATTGTCGGTATGTTGAGCGGTGAGATCAATTGATCCCAACAGCGAACCAGTTGCACCCAAGCCGCTCCAAACACTCACTGTCGCTGCCGTTGAGGACGTGTAAAAGAACGAAAAGCCGGTATCAAAACCATTGGTTACATCAAGCACGGCATTGTTGGCATCCAGGAAGAACATAACCGTATCGGAAGTCGGCTCGTTGGCAAAATTGCCGTTACCGCCGGCATCTGCATCTACAAGCGCAAGTGTGGCGTCCGAGAAGACATATTCTGGTGCATAAAAGTTTCCGACTGGATTATTGTCGCCAATACCCTCAAAGTCCAGCGTTACAACGGCGGCGGCCGGAGCGGACGCCGCGGCTACTGAAGCCGCAGCAGCTATTAAAAGTAATTTTTTCATAATGTTAGTCCCCAAATTGTTCGACCCGACCGAAAAAGATGGTTGTCTAGTTCAAGGATTCTCAAATTCCTCACCGAATCCTTAAGGCTTCATTAACAAAATTTTCAATTTTTTACAATGTGCGGAGAGCAATATCTCATTCTGTCCCGAATCGGAACGCATGTGATGCGAGTAGTTCAATAAAAAGGCCCCGCCGGATTTCTCCGGCGGGGCCTTTTTTGTTAATGCGTGTGCAGTGAGAAGTTATTCGTTCTCGTCTGTTGCTTCCGGTGTTTCGGCCGGAGCTTCCGCAACTGCGACATCTGCAGCGACTTCTTCCGCTACTGGCGTTTCTTCAGCAGCGGGAGCAGCAGCTTCTTCCGCTTTTAGCTCTTCTGCAGCAGCCATGGCATCTACCATTTTCTGCTGTTGCGCCCGAAGCGCCGCATCGCGGCTGCTTGCAGCGATACGTGCACGGTTCATGCCCGCTCCGGTACCCGCCGGGATCAAACGTCCAACGATAACGTTTTCCTTGAGACCGATCAGCGAGTCCTTCTTGCCTTCCACAGCCGCTTGGGTCAGCACCCGGGTGGTTTCCTGGAAAGAGGCTGCTGAGATAAAGCTGCGCGTTTGCAGCGATGCCTTGGTGATACCGAGCAGAACAGGCTTGCCTTCGGCAGGGGTCTGTTTCTTGGTCAGCTTGGCATTATATTCCAGCATCTCTTCCTTATCGATTTGCTCGCCAGGCAACAGGGTTGTGTCGCCTCCATTGGTGATCTCAACTTTCTGCAGCATCTGACGAACGATCGTTTCGATGTGCTTGTCGTTGATCTTCACGCCCTGCAGACGATAGACTTCCTGAATCTCGGCAACCAGATATTCGGCCAGGGCTTCAACACCCAAAACCTCGAGAATATCATGCGGATCTGGTGAACCGGACACGAGATTGTCGCCCTTTTTCACATGATCGCCTTCCTGGACGTCGATGACTTTCGTCTTCGGTACCAGATATTCTACTGGATCACCTTCCTCGGGAACAATCGCAATTTTACGCTTGGCCTTGTAGTCGCGCAGATATTCTACGCGGCCGGAAACCTTGGCGATAATTGAATTGTCTTTCGGAATGCGCGCTTCGAATAGTTCGGCAACGCGCGGCAGACCACCGGTAATATCACGCGTTTTCGCGGCTTCGCGAGAGACACGTGCGATCACGTCACCCGCTTCCACTTCCTGACCATCAGTCACGGAGAGAGTAGCACCGTTGGCTAGCATGTATCGGCCAGCTTCGCCGCTGTCGGCATCAAGGAGAGTCAGGCGTGGACGCAGATCCTCTTTGTTGGCACCGCGGCCCGAAGCTCGATATTCGGTAATCACGCGTTGTGCGATCCCGGTTGCTTCATCGGTCTGTTCGGTCATCGTCTTGCCTTCGATGACATCCTGATATTTGATGACACCTGGTTTCTCGGTAATCATCGGCATGGTGAACGGATCCCATTCTGCCAGACGATCGCCGAGTTTCACCTTCGCGCCATCCTTGATCAGCAAGCTCGTACCATATGGAAGCTTGTCGGCGGAACGCTCGCGACCTTCATCATCGATCACCGCGATTTCACCGGAGCGAGCGAGTGACAGGAACCTTCCGTTCTTGTCTTCGATCACCGGCATGTCACGATATTGGACAGTACCTTCAGCAACGGCCTCGAGGTTGGATTGCTCGTTGAGCTGCGCAGCGCCGCCGATGTGGAAGGTCCGCATCGTCAGCTGCGTACCCGGCTCGCCAATAGACTGAGCTGCGATAACGCCAACTGCTTCACCGATATTGACCGGTGTACCGCGAGCTAGGTCACGTCCGTAACAGGTGCCGCAGACCCCCATTTTGGATTCACAAACCAGTGGAGATCGAATGCGCGCGGACTGAATGCCGAGCTCTTCGATCACCTTGATGGCTGCTTCATCCAGCAATGTACCGGATTTGATCACAACCTTGTCGTCTTTGCTGTCGACAATATCTTCAGCCATGGTCCGGCCCAGGATACGTTCGCCAAGCGATGCGATAACCGAACCACCCTGGACAATGGCTTTCATTTCCAGTGCATTTTCGGTGCCGCAATCATTTTCGACAATCGTACAATCCTGAGAGACGTCCACCAGACGGCGAGTCAGATAGCCCGAGTTTGCGGTTTTCAACGCCGTATCCGCGAGGCCTTTACGGGCTCCGTGGGTCGAGTTGAAATATTCGAGAACCGTCAGACCTTCTTTAAAGTTCGAGATAATTGGTGTTTCAATAATCTCGCCAGAAGGTTTGGCCATCAGACCGCGCATACCGCCCAGCTGTTTCATCTGTGCTGGCGAACCACGTGCGCCAGAGTGGCTCATCATGTAGATTGCATTAATCTCACGCTCACGGCCATGCTCGTCCTCTGGCGTCGCTGCCAGTTCGTCCATCATGGCGTTTGCAACCGTGTCACCACAGCGGGACCAGGCATCGATCACCTTGTTGTATTTTTCCTGCTGGGTGATGAGACCATCTTGATATTGTTGCTCATAGTCAGCAACCAAGGCCCGGGTCTCTTCAACTGTGGCATCTTTCGAGTCCGGAATGATCATGTCATCCTTGCCGAAGGAAATACCAGCCTTACAGGCGTGTCGGAAGCCAAGGCCCATGATCGCATCGGCGAAAAGGACCGTGTCTTTCTGACCGGTGTGACGATAAACTTGGTCAATCACGTCGCCGACCTCTTTCTTGGTCAGCAAGCGGTTAACGATATCAAACGGCACCTTGTGTGATTTCGGCAGACATTCCGCGATCAGCAAACGACCAGGTGTTGTTTCAAACCGCACGAGAATGGGATTGCCGTCTTCATCAGTCTGCGGAACGCGGGTTGTGATCTTGGAGTGCAAGGTCACCGCGCCAATTTCCAGTGCCTGATGCACTTCGGCCATGTCGGCAAGGATCATGCCTTCGCCTGGTTCGCCTTTGCGATCCATTGTCAGGTAATAGATACCAAGAACCATATCCTGTGAAGGAACAATGATCGGTTTGCCATTGGCTGGTGAAAGGATGTTGTTGGTCGACATCATCAGGACACGCGCTTCCAGCTGGGCTTCGAGGCTCAGCGGAACGTGGACAGCCATTTGGTCGCCGTCAAAGTCGGCGTTGAAGGCGGAGCAGACCAGTGGATGAAGCTGAATGGCTTTCCCTTCGATCAATACAGGTTCAAACGCCTGGATACCAAGACGGTGAAGTGTTGGTGCGCGGTTCAGCATCACGGGATGCTCGCGGATCACTTCCTCGAGAATATCCCAGACTTCCTTGCGCTCTTTCTCCACCCATTTTTTCGCCTGTTTAAGCGTCATAGAGAGGCCTTTGGCGTCGAGCCGTGCGTAGATAAACGGCTTGAACAATTCGAGAGCCATCTTTTTCGGCAGACCGCACTGATGCAGTTTCAGCTCGGGACCGGTCACGATCACCGAGCGACCGGAATAGTCGACACGTTTACCGAGAAGGTTCTGACGGAAACGGCCCTGCTTGCCTTTGAGCATGTCGGACAGCGATTTCAGCGGGCGCTTGTTGGCACCGGTAATGGTACGACCACGACGGCCATTGTCGAACAGGGCGTCAACAGACTCCTGCAACATGCGCTTCTCGTTGCGGACAATGATGTCCGGCGCGCGCAGTTCCATCAGGCGTTTCAAACGGTTATTCCGGTTGATCACACGGCGATAGAGATCGTTGAGATCGGATGTTGCAAATCGGCCGCCATCCAAAGGCACCAGCGGGCGCAGCTCGGGTGGAATGACGGGAATGATTTCAAGGATCATCCATTCCGGTTTGTTGCCGGATTCGATGAAGCTTTCGACCACTTTAAGCCGCTTGATGATTTTCTTGGGCTTGAGCGTCGACTTGGTTGTCGCCAGCTCTTCCATCAGGTCTTCTTTTTCACGCTCCAGATCAAGGTCCTGCAGCATGATTTTGACAGCTTCGGCACCGATGCCGGCGGAGAATGCATCTTCGCCATATTCATCTTGTGCTTCCAGCATTTCGTCTTCGGTCAACAGCTGGAATTTCTCCAAAGCCGTCAAACCGGGTTCGATAACTACGTAGCTTTCGAAATAAAGCACGCGCTCCAGCTGCTTGAGTTGCATGTCGAGCAACAAGCCGATGCGGCTTGGCAGAGATTTCAGGAACCAGATATGTGCGACCGGAGCGGCAAGGTCGATATGACCCATGCGTTCGCGACGAACTTTGGTTACCGTAACTTCGACACCGCATTTCTCGCAGACAATGCCTTTATATTTCATGCGCTTGTATTTACCGCACAGGCATTCGTAATCCTTGACCGGGCCAAAGATACGCGCACAGAACAGGCCGTCACGCTCGGGCTTGAACGTCCGGTAGTTAATGGTTTCCGGTTTTTTGATTTCACCAAAAGACCAGCTGCGAATCCGCTCGGGAGAGGCCAGACCAATCTGGATCTGGTCAAATGTTTCCGGCTTTGCGATCGGATTTGCGAAATTTGTTACTTGGTTCATTATTTCTTCCTTCGGGGCCTGTGCCCAAAAATCTAAATGCTAGGAGCGGGAATGAGGTTTAGTTTCTCACTCCGCCGCTATCGCAATGCCGTCCTCATCATCGCCATCTTCATCTTCGTCACCGAAGCTGGAGAGTTCGACGTTGAGACCCAGCGAACGCATTTCCTTGACCAGAACGTTGAAGCTTTCCGGAACGCCGGCTTCGAATGTATCGTCACCTTTGACGATGGCTTCGTAGACCTTGGTCCGACCGATCACGTCATCCGACTTGACCGTCAGCATTTCCTGTAGCGTGTAAGCCGCGCCATATGCTTGCAGCGCCCAGACTTCCATTTCACCAAACCGCTGTCCGCCGAACTGAGCTTTACCGCCCAGTGGCTGCTGCGTGACGAGAGAATAAGGTCCAATGGAACGTGCGTGGATCTTGTCGTCAACCAGATGGTGCAGTTTGAGCATATAGATATAGCCCACTGTTACCTTGCGATCGAACTTGTCACCGGTCCGGCCATCATAAAGATCAACCTGTCCGCTGCGATCCAGTCCGGCGAGTTCCAGCATGTCTGAGACGTCGCTTTCGTGCGCGCCGTCAAACACCGGCGTGCCCATTGGAACACCATTGCGCAAATGTCCGGCCATTTCGACAATCTCAGCCGTATCACGTGCATCAATATCTTCGTGATATTGCTCGCCATAGATGACCTTCAACCGCTCTTTAACCGCATCGGGTGGTGGCGCTGCCTCCGGATTCGGGTTTGCGTGTTTCCAGTCTTCGAGAGCATGCGTAATCTGCTCGCCGAGACCACGTGCGGCCCAACCGAGGTGGGTCTCGAAGATCTGGCCTACGTTCATTCGCGAAGGCACGCCCAGCGGGTTCAGAACGATATCGACCGGTGTTCCGTCATCAAGGAACGGCATGTCTTCCTGCGGAAGAATGCGGGAGATAACCCCCTTGTTTCCGTGACGGCCAGCCATTTTGTCGCCGGGTTGCAGCTTGCGCTTCACCGCGACGAATACTTTGACCATCTTCAGGACACCAGGAGCAAGCTCATCACCACGCTCCAGTTTCTCGCGACGATCTTCGAAACGCTCGTTGATCTCCTTGATCGCCTCGTCATATTGCCCGCGGGTTGCTTCGAAATCAGCCTGGACCTTGTCGTCCTTGACCGCGATCTTCCACCAGTCCGCATTGTCCAGTTCGGACAGACTTTCTTTGTCGATCTTCGCGCCCTTTTTCATAGGCTTCGGAGCAGAAGTTGCCGTCTGACCAATCAACATGTCTTTAAGCGCGTTAAAAGTAGCCCGGTTCAGGATGGCACGTTCGTCATCTCTGTCCTTCGTGAAGCGCGAGATTTCTTCGCGTTCGATGGCCAGTGCACGCTCGTCTTTGTCGATGCCGTGGCGGTTAAACACACGAACTTCAACAACCGTACCCGCAACGCCCGGCGGCAAACGCAGAGACGTGTCACGAACATCGGAAGCTTTTTCGCCAAATATCGCACGAAGAAGCTTTTCCTCCGGTGTCATTGGCGATTCACCCTTCGGTGTGATCTTGCCGACAAGAATATCGCCGGGTTCGATTTCTGCACCGATATACACGATGCCGGCTTCATCGAGGTTGCGCAGGGCTTCCTCGCCAACATTCGGGATATCGCGGGTAATGTCTTCAGGTCCAAGCTTCGTGTCACGCGCCATGACTTCAAATTCTTCGATATGAATCGAAGTGAAAACATCGTCTTTCACGATACGCTCGGAAATGAGGATACTATCCTCATAGTTGTAACCATTCCAGGGCATGAAGGCGACGAGACTGTTTTTGCCCAATGCCAGTTCGCCCATGTCGGTCGAAGGACCGTCTGCAATAGTATCACCGGTCTGGATTATGTCGCCAACCTTTACCAGCGGACGCTGGTTGATGCAGGTGTTCTGGTTGGAACGCTGGAATTTCTGCAGCGTGTAAATGTCGACGCCGGACTTGCCTGCTTCGACGTCACCCTGCGCACGAATAACAATACGTGTTGCATCCACCTGGTCGACAATACCGCCGCGGCGTGCCGCGATAGCTGCGCCTGAATCGCGCGCTACGGTCTCTTCCATGCCGGTTCCAACGAACGGCGCTTCGGCTTTCACCAAAGGCACCGCCTGGCGTTGCATGTTCGATCCCATCAATGCGCGGTTGGCGTCATCGTTTTCCAGGAAAGGAATAAGTGAGGCAGCGACGGACACCAGCTGTTTCGGCGAAACGTCCATCAGTGTGATCTGATCGCGATGAGCAATCAGAAATTCGCCTGCTTCACGAGAAGAGACCAGTTCTTCAACAAAACTTCCGTCCTTGTTGAGTTCAGCATTGGCCTGCGCCACGGTATGCTTCTGCTCTTCCATGGCGGAGAGATAGACCACATCATTGGTGACCTTGCCGTCCTTGATCTGACGATAAGGCGTTTCGATAAAGCCATATTTGTTCACTCGGCTAAACGATGCGAGTGAATTGATCAGGCCAATATTCGGGCCTTCAGGTGTTTCAATCGGGCAAATCCGGCCATAGTGGGTAGGATGAACATCGCGGACTTCAAAGCCAGCGCGTTCGCGGGTCAGGCCACCGGGCCCAAGTGCAGACACACGGCGTTTATGGGTGACTTCCGAAAGCGGGTTGGTCTGATCCATAAATTGAGAGAGCTGTGATGATCCGAAAAATTCACGAACCGTAGCAACTGCCGGTTTTGCGTTAATCAGATCGTTCGGCATGACTGTCGATACGTCAACCGAGCTCATCCGTTCCTTCACGGCGCGTTCCATGCGGAGCAGACCAACGCGATATTGGTTTTCCAGCAATTCGCCCACCGAACGGACACGGCGATTGCCGAGGTTATCGATATCGTCAATCTCGCCCTTGCCATCCTTGAGGTCGACCAGAGTCTTGACCACTGCCAGAATGTCTTCCTTGCGCAAAACCGTATAGTCGTCCGGTGCATCGAGATCGAGGCGCATGTTCAGTTTGACGCGGCCAACGGCGGAAAGGTCGTAGCGTTCCGGATCGAAGAACAGGCCTTCGAACAGCGCTTCTGCGGTTTCCCGGGTTGGCGGCTCGCCCGGGCGCATGACACGGTAGATGTCGGACAGCGCATCGTCGCGCGTGTCGGCCTTGTCTACTTTCAGTGTGTTGCGGATCCATGGGCCTGTCGTGACGTGATCAATGTCCAGCAATTCGAGTTGGTCGATACCGGCTGCATCAAGCTTCTCGAGATTTTCTGCGGTTACCTCATCACCAGCTTCGATATAAATCTCGCCAGTTTTTTCGTTGATCAGATCGAACGCGCTGTAGCGACCGAAGATTTCTTCAGTTGGAATAACGACATTTTTCATGCCATCTTTCTCAGCCTTGTTGGCACCGCGGGGCGTAATTTTTGCGCCTGAAGCAAATATGACTTCTCCACTGTCGGCATCGACAATATCAAATGTCGGTTTCTGACCGCGCCACTGTTCTGCAACGAAAGGAATAGTCCAGCCATCTTTGGCGCGCTTGTAGACAATGCGGCCATAAAACTGGTTGAGAATATCTTCCTCGGAATAGCCCTGTTTCAGGATGCCAGTGATTTCGGCACTCTTGGTGCGGCCTTCATCTTCAATCTTGCCTTGAATTTCGATCGCGCCCATGGGCTCCTTGATCGTGATCCGGTTGCCATCCATTTCGATAATTTCGGCAGGCTGTTTCATACCGGAAACGCGAACCATCTCGCCGACTTTAAAGTTGGGTTTCTTTTCTTTGACTTCGATCGTCGCATCACCCAGCGAGCGCAGCAAAGCGGTTACCGGCAATTTGCGTTTACGGTCGATACGAACGTTCACAATGTCCTTGGCGTCAAATTCAAAGTCGAGCCACGAACCGCGATATGGAATAACGCGCGCAGCGAACAGGAATTTACCGGATGAGTGGGTCTTGCCACGATCGTGGTCAAACAATACGCCGGGTGAACGGTGCATCTGGCTGACAATAACGCGCTCTGTTCCGTTGATGACGAACGTCCCGTTCTTGGTCATCAAAGGCATGTCGCCCATATAGACGTCTTGCTCTTTAATATCGAGGACGGAGCGTGCTTCGGTTTCCGGATCGACTTCAAACACGATCAGGCGCAATGTCACTTTCATTGGCGCAGCATAGGTGATGCCCCGCTGACGACATTCTTCAACATTATATTTGGGATCTTCGAGTTCGTAGTTGACGAAGTCCATTTCGGCGGTGCCAGCAAAATCACGGATCGGGAAAACGCTGCGCAGCGTTTTTTCCAGACCGGAAACATAACCCGTATCCTTGTCGGATCGCAGGAACTGCTCATATGATTCGCGCTGAACCTCGATCAGGTTCGGCATTTCGATTACTTCATGAATATCACCGAAGATCTTGCGAATACGTTTCTTGCGGGTGGGGGTGGGAGCTGTCGTTTTAACGGAAGCTGCTGTAGTCGCCATATGTAATGTGCCTTCTCGCCATCACCGGACTTGTGCGTCTTTTGAAGCACTTGGCCTGTGGAAAAACAATTTCGTGGGGCGCTCCAGAACAACAAAAGCCGCATGTCTCCGCCACCCGTTATCTGGGGCGGAAACCGCAGCTTTTTAGCGTCCTGAAAACCGGTCAGATCCCATTCGTATGACATGCTGCGCAACTGCATGCCTTGTCTCGAAACCTGTGGTGAGGCCTGCATATAGGGAGATGTTGGATTTGGGTCAAGAGCCGGGGTGGGGATGTTTTGTCCCGGTGGGTGGTTTGTCACGGTACCATTTCGTCGCCAAAACACGAACTATCCAGAACAGCATGATGAGAAGGATCAGTGGCTCGGGTATACTCAAAAATCCGCTGTCGCGAATGGCTTTGGGAAAGGCGGTTGCGCCGGGCCCGGTGAAAAGCGAACCAACGGCGATAAAATAGGCAAAGCACATCCGCCACAAATGACGTGCAATGCGCCGTTTTCCTGAAATTCCCTTGCGCGCCAGCATGACGAGATCGCCTATTGCCAGTAATGCGGCCAGACCAGCGAAGAAAAAATGGGGCATCGCCGGGAGTCCGTCCTTCAATCCGGTCGGGCTGTTTTGCGCTTCGAGGCCGGTCGCGATTCCGCCGGCCACAACGCTCAATATGATGGCCAGCATCAGGTAGTCGAGCAAATCTACTTTGCCATCTGCGCGTTTTGCCGCCAACCAGGATGTGGTGACCAGATATATAGTGACAACGCCGCCCATGACCGAGATCGCCATCGGAAGAACCATGGCGATATATATGCCCGCCACCGCCATGATGAGCATCGATCCGAGAAACATATTGCCGGCCAATCGGTGTGGGCGCGTGCCCTTGGCCGCAAGCAGGGCAGCTGCACCTGCGAGGATCGCAATTGCACCCATGGCGACGTGAATAAATGTGATTATTGGCATGGGTTTCCTCTCGTTGTGCAAAAGCGCTTATAGCAATATTTATTGAAAAACAATAAAACTGTTGATGTTTTTCGATATAGTGTTATTGATAAACGATAAGCAACGACGAATCAGAAACGGAAAACCCATGACTCACACCAAGCCAGCCAATGACATTGTTCTCAAATCGACGCGCGGAATATTGATATTCACCAAGTGGCTATTGGTGCTCGGCGCGGGCGTCCTGACAATTGCCGTGCCGACCATATTGGCCTTCACTGACGAGGTGACGAACGAGATGGCGGATGTGTTTGTTGCGCCGCCGGGACCGGAAATCGTGTGGATGATTGCCGGCATGATGGTCTTTGGCCTTGTAATGCTGCTGCTGATCCTGTTTTCGATCAACCGGCTTCGGAGGATCGTCGACTCGGTGGGTGAGGGCAATCCCTTTACGCGGATCAACGGTACCAGACTGCGCGGAATGGGAATTGCCGTATTCCTGATGCAAATCATCACGTTCTTTGGCAGCATATTTGCGACGACAATTCTCACCACGCTAGGCGAAGTCAAACCGGATCGGGATTTCAGCCTGACCATCGACGGCGGCATTTCCATTACCGGTATCTTGCTGGTGCTGTTGCTGATCATTCTCGCCCGCGTATTTGATCGCGGTGCAGACATGCAGGACGAGCTGGAGGGGACGGTCTAGTGACAAAAACGCTGTGCGATCCTTTCCTGAAAACCGGTGTTATCATCGCCAGGTCTGGACAGCATCTGTTCGCTTCGGCCGCGGCTCTTACACTCGTCGCGGTTCCTTTGGCGATCATCTACAGCGATAGAATACTTCAGGCCGTCCACCAGCATTTTGGTATGGCGGAATCGCACTATCCTGTCGGCTCAGTGGTGGCGTTGTTGTTATTTGTGTCTGTCGTTCTGGCTCTTTGGTGGATGTTCTTTCGCTCTCTTGCCAATATCGTCGACACAATAGCCGGCGGAGATCCGTTCATCGCCAGAAATTCGGACCGGCTCCGGCATATGGCGTTGCTTTTGCTCGCCATTCAACTTGCATATATTCCCACTGCGGCCTTCGGGTTGATTGTCGAAACGGCGTTCAAGGGATCCACATCACAGGTTGATATTTTCTGGGACCTTACTGGTTTGCTGATGGTCATGGTCCTGTTTGTTTTTGCGCGCGTCTTTCGCCTTGGCACCGATATGCGCGATGATCTGAAAGGGACTATCTAATGGCGATTTTCGTGAAACTGGATGATCTGCTGCACGATAACCGGATGACTTTGACCGAGTTGGCAGAGAGGGTCGACATTACAATCGCCAACCTGTCGATCCTGAAAACCGGCAAAGCCAAGGCCATGCGATTTTCGACACTGGAGGCGATCTGTCGGGAACTGAAATGTCAGCCGGGTGATTTGCTGGAGTTTAAGGATTGACCATGATTGATCAGAATGTCTCAAACCCTCTCGAACCCAAGTTTATTGCACGCATTGTTGGCGGATCATTGCTGGCCGCGATATTTGTTGGCATGATTTCCGCGCTAACGGTTGGCGAGGGCATTGATATAAATCTTTCCGCCGATGTCGTGGCAACGGCACAGAATATACTGGAAGCCGAAACGCAATTGCGCGCAAAAGCCTATATTACGTTGCTGACCTTTGGATTGTCGGTCGTGGTTGGTATTGGCCTGTACCTTCTTCTGCGCGCTTCGGGACCGTTGCTGGCCGGATGGAGTCTGATCGTCAGTCTCGGGGCAGCAATGCTTGTTCTAATGAGTGCAGTTTTCAATTTGAATGCAGCAGAAATCGCTGGCGATCTGGCCTATTCTGAAATGGCCGTCGAAAAGCAGAGATTGTTGCTTGCCGGCTTGCAGGCTACCTCAGAATACACATCTTTTCACCTGAGTCTGGTGCTGTCGAGCGTTTCCAATGCCGGGTTCTTCTATCTGTTCTTGCGGTCCGGATTGATTCCGAAACTTATTGCCGGTTGGGGCGTTTTCGCATTTCTGTTTGTGGCAACCATGATTGTGGGACGCGACTTCATCCCGGCACTGGGACACAATTATGTTACCATGGCATTTATGATATCCAACATGATTGCGCTGTTTTCGGCAGCATTTTACCTCATCATAAAAGGCGTGCGCATCCTATAGATTCCAGGCCGGCTATCTCAATCCGAAGTTTGTCATCGACACGACCTTGCGAACCATATCGGCATCATAGTCGACCTGACCGTCGAGGATCAGCATAGCCAGCCCGTGAACCAGCGACCAGACATGGAGCGTTGCTGCGGTACGTGTTTCGATCGACATGTCATCCGGCATCATGGCCGTGATACCCGCGCGCAATTGATAGAAGGCTTCTCCCATATCCGTTCGCGTGTCCGCTTCAAGATCAACTTTGCCAACGCGGTCATAGATTAGGCGCAACAACGCTGGGTGGCTGACAGCCCAGCTGACGTAAGTAATTCCAATTTCGGCGAAACCCTCGATACCACCACCCACGGCCTGCGCTGCGCTGGCCTGATGTACGCCAAGTCGGTTCAGGCCTTCCATTGCAAGCGCATCCAGAAGCGCGTCCTTGTTCGGAAAATGCCGGTATAGTGCCGTTGCTGAAACTCCAAGCTCTCGAGCCAGCGCGCGCAAGCCGAGGTCTGGATGTTCCTGCTTTTCAATCTTCTCCATGCCCGCGGCGATGGCTGCAGAATGCAGATCTCCGTGGTGATAGGAAGGCTTCATCGCGTTCATCAGGCCGCATCCTCCGCAGTCAGCATTCTTATGTTGACACTGTTATCATATTGCTTCATGTTAACACTATAAACATTGCGAATCATTTTGCCAAGTGAAACCCGGGAAGGAATATTGGCATGCTAATATATGCATCTCTTACTGCGATACTTGGTATAGTCGTTGGCATTGCGCATAGTGTGCTGGGCGAACGCGTGTTGCTGGGTCCGCTGTATCGGGAACCGACAAGTGGTGTTCTGGCCAATCGGTCGTCACGCGATATTATTCGGGCGGTCTTTCATATCCCGTCAATCGCCTGGTCCGGGCTTGCGATCGCCGTGCTGATAAATCGCATGCAGGGCGGAAGCGATCTCTTGCCGCTGACCGCGATGATCATTTTTGCTCTGTCAGGCATCGGTAATCTCGCAGCTCTCCGACGGCCGCACCCTGGCGGCTTGATATTATTGACAATGGCCGCGGCGACGCTGGCTGATATAGAATTTAAATGAAGGAACAAATCTTATGGCTTCCGTAATCGAAAAAACTATCCGTTCCGCTGTCACACCCGTCATGGGCGCGGTGGCCAATTTTAATCGCAGACGGTTGAAGGCACCGGAAGGCGGTCATCCTTATCTGCAAGGCGTGCACGTGCCGATGAAGGAAGAAGAAACAATTTCGGCCATGCAGGTGACGGGAACTATCCCGGCAGAACTGGATGGCCGTTACATGCGGATTGGTCCCAATCCCGTGACGCCTCCCGATGAAGCAAGTTATCACTGGTTTACTGGCGAAGGTATGGCGCATGGTATCCGCGTGCAAGGAGGCGAAGCCGTTTGGTATCGCAATCGCTGGATACGCTCGAACGCTGTCAGCGATGCGCTTGGTGAAGAGCGTAAACCAGGCACACGCAATCCGCGCGCAGACACGGCCAACACCAATATCGTCGAAATTGGCGGCAAGACGTTTGCAATTGTCGAAGCAGGAGGTTTTCCTGTTGAGCTAACCGATGATCTGGAGACTGTCGCCCATAATCCGTTCGACGGTACGCTGACCAACGGTTTTTCCGCGCATCCTCATTTTGACCCCAAAACAGGTGAAGCGCATGCGATTGTATATGATGCACCCGTCGCCAACACGGTCTGGCATGTGGTCGTAGGCCCTGAAGGCAAAGTGACGCGGGAAGAACCAATTGCGGTGAAGGATGGTCCCTCTATTCACGATTGTCAGATCACCGAGAATAATGTGCTGGTTTTTGACTTGCCTGCTACTTTCTCGATGAAGCGAATGCTGGCGGGTTATGCCTTTCCCTATGACTGGAATCCAGATCATGGCGCGCGCGTCGGACTGCTTCCAAAGACCGGAACCGATGCTGATATCATCTGGTGCGAACTTGACGAGCCTTGTTATGTTTATCACCCCGCAAATGCCTTTGAGACAGATGACGGCAAAACGGTGGTCGATGTGGTCGTGCACGAAAGCACTTATGCCGAGACCGCTTTTGGACCCGGCGGACAATGGTCGCGGTTTGAGCGCTGGACCATCGATCCGGTCACCAAAAAAATCGATCGCAAGATACTGTCCGACCGCCCGCAGGAGTTTCCGCGTTATGATGAACGGCTGACCAGCCAGCCTTATCGCTATGCCTATACGATTTCGCTGGGCGGCGAACAGGGTGATTTTGATATCGCCGGTACGGAGTTGCTTAAACATGATCTGCAGTCGGGAAAAACGTTATCACGCGATTTCGGTGAAGAGCGTCACCCCGGCGAATTTGTCTTCGTTCCCCGCAGTGATGATTCAGGTGAGGATGAAGGTTGGTTGATCGGACTGGTTATTGATGCCGAAAACGAAACGACGGAATTGACCATACTCAACGCCGATGATTTCCTGGGCGAGCCGCAGGCCGTGATTCATGTCCCTCACCGCATCCCTCCTGGATTTCATGGCAACTGGGTACCCTCCAGTTAGCGGCGAGGATTGACAAGGGCTCCCCCAGTGCCTGATGTACTGAAAAAAGGGAACTCAGATCGATGTTAGATGCCGCAATGAAACGATTTCTGGTGTCAGCGGTGCTTGTATCGGGGCTGCTTACTGCCACCAATGCGGGAGCCTATGAACCCGGCAATCAGGCGCTGCAACTTTGGAATGATGAAGGTATCGCCAACTCCCCGCAATGGGTCCAGACCTGGTTGATGGTCATGCTCGCCAGCTTCGCAGTTGGGCTATTGTTTGTCTGGAAGCGGGTTGAGGCGCGCTGGGTAGTGGGCGGCTTCATCACAGCAATATTGCTCAGCCGATTGGGCATTCCCGCACTCGGTATCGTGAAACTGTCGGGGCTGGTCGCGCTGGTACATCTGATCTTCTGGTCGCCCGGACTGTACCTGCTGCTGAAGAACCGGCCATTTTTGACGGAGCGGTCTTTTTATGCCCTTTGGTCTGCGCTGATTACGGTGGTTATTCTCTTTTCCTTTATTTTCGATGTCCGGGATGCGGTAATCTATCTCGACTATGTCCTAGGTCTCGGCTTGATCTCTGCCTAACAAAAACGCGGCTTGCCCGGCGGCGTACCGTGACCGACATTGCGACAGGATTGGCCAGCAGGAGACGGACATGAGAACGGCAATAGTGACGGGAGCATCAAGCGGTATCGGTGAGGCGACGGCTCGCAAACTGGTGGCTGATGGATATAATGTCATGCTGGCCGCGCGGCGTACCGACCGGCTCGAAGCGATTGTTGAGGAGCTGGGAGAAAACTCGGCCTTTCACGCCACGGATGTCAGCAGCCGCAAGGATCAAGAAGCGCTGGCGGCGGCCACAACGGAAAGATTTGGACAGGTTGATGCCCTCGTCAGCAATGCCGGAATCATGCCGGTTTCGCTTATCGAAAAAGGTGATGTCGAAGACTGGGACCGGATGATTGATGTCAATTTGCGCGGCGTATTATACGGGATCAATGCCGTTCTGCCCCAGATGATCGAGCGCAAGGATGGCCATATCATAATCATTTCCTCCATTGCGGCGCTCGAGACTTTCCCCTCCAGTGCAGTCTATTCCGCCACCAAGGCGGGCGTGCGGTCGTTGAGTCACACATTGCGCAAGGAAATGACCGCCCATGGAGTGCGGGTCACGACGATTTTCCCGGGCGGGGTGAAGACCGAGCTGGGCAGCAGTATCAAGGATCAGTCAGTGCTGGAAATGATGGGCGGCGTGTTCGATTTCGAATTTCTGGAACCGGAAAATCTCGCCGACAGCGTTGCTTACGTACTGGGGCAGCCGCCGTCTGTTTGCGTCGGGGAATTGATGATCCGGCCCACGGGGCAGGTCTAAGTCTCCCTGGCGTAACACGCCCCGGTTCGCGTTGTAGTTGCCGAATTGATCTTCATTCAGAAGACGATCGATCTCGCCTTTCCGAACCAAATCCTTCCGAAAACTGCGGGGCGTCGTCGGTGATGGCGACCCAGGGTGCTTTTGAATCCACGAAGATATGAGCAGCAAAATTGCGGTGACCGGGATCATCATCAAGCAAGCCGGCCGGTACAAAGAATAAATTGCTCTTTTGTCCGTCCAGCGGAAGAGGGCTGCCGCATGTCTTGCAGAAGGTCGAGTGCCAGCCATTGCTGTCGGGCACGTGATACGCGGCGATCAGATCCTGGCCATTGGTCCATTCAAAATTTTCACGGGATGCATGGAAAACGGAGTTTCCATTGGTGCCGGAAACTTTCCTGCACTTTGAACAATGACATTGTCCAATTGGTCCGGGAGGCCCTGCAATGGCAAATGAAACGCCGCCACACAGGCAACTACCTCTGATCTTGTCCGTCATATCCCTTCCAGTCGGCATCCACGTTGCTCCAAAATGTCCCGCATCTCGCGGTAGGCCGCTGGCGTGTCGGTCAGCGGAATATAGGGGTGAAGGTGATGGATGATGTGATATTGCATGCCCATCGAGCCGACATTGCCCCAGCTGCTTTTGAACGCGCGCGTATCTTTGTATCTTCCCTGACCATCGCCTGGATGATGGGGCGCCCAACTGAGGAAAAACTGGATATAGGTCAGACCAATCTGGCGCGGCAGCCACCAAAGGAGAACGGCTTCCCAGACATATCCTGACAGCGCCAGACCAAATAAAATGCCGAAATGAGCGATCTGATAGATTGCTCCATCGATCAGTACATCCGGTCGCTCGATTTCCTGCAGGATCACAGCATATTTGTTGAAGCCGCCTTTGGCACCCGGCTGCCGATTATGCATCGATTTCACAATTGCCTGCCACGGCCCCGGTGCCAGAGAGCTGTGATCGGGGTCTTTGTGGGGGTCGTTGGCATGCAAGTGGTGCTGGATGTGTGTCAGTTTGGCTGCGCGGTAGGGCAGGGCCAGCGGAATGGTTGAAACATGGCCTACCAACTCGTTCAGCCAGCGCCACTTTGTGCCTCTGCGGCCAATAATATCATGTTGCGCTTCATGAGAAGGCAAATAGCAAAGCATCACATTGAACGTTGCGATAACAAACCCAAGCCATAGCGGGACAAATCCCATGAAAACCAGCGGCCAGAGGGACAGCCAGACGAGTAGATTTCCGATTCCCCAAATGACTGCTTCCCAAGGAAGCCGCTGGGCGTATTTGCGAGCAATGGCCAGTTCCTGTTTTCGTAACTGCTGTGTCCGGCCCTCCGGAGACATGTTCTGCTGACTGCCCGTCATCGCACCCTCCAGGCGATCCAGCTTCCCCGCCACTGGGCGTAAAGGCCCCATGCTCCGCCCAGACCAAATCCAAAAAGGAGTGGGGACAATCCCCATGGCGGAGACCACCCGGTTAACTGGATGAGCGCGGTGAACACGGGCCCGACAAACCCGATTCCAAATAATAACGGCATGAGATAGAGAATATTTTTGAGCAAAAACACCATGCGTATGCATAACGAATTACGTGCGTATATGCAAAACTACTGACAGCATTGTTAGCAAATGGTCAGCCCGCATTTTTTTTGAGATCGTCAGCAGACAGCGATTGCTGCTCCTGTACAGGGAGTTCTTTCAATTCTTTCACAACTGCTGATGCGTTTTTCAGGCCATGATCCGACCGACCGACGATATCGCCCGCAGGCACGGCTTTGCTGAAAAGATATCCTTGAACCTGGACACAGCCATCCTCTCTCAGTTGATCCAGCTGACCATCGCGCTCCACACCTTCGGCGGTTGTAACCATGCCCAGGCTGGAGGCGAGACTGGTAACAGCGCGGATAATCGCGCGACAATCTTCGCGACTATCGACATCCTCGACAAAACACCGATCGATCTTGATCTTGTCGAAAGGGAAACTTCTTAGATAGTTGAGTGAACTGTAACCGGTTCCAAAATCATCCAGAGCGATCCGGACACCCAGTTCCCGGATTTTGTGGAGAATATCCACATTATGCTGGCTGTCGCTCATCAGGACGGACTCAGTTATTTCAAGCTCCAGTCGGTTGGGAGTAACGCCGGTGGCCGCCAGTGCGTTTATAATCGTTGGCATCAGGTTCGGGCTGCGCATTTGGGAAGGCGACAGATTGACGGCCACACTGAGATGCTCTGGCCAATTCCTAAGTTCCTGAAGTGCCGATCGCAGCACCCATTCGCCGAGCTGGACGATCAATCCGGTTTCTTCAGCGACAGGAATAAAAATGTTCGGCATGATCATGCCTTTTTCCGGATGATGCCACCGCAAGAGTGCCTCATAGCCTATTGTATCGCCGGTTTCGACGTTGACCAGCGGTTGATAATATAGCTCGAGTTCATTGTTTTGCAGAGCCGATCGAAGGTCCAGTTCGATATTCCGGCGATCCTGAAATGCCGTGCCCATGGATTCTTCGAATAGTGAGACACAACCGCGGCCATTCGCTTTGGCGTGATAGAGCGCAATATCGGAATATTTTAATAGGTCATCGGCATTTGATGCTGCGCCAGGGCACAGCGCAATGCCGATACTCGCACCGGATCGCACCGGCTGCCCTTCGATCATGATCGGCTTGGACAGTTGCTGAATGATCCGGCTTGCATTCCGCTTGGCCTCTGCCCCGGATTGAATGTTTCTCAGGGAGACCGCGAATTCATCGCCTCCGAGGCGTGCTACCACATCCTCGACGCCAATCGCATTTTCCAGTCGATTGGCAACCGCTTTCAGCATCAAATCGCCAGCGCCGTGGCCCAGGGTATCATTGACTGTCTTGAAATTGTCGAGATCCACATAGAGTACCGCAAGTTTCTGGTCTTTTTGGAGTCGCGCGATCGATCTCTGCAAGGATTGATTGAACAATACCCTGTTGGGTAGATCGGTGAGGCTGTCAAAATGAGCCAGATGCGCAACGCGGTCTTCGGCCATTTTTGCACTGGTGATATCTGCCGCCACACCGCGAATATGCCCGCTTAACCCATCAGGTGTTTTCATGCGACGACCGGACAGCTTCCACCAAAACTGTTTTCCGCGAATGGTGATAGGAACCGCCACATCGCGAAACGTATTGCCGGAATCCAGCGACTGGATGAGGAAATTTCGTTCCGTGCTGTCATCAAAAAGGTCAATCAGTTTCATTCCGCGCAAATCGCTGATCTCGACCGCTGCTGCTGACGCAAATCGAGCAGAAGGATCGATAATCAGTTGATCGGCATCGATTTCCCAAAGCCAGTCCGAACTTTGTTCGGCATAATCATGGAGCAGCAGTTTAACGGTTGCTGCATTGCTGCGCTCCTTGGCCGCATGAATGTGGCGTTGCGCAAAGTTAAAAAAGAACAACCGGTAAATGTAACTCGTTCCAAGTCCGAGGAGAATCAGCATGCCGACCCCACCGCTAGCGGGCAAGCCCAGCAGGAAGAGATAGGCGCTGGCGAAACTCGTCGTGCTAATGACAAGATAATATGTCTGAGCTTTTGGGATGCTGCCATATATAAAGCCGCCGAGAATGAGATTGGCAGCAGAGATAATCGCGACATCAAATTCATTGGGTATTTGACCAAATGCCAAAGGCAAAGCCAGTATAGAACAGTTGCCGATGGCGGCGATGATTGATTCCAGTTTGATGGTTCTGATCGCGCCTTCAAACTCTGCCGGCGCAGGATCAGCCATTTCGTGACGCAAGTAGGTGCGGATGCTCAGAAAAGTCATCACAGCGACAAAGAAAAGGCTGCCCGCGACAAATATGGGATCCGCATAACGAAACAATTTGTCGATCATGTAAATGAGGAACGGGATGAGGATCAGTGCGCCGATCCGTGATATTAGGGCAAAGGACTTCAGTTGTTCCCGGATAACAGAATCATGGGATTCAAGGCTGGCATCGACCTTGAAATTCCAGATCTTTGCCTGTGCCGCCAGGAATCGACGATATGTTAACTTTTCGCCCACTGGGCACCACCTTTTTTCTACAGTTGTAAACTATAGAACGGTCGAGCGGTTGAGGGCTTAAATGTCCAAGTGCAGACTTGCCACTATCGGCCATGCGCGAGTCAGGAGTTCTGCCCGATCATAAAAGCTGGATGAACTGCGCCGCAGCGTTCGCAGCGCGTGTTGCTGAACGTGTCAAATTTTTGTGAAAGTCTCCAGAACTGTCGCCATCGGCCTTGTCGGTGGTGGCCTTGATGGCTGCCCAGGGAAGATCGAGCAAATGGGCGACTTGAGCGACGGCTGCAGTTTCCATATCCACAAGGTCCGCGTTCAACTCATCCCGCAGATAGCCCGATCGTTCCGGGCATTTCACGAAGCAATCGGCGGTGGCAATGCGGGCCAGCGGCAAATCCAGTGCGGGCGGGATCGCAAGTGCCGCGAAGGGAGACCAGTCGGCAGGACCGATCGGCCAGGCACCCGCATTATAGTGCGTAAATCCAGCATTTCCGGTGGAATTGTTCAGGGTACCGTAATCAGCCTGCAGCGACTGGTGCAGATAGAAACAATCGCCTTCAATGGCGCTAACCTGTCCGGCAGTGCCGATGACGAGAAAAAGGTCTGGCTGACAATGTTGATACATGTACATGGCTGCGGCGGCGGCGTGCACTTTACCGATACCGGAACATAAAATGGCGATTTGTTTACCACAATGGTCAACTTTTCGAACCGGCCCGAGGGGGCTGTCGTGACGCTCGGCGACACGGTCTGGCAGCAGAGCATCGGCTTCTTCCTTCACCCCTGTAACTACTGCTATTCGGCCAATTTTACTCATTTTGGATCTCCTGCAATGCGCCGATCTCTAGTTGCGGAGCCGTTAAGAATTGTCAATCACCGTGACCCAAAAAGAGACTGGAGCTGTAACCCGCTTTCTGTGCGGGATGCAGGGCAATATAATCGGCGCATAACAAAGACACGGGCATCAATCACGTGTCACAGGAGTACCGTCATAATGAAGAAATCCGTCACCTTTTCTGTCGCCTTTATAATATCATTCCTTTTTGCTCAGCCAGCTCTAGCAGACGAGATCTACGCGGGCGTCGCTGCCCATGCCGTCGACACCCCCTTGTCCATGGGAACAGGTGAAGGCGGAACCGATTTCCAGATCGGTTATCGCGGAGACGGGATTGAGGCACTGTCCTTTATCGGATCGCCGTCACCTTATGTGTTCGCATCGATCAACAGCAAGGGTGACACAAGCATGCTGGCGGCAGGGGTCAGCTGGAAATTTGGTGACAAGATCTACATTCGGCCCGGAATTGGGCTGGCAATCCACGATGGCCCTTCTTTCCGGATTGCAGACGATGGATGGCAGACCCAGCTTGGTTCGCGCGTGTTGTTTGAACCGGAATTGTCGGTTGGTGTGCGTTTGTCGGAACGTGTCGATCTGGAAGCCAGCTGGGTTCATGTCAGCCACGCAGGGCTGTTCGACAGAGGCCAGAATCCCGGCATCGACAATATTGGTTTGCGTCTTGTGATTAAGCTACCCTGATCTGACGGTGATCGGGTAGTGATTGGGGCGGTCTCCACATGGAGGTCGCCCCCTTTTTATCGCCAAATTACATAAGAAACGGCATGAAAAAGGGCGGCTTCCGGATCGGAAACCGCCCTTTTGCTGTTACTTTGGGTAAACCGAATGGCTTACTTGAGTTCGACGGTACCGCCAGCAGCTTCGATCTTGGTTTTGATCTCTTCAGCTTCGGCTTTGTTAACGCCTTCTTTGATCGCTTTAGGTGCACCTTCAACGAGAGCTTTCGCGTCGGTAAGACCAAGCTGTGTGATGGCACGAACTTCTTTGATCACCTGGATTTTCTTGCCGCCGTCGCCGGTAAGAATGACGTCAAATTCGTCTTTCTCTTCAGCAGCTTCTCCGCCGCCTGCAGCAGCAGGTCCGGCAACTGCAACAGCAGCTGCAGCAGATACGCCCCACTCTTCTTCAAGAGCCTTGGACAGTTCAGCCGCTTCCATCACGGTCAATTTTGAGAGTTCTTCAACTAGTTTTGCTATATCAGCCATGTTATTTACGCTCCAAATTTTCTAATCAGATTTGAGTTAAGTTAAATTATTCACCCGCAGCGGCGTAAGCGCCGACTACACGTGCAAGGGCTCCAGCTGGTTCCTTGACCACCCGTGCGATTTTCGTTTGTGGTGCAACAAGCAATCCAACAATCGTTCCGCGCAGTTCGTCAAGAGATGGCATGGAGGCCAGAGATTTCACGCCAGCTTCGTCCAGAAGGGTGTCGCCCATTGCGCCACCAACGATCTCGAGAAGATCATTGGATTTTGCAAATTCGACTGCGATTTTTGCAGCCGCCACCGGGTCATCCGATGTAGCGAGTGCGACCGGCCCCTTCAGCATGTCGCTGATCGGTGCATAGTCGGTGCCTTCAAGAGCGCGCAAGGCGAGGCGGTTTTTTGAGACTTTGAAGCTGGCGCCTTCTGCACGCATCTTCGTCCGAAGCTCAGTTGACTGAGAAACGGTGAGACCCAGATTGCGTGTTACCACAACAACGCCGGCCTCTTTGAAGGTTGCGTTCAGAGCAGCAACAGCATCGGCCTTTTGACCACGATCCATATTTTGCTCCTTCACGTGGGCGCTGGCCGAAACCGACGCCCAATTCTCTATTATCGACCTCCTGAAACAAGTTCAGGATGACGAGCGAAAGGATTGATCGAAACCAATCCTGTATAATCCGAAGGGGGGTTTTGGTTGTTTCGCCGCGAAAAAATCGCTGGTCGCCAACCCGTGAGTTTCCTCACGAAAAAACTGATCCCCGTCTAGGCTGGAAATTAAGAGAGGCATATTCCTCTCACCGGCTGTCTCGGACGGAAATTGCGATTCCTTTTGGGGAGTCACAATTTGTGCAAGCGCATTAGCGCAAGAGCGACAGATGTCAAGCGTTGTAGGTGTCGGTTCGGCTATTTGATCCTGACCCGAAAGACAAAGTCGATCTGGGGACTGGTCGATCCATGATCGAGCACACCGCTCGGATTGATGCAGATGTAGCGGATGTCTGACCGGAAACTGCTGTCCAGAGGTATGGATACACAATCATCAAAATCGGAAGGAGCCGAAGTGCTGGTGCTGTAACGCAAATTCGTTGCGGGATTGAATGCGATCCCACTGCCAGCGATTTGTTGAAAGCCAACAGGGGCTACGTCCGCAAATGTTTCGTTCCCGCCATCATCGATATCACCGTTCCAAAATTCTACGTCGCTTGGAAGGTTATCGACAATGAACAGGGAATTGGAATCTGTTGAATCATTACCATTATTTTCTATCGAGATCGTGTAATATATTTCATTCCCGGGGATCGAGAATTTGCCGATGCCTGCGGGGTCCCAGGCTGTCGAGTTCTTTTCGACGGATATGACGGGAATGCCCTGCGTGGTTCGAACATTGTAGATACCAACCAGCTCGTCTTCCAGACCGTACCAAAGGACGCTTGAGATATAGACGCCAGCTTCGATCAGACTGGCGTCGACAACCATGCCCAGAAAGCCAGGCGATGCGTCGGTCGAAACGGCAGGACCTGCGACATCGACCGTAGCACCATTGCTGAGGAAAACACGGATGGCCGAGCGTTCGACGTTGGTGGTGCCGTTTTCATCGTTCCAATCGACATAATCCAGTGCAAAGCCGATAGTCTTTCCGGACGGAGTAAAAACCATTTGCGCATTGCCTGCACCAGCGTTCGAAAATGCACCCACAATCCCGGGAACTGCTGGTGCAAATGCATTATAGTCCAGGCAAGGTGTTGGAAAGGAGCCAAATGGGTCGTTCAGCTGCGGACAATAGCCAGACGCGCCGAACGAGCCCGCACTGGATGCAACGACTGAAAAGCCATTCCAGGTATCTCCGCTGGTTTGCGACATGCCGAAGTTGCTGCCCACCGATGAAAAATCTTCGAAGTTTGAAGTGATTCCAGTTCCCGGCAAAGCGGAATTGTAGCTTGCAAGCGAACTATGTGTGGATAGTGTCTGGGCCTCTGCTGCGGTGATTGTCCCCGGCAGGAACACCGCAAAAAGCAATGTAACATTCAGATATTTTAGCAATGTCTGCATGCCAACCTTACCCAAATCCATTCACTTGTTTGTTCCAGATGACTGGTGCGCCCGGCGCCCGATCGCACGGGGTGTACCCGCATCGAACTGACGCAATCGCTCCAGCATTTCAGGAAACGGATTCTTTATGAAAATTTTTAGGATGTGGATCATTTGTCTCGGGAGTGAGCGATTATCGGCTGCGTTGGCATGTATCTTGCTGATTGTTGGGGTGTGCGGACCGTGAAAGTCTGCGCAGAAAGGTCAGCTCACAATTTCAAATTGTAGCTAAAATTTTGGTTGAATATGCCGTTATGCCTTTCAGGCACGCGGTTTCTTGGAGGTTCTGATGACTTATACGGTTCCGATATGGCTAATTTTGGTATCGCCCATATTCTCAAGTCCGGGGATGGTTGCCAATGCGCCGCAATTGACCCGATCAGCGGGAATCGATGTCGAAAGGGCGACGCATCAAGCGCCAGTTGAAGCAAGATTAGCGGATCATGCTGACCCGAATTGCGGAACGATTACACTGGACTTCAAGGTTGGTGGCCGCGCGCGGTCACAGGTGGCCAAAACCTGTTGAAACTGACCGCAGTGCTTTGAGCGCTACTGATCCTTTTGTAATGTCCCTTCTTCGATCTGATAGTAGTCGCCTTTATCTCTGACGAAGATGTGGCTCCACAGCTTCGTCCCGGTTGGCTGGTCAAATGCACCCATGGCAATGGCTAATTTGTCTTGCTGAACCGGATCCCAGAACAGGAAAGAGCCACAAGTTTTACAGAAACCTCGGCGGACCATTTCTGACGATTGATACCAGGTGATATTATCCTCGCCGGTGATAGTGAGCCTCGGCATCTCGACATCGGTTGATGCCCAATAATGGCCTGATTGCTTGCGACACTGGCTGCAATGGCAAGCGTCCGCTTCTGCAAGATCGCCACTTACATCGATTTTTATGGTGCCGCACAAGCAGGATCCCTCATGGCTCATCATATTCTCCAACAAAAAAGGCCGGGATTGCGCCCGGCCTTTTTTCTAACGTATCATTGTTCGAGTTTCCAGCTTATGCGCCTTCAATCTCGTTCAGGTCAATTTTCAAACCAGGGCCCATGGTCGTGGTCAAGCCGATTTTCTTGACATATTTGCCTTTCGCGCCGGTTGGCTTGGCTTTGACAACCGCACCGACCAAAGCATCGAAATTCTTGCGAATATCTGCTTCCTTGAAGCTGGTTTTGCCAATACCGTTATGGATGATACCCGCTTTTTCAACGCGATATTCGATTTGTCCGCCCTTGGCATCCTTGACCGCTTGCGCGACATTCGGGGTGACGGTGCCGAGTTTCGGGTTTGGCATCAGGCCTTTGGGGCCAAGCACTTTACCGAGACGACCGACAACGCCCATCATGTCCGGAGTTGCGATCACGCGATCGAAATTGAGGTCACCACCTTGCATGGTTTCCATCAGATCTTCTGCACCGACGACATCGGCGCCAGCTTCTTTCGCTTCATCTGCTTTCGCATCCTTGGCGAAAACCGCAACACGGCTGTCTTTGCCGGTACCGGAAGGCAAGCTGATCACGCCGCGAACCATCTGGTCAGCATGGCGCGGATCAACACCGAGGTTGATGGCAATGTCAAAGGTCTCGTCGAACTTCGACTTGGAGGCGAGAGTTTTCAGCGTCTTGATGGCATCATCAATGCCATAGAGCTTTTCACGATCAACCGCTTCATTCGCAGCTTTTGCGCGTTTGGTGAGTTTAGCCATGTCTTATCCCTCCACCACTTCGATACCCATTGAACGGGCGCTACCAGCGATGATCTTCATTGCCTGATCAATGTCATTGGCGTTGAGATCTTCCATCTTTGCTTCAGCAATTTCTTTCAGCTGCGATTTTTTGATCGTGCCTGCAGGTTCCTTGCCGGGCTCACTGGAGCCTTTTTTGAGCTTGGTCAGTTTCTTGATGAAAAAGCTGGCAGGAGGTGTCTTGGTGACAAAGGTAAAGCTGCGATCCGCATAAACTGTAATCTTGGTCGGGATCGGAGCGCCTTTTTCCATCTTGTCCG
Organism: Parasphingorhabdus sp.; assembly: GCF_039968395.1. Lineage (GTDB taxonomy): Bacteria > Pseudomonadota > Alphaproteobacteria > Sphingomonadales > Sphingomonadaceae > Parasphingorhabdus. The sequence continues at coordinate 641,423 of NZ_JBDVPV010000002.1, forward strand.
TAGCGGCGTTAAATGCCTTACAGAATTCCATGATGTTCACACCGCGCTGACCCAGTGCGGGTCCGATCGGCGGGGATGGATTTGCAATACCGGCAGGTACTTGCAAATTGATATAACCATCAATTTTCTTAGCCATTTGGCTGTCCTTTCATTCTATCTCCACCATAGCGAGCGCGATGGCGGATCAAATTAAGCGGTCAAACAACAAGTCCGAAAACCTGCCTCCCGCATTGGTGATCCGGTGGCTGAAAGCCGCCGGGTGTATTTTGGTGGCAAGCCACCAAATCTCCTATTTCGCAACTTCGACCTGTTCAAAGTCCAGCTCGACCGGCGTAGCGCGGCCAAAGATCGATACCGAAACCTTGACCCGGTTTTTCTCGAAATCCAGCTCTTCGACAATGCCGTTGAAACTTGCAAACGGGCCATCCAGAACCTTGATCTGGTCGCCAATTTCGTAGTTGACCGTGATCCGCTGTTTCGGTGCGTTTGCCGCTTCCTCCTTGGTATTGAGGATACGCGCCGCTTCGGCCTCGCTGATCGCTTGTGGTTTTGTTGTGCCAAGAAAACCGGTGACCTTTGGCTGGTCTTTCACCAGGTGATAGACGTCATCGGTCATCTGCAGTTTCGCTAACACATAGCCGGGGAAAAATTTCCGCTCAGATTGTACTTTTTTGCCGCGCCGAACTTCCGTAATGGTCTCGGTTGGAACTTCAATTTCCTCAACCAGCGGGGTCAGGCCCAGACGCTTGGCATCAGCTTCAATCGCTTCCTTGACCTTGTGCTCAAAGCCTGAATAAGCGTGTATGATATACCAGCGTGCCATGCGTAAAACCTAATCCCTAATCTTTATTTCAAATATTCAGGCGAGTGACAGCAGCCAGCCGACAATCCCGTTGAACATCGAATCAATTGCCAGGAAAAACAGACCCAGAATTGTGGTCATGATCAATACCATGATTGCAGTGCGTACCGTGTCCGCCCAAGTTGGCCAGACTACTTTGCTGCTTTCAGTACGGACCTGCCGTACAAATTCACCGGGATTGACTTTTGCCATGCTCTGTTTCCAAAAAATTCCTGTTTCCATCTGTCCGGCATAAACTCCGGGTGTCGGTTGCTGAACCGGTTCGGATATATGCATGATTTAGGAAAGCACCAGCCCTTTAACTGCAGATTCGCAGATTCGCAAGGGCAGAGTGCTGATTTTAACTGATCGCCAGCATGTCAGGATCGGCTAACTTTTTCGTCACTTTCGCCATGATCGCGGATGGATCGCCAGATTTGCACTTCATGCTTTATGAAACGCCATTTGCCGTCCCGTCTTTCCAATGTGCTTCGGTAGAGCCCGCGAAGCTGAATGGGCCTGGCTTTCCGCCCGGCATGTCCATCCGCATCATAATAGGCTTCGGCGGTTGCACGATCTCCGCTTATTTCAATCAACGGTGTGTAAAGGCAGTGCCTGAGCCCTTCGACCGGGTCCCGCATTTTGGATATCCACTTGGCAAAGCCAATACGCGCTTCGTCTGCACCTTCATGAATGTTCCCCGCGAAATTGACATGACAGTCTTCCCAGAGATGATCTGCGATGTCATCCGCCGATCCCCTGTCTACGGCGAAACAATAGCTGGCATAGAAATTTTGTATCTGTTGGTGATCAGACATTTTCCGAAATTCCCTTTTTGCAGGACGGGCTATGGCTGGCTCGCGACGAGGCTCTTGTCTGGATGTACGCCATCGACATAGCCCATGAACGGCTCATGGATCGAATAACCGAGCAATTCCTGCGCCCGCTTTGGCAGTTTTGTTGCTTTTTCTGGCGGGACCGCAAGCAACATGGTTTCCAGCGGACGCATCCAGCCGGGGCAATATTGAGGTGTCACAATCAACCGGGACTGGTCTGATCTGTTTGCTCCACCGCGATGCCATAAATTGCCCTTGGCAATCATCAGCGAACCGGCCGGCATAATTGCTTTGACTGCCTCGGGGTGGGCACCGGGATCGTGATTCAAATCGCCGGCATCTTTTGTAAAAAAGTCGTTCAGGCTGTTGGCGCCATCAAGTTTGACCTTGCCCCATTTATGGCTGCCGGGAATGACTTCGGTCGCGCCGTTATCTTCGGTCATTGGATCAATTGCCCAGAAGGTGCTCACGCCCAGAGCCTTGCGCGGCAGGGGCTGGCGGCAATGGTCGTCATCCATGTGCCAGGGCTGCACTGTTTCTCCTGGGTGGAGATTGATCGCCAGACAGGCCGACAGCAGGCAGGATTTGCCGAGTTCCCGTTCAGCAAACGCCAATTGCAGCGGATGGGTGATCAGATCGGCAAATACCGGGTGTTTGCCGAGCATGGCATAGATGCGGTTGGATTCCACACCTTCAAACACATTGCGTCCGCGGATATCAGCGTCAATAAAAGGATCCAGCGCCGATCTTTGCTGACGGATTTGTTCCGCCGGCATGATACCGGGGAAAATCACGTAGCCGTTGGTTTCATATTCGTCCCAGCATGCGTCGAACGATCGCCCGCCAAGAAACGGTTCCAAAAAGGCTTTTGCCCGTTTGTTTTTTTGTTCTGCCATTGTCGTAATATGGCAGAATTCCGAGACTGAAGCAATGTCGCGCGATGACGTTACGGCATTGCAGAGCTACCTGTTTTGCGTTCAAAACGACTCAATGCCGTTCGATCAGATCCCATTTATTGCCGAACGGATCCCGGAAAACGGCGACCTGACCATAAGGTTCCATTCGAGGCTCTTCGACAATGTCGATACCGGCCCGTTCCATGAGCGCGAAATCTGTATCAAAATCATAAGTTTCGAGAAATAGAAACACCCTGTTTCCAGCTTGTTCACCAATGACTTCTTCCTGCGCCTCGTTGCTGGCTTTCGCGAGGAGTAACCGCGTTTCGGTGCTGCCCGGTGGAGCGACCAATACCCAGCGTTTGTCTTCAGAAATCTCCGTGTCTTCCACAAGATCAAAACCCAGCAGGCCAACGTAGAAGCTAATAGCCTGGTCATAATCCGGCACAATCAATGAAATCGCGGATATAAACTGGGTCATGTTCTGGTCCGCCATTTTGGGAAGAAAAAATGGCAGGAGTGCACGGACTCGAACCGTGGGCCCTCGGTTTTGGAGACCGATGCTCTACCAACTGAGCTACACTCCTGCACGATCCAGCGGCGCATCTCGCTGCCCGATCAATCCGCGCGCCTTAACCGCAAGCGCGGACAAGGGCAAGCAGGATTCTGTGCTGGCGGCGGGTTTCGGGTCAAAATCTGCGTGGAAACGAGCGCAATGTCCATCATGGTTAAAAAACGGCAAATTCCTGTTTACCGCCTGACGAAAGGCGCGGTTTACTCGGTCGCGTGCAAACCAATCCAGCCGCTGCTGGTGGGTCAGGGCCAATTGGAAAGTAAGGTCTCCTAGCCACTTTTCCCCTTTTCGTACCCAGCAAGCGGCTACGGGTCGCTATCATTACGGAGAACAAACTATGACAGACTTACTGACGAGAAAGGGAATATTTACCCCCACGACAATCCCCTATGTCTACGCAGCCGAAGAGGATCGCTGCGCACCACGGCATGATGTGCTGATACCTTCCAGGATGCGGTTTACAGGCTCAACCAGTTTTTCGGTGAATGTTTTTAACATTTCACTGGCGGGTTTTGCTTGTGATGCCTTGTTGCAAATTCATCGGGGAACCCGGTGCTGGCTGACGTTACCGGGACTGGGTGCATTGGAGGCCTCCGTTGTGCACCACAATAATGAAGGCCTGGGTTGCGCCTTCGAGAATATGCTCAATCCGGCAGTGCTGGATCGTTACGTTGCTCACTACCCGGTTCCGGAGACAGAGGAACTCGAAGCATAATCCGGTTTGGCTGGTTCGAGTGATACTGCTATGTGTTTCTGTTCTTGAAGGAGAAACTCATGGCCCTGTCACCCGATAACAAACCGGAACCGCTCAAAGTCCTGCGTATCTTCCGATCCCGGGATGCGCAGGACTTTGGCGAAGCGGACCATATGTCTTATGTCGATGATGATCCGGTCATCTTAAATGGTCTTGAAAAAATGGGCGAAGCGGGCGTCGCCGATGGCTATTCCGGAAAATGTCTGTTCAGCGGATTTGGGTTCTCGCTGCATCAGTTCTGGTTCCGTCCAGGCTATCCCTTGCCGTTGCACAGCCATGACACGGACTGCCTCTATTATATCATCGCAGGTGATATCCGAATGGGTACCGAGGAGATGGGTCCGGGTGACGGTTTTTTCCTGCCCGCCGAAACGCCCTACACCTATACGATTGGCGAGAAAGGCGTGGAGCTTCTGGAATTTCGCACCGAAGAAGATTTTAATATTCAGTTCAAAGGCAAGACCGAAGCCTATTGGGAGAAGATGCTGGATAAGTTGCGCACCGAGCGCCCCAAATGGAAAGAAGCACTGCCGCCCAGTCTCGATGTGAGAAACGCCTGAGAGGTGCTACTCTGCGGCCTGCAGCCGGGGTGCGAAAATATTGTCCAGCTCCGCATCATCGGCTGCGATCAACCTGTCCACCCACTGGTGAAATACTTGCCCGCCACCTTCATTACGGCCAAACCAGACCTTGTCTATCAGGCCAGCCTGCAATGATTCATGTTGGCGCTTGCCGGTCTTGTAGTCTTCCTCCGCGACGACGGTTTCGAGAAACGCAAACTGGTCGTGCGCGCCCTGGCGCACGGCGTCATCATCCGGCTCATGCTCCATGACGTAAAATTGGGTTGTGAAACTCTCGCCTACGGTTTTGCCGGGAAAGAGCTGTGAAATCATCGCGCCCCGTCCGCCGCCGCCATAAAAGCTAGCAATCGAAATATGCGGGAAAATGGTCCATACGCCTTGCAGCAGCGCGTCAATCGGCCAGTCTTTTTCATCCATTTCGGTGAGGTCCAGCTGCTCGTCGCTGCCCGTCTTCTGGATAAACTTGGATGGTGAGGAAAGTCGCTGGTGCGGACCCCAGGCGAAATAATTGGCGCGGTTGAAAAAGTCCGCTCCGAACGTATCCTTGTGCAGTACCGGCAAGTGATAGAAATCAAGATAACCGTCATATGCGGTTTTCCAGTTGGGACCCGGAATGGTGCGCTGTTCGAACAGGTGCCAGTTGTCGAAACCAAAATGTTCCAGCAGTTCGTCATAACCGCACAGATATGACTCAATATCCAGATTGCTTTCCGGATCGAGCGTCGTCCAGATCAGACCCGCGCGTTCCAGTGTCGGAAATTTCTTCAGGCAGAAAGCTGCCTTGTCCACTGTGCCAAAATCTTTGGGTGAAGCGACAGCGAGCAAATCTCCGTTATTCTTGAACGTCCAGCCGTGATAGCCGCAAGTGAAGCGTGTCGCCTTGCCGCTGCCCTGCGCCACCGGATTGCCGCGATGGGTGCAGCTGTTGAGGAATGCCTGTGCTGTTCCATCCTTTTGCCGTGTAACCAGAACCGGAATGCCGGCAATTTCCATTGCTTTGTAGCAGCCGGGTTCGGGTACTTCACAAGACGGTGCGACCATCAGCGGAAGGCGTTTGAATATTCTGTCCTTTTCCAGCTCGAAACGGTCTTCGTCGGTATAGTCCGAGGCGGCGACGGCAACCACGTCGTCGACAAGCTCCATAGTATCCGCTTCGCCATGCTTTACCAGCGAACGGGTCATTTCGATCAGTTTCTGCCGCGACATATCATTCTCCCGAATTTCGGCGAAGAATAGCAAATTGGCTGGGACTGCAAACTATTCTTTCTGCGAAGGGTCGAGTGGAACATCCGGTGTGTCGGGCAGCGGCACCGAGGGTTCGTTGCGGGTCCATATCCATGTCCCGCCAATGATCGCCGCCGTGATGGGTGCCAGATTCCACGGCAGATCGACAAATACAAGACCGATGATTGCGCTGGCTGCAAACGCAACCAGAGCTGCGCGCTTGCCTTTTTTGCTAATGGCCCGTTTGTGGCGCCAGTTCAGAATATGGGGGCCGAAAACATGGTGGTCCAGCAGCCATGCCTCAAGTTTCGGGCTGCTTCGCGCAAAGCAGAAAGCTGCAAGTATTACAAATGGGACCGTTGGCAGAAGAGGCAGGATCACACCAACACTGCCCAGCGCAAGGGCGGTGAATCCTGCCAGTAGATAAAGGTGCCTGGTCATACAGGTCGTTTAGCATGATTACCGCAAGACACCTCACCCAAAACGCCTGTATCAAAAAATTGGGGCGGTCAGCCAGTTGAGGGAGAGCTGCCGCCCCGAGAGGGATCAGGGTTAGGTGAGGAAAATTCACAAAAAACCGGCCTGGGGATATTGCCGGAGAGGAGTTTTCCGTTCGACGAGCTTGATATTGCATGAAGGAGTTGATATTTCCAATCGAATGAAATCTAAAGATTCGATAGAATTCATCTATAGGTAGAAAAGGCCCCGTTCATGCCCACTTTGCGTCAATTTGAATATCTTGTAGCGGTTGCTGATAATCGTCATTTCGGGCGGGCTGCCCAGGCTGCTGCTGCATCCCAGCCCACGTTAAGCCATCAACTGCGCGCCTTGGAGGCCCGGCTGGGTGTCACATTAGTGGAGCGCCGGACACATGGTGCAGAGCTGTCTCCGATCGGCCGTGAAATCGCAGAACGCGCCCGGCAAGTACTTATCGAAGTCAAGGATATCCGCGATTTGGCTGAGCGGGCAAGTGACAGGCTGGCAGGCACTTTGCGTTTCGGAGTATCGCCAACACTCGGACCGTATCTTATGCCCCCGGTTATTGCCGGACTGCACCGTTCGCAGCCAGATCTGCGTTTCTATATGCGTGAAGGCATTCCGGACCTCCAGGCAATGGAACTGGTCAAGGGATCGATTGACATGTTGCTCGGTCCCTTGCCGATTGAAGGTGAGAATCTAACTATCGAGCCTTTGTTTCGCGAACCGCTGATCATGGTGGCGCCGCCAGATCATCCGCTCGCGGCGAAGGGCCAGATCAAACTGGCTGATCTTGCCGAAGCGCCGGTCCTGAGTCTGGATCGGCGCCATCATCTGCACAGGGATGTCGCCGAGCAATGCCGTCAGAATGGAATGAACCTGTTGCGGGATTACGAAGGTACCAGTCTCGACAGCGTTCGTCAGATGGTTGCTTCGGGACTGGGTCTGGCAATTTTGCCCGCACTCTATGTCCGATCGGAATTGTCACGTGGTGGAGACGTAGCGCTGCTCGATATCGAAGGCTGGGGCGCGACCCGCAGCATCGGTGCAGCCTGGCGCACCGGAGCTGGCTTCGCTGATGAATATCTGGAAGTTGCCCGCACGATTGCAGACGAAGCGAAACTTTTGTTGGACGAAGCCAGTGATGTCGATCGACCTTGACCTGTTGATGAAAGCCTATGGATCGGGAATTTTCCCGATGGCGGATGCGCGCGATGATCCTGAAATTTTCTGGGTCGAACCCAAAAACAGGGCTGTCCTGCCTCTCGACGATTTTCACATGTCCCGCTCGCTTCGGAAAAAACTTCGATCTGACCGCTTTAGGGTCACGACAGACACCGCGTTTGCAGATGTTATCTCTGTCTGCGCCGAAAGCGCAGAAGGCCGACATGAAACATGGATTAATGGCCAGATTGAAAGCGCCTTTATTGCTCTTCACGAGCAGGGGCGAGCGCATAGCGTGGAATGCTGGCAGACGGATAACCAGGGGAAAGAACAACTGGTTGGCGGGCTTTACGGACTGGAAATTGGCGCGGCCTTTTGCGGAGAAAGTATGTTCTCTCGAATCACAGATGCTTCAAAAGTCGCCCTTGCCTGGCTCGTCGCTCGTTTGAAACTGGGCGGATTTCAATTACTTGACTGTCAGTTTATGACTGATCATCTGGCATCACTCGGCGCAATTGAAATCAGTCAGGAAGCTTATCTCAAGCAGTTGGAGGCTGCTTGCAGTTATTCGACGTCTTCATTTTCGGCGATCAGTTCACCGATAAGATCTGCGGGTTCAGCTGGTGCGGCCGCAGGTTGGGGCGGCGACGGTGGAACGCTGACAGAATTGGCGCCCGCGTCTGCGTTCGAGGATTCAGGCACATCATTTTCGGCATTGGACGAAAGATTGACGGCGCTGGACGAAGAAGATCGCGGAGCTGTTGGATTTACAGAATCTTCCGGAGGATTCTCTTCGCCCGGGAAACTCATCGCACAACTTTTGACCCAGACATCGTAAATCGGATGTTCAACGACATTTAGCGACGGCGATTCCCGGAACAACCAGCCCGAAAAGACTCGTTTCCATTCGTCATCACCCTGTCGTGTCGCCGGACGATCGTTGACCAGCAGTTGTACAAATGCGCCCTGTTCCGGAGTGAGCTCCCACGGAGCCGTCCGCTCGCACGCGCGCAGTCGGACAATTGCCCGACCGATGCGGATCGACTGACCGGGCCGGAGCTCCAGATCCCGGGTCAATCCATTGCGCTTGTTGAGAAATCCCAGAGTCGCGACCCGTTCAGCCATTGGCGTTCCGATTTGCTCGGTGACCGGTTGTACGAGTTCTTCGTCGGTCGCTGAAACTTGCGCTTTTTCGGCGGCCTGTCCCAAAGCATTTTCTTCGACATTGTCGCTGCTGAACCAGCTGCATCCGCCGAGTAGCAGAACCAGTGCGGCGACAGGCAGAATCTGCCGGTTCATTCCGCTTCGGCCGGATTCCAAGGTTCATAGTCTCCAGTGGCTGCAGCTCGTGCGCCTCCGGATTCCAGTGCCCCGGCAGGGCGATAAGCATCCGCCGTTCCGGTCAGGTTACCGGTTGGCTCTTTCTCCCAGATATGCGGTTGAGGCAAATGGCTTTCGGGAATCTCGTCATAACTGTGATGCAACCAGCCATGCCATTCAGGCGGTACGCGGCTGGCATCATTGGCGCCAGAATAAATCACCCAGCGCCGGTGAAAGTCGTTGCCGGGCCTTTTTAGATGGAAGTAGCGGTTGCCGAGAATATCCTCGCCGACCTGCTGGCCTTTTCGAGCCGTGAATAGAGATGTGCCAATCGTGGCACCTTCCCACCATGTAAATATCTTGCCTAAGATTCCCATGCGAATTCGCTTAGCGTCAGGGCAGGGGGGTCCGCAATTAAAAAATGCGACTTTCCGGCAGGAAATCGGACCATGCGATCAGAACGTTCCGCTATTCGGTCCAAGTGACAATATCACCGGAGCGGATTGACAGTTCGGCAGCCCTGCCACCGGCCAGTTCCAGCACGGCGGAAACGGGCTCACCGGAAACGACAGGTTCAAGAGAATAGGGCGTTGTCTTCGCCGCAATTGACTCGATCGTGCCATCACTGCGGACAAAAATAATGTCGAGAGGAATGACTGTGTTCTTCATCCAGAAACTCGCCATTCTTTCCTGATCAAATGGAAATATCATGCCGGCACCGGGTTCCAGTTTTTTGCGGAACATAAGTCCGCGGGCCTGCTGTTCGCCCGTGCTTGCCAGCTCAACCGTGAATTGATGTGATCGTTCGCCTGATTTGATGCTGAGCGGAATGAGTCTCAGCCCCGCCTCGGAAAACTTTGTTTGCTCCGGTTGGCCGCTGACACCCGGATCACTGCTTTGCGCATTACTGCCCGTGCACCCTGCCAGCACAAATAGGGCGGCAGAAAATACTGCTGATCTGGAGAGGGAGGTCATGGCCGGTGGTTCTAGCTTTCGGCGGTTTGAGGGAGGCTCACCTGAACTGCCATGTGACCGCGCTCACCCTCACCAATGCGGGCCATGATTTTTTGTCCCGGGAATACCTCGGCCAGACCCGCATTGCGCAAGGTTTCCATATGCAGGAAGACATCTCCATCCAGTCCGTCTGCGACCAGAAATCCATATCCCTTGGCACGGTTAAACCATTTCACCTCAGCATCGACATATGCGGAGCTTTCTCCATCAACAACATGAATGGCCCGCCTTTTGGTTTCAGGAACCGAGCGAGACCGGATTTCAACATCGTCCGGGATCTCGATATCAATAATTCTGGTTGCCTGCAGGCCTTTGGGAGCATCGACATATTCACATGAAACCCGCGCCATTTCTGGAAGGTCCCTTCTCCCCAGCGGTTCCAATATCGTCCAGTGGACAAGAATATCCTGTATCTGGGAACCATCAGCTGCAGGTTCTTCGGGGATGACAAATCCAAATCCGCGGTGACAGTCAAACCATTTGACCGTTCCGGTCGTCTTCATTGGCTGAATCAACGCGGCGCTGCCGTCGTCTGCCAGACTATCTGCCACGCACTCATCTGAATGAGCTGGTTCTGCAACTAAACTGGCCACCATACGCCTCCGAAAACAATAGCTGACTACAAAGGTAGGACTCGAAGAGACTCCATGACGCTATCATTAACATATTAAATGTAAAATTGCGATTCTGCCGCGTAAATTTGCCAGACGGCTCAGATCCGTCCCTGACATTCAGTCCATTTCGTCGATCGTTTCTCCCGGTGCGGCCGCCACAAATCGCGACGCAATGGCAAAATCATGACCCGCTCTCAGAAAGGCTTGCAGCTGCTTGCGGCGTTTGTCGGGTTCATGCGGTTCGAGAGCAAATGGACCAATGGACTTTTTCCGTGCAAAAGTGCTGGCGGCTTCCCACTTTTTCGCATCACTGAGCTGCAGCGCGTCGAAATCGTCACCTTCGGCAATCCCTGCCTGGTACAAGGCTTGGGTGACCCGCCGTTTGCCATAGCCCCTGGCGGTCAGGTCAGCGGCACGGCTTTTTGCGTATAGCGGGTCGTCAATATAGCCCAGATCCACGAATTTTTCGATCATGGATTCGATGTCCGGAGATTGTTCCTCGCTCCAGTCCCGCTCTCGCAATTTCCGGTGGAGATAAGACTTTAGCTTGTGCCGAGTGGTTGCATACCGGCTGACATAGCGTAAAGCGAGGTCTCGCAGCTGTGTTTGATTTAACGGTTTGACCCTGTTTTTCAACGCTTTGGCTCTCGAAAAGGATGATTGCCCTTTTTGTGCCACAGTCGAGCCGAAATTTAAACGTCAGTTACAACCAATAGGGGCTCAATACTTATTGAATTAGCCATTTTTGACCGGAAACGGTTGATTTTGCGTATGTCTGGAAAAATAACTGATTTTTGTGAAGGCTTGACCTTCTGGAAAGTGGATTTTTATGACTGAACTCGTTCCCACCCCAACATCCGATGAATTGACCCGCCGATTTGCTGATTTTTCTACGGTTGGCGAGGCTCTGGATTATGCAGCGCAGGGCGCGCGCGGTTTCAACTTTTATGATGCGCGCGCTTCGCTCGTGCGGGTGTATCCATTTCGGGAATTGCAGTCCGATGCCATGGCGGCTGCACGTCGCCTGATGGAATCGGGTATCAATACGGGCGACCGGGTTGCTCTGATCGCGGATACCGAGCCGCAATTTTGCGCCCTGTTCTTTGGAGCGATTTATGCCGGAGCACTTCCCGTGCCGCTGCCATTGCCAACGTCATTTGGGGGCAAGGAGAGTTACATAGATCAGATTGGAGTGCAGCTCGACAGTTGTGTTCCGGCGATTCTGCTTTTCCCCGACGAGATCGCGGAAATGGCTTCTGCTGCCGGTGAATCCCGAAATATTGAATCGCTCGGCTGGGATCGTTTCGCGGAGCGCCCGCAATCGGATAAACCTTTGCCGGAAGCCAAGGGAAGAGACATTGCGTATCTTCAATATTCGAGCGGTTCCACGCGCTTTCCACACGGCGTTGCCGTGTCGCATTCCGCGCTGCTTCATAATGTCGGATCGCATTCACATGGCATGCTTGTAGGCGAGAATGATCGCTGTATTTCCTGGCTGCCATTTTATCATGATATGGGACTGGTGGGCTGTTTCATCTCGATGGTCTGCAATCAGGTTTCGACGGACTATCTCAAGACCGCCGATTTTGCACGCCGGCCTCTTTCGTGGCTGGATCTGATCTCCCGTAACCAAGGGAGCTCCTGCAGTTTTTCACCAACATTCGGTTATGAAATATGCGCGCGCCGGATTGGTAGTCAGTCAAATGTCGCGGAACGATTTGACCTCTCCCGATGGCGGATAGCCGGCAATGGCGCCGACATGATCCGCCCTGATGTAATGCAAAGGTTCACCGATGCGTTTGCTGACGCCGGGTTCGACGCGAAGGCATTCCTGCCAAGCTATGGTCTGGCGGAAGCAACTCTTGCGGTCACGATCATGCCACCGGGCGAGGGCATGGAAGTGGAACTGGTCGAAGAGACAGAATTGTCGGGTGAAGTTCAGGCGAATGGAAACAAGCCCAAACGCTATCGCGCGATTGTCAATTGCGGCAAGCCGGTTCGCGATACCTTGCTTGAAATCCGGGAGGAAGACGGCTCGGTGTTGGGCGAAAAAACCGTCGGCAAAGTCTGGATGCAGAGCCCATCGGTCATGGATTGCTATTATGGCGATCAGGAAGCGACTGATGCATGCCTGATCGACAACTGGCTTGATACCGGAGACATGGGTTATCTTTCGGATGGCTATCTCTACGTCGTTGGCCGGGCGAAGGACATGATCATTATCAACGGCAAAAACCACTGGCCACAGGATATTGAATGGGCCGTCGAACAGCTTCCGGGTTTCAAGGCCGGCGATATCGCCGCATTTGCGATTACAACTCCGGGCGGTGATGAAACACCAGCTGTTCTGGTCCAGTGCCGGACTTCAGATGAAATCGAGAGAGTGCGCTTGCGGGAAGAAATCCGTGAAAAAGTGCGATCAATTACCGGCATGAACTGCGTTATCGAGCTTGTACCTCCGCGCACACTGCCCCGCACCAGTTCTGGAAAGCTGAGCCGTGCAAAGGCACGAAACCTCTATCTTTCGGGAGATATCCAGCCTTACGCAATCGCGGCGTAGCAATCGTTAATTTCGGTTAATCCTCGCAGCCAATAAAATCAGTCCACTGCTTACGTTTCGATAAGGTTTTCCGCGTAAGGAGCGGAGCGTGGAAGAAAAAGTTTCTCAGTCTGGATTGCCGCGGGATATCCCGCTTAGCGTTCTGCTCGGCCTGGCCGATCCCAAAGGGGTCGACTGGGGGCGGATTCGCGCGCTCCAGTTTGAGGGCATGCGCCAGAATGATCTCGTAAAGATTATCGGTTCGACGGTATGCGCCATGCTGGCCGTACAGATCGCATCGGAGAGTGTCGGGTTTCTGGCAGCCGGAGCCTGGTTTCTGGCTCTGAGCGGTTTGTACCTGTACACCCATGTCACATATAAAAATCAGGCGATGTGGCAGCGCAAAAGCATTTCCTTGCGCGACACAGCCATATCGCATTTATTTTCCGTTGCTGCAGGAACAATTTGGAGCATCGCGTTCGTAACGCTGACCCTGGTCGGTAATCAAGCGGGCATGATGGACCTCTGGTCGATCATGATCTGTCTGATGGTTGGTTCTGCGATGATGCTGTCGGCGATACCGCTAAGCAGCATATTGTTTATCGGAGCTTCGGGTTGTTCGATGATCTTCGGCTGGTACTATGTCGACAATTTTCAGATGAGCATGGCTTCCATTGCGATCACGATATTGCTGGTATCATCCTGCCTTATGACCGGACGGTCGTTCATTTACCGGAAAGTGGCAGAGGCGCATCTGAACGAAAAAAGCGAAGTCGTCAGCCTACTCCTGAAGGAATTTGAAGATACCGGCGCTGACTGGTTGTGGCAGACAGATACGTCAAGGCGCATAGCCCATGTGTCTCCGAGATTTGCACATGCGCTCGGCTTGTTACCCGAAGAGATTGATGGCAAACCGTTCCTGCAACTCGTTGCTGGCCAGTCATGGGATACCGGGAAATTTCCACCCGCCTTGCACGATCTGGCCGAGAAGCTGAAGCGCAGAGACAGTTTCAGCAATATGATGGTTCCGGTTCAAATTCGTGGCGAAACACGCTGGTGGGAATTGTCGGCCTCACCCAAAATGGATGACAGTGGTGTGTTCCACGGATTCCGCGGGGTCGGTTCTGACGTGACGGAGCAACGCGAATCCGCAGACAAAATCTCCCACATGGCGCGATTTGATACACTGACGAGCCTGCCGAACAGACTGCAATTGACTGAAACACTTGGCAAGGCCATGCAGAATTCCGACAAATGGAATGGTCGCTGTGGTTTCATGATGATTGATCTTGATCGGTTCAAGGCAGTGAATGATACGCTGGGCCATCCGGTCGGTGACCGGTTACTTGCCCGGGTTGCCGATCGTCTGCGATCAATTATGACAGACAATGAGCTATGCGGCCGCCTTGGCGGTGACGAGTTTGCTATCGTCATCAAGGATGCCAGTGATTCCCAATATACAGAAATGCTCGGAAAGCAGATCATCGAGACACTGTCGCGACCTTATGAAGTGGACCAGCATACGCTTTACATCGGTGCCAGTGTCGGTACCGCCATTGGTCCAAGAGACGGACGGACCGTCGAGATGCTGATGCGCAGCGCCGATCTTGCCCTGTACCGATCCAAGGATCAGGGCGGCGGCGCGCATAATCAGTATGAACCGAAATTGCATGTCCATGCTGAAGAGCGGCGCGTGATGGAGATCGCTTTGCGCAAAGCGCTGGACAATGACGAATTTGCACTGAACTATCAGCCGGTGGTGAGTGCTGATACGGGTGGAGTAATGGGCTTCGAAGCTTTGCTCCGCTGGACCAATCCCGAATTTGGTGTCGTCTCGCCAGCGAAGTTTATTCCGCTCGCCGAAGATGCCCGCCTGATCGGACCGATTGGCGAATGGGTCATGCGCACGGCCTGCAAGGAGGCCATGAACTGGCCATCTACAATCAAGGTCGCGGTCAACGTTTCAGCAGATCAGCTCAGCGATCCGAATTTTCTGGATATGGTGGTGTCTGCACTTCAGGAAAGCCAGCTCCCCGCACAGCGCCTGGAGATTGAAGTGACCGAAAGCATCTTCATGCGCGAGGGGACCGGAGCTACCGAGGTACTCGATCAGATTATCGCGCTGGGAATTAATTTGTCTCTCGACGATTTCGGGACAGGCTATTCGTCTCTCGGCTATCTGCGGAAAACCCGGTTCACAACGATCAAGGTTGATCGCAGCTTTGTGCAGGGTGCCGCGAAAAAAGTACCGGAGAGTCTGGCGATTATTCGCGCCGTTGTCGCGATGGCGGACAGTCTGGGCATGTCGACCACTGCCGAAGGTGCGGAGACAGAAGAAGAAGTCAAAATGATCCAGCAGCTGGGCTGCCGCAAGATTCAGGGCTATTATTTTGGACGGCCTATGGCACCACATGATGCTCTGGAATTGTTTCGCGGCCATGATTCCGGCTCAGCAACGGCGGATGACCGCGCCGCTTGATCTAGCCTTTGGCCAGACGTTTCTCGATCCCGCGCCATAATTTTGCAAAAGCCTTGGCCGCAGGCGAGCCGGGGGCAAAATCACCCACAGGTCGTTTGAGCTTTGTCATCCGTTCGATATTGCTCGACATCGGAATGACTGGCCATTTGGGATGTTTGGCAAGGGTTGCCTTGTGAATGGTCCGTCGTCTGTCGACCATCGTGTATAGCGGCAGCAGGGGCGCGTGTTTGCGGCCATTTGAATCAAGAAACAGCTGGACATCTTTCAGCGCACGTTCGGACAACGGCGATGGTATCACCGGTATGATAACGACATCTGCGTTGCGCAGGATCTGTTCGCTGGTTTCGGTCAAGCCTGGCGGACAATCGAGAATAATCCGGTCATAGTCATTCTGGAGTCCGTGCAGAAGCTTCTTCATGTGCTTCTTTTTGTTGATCTCGAAGAACAGCCGGTCGAGACCCCGCAGGGATACATCTGCGGCCAGCAAATCCAGATTGTCAAAGGATGTTGGCTTGATCAGCTTGCCAGGCTTGACATCGCCAGCGATCATCGCGCGCGCGCGATCTTTCTTGACCTTGCCGCCATCTAGAATGAATGAAGCGGCACCTTGCGCATCCAGATCCCATAGCAGCGTCCGTCGGGCGCTTTGTGCAGCACTGCTCCACGCTAGATTCACGGCGGTGCAACTTTTGCCGACACCACCTTTCATACTATAAACTGCGATAACGGCCATGGTCAGAATCCGGCGATAAAATAAACAGGCGCCGGGTTTCAGTGCAGTCAGATGATTTCCTGGACCCGGTCCTGTGGCCGGCACAACCGAACACCTTTGTCCGTTTCGACCAGGGGTCGCTCGATCAAACTCGGTTCGGTTGCCATGGCATCCAGTATTTGCGCAGCAGTTGCGCCATCATCTGTCAGCCCCAGATCTTCGGCGGGCGACCCGCGGACCCTTAAGCCCTCCTGCGGGGTGATGCCAGCATCACGATAGAGTTGTTCCAGCTTGGCACGGCTGGGCGGTTCTTTCAGATATTCCACCACAGTCAGATCTATGTCGGCTGTTTCTTCAAGAATCGCCAGAGTTTTGCGGGATGTTCCGCATTTTGGATTGTGCCAGATTGTTGCTTTCATGCTCTTTTCCTTGAAGCTATTGGGCCCGTCATCAGCGATATCTGAATCACTGACAACGATTTTATGTGATCCATAAACACCAGTCTGTGATCGCAATCAAAGAAAATTGACATTTTCCACATTAGTTCATTGCATATGAGAATTATTCTCATTAGTGCGACTCATGATAATGAGAACGATTCGCAATTTGGGAATACGACAAATATGATTTCATCACGGTTCAGCGTCCAGAAAATCCTTACTCTCGGTAGCGCAATGGGCTTGGCACTGGCTGCCAGCCCGGCATATGCGGCTGAAGTTGCCGCCGGGGACATCTCGGGAGATACCGCCGATGAAGCAGGCTATGAAGATCAGAACGAGATTATCGTTACCGGCGAGAAAGACGGGTATGTTGCGATTAGCAGTGCGGGTCTGAAAACGGGCACGCCGCTGATTGACACGCCACAAACCGTTTCCGTTTTAACTCGCGAGCAACTTGACGATCAGGCGCTGCAGGATATTGGCGACATCTTGCGCTACACACCCGGCGCATCGATCGGGCAGGGAGAAGGCAACCGCGACCAGATCACCATAAGAGGACAGAATACTACCGCAGATTTCTTTGTCGATGGTATCCGTGATGACGTCCAGTATTTTCGGCCGCTTTATAATATCGAGCGGGTTGAGATCCACAAAGGTCCCAATGCGATGATCTTCGGCCGGGGCGGCGGTGGCGGGATAATCAATCGCGTCACCAAGTCACCAGTTGCTGGGGAAATGTTCGGTTCCACAACCGCTAGCGTGGACAGTTTCGGCGCGTTTTTTATCAGCGGTGACGTCAATGCGGTCATCGCGGACAATGCCGCATTCCGGATCAATGGCCTGTACGAAGAATTCAACAATCACCGCGATTTTTTCGATGGCCGTCGTTTTGCAGTCAACCCGACCGTGGGTGCGGAGCTCAGCGACCAGAGCCGGATATTATTATCCTATGAATATGTTGATGATGACCGGTCGGTGGATCGCGGAAATCCCGCGGAACTGCGCGCTGTTGGTGATGCCTGCTCCTTTGCAAATCCGTGCGGACCATTGCGCGGTTTCCGCGACACACTGTTCGGCTTTGACGGTGTCAATCAGACAACATTGCAGGCGCATATCGTCAAATTGCGCGTCGAGCATGATTTCAGCGATAGCCTGCAATTCAACGCCACAACGCTCTACGGCGATTATGACAAGCTGTATCGGAACGTCTATCCGGTGGATGCCATTTTGGGCGTCCCGGCAGGTGGGCCGCTCGTCGATTCCGTCACTCTTGATGGTTATAACGACACAACCGATCGAGAAAATTTCATCACCCAGGGAAATCTCGTCTGGACCGGCGATACCGGTGGTATTGGACACACTCTGTTGCTGGGTTACGAAATAGGCCAGCAACAATCGGCCAATGCGCGGCAGGACATTCTGTTTGCGGCGAGCAACGATGACCAGATCACGATCCCGCTCACCGATCCCATCTCCCAGCCCGCATTCAGTTTTCCGGCATCCACGCGCAATCGTGTTTCAGACCTGAAATTTTTCTCGCTCTATGTGCAGGATCAGATCCGCATTGGTGAGCATTTTGAAATTGTCGGCGGCGTGCGTTTTGACAGTTTCGATATTGATGTGAACGACATTCAGAACAACGTTCTTTTGAACAGGACCGATGACAAATTCTCGCCGCGCGCCGGATTGATCTACAAGCCGCAAGAAAATATTTCCATCTACACCAGCTATTCGAAAAGCTTTCTGCCGCGTTCTGGTGATCAGTTCCTGACGTTGACGCCGACGGTTGGCACCACACTCGGTACCGTGGATCTGGAGCCGGAAGCCTTTGAGAATTACGAGATTGGCGCGAAATGGGACATTACCCCGGCGCTCAGTCTTACCGCCGCCCTGTTCCGTCTCGATCGCGACAATCAGGCTATCCTGCTCGACAATCAGGGCAATACCACCCTGTCGGGATCGCGTACGGAAGGCGCTGAACTTCAGTTGGTCGGGAAATTGACAGACAGGCTTCAGATCAACGCTGGCTACAGCTACCTTGATGGTCAACAGCGCAATGCAGCTACGGTCGCCGGCCAGGATTTACGTCTGTTTCAGGTACCGGAACACATGATTTCACTGTGGACCAAATATGACTTCACCGATCAATTTGCGGCCGGACTGGGCGTTACCCATCAGTCCAGTCAATTTGCCCGGAACGACAACAGCGTTCGCATCCCGTCCTATACGCGCGTGGATGCAGCATTCTATTATGATGTGAACGAAAAGGTGCAGGTTCAGCTCAATGTCGAAAACCTGCTCGATGAAACTTACTTCCCGTCGGTGCATAACAATGACAATATTACCACTGGCGAGCCACTGAATGCGCGACTGACAATCAAATTCGGTTTTTGACTATTTTTTCGGCGTTAGCGCCGGCACGGCTTTTGCCGCATCTTCCGGATCTATACCTGGGGGAGGGGCGGCGCTGAGAACGTCGTCGCCGCTGGCAAGACGTGCTGCGCGCTGAATGGCTTCACGAATGCGGGGATAGGTTCCGCAGCGGCAGATATTGGGAATTGCCTCGTCAATATCTGCATTGGTGGGTTTGGGGTTTTTCTTGATCAGAACTGCCGCCGCCATGATCATGCCGGACTGGCAGAAACCGCATTGCGGGACATTTTCTGCGGCCCAGGCTTGCTGTACCGGGTGACTGCGGTCGCGGGACAAGGCCTCGATCGTGGTAATGAAACGACCTTCCAGCTCGCCGATGGTGACCAGACAGCTGCGAATCGCTTCGCCATCAATTTCGACCATGCAAGCACCGCAATCACCTGTACCACAGCCATATTTGGTGCCGGTCAGATTGGAAGCATCGCGCAATGCCCAAAGCAAAGGCGTGTCTTCATCCATGCGATATTCAACCGGGCGGTCGTTGACGGTAAACTTGGTCATGCGACTAGCTTAGTCGGCTCGAATCAATCGCGCCAGCTTTTGTCTTGCTGATCGATCAACCGGACCATGGCATCAAATTCCGGAACACCCTGAATGGCAGGATCAATGGCCGTCTGCGAAAGGTTCGCGAGGTGCTTCTTGATCACTTCTTCGCCAATCATAATCGGTTTGCCCATCGCCAGAGTTTGCATCTGAATTTCGCAGGCACGTTGCAATACCCAGTGATTGAGAAAAGCCTCCTCAAGGGAGCGACCCATTACCACGGGACCGTGATTTTCCAGCAGCATCATGCGTTTCTTGCCCAAGCTGGCCAGGAACCGCGGGCCTTCTTCGGCATGAACGGTCACACCTTCGAATTTGTGATAGGCGAGCCGGGGCACGACAGCTGCGGCATAGAAGTTTACGGGTTGTAGCCCGCCTTCGACAGAGGCGACTGCCATGGCGGCGGTTGTATGTGTATGGATGATCGCATGCACATCCGGCAATTCGCGGTGAAAAAGACTGTGCTGTGTGAATCCAGCCTTGTTGACCGGGAAGGTTGATCCGTCGAGCGTGTTGCCGTCAATATCGATCTTGACCAGCGTTGAAGCAGTGACTTCACTGAAATGCAATCCATAAGGATTGATCAGAAACGCCTCGTCTTCGCCCGGAACTTTCAAAGTGACATGATTGAAAATCAGCTCATCCCATCCCAGATAGGCGAATATCCGGTAACAGGCGGCCAGTCGCTGGCGAGCTGTCCATTCCCCTTCACTGCAGCGGGATTGCATATTAATTGCCGTGGCCATTTTTCTTCTCCTCGAATCGCGCCGAATTCCGTGTTGCCACACAGCATATAGACCGCGCTGGAAAATGCGAATGCAAAGCTGTTGGCAATTCACGGGAAATGGCGGAAAGGCATGCCACAGGACTTGCCATCCCCAACAGAAATTGGTAGGCGGCAAGCGATTGCGGAAGAATGATTCTTCTGCAAACCCCTTTTTATGGCTAAACTCTTTATCGGCCGGTTGTTGAATATCCGGTTGCCAGAGTAGTTTTTGCCGCAAATTTGAATGGAGTTACTTAGTCTTATGCAAATCATGGTGCGCGACAATAATGTAGACCAGGCCCTTCGGGCGCTGAAGAAAAAACTGCAGCGCGAAGGCGTTTATCGCGAAATGAAATTGCGTCGGCACTACGAAAAGCCGTCTGAAAAACGTGCACGTGAAAAAGCAGCTGCTGTTCGCCGTGCCCGCAAGATGGAACGCAAGCGGATGGAGCGCGACGGCACTATTTAAGTTCGATCGAACCAATCCAGTTTGTAACCTGAAGCCAGGGAACCCGACATGTCCGTAACAACCGTTCCAATCCGGCCAATAAAAAAAGGCTCGTTGACCAAATTATGGATCGGTGTCGTGCTTGTGATCCTGATCGGTGTAGCTTTGGCATGGACTGGTACGCAAAACGCGGTTGAAACCGGCGCGACAGATGAGCAATATCTGGCAGCCAACGCTGATAATGACGATGTTGTCACCACCGCTTCCGGTTTGCAAATTCAAACGATCAAGCCGGGAGAAGGCCCAAATCCGGTTGCAACGGATGTCGCCCGGGTCAAGTATACCGGCACGTTGAGGGACGGAACAGAATTTGACACCAGTGTGGGACGGGGACAACCTGAGGATGCCGCAGTATTTCCGGTAGGCGGCGTCGTCCCCGGCTTTTCCGAAGCCCTGCAACTGATGCAGAAGGGCGGCGAATACCGCATCTGGATCCCATCCGAAATTGGTTACGGGGAAGCTTCTCCGGGCCCCGATATTCCGGCAAATTCGCTTCTGATTTTCGATGTCACTCTGGTCGAGTTCATCTCGCAAGAGCAGATGCAGGCAATTCAGCAGCAGTTGCAGCAGCAACAGGGAATGCTTCCTCCCGGGCGATAAGCTTTCATCAACGCTTTGCCATTCCCGCACCCCGCGCACAGAGTGTTCGGGCAATTGTAGCCAACGGCATGTTTCATGAAGCAGCGAATGTGCGACAATGAGACAGTGAAGTCTCTATAATCTCTACACAATTGACAAAGGGTTGAATGCATCGCATCTTGCTTTTTCAATAAGTGTTGGGGGTAGTGATGGGTAAGTCTTTATTATGTGCCAGTGCGGCGATTCTGGCAATTGCCGGTGCGAGTTCGGTTTCGGCTGCGACGATTGTTTACACCGTTAGCGGAACAGGCAGCGGTAATCTGAATGGCAGCGTGTTCAACGGTGATTTTACGATTACCAGCACAGGCGACACAGCTACTCAGCAGCCTTGCATGGACAACGGAATGCCGATTCCGGAATGTGCGTTTGTTGTCAATGACAGTCTGGAACTCGACATTTCAGGTTTAGGCACTTTTAATGTGACTAGCCCGAGCATCAGTTTCGTCAACAATGCTTCCAACTTGTTTGGATTTACGGAGTTGATCGGGCCGCTGCCGGGGATCGTCAACACTTTTGCTTTCGTGAATATCACTGATACGCCAGGTCCGTTCTCAACATGGGACGGCATATCAGATCTTCCATCTTATTCGACAGATCTGCTGCTGAACAATCTCTTTGCACCCTTTGTGCAAACCGATGGTGGCCAGTTGATGTTTGATGCCGGTCCACCGACCGCGGCAATATTTTCGGCTTCGATTCTGGCGCCCAGTGTTCCGGAGCCTTCGACATGGGCCATGATGATAATTGGTTTCGGGCTGGTTGGCGCAGGCCTGCGTCGTCGCAAGCCCAAAGTGACAGTAAGCTACGCCTGATCACATAACCAGATTGTCGCGTTCGCAACCAGGCTACAAGCGTTCGGCCTGCGCGACGGCGTCGGATGCGCGCAGGGCAGACAGAATCCGCATCAAGTGATGGACATTGTGCACTTCCAGATCAACTTCGAACGTATGGAAGGGCGTGTCCCGATTTGTCATTCTCAAGCGCAGGATATTGGCATTGTGGAATCCGAAAATACCGGCCATTTCTGCCAAAGTCCCGGGTTTGTCGTGCAGTACGACCGCAAGCCGGGCAGCCGCGCCGTCTGATCCCTGACCCCAACTGAGATCCACCCAGTCCGCATCCACTCCGTCGGCGAGTTGCAGACAGTCAATGGCGTGGACTTCCACATTCTCTCCGCTGCGCCGCAGGCCGACAATGCGATCTCCCGGAACCGGATGACAGCATTCCGCCAGATTGAAGGCGACGCCCGGTGTCAGGCCCTTGATCGAGATGGCGCGGTCCTGTTCCGGCCAATCCCGATCAACATCATTTTCGTTGGCACTACCCGGCATCAGCGCTTCCATCACTTTGCGGTCGCTTATGTCCCGGGTTCCAATAGCCAGCATCAACTCATCATCGGTGCTCAGGTCAAGGCGCTTCAAAGCGGCTTTCATCGCGCGTTTGCCGATTTTTCCGGGCAGACGTTCGATAATCTCATCGTATAATTTGGTACCGATCTCGATGAGTTCATCCCGTTCCTTGTACCGGACAAACCGGCGTATTGCCGCCCGAGCTTTGCCGGTGATGACGAAAGACAGCCAGCCTGGTTGCGGTTCCTGACCGCCGGACTTCAGAACTTCAACGACATCGCCGTTGGCCAATTGCGTTCTCAGCGGAACGTGCCGGCCATTGACCTTCGCTCCAACCGCCTGGTTGCCCAAATCTGTGTGAACAGCATAAGCAAAGTCAACGGTTGTCGAGCCCTTGGGCATCTGGAGCAAGGTTCCCTTGGGAGTGAAGGCAAAAATACGGTCCTGGTACATGGCCAGCTTGGTGTGTTCGAGCAGTTCCTCGGCATCTTCTGCATGGTCCAGAATTTCGATCAGATCGCGTATCCAGCCTGCTTGTCCATCCGGACCGCTGCCCTGTTTGTAAGCCCAATGTGCCGCCAGCCCATATTCATTGTCACGATGCATGCGCTCTGAACGTATCTGTATCTCCACCCGCATATTGTCGCCATGCATGATTGTTGTGTGGATGGATCGGTAGCCGTTGCGTTTGGGCGTGGAAATATAGTCCTTGAAGCGACCTGGAACCATTTTCCATTTTTCATGCAAGATTCCCAGCGCGCGATAACATTCGGCGCTGTTGTCGGTAATCACGCGAAACGCCATGATATCGGTCAGTTGTTCAAAACTGACATGACGCTCTGCCATTTTCTTCCAGATCGAATAGGGATGTTTTTCGCGCCCGCTTACGTCGGCGGCGAGGCCGCCGCTGGACAGAGCCTTTTGAATGGACTTGGCGATTTTCCCGACCTGGCCTTCATCGCCTTCCTTGATCGTCTGCAGGCGCTGGGTAATGGTCTCATAGGCTTCCGGCTCCATGTGCCGAAACGCAAGAAGCTGCATTTCCCGCATATATTCGTACATGCCGATACGTTCTGCCAGCGGGGCATAGATATCCATGGTTTCATGAGCGATCCGTTTGCGTTTTTCTTCACTCTTGATGAAGTGCAATGTGCGCATGTTGTGCAGGCGGTCTGCCAGTTTGACGAGCAACACTCTGATATCATCCGACATTGCGAGCAGAAATTTACGGAGGTTTTCAGCGGCCCGTTCGTCATCGGTCTGCGCCTCGATCTTGGATAATTTTGTTACTCCGTCGACCAACCGGGCGATATCCTTGCCGAACAATTTGCTGATCTCATCGACAGTGGTCAGCGTGTCTTCCACGGTATCGTGTAGCAATGCAGTGACAATGGTCTGCTGATCAAGTTTGAGATCTGTCATCAAACCGGCGACTTCGATCGGGTGGCTGAAATAAGGATCGCCGCTCGCGCGCTTTTGCGATCCGTGTTTCTGCACGGAAAAAACATAGGCGCGATTGATCAGATCTTCATCTGCCTCGGGATCATAGGCGCGGACGCGCTCCACCAGTTCATATTGTCTAAGCACGAAACCAAGTTGCGGTGGTTTGACAGGATGAGCAACAAAAAAAAGCGCTGATGCCAACTCTCTAACCCAAGGAGCGGGGAAGAATTGTGGCATCAGCGCCCCCAAATAATGTCGGGGGAAGGTCTGACCTGCCGTGACCGAACCTGAGGAAGGGGGTCACTACGGGATTGGATGGCGGGTCAGTAAGGGGTTAACTCTTAGGCAAGCCGGTGATTTAGTCGTTGCACTTGGCCAGTGCTTCAGCATCCATCGCTTCGCCTTTGTAGCTGAACGATTCCAGAGTTCCGACTTCGCGAGACAATTTTGCGCAGATTGTCCGCGGCGAAGAGTTGCTTTTGGCGCCTTTGCACTGGGTGTCCGCACAGTGGATTACGGTCCCGCGAATGATATGTCTTGCCGCTTCGACCGGCGCAGCCAGTTCAGCTGTATAGACTACGGCACTTGACCGTGCCTGGGCCGTGCTTGCGGTAAACAGCAGTCCAGTTGTGATGACAGCTGTCGCAAGTGTTACGAGGGAGCGGGAAGGGCTTTGGGAGAGAAGCATGGTATTTCCTTTCGTCTTTTGTCGTTCTTGGCCGGAAAATCAGGTCGGCCGTGGGGAGTAAAATTTGATTTGCAATTTAGGTTGCGAATCAGTACTTAGTTCAATAGGTTTTAAGTTGCAACTAAAAACTTAAATTAATTTTTTGGGTTTCGGCGAAACTCGGCTAGGTGAGGTACATGGATAAATTACATGAGAATTTGGCAGACTTGGGTACAGGCTGCAGTCTGCCCATTTCACTGGAAGTCATCGGGGAACGCTGGTGCTTCATGATTTTGCGTGCTTCCTTTAACGGCGTGAAGCATTTTGAGGACTTTCTCAGCGAGATTGGCATTGCACGAAATATCCTCGCCAACCGGCTGACGAGACTGGTCGAGGCAGGAATCATGTCCCGTCGGCCTTGTGACCATGACAAGCGCAAAGTGGAATATCGCCTGACCGACAAAGGTGCCGATCTGTTGCCGACTATCGTTTCAATTCGGCAATGGGGCGAAAAATGGGAGACCGGTGTGCCATCCAATCCGGTTCTCGCGGATGCCAAGGATCGTCAACCGATTAATGCGATATCGATCCGCGCGCATGATGATCGCGTTCTGGGTCTGGAAGATCTGTGCTGGATTGATGAAGATGAAATGCGCGATCATGCGTCCAATGCGTCCAGTGACCGTCAGGATTTGAACGTTCGTCACCTCAAGGAAATCAACGAACCAACGGCTGCCTGAACTGCTACCCCCTTTGATCGGGTAGATATTTGCCACAAACCACAAGCGATTCTTCCCCAATCGGCAATGCGGCGCTATAGGTAGCATAATGGCCGTAATCGAAATCCGTCCCCAACCTTTTTTTGGCAACAAGAACCGCGCGTTCTGGAACCTCCAGTCTGCGGGTTGGGCTGGCGCGCTGATTTTACGCGGCTTGTCCGGGGTTGCAAATGGCCAGCCGCTGAGTTTCCTGGTCCCGGTCATTATTTCAACGATTACCGGTTATTCCATCACCTTGCTGCTGTCGGTGATTTACAAAAGCCTGATTCACCGCAAACCAATTGTGACCTGGGGCTCGACCATTGCTGTGCTGATCGGCGCAGCCGCGTTGTTTGCATTTATTGATGCCTGGGTTTTTCTGATCCAGAATCCGGGTACGGAAAGCGGCTTTGGTACGCTTTTTCTGGGCGCTTTCTTTCTTGATTTCACCATGTTGGCAGCCTGGTCGGCTCTGTATTATGCCATCAACTTTTTCCTTCGGGTAGAAGAACAAAACGACCAGTTGCTGCGCCTGGAAACCCAGGCGACCCGAGCACAGCTGGCCATGCTGCGCTATCAGCTCAACCCGCATTTCCTCTTCAACACACTGAACAGCATTTCCACGCTGGTCCTTCTTCGCCAGACTGAACCGGCCAATGCCATGTTGTCGCGGCTGTCTTCTTTTTTGCGGCATACGCTGGTCAACGAGGTGCATAGCCGGGTGACGTTGGCGCAGGAGGTGGAAACGCTACATTTGTATCTGGATATAGAAAAAATGCGGTTTGAAGAGCGGTTGCGCCCGCATTTTGATATAGATCCGGCCGTACGAGATGCGCTGTTGCCTTCGCTTTTGCTGCAGCCTCTGGTTGAAAACGCGATCAAATATGCAGTCACCCCGATGGAGCAGGGGGCCGATATCTCGGTCACAGCCACGCTGGAATCCGGAAAATTGCATATCATTGTGTCAGATACCGGCCCGGGAAAAAATGGCCCGATTCCGAAGTCTGGCGACTCAACTGGTGTCGGCCTTGGCAATATTCAGGAGCGATTAAACCAGGCTTATGGAAAAGACCATGAATTTGAAGTGCAATCATCTCCGGGAAGCGGGTTTTCAGTAATAATCGCCATTCCTTTCGAAACGAGGGAACAGATCGAAAGGAAGGCGGCAGAGGAAGCCAGTTCGGAAAAGCAAATCAGGACAGAAGCGATTTTTGGGGAGCATACCAGCGAAGTCGACCATGAAGCGGGGTCGGTGGCAACACCGGCATTGGCGACGGTACAGCACAAGGAAGTGAATTCATGACCATCAAGGCAATATTAGTCGACGATGAAAAACTTGCCATACAAGGCCTCGAGATCCGATTGGAGAAATTCGAGGATGTCGAGATTATCGACACTTGCAGCAATGGCCGGGAAGCGATTCGCAAAATCAAAACGCTCAAGCCGGATCTGGTCTTTCTGGATATTCAGATGCCGGGTTTTGACGGATTTTCGGTTGTGCAAGGCGTGATGGAAATCGAACCGCCGCTGTTCATTTTTGTAACTGCCTATGCTGATCACGCCGTTCGGGCGTTTGAAGCGGAAGCAATAGACTATCTGGTGAAACCGGTTGAGCCCGACCGGCTGGCCGATGCCATGGACCGGGTTCGCAAGCGGATGTCCGAAAAACGCGGAACCGAAGAAATCGAAAAATTAAAGTCCGTACTCAATGAAGTTGCACCCAACGCGATGGCCGACATTGAAAGTGCCGAAGAACCGGCAGCCGCCAGTCGCTATGAAAAGCTGATCAACGTGAAGGACCGCGGTCAGATATTCCGGGTCGATGTTGATACAATCGAACGCATCGATGCAGCCGGTGATTACATGTGTATCTATACCGCAGACAATAGTCTGATCCTGCGCGAGACCATGAAAGACTTGGAAAAGCGGCTTGATCCAAGGAATTTCCAGAGGGTTCATCGTTCCACCATCGTAAATCTCAGCCAGGTGCGCGAAGTCAAACCGCATACCAATGGCGAATGTTTTCTGGTGCTCGGGTCAGGTGCGCAGGTAAAAGTCAGCCGGAGTTACCGGGATGTTGTGGCGCGATTTGTGCACTGACAAGCTTAGTTGCCGGACTTTTCCCGGCGATTTGCAAAAAAGCTGTGCAGCAAAGCCGCCGACTCCATTTCGTCGATACCGGCATATATTTCGGGCCTGTGGTGACATGTGGGAGCGTTGAAAAAACGCACGCCACTGTCGACGGCACCGCCTTTGGGATCGCTCGCGGCATAATAGAGCCTGTGGATTCGTGCATGAGCAATGGCGCCGGCGCACATGGTGCAAGGCTCCAGGGTCACCCAAAGATCGCAGTTTTCTAGTCGATCCGTGCCAAGATGCCGAGCGGCGTCACGAATCGCTACCATTTCGGCATGGGCGCTGGGGTCATTTTGGGTGCGTGTCAGGTTGTGACCGCGACCTACGATCTTCTGGTCGTGGACAATCACGGCGCCGACCGGAACTTCACCGGTTTTTTCGGCCTCTCGCGCCAATTCCAGCGCTTGCGCCATGTAGGACGTGAATTTTTCGTTCGCCATGCGGGGTGACTAGCGTCCGGACGAGGTCCTGACCAGTAGATAGATTCGCAAGATAATCATGCCCGCGTGCTTGACGAACAGGGCTTTTGCAGTTAATTGCGCTGTCTTTCCCGCGTGGGAATCACTCACTAACAAAAAATTGGACTGAAGCGATGTCGCGAATTTGCGAACTGACAGGTAAGACTCGGCTGGTAGGCAATAATGTGTCTCACGCCAAAAACCGTACCAAAAAAACCTTTTTGCCAAATCTGCAAAATGTGACTCTGCTGTCCGATACATTGGGCAAGGGCATTAAATTGCGCGTTTCGACCCATGGTCTGCGTTCGGTTGAGCATGTTGGCGGTCTCGACAACTGGTTGATGAAGACATCAGATGACAAGCTGAGCCTTCGTGTACGCCGGATCAAAAAAGACATTGCCAAGAAGCAGGCTGCAGCGGCCTGATACAGATGATCGGTTCCTGCTAGGAACGCGATATATCTAGAATGACGAAAAGCCGGGGTTTGCCTCGGCTTTTTCGTTTTTGACGGTTTTCTTTTTTTGCTCAGGTTTCTTGCGCCCCTTGAGGAGCCGGAACTTCAGTAGGATTGTTTCCTGAATTGCCTGAAAATTGTCATCCGACGCAATCCAGATAATCGTGTCCTCACTGTTTCCGTTGTCTTCGACCGTCACTGCCAGTGCCTCCATATTGTCGACTTTGAGTGGCGGTTTCAGCTTGGCGATCTGGCGTGACGTCCAGACTTTGCCAGCCGCAATTTCAGTGGTGTCAGCAATGGACAAAATGGCGGACACTCCCTGCAGCGGCGTGAATCGACGATGGAGTATTAGGGCAGAACCATCGGGCAATAGCGCTGTATCGGTTACACGATAGCCTTTTGGCGCCTTGTATCCGAACAATGTCGACTTTGCGCCAGGTTCTGCTGGATCGCTGTCAAATATCAGGGCTTGTGTCCCGCCTTTTGAATAGTCGGCCGTTTCTGAAAAGACCAGATATCGGCCGTCCGCCAGACGCAACATGGCCTCCGCACCTCCGTTAAGAGGCCAATCCTGCATGGCTGAGGGCTGATGCATTACTTCCTTTCTCGCGAAGGAGGCACTATAGCGCCAGATCCCGTGTTGCCGTTCATAGCCAACCCAGAATTTTCGCGATTCCGGATCATATAACATCGCTTCTGCATCCCAGTTCTGACGGCCAAATTCGCTTTCCTTTGGCGGTCCATCCGGTAGTGGAGCAATGAAGGGGCGTTTTGCACGATCTTTATCTTCATCTAGGGTGAAGCCGATCAGGACACCGGCATCGCTGAGCATGAAAAACCGGTTTTCTGGCAACAACAACATGGAAGAGATGCCGCCGAAATCGGAATTGTCGCTGGTCATTTTCC
Organism: Parasphingorhabdus sp.; assembly: GCF_039968395.1. Lineage (GTDB taxonomy): Bacteria > Pseudomonadota > Alphaproteobacteria > Sphingomonadales > Sphingomonadaceae > Parasphingorhabdus. Next base: position 670,951 of record NZ_JBDVPV010000002.1, read on the forward strand.
AGCCCGCGAGAAATTCCAGTCGACCGGTGCGTTTGCGTTCGGGGTCTGACGAATCAAATGCGATCGGTTGCAGATTGATGAACTGACTGGTGTTTTTCACCGGCGGTGGCCCGTGCACCCAGGTTACGGGTACCAGGAAAAAGAACAGGGAAAAACAGGCCAGTATTCGGGTCACGTCAGCGCCCATAAACGATCCACACGCGGAAATATATTCTATTCTGGACGCTTTGTTCCATCTTGCGCTAGGGAGGCTCCATTGTTGCAGAAGGCCAATCTATGAGGAAAATATACGCAAACGCGACTTCGGCACTGGACGGACTCCTGTTTGATGGCATGCATTTGTGCGTCGGCGGATTTGGCCTGTGCGGAATCCCGGAACGGTTGATTGACGCGCTTCAGGATGCAGGTGTCAAAGATCTGACAATCGCTTCCAATAACGCCGGAATTGACAATGAAGGCCTGGGCAAATTGTTGCGTTCAAAACAGGTCAAAAAGATGATCTCTTCCTATGTGGGTGAAAATAAGGAATTTGAACGGCAGTATTTGTCTGGCGAGCTGGAAGTGGAATTTTGTCCGCAAGGAACTCTGGCGGAGCGGTGTCGTGCAGGCGGTGCCGGTATACCGGGTTTTTACACAAAAACCGGCGTGGGTACGCAAGTGGCTGATGGCAAAGAAATAAAGAGATTTGATGGCCCAAATGGACCTGAAGACTTTATTCTGGAGCGCGGAATATTTGCTGATCTTTGCCTGATCAAGGGCTGGAAAGCGGACAAGGCGGGCAATTTGATGTTCCGCAAGACAGCCCGAAACTTCAATGCACCCATGGCCACTGCCGGTAAGATATGTGTGGCTGAGGTTGAAGAGATTGTCGAAGTGGGAGACCTCGATCCTGATGCAATCCATCTCCCGAGCATTTATGTGAAGCGTCTGATTTGCGGGGCTCCATATGACAAGAAAATTGAGTTTCGTATGATCCGAGAGGGGAAGAGGGTGTAGTGTTTGGCAACAAGAAAAAGGGCGGTCGTTACGAAAATGCTATCGCCGTGGATGATTTTGATTTCCTTGACCAGTCGCATGAAGTGGCACGCCTTTGGGTGGAAGATGGTGCCGGCGCGACATGTCTCATTCAACCTGAAAAACTGGAGCGCCCGGAAATGTTCGGAATGCTCATGGTTGATTGTATACGCCACGGTTCTCGTGCCTACGCGCAAGCGCATGGGATTTCCGAAGCCGATGCGCTCGAGATGATCTGGGCCGGTGTCGATGTCGAACGGAAGCGCAACACCACAGACCTTGATACTATTCAAGATTACGAGAAACCGGACTGATGCCAAAGCTCCGCCTCTTGTTGCTATCGGCAATGGTGTTGCCGTTGCTTTCCGGTTGCGTTGCGGCGTTGTTGCCGATCGCGGCGGCGGGAGTGATGGGTAAAACCCAGATCGATCGTGTAAAGGCCAAGCGGGAATTGGTTGCAGCTGGTGCGACAGATGTTGTGCAGCCAGCTGGACGTCACAATGCCATAAAAGCGGGAGAATTTTCCGGCCAGGGCGGTGGGTTCGATATGGAGCGAGATGCGCAAACAGCCGGAGCGATCGAAAGCTATCTGTCACGATATCAAAAGCCCATCGGCGCCAGGCCTTTCGCCGCATATACTGAGTTTGCAAATTACGCGCTGTCTCAGGCGGCAAAGCTCGAAGCTGGTGAGGGCCTGAAATCATCCGTACTTGTGCCTCGTGTCGCAATCGAAAAGCCGCAAACGGTATCTTGTGCGGGCAAGCCGCTTGCTGTTCTGATCGATCTCGACGATAAATCTGAAAAACAATGGCTGACCGCTGATACGCTCTACTGGCAGCAGGGACTACCGGAAGCTGTGAGCGCGTTGCGAGCCGCCAAAGTCAGCGTGATCTGGTTGTCCGATCAGCCTGCCACAGCATCGGACCGGATTGCACAAATTCTGTCTGAAGCTGGCCTGTCTGCCCCTGAAGCAGATGATTTCCTGTTTCTGGATCGCGGGAACGACGATCGCAAGCAAGCCCGCCGTTGGGATGCCGCGCGCGCCTATTGTATCGTGGCATCTGCAGGGGACTCTCGCTCCGACTTTGACGAGCTATACGATTATCTGCGCAATCCGGATGGTGCAATCACGCTGGAATATATGTTTGGGGCAGGCTGGTTTGTCGCGCCCACGCCCCTGGTAGCTTCGCCGGACAAAACGATGTCTGACCAAGCTGCGGCTGGCGACGAAGATGAAGGATAACCTGCATGACTTGGGATAGAAATCAAATGGCGGCCCGAGCGGCGCAAGAACTACAAGATGGCTATTATGTAAATCTGGGCATTGGTATTCCGACCCTGGTTGCCAACCATATTCCCCAAGGTGTGGAAGTAACGTTGCAGTCCGAAAATGGAATGCTGGGCATTGGCCCCTTTCCCTACGAAGACGAAATCGACGCTGACCTGATCAATGCCGGCAAGCAGACGATCAGCGAACTTTCTTCCTCAAGTTATTTCGGTAGCGCCGATAGCTTCGCCATGATTCGTGGCGGTCATATTGACCTGACCGTATTGGGCGCGATGGAAGTGGCGGAAAATGGCGACATTGCCAACTGGATGATTCCGGGCAAGATGATAAAGGGCATGGGCGGTGCGATGGATCTTGTCGCCGGTGTTAAAAAAATCATTGTGGTCATGGATCATTGTGCCAAGGATGGCAGTCCGAAGTTTATTCCGACATGTACTTTGCCGCTGACCGGAACCAATGTGGTCGATATGATTATCACCGATTTGTGCGTGTTTCACCGCGCGGATCATAACAGCCCCTTTCGTTTGGTGGAGCTGGCACCGGGAGTAACAGCAGAGGATGTTGCTGCCAAAACCACTGCGAGCTACGAGATTGCAGTTTAAACTGCGCGTTGCGCCGCTTGCTCGAACAGGCTTCGATCTCCCATTTCCCATGTAACATTGAGTTGTGTGCGATGGATCAGCCAGCCATTGCCGCTACGTCGAAGTTCGTGGACATAGTAGCCACCGATTGAATGCATTTCACGAAGCTCGCCGGTCACAAGATGATGATGAGCGCTCATATAGCAGGTACAGGCTGCACGATCCCCATCGAGTTTGACGGTAAAATTGGTCAATACATGCTGGGTTGCGTCAAAAGGCTCCAATGTCGCCCGGACGCCAGCTACCCAGTCATCGGCAGGCATTGAGGCCTCGGGTTGCCCCGACCAGCTGGAAAAATCCAGCGAGACTTCATCTGCAAAAATTGATCGATACAGATCCCATCGACGCTGGTCGATTCCCGTTGCATAGTTTAAAATGTGATCAACAATGTTCGTCCGATCAACCAGCTCTTCATGCATCATTGACTGCTTTTCCTTTATCTCAGTAGATTCTTGCTGGCAGCTACCGCCAGCATCGCCCATTTTTCCGATGTGCAATCTGGCGGCATGGCCGTGCAGGGGACTTCGATATCCACATCGACATGCTCTCCCAATACACCCAAAAACTCGGGCAATGGAAAAATGCCTTCCCCTGGAACCATGCGGCTCATGGCTTCTTCCAGATAGTCCTCCGTAACTCTCAAATCCAGCCCATCACATATCTGTGCATAGCCGATCGTTTTCGGTTCAATGGCAGCCAGTGCTTCAATTGTACCGCCGGTTCGGAACAAATGCAGCGCATCAACCGCAATGAACAAATTGTCCTGTGCCATTTTGCCATGCAGAGCCACCGCTCGTTTCAAACTGTCGCAACCTTTCGCAAAGCCGGTAAACTCCAAGCCAATATCCAATCCGAGATCGGCGGCGGTTTCACACAACTGCCCCAACTGATCCTCGGCACGCCTCGATTGCGGTTCATGAATATGAGTAACCGCGCGCTTAGCACCAAGCTCTGCTGCCAACTCCAGTGGCACGCGATAATCGCGCACTTCGATATCCGGAGCGATGAGAAAATATTCGGCATTTGTCACGGTTATGCCCCGGTTAGACAATCGGGAACGCATTTCGATTTTTTCTGCTGGTGAGACGACCGGAAACATCGGTGTTCCATCGGGGTGGATCGGGGTGGCAGTGAACAGGCATACCGATTGCAGTTCAGCCTGCGAGGCGAACTCAATCAATCCGGCAGGACCTCCGGGCAGGAATGTAATCTGGTGAATAGCCAAACTGCGCATCCGGCAATGCATACTATGTGCGGTAGGCTTTGCACCTGCGAATTTGAGGAGCCCCGGGCTAGTGAATCTGACAGGCACTTTCACGGCTCACTAACACTATGTTCCTGTCTTGAAAAAGCGATCCTGGCATCGCAGAGAGAGGATAGAATATGACCGAAGACGACGTTGTTTCCATTGGTGATGTGGTCCGTTTTCATGCTCAGCAACAGCCGGATAGCGTCGTTTTTACGTTTGAAGATGCGCAAATGACTTATGCCGAGCTGGATGCGGGTAGCAATCGGGCGGCTCAGGCATTGGCATCAAAAGGTGTCGGCAAGGGTGACCGGATTGCTTATATGGGCAAGAATTCGCATCTGTATTTCGAGATTCTGGTCGGTGCTGCCAAGCTGGGCGCCGTGATGACGCCGGTTAACTGGCGGCTTGCTCCCCCCGAAGTTGCGTATATTCTGAATGACTGTCAGGCCCGAATATTGTTCGTCGGTCCGGGTTTTGACGATCTCGTGCGCAAAATCCATTCCGAATTGAAACATGTGGACCTTATCCTCGGATCAGAGAATGCAGAGGCAGATTTTGCCAGCTATCCCGCGTGGCGAGATGGTTTTGATTCCGTTGATCCGCACACGCCCTGTACGGAAGAGGATGAAGCACTGCAGCTTTATACATCGGGTACAACCGGTCATCCCAAGGGCGCTGTTATGACCAATGGCTCGATTTTTTCATCCCGAGCTTCGGGCATTTCCGAGGATGATCTGATGGATTGGCAAAAACCGGTGCCCGGTGAAATCACGCTGCTCGCCATGCCCTGTTTCCATATCAGCGGAACGGGCACTGGTCTGGGGACAATGTTCAACGGTGGCAGCGCGATGATTCTGTCCGAATATGATCCCACCCAGGCCCTCGAGCTCATCGAGAAATACACGATTTCAAAGATTTTCATGGTCCCGGCTGCGATCCAGATCATGCTCAATCATCCGCGGGCCAGCGAAGTCGATTTCAGCCAGCTCAAATACATCACCTACGGCGCTTCGCCTATTCCTCTGGAACTAATGAAACAGGCTATGGACGTGCTTGGTTGCGGTTTTGTCCAGATGTACGGAATGACCGAAACCAGCGGAACGATTACGACCCTTAATCCGGAAGATCATGACCCTGAAGGCAATGAAAAAATGCGTTCAGTAGGAACGGCGCTTCCGGGCGTCGAGCTCAAGATTATCGACACGGATGGAAAAACACTTTCCCCTCGCACGGTAGGTGAAATTGCAACTCGATCAGCCAAAAATATGAAAGGTTACTGGAATCGGCCCGATGCCACCGCAGAAACGATTGATGAAGACGGCTGGCTGCGTACCGGAGATGCGGGCTATATGGATGAAGAGGGGTATCTGTATATTCACGACCGGCTGAAGGACATGATCATTTCAGGGGGCGAGAACATCTATCCAGCGGAAGTCGAAAACGCGATTTATGCCAACGCCAAAGTCGCGGATGTCGCTGTAATCGGCATTCCGGATGACAAGTGGGGTGAAGCGGTCAAGGCGTGCGTCGTTGTCAAGGAAGGTCAGGAACTGTCCGAGGCTGATGTCATTGCACATACCCGGGAACATATTGCAGGATATAAATGTCCGAAATCCGTCGATTTTATTGCCGCTCTGCCGCGCAATCCATCAGGCAAAATTTTGCGAAAAGACCTGCGGGAACCCTATTGGGAAGGAAAGGACCGGGCAGTCAACTAGACTGCCCGGTATTTTCAAAACTCAGAATTGAACGCGCTTGGTGAAGCCACCGTCGATGACCAGGTGCGCGCCGGTCGTGTAACTTGATGCAGGGCTGGCGAGGAAGACCACGCTACGAGCCACGTCATCGGCTCCGCCAAAATCACCCAGTGCGAATCCGGCTTTGGTCATTTCATAGAATTCCGGCATGCCTTTTTCGATTTGCGACCAGTTTCCGCCCGGGAATTTAATTGGACCCGGCGAGACCATGTTGACGCGGATACCCTTGGGACCGAGTGCCTGGCTAAGCTGGCTGCCATAGGTTATCAATGCGGCTTTCATGGCATTGAAGGCCTGTGGTGCGACGAAAGTTTCGAACGCTGCCGTCGACGACATGAAAATCACCGAACCATCATCAGATTTTTCCAGATGCGGTTCAAGGACTTCAAGCGCTTTGACGGCACCGATAATGTCCGTGTTGAAAGTCACTTCCCAGTCACCTGTAGCGCCGGCGCCTGAAGAACTGACATTGTGGATGAATATGTCACAGCCACCCAGTTCGCCAGCTGCTTTTTCGAGCCATTTGGGATAGCCGTCGGCATCGGTCATGTCGAAAGCTTCGGCAAAGACTTTGCCGCCATGCGCTTCGAGTTCGCCCTTTGCAGCGGCAACTTGTTCCGCATTACGCGAGAAAAATGCCACGTCAGCACCTTCTTTTGCGAAATGTTCCAGAGCTGCACGCCCCAATCCGCGGCTACCGCCTGTAAGAATGACTTTCTTGCCCTTAAGTCCCAAGTCCATAATGCTCTCCTTTTAAATGTCGTTTCGGGTTCAGAATTTCGAAATTGCGGGCTGACACACCCATTTGATACCGCGGCGCAGCAGGTCGTAGATAATTGGCTGCTGCCAACCGGAACGATCTACTTCCGGCCACCAGTCCAGCACCGGCTCCATGTCATAATGTCCGCGGCAATGACCCATGGTCAGATAGAGCACAGCACCTTCGCCCATCTTGCGGATGTAGAATACCGGATGACGGCTTTTCTTGATGTCGCTGTGGACGAAACCGCTAATATCATCGGTGCCATTATACTCAGTATCGAGCAGAACGTCGAGTTCGGCACGCGTTTCCACAAGATATTGTTCGTCGACGGTTTCAAAGCTTTCAATGCCTTTGACCAAGGGATGGTCTGGCTGTGCATTGTCTACCGTGAAGGGAATGATGGGGGGATGCGAGAGGAACCGGCTGCCGAGTGTGTCGACAAAAGTCGGCATGTCATCCGGTGCATCGACCAGGCCATTTTCGAGAAATTTAAGCACGCTGTTGGTGCCATGCAGGGCAAAATACTGGCCGCCGCCACTGACCCAGTCCTGAATGTTCTTCTGGGCTGCTTCGCTGGGCAGCAGATCACATGTATAACTGATCAGCATGTCAGCATTTTTGATCGCATCGAGGTTTTCATAATCCTCGAAAATGCGGACTCGGATACGATCATCTTCGGCCAGCAATTTTAACAACTCGAGCCGCGCAAAATCTATGTCGTGATATTTTCCGGCCGCAACCATGACGCAACGGATCGGTTTTTGATCTGCTTTTCGTTCGGGAGGTGTTTCGCTCATTACGCTTTTCCTATTACCGGGTTGCTGACGCCATCCCAATCAAGGTGCGCCTGACGCATGGCTGCAAAGCCATCGAGGCCCGCTTGCGGGATTTGCAGATATTCGATGATGGTACCGGGGCCGCCGCCATAATCGGCGTAAAATGCACCGCCTACGCCGCCTGGAAGGCTGACTTCCTGGATGACGGTACCGCCTTTGGTTTCGGTAATCTGGCGTGCTTGATCCAGATCATTCACAATGATGCAAAGATGCTGCACTCCTTGAAGTCCCTTTGCACGCCATTCCTTGAACATGGAGGGCGCGTCGTTGTCCGGACGGATCAATTCGATTTGAACATCTCCCCAATAACCAATGGCCATGGAAAATTGAATGTCGCTTGGTTCACCGCGGAATTTCACGTTTTCGACTTGTACCGTTTCGGTGTGGAAAAAAGGACCGGCACCCATTGTTACTGTCCAGTATTCAAGAGCTGAGTCGTAGTCTTCCGGGACATAGCTGATCTGCATGATCGTCCCGAGACTGGCCAGGGAAGCAGGACTCTTGGCGGGAGAGGCGTTCATTCTTCGCCGCGCCATATTTCAGCCGATGGGCGCTCTTCCATTTTTGCAGCAAACCGGGTTAGATTGTTCGCCCCAGCGGGCAGTGACCAGCCTACAGTGCCGCCGAATTTAATGAAACAGAAGGTTACCAGATCAGCGAGCGTCAGCTTGCCGTGGCAAATATGATCCTTGCTGCCGAGCTGCTCGTCCAGCCACAACCAGTGTTTGTCTGACATTGCCGAAAGTTCGGCCGCCGCTTCCTGGCTAACAACATTCATGCGCGGTTCGAACATGGGTCGCCCCGCTCCACCGCGGAACCCCATTGTCATGGGAATTGCGATTTCCTGATCGATGCGCCGGGCCCAACGCCGTGTTTCGGCGCGCTCTTGCGGTGTCGATCCGATCATCACAGGATCAGGATGGGTTTCTTCCAGATATTCGCAAATTACCGTTGATTCGGTCAGTAGCATGCCATCATCCAGTTCCAGCGTTGGTGTTGTCTGCATGACATTCTTTTGGGCGTAGTCTGCGCTGCGGTTTTCGCCGGTGATAATGTCGAGATGAATCCGCTCTACGTCGATATTTTTCTCTACCAGAAACATCCGTACAAGACGGGGATTGGGGCCAAGACTGGAATAAAGCTTCAAGGGGATCTTCTCCTTATGAACTGGTTGACGAGCAGAATCGCGCCTGCTTCTATATCCGGCAGGATACACAGGTAGCATCGCCTCGCGGTCCTCTCAAAAACAGTAGGACGCAAACCGGATTTCTGCTGCCAGATTCACTAGTGGATATCGTCAAGTCTTGCTCTATTTTGCGTGGCTACAGGAAAAAGTTTTCAGGAGAGACTAATGGTTGAGACGCTGACAGGCCATAATCGGTCAAACGGTATTTCATATAACGAAATTCTGGAAGGCGACACCGTTCCGCCTCCAGCGGTCTATCTTGAAGATTCTCCAATGGAGCCGGGTCTCACTACCGTCGAGGTGTCGCGCTACTGGTCTAAGGAAGAGCATGACCGGGAAGTAGAGAAACTGTGGAAGCGTGTTTGGCAAATGGCTTGTCACAAGGATGATATCCCCAATGTTGGCGACACGCATGTCTATGATATTGCAGGACTGTCCTTCCTCATCGTTCATGCTGCTGAGGGAGAGTACAAGGCTTATCCAAATGCCTGCCTGCATCGCGGTCGATCTCTGTGCGATGCGCATAAAAAGGGACTGAAAGCGATACGCTGCCCGTTTCATGGCTGGTCTTGGGAACTGGATGGAAAACTGAAGGAAGTACCTTGCCAATGGGATTTTCCGACTGTCAGCGAAGAAACGCATAGTTTGACCGAGGTGAAAATCGGTCAATGGGGCGGACTTATCTTCATTAATCCGGACCCGGATTGCGAACCGCTGGAAGATTTCCTGGGCGATATCGATCGGCATTTCCGTATTCCTTTTGAGCGCCGCTACAAGGCTGCGCATCTGGTGAAGCGTCTTCCCTGTAACTGGAAGGTCGCGCAGGAAGCCTTTATGGAAAGCTATCATGTTGTGGGCACTCATCCCGTTTTGATGCCTACATTCTCAGATGCGAACAGCAAATATGACGTGTGGCACAACATGTCGCGCGCCATGTCAGCATCCGGCCCGCCGAGCCCGCATACTTCTCTGACAAACCCGGATCCGACAGCATTCCCGGATGGCAAACTGTTCAAGAGCTTTCACCATCCGATCAACAATCATGTTTATCGGCGCCTGGAGGAAAATCGCGTCGAAGTAGAATTCCCAAATGGGAAAAAAGGCGTGTTCGATATGGAAGCCAACTATATTGAAGGCGATGTCAAAAATGCCGATACACATATGTGCAACTGGGTGGGCGGCAAGATTGCGCCCGAAGAAGAAGAAATGGACGCCCCGTTTCCGCCAGGCACTCCGCGCGAATACCGCGATGCGATTGCCAACGCGCGGCGTGAAGACATGCGCGAAACGTGGGGGGATGAAGTTGAAGGCTTCAGCGATGCCGACCTGTGCGACTCAATTTTCTACAGCGTTTTCCCCAACATCAGCCCATGGGCTGACCACAATGCCATATTCTATCGGTTTCGGCCCGATGGCGACAACCCGGAACAATCTCTGCATGAAGTGATGTACTTGCTTCCCCTGCCTGAAGGTGCCGAACGACCGGAACCCGCTGAGTGCACATTTCTGGATCTACATGACGATTATACCGAAGCACCGAATTTTGGGAGCTATCTGCTCAAAATCTTCAATCAGGACTATCTCAATCATCGGGCCGTGCAAAAAGGGGTGCACAGTCATCCCCATGGTGAAACGATGTTTGCCAGCTATCAGGAAAGCAAGATCCGGCATTTTCACGAAACGCTGAATCTTTGGCTCGATAGTGACGAAGCGCCGAAAAGTCCGAAGTTGCAAGCTGCGGAATAGGATCTTGACTGACCTTCCCGAGGGTTTCGTCCCTGCGAAATTCTCGACCGGTTTTCTGGATGTTGCCGGCCCCTATTTTACGCGGAAAGAAGCTGACCATATTGCGGTGGGCATCCGCATTGGCAACGGGCATATAAATGGCATTGAAGTCGCGCATGGAGGGGTGTTGACGACGCTGGCCGATGTCGCCCTGAGCTATCAGTTGTTTGTCAGCGAGAAACCACGGCTGCCGATCGCCACCGTCAATCTCAACACTAATTTTTTGATCGGAGCGAAACTCGGGGAGTGGGTGGTCGCCCATGCCTATATTGATCGCAAAGGTTCAAAGACAGCTTATTGTCACGGCAGGATTGTCGCAGGAGAGCGGTTGCTGATGACGATGACAGGGGTATTTGCACTACTGCGCAAATGAACGACTTCAGTCCGTTGCGCCGAGATACCCGAGCTGCCCAGCCTTGAAAATTGTCTGCCCGCGATTGACGCTGTTCAATTTTTGACCTGCGCGGTTCACATGATAACGGATGGTCGCGTGGCTGAGCGACAGGATCATGCTGATCTCCTTGTCGGTCTTCCCGATTGCGGCCCAGTGCAGGCATTCTGCTTCGCGCTTCGACAAAACGCAGTTGGTTGGCATCCGGTGTTTTTCGCGCATCGCCAGAACATAGCCGGTCACAAACCGGCGTGTGACAATGGCGAGAAAATCGGAGTAGAGCCGATATTCTTCGCTCAGATCCGTAACGGTTTTGTCCACCGGAATGAAACTGACTGCACCGATTTGACCAAAGGGAAGATGTGCCGGAATCAATATGCCGCATTTGGCACCCGACTGGTTTTCATAAAAATCACCCAGATCAATCTCGTCGAGATATTCATTGGGCCAGTGGCCGTGGAAACCTTCGGCATTGCACCACATCGGTTCGCTTTCATAGCGACATGCCCGGGGCAAGGGAGAGCTGAGAGCCAACCTGGTATCTTCCCACCAGCGCTCGCCTTCTGCAACCCATCCGAACACATCCTTGTTGAGCAGCTCGCCATCGGCATCTACCAGATGAGCTTTGGATGAAATGTCTGCACTAACTGCAATGCGAAATCCATAGGTCTGGGCAATCTCGTGAATTGCTTCAGCAGCGCCGCGAATCTCTGCGGCTTTTGTTATTGTCACGCTGTCGAGGTTTTTCCGAAAACGCTCTCGCCCCGGGCGTGGAATGTCTTCTACAAAATTGTCGGCCATGCGGCGCTTGTCCTTGCGAAAGTCGTTGAGACTGATCGCGACTTGTTACGTTGTTTGGTTTTACAGTCAACCAAACATTACTAACGATAGTGTTAGTCTGTCAACAACACCCAAGGCGTAACTGATTATTCTATGATTCCAATGAGTTCGCCTACCGGATATTCTTCGCCTGTTTCGCTGATGACAATCTTCAGTTTGCCGGTAGCGGGGCTTTCCACTTCCTGGGTCGCCTTGTCGTTTTCCAGAGCGTAAATGTCCTGTCCTTCGGTTACATCCGAACCATCAGGCACCAGCCACTCTGCCAGCGTTCCGACTTCCATGCTGAAGCCCAATTTTGGTATGCGTATCTCTGTCGCCATGATTATCCCAGTATCTTCCGAATTTCGCGTTCAATATCATCTTCGCTGAACATCCATGCTTTTTCGATCGCAGGAGAGAAAGGCACTGGTGCGTAACCAGAACCAACCCGGCCAACAGGTGCCCTTAGTTCAGAGAAAAGTTCTTCGTGGATGCGTGACGAGACTTCGGCGCCGGTCCCAAAATTCTTGACGGCTTCATGGACAACCACCGCCGCTTTGGTTTTTCCAACGCTTTGCAGAACGGTTTCCTCGTCAAACGGAGCGATTGTGCGCAGATCAACCACTTCACAGGAAATACCTTCTTCCGATAGCTTTTCGGCCACGGCATGGCATGCTCCAACGCCACGGCTATAAGTGATCAGGCTGATGTCCGTGCCTTCGCGCGGAACCGATGCTTTACCCAGCGGTACAACATGATCGGGCGCGGGCGCAGGGCCCTTGGTAAAATAGGTTGGCGTATTCTCGATGAAGATCACCGGATTGGGGTCCATGATAGACGAATAGAGCAGACCATACGCATCTGCCGGGTTCGACGCGGCCACAACTTTGAGTCCGGGGACATGCGCCAGCCAAGCTTCCAGCATGTCGCTATGCTGCCCACCCAGTCCTGTACCTGCACCGGTCGTTGTGCGTATGGTCAAGGGTACGCTGGTTTGTCCGCCGGACATGAACCGCAGCTTCGCAGCGTGATTGACAATCTGATCCATCGCGACGGTGATGAAGTTCATCAGCATGATTTCCGCAACCGGCTTGTAGCCAACCAGAGCAGACCCGACAGCGGCGCCAACAATGGCTTGTTCGGAAATCGGTGTCGAACGTACGCGATCCGTACCAAATTGTGCAGACAGACCCGCGGTTACTTTAAAAACACCACCGCCTTGATCATCGGCAATATCTTCACCCATGAGAATTACCTTCGGGTCATCCTTCATGGCTTTGGCCATCGCCATGTTACAGGCTTGGGCGAACATGATTTCTGCAGGTTTGTCGCTCATGCTGCAATCTCCACATCCAGAACATCGATTCGATATTCATCTCCGGGGGGATAAGGTGCATCCAGTGCAAATTGAGCGGCTTCGTCAATAATTGCTGCGTTTTTCGCTTCGATCGCAGCGATGTCGGATTCACTGATCTGCATGTCCAGCAGTTGCTGGCGCAGGATAGGCATCGGATCATCCTCGAGCGCCTGTTTCATCTCCGCTTCTGGAATATAGTGGCCCGTATCTCCTAGCAAATGGCCATGAAAACGGAAGGTCATTGCTTCAATCAATGTCGGCCCATTGCCGGCGCGCGCATATTCAACCGCTTCCTTGGCGGCGGCATACATTTCGCTCGCATCATTGCCGTTTACTTTCACGGAACGCATGCCCAGGCCATCGCCGCGTTGCTTGATCGAGTCCGAACTTGTGGCAAAAGCCATCGGCGTATGTTCGGAATAGAGATTGTTCTGGCAAAGGAATATCACAGGAAGTTTCCAGACCTGCGCCATGTTGAGACCTTCGTGAAATGCGCCGATATTCGAAGCACCATCGCCGAAGCAACAGACGGTCACTTTCCCGTCCTTTTCGAGCTGGCTCGCCAGCCCCAGGCCATTGGCAATCGGAATGCCGGATCCGACAATTCCAGTCGTAACCATTACGCCAGTTTCGGGATGGGTAATATGCATGGGGCCGCCTTTGCCCTTGCAGGTGCCCGCCATCTTGCCCGCAAATTCTGCCCACAAATCCTTGGACGGAATGCCTTTGGCCAACTGATCGTGAAGACCGCGATAAATCGTGACCAGATAATCTTCCTGATTGACCGCAGCCATCATGGCAGCTGACACCACTTCCTGACCACGCACGGGATAATAGACGATTTGCAGTTGCCCGGCTCCAATCATTTTGCGGAATTTGATATCCGACTGCATGATAAGGTCTGCGCGGGTAAAAATGTCAATCAGGACGTCTTTGTCTGCCATTTCTGTGTTGGCCAAGGCCTTGCTCCTCTTTGTGAATCAGCCTTTCAATCAGGCGATTTGATTGCATTCTTCATAGCGCAGGAAGGCGCTCTCGCCACTATTGTTAGTGGCAGTCGGTCGGCTCTTGGTCCTGCAAATCAAGGTTCCCGAGACTGACTATCCAGCAGCTGGGGAACGATATGGAATGAACGCCTATATTGTTGTCAGGTCGAGATTTTCCGATTGGGGAACCGAGGCCCAAAAATCCGGGTCATGACCATAGAATATCTGTGCTCCGGCGCGCCGAAGCTGCGACAGTTTTTCCAGCGAGCCACGATACTGATCCATGTTGTAGCAGTGATCGGGCAGGTGCATCTCGTCCAGCGAACGTCGCATATTACAACAATCTGCAGCCAGAACTGCCTCGCCGGTTGCTGTTTGCACCCGCATGGATTGGTGACCGGGAGTGTGACCTGCAGTTGGAAAGATGATGAGACTCCCGTCACCGAACAGATCGTGTTCGCCGTTGATGCGGTTCAATGGCTGACCGAGGTCGAAATCAACCTTGTCATAGGCTGTATCCTCCCCGCTGAATCCAAAATCCCATTCTGCAGCCTGGACAATGATCGTTGCATTGGGAAGAAGATGATTGCCGCCAGCATGATCAATATGAAGATGAGAGTTTACAACATAGTCGATTTTGGCGGGGTCCACACCGATTTCTTCAAGACGATCCGCAACGCAACCGCCTTCAGGCATGTCAACAATCTTGCCGAGCCCTTTTTCCATACCGACAAAACGATCGCTGAACCCTGTGTCGAACAATACCAGTCCCTTCGGGTGATCAATCAGAAACACGCAGGCGGGCACTTTGGCCTTGCCGGATTCCCCATCCAGAAAGAAGCTCATCGGCAAAGTGATATGTCCACAGGTGAACGCATAAAGCAGAACGCCTTTCTGATCACTGGTTCTCATCTATTATGTCCTTTTGGTATTTGGGATAACGCTATTTCAGCTCGACCAACTGCGCGTCGCCGGTAACGGAGTATATTGTTTCCATTCCTGGCCGTGCTCCGCCGCCAACAACAGTTACGCCGCCTGATCCGCCGGTGTTAGCGAACGCGAATCCATGCCGTGGTCGCTTCAACGGGGTTCCAACAGTCCATTTATTTGTGATGAGATCCAGAATGTCATGGTTCGACAGGACCATGCCTTCACGCAATGATTCTCCGCCAAATATGTGCAGTCGGTTCTGATGAACTACAGCTCCGTGACCGCCGCGACCGATCGGCATATCCGGCAGTCGTTCCCAGATATTCTCCATGAGATCATAGACTTCAATCCTCGTGATTTCAGTACCCAGCGCGGCACTGCGACCGCCAGTGACATATAATTGATTGCCCGCAACCGCTATGGCGTGAGAATGACGCGCCGTTGGCATTGGTTCCATCGCGCTCCAGCTGTCCTTGGAAATGTCGTAGCGCCACAACGTGTTGAGATCCTGTCCGTCATTCTGTCCGCCCACGATATAAAGCGATCCATCGAAATGGAGCATCGCATGTTGGCCTATCGGATGTGGCAGTTTGCTGATCTCGAACCAGTCTTGTGTTCTCGTGTCAAAGCGAAAGAGTCCGGCCTCGAGATCCGCTTGAAATGGTAATGCAACATAGCCGCCTGATGCATAAACATGATCATCATCTGCCGCCATTGCGACATGATGCAGCGGTCGAGGAAGATGGCCGCAACTGGCCCAGTCCCGTGTGGTGAGATCTAGCACTTCGCAGCTATCCAGTACGCGAAACAGACCGATACCGCCAGCGACGTAGAGCTTGTCATCCAGAGATGTCGCATGTATTTCAGACCGTGTTTCGCGCATCCCGTCATTCCAGCCCATAGCCATGCGCAACAAGGTTAGCCCGCTCGCCACAATCAGAATGAACAGGGCTGTGGCCAGAAAAAATTTTCTCATAGATGCTTTATGCCACAAGTCGATGCAATTTCCAGCCCTTGGGAAGCTATCAAAGCTGGCAGTTATCTCTTCAGGCGACTGTGATCTATCAACGCACAAAATCAAAACTGGAGATTATGATGACTGATAACAGGCAATGGTTGATCAACGGGCGTCCCAAGGGACGGGGACTAGTGGATGATGATTTTAAGAAAGTTGTCACGCCGGTGCCGGATTGTGCTGAAGGTCATGTGCTTGTGAAGAATGAAATTCTGGGGTTTGATCCGGCTCAGAAGGGCTGGATGGAAAATATTGGCGGATATGTTGCGCCTACGGAAATCGGCGAAGTCATGCGCGGAAGCGGTATTGGGACGGTTGTCGAGTCGCGCCATTCCGACTTTGCGGCGGGCGACAAGGTCATGGGGATGCTGCGCTGGCAGGATTATGCTCATGTGCCTGGAAGCGAGCTTAACTCTATCCCTGATGATGACTTGCTGGCCGCTAATCTTGGCGCACTGGGCACGACCGGAATGACGGCCTATTTTGGTTTGCTCAAACACGGACGCCCGCAGCCGGGTGATACCGTTGTTGTTTCAGGTGCTGCGGGAGCCACCGGGTCAATGGTTGGTCAGATCGCAAAAATTGCCGGTTGCCGGACGATCGGCATCGCAGGCGGAGAAGAAAAGTGCAAATGGCTGACGGAAGATGTCGGTTATGACGTCGCAATTGACTACAAGAATGAAGATGTCCGTGCGGGATTGAAGGAACATTGCAATCAATCGATCAATGTCTTTTATGATAATGTTGGCGGCAAAATTCTAAACGATGCGCTGGCTCATATCGCGATGCACGCCCGCGTTGCGATTTGTGGCGGAATCTCGCGATACGAAAAAGGTGATATGCCCGCGGGACCCGAGAATTATTTCAATCTGATCTTCAAGCGCGCCAGCATGTCTGGTTTCATTGTCCTGGACTATATGAGCGAATATCCGGAAGCGCAGAAGCGAATGCGACAATGGATCAAGGAAGGGAAAATTACCTTCAAAGAGGATATTCAGGAAGGATTCGATAATATTCCATCGACCCTCAAGCGACTGTTCGCCGGACAGAATTTCGGAAAGCAGATGCTTCGGTTGGACTGATCGTTGGGGGGGGTGACTATCCTTTTGTGCTAACTATTTGCGCAGTGCCAGCCCGGCATGCTCTGCAATATGACAATGGGGTTACAGGAAAGCGGTATATGACGGATCTGGATGAATTTCGCAGCGAGACAAGGGCCTGGCTGGCAGAAAACTGCCCTGAAGAAATGCGGGATGGCGACATCACCGCCGAGAATCAGTGCTGGGGTGGCCGCCAGTGGGAATTCCAGTCCGATGCGCAAAAGATCTGGTTCGAGCGGGCAATGGCCAAAGGCTACACCGTTCCAACCTGGCCCAAAGAATATGGCGGCGCTGGCCTCTCGGCTGACGAGGCCAAGATATTTCAGGAAGAACGGGAACGGATCAACGCACGCAAGCCGTTGAGCAATTTTGGCATTTCGATGCTCGGACCTGCTTTGCTTGCCTATGGAACCCATGAGCAAAAATTGATGCATCTTGGCGGTATCGCGCGCGGTGAAATTCGTTGGTGCCAGGGATATTCGGAACCGGGTGCGGGCTCTGATCTGGCGTCCCTCAAATCAAAATGTGAAGACATCGGGGACCACTGGCTGATCAATGGCCAGAAAATCTGGACATCCAACGCTGACATTTCTGACTGGATATTTTGTCTGGTTCGTACCGACTTTGATGCGCCGAAACACAAAGGTATTACTTTCATACTTATCGATATGGCCAGCGAGGGGATCACGGTTAAACCGATTATATTGATCTCTGGTCATTCTCCCTTCTGCGAGACATTTTTTGACGATGTCAAAGTTCCGAAGCAATATGGCGACGGAAATTTATCGGTTGTTGGTGAAGTTAACCAGGGTTGGGACGTTGCAAAGAATTTGCTTGTTCATGAACGCGGAATGCTGGGCACAATGTCGCCATTGCGCGGTACGACGGGACCCGAAAGCCTTGGCGGATATGCGGCTGATCAGCTCGGACTGGATGAAGCCGGACGACTTGCCGATCCCGCTCTTCGACAGCGGATTTCACAAGCCGAGATTGATGACTGGGCCTATAACCTGACGGTTGAACGGATGAATGACGAGGCGAATGCGGGTAATGGTCTGGGAGCCAAATCGTCGATGCTTAAATACGCAGCTTCAGAACTGACCAAAAAAGGCACGGAGCTGCGCATGGATATTGGCGGGACGGTCGCCGCCAAAATTGGCGAAGACGGAATTGAATATGGCAGTCTGGCCAATACCTGGCTGTACAACCGGGCTTATTCGATTTTGGGCGGTACAACCGAAGTACAGTTGAATATTATTTCCAAACGCGTTCTGGAACTACCGAGCTAGGCGGACGGGCAGGGGAACTGAAATGGCACTGATACTCACCGAAGAACAGGAAATGCTGCAAGATTCAGCTGCAGGTTTTCTGGCGGAAAATGCGCCTGTGTCTTCATTCCGCATGGTCAGGGACAACAAACCGGAAGATGGTTTCTGTCGCAAGCTCTGGAATCAGATGGCCGAAATGGGCTGGGCAGGAATCATTGTTGAAGAGGAATTCGGTGGCAGTGAGTTCGGCTATGTCGGCGCCGGCGTTCTTGCAGAACAAATGGGAAAAAACCTTACGGCTTCACCATTTTTTTCCACAGCTGTGCTCGGTGCCACCGCGATTCAGCGATATGGAACCGCGGAACAGAAAGCTCAGTATCTTGGCGCAATTAGCGACGGCAGCAAAATATTTGCATTGGCTGTAGACGAGGGACCTCATCACAATCCAAATCAGATTGCGTTTACTGCGGAGGCTTCGGGCAACGGCTACGTGCTGTCTGGCGCGAAGTCATTTGTTGCCGATGGCCATGTTGCTGACAAAATGATTATTGCTGCACGCACATCAGGAGAAACGAACGACGAAAACGGCATCACACTCTTTCTTGTCGATGCCGATGCTCCCGAAATCTCACGCCAGAAAACACCGATGATCGACAGCAGAAATGCCGCTGATATTGTAGTGGATGGACTTGAGGTCACGGGTGACGACATTATTGGAAAACTGGATGGCGGTTTCACGGCTCTGGAAGGGATATTGTCAGCCGGTCGAGCGGTATTGGCAGCAGAAATGTCTGGCTCGTCTCAACAGGCATTCGAAGCAACGACCGAATATTTGAAGGAGCGAGAACAGTTCGGGAAGAAAATCGGATCGTTCCAGGGCTTGCAGCATCGCGCTGCGCATCTGGCAACCGAAATCGAGATGATGAAATCTGCTGTGCTGAAATCATTGCAGTTGCTGGACGATGATTTTGAAAGCGCTGGCCCGACCTGTGCAATGGCCAAGGCGAAGACCGGCATGACTGCGCAATTGACTACCAAAGAAGCCATTCAGATGCATGGCGGGATCGGTGTGACCGATGAATATGATATTGGTCTCTATTTCAAGCGTGTGCATCTCGCGCAGCAGATGTTTGGCGATGCCGGTTTTCATGCGGACCGATTGGCCAAGCGGTCCGGCTATTGATTGCCAGATATGGTCAGTCCTCGCGCTGGCTCATATTTGTTGGGCCGAAATGAGCTGTCATTTTCTCCACTTTCCCATCTTCGTTAAACTCGAAAATGTCGATGACTTCGACAATGGTGACGGACCCCGCCGGAGATTTGATTTCAGCTCGGAATGGAAAGGCTGCGGTCCGGCTGCTGACTCCGATCGCACCTGTCAATTCCACACTCGCACCGCCGGCAAATGCGTTGGTATAGAATTCCAGAATATCTGCTCCGCGCTTTGGTTCCGTGCCCGCAGGATCTTCGACGGCGGCATTATCCGCATAGAGTGCCATAACGGCTTGCATGTCGCCTGCGTTAATGGCGGCCAGATAAGCGTGGACCGTCTCGGTGATTTGTGCGGACGAAAGCATGAGTAATCTCCATCAAAGTGCCCATCCAAACTAGAGCCAAGCTATGGTAAAACGCGTCTGACAGAATTGATAGGACAGGGAGAAGAACAGTGACAGATCGATTGAAAGGCAAAACCGCGATCGTAACCGGCGGCGCATCGGGAATTGGCGCTGCAATTGTGAAACGGTTTGCCGAAGAAGGGGCCCATGTTTTTTCGACCGATGTCCAGACTGACCTGGGCGAAAACGTGGCTGCCGAAGCGGGCGCCATTTTTGTCGAGCAGGATGTTGCAAATCCCGATGATTGGGCAAAAGTCACGAAGCAGGTCCAATCAGATACCGGCCGGCTCGATATCCTCGTCAACAATGCCGGGATCGTCATCGGCCGGTCCATCGAAGATGTTGATCTGGATAGTTGGCACCGATTGCTGGAGATCAATTTGACCGGTGTGATGTTGGGTTGTCAGAATGCCATACGGGTGATGAAGACGAATCCCGAAGGCACGACAGCATCCATCATAAATATTGCATCAACTTCTGCTTTTGCTGCGCTGCCAGGTGACGTGACTTATACCGCTTCGAAAAGCGGAGTGCGGATGTTGACGAAATCGATAGCAGTACATTGTGCGCAATCCGGTCTGGATATTCGCTGCAACAACATTGTTCCAGGCGCCACCCATACAGCGATCATAGACGAAGCGGCAAAAGTGGTGCCAGGCATGATCGACATGGCTGCGGCGATGTCGCCGATGAACAAGATCGGGCAAGGCGCGGACATCGCCGGGGCTGCGGTCTATCTCGGCAGCGATGATGCTGCGTTCGTTACCGGCAGTGATTTGCTGGTTGATGGCGGGATGCTGGCGGTTCATCCTGGTTATTGAGCTCACTGCCTAGCCGTTTTGGCAGTTATTGCCTGCCGGGCTTTCGCCTATCAATCTGCTCGAAAAAGGGAGAGTCAAAATGGCCGCGCAACCGATTGCGGAGAACTTGTTCACAGAAGACATGAGCGCCTTGATCGGCGCGCGTAACAAAGAGACCGGACAGATATTCTTTCCTCTGCCGTTGACGGCTTCTGATCATATTGAACCGATTGCACTGGCGACCCGCGGAACAGTCTGGACCTATACCGTGCAGAGATTCCCGCCCAAAACGCCCTATGCCGGGCCGACTGATATTGAAACATTCAAACCTTATGTCGTGGCCTATGTTGAGTTACCGGGCCAGACGATGGTTGAATCGCGATTGACCGGGCTCACTCCCGAAGAGGTAGAAATTGGCATGGAAGTCGAATTGACGGCAATTCCGCTCGATCCCGATGCGCCACCAGCAGAACAAAGACTTATTCACGCATTCAAGCCCGTTTAAAACGGCGACTCAGGAGATAGATCATGTCAGATATTTATATTGTGGGTGCAGGAATTCATCCTTTTGGCCGCACCGAAGGTCGCGACGGTATGGATCAGGGGGTCTTTGCCGTGAAGCAAGCTCTGTCCGATACCGGGATCGAATGGAAGGATGTGGAGTTTGCCTTTGGCGGTTCCGCCGCCTCCGGAGCTGCTGACACAATGGTTTCAAAACTCGGATTGACCGGCATTCAATTCATCAACGTTTCCAATGGCTGTGCCACTGGCGGATCGGCTCTGAATGCGGCAGCCAGCGCAATCAAATCGGCAGAATATGAACTGGGCATGGCGGTCGGCTTCGACAAGCATCCGCGCGGCGCGTTCAATGCTGATCCTGCGGCCTATGGTTTGCCAAACTGGTATGGTGAGGCCGGTTACATGCTGACTACTCAATTCTTTGGGGCCAAGATCATGCGCTATCTGCATGAAAACAATTTGAGTGTGGAAACACTTGGCCGGGTTGCGGAAAAAGCGTTCCGCAATGGTGCAAAAACTGATCACGCATGGCGGCGGAGCGAGGTGGATCTGGAAACGATCATGAACGCACCGATGATTTCTGATCCACTCAACAAATATATGTTCTGTTCGCCCGCCGAAGGTGCCGTTGCCTTGATTCTTGCCAGCGAGAAAAAGGCGAAAGAACTAGGCGGACCGATGATCAAGTTGAAAACCTCGGTCATGCGCACACGGCCTCCGGGATCATTTGAAGTCTTTGCCGCATCCATTGATGTGGAACGCGGCGGAACAGCTACTGAACTAGCAGCGAAGGCGGCTTTTGAACAAGCAGGCATGGGACCGGAAGATATTGATGTTGCGCAGTTGCAGGATACCGAAGCCGGAGCAGAAATCATGCATATGGCCGAGAACGGCTTTTGCGCGCATGGCGATCAGGAACAGTGGCTTCTCGAAGGACGCAGCGAGATTAATGGAGAGCTGCCGGTCAATACTGATGGTGGTTGTCTGGCCTGCGGCGAACCGATAGGCGCATCGGGACTGCGCCAGGTTTACGAAAATGTCGTCCAGCTGCGCGGTACCGCTGGCGAACGGCAAGTGCCAGGAGACCCGAAAACTGCTTACACGCAGGTTTATGGTGCTCCGGGAGTTTCCGCTGTCACAATATTGCAGCGATAAGTTATCACATTCGTCATCCTGAACTTGTTTCAGGATCTCCTTCGGGGCTATCGATCTCCGCTGGAGATGCTGAAACAGATTCAGCATGATGATCAATTGATCAGGATGATTGTATTGACCAACGAAATCAGTACCGAAGCTCGCGAAATAGCAGAAAAAGTTGAAACATTTGTCCGAGACAAGATTTTTGCGTTTGAAAAAGATCCGCGCTGTGAAGATCACGGTCCAACCGATGAGCTGGTTCAGGAAATGCGGGTTTTGGCGAAAGAAGCGGGAGTGCTGACGCCGCATATCCGCGACGATGGCAGCCACTTGACTCATTTGGAAACAGCGCTGGTGTTGCGGAAATCAGGATTGTCACCGCTCGGACCGTTGGCGGTGAACACCTTTGCCCCGGACGAAGGCAATATGTATCTGCTCGGTAAATGTGCTTCGCCGGAACAGCGGGAACATTTTCTGAAACCCCTCGTCGAAGGCGTCGCGCGTTCAGCGTTTTTCATGACAGAGCCGGCCAGTGAAAATGGTGCAGGCTCCGATCCGATGATGATGCAAACCACGGCGAAGCCGGACGGCAATCACTGGGTAATCAACGGTCGGAAAACATTCATAACCGGAGCCAAAGGTGCCAAGGTCGGGATTGTAATGGCGAAATCGGATGACGGCGCCTGCATGTTCCTTGTCGATCTTCCTGATCCGGCGATCAAGATCGAGCGTGTGCTGGATACAATCGACAGTTCGATGCCTGGCAGCCATTCGGTGGTGAATATCGATAATCTCCGCGTTCCCGCCGACCAGATGCTGGGTGAAAGCGGTGAAGGATTCAAATATGCACAGGTTCGTCTGGCTCCCGCACGCTTGACTCATTGCATGCGCTGGCTGGGATGCTGTGATCGTGCGCAGGAGATTGCGACTGACTATGCCTGTCGCCGACAGGCTTTTGGCAAGCCATTGGTCGACCATGAGGGCGTTGGCTTCATGCTGGCCGAGAATCAGATTGATCTGAAACAGGCCGAATTGATGATCGACTGGTGCGCGCGGGTGCTCGACACTGGTGATATTGGTACGACGGAAAGCTCGATGGCCAAGGTAGCGGTGTCGGAAGCGTTATTCCGGATCGCCGACAAGTGCGTGCAAGTCATGGGCGGCACGGGCCTTAGCCATGACACTGTTGTCGAGCAGGTGTTCCGCGAAGTCCGCGCCTTTCGTGTGTATGACGGTCCGACCGAAGTCCACAAATGGTCGCTGGCCAAAAAAATCAAGAAATCCAATCCCATTTAAGCAAAGGTAGAAACATGACCAAAAACCGCAAATTCACGCTAGTGAGTCGTCCGGATGGAGAGCCAAAGCCCAGCGATTTTGCTTTGGTCGAAGAAGATTTGCCGGAATTGGAAGACGGCTCATTCCTGGTCCGTAATCACTATATATCTCTTGACCCTGCACAACGTGGCTGGATGAGCGATGCGGAAAGCTACATGCCTCCGATTGCATTGGGGGCCGCTGTCACGGCAAGTGCAGTAGGCCGGGTTCATGCTTCAAAAAACCCGGATTTCCAGGAAGGACAGTGGGTTGTCGGTTTGGCTGCGATGGAGGAGTATTCTGTCGTGCAGGCGGGAGGTTTTACTGCGCCGGTTGATGCTTCTCTTGTTCCGTCACCCACCAATTTTCTTTCCGTGCTGGGCGCGGTCGGAATGACCGCCTATTTCGGCATGATCGACGATGGTCAACCAAAGGAAGGCGACACGTTGCTGGTTACCGGAGCCGCAGGAGCGGTTGGTGCTCTGGTCGGCCAGATCGGCAAGATTAAAGGTTGCCGGGTCGTGGGCATCGCTGGCGGCGCCGAAAAATGCGCACGGTTGATCAATGATTATGGCTTTGATGCCGCGATTGATTACCGCGGCAAAAGCCAGCGGGATCTTGAAAAGGAAATTGCTGCAGCTGCTCCTGACGGTGTGGATATTATCTGGGAAAATGTTGGCGGTGAAATTCTCGACGCCGGGATTACCGCCATTAACGAACATGGCCGGGTCGTGCTCTGCGGACTGATCAGCGAGTATAACAGTCCGAAACCGGTCGGCATTCGCAATCTGTGGTATCTGATCTCGCGCCAGGCGACGATCAAAGGTTTTCTTGTGCGCGACTATCCGCCGCGTTTCCCTGAAGGGATTGCTCAGATGGGGCAGTGGCTGGCCGAAGGAAAAATCAAGCATGATGAAGACATCGACAAGGGAATCGAGAATTCGTACGCGGCCTTCATGAAGCTGTTTTCCGGCGGCAATCAAGGCAAGATGATCCTCGACGTATCGCCGGAAGAATAGAATAGGGAAACTGGACATGGCCGACAGCAAGCAACTTGTGCTCGATTTTATCGAAGCCTGGAACCGTCTGGATTATGACGCAATCTATGCAGCAATGGCGGACGATATCTTCTATCACAATATCCCGATGGAACCTTGTGAAGGGATTGACGCCGTTCGGGGGTTTTTCGAAGGATCCGGGATGGGATCAGACGGAGCCGAATGGATTGTTCACCATATTGCGGCGAATGGCGACACAGTGCTAACCGAACGGACAGACAAGTTCCGTATCAACGGGCAATGGATCGCCATAAGGGTGATGGGCACATTTGAACTAGAAAATGGCAAGATCGTCAAATGGCGAGACTATTTCGATCTGGCGGAATTCCAGAACCAGATGGCCTCAGTAATGGGAGCCGGTAGCTCCTGATTACATTTGCGGCTGATGCAAAGTTCCGTTTTCCACCGGATATTCACCCGCTGTCATAAACCGCGATTCATCGCTCGCCAGATACACACACAAATTGGCGACATCCTTGGGATGGCCCAGGCCGCCCAGCGGGATCATGCCCGTTTCCGGTGTCGCATCACCCTCGGCTCCAACTGCTTCCTGACGGACCATCGGAGTGTCAATACCGGACGGATGCAGACTGTTGCATCGAATCGGATAATTTTGTTCCTTGCAGTGGAGAGCAACCGACTTGGTCATCGAGCGCACGCCGCCTTTTGCAGCAGCATATGACAGGAACGGCGAATAGCCTTGCAGGGCTGCCATCGAACTCATGTTGATGATTGAGCAGGGTTCACTTTGAGTTTTCATTGACCGAACCGCTTCCCGACAGCCCAGAAACACGCCTTCCAGCATCACGGCATTGGTATGTCGAAACTGCTCCAATGTGCAGTCTTCAATATTTGCTGGAATGACCAATCCGGCATTGTTCACAAGGACATGCGGCGTGCCAAATCTATCTGCCGTGGCAGCAAAAATATCCTGCCAGCCCTGCTCGCTTGCGACGTCCTGTTTTATGGCAGTTGCATTTTCGCCGATGGCCGCGGCTACCATTTGTGCATTTTCTTCGTTGATATCGGTGACGACTACTTTTGCACCCAGTTCAGCATAGGTCTCGCTGATCGCCTTGCCCAGGCCGGATCCGCCGCCGGTTACAATCGCGATCTTGTTATCCAGTCTTCCCATAACTTCTCCTTGCCGGCCCGCCGGGGCTTGTTTTTCATTCGGTAGAAAACCGGAATAGAGCCAAATGGAGGAAAAGCACAATATCGCGGGCTGCTATTAGAATGAACAGGGGGTGTTGTTTCAAGCCAGCAAGAATTGCCAGATTTCCGAGCTTCAATGAACATTTGTTGCGAGAATATCACAGTTTTGCACATTTGCTATCAATTTGGCTAGCTGAGCAGTGCCGAACACCGGCTTAAGATGAGCTCATAATAGCGCGGAAAAACCGCCAATTACATTAGTTATGTTCTGGTATTTTCTTATGCCGGTGCAATTTGGGAGAGAGCATGATGACACAATCGCAACACCACAAATCCATCTTCACGACAAAAGCAGCCAGACGGTTCTTGATGGGCTCTGCGGCCACTCTGGCGTTTGCCGGTGTTTCTGCTCCGGCAATGGCGCAAAATGAAGCGGCTGACGATGAAGACACAAACGTCATTACTGTGATTGCCCGAAAACAGACGGAATCCCTTCAGGAAGTCCCGGTCACGGTCACGGCCATTGGCGGCGAAACACTGGATAAATTTCAGGTCAACGAAATTGCAGACGTTACGAGCCGGGTCCCGGCTCTGAACGTGCAAGTTGGTGGTTCCGGTTCAGGCGGACAGATTAGTCTTCGCGGCGTCGGTTCCTCTAACATTTCGGCTTCTTTTGACTCTGCCGTTGCATTTGATTTCGACGGTGTTCAGGTCAGCACCATGCGGATTGTTCAGGCTGGCTTTTTTGACGTCGAACAGATTGATGTTCTTAAAGGTCCTCAATCGCTGTTCTTCGGTAAAAGCGCTTCGGCAGGTGTGTTCGCTGTAAGGTCGGCCAACCCTACACCCGATTGGGAAATTGGTGGCAAGGCATCCTACGAATTTGAAGAAAAAGGCTATACCGTTGGCGGTTATATTTCCGGCCCGATCAGTGATGCTTTGGGCATTCGCGTTGCGGCCCAATATCAGGATATCGAGGATTATGTTGATCTTGCCCCCGGTACACCGGCATTCAACCCTGATGGTTCAGTCAGGACGTCTCGGGGTCTGAAGAACTTTGTCGGACGGGTGACATTCCAATGGGACCCGTTTGACAATTTCAACGCCAATCTGAAACTGAATTACGTTCGTAATGAAAATGATGGTGCGATCGCCCATTCAGATATTAATTGTGGACCAAATGGTGTTGCTGACTCGGTATTTTTGCTGGGCGGCGGTGTTAACATTCCATCAAATGCCGATTGTAACGATAGTGATGGCCTTTACCACCATGCAGACGGTGCCGCGGCCTTGGTTGGCCAAGTGCCTGCCGGTTCCGCTGGCGAAGGACGATTTGAAAACGGCCAGCCATTTGGTGAGACCGATATTTTCTTCGGACGACTGAAATGGGATCTGGATGTATCCGATACTCTGACATTGTCGTCGGTTTCCGGCTATCTCAACATGGAGGCGGTTGACACGGACTGTTATGCCTATGTCGGGATTCTTGGACCGGGTGTACCGGGCAATGCTGGTTGTAGTGACCCGCGCAATGCCGTTGAGCAATTTACGCAGGAATTGCGGATCGCCAGCGATATGGACGGCATTTTCAATTTCATGGTCGGTGCATTTTATGAAAGCCGCGAAATTGATTTCGATACGTCGCAACTCGGCGTCAACATCGGTTTTGTCGGTCCGGACCCGGTCACCGGCAATACCTATGACTGGTTCAAGAAGCACAATACCAAGACAGAAGCGATTTCGTTTTTCGGTAGTGTCACCCTGGATCTGACCGATCAGCTCGAACTTTCCGGTGGTCTACGCTGGACAGATGAAAAGAAAGTGAACACGATTTCGGTGCCTTATGTTCATGCATTTCTGGCGGCTGGACCGGCGTTCATCAATAGTGGCTTCTTCTCCGGACCGATCCGGTTCAGCGACAGCAACTTTTCGCCAGAAGCGACGATCAAATATCAGGCGACGGATGATGTGAATATTTATGCCTCATTCAAGACCGGGTTTAAATCAGGCGGCATTGATAACAGCGCTTTGCCATCCAGCTCGCTCAGCGCTGCGGCTGCTTCCGGTGACTTCGGTGCCCTGATCTTCCAGTCTGAAACCGGTCTCGGCGGTGAAGTCGGTGTGAAATCGCAGTTTGCTGATCGAACAGTGACACTAAATGCTTCGGTATTCTACTACGTGTTCGATGATCTTCAGGTGCAAAATTTTGATGCCACGACCATCCAGTTCCAGACATTCAATGCCAGTCAGCTAACCAGTCAGGGCATCGATGTGGAATGGGCATGGCGGACCCCGGTTGAGGGTCTGAATCTTTCTGGTTCTATGGCCTATACCGATGCCGAGTTTACGGCTCCGTTTGTGACTACGTCGGGTGAGGATATCAACGGCCGCGCAGCCGCTCGGGCTCCCAAGTTCGCAGCAAACGCCGCATTTGACTGGTCCATGCCGGTTGGTGATGCGATTGAATTCGGATTAAATGGTAACCTGCAATATAGCGGTTCTTACTTCACCAACGAAGATTCTCTGACCGACCTTCGTCAGGACAGCTATGTTTCGATCGACGGTTCGATTTCGGTTGGTGATCCTGACGGAAAATGGAAACTGTCACTGGTTGGTGTTAACCTGACAGATGAAATCTGGATCAATACCAGCGGCGGTCGTCCGTTCCTTGAGCCTGGTGTTGGCGACGACCTGGTCGTCACCCAAAACCGTGGACGTCAGGTCTTCGTGGAAGCGTCCTTCAAGTTCTGATCAACTCCCGTTGATCAATAGAAGGCCGGTCAGCTGGGGGGCTGCACCGGCCTTTTCTGTGCCGATTGAAAGCAGCGCAATAGCCATATTGAGAGTGGTATCTGCTCCACCGGCTTCTAGAATTGGGGACAAACAGAACAGCAAACAGGAGCATGGAATATGGGACGTCTCGACGGAAAAAAAGCGGTAATTCTTGGCGCAGCCGGTGCCGGTAACATGGGGCAGGTCATTGCCCAGCGCTTTCGGGATGAAGGAGCCGACGTACTCGTCGCTGGCCGCAAGGAAGACGAACTCAAGCGTTTTGCCAACGAATTGGGCGGTCATTATGCTCTGTGTGACCTGACCAATGAGAACGATATTCAGGCCCTCGCCGACGCCGCGACCAGCAAGATGGGCGGTGTGGACATTGCAATCAACGCGACTGGTCTCGGTTTTCTCAAGCCATTTCTCGAAAATACACGAGAGGAATTGCAGATGATGTCCGAGCTGCAACTGGTCGGGCCATTTCAGTTCTACCAGGCGATGATCAAAGCCATGAAAAACGGCGGTTCGATCATTCAGATCAGTTCGGCAACGGCAACGATCATGCTGAATGACCATGCTGCCTATATGGGTACCAAAGCGGCGACCGATCATATTATTCGCTGCGTCGCCCATGAATTTGGCGATCAGGGCATAAGGGCCAACAGCATTTCGCCAGGCTTGACGCGGACTCCGATGACAGCTGGCGTCGATCAGGTGCCTGGCCTGGTCGAATCGTTCGAGGCGCGCTACCCGCTGGGACGAATCGGAACTAGCGAAGACATTGCGTCTGCCGCTGTGTTTCTCGCAAGCGACGAATGTTTCATGACCGGCGAAAATCTGCAGGTGAACGGCGGGCTGTGCCTGCGCGGCAATCCAACTCGCAAGGATCAGGAATTGATGATGGGAGCCGTGGCCGCCGCCGCATCATCCTGAGGGCCGGTTTCCCGAAATCACGGTTGGCGCTATCGGGAAATTCCGGCATGGTGGTGCATTAATCCACCGCGTCTAGGAATTATCGGTCGTGATCCAGTTTATTAGTCAGTTTCAAGGCCTGATCGGTATCGGTTTCATTCTGGCCGTCGCCTGGTTTATTTCTGAAAATCGCACCGACCGACCGGGCTGGCGCTGGATTGCCGGTGCGATCGCGATTCAGTTCATACTGGCGATTGTCATCGTTCGCATTCCGGTGATCTGGGACATAATTGGTCTTGCCAACAATGGTGTGCAAGCCATTGAACGGGCCACGCTGGCGGGCTCAAGCTATATGTTCGGTTATGCCGGAGGCGCGGATGTACCGTTTGTGCTCAAAGAAGGCGCCGCGCCGCCATTGATTATTGCGTTTCAGATCTTGCCGCTGGTTATTGTTTTCTCCGCGCTCGCAGCATTGTTCTGGCATTGGCGGATCCTTCAGCTGATCGTGAAAGGCCTGTCTTGGGCACTGCAGAAAACTCTCGGCGTGAGCGGCGTGGTCGGGCTGAGCGGCGGTGCAAACATCTTTCTCGGCGTGGTTGAATCGCCGCTTGTTGTCCGCGCCTATTTCGAACGCATGAGCCGTTCAGAGCTGTTCATGATCATGGTTCTCGCGATGTCGACTATTTCCGGCGCAATCCTCGTTCTCTATGCATCCACGTTGGAAAGGACCGTACCCAACGCAGTGGGCCACATGATTTCGGCATCGCTGATTTCTCTTCCGGCAGCCATTTTGCTGGCCCGGTTGATGGTTCCCGGCAGCGGAACCACGAAAACCGACAGCAAGGAATCCGGCCTGAAATATGAAAGCAGTTTTGACGCAATAATCCGCGGCACAATGGATGGTGTACAACTTTTTCTGGCGGTCATCGCCGTGATCATCGTGATATTCGCTTTTGTGGCGCTGATCGATCAAATTCTATCGGTTTTGCCCCTGGTATCGGGAGAGGTGCTGAGTCTCAAACGGATATTTGGCTGGATCTTTGCACCGTTGATGTGGATGATTGGCGTGCCGTGGGATGAATCGGCGGCCGCTGGTTCCTTGATGGGAACCAAGGCGATTCTCAATGAATATGTTGCCTATCTCGAACTCGCGGCGCTTCCGGGCGATACATTCAGTGTCAAGGGACAGCTGATTGTTGTTTACGCGTTGTGCGGTTTCGCCAATCTGGCCAGTGTCGGGTTGATCATTTCTACAATTGGAACACTGTCCCCGAGCCGCCGGGCCGAAGTTGCCGGTTTGGGGATGAAGAGCTGGTTTGCCGGGAATTGTGCGACCGCAATGACGGGTGCAGTGATTGGGATTATCACTTGGGCATGAATATGGATCAGCAACCGGAGGATGGGCGATAATGCTTGATGCGAAGATCCGCCCGCTGATCGATCCCCCGTTAAATGCAGCGGGCAGGGCGCTTGCCGGAATGGGTTTTTCGGCAAATGGCGTCACGATACTCGGTCTTCTGGTTGGGCTTGGCGGCGCAGTTGCGATTTTTTTCCATCTATATGGACTGGCCTTTGCGCTCGTTTTGGCGAGCAGGATTCTGGACGGATTGGACGGTGCAATAGCCCGTGCGACTAAGAAAACGGCTTTTGGCGGTTATCTGGATATTGTCTGTGATTTTATATTTTACGTATCTGTACCCCTGGCATTTGGCTTCGCCGATCTTGAGAATCTGGCCTATGCGCTGATGCTGGTATCGGCCTTTACGGTTACCGGAATCAGTTTTCTGGCCTTCGCAGTGACCGCTGCAGAGCAAGGAAAAAGCACTAGTGCCCATGGTCAGAAGAGCTTCTTTTACAGCACCGGGATTGCGGAAGGAACCGAAACTATTGCCGCCTTCCTTTTGATGTGTCTTTTCCCAACATGGTTTTCCTACATAGCAGGAACCTACGCTGTCTTGTGTGTGATCACGGTATTCCAGCGCAGCCTTCTGGCGCAGCGAACCTTTCGTGACTGAGCAGCAGATTGGCCAATTTCCCTAACTTCTCGCCCATTTAAAATAGCGTTCGAGGAGATTGAGTGCCCATTCCGGTTTGTGTTTCTTGCGCCATTCACCAGCCACAAATTTGTTCGCTTCGCCCATGGTCGGATAGGTATGAATGGTACCCAGAATTTTCCCGAGACCCATGCCGTGTTTCATCGCGAAGGTAAACTCGGTGAGAAGCTCTCCGGCATTTTGCCCAACAATTGTAACCCCCAATATCCGGTCTTTGCCGGGCGGGGTCAGGACTTTTACAAATCCCTGCGTGGCGCTCTCGGCAATTGCGCGATCCAGATCATCCAGTTCATATTTGGTGACTTCAAACTGGACACCTTCTGACCGGGCTTGCTGTTCATTCAACCCGACATGCGCAATCTCCGGATCGAGGAACGTTGTCCAGGGCAGATGTTCGTAACCGGGCTTGAACTTTTTAAACTGCCCGAACAACGCATTGACAGTCGCGAACCAGGCCTGGTGTGATGCATTATGCGTCAGCTGATACGGGCCTGCAACATCACCGGCGGCATACATATGCGGGAAAGTCGCCTGAAGGTGCTCGTTGGTTACCAACGTGCGACCCGTTTCAATACCCAGTTCTTCTAGTCCATATCCCTCCAGTCGTGCGGCCCGACCGACGGCGATCAAGAGATCATCAAAGGGCAGTCGTTCCTCGCCATCGGCATTTTCGACGACAAGATATTTGGTACCGTCGCTGATCTCCGTGCGCGTCGCTTTGTGACCAAAGCGCAGATGAACGCCCGAAGCCTCGAGCGACTGTGCGGCCACGGCAGATACGTCTTCATCCTCAATTGACATGACCCGGTTACCCATTTCGACCAGTGTGACGTCTGACCCGAGGCGAGAGAATGACTGGGATAGTTCACATCCTATGGGCCCCCCGCCAAGAACGATCAGCTTGCCGGGTGTTTTGTCACGTTTCGCCATCTGTTCCCACAGCGTGTCGCTGGTCAGATAGCCGGTTTCCTCAAGGCCCGGCAGCGGCGGGACAAACGGACGTGCGCCGGTCGCCAGAACAATGGATCGTCCAGTCAGTTTACGTTTTTCACCATTTCCCTTGTCGATTTCTACCGTCCATGGGTCCACCATTCTGGCATAGCCCTTTACCACATCAACTCCCATACCTTCGAACCTCTCAACACTGTCATGTGGTTCAATGGCAGCGATGATATCTTCCACTCTTT
Organism: Parasphingorhabdus sp.; assembly: GCF_039968395.1. Classification (GTDB taxonomy): domain Bacteria; phylum Pseudomonadota; class Alphaproteobacteria; order Sphingomonadales; family Sphingomonadaceae; genus Parasphingorhabdus. The sequence continues at coordinate 703,863 of NZ_JBDVPV010000002.1, forward strand.
TAATGACAGCGGGGAAGGAAAATTCCGGCTCGGCAGATTTCAGCCCATATTGCTCTGCATGCCGGATCTGGTCAGCCACTTTGGCGCTTTTGATGAGGGCTTTGGAAGGGACACAACCATAGTTGAGGCAATCACCACCCATTTTTCCGGTTTCAATCAATGTCACCTTGGCTTTAATGGTTGTGGCAATCACCGCGGATACCAGCCCGGCTGATCCTGCACCGATCACGATGACGTTGCGATCGAAACTGCGGGGCCTGGACCAGCCCTTGTAGATACGCCGCCGTTTGAAAAGTGCGATAATCGCCTTGGCAATCCAAGGAAAAATGGCGAGTAAAACGAACGAGCCGATGACGGGCAGCGAGAATACTTCGCCAACAGAATTGACCTGTGAAAGCTGCGTACCGGCATTCACGAAAACGATAGTGCCCGCCAGCATCCCGATCTGGCTGGCGAAAAAATATGTCCAGACCTTCATCTTGGTCAAACCCATGAGCAGGTTGATCATGAAGAAGGGAAAAGCCGGCACTAGACGCATAGACACAAGATAGAATGCGCCATCGCGCTCGACGCCTTCGTTGATCTTTTTCAGGCGGGATCCAAACTTGTCTTCGACCCAGTCACGCAACAGATAACGGGACGTAAGAAAGGCCAGAGTCGCGCCGATGGTGGATGCGAACGATACGATTACTGTGCCGACAATGACGCCGAATATCGCACCGGCTGCGAGCGTCATGATTGCCGCTCCGGGGATAGAAAGAGCCGTTACGGTGATATAGATGCCCAAAAATGCCGCAATGACGAGAATGGCGTTGCTGCGGTAAAAAGCGTCGATACTTTCCTGTTGGGCTTTGAGGACTTCGAGATCCAGATAGCTGTTCAGGTTAAAATGAAAAATGGCCCAGATGATGATCGCAATAACTGCGACAAGGATTAGCTTTTTCATTGTGTGACCTGTGCCTCTTTTTGACTTCTTTGCCGGTTCGTCGAGCTGGCATAACGGGTTACAATGCATCCGTCGATCAGGTCTTTTGAAATTGGCTTGATCAATCCTCCGGCTCCCAGCCGGTCGCGGCAAGCTCGAAATTAGCAAATTCAAATGCCGGTGCAACGGTGCAGCCTACCAATGTCCATTCCCCCAGACTTCTGGCTGTTTGCCAGTGCCCGGCGGGAACCGTAATCTGGGGTTTCTGATCTGCTCCGAGGTCGATTCCCAACACATGGGATCGCCGTGAGGCTTTGCCGCTAGATATCTCGAGTGACAGGGGCGCACCGGCGTGAAAATGCCAGATTTCCACGCTGCGATGGACGCGGTGCCAATGTGATGCCTCACCAGCTCGCAACAGGAAGTAAATTGCGGTCGAGAATTCGTCACGATGAGATTCAACAAAATGTCCGCCTTCAGGATGCGGCTCCATATTGAGAAACCGGATGATGCTGGTTGCGGGGACGTCATTCATCAGAAATTCCTTGTTTCGCAGGCCGTCGGCTTATTCGTGAAAAACACCGACATATTCGCCTAAGTAACTGATATAAATAGATATAAGTTGATATTAACTGAATCAGGCTGTCTGTGTGCAAAAAACTCTAAAGCGGGGCAGATGTCTGCCGTAAACTATAGTGAACTTCACACCAGACCGAAAACTGAAATGAACCTACTATGACATCTGCATCACAAAATTCCCAAGGCACACTGGCTTCTCTGGCAGGACAGTTTGTTTCCGTATTTGGCAAAGACAATGATCGACGACAAACAGTCGCATCAGAGCAGCCGGCTGAAAAAGAGGAAAAACAAAGCGAGATTGATCGCATTGCCAGTTTCCTGACTTCGGTTGATCTGGAGCCCACGCCAAAAAATTATTCTCTGGCATGGGAATATCATTTCGGAACGAATTTCGCACTGCGCTGCGCGACGGAGGATATTTTGTCGCGCGTTGGACATATTACGTCCGATCAGGTCGACGAACTGATGGCGAAACACAGCGAGGCCATGAGTTCTGACGGAATTCAACAGCTCGTCAAGGAAGGTAAAGACCTGATCTCGACCGGTGAAAAGACGTTGAGCAAATCTCGCGATGACAGCGCGGAATATGGTGTTGCCTTGCAGGAAAGCCTGGATTCAATGGATCCCGATGACCAGCAATGGGCAACCCGTTTTGAATCCTTGCTGCAGATCACCAATGCAATGGTTGATCGTTCCAAAAAGGCCGAAGAAAAACTCAAGACCGCCAGCAAGCGTTTGAGTTTCATGAGTGAGGAACTTCAAAAAGCCAAGGAAAGCGCGGATATAGACCAATTGACCGGGCTGCCAAACCGCCGTGCTTTTGAACGCCATTTCTCGATTGCAGTGGAACGGTCCAACAAGCATGCCAGCAATATGTCTGTCGCTTTCATTGATATTGATCACTTCAAAGACATTAATGACACGCATGGACATGAAACCGGTGACCGTGTTCTGGTAGAAATTGCCAAGCAACTGAACAAAATGTCAAACGGCCGTTGCCATGTTGCGCGCCACGGAGGTGAGGAGTTTGTGATCCTCTTTGAGGGCAAAAATGCAAGCGAGACCAAAGAAATCGTCGACAATTGTCGCGAGCACACGGCAAATCGGTCCATGACAAACCGGGAAACAAAAAAACCTATCGGAGCCGTGACATTTTCGGCCGGTATCGCAAGCTTGAATGAAAAAACAAGCGCGCGGGAATTGCTGAGAAATTCGGATATTGCACTCTATTTTGCCAAAGGTAATGGCCGCAATCAGGCGGTCATATTTGACGATATTCCCGCTCAGGAAGAGTGAACCGCACCGGAATATTGGATAATCTGACGGGGCTTCACTTCGAAGTCGCAACTCGCACAGGTTTTTCGACTGTTTTTCCGATTCTTAGTCATCAGTTTCGAATCGGACTTCTCCTGAGGTGTAATTTCGGTTAACCTTATCGGACGATGGGGCAACCGAGCATAGAAAAACTGACCGAGAAAGAGAAAGTCGTATTGCGGCTGCTTCTGCGTGGCTATGACGCGAAGACGGCAGCCTATGAACTCGACATTACTCCAAACAGTGTCAATGAGCGGCTCCGTTCAACACGGCGAAAGCTCGGCGTAACCAGCAGTCGCGAAGCCGCTCGTTTATTCGCTGCAAGCGATAGCGAAGACCCCAAATTTTTTGGGTACAAAGAAATTGGTATTGCTGAAACGCCTGATTCTCCGCCAATCCATGCTTTGTCTGAACAACAGGCAAAAATTGGGCAAGACGATAACATGCCTTCTACACTGCGGGAAATGCAAACCCCTTACGAGTTTGCACCGCTCAATAGAAGCATGGCCTGGTCTATCCCTTTTCTGAGACAGGGAGATGTCGGCAACGATCTGAGCAAGCGCGAGAGAATTAAAGCCATAGCCGATATTACGGCAAAGCTCGCTACGACCTTTGCTTTGATTTGCCTGGCAGCTGTCCTCATCAGCACGCTTATCAGCCGGACCTGATATCTCCTGAAACAAGCGGTTGTCGATCGACTGGCGGCGCAAGGAGTATCTATGTTGAACGAACGAAAAAGAGCAGCAGCCCCCGTTGCGAAAAGCATCAACGAAGTTGAAGCATCCCTGAACGCCACCATCAAGCACATGGGAGAGTTGATGACCAACATCGCAATTGCGCGCATGGCCCCGGGCACGCTAATGCCCCTTACCGCTGGCATGGATGCGTCCGAAAAGCTTCTGGATGCCGCAGCGACGGTGACTCAAAGCTATCGGACTGTTGTTGAGGCCCATGCAGACCTGGCGCAAGACCAGGCAGATATTGGCCTCAAAACTGTTGGTTGGGGACCGCACGAATGTCCCCCATTGCAGGCAGAGAAAGAGGAAGAGCCCGCACTTCAACTGCGTGCTGTGTAAACTGACTGAATAATGGTCATGCCTTGACCCGGCCGTCAAACTTTGGTCGGATTGGGGCATGATCATAATTCAGCTTTTCTATGTTCTATTTTTGGCAATTTGCGCATCCGCACTGGTTTGGGGAGGCAAGCCAGAAAAAGCAGCGGTACTCATACTGGTACCGGGATTTTTACTTTCGATGCTTGCAGTTTCTCCGCTGTCGCAACGATTTGCAAATGTAGAACTTGGATTATTTTTGGTTGATTCCGCCATGTTGACAGCATTTGTCATTCTGGCGCTAAATGCAGAAAGATACTGGCCCCTATGGATGAGCGCCATGCAAGCAATTCAAGTGATTTCACACTTGCCCATAATATTCATCCCCGAGTTGCTTCCTCAGGCTTATGGGGCCGTAATCGGAATCTGGAGCTATCCCATGCTCGCTCTGCTGGGGATCGGAACCTGGCGTCATCGGCAGAGGCTGAAAAAATTCGGGGCCGACAAATCCTGGAGCAACTTTTAGCCTCGACGCTGGTTGAAAACGCAACCGGATTGGCGAGCGACCTGCTTGATCAATACGGGTCACTATCGGCGGTCCTGGTGGCCAGTGCGGAAGCGGACAATGATGATCCGCGAACGGCTTTCCTCGGCCTAGTACAGGCCGCGCTGGTCGAATCGCTGCGATCAAAAATTGAAGGTCGACCAATTATATCGCGCTCAGCGGACCTCATTCAATATCTGAAAGCGGAAATGGCCTATCTTGATACCGAACAGGTTCGGGTTCTGTTTCTCAATGTGAAAAACCATCTGATGTGTGACGAAGTGATGGGGCGCGGGTCCATATCAGAGGCACCGATTTACCCGCGTGAAATATTGAAGCGAGCAATTCTTCTGAACGCTTCTGCCATTATTCTGGCTCATAATCACCCATCCGGAGATGCCACGCCCAGTCGCGCGGACATATTGGCGACACGACGCCTGAAAGGTTCGGGCGAAGAACTCGGCATTACAGTACATGACCACGTCATTTTGTCTTCGAGCGGTTGGTCGAGCTTGAAAGAACTGGGGTATTTATAGTGATACCATCAGTCGAGAAAATTCGAATTTCACATCCGTGGGGGGTAGGGTTCAGATGAAAAACAGGGGGACACAAGAAGCCGCAACACTGGCTCAGTTTGCGCGAAACCTGATTTCCGACCGACGAAAAAGGGAAGCACTTTTCCCGCCTTTGCTGTTTTCGGATCCCGCCTGGGACATGTTGCTGGATTTGTTCGCTTCTGAAGCCGAAGGCAAGAAAATCAGCGTGACGAGCCTTTCCATTGCGTCGGCTTCGCCGCAAAGCACAGCCCAGCGATGGATTGATACGCTGGTCGACAAAAAGCTGATCCTGCGAGAGCCGGATCCGGCTGATCGACGCAGGATTTACGTCCGGCTGAGCAATTCGGGATACCAGAATCTATATCAGTATCTCGACGAAATTAGCGGGCAGTGGGGATTGTTTCAGAAATAGACTGACAAACCGACTATTCCGGATCGGCCGGGTTCCCCGCAGCTTGTCTGCGTAATCTCAGCGTGCAGATTGCCTCATCCAGTTTTGCAGCGGGAAGATAGGCCTGTGCCCCATCCAGCAAATGCAGTGCTTCTTCCATAAGGCTATCAGCCTCGGACAACAGGGATTGCCGGTCTTGCGAGGGATCAGAACTTGTCATGGTTGGCCTCCATTACCGGCTTGCAGTGCCGAAATTTGTCCTAGGGGAACCGGTTTTCTTATGACCTCCGGTCTTTGTGTTCCTGCAATGGCTGGCCGATTTCCGTTATTTCTCCAGGCCAGTGTCACGGCCATGCGGCGATTGCGGGAATCATATTTGTCCCTCGGATTAAATGGTTCGCGGTCAGCCACGCCTTCAATGCGAGAGAACCGACGTGCCGGAACAGCGTTCATCAACAAGGCTGTTCGGGTTGCTTCTGCGCGCGCCGTTGACAATTTCCAGTTGTTCATTGTCTTGCCGGACGCATAGGGCAAACTGTCCGTATGTCCGCGAACGATGATGTTATTTGGCAAGTCGATCACAGCTTTGCCGATTTCCCGGATCAACTGTTCGGCCTTGGGGGTCAGAATGTCGGTGGCAAGCATGAACATGGAAAAGTCAGACTGATCGACCATGTTGATTCGAAGTCCGTCTTCCGTTTCAACAAAGCTCAGGTTCTTGTAGAGATTGGCGCCGGCTTCGGTTTGCTCAAGTCGCTCCTTGAGTATCTTTTTCAACTCTTCAAATGCTTCACGGTCCCGGTCGATATCGTCCTTGCCTCCGCGATCATTGGTTCCCGTCGCATCACGGGGAATTGTCATCGAGCGGGTGCCGGTTTGGGAAGCTTTGGTGGGATAATTGTCTTTGGACATGAGTGAGTCACCGCCGAACATGCCGTCGGAACCCGCGCTTGCCTGTTTCATTTCGACAAGCGTCGGCGTGAAATAGTCAGCGAGTGCCTTGCGCTTTTTCTCGTCCGTCGCACCAAGCAGCCACATCATGAGAAAAAATGCCATCATTGCGGTCACGAAGTCAGCATATGCGACTTTCCAGGCACCGCCATGGTGTCCTCCATGGCCTTCCTCGATAATCTTTTTGACGATGATCGGTTGCGGCGGGGGTTCGTTCTTTGCCTTTGCAGCCATGTCTAGCGTCCCCTCATGCCATCAAACACTTCGGCAAAGGCGGGCTGATTTGAATGGGCCAGGCTGGAACGCGCTGCTTCGATGACAAGTGGCTGAGGATGGCCGTGCAGACTGGCAATGATGATTTGCTTGACCATCTGATAGATGGCGGCATCACTCTCAATAACCTGTTTGCAGCGGTTTGCGAGCGGACCAACAAGTCCATAAGCCAGCAAAACGCCCAGAAATGTTCCGACGAGAGCCGAGCCAATCATTGCGCCCAGTACATCAGGCGGCTGATCGATCGCGCTCATGGTTTTGACGATACCCAGAACGGCGGCAACAATACCCAGTGCCGGCAGGGCATCTGCCAGGCCCTGAAGATTATCAGCCGGTTCAATTACTTCGTGGTGATGGGTCTTGAGGCCATTGTCCATGACATCCTCGACGGCATGAATATCCAGAGTCCCCGAAGAGATCACAACCAGCCGCAATGTGTCTGCGATCAGGTGGACGAGCGTTTCATCTTCCAGCAACTTTGGAAACTCGCCGAAAATCGAAGAGCTTTGCGGGTCCTCGATATGAGGCTCGACAGCGACCGGACCGTCTGTTCTCAGCAATTTCATCAGCTTTGATACGAGAAAAATGCAATCGAGAAAGTCCTGCTTTACGTATCTGGGGCCTTTGAACACCTTGCCGACGCCGCCCATCAGCGCTTTGAGCTTGGGACTGGAGTTGCCGATAATCAGCGCGCCCATGGCACCGCCGCCGATAATTGTCATCTCGACAGGCAGGGCTTTCAGCACCGGGCCGATATCGCCGCCGGATACAATAAACCCGCCAAATACGGTGACAATCAGGACAACTAGGCCAATAGCTGGAAACATATGTTCTTTCCGTTCAGACGAATGCGGCGATCACGGCGGATCACTGATATGGTTTATGGTTCATTAGGGAAGAACGGCATTTCCGGCTGTTCCTTTAGGCAAAGTTGCGGTTACCGGAGATAGTCAAAAAGGGTTTGCTGTTCGATCTGGCCGTAGACGGCTTGCGCGGCCTGCAAGTTCACCAAGAGCGATTGAACTTTTGAAATTGTCTCGCTCAAATCCGTGTCTTCGAGGGCGGAACGCCGCTCGGCGAGATTAATGCTGTTATCCTGGAGATAGATTTTTGCGGTCTCCAGGCGATTGCCGATAATCCCTTGTTGTGCGACCTGATTGTTCATGTGGTCCTGCACTTTGTCGAGTGGATCCAGTAATGCAGTGCGGTCCGCCGTATCTCCGCTGCGTACTGCTGCGATGATATCGGTAATGACGGTGTCAAAATCGGCAACAGCTCCGTTGCCAATCGGGATATCTTCGGTCACGGTTTGAATACTCGGGGACGAGACAACCAAAATGTTCTCGTTAATCGGGATCTGAAGCGGTTCGCCATCCTGAAACAAGGCGCCACCAAAACTATCCTGTGCGGCGAGACTGTCGTTGAACGTTGCCAGCAAGCCCTCCATCTCGATTGCGATGGTTTCCCGGTCAATCGGTCCGAATGTGTCGTTATTGGCCTGAATCATCAGTTCCCGCATGCGGATCAATCCGTTGGAAATGGAATCAAGCGAAGTCTCCGCACTGCTGGCACGCGTTTCGGCACGACCAATATTGGACATCCATGCGGCTTCATCCGATTGTCTTCGGGCGATGGTTGAAATTTCGAGCCAGCTTGCGGGATTGTCCGATGGCTGATCGATTTTGCGACCGGTTGCCACTTCTTCCTGTTTTTCTGATATCAGACGGGCAATATCCAACTGCTGTTGCACTTCTTGCGGGGCACGATTTCGGTTTATGGATTCCATGGCTTCACTCTTGGTTTAGAAGATCGACAATATCGACTGGGTGGTTTCGCGCGCGACCTGAATCACGCGTGCAGCTGCAGCATAGGCTTGCTGATAGCGGATCAGGTCTGCGGCTTCGCGATCGAGATCGACACGCGATACGTCGTCGCGGGCCTGGCTCGTATTATTGTGAAAAGCAGTCGCGGCATCCATTTCGCTGCGCTGAGCTGACAGACCATTGGCATGGGTCGCGATCAGGCTGTCCCAATTTTGTTCGCTTTGACCCGGACCGCGATAGGCGCTGAGCGCAAGAATATTGCCGTTGGCAGCTCCTCCGGGTGCGGCGAGGGCCAGATCGGCAGGATCCTGGGTGACCGTTGCAATGGTTGTGGCATCCGCTCCAATCGAGAGGATTGGACCGCCGGCTCCTCCAGCGTCGGTTTCGCCGGCGGCTTGCCAGGCATTGACATCATCCACAAATTGCTGAGCCTGTGTATCCACGCTTTGTCGCCGTTGAACGAGTGTCTGCGAGGAACTGCTCAGTCCGGCAATATTTCCATCTGATGGTGCCGCGACAGTGGAACCATCGATCTGAAAATTGAAGCTGCCATCGGTGTTGCGGCTGACCGAAGTGGTAGCCGCGACATTTACATTGACGAGAGATTGTCCGGCATAGCTGACATCCGCCATGCCCATTTCACCAAAACTGATATCTGCATCAAGTTGTTCGCTGATCACGGTCAGAGCCGTATCTCGCCGATCGAGCAAGGATGCATGGGAAGCAGATCCTTCCTTGACCTTGCGCAATTCCACATTGGTTTGGGCCAGTTCGCTGAGCGCACCGTTAAGCTGTGTTGTTGATTGCTCAGCCGACTGGTAAATGAAATCCGATGTTTGGGAGAGGTTCTCGGCGGTTCTCTGAAAAGCAGTCGCGGTTTCCGAAATATCGGACAGGAAGGACTGGCGCAGCGCGCTGTCAAAAGGCGCTGCTGCAAGTTGCTCGCCCCGACTGAACATCTGCGTCAGTTTCTGACCGACATCCTGACCGGAATTTCCAAGTCCGGATTCAATATTGGCGAGCCACATTGTCGCGGTTTCCGTGCGGACCAGAGCAGCGCCACTTTGCCGCAACGAAGCATCCAGAAACTGATCAGCAGATCGCGCAATTCCTGCAATGGAAACGCCGCTATGTTCTTTGCTGGTCAAATAGAGGGGATTGGTCAATCCCGTCAGCGTCGCATCAGACAGACGCGTGGAACGGCGGACATAATCCGGATTTTCGGCATTGCTGATATTCTGCGAAATAGTCGTCAGCGAATGCGAATAGGCTTTCAGAGCCCCCTGACCAATGGCAAATAAATCGGTCATTCGTCATATCCAAATTGTTTGAGCATCATGTCTGCCAGTCCGAGACTGCCTTTGGCAGCCAGGTCATCGGCGAGAAGGCTGTCATTCATGTCGCGAAACTGTTCACCGGCCCCGCTGCCAAACAGTTCGTCGCCCAGCGATCCTGCGCGCATGGTGGAGATGAGTTGCCGCGCAAAAATGGCTTCAAATGCCTGTAGCGCTTCCTTCATTTCCGCTTTGTCCGGCCTGCCTGCATTATCAGCAGGTTTCTGCGGTGGCGCAGATGGTGTGATTTGGGGCAGGGCGCTGGCAATTTCCGCGGCTGGCAGAGCGCTATTGGTTATATTGGTCATAATATGATCAACTCCGCTTTCAATGCGCCAGCCTGTTTGAGCGCGTCCAATATGGCAGCCAGATCGCCCGGCGAAACGCCGATGGCATTGATGGCTGCCACCATTTCAGACAGTGAGGCTCCAGGTGCCAGTTCGAACATCGGAGCGGTCTCTTCCTCAATGGAAATCTCGCTTGACGGTTCGACCGCGGTTTGTCCTCGGCTGAAAGGTTCGGGCTGTATAACGGTCGGACTCTCATCCACTTTAACGGTCAGTTTGCCATGGCTGATGGCAGCGGGGCTGATTCTGACCGCGCCATTGATGACTACGGTACCGGTGCGGGCATTGATAATGACCCGGGCCGGTGCCTCTGCGGGAGTCACTTCGATATTTTCGATCAAGCCCATTAACATCATGCGTTCATTGACTGGCGTTGGAGCGTTGATCCGGATCGATACGCCGTCACTTGCCTGAGCGCCGCTATCCGGAAACCGGCTGTTAATCGCTTCTGCGACGCGCAACGCTGTCGTCAAATCAAATTCGGACAGGTTGAACGTGAGATAGGGCGTGTTTCCAAAACCGGTATCGACAGCGCGTTCAACGGTCGCGCCGCCGGCAATGCGCCCGACGGACGGAATGTTCACCGTTGTGCGTGAGCCATCAGCCGCGCCCACACCCAGCCCGCCAACCGCCAGATTTCCCTGGGCCATGGCATAGACTTGTCCGTTCGCGCCATAGAGCGGCATCATGATCAACGTCCCGCCGCGCAGGGATTTGGCTTTGCCGATTGCAGATACAGTGACATCAAGACGCTGCCCGGGTTTGGCGAAGGGCGGCAGATCAACGGTCACCATCACCGCTGCGGCGTTTTTGAGGGCAGGATTGACGCCTTGAGGCAGGGTCAGGCCAAAGCGAGTGACCATCCCTTTTACGCCCAGAGTGGCATAGTCTAGACTGTCATCTCCGGTGCCAGGCAAGCCGACAACGACGCCATATCCAGTCAGCTGGTTAGACCGAAGGCCCTGAAACGTGCCGAGATCCTTGATCCGCTCCGACATGGCCGGTGCTGGAAAAAGTAACATGGCAGCTAGCGTCATCGCGACAAGGCTGACTATCCGATATGAAAATATTCTGGCCACAAGGGGTCTCCGGGTTCGATTAAAATGGGCTGATGGAAGAGAAAAAGCGGTGCAGGAAACCCTGCTTGCTTGCAGTCGCAATCTCGCCGGAACCACCATAAGTGATCCGTGCATTGGCGACCCGATTGGACGGGACGCGATTTTCGGGACTGATATCAGCGGGTCGAATGATACCGCTTATCCGGACCTGCTCTTCTCCGCGATTGATGGTCATCAGCTTTTCGCCGCGGACCAGCATCGTTCCATTGGGATAGATTTCAGCGATGGTGACGCTGATTTCTCCGGTGAGAGCGTTGGATTGCTGAGCCTGGCCATTGCCGGAGAACGAAGAGTCCCCTCCAGCTGAAATGTCGCTGGGCGAAAAGAACGAAAAGGGTCCGGTTGTCGGCGGTGTGATGCCAAAGCTGCTGGACTTGCCGGTTGTGGCGCTATTTGATTTGGTTGCCTGGGTCCGTTCGACAAGCGTGATGGTCACCAGATCGCCAACTCTGGCCGCGCGCGCTCCACTGGTGAGCGGGGCGTAGCCATTCACCGCCTGGAAAATTGCACCATTGGCAACGGTCGGCGGAGCAATGGGTTGCGCCATTTGCGGTGCATAAGCGGGGTCGGGTCCACCTGACCCCGATCCAAGACAAGCTGACAAGGACACCAGTGGCGTCATCAAAGCGAACCGGACGATATTTTTCTTGGCGTGATTCATGTTACAGGCCTTTGCTGATTTTTAAAGCTGCTGGTTGACGAACTGAAGCATCTCATCCGTGGCTGAGATCATCTTGGAATTGACCTCATAGGCACGCTGGGTCTCGATCATCGTGACCAGCTCTTCGACGATATTGACGTTGGATTGTTCGAGCGATCCCTGGCGCAGGCTGCCACGGCCTTCGATGCCGCCGGCTCCGACAATCGGATTGCCGCTCGCACCGGTTTCCACAACCAGATTATTGCCGATATTTTGCAGTCCGGCGCTATTGGCAAATGATGCCAGTTCGAGCTGACCCAGTTCGGTTGCTTCGGTCTGTCCGGCCAGATTGGCTGAGACCGTACCGTCGCTGCCGATAGTGACACCGGTTGCATCACTGGGAATCTGAATCTGGGGGACTACCGGCAGGCCTTCGGAGGTGACCAATGTACCTTCCGGGGTCAGACTGAAATTACCGGACCGGGTATAGGCATTGCGGCCGTCCGGAAGTTCAACCTGAAAATAGCCCGCGCCTTCGATTGCGAGGTCCAGAGCATTGCCGGTAATCTGCAGGCTTCCCTGCGTATCGATGCGTGCAGTGCCCGAAACTTTTACGCCGGTGCCCAACGACACGCCAACTGCATAGTCATTCTGTGCATCGGATTTGGCGCCTGGGGTAATTTGTTGCTGATAGGCCAATGTTTCAAAATTGGCCCGATCACGTTTGAACCCGGTGGTGTTTACGTTGGCCAGGTTATTGGCAATCACACGCATTTTGGTATTTTGTGCGTCCAGCCCGGTCCGGGCGACCTGTAATGCTCCGTTGCTCATAATCTATCCTTTCCGTTCCTTGTCTTTACTGACCCGGCATGCTCATGATGCGTGCGCCGCTTTCATCGATATCTTTGGCGGTTGTCAGCAGTTTTACTTGAGTTTCCCAAGCGCGGCTGGCTTCGATCATGTCGACCAGTACGGTGGTCATGTTGACATTCGACCCTTCCAGCGACGCTGCTGTCAGCCGGGCATCAGGGTCGCCGGGCAATGCGCCGCCGCCTTTCACCCGGAACAATGTGTCATTATGCTTGATGATTTCGCTGCCCGCCGGACTGGCCAGCTTCAGCCGGTCAATTTCCTGCGGCTGGCTTGCATCTCCGCCCCGCGGGACGATGAAGATTGCGCCATCCGCGCTGATGTTGATGCTGTCATTGGGCGGGATCGTAATCGGCCCGCCTTCGCCCAGCACGGGATGACCATCGCCGGTCACCAACAGGCCGCTCTCTGTCGTTTGCAGATCGCCGCGCCTGGTATAACCCTCATCACCGTCGGGCGCCTGGACGGCCAGCAGGGCATCACCGTCGAGGGCAATATCAAGCGGTCTACCGGTGGCGTTCACCGGACCGCCATTCATGTCAGCCGACAGAACCGATTCCTTGGACATGGCTCGGCTATCGAGAGTCGGGCCATCGAGATACCGCGCCTTGGCGTTGACGACTTCGGCACGAAAACCAATCGTATCCGCATTCGCCATATTATTGGCGATCGCAGTTTGCCGGTTCATGATGCCGCGCATTGCGCTGAGGCTGGTGTGGATCATTTTGTCCATGTGGATATCTCCTGTCTGCCGGTTAGCCAGCGGCGCTCAGATCAAAGACCAGATCGAGCCGAGCGCCGCTATGCTGTATGAACCTGCTAAATCAGACCTGCAGGTTCACAATGGTTTGCGTCATGTTGTTGGCGGTTTCGATGGCCTGCGCATTGGCCTGGAAATTCCGCTGTGCCGAAATCAAGGAAACCAATTCCTCGGTGATATCGACATTCGCGCCTTCCAGAGCACCAGACCGGACCGAACCCAGTGGGCCATTGGCGGCCTGGTTGATCACGGGCGGGCCGGAATCACCGGTGGACTGCCAGTGGGCATCACCAATCGGACGAAGGCCCTCAATCGCGTCAAAACTCGCCATGGCAAGCGCTCCGAGTGCAAGCTGGTTGCCGTTTGAAAATGTCGCTGTCACCGTACCTTCGTTGTTCACGTTGATATTTGACAGAATCGCGGTTGCATCACCTGGATCCACATCCGGCAGCACGAAGTCAAAGACATCGGCAAGATCCGTGGACGTCGCAGTCCCGTTGGCATCCACCGGCAAGAGTTGGGCGATATTACCCAGCGTGTCGACGACTTCACGGTCAACGTTCACGCCAAAGGCACCGTTGCGGGTAAAGCTCGTATCCTGGCGCGGGGGCTGTCCGCGAACGGTGAAGAACCCGTCACCGGCAATCGCCAAATCAAGCGTTTTGTCTGTTGATTCCAGCGTTCCTTGCGTAAATTGCTGGGTAATACCGTTCAAACGGACGCCCTGCCCGGCAATCATGCGTGTGGATTGCGTAGGGGCGGCGGCAAACAGATCACCGAATATCGCACGGCTCTTTTTAAAGCCCGTTGATCCGGTGTTGGCGATGTTATTGGATATCACCGACAAACTGGTTTGCGCTGCTTTCAAGCCGCTAAGTGACGTAAAAAATGACATAATATACTCCTTTGATAGTTGATATTTGTCGCATCATCCGAGGCGAAGCGCCTCTGAAGGATCAAAATTGCCGACGGGCGTGACGAGCTTCGCATCCTGTCCGCTGGCGGGTGAAGACACCGATGCTACCGGTACCCAGGTCGCAAGATCCGAAACCCCACCGCCATTCACGCGCACGCGAAGCCGTCCGAGATCAGTGTTGTCAGTATCGAATGAGAAAGCGACCGGACCGGCTTTTTGTGCGCCGAGTTCTACATATTGAACAATCTCACCGCTGCTGTTGAGCAAGTCGATGGACAGGGCTTCCGTGTCTTCGTTGAGGCTGAATTCACCGCTATAATGACCTTTGGAATCAGCGACGGCGAATTGACCGGGTACCAGAATGGAATGACCAATCCAGCTGGCTGTATCCGCGAGCCTCGTCGAATTGAGCGAGTTGGCTATGGATTCCAGCGACTGCTTCATTTCCGTAATGCCGGTTGTCGTCGAAATCGACGCCATTTGCGCGACCATTTCCTTGTTATCCACTGGCTTGAACGGGTCCTGATACTGCAACTGTGCGGTCAGGAGTTTCAGGAAAGATTCCTGGTTCAGATCGTTATTGCCGGTCGCATTGGCCGGTTGTGCCAGAGAAATATCGCTGGGCAGATTATTGGAAACGAGAGTCATTTTGCCATCCTTATTGTTTCTAGAATTAGTGATTTTGCGGTTTGCATAACTTGGACGTTATTCTGGTAGTGTCGCGCGGTTTCGAGCATGTCGACGAGCTCAGCGGCTTCATCGACACCGGCTTCCCAGACATAGCCTTGCTCGTTTGCGAGTGGATTGCCCGGATCATGTTTCTTGACCGGTTTGATGTCCGACTGAACGACCTGGGCGACATCCACTGTCGCGACGCCGGCACGATCATACACCGTTTCAAAGACCGGTTTGAGTGAACGAAAAGCATCTTCTTCGTTGCTGTAAACAGTCCGGGCATTGGCGAGGTTGGATGCGGTGGTATTCAGTCTGGTCAGATTGGCAGACATCGCACGACCGCTGATATCAAAAATGTTCATTGGGCCTGACATTGTCATTCTCCCTTCAGCGCGCGCTTGATCCCCATCACCCGGCTTTCCAGGAAGGAGAGCGTGGTGCGGTACTGCACGGCGTTTTCTGCGAAGAGCGTCTGCTCGGTGGACAGTTCAACTGTATTGCCATCCATCGATGGTTGCAGCGGCGTCCGATAACCGGAAGCATTGGACATGACCTGGTGCATGGATTTACCTTCACCGCTCATCGCCATCGCTTTTTCAAAATCCAGGTCGCGTGCTTTGTAGCCGGGCGTTCCTGCGTTCGCGATATTGGATGCCAGCATGTTCAGGCGCTGCGAGCGCAATGACAATGCGGTTCCATGGATACCGAAGATCTTATCTGTAACAGGCATATGTTCGTCCAATTCCATTTGAGCGACTGCTCTTGCGTTGCTAAAACTTCTGCTTCTCCGGCCGTTTTCCTTTGCGTGGCAAGAGTAGCCAGGTCTGTGATGCAAACGGCGTGCCAGTTTGCCGCATCGCAGAATTCTGGGTGCTTTTGCTTGGGTTTCAGGGGTCTTTTCGGAAAGGGCGGCAAGGCTATTTCCGAAAGCGGCAAGTTTTTGCCGGTCTTGAAATTGCCTAATCTGGAAGGGTGAAAAGAACGCAATGCAACAAAGTCTGACCCATGCGATGGTCTTTTTTGATCCGTTGGCTTTGGCGCTGGTCGTGATGGGAAGTCTGGTTCTGGCCGGATCCCAGGAGGGTTGGCGCAGCATTCAGGGCGCGATAGGCGCTCTCCCGGTTTTGTTCCGGTCCAATCAAAGCGAAAATGCCCGGCTGGCCCGGAATGCTGGAAAACGTGTCGCCCGTATCGTAGAGAAGCGCGGAATTAATTGCGCGGACCGGGTGAAGGTCGATCCGCACTTTGTCCAAAATGTCATACGTGAAGTTGCAAATCAAAAAGATCCTTCCAGCTTTCGCGAATGGACCAGAAACAACATAATCCAAAGGCAGACCCGCCATGCGTTTGCGGCGCGTTTTTGGTCAACGGTCGCTGAGATAGCGCCAGCGCTTGGCATGATTGGTACCGTCATCGGACTGGTACTGATGTTCGGTCAAGTGGAAGACGCTGCTGCGATTGGTCAATCAATGGCGGTTGCCATGCTGACCACTCTATATGGCCTGATACTTGGAAATGTCATCGCCGGTCCCATTTCCGTTCGCCTGATGCGGGCGTCGGAAAGTGAAATTGCCTGGCAGCAGGAGCTGGCTGATCAGCTCTTCCACATCGTTGAACGTGAATATCTGGCCAGCCGGCCTGGACTCGACACGGGCAGCACGGGAACCGGATTTAGACAATGCGCCTGAGGCATCACCCGCGCTGGCTGACATCATTTATCGACCTGGTACTGATCATGCTGGGTGCCATGGCGCTGCTGATCACCAACAAATTGGGCGGGCCGAGCGTTGTGGATGCGGTTTCTGAAACCTTCGGGGGGTCTAAACTGGTCATGCCCGGACAAAAATTTGGCATTGATCAGTTGTTTGAAGAAAATGAAGCGCGGCTGACAGCTTCCGGTGTTGAGCGATTGGATGGTTTTTCCCAGCAAGCGGCGGAGCAAGATGCCCGAGTCTATATCTACGTACCATTCGAGCTTGGGAATGAGGATCGCCTGCAGAGATGGGAACTGGCTGCCGCTCGAACAGCATCCATAGGATACCGCCTGCGTCAGGGCGGTTTGACGCAAGACCGAATTGTCTTGCGCATTCCCGAGGCGAAGACGGAATCTGCCAATTCGCAAATTATTCTCGAGATGCGCCGAAAATAGGATCCATCTGACAAGTCTTGAAACCCGTCCATGAGCCGGCGCGCGATCCAGATCGAAAATTGGCACCGTTATTGCTTATTCCCGTTTGAACATATTTTTCCAGCAAGGAACGATCCATGAGTTTTGTCCGCAAATTTGCAGCTTTTTCAACCAGCATCATGTTTTTAACTGCGGGGTCGGTTGTCTCGGCTGCCGAATTCCAGAATATTGTCCAGCTGGACAAGATTGTGGCAGACACGATTGGCGCCGATATCGGTGAGCCGGGCGGAGCAAGAAGCCCGATCGATCGCCGCCTGCGCCTGGGAAACTGTCCAGCCGCGCCAACTGTTGAAGGTCCTGTTTTCGGAGCGGCGATTGTGCGCTGTGCTTCATTGGGATGGCGCATTCGTGTTCCGCTTGTCGGTGAAACCGCTGCAATCAATGGCGGATCTGCGACCAGCAAACGCGAAATGCTGATCCGCCGCGGTCAGAATGTCACGTTGGTATATAAAGGAGCAGGTTTTTCGCTCAGCCGACAGATGATTGCTGATGAAAATGGCGCAATCGGTGAAATGATCGCGGTCCGCCGTGATCGCCGGAGTCCTCGAATTCTCGCCGAAGTCAGCGGCAATGGTCAGGTCATCATGCAGGCGCCATAAATTTTTTGTTAAAGAATTCGCGCACCGCGCCGTTATTACTGGAAACACGAGAATATTTTGAAGGACAAGTGCAATGAAACCGATTTCACAACAGGGGATTTCTGCCAGCGATCTGGCCCGAAACCTCTCTGCACCGAAAGTTGCCAAGGGCGTCGTTGAGGCCGGGAAAAATTCTGTTGAGACCGAACAACCTGCCGTGAAAAGCCTGGCTTCGGCAATTGCGAGCGAGGGTGCACCGATTGATGCAGACAAGGTCGCAATGATTAAAGCTGCCATTGCCGAAGGACGATATCCGGTTGATGGAGAAAAAATTGCCGCACAGATGATCGCACTTGATCTGGGTCATGGCGACAGCTGATGAGCGCGCTTCATCTCTCCCAATTTGAATCCGCCCAGCGCAATCTGATTGCCGCTCTCGACGGCCATTCTGCCGATGAAATTCTGATTTGCTGTGAAGAACTGCAACAGGCTTCAGAAGAGTTGCGGACTTCAAGCGGCGCATCCGATCCGAGTTTTTCGAAGGAGAAAGTCAGCGACATGGAAGAGCTGAATCTGGCCGCTCGATATCGGATAAGATTCCTGCATGACATGTGTCGTGCGCGGATGTTCATGATCGCCAATCAGAGCGACAATGGGATGACGGACACCTACAGTCCCCTATAGAAATAAAACTGTTTAAAGCGCTGTAATAGCCCGCTAATTTTCTCTCATCATTATTGGACAATTCCAAAAACTGGCACGGTAGTTGCTTTGATATTCCCATAGTCAAACCTTGGGGATTGAAATGGCAAATGTAGCAGCAGTGGGAAATGTCGGTCACGACCGCGTGACCCGTGCGATTGCCAATTCCGCCCAGCGGACGGGCGTCGATTTCAACTATCTCCTTGGACAGGCAAAAATTGAAAGTGGCCTTGATCCTCATGCCAGGGCGCGCACCTCCAGTGCCACCGGACTGTTTCAGTTTATTGATCAGAGCTGGCTGGGTGTCATCGAGAAGCATGGCGAGAAATACGGCCTGGACTGGGCGCGATCCGCCATTGGCAGCAACGGTAAAGGCCGTTTTAATGTCGCAGATCCGGCGCTCAAAAAGCAGATTCTCGACTTACGTAAAAACCCGGAAATCGCGTCTCTCATGGCTGCCGAATTTGCGTCCGACAACAAGGACTATCTGGAAGGTCGACTGGGCAAGGCAGCGGCTCCGGTCGATCTCTATCTCGCCCATTTTCTGGGGCCGGCAGGCGCGAAGAAATTTCTCTCGCAACATAGCGAAAATCCCAATGGAGCCGCTGCGCCACACATGATGCGCGCGGCGAGTGCCAACAGATCCATTTTCTATACCAAGACCGGCACACCGCGCAGTTTCGAAGATATCCGGCAAAGATTTGCCGCGAAACTGGAGAGTCATTCTGCCGGCGCGGCCGCGATTTTGCCGGCCGGAACCGGTAAGGATTTGCCGTTTCAAAATACCGTTCAACCTGCCGATTATGTCCGGCTGGCCAGCCAGCGCGCTGCCCAGCCTGCCGCGGCATCTACATCGACCTATAATGAAAGTGCACATATGGCTTACATGCTTCTCGCCTCTCTCGGAGCGACGCCGCGATGAGTGAGATGATCCCCAAAAAATTCAGCTGGCTGGGCGGCATTCAAGCGTCCATTTTGCCCGCTGCCACATTGATGATGGTTGTGTTCATGGTGCTCCCTGTGCCTGCAACAGTTCTGGATATTGGTTTTATTTCCAATATCATGATCTCGCTTGCGGTTCTGATGGTTGCCTTGAACGCCAACAAGCCGCTCGATTTTTCGAGTTTTCCAACCGTGTTGCTTTTCGCGACGTTGATGCGGCTCGCGATGAACGTGGCCTCTACCCGAGTGGTTCTGGTTGATGGCCATAACGGCGGTGATGCCGCCGGACAGGTTATTGAAGCGTTC
Source organism: Parasphingorhabdus sp. (assembly GCF_039968395.1). Lineage (GTDB taxonomy): Bacteria > Pseudomonadota > Alphaproteobacteria > Sphingomonadales > Sphingomonadaceae > Parasphingorhabdus. The sequence goes on from NZ_JBDVPV010000002.1 coordinate 723,648, forward strand.
GGCAGTTTTCTGATTGGCGGCGATTATGTTGTTGGTATTTTTGTCTTTGCCATTTTGATGATTATCAACATGGTCGTGATCACAAAGGGTGCAGGCCGCGTTTCGGAGGTGTCCGCACGCTTTACCCTGGATGCCTTGCCCGGCAAGCAAATGGCGATCGATGCCGATTTGAACGCCGGACTGCTGAGCCCGGAAGAGGCCAAGGAACGGCGCCAGGAAATCGCAACCGAAGCAGATTTCTATGGTTCAATGGATGGTGCGTCGAAATTCGTGAAAGGTGACGCGATCGCTAGTGTCCTGATCCTGACGATCAATATTATCGGCGGCATTATTTTGGGCACTGTCAGCCACGGGCTTTCAATGGCTCAGGCAGCCGAAACCTATATCCTGCTGTCTATTGGTGACGCACTTGTGGCGCAAATTCCTGCATTGCTGCTTTCCATTGCTGCTGCTGCAATCGTAACCCGGGTGGCTTCTCCGCTCAACCTGGCAGGGCAGATTTCCTCCCAGTTCGGGATCAGCAAGGCCTGGACGCCAGTCGCCGGTATATTGCTGATACTCGGTGTCCTGCCCGGTATGCCCCACATGATTATTTTGCCGGCCGGCGTCATGGCGGGCTTTTTCGCCTGGCGCTTGCGAAAGAAGGATACCGTTACCGAAGAGCTTCCCGTTCCCGTCGAACCGGAAAATCCCAATCGCATCGAATGGAATGACGTATCGGAAGGCGCTTTGCTCGGTCTGGAAATCGGATATGGGCTGGTACCTCTGGTTGACGAACGGAAAGGCGAGCCGTTGATGCGGCGGGTTACCGGAATACGCCGACAGATTTCCAAGGAACTCGGCTTTGTCATTCCGCTGGTTCGCGTCACCGACAATATGGCGCTGGAGCCAAATAGCTACCGGATAACGATTGGCGGCATGATACTCGCAGAGGACAAGATTTTCCCCGATGATCTGCTGGCTCTCGATAGTGGCGACACTGAAGGTGAAATTGTCGGTCAGTCTTGCAAGGATCCTACCTTCGGTCTGGATGCTCTGTGGATATCGCCGGACAAACGCAGCGAAGCGGTGATTGCCGGTTACACTGTGGTGGATGCATCTACCGTCGTGGCGACCCATCTCAACCAAATGATCCGCCTCAATGCCAGCGAGCTGTTCGGCATGGATGAAGCACAAAAATTGCTTGAGAATCTGAAGGATAGCGCGCCGCAACTGGTTGAAGGTCTGACCCCGCAGCCACTTTCCCTGTTTACAATATCCGCGATTTGCCGAGCATTGCTTGCAGAAGGGGTTCCGCTCAAGGATTTCCGCCGGATTTGCTCGGCAATGATCGAAGCGTCATTTCCCGATGCCGACCTTCCGGCGCTGGTCGAAGGCGTTAGGCAACGCATTGGCTCGATCATCATTCAGTCGCTTGTGCCGGTCAACATGCCGCTGCCGGTCGTAACCCTGGATGCAGAGCTTGAGACGTTGCTGGCTCAGGCCATGAAAGTGGGTGCTGAGGCCGAGCATCCGATCGAACCCAATCTCGCGCAGCGTATTGTCACGTCCATTGAAAATGCGGCGATGCCCATCATGGCTGAAGCGCGCAGTTTTGCAATCATCACATCACCGATTGCGCGTCGTGCGCTTTCCCGCCTGCTCAAACCCCGCTTCCCGGAAACACCGATTTTGTCGTTTCTGGAACTGCCGGATGACAAGGCAGTGGAAGTGGTTGCGAGCGTGGGAACAAACGAACCCAACAGTCTTCCTGACCCCCAATCGGGTCAGATGATGTCAGATTCTTGAAAGGGACCAGAGGGAAATGAGTAACGTACAACCTCAATCACTGACCTATAATCGCCAGGCAGGAACGCCAGGACCCGAGGAATTGACCACGCGTCATATCCCCCTGGTGCGCAAAATTGCCTGGCACGTCCACGGTCGGATGTCGAAATCGGTGGAACTCGAAGACCTGATTCAGATCGGCATGGTCGCGCTGGTCGAAGCAGCGCAGAATTACGAGGATCGCGGCTATGGGTTTGCAACTTATGCCAGCATGCGGATTCGCGGCGCGATGATCGATCATATTCGCAAGATCAGCAACATATGCCGATCGGCGATGGCTTTGCAGAAACAGGTCAAAGCTGCCGAGAATAATCTTTCTCAGGAATTGGGGCGCGCGCCAACCGAGTTGGAGGTCGCAGCTGCATTGAATATGGATATTGAAACCTTCCGCGAACGCTATGATCGCGCTCAGAATATCGGGATCGATTCCATGGAGGAAGTCTATTCGGATCATAATATGTGGTTTGCAGATGTGGAGGACAAAGCGGACGACGTGCTTGAGCGCAAGCAGATGAAGGAAGTCCTCAATCTGTGTATTGGCAAACTGAAAGAGCGGGAAGCGATGGTATTGCAGCTCTATTTTGTCGAGGAAATGAATCTGGACGAAATTGGCATGACGATGGACATCAGCGCCGGTCGAGTTTGCCAGATCAAGAAAAGTGCAACTGACAAACTCCGGCAAATGCTTGCCGCCCACTATCAGAATTGAACCGGGTCGAATTGTCTAAGGAATATCCACTATCCCACGAAAAAACCCCCAGCCCTTAGGGACTGGGGGTTTTTTTAACCCGGGGAGGGATCCGTTGTACGACTGGTCTAGATGTCGTCACGGCTGGATGCCTCCACCTTGGCGTCCGGGTCTACCTCAAAAGGCTGAGAACACCCTGCTGGCTCTGGTTGGCCTGAGCGAGCATGGCTGTGGAAGCCTGGCTCAAAATCTGGGATTTTGCCAGATTTGTGGTTTCAGCCGAGAAGTCGACATCCTGGATCCGCGAACGCGATTCCGTGATGTTGGCGACACGGTCCGTCAGGTTGGCCACGGTTGTCTGCAGACGGTTCTGGGACGCACCCATTTGAGCCTGGGAAGTCGTGATGGTATCCAGAGCGGTACCCAAAGCGGTAATCGCTGCAGAAGCACCAGCTTCCGTGCTGATGTCCAGCGCATTAACTGCCAGAGCGGTTGCGTCAACATCGGTCAGATTGATCGAAACGGTTTCAGCTGCGTTTGCACCGGTCTGGATGCTGATCGAAGCGTTGGTTCCGTCCAGCAGAGCAACGTTGTTGAACGTGGTACGTGTAGCAACATCGTCAACCTGGGCGATCAGTTCAGAAACTTCTTCCTGCAGGTTTGCACGGTCACCAGCGGCCAATGTGCCGTTTGAAGACTGAACAGCAAGTTCACGCATACGTTGCAGCATGTTGGTGATTTCGTTCATGCCGCCTTCTGCGGTCTGAGCGAGAGAAATACCGTCATTGGCATTCCGGATAGCCATGTTCAGGCCACGCACTTCGGAGGTCATCCGGGTTGCAATGGCAAGACCGGCGGCATCATCGCTTGCGCTATTGATACGTTGGCCGGTTGAAAGGCGTTCGATTGATTTAGCAAGGCTCATTTCTGCCATGTTAGAGGCAGCACTTGTACGGAGAGCCGTTACATTGGTTCCAATTACAGTCATGTATAGTTCCTTTTGTTACGTCCTTAAATTGGGGCGGCTCAGTAGTTCATCCAAAGCGGCCTCAGTAGCGTTAACGGTGTCGTCAGGATTTGCTTTAGACTTTTTTCAAAATCCTCAGTTTTCCGCGAATTTCTCTATGAAAAAGGTAGTCTGACCATTCTTGTCAGAAGCTTTTATCAATACTCGGAAATTTGTCGGAATACCGACGGATTGCCCTCTTATGACCCCTGTCGGAAAACCGACACTCTCATATCCTTTAAAATAAACCACTGTAAACAAACGATAAATAACTGGCACGCGGTTTGCATATCAGTTTGGCAACAGGTTGTTTGACCGACCACCTGGATCAAATTGAAGTGGGAATGGGGACATCATGATTAATTGCGAAATTAGCGAAGCGGTAAAAGAACAACTGCCGACATTACTGGATTGGCTGCGTGGTGCGTGGCTCAACCCGACTGTCAACGCCGATATCCAGCGAGAAAAAAGCCCCCACATTCGCGTGCTGCTCGATTCCGAGATGGAACGCGCCACCCATAAAGACATCATCATCAGTTTCCGAGCTGGTCCCCCGTCATTAGTCCCCGCTAATGATGGCTTGCCGCTGCGGATTGAATTTGGATTTGAAGATATGGCCTTTGGCCATGCGCTTGTTTCTGAATCGATCCGTGGCGGCAATAGCCCTGCCGTGGGCGAACCAGCCAGTGCCAAACAAATGGATTATGCCAGCCGCATCGCAAAGAGTGACGCCAATGTTTTGATCATGGGTGAAACAGGCGTTGGCAAAGAAGGCATGGCGCGTTTCGTCCATGACCAGAGTGAGCGGATCGAGAAGCCCTTTGTTGCCGTAAATTGTGCAGCGCTTCCCGAAACCATGGTCGAAGCCATATTGTTCGGTCACAAGAAAGGGGCCTTCACAGGAGCAAGCGGCGCTTCGGAAGGATTGTTTCGCGCAGCCGATGGCGGGACCCTGTTTCTCGACGAAATCACCGAACTGCCATTGATGTTGCAAGCCAAATTGCTGCGTGCGCTGCAGGAAGGCGAAATTCTGCCGGTTGGAGAAACCATGGCCGTCAAAGTTGATGTCCGGATCGTCGCCGCCGCCAACCGTAACTTCGCAGACGAAGTAGCCTGCGGCCGTTTTCGCGAGGACCTATACTGGCGCCTCAACGTTTTGCCTGTTGAAATCGCGGCTTTGGCGGAGCGTCGTCAAGATATCCGCGCCATCACAGCTGCAATGCTTTTGTCTCTGCAAGCGAAGTCGGGCACGTTTTGCTGGCCGACTGAAGACGCGCTGAAAACTCTCTCGGCCCACGCATGGCCTGGTAACGCAAGAGAGCTGCACAATGTTTTGCAACGGGCCAGTATATTGAGTGACGATGCAGCTATTGATGCGGACGATCTCGGTATCGAGCATGTCGCTGCACCCACGACACCCCGCGCCGATCCGGTTGAACCCGGCCGTGCCGCCAAATTGATGCGCGGCCAGGACCTGCATTCGCTGTCCCGAGAAGTCCAGCATGAAGCGATTGTATCGGCTCTCGACAGCACCGATGGAAATCGCCGGGAGACCGCCAAAATCCTCGGTATCTCAGAACGAACCCTGCGTTATCGCCTCGCCGATATGCGCGAAATAGCAGCATAGAAAGGAGCACCGGAAGATGACCGTAATAGGAAGCAACAACCTGCTCGCGATGCGCAAAGCGATTATCGAGCAGAATGACGCGCTGCAAAAGGCCGGAAAGCCGGAACAGCATAGCGGAACCGAACAAACCGGTGCGACCAGTTTTGGCGCGCAGATGAAAGATGCGCTGGAGCAGGTCAATAATCTGCAACAGGATTCAGCCGCAGCGCGGACCGATTATGAGCTGGGCCGGACGACAGATATCGCTGGAGTGATGCTGGCCAAGCAAAAAGCATCCATCGGCTTTGAAGCCACTTTGCAAGTTCGGAACAAATTACTGTCCGCTTACAAAGACATTATGAACATGCCGGTGTGATATGAGTGAACTCAGCCTGACCCCAGGTGGCGGAGAACAACCTGCCACACAGAATTTGCAGCCCGTTTCGACGAGCCCGAACACGAGCTTTTCAGAAACCGGTATCTTGCAGCGCATTCGTGATGCGTTTGCACAACCTGCCGTCGTTAAATCCATTCCCATGATTGGATTTCTGGGTGTGGTTGCATTGGCGGCCATGGCCTGGCTGGCGCTGCGCGAACCACCCCAAAGGGATTTGTTCCGCGGATTGCCGGACGATGACAAGGCGGCGGTTGCGACAGCGCTGCAAACATCCAGCATCATGTACCAAATTGACAATGCTACAGGCGCGCTGACGGTATCCGAAGATGACTATCACGCTGCCAAGCTGAGTCTCGCAGCCCAGGGTCTGCCGCGCAGTGCCCCCGACGGCGACAGCATGATTTCGAATATGCCTATGGGCGCCAGCCGGGCAGTCGAAACAGAGAAACTGAGAACCGCGCGCGAGCTCGACCTTGCTCGAACAATTGAATCGTTTGACAGTATCCAGTCTGCGCGCGTGCACCTGGCGGTTGAACCGCCCAGCATCTTCGTGCGGGATCGCAGCGAACCGGCGGCATCGATTATGTTGCAGCTTAGAGGGAACAGCCGTCTGGGAGAATCTCAGGTCCAAGCCATTGTTCACCTTGTTGCGAGTTCAGTTCCCGGGCTTTCGGCGGAAAAAGTATCCGTCGCCGATCAGAACGGCCGCCTGCTTTCACGTCCCGGACAGAGCGGTGCAGAAGGCAGTGGAGAACAGCTCGGTGTGCAGGAACGGGTGGAAGAACGTTACCGCCGTACGCTAACGGCGCTCCTGACACCCATGCTTGGCCAAGGCAATTTTGCTGCCGAAGTGATGGCAGAGATGGATTTTGACGAAAAGCAGGCCACTCGCGAATCCTACCCGACCGACGGCGCCCGTCTGCGGTCTGAAAATGGCAGCTGGGCAAATGAACCTGGCCAGAAGCAGCTTTATGGAATTCCCGGTGCGATTGCTCCAAGGGCTCCTGCGGAAGCTGAAGTTACCGAGACACCGCCTGCATCGGTCACCGGAGTAGAGCCCGAAGCAACCGCCGGAGAGGTTCAGACAGCAAAAGAGCTGACGAAAACATCCGAGAAATATGCACGCAATTTTGAGCTTGGTCGTGAAGTATCTGTGACCAAAGAGGCAAGTGGAACCGTAAAACGGATTTCCGTCGCCGTTGCCTTGCGCAATCCAACAAAGGGCAAATCCTATAGCGCTGAAGAACTGGCTGCGATTGAATCGCTGGTGAAAGGCGCCATCGGTTTTGACCAGGCGCGTGGCGATCAGGTTGCGATCTCGTCTCGAGATTTTCCGGTAGCCGAAGTGGCTGCAGAAGAAGCCTGGTATGAATCCTCGTGGGTCGCCCTGCTGGTGCGCAATATTTCCGCATTATTTGTCGCATTGGCATTGATCTTCGGCATCGGTCGTCCCTTGCTGAAAAAGCGGGCACAGCTGGCCGAAAAAGCCGAAGAGCACCGCGCGCAACAGAATAGCCAGCTTTTGACAGAAATTTCCGGAGCTCTGGATCGGGAACTTGAATCCAAGCCGGGCGAGCCTGTCACCATCGACATGATCATGGCTGCACAAAATTATCAAAGCCGCGCAACGCTCGTCCAGAATTTTGTCCGTCAGAATCCTGAACATGCAACGCTTGTCGTTCGAGATTTGTTGAAAGAAAGCGGTCAAACCAAGGAAGAGGCTGATGCCTGAAGCAACAGAACAAACCGAAGACGTGCAGGTCAGTCTGTCTGAAGATGGCACCAAAGCGGCGGCAATATTGCTGATGCTCATTTCTGAAGAACAGGCATCAGACATACTGACGCGCCTGGAACCGGAAGAAGTGAAACAGCTTGGTCAAACCATGTACAGTGTGGCTGACGTTGGTGTGGCCGATATCAATCAGGTTTTTGATCGTTTCATTCAATGCGCAAAGGGCCGGACAACCGTTGGCTATCAGGCCGGCGAGCAAATCCAGGGAATGTTGACACGTGCGCTTGGCGAAAAGCGCGCGGAAAACATGCTGACCCAGATTGCACCGCCGAAGGTTGATACCGAAAGCCTCGAGGCGCTCAAATGGATGAATCCTTCTGAAATCGTATCCATGCTCGAAGAAGAGCATCCACAAGTCAAAGCGCTTGTGATGTCCTTTCTCGAAGCCGAAGTTGCAGCAACTACATTGAAATTGCTTCCCGAAGATCAGCAGGACGACATCGTCTATCGGGTCGCCACGATGCGGCCGGTGAGCAAGGAAGCCATTGCAACATTGGAGCAGCTGCTTCTCAACTACAGCAGCAGTACCGGAAGCAGCTTGCCCAAAAGCATGGGCGGTGTGTCCGATGCGGCGGCCATTATGAACAATCTCGGCAAACAGGAATCGAAGCGGATCCTGAAACTGCTGACCAAACGCGCCAAACAGACCGCGCTCTCAATCGAGGATGAAATGTTCGTATTCGCCGATCTCATCAATCTCGACGTCAAGAACCTGGGCACTTTGATGCGCAGCATTGACAATGAAGTGATGATACCGGCGCTCAAAGGTGCAGAGCCGGAGCTCAAAGAGAAAATTTTCTCCAGCATGTCGAGCCGGGCGGTGCAATCAATCGAAGATGAAATGGAAGACCGCGGTCCGATCCCTGGATCAGAAGTCATTGCGGCCCAGAAGGCGGTGATTGCGGAAGCCAAACGTCTCGCGGACGAAGGCACAATCATGATTGGAGGGGCAGATGACGACTTCGTCTGAGACAGCCGATATTGCGACGGCAATGCCAGCGGGAATGGATTCGGGAGCACATGCAGCCGATGAAATTCTGCGTATGAATGTGTGGAATGTACAAAGCCATGATCGCGGATTTCAACCGCTATACTCCGGATCCGAAAGCTCGGCCCGCACCACAAATGGTTTTTCTGCATCACCAGATATGAACGCAACCGGCACAGAACAACCAACGGCAGATCAGTTGCTGGCCGACGCCTATGCAAGCGGTTTTGCCGAAGCGGAAAGACTGCGCGATGCTACGGCTTCTGCAGATCAACTGCGCGTTGATGAATTGACCACAGCACTTCTGGAACTCAAGCCTCTGTCGGATGCGATGATGACCAAGATGCTGCTCAAGAGCGTTTGCGGGCTGACTGAAAAGATGATTGGCCGGACCGACCCGGATAGCGAATTTCTGAAAGAACAGGCCAGCAAACTGGGAAGTCTGATTCAAAACGGGATGCGGGATGCCAAGTTGCATGTCCATCCCGAGGACCTGAGCTTGTTTGGCGAGTTTGAATGCGGTGTGGATGTCACCGCCGACCCTGGTTTGATCCGGGGGACATTGCGGCTGGTACACGGTGATGGCTGGATCGAGCAAGGCTCTCAGCCGTTGCTGGACGAACTGCAAGGTATGCTCGATGAAATGGAACAAATGTCATGATTGCTGCACAAGTTCGAGCAGCGGAGAAGTTCGTTGATAGCCTGTCCGTATTGCAGGCTGATGCCCGGCAGGTCGGGAAGGTTGTCGCGCATGACGCAGGCTTGCTCGAGGTTACCGGTTTTGATTATCCCACCGGCTATGGTGGGCGCCTGACCACCGCAGATGGCAAGACGATTATGGCAGAAGTTGCAGGTTTCCGTGGGTCCAAGACCATGATGGTGCCGCTCGCGGAAGATGTTGCCTTGCGCAATGGCAGCCGTGTTGTTCCCAGTTCGATTTCCAGCCAGGCCTCTGTCGGAGATGCTCTGCTCGGACGAATTGTTGGTCCGATGGGCGAAGCACTGGATGGCAAAGGGCCGATTGTGACAACTGATCACTGGCCTTTGGGCGGAAAGCAGAACAATGTTTTGCGTCGTGGCAGGGTCAAAAAGAAGATTGATCTCGGTGTGCAGGCCATCAACGCTTTGCTCACCGCCGGTTTCGGACAGCGGATTGCGATTGTTGCAGGATCCGGCGTCGGCAAGTCCGTGCTCATGGGCCAGATCATCGCCGGTGTGGATGCAGATGTCATTGTTGTTGGCTTGATCGGGGAACGCGGAAGAGAAGTCAGCGACTTTGTTGAAACCAAATTGAACGGCAAAATGGCGGACAAGACGGTGACTGTCGCGGTGCCCGCGGATCACTCACCAATATTGCGATTGCGCGCGGCCTATCGGGCCACCGCGATTGCGGAATATTACAGGGATCAGGGCAAAAAAGTGCTGCTGCTGATCGACAGTCTGACGCGGATTGCACATGCCCAGCGGGAAATCGGTCTTGCTCTGGGTGAACCACCGACCATGAAAGGTTATCCGCCTTCGGCCCTGTCGATCATACCAAAGCTGGTTGAGCGGGCGGGCAATGACAGCAACAGCGGCGGTTCGATTACTGCCCTCTATACGGTTCTCGCGGATGGCGATGACCTGGAAGATCCTGTGGTTGATGCGGCGCGCTCCATCGTTGACGGACATATTATTTTGTCGCGTTTCATGGCGGAGCAGGGGATTTTTCCTGCCATTGATGTGGCGCGCTCGCTGAGCCGGGTTGCCGCGGACATTGTCGACGAGGATCACCATCAGGCGATGATCAATTTTCGCCGGCATTGGTCGACATATGAAGAAAATCGGGATCTGATCCTGATGGGGGCCTATCGCGCCGGCAGCGATGAAGCCATTGATCATGCGATTGCCCGACGACCCGACATGCTCGATTTCATTCGCCAGCCATCCCATTCGCAAGTCTCGCTGGAAAGCAGTGTCACAAGGTTGATTGAAGGTTTCGGTGAATGACGCGAAAACTGAACACACCCAGACGGATATTGAAGGTTCGTGAGACGCTGCGCAGAGTGGCGATTGGCAGGGCGACGGAAGCACAGTCACGTCTGCATGGCCTGGAACAGAAATCTGTCCATCTCTCCAGTTTGCGAGCCACCATGTTCGATAATGAAGATTGCTCGGCTGCTCAGTCGCTGGCGGCTCGCATGGAGCTGGGGCACCGGTTGATCGGGGCAGGAGATCAGGTCAATCGCGCCGTAATCGATGCGCGGCAATCAGTTGCCGAACAAGACCGGCAAAGAGTTGCCGCTCATCTCGACCGAGATGTGATGCGCGAGTTTGTTGCACGCAAAACGGCAGGTTTTGAACTGGAAAATGAACGAAAAATTGCTGCAAATCTGCCGTTTAGACGGCCGAAAAAACAAAGGTGATACAAATGGAAATCTCTTTTTTGAAATCCCTGACGGGTCCTGCATTGGACAAAGTTTCGCATGTCGCGTCATCTGGCACGCTTCCTGCTTTTCCAGAGGGCATGTTGAAAGAGGACACCCGACCTGACAGCGCAGCCTTGCAAGAGGAAGGCCGCAGCGGCTTGGCTGGTCCAAACGCTAAAACCGACGGATTGACCGTCAGCGGAACTGGCAATTTGCCGGATAAGCCGCTGGTTTACGATACTCCCGGTGACAAGCCGGATCGTTCGGCATTGCAGATTCCCGATATCGTTCTCTATCCTGGAGCGCGGCCGGAAAAAGCGCCCGAAACGATGCCAGCCCGACCGGTTGTCGAACCCGCCATATTGGCTCCGCAAACTGATGATGGCAATGTCGTAAAATTGTCTGATATCGACCCAGAGTCGAAAATCATGCCATATGGCAATACCGGTTCTGATGGTGCGGGCGAGGCAGACGTTCCGGCCCGGCCCGACCAATTGACCGGGTCCGATCCATCCCGTCAGCGGCCGCGTCCCGGCCCGACTGTGCTACCAGTTCAACAAGAACCGGCCAGTCCTGTTCCCTCTGGCCCCAATCCCGTCACTGGCACGGCGGCCGGAGAAGTTGTTGGAAATTCAGGAACGGCTGCTGATCGGTCTCCCAAACTTGCGATTCCGATCAACGAGATGCCGGCACCGAAAACCTCCTCTGCCGAACGCCCGTCAGCGGGCTTTTCCAGCGTCCCTGGTCAGACACCGCCAACTGTCGCTGACGAGGGATCAAACAGGCAGGCCGTTGCGTCCCAACGTCAGGAACCTGATTCCGATTATACGCAGCAATCGGCAAAATCCGATCCATCCATTGGAACTGGCCAGACGAAACAGGTTTCCGGAAACGTTGAAACCCTCTCATCGCCACCGGTTGCCGGAAGTGCCGGAAGAACAGGTTCAAAAAATAGCGCTGATTCGAGCCCGGTTCCGATGACTGTCGAACCTGATGTCATCGAGCCCGAGATGAAGCAAAATGCTGAATCTGGCGTGGCAGCATTTAATTCGCTGGCAGGATGGCGTCCGAAACAGACGGTAACCGGAGATGTGGTTGCGGGACTGGCCATTGGGCCTGCGCGTGCAACCGCCGCTGCAACGGGCAATGCGTCGGTGCAGAACAATCCGGTGCCGCTGGCGAGCAATGCGGGCGAAGTTGTCCTCGAATTTGACGCAAATTTTATCGATAATCTGACAAGAGAAATTTCAAATATCGCCCAGGCCAAAGGCATTGCGCGCTTTGCGTTGAAGCCTGAACATCTCGGGCGGATTGATGTTGAGATCCGTGGCGGCGAACAGGGTGACGATATCAAAGTGACCGCTGAAACGGATGCGATCAGACAGCTGCTGGTTCAGTCACTTTCGCGTCTTGAACAGGAGATCCGCCTGAACGGTCAGAAGCTGGCGGGCGTCGAAATCGGAACCAACCTCAATCAGAGCCAGGAACAGAATGCGCGGGATACCGCGTCATCAAATGGTCTGAAACCAGGTCAGGTTTCGGGATCGGCGGAAGACCAGGACGCACAGCAATATTCACCCGGTAGCGACTCCGGTCACACCAGCTCTGGTGCGCGATACGCGTAAACCGGAACGAAACATTCAAACGGAGATAACCAATGGCTGACAAGGAAAAGCCCGAAGAACTGGAAGAAGAAAGCAAGCCGAAGGGCGGCAAGATGAAGAAGATCATCATGATCCTTCTTGTCGTTCTTGTCGTTGGCGGCGGCGGCGCAGCGGGCGGCTTTTTTGCTGCTGGCGCGATGGGTGGTGACGCAGATGGGGAAGAAGTGGATCCAAATGCGCCTATGCTTGTGCTCAAGGATGGAACAACCGTGGCCGATACGCGCAAGTCGTCCAAAAAAGATGGCAAAGCAAAAGCCACTCCAACCAGCGAGTATAAGGTCTCCTATCACCAGATAGAGCAGCCGTTCACATCCAATCTGCGCAACAGCAATAGTTTTGCGCAGGTCTCGCTTGCGATCTCAACCTATTATGACGAGCGGGTCGTGGAAAACATCCAGGCGCATGAAATTGCGATCCGTTCGGCGGTACTGATGTTGCTTGCGGAACAGGACCGGACCGAGCTGGAAACCCAGATGGGCAAGCAGGTGCTGCAGCAGAAACTGACAGATCGCATCAATCAGGTGCTGCAGGAAAAAGCCGGTTTCGGTGGTGTCGAAGATGCCTATTTCACCAATTTTGTCGTCCAGTAGTTTTTGATCGGAAGCAAGTCAGATGGCCACAGAGTCACAAGAAAGCGAAACGTCCAGCAAGCCATCGGGCACAAAGGACAAAACTGTGCACAGCTTTGCGATGCATCAGTCAGACCAGATCAACATGGTCCCGGGTTTTGAACGAATTGCAAAACTGTTTGCCGCCAGTGTTCAGAACTGTCTTGAAGAGATCGTGCCCGAAAAGCTTGAAGTCGAAGCGACGGAGACCAAACTGGAAGGTTATCAGAACTGGTGCGACAGCAAGGCCGGTTTTCTGGGTATGACCAAATTCCACATGCCGCCCTGCAAAGGTCAGCTGATGTTGGGGATTGAACCGGATATGGTGTCTCTGCTCGTAGACTCCTTCTATGGCGGAGGAAGCAAGAAGCCTGCGGAAGAACAGCAGGCTTTTACCCGCATGGAAGCGCAACTGCACAATCGTATAGCAGGAGATTTTTGCACGGCCCTGGCGACCAACTGGGGTTTGCACCAAGATTTCGATATCCGGATCACAGGCCATGAAACCAATCCCGCCTATGCCGCACTGGCAGCGCCTCAGGATATGGTATTGCGTCAATCGGTTTCCGTGAAATTCCCCGACTCCGCGGCACAGATTATAGACCTGCTCTATTCCATCGATGCGGTGCGTTATCTCGAAGTCATGCTGGAACCTTCTGTATCCGCATCATCCGATCAGGCTAATCCTGTCTGGCAATATGAATTGCACAAGGCGATGAACGAAGTTCGCCTGCCGGTGCGATCGATCCTGGCCCGGACGACCATGACATTGCCGCAGGTTGCCGAACTAAAAGCTGGCGACATTATTCCCATTCCCCCCGTGCGAAATCTGCCGCTGATTATCGGCGAAAAGGTGTTTGCCCGCGGGAGCCTGGGTGAACAGGACGGCTGCGCCGCCTATCAAATTGAAAAAATGGAACAAGGATCTTGACCATGAGTGACATGAATGAAGCGCCAACAATGGAAGATGCAGTAGTTGAGGTTGAGCCCGGCAATGAATTTCCGGACCAGCCAGAAGCTGCCAACTATCGGTTGCTGGCAGATATTCCGGTTCGCCTTTCGGTTGAAGTGGGCAGTGTATCGCTGAAAATAGCCAAAATCATGGAGTTGGGCGAAGGCCAGGTTGTCGAATTGGACCGGGAAGCTGATGCTCTGCTAGATATCAAGGTAAATGGCACGCTTGTTGCAAAGGGAGAGGTTGTGAATGTCAATGACCGCTTCGGCATCCGTGTCGTCGAGGTTGTGACGAACAATGTTTCGCATGCAAGGCTCGAAAGGCGTACTTAGTGACCTACTATATTGTTAAGCTTTTAATCATTTTGCCATTGATGGCCGGACTGATTTACGGAGCGCTCTGGCTCTATCGTAAATACCAGCCAGGATTGGCCCAGTCCCCATCCGACCGGGAACTGAAATGTGTTGAAAGCTTGCCAATGGGGACAGCCGGCAAATTGTCGATTATCGATTTTGCCGGACAGAAAGTCCTGATCTCGGTCACCCGATCGCAAATTACACATCTCGCCACAGCTGCAGCGAATGGAAGCAGGGATGCTTCCAAACCGGTTCGCAGTTTTGGGGAGATGCTCGATGAGAAGCTTTAACCGCTTCATACCAATATTGATTGCCTTGCTGGCCGCAACACTCGTTGCAACACCGGCATTTGCAGCAGCTGCCACACCATCTGGCGCCGTAACCAAGGCGCTTGGAGAAGTCGCAGGTGAGGGACGCCCGCTGTCGTTGTCTCTTCAGATTCTGATATTGATGAGCCTGCTCACAATATTGCCTTCTCTGATACTGATGATGACCAGCTTCACACGGATCATCATCGTTCTTTCCATTCTCCGTCAGGCAATCGGTCTGCAGCAAACGCCGCCGAACCAGGTCTTGGTCGGCCTAGCCCTGTTCCTGTCCCTTTTTGTGATGGCTCCGACAATCAGTACAATCAACGAACAGGCGATAGAACCTTATGGGCAGGATCAGATCAGCATTGAGGATGCGATTGAAGTGTCTGGCTCGGTTTTCCACAGTTTCATGATGAAGCAGACGCGCCAGTCGGATCTGAAATTGTTCATGGAGCTCGCCAAGGCTCCGGAGGTCGAAAATCCGGAAGACGTACCTTTTTCCGTGTTGCTGCCAGCTTATGTCACCAGTGAACTGAAAACAGCTTTTCAAATTGGCTTTCTGATCTTTCTGCCCTTTCTCGTAATCGATCTCGTTGTGGCATCAACGCTCATGGCTCTGGGTATGATGATGTTGTCACCGACAATCATATCCATGCCGTTCAAATTGCTTTTATTCGTGCTGGTCGACGGGTGGGCGTTGACGATGGGCAGCCTTGCCGGCTCGTTTGTGGTCTAACGCCATGGATCATACAGAATTTTTCATCGGAATTGCCCAACAAACTTTGTGGATCACCGCCTTGGCGGCCGCGCCCCTGCTTATTCCGGCGTTGATCACGGGTCTGTTGCTCGGCATGGTTCAGGCCGCAACATCGGTCAACGAACAGACCCTGAGTTTCGTACCCAAACTGATCATCGTTGCCATGATGCTGGCGCTGTTTGGTGGATCCATAATCTATCTGATCGTCGATTTTACGCATGAGATTTTCGATCGCATTCCTGATTTACTGCAATGATCGCTCCTGATTTTGCCGGATTTGAAGAGCAGTTGTGGCTCTGGTTGTTTGCGATGGTCCGACCCGGAGCGATGATGCTTGTGGCACCGATATTCTCGGCTGCCTCCATTCCCTTGCAATTGCGTCTGATCCTGTCGCTGGCGATTGGAATGGCCGGACTCAGCAGTGCAACTCTGGATATGCCCATAGACAATATCGTCAGTCTGCAAGGGGTGCTTTTCGTCGCAGGCGAGGTTCTCGTCGGCGCTGCGATCGGTTTCGCACTTCAAATTGGCTATTCTGCTGCTTTTGTAGCCGGTGAGGTCATCAGTAACGCCATGGGTCTCGGCTTTGCTATGATGGTCGACCCCCAGTCCGGCCAGTCGACACCGGTTGTCGGTAATTTTCTTTCAATCCTCGCAACCCTTCTTCTGCTGGCAATGGATGGTCATTTGATGCTGATTGCGATCGTCGTGAAAAGCTACGCGCTTCTTCCCCCGGGCGATGCATTTCTGTCTGTTGGCGCGATTGAAGGGCTCGTGAAATTTGGAGGGTCGTTATTCGCCATGGGACTGGTAATCGCTCTTCCTGTCGGCAGCGCCCTTATTCTGGTGCAGGTCATTATGGGGATGCTGGCGCGATCCGCTCCTTCGCTTAACCTGTTTGCAGTAGGTTTGCCTGTCGCGTTGCTCGGCGGCCTGACGCTGCTGGCGGTGACCGCTCCGATCATGGCAAACGCAATAATGCACGCGCTTCAGGACGGCCTCGGCCAGTCTGCCATGGTTGTGGGAGGGCACTAGTGGCAGAAGAACCACCAGGCGGCGGTGAAAAGACCGAAGCACCAACCCCCAAACGGCTGCTGGACAGCGTTAAAAAGGGTGATGTTCTGCAGTCCAAGGAACTGGGGACCGCAATGATTATTGCGGCCGGTACTGCGGCTTTCGGGATTTTCGGGCCAGTTTTGGTGGATAGCCTCAAAGCGATGCTGCGATCCGGATTGCGGGTCAATCAGCGTGACTTTGTGGATTTCAATCCATGGGAGCGAACTTTGACGCTGCTGTCCGAGATTGTCATGGCATTCGGTCTGTTGTTTGGACTGTTGATTGTCACAGCGATAGCGACGCCTGCGGTTTTGGGATCTCTGGGATTTCGCTGGACAGCCATGAAACCCAAACCTTCCAAGCTCAGCCCGGCGGCGGGATTGAAGCGAATGTTTGGTGTGAACAGCTTGATCGAACTGTCCAAATCACTGGCCAAAGTCGGGCTTATGGGTTCGATCGGAATGTGGCTGATCTGGACAAATTTGCCCAGCTTGATTCAACTCGGGAACGAAGAAATCGGGCGGTCGATCTCCGAATTTGGAAACTTTCTCATGCTGGCGTTGATGGGCATGGCTTTCTCCCTTGCCGTTATCGCCGGGATCGATGTTCCCGCCCAAATTTTCCAGCGCACGAAAAAACTGCGTATGACGAAACAGGAAGTGAAAGACGAGCACAAGGAAACCGAAGGCTCGCCAGAAGTAAAAGGCGCGATACAACGCAAGCGTCACGAAATTCTGGGTGCATCGGCGCGTCAGGCGGTGAAGGAAGCGACAGTCGTTCTCGCCAACCCGACCCACTTTACCGTCGCGCTGCGTTACCGCAGGGGATATGATGCCGTGCCGGTCGTTCTCGCCCGTGCCCGGGGTGCTGCCGCACTGGCGATGCGCGAACTGGCGGAAGCCGATGCGGTGCCGGTCCTGCAATATCCCGAACTCACCCGCGCCATCTACTTTACGTCCCGTGAAGGAATGGCGGTTGATGAACGGCTTTATGTCGCGATTGCGTCGGTTTTGGCCTGGCTTTTCCGGATGGATTCAAAAATGGCGAGCGAAATGGACCGTCCGCATATTGATCTTCCGGAAGACGTCAAATTTGATGCTGACGGCAATGCCATCGAAGGATCGAACTAAGCCCGTGCAGCGCCTTCAATTTTCTGCTGCACCGTGCCTAAACCTTGGCCTCGTCCAGCCGTTATTAAGGCCGAGAAGGAATTATTATGTTTGGTGATATTGCAAATATTATCGGTGCCGGTTCTGGTATCAACTCTTCGCAAGTCGTTGAAGATCTGGTCAATGCCACGCGGATTCCCCGGGAATCCCTGTTGTTTCAGAAGGAAAATCTGAACGGAGCCCGGATTTCTGCCGTGGCGTCGGCATCTTCTGCACTGGATACATTTGCCACCGCCTTGACGACTTTGCTGGACGGGCAAGGTTTTGCCGGTGATCTGGTTTCCAGCAATCCGACAATTGCATCTGTGGGAGTGATCAGCGGCATCCGGCCCGTCGGGTTGCCCGCCAAACTTGAAGTCAGCCAATTGGCTTCTCCGCAGCGTCTGGTGTCGGGCGCATCTGCAACATCCGGTACCGCCGTTGGCGAGGGGACGTTGACGATCACAACTGCTGCGGGAGATTTCGATGTTGTAATTGACAGTGACAATGACAGCCTTGCGGGTCTGGCCACTGCGATCAACGCTTCCGACAGCGGCGTGACCGCGACCATTATTACTGACAATAGCGGCGCCCGTCTTGTGCTCGAAGGCGAAGAGGGTCTGGATAATGGCTTCTCGATCGCCGCATCGAATCTTGCTCCGCCCAGCCTGCAGGCATTTGCCTATACAGATGCGTTGCCGGGCAGCATGACCAAAGTCGCGGATGCCGCCAATAGCGTTATTTCGGTTGATGGCATTGAAATGACGAACAGCAGCAATGAAATCGACGGTGCGATTACGGGCGTTCGGCTAAGTCTTCTTTCCGCCGAAATCGGAACGGAAGTGGTGATCAGTGGTGACCAGCCGGTCAGCACAGTCGGAACGCTCGTCAATGAATTTGTGGACGCTTATAATCAGCTGCGCGAAGGCCTGAATTCCGCCACTGCGCCGGGCCTGGCAGGTGCTTCTGGTGGCCCGCTGGCAGGCGACAGCGGAGTACGTGACATGATCCGCTCGCTCAGCCGGCTAAGCTCGACGGCCCTGACGGACAGCGGCGATTATCGCACGCTCGCTGACATCGGGGTCAGAACCAATAATGACGGCACACTAGTGGTGGATCAGACGCGTTTAACCGCCATATTGGAGGCTGATCCAGATGCGGTTGCGAAAATGCTGGAGCCGGCTGTTCAGGATGAATTCAATCCCGGCATTGCGGGCGCCTTGCAGACGATACGCGATAAACTGCAGTCTGATGAAGGCTCCCTGACGATATCAAAAGAACGTTACGATACGGTCGCAGAGAACCTGATTGTGCAACGCGAAAAACTGAATGAGAGTATTGAAGCATATCGTGCGCAACTCTCGCGAACCTTCTCTGACATGGATCGCCAACTGGCGGTCATCAACGCTACCCAAAGCTACCTGACGCAACAAATTGCCGTCTGGTCCAATGCCAACAATAACTGACGCTGATCCAGAAAGACCAGAAACATGCTTGCAAATTCTTATTCTAACAAGGCCATGCGCTACCAGAATGTTGGCCGTGAAAGCCATGTGGCAGGCGCGTCACCACATCAACTGATCGACATATTGTTTGACGAACTGATGCTCAAACTTGATCAGGCGCTGCGTTTTTACAACGCCGGTGAACTAGGCAGGGCGCTGGAGGCGCGCACCAAGGCGCTGGCCATTTTGTCCGGACTGCAGACCAGCCTGGATCATGAGCAGGGCGGTGAACTCGCTGCGGCTTTGATGGACATTTATATCGAAGCTGCTCGCCGGATCAATCAACCGCCCAGCGAGAAGTTGCCCGAGCAGATTAACTCATCAAAAGCGATGATCGCAGAAATCGCATCCGCGTGGAAAGCCATCGGGTGAGTGGCGAGCTCTGTTGCAGTCGGGTTGCCGATATCGCTGCCTGCAATGATATTTAGCGAGATTGAAAGCTAAAGTTTTTCTCGAGTCTGCCGTTCTCAAATATGGTTAACAAGGGAAAGCAGAAATGAGCAGTTATGATTTTGTGGTGATCGGCAGTGGTCCGGCGGGTCGGCGGGCAGCAATACAGGCTGCCAAGCTGAAAAAATCTGTTCTCGTGATCGACGATCGTGGCAGTGTCGGCGGCGTATCGGTCCATACCGGGACGATACCATCCAAAACATTGCGGGAATCTGTGCTCAATCTGACCGGCTGGCGCGAGCGGCAATTTTACAACCGACGCTCGACCGACAATCCGCAAACAAACTGTGCGGCCTTGAATTCAAGGTTGAGCAAGACATTGCTTCATGAAGTGGACATTCTCGAACAGCAATTTGCGCGGAACAATGTGCACACGCTGCAGGGGCGGGCGACATTTGTCGACAAGAATACTTTGCGGGTGGAACGCCGCGAAGCGGACCGGACGGCTGTTGAGTTGGTTACCGCGGAACGTGTTCTGGTCACCGTTGGCACGAAACCCTTTCGCCCGGATAACATCCCATTCAATAATCGTACGGTGCTCGACAGCGATGCCATTGTTTCGGACCTGACCATTCCGAAAAGCCTGACGGTGATTGGGGCTGGCGTGATCGGGATTGAATATGCCACCATTTTCAGCGCGCTCGATGTCCCAGTAACGTTGGTCGAACCACGCGATAGCTTTCTGGACTTTGTTGACCGCGAGGTAATCAGCAATTTCACACAGCAGTTGCTGGACCGAGGCATGTCTATCCGGCTGGGTTGTTCGGCTGAATCAATCGTGCTCGACGAGAATGACTGGCCGGTTGTGACGCTAAGTGACGGTCGTGTCGTCCGTTCGGAAATGCTGCTTTTTGCTGCTGGCCGCAAAGGTGCGACTGACGATCTGGGGCTGGAAAATCTCTCTCTGGAAGCGGATCATCGTGGACGCCTGGAGGTCAATCCGAAAACCATGCAAACCAAAGTGGACAATATCTATGCCGCTGGTGATGTCATCGGATTTCCGAGCCTAGCTTCCACATCAATGGAGCAAGGCAGAATTGCGGCCTGCCATGCGTTTAACGCACCCATGCCAGATGCACCGCATCATTTCCCCTATGGCATCTATGCCGTCCCTGAAATTTCAACCATCGGCTATTCCGAAGAAGAAGCCAAAGCCAAGGGTCTGTTGTTTGAATGCGGTGTGGCGCGATTGCGTGAAACATCTCGCGGACACATCATGGGGCTGCAATCAGGTATACTAAAATGTCTGTTCGAGCTGAAGACCGGCAAGTTGCTGGGCGTTCATGTGGTCGGAGAGGGAGCAACGGAGCTTGTTCACGTTGGTCAGGCTGTTCTCAACCTTGGCGGCGGGATCGATTTCTTCATGGAAAATACGTTCAATTATCCGACTCTTGCAGAAGCTTATAAAATCGCTGCGCTTGATGCCTGGAACCGCATGGCGCATGAACGAAGCGGTAAAGTCATCAAACTGAAGAAACGCAAGGTTGGCAAGAAAGCGGCCTGACAATCCATTCTGATATCAGGCGGGTTCAAGTTCCATTTTCTGCATTTTTTCAATGAATGTGGTCCGTGGCAAGCTGAGCAGCTTGGCGGCTTTTGATACTGTACCGCCGGCCTGTTCGAGAGCCTGTTGAATAAGACTTTGCTCTTCGCAGATCAGGTATTTTTTCATGTCAAAGCCTGAGCTGTTCAATTCAGGCATTTCCGAGAAACTAAACTGTGAACCGTTGGTCTCTCTGAGCTCTGCCACTTGATCGATCTTCTCCCGGACGGCTTTGGCCGGACGGGCGTGCTGTGCAAAAGTTTTGCCCAGCAAGATCTGAAGGTGGTCCGGTTCAATTTCCTGGCCGGGAAAGAACACACTCGCCCGTTCAACCACATTACGCAATTCCCGAACATTTCCGGGCCAGTTATAGTTGCAGAGCGCGTCCATTGTTTCGCGCCGGAATACTGGTCGTGCAGTGTCATCACCATTTTGCCGCAGAAAATGGTGAAGAAGCGATGGGATATCTTCGCGACGTTCATCAAGAGCTGTTATCTCGATAGGCAGAACAGACAGCCGATAGTACAGATCTTCGCGGAACGACCCATTTGCGATTGCCGCTTCAAGGTTTTGATGCGTGGCCGCTACGATCCGGGTATCGATTGCGATTTCCTGATCGCCTCCAACGCGGCGGATGCTTTTTTCTTCAAGGACACGCAGCAGGCGCACTTGCATATCCATGGGCATGTCACCGATTTCGTCGAGAAACAATGTTCCGCCCTGCGCCCGTTCAAAATGTCCAAGGCGCCGGCTCGTTGCGCCGGTAAAACTACCTTTTTCGTGCCCAAAAAGTTCGGCTTCGATGAGTTCTCTGGGTATCGCACCGCAGTTTACGGCGACAAACGGTTTGTCGGCTCTTGAAGATGCTGTGTGAAGTGTTTTGGCGATGACTTCCTTGCCGCAGCCGGACGGACCGGTAATCAGGACATTGGCCATCGTGTCGGCTGAAAATTTTACGAGTGTTCTGGTTTCCCGGATTGCATGACTGACGCCGATAATATGGCGCTCGATATTGTCCTGCTCTGTAACGGTACTGCTTAATGGTATTGCCATTTACTATCACCCAGAAATCAAAATCACGCTGACCCGAATTCCGGGCCGGAGAATGAAGCATGGTCCCCCACGAACCATGCTTCGATTTCTGGTCTTCCTCAGAGCTAGGATATTATAGTTAACAAAAGTTAAATGGAATCAAAGGGATCGAAACAAGCATGGAGAATTGTCCGAACGGGATCTAAATTGGTTCGATACCAATCTGGCTCTGGAAATGAAAAACAGCAGGCATGGCAAAGCCTGACATGTTTTTACAAATTTGTTGTAGACGCGAGGTTTGAAATTGCTAGAAGTGCGGCGCGCAGACGTTGATCTTGTTGAACGATATCTGCGCGCCGTGTTTGGTTAGAATGTGTCAGACCA
Organism: Parasphingorhabdus sp.; assembly: GCF_039968395.1. Classification (GTDB taxonomy): domain Bacteria; phylum Pseudomonadota; class Alphaproteobacteria; order Sphingomonadales; family Sphingomonadaceae; genus Parasphingorhabdus. The sequence continues at coordinate 746,129 of NZ_JBDVPV010000002.1, forward strand.
GAAATTTGAAACATTGTAACCGTAAACGGCGTCGTGGGGACGCCGATGATGCGTGATATCACTAGCTCGATTCGGACCCAACAGAAGTTGGGTCCAAAATGGGTCAATTGCGCGCCAGTCCTTGCGAAGGTTTGTGAATTCAAGCGTTTTTTTGCACTAACTTCATGCAAAGGCCATCGTCTGCCAATCATCTTTTCAGCCCACTAATGTTACGTCAGGGACGCGAACCTGTCGAAGCCGGATTGTAATTCCGGCATATGATCATGCGAATTCGGAACTGGAATTGCTTGAGATGAGGCCCGAGACTGAACGAGTTATTGCGATTTCTGGCAATATTCTGGGCAAGAGGAACAGAATGGAACGAAAAAACGGGCTCTCTGATCAGTTGTACTTGTTGCAAAATTTTACCCTCATGGGTTCCGGCTAAGCGAAAAAATGGCAACTTATTCAGTAGCCTGTAACCTTACTGGAAATACCATCGAATAAAGTCACAACGGAGATGGAAAGACAAAATGCAGAAAGATACTGCGCATAACGAACTGATTGATCTGGTTGTGAAACTGGAAAATGTTCTGGGCCAACTTGATGCGCAGAATGCAAAGCTGGCCGCGATCAAAGTCGATGAAGCGATTGCGAGTTTGTGCGAATCTCACAATATTCCCCGGTCTCAGCGCAACAAGGTGGATTTCTAGCGATCTCGCTTGTGGCGCCTTTTGGGCTCCGATCCAGAATCATTCATCCATCAACTTCAGAATTCCTCTCCCCTAATGTAGATTAGAGAACCGGTACTGTTCAATTTATTGGACAATGCAGGTGGTTTGTCCTTTACGCTAACCGTTGATCGCTTTTGCGATGATCGACTGTTGACTGCTGGGGATGAACGTAATGGAATTTACCTATAAAGATGTCGTCGAGACATTCTGCATCAAGCATGAAATTTCATCAGAACGGAAAACCGCTTTCAAGGGACGGCTGCAACATTTCCAGAGGCAAGGTTTTCCTCCGGGAGTGAATACGGGAAAAGGAAAAGCAGCTTCCTATCGGTGGCGAGAATTGATCCTGCTGGGGCTGGCGCTTGAATATGCCGAAATTGGATCGACACCGGATCGCAGCATCAAGGAAGTCAGCAAGTTTAGTGATGTCCTGATTTCCGGCCTGTCCAATTCGCTTGTTGAGAGCGAGGTCTCGGAACAGGACAAACCTTCATTCCTGTGCATCGAGCTGTCTGCGCTGTTGCCTCTCAAGACCGAAGAAAACTGGAATCAGGAAATCAAAATTCTTTCTATTCGCGAAATGGGCGAGGTTTTCTCGGAATTTGGGGTTGCGACCATGCAATCACCCTATGCGATTATCGATCTGAGGCAATTTGTGGCGGGCCTGCTCACAAGTCTGGAGGAAGTGGTCGGTCACTCGCGTGCCGAAATCGTAAAAAGCCTAAAACTCTGGGCCAGGACGATATCGGACTATCACGATAATATCAGCGATTCCTAGCCAATTGGCGACCATTTCCATGGTGACGCAATAAATCCGCGAAAAATGTTAAAGTTCCGGTCCGTGCTTCCGTAATTAATATTCGAGGATGTTGCAAAGCAAGCGCATTGATCTCAGTCGGCTTTTAACCCCACCACAAATGTCCGGCTGGTATTTCGAGACATCAAGTTTCAAAATAAGGTCAATGCTCCGGTTGAGCGTCATTCGTGGAGCGAACTGAACCTGGCTGGTCCCGGGGTCAGTTCGCTCCGCAATCTCCTTCATTGCATTTAATTTCAATTGATCCGATCAATTGCGACGGCAAGCACCATCTGCTATTGCGCTTGCGGGGCAATCAAATGGACGACGGCTACATTCAGTATCATTTTGAAAAACTGACGGAGCCGCAGAAGCAATGTCTGCGGCTTGTTGCCGAGTTGATGTCATCAAAAGAAATCGCGCGGATACTGGATATATCCCATCATACGGTCGATCAGCGACTAAAGCGCGCCCAATCCATTTTGGGTGTTTCTGGGCGCGCCGAAGCGGCCCGGGCTTTGATGAGCCACGAAGCGCGACATCCTCAGGATGATCTGTCGGGATACGATGCTTTGGTACACCAAAGTTCGGAGGTTCCCAATTTTCGCTATGCGCGCAATGCAGATGCGTCAGTTGATGAATGGAGCCCGTCAGCCGACAGCGTCGAGACCGAATTGCGTGAACAGCAGCCATTCTTTTTTGAAAAGGCTGAAAATTCGCCCGAACAGTCTGCGCTTTTTTCGGCTTTGTTTGAAACCAAGAGAGAAAATCAACTTTCCACCGGTGCCAGGTTGGTAGTCATGCTGGCAATCGTGATTTCCGGGCTTGTCGCTTTTGCTCTGCTGGTCAATCTGGCTGAAGGGCTTTCGCGCTTAGTGTAAGATTTTTTCTTCTTCATGTTTCAGCATAATGCACTCAGTGAAGTGCCTGGAGTTGAGGATGTTGAAAAACCGTCTGTATGTCGCAAAAGATGTTACCGAAAAACTGACAGCCCTGGAAGCTGCCATTGATGACGCGCTGGTTTGTGCGGCCGAACTGACCACAGCGGTTTCCGCTGGCCGTCAAAAAGCCAATCTGTCCGCGGTGGTTGCGCAGGATGCGATCGGGCTGACCGGTGATTCGATAAAGTCACTCTATGATGCCCGCGCTCAGATCGTAGAGGCGCATGATGCTTTTGCCGTGGCTCGGGATCAGATGGGTTTGAAAACCTATGCAGGTGGCGCTTTGTGGAAAATATTGGATGAGACACCCGCTAACGAACAGCCTTCGGCGCGTGATATCGCGAAGAAGAAAGTAGCTTGAATTGCAACTCAGTTGACTGAGGTGACAACAACATGAGAGACACAGGGGATGGCCTTTTGGATTTTCCTTACTCTCATGTTGCTGGCTATCGCGATTGTCGTTCGACACGGACAGTTTGAGGAGCGTCTGGCACTTGCGACACTCGTCATCAACTTTGTGGGCACCCCGGTTCTATACTTGTTGGGCGGCGCAGACTGGTTGCAACCTCATGTTGGTATTTTCATTCTCGACAGCGCAGCATTTGTCATTCTGACAATTCTGGCATTGCGGAGTAAAAGGTTTTGGCCACTGCCGATCGCAGCCTTTCAGATGATTCCGGTGATGACGTTTTTCGTGTCGTCAGTGGGGGAAAATCTCAGATCATACGGACTGGGCGTGGCGCAAGGGTCATGGGGGTTCCTGCAATTGGCAATCCTGATCTGGGCGACAATCCGTACCAGACAGAGGCAAAAAATCGAATCCGGGATGTAAATGCGATCGCGCAGATCATGGAACCGATTTTGGGTGACGCCTCGAAATCGGAGGCTGAGAAGCTGGTTTCCAAATTTCGTTCCATTCGAGAACTGTTTCATTTTTTTGCGCACGCCGATGTCGGGTCGCTGAACTTCAACACTGCGGTCTCACGATATTTGCAAGTCGTAGCGCGATCCTTTTCCTACACTCTGGAGCGGGAAATGCTCAACGGTCCGGTGCTACCGGGCTCGAGAGCGGTTCATGAATATCTGTTCAACAGTTACGGAGCCGAAGAGAATGAAATATTTCGGGTTCTTTTTCTGGATGCTGCCAATCGATTGATCCAGGATAATGTGATGGCCACGGGAACGGTGGACCGAGTCAATATTCACGCACGTCATGTCATCAGGGATGCCCTGGATCTCAACGCGGTCGCGATTGTGCTGGTGCACAATCATCCTTCAGGCGACCCTCGTCCAAGCAGGGCAGATGTAGCGCTGACGAGAAATATTATTGCGGCATGTGCGCCGTTCGATTTGCGGATCGTGGATCATCTGATCGTCGCGAGTGGCGGCGTGTCCAGTTTGAAAGAAATGGGCTTGCTCGCGGCTGCGGAAAAATCCGCACCGTCCAGTCCAAGCCAGACTCACGATCGCGAAGCTGTCTCAACACTAAGCGGATGCTTCAGGGCGTTGCTGCAAACCATGAGGAAGATGTAAGTTGCCGAGATTGGAAAAATCAGAAAAATTTTACGGGATACTCACTGCTTGCGAACAGATGGTTGGCGGGCAGCAGACAAAAAATGTGCCGCTGGCGATCGGACTAAATCTGTATATCGCCAATTGTGCGGGTGACACTCTGGAACCGCATGACCTCGAAAGACTGGTGGGTGTGTCATCTTCCACACTTGAGCGCTATGTGGACATCATGGAGTCACAGGGGATGATTGAACGAACAGATCAATCCGGTCTGGTCTCGACCGAACTGAAACTGTCGCCTCAGATTTATGTCAGATTTCAGTCGTTGTTTGCAGATGATGTCGTCTGATCTTCAGGCTCGGACGTTTCTTGCGGTTGTGGCTTGCGAATATTCAATGAACAAATAGCATCATCGAGCTTGGCAGCAGTCAAATCTTCCTTGGCGATATCAAGCAATTGCAGTGCGCGTTCCATCAGCGCATTGGCTTCGTGCTTCATTTCGCACGGATCTTGGCATTCCTTGGCATCATCCGATGACATGCAACATCCCTGTTCACGTAAGGGAGCTGGCTTGATTTACCAAACCGCTTCCCCGGATCATGTGATTGACGAAAATTCCGCACTGTCAATCTGATCCAGTTTCTTCTTTTGTGTACAACGAAAGCAATTTTCGAAGTGCACGGGAGAAGGCTCTATCAGGGAAAAAGTAAAATGAAACAGAAAAACCGTCCATAGTGGTTTTTTCAATCAGGAAATCTTGGCAATATGTCGTTTTCTTTTTTCCGAGAAAGACGGTAACCTGTTCCGGCGTCAATAAACGAGGAGCATGGTTTGGATCATATTCGCATAGACGCTGGGGAGACCAGTCTGATCCTTGCCTGTGCACAGGCTAGTTCGCCGCGCATTGTCCACTGGGGGCGGTGGCTTTCGGACGCGGTGGTTGTTTCGGAACTGAATGTGCTTGCGACCAGGCAGCATGTGTTCGGCAGTGAACTCGATAATGTGGAACCCAGTCTGACAATGGAACCTGGTACCGGCTTCGCTGCCGCTGCCGGCCTTGCCGCGCATCGCGCCGGACAGGACTGGGGATCGCGCTTGCTTGTGGAAAAAGCTGAGCAAACCGGTTCCACGGCCACGATCCTCGCGCGCGATCCTGTCACGCAGGTCGGTATACAATATGGCTTTGGCGCGGACCCCGAGACGGGCCTGTTGCAGATCACGGCAGAGTTGACCAATCACGGAGACAGTCCTCTTGCGGTCGACCAGATGGCAACTTTGTGCCTTCCGATTCCACGGGAAATGACAGATATTATCAGCTTTTCCGGGCGTTGGGCGGGAGAGTTTTTTCGTGAACAGCTGGCAAGATTCCGGGGTACCTGGCTGCGCGAAAACCGACGCGGGCGCACCTCTCATGACAGTTTTCCAGGCGTAATCCTGTGCGAAGGAAAGACGGGAGAGCAAAGCGGTGAAGCCTACGGACTGCACCTGGCGTGGAGCGGCAATCACCAGATTCGTGTCGATACGCTGGGCAGCGGCGATGTTGTGACTTCGCTGGGCGCGTTTCTGTATCCCGGAGAGATTATACTGGCTCCGGGCGAAAGCTATCGCAGTCCGGCCATTGTCGCAGGTTATACAAGCCAGGGCCTGTCTGCACTCAGTCGGCAGTTTCACACTCATGCGCGCGACAAGCTGCTGCGTCCTGACGTTCGATCTCGTCCGCGACCCGTTCACTATAACAGCTGGGAGGCGGTCTATTTCGATCATGATATCGACCAGCTCAAGGCGATGGCGAGCAAGGCAGCGGAGGTCGGCGTCGAGCGGTTTGTGCTGGATGACGGCTGGTTCGGATCGCGCCGCAATGACCGGTCGGGACTCGGGGACTGGATCGTGTCAGACGACGTTTATCCCGAAGGACTGGCGCCGCTTGTTGATCATGTCACCGCACTCGGGATGGAAATGGGCATCTGGTTTGAACCGGAAATGGTCAATCCCGACAGCGACCTGTATCGCGCTCATCCCGACTGGGTGTTGCAAATTGAGGCTGTGGAGCAAGTGCCTTTTCGGCATCAACTGGTACTGGACATCTCGCGGCCGGAAGTGGCCGACTATCTGTTTGAGAAGATCGATGCGATCCTTGGCAGTCATAAAATCGGCTATGTCAAATGGGACATGAACCGCGACCTCAATCATCCCGGTGGACAGGATGGACAGCCCAACGCCTTCGCCCAGGTGCAGGCACTGTATGATTTGATCGAGCGTATTCGGGATGCTCATCCCACAGTTGAGATTGAAAGCTGTTCCTCCGGCGGCGGGCGCGCGGATTTTGGCATCCTCGCCCATAGCGACCGGATTTGGACATCGGACAGTAATGACGCGCGCGATCGACAGTCCATTCAGCGTGGTGCGAGTTTCTTCTTTCCGCTGAACGTTATCGGTTCCCATGTCGGTCCGCGCCAGTGCCATATTACCGGACGCACCCTGACGATGGAGATGCGTGCAGCGACCGCGATGATCGGTCATATGGGCGCGGAGCTGAACCTGCTGACCGAACCGGCGGCCGATCTGGAAACGCTCAAGGCCGCGATCGCGTTATACAAAGAGCATCGCCAACTGCTGCACAGCGGGGACATGTACCGCCTCGATAGCGCAGAGAGTTTGAACATTTCGGGCATTGTTGCGACGGACAAAAGCCAAGCGCTCTACTCGGTGGCTTGCATGACGAGCCAAGCCGAAACCTTCCTGCCGCGGCTGAAATTGGCCGGCCTGGATGCGGCCAGGCGATACCGGATCAAGCTGATCTGGCCACAGGGCTGGCGTTCGATCACGTCGCCGTCGATTGTCGACGCGATGGACCTCACGAACGAGGGCAGCGTGCACAGCGGCGAGGCATTGCAGACCCTCGGATTGCAGTTGCCGACCGCCTTTCCGGAGACGGTGCTGCTGTTTCATCTGGGGACGGAATAGCAAGGGCAGATTCAGACTGGCTGTGCAAATGGCCGTTTTGTCCGCAAAAGCAAAGTTTGAGGACAACAATCCTGGCTGTCCTCCTGGTCCCAACCAAATTGCGATTTATTCTGCGTCGTTCATCAGGAAATGACGAAATTATTTAGTAAATATAGCGTTAAAATACAGAGCATCTGCAAGCATCGAATTCCGCAACAAGCCACTGATCAGGGACAGTTGTCCGCTTCTGATCGAGGGATTGAATCTGCGTAGAGTTTTAACGGTTTGAGATATTCGGACAATGTCCGCCGTAACACTTAACTTTTGTGCAAATTTGAACAACCCGCGTGACGAAGAGGAGGTTTATAAGGGGTTAGCGTAAAATGGGTATCGAGACAAATTCTGTATATGGTTATGCCGGGAATCATGCCGGAAATGGTGAAAATTCAACGGACCCAGATCTCCCCTCGAAAAAACGAAAATCCCGAACCTTGCTCGCTACCACATCGGCGGCAATGCTTTCCGTTGCACTGGCCAGCGGAGCGAGTGCTCAGACTGTCCCGACCGGATGTGACCCCAGTACCGCCATCAATGGCAGCGCAATTATTTGTGTTGTGGCGTCCCCCGACACGATTGATCCGATCGAGACCAATGTTGATGATTTGACCATCACAATAGGTGATGACACGACACCCACGACCGTAAATGACGATACGGTTCCAGCCAATGCCGCAATCGAGATGGTTGGCGGCGGCGCGCAAACGCTCAACATCATCAATTCCGGGAGCAATGTCACGGGTTCCACTGATGCAATCAAGGTTGAAATTACAGGCGGAACGGGTGATCTTGCCGTCAATGTTGCCGGTTCCATCAATGCGGGTGATGATGGCCTCGATATCGACAATGCGGGCTTTGGTAGCACGGTAGTTTCGGTGGCTTCGGTCTATGCAACGTCCGATGATGGTATCGATATCGATACAGACTTGGATTCCGGTGACGTCAGGGTTGGGGCAACCGGGCATGTCGATGGAGGCGATGAAGGCATTGACATTTTTAACTATGGATACGGTTCTGTTACCGTCACAACCGCGCAAGTCACTGGTCGTGATGGCGATGGCATATTTGTCTATTCTTATGGAGATGGTGACATTGCCATCGATAGCACAGGTGGTACGGTTAGCGGGGACAACGATGGCATAAGCGCGTCTTCCGATTTTGGCGGCGATGTTTCGATCAGTGCTGCATCGGTAACTGGAGAAAACCGGATTGGGATATATGGCTACTCTTGGGGCGGATCGATATCGATAACCAGCTTGACCGGTGCCATAAACGGCGGAGAAGTTGGTATTTTTGCTGACGCTGAAGGTCCTGCAGGCGGTGATATTAGCATAGAGACAGGGGGCAATGTTTCCGGCGGCGAAGCAGGAATTGTTGCATTCGGCTTTGGCGCGATCAACATTGATGCCAATGCGGTTTCCAACTCTGATGCAAATGGTCGAGACGGAATATATGCCAAAACCGAAGATGGCGCAGGCGATATCACGATCAGCGCCAATCAAGTGACCAGTCGGCAATATGGTATTCAATCTTATCAGTATGGTACTGGCAGTAACTCTGTCACGGTTGGTACCGTCAGCACGACTTTAGATGATGGCATATACGCGCTAAATGATACCGAAGCCGGAGACCTGACGGTGACGGCTACAGGTTTGGTTACGGCCGGAGATGATGGATTTGAAATACGGAATAACGGGATTGGTGCAACCGGAATATATGCGGATGCGATTTCGGCGATCGACGACGGGATTGAAATCGACACAGCTGCGACAACAACCAGCGTCACGGTCGTAACGTCAGGAGATATTGCGGGCGAAGCCGGAGACGGCATTGACGTAAACCATTTGGGCACAGGCGCGGTTGCGGTGACAGTAGCGAATGTCACTGGCGGCGATACCGGCATCCGCACTGTTGCTGCCACGGGCACGACAACGATCACCTTGGGTTCGACGGCTGTTGTGACCGGTCGGTCCGGTGCGGGCATAGATGCGTCTTCTACTGGCGCTTTGGCTGCTATCACGGTGCAGGGCAGTTCGGGCGATGTGATTGGCGCTACGGACGGG
>NZ_JBDVPV010000003.1:0-267500 GCF_039968395.1 Parasphingorhabdus sp.
GGCAATGGCATCTTCGCCAGCGGCGCGGGCACCGAGCTGAGCGTAACCGCAAGCGATCTGGTGACCGGCGGCCTTTACGGCATGTATGCAACAAACACCGGCACAGGCACCACCAGCGTCAGCGCGGCCGCAGTGACCGGCACGGACGGTACAGGTATAAATGCAACCGGTTCGGGTAGCGATATGGATGTGAGTGCGAGCGACAGCGTATCGGGTCGTACAAACGGTATTGTGGTGCAAAATAATGGCAGCGGCAGCCTGACCATCGCGGCTGTTGATGTCACCGGGATCACACAGGCGGGTATCAGCGCGACCAATGCAGCCAGCGGCACCGATCTGGAGATTGTCGCAGGCGATGCGAGCGGCGGCATTAACGGTATCTTCGCGAATAATCTGGGATCGGGCGTTACGACCGTTACTACCAGTGGCGCGGTAAATGGCAGCACCGGCAGCGGGATCGTAATTCAGGGTGGCGTGAGCGGCGGTTCGGTGACGCTGACCAATGCGGGCGCGGTTACTGGCGGCGTTAACGGCATTTATGCCGATGCTGGCATTGGCGAATTGGTGCTGGATATTGCCGGTGACGTCACCGGCGGAGATAACGGTATCGCCACCTTTGCAGAGAATGGCACCCGGCTGAACCTTGCAGCAGGCCAGACCGTGACTGGCGGCAATTTCGGTATCGCGACCATGACCCGAACCGGCAGCAGCACATCAAATGACGTGCTGGGCATTGCCGGCATTGTCAACGGTCCGGTCTCGACGTTCGAAGGTGATGATGTGCTGACCCTGGAAGATGGCGGCGAGATAAACGACACAGTCATGACCGGTGAAGGGGATGATATCCTGAACCTGGCGGATGGCAGCGCGCTAAACGGCGCGGCGTTGCTGGGTGCCGGCGATGATATCCTCAATTTTGACGGCGGCAGCGTCGGTGAGATGCGCGGCGGCGAAGATACAGATACGCTGAACTTCAATGCGGTAGGAAGTCTGATCAGCGGTAGCGGCGCAGATACGGACGGTATAGCCGAATTTGAAATCTTCAACTTCAACAATGGCGGCTATATCCTCGAAGGCACGCATAGCGGTCTTGCCCAGACCAACTTTAATGCCGGTGAGAATATCTGGCTGGGGGCACTGGAATCGACCAGTGTCACAATCGCAAATGGGGCCAGTGTGCAGGTGGCGGACGGAGCAACGCTGGTCGGCAATCTCTCCAATAACGGAACGCTGGGGATTAATGCAGAAGGCGTTGGCGCGTTTAATATCACCGGCAATTTTGCCCAGAGTGCGGACGGCATATTGGGACTTAACAGCGTCAATGCAGAAACCTATGATCAGTTGATCGTATCGGGTCTGGTGACCCTTGATGGCACGCTGGCGCTCACCCAGACCGGCTTTATCTATGATACGCTGCGTCTGATCGATGGGCAGACCGGTCTCGACGGCACGTTCGACAGCGTGACCGGATTGATTACCGACGGTGTGCTGCTGACACAGGAAATTATCTATGATGCCGATAATTTTGATGTGCTGCTGGTGCCGACGTTTAATGATATAGGCGATGAGCTGGTTGATCCAGATGATATCTCTTCGGCGGCCGATATCACGGCCAGCCTGACGACCGATACGTTGAGCGATGACCTGCAGTCGGTCGCGCTGGGCATCGCCTTGATCGAGGATCTGCCGGTTCTTGAACGCGCGCTTACCGAACTGCGGCCCGAAGCGTCGATTGCCGGACTGGAAGTGTTCCGCTCTTCGCAAAACCTGTTCCTCAGCCGCCTGTCTGCTGGCACAACGTCTCAGCCGACGCAGCCGGTTGAGACGGCGGCCCTTGGCGGCGGCGGATATGCACCTCAAGCGAAGCAGGGCGGTAAATATGTCTGGGGCAATATCCAATATGTCAATCACAACCAGGACGGCACATTGTCCAATCCGGATTATAGCGCGACCAGCTATGAACTGGCGGCGGGTGTGTCGGGTATGGAACTGGGCGATGTCACCTTCGGCTTTGCGCTGGGCTATGCCGACATCGAAACCGAAGAAAACGTGCTGGCGCCCGATACGTCCACCATCAAGGTGTTCCGGGCTGCTGCCGTTGCCAGTGCGCCGATGAACAAATCGGACAGCGGTCTCAATGCCCATGTCGACGGCATGGTCTCCTTTGCGACGGGCACGAACGATATCAACATGAATGTTGTTCTGCCCACGCTTGGATATGCAGCGACGCAAACAGGCACAGCGGATATCCATTATATCGGGGCCGGCGTCCGCCTGACCTTTGATGGCATTGGCGAGAAGGACTGGCTGATCAAGCCGCATATCATGGTCGCCTGGGACAATGTCTATCAAAGCGGCATGACCGTGGGAGATGGCACCACTGCCTTCGTGACCGACAAAGGTAATTTCGATCGCACCACCTTCGGCTATGGCTTGACGATGAACCATCAATGGACCGAAAAAACCCGTATCCGTGCAGGACTTTCCGGCTATCATTATGTTGGAGATACGCTGATCGGGTTCAACTCCTCATTCCTCAACAACAGCGGATCCACCAGCTTCATCACTACAGGTGAAGATATCCGCAACCAATATGTTGTTGAAAGCGGCATCGAACATAGCTTCGGGCAAGGATGGTCTCTCTCCGCAGACGCGTTCGCCGAGTTCGGCGACCTTCAAGGATATGGCGGACTGCTCAAACTCACCAAACGGTTCTGATCTTACAACCGCAACCATGTCAAAATACACAGGATTGGAATGATCCGCCAAAGGCATGATTGCCGACATGAGAGTGCCGATGTTTTCAAAAGTGAAGAGGCCCGGGACCTTCAACAGGCCAGGGCCTCGTCACCAGAGTGACATCAAGCCGGATGTTCCGCCAGGTGGATTGGCAATCTAGTTGGCGCACGGACGGTCAGAATGGCGGTCACATGCTCACAATCACGATATTTGATTTTCACGGCAATGAGCAAACCAATTCTAGTCCAAAATTCCAACGTCCGCTTTTGCACCCATGGCGGACGCTAGCATTGTGGCTGCTATATCCCGAAAGCGGACATTAGAATTACATTTGCATTATCCTGAAATTGGACTCAATGCATTGCCAAGCAGGTTTTTCGAAATCACCAAGAGACTCCGATACCTTACAATTTTCAAACGCACGCGAGACTTATAGAAAGTTTGATATGAAACGCACGGTAATCATCACCTTATTCGCTGCCATTGTAGGAGCTGGTGTAGCCGTATTTGCTTACACCCAAATTGTCCCCTTTCCATACGACATAACGACTAGAGCAGATGCTTTTGAACCAGAGAACAGGGACTGGTTCTATCAAAATGCAAGCGAGGTATTTCCGACCCGGACTGTGAGAAAAGGAGATGGCCAGCCTTTCGAGCGGGTTGAAGGACAGCTGGACGGTTTCTCCTTTGAGTATGCGGGGCGCGCCCGCACGCTGAGTGACCTTTTCACCGATATGGAAACATCGGGGTTGATAATCCTTCACAAAGGGAAATTAGTTTATGAAAAATATGATCGCGGGGCGACTTCGGGAACGCATCTCGCGACATTCTCTCTGATAAAGTCCTTTACCTCGACATTGGTTGGCTTTGCTGTCGGAGAGAATTTGATCAAAAATGTGGAGGACCCGCTTACAGATTACCTTCCCGAACTTGCAGGTACAGCCTATGATGGAGTCACAATCAAGCAGGCGCTGGAGATGTCTTCTGGCGTCCGGTTTGATCCCGATGGACCCGAAAACGCGAAAGACACAGTCCAATTCGTGACTGACAGCGTCGTTACCGGGAAGAAACCTGCCTTTGATATTGCCGTCTCTTATCCTCGTGCCGTCAAACCGGGTACGGTTTTTAACTACAACACAGCCGAAACACAGATCTTACTGGAACTCGTTCGCCGCGTGACCGGAAAACCCGCGTCGGTATATTTGGAAGAGAAGCTATGGCAGCCCTTGGGCATGGTTCATGATGCCGGTTGGGTTCTCGATGCTCCGGGCAGGGACGGCGTTGAAATTGGCGGCGCCTTCTTCAATGCCAGCCTGCTCGACTGGGCAAAATTTGGTCAGTTCATCGAACAAAATGGTGCTTGGAACGGGGAACAGTTATTACCTCCTGATTGGGTAGGCAAAGCAACAAGATCCAAGGAACCACATTTGCAGCCCGGCAAAGTTCACCCCAACCCAAATCGCGGTTACGCGTGGCAATGGTGGACCTATCCCGATGGAACGTTCGAGGCGACCGGAGCAAACGGGCAGACGCTCTATATCGACGAAGCCAATAATATCGTGGTTGCTCGCTCCGGCGCATGGACCGAGGGGTGGGTAAAAGAGCATGATGAAGAAACTTTTGCATTCTTCAAAGCTCTAGGTGAATGGGATTTTTCCAAGTCGACAGCTCTGGCGCAAGAATCCAATTTAGCCAAATAGCGCTTATCTCAACCATCTTTTGTGAACCAAATGATTTTGGCAGGGCAGAATATTTCTGATCAAAATCTGTTCTCGTCTCTGCATGACAAAGATCAAAACTGAATTTTCGACAATATTTGACAAAGATCAATGCTCCCAATGACCCGCCTGCTTAAGTGTTTGCAAGGTCACCGAAATTCCTTGTCCGGCCGGAAAGCTGGAACCCGGTGATCTGACCATAGATTTCTCGAGAATCCAGGGAGGTCCGTATGATGCAAGCACAAACCGTTGGAGCGGCCGAGAACCATGAACTCAATCGACAAATTGAGTCGATCCGGGTGCTGGACTGCGGGCAGGCAGAGCAGCATGCAGAACACCGCTATGGCAGCAGGCTGCCAAAACTATGGTGGGTCTTTTTCGGGAGACAATGGGTATCCTTGCCCGTGCAGTGTTTCTTAATCGCGCATCGCGACGGATTGCTGCTGTTCGACACAGGAATTGATCCGGCGATCATTTCCGAAAAACGGTACATCAAACAAGCGGTCGGCCGCTTTTTGTTGCCGAGAATTTTTCGGTTTCACCTGACCGAAATCCATCGCATCGACCATGTTCTGGAGAGGGCTGGCATTCCTGCCAGTGATATTCGCAAAGCGGTTATCTCGCATCTCCATTTTGATCATGCCGGAGGTATCGCCCGGCTTCCGCAAGCCGATCTGCTGGTCAGCGAGCGTGAATGGAAAATCCTTTCCAGCCCGCATCCGGAACATGAGTGGATTCTTCGAGAGCATCTGGAGATCCCGTCCGCGAAGTGGCAGCAAATTTCGTTTGGTCCGACGGACGATCCGTTGTTCGAAGAGTTTGACGGCATCTACGACGTCGCGGGTGATAGTTCGATGATCCTGTTGCCAACTCCCGGACATACTCCGGGTTCGATGTCCCTGCTGATCCGGCAGGAGGGATGGGATCCGGTGCTGCTGGTGGGCGACCTGACATACGAAACTGGATTGCTCGAACAAGATATTGTCCCCGGCATTGGCGACAAGAAAACGCTTCTCGCGACCTTCGCCAAAATCCGTCGGCTGCGGCAGTTACTGCCTGATCTGACAATCGTCGCATCGCATGATTTTGCCGCTGAAGAGGCGATTTCACGCAGTACAAAACTCGACAAAAATCCTTGAGGACGACATAATGACAGATGCACAAACAGATATTTGGGACGTTATCGTCATCGGCTCCGGAATAGGAGGCATGGCCGCAGCCGCTTCGTTGTCCAAGCTTGGACACAAGGTGCTCTTGCTCGAGCAACATCATATCCTTGGCGGTCTGACACACAGTTTTTCGAGGGAGGGCTTTTCCTGGGACGTTGGCATTCACTATTTGAGTATGGTGGCGCCGGGAGACCCCATGCGCGATCTGCTCGACTGGATCTGCGACACGCCCATGAAATTCGTTTCATTGGGGGCTGTGTACGATCATCTCCACATCGGATCGTCCGAGCCGCTTGCACTATCCCGGCCGTATGAAGCGCAGGAGAGAGATCTGAAGGACCGCTTTCCTGAAGAGGCGGAGGCAATCGAGGGCTGGACCCGGGCGCTGCGCGAAGGGCGAGAAGCGTTATACAAGATCTTCCCAACGCGCGCGATGCCGGAACTGGTTGGCGACATGCTGGACTGGTGGAACCGCAAAGCGATTGCGAAATGGTGTGGCCGGACCACTAAAGAGGTGATCGACGGTCTGACTGACAATCCGGAACTGGCCGCAGCTATGGCGGCACAATGGGGCGATCATGGCGGACGCCCTGGCAAGGCCAGCTTTGCAATGCATGCGCTGATTTCGGCTTCCTATCTCACCAGCGGATCCTGGTATCCCGTCGGCGGAAGCGCCGCATTTGCCGAGCATATCATCCCGACAATCTCCAAAAATGGCGGCGAAACCCGGGCGGGCATATGCGTCGAAAGTCTGATCATAAAGGATGATCACGTTGTGGGAGTTCGAACCGGTGACGGCGAGGAGATACGGGCGAAAGTGGTGATGTCCAATATCGGAGCGCGTGAAACCATTGATACGCTGCTGCCTGAAGATTGCGGACCGAAAGAATGGAAAACGGAGATCCGTAACCTCCCGTCCAGTATCGCGCACTTCACGTTATTCATCGGGTTTGAAGGCGATATCGAAGCGGCGGGTGCTACCAGGGCCAATCACTGGATATACCCGACCGGCGACGTTGATGTCGTCTGGATGACAGCGCCCGACGGGGTACCGCCCCATATGACCGCTTCCTTTGGGTCGCTTAAAAACCCCGACCATGATCCGGGGCCACGACAGAAACATATGGGCCAGTTCCTGGTTTGGGCCGACTGGGCTGCCGTCGAACAATGGGCCGACCAGCCGATCGGCAGTCGCGGCAAAGACTATGCGGATTTCAAGCACAGGGTTGAAGAGACGCTGATGGCACAATTCGCGCGGTTTTTTCCCGATCTCGCCGAGCTGGTCGTATATCGCGAACTGGCTACACCCTTGTCCACAGTAACCTTCACTGGTCACAGAAAGGGCGCCTTTTACGGCCTCGATGTAACACCGGAACGTGTTATGTGCGATGCACTTCGCGCCAAGACGCCCGTCCCGGGTCTCTACCTGACCGGACAGGATGTCACGAGTCCCGGCCTTCCCGGAGCGATGATCGGCGGCCTGCTCTCGGCGGCGAGTGTCGACCCGCGGGTGTTCAAACAAATCAAGGGATGAAAACGGAAGTCTCTTTGGGTGTCGATATCGGCATCCGCTTTTGTGCGCATAGCGGACGAGCGGCAAATGCCCGCTTCATCCCGAAAGCGGGCGTTAGAAAATTGGTTAGATGGCGTAGAAGAACAGTGTGTTAAACGCAGCGTGATGGAGGATCGCCGCCCAAAGACCAACTCGGACTCGCGTATAAGCAAGCAAAAGGCCGCCCAGCATCTGTGATGCAATGTACAACCAATCCAGGCCGAAAGTGGCATCAGAATAGTTTGTGAGATGAGATAGCCCAAACAACAGTGAACTGCCCCACACGAACCAGTGGAAGTTCTTGCGAAAGTATGGAGTTATCTCATCCGAAAGACCACGCTGCGTATACCAGTTTACAGCAACGACGATCAAGAAAACCAGAGCGACCAGATTGACGGCAACAATACCAGCCCGGTTAAACAGACTGACCAAAATGAGCGATCCTACTGCAAATGCAGCGAAACGAATATCTCGCCTGTACCCAGTCAGCCATCCGCGAAACAGGGCTTCCTCTAGTACTGGCGCGGCTACCAATGTCAGGAATATTTCAAGCGGAAACGAATAGTTGAATTCGATTAGTGTCGGAGGTTCATAACCGTTCGCTTCCAATCCGGTTTCCAACACAATCAGTGACAGAGTCATCGCAATATCGATGGATAACACAATCGCAACAACCAGGAATGCAGGTCTGCCGAAAGACATTTGTTGTTCAGACATGCTTGGCCGACGAACGAAATCAGCCAAATCCGCAGCGACGGCTCTATATTCAATCCAACTGACCAACATTAAAATCTCAACATGAAGCTATGAAGATATTGCTCTACCCCAACCCGGTAATCTCAAGTCCAACCATTACAATTACATAACTGAGACCTCCGTACATCAGAGCCCGGAACCACGGGTGGGGAATACCGGCCTTTTCGGGATAGCCTTGCGGGTGGACAACTTCGACTATCTCGCCGATAACCGGCTTGGGAAAAGGCGTGTAGAGCTGGTCGCGGACCTGGATGAAGCCGCCGCGACCGTCGGGGACAAGGAATATTGCGCTGTACATGGTTGCGCCGTCGTCGCGCATGCGGTGGTGGCGGATGATTTTAGCCTGTACGCGGTTCGTGTCGTTGCGGATGAACAGCAGGTCGCTGCGCAGCAAAAGCGCCAGGGACGATCCTGCCAGAGCAAGGCAGAGCAAGAGGATGAAGGTTTCGATACCGCGCTGCTATCATAGCTTTTGCCGGGTGTTAAGCGGTGGTTGCCAGCCACTCGTCCCGCGTCATTTCCCACACCAGTGAGGGACGGGTGGTTCCATCTGCACGTTTGCTGATGATTTCACCCTTGCGCCGGAAGCCAAGCCCGTCGAGCAGATGTGCTGTCCGGTGGTTTTCGAGCGAGGCGGTCTCGCAAATCAGCTCGAGACCCAGCACGCCGAACATCCAGCCAAAATTCTGCCGCGCACCCTCGATCCCGCGCCCCTTGCCCTGACGATCGGGATGGACCGCACCGCCCAGTTCGCCGGCCGCCCAATGCGGCCAGATGCAGATGTCACTATAGCCGCCGATCTGACCCTGCTCGTCGAAGTTGAAGAACAGGAGGCCCGTTCCCTGTTCGCGCTGTCGCTGATGGTCGGCGATAAACGCGCGCACCGTTTCGACGGTGAGCGGGCGCGGCAATGTATAGATTGGCGCATGAATTTGCGGGTCACTGAGAAACTCGTGGAAGATTGCAGCGTCTTCCACGTTCGCAAGACGGGAGGTTGCGTTTTCCGTGGGAATCGATGCGGCATTGGCTACGGCTGTTTTGATCGCGGTCGCCTTGTGATCAGGGATCGCGTTCCTCGTGATCGGAATGCTTTTTATCGCGGTCATCGTGGATATTTAACCTGTTTCGAAAGCGGAAGCCATAGTCCTTAACCGTCCAATTAAATTGCTAATTGCAACCTTGCTCCCCGGGTGGCATAACCTGCCAAAAGCTGGGAGAGACGGCAATGGCTACACAAATCGCTGAAAAAAGCGGAAATCAAGCTGGCAAGGACGTAGAATCAGTGGATGTGCTGATCGTTGGTGCGGGCATATCGGGCATTGGCATGGCGGTACATTTGCGTGACAAATGTCCGGGCAAGAGCTTTGCGCTGGTCGAGCGCCGCGATGATATTGGCGGGACCTGGAACCTGTTTCAATATCCCGGCATCCGCTCGGACAGCGATATGCACACATTGGGTTTCACCTTTGAACCCTGGACCGAGCAAAAAGCCATTGCGGATGGCCCGTCGATTATCAAATATCTCCATCGGATTAAAGCCAAGCATGATCTGGAAAAGCACATCCATTTTGGACACAAGGTGCTCTCCGCCAGCTGGTCGAGCGAGGATGCGCGCTGGAAGATAACTGCCGAGAAGTCCGATGGCAGCAAGGTTACCATGCATGCGAATTTTCTGTATATGGGCGCGGGTTATTACGATTATGACAATCCCTATGATGCGCAGATAGAAGGCTTGCAGAATTTCAAGGGCGACGTACTGCATCCCCAGTTCTGGCCTGCGGATTATGACTATGCAGACAAGAAAGCTGTGATTATTGGCAGCGGGGCAACGGCGGTAACGATCCTGCCGGTAATGGCGGAAAAAACGGCGCATGTGACGATGCTCCAGCGCACGCCGACCTGGTATTTTGGCCGACCGGCAAAAGACTGGCTGGCCAATGGCCTCCGCAAGATCATGCCTGACAAATGGGCCTATGCCATCACCCGGTTCAAGAATGTCAAAATGCAGGACATCTCTTTCAAAATGGCGCGGGACAAGCCGGAAAAGGTGATCCAGAAGCTCGAGAAGCCGCTCAAGAAAGAACTTGGCGATAAATATAACAAGGCAGATTACACACCGCCTTATGGTCCCTGGGAGCAGCGACTGTGTCTGGTGCCCGACAATGACATGTTCAAGGCGATCGCCAATGGCAGCGCCGAACTGAAAACCGGGCATATCGATACGGTCACTGAAAATGGCATCAAGTTGAAATCCGGTGAGACCCTGGATGCCGATATCATCGTTACGGCCACGGGATTGAAGATGGCCGTTGCGGGCAAGGTTGCCTTTGAAGTGGACGGCAAGCCAGTGAACTGGCCCGATCATTTTTATTACAAAGGCTGCATGTTCTCCGACATTCCCAATATGTCGATCGTGTTTGGATATCTTAACGCCAGCTGGACATTGAAAGCTGATATCGTGTCGGAATATACCTGCCGTCTGCTCAACCACATGGATGCGACCAGCACACGGATCGTCAATCCGGTATTGGGCGCTGATGGAAGCGCCGATCTGGAACAGGAAGAGCTGTTTGATTTCTCGTCCGGCTATATCAAGCGGGCGCTCAATGATCTGCCGCGCAACAGCACAACCATGCCCTGGAAACTGAATCAGGATTATCTTTTCGACAAGAAGATCCTGCAAAATGACCCGGTCGATGACGGGGTGTTGCGATTCTATGGGCCGAACAGCGCCAGCGCCGGGAATGAGCCGGAGCTGGAAGCGGCGGAATAGGGAGAATATGATGATCCGAACACTGATCGCAATGACCGCGCTGTGCCTGAGCATGCCAGCCTTCGCAAAAACCATCACCGTCGAAGCAGGAGCCGAAGCCCAGGAGCGATTGCAGGAAGCACTGATTCTTGCGGAACCCGGCGATGTCGTTGAATTGGGTGCGGGGCGGTTTGATCTGACGGATGGCCTGTCGCTGGACGTCGACAACGTCACGCTCAAGGGACAGGGCATGGATCAGTCGGTACTGAATTTTTCCGGACAACTGGGCGCCGGTGAAGGCCTGCTGGTGACATCTGATGATGTCGTGCTGCGGGATTTCGCGATTGAAGACAGCAAAGGTGACGGGATCAAGTCCAAGGGTGCGAACAATATTGTCTATTACAAGCTTCGGGTTGAATGGACACGCGGCCCTCATCCGGAAAACGGCGCATATGCCATCTATCCTGTGGAGAGCACCAACGTTCTGGTCGATTCTGTGACAACTACCGGATCATCCGACGCCGGTATTTATGTTGGCCAGTCCGAAAATATCATTGTTCGCAATTCGGTGGCCAATTACAATGTTGCCGGTATCGAGATCGAGAATAGCGTCGGCGCGGATGTGTATAACAATATCGCGGTCAACAATACCGGCGGTATCCTGGTGTTTGACCTGCCCAACATTCCCAAACAGGGTGGCCGCGAAGTGCGGGTGTTTGACAATATCGTAGTCGACAACAACACGAAGAATTTTGCGCCCGAAGGCAATATCGTCGCGGGTGTTCCCACTGGCATGGGGATCATGGTGATGTCGCATTATGAAGTGGAAGTGTTTGACAATATCATCGCGGAAAATGGCACAGCCAATGTTCTGATTGTTTCCTATACACAGAAACAAAATGACCCCAATTACAATCCCAAGCCAATTGGAGTGCGGGTGTTCGAGAACAAGCACGGCCGCGCAGGCTATGCGCCGGCCTTTGCAGGCGGCGATATGCTGAAAGCTGCATTTGGCGGTGCGATACCCCCGATTGTCGAGGATGGGACCGGAGAAAAACTGGTTCTCGCTGATGGAGTGGCGGTGCTGACATTGGGACTGACACGTCCGGGCCAGCCGCTGACAGAAGCGCGGCCAGCTATTCGCGCGGATGATGCGCCCGACGTGTTTGACGGTCGCCAGCTCAAACCCATCATCCTGCCGGAATCGATGGAAGCTGCGATCAGATAATGCGCTTGCTTCTTTCAGCCTGCGCCATTGTTGGGCTGGCTCTCTTTTCCGGTGCCGGTGTTTCCGGTTCTGGTGGTTCCAAAGTTGCACCGGTTGCAGATGCCGTGATCCTTTCCGAGGGACTACCGCGCAGCCTTTCGGAATTTGGTTTTTTCAAAGACGAAGCCGGCTGGCAGCCAAATGAACGGGTTGTCCCCTATCAACTGAACTCGCCCTTGTTCAGCGACTATGCTGAGAAATACCGCTTCATATACATACCGCCCGGCAAACAGGCGAAGACCAACGGAGATGGTCTGTTTGATTTTCCGGTTGGTTCGGCGCTGATCAAGAGCTTTGGCTATGAAATTGATGGTGAACTCCGCCTGCTGGAAACACGCGTGCTGTTGCATCGGGCCGACGGCTGGCTGGCGCTGCCCTATGTCTGGAATGCTGATCAGACCGAAGCTACTTTAAAGGTCGCCGGCAAACGCATACCCGTGACCTTTACCGATCCGTCGGGAAATATCCGAGAGATCAGCTATGCCGTTCCCAACAAGAACCAGTGCAAGGAATGCCATTCACTGTCCGATGGCGTGATGCCGATCGGGCCAAAGGGGCGCAATCTGGATGACGGTATGCAGCTGCGAACTCTGGTCGAATACGGCGTGATCGCCGAACAACCAGAAGTGCAATATCCGATGCCGGTCTGGCGCAGAACCGGAACCGGAACCCTCGATCAGCGCGCGCGTGCCTATCTCGATGTCAATTGCGCTCATTGTCACAACGCCGAAGGGTCGGCGAGTAACAGCGGTCTGTTTCTGACCTATGAAGAGAAGCGCCCCGTGCGCTACGGGATCAACAAACGTCCGATTGCCGCCGGGCGGGGCAGCGGCGGACATCTGTTTTCAATTGCGCCGGGTGATCCGGATGTCAGCATCATGATGTACCGGTTAAAAAGCCTGGAGCCCGGAATTGCAATGCCGGAGGTCGGGCGGTCTACCGTTCATGAGGAGGGTGTGGCGCTGCTGAGTGAATGGATTGAGGAGATGGAATGAGAGAGGGGGAGGGATTCTCTTTTTTTTTGACCTCAAGCGCCGGGCGGCGACATCCGTCGCCTTGGCTACGCGCCAATAAGGCGCGGCGGCCAGTCGGCCTTGCCTCGGCTACGCCTCGGTTTGGTGTAAACTATCGAGAGAGCGCAGAACCGAGCGCAGCGAGGCAAGCGCGACCGCGTGCCCGAGCTTATGCGAGGATAGCCAAGCGGGCGGATGCCCGCGCCCGGCGCCTGAGGTCAAAAAAAGACTCCGCCTGAGGTAAAAATTACTCCGCCCGCGTCCAGTTTTGACCCTGACAGAAAAAGGCAATACAGCCTTTGACCTTCAGTTTTGACGCAGACTGCAGGCTGACTTCAGAACGATAGCTTTTTCCGGTTTTGGGATCGTAAATCCGGCCGCGCCAGACATCTCCGTCCAGTTTGAATCCCGTCAGCACAGCTGTGCCCAGAAGTTTGCGGTTGCGCAGCTTCTTGTTTGGATTGTTGATGTCGCGCTGCCCGACCCCATTGGGAGGTGTGACGAGATATTTGGCAATCCGGCCGCAAATGGTTTTTCCGCAGGGACCAATCTTGATGATCGCGTCACCTTCCTGGGTAACCCATTGGCCATTGATCGAACCGGACGCCAGGGCAGGGCCCGCGAGGAAAGTCAGTCCGGCAATCACGGAAATTTTTAGTCCAGCTTTGTTCGCCATCAACACGTCACTTCCCTGTCTGTTCACCCGGTCGTAGCCCGGTGTTGCTGACGCCAGAATGAATGCGCCGGAACAACTGGCCATGTTCGGCCCATAATATAATCAGAAACGCACTGATTCCGCAAACAACATAACCGATGGATAACGGCAGGATCGACCCGTCAAACTGCAATCCGACGGCAGCTCCAATGGTTACGGAAACACTGGTCCGGGTAAAATTCTGAAATGACGAGGCAACGCCGGCAACGGCGCCAAATGGCTGCATGGCGATGGAACTGAAATTCGCACCGGTAAATCCGACCATGCCCATCGCCGGCACCATCAGCATGGTGAATATCACCAGATTAATCAGGCTCAAGGCGGTGAAGAGCCACATCAGCATCGCGATCAAAATGAAAAACAACAATGCGGTTTGCGAGACCCGCCGCGCGCCAAATCGCATAACAATCCGCGAATTGACAAAATTCCCCAGCGACATCGCGGCAGCGTTCAGCGCGAAAATATAGACAAACAGTTCGCCGGCATCGAACAGATCGACAAAAATCTGCTGGGCAGATGCGATATAGGCGAAAAGCGGAGCCATCATCAGGCCGCTGGCCATAACATGCCCAAATGCATTGCGATGGAACACTACTTGTTTCCAGGCACTCGCGACAGAGCGTGCGTTGATCGGTGTCTTGTCATCAGGATGCAGAGTCTCGGGCAATCTTGTCAGAGCCCACAGGAACATGCCCAGTCCGGCGAGCGACAGCACCAGAAAAATGGCTCGCCAAGGAGCGACCAGAAGCACCAGCTGACCGAGCAGCGGGGCGGTGATCGGAACGATCATGAATACCATCATGATTGTCGACATATTGCGCGCCATTGCGTCGCCTTCATAGCGATCCCGGATGATGCTGTTGACCAGCACGCCCATGGCCGATGCCGCCAGCCCCTGTACGAAACGCGCCAGCAACATCAGGTCATAATCCGGTGCAATTGCGCAGATCACGCCGAACAGGACGTAAATCGCCATTGTGATCAGCAATACCGGTTTGCGGCCATAACGATCCGCGAGCGAACCGTAGATGATCGATCCGAATGCCATGCCGTATATATAGGATGAGATGACCCATTGCCGGTCATTGGTGCCGGGCAGGGCGAAGTCATCCGATATCAATCCCAGTGCCGGCAACATGATATCGATTGCCAGCGCGTTGAGCGACATCAGGCTGGCCATCAGGATGATCAGCTCCTTGCGGCCAAGCGGGAAAGGAAGGGCAGACTTTGACACCGACGCGCTATGGCAAGGAAAGCAGGATGAGGCTATAGCAGAATTGATAATGATCGGCGTCGGTAAAGCGAAAGGGCAAGCGTTGCGAACAATAATTCTAGCCATCGTCGCATTTGCACTTCTTTCCTCGGCGCCCATCCGCGCCACACCGCCGCCGCTGACGTGCAACGATCTTGTGATTGCCGCTGAACGGGATGGTCAGGATATCGCGGGGCGGCGCGGCGTAAAACTGGCCAATATCAAAGGCGAGGAATTAAACACGCCGGAAGAATTGCGCGAAACTGTCAACAGACCTGGCATCGAAGCCACCATCATCACTGGCGGGCAGTTCAAAAGCTGGGATTTTTCAGGATACAGATTGCGGCCAACCTGTTTTGTCGATGCTGATCTGTCGGAATCCAACTGGGCCGGCGCGACCATTCAGGCCCCGGCTTTTGTGCGAACCAATTTGAGGAATTCGGACTTCAGTCATGCGGATATCAGTCATGTGCGATTTCACAATGCTGATTTAACCGGCGCGAATATGCGCGATGCACAGCTCGGCCGTGGCAAATTTACTGGCGGCTGGTTCGAAGGCGGAATCGCAGGTTGGATTGTTGATCGCGCAAACCTGCAGGGTTTCATTTTTGATTGCGGAATCACGGTCCCTGACGGTTGTCCGGTTTATCAGGGCGGAGATCCGATGAGCGCGCGCGGTACCGATTTTAGCGGCGCAACTCTGCACAGCTTTGGGCTTTTCAGTATCGACGTAGAAGGTGCCATATTCGACGAGACCATCGTCGATCCCGACCAGTTGCCGGACCTGCGCGGTGCGAACTTTCAGGGGGATCTGGTGCTTCGCGGCGGAGCGGCATACGTCTCCGTATCGCCAGCGGAAGCATCCGCCCTGCTGGAAGCTTCGTCGGATCAGCAGGTCATAGCATCCAATCCATCTTTCGATTGTTCTGATGCACGCAGCAAGGTGGAGGAAGAAATTTGCGGGGAATATGCTGATGGCTTGCGCCAGCTCGACCGCGATGTAGCAACCTTGTACAAGCGCGCGAAGGCAATGGAAGCGAAAGTCCGCAAAAGTCAGCTTGCCTGGCTGAAACAGCGCAATAAGTGCAATGCCGAGGAATATGCGATTGACTGCATTCGCAGCAGTTACAGCGAGCGCAAGGGGCGATTGCTCGGCATGCTCGGAGAGACAAACTGGTTGCGGAAAGGGCAGGATGCGCTGTTTACAGACGAAGTGCTGGCGCTTCCCGGCGATTATCGGGACAGCGATCTATATCGCAAAATAGCGCCGGTACTCGCGGGATCATCGATGACCCAAATCCTCGTTCAGCGTGATGACGACGGTCTCAATAGCATTGCCGGTTCCGCCGTTGGGGCCAATGCGCATTTGTGCAACCTGCGTGCGGAAAAGCTCTATCTGGATACAGATACCGGATGGTATGTTCCGGTGTCCGAAGGCCCGGTCATACCGATTTTTCGGATCATGGACGGCCGGCTCGAGGTCTATAAAAATGGCAGACCAGATTATGAAAAGGACAGCGGTGTTCTGGACTTCATGAGTTGCGGCATGCGGGCCAGTTTCCCCGCAACACTGCGCATCGCTGCAGACGATGCAACAATGGAACAGGTTCGTAAATCTTTTGCCGAACAGATGTAGATAGCTCCACAAAAAGGCAAACACGCGCTAGGCTTGCCCAATGAGCGACTCCGTCCCCGATCTGCAGCAACGCAAGATCATCCATATCGACATGGATGCATTTTTTGCGAGCGTCGAGCAGCGGGATCACCCCGAACTACAGGGCAAACCAGTTGCTGTAGGCGGGTCATCCGAACGCGGGGTGGTGGCTGCTGCCAGCTACGAAGCCCGGGAATTTGGCGTCCGCTCTGCCATGCCTTCGGTCACCGCGAAACGGCGTTGCCCCGATCTGATTTTTGTGAAGCATCGTTTTGATGTTTACAAACAGGTGTCCCGACAAATCCGCGAGATATTCCGGATGCACAGCGATCTGGTAGAGCCACTTTCGCTGGATGAAGCCTATATTGATGTCACGCATGACAAAATGGGCATCGGCAATGCGACCCGCATTGCCGAAATGATCCGCGCGGAAATATTGAAGCAGACACAGCTGACGGCCAGTGCCGGGGTCAGCTATAACAAGTTTATTGCCAAGATCGCATCTGACCAGAACAAGCCGGACGGCATGTGTGTAATCAAACCGCATCAGGGCGCTGCCTTTGTCGCCCAGTTGCCGGTCCGCCGCTTTTTCGGAGTTGGGCCGAAAACCGCCGAGCGGATGGCGAAGCTGGATATACATACCGGCGCCGATCTGCGCGCGCAGTCCGAGGAGTTTTTGCGCCAGCATTTCGGGAAGTCGGCGGGTTATCTGTTTCGCGCTTCTCGCGGGGTTGACCACCGGGAGGTCAAACCCAACCGTATCCGCAAATCCGTTGGCGGTGAGCGTACTTATGGAACCGATCTGGTGAGCGAAGCTGACCTGCAAGACGCGATGGAGAAGATTATCGACATTGTCTGGAACAGCATTGAAAAATCGGAAGCGCGCGGCCGGACCGTCACCCTGAAAGCCAAATATGCCGATTTCCGGCAAATCACCCGCTCGCAATCGCGCGATCATTATGTGGAGAACAAGGCGGAGTTTGCCGATATGGGCCGCGAACTGCTGGCCGCTATAATGCCGGTCGAAAACGGGGTGCGCCTACTGGGGCTGACGCTGGCCAATCTGGAAGGTGCGGAGCAGGCAAACGAAGTTGCTGATGAGGACGCAGCCCAGCCAGGCTTTGATTTCATGCAGGGCTAGAATTTTCCGGTTTCTAAAAACTCATTTCCGGATAAATCCTGGTCAGATCGCCATTCCACTCGCCGTGATACAGATCGAGCAATTGTGCGGCCGGGGATTTTCCCTTTGCGACGACATCACGCAGCGGGTCGAGGAATCCGGTTTCATTGTCTCCGCTGGTATTCATGCGCGCCCGGGCAGATAGTCCGGCGGATGCAATGTCAAGTATTTCACCGGCCAGATCGATCAGCTTTCCGCCATTGGGAATAGGCGTATCCAGTCCTTGCTTCGGAACGGCGTTGCGTAGCGCTTCGCGTTCTTCCATCGACCAGCCCTTTACCCGGTCCCAGGCGGCATCCAGAGCGGTCTGATCATAAAGCAATCCCACCCAGAAGGCGGGCAATGCGCAAATCCGGTGCCACGGTCCGCCATCGGCACCGCGCATTTCGAGAAAGCTTTTCAGCCGGACTTCGGGGAAGGCGGTGGACAGATGGTCATTCCAGTCCGCCATGGTGGGTTTCTCTCCGGGTAGAACAGAGAGATCGCCCTTCAGGAAATCTCGAAAGCTGAGCCCTGCGGCGTCAATATATTTGCCGTCACGGAAGACGAAATACATCGGCACATCCAGCATATATTGCGCATAACGCTCATAGCCGAAGCCATCTTCGAAAACGAACGGCAGCATGCCTGTCCGGTGCGGATCGGTATCCGACCAGATATGGCTGCGAAAGCTTTCAAAGCCATTAGGCTTGCCTTCGGTAAAGGGCGAACTGGCAAACAAAGCGGTGGCGAGCGGCTGCAACGCCAAGCCTACGCGAAATTTCTGTGCCATGTCGGCTTCGCTGCTATAATCCAGATTAACCTGAATCGTGCAGGTGCGCAGCATCATGTCGAGGCCGAGATTGCCGACTCGCGGCATGTGGTTGAGCATGATGCCATAGCGGCCCTTGGGCATGATCGGCAGCTCTTCACGGGTCTTGTCCGGCCACATGCCCATGCCCAGAAAAGCCTTGCCGGTTTTTTCGCCAATAGCCTTGACCTGCGTCAGGTGACGTCCGGTTTCGTTGCAGGTCTGGTGCAGGTTTTCCAGCGGCGCGCCCGACAGTTCCAGCTGACCCGCCGGTTCCAGGCTCACAGTGCCATCGTCTCCCGACATGGCGATGACTTTTCCATTCTCTAATACCGGTTCCCAGCCAAATTCTTCGAGTGCGAGCAGCAGGTCTTTTATACCGCCCGGTTCTTCATAGCTCGGGGCGTGAAAGTCTTCCGTGCAATAGACGAATTTTTCATGCTCGGTGCCGATGCGCCAATCTTCTTTGGGTTTCTCGCCACCGGCCATCGGTTCGATGAGTTGGCTTATATCCTCGATTATCGGATCGTTGCTTTCTGAAACCTGTCTTGTGCTCATCATCTGCGTTTAAGCAACTGTCGGAAATATCGCTAGAAATATTTTGCTTGTGGACAGAAGAAAAAACTTCAGATCAGCCACTTCACTGCAACGAACCCGCCGACAAACAACACGCCGCCCAGGGTCGTTGCGATGGCAAAGTTCTTGTCGATCCACTCTTTCATCGGAGGTCCGAAGAACCGGAGCAGGGCCGCGACAAGGAAAAAGCGTGCCGAGCGGGCAATGATTGCTGCTGCAATCAAAATGTAGATTGGCATGGCGGTGCTGCCGGCCGCAATGGTGATGACTTTGAACGGCAGCGGCGTGAAGCCTGCGAGCAGCACAACGATCCAGCCTTGTTCGTTGAAATTTTGGGCAAACAGATCAAATTTGTCAGCCAGACCATAGAATTCAAGGATCGCAATGCCGATGGTTTCGAACAGGAAGAATCCGATCGCATATCCGAGGACGGCTCCCAATACCGAAGATATTGTGCAGATAGTGGCATACCAGAACGCCCGTTCCGGTCTGGCGAGGCACATCGGAGCGAGCATGACGTCGGGCGGGATCGGGAAGAAGCTCGATTCAGCGAAACTGATTCCCGACAACCATTTCGTTGCCTGGGGATGTCCGGCTTTTTCCAGCATCCATTCATAGAGACGTTTTAGCATTGCGTTTTTTTATCCCTCAAGCGCCGGACGGGCACATCCGTGCCCTTGGCTACGCGCCATAAGGCCCGGCGGACGCCATTTGATTTTGGCGACCTTGCCTCGCTCCGCTCGGTTGGATTTTCTGTCAGGACAGTATTCGCCATACCGAGGCGCAGCCGAGGCAAGCGCGACCGCGCGCCCGAGTTGATGCGAGGATAGCCAAGCGGGCGGATGCCCGCGCCCGGCGCCTGAGGTTAAAATATCAATGCCCCGGCGCACCAGACACATCATCCATCAATTCCTTGGGCGTTTCCCGGCCATGATCCGTTCCTGCTGTCCGGTTGCCTTTCGCCAGCGCGAATACCACACCGGACAAGGCGATCAGGGCGACGATATTGGGTAACGTCATGACAGCATTGGAAATGTCACCCAGGCGCCAAACCAGTTGCAGCGGCGCGAATGAGCCGAAGAATATCACCACGCACCAGAGCACCCGCCACGCGAAATGAAGTTTCTTCTCTCCGCTGAGTGTAGCTCCGGGAAGCAAGTCATAGAGGTAGGTGATGGCGCGTTCGCCATAATAGCTCCAGGTCAGCAAGGTCGTAAACACGAACAGGATCAATGCGATCGAAACCACCAGTGTCCCGATCGGAATGCCAAATAGCTGCCACGGGAATGCTGCAGCATAGGCACCTGACGTCATCGCAAAGCCATTGAGATCGGACTGCCATGCATGTTCAACGGCTTGCTGAACTCCGTTGGCATCGGTGGCCGTGAAGTCTCCCGCGACAGTCAGCATTACCAGCGCGGTCATCGTACAGATAACCACGGTATCGATGAACGTACCCATCATCGCAAAGCGGCCTTGTGCGGCAGGATCGTTTGTCTGGGCAACCGCATGGGCGATTGGTGTGGAACCCTGACCCGCTTCATTGGAAAACAATCCGCGCGCCACGCCGGCACGAATGGCGATCATGATCATCGCTCCCAGAAAACCGCCTGCCGCCGCATCATAGCCAAAGGCTCCGGCGAAGATCCGCGAGAAGGTTTCAGGCAGATAAGGCAAGTTGATCATCAGTGCGATGAAAGCCATCAGCAGATAGGCAGCTGCCATCCAAGGAACGATGGTTTCAGCAACTTTACCGATAGACTTGATGCCGCCGATAATGACTGCGAAAACCGCTACCGCTGCTACTGCGCCGCCAATCCATTCCTCGATGCCGAACAGTTCATTGGCTGAATCTCCGAGGCTGTTCGCTTGAATTCCGTTGCCGGTGACCAGTGCAGAAAATAGCGCTCCCAGACAGAATAATACGGCAAGCCATGTCCATTTGGGCCCCAGGCCGATGCTAATATAGGTCATCGGGCCGCCGCGATATGTGCCCTCTTCGGTTTTTTCGCGAAAGCGCACGGCGAGAGAACCTTCCGCAAAGGCAAGCGCCATGCCGAAAAGTGCAGTGACCCACATCCAGAATATCGCGCCCGGACCACCCAGGGTAATGGCCGTGGCGACGCCAGCAAGATTACCGGTACCCACTTGCCCCGACAGCGCCGTAGAAAGCGCCGCAAACGGAGAAATTTCTCCGGCACCCTTGGTTTCCGGTTTCTTGAACAGTCCTGCCAGGGCAGGGAATAATCTGCGGATGGGATAGCCGCGCAGGCCAATCATGAAATAGATGCCGGCGCCCAGCAATATAATGACCATCGGCGGAATGGGCTGGCCTGCAATCGCAATAACGGGTTCTCCGTTCCAGGACCCGCCCCAGATGAAATCCGATACATTGGTGACTGGCTGGATGGCGGCTTCTAGTGCAGAAACTGGTGCTGTGCTCACTGATATTCTCCCCGACCACGCGGTTACGCGCAGAAATATTCTGTTGTTGCGCCCGGATTAGCAGCCCCGACTCTTTTGGCAAATGCTTTTGCGATGAGCTCCGGATTTCGCAAATGCTTTTGCCAAATGGATTGCACGGCTTATGGTGACCGGCGTAACGGATCAATCGACGCCGTAATTTGCGAAGTGGAGCAGTTTAGAATGAGTGATCAAGTCAGCAGCCTTTGGGTTCAGAAATCGGATTTGCCGAAAAGCCAATGGCATCACAGCGCTATTCCTGACCTGGCCGATGGAGAGATTCTGCTGGAAATCGAAAAATATGCGCTGACTGCAAATAACATTACTTATGCCGCCGTTGGTGATGGTTTCGGATACTGGAATTTTTTCCCGACCGGCGATGATGAAGCAGGAATTGTACCGGTTTGGGGCTTTGCAAAAGTTGTCGCATCCCAAAATTCCGAAATCGCCGTAGGCGAAAGAATCTACGGTTATCTGCCGATGGCAAGCCATCTGGTGGTCGCGCCGGGCAATGTCACGGCTGCAGGTTTTGTCGATACTGCCGCGCATCGCCAGGGTCTGGCAATTATCTACAATCAATATAACCGACTGGGAACGGATGCCGGCACCGGCGAAGCCGAACGCGCGCTGTATCAGCCCCTTTTCACGACCAGTTTTTTGATTGAGGATTTTATGCGTCAGTCGGACTGGTACGGTGCAGAAGCATTGCTGTTGACCAGCGCATCTTCAAAAACCGCACTGGGCCTTGCCATGGTCGCCAAAAATCTTAGTCCCGCCGTAAAACGCATCGGACTGACATCACCGGGCAATGCCGATTTTGTCAATGATACCGGCCTGTATGACCAGGTTCTCACATATGACGCTCTTGGAAGCGCAGATGCCGCACAGCAAATCGTATCCGTGGATTTTGCGGGAAACAGCAAATTGCTGACCCAGATACATGACTTCTGGGATCAAAATCTGAAATTCAGTTCGCTAGTCGGCGCAACCCATATATCGGAACGTTCCGGTGCCAGCGACTTGAAAGGGCCAGCGCCGGTTCTGTTTTTTGCCCCGACCGCGGCGGAAACACTGATGAAGGAAATCGGGCCAGTGGAGTTCCGCGCGCGGGTCGACGCGCAGTTTGCAAACTTTGTTGCCGGCGTCGATGGCCATCTTTTGGTGGAGTATCTGTCCGGAGAGGAAGCATTGCAA
Source organism: Parasphingorhabdus sp. (assembly GCF_039968395.1). Taxonomy (GTDB): domain Bacteria; phylum Pseudomonadota; class Alphaproteobacteria; order Sphingomonadales; family Sphingomonadaceae; genus Parasphingorhabdus. The sequence continues at coordinate 22,791 of NZ_JBDVPV010000003.1, forward strand.
AGTGCCTATCTGGAAATGCTGGCCAACAAGGTTGCTCCCAATCGCGGTATAATCTGCGCTTTTTAGGGAAGTTGAGAGTTTGGTAAATTGATGGTCAAATGACTGGCAAGCTTCGAAAAACATTGCTTATTGGTGCAAATTATCAATAATGGCTTCAACGGGGTCGCACCTGTTGAGGAGTGGCATGTCAGAGGATCTCAAATCCGGTGATGCGACGTCGGGGGCTGCGCAAATCTCTCCCGATCTGTCCCGCCATGCACTTTTTGCGGATGTTCCGCCCGATGCACTTGAGGCGCTGGCCGCGGTTTCTGAAATCAGGCCGGTGTCTGGCGGAGAATTGCTCGTCGAGCAGGGCGAGGATGCCGATGCCCTGTATTTTGTGGAGTCGGGTCGTTTTCGCGTCGTGGTAAACAAGGTTCACGTTGTCGCCTATATCGAAGCTGGTGAAGCGATTGGAGAGCTGGCGTTTTTCGCGGGAGGAAAACGGACGGCTGATGTCCTGGCGACCCGGGATTCGGCCGTACTGAAAGTTTCGCGGCGTGCATTTGATGACATAACTCACACGCATCCGTCATTGAATGAAGCCATGCTTAAACTGGTGTCGGAGCGTCTTGCTGCTGCCACTGCCCGAATTTCATCCGGGTCGACCACCACGCCGCGCGTCATTGCTTTGTTGCCTGCCGGGGACTCGCAGCTTCCCGACGGGTTTGTTTCGCGATTGGCCGCGGCATTTGAAGCGGTGATCCCGGATGATACCGCTGTGGTCGCACTCGACCGCGCCACGAGCGAGGCTGCAGACGGAGCCGCATATCAGGCGTGGCTCGCGGAACAGGAAGCAAAGGGCGCCTATGTTCTGGTCGATGGGAGCGGGCCAGAAAAATGGAGCGACCAGATTTGCCGGAATGCTGATGCACTTGTCATGGTTGGGCGCCCCGGAATGGCGACACCGGACACGAACCAGGCAGAGGAAAAAGCACTGCGCTGGATCAGCGAGGATCATCGCACTTTGTTGCTCGTCCGGGACAAGGCCAGCAAAACCATATCCCATAGCGCGGCGTGGATTGATCCGCGTCAGCCCAAATTGCACCATCATATGGCGCTTGATCAAGATGGAGACTTCAACAAGGTGGCGCGGTTCCTGACCGGACGCGCAATTGGTCTTGTTCTCGCTGGTGGCGGTGCACTGGGTTGTGCGCATCTGGGCGTGGTTCAAGCGCTGCGACAGGCTGATATTCCCATTGATTTTATCGGCGGTGCCAGCGCGGGCGCTGCGATGGGCGGTGCAATTGCCCGGGGCATGTCCGTTGCAGAAACGCTCGACCAGATGGAAGCGATGTTCATTCAGGCCAAGGCAATGCGCCGATTGACGCTGCCGCTCTATTCGCTGCTTGACCCAACGGTCTTCGATAGCGAGTTGCGCACGCGCTATGGCACCCGGGACATTGCTGATCAGCCCATCAATTTTTTTGGCGTCTCCACCAACCTGTCAACCAATGGACTGCATATTCACCGGCGCGGTCCGCTTTGGGAATGCGTTCGGGCTTCCGGCTCCCTGCCGACAATTTTGCCTCCGTTCATTGATCGCGAAGGCAATATACTGGTCGACGGGGGGGTATTGGACAATGTCCCGGTCAAGGTCATGCACGATCTGAAAGCCGGCCCCAATATTGTCGTATCGCTGGGTGACCCCAATGAGGTCTGGCGCACAGATGTAGAATATGATGATGTCAGGGGACGGTGGACCTTGCTCCGTGATGTCATGATGCGGCGCAAGCGGGAAGCCGAGTTTCCTTCGATTGTCGAAATCATGTCCCGATCGATGGTTGTGGCCAGTCGGATGGCATCCAAAGAGATGCTCAGTGGTGATGATATCCTGGTCAATCCGCCGATCATCCCGGATATGCAGATTCTGGACTGGCATCTCGGTCGTGAACTGGCGGATATGGCGGCAGAATATATCACCGAAAAAGTGTTGATAAGCGCAGATTTCAAAGCAAATCTAGCCAAATAGGTAAAAATACTTGACATCGTCACGCTATTTAGGTACATATACGGAACATCGAGAAAATGTGATTCGGGTCGGACGGCTCTGACAGCAAGCCATCTTTTCAAGTGGGTGTGCAGGTCAGGTGCTGCGGCCTTTTTTGTGCCGGCTATTTTGGCGGCCGAACGACGGGATGTTATGACAAGCGAACAAATGGAAAGTTCCGGGCGCAATCCCGAAAGGGATCGACAATCCCGAAACACGCCGCTGCAAGCCTGGCAGGAAAGTCAAAAGCAGATTTTTCTGGCGGAGCTGGCGGCGACGTCCTGTGTCGCCCATTCTGCGAGAAAGGCGAAACTCTCCAGATCAACGCTGTATCTTTGGCGTGACAAGGATAACGGATTTGCCGAGGAATGGCGGGCGGCTCTGGCCTCCGGGTTCGAGTTACTGGAAATGGAATTGCTCGTGCGTGCGCGACGCGGGGTGGACGTCCCTGTTTTTCATGGTGGAAAACATGTCGGCACGATCAAGCAGTATAATGATGCCACCGCGCTCAGGCTGCTGGCGCTGCACAAGGAGACTGTCGCGATGACAAGGGCAACTGAGACACAACAGTCCGAAAGTGCGGTCGAAGTCCGGGCGCGGATCGATGCGAAGCTGAATGCCATGCGCGAGAGATTACAACGTCGCCGGGCGCGCGAGAATGACGCCAACAAACCGGGAAACGAACCGCTTTCCGGCAATGCTGGCTGACGGATGACCAATATCTGGAGCGCCCGGCAATTTGCCGATGGCGAGGTTGAGGAACAGGAATATTATCTGAACAGCCTGAATGAGTTGGACCAGCTCGCCTATCTGTCGGACTGGTCGCGATGGGCACGTGAAGAGCAGATTGCTCCAGACGGCAAATGGGCAACCTGGCTGATCATGGCAGGAAGAGGATTTGGCAAAACCCGGGCCGGTGCGGAATGGGTCCGCTCTATCGCCGAGTGTGATGGTACCGCCCGGTTTGCGCTGATCGGAGCCAGTTTCGCGGAAACCAGAGCGGTGATGATTGAAGGAGAGAGTGGATTACTATCCATTGCACCGTCCCGAGATATTCCGGTCTGGGAACCTTCGTTGAAGCGATTGCGCTGGAATAACGGGGCCGAGGCGCGACTGTTCTCGGCTGCAGATCCAGAGGGCCTGCGCGGGCCTTCGCATAGTCATGCCTGGTGTGATGAAATTGCCAAATGGCTAAACAACAACGGTCAGGCCCGGGCGACCTGGGACAATCTGAAAATGGGCATGCGCCTGGGTGAGCGACCGCAGATCGTCGCGACGACCACGCCGCGTCCCGTGCCTCTGGTGCGCGCCCTGGTCAGAGAGGCATCGGTTTCAGTTACTCGCGGGCGGACATTGGACAATGTTCTCAATCTGCCGGAGGCTTTTTTGACTGCGATGCTAAGTGATTATGGCGGAACGCGTCTCGGACGGCAGGAGCTTGATGGCGAGTTGATTGAAGAATTGGAAGGCGCGCTGTGGACCCGGGAAATGATCGAGTCCTGTCGGTCGGTGAATCCGGGTGTGCCGGTTCGTGTCGTCATCGGAGTCGACCCGCCTGCCTCTGCAACGGGTGATGCTTGCGGCATAATTGTCGCGGGTCTTGTTGGCTCGGAGCGGGATGCGAAGGCTTTGGTTCTCGCGGATTGCAGCATTGCACACGCCAGTCCCGAAACCTGGGCGCGGGCGGTGTCGGATGCAGCCCGGAATTGGACGGCAGACCGCGTGATCGCGGAAGCCAATCAGGGCGGAGCGATGGTGAAATCGGTCCTGCATGCGGCCAATATTGCCTTGCCGGTCAGACTGGTCCACGCCTCCCGCGGCAAAGTGGCGAGAGCGGAACCCGTGGCTGCGCTTTATGAGGCGGGCAGGGTTCATCATGCCGAATGCTTTGCACGGCTTGAGGACGAACTGTGCGGCCTGCTGGTAGGCGGAACCTATGAAGGTCCCGGCCGATCACCGGACCGTGCAGATGCGCTGGTTTATGCGCTGACGGAACTGATGCTCAAACCATCACAGTCACCCCATGTTCGGACGGTGAGTTAGGAAAATAGATGACATTCTGGAACAGAATAGCGCTGGCGCTGAAAGGCAGCAGCGGACACACACATGCGCCCTTGGGGCGGAGTTATATCGGCACATATGGTGGTGCGTTTCTTTCGGGCACTGCGCCGTTCTCCTATGAGGCATCGGTGCGCGAAGCCTATATCGAGAATGCGATTGCACAGCGCGCAGTCCGTATCGTTTCGGAAGGTGTGGGCGGGGCTCCGATCGTGCCGGTTAATGGTTCGGTGGAAGCCTTGTTGCAGACCACCAGTGCGGGCCAGCCGCTGCTGGAAACAATCGCTGCGCATTTGTTGCTGCATGGCAATGCCTATGTCCAGGTCCTGGAGGGGCTGTCGGGTGATATTGATCACCAGCCCGCAGAGCTGTTTGCGTTGCGGCCGGACCGGATCACTATCGAGCCAGACGCCAAAGGCTGGCCTGCTGCCTATGTTTATCGTGCCGGAGAAAATCAGACCCGTTTCGCTGCCGAAGAATCCGGGGGGCGAAACACGATCATTCACATCAAAGCTTTCCATCCAACGGATGATCACTATGGGCTGGGCTGTCTCGGGGCCGCGTCCAGGGCGGTTGCCGTGCACAATGCTGCGACAGTCTGGAACAAGGCTTTGCTCGACAATGCGGCCCGGCCTTCCGGTGCTCTGGTTTACGATCCCGGAGCAGATGGATCGGTACTGTCTCCCGATCAGTTTGACCGTCTGAAGGCAGAGATGGAAGCCAGTTTTGCGGGTACGGGCAATGCCGGACGCCCGATGTTGCTTGAAGGCGGACTGTCCTGGCAATCGATGAGCATGTCCCCGGCGGACATGGATTTTGTAGCCCTGAAAGCGGCGGCGGCGCGGGAAATCGCTCTGGCCTTTGGCGTCCCGCCGATGCTGCTCGGTCTGCCGGGCGACAATAGCTATGCCAATTACCGGGAAGCCAATCGCGCGCTTTGGCGGCTGACGATTCTGCCGCTCGCCGGCAAGTTACTGGAAGGCTTGTCCCGCGGGCTGCAAGACTGGTGGCCTGACCTTGATTTGAACATTGACCGCGATCAGATCCCGGCCCTGTCCGAAGATCGGGAGCGATTGTGGAAACAGGTTTGTGAAGCGGATTTTCTGTCACCGGAAGAGAAAAGGGCGATGCTGGGAATTGAGTGAGGGGTTATCGCGGGCCTTGGTAACTGTCTGTCATGCTACAGACACGCTCGTCATAGTGCCAGCTGCCACCGCTATCCAGACATCCATCGATACGGAAAAAATCAGTGGCATCGGCATATACATATGCTCCCAAAAGTAGGATTGAAAGGCCGCCGATAGCTAATCGTTTCATTGGACCATTGTTGTCAGTCAGGAACGATAGTCAATGGTGATTTGCCTCAGAGAATTGGGAATGAGTCTCTTTTAGACCGCAAGCGCCGGTCGGTCTTGTCTCGCTGCGCTCCGTTCGGCGACCTCTCTTTAGATTGCGCCAAACCGACGCGAAGCGGAGGCAAGCGCGACCGCGCGCCCGAGCTTATGCGAGGATAGCCAAGCGGGCGGATGCCCGCGCCCGGCGCTTGAGGTTTATAAACAAAGGACAAACAAATATGCAAAAGGAAGAAATGCTTGCGCGCCTGATCGAGCAGGCGGAGGGCGATGGCGCGGAGCTGGTGACGTTGCGTGCGATTGTAGAGGAAGCCACCGACAGCGGCGCCGAACGGGTGCTGGACCGGTTGGGCCTCGCCGACCCGACGGCGCAGGATGATATTGACCAGCTGCGCGAGTTATTGCGGGCGTGGCGCGACGCGAAGGCCAGCGCCTGGAAGGCTGCTGTGACGTGGATTGTCCGGGCCTTCTTCGCTTTGCTGTTAATCGGAATTGCTGTGCGCCTGGGGCTGGGTGATCTGGTGACATGAACGTCACTCGCTTTGCCGGTTATGCCGCGATCTTCAATCATCTCGACAAAGGCGGCGATATTATTCGACCTGGTGCATTTGGAGACTTGCCACATGGCCAGACCATACCGCTGTTGTGGCAACACAGCCCCGAACACCGGATCGGAACAATCACTTATGCCAGAGAAGATGCGCGGGGATTGCGGGTGATCGGAACTGTGTCCGGTGCAACAGGTGCCGGACGCAGCGCATCGAAGATGCTGTCCAGCCGGATCAGAACTGGCCTGAGCTTCGGATACCGGGTCCGCGAGTCTACTGGCCGCAATCCGCGTGAGCTGCTTGATCTGGATGTTGCCGAGATATCGCTGGTCACATCCCCGATGCAGCAACTTGCAACCGTAACTGCACTGCAAACATGAAACCACGCCGTGTCGCCCCGCAACGGGCGGCTTTATATTGCCCAGAAGAAAGGAAAAACATGACACTCTCCCCCGAAAAAATTTCGACCTGTCTCGAGATCAAGGCAGACCCGCTGGAAGCCAGCTTTGATGCAACTACCCAGGCGGCGCATCCAAGCGAACAGGATAACGCGATTGCCGGATTGCGAACCGATGTCGATGGCTTGAAATCCCAGATGGCAGATATCTCGCGGGCTTCCGCCCGGCCGGTGCTGGATGGCACGAAGGGACTGTCTTTGTCTTCGCAACGCCGTGACTTTACCGAAAAATATCTGCGCCGCGGCGACCATCGCGGGATTGAGCTGAAGAGCTTCTCCGGGACCTCCGGGCCGGAAGGCGGCTTCGCAGTACCACAAGAGATCGATGCATTGATCGGGCGCACATTGAAGGACATATCTCCGATCCGGTCGATTGCAACGGTCGTCCAAACCGGTAGCGCCGGCTATCGCAAGCTGGTTACCGATGGCGGCACGCCTTCAGGCTGGGTCAGCGAAACGGCAGCGCGCCCCGAAACCGACACCCCGAATTTCAACGAGATCGCTCCGCCCGCCGGTGAACTTTATGCCAATCCGGCGGCTTCGCAGGCGATGCTGGATGACGCGGTATTTGATGTCGAGGTCTGGCTGTCAGACGAGATTGCACGGGAATTTGCCCGGTCGGAAGGGGCTGCCTTTGTAAATGGGTCGGGGGTCAATCAACCGCTGGGATTTCTGAACAGCATCGTGACTGACGAACCGGATGACGCTCGTGATTTCAGTTCGCTGCAATATGTTGCTTCGGGATCGAGCGGCAGTTTTGCAGGCAGTGACGGCGAAGATGCGCTGGTTGATCTGGTCCATGCGTTGAAGCCTGCCTATCGTCAGGGCGCCAGTTTTGTCATGAACAGTAGCACTCTGGCGCGCATACGCAAATTCAAGACAGCGGATGGCGCATTTCTGTGGCAATCTTCTCTGGCTCAGGGCCAACCTGGTACTTTGCTGGGTTATCCGGTTGTGGAAGCAGAAGACATGCCGGACATTGCAGCAGATTCTCTATCCATTGCATTCGGCAACTTCCGGGCAGGCTATTTGATCGCCGAACGCAGTGCGACCAGCATTTTGCGAGACCCGTTCACCAACAAACCCTTTGTGCATTTCTACGCGACCAAACGTGTCGGCGGACAGGTGATGAACAGCGAGGCCATTAAACTGATGCAGTTCAGCGCCAGCTAGTCTGAAGGTTTTGCCGCTTCGACGGCCGCGCCCGTGCCTGCATGCTCCCCCAACAGACTGGCACGGGTGCATCACTTTTGTAACTTGAAAGCCGATGGAAAGGATACCCATTGTGAGTATTCCGATAGACGATTTGCCGGATATTCCGGCCGATCTCATAGACGAGATAAAGGCCTTCCTGCGGCTCGATCATGACGAGGATGATCCGGCGATCGCGGAAATGGCGGGCAGTGCCAGTCTGCTTTGTGAGAGTTTTACTCGGCAACTGCTTGTCGCACGCATGGCCCAGGACATGTTACCGGTGAAAAACGTCTGGCAGAAACTAAGCCGTTTGCCGGTCCAGGCAATCGATCTGGTTGAATCTGTTGCAGCTGACGGACTGACGCAAGAATTGTCATCTGACGATTATATCGTTGATATTGATAGCGATGGCCAAGGCTGGATACGGCTGCAAACTGCTGTGTCAGTATCGCGCGTTCGGGTGAGTTATGCGGCCGGGCTGGTTGCGGACTGGGAGGAAGTGCCGACCATGTTGCGTCAGGGCATCGTTCGAATGACTGGCTATTTTTATGCCAATCGTGACAGCAACGATGTTCATCAGCTGCCGCATGCCGTTTCCGCACTTTGGCGTCCTTATCGCCGGATGAGGATGGGCTGACATGCCGAAAAACATCAGGCCGGAATTTGCCGGAAAATTACACGAGCGCATTCTAATCGAAAGGCCGACGGCCGTGCGTGACGGGGCGGGGTCGGCGTCGGGTGAATTCGAATCTATTGGCGATTTTTGGGCTGGGGCAGAAGCTCACAGCTCGATGCCGGACGAACGTGCAGAAAGCCGTGCTGCAATGCCGGTATGGCAATTTGTGCTGCGTCTGGCTGAAGAGATTTTACCTGGAGATCATATTGTGTGGAATGCGCGCCGGTTGATCGTGCGGACGGCGACTGCCGAGTTCAGGCCAGTACCGAAAACAACCTTGATTGCGGAGGAAACAAGATGACCGACAAATTGGTCAAGAGCCTGCAGGCACGGGGCGAAAATCTTGCGGCCGTTCAGGTCACGCGCAAACTGGATGCGACTGAAGCTGTCCTGTCGGAAGATCTTCCCGAATATATTGTGGTCCGGAAACGCGGCGATGATCTGATGGTCATCGGGTCGGATGTTATCGGTGAACGCGTCCGTAACAGCAGCTTGCGGGACATCGGATTTCTGATGCGGGGTGTTCGGTGAGCAGTGCACTGCAAGCTGTTCAGCAAAGTCTTGTCGCCTCGCTCGAAAATCATCAGCCGCTGGTTGCAGAAATCAGCGGAGTTTTTGACGGTCCGCCTCCGCGCGCAGTCTTTCCCTATATTGCTCTGACGACCGGGGCTTCGCTGGACTGGAGCCACAAAACGGGAGTTGGGCGCGCGCTGACCCTCGGGCTCACAGTGCATGACACCGGCAGTTCTGCCGCGCGACTGCATCGGGTCATGGCGCTGGTCGAAGAGGCGCTGGCCGATGGAATCGAAGAACCGCAGGACTGGACGATCGTCACCTTCCGATTTCGCCGGACACGGATCGTGCGAAGCGCAACCGGACCATGGTTCGGAATTGTCGAATATCGTGCGCGATGCCTGCAATCCTAGACAATCCGGACAACAGATCTGAGCCCCCAACACCATAAAGGAATTTTAACATGACAGCAGAAAAAGGCAGTGCCTTCCTTCTGAAAATCAGCGACGGAGAAAGTCCAGCAAATTACACCACAATGGCGGGTCTGCGGACGACGCACATGTCGGTAAACGGTGAACCGGTCGCGATTACAAACAAGGATAGTGGCGGATGGCGGCAATTATTGTCGGGCGCTGGCGTTCGGTCTGTTTCCGTTTCCGGCGCCGGCGTGTTCACAGGATCGGATGCAGAGACCCGTATCAGAGATCATGCGCTGAACGGTCTGATTGATGCCTATCAATTGAGCTTTGAGGGCGGTGAAATCCTGCAAGGTGATTTTCTGGTGACCAGGCTGGATTATAGCGGCGACTATAATGGAGAACGCAGCTACACTTTGAGTCTCGAAAGTTCCGGAGCAATTGTGAATGTCTGATCCGGCAAACATTGTGCGCGGTGAAACATCACTGAAAATCGGAGGCTACGAGATCGTGTTGCGGCCAAGTTTTGGCGGACTGGTCGCAGTGGAAGAGGAACTTGGATCGTTGCTGGCTCTGGTTGGCCGGGCCGCTGACGGGCAATTGAAACTCTCCGAGATAACAACCCTGTTTTGGTATCTGGTCAAGGACCGGCCGGAGCATTTGACCCGGAAGCAGTTTGACGAGGCCATTGTCAGCCTCGGCCTGAGTGGAACAACCCCGGCGCTCAAAACCGTCTTGAAGCAGATATTGCAAGGTCATGCCGCCGGTGTCAGCCAACCCCCGGATGCGTGACGATTTTCGCGGCGCGATGTTCCGGTTGTCCGGATTAATCAGCGCAATATTTGGCTGGTCACCCGAACAGTTCTGGTCGTCCACGCCTGCTGAACTGCACGCTGTGTTCATGGCCTGGACGGAGGCAAGTTGCGGGTCGGCGGATATTGTACCGATCAACCGGGAAAATCTGGAACAAATGAAGAAAGACTGCCCTGATGGATGATGAGATCGAACAGCTGACCGTGCGTGTGCGTGCAGACACAATCAGTTTCGCGAAGGATGTTGCGGACATGAAAGCCCAACTTGACGGCCCGTTTTCCGACGGCCTGGAAAAGGCTGGCTCTGCACTGCAAGGCACGCTCAGCCGCGCCATCCGGCAAGGATCGCTCGACTTTGAAGATTTAAAGCGCACGGCGCTGGCTGTCATAGCTGAAATCGCCAATGCTGCGATTAGCAGCGGACTGGCCCGGCTGCTCGGCAGCGGCGAAAGCGATGGGAATGGCGGTTTTTCCGGAATCGGAAACGCAGTTCTGGGCGCGGTATTGGGTATGCCGGGAAGAGCCACCGGTGGGCCGGTAACACAGGGTCGGGCCTACCAGGTGGGCGAACAAGGCCCGGAACTGTTTGTTCCCGCATCCTCTGGGCGTATCGAAAACCTGGAACCATCTACCCGCCAGCCCAGTCTGCAACTGACCATCAATATTTCGGACAATGGACGCGGGAGCGCGCCGGATCAGATGCGGCGATCGAGCCGACAGGTTGCGCGGGTGGTCCGCAACGCGCTGGCAAGCCGGTCGCTCTAGAACCGCAGACAACAGAACAGGACGACTGAAATGGGCTTTTGGCTTGCCGACCAGAGAACTTCGCAGCGTAGCAGTACAATACAGCGCTTTGATCCGAGATTCTGGACTGTAAACTTTCCGCGTCCGATGATGGCATCTGTCGTCACCACAGCGCCGGATGCGCTTCGGGTTGATGCCATATTCTACAACAGCGACGAACTGGCGGGTCTGATCTGGGACAGTGCGGACGGACTCGATCATCCCTTGCTCGCCTATGAAACACTGACAGACTACAGCCGCCTCAGCTTGCGGTTCCGCTGGAGATCTTCCGGGATCATGCCGCTCGACTCGGTTCATGGGCCAACCCTGACAATCGAAGGCCATGATGCGCAGGGCAATTCAAGATCATGGTATGTTCGATTGTGGAACTATGCCAGCGGCACGTCAGAAGATGCTTACATATCTTTGGAGTTTTCGGCGCTTGATGGCGGCTTTCTTTTGCCTGGTGAAGCAGATCCCGTCGATCCTGCCAACATCGACCGACTGTTCATTTCCATCGTTCCACCGGCTTATGATGCGTTGGGAACGCGTTACGAAACACCCATGCAAGGCTGGGTCGAGATGAATGAGATTTCAACTGACGGCGACGGCGCTGTTCTCGAGATTGGCGATATAATTGTCCCGGAACATGGCCTGGCCATGGCAACCGCTTATGACGACAGTTTCAACCAGACACCTGAAAGACTGTTGAGATCAATCCGGGCGCTGGGATATCGCGGCACGATCAACCATTATCTTGGCATGAGCCACTATTTCAGGCTCGGAACATTGGGAGAAGGCTTGTATGTCAGCCTTTCCGCGCCGCAGGAACATGAAGAATTTGCCGCGATCAACCAGCCTTGTGTGTCCTGGCACCGTGATTTTATCACCCGCGCCATGGAGTTGGGCGACGAGGTGATCCTTTCACTTTCCTATGAATTGTTCGATGCCCATTGCTGGAACGACTGGAAGCAGCGCGCGGAAAATGGCGAACCCGCGCTGACCGGTTGGGAGCCTCCATCTGCATTATTGTCGCCGGCCAATTCCGGAGCCATGTCCTATTTGCAAGCTGTTGCACGGGCGTTTACCGCCATTGCCCGTGATGCCGGTGCCGCGATCCGGTTTCAGGTGGGTGAACCCTGGTGGTGGATCATGACCGACGGTCGGATCTGCCTTTATGATGACGCCGCCACTGCTGCCTTTGGCGAGACCAGTGTCTCCATTTCAGACATCAAGGGACCAAAAACACAGGAACAGCAGGACATGCTGGATATCGCGGGTGTCCTGCTTGCGCAATCGACCGCTGATTTGATTGCGGCGGTCATGGATGAAGCCGGGGGTGTCGCAGTGGAAACTCTGCTTCTGGCCTATCTGCCCACGATTGTGGATGTAGAGGCACCTGAAGCTGTGCGGGCGAACTTGCCCGTGGGCTGGTCCAGCCCTGCATTCGATATCCTGCAGCTGGAGGATTATGACTGGGTCATTGCCGGCGATCATGCATCAACAGTTCGCGGTGCTACCGCTGCCACCGCACGATTGGGCTATCCAATCGACCAGCAGCATTATTTTTCGGGCTTCGTTCTCGCAGCGAACGACAGGTTCATCTGGCGCAACATGGTAGATGCCCTGGATGCCGCCGCCGCGCGCGGTATCGAAACCAGATTTGTCTGGGCACTGCCCCAGATTGCCCGTGACGGTTTTGTCTACTTTGGAGAAGAGGATGAAGATGTGAACGCATTTGACGACGTACAATTTCCTTTGGCCATTGGGCTGGGCGCGCGTGTGTCGCCGTTATTTTCGACAGGCATCACGACCAGCCTGTCTGGCCATGAAACACGCAACAGCAATTGGGTCGATGCCCGGCTGGAATTTGATGTCGGTCCGGGTGTGCGCAGTGAAGAAGAGGTTGGAATTTTGCTGGGCTTTTTCCGTGCACGCCGCGGTGCCGCCAAGGCGTTTCGCGTGCGCGATCCAAGTGATTTCAGTTCAAACGGCATGTCAGGTTCTCCCACGGCGCTGGATCAACTGATCGGGATTGGTGATGATCAGCTGACGCTTTTTCCGCTGATCAAAAACTATGACGCAGACAGTGAAGAGCCGCAAGTGCGCCAGATTACGCGTCCGGAGAACGACACGATTGTTGTCGCGATAGACGGGGTGGAGGTCAATGACTGGACCTTGGCGGAATTGGGACAGATTGAATTTTCGCAGCCGCCCCCGGATGGTGCAAGAATCACTGCCGGCTTTCTGTTCGACGTGCCCGTCCGGTTTGGAGAGGACAGGCTGGACATCAATTGTGCCACGTTTCAGGCTGGTGAGATCCCGGTGGTGCCGCTTGTCGAAGTGAAAGAAGCGTCATGAGTCTTGATTGGCTTGACCAGCAAGTGACGACGCGGGCGTTTGCTTGGCGGCTGGAGCGAGAAGATGGCGTTGCATTCGGCTTTGTATCACACGACCGCGATGTCAGCATTGACGATTTCACCTACCGTGCCGCACCCGGTATGGTGCCCTCTACAATCGCGCTGACCGACGATCTTGATTATAATAATGTTGAAGTCGAAGGCGTGATGACGAGCGCGGCAATTACCGAAAGTGACCTGTTGTCCGGCCGTTGGAACGGGGCCCGTCTGGAGATACTGCTGATCGATTGGGCCAATCCTGAAAATGAGATTGTGCACCTGATTAGCGGTGAATTTTCAGAAGTTGTGCAATCTGAAAACCGCTTTCGCGTGGAAATGCTTGGACCAACATCGGCGCTGGATGAACCAGTTGCTCCTTTGACTTCCCCCTCGTGCCGAGCCGATTTCGGGGGCAAGGGCTGCAAGATCAGTCTGCACCGGCATCAGCAGCATTGCATATTGGCTGCAGTGGATGGTGACGGGCTGGAATTTGAGGCTCTTGCCGGCGAGGCTGCGCTCTATGGATTTGGCGAACTGAGATGGCTGACCGGCGAGAATTGCGGATTGAGCTTTGCGATCATGAGCGGCAGCGGCAATCACATTCTGCTGGCGGATCAGCCTCGCGGCGAAGTGAAATCCGGTGACCGCGCCCTACTGACGGCCGGATGCAACAAAATGTTCGCCACCTGCCGCGACCGGTTTAACAATGTCGTGAACTTTCGCGGTGAACCCCATTTGCCGGGGAATGATCTGCTGACCAGATATCCCGGCGCATGAGTTTACAGACCCCGCGGGCGCAAATTGTGGCCGGTGAAGCCCGGCGTTTATGTGGCACGCGCTATCGGTTGCATGGCCGGGATCCCGTACACGGCATTGATTGCATTGGACTGTGCTGGCTTAGCCTTGCGGCTGCCGGAATCCGTTGCGAAGCGCCGAACGGCTACGCGCTGCGAGGCGGCACTGTGAAGCAAGTAGAACGGTTCATGTCTGGCATCGGGCTGACGCGCATCGGCGAATATGGAGGGCAGTCCCCGCGCCGCTGGCGAGACGGAGATATCATGTTGACCCGCCCGGCGCCGTTGCAGTTGCACATGATTATCGGGGCCGCAGGCGGGATGGTTCATGCGCATGCCGGTTTGCGCAAAGTCGTGTTTTCAAGAGCGGGCAGGCTCGGAGAACTACTGGCGATTTTCAGATTGTTGGAGGAATAAATGGCGACGTTGGTGCTGACGGCGGTGGGCAGCGCAATTGGTGGGCCAATAGGCGGCGCTCTCGGTGCTGTTTTGGGACAGACCCTGGATCAGAACCTGTTGTTCAAGCCTGCAGGCAGAGAAGGGCCAAGGATTCAGGACCTTACCGTACAAACATCCAGCTATGGCTCTCAGATTCCTCGTATTTATGGACGCATGCGGGTTGCAGGAACCGTAATCTGGGCGACGGATATCAAGGAAACAAAACAGACTGAAAGCAGCGGGAAGGGCAAGCCGGGCAGCACGACTTATGCCTATTCAGCCTGTTTCGCTGTCGCGCTGTCCAGTCGCCCCATTTATTCCGTCGGACGGATCTGGGCGGATGGGAAAATATTCAGGGGGTCCGCCGGTGATTTCAAAACTCCGACCGGGTTTCAGATACACACTGGCCAGGAAGATCAGCTGGCAGATGATCTGATTGAAGCAGCAGAAGCAGATGGCGCTTCGCCGGCATTTCGAGGCTTGGCAGTGGCGGTATTTGAAGACATGGACCTGGCGGATTACGGAAACCGCATTCCGTCACTCACATTTGAAGTGATCGCAGATGATCAGGACGTCATTGTTGCGGATATTCTGGCGGACCTCTCGAATGACAGCATTTCATCGGACATCAATCGGACCTTGTCCGGCTTTGCCGGTGCGGGGCCGGATCGGCGAGCCGCCATCCTGCCGTTAATGCGGGCCATGCCCATGTCATTTCAGGATGTCGGGACCGGACATCACGCGCTCCACCAGTTGGAAGAGGAGCTGGCAAAGACAATATTCGAGGAGCAACACATAGCCCACCAGACTGATGGTCAGGATCTGAGTCGACCTGAAATGCAGAGCCGTTCCGAGGCTCAGGTTCCCCGGCAGCTTGCCTTGCGTTACTACGATCCTGACCGAGACTATCAAACCAGTCTGCAAAATGCTTTTCGATCCGGGAAAAGCAGAATGGTCAAACATCTCGATTTTCCTGCGGTTCTGCCCGCTGCAGATGCCAGATCTCTGGCTGATACCGGTCTTTGGGCTGCTTATCAGAACCGGGTTTCGGCAAGCGCGCACATTGTGCCGGTTTCAAACTTCGCGAAACCAGGATCCCTGGTTGTGCTACCGAATTGGCCTGATACCTGGCGTGTGCGTGGATGGGAATTCAAAGGCGGTGCAATAGAACTGGCGCTATCACGATTTGGAGGTCGACTGCCAGACCAGGAAAACTCAGCCGATCAAGGACGTGCGGTACAGGAACCTGATGCGTTGGCCGGTCCGACGCGTGCCGCCCTTGTGGATTTGCCTTTTGCGTTGGAATCTCCGGAGCAAATATCTGATTCTCCACGGCTATTTGCGGTGGCGGCTGGCGAAACCGGCTGGCGCAATGCGCAGTTATATACGGTGGACGACGAAGGAGAATCGTCACAATGGATTGCTCCTGTGCCATCCCCCGCTCTGTTGGGGACATGTGAAGATATTTTGGCCGGTGCAAGCCCGCTGCTCGTCGATGAAGTGAGCAAACTGGATATCGTTCTCCACAATCCAGAAATGAATTTGCATGACGCCAGTGATGCGCAGCTATTGGCAGGTCAGAACCTGGCCTCAATAGGTGCTGAAATCATCCAGTTTGGTAGCGCGCTGCCTTTGGGCAATAACCGGTATCGCATATCGCGACTTTTGAGAGGGCTTGGTGGAACCGAAATTGAAATCGAGCGGCACGAGGCTGATGAAGATTTCATACTTCTTGAATCCGGTTCACTGGTTGAAATCGGGTCTCGATTTTATTCTATCTTTCAGCCGGTCAGCATTGCCGTAGTGGGCAGAGATGATGATGAACCAGTGATCGCGTCTCTGGCATATTCGGGGCGGGCATTGAAGCCATGGTCTCCGGTGCATCCCTCCCGCTCATTCGGTTCGACCGGAGATCTGACTCTTGGTTGGACCAGAAGATCCCGCGCCGGCCTTTTGTGGCTGGATGGCGTAGATGCGCCGCGTGCTGAAGACGATGAGCGCTACCGGATTTCTATCTGGCTTGATGAAGGGTCGCAACTGGTAGCGGTAGAGGAGGTTTCGGCACCTCAGTTCGAAATTTCAGCTGCCGATGTTACGCAATATATCAGTTCCGGGACAATAAGTCTGACCTTTGAAGTAAGCCAGATCGGTCGATATGGATGGTCTGATCCATTGATCATATCAGTATCCCTGGCGTGATGTCGCGTTTCCGCGTGACAATAATCAAACTTGGGCATTCCTAGGCATCAATGGAGGAAGTTGAATGACAGATTACCAAACAGCGCGGTTTGCGCTGCCGCTTTTGGCGACGGGTCAGGTCCACAAAGAGCTTTTTCACAACAAGGCCATTACATTGGTTGATTTTCTCATCGATCCGGTCGTCGAGGAGATATCCAGTGATCCTTCAGTATTGTCCGCAGAAGATGGCCAATGCTGGCTGGTTGATACCGGTGCGATTGGCGATTGGGTGGGCCATGATGGCGAGATTGCGGCATGGACCCAGAACGGATGGAGTTTCATCGTGCCAGTCGAGTTTATGCGAGTCGCCATCAGCTCGAGCGGAGTGAAGGCGATTTTTCGTAACGATGCATGGCAAATGTCAGGTTTCGTGGCCGGAGCGACCGGGGGAACCGCAATTGACAGTGAAGCACGTACAGCGATTGATTCGATTCTTACTGCGTTGCAAACACATGCTATTTTGCCTGAAACTTGACGATCTTTCGCTTTTTGAGTCGAAAATTTGCAATTCGCTGCCTTCGGACGGGCCAAAGGCAGTCGCTTTTTGATCTAAATGACGAAAATGGCGACATTTTCGCAACAGTTATGGGATTTGTCGGCTTGCACTGAATTGGATGAAGGGTTACAAAGCGCCGTGAATTTTAGAACCTAAATGAGAAGGGGAATATAAATGCGGAAGCTTGCCATAGGATTGGCGCTTGCCTCCACGGCGCTCGCTTCACCTGCTCTGGCCCGTGATGGCCAGTGGTATGTGGGCGTAGAAGGCGGCGCGATGCTCGTTGAAGACATTACTTCAGACATTGGTGCCGCTACGGATGCAGCTGAAGTCGACCACGATACCGGTTATGATATCGGTGGGATTGTTGGTTACGATTTCGGCGGGTTTCGTCTGGAATCAGAAGTAGCCTACAAGTCTGCAGCAGCCACACAAATTCAAGTTGGCGCACCTGGTGTTGACAGCGGCGGCACTGGCCCAACTTCAAGACCATTTACCGGCACTTCGGCAATTAACGGCGAAGTCAACTCTCTCAGCTTCATGCTGAACGGTTTGCTGGATTTTGGTGACGATGATGGCATCCAAGGTTCAGTTGGCGGCGGCGTTGGTGTTGCCCGTACTGAAGTTACAAACATTCTTGCGAACGCCTTCCTCGACGATTCCGACACCGGATTCGCCTGGCAGGTCATCGCAGCAGTTCGCGCTCCTTTGAGCGATAGCTGGGATGTTGGTTTGAAATATCGCTATTACAATGCGGATAAAGTAGACCTCGTTGATTCACTCGGACAGGATGTCGCTACGCGCATGCGCTCGCACTCCATTCTGGGTAGCTTGATCTACAACTTCGGCGGCGAAGCACCACCACCACCTCCACCGCCACCACCGCCTCCACCACCACCACCGCCTCCACCGGCCGCTGTGTGTGCGCCTGGCCCTTACATTGTGTTCTTTGACTGGGATCAGTCAGACATCACTCCTGAGGCAGCTACGGTTCTGGACAATGCGGTAACTGCATATGGCGATTGCGGTAACGCAGCGGTTATGCTTGCTGGTAATGCTGATAAATCTGGTTCTGCCAGCTACAATGTCGGCTTGTCTCAACGTCGTAACGCTTCGGTTCGGGCTTATCTCGAATCACGTGGCATCAACGGCGGCGCGATCTCCAGTGAAGCCTTCGGTGAATCGCGTCCTCGCGTAGAAACCGCAGACGGTGTTCGTGAGCCTCAAAACCGGAACGTGACCATTCAATATGGTCCTGGCTCCGGCAGCTGATAGCATCACCTAAAAAAGAGGGCTGGTCTTCGGACTGGCCCTTTTTTTATGTCCTGCAGACGTACAAAAACGGCATCTTTGCGCGCAAAGAAATCTTCTCAAAATATTGATTGACCAGGGTTAGCTGAGCAGTGCTTCAAACAGCCGGCGACCATCAACTCCGCCGTGCTTGTGGTCTATTGCCCGCTCGGGATGAGGCATCATGCCCAGAACATTTCCGTCCTCATTCATGATCCCGGCGATGTTTCTGGCTGAACCATTAATGCTTTCGCGGTAGCGAAAAACTACCTGTCCGCCATTTTCGAGCGAATCCAACGTCGCATCGTCGGCAAAATAATTTCCATCATGATGGGCAACAGGAATGACCAGTTGTTCTCCGGCTTCATAACCTGATGCGAAGCTGTTCTGATTATTTTCAACTGACAGCGGGGCATCTTTGCAGATAAAGTTAATCTGGCTGTTGCGCATCAATGCGCCGGGAAGCAGACCGATTTCGGTCAAAATTTGAAACCCGTTGCAGACGCCCAGAACTTTTACGCCTTTTGCCGCGGCATCGAGAATGGAGTCGACGATGTTGGAACGCGCAGCCATTGCTCCTGACCGCAGATAATCCCCGTATGAAAATCCACCGGGTATTGCAATTATGTCCAGATTGTCGGGTAAATCTGTTTCACCGTGCCAGACCATATGCGGCGTGTTTCCCGATACTGTTTCCAGTGCGACCGCCATATCGCGATCGCAGTTGGACCCGGGGAATACAATGACGGCTGAATTCATTCTGCCGGTTCCGCATCCGTCACTTTTTCGATTTCGAAATTCTCGATCACCGTATTGGCCAGAAGTTTCTCGCACATTTTTGTGATGTCCGCATCGGACATATTGTCGTCGACATCGAGTTCGATCAGTTTACCCGCCCGGACATCATTGACGCCTTGAAAATCAAGACTCTCCAGGGCGTGATGAATGGCTTTTCCTTGCGGATCCAGAACCCCGTTTTTCAACGTCACAAAAATTTTCAGTTTCATGGAACTCACTTTTCAGATGATCGGAGCTATTCTGTTGTCCTATAGCGCCGTCGCCAAAAGGAGCAAGAGGGAGCGAGAAAGACTTTCGTCCGATATTGAAAAATGTTGCAGATTATTAGAAAAATTTCGCCATTTTGAAATTCACTCTGTGGCGGTTCATCTGGTACAGGTCGTAATTGCTGTCCACGCGCGAAAAATTATAGTCGATCGACGGTGAAAAGCCGAGCAGCTTGAATTGTCTTGTACCGATATAGGCCCGCGCGAAGCTTCTCCATTCACGACGTTTTTCATCGGAGTAGAAGCTATTGGCTGCATCAAAAACGGAGCGGCTGATGCTGGCCGAGACACCGGCATTCAGTCCATAAGGCAGCTCGCCTCCGATACCAAGATTGGCACCGTAGTTCACGCTGGAAAAACTGTCTGTATTCAAAAGATCACGGCGAACGAAGAGGCTTGCGGAGGCGATCAACGATTTGCCGACCAGATGTTCATAGGTTGCGTTTCCGCCAAGTTGCCAGCCGCTATAGGCGTTGCTGAATTTTGAATCCGCGCGACGCCCATCAAGTTCTATACCGACGCGCTGTCCCTGGCTGAGTGCTGTCTGAAATCCGATGCGTCCGCCATATTCGCGCGTAGCGAGACGTCCGCCATACCAGCGCTGCTGTCCCACAGCCTGAAAAGACAAGCTGGAATAGCTGGCAACGCGAAGTTCCGGGCCGATCGCAATTTGTGTCACAATATCATCTGCGGCCTTGCCTTTGTAGTTGACGATCTTACTGTCGGCATCAAACAGAAAAGCTAGGTTTTTGGCAGCTTTAAGTCTGACTCCACCGGAAAACCCTGCTGTTTGACCTACCCCGGATCGTTCACGGGCATTGTCGTTAAGCTGCAACGGAATTTTCACCGGACCAAAATTGACATCAATCTGTTCCGCATCAGTAGCGCCGTTTATGTTTGTGTCGGGTGCGAACCCAAAATCAAAACTGAACCTCCAGATTCGCTGATCTCTGAGGATGCTCCGCGTGTTGCGAATAGTCCGGGCGATCGGGTCTGGCAGGTTCTCGTCACTCTGGGCGAGACGGAAATGATAGTCCGCATTCGATTCCTTGCCAGTCAGAAGATAGGCCCGCGCGAGTTCGAGGCGAACACGGGTCTGGCCGGGATCCTGTTCCAGCATCGTCCGGAAAGTTTGGATTGCGCCCTTCAGATCGCCGGTTTCCACGGCGATATAGCCAGCCAGAAACTGTTGCTGCATCTGCATTTCCGGAACCTGTCCGAGCGCCGCAACAAGTGGAGCGGCCGCATCATATTTCTTTTCACGCACAAGCTGCTCTGCTTTGACGAGCAGTTGTTGGGGTGTCACCTGAAACCGGCAGTTTCCGCTTTCGTCACAAGCAGGCTTCGTTTGCTGCACCGCAATTGGCACTGCTGCGCCTGCAGATGCATCTGCAGCGGCACACGCCGGTGCTGCGGCCAGAAACGCCACCATAACAGTTGATGAGGAGCAAACCTTCATCGCCGCGAACCGCCTTTCCTGGTTCTGGCTCAGGGACGCTGGCCGACAAATGTTCCCAGAATGTCGATACGTTCATCAGGTGTTCCACCCACGACACGAAAGCCGCCGCCGATTTCTTCGGCACCAGGTCCGTAGAAAGCGCCGTCAATGCTGGAGCCGGCAATGACGAGATCAAGACGTGCGCCGCCCGGATTGACAAACCAAGCCTCGTTAAACTGTCCAAAAAAACCGCCCGCCGCAACCAGATCAATCTGGCCGGCACCGGTAGCGCGGAATTGTGCATTTTCAAGAACGCTATGCTGTCCGCTCGTTCCATCCGTAAATGGGGCACCTACTGTTCCATCCAGTGAAAGAGCAAAGGTGTTGGCGCCGAAATCAACATCGGTCGTGGCCCGACCAGCGATCCATTGAAAATAGGTATCAAAATTTCCTGTGGCATCGGGTTGATCGTTGAATACCATGGTCGCAAGCATCGATCCGTCGAATGATCCTGTTCCCGTTGTCGGAACCTGATCATTTGCAGACAGTTCACCATATGCAAATGCGCCGCGTTCAAATGTATTGGTCTGGGTCAGAATTTCAGTCGTAGAGCCGTCTGGCAGTTCAATTTCCTGATTGACCAAACCAACCGTATTGCGGAGATAGCCCGCAAAGGTCACATATTGTGTTTCCGTGCCCGGCGTCTGGTAGAAGAATGTTGTCGAGTCATAACTACCCGGTGAAGCCGAATCTATCAGATCGAAAATAAATTCGGTTGGAGATGTCTGGAACAGATTTGCAGAAGATCCCGACTCCAGATAATTGATGCCCTGAAGACCAAATTGCGCTGACTGCAGGTCCGGTGTACCGAATTGTGGCTCAACCGCTCCACCGAAATCGGTGCGATGGACGGGATCCTGAAAGCGGCTGGCACCGGCTGTGCCGGCCAGACCATTGCTGAAACTGACATTAAAAATGGCATCGCGCGGATTATAGTCGATCGTGAGGTTTGTGTTGCGGACCGTGGTTGCATCGCCTTGATAAAGCTGTGATCCCTGGCGTGCACCTGGCGTGCCAGCTTCTTCCACGGAATATTGATAGCTGTGAGTACCACCAACTGCGCGATAGTTTTTCTGTTCCGTCGGGTTGACGAACGTGTGCGTTGATCCGGTTCCTCCGCCGCCAGTTCCACCGCCACCGGTGCTGCCTCCAGGTGCGGCACTACCTGCGGATTGAGGGCCGGCTCCACCGCAAGCGGCGAGCATCGATGTACTGGCTAACAAGATCAAAAGGCGCATTGGAAAAATTCCTCACATGAGTTCCATATGAGGGCACTGCTATCATTCAGCTGGTTAATTTCGCGTAAACCATCCGAGCTTTTTGCTTGCCCCCGCCAGAGGTCATGCAACGCCTGGTCTAAAAGCCAGCCGAAAAACTATGGTTACTTTCCGCGCTTCTTTCGTTCACTATCCAGGTCGAGGACTTCGCTGAGGCCGCCTTCCGGGAACAGGCCCAATCGACGGGCAACTTCCTGATAAGCTTCGGCTTCTCCGCCAAGATCCCTACGGAACCGGTCTTTATCAAGCTTCTCGTTGGTCTCGATGTCCCACAGTCGACACCCGTCAGGACTGATTTCGTCAGCCAATATTATCCTCGAAAAGTCACCGTCAAACAGGCGTCCGAATTCGAGCTTGAAGTCAACCAGCTTGATACCGATTCCGGCAAACATGCCGGCCATGAAGTCGTTAATCCGAATCGCCATCGACGAAATGTCCTGCATCTCATCCTGGGTCGCCCATCCGAAACACGCAATATGCTCTTCTGCGATCAAGGGATCACCCAAAGCGTCGTCTTTGTAGCAATATTCGAGCAATGTGTGAGGAAGCGGTGTGCCTTCCTCAATCCCGAGACGCTTGGTCAGGGAACCAGCAGCGACATTTCGCACGATCACTTCGATTGGAACGATCTCCACCTGTTTCACCAGTTGTTCACGCATGTTGAGACGACGGATGAAATGGCTTGGAATTCCAATATGGCCGAGCAATGTAAAGATGTGCTCGCTGACGCGATTGTTGATCACGCCCTTGCCGTTGATTGTGCCCTTTTTCTCGGCGTTGAAAGCCGTGGCATCATCTTTGAAATACTGGATGATGGTACCGGGTTCGGGGCCTTCATAAAGAATTTTGGCCTTGCCTTCATAGATCTGGCGACGACGGGACATAGCTGGTTCCTACTCGCTGAGAGAAGCGAAAAAAATGATGCCCCGATTGTCGAATCAAACGGACTCCGACAGATCGGGGCAAAGCGTGTTCGCTATAAGCGAAAGCGACAGGTCGCGCAATCAATCCTGTTGCGAGATGACATCGCCATTATCTTCGATGGCTCGCCCAAAAAATGTCCGGTTTGCAGACTTGAACCGGCGGCGCAGATATACACCCAATCCGATAAGCAGCAGCCAGGGGGCCAGCATTGCAATCAGCGTGATGACAACTGCAACCGAAGACCCCAAAGACGATGACAATCCACCCAGTGCATCTCGAATGGGGCGCATGAAACCGCCGGACCCCGGCGCGCCGGATTGATAGTTGACCATCACGGTGCTGTAGGCAACCCGGCCCCGCATTTCCGTCAGCCAGCTTCGTGCCCGGTCGATTTCTTCATTGACCTGCGTGACCGCTCGCTCGGCTTCCACCAGTTCCGCAACCGTGCCTTTGCGGGTAGCGAGCAGGTCTGTCAGACGTTTTGACAGCAATTCCCGGCTTCGCAGTCGGGCTTCCGTATCGACAATCTTTTTCGACAGATCTTCTCCGGTGATGGACGAAGAAATCTGACTTCCGCCACTTTCATCGATCGCACTGGCCAGCTTTGTACCGAAGTCACGCGCCTTGGGGGCGGCAACCTGAAGATGCAATTGTCCATTGGCATAATCACCTTCACCGCCACTGTTCGACATGTTGAGAATCTGGCAGCCATTCTCCGGAACGCTGTTGCACAGTGTGATATGGGCTTGCTGTACTTTTGATATTTCTGCGGCAGGAAGCCGAAAGCCGAAATCATAACTATAGGCAATTTGTGGTTTGCTAACCGGTATTGCGCCGGGCGCCTGATCAATAGGACTACCCATTGGCTCTGCCGCAGATGCAGCAGCATCACCGGCAGACTCTGCCATTTCAGCTTCTGCCAGGTCATATTGCGCCGCATGTTCTCCGGCACCGCTACAGGCAGCCAGACTCAGGGATAACAGGGAAACTGCTGTCAATGCTGTTCGCATGATATTCTCCTCTCCACGTTGGGGGATCAAATAAGTAATGAGATAACATTATCTGGTCAACGACAAAACGTTATATACGTACGACGAACTGAGCTTTTAAGAGATTTCGTATAGACAGCGCTGTCATTTTCTTTCCAGATTCCGCACCAATTGATCCGCATAAGGGAGATGTATCATGAGCAAGTACGCGACAATCGATGAAGTGATGACCACGCTTTATGAGTGCATCTCGGGCCCGTCTGGTGGACAGGACTGGGAACGCGACCGCGAAATCTATCATCCCCGCGCTCTGATCACGCGAACCAGAATTGAAGCTGGCGAACCGGTTGCATATACATTTGACTATGACGGGTTTGTCGAGGCAACAATTCCGTTGCTCGCCGGCCGCTCTTTTTATGAAATCGAGATTGGCCGAAAAACCGATATCTTCGGACAGATTGCCCATGTGTATTCCACATACGAGGCGCGCGAGACGCCCGAACATCCAGACATCCAGTTTCGCGGGGTCAACATGATCCATTTATGGAATGACGGACCCGACTGCTCGGGCCGCTGGTGGATCATGGCGATCATCTGGGACAATGAGCGGGAGGGGGTTGTTTTACCCAAAGAGTGGCAGAGTTAGTCCGTTAGAGGAAATAGCGGCTCCGAGGTTTTCGGTGTACAGTCGGTGAACCACTTCATCTGATGCCGTTGGGGAACGCGGGCGATAAAATTACCATTTTCTGCATCATACCAAACCGCATCAAACGTCCCGTCGGTTTTGAGATTGGCGCGCCAGTTTACCGCTTTTTCTGTTCCTCCGAACGGCGCGCGGCGGGGGTGATCGGCGGCTGGTTTGCCGAGTACGCCCAAATTGATGACGAAATCCGAAAGCTGGACTTCTACCTCGCGTCCGTTTTGGACAGAAACCCAAACGGGAGAAGCGATATGTTCAATGGTCTGACTTGGATCCGTCGTTCGTCTCGTCCCCCAAGCCACACGCAACTGGCACCCGTTCCGAATGCCGGCGATCAAATTCTCATGCGTTCCGGATTGAACATTGCCTTCACGGTCATGAGCGAGCGCAAGATGCCATGATGAAGCGGCTACAGCACCTGACAAAGGCGCAACGCTGAACAAGGCCGAACTGAAAAGAGCAGTTTTGAAACAGGACATGGGCTGACAATAACGGATAATATACTTTGGTTCAAACTTCTCACTACCCACGGAGAATCGAGCCTGCTATCGCTCCTTGCATGAGTGATGTTACCGATGCCCCAGACGCGGCTCCCGAAGATGAATTTGACGCCATAGTTGACGCGCCCTTTGATGCGGCGCTCTCGGAGCGTTACCTGATTTATGCGATGTCAACGATCACGGCCCGGTCTCTTCCGGACCTTCGTGACGGACTGAAACCGGTCCACCGAAGGCTTCTCTGGGCGATGCGGCTGCTGAAGCTTGACCCGTCGCAGGGCTACAAGAAATGCGCACGCGTTGTGGGTGATGTGATCGGTAAATATCATCCCCATGGAGATCAGTCGGTTTATGATGCGATGGTGCGGCTCGCCCAGACATTCTCGCTGCGCTATCCGCTGGTCGACGGGCAGGGGAACTTCGGCAATATCGATGGCGATAATGCCGCAGCCTATCGCTATACCGAAGCGCGTCTGACGCGAACCGCAATCGAACTCATGCATGGCCTTGATGAAGGCACGGTCGACTTCAAGCCAACCTATAATGGCGAGGATGAAGAGCCCGAAGTGATGCCCGGTCTGTTCCCCAACCTGCTGGCCAATGGTGCGAGCGGGATTGCGGTCGGCATGGCAACCAGTATTCCATCGCACAACGTCGCCGAGATTATCGATGCCGCGACACTTTTGATCGATTCTCCCAAAGCGGAGCATTCGGAAATCATGGAAATTGTCAAAGGTCCGGATTTTGCGACCGGCGGAACGCTTGTTGATCCGAAGTCGGTAATTGACGCGGCCTATGAAAGCGGTCGCGGCGCGATGCGGTTGCGGGCCAAATGGGAAAAGGAAGAGGCTGAAGGCCGCGGTGCCTGGCAGATTGTCGTCACCGAAATTCCCTATCAAGTGCAAAAGGGCAAGCTGATCGAACAGATCGCCCAGATTATTGCTGACAAAAAACTTCCGATCCTTGCGGATATCCGCGATGAATCTGACGAAGAAGTTCGCATTGTTCTGGAACCCAAAAGCCGTGCGGTCGATGCCGACGACATGATGAATGCACTGTTCCGGTTGAGTGATCTGGAGAACCGTTTCTCGCTCAACATGAACGTACTGGACAAGGATCGCACGCCCAAGGTGATGGGTATCCGCGAAGTTCTGAAACAATGGGTTGTGCATCAGATCGAAGTCCTTGTGCGGCGTTCGCAACATCGACTCGACAAGATTGATGCGCGGCTGGAACTGCTCGGCGGCTATATAATCGCTTATCTCAATCTCGACCGCGTCATCGAGATTATCCGCAATAATGACGAACCCAAGCCGATGCTGATGGACGAGTTCAACCTTACAGACCGTCAGGCCGAAGCCATTCTCAACATGCGTCTGCGCAGTTTGCGCAAGCTCGAAGAAATGGAATTGATCGCCGAGCGGGACAAGTTGCTGGAAGAGCGCGAAGGGCTTGAAAAACTGATCGCCAGTCCTGCACGACAGAAGACTCGCCTGAAAAAGGATCTTGCCGAATTGCGCAAGCTTTATGCTGAAGATACCGATATTGGCAAACGGCGGACAATGCTGGTTGAAGCGGCACCGGCACGTGAAATCCCGCTCGAGGCGATGATCGAGAAGGAGCCGGTAACCGTGATCATGTCCCAGCGCGGCTGGATCAAGGCGATGAAGGGCCATGCCGATCTCACGCAACCGGACAATTTCAAGTTCAAGGAAGGCGATGGGCACAAATTTGCCTTCCACGCCCAGACGACTGACAAATTGCTGATGTGCTGTGACAATGGCCGATTCTACACCATCGGTGCAGATAAATTGCCGGGCGCACGCGGTTTCGGCGAGCCGGTAGCCTCGATGGTTGATATGGAACCCGGAACAGAGCCGGTTACGTTGATCGTGGCTGATCCGAAGGGCAAATTGCTGATCGCTTCGACCTGGGGCAGGGGCTTCATCACCAATATCTCGGATGTCGTGGCGGAGACCAAAAAAGGCCGGCAAGTTGTCAATCTCAAAGGCGACGCGCGACTTTTGGTAGCACGGCCGGTCCCGGGGGATGCAGATCATGTCGCAGCGATTGGCGAAAACCGCAAACTCGTGGTTTTTGCGCTATCTGAGATGCCGGAAATGGCCAAAGGGCAGGGCGTTATGCTGCAACGCTACAAGGATGGTGGTCTGTCAGATGCAACTGTGTTCAAACTGGAAGAAGGTTTGAGCTGGGCGATGGGCGGAGACAGCGGCCGGACGAGAACTGAAAATGATCTCACCATGTGGCGGGTTGCGCGAGGGGCGGCTGGGCGACTGCCGCCGACGGGATTCCCGAAGACCGGCAAGTTTGATTGATCTCCTGATCCTCAGTCATCCCGTGTCCGGGAATGAGACAGGATGTAACATGGTTAACAAAATCCTACTAAAAAATTGACTTTTTGGTGATTTTTGGCCATTTCTCTTGCAACGGTTGATTGCGAGGGGTCGTGAGCAATTGTTTTCCGTTTTGAACAAGTCTTGTAACGCCGATCTTTCGGCAAAAAGGGGTATTTATGCGGAAAATAATCTTGGGCCTGGCTCTGACCGCCCTAACGGCTGCGCCGGCAAGCGCTACTGTCGTTTTTTCAGACAATTTCGACGGTGAAAACGGTGGGAACACCGCTTTGAACTATGTCGGATTTGCGAATTTTAACTCAGTCGGGGGCGGAGCAACGGATCTGGTCGCCAGCGGCGATTTCGGCATTACATGTTCCGGTTCCTGTATCGATCTGGATGGAACTCCAGGGCCGGGTATTTTGCAGAGCATCAACTCTTTTTCCTACGCTGTCGGTGATACCGTTCGATTGTCTTTCGATATTGGCGGAAATCAGCGCAATGGCGCGACCGACAACTGGTTTGCCGATTTCAACTTCAACGATGACGTTACATTGTTGAATGCAGGTGTTAACTATTTCGGTGCTGACAATGTGATTGACGCAATGACGACCCGACTGGCTGGCGACTTCTATGGCTTCTCGGCCACGGCTGATGGCGGTGATCCGTTCTCCACGCGCTCGCTGTTCTTTACGGCGGCAACTGCAGGATCCTTTTCTTTCCGGTTTGCGTCTCCCGACGCGGACAATGTTGGTCCTTTGCTGGACAACGTCGTTCTGGACATCACCTCGTCGGTTCCCGAGCCGGCAACCTGGGCGATGATGATCCTCGGTTTCGGTCTTGTTGGCGGTGCGATGCGCCGTCGCAAAACTTTGACGACTGCGCAACCGGCGCTTGCCTGATATTACTGACGGGTTCAGCGAGCGCTAGCTTCGCGGACCAGCAGTCTGGCTAATTCAAGGGCTTCCCCCTCACCGGGGAAGCCTTTTTTTATCCACGCTTCTTCGACCTTTGACAAAGTCTCCGCCACGATCGGTCCGCGTTGCAGACCCATGGTCACCAGGTCGCCTCCGGTTAGTGGTAAAACGGGTTTTTCCCAATCCTGCAGCTTCGACAGGCTTGCAGCTACGTCCTGGTCATTGGCAAACAACAATATCATGTCGCTCGCTGCTTGTGCGCCATGGCGGTAGGCCAGCGCCAGGATATTTTGCGGGTCAGGTTGTGCCTCTGCCAGTCTGTCAGTGACCGCGCGCCGCATTTTCTTTGAGAAGCGCAGCAACGTTACAATCTTGAGGGCTTTGTCACCGTCTTTGGGTAACAGTGCGACCAGTCGGCGCAAAGCAAAGGGCGGGATGTCACATTCTCTCTCCCGTTCCAGCAGTCGCTCCAAAATGGCACTGGCATTGCCATCCGTCTCCGAGAATATGTGCCCGAAAATTCCGGCATCAAGCATCTTGCCAACCGCAAATGCAGGGTTTTCCGTGCCCAGTAATTTCATCAGTTCATCGGCAATGCGTTCGCGTGACAGTGATTTCAGGCTCGCAGCGGCGGCGATACAGGCACCATATGCTTCATGCTCAACCCGATCCTGCCCGAAGCGCGCAAGAAAGCGGAAGTAGCGCATGATCCGCAAATGATCCTCGGCAATCCGGTCAGCGGCAGATCCGATGAAACGAATCTGCCTGGCTTCGAGATCTGCCAGGCCATTGAAATAGTCGAACACCTCCAGTGTTTCGGGGTCGGCTGAAAGAGCGTTGATGGTGAAATCGCGCCGGGCAGCATCTTCTTTCCAATCGCTGGTAAAGCGAACCGTCGCCCTTCGTCCATCGGTGGACACATCACGCCGCAACGTGGTGATTTCGACGGGACCATCTTGGGTCACCGCGGTTATCGTGCCATGATCAATTCCGGTCGGGATAGCCTTGATTGCAGCCGCCTTTAGCAGTGCGATAACCTCGCCGGGTTCCAAACTGGTGGCGAGGTCGATATCGCGAACCGGTATTCCCAGCAGCGTATCGCGTACGGCCCCGCCGACAAACCGTATTTTTTCATTCGAAGGATCAAGGGCAGCGATCAGCTGTTTTAGAGAATTGCTCTGGTTCCAGGGCGCTGAGGGCAGTTTCATGACGCCCATCCCAGTCGTTTCGACAAGTTTACCAATATACCGGCAGTAATGCCCCAGATCCGCCGACCCTGCCAGTTGATCTGATAATATTCGCGCCGAACGCCGCGCCATTCACCGACATGCGCGGCTTGATTTTTGGGGTCGAGGATGAACTCAAGCGGGGCTTCAAACCAGTCTTCCACTTCCTCCGGACAGGGCACCAGAGAAAGATCGGGAGGAATAACACCCAGCACCGGCTGGATATTGTACCCGCTGCCGGAATGATAGCGATCCGTTTCACCGATTATATCGACATGTGCAGGATCAAGGCTGACTTCTTCCTGTGCTTCTCGCAGCGCCGCATGCACTGCATTTTTGTCTTCAGGATCAATTTTTCCACCGGGAAATGCCACTTGTCCGGGATGGTTTCGCATATGGTCGGGGCGCTGCACAAATATCACGCCCGGATCCGGTCGATCAGTGATTGCGATCAGCACCGCTGCATTTCGCAAACTGTCGAGGTCCTGCACAAAATCGCGCTCGTCCGACAGTTTGTGTTTCAGATCGCTGGCATGGCCCTCGTGCAGCGCAACGGACAGACGTGCTCGCAGGTCCTGGGTTTGACTTGTCATGATGGGCGAACAATCTCGAAAAATGCGCCGTTGCTCCAGATCCCAAAAGGATCCAGATCATCATCCAGAGCATGATTGGCCAGCTCATAATAGACCGGCCGGGCAATCACAGCCTCCAGTCCGGACCGGACTGTCAGATAAGGCTGGGGTGCTGTCTCGCTGTTTGGAAACCTGATGGGATTTTCTGCACTGGCGATCACCAGATGATCGGTGTTCAATCGAAATGCGAGCTGACGCTGTACGCCGGTTCCCTCGCATTCCACTTCCACTGCTACAAACGGCACATCCTCAACCGCAATTCGCAATCTCTGATAGGGAGTGACCAGAGCGTAACTGCCATCGGACTCGCGCCGCAGCAGCGTAGAAAATGCACGAACCATGGCCGGACGGCTAATTGGATCGCCCTGGTGATACCAGCTGCCATCCCCGGCAATCCGCATCTCGCTGTCACCGGTTTCATGTGGATCCCACTGCTCGACGGGCGGCAGTTTTTGTGCTGCAGCCATTTCGGCTATTTGAGAAAGCGACAGGGAAGCCAGTTCCGGTGGCGGTGCATAAGGCATGGAACAGGCCTATTGCGGGACGCCGTGTTTGTAAATCCTGGTTTTGCTACCGGGCTCAGTGCTTTACCGGACGAACCCATGGTCCCAACTTGCCTTTTTCCGGCAATGGCGTCTGGTCATGCGCCCGGACCAGCAAGCGTTCCGGTTCCCAGGGGCCCGGTAAAGTCCAGCCTTTTGTTCGTGCCGGAGAAAAATCAAAAAAGCGGTCATAGTAAGCCGGATCACCGATCATCACGAGCGGCAGATTCTCCCCTTCGTGCAATTCCTTGAGCAACGCGGTCAACATCGATTGCCCGACACCTTTTCCCTGACAATCAGGATGTACGGCTACAGGACCGACCATGATCATCGGGTGCTGCTTGCCGGCCTCATCCGTCAGGGCGACGGGCCAGCACTGCAGGCTACCCAGCAGTTCGTTCTCTGATGAATCGACAGCAGCAACGCTGAGCCCTTCCAATATGTCCATTCCTTCGCGTACCTTATACGCCGTGCGATCCGTGCGGCCCGGGCCAAAGGCAGCGTCGAGAAGGTCTTCGACCAAAGCGGGGTCAATTTCGACAAGAGGAATGATGCTGATCATGGAAACTGCTTCACGTAAGGCGACAGAAAAAGGGCATGTAACTGCATTGGCCGCCGCTGTCGACCGCGAAGCGTTTTCCGGGCGCCGACTTGATTGCACAATTTGAACGCAGCGGCTAAAAGGCTTTCGTACAAGGGAGTTATCATAGTGGACAATCAACCGGCATCCGAACCTGTTACCGATACGCCAGCAGTTGCCGGCAAACTTGGATCTCTGCGCAGAGATCCCAAGGGATGGATTGTGCTGATATTGGCGATTGGCGCCGTGATAGCGTTTTTTGGCTCTGCCTTTGGGAGCGGTATTGGTCTGTGGGGCTGGCAAGCCGGCCTGAGCGCACTGCCATGGACAGCATTGGCCGCGTTGATCGCGCTGGTGATAGGAATTATCGGCATCATTCTCGACCGTCGGAAATCGCGCAAGACCCGCTGGCCGTTTCTGGGTCTGGGCCTGATCATTTCACTTGGCTTCATAGGTTATATTGCAAGCTACATGATGACCGCGCGCAGTTTGCCCGCCATTCATGACATCACCACAGATCTGGCGGATCCGCCTGCGTTTTCCGCTTTGAAAATCCGAGCTGACAACTGGGACAATATCCCGGGCGCGGATGACAGCGATATGCAGGGAATGAACCCGCGTCAGCGTTGGGCAACCTTGCATCAGGATGCCTATTCTGATGTGCGTTCCGTGCGCATTGATCAGCCAGTGGCAGACGTGATCGAAAAGGCGAAACGATTGGCCGAAGATCGCGGGTGGGAAATCGTCAATGTGGATGCTGCAGCGGGTCACCTCGAAGCGACGGCAACAATATCACTGTTCCGGTTCAAAGATGATGTCGTTATTCGCGCACGTGCAGCGGAAAATGGCAATGCCAGCATTATCGACATGCGATCGGTTTCGCGGGTCGGCGTGCACGACCTCGGCGCCAATGCAAAGAGGGTTCGTCAGTTCCTGAGCGACCTTTCAGGCACAACAACCGTTGCGTCCTGATTGGTTTTCTTGATTGGCTGAAGCCTATTTTGCGGCGGTCAGCTTGAGCAGCTTGCCACCTTCGCCGTCTTCCAGAACCCACAGAGCGCCATCCGGTCCCTGTTCCAATTCCCGAATCCGCGCGCCCATTGGATAGCGCTCTGCTTCTTTTGCTTGGTCGCCGTCAAAGCTGACACGAATAATCGCTTCGCTGGCCAGGCCGCCGATAAAGGCACTGTCTTTCCAGGCCGGGAACATCTCGCCCGAATAAAAGACCAGTCCGGCAGGAGCTATGGTAGGGACCCAGGCAACATCGGGCGCATCAAATTCCGGACGTGTTTCATGATTGGGAATATCCTTGCCATCATAGTGGACGCCCTGAGATACGATGGGATAGCCATAGTTGGACCCACGCTGAACCAGATTGAGTTCATCGCCATCCCGGGGACCCATTTCGTTGTTCCACAGCTTGCCACTGGAATCGAATGCAATGCCAAGTATGTTGCGGTGACCCAGCGACCAGATCTCGGGAAGCGCGCCCTCCTGATCGACAAATGGATTATCCTTGGGGACACTGCCGTCGGGATAGAGCCGCACAATTTTGCCCATATTGCTGCTCATGTCCTGAGAAGGATCAAATTTCTGGCGCTCGCCTGAGCCGATGAACAGATATTTGCCATCGGGGGAGAAAACCAGGCGATGGGAATAGTGGCCCTTGCCGGTGACTTTGGGCGTTTGGGTCCAGATGGTTTTCAGATCCTGCAGCGCCAGATTGTCATTGGCGATATCCAGTGTGGCACTTCCCGCAACCGCACCAAATGTGTCATCTTCGCCGGCTTCGACCCAGCTCAAATAAATCTTTCCGCTCGTCGCGAAATCCGGGGCGAGGATCACGTCTCCAAATCCACCCTGTCCGCCATATGCGACTTCCGGAACATTTATTACTTCCGATTTCTCGCCATTTTGATCGACGAGGAACAGCTTGCCCGCTTTTTCGGTGACCAGCATCCGTCCGTCCGGGAGAAACGTCATCGCCCATGGTTCGTCAAAACTGGCGACTTCTGTCCGTTCGAATGGCTTGCGATCCACCGGCGAAATATCTGCAAGGGCGAGAGTCTCGTCAGAGGTGCCATCCGTGGCCTGCGCATCATCACTATTGGTACATGCTACCAGAGCTACGGACACCGCTGTCGTCAGGCCAAGAGTTTTCATGATTTTTCCTGTGTGCATAAAGATTTGAGATCCAGTTGGTGAATGCCGTTGACATAGTCGTTAACAGTCGAATTTTCTAGGTTTTTCCGACCTGTTCCCCCGTGTTCACAGCTTGCTTACCATTTTTGGTTAAAGTCAGTGGCATGTTCGGACGAAAAACAGCCAGCGATGATCCGCGCCCGGAATCTGCCGTCTCGTCCGGGGTCGGCATCGCCGGGCTGCTGGGTCTTTGCGCCTGGATCCTGATCGCGCGTCAATATGGCATGGATGGACCTTATTCTGCGCTCGCTGCGTGTGCGGCTTGCGCCCTGCCAATGGTGATCTGGTCACTGCTCAACGACAAGGTTCATTTACGGGCCTCTACCGGTATTGACTGGAAAAACCCGAAACCGCTCAAAGAGACAATGGATATCAGTATCGTTAAGCTGGTCGGGCTTTGGGCAACATGGGCTTTAATTGCGCTCGTTTACTGTATCGGTCGCTGGTACTGGACCGGGCAATATCAGTTCTCGATGCAGATGATGGAAAACGTTGCTCCCTGGCTGATTGCAACGTCGATTCCTTATGTTCTCTGGCTCGATCGATATCTTGTGGAACCGCGCGACGGGGCCTGGCACCTGGGGCAGTTTCTAATCCGGATGCGCAGCGGTTTTGATCCGGAACAGATTTATCACCATCTCCGCGCCTGGGCTGTGAAGGGTTTTTTCCTCGCGTTCATGATCTCGATTGTACCGGGTGGTTTTGGTGATTTTGTCCGACTGGACTTTGCGGAGATCGCCGGTGATCCGGTGGCTATCGCGCATTGGCTGATAGTTGCGATGTTTGTTGTGGATGTCCAGTTTGCGACGGTCGGTTATCTGCTCACAATGAAACCGCTCGATGCCCATATCCGCACTGCCAACCCTTATCTCGGCGGCTGGGTCGCTGCGCTGATCTGCTATCCCCCATTTGCCCTCATGTATCCCGGCGGGCCATTGCACTATGAAGTGGATACCGCGGGTTGGGATTACTGGTTCCAGGGAAATGAAATCCTGCTGTGGATCTGGGGCAGTATATTGGTGATCCTCACCGCGCTCTATGCTTGGGCTACCGTTGCATTTGGCTTGCGCTTTTCCAATCTGACGCATCGCGGCATATTGACGCATGGCCCTTATTCCTGGACCAAGCACCCTGCTTATGTCGCCAAAAACGCATATTGGTGGTCGGCATCACTGCCGTTCCTGACGATGGGCGGCAGCTATATCGACATGATCCGCAATGCAGTGATTATGGCAGCCGTGAGCGGCGTCTATTACTGGCGAGCCAAGACCGAAGAAAAACATTTGCTCGAGGACCCGGTCTATAAGGAATATGCCGAGTGGATGGATCGTAACGCACCGGTCCCCAAAGCGATTAACGGGATGAAGCGGCGTATCGGCTGGTGGGCACCCGAAGAGGGCCGTGCACAGGATATTCAGCCGGCCGAATAATCTCAATCTCACGCTTCCCAAAACGGTCGTAGCGGCTTATTCTTGTTCCATGGGAACTATAGGCGCTGATGGCAAAACCCGTTGTTTCGGGGGGCAGGCCGGCAAGGAATTTTACGGCGATTATCACGATAATGAATGGGGTGTCCCCGTTCACGATGACAGATTGCTGTTCGAAAACCTGGTCCTGGAAGGTGCGCAGGCGGGATTGAGTTGGGAAACTGTTCTGCGAAAACGTGATGGCTATCGCCGGGCATTTCACGGATTTGACATCGAACGCTGCGCGAAAATGGCGGATGCAGAACTGGAGGCGCTGCGAGAAGATGCAGGCATTATTCGCAACAAGCTGAAAATTTACAGCGTGCGCAAAAACGCTCTGGTGTTTCTCGAAATGCAAAAGGAATTTGGCAGTTTCGACCAGTGGCTTTGGAACCATCTGGACGGCCCGCCGCCGGTTAACAGGCCGAAGAGTTTCGCAGACATGGCCGCGACGTCACCGGTCAGCGACGCCATTTCCAAATCGCTCAAGAAACGTGGCATGAGTTTTGTCGGCAGCACGATCATTTATGCCTACATGCAGGCTATCGGCATGGCCGATGATCATTTGGCAGGATGCTGGAAAGCCTGAGGCAGTTCAGCCCCGGACAAAATCACCAAAGGTCATGTTTCTGGATTTCCGCCCGGCCTACAACCATGTGATGCACTTCATCCGGACCATCGGCAAAGCGCAAATGGCGCATGTCGGCATATAGACCCGCCAGCGGGAACCATTGCGACATCCCTGCGGCACCGTGCATCTGGATTGCCTGATCAATAATCGTGCAGACTTTTTCCGGCACCATGGCTTTTACCGCGCTGACATAAACGCGGGCTTCCTTGTTGCCGAGCACATCCATTGCCTTGGCCGCCTGGAGTACCGACAGGCGCATGGCATTGATTTCAATACGTGCACGGGAAACAAGTTCGACATTCTTGCCGAGCTTGATGAGTTTTTTGCCAAATGCTTCTCTTGAGCCACCGCGCTTTATCATCAGTTCCAGTGCCTGTTCCGCCTTGCCGAGAGAACGCATGCAATGGTGGATCCGTCCCGGTCCCAGGCGCACTTGCGAGATTTCAAAACCCCGCCCTTCGCCGAGCAGTATATTCTCCTTCGGGACGCGAACATTGTCGAACCGCATGTGCATGTGACCCTGCGGAGCATGATCTTCGCCAAAGACGTGCATGGGACCCAGAACTTCGACACCGGGCGTATCCTTGGGGACCAGAATTTGCGACTGCTGGAGATGGGCAGGGGCATCCGGGCTGGTCTTCACCATCACGATCAGGATCTTGCAGCGCGGGTCTCCGGCACCGGAAATGTAGAACTTT
Source organism: Parasphingorhabdus sp. (assembly GCF_039968395.1). Taxonomy (GTDB): domain Bacteria; phylum Pseudomonadota; class Alphaproteobacteria; order Sphingomonadales; family Sphingomonadaceae; genus Parasphingorhabdus. The sequence goes on from NZ_JBDVPV010000003.1 coordinate 59,481, forward strand.
TCACCGTTGATGACCCATTCGTCTCCTTCGAGGACCGCCGTGGTGCTGATATTCTTCGCATCTGACGAAGCAACATTGGGTTCCGTCATCACATAGGCTGAGCGAATCTCCCCGTTCAACAGAGGCTCCAGCCATTTTTCCTGTTGCTCGGGAGTGCCGACACGCTCCAGCACTTCCATGTTACCAGTATCCGGCGCGCTGCAATTCAGGGATTCCGATCCCAGCGGAAACTTGCCCAGCTCTGCGGCTATATATGCATAGTCCAGATTATTGAGTCCCTGTCCGGTCTCTGCATTGGGAAGAAAGAAATTCCACAATCCCGATTCCTTGGCTTTGGTTTTCGCGCCCTCCAGCAATTCCAGCTGGCGTGGATGCCATGTCCAGCGATCTTCCTTTTCGTTGTTGAGCGCGAAAAATTCCTCGGTAATCGGCGCGACATTGTCTTCGAGATGCTTTTTGACCGCCGCCATCAGGGGCTGGGCCTTGTCAGACATGCGCAGGTCGAACAGTTCGGGATTTGTTTCGGTCATGGAAGATCCTTCATTGAAAATAATCATGACCGTATAATGAGCCAGTGCCGGGAATCCAAACTCTCAAAAGTGGAACGGATTGGACGGAGCGTGAGTGATTAGCTAGGACGCCGATATGAAAGAACATTTCGAACGCCACAAACAGCCCTGGAACTCCGAAGAGATCCAGAAGCTGCATGCTTTTGCCAAAAAGGGCATGACGCTCAAGGCGATCAGCAAGGCTCTGACCCGAAGCGAAGAATCAATCAAGAAACGCGCGAAGCAGGACAAGTTGAAGATCGCCAAAAAGCGATAGTCTTCTGATCAGCCAGCAACTGGTTCCAGTCCCATTGCGACCCGGCCAGTAAACTGCTGCTGACGTTTTTCGGGCAAGGGATGAAATTGTCCTGCATGCGCATCACGCAACAGTCGCTCTATTCCTGCGCCGCGCATAAATCCGCCTCCACCGCTGGCTTCGAGCGCTTTTTCGCAAACCAGGATGACATGATTGGCGCAGATGGTTTTGCGTGCAAGAATCTGACTTGCCAGTTTCGGACTGGGGGTGAATGCAAGATCATCGCAGAGATCGACCATTGAATCGACAGCCAACTGAGCGGTGGTCAGTGCATTTTCCATTTCACCGACCAGAAACGGCGTAACGGGATCACCGGCTCTTTTGGCGGCGCGTTCACGGGCAATCTCCGCAGCGGCTTCCGCAACTCCGGTGTAAACCGACATGATCAACGGCATGGCGACGGTGACGATCACACTGAAGGCACCATGAAAAGGACCGCGCGGACGTTTCAGTCCAACGGCAGCATCGGGGACGAAGACGTTGTTGAACCGAAGCGTTTGTGACCCTGTGGCACGCATGCCCATGGCTTTCCAGTCATCCAGAAATTCGACGCCCTCGCTTTTAAGGCTGAGCGGAAAGTGCAAAACAGAAGGTCCGTCGTCCGGGCAATCAAAGGCACAGGACGTGACTGCCAGATCGCCACATGGTGATCCGCTGCCAAATGGTTTGATCGCATTGATCTGATATCCGCCCTCAACGCGGGTGGCTTCACCGTTGGATTCCAGCCAGTCATTGGCACCGGTACTGACAAGTACCAGTTCGCCGCCAGCGACTTTTTCAAGCAGAGCCTGGCCGGGATTACCGGCTTCATGATTTTTCCGCGCAGCGCTGACCAGATGCTGGTGCATCGCCACAGCCAGTGCGGTCGAAGGACAGTCTTTTGCCAATCGGCGCAGAAAAGCACTCATTTCACGATGTGACAGACCGCGACCTCCAAATTCCGCCGGTACCTGTCCGGAGAAGATTTTGTGATCTTTGAGGGTTTTGTAATTGTCAAAAACGAATGCATCATCCTGCTCCTGTCGGGCAGAGTGCTTTGCAAAAATGGACCCGAGTTCGGCCGCTTCTTCAACCATAGATTCTATTGTCATTATGTTGCCTCCTGATTTTCAGGGGCAGGTACCTCTATCGATCCTGCCCCCGATTTTATTGCACCCGATCATGCCGCTTTTGCATCGGCTCCGGCCATAGCATGAACATCGGCAGCTTTCAGCATCTGCCCGCCAATACCCCAGTCACCTTGTTCCACTTCCTGAATGCGGACCCAGGTTACGGGACGAAGAGCTTCCCCTTCAATGGCAACCATGGTGTCGGTGACACGGCTTATGATTTCCTGCTTTTGTGTTGGAGTAAAAACGTCCTTGATGACGTCGATTGTTACGAGTGGCATTGTCATTCTCCTTTAAGTGTGAGCCGGATCATCCGGCGACAGGAAAACCAATAGGGTGAAGAAATCACTCCGTTTAGTTCACGGATTGAAGCAAAGCGCTACAAAGTATAGAGTATCCCGCTACAGAAGTTGAACTTAGGTCGAAAAGAACCTGTCGACGAGGGGATGAGTGAATGAAATATGGTCAATTTTGCCCGATTGCCAAAGCAACCGAGATACTCGGCGAGAAATGGACGATATTGATTATCCGCGAGCTGCTTGTTGGCAGCCGGCGGTTTAACGAGTTACAACGCGGTCTTGGTGACATTTCTCCTGCCTTGCTGACCAGTCGGCTCAAGTCGCTGGAGGAGCAGGGCATGATTGTCCGCCGCAAGCTTCAGGGTCAAAAGGGTTTTGAATATTATCCGACAGAAGCCTGCGAGGCCTTGCTCCCAGTGCTGATCAAACTGGGTGAATGGGGTTTGTGCTGGGCACGCCACACGGTGCTCGGTCCGGACATTGATGTGGAGTTTCTGATGTTCTACCTCGAGCGTAGCATAGACCCTGCAAAGCTGATCGGCGATCAATCGGTGATCCGGTTCCACTTCACGGATGTGGAAGAACAGAAAAACTGGTGGCTGCTGATCAATGGCGAAAAGGTTGATCTTTGTCTGAAAGACCCGGGCAAGGATGTTGATGTCTATTTTACCTGTTCCATCGTGACGATGCACGATGTCTGGATGGGAGACAGTACCTACAAGGAAGCCATCAAGTCGGGCGATTTGTTTGTCGAGGGTGAACCCGCCCTGACCCGCAATATTTCTTCGTGGCTGACGCCCAGCCTGTTCGCGGACTCGCCAAGAACGCCTGCAGCACACGCTGCTTGAACCAGTCCGAGGACATTGGCCCCATGATTCACCAATATCGTAGTTTTTCGACCCTGATTCCGGGTCACGGCTGTTGAGTCTGTCGCTTAACAACCGGATCGCTTTTGGAACGGGTGGGGCAGTTTATGCGGTCAAGGAAGCCGCATATATCATGTTCGTTCTGCTTTTCTACACGCAGGTTCTGGGCTTGAGCGGTTCGATTACCGGCATTGCGCTTTTCATCAGTATATTGTGGGACGGCGTTTCCGATCCCATAGTTGGTACCTGGTCCGACCGGTTTCGCAGTCGCTGGGGACGCCGCCATCCGTTCATGATATTGGGCGCCTTTCCGCTGGGCCTGGGCTTCATCGCACTGTTCAGTCCGCCGGAATTTATTGTCGCCAGTTCAAGTTTGCTCGGCGGCTGGCTGTTGATCTGTTCCCTGTGGATTCGAACGATGCTGACGCTATTTGCGATCCCGCATCTGGCTCTGGTTGCGGAAATGACCCAAAATTATCACGAACGCAGCCGTCTGCTGGGGATGCGCACCGGAATCATGTTTCTGATGGCGTTGTTGCTACCTGCGTTCAGCCTCTATTTTTTGTTCACGGACACAGGCGGCGAGGATGGTCGGTTCATTGTTGAAAACTATACCGTCTATGGCTGGATATCCGCGGGATTGGTTTGGGGCCTGTCGATCATCACGATCGGCGGCACCTGGAAATATATCGGAAACACGCAAGTAGCGATCCAGAAAATGCCGACCAGCAAGGGGCTGCGCGGCATGTGGCAGGACTTTCTGACGACCTTCCAGAGCGTCAACTTTCGCAATCTGCTCTATTATGACATCGCTGCCTCTGCGTCCTACGGCATTGCTGTGGCACTGAATATAATCATCTGGACCTATTATTGGGGGATCGATGCGGAGGAGACAGGGCTGATATTGGGTCTCTCAGTAGTCATGGCAGTCCCTCTGGCGCTGCTTACCCTGAAACCGATTAGCCATCGCCTGCCGAAACATCGCATCGTCTCCCTCGCCGTTATCTGCATGCTGATCGATATCAGCTGGATGTACCCGCTTCGATTACTGGACATTTTGCCGCCCAATGGTCACCCGGTCATCTTTTGGTCGCTGACCATGCAGAACATGCTTTTCATGTATTTTTTCATATTGCGGATCACGTCTGCTTATTCGATTACGGCAGATCTGACCGATGAACATGAAGTGCGGTCGGGCAAGCGTCAGGAAGGCGGGTTCAACGCCGTGTTCGCCTTCACATCCAAGCTCGGTAATGCAACCGGCCCGCTGTTCGGCGGCTTTGCGCTGGACATGATCGGCTTGAAAGAGGGGATGGCGCCGGGCGAAGTGGATCAGGCGGTTTTGGATGGATTGCTCTGGGCAATCGGAATTGGCGTGGTGCCGCTGATGCTTGTCGCGCTCTATTATACGACGCGCTTTTCGATGACGGAACAACAATTGTTGGATATCCAGAACGAGTTGGCCCTGCGGCGTGCGCGGAGCCGGGACTGAATTTGGCATCGCCTTGCAAATCTGTTGTCGTTCTGGCTTAAATGCACGCACAGGCGAGGGGGAAACCATGTTTAAGCACTGGACCATGAAAGCGCTGTTCTGTGCATCGCTGATTTTCGGGGCAGGCATTCCGGCACTGGCGAAACCACAGCCAATGACCGCTGAACGCATCGCGGAGATTGATACCTTTGTCGAAGAGCGGATGGAAGCGCTTGCAATACCAGGAGTTGCGATCGCGCTGATCGAAGACGGCGCGCTGGTCCATGCCAGAGGATTTGGTGTGACTGGGGAAGGTGGCGACCCGGTCAGTGAAAAGACCATGTTTCAGACCGGTTCGATCAGCAAGACGTTTGCCGCTACGGCTATCCTGCAACTGGCGAGCGAGCAACGGATCGGACTGGATGATCCGGTGGTCAAGCATCTGCCCTGGTTTCGTACGATATCCAAAGCACGCTCTGATACTATTACCGTGCGTCATTTGCTCAGTCATCGCAGCGGTCTGTCGATGTTCAAAGGCAATCGCAATCAGGATGGCGGGAGTGATGGAGCTGACGCAATGGAACTGGCGGTCCGGGAACTGGCCGGGCAGAAGCTGCAATCGGAACCCGGTGCACTCTATGAATATTCGAATGCCAATTATCAGATACTCGGAACGTTGCTCGAGGCGATCGAAGGGCAATCGTACGAAGAGATACTGAAAAAGCGGATATTTGAGACTGCCGGCATGTCCCGCAGTCTGGTGACAATGGCGACGGCGAGCCAACAGGATGCTGCGCAAGGTCATCGATACTGGTTGACCCGGCCGCTGGTCTACACCAGCGAAGCAGGCCGGGCGGTGCTGGCGCAAGGCGGGGTCAGCAGTTCGAGCAGCGATCTCGCCACATATCTGATCAGTTTCATCAACAACGATAATCAGCTGGTCGCCGAAGGCTTGCAGGCCGAAATGCTGACTTCCGAAGAGACTGGTCCCGGCCCGCATTATGCTTTGGGCTGGTTTACGCGTGCTTTTGAGGATCACCGCCTGATTTTTCATACCGGCAGTAATCCGGGTTATGAGGCTGTGGCCGGTTTCTCGCCGGAAAAGAAGTTCGGATTTGTTGTGCTGGCCAATGCGAACAGCAGTTTCGGCAATCGCGACGTTGCGACATTGACGCTGGGCGTGGGCAACATGGTCATGGGCCTTCCGGTCTCACCCGCGAGCCCGGACATGGTGTCACGGATCGGTTATTTCATTATTTGTCTGATACCGCTGTTTATGATCAGCGTGATCGTCGGATTTTTCCTGATCCGCAAAAGTCTTGTCAGCTTGAAGGGTCAGCCACTGTCCGGTGCCGTGCTGCTGCGGCTGGTATTGCCTTCACTGGCATTGCTGGCTTTGGCGTGGCTGCTGCTGATTACAATCCCGCAGGTGAACGGCGCACCGGTGCCGGCTATCGCCCTGTTTAACCCGGACATCGGCCTTGCTCTGCGCACAGGGGGCTATCTGGCGCTGTTCTGGGCGAGTGTCCGGCCGATATTGCGATGGCGGGCGGGTCGCGCCTAATCACCGGTGAGATGCATCACAATCTGCCGCTGATGCGCCTGGCGGCGATGCTCGAACAGATATATGCCCTGCCACGTGCCGAGCGCGAGACGGCCATCGACCACCGGAATTGACAGATGCGTCTGGGTCAGCGCTGCTTTGATATGGGCCGGCATGTCATCCGGTCCCTCGCTGTCATGCAGATAATGCGGCCCCTCTGGCGCGAAGCGTTGGAACGCCGCTATCAGATCATCCTGTACTTCGGGCGCGGCATTCTCCTGAATCAGGAGAGATGCGGATGTGTGCCGGCAAAAGAGCGTGAGCAAGCCGGCGGTGATCGCCTGGGTGCCGATCCAGTTAGCGGTCTCGCGGGTGAATTCAGTGAGCGATGGGCCGTTGGTGGTGATGGTTATTGTGTGTGTCTGGTGAGGCATGGTGTCTTTTGGCTTTTGACATAACTTTCAGGTTTGACGAAATCACCGTGATTGAAGCGGATTTCAACCAAGTCTGCAACATTCCGACCGGAGATACCAAAGACAGACTACTATTTGGAAGTGATACAAGATCGAAAACCCGGTTCACTCGTCCTGGTTTTCCCACGGTCATTCGCAATCTTTATGGTTTCCGCAGAAAATTGAGCCGACTTCTTGAGGTTTTTACCGTCTTGAAGCGCAAAATCATATGCCAGCACATAGTTTTCAAATGGCAGTTTGAATAAACAGGGTATCGCCGATGCACCGAAACTATGTTCGATCTCCGCCGTCATCTGCTGTCCCACAAAATAGGAATGTTCGCCAAAGGAACCATCGAAGGCTAATCCATATATTTCCGGAAACCGTTTTCCAATATCGGCCGGACTGCGATTGATAGCTTCAATCATATAGTCAAACAGACGGAAATTATAATCTAGGTGACGGTAGTTTCTGCGCGCCAAAGATCGAGAAAAGTTACTGTACCTCGCGGATCCCTTGATTTCGCGCATATCGCCTATATGAGATGCTGATCCTTCCAAAGCCAGTCGTTCAAACATGAAATCATAGCTTGCAGCCAATGATTTGACTTTGCTCAACCCCGGTGACTGCAGATAAGCAAAGTCGTTTTGCATTGCATGATAGGTTTCATGAGCGATCAACCGGGTAATGGCCTCATATTCACCTTCAATATCCGCTGCCAGGCAAGGAATATCGACAAAGAAGATACCCTTGTTCTGAAATCCGCCACAAGAGAAGCTGGCTCCGGCCAGCACCACTTTTCCTTCAAATGCATAACCCTCCGGGACATATGGTTGAAGAAGTTCGATAACGCGCGCGGTTAACTGCTCTCGGTTTTGTGACAAGAATGTGATGGCATTGCGCATTTCGGTCCGCTTTTTCACCAGTGCGGAAAATCTGAATGGGTCGGAAGAAGGAGTTTCGCAGCGTGAAATATGATTCAGGCCGATGATATAATTTTCAAATGAAAAACGTTCGGCAAATTCTCGATGATGAGCCAGCTGCGCCTGCAATGGCTCAGAATCAGACCATTCCCCCGGATCAATTTCAATGTTTGAACATGTGATTTCCAGCAAGCGCTCGGCCTGTGAAATATCTATATCGAGTTTGATATTTTGAGCCGATGCCGGAGAGATTGCTCCGAGTATCCAGAATATGATCAGAATATCGCGCATGTTGAATTCCTATGCTGTATTATATCAATAATACAGATTGGACGATCAGCCGCAACTGCAAAAATTCTGTGTGATATTCCAACGTCCGCCATTGCACCCATAGCGGACGTTGGTTTTCCCTGTGTCTATACGTCCAGATTGGCAACGTTTAGTGCGTTATCTACAATGAACTCGCGCCGCGGTTCGACGACATCACCCATCAGCTTAGTGAATATCTCGTCGGTCACGTCGGCCTGTTCCACAGTCACCTGCAGCAAGGACCGTACTTCCGGATCAAGCGTGGTTTCCCACAATTGTTCGGCATTCATCTCGCCCAGGCCTTTATAGCGGGAAATGGCGATACCTTTGCGGCCTGCGGCCAGAACGGTTTCGAGCAGCTCTGACGGCCGGGTGATCAGCGTGCCTTCACTGCCATCACTTGTATCACCGTCATCCGCCGCGCCTTTGACCAGCCGGCTGCCGGAAGCATAGGTCGCGGTTTCTTCGCTGGCGAGGCGGTGCAACTTGCGTGCCTCCGCGCTTTCAAGGAATTTTGGCTCGATGATGTGATGGTCGGTCACGCCGCGCCACAACCGGTCAAACAGATATCCGCCTTCTTCGGAGACGCGGCCGGACCAGCTGCCTTCTTCATCTACTGCGTCCATCCAGGACGCTGCGGCGTCAACTGCGGCCTGTCGTTCGGTTGGACCATGCGAAGGGTTGAGCGCACCGGTGAGGGCCATGCCTTCGACAATGGTGCTGTCATAGCGTCGCGGAACATAGGCCATCAGGCTGCGCATGCGCCGTGCATGTTCGATCAGACCGCGCAAGTCCTCGCCAGAACGGGCGCCTTCTGCGGTTTGCAAGATCATCCCTGAAAGCCCCGCATCAACGAGATAGTGATCGAGTGCATTGTCGTCTTTCAGATAGACCTCGCTCTTGCCCTTGCCAACCTTGTAGAGCGGTGGCTGGGCGATATAAAGATGCCCGCCTTCAACGATTTCCGGCATCTGACGATAGAAAAATGTCAGCAGCAAGGTACGGATGTGGGCGCCGTCGACATCGGCGTCGGTCATGATCACAATCTTGTGATAGCGCAGTTTCTCGATATCGAAATCCTCGCGGCCAATACCCGTACCCATGGCCTGGATCAGCGTGCCGACTTCCTTGCTGGACAGCATTCGGTCAAAACGCGCACGTTCCACGTTGAGGATCTTGCCCTTGAGCGGAAGTATCGCCTGATACTGGCTGTCGCGACCTTGCTTTGCGGAACCACCAGCAGAATCGCCTTCGACCAGAAACAATTCGCATTTCGATGCATCGCGCTCGCGGCAATCGGCAAGCTTGCCGGGCAGGGAGGCAATATCCATTGCGCCCTTGCGCCGAGTGAGTTCGCGCGCTTTTTTGGCGGCTTCACGGGCAGCCGCGGCGTCTATTACCTTCTGGATGACCATGCCGGCATTGGCAGGATTTTCTTCGAGCCACTCGGCCAGCTTGTCGGCCATCAGGCTCTCCAGCGGCTGGCGCACTTCGGAGGAAACCAGCTTGTCCTTGGTCTGTGAACTGAACTTTGGATCGGGCAGCTTGACCGATACAATAGCGGTCAGGCCTTCGCGCATGTCATCACCGGTCAGCTTGACCTTTTCCTTCTTCAGCGCACCGGAGCTTTCTGCATAGTTATTGAGCGTCCGCGTCAGCGCCGAGCGGAAGGCTGCCAGATGGGTACCGCCATCGCGCTGCGGGATGTTGTTGGTGAAACACAGGACGTTTTCATAGTAGCTATCATTCCACTCCAGCGCGACATCGATGGTGACATCGTCGCGGGTACCGCTGATGGCAATCGGATCAGGAACCAGAGCGGTCTTGTTGCGGTCGAGAAACTGGACAAAGGCCGCGATGCCGCCTTCATAATAGAGATCAATCTCTTTCGCCTCTTCATGCCTTTCGTCACGCAGCAGGATATGAACCCCGCTGTTGAGGAACGCGAGTTCGCGATAGCGATGCTCGAGCTTTTCGAAATCAAATTCGGTAATCTTGAAGGTCTCGGGTGAGGGGAAGAACGTTACCCGCGTGCCCTTTTTGACACCGGTTTCATTATCCGCAGGAGGGGCATCGCCGATCACGTCCAGCGAACGCACGGCATCGCCAAATTCAAAGCGCATATTATGCTCTTTGCCATCGCGCCAGATATTGAGTTCCAGCCATTCGGACAGGGCGTTGACCACGGAAACGCCTACGCCGTGCAAGCCGCCAGAGACCTTGTAGGCATTGTCGTCCGAGGTGTTCTCAAACTTTCCGCCCGCGTGAAGCTGGGTCATGATGACTTCCGCCGCCGATACGCCCTCTTCCTTGTGCATGCCCACCGGGATGCCGCGGCCATTATCTTCGACCGAAACACTGCCGTCAGGATTGAGCGTGATCAGAATGAGATCACAATGCCCGGCCAGGGCTTCGTCAATTGCGTTGTCCGAAACCTCGAACACCATGTGGTGGAGGCCGGAGCCGTCATCGGTGTCACCAATGTACATTCCGGGCCGTTTCCGGACGGCATCCAGTCCTTTCAGGACCTTGATGGAATCCGCGCCATATTCATTCTGATTGGACGCATTGGACGGTTGATCGTCCCCTGTTTCGGGGCTGTCATTTTCTGTGTTTTCACTCATCCTTTCCTTTTAGACCCGGGGACCGTGAAACCCAAGAAAATTGTTGGATTTGGAGATATTAAAATCCTTTTATATCAATGGATTAATTATATTTGCGAGTGAACTATCCAATGCGCTGCTTCTCGCGGTTCAAATGCTGTCCTAAAGCTTCATCCAATATGGAGAAAAGCTGATGACGAACCCCGCCGATATGGTCCCATTCGCCAAAACCATGGGCATTGAAATTACACATATGGCCAAAGAGAAAATCAATGGCCAGATGCTGGTCCGGCCAGATATCTGCACCGCCGGCAATGGTCGCGGAACGCCGTCAATCCATGGTGGCGCGGTGATGACATTTGCCGATGTTCTGGGCGCTTTTGGCGGGTTCGCCAATTTACCGGAGGGATCAAACGGGACCACAACGTCGGAGAGCAAGACCAATTTTCTGAATGCTGCACCGGAAGGGCAACTGGTCTATGGCGAGGCAACACCCCTGAAAGTCGGCCGCCGCCAATCGGTCTGGCAAACCCGGATCACGCTGGAAGACGGAACATTGGTGGCGGTGGTGACCCAGACGCAGATTGTTTTGTAGGGGAGTGACAAGACCGTGCAGCCCGGAACAGGCGGGGTGTAGAGGTTAAATAAACAACGCCCGGCGCCAGAGGTTAAAAAAACTCTTCTCTAACCCCCAACCGCTCGCTCCGCGGCTGGCGCAGGAAGGAAAAAATGATCCGAATTCCATGGTTCGACAGGCTCACCACGAGCGGTGTTTGGTTCAACCGAACACTTCAACATTTTCCCGTCTTCCCAAAGCCGCTGCTTTTAGGCTAGACCCCACTCATGATCAGAACTGTACTTGCTGCCTCGATTTTATGCCTGACTGTCATGGCCTGCTCGGAAACGACCAAGGTCAGCGATGATCTGGAGGAAGCCCAGACCGATGTCGTCAATCCGACCGGACGGACCGAGCGGGTTGGCTCCAATCCGGACGAACGCCCGGTGCGGATTGGTGAGGGCGGACCGCGCTTTGATGCCTGTCAGGCGATGGGCCGGGTTTCCGGACTGCGTAGCGGCGATCTCGGCGTGCTTATAGCGCCGTTTGACAGCGCCAAGCGCAAGGATGGGCTTGTCTCGGGCCAGCTGGTCCATATCTGCGCCCGCAGCCATGACCAGCAATGGTTCGGCATCGTCTATGCGGACACGCCCGCAGAGGGCGCCGAAGCAACCGATTGCGGCGTATCTTCTCCCGTCCGTTCCAAACGCAATTATGACGGCCCCTGCAAGAGCGGCTGGGTCGAGAGTACGTTTGTGAAGCTGGTGGCAGGGTGATGATAGCCGACATTATCAATAGCCAAAACTGTCAAGCTCGTCTTTCGAGTGATAGCCGAGCGGCGTTGGAAAGACCCAGCAACATTCCTGATTGAATTAGACCGGAGAATAATATGCTTTTGCTTTCGGTGTTGCTCGCTTCTGGTCAGCCCGCACATTCCGATCCACCCAATTTAGTTGTGGTCGGGACGGAGAAACTCTCAAGAATTACCCGTCTCGACAACCTGTTGGGTAAGCGAAAATATAATGACATTAACGTGCTACTTGCCTCCGCGGACAGCAAGGAAACGGCGAGTGAGGACCTGCTGTGGTTAAGGGATCGCAGCATCAACTCACCGTCGGCGTTTATCAATTTCACCTACGCGCGCATCTTGTGGGCGGCTTTGGGGCAACAAGCTGACCCTAGGCTTGATCAGGCACGACAAACGGCTGCAGCGATGCTGATTTACACCACAGTGGTCTTCGATATCGACGGTGCGCGATGTTCAGATCACACCGCGCCGTCAGACCGGCTCAACAATATTATGTCACAAAACTACCCGATCCTGGAATATGCGCGAAAGACCAGTATCGAGAACAAACAGCAAATCATTCGTATCGTCACAAGGCTGGATCAGAAAAATGCCTCGGAACGAGCAGAAAATTTCGACAGCGAGTTTTTGTGTACCGGCGGCTTGCAGCATATGGCCCACATGATGGAACATGGCAATTCAAAAGAGCGGCCTGCGAGAGAAGGTGAAGTCGGGCGACAAATCGAGTTGAGCGACGGTGATGAGAAATATGTGCCGCCGCTAAAGGACAAGGAAGATTGGCTAAAGGTGGCCGCTGACAAGCGCACAAAGTTACAAAAATGGCTATTCAATCTGCTTGAGAAGCCAGAAAATTGAGTATTCTATTATGACTCTCGATCCCATCACCTATCTCGAACAGCCTTTCGGCGACCTTGCCGATCTCATCAACGCACATGCCGTGAACCAGCCGGATCGTATTGCTCTGGACGATGGCGAAGAGAAGCTGACATGGGCTGAAACGGCGGCTTTGGTCAATCGCATTGCCGCGCAAATGCAGGCCGACGGGCTGCAAAAAGGACAGGCGGCGGCGATTCTTGGTACCACGACCATCCGCTACGCTCTGGTCTATCTTGGTGCGATTGTCGCGGGTGGATGCGCTGCGCCGCTCACCACTTCTGCGACGCCTAAACAGCTGGCCAATATGGCACGGGATAGCGGAGCGATGCACTGGTTTATTGATGGCCCCAAACGTGCCGAGATGCTGGACAGCGGACTCGACCTGCCGCCGCTCAATCATATCATGATGGATGCCGCCAAGGACGACGCGCCGTTTTTGTTCGACTGGATGGCGGACGAAGGTGCGATGCCCACTGATCCCGACGTCGGTCCCGAAGATCCCTATAATATCATTTATTCCAGCGGCACCACCGGCACGCCCAAGGGCATAGTCCACAGCCGCCAGATGCGCTGGTACCAGATGGCGGTGGGCGAAAATTCGGGCTATGGCAAACCGGGTCAGGTGTCGCTGTTTTCGACCCCGCTTTACTCCAATACCACGCTTGGAATTTTTGTCGCCACCATGGCTTATGGCGGTACGGCAGTATTGATGCGCAAGTTTGATTGCCAGCGCTGGCTGGATCTCGCGCAGCACCATCGCGCTACCCATACCATGCTGGTTCCCGTTCAATATCAAAGACTTATGGATTTCGAAGGGTTCGATAATTACGACTTGTCGACCTTCACCCACAAATATTGCACCAGCGCACCTTTCTCGGCGGAGCTCAAAGCAGAGGTGCTGGAGCGCATGCCCGGCGGGTTGATCGAGATTTATTCGATGACCGAGGGCGGGGTGGTCTGCATACTGCTGGCCCATGCCCATCCCGACAAATTGCATACCGTGGGCATCGCCTGGGGCGGCAGCGAGGTAATTACCGTTGACGAAGATCTCAAGCCTTTGCCGCCCGGTGAAATGGGTGAACTGGTCGGACGCTCGCAAACCATGATGAGCGGCTATCAGAACCAGCCGGAAAAAACCGAAGAGGCCAGCTGGTATGATGCCAATGGCGATCGCTGGCAGCGCATGGGTGATATCGGTCAGGTCGATGCGGAGGGTTTTATCACGCTGATGGGCCGGTCCAAGGACATGATCATCTCTGGCGGTTTCAATATCTATCCGCGCGACCTCGAAGAAGCGTTGATGGAGCAACCGGGCGTGGCAGATGCAGCCGTGATCGGCATCGCGTCAAAACAATGGGGTGAGACACCGCTCGGCTTTGTCGTGCCTGAACCGGGCGTTACGCTGGACCTGGAAGCGCTCAAGGCGGAAACCAATGCCGATCTCGGTAAAACCCAGCGATTGTCCGAACTGCGATTGATTGATGAGCTCCCGCGCAGTCATATCGGCAAGATTTTGAAGACAGAACTTCGGGATATGGCAGGTCCTTCGGGCGCATAAAAAAGGGCGGTGTTTCCACCGCCCTTTTTTGCAAGTTGTGTCAGTCCGATCAGGCGGCTGCTTTGGCTTTCAGGGCCTTGCGGCGACGGCCAAATGCCAGACCTGCAACACCCAGTCCGAGCAATCCGAGAACGCCGGGAGCCGGAACCGGAGTTCCGCCAGTGCTGCCGCCGGTTGAACCGGTGTAGCGCAGTTTGCCCTTGCCATCGAAATCGAACGTGCGACCCCAACGGTCACGGCCGTAGGTCCAAAGAAAGTTGGAATTGCCGCTCAGCGCAATCTGCGTATATTTGGGGCGGGTTGATTGATAGGCGTTATATGTCCGGCCATAACGGGTAAATGTCCCGCTGATATCGCTCGCCAGGTAAGTGGTATTGCGCGTGGCGCCGGTGAAACCCTTCAGCTTGTCGCTGGTTACGGTCAGATCAATGTTGCGTCCTTTGTAGGTCGCAGTGCCTGCGGTCGAATTGACAGTCACCGTCGCATTACCGATCCCGTTGTTGATATAGGCGTTATAATCATAGATCGCTGCCTGTGCCGGTGACTGGGCGGCCAGCGTTGCTGCGATGCCGGTGATGATCAATGTTTTCTTCACGTTTCTGTTTCCTTCCATCCCTGATTTGCGAAGCTGATATCCGGTTGAAGGTTGAATATCAGTGCTTGCAAAGCAATCCGGCAAAAAGAAATGCAATAGATATGCCAGTCATAAATAATGATTAAAAAGCAAGCAGATAAATGTTAACCATCATTGTTCATGCGGCAATAACGTTAAAATTTCCGACACTATTTCAACATACGGGCTTCCACCGTAAAACCGGGAAAAACACCGATTGACGTTAGCCAAAATGAAAGACATTCTTGCTAGTTTCCTGGCATGAAAAAGGTCCCACTTTTCCCGATTGCGGGCAAAATAATTGTCCAGTTGATCGCTGTCGGCGCGCTGGCCGCCTGTTCAGCAGGATCCGAACACCCGGTGAAAGACGCGCGTGCGGCCATTGCGGGTCAGGACTATCTGTCCGCCCGTATTCACCTGATGACGGCCCTTCGCGAGAACAGCAGTGACCCGGAGACGAACCTTTTATTTGCCAAGGTGATGATCGAGCTGGGCGATGGCCTTGGAGCTGAAACGGCGCTCGGCAAACTGGAAGGACAGGCGTCCTATCGGGAACGTGTGCAACCGCTGCTGGGCAAGGCGCTGCTGCTGAATGGGCGGAACGACGAGGCACTGGAACTCGTGGTCAATTCGCAGGAGCTGAACAGCGCGCAACTGCGATCGATCGAGGCCATGGCCTTGCTGGGGCTGGAGAGGATGGAAGAAGCCGAGGCCGTGCTGTCAGAGGCGCTGAAGTCAGATCCCGGTGATCCCGAGCTGAACTGGATTCGCGGCAATCGCAGGCTGGAACTGGGTGACCTTGATGCGGCGACGCGTCACGCCGATCTGGCTTTGGAACGGGCGCCCGACAGTATGGAAGCACTGCTTTTGTCCGGCCGGATTTCGCTTGCAAAAGCGGATGGAAAATCAGCGCTGGCAACTTTCACCAGATTAAGAGAAATTCGCGCGGACAATGTCGTGGCCGAATATTTGCGCGGAGTAACCCTGAACGATCTTGGCGATCAGAGTGCGGCGCAAAAGAGCTTCGAGGCGGTTCTGTCAGCATCGCCCACTCATCCCTGGGCCACTTATCATCTCGCCAAAATGGACTTTGACAAAGGCAAAAGCGATGCTGCCTACGAACGCCTGCTCAACACCAAGGCGGATATCAGTGAAGTCCCGCCCGCTCTGCGTCTCGCCGGGATACTGGATGTACGGCGGGGCAATCACGAGCAGGCGATTGACAAGCTGAACCGCTATTTGTCCCGGAGCCCCGGTGATGCGGAATCCGTGATGACCTTGTCCGGTGCGCTTTCGGCGGCTGGCAATCATGCCGAAGCTTGGCAGGCCATCTCGCCGGTTGCGGATATGGTGACAGCACCGGTTGAGGTTCTGGAACAGGCCGCGAAACTGGCGTCCAGGGCCGGGCAGGAAAACGCGGCGACCTATTCTCAGCGCGCCGCGGCTTTGAAAAAGGACCCTGCCACCAATGCTGTGTTTCAAGCCGAACAGGCGATTATTGCGCAGGACTGGAACCGTACGGTCAAAATTTATGACCGCCTGCTCGCCCGCCCGCACCCCCAGAAAGTGATGTTGCTTAACAATGCCGCGATGGCGCAGCTGAACCTGTCGCGCGGGAATCAGGCTGTGAAGCTGGCCGAAGAAGCGCTGACGCTGGCTCCGGACGATCCGATGGTGAAGGATACGCTGGGCTGGATTCTGCTGCAGACGCGCAAGGACAAGGCACGCGCCTTGCAGCTCATTCGGGAGGCAGCTGCATCAGCGCCAGGCAATCTCGAAATTCAATGGCATCTGGCGAATGCGTTTGCCGCCAATGGCCAGTCGAATGAAGCGAAACAGGTGGTTGCCACAATTGCACCGGGAGCCGGCGGAGAACAGCGGGTCCAGATCGAGAATTTACTGGCGTGGTTGTGAAGATTGGAGAGGGGTATAAAAAAACCTCTATCCTCCCAAAAAATATGGACTCTCATCTTCCCGGCCATTAAGCGCCTAACCCATGTCCATAGCTCATGAAGAAACCATTCTGATCGTCGATTTCGGCTCTCAGGTCACGCAGCTTATTGCCCGCCGGGTCCGTGAAGCGGGGGTCTATTCGGAAATCGCTCCGTTCAACGCCGCGGAAGAGGCATTCAAGCGGCTCAAACCCAAGGGCATTATCCTTTCCGGATCACCGGCAGGAGTCCCCGAAGCGGACAGTCCGCGGGCACCGGATATCATTTTCGAATCCGGCCTGCCGATCCTGGGCATCTGCTATGGCCAGCAGGTCATGACCCATCAGCTCGGCGGCACGGTTGAATCCGGTGACAGCGGCGAATTCGGGCGGGCGTTTATCGAGATTTCCGAACAATGCGTTCTGTTCGACGGCCTCTGGAAAGAAGGCGAGAAGCATCAGGTGTGGATGAGCCACGGCGACAAGGTCACCGAATTCGCACCGGGCTTCCGCATCGTCGCCACCACCGACGGCGCGCCCTTTGCGCTGATCGCGGATGACGAGCGCCGCTATTATGGCACGCAGTTTCACCCCGAGGTCGTGCACACGCCCGACGGCGGCAAGATGATCGCCAATTTCGTTCGTCATGTCTGCGGCTGTGCCGGTGACTGGACAATGGCGGAATTCAAGGCGGCCAAGATCAAGGAAATTCGCGAGCAGGTCGGAGACGGCAAAGTCATCTGCGGTCTGTCCGGCGGCGTCGACAGCGCGGTGGCCGCGGTGCTGATCCACGAAGCGATTGGCGAGCAACTGACCTGTGTCTTCGTCGACCATGGCCTGATGCGGATGGGTGAGGCCGATCAGGTGGTCAGCCTGTTCAAGGGGCACTACAACATTCCGCTCGTGCATCTCGATGTCGAAACGCTGTTCCTTAATGGCCTGAAGGGTGAGACGGATCCCGAAAAGAAACGCAAGTTTATCGGCAAAACCTTCATTGACGTGTTCGAGATTGAGGCGAAGAAAGTCGGCGGTGCAGATTTCCTCGCGCAGGGCACGCTTTATCCGGATGTGATTGAAAGTGTGAGCTTTACCGGCGGACCAAGCGTCACGATCAAGTCACACCATAATGTCGGCGGCTTGCCGGAACGCATGAACATGCAACTGGTCGAGCCGCTGCGCGAGCTATTCAAGGATGAAGTCCGCGCGCTGGGGCGTGAACTGGGACTGCCCGAGATTTTCGTCGGCCGCCATCCGTTCCCCGGACCCGGCCTCGCGATCCGCATTCCCGGTGAAGTGACCAAGGAACGCTGCGATATCCTGCGCAAGGCTGATGCCATCTATCTCGAAGAAATCCGCAATGCCGGATTATACGACGCGATCTGGCAGGCTTTCGCGGTGCTGCTGCCCGTCAAAACAGTCGGCGTGATGGGCGATGGCCGGACATATGACAATGTCTGCGGCCTGCGCGCGGTCACCAGCACCGACGGCATGACCGCAGATGTCTATCCGTTCGACGCCAGCTTCCTGACCCGCGTTTCGACGCGGATTGTCAACGAGGTTAAGGGGATTAACCGGGTGGTTTACGATTATACCAGCAAACCGCCGGGGACGATTGAGTGGGAGTGAAGCCGGAATTATTCGTCGGTGTGAGGAGCTGTTGCGCTATCCGCGAATATGGATTTCGATAAAATCTTGCCGGACCATCTCGAATTCATCCTTCGACAAGCTCAGGACGAACGGTTTTTATAGTTGACGACTCTCCCCTGCTCAGAATTGACTTTAACGATCACAAGAAACTGACGAGAACTTTGCAGTTCAGGACAATCCCCCATTTCCGTTCGTCCTGAGCTTGTCGAAGGATGATTGCAGGGTAGGATAGTCCCATGGCATTCTGGGCGTATATGTTGAAATGTAGTGACGGGCATTTCTATGTTGGTCATACCGATAATCTGGAACACCGGATCGCCGCTCATCAATCAGGATTGGTTGCGGGATACACCCAAAGACGTCATCCGGTCGAACTGGTCTGGAGCGAGACGTTCCCTACACGAGAAGAAGCATTGGCCGCCGAGCGACAGATAAAGGGTTGGTCTCGAGCGAAAAAACAGGCATTGATTGCAGGTGACTGGGAATTGATTTCGCAATTGGCTCGGTCTCGGAAAACGAACTGAGATCATGCCCGATTGTCCTTCGACAAGCTCAGGACGAACGGTGTGACAAGATGCCATATTAAAGGACCAACCATGAAAGCCATCCAGCTCGACACTCCAGCCTCGCTCGACAACCTCAAGCTCGTTGATCTCCCTGACCCGGCAGCTCCCGGTCCCGGTGAAATCGCAGTGCGATTGCAAGCCAGTTCCCTCAACTATCACGATTATGCCGTCGTCAAAGGTATGCTCCCCACGGCCGAAAACCGCATACCCATGTCAGACGGCGCGGGTGAAGTAACGGCGGTGGGCGAGGGGGTGACCGAGTTCAAAGCCGGTGATGCGGTGGTCTCGACTTTTTTCCCGGACTGGATCGACGGTACGCCGCCGGAAGGTGGCTTTGCACGCGTTCCAGGCGACGGGATTGACGGATATGCCTGTGAGCAGGTGGTTGGTGCGGCCACTTCCTGGACTCATGCTCCAGCAGGATATAGCGCGGCTGAATCGGCGACATTGACCTGCGCCGGCCTCACCGCATGGCGCGCGCTCTTTGTCGATGACTGTGTGAAGCCGGGTGATACCGTGCTGGTGCAGGGTACGGGCGGCGTATCAATTTTTGCTCTGCAATTTGCGAAGGCCGCTGGTGCAACAGTGATTGCGACATCTTCGTCCAATGAAAAGCTGGACCGGCTCAAGACACTGGGTGCAGATCATCTGATCAATTACAAGGAAATCGAAGCCTGGGGGCCGAAAGTGCTCGAACTGACGGGCGGCAAGGGCGTGGACTGCGTCGTCGAAATTGGCGGGCCGGGAACGCTCGACCAGTCAATGATGGCCACACGCATTGGCGGGCATATTGCGCTGATCGGTGTGTTGACGGGATTTGCCGGACCCGTGCAGACGGCCATATTGATGGCCAAAAACCTGCGCGTACAGGGGCTGACTGTGGGCAGCCGCGCGCAGCAACAGGAGATGATTGCCGCGATCAATGCCAATGGTATCAAACCGATCCTTGACAAGCATTTCCCGCTTGCCGATCTCGGCGATGCTTTCCGCCACCAGGAATCCGGCGCGCATTTTGGCAAGATTGTTGTTGATATCTGAAGGAAAAGAACATGCTGAACGGAAGCTGTTTGTGTGGATCGGTCCAATATGAAGCGGATTGTGATCCCGGACTGATCATCCACTGTCACTGCCAGACCTGCCGCAAAGCCCATAGCGCGGCTTTCTCCAGTGTCATGCCGATCAACCCTGCGGCCTTCAGGTGGACCAGCGGCGAAGACAAGCTCAACAAGTTTGAATCCTCTCCCGGCAAGAACCGCTATTTCTGCACCAATTGCGGGTCTCAACTGATCGCCGAGCGGAAGGAGGCCGGCATGGTTCTGCTGCGTATGGGCTGTATGGATACAGAGATTACCCGGCAGGCCGATGCCCATATCTGGCGATCCGACAGTGCGCCCTGGTTTGATCCGGACCATGATATCCGCCAGTTGCCGGAAGGTTATGTGAAGGCATAGACCTGGAACAGCGATGGAGATATCAACCGCCAGCGAGTCCGATGTGGACAATGTTATCGCGCTTTGGAAAGCGTGCGATCTGACCCGTCCGTGGAATGATCCCAAGGCCGATTATCAGTTGGCACTGGCGACTGAGACATCGGATATATTGCTGGCCCGCAGAGAGGGCGCCTTAATCGCCAGCATCATGGTGGGTTTTGACGGCCATCGCGGCTGGGTCTATTATCTGGCGGTGGCGCCGAAACATCGTCGTGATGGATTGGGGCGGATCATGATGGGCGCCGCTGAAGACTGGTTGAAACACCGAAATGCCCCGAAAGTCCAGTTGATGGTTCGCGAAGACAACGCACAGGCCATCGGATTTTACAAGGCTCTGGGCTATGAAACGCAGCCGGTTGTGACGATTGGAAAGCGGATTTAACCGATCAGCGGCAGCGACGTAGCGCACGATTGTCTCTTGCACCGCCGCAATTTGTAGCTATCTCCGTTCCTCAAACACCGCGCCCGTGGACGATTGCGCGAATGACCAGAAAACAGGGTGAGTATCATGGCTGACAAATCAACAACTTTTGGTGAAACCAAAATGTACGGCATTTCCAATTGCGACACGATCAAGAAAGCGCGTAACTGGATGGAAAAAAACGGCATAAATTATGTCTTCCATGACTATAAGAAATCGGGTGTTACCAAAGATATGCTTGAACTTTGGGTGATGCAGGTGGGCTGGGAACCGCTGCTCAACAAGCGCGGGACAACGTTCAAAAAACTGCCCGACATGGTCAAGGAAAACGTCAACGAAGATACCGCGATCATGTTGATGGTCGAAAATCCCAGCATGATCAAACGGCCGGTACTCGAACATGGTGACGAACTGGTGGTCGGATTTAAAGCAGCGGATTACGAAGCAGCAGGTCTAGCGGCCCGCAACAGCTAATGCCTACGATCATGTCCCATGCGGCCATCCCGATTGCGGGTGCGCTGATGCTGGGGCGCGAACGCCTGTCTGTTCCGGTTATTGTGACTGGCATTGCTTTTGCGATGCTGCCCGATGCTGATGTGATCGGCTTTGGTTACGGAATCGACTATGCCGCCAGCTGGGGTCATCGCGGGGCGACACATAGTCTGTTATTTGCTGCGATCAGCGCCCTGGTTGCGACGGCCCTGATCCGTCCCGAAAAATATCTCGCCGCTGGGCTGTTTCTGTTTGTTGCGATGGCCTCGCACGGCCTGCTCGATACGCTGACAAATGGCGGCCTTGGCGCTGCCCTGTTCTGGCCATGGAGCGATGTACGCCATTTTGCGTCATCCACCCCCATCGCAGTTTCGCCCATCGGTGTTGCAAATTTTTTGAGTGACCGCGGCCTCAAAGTGTTACAGTCAGAGGCGATATGGATCTGGACACCGCTGGTCATTGTGACATTGCCGGTGTGGATCATCCGAAGCAGGAGCAGATAATGGTGCAGGCGAAATGGAATGGCGCGGTCATTGCGGAAAGCGATGATACAGTTGTAGTCGAGGGCAATCACTATTTCCCGAGTGACGCTGTGAAGAGCGATTTGCTGACCGCCAGTGACCACACCAGTTTCTGTCCGTGGAAAGGTACAGCTTCCTATCATTCTCTGGTTGTGGATGGTGAAACCAATAGCAATGCCGCCTGGTACTATCCCGAACCGAAAGATGCTGCGGCGGAGATCAAGGACCGCATTGCCTTTTGGAAAGGCGTGGAAGTGACCGTCTGATGTTGCTGCGTCTGAGTCTGTTGGTCTTGCTCAGTGCAGCAATGAGCAGTTGTGGCACAGCGCCGGAGGAAATGCAGAATATGCCGACATTAAACGGAGATGCGCCGATTATCATTGCCCATCGAGGGGCCAGCGGCGAACGCCCCGAACATACGCTGGCCGCCTATGAACTGGCGATTGAACAAGGCGCGGATTTTATCGAACCCGATCTGGTGCTGACCAAAGATGGCATATTGGTCGCGCGCCATGAAAATGAGATTAGTGGCACCACAGATGTCGCGGATCGGCCGGAATTTGCTGATCGGAAAACCACCAAAACAATCGATGGCACGGAATTTACCGGCTGGTTTACTGAAGATTTCACGCTGGCAGAACTGAAGACTTTACTCGCGAAGGAACGCCTGCCCGAACTGCGCGATGCCAATACCGCTTTTGATGGCCAGTTTCAGATTCCAACGTTTGAAGAAGTGCTGGACTTGCTGAAACTGCATCAGGCAGAGACGGGCAACAGGATCGGTGTCTATCCTGAAACCAAACATCCCGGCTATTTCGCCGGTATCGGATTGCCGCATGACAAGCCGCTGCTCAGTCTGTTGACTAAATATGGGTATGATGGTCGCGATGATCCGGTTTTTATCCAGTCCTTCGAAGTCGACAATCTCAAGCTGTTGAAACTCAATACCAAAGTGCGATTGGTTCAGCTGGTTGCCGGTGAGGGCGGTCCGCCTGATCAGCCGGCACTCCGCTATGCCGATATGGTGAAACCTGATGGTCTGGCAGACATCGCACAATATGCCAGCGGCATTGGTCCGTCCAAATCCATGGTGATCAGCCGGGATGCGTTGGGGCGTCTGGACAAGGAAACCGGGCTGGTTACCGCGGCGCACAGGGCTGGGCTGGAGGTTCACCCCTGGACGTTCCGCCGCGAAAATTACTTTTTGCCAACTGATTTTGTCAGCGGTGTCAGTCCGGCAGGCGCGGGTGATCTGGAAAGCGAAGTGCGCCGCTTTGTGGCGGCAGGTGTGGACGGTCTGTTCAGTGACAATCCTCTGCAGGCAGTCGCGGCGCTAAAGCCTGAACCCGCCGAGTAACAAACGGTTTATTTAGGCGGCAAGCTTCCGACAAAGTTCCGGGCAATTGCGATCCAGTGATCGAGGCCATCTTCCAGCGCCTGTTTCTCGTCGACCCAGATTATCCCGCCCATTTTCCGGCCGCTGAATATTACCGGCTCCGTGCCCGGCAGGGACAGGAGTTCGGGTTCCTGTTCCTTGCCGACTCGAAACATGAACTGTCCGGTACCGTCGCCGCAAAGCATATTTCCGTTGAGCATCCAGCATGTGCCACCGAACATTTTTTTGGGTTCAATCCCGTCGCGGCCTGACAGGGCGTCGTGCATCAACTCGGTCAGACGGGGATCAGAGGCCATGAAACTACTCCCTAGGCAGGTGGCAGATAGTAGCGCCGAACGGTGATCGCGTAAATCCCGACCGAGACAACCATCAGGCAGGCACCGACAATGAAAGGTGCGCCGGGGAAATAGAGGCCCTGATCGTCGGCATAAGCTCCGAACACGGCGGTCATCATGACAGGACCGAATATCGATGTCAGGCTGATCATGCTTGCGACCGCACCCTGCAATTCGCCTTGCGCATCTTCGGCGATACGCGTGCTCATCATCTGCTGCATCGCGGGAAAGGCAAAACCACTGGCTGCACCGATCACAATGCCGACATATACAAACAGGTCATCGGGCGCGAAAGCGAAGCACAAATAGGCAGGAATTCCGAACATCAGGCTGAAGAATGCGGTTTTGCGTTCCCCCAATTGCGTGATGACGGGTCCGGTCAGAACGCCTTGCACGATGGCTAACAATATGCCGTACATTGCGACGCTGATGCCGATTTGCAGCACGTCCCAATTGAATCGTTCAATCAACCAGTAAGCCCAGACGGCGATTTGGGCCTGCGCGGCCAGTTGCAGAACAAAGATGGCCAGCAGAAAGCCGATGACCAATGGCGTTCTGGACATCTGGATGATGCTGCCCATGGGATTGGCTCTCGTGATCGAGAAACGACGCTGTTTGGCTTTTGGGAGCGTTTCTTTCAGGATGAAAAAGCCGATCGCTGCACCGAGCAACGCGAGTATGGACGCAGCGACAAATGGCAGGCGTTCTCCATATTGTCCCAGCAATCCGCCCAATCCGGGACCCATGACGAAACCGAAAGCACCAGCACCGCCGAGAATACCGAAAAATTTGCCGCGTTCTTCTGGTCTTGCAACATCAGCAACACAGCTATTGGCGGCGGCCCAGCTGGCACCCATGATTCCGGAAATGATGCGGCCGATAAACAGCCAGACAAGATCCGGTGCCCAGGCCATGATCGCATAGTCGAGGCCGAGCAGAAACAGGGTGACGAGCAGCACCGGTCGCCGACCAAAACGATCACTCAATCCGCCAATGATCGGAGCAAACAGGAACTGCATGGTGGCATAGGCGAACAGCAACCAGCCGCCGATTTCTGCGGCACGGTCAATTGACGCGCCGCTCAACCCGCCGATCAGTGATGGCATGACCGGCAAAATGAGACCAATCCCCATCATGTCGACAAACACGATGAAGGCCACGAACAACAGAATGGATTGCGACCCGCGCGAACGCGGGCTGCTTGCCACAGGCATAAGAAATTCCCGGGAAAATTGATGGATTTGCAGATGGAGTCGTGAGACCCGCTATTGATGACGCACTTTCCGGAAAAAGGCAAATGGCTTGTCGGCCTTTTTACGTCGGGCTGGTCTTATCGCCGAACCGCGGTTATTAGAATGCGCATGTCTACAACCTTTAAACTCGATACCTCGACCAGTCGGGCAAACCCGACGCCCCAGCCACGCAAACGCTTGACGGTTCCGGTCATCCAGCGCCGGAAATTTGAAGGCAAAACAGAAGATCCGCTGGTCATGCTGACTGCCTATACCGCACGAACAGCACAGTTGCTGGACGCGCATTGCGACATGCTGCTGGTTGGCGATTCTCTTGGACAGGTGATTTATGGACTGCCGTCGACATTGTCTGTGACGCTGGACATGATGTGCAATCACGGTGCGGCGGTCGTCCGGGGAAGCTATCACAGTCTTGTCGTTGTCGACATGCCATTTGGATCGTACGAACAGTCTCCGCAGCAGGCCTTTGAATCGGCCAGTCGGATCATGTCGGAAACCGGCTGTGCTGCGGTCAAGCTGGAAGGCGGTCAAACCATGGCCGAAACAATTGCGTTCCTGTCGCAGCGCGGGATCCCTGTCATGGGCCATATTGGTCTCACGCCCCAGGCCGTGAATGCGCTTGGTGGCTATGCGGCACGTGGTCGCAGCCAGGAAGAGCATGAAAAAATCCTGGCAGACGCGAAGGCCGTGGCAGATGCCGGGGCTTTTGCCATGGTCGCTGAAGGGGTGCTTGAACCAATCGCAATTGCCGCGACCCAGTCCGTCGATATTCCTGTCATCGGAATTGGCGCATCTGCGCGATGTGACGGGCAGGTTCTGGTGACTGAAGACATGCTGGGCATGTTTGAACGTACCGCGCGCTTTGTGAAACGCTATCACAATATTTCCCAACAAATCGAGCAAGCTGCGGAGAAATATGCGGGCGATGTTCGCGACCGCAGCTTTCCGGGCCCCGATCAACTGTATCAACCGAAGAAATAACCCATATTCATCTCCGATTAAATTAATGTTCAGCTTCTGGAAATGGACGATTGGCTTGGACATTTGCCACGCCGACGTTAAAGAACAGGCGAGATATTTCAGGCGGATTAATTCCGTCGCGAGCTAATGTTTGAAGGAAGCCGCTTTGGCAAAGGACGACAAGAAGAAACCCGAAGAAGAAACCGATCGCGGTGAAGAGGTTTTCATGCGCGAAGTGGATGACGCGGTTCGTCAGGCGGATCTGCAGAATTTCGCCAGCCGTTACGGCGTCTGGATCGGTCTGGTCATCGTGGCTGGACTGGCTTCGCTGGCCGGCTGGATATTCTATAGCAATAGCGAGACAGAAGAAGCTGGACTGCGCAGCGAGGAATATGTCGCCGCTGTGGACAGCATCAGCCAGAATAATATGGACGGCGCGTCGGCTGCTCTGAAGCCCCTGGAAGATACGAAACAGGACGGATATCGTGCTGCCGCGCAACTGATGCAGGCCAATATTGCGCTGGAAAAAAACGATCCCGCCAAGGCTATTGAAGGCTACAAGAAAGTCGCCGCAGATGCAGACCTGCCTCAGCCTTTCCGCGATCTGGCCCTTATTCGTCAAACCGCAACCGAATTTGATTCGCTTGAATCACAGCAAGTTATTGACCGGTTGAAGCCGCTGGCCGTGCCTGGTAATCCTTGGTTTGGCAGTGCTGGCGAAATGGTCGCGATTGCCTATCTCGAGATGGACAAGGCAGACCTGGCCGGGCCGCTTTTTGCGCAATTGGCGCAGGATGAAACCGTACCACCAACAATTCGCTCACGCGCTCTGCAAATGGCAGGCGTGCAGGGGATTGATGCCGTGATTTCAGAAGATGGGGATGGCGCCGCTAGCGGCGAAGGAGAAACAGAATAATGCCGACGTCCAGGAAACAATATGTCGCGAAAATATGCGCGGGCCTGATTGCTCTAAGCCTTCTGTCCGGTTGCGGAGTCTTGGGCGGCGGTGGTGGCGACAGCAAAAAAAGCACGCCAACACTCGGCAAGAGAACCAATATCCTGACCGGTGAAAGCGGCGCTGCGGTTGATCCGGCGCTGGCGGGTATTTCGGTTATTCTGCCTGCACCCAGTGCAAATCCTGATTGGGCGCAATCCGGCGGCAATGCCGGCAAGTCGATTGGACATGTCGCGCTTGGAGCTTCTCCGACCAGAGTATGGACAGCCAATATCAGCGGCACATCAAAAAGAGCGCGTCTGGCAGCGGCTCCGGTGGTGTCCAATGGCCGGTTGTACGCCATCGACACCGATGCCGTGGTGCACGCCTTTGATGCTGCCACGGGTGCCAAGACATGGTCGATGCGTATTGAAGTCAAAGGCGATGGCTCTTCGTCTGTGTTCGGAGGCGGCGTAAGTGCTGCGGGAACCATGGTCTATGCCACGAACGGTGTGGGTGATGTGGTTGCCCTGAATGCAAGTGATGGCAGCGAGGCATGGAAAGTGCGGCCCGCAGGTCCGCTTCGCGGTGCGCCGACGCTGTCCAACAACAATGTCTATGTCATGACACAGGACAACCAGATTTATGCGCTTAATCAGACCGATGGTTCGGTGCAATGGAATGAAGCCGGCACGGTCGGTCTGGCCGGAATATTCGGGGTCGCCGCCCCGGCAGCTGCTCAGGGGACTGTGATTGCCGGTTATTCATCGGGTGAACTCACCGCTTATCGCTACGAAAATGGCCGTAACTTGTGGAACGATGCGCTGGCACGTACCAGTATCTCGACCTCGGTGGCGACCTTGTCGGACATTGACGCGGATCCGGTGATTGATCGCGGACGCGTTTTTGCACTCGGACAGGGCGGCCGCATGGCGGCTTATGAACTGGTGACCGGACAGCGAATCTGGGAACTTAACATCGCTGGTATCGCGACACCGGTCGTCGCGGGTGAATGGGTCTTTGTGCTGACCGATGATGCGAAATTGCTCTGTATCGCCAGACCTACAGGCAAGGTGCGCTGGATCAGTCAGCTCGGCGCTTACCGCAACCCGAAGAAGAAGAAAAATCCGATTAACTGGACGGGGCCTGTACTGGCCGGCAATCGCCTGATCGTTGCCAGTACCGAAGGTGATGTCGTGTCTATCTCTCCCGGAGAGGGATCGAGCACAACTCTGTTTGAATTGGACAACGGTGTATCGCTGCCTCCGGTCGTAGCCGGCGGGATGCTTTACGTACTGGACGATAGCGGCCGAATTTCAGCTTTCCGGTAAGGATCGGCAAAAGGAACGGGAACCAGCGACATGCTGCCCAATATTGCAATCATCGGGCGGCCCAATGTCGGGAAGTCCACGTTGTTCAACCGGCTGGTTGGCAAGAAGCTGGCGTTGGTCGATGATCGGCCGGGCGTCACCCGTGACCGGCGTGAAGGCGCGGCCCATCTGCTGGGCCTTGATTTCAATATTATTGATACAGCCGGTTATGAGGACGAGGATGCAAAGAGTCTCCCCGGCCGGATGCGGCAACAAACGGAGATGGCGGTTGCCGGTGCAGAGCTGGCGCTGTTCGTGATTGACGGTCGCGCGGGACTGACACCTCTGGATGAGGAAATTGCCCGCTGGTTGCGCAGCTCGAAAACCCCCGTCGTGCTGTTGGTCAACAAGGCGGAAGGCAATAGTGCGGAATCGGGAATATTGGAAAGCTATTCGCTGGGTTTTGGTGATCCGATCCCCGTTAGCGCAGAACATGGAGAAGGTGTGGCTGACCTCTTCCAGGCGATCCGACCCTATGTCGAAGCATTTGAAGCGGCTGCAGATGACGAGCCCGTTGATGACAATGCGCCGCTCAAACTCGCAATTGTCGGCCGTCCCAATGCCGGCAAGTCAACCCTGATCAACAAGATGCTGGATGAAGATCGTCTGATTACCGGACCCGAAGCCGGGATAACCCGGGACAGCATCACCGTCGACTGGATCTGGCACGATGAGAATCTTTCCGAGGAAGATGTGCTGGATGGCATTGATCCTGACCGTACGGTTCATCTGATTGATACAGCAGGCATGCGCAAGCGGGCCAAGGTCAATGACAAGCTGGAAAAACTGTCTGTCGCGGATGCCAAGCGGGCGATTGATTTTGCCGAAGTTGTGGTCTTGCTGCTGGATGCCACCAAAGGCTTGGAGGCACAGGATTTACGCATTGCCGATCAGGCGATTCAGGAAGGTCGCTGCCTCGTGATCGCGATCAACAAATGGGATGTGGCTGAAGGCCCGAGCAAATTGTTCAATGGGATTCGGGCGGCTTTGGACGATGGTCTGGCTCAGGTGCGCGATGTGCCCCTGATCGCCGTGTCGGCATTCACCGGCAAGGGGATTGATCAACTGATGCAGGCGGCGTTCAGGACACGCCGGGTCTGGTCTCAGCGCGTGCCAACCGGAAAGCTTAACCGCTGGTTTGAAGATGCCATCGAAGATAACCCGCCACCTGCACCCGGCGGCAAACGGATCAAGCTGCGCTACATTACTCAGGCCAAGACCCGTCCGCCGTCCTTTGTTATTTTTGGGACGCGCGTGGATAGCCTGCCGGAAAGTTACCGCCGCTATCTGGTCAATGGCATTCGCAAAAACCTTGGCTTTGGGGGGGTCCCGGTGCGTCTGATCATTCGTGCTCCCAAAAATCCGTATCACGAAAAAAGCTAGCCGTTTTGAAAGCTTTAAGTGATGCAGAAGGCGCCACAGATCAACATTGTTTAAGATGATTAACCAGGTTTTTACATAATGCGTTCTATCTTGCTGCCTAGGACCAGACCTCTGACTAGAGGAAGAAAAGGGCAATTTTTGCGGTGGAGCTTGAAAGCGAACTCATAGATTGGACGGTTTATACCGAGACGCGCAGCGCGTTGGGGCCAGATTTTGTCCGTATTCTCGGTTATTTCCGCGAAGATGGAACGCAGTCTGTCGCCAAAATTGAAGCGGCGATGCGCGAACGTGATGCAGCCAAAATGGTCATCCCGGCCCATACACTCAAAGGTGAAGCGGCGCAGTTTGGTGCAGTAAAACTGTCTTCCGCTGCTGAAACAATCGAACTGACGGCCCGCAAATATGTCGAATATCACCAGTCGCCCGAAGAGCTGCTGGAGCCTATCGTCGCCTTGCGGCCGATGTTCGAAGAAACCCTGGCTGATCTGGACCGGGAATCCAGCCCGGTGATCCAACGACAGGCCAACGGATTTGGCCGCCGCGCCAGCGGGTTTTAAGCCGTTCCGAAAATTCGGAAAATCAGGTTATTCAGCCGCACCCGACTGTAGCTGGATATAGTTTTCAATGCCCATGCGCTCGATCAGGTCAAACTGCTGTTCAAGCGTATCGACATGTTCTTCTTCGCTCTCGAGGATTTCAGCGAACAGATCGCGGCTGACATAGTCGCGGACCTTTTCACAATGCTCGATGGCGTCCTTGAGCGGCGGCAACGCTTCGTGCTCCAGCGCCAGATCCGCTTTCAGAATTTCTTCGACATTTTCACCGATTTTCAGTCGCCCGAGCAGCTGGAAATTCGGCAGGCCGTCGAGGAACAGAATCCGCTCTGCCAGCTTGTCAGCATGTTTCATCTCGTCGATGGATTCTTCATATTCAAATTTGGCCAGCTTGCTGACGCCCCAGTCACCCAGCATTTTGCTGTGGAGAAAATACTGGTTGATCGCGGTAAGCTCGTTTTTCAGAGCTTCGTTGAGATATTCGATGACTTTGGCATCGCCCTTCATGACAGCTTCCTTCCGAGTTGCCTGTGTTTCAATAGGCACGGCTATAGCGTAATCACGATGGAAGCGAAAGGGCAGCATCGATAGAAAATGTAATTATTTCAATGCGTTGCTAAAGAGAATGCTAAGCGGTCGCAACTTCGGATTTGATAATGGTTTGCGCGAACGACAGGCATTGCCCGCATTTCGGTTTCCGGCCAAGCTCTGCATAGACGTCCGACGGCTTCTCGGAACCGCTGCGAACCGCGGCCCGCAGGTCTTTTTCCTTTATCGCATTGCAGACACATACAACCATATCTTGCTCCAATGCGACTCGTATATAGCTAATGAGAATAGATCGCAATAGCAAAAAGACGATTTTGTGACTGTGTTTATGTTGCTGGCCATTTATTGGCCTTTTGGAAGATTAAGCGCTAGTCAGTGGATATGAAAAAATCATTCTTTTTGGCAGGATTGTTGTTGTTCTCTGCACCGGGTTTTGCGCTGCCAGAGGTCCAGCCCAAGGAGTCGGATTCGCACGCGGTGTCTCAGGATCCGACGATCGCGGAATTTTGGCAGTTAATGCAAGCGGAACTGGCGCCACACCTTGAAGAGTTCAACTCTTTTATGGTTGCCGAATATGAACGGGCGTTCACGCCGACAGGTCCGAAGGAGTCGGACTGGACGGAGAATGGGGTCGATATGCCCGCCTATCTGGATACACTTCCGGGAGGTGTTTCGGGAAATGCACTGCAGGTACCGGGTGCTACTCCGTCATTGGAGTTTTTTGGATCAATTCCTGCTGGTATTCTTGCCGACTGGGAAATCGTCTGGGCAGGAGAGACATCGCAGTCTCCGCAGGACAGTGGCGGTGGCAGTTTTGTAGCCATAGGGAAACGGCATGTTGTGTTCATCGGAAACGATTCAATGATCAAAACGAATAATGGTTATTGCACTGAAAAGGAAATTTTCGACGTGTCAACACTGATGCGGGTGTATCGAGACCGCAGATTTCCTTTCGATCTCTCGGACGATGAAACTATTGAAATCGAAGCCGAAGCGATGGTGATGCACCATTTGTTCAAGGGAATCGAAACTCCGAGATTTTGTGTGATCTATCGCCACACTGCTGACGACAGGATCAAGAGTCATACTTATAACGAGTCTGGTCAGCCGCTGGGGAATATTGATGCGGATGAAAAACCCGGCACCATTGTACAAGATTTTGATTTGCGAGCCCATTTGACATCACAATTCGATTTTTCGTTTCTGGATGCGGAAGACGAAAGCGAAGGGAGCAAATAGCGTTTGTTATCCGCGAATGCGCATTGATTGAGGTTCCACACGTGCCAGGGATCGCCAGAGCCATTCCAGCGGCCCATAGCGGAAACGCAAGAGCCATGGTTTGGACCAGAACAGCATCGTACCCCATGCGCTGAGCACGAACAGATTGAGTTCCAGCCGGCCATATTGTTCGAACAGGCCCAGTCCCCAGCCGTAAAAGATGAATGTCATCGCCAGCGAGGTTCCGAGATAGTTGGAAAAAGCGACTCGCCCGGCGGCGGCAACCCGGTGCAACAACGGGTTGGCAGCAAACCTTTGGATCAGCATCACCAGCAGCGCGATATAGCCAATGATGATCAGCAGCCGGGGAAGCATTGTCCAGGCCTGGGAAATGTTCATCATCCAGATCATGTCGAAATTTTTGGCATAGGCGATACCCACCAGGACTGTGGTCAAGGCAAGACCCGGGGCGGTCGCCTGCACTCCGATGCGCCGGTAGGTGGCCGGATCAGACTGCCCGAGAAGAAAGCCATTTTTGTAAAGCCCCATGCCGATCATCATCAGGGGCAGTGTTTCAAAAGGAACGAGCAGCAGGTTTTTGACCGGAGTGAACCATTGATTGTC
This sequence comes from Parasphingorhabdus sp., assembly GCF_039968395.1. Taxonomy (GTDB): domain Bacteria; phylum Pseudomonadota; class Alphaproteobacteria; order Sphingomonadales; family Sphingomonadaceae; genus Parasphingorhabdus. The sequence continues at coordinate 91,974 of NZ_JBDVPV010000003.1, forward strand.
GAGCTTGTCTCTCAATATCTCGGCAAAGCTTCCCAAGTGGATCTGGGTCTGGGCAACAATATCTGCCGGAGTGCCACCCAGATCGGTGATAATCGTATCAAGTTCTTCCAGCGTTTCGGGTGCTGCGCCTGGTAGTCCCGCCTGATATTGAAGGTAAATCATCGTGGCCATGCCAATCGTCAGGAAGACCGAAGCGATAACATAACTCAAAAAACCCCATTTCAACAAACGTTCGGCGCTCCAGTCGCGGAAGAAGTAAAGCGCACAACCGGTTCCGGCATAGAGAAACAATATGTCGCCAAACCAGATCAGGAAAAAATGCGCCAATCCGAATATCGCCAACCAGAACATGCGGGAGAAATGGACTTTGGCAGCGGATTGGCCTGTCGCGATGGCCCGGTCGATAACCAATGCGGTGCTGGCTCCGAACAACAGGGAAAACAACCCGCGCATCTTGCCGTCAAACAATATGAAATTGGCGGCCCAGCTGTGGATGTCCACCATGCTCGTATGAACAGAGACCAAGGGATTGATGAAGGCCATTTCCGGTTGGGCGAAGGCGGCAATATTGATCGCCAAAATGCCCATGACCGCGAAACCGCGCAGGGCATCCAGTTCGAGATAGCGATGAACCGCTGTAGCCATGCGAAGCTCCTTACTGTATTATTGAGCCGCTACAGCCAGCTGGCAATCTGGTCCAGCGGTTTCTTGAATGTGGCATGTTTGGGAATTGTCGCCCCATCGGCGGGCTTGCCTGCTACCAGGACCATCATCGGTTTTTCATTTGGCGGACGGTCGCAAATCTGGTTGAGGAATTTCATCGGATTGGGCGTGTGGGTCAGGGTTGCCAAGCCGGCATCGTGCAGCGCGGTGATCAGCATGCCGGTCGCAATGCCGACGCTTTCGTTGACATAATAATTCTGCTTCATCTCGCCGGGGAACATGCCGCCCTTGCGTTGACCGAAGATCACAATCAGATAGGGTGCAATTTCGAGAAACGGCTTGTCCGCATCCGTGCCGAGCGGACCGAGCGCTTCGAGCCATTCATCGCTGGCCTTGCTGTCATAAAATTCCTGTTCTTCCTGCTCCGCTGCGTCGCGCAACGCCGATTTTTTGTCTGCAGATTCAATCACGGCAAAATGCCAGGGCTGGTGATTGGCGCCGTTCGGCGCGGTGCCTGCGGCCAGCAAAGCATTCTCGATAACTGCGCGCGGAACCGGTTCATCTGAAAAATAACGACATGTCCGCCGGGTCTTCAGCGCCTCATAAAATGCTACGCTGCGCTCAATCCGTTCCGCGTCCGAATAGTCGGGTAATTCGGTATAGGGCAGGGTTTCATGTGGCTTCATGGGTACGTTTCCAGAACTGAGTGATGTGACGCCTTCGGATAGCCGCTGGGCTGTCGACAGGAAAGCATATTTCTTCTATTGACAGCAATGTAAGTAGCGTTTAGAGACCCAAATATGGAAATGGCACATGATTTTACCGCTGACAAAGCGGCTGCACAACCGGCGGCAGAGCCCGTCTTCTTTCATCCCGATCGGGAGCCTGCCCGGATTCGTCCGCTCAAGGCGCTTCATCATTTTCGGGAGCTGATCAAGGACAAGGAAAATACGGAACATGTTTTCCACATTTTCCAGTCTCTTCCCCGTCCCGGATTTCTGAAAGATGCCGAAGACTATATGGCCAGCGACAAGGGCCGTGCGATCCGCGCTGCGGAACCGCATCTTCCAGATCTGCTCGACAATCACGATCTCTTGCGCACCATGCCCGAAGGCAGCGTGGCACATGCCTATTGTGACTTTATGGAAAAGGAAGGCCTGAGCGCCGCCGGTCTCGAAGCGGAGTTCGACAAGTTTATGCCGCGCCGTTTTGGTGACCAGGTGGAATGGTATGCCAATCGCCAACGTGACACGCACGATTTGCTTCATGTGCTGACCGGCTATGGTCGCGATGCGCTGGGCGAGCAATGTGTACTGGCCTTCACCTATGGTCAGAACCCGGCCTTTGCCAATCTGTTCATCGCCTATGCCGGCGGCTGGAACATGAAGAAGACCGTGAAAAGCGATGCACCGGTTTTCAAGGCGATCCGTCAGGCCCAAAAAATGGGCAAGGCCTGTCCGCGGGTCAGCGAGATTGACATTACCGCGTTTCTCGCAATGCCGCTGGATGAGGCGCGCCGGTCGATGAACATCGAAGCACCGACCTATTACCGGCAAGCGCATGAACAGTTCCGGTCAGAGGGCATCGATCCTTACGACATGCTGACCTGAGTTTTTCCGTTAGCTACCGCAATTCCTTGCGGATCACGAGTTTCAATCCCGACCACACCGCATCCACGGCACAGACCTTGATGTCGACAAAGCCCATCGGCAGACAGACGCTGCGTATCGTGTCTTCGGTAATGTCGGTTTCGACCTTCGAGGCCTTTTTCGGCCAGCTCACCCAGACCTGACCCGCAGGATCAATCAGCTCGCGCAACGCCGTGAGATGCGCTTCCATGATGGCGCGTTCGACGCAGAAAATATGGGCGGCGTTCAGGCCTCTGGATGGTTGGGATTGTTCGAGCAATGTCAGACCATAGTCATCAATTTCCGCGCGGACACTTTCAGGCATGGCGTCAAACCAGATGGTCATTCCGTCTTTGAGCGATAGCTTCCTGGCGAGCGGTGTTCCGGAATAGGCTGTGGTCATGGAGGGGCGGGTGCCTAGTCCACCATCCAGTCGCGAAAGAAACTGTCACTGGCTTCACGGAGGTCGGCGAGGGGGACATTTGCGACGGGTGTGTCTTCCCCGTCTGTCCAGGAGATGGATTCTCCTCCGGTCCCGCCGATCCAGGAAGCAACAATTCCAACCTGCTTGGCTTCGTTTTCGAATTTTGCCCAACTGTCCCGATCAGACCAGGGGAAAGTGACTATGTATCTGCCTTGATCCTCTGCAAAGGCGTCTTTTGGTGTCAGACCCATTGTTAGCACCGATGCCCCTATGCCCCCGGCAAGTGCCATTTCAGCCAGTGCAACTGCTGCACCGCCATCCGAGACATCATGCACGGCGCTTACTTTCTTCTGGGCTATGAGTTCTCTGACAAAATCACCAACTAGCTGTTCTTTCTCCAGATTGACGGACGGGGGTGTTCCGGCATCTGTTCCGGTGATTTCACGTAACCAGAGCGATTGTCCCAGTTCATCGCCCAGCTCGCCCAATGTTTCATCTTCGTCCATGTTCTCAAGAGGAGTTGTGCCCAGCACGACTATGGCGTGGTCTTCATCCTTAAACCCAATCGTCATCATCTTGTCGAGATCATCAATCAGCCCCACGGCCCCAATAGCTGGTGTCGGCAAAATCGCATGGCTCACGCCATCTGCGCCAGTGGTCTCGTTATACAGGCTGACATTGCCCGATACGATCGGCATGTCGAGCGCTTCGCAGGCTTCCGCCATGCCTTCAATACAGCCAACAAATTGCGCCATGATATGCGGCTTTTCGGGATTGCCGAAATTCATGCAGTCGGTGGTCGCCAGGGGCTTTGCCCCAACAGCGGTCAGATTGCGATAGGCTTCGGCGATCGCCTGTTTGCCGCCTTCGACCGGGTCGGCCTTGCAATAGCGCGGCGTGCAATCGGTGGTGATGGCGAGGCCCTTGTTGGTGCCGTGAATGCGCACAACTGCTGCATCGCCGCCGGAACGCTGAACCGTATCTGCGCCCACCTGACTGTCATATTGTTCCCAAATCCAGCGGCGCGAGGCGAGGGCGGGGCTGGCCATCATCTTGAGCAGGTCTGCACCAATATCCGTGCTCTCGGGGATATCGCCGAGCGGCTGGACATTGAAATGCGCCTTATATTCTTCCTGAGTCAGATGCGGCCGGTCATAGAGCGGCGCATCATCGGCGAGCGGACCCAGCGGAATATCGCACACCGTCTCGCCCTTGTGGTTCAGCACCATGCGGCGAGTGTCCGTGACTTCGCCGATAACCGCAAAATCCAGTTCCCATTTGGTGAAGATCGCCTCAGCCATTTCCTCGCGGCCGGGTTTCAGCACCATCAGCATGCGTTCCTGACTCTCGGACAGCATCATCTCGTAAGCCGTCATTTCGGTTTCGCGGCATGGGACCTTGTCCATGTCGAGAACAATTCCGACTTCGCCATTGGTTGCCATTTCGACTGCGGAGCTGGTCAGTCCGGCGGCACCCATATCCTGAATCGCGACAATCGCGTCGCTGGCCATCAGTTCCAAACAGGCCTCGATCAGCAGTTTCTCGGTAAAAGGATCGCCAACCTGAACGGTGGGGCGTTTCTCATCGCTGTCATCGTCAAATTCCGCGCTGGCCATGGTCGCGCCGTGAATGCCGTCGCGGCCGGTTTTCGAACCGACATAGACAATCGGATTGCCAATGCCACTGGCCGCCGAATAGAAAATCTTGTCCGCATCCGCGACGCCGACCGTCATTGCGTTGACGATGATATTGCCGTCATAAGCTTCGTGAAAATTGGTTTCGCCGCCCACTGTCGGTACGCCAACGCAATTGCCATAACCGCCAATGCCTGCGACGACGCCCTTGACCAGATGCTTCATCTTGGGATGTTCAGGACGGCCAAAGCGCAGAGCGTTGAGATTAGCCACTGGCCGTGCGCCCATCGTGAAGACATCGCGGAGAATTCCGCCTACGCCGGTTGCTGCGCCTTGATAGGGTTCGATATAACTGGGATGATTATGGCTCTCCATCTTGAAGATGGCTGCCATGTTTTTGCCGTCAGGCCCTTTACCAATGTCGATGACTCCGGCATTTTCGCCCGGCCCGCAAATGACCTGAGGTCCGGTTGTCGGCAGTTTTTTCAGGTGCAGTCGTGATGATTTGTAAGAGCAATGCTCTGACCACATGACCGAGAATATCCCGAGTTCGGTGATGTTCGGCTCGCGGCCGAGCGCATTCAGGATGCGGCTATATTCTTCCTCATTGAGGCCATGTTCGGCAACAATTTCGGGGGTGATGATTTCGGCGGTGCGCGATGCTGTCTGAGTCATGGCAGTCCTTTAGCGACCAGCGTCAAATTCGCCTAGTCCGAATATAGGTCTTTTGCAGGAGTGTCATCATTCCAAATATTCAACACGCGCCGCGAATTTCGCATTGGCGGCTGGTCAGGCGCTTTGTTAGGACGTTCGGGTCAACAGGGAGAGAAATATGTTCCGGATTTTTATGAGCCTGATCGTGACTGCGATGATGCTGGTTCAACCGTCGGCAGTGGCAGCAGAATCGGGAGGCGATATTCCTGAATATCGCGTACCCAAAAATGCCGGTGACAGGAAATTTGTTTCGCACCGCCAGTTCAAGGCTGCGCCCTACACAGCGGGGGAAGTTTCGCGTTTCATGTTTGATGGCTGGGCCGGAAAACCGATTCCAGTCTGGGCCTATGTCCCCAAGGGTGTGGATGTAAAAAAGGCACCGATCATGTTCATGATGCACGGAGCGCAGCGCAACTCTGCGCGCTATCTGCTGGAGTGGGTGCCTTATGCCCAGCAATATGGATTTGTCGTGATCGGCCCGGAATTTGCCAAAAGGGATTTTTCCGGATCACGGCGATATAATCTGGGTTATGTGTTTGGAAAAAAAGGAGATGACTATTATCTGCGCGAAGAAGAAAAATGGACATTTTCGGCAATTGAACCCCTGTTCGATCATGCGGTAAAGGCGTTGGGCAGCGAGCAGACGCAATATACATTATTTGGCCATTCAGCCGGATCACAATTTGTTCATCGCTTTCTGTACTACAAGCCGGACGCGCGGGTGAAACGCTATCTCGCTGCCAATGCCGGGTGGTACACAATGCCCGATGCGGAGCAGCTCTATCCTTATGGCTTCAAGGATCCCTATGGTCTGAAAGACGCTGCGCTCGACAGCGACCGGATCAAGATGGCGGTTCAAAAAGACATGATCATTTTGCTCGGTGACAAGGATATCGATATGAGCCACAGCAGCTTGCGGCGTACGCCCGAAGCCATGTTGCAGGGCGAACATCGTTTCAATCGCGGCGCGTCGTTCCTCGAAGCGGGCCGATTGCAGGCCCAAAAGCTTGGCGTGAAATTTGGCTGGCGCGGAGCGGTGGTAAAGGATGTCGCCCATTCCAACGGCGGTATCGCCAAAGCGGCCGCCAAATATGTGAAATAGACTGGTTCGTCCGCCGGGTTGACGAATTGCTTTGCCCCTCGCCGCAAATAATGGTTTCATGATCTGAACAAACAGAACATGCATGAGCAGCACCGGGAGCAAGACGCCGATGAGCAAGACCATTGAACTGATTTTCGATTTCGTAAGTCCGAATGCCTATTTGATTTGGCAGCCACTCAAGGCTGTGGCTGAAAAACACGGAGCTGATATTGCGATCACGCCGGTCTTTCTTGGCGGCATGCACAAGCTGAGCGGCAATGCACCTCCCTTTGTCCGGGATGCGCAGGTCAAAGGCAAAAACGAATATGCCATGCTCGAGATGAACCGGTTCATTGCCCGTCACGGCCTGACCAAATTCAAGATGAACCCCAAATTCCCATTCAACACCGTGACCCTGCAGCGGCTGCTGCTGGCTGTGGATCCGGGTGAACGAGCCGGGTTGGTGGAAGCACTTCAACCCGGAGTCTGGGAGCAGGGCCTCGACATGACCGACATAGAAGTGCTCGGTAACATCCTGAACGATGCAGGCTATGATGCCAAAGCGTTGCTGGAGAAAACACAAGACCCGGCCATCAAACAACAACTGATGGACAATACCGAGAAAGCGGTTGAGCGCGGCGCCTTCGGAATACCGACGATGTACGTTGATGGCGAAATGTATTTCGGCAAGGAGCGTCTCGGACAGATTGCGGAACAGCTGGCAGCGGCGGGCTAGGGCTTCGTTCCGCTGATCAGGCAATAGCGCAAGACATTCTTTCGCCAGGCCCAGTCCAGGAACCGCGCAGTGACTCCGTATTTCAGGCGGCTGCGCCAACGCATTTGCTGACCGCCGGGTCCATCGCGATATCCGCGCCACCATTTGCCAAAGCCCGGCATGACCCGTTCGCTGATGTCCAATATGTTGATATGTTCAAATCCGGCCTGCTGCATCTGAACGATATATTTTTCTTCGGTGACCATATTGCCAGCAGGGATTTGTGACCTGGTCAGCATCCACAACAACAAGCGGTGGTTGAGGGACGAGGGTTGATGGTCTTTGGCGAGCATGAAGTCGGTAACCGTCACCTTGCCCTCGGACTGCAGGTATCTCGCAGACAATTTCCAGAAGTCGGTCCTGCCGGGAAAATGATAGGCGCAGTCGAGCGCAACTACCCGATCGGGTTTGCCGCCGGGATATTCGAACGCCCAGGCACGCGGGTCGGTAGCGTCACCATATTGCAGTGCCGATGGAGCAGGATTCTGCCCAGGACCCGGGTCGGATTTTTGCAAACGCGCTTTCGCAAATTCGGTCTGACTTTTAGAAAAGTTTATCCCGAAAATCTGTGCGACCTTGTAGTGATCGCGCCATAACAGCAACTGGTCACCACAACCAAATCCAGCATCCATTACGATGGAGTTTGCGTCCAGCTCGGCAGCATCGCCGAGCAAGAGTGCCAGCGCACGACAGGCAGCGGAATATTCGGTTTCGTCTCTCCAATATCCCAAATTCCCCCAGGCCTGATCGTCCTGATTGAGGGATATTTCGCCGAGGTCATGAAATTCGGACACGAGCTGGGCTTAAGCCGCCGTGCCGGATTTCCATGGGGCCTCGACCCCAAGTTGCCTTGCCACAGCGACTGAAGAATCCACGGCTGCATCGAGCAACGGGATTTTGTCCGCTACATAAGATCCGCAGAACCAAAGACGATTCCCCTGTTGATGATGAAAATCGCGCAACCCGGCCATCGCCTGTCTGCTGGAAAAATTGACGGTTGGCCGCGTGAAACTGACGCGGGCCAGTTCCTTTGCCGGGTCTGGTTCACGGATCGGGTTCCAGGTCTGAAAAACCGTGTCTTGCCGTCCAAGGCGAGCAATGGTCCGGGTCAGGTTGACGGTCACTTCGGCCCGGTCTTGATCATCAGGAATATGGTAGCTGACCGGAGACAGGGTTTCAGCGGGTGCAGGCAGCAACGCCTGGTCAGTGTGCACGCTCATTTGCGATGATTCAAACGGCACGGTTTCCAGCAATTTCCTTTGCGCATCAAAACCCGACAGCATTTTTGCGGCTTGCTGGGCCTGAGCGGCGATCACGACATGGTCAAAATTCTGGCTGTCTCCGCCCGACACCGTCACCTTGAGTTTATCTGCTTCTGCCTTGATTTCGGCGACGGGACTGTTGGTGAGCAGTTGAACCCCGTTGAGCAGGCGCGGGACAATATCATCGACACCATTTGCCGCGCTCATTATGCCCATTTCCTGTACCCCGCTGGTGAGATAGCCGAGCATGATATCCGCAGGATAATCCCGCACCGCCTGGTAGTCACAGGTACAAGTAACCGACATCATCGGCAGCAGCACACTATCGGTGAACTCCTGTCCCGCACCGGATTGTTTCAGATATTCGCCAAAGGTCAAATCGGATAATTGATCAGAACTGGCCATATCCTGCCGGGCTCTGGCGAAGAAACGCTTGCTTTGCAGGCCGATTTTCCAGGCGTTGGGACTGAATGCGTGGCGTCCCTTGGGATATGAGATGTTTATCCCGGCAATCCGGATATTGCCGTAGTGAAACAGCATATCGCCATTCCCGTCGGCAAAGGCGCCCGCATGGTCGGTAGCCAGAACTTCAACTCCGACATGTTCATAAAGGGCGAGCAAATGCTGGTAATAGCCGCGGGTGAAAATGCGCAGAGGGACGTCAATCCTGCTTTCCATACCGCGGTTTGTCCAGTCGATCGTATGAACACCCATGCCGGCCCGGGACTGACTCTCGAACACCGTTACCCGATATTTGTCCTTGAGCAGCCATGCCGCGGACAGCCCGGCAATTCCGGTTCCGATAACCGCTACTGTCGGCTTGTTGGTTTGCATTATGGTACGATCTCTCCCGGTCGTGTTCTGATTATGCTTTCACAAACCGCAGGATCAAATATGCCGTCAGCGCCGCGGTGGTACCGGTTGCGAAAGCACCCCAGGCCATATCAATCAAGGTAATCCTGGTCGACCACACTTTGAGAATGGCCTGGCTGGTCAGATCAAATGTGGCGTAAGCAATAAAACCGAAAAGAGCACCATTGAGCAGGGCCGATGTCCAGGCTCCACTGGCGAGCGCCGGGCGTACGCCGAACCAGACGACACCAAACAGGTAGATGGCATAGAAAGCCATGGCCGGCCCCTTGTTGAACTGATCTGCCATGATTTCGCCGATTACCGGCCGATAGAGATTGGTCGACATATTGCTGAGCCACAGAAAGTCGAGGATACCGAAGATGATCGCAGCGGCAATATAGGCAATTACAAATTGAGTCATTCTGGTCCTTCTGCCTGTTCAGGCTGTTTTCAATGTCCGCGTGCGGCCTACAGATCCAGCCGCTACCGCGGCCAGTGCGAAAGCGACGAGCGCGGAGATCATCATGGTTGCGTCCGCCGCTTCGGGCTCGGGTGCGAACCAGTTAAACAGCTGAAAAGCGATCAGCAATACGGTCAGAAGGACGAGGGCCAGCCGGGATCGCGGAGAAGTCGAACGCGTCCGGGCGACAAAAAAGGCAAGGGCGCCGAATGTAATGAGTATCTCCAGCGGCATTTCGATGGCCGGGTAATTCCATAAGCCCAGACCCAGTTTTGGCGGTGATCCGGTCAGCGTCAGATCCGGTGCGTGAACCAGTAAATCGAGTAGCCAGTGAGACAAAACAACCGCGCCTGCGATGATAGCGCCCGTACGATTGCGGGTTACCAGCCAGATCAGCAATCCAAATGCCAGTGCCCAGACCCCGCTCCCCAAAAGACTGTGCGTGTAGGGCATGTGATAGAGGTCAAGCGGGTTCATTGCCGTCATCCCCGGCGTGATGCGAAATTTCTCGATACCGGCCAGCGCCAGACCAAAAAATGCAAAGTCGACGAGCTGCCCGGCGACAAACAGAGTGCCAAGTCCGGGCGCTTTTGGATGTGTGGCAGCGACAATTGCAGGCGCGAAATGACCGATGAACATGCGTTTCTCTCCCCGACTTTCCCCCTGCTTAGTCGTGATCGTCATAAATGGCCAGCCAGCCCCGATTTTCCTGCCGACCGCACAAGTTTGCACGATCCGGCTCTTGACCGGAACTGAAACCACCGTCATTGGATTGACCATGAGTGAAACCACAGATGACAGCGCCACCGAAAGCAGCGACCTGAATTTTGAAGATGCCCTTCGGCAACTGGAGCAGATTGTCCGAAAACTGGAAAGCGGCGACGTTCCGCTGGACAAGTCGATAGAGCTATACAGTCAGGGCGAAAAGTTGCGCGGTCTTTGCCAGCAGCGGCTGGAGGCAGCACAAGCGAAGATTGAGAAAATCACGCTCGATCGTGATGGTAATCCCAAAGGCGTTACCGCCCTTGATGCGGACTGACGGCGTCCGTGGCGGCCAATAACAATCTCGATCTTCAGCAGGAAATGAGGCGGGTCGCCGATGCCGTCGACGCGCAATTCGATTTGTTGCTGGCTGTCCCGGATGATCCGCGTGCGGCGTTGTTCAACGCCATGCGCCATGCCGCAATTGGTGGAGGAAAACGTCTGCGACCGCTGCTGGTCACCGCGACCTCAAAATTGTTCAACGTAGAAGAAAACAGCGCCTTGAAGGCAGCCACTGCGCTGGAAGCCCTGCATGTCTATTCCCTTGTGCATGATGATTTGCCTTGCATGGACGATGATGACTTGCGGCGCGGCAAACCGACAACCCATGTCGCGTTTGGAGAAGCCGAAGCCGTACTGGCTGGCGATGCGTTGCATGCCCTGGCTTTTGACTTGCTCGCTGACGAGCATACGCACCCGGATCCGTTTGTCCGGGCTGAAATGGTTTCCTGTCTTGCCAAGGCAGCGGGGCCATCGGGAATGGCTGGCGGTCAGATGATGGATCTGGCGGCAGAAACAAGCACGTTCGATTTGTCGACCGTAACCCGGCTGCAGCAGCTGAAAACCGGTGCACTTATCGCTGCTTGCGTGGAAGTTGGCGCGATATTGGGACGCGTCCCAATCGAGGGGCGTACGGGATTACGTGGCTATGCGCATGATCTGGGTTTGGCGTTTCAGATTGCCGATGATATTCTGGATGTGGAGGGTGATGCAGAACTGGCCGGCAAGGCTTTGCACAAAGATGAAAAGGCTGGAAAGCAGACCTTTCTGACCTTGATGGGACTGGGCCGGGCCAAAGAACAGGCGAATATGCTGGTTGACCAGGCCAAGTCGCATCTTAATGGTTACGGGGAAGAAGCAAATCTGCTCCGTGCCATTGCCGAATATACAGTGGAGCGGGATCGATAATGACCGCAACCAAGGGGTGATGAACATGAGAGTTGGTGTCTATCCGGGAACATTTGATCCCATCACGTTGGGCCATATGGATATTATCCAGCGCGGAACGCGGCTGGTCGATAAACTGGTAATTGGTGTGACCACCAATCCATCCAAGTCACCGATGTTCACGCTGGAAGAGCGTCTGGACATGGTGCGCCGTGAAACGGCTGAACTGGGTGATGCGGTCGAGGTCGTCGCATTTGATGCGCTTTTGATGAAATTTGCGGAAAAGCAGGGTGCAAACGTAATTGTGCGCGGGCTCAGGGCGGTTGCCGACTTTGAATATGAATATCAGATGGCCGGTATGAACCAGCAGCTGAACGATCAGATCGAGACCGTGTTTCTGATGGCCGACGTCTCGCTCCAGCCCATTGCCTCGCGTCTGGTAAAAGAAATCGCTATGTTTGGCGGCGAGATTCACAAGTTCGTGACGCCGCTTGTCCGCGACGAAATTGTAGCCCGTGTCGAAAAGATCGGACTCAAGGGAGAGCAATAGCCATTGTTGCAAGCAATTCATTGCAGCGAAAGGCGCTTTGCTTCAAAGGCGTGAGCGAAGATTGTTATACAAGATCAGAATCGAGCGAATATGACCATGTTGCGTAAACTTTTGTCCACAATGGCCGCAGCCCTTTTTGTAGCTGGCCCGGCCATTGCTCAGGATACTGCAGAACCGGCCGAAGCACCGGTTTCTGTCCCGGCTGAAGAAAATATCCTGCATCTGGATCTGTCGACTGGCGGGCGGGTAACGATACAGTTATTTCCGGCGATTGCACCCAATCATGTCGAGCGTGTCAAAACGCTGGCCCGACAGGGTTTTTATGACGGAATAATTTTTCACCGGGTTATCGACGGTTTTATGGCACAGACAGGCGATCCATTGGGAACAGGAGCCGGCGGCTCGGAGCTGCCCGACTTGAAGGCTGAATTTAACAAGTTTCCGCATCTGCGCGGCGTAGTATCGATGGCGCGCGCTCAAAGTGAGGACAGCGCAAATAGCCAGTTTTTCATAGTTTTCTATCCACGGTTTTCGCTCGACAACAACTATACGGCGTTCGGACGGGTTACCGCCGGCATGCAATATGTTGATTCAATTCAGCGCGGTGAGCCGCCACAGAATCCCAGTCGTATCCTGCAAGCATCCGTCGCGATAGATGGCAAGGGACCGCCGGCTCCATCGTCGCAATCGGGTACGGCGGAACAAGAAATTACCATTGACGATCTGAACGCCCCGATCAATCCGTGACCTGATCCATGCGCGTTGATCTGTTCGATTTTGCGCTCCCGCAGGAAAATATCGCGCTCCGCCCCGCAGTTCCCAGGGACAGCGCAAAATTGCTGCTCGCGGGAGGCGATCTACTTGCTGATCATGTCGTCAGCGATTTGCCCACGCTCCTGTCTCCAGGAGATGTTTTGGTGTTCAACGACACACGGGTCATTCCCGCCCAGCTGACTGGCAAGCGCGGTGATGCGACCATCGGTGCGACGCTGCACAAGCGGCAGGATCTGCGGCGCTGGCAGGCTTTTGTGCGAAATGCAAAACGGTTGAAAATCGGTGACCAGATCGATTTTGGTGCCGATGTATGTGCGGTGGCCGAACAGCAATATGAAGATGGCAGTTTTCTGTTGAATTTTCTGGGTGACGAACCTGTCGAGCTGTTGCTGGAACGGGCAGGGACGATGCCTTTGCCTCCTTATATTGCGCGCAAGCGGGATATTGATGAGCGCGATGCGGAAGATTATCAGACCATGTTTGCCCGCGAAGACGGAGCGGTGGCCGCTCCAACTGCGGCTCTGCATTTCACGGACCGTCTGATGGCGGGATTGGCAAACGCAGAAATTGCGACCGAGACGCTGACACTGCATGTTGGGGCCGGAACATTTCTTCCGGTCAAAGTCGATGAAACCGCGGATCACCAGATGCACAGCGAATGGGGTCGAATCGAGCCCGCCATGGCGGATCGGTTAAATCGGGCAAGAGAGAAGGGTGGTCGTGTCATTTCCGTGGGCACAACCAGTTTGCGGCTGCTGGAAAGCGCCACAGGTGACGATGGCATCATTCAACCATTTGAAGGTGACACAGACATCTTCATTACACCTGGCTACCGGTTCAAGGCGATAGACGGCCTGATGACGAACTTTCACTTGCCCAAATCAACTCTCTTCATGCTGGTCAGCGCATTGATGGGGTTGGAGAGGATGCAGCAGGTCTATGCGCATGCCATTGCCAGTGACTATCGATTCTACAGTTACGGTGATTCAAGCCTTTTGCTGCCACCGCGCTGAGGCCGATGATTTTCTCTCAAGACTTGTTTCCTGATCTTTCAACCCTTATCCATTGACGTCACAACCATGGCCAAGCCCGCAAAGAAACTCGATCGCAGATCACTCATCCAGCTTGCCGGTGTGTCCGTTGTCGGTTTGGCAGCTGCGACCATATTGAGAAATTCTCGCTCCGTGGGAGAGAATGTCGGGGACAATGCGACGGTCAGGGAGATACGCGCGGATAACCAGTCTCCGCGCAAGCTTGTGGCCGGTGCCGATGTAACCATTGTTTCGTTCAATGATTTTAATTGCACCGCGTGCCGAAAAGCACATCCTGCGCTACAACAGGCAGTCGAGGAAGACGGCCGCTGCAATATGGTTTATCGGGACTGGCCCATTTTCGGTCCGGCTTCGGAGCGCGCTGGACGAATAGCACTCGCATCGGACTATCAGGGGATCTATCCGGCAGTATATGACATATTGATGCGACGGGCCGGCTTGTCTGACCGGCAGCTGCGCATGGCGGTAGAGCAATCCGGGGGAACCTGGGACCGTTTGCTCCGGGATCTGAAAACCCATCACAAGGACATCGAGAGTCAACTAGACACCAACAGTCTGCAGGCATTTGCGCTCAACCTGAAGGGAACGCCTGCCTTCCTGATTGGCCCGATACTGGTTCGCGGTGCGGTATCGAGTCGGGATTTTGCCAAGGTAATTTCCGTTGCAAGAGATGCGAATTCTCTATGACACATGACCATCCTGTTTTTGCCGATAATCCCATTGACGGTGAGGTTTCTCTGTCGACTGGCCCGGCGCCCAGACCTTATCACGTGTATGACGGGGAAGGCCTGTTGATCTTTGGGCACGCTGATCCCGCTTGTGTGGATGAGTTTCTGACAGGCGAGGATCTCTATCCTGTGCTCCACGTTTCGGGACGAGTGGCTGCTGGATTTATTATCGCAGATTTCCGTGAAGCCAGCATGGGGCCGCATCATGAGTTGCAGTTTTTCATACTCGCCAGTCAGAAGCCGGGGGAAACGATAAGTGATGCGGCGGTTGCCCTGCCATTGGCCATGGCCTTGCGTCCGGAATGGGGCACGCTTTGTGTCAGACTGTGGAATGACACCAGTACGGTCGTGGCGTATAACAACGAATATCTCGGGTTGAATGCCGAATTGGCCGACTTTGACCTGTTCGCGCGAAGGGACAATGCGATCGGGTTCCATGTGTCGCTGAAAGACGGGCAATCGATCATCCATGGAAGGGCCAGGGAAGCAAATGCAACTCCATTGTCAGTTTTCTGGAAAATGCTTCGCTACGCCGGTCTGCGGCAATTGATCAATCTGGGGCGTATGCCTTTCGCGCCGGGGCATGTCATCAACCGGGTCAGCTCTGTGCTGACCGAAAACCGCAAAGCGCAAATTTTTACATCGTCGGATCACAATGTCTTGCGAAACTGGGAAAAGGAGGTTGATCGGCTTGACATTGGTGAGCCCGGCCTCGCGCAGATCGATTTTCAGCCTGTGGCGGTCCAGAATCTGAGGCCGTTTCGTTTTGTCTATCGTCATCCGGATCATCCCGCCTGACTGTCATTGCCGGACAAAAAAAAGGGCGGCCCCGAAGAACCGCCCTTTGATAATTGTTGTTGGTTCGGCTTAGCCTTCTGCAGCAACCGGAACTGGCGGATCATTGTCAGCCACTTCGGTCAGCGAACCACCTTGGGGCTCACACTCACCGGCGTCAGTATATTTCCAGGCATTACCCTGATAGTCGACAACCGACGTTCCCGCACAGCTGGTGCCTTCTCCGGCAGCACAGTCATTTGCGCCGGCTTTGGCGATTCCGAAACATTTTTCTTTTTCAGCAGCGGCAACTTCTGTTGTTTCTGCTTCTGTGGCTTCAGCGCCTTCTGTGGCTTCACCGGCTCCGCCTGAACAGGCAGAAAGTGCGGCTGCCGCGATCAATGCGGTTGCTGCTGATCCGAGTTTACTTGTCTTGGTCATAATATGCTCCAGATTTGGTCTTTGAAAAATTGCCTATATCCTGCACAGATAAAGAGGGATTCGGACAGGGCGCGACGTTAACTACACTATCAGGCACAAAACGCAAAATTCGCTGTAATTCCATCATAATATTGTTTCCGGGATCAAAAATATGACCGACCGTTTCAGTTTTTCCATAGCCGCCGTTGATGGGAAAGCGCGTACCGGAAAGATCGCCATGCAGCGCGGCGAGATCCGGACACCCGCTTTCATGCCAGTGGGAACTGCCGCAACGGTGAAGGCGATGAAACCGGAAGCGGTGCGCAATACCGGCGCCGATATCATCCTTGGCAATACTTATCATCTCATGCTGCGGCCGGGTGCTGAACGGATGGCGCGGCTCGGCGGCCTGCACAAATTCATGAACTGGGACCGACCGATCCTCACCGACAGCGGCGGCTATCAGGTGATGAGTTTGTCTGAACTCACAAAAATGAGCGAAGACGGCGTCGAATTCCAGAGTCATCTCGACGGATCCCGCCACATGTTGACCCCGGAACGTTCAATGGAAATTCAGCGTCTTCTCGGCAGCGATATCGTCATGGCATTCGACGAATGTACCAAGAACGGAGCAACCCGCGAGGAGGCCGTCGCTTCGATGGAAAGATCGATGCGCTGGGCGAAAAGATCTCGCGATGGATTTGACAGTGGTGAGGAACATGCGTCTCGTGCAGCCCTGTTCGGAATACAGCAGGGTTCGCTGAATCAGAATATCAGACAGGCTTCAGCAGAGGCCCTGATCGATATTGGTTTTGATGGTTATGCGATCGGGGGACTGGCTGTTGGGGAAGGTCAGGAAGCCATGTTTGGCGTGCTCGATTATGCCCCGGACCAGCTACCTTCGGACAAACCGCGCTACCTGATGGGTGTGGGCAAGCCGGACGACCTGGTGGGTGCGGTCGAACGCGGCGTAGATATGTTTGATTGTGTTTTGCCCAGCAGATCAGGCCGTAATGGTCAGGCCTTTACCGCTTTTGGGCCGATCAATATCCGCAATGCAAAATTTGCGGAAGATCTGGAACCTCTGGACAATAGCTGCGCTTGTGCGGTCTGCCAGACTTACAGCCGCGCGTATCTTCACCACCTGATCCGGGCCAAGGAAATTCTCGGCGCGATGTTGATGACAGAACATAATATTGCCTATTATCAGTCGTTGATGGCGGGCATGCGGGATGCGATTTCAAAAGGGAATTTTGCAGAGTATGCAGCTGGTTTCCGGGGTAAATATCTGGGGTGACCGATAGCTTGACACCTTTGACCAGTCTTGGAGATGCTCTGGAAAGAGCCACGGCGCATGCGCCTTATCTGGCTATGGCAATGGAGGTTCAGCCCGAGCTTCGCGCTTTGCTCGCAGAAGAAAATCTCGCAGCCGCATTTGCATTTGCCGATGAATGCGGAGCCGGGGCCGCAAATGTCCGCCAGAAGCTGCGCCGCGAAAAACGCGCACTTGCTTTGGTGCTGGGGATTGGTGATCTGGCTGGCCAGTTGAGCTTGACTGAAGTGATCACAAGATTGTCCGATTTTGCGGATCGCGCATTGGATGAAGCGCTCGCGGACATTTATGCGGAACGCTATCCCGATGCGGCGCTTGAAGGCTTTTCGATTATCGGACTGGGCAAACATGGGAGCCGCGAGCTAAACTATTCCTCCGATATCGATCCGATATTTATCTACAATCCCGACAAAATTCCGATCCGGGGCCGAGAAGAGCCCAGCGATGCCGCGCGCAGAATCGGACAAGGGCTGGTCGATGCTCTCAATGCCCGAGATGCCGACGGTTATGTCTTTCGCGTCGACATGCGGTTGCGTCCATCACCTGAAGTCAGCCCTGTCGCGCTGCCGGTCGAAGCAGCGATCAGCTATTATGAATCCAGCGCGCTGGCCTGGGAGCAAGCTGCGTTTATCCGGTCCCGCGCTGCAGCGGGCGATTGCGAACTGGGCCGCGAATTTCTCGAGACCATTCATCCTTTCATCTGGCGGCGTTCTCTGGATTATGGTGCCATCCGAAACATTGGCGCGGTATCCGAACAGATTCGTGATCATTTCAGGGCAGGCCAGGAATTTGGACCGGGATTTGATCTGAAGAAAGGGCGCGGCGGAATCCGGGAGGCGGAATTTTACGCCCAGATGCACCAGTTGATTTTTGGGGGGCGTGAGCCGGAGCTTCGTACACCAGCAACGCGGGATGCGCTGGCTGTACTGGCGCAAGCGGGACATATCGACGCGCAAAAGGCGGATCAGCTCGGCAAGGCTTATGAGTTGTACCGGGTCATCGAACATCGCCTGCAGATGGTCAATGATCAACAGACGCACAGTTTGCCCGAAGATATATCCAGTCTCGATCGGGTAGCTCGGTTGCACGGATTGAATGATGGCGCGGCGCTGCTGGCGCTGTTGCAACCACATGTCGAAGTGGTGGGCACGATTTATGATGATCTCATTGATGCGGACGAAAGCCAGAAAATGCCCGTGGATGCGCAAAAGCTGGAGGCGGTATGCGCGGGTCTTGATGTGCCTGATCCCGCTCAGTTTGCGCGTACAATTCAGCGCTGGCGAAGTGGCAAGGTGGTTGCGTTGCGCTCTGCTGCAGCGCTGGAATCTTTTGAGGCCGTACTCCCGGAACTGATCCAGACAATTGCCGGATCGCCCAATCCTGAAAAGGCGCTTGTCCGGCTGGATAGCCTCATTGACAAACTTCCGACTGCGATAAATTTCTTTCGCATGCTGGAAGCCCGTCCGGGGCTGCGGGACATGCTGGGACGGATATTGAGCCATGCGCCAACGCTGGCGGACGCCTTGTCTCGCCGGACCGAATATTTTGAAGGATTGATCGACGCAACGGCGCTGGATCTCCCGCCCGATGTTGGAGCCTTGTCGACAGAATTTGCCCGAACCGAAGCGGGTGATGACTATCAGATGCTTCTGGATCGGGTGAGAGCGCGGGTGGGCGAGAAGCGCTTTGCTCTGGGCACACAATTGATTGAAGGACATCATGATCCGCTCGATGTCGCGGCCGGCTATGCGCGGGTAGCAGAGGCGGCGATACAGGTTCTGACGGATGCGACGATCGCCGAGTTTGAAGCCGTACATGGCAAGGTTCCGGATAGCGAACTTGTGATCCTCGCTTTGGGCCGTCTCGGCGGGGAAGCTTTGACCCATGCTTCAGATCTCGACCTGATTTTCTTGTTTACCGGCGACCATAGTATGGAATCGGACGGCGATCGGCCACTGGGCGGGACTCAATATTTCAATCGGCTGACAACGCGTATCGTGACGGCATTGTCCGTTCCGACGGCAGCGGGACCGTTATATGAAGTCGATACCCGACTGCGACCGTCGGGCGCACAGGGCCCGATGGCGGTCAGCTTTGAAAGCTTCCGCAAATATCAGAATGACAGTGCCTGGACCTGGGAACATATGGCTCTGACCCGCGCAAGACCGGTTTACGGCAGCGAGAAGGCACGGGATGTTCTGCAAAAAGACATTCGAGATGTGCTCCGCAAAGTGCGCGAGCCAGAGACGCTCCGCAAGGAAGTGCGCAAGATGCGCCTGGATATTGTCAAGCACAAGCCGCCACAGGGGCCACTGGATACCAAGTTGATGGAAGGTGGACTGGTGGATTGGGAGTTTATTGTCCACTTTCTGCAATTGAAAACCGGAGAAGCACTCTACCCGCAACTCGGCAAGGCAGCACGCAAATTGGCCGCAGCAGAACATCTCGATCAAGAACTGGTTGCAGCGCACGAATTGATGACACGTTTGCTGGTTGCGCTCCGTCTTATGTCTCCAGATTGCAATTATCCCCCGGAAGCAAGCCGGGAACTGATTGCCAAGTCGGCTGGACAAAGTGACTGGAATGCCCTTTTGAACGGGTATGATGGGGCGAGACAATGCGTTATTGAGGAATGGAATCGGCACTTGCGGCCGGATCCCCACGAACGTTTGGGATGAAATTCTAGGAGATATGAAATGATTGAAGTTGGCGATACATTGCCGGATATGGACCTGACTGCACCAGATGGCTCTACGGTCAAATTGTCGGACTATCGCGGCAAGAAACTGGTGCTGTTTTTTTATCCCAAGGCCAGTACGCCCGGTTGTACCACTGAATCCAGAGATTTCTCGGCTTTGTTGCCACAATTCGCACAGGCAGATACTGCCGTTCTTGGAATGTCTGCTGACAGCCCAAAGCGGCAACAGAATTTTATCACCAAACAAGAACTGACAGTCGATATCGCATCGGATGAAAGCACTGAGTTTCTTGAGAAAATTGGCGTTTGGGCTGAAAAGAAAATGTACGGTAAAACCTTCATGGGAATCATCCGTTCCACCTTCCTGATCGGTCCGGATGGTGTGGTTTTACAAGCCTGGCCCAAAGTAAAAGTCAAAGACCATGCAGACGAGGTTCTGGCCGCCGCGCAAACTGCCTGAGAGTATAATGACAGAATTGCCGGAAAATGCTGTGTCCGTGGGGCTGGCTGCACGCCATGTGGTGCGCTCGCCGGTGCCGGCGCGCAAGGTCATGGCGGCACGTGAAGCGACAAGAGCCTGGCGCAAGGGACAGTTAACGCACGAGTTTGTTGACGATATTCCAGATGTTCCGGCGAGGCCGAACCGGCCGGAATTGCTGCGTCCGGGGAAAATGCCGCGGCGGGGCAAAGGGACGTCTGTAACAAAGCGGATCGCGCTGATTCACGCTTTGGCGCATATAGAATTTGTGGCTATTGATCTGGCGTTTGACATGATTGCGCGGTTCGGATCGCAGTTTCCGGCCGAATTTTGTGATGACTGGTTCCGGGTTGGAGCCGAAGAGGCAATGCATTTTGTGCTTCTTGACCGCCGATTGCGCGAAATGGGCAGTTTCTACGGGCAATTGCCGGCACATGACGGGCTATGGGATGCGGCAAGAGACACGGCGCATGACAGCTCGGCGCGGTTGGCGATTGTTCCGATGGTGTTGGAGGCGCGCGGACTGGACATAACATTGGCCACCGTAGATCGCTTCAGGGAACAGGGAGATCCACAAACGGCAAAGGTGCTGAACCGGATTTACCATGATGAAATCGTCCATGTGTCCTATGGAACGAAATGGTTCGAATGGGTGTGCAAGAATCGAAAATCCGATCCGCACAGCCATTGGAAAAATCTTGTAAAAACCCACTTCAAAGGCGGGTTAAAGCCGCCATTTAACGACTCAGCGCGCCATGCAGCCGGTTTAACGCGGGAATATTATCTTGGTATTGAATAGTTAAGCATTATGAATTTACACGTGTAATCAATTACCGGGGGCGGAAATTCTGCCAGAAATTTGAACTTTGGTTCATCAGTAACAGGAGTCGATCATTTGATGACCGACAGTGTAGTAGATTTGTTTAAAAGAGTTGTGACCAGGATCACAGCCGTGGCGTTTGCCGCTTCGGTGCTTTCCTTTTCTCCCGCAGCTCTGGCCGCGGAAGACGAATCAGGTTCAGCGGTACCGCTTGATGCAATCAAGGACAAAATGGTCGGCGCTCCGAGTTCATCTGTTCTGGGTGAAGAAGATCCAGCTTTCCGTCTCTTGTTCAACAGTTGGTCCGGTGAAGGCAAAAACGCCCCCGCCCGTCTGACCATTCCTTCCCGCAAGCCTGTCGAAAATTTCAAACTCACCAGTTCATTTGGATTCCGTGCCGACCCATTCCGTGGTCGCCGCGCGCGGCACAAAGGCATTGATATGGCAGGACCAGTGGGCACTCCCATTTATGCGACTGCTGATGGCATTGTCGGTCGCGCCCAATGGGTCCGTGGATATGGCAAATATATCGAAATCAACCACGGCAATGAAATCCAGACACGTTACGGACATATGTCCCGCCTCAATGTCAAACCAAATGCCCGCGTGAAAAGCGGCGATCTGATTGGTTTCATGGGATCCACCGGCCGTTCGACCGGTAGCCATCTGCATTATGAAGTGCGTATTGCAGGGCAGGCAGTCAATCCGGTTCCATTCATGCAGTCCAATGACTTCCTGATCGCGCAGAAATCTGTTCCCGGTGTTGCGCTGGGCGGTCCTGCGGAGTAAGCAATATAACGAAATTACCGAACACCTTTGGGAGAGGGTGCTGAAAGGGGCCGACAATGCTGAAAAGCGTGTCGCCCCTTTTGACTATCCGGACCAGTGTCCCTATCTATTGGATATGACTGATACAGCCGAAATGACCCAGCAAGACATCATCTTGACGCCCAATGCGGCGAAGCGCGTTGCATTGATCGCTGAAAAGCAGAAAAAGCCAGCGATATTGCGGCTCGCTGTCGATGGTGGTGGCTGTTCCGGCTTTCAATATCGATTTGAATTATCCGACGGCATCGAATCCGATGACACCTCGGTCGAAGAAGCGGGGGTGACCCTGGTAGTCGACGAGATCAGCCTGGATCTTGTCCGCGGCAGTGCCGTTGATTTTGTCGAGTCACTCGGTGGCAATGCATTTCAGGTAACCAATCCCAATGCCGCTTCTGGCTGCGGCTGCGGTTCCAGCTTTTCCGTCTAATCGATTGTGCGGATAGCCAGTTTCAACATTAACGGGATCAAGGCGCGCTTGCCGCGCCTGCTCGAATGGCTTGAAGAAACCAAGCCTGATGTCGCCTGTCTGCAGGAAATCAAAACGCAGGACGCTGGATTCCCCGCGGCCGAATTTGAGAAAATCGGCTATGGTGCGATCTGGCATGGACAGAAAAGCTTCAACGGTGTCGCGATCCTGACGCGGGATCAGGAGCCGGTAGAAACCAAACGCGGGCTCGACGGCGAGCCTGAGGATGAGCATAGCCGCTATCTCGAAGCCAATGTCAAAAGTCCTGATGGAACTGACGTACGGGTGGCGAGCATCTACCTCCCCAATGGCAATCCATTGCCCGGTCCCAAATTTGATTTCAAACTGCGCTGGATGAAGCGGTTACGCGACCGTGCAGCGGAAATCTGGCAGGAAGAAATTCCTGCGGTGCTTGCCGGCGATTATAATGTAATACCGCGCGACAATGACGTGTTCTCGGTCAAAGCGATGGCGAGCGATGCCCTGATGCAACCGGAAAGTCGCGAGGGCTATCAGCGCATATTGAATGACGGCTGGACTGACGCTCTGGGCGTCAGCTATCCGGCCGGTAATATCTGGACCTACTGGGATTATCGTAGCGGCGGCTGGCAACGGGATCAGGGATTTCGCATTGATCACCTGTTGCTCAGCCCACTTGCGGCGGATCGCTTGTCCCGCTGCGGTGTCGACAAGGATCATCGCGGGCGTGAAAAAGCCAGCGACCACGCGCCAACCTGGATCGAACTCGACCTTTGATCCGGATAGCCGTTATCGCGCTGGCCGGTATGGGCGGGCTGTATCTTGTCCTTCTCCTGCTGATCTACAGTTTTCAGCGCAATCTCATGTATTTTCCGGACCAGGCAGTTTCGTCCGATGCCGTACTTTCTGCTGCTGGTTTTGAGAGAATATCGATAGATTCCGACGATTTCGAACCACTGGTTTCGCTCTGGCAGCCACCATCTGCTCCAGAAAAGCCGGTAATCCTCCACTTCCACGGCAATGCCGGATCCGTCTTTCACCGCATTCCCTTGTATCAGCAAATGGCCGCAGACGGTGCTGGCGTGCTGGCAGTGGGCTATCCCGGATATGGCGGCAATGGCGGAGAAATATCAGAAGGCAATTTTCATCAGACCGCACGTGCAAATTATGACTGGTTGATTGAACATGGTATCGAACCGAAACGGATCATCATTGCCGGACAGTCCATCGGCAGTGGTTCTGCGACGCGGCTCGCGGCGGAGAAGGATGCGGCGGGGATGATACTGGAGGCGCCGTTCACCGGCACTGATGATATCGCGGCCCGGCAGTTCCCCTATTTCCCGGTTCGTCTATTGATGAAAGACAGCTTTCGCAACGTCGATTTGATCGCGGGAATAGATATGCCACTGGTCTGGATCCACGGCACGGCTGACGAAGTCATCAGTTTTGAGATTGGCCAGCTATTATTTGATCGCGCTGAACAGCCAAAAACCGCTTTTCCGATCAAAAACGGCGGTCACAATGATCTGTGGGATCGGGGGATCGGTAAAATCATCAGAGATGAAGCAGCGCGGCTTTCCCGAGAATAGGCTTGGTCGCGGCACTCCTCTAAGTAGATTTTCAACAGACCAACTTTTCCAGGTGGAGAAATCCAATGGGATAAAATGACAATACCAATTGACAAACAGTGTTATTCTTCTATTTCTGTAATTACAGAAAACTAGAAAGATGCCGAGTCGAACCATGAGTGTGATTCAGATACCAGAAGCGCAGGAATATATTCTCCATTGGGGAGAAATGGGTAGCCATTGGGGTGTCAATCGATCCGTTTCGCAAATTCACGCGCTACTCTATCTGTCCGATCGTCCGTTGCATGCAGAAGAGATATGCGAGGCTCTGAGCCTCGCACGCTCCAACGTTTCGACCGCACTGAAAGAGCTGCAAGGATATAAAATTGTGCGGCGTACTCATGTGGTCGGTGACCGCCGTGATCACTTTGTTGCTGAACTTGATTTGTGGGATATGTTCATGGCCATCGTGGCCGAACGCAAGAGGCGTGAAATAGATCCCATCATTGGTCGGTTGGCCGAACTGAGTGATCGGATGGCGGATCGAGGTGATGTGCCTGAGCACGTCCGCCATCGGATCGGCAGAATGCATGAGTTTATTTCAACATTGACTGGCTGGTATCAACAGGTCCGTGGGCTCAAGAAATCTACTTTGATTGCGTTAATGAAACTGGGCTCCAAAGTCGCCCGGTTTGTCCCAGGTTCTTCCCAGAAAAACTGAAGAAAGGTATCATCTATGACGACAATTTCTCTTATCATCTGATTTCGGTATTTACAGAATTAAAAGAAGAAAAGAATAATGGAGGTTTATCATGACGTTAATCGCTTATGCTCTCTATCTCATTCTCGCCATTGGCATGACCGTGTGGGTCGCTCATACGTTGTCCAGCAACGGTCTGGTGTTTCTTGTCCGGTGTTTCGGCCATGATGAGGAGCTGGCTACTTCGGTCAATCATTTGCTCGTCGTTGGATTCTATCTCGTCAATCTGGGTTTCATCTCCATTGCATTGAGCTTTGCGGATGAACCGCAAACCGCGGTAGAGGTCATTCGTTTTCTTGCCTGGAAAGTGGGTGTTGCGATTCTGGTTCTA
Source organism: Parasphingorhabdus sp. (assembly GCF_039968395.1). Classification (GTDB taxonomy): domain Bacteria; phylum Pseudomonadota; class Alphaproteobacteria; order Sphingomonadales; family Sphingomonadaceae; genus Parasphingorhabdus. The sequence continues at coordinate 116,955 of NZ_JBDVPV010000003.1, forward strand.
GGGTTCATGCACTTCTTTAACATGCACTCCGTAACCCGCTACGGGCAGAAAGTCGCTGACTGGATTCACGAGCGGATCGACCGCGAGGATATCGCTGAAAACGGCATAGAATATGCTGCTCCAGGTGAAGCCTCCAGCTGAACCTTAGCGAGATAATGCCGGGGGTGACGGAATTCCTTGCTCCCGGTATTTCGATTGGACGACGACTAGATTTCTTTTTGATAGAGCGTGTAGACCCGATTGATCTTGGCTTCGATGGCTTCGGCAATTGCGACCATCCCCTGATTATCTTCCAATATCCAGCCGATTTCTCCGCGTTCCGTGCCAAAATTTGCAACGGCGTTGCGGCGAATATACTCGATCATCATGAAAACCATCTGGCTGGCCAGGCGGCTGGCCTGCAATTCCTTTTTTACGCCCATCAACGGAACCCGCATCGTACTCGATTTGGGAAATTTCAACCACCAGAGGAGCTTGAGCCAGTTGAATGGAAACAGCTTGCCGCCCATTTCTTTTGTTGCCTCATTGAGGTCCGGCAGAGTGAGCATGAATGCAACGGGTTCATTTTCAATTTCCGCAATCATGATCAGTTCTTCATACACGATTGTTTTGAACTTCTTGCCGGCATAGTCAATTTCGGCATCCGTGAATGGCACAAAGCCCCAATTGTCAGACCAGGCATCGTTCAAAATGCTCAGGATGATCTTGGCATCCCGATCGAAATGCTTCTTGTCGACTTTACGGATTTTGAGTTTGGAATTGCGCTCGGCGGAGGCAACTATCTTGCCGATCAAGGGCGGGAATCCGTCCTTTACCGGCAAGTCATACGTGAAAAGTTGCTTGACGGTTTCATATTGCAGCCCTTCAATCCAATCTTGGTACTCCGCTTTGTTGTGACCCATCATCAGCGTTGGCGGATGATCATGACCTTGTGTCAGCAGGCCCGGTTCATCCCAGACCGAGAGGCTGAGCGGGGCCAGTACCCGGTGCATGCCCTGATCTTTCAGCCATTGTTCGGCGGCCTCGATCAGCGCGGCTGCAATATCGGCATTTTGCGCTTCGAGCATACCCCAGTTGCCGGTTCCGGCTCCCATGCCCTGTTCAACTGGCTGGGTCAGGGCGAGATGGTCAATATGGGCACTGATCCGCCCAACCGCCTGGCCATTTTCGAACGCGAGAAACAATTGTACCGTCGCATGCTCGAAAAACGGGTTCTTTTTGGGATTAAGCAATGCGTAGACTTCAGTTTTCAGCGGCGGCACCCAATTCGGATCGTCCACATTCAGTCGGTAGGCGGTTTCCACAAATATCTTTGTCTCGGACTTGGAAGTGACCGGCTGAATGACTATGTTCTGCGTTCCCACGAGCGGTTTGATCCTTTTTGTTCAGGCAGGCTCTGGCTTTAGAAACGCGGTGATGTCAAGGCCGTGTTGGTGCCGCGTCAGGCTGCAGCCAACATATTCGGGCCATCATCTTGCCACGAAGTCTTGCTCTAGGCGCCCGATAACGAAGCATGGTGACAACGAAGACAGGAAGTTATGGATAGCATATATTCCTCTGCCGAGGACGACTCCAGGCACGCAACTGACGGATCGGTAGTCACCGAACGTACGCGCGCGCCGGAAGACAACGACCTGATCCGCACCGCGGCGAAAGTCACACGTGATTTACATGGAGCAAAGGCATCCATTTACTGGACAGATTTCCTGCTTTCCGTCGTGACAGGCTATGGCGCGCTGATCGGTGCCGTGATCGCGCCGACAGCCTTGTTTGCGGTGATATTTGGCATAGTAGCGATATTGGCGCTTTATCGCGCGGGCAGTTTCATCCACGAGTTGACTCATGTTCGCCGCAATGCCCTCCCGGGCTTTCATTTCGCCTGGAACGCCCTGTTCGGCGTCCCGATGCTGATCCCGTCCTTCATGTATGAGGGCGTTCACAGCATTCATCATCGAACCAGAAAATACGGTACGATCGAAGACCCGGAATATTTACCGCTGGCACTGATGAAGCCATGGACGGTGCCGCTGTTTGTCGTTGTCGCATCGCTGGCTCCCATCGCCTTGCTGTTTCGTTATGCTGTGCTGACGCCGCTTTCCTTTGTCATTCCGCCGCTACGGAAAATCGTGGTGGAGCGTTATTCCGGATTGATCATCAATCCCGAGTTCCGCCGCAAAAATCCGGAAGGTGATCTTCGCAAGCGCTGGCTGGTGAGCGAGATTGCAGCAAGTATTTGGGCAATCAGTCTGCTTGCTCTTGTCGCGGCGAATATCATTCCGTTGCGCGCGTTTTTGATTTTTCTGGCAATTATGTCTGGCAGCGTTGTTTTGAACCAGATCCGCACTCTGGTTGCGCATTTGTGGGAAAATGACGGAGAAGAGATGACGGTGACGGCGCAATATCTCGACAGCGTGAATGTCCCGCCTCCGGCAACATTGCCGGCCCTGTGGGCGCCCGTGGGTCTGCGCTATCACGCGCTTCATCATTTATTGCCCGGCTTGCCATATCATGCATTGGGGGAAGCCCATCGCAGGATCATCAGGGAACTGCCCGAGGGGTCGTCCTATTCGAAAGGCAATCATGATAGCCTGTGGGGACTGATTATCGGTCTTGTGCGCGGTTCTTCCCACAAAAATCCGGCTTGAGCCGGGCGTTTCTGGATCGTCTATTCTTCGGTCCGCACAAGCACGGTTTCACCGATTAGGAAAAACAGCAGGAACGGCGCCCATGCCGCGAGAATTGGGGGATAAGCTCCGATATTTCCCATCGCCAATGAGAAATTATCGGCAACAAAATACATGAATCCCAAAGCCATGCCGATCACCGCGCGCAAGAATAACTGTCCTGATCGCGCCAACCCGAATGCCGCAACCGCACCCAGCAGCGGCATGAGGATGACCGACAAAGGCCCTGAAATCTTGTGGTATAGGCTGGCTTCCAGCTTCGCAGTCGGTCGCCCCGCTTCCTTCAGCTGCTTGATTGCTGTTCGCAGATTCAGATAGGAAAGAGAATCCGCGCTGACATCAGAAAGCGTAAATTGATCCGGTGTCAGGTCATTGCCAATCTGAACGCTGTCCAGCGCTTCTTCGGTTCCGGTTGCCACATCAAATCTGGTGACGTCGGTGACGGTCCAGTCCGTGCCGGTGAACCGGGCTTCCTTGCCCTGCATCAGGCTGCGCAATCCGTTCTCGGAACGATTATAGACGGTGACGTCCTTCAGCAGCACAGATGAACCCGTGCCGATCACGGTTTTTGCGTTAACGAGATTGTCTCCATCTCGAACCCAGACTCGCGTCCGGACGTCACTGGTTTCCGGTATCGGGCCAAATTCGACCTTTTCCCAAGCTGACAGACGCGCGGTTGCCGGTGCGACAACGACTTCGTTGAACAGGAACGAGAATATCGCCACCGCCATACTCGCGATGATCAGCGGTGCGAGAATCTGGTGGGCAGACAATCCTCCCGCCTTCATGGAGACGACTTCACTGTTCTGGTTCAGTGTCGCGAGCGTAATCAAGGTGCCGAGAAGGACCGAGAATGGAAGCGCAAAGGCAATGATCTGCGGCGTTCTGAGAGACGTGTATGTCCACAGTTCCGCTTCGCCATTGCCGGGATAAGCGAAAATCCGGCCACTTTGACCGAGCAGATCGAGTGATGTCAGCACGACCACGAGCAAGGCTGCCACGCTGAACACGCGGATCAGGAACATTTTTACCATGTACAGCGCGAGTGTGCGGGACGGGAAAAAATTCACAAATTTTGCCCTTCAAAAGCGACAGAAAAATTAGTCTGTATTGTCATTTCACATTCGCCCGCTTGCGGTTGAAGTTGAGCAATCCCTTGAACACGCCACCAAATTTCGAGAATCCTTTCTCGAGTGCTCCGATCGGTTGTCCGCCCGGAACATGGGCGACCATGTGATACATCCACAATATCAAAGCAGCGAACAGAAAGAATGGCACCCACAGAGCTATAATCGGGTCAATGATGCCGAGTGCTCCGACATCCTCACCATATTGATTGACCTTGTGATAGGTCACAATCATGATGATCGACAAGAACACCCCCAGCGCCGAATTTGATCGTTTGGGGGGAATGGCAAGCGCCAGCGCAAGCAAAGGCATCAGCAACATCATCACGACCTCAACCAGCCGAAAGTGAAAGTTCGCGCGCGTCTGGTTGCGCTCCATGACCGGCCGGCTTTCGTCAAGGCCGACCCGAACCAGTTCGGGTATGGTATATTCCAAATTCTCTCCGCCGCGCTGCCGGAATGCCGCAATATCCGGAAGATCAATCGGCAAGTCATGGCTGCTGAAGCTTAAAATGCGGGGTTGGTCGTAGTTGGGTGCATCATGAATGAGAACACCGTTTGCGAGCCGCAATATGATTGTATCCGGGTCGTCCGTCGCCAGAAACTGGCCGTTTTTGGCAGTGACCGACACAATTTGACCATCCTTGTCTTCGGCCCGGACAAACATGCCGCTCAATTTTGTGCCATTGTCCTGACTTTCCTCAATCCGCATGGTCATGCGCTTGCCGAGATTGGTGAATTCACCAACCTTGATCGAGGCACCCAACGCCCCGGAGCGCAGCTCGAAACGCAATTCTTCGTAATAATAGCGGGAGAGAGGCTGGACAAAGCCGACCAGAGCCAGATTGACCAGCATCAAGGCTACTGCGTACATATATGGCACTCTCAGTAACCGGCCATATCCCTGGCCAACCGCCCGGAAAACGTCGAGTTCCGAGCTCAGTGCCAACCGTCGGAATGCCAGCAATATCCCGAGAAGAAGACCGATCGGAATACCGAGAGACAGATATTCCGGGATCAGATTGGCGAGCATTCGCCAGACTACACTGACCGGCCCGCCTTCGGCAGCGACAAAATCAAAAAGCCGCAACATCTTTTCCAGAACAAGCAACATGGCGGCAATCACCAGTGTCCCAAAAAGGGGCAAAGCGATCAGCCTGGCGATGTAACGATCGGTGGAACTGAACAATTTCAACTTATCGTCGCCCTCTCACCATGTTTCTGCCGTAAATCCAAGGCATGCCTAAATCTATTCAGGGGGCTGATTCTACCACCCACCGGAGTTCAGGTGGGTGTATAACGTCTAGGAGTATTCTCGTCATGTTGAAAATTGCAGCAGTATCTGCCCTTTCAATAGCCATTTTGTCATTGTCTGCCCCGGCTTATGCTGGCGGCCAGAAAATTGGCAATGATCTTGGCAAATGCCGGAGCGGCAACGGCCCGGCTGTGCTCGTAAAAGTCAGCGGCGTGAAAGCCGCCACAGGCAATATGCGCGTACAAACCTATCGCGGAATCAAATCCGAGTGGCTCAAGACAGGTGCCTGGCTTCATCGCGTAGATGTCCCTGCCCAGACCGGGAACATGCAGTTTTGTCTGCCGATCACCGAAGCTGGAACTTATGCGGTCGCGATCCGGCACGACATTAACAACAACGGAAAGACAGATATTTTCGGTGATGGCGGGGGAATGTCTAACAACCCCAGCATCAGTATTTTTAACCTCGGCAAGCCCAGTTACAAAAAGACGAAATTTGTCGTCGGTAACGAAGTCAAGTCCATCAACATCAAGATGAAATATCGTTGATGGATGGATTGTGCCGCCTGGAAAATGGACAATAGTTAATGACCAATGTTGCGCTGCTTTCGAATCCCAATTCGACAGGAAACCGGGAAATTCTTCCGTCAGTGCGCTCCTATTGTGTGAAAACCAGTGACGTTTTTCATTATGAGGTCGATGCTGTTGACGAAATTGCCAAGGCGCTGGAAACCATAGCACGGGTCAAACCCAAAGTTCTGGTGATCAATGGCGGTGATGGCACGGTTCAGGCTGCGCTGACCGAATTATATCATGGCGGTCATTTTGGCGACACTCCGCCTCCGGTCGCGGTGCTGCCAAATGGAAAAACCAACCTGATCGCGCTGGACCTTGGCGCAGAGGGCGACCCGCTCAAGGCGCTGGAACGGATTGTCGAGATGGCCAAACATGATCTGCACGAACATCTTGTCGCACGTGAATTGATAGCATTGTCCGATGGAGAAGAAGGCAGCAAGGTCGTATTGGGCATGTTCCTGGGCGGCGCCGGATTGTCTGAATTCATCCTCTATTGCCGCCACAAGATATATCCACTCGGTCTGCCCAATGTCGTATCCCATGTGCTGACGGTATTTGCTGCACTGGCTTCGGCGCTGTTTGGCATCCGGGCGAAATTCCTGCCCAACCGACCACCTCCGGTTCGGATATCACTGATGCGTGATGGTCAGTTTCAGGGCAATTTTGCGGTGCTCATTGTCACCACGCTCGAAAAACTGTTGCTGATGCGCCGGGCGAACCGCGACAAGCCGGGCCTTGGGCGAATGCAATTTATGGCAATTGATCAGAAAGCCGGAGCGATTCTGCGCTTTGCCTTTGCCGTCATTTTTGGTCGTCTCGGAAAGGTCAGCCAGCCGGGTATTCACCTGGAACAGGGTGATTTGATCCGGATTGAAGGCAAGGACAGCAACGTCGTCATGGACGGCGAATTGTTCAGCGCTCAGGAAGGGCGGCCGATTGTGCTCAAATCAACCGAGCCTGTCTCCTTCCTTCGCCTCGCCGCATAGGCTATTCAGCTGGCGTGAGCCCACTACAGAAACTTGTTGAAAACGAACTGTCCCAGCCGGTTGACCCGCGCGTAGCGGCTTTTGCTACGGCTATTGCCAGCGAATATGGCGAAGCGTCCCGTGCGGTTCTGTTTTATGGCTCCTGCTTGCGGACGACCGAGCTGGATGGGCAGATGCTCGACTTTTATCTGATCGTTTCGAGCTATGAAGCCGCTTATGGAAAGAGCTGGCTTGTCAGTGCGAACAAGCTGCTCCCGCCCAATGTATTCCCGGCCGAGCATGACGGGTTGGTGGCCAAGATTGCCGTTCTGAGCGAAGAGGATTTTGCCCGGCTCAACCGTCCGGATGCCAGTGCCGTGAGTGTCTGGGCCCGTTTTGCGCAGCCATCCCGATTGGTCTGGTGCGCAGGGAAAGATGCGCGAACCAAAGCTGTCAAGGCAATCGAAAGCGCGTCCATCACCTTGTTCGAACTGACGATTCCGGTACTCGGAACACAGCCGCAGACGCCGGTTCGGATATACCATCACGGCTTTGCGCTGACCTATGGTGCTGAACTTCGTGCGGAACGCAGCAACCGTTCGGGTTCGGTCGTTGACGCCGACCTGGGGCGGTATGAACAATTCGGTCAGGCCACCATGGCCACGTTGCAGCAACACCATCCGTCGGATGCTTCGATTCTCACCGCACCGGTGGCAGAGAAGCGCTGGAAAAAACTCCGCCGCAACGGCAAGCTGCTGACCCTCGCGCGGCTCGCAAAGGCGTCGGGAACCTATGCTGGCGGAATTGACTATCTGGCCTGGAAAATCAATCGCCATGCGGGGACCGACTATGTCATCAAACCCTGGCAGCGCAAATGGCCGATTGTTGGTGCAATAACGATGCTGCCGCGGCTGATTGCGGGTGGGGCGATTAAATGAGCTTCAACATCCCTTTGGCGGCATTCAAAGGCAAGAATCTCGATTTCTGGATAGCGGCGATTATCTGGGGTTTCGTCATTCTGGCGGGATGGGAGCTCAATCGTCTGTTTTACGCCCCGGCAGCATTTTTCGATAGTGATGCTGCTCTGATTAGTTTCTTCATGGGTTACGGAATCATCGCGTTCTGGATCAGTCGCCGACATTCGGCAGAGCTTCTCAAGCGGCATGGTGTAAATCCCTATGACTTTCATTGGTCCAGGCGGCGTAGGCGCGATGGATTTCTATTTTGTGCGAATTGCCACAGTGTCCATATTGTTCTCCCCGACGATTTTGATCCCGAAGCGTTTGTTTTCTGCGGCGATTGCGGACAAAAAATTGCTCGCTATGGCGACATGGCGCAGCGGATTGACGAAGTCCGAGATGAATTGACACGGCTTCGCCCGAAAGACACTGACACACTTCAGTGACCTCGCTATGAGCGTGTTGTACCGTTCTTCTGACGAAAACATAATCGAACACTATTGCCGCGGTTGATTGCGGGTGGGGCGATTAAATAGTAGGCTCTTCGCGATAACATGGAGGGACGTTGGAATGGCGCATAAACTTGCGAAAAACCCGGTGCATCTTGGTCTCGGAGCCACGGCGGAAATTGAGCCGGAAATGACCGGTGATTTGTCATGGTATGCTGGCTATGGCGAACGCCATGGCGGTGATGGCGTGGAAGGCCGCCTGGTCTCCATGTACACGTTTACCGAGAATTGGGATGTCTGGGAAATGCATCCCCGGGGAGCCGAGATGGTGCTTTGCACCGCAGGGGCGATGGCACTGATTCAAGAAATGGAAGACGGTTCCCACAAGCGGACAGACCTGATTAGCGGCGAATATGCAGTCAACGCACCTGGCGTCTGGCACACGGCAGATGTGGAGGGGTCTGCAACTGCCATGTTCATAACCGCCGGCGAAGGTACCGAACATCGGGAAAGGTGATGTTCGTAGTTCAGACCAAGCCAGCCCAATCGAGGGGTGCAGGCAAAATCTGGTCAGAATAGTCTACCTGCAATACCCTCCGACAGTTGGATGAAGAGGATTTTTCAGAGCAGTGTAATATGGGAGTTGCATAGACCCATACATCTCCTCTCGCGGCAAGACAGTCGTGAATTCGAGAATTTTGGATGACCAAATCTAACTGGTCTTGCTCGACTTTGCCAAGCAAATGTGATCCCAAGGCCACGCGTAGAGGCGCATTATGTTGTGTAACAGAGTCCAGATGCACCCGTATCGTTATCATGTTTTGAAAATAGCTGAACGGGGGTTCGGCATGAATGATATTGTTTTTGACGGTCCAAGGACCAAATCCCGCGACATTCTCCCGCGAGTTGACAGCAACCGTGCGATCCTGATGCCAGCCCAATGACCAGTTATTCTCAGGAGACTTGTTAAATAATATGGCGCGGACCGGCTGGTAATCCGATATTTCACTCGGAAAAATTGACTGGCTGAACTCTGATCTGGCGCATAGAAGTTGCTGTAAATCGCAATCTCCGCGCAGGCGGAGACCGGGGCGTTCATCGTGCTCGGGTGGAAGAAGACTTTCGAATGCATCCAGAAATGGATCAGCGCCGCCTTTGATCAAACAAGCTCCGTGTTCTTTCAATCGCAGGAGGTCCGATTGCACTACCGGTCCTTGTAATCCGGTTTGCGCTTCGCAAAAAATGCCTTGGCGGCTTCGCGACTGTCTTCGGTCATGCTCAGCATCACCTGCTGACGATCTTCGATAGCCATGGCGGCTTCGAAGCTTTGCGCGTCGATATTGCGGTTAAGGGCATCTTTCGACAGACGCAGCCCCATCGGTGCGGTGTCGAGCATTTCGTCGGCGAGCGCGAGGCCGGTGGACAGCAGCTTGTCCTGATCCACCACTTCGCTGATCAGGCCTGTTTTTTCGGCCCGTTCTGCATGGATGAAACGGCCGGTCAGGATTAGCTCGGATGCGAGTGACGATCCGACAAGGCGGGGCAGGAAATAGCTGGAACCCATGTCGCATCCCCCAAGGCCAATCTTGATGTATGCGGCATTCATTTTGAGATCGGGTGCGCCAAATCGGACATCGCTGGCGAGCAGTAACGAGAAACCGCCGCCACAGGCTGCGCCCTGGGCGAGTGCGATAACAGGCTGCGGGCATTGCCGCATCAACTGCATGACCGTGGCGATGTTCCGCTGGGTGCGCCAGATATGCTGAATCTGCCCGCGTGAGCCGTCATTTTTCCATGCCCCGATATCGAGGCCGGCACAGAAAGCCCGGCCTTCTGCCCGGAACAGGACGACACGAACATCTTCGCGGCCTTGCAATTCGCGGAAATAATCCTGCAGCTCGAAGATCATGTCTTCGTTCATCGTGTTAAGCTTGTCGGGTCGATTGAGCGAGAGAATCTCGATGGGCCCGCGTTGTTCGATGAGAATTGTGTTGGTCAAGCTGATGCCGTGTCCTTTAGCCTAGATCGCTCCAACTGCTTTGCCAGCAGCTTCAAACATGCCGAGGATCTGATCGACCTGCTCGCTGGTATGTTCCGCACAGAGCGAACAGCGCAGCAACGTCATGTTGGCCGGCGTCGCTGGCGGACGTGCCAGATTGACGTAGAGACCTTCTTGCAACAAAGCCTGCCACATCATCGCGCCGCGTTCGAGGTCGGGCATGATAACCGCGATGATCGCGCTTTGGGCTTCGGGCGTGCCGAGTTCAAAGCCAAGATCGCGCAGGCCTTTGTGCAGTTTCTTGCTGTTCTCCCAAAGATGCGCGCGCTTGTTGCCGCTGTGCATCAGCTTGCGAATGCTGGTTGCGGCGGTGGCCATCACACTGGGCGGCAGAGATGCGGTGAACACATAGGGCCGGCAAACCAGCCGCATGATTTCAAATTTCGGATGGTTGGAGACACAGAACCCGCCAACCGTGCCGACGCTTTTTGAGAAGGTACCGATGACGAAATCAACGTCGTCAATCACTCCCTGATCTTCGACAACGCCGCGGCCATTTTCACCGATAAAGCCCATGCTGTGAGCCTCGTCGACAAGTGTCATTGCCCCGTTTTCCTTGCAGATCCGGATCATTTCCTTGAGCGGCGCGACATCACCGAGCATCGAATACACACCTTCAAGAACGACCAGCTTGCCAGCTTCTGCGGGCAAGCGTTTCAGGCGTTTTTCCAGCGCTTCAACGTCATTGTGGCGGAACGCGACGATCTCGGCATTTCCCATCGCACAACCGTCATAAATCGATGCGTGGCTGTCGATATCCAGAATGACATAGTCACCCTTGCCGGCAAGGGTCGAGATAATCCCGAGATTGGCCTGATAGCCGGTGGAAAAGACCATGGCATGATCCATGGCATAAAATTCCTTCAGTGCTTCTTCGCAATCCTTGTGCGGGCTGTAGGTGCCGTTGAGCACACGGCTGCCGGTCGTGCCGGAACCAAAATCCTTCAGCGCTTGCTGGCCTGCCAGCTGGACGTCGTCATCAAACGTCATGCCCATATAGTTATAGGTGCCAAGCAGGATGGTTTCACGGCCATCGCAAATCGCGACTGTGGGCGAGAGTACCTGTTCCATAACCAGCGAGAACGGGTCTTTCACACCGGTCGCCAAAAGCGTTTCGCGTTCCTGGATGAGCGGATCAAATTTGGATAACAAGTCGGTCATTCGAGATCAGCTATCCATCAACTTGGCAACAGCGTCTGCCAGCTGGCCTACGGTTTCAATCTCTGCCTGCATGTTCATGGTGATGATGATGTCGAATTCATCCTCGACCGCTGCCACAAAATCCATAACCGTCAGGCTGTCCCATTCCAGATCGCCCGCAAAGGTTGTTGCGTCCTTTAGCTCGACGCCCTTGTTGTTAAATGGTCCGATCAGGCTCTCGACTTTGCCCATGATTTCTTCGCGACTTGCCATATTGTTCTTCCTGAATTGTTCAGCTTGGTCTTTGCCAACTGAACCGACCCATTGGCAAGCGAATAAGGCGGAAACACGGCAGCAGCTTGCTCAAATAGGTGCTTTATGTCATTGCCAGCCGGAAATTTTTGGGGGGAATGATGGAAGAAAGCAGAAAGTGGCCAGATGATGCCGTTATTGCTCTGAGGGCAACACAGCAGCATCACGTCCAGCTTAGCCTGATGGCGGATAACAAAGCCAATATGCTGCTGGGGGCAACATTCATCGTTTTCACACTTGCGGTGGGTCAGAGCCAGTCCGGAGGCCTTTCTTTGCCGCTGACAATTCTGGCGATATTCGCTTTTACTTCCGCTGTGTTTGCCGTGCTCGCGGTTATGCCGGTCACCGCGCCCAAAAAAGACGGCGCGACCAACATGTTATTTTTCGGCGGCTTTTCGGATATGGAAGAGGGAGAATATATCCACCGGGTATTGACGACAGAATTTGAAAATCAGGAAACCGTCTATCGCGCGATGTTGCGGGACATCCATCAAATGGGACTGGTGCTGGGCAGGAAAAAATTTCTCTATCTGGGCTGGGCCTATCGTGTTTTTCTGCTGGGACTAACCCTCACCCTGTTTTTCTATCTGGTTGAACAGTTTACAGGTCCGTTGACCTAGGCTGACTGGCTCCAGTCCAGCCACAGGTCCTCGATCGCCCACACCACGCTGCCCCGCATAGCGCCAGGAGTTTTGTCCGGGTGTAGCCGAAACTGACCGATCTGGCGAAACCAGGTTTCATAGAAGATATGCAACTCCATCCGGGCCAGATGCAGGCCAAGACAGGTGTGAATACCCGATCCAAACGCTCCGTGTCTGTAGTTTTTCCGGTCAACCGAGACAGCCATGGGATCGTCATTCAGCTTTTCGTCCCAGCCAATCATCGCCAGCGGACAGATGATCATTTCGCCCTGTTTCAAGTGCTGACCACCCAATTCGGTATCTTCTGCAATAAAGCGCGGCAGGTTGATGAAGGAATAGCGCCGCAGCAGTTCCTCGGTGACATCCGGAATGCAGCCGGGGTCATTGATAATGCGTTGCTGAAGTGCGGCATCCCCGGCAAGATGTTTCATGCCAAAGCTCAGCGCATTCACGACCGTATCGAGGCCCGCGAGGAAAAGCAGATGCGCAATAGAGAGCAATTCTTCGAAAGAAAGCTCGCGGCCATCAACATCCGAACGGATGATGTGGCTCATCATGTCTTCCTGCGGATTTGCCTGCCGTTCTTTCACAAATTCCGCCAATATTGCGACGATCTTCATCTGCACGGCTGCGACGCCGTCCGTCCCGGCAAGTTCGAAATTCTCGCTGACAAGGGCTCGGAATTCCTCAAAACGTTCCAGTGGCAGGCCCAGCATTTCCATGAACACGGAGACCGGAAAACGGGAACCAACTGCATCCACAAACTCACATTCGCCGCCCGCTTTCACTCCACCAATCAGGCGGTCCGCCCAATGCTGGATGCGCTCTTCCAGTGGAGCCATTGCCTTTTTCTCGAAAAACGGCCGTAGCAATTGGCGGTAGGGGCGATGCTCGGGCGGATCGAGAGACAACGGGATTGTCTTGGGTACATTTTCGACGTGGGGAATTGAAAAATTCTGGTTGGAAAAGACATTGGGCTTGCGCAACAGATCAATCATCATGTCACTGCTGGTCACAATCCAGTGCCCGCCGTTTTCGGGAGTCCAGAACAAGGGAGGGGCTGCCTGTTGCAGGGCCCGAAAAGATTCATGCACATCAACCTTGATCGACGGTTCGGAATAAATATCGAAACTGTGCGTTGGTACGTCGTCACGTACAGCCAGATTGTCCTGCATATACACTCTCCCAAGGCGTGGGATTATGCACGGTTCTCCAGCTGATGGCAGCTAATGAAATAATCAGGCTAAAACTTTGGTCTGACAGACCATGGCTTTAGAGCCAGTCATTGAGCCGATACCATTGAGCGGTGTCTTTCAGACCCTTTTCCGTATCCATTTTGGGAACCCAGAGCTGGTGGGGCGGGCGTTTTACGGGATCAATCGTCCAGTCATCATGACAGAAATAACTGACCCGATCGGCGGTTAGTTTGGCTTTGTCCTTGCGCACCAGACGGTCAGCTTTCGCCGCCAATTCAAGCAGAAGTCTCGGAGTTGCAACCGGTCGAACCCGTTTTCCGACGGCCCGGCCAACCGCTTTGGCAAAATCGGTCTGGGTCCAGCCTCCGACCTGGCCATCGTCTACTTCGAATATCCGCGCGGTCAGCTCTTCATGGACCGGAATAAGTGTCATCAGCGCCCGGGTCAGATCATCGACATGAATGATCGAAAGCACGCCATCTGCATCCGGCGGCAGCGTCACCACGCCATATTGGGCCATTTTGAAAATATCGAGCATCTCGCCATCACCAGGGCCATAGACTGCCGGAGGACGCACAATCGTCCAGTCCAGACCGCTGGAGGCGACGATCTTCTCGGCTTTCGCCTTCGTGTCCCCATAGATTGAGAGCTCTGGCTGCGTGGCCGCGAGCGACGAGACGTGAATGAATCTTTTGCAATCCGCCTTTTTTGCCGCCTCTACCATGGCGAGTGTACCGGCGACGTTGCCAGCTTCAAATCCTGCCCGATCCGGAGCGTTGACCACGCCGGCAATATGAATGACCACGTCTGCAGCAGAGCAGAGCTCGTCGAGGCTGTCGCGATTGTCGAGCGCGCCATCTACCCAGGTAACATTTGGCCTGTCATCCTGCCGCCGCCGGGTCAGCGCCCGTACCGGAAACCCGGCACGGATGGCCAGGTTGAGCAAATGCTCTCCGACAAAACCGGTCGCACCCGTCAGGGCCAGTGTCTGCTTCGTCCGCATCAGATTAGTCGGTCAAGCGCATGATCATACCAACACCATCTGGTTGCGGTGGACGACTGCACTGCGCGGCGCATAGCCGAGCAGGGCTTCGAGTTCGGAGCTATGCCGCCCGACAATCTTGGCGCAATCAAGCGCATCATATTCCGCCAGACCGCGGGCAATTACGGTCCCGTCAGGATCCGCAATGTCAACGACATCGCTGCGAACAAATTGTCCATCGAGAGAGATGATTCCTGCAGCCAGCAGACTGCTTCCGCTGCGCAAAGCTTCGACGGCTCCAGCATCCACCATAATCGTTCCGTTCGAAGTCAATCGTCCGCCAAGCCAGCTTTTCCGTGCATTTTCCGAGCGACTGGCCTTGAACATCGTGCCGACCCCGGTCGACGCATAGCGCCGCAGCGGATGATCTTCGCGGCCCGATATAATCGCCAGTTCGATACCCGCCAGGTTTGCAATGCGGGCGGCTTCCAGCTTGGAAATCATTCCTCCGGATCCCATGCCGGAGGAGGAACTGTCATCGGCCATGGCCAAGATATTCTCGTCGATTCTCTCAACCAGGTCGATAAACTGGCCTTCTGTCTCACTGCCGGAGCGGCGATCGTACAGACCGTCTATATCGGAGAGCAATATGACCCGGTCTGCCGATGCGGCCTGCGCGACCCGCGCGGCCAGCCTGTCATTGTCGCCGAAGCGGATTTCGTCGGTGGCAACACTGTCATTCTCGTTGATGACGGGAACCGCCTTTCTTTCGATCAATCGTTCCAGCGTGGCGGATGCATTGAGATACCGTTTGCGGTCCTCCATATCATCAAGGGTAAGGAGCATCTGTGCCGCTGTGAGCTGTTGATCGCCCAATAATTCCGACCACAGGCTGCTCAGCGCAATTTGGCCGATCGAAGCTGCTGCCTGGGCATCTGCCAGATTGGCCCGGCCGCCTTGTTCCAGTTTCAGCTGGCGCGCACCAAGCGCTATTGCGCCAGAGGATACGACTATTACTGAGTGGCCCTGACCAGTCAGTTCGGCAATGTCCGCCACCAGTGTTTCCAGCCAGTCGCGCCGGACTTGTCCCTCTTCTCCAATCAGAAGCGAGGATCCGATTTTGACGACGAGAATCTCGGAAGATTCCTTGCTCACAGCGGAGACCAGTCTTTTTCAGGTTCTTCATCATCGGCGGATGTACCCGATTGATCACTGGTTTCTATCGAACTGTTCGTGCCGACCGCTTCCAGCACGGCATCAAGTACATCGTCCATGCCTTTTCCCGTCGCGCCTGACAGAGGCAGGATATCCGTCGCCCCTGCGGCCTGCAGGTCTTTGGCAATGTCTGCCATCAATTCGTCGTCCAGTAAATCAGCCTTGTTAAGCGCCAGTATCTGGGGTTTTTCGGACAGACCGCCGCCATATTGTTCGAGTTCTTTGGTCACTGTTTTCCAGGCCAGTACGGGATCATCGCCGGTCGCATCAATGAGGTGCAGCAAGACTTTGCAGCGTTCGATATGTCCCAGAAATCGATCACCAATTCCGGCGCCATCTGCCGCGCCGTCGATCAGGCCCGGAATATCAGCGAGGACAAATTCGCGGGCCCGATGCTGTACCACACCCAGTTGGGGATGGATTGTCGTGAACGGATATGCGCCAACTTTGGCTTTGCTGTTGCTGACAAAATTGATCAGTGTGGATTTGCCGGCATTGGGCAGTCCCACCAGCCCGGCATCCGCGATCAGTTTGAGCCGCAGCCAGACCGCCATTTCTTCACCGGGTTCACCGGGTTGATGCTGGCGCGGTGCGCGATTGGTAGAACTTTTGTAGCTCGCATTGCCGCGACCGCCTATCGAACCTTCCAGAAAAAGCTCTTCCTGCCCTTCGCGGGTCAGGTCCAGCAGTACATGCTCTTTGTCTTCCGACAAAACCTGCGTTCCCACCGGCACATTGATGATCCGGTCGGCGCCGCCCGCGCCGGTCCGGTTGCGTCCGGCTCCGCCCTTGCCGCGCTGTGCCCGCAAATGCTGCGCATAGCGAAAGTCGATGAGCGTGTTCAGGCCTTCGACTGCACGAAAGATGATGTCGCCGCCCTTGCCGCCATTGCCGCCGTCAGGGCCGCCATATTGAATATATTTCTCACGCCGAAAACTGACAGCGCCAGGCCCGCCCGCGCCCGAGCTCACATAGATTTTGGCTTGATCCAGAAAATGCATGCTCGTGCATTTAGGGAAGGGGAAGACGAAAGACCAGACCCTGTCGAAACTTATGACATATCATTCGCTGCAGAAGACCGGCTAGATATTGAAGTCGCAATATACCGGCTGCTTGGCGATATATCGATTTGTTCGATGTCTCTGAAGAATATAATTGACTATATCTATTTATAGTCATGCCCTATTGTCAGAACATCACAACGTAAAAGGATCAACTGTCATGTCGAACGCCAACAAATGCCCTGTCATGCATGGTGACAATAGCCACAAGTCCACCGGACAATCCGCGAACCAGAAATGGTGGCCGAACCAGCTTAACCTCAGGGTTTTGAACCAGAATTCTCCACTGATCGATCCGATGGATGAGGATTTTGACTATGCAGCGGAATTCGAGAGCATCGACTTTGCGGCATTGAAAACCGACCTGACCAATTTGATGACCGACTCGCAAGACTGGTGGCCGGCGGATTATGGCCATTATGGCGGGCTCTTTGTACGCATGGCCTGGCACAGCGCGGGAACCTATCGTACTTTTGACGGACGCGGCGGTTCTTCCACCGGGACACAGCGCTTTGCCCCGCTGAACAGCTGGCCTGATAATGGCAATCTCGACAAGGCGCGCCGTCTGCTCTGGCCGATTAAACAGAAATATGGACGCAAGCTTTCCTGGGCCGATCTGATGATCCTGGCCGGCAATGTTGCGATGGAATCAATGGGCTTCAAGACATTTGGTTTCAGCGGTGGGCGCGAAGATGTCCATGAACCGGAAGAGGATATCTACTGGGGTCCGGAAACCGAATGGCTGGGTGACGAGCGCTATAGCGGTGAACGCGAACTCGCCGCACCGCTCGGCGCGGTGCAGATGGGACTGATCTATGTCAATCCGGAAGGACCAAATGGCAATCCTGACCCACTCGCATCGGCGCATGACATTCGCGATACCTTTGCCCGGATGGCGATGAACGACTACGAAACAGTCGCACTGGTCGCCGGCGGTCACACGTTCGGTAAAGGCCATGGTGCCGGGCCGGAAGACAATGTCGGCCGCGAACCGGAAGGCGGCGCGATGGAAGCTCAGGGCTTTGGCTGGCTGAACACACATGGCTCCGGCAGTGGCGGCGATACCACAACCGCGGGCTTCGAAGGGGCATGGACCGTGAACCCGATCCAGTGGGACAACGGGTATTTTGATGTGCTGCTTGGCTATGACTGGGAACTGACAACCAGTCCCAGCGGGCACCAGCAATGGACTCCGACGGCTGCTTCGAATGCGGATCAACCGCCAGCGGCTCATGATGGTTCGCGCACTGAACCATTGATGATGACCACGGCGGACATGGCTCTCAAGATGGATCCGATCTATGATCCGATTTCCAAGAACTTCCATGAGAATCCGAAAGAGTTTGCCGATGCCTATGCCCGGGCCTGGTACAAGCTAACCCACCGCGACATGGGGCCAAAGTCTCGTTATATCGGTGCTGAAGTGCCGGAAGAAACGATGATCTGGCAGGATCCAATTCCTGCTGCGACCGGCAAACCGCTCAGTGACCAGGATATTGCGTCCTTGAAAACGACGATTCTGGACTCCGGTCTGACCGTCCAGGAACTGGTCAGGACAGCATGGGCTTCTGCCTCAACTTTCCGCGGAAGTGACAAGCGCGGGGGTGCCAATGGCGCCCGGATCCGGCTGGCACCGCAAAAAGACTGGGAAGTGAATAATCCGTCTGAACTGGGCAAAGTGCTGGTCACTTTGGAATCCATCCAGTCGGACTTCACCGGTGACGTGTCGATTGCAGATTTGATCGTGCTCGGCGGATGTGCTGCAATTGAAAAGGCAGCTCAGGACGCAGGGACAGCGATCACCGTGCCATTCACTCCGGGCAGAACCGATGCTTCTCAGGATGAAACAGATGTGGATTCCTTTGACGTGCTGGAGCCAAAAGCAGATGGTTTCCGCAATCATCTGAATGTCGACAGCCGGCGTCCTGCCGAAGATTCCCTGGTAGACCGTGCGGCTCTGCTGACGCTGACCGCTCCGGAGATGACCGCACTAGTCGGCGGAATGCGGGCACTGGCAGCCAATGCTGACGGTTCTGATCATGGTGTCCTGACGGATCGCCCGGGTCAGCTGACCAATGACTTTTTTGTCAACCTGCTTGATATGGGAACACAATGGAAAGCGACGTCCGAAACGGAAAGCCATTTCGAAGGCCGTGATCGCAAGACGGGTGAGGTCAAATGGAAAGGTACCCGCAATGATCTTGTCTTCGGTTCCAATTCCATTTTGCGCAATCTGGCCGAAATATATGGCGCCAGCGATGCCCAGACCAAGTTCGTTACCGACTTTGTTGCGGCGTGGGACAAGGTCATGAATCTCGACCGGTTTGATCTCCATCGGTAATTCCTGAACGCCCCGGCCGACGATCCCCCCTGGTCGGCCGGGGCACCCTTTTACTCCGCCGCTTCTGCCCGCTCCATCTCGGCTACACGAGGATCGTTGGGATAGACCCAGTCTTCACCGATAACCTGATCCACCGCCAGATGTTCCGGAACCCGGTTCAGTCCGATCATTTTGTCGCAGGTCTGGTGGAAACTGTAGATGCGGGCCTCCTGATAGCTGAGCGGTACACTTTTGAACCCGTCACTTTCCATCGATTTCTGGATCATCTCGCCAAATTGCGTGTCTTCGAGAATGATCGGTGACATGGCCCGGCCGTTCGGTTGGCTGTCGTCCGGAACAGTCCACAAATCCGGCGCAGGTCCGTCTCCCCAATCCAGAGCCATCGTTACCAGTTCAAGCCGGGTTGTATTCAGTCCGGTTGGCCAAAAAATGAGCGGCGGCACGAAATAGTTACTCAGCGGTGACACCCAGTTCGGGAACATCGTATAGCTCTGGGTGCAGGTCCTTCCAAACTCACCGACAGTGTCGATCTGCTGCCATTCCGGCGGGGAATCGACAGCCCGGACATGCTCGCGGTCGGTTGTTTGCGGCGGCGGGGCCAGCATCCGGGCGTGACCATTGGGATAGATTGTGTTGACATTGCGTTTGCTGTCAACCAGCGGAGCTACGGTTTCGGGGTGGATGAAGGGCACGTGATAGACCTCCATATTGGCCTCCATCGCCACCTTCCAGTTGCATTCGAGATCAAAGGAATGGCGCGCAGCCAGTTTGATCCGGTCAAAGCCGAATTCTTCCCATTCATCCCAGACCGGTCCCAACCATTGCTTCAGCGGCATGGCTTCCGAATCAAAATTCACAAAGATCAAATTGCCCAGTCGCTCACAGCGAACCGGGATCAGGCTGCGGCAGGACATGTCAAATTCCGGCCCGAAATCCTGTTTCTCGGGAACGCCGATCAGACTGCCGTCGGTTTTGTACGTCCAGTTGTGATATCCGCACATCAGGCGAGGGGCCTTGCCTTTTTCTTCGGTCACAACCGGTGCACCGCGATGACGGCAGGTATTGTAAAAGGCCCGCACTTCGCCATCCATGCCATGAATGATGATGATCGGATCGCCGATATTTTCCCACTTCATAAAGCAGCCGGGGTCTGGAACTTCATCGATATGGGCCGCAAAAAGCCAGGTCTTTTTCCAGAGATATTGCTGTTCGAGATCGTAATATTCCTGACTGGTGTAGCGCCCGGCCGGCATATCGGGAAGATGCGGAAAGCCCTCTGGCGGTGCCTGGCGTGAGGCTTCCCAGTTCATCAAGCGCTTCATCCGCTCAATATAGTCTGCTTCCATGGACATGATATTGATCTCCGTTGCCGACGGGAAGACTGGCCCGATCATCCGGGCAATGTCGATTGGCAATTATGATAGATTGCAACACGTGACCGCCCGCGAACCGATATCATTCTGTCAACTCGCCGGGCTTGGTGAAATCAGTCCCGGCCCATGTCGCGCTGAATAGTGCGGCTGGCCATGTAAAAGTGGAAAACCGACCAGACATAAAGCGCCTTGAAAATAACCATGGACCACTGAAGCCCATCGGCATTGGCAGAATCGCAAGCGGCTTGCACATTGGCTGCAAGATTGTCTGCTTTGCAGGCTTCCAGCGTCAATGTCGGATCAAGGCCTGACAGGAAAGTCGAGTTCAATATTGTCGACAACGCTCCGATCAGCGGCGGGCCAAGGCCATATCCCAGCAAGTTTACAATGAACAAAGTCACGGCCACTGCGGTGGCGCGCATCCGGCTGTCAACGACTCCGCTGGGCACCGCATAGAGCGGGCAGAGATACGTATAAAGCAGCATCTGGCCAATCATCAAAAGCGGAACGGCTAGCCATAAATCATCAACCAGATATCCGGTAATATGCATCGGAATCACCCCGATCAGAGCGAACATCGGAATCAATGCCAGTGCCTTGGGAAACCGGTCGGCATATTTGTCCGCCAGAAAGCCGGACATGTAGGTCCCGATGGAGGCCATGACCGCCAGCGCCATTGCGATTTTCACTGATGCATCGAATAGTGACATTTCATGTGTGCGGATCAGGAAGGATACCAAAAACTGGCCGATGCCATAGTTGACGAATGACGCGATCGTTACACCCATTGTGACATGCCAATAGGCTGGCTTGGTCTTCAGGATCTTCAATACTTCAGCAAAGCCAACATGTTCCTTGCCTTGCATTTCGGGAGGATCGGTATAGCCGCGCGGCGGTTCCTTGATCGTCATTTTGACGAACATGGCAACGATGATGCCGGGCACGCCAACCACCACAAAAGCCACGCGCCAGCCCTCGATATTCTGCCAGTCCAGTGCATTGGCGGCCCATGTCCAGTTCCAGCTATTCAGCATTGCCGCGACTGTAGGTCCGTCCAGGCTGTCCACAATGAAGCCGCCGAAGACATATGCAACCATCCCTCCGAGCGGGATGCCGAGTGCGTACACGGAAACGGCGGTGGAACGTTCTTTGGGGATGAAATAATCGGCGATGATCGAATTGGCTGGCGGTGAACAGCCTGCCTCTCCGATACTTACACCGATCCGGAAAATGAACAGCGCTATAAAGCTGGTCGCAAAACCACACAGCGCCGTCATCAGGCTCCAAAGCGCGATTGAACCCGCAATGATCCAGACCCGGTGACGTTTCTCCGAGAAACGCGCTATGGGAATGCCGACAAAAGTGTAGAGGATCGCAAAGGCAGGACCACCCAGCAGCCCCATCTGCCAGTCTTCAACGCCGAACGATTCCTTGATCGGCTCCGTCAGAATGTTGATGATCGTGCGATCTATGAAGTTGAAAATATAGACGGTGAGCAACATGCCCAGCACATATTTGCGATAGCTTTTGGTGCCAAAACCCGTGTCCGGCGATCCCCCTGCATGAGCCGACGACGGCTCGCTCACCGTTGCATCATTCAAATCCATACTCCCATTGGACTAAAGACTTATCGCGGTGATCCAACTCTGGCAACTGATCAATAGTGACCGGATTTTGCAGATGAATGAATCCGGCCAGCGCGGATCATCCGAACAGCTTGCTGGAAACTGATAGCCACCATGTTTGCTCGCCCTGCGTCATGCGCAAAAAGGTTGTTGCCACAAAAAGCGTGAACCCGATCAATGTCGCCCAGTGAATGCGTCGATATTTTCGAAGGTCATAGACGAATATCGAAACGTAGAGTCCAAGCTCTATCAGCAGGATCAACGGAAGCGGGCCGTCCAGTCCGTTGATCACAAGCCGCGCAATCGCGGGGTCCATGATGAGCAGGCCAGTGAGCAGCATGAAGCGCTTATGTGCGGCTGCATTGGCCCGAAACGCCAGCCCGAGCGTAAAGGCAATCACAAAAAAGACTATGTCAGATGCCGGGAAAATTGTTGAACTCTCCGGTGGCAGTCCTGAAATGCTCCAGCCAGGTGTTGCAAACGCAATGCGCGTTACGAGATAACCAGTCACAATCATCGCTGACACCAGCACGATGCTTAACTGCCCGAGTCTTTTGTGAAGGACAAAATTCCGGCTGCCGATCAGTCTGGTTTGCAGCAGATAGAGCAGGAACCAGCTCATGAAAATCATACCGTGCACATGCACCACAGGTGGCCGCGAGAGGACAGCATCAGTTGTTGTGATCAATGTGGATCCAAAACCGCCGATGACGAGCAGCAGCAATATGACCGACATGTAAAAGAAAAAAGGTTCACCTCGCCTGTCCGTCATTTCCCGCTACCCCCGTTTTTGCCTATTCCGACTATTATCCCGCGGCCATCGCGCCCCACATGGCTACAAGCAGACTGAAAGACCGTGTATCACCGGTCAGGCCGTTGTTCATCTTGTTCATGACGTAAGAGAAAGTCGCACGGGCATCCATGTCGATGACAATGAGGGATCCGCCATAGCCGCCCCAGAATATTGTGTTGGGATTGGGCAGGGGGATCATTTCTCCCGGCAGGCCAAAGCCCATGCCATATTTGATCGGCAGGTCCATCAATACCAGATCATTGCCTTCGATCTGTGGTTCAAGGGCTTTGCGGCATCCTTCCTCTGACAGAATTCGCTTTCCCTTGGCCACACCGCCATTTGCCAGCAGTGCGTGAATTTCTGCGACCGAGCGGGCATTGCCTGTGCCACCCGCAGCCGGAATTTCCGCTCCGCGCCATTCCCGGGTTCGCGTTACCAGCGGATCGATGACCGGGTTGGTGAAAGTCTTGCGCTGTATGTCGTTGGAAAAATCGCCTTCGCCCACTCCAGTCTCCGGGGGGATCAAATCGGCAACGCGGTGATCATGTTCAACTGGCAATCCGATATGAAAATCTGCGTCCAGGGGCTCCGCAATTTCCTCGCGGAAAACGGTACCCAGCGATTTCCCCGTTACGCGGCGGACGACTTCGCCAACCAGATAGCCCTGGGTGATAGCGTGATAGCCGGGCAGGGTTCCCGGTTCCCACCACGGGGCCTGCGCGGCCAGAAGCGATGTGGCCTTGTCCCAGTCGTACAGGTCCTTACCTTGCAGCGGTTCTTCCCAGCCCGACAGTCCAGATGCATGGCTCATCAGATGCGCTACGGTAATTTTTTCTTTTCCCGCCTGCGCAAATTCCGGCCAGTAGTGGGCAACGGGCTTGTCAAAGTCGAGATCACCACGGTCGGCAACCAGCAGCGCGGTGAGGGCGGTCATCGTCTTTGTTGTGGAATAGACATTGGCGATGGTATCGCGCTCCCACGGGCGGGTTTTCTCGGCATCGGCCCATCCACCCCAGAGATCAACGACGGTTTCCCCTTCGATCGTGGCCGTGAAGGACAGACCTGTATCTGCACCGCTGTCCACGTTCGCCGCCATGAGATTGCGGATGCCGTCAAACCGGTCTTGTGCTTCACCGTGGATGATCGTCTCTGTCATGTTGTGCCCTTTGATTTCAATATCTTCACCAAGGCTAGCAGGGCGAGGGCGGGATGCAATGCTCAATCAGAAACGAAATTCAAATTTATATTTTGACCGCCAACGAAGAAGCGGTAGTCTCTCCGGTAACAAAGGGGGATTAGGCAAATGACTGTAACGAAAATAGGAATTCTGGTTCTCGCCGCGATCTCGCTTTGCCTTCCGAGCATCGCATGGTCGCAGGACGGCAACGTTGTTATCGTCACGGCTCAGCGGTCGGACTATGACTATTATGACGATGAACAATCCGCAATCGGCCTAAGGCGGACTGCAGATTTTTTCGTTCAGCCACTATATGTGAGCTCTGATTCTCGCGACCGGGATCAGCGCAGAACCGAAGTCTACACAATGATGCGGGAAGCCATTCGACTGGCACGATCAAATGGAATCGAATTGGTTGCAGGAGACTATAATCTGCTGCCGGTTACGCTTGAGAATGTGGAAGATCTGTCGATCGGAAGCGGGCGACGGCCAGATACGAGCCGGATTGCAATTTACGCAAAAGTTCCGATCAGCGCAGCAACAAAGTCAGAGGACGGTGCAGAGGCGAAAATTCAGGCTTATGTGAGCTCAGTTCCGAAAAATGGCAGATCCTACATCGAGAGCGGCAGCATAGAGCTCGCGATCCGCAACCCGGATCAGTATCGCAACCAGGTTGTGCAGGCCATAGCGACCGAAGCCAGGCGCTACGCTTCCTATTTTGGCAGCGACTACGGAATCGAGATAAAAGGGCTGCACGCCGAGCTCAGCTGGACCCAGATCAGTGAACAGGATGTATTGCTCTACATTCCGCACAGTTTCGTGATTGCGCCCAAATAGCTTTTTCTTAGCCGGTCATGCAGCTGATACCCGCACCGGTATCGCACTTTGCATAGCCTGACCTGTAATCGGATCGAGCCATTTGTCGTCGACAATCAACCGGTTGGTTGAACCGCCCTTGGTCATCACGTCATCTTTGCCGGCCTCGGAATCGCCAAAGGCATGGCTCATCGAGATGACGCCGCTGCGCACTTTTTCGTCGGCCTTTGCCATCCCGAATATCGATGCAGTCGGTGAAGTGATCTCGATGATTGCACCATCTTCGATGCCCGCAGCAGCCAGATCGTCTGGATTGAAAAACGCCGGATTGGTCGGCATTTTTTCGACCAGTTTGGGGAAGGTATGTCCATTGCTGTTGTAGCGATGTTTGGACCGGCGCGAGATCAGGCGGAAATCAAAGCCGTTTTCAACCGGATCATTGCTTGCATAGTCCAGGAATTCGCTCGGCATTTCTCCGGCGTTAAGATCAAATTTCTCTGTCGCATCAGGATCAGCGGGTCCGACCACCGGATGCCGATCGGCGTAGGTAATCGCCGCGCCCTTGCGTTCGAGCGCTGCTGCATCTGCTTTGGCTTCGCTGGGTTTGACGAGTGACCCTTCCGATATCAGGTCGAGGATGGTGACCTTGTCCGGGCATGCGTCCATTGATGCCGCGCCGCCGGGATAGTTCATTTCGATGCCCATATGCTTGGCGAGCCACCAGAGCATTTCATATTCGTCCATCGTGTCGCCGGGCGGCGGAACCATGGCCTCGGTATAATGGGCATAGGCCTCTTCACAAAAGGCATCGGACACATTGTTAATGTCTTCGCGCTCCAGACACATGCTTGGGGCAAGGATGATATCAGCGCGCTTCGCACTGGCCGACATCCACGGATCGACCTGGATGTAAAGTTCGCATTCTTCCAGTGCGCGCCGGACTTTCTGTTGATCCGGAAAAGCGATTTCAGGGTTGCCGCCAATAGATATGAAGGCCTTGATCTGACCTTCACCGGGTGTGAGAATTTCATCGGCCAACACGTTGCAAGGCATTTCTTTGCCCAATACGCCAAGGCCGCGAATTCGAGACTTGGCGAAACCATCGCCAAATGTTGGCATCTTGGGTGCGACCTGGGCCTTTTTCGGGCCTCCCATAAGTGGGTTAAACACCATGGGTGCGGAAACTTTCTCGCCTTCCTGATTGAAACGGGCGCACAGGATATTGAGGGCAGCAACCAGATATTCGGTCAGCGTTCCATTCCCAGCCATTTCCGGACCCGTCCCGGTCACCACCCGGCCCTTGTTGGCGCCTGCAAACATCCGCGCGGCGGCGATTAGCTGATCCTTGTCCACGCCTGCGCGCTTCGCAGCGATATCCGGAGTCATCGGCTTGACCGCCGCTTCCAGTTCCGCGACGCCATCGACATTGGCAGCGACGAAATTCTGATCGTACAGATTCTCTGCAAAGATTACGTTGAGCATACCGGCGAGCAGGGCAGGGTCTTCACCCGGTTTGACGGGCAGATGGATGTGGGCGAGCTTGCCCATTTCGTTAACCCGCGGATCGGCAACGATCAGTTTCAGACCCTTGTCCAGTGCATCGCGCAGACCGCGCGAAGGCGAGGACGTTGGCATGCCGCCGGAATAGTGGGACACAATCGGGTTATTGCCGACAAACATTGCAACATCAGATTCCGTGAAGGCATTGCCGCCGCCCATCCATGTGCCGTAGCGCGCAGTGGTGAAGACCTTGGCCGGCTGGTCGACGGTGACACTGGTATACCAGTTCCGCGATCCAACACCCTGCGCAAACGCATAGGATGTACCCAGCACAGCGCTGTTCTGAAACGCATTGGTCCCGCAATATACCGCAATACTGTGGGGGCCATGCTCCTCGACCATTTTCTTCATCGTCTCGCCGGCGAGTTTCAGCGCATCGGCAGTGGCAATATCCTTGAAGCTGCCATCGGGCTGGCGGATCTTGCTGGTGATCATGCGCGTATCGAGATTGTGCATGTCCGTCATCTGACGGCCCTTGATGCAGGTATAGCCGTGAAAGAGGTGATCTTCCTTGTCACCTTTTACAGATATGATCTTGTCATCTTCAACCTCCACCAGCATCGCGCAACTGGCGTGGCAAAAGCGGCAAAAACTGCGTTTGGTCTCGGTGGTGGTTTCAGCGGCCATGAATCTCTCCTGATTTGGGGAGACAATATGTGGTGTCGAGCGCCGGAGCGACTGGCAAAAATGCTTGGGAAGGGCGAGAGGATCATTGAAGAATCGAATGTTGAAAGCTTTTTGGCAGCTCGTTCATCAACAAACTGTCCATTGAATCGCTCATGAATCCTCCGCATTCGGGCGTGTTCAGTGTTTGTCCTGCGTCCTTCATACGGACCTGTGCTAAGAATTCGTGCTTGAAACCTTTCTCGCCAACCATATGATCCTTGCAAGCGAACATATTGGAGTAGCTGGCAAAATGACGATTGTTTTCGCGAATAGATTGCTATGCTGGCTGGGGGTGGTCGCTGTGGCTGCTGTGCCTGGTTCGGCGATAGGTCAATCTCCCCGCAACGATCTGAAGAATATGACCATCGGTGAATTACTGGGTCGCGATGTCACAAATGCATCACTCGAGCCTGATGTGGAACTCCCGCCTGCTGATGCGCAATGCGCTCAGTTTCCCTTTCGTGACAATGGTGCTGATGTTTCGGCGTTTACGATCCTTCAGCCTGCAACCACGGCAACTGCGGAGGAACATCGATGGTTGATCGAGGACTATGAGGAACTTCTCAATGTTCGGGGGCAGGCATCCATGTTTGCCAAACCCGATGTAGCTATTGAAAGCTCACTGGAAGTTGTAAGTGCCACCCAGACAACATTCGGTATCCTTAGCAGGCAGTTTGGAGAAGCGGCAGGATTTCACGCTGAGATGTTGCTGACCAATTCAAATTATGACGCATCACGAAGTCATATCGCCGCCGCTGTTTATTCCGGATGCCGGAATTTGGGTGCTGATCACTTCAAGACGATAGCGCAGCTGGACACTCTGGCCTATGTCACCGGACTGGCAGGAGATACATTGATCAGCGCGAGATTGCTGAACGATCTGGCCGACCGGATTCAGCAATTGAAGGGAATTGATCATTCGGACACGATTGCCGTGCGCGAACGGTACGCCCTCGCGCTTGCGGATCTTAACCGGGGCGATGACGCGGAAGTGTTGCTGAGATCAACGCTTGCTTTGGCAAGAAGCAGTTTCGCACCAGATGATTTGGGCCTGATAAACAGTATCAACAATTACGCTTTCATGTTGGGGACGAACGGCAAGTTGGAGGATGCCATTCCATTGCATGCCGAAGTTGTGGAGAAAAACGAGAAACATTTTGAAGCGGGTCACCCAAGGCAGATTGCCGGCATTGGAAATTTTGCGATTGCCCTGTTGAAAGCCGGTCAAATCGAAGCGGCAAAACCGTTGATTTCCGAACAGATCAGGCTTGTTTTTTCGAGCAGGCAAAAATCAGATTATGAAATAGCTGTCGCCTTGCTAAACCGAGCGGATCTGGCGGTTGCCGAAGAGCGTTTTGATGAAGCGGAACAAGACCAGAAACTTGCCGTGGAAATATATGCGAAAATTTATGGCCAGGATCATCCGGTTGCGCGGCGCGCTCTGCAGAAACTATGGCGCACTTTATTGCGGCAGGAGGATGCATCTGCACTTGCCATTGCGGAGACTGCGGTAACCCGCGCGAATGTGCGGCGCAACGCCTTGGGATTCAATATAGGCAGTACGCTTCAAAGCGAACGCAATCTTGCAAGCGAAAGCGAAGTCCAAACCCTTTATCTTGATAGTCTTTGGATTGCAGGAAAGCGTGATCCCCAAAATGTACACAGCAAAGCTTTTCCCGCAATGCAACACGCGTTGCAATCGCCGGCAAACAAAGCATTTGGTGCTGCTGCTGCACGGCGCACGGCAACGGAGCGATCATCGCGTTTGGGCACATTGGTTGCTCAACGCGAAACTTTGTCGCGACAGTGGGAACTGGCTGAGCTTGAACGTGTTATGCTTTTGTCCGGGGGCGCAACAGCAGCCAGCGAACAATTGACCGAAAGAACGTCCCTGCAACAAAAACTTGCTGTGACTATGGATGCAGTCGATGAACAGTTATGGAATGAAGCACCGGATTTTTTTGAGTTGTTGCGACCAGAGCCTGTTGCAGCGACAAAGGCCATCAAATCACTCGGCTCAAATGAAGCGGTACTACTGTTGCAGCCAGGAGCGTTTGGAACGCATGCGATGTTGGTCACCGCTAGCGGGCTGCATTGGCATCGCAGCGACTGGGCACGTGATCGCATGGATGCGACAGTTCAGCGCTTGTTGTATGACGCGGGTTTTTCAGTCGAAGTCCAGAATGATACTTGGGACCGTTGGGAGAAAGACGGGCGTGGATATCTGTCCTTCGATCGCAAACTGGCGCATGCACTCTATATGGAGTTAATCGCTCCGTTTTCAGATGAATTGAAAGGCGTAAAACAAATTTTTGTTGCGGCAGGCGGTTCGCTGTCCAGTTTGCCATTGGCCATTCTCGTGAGCGAGCAGCCTGTGGGAGGAGATGATTCCAGCGCCGCTGGCCTTCGTCAGACACATTGGCTCATTGATGATTTCGCTCTCGCAACCATACCGTCTTTGCAATCACTTATCCAGTCGCGTGGGCGTCAAACGAGCTCTGTAACGCCCGACCGAAAGAAATTTCTGGGTTTTGGCGACCCACTGCTTGAGGGACGCGGGGTCCGTAGATCGGTCCAGCCGGGGCGGAGAAACAGTAGCGGCCTTCAACTTCGCAATGTGTTTAGTATTGATCCGGAAAGCGGCAATGCATCGGTGCAACTGGACAGGGTCAGAAAGCTGAGCCGGTTACCCGGGACGGCCGGAGAGCTAAAAAAGCTGTCCGCATTGTTGGGTGGGAACGAACAGGCCCTTTACTTGGCAGATCGCGCTACCGAACCAGCTTTTCGTTCAGCTGACCTCAACTCTGAAATCGTTGTTCTGGCGACGCATGGTTTGGTCGCAGGGGAACTTGATTTTCTGACCGAACCCGCGCTGGTCCTGACACCACCGGCATCCATTTTGCCGGATGATGACGGGTTGCTGACAGCATCTGAGATAACTCGATTGCGGATCGATGCGGAATGGGTTGTGTTGTCGGCCTGTAATACGGCGGCTTCGGATGGTCGCGATGGTGCACCGGGTCTTTCCGGATTGGCGCAAGCTTTTTTCTATGCCGGCACCAAAAACCTGCTGGTTTCGCACTGGCCCGTTCGTGATGATGTAGCGGCGCGCATTACCGTCCGGGCGATTGAACTGGAACAAGCCGGTGAAGTCAGGTCGCGCGCTGATGCCCTGCGTCAGGCAGTGCAGGAATTGAAAGCCGATACGAGTCTGGACAGAAGCGACGATCATCTTGCCCACCCAAATGCCTGGGCTCCGTTTATATTGGTTGGCGACAGTCGGTAATGGCTCCCGCGTGTTCGGGGGAAGTGGGTTAAGTGCCTGTCCCGATGACAAATGAACAGTTGGTGGTGCCGGATCCGCCCACGTTAAACGTGCCCACATTCCGGGCCCCGTCGACCTGATAGTCACCGGCGGTTTCTGTTACCTGTTTTGTTGCGTCCAGAACCATGCGCACCCCGGTTGCCCCGACCGGATGACCCATGCCGATCAGGCCGCCAGATGGATTCACCGGAATGCTGCCGGCAAAGCCTATGCGTCCGTCTTCAATTGCTTTCCATGCTTCGCCTGGTGCTGTGATGCCGAAATGTTCAATTGCCATATATTCGGTCACCGAAAAACAGTCATGCGTTTCAATCGCGTCCAGAGCTTCTGGCCCGGCAATATCTGCGCGCGCATAGGCATCGGTGATGGCTTTGCGGGTCCATGGCAAAACATAATCCTGTCCGGCGCTTTCATCCAGTTTGGTCTGCATCTTCATCGGCGCGGTTGTGTGGCCCCATCCCTTGATGCGTGCGATATTGTCGAGCGAAAGGCCGTGCTGTTTCGCATATTCCCGGGCCTTGTTCTCAGATGCCAGAAAAACGACTGCCGCACCATCGGTGACCTGGCCGCAATCCTGTCGCCGCATCCAGCCCTCGATGACCGGGTTCTGTTCGTCATCCTCGGTAAAACTGCGATTGCCAAATTCCCAGCCACGCGCCTGGGCATTGGGATTGCGGCGCGCATTCTCAAAATTGATCCGCGATATCTCGCTCAGGTGATCATATTTCAATCCGTAGCGCCGGTCATATTCTTCCGCGAGATCAGAGAACATGGCTGGCCAGATATATTGAGCTGTCTGACCTTCTTCACCGACATAGATGGCGGCTCCCAGGTTGTCCGCGGCTTGCTGCCCTGGCACATTGCGCATCAATTCCACACCGGCCACACAGGCCAGATCATAGCGGCCGCTTTCAATGTCGGCCATCGCAGCCAGTATCGCGAGAGAACCCGAAGCGCAGGCGCCCTCATGACGCGACGAAGGCATCCCTGAAAAGTCGGGATGGACATGCCCGAAAAAGCCGCCAAGCATCCCCTGGCCGGTGAACAGCTCTGCAACAAAATTGCCGACATGACCAACTTCGATATCTTTGGCATCCAGTCTGGTCTTTTCCAGCGCGCGCAAAATGGAGTCGGAGAACAGATCGAACAGCGATTTGTCATTGCGCGTCCAGTTTGCAGCAAAATCGGTCTGATGCCCGCCCAGGATATAAATATTCTGACTCATTCCATGTCCTTTGATATTTTGACGCCGTCTGCTGTTTGTGCGTGGCACGATGTGTACCAACAGTCCTTGCACATCAATTTCATGAGCTGCAACATTCACGTTTCCGCTCCGGAGATTTACGTCGATCCCAATGCATGCTTTCGCACCTGAAGCAGACATTGGTCTGGCGACCACCAAATCCAGGAAACATTTGTTGGAGTACGTAACTCCTTGAATGGTATTGAAGGCTTCCAGTTTTCACTGGAACGCATCCGTCAGTTTGTTGAGATAATTTGCAAGATTGTCGATTTCTTGATCAGTTAAAACAGTCTCGATTTGCTCGTTAATATCTTTAAACGGCGGATGGGCAGTCTGTGTAACATGTCGCCCGGCGTCAGTAAGTTGCAATATCTTGGCGCGGCCGTCAGTTTTGCTCGGTCGGCGTTCAACAAGCTTCATTTTGTCCAGTCGTTTGACCATTGCCGTAATGGCAGATTCGTTTAGACCCAAGGCCGTCGCCACGTCTTTTTGAGTTACATCGATACCATTTACAATCACCGTCAGAACACCAATCTGGGCGGTCGTAACTTGCGATTTTGAAAGTAGATTCTTGTCAGCCCGTTTTTTCAGAAAATGGGCAGCAAGTTGCAATCGCCAATACAGTCTATGTTTCGATGCTGACATGAGGTTTAGTAGCCGGGTTGCAATTTAATGTCTCGTCCAATATACTTCACTAATAAAGTATATTGGAGTCTACACGATATGGCTATTGGCGCTGGCTCGATGCAGCAGTTCACTTTTTTGGGTCCACACCATTTTGAATGGAAAGAAGTTCCCGTTCCGCAACTTGAAAATGCAGGGCAAGCAATTGTGCATCCGTTGGCCGTTACCCGGTGCGATCTTGATTTGTACATAGCCAATGGTTCGATAAGGATGCGAGATAGCCCTTTCGCTTTCGGCCATGAAATTGCTGGAGAAGTGACTGACGTGGGTGATAACGTTTGCACCGTTAGTCCTGGAGACCGGGTAATAGTACCATTTCAGATAAATTGCGGAACCTGCGCAAATTGTCTGACAGGTTTAACCAACGCATGTACCAGTGTTCCTGCCTACTCCGCCTATGGGTTAGCCCAGTCGAGCGGGCGTGAATGGGGAGGCGGGCTTAGCGACTATGTCTTGGTGCCCTTTGCCGATGCGATGCTAGTGAAAATCCCTGATACTGTTTCTCTCCCGGTTGCAGCAGCGATTTCCGATAATGCCAGTGATGGCTATCGGACCGTGGCCGAACCGTTGAGAGATTATCCGGGTGCTGATGTCTTGATCGTTGGTGGACTAGCCCAAAGTGTCGGTTTGTTTGCTGTACAGGCAGCGAGGGCATTGGGTGCAAAGCGCGTCGTTTATCTGGATTTTGATCAGGACCGCCTTGCACAGGCTAAGGCGCTTGGAGCAGAGGCGGTGATGACGAGATACGAACCTGACTTGCCGGTTGACCATCAATTTCTTGTTACAGTTGATGCATCCAATTTACCCTACGGGCTTGTTCACGCGCTCGCTTCGACAGCGCCATGTGGAGTTTGTACGGGCGTCTCCGCGGGTGTGCAAATCATGGACGGACTTCCCCTGTTTGAAATGTATATGAAGGGGATCACTTACAATATCAGCCGTGTGCATGCGCGCGCAGAAATCGATTCGGTACTCGAATGCGCTCGCTGTGGGCACATTTCTCATCAAGATGTTATCACAACCTCAGTTCCATTCTCAATGGCAGCAGAGACTATTGCGGATCCTGACAGCAAGATTGTTTTTGTGCAGGATCAACCATCATGAAGGCTGGGTTCAATCCACATTTTCGGAAAAGCCCCCTGACCGACCCATGGGAACCCCTTTGTTCAAAGATTACTGATGATGCAACGATCATTGGGCTGATAGCTGACACGCAGCATTGCAATAGTCGCGGCTTTGTCCATGGCGGTTTGATTTCCGCGATTGCAGATAATGCCATGGGCTTGTCTTGTGCGATGCGTCACGAAGATATCTCAGGTCTTGTTACAGTCAGCCTGCATCTGGATTTTGCCCACGCATCAAGGAAAGGAGAATGGCTTGAGTTTGTAACCAGTTCAATCAAATCCGGGAGTTCGATAGATATGGCGCAAGGTCAGGTATATTCTGATGGCAAACTTTGCGCACTTATGGGCGGCACGTTTAGTGTGCACAAATCGTGATAGCACTTTGAGATTTGGTGACCTTTTCTGGAAGAGATTGTTTTTCGAATGATAGAGGCAGAAATTAGTTTCTGGCCGCCGTTGCCCCCAAAGCGGACACAAGCACATAACTGACGGGCAGGTTCATCCTGCGCGGAGCGTTGCACTCTTCTGAACATTGGCTATGATCGTCTGCCGAAAAACAAGACAAGATCAGAGCGCATGCATATGACGGTGAAACGCGGATTGAAGTGGGGCGGTGTCTTGTTGCTTCTTGGACTGATGGTCGCGGCAGTTTTTTTGTGGGACCCGCTGCCTGACAATCCATCATCGGAAATTCTGGCCGCCAATGCTTCGAAATATGATGCAGAGATAATTCGCGACGACTTCGGAGTGCCACATATATTTGGTAAAACTGATGCGGATGTCACTTTTGGCGTCGCTTATGCCCATGCCGAAGATGATTTTCTGACCATACAGGAAAGTGTTGCCGCGACCCGTGGTTTGCTGGCGCGGTACAAGGGTGGTGACGGTGCACCGACAGATTATATCGTGGCACTTTTTGATGTCTGGGATACGGTCAACGCCAATTATGAAAGTGAAGTTTCGGCCGATGTCAAAGCCATTGCAGATGCCTATGTCGCGGGCTTGAACCTCTACGCATCTGAAAATCCCGACAAGATCATGCCGGGCCTTGCGCCATTTACAAGCAAGGATGTCATTGCGGGTTCGCTGTTCAAGACGCCGTTCTTCTATGGTCTCGATGGCACATTGCTGGAGCTGTTTTCCGATGACCGGATGGCCGAAATCGCGCTGGATCCCGGAACCGGGGAAACGGCATGGATGGTTTCTCCACGCAGAGCACCGCCTCGGGGATCAAATGCTTTTGCCGTCGCGCCATCGCGCTCAACCGATGGTACGACACGTCTGATTATCAATTCGCATCAGCCAATGGAGGGCCCGGTTGCCTGGTGGGAAGCACATATGGTTTCGGAAGAAGGTCTGGATATCCAGGGCGGCCTGTTTCCGGGATCACCGATGGTGCTGCACGGATTTAACCGGGATCTCGGCTGGGCCAATACAGTCAGCAACCCGGATCTCAGCGACGTCTACAAGCTGGTGATCAACCCGGATAATGAAAACCAGTATCGGCTCGATGGAAAATGGGAAGATTTTGAGGTCAAGACCGCGAAGATCCGGATCAAGATCTTCGGGCCGTTTGCCTATACGGCTGAGCGGAAAGTGTTGCGGTCAAAACATGGTCCGGTGATTCAGTCTGCAAAGGGCAGTTTTGCAATCCGCTATGCCGGCATGGGCGAGATGCGCCAGAATGAACAGCGGCTCAAACTCAACAAGGCCAAAAACTGGGAAGAATTTAATGCGGCAATGTCGATGAACGCGTTGCCCAGTATCAACTATGTCTACGCAGACAGGGAAGGAACGATCGCCTTCATCCACAATGGACAATATCCTGACCGTATTGAAGGTTGGGACTGGACCAAAGACATGCCGGGTGACCGGTCTGATCTAATCTGGGATGGCTATCGTCCTTATGAAAATGTTCCGATACTTCTTAATCCGAAATCCGGTTTCATTTTTAATTCGAACAACCAGCCTTATGATGCGACCGATGGTCCCGATAACCTGAAACCGGCAGATTTTCCTAAATCGATGGGCTTGCAAACCGATCAGACCAATCGCTCCTTGCGGATTATGGAATTGACTGATGGAACAACCAAATTCGATCGCGAAACGCTTCTCGCGATGAAGTTTGATACGGGTTATGCCAAGCGATCCCAGGCGGACAAAGTCCTGTCGGCGGTCCTCGAACATGACTGGAGCGCGGAACCGGAAATGGCGGCGGCGGCGAAACATTTGCTTGAGTGGGATCGCCAGATGGATATCAAAAATCGTCATGCAGCGCTTGGCGGATTGACCGTGGTTCACGAAATCACTGCACGATTTACCAAAATACCGCCCCCGGACCCGCTCGATGCTTTTCGTCAGGCCGTGGCATATCTCAACACGCATTATGGCCGGATTGATCCGGAATGGGGCGAAGTCAACCGGCTGGTTCGTGGTGATCTTAGTCTGCCCGTGAGCGGCGCGTCTGACACATTGCGCGCGATCTATCCTGCAGAAATTCGAGACGACGGCAAACTGCATGCCATTGCGGGTGATACATGGATTGCGATGGTGGAATGGGACAAGGATGGCAAACAAAGCGCCAGCGTCATTCACCAATTTGGAAATGCCACACTGGACAAGAATTCACCGCATTATGCGGATCAGGCGAAACTTTTTGTTACGGAAAAGTGGCGGACTGCATTGTTCGAACGCGAAGATATTGAAGCTGTCGCAACCCGGCGCTATCGGCCTGGCCGCGAAAATTAGACCAGCTTTGCGCGCGGCTGGTTGCTGTGAATATTGAAGATCAGAACGGAAGGCCCATTCCGCTGGCGACAAAGCTCATGAGCGGAGCCACTTTTTTGAATTGCTTCTCCACAGTCTTTTCAAAATCCTTTGCTGTGACAGCATCTTCATCGGCATCCTGAAAACTGAAAAAACTTTTGCGGCGCAGATCGTCGATCAAGGGGTGTTCGGGATCAAAGCCTTTGGGTGCCCGGACCAGTTGATCGCCGCGCAAGTCCAGCTTGCCGGTTGCTTTCTTCCATTCGTCAGGCTTGTCGACAATGTGCTGGCGGATATTCCGCAAGGCTTCTCCCTGCGGACCCCAGACGCCACCGCCGAAAAATACTTCGCCTGGCGACAAATGCACATAAAATCCGGGTGCATGGGCATCTTTGCCGGCTTCATGTCGAAACTGGCAACCGACCTGCGTCTTGTAGGGACTTTTGTCTTTCGAAAAACGGGTGTCGCGATAGATGCGAAACCGGCTACCGCCATTGGGGCGTGGATCGACGATGATGTGTGCGCTGATCTTTGCGACACGCGGCGCCATATTTTCAATAAATTCGGTAACCGGATCGACTACTTCGGCCTCGTAGCGCGTCTTTTGCGCCTTGAACCATTCGCGGTCATTATTCTGTTCCAGATCTCTCAGAAACTCGAAAAGGGCAGGGGTAATCATGCTTTTCTCCGGTCTTTCACCAAAGTTTGCCATGTGCCCGAGAGACTGTCAAAATTTACCGATCCTGATCCCATCGATCAAAGGCCTGGTTTCCGACAAAACCAATTTTTTGCACACCGGATCGTTTGATTATGGCGATGACGTTGTCGAAGCGCTCGTACCGGGTCTGACCGTCTGTGGCAAAATGCAATTGGGGTAAATCCGGGTCGAGCGCGATATCATTCAGACGCGTTTTGAGCTGTGTGTCGGTTATGGCTTCCCCGTCCCAAATTGCTGTGCCGGCAGAATTAAGTCGAAGCATGTGAATGGTTGCGGGTTTGTCTGTCGTTCCCCCGGTCGGTAAATCTATTGAGACCTTGTGGAGCGCGATCGGGATTGAGAGCATCATCATGACCAGCAACACCAGAAGCACATCGATGAGCGGCGTGATGTTGAGTTGAGAAATGGGCTGGCTGGTTAACGCGCTTGGACCTTTGGCCAGAAATTTCAGACTGTGGCGGCGGCGCTGGATGGATGGCATGGCATTTCTCCCCTGATTCAACAAACTCCGTAATTCGTGTTATGATATAACATCATACATATATGATGGCAGATTGCAAGTTGGACTGATTCATCTGCAGGCGCGGCGGGCCAGCAAGAATTTCTTAAGGTCCATTTTGTATATGCGAACACTGATGGGCAGCGGCAATTGCGCATCAAAAACAAAGTTGAGAGCTAACAGGTAGGACCAGATACCATGGACGCGCTGAAAAATACGGACATCGACGAGCCAATGTCGAGCTCGCTAAATACTTATGCTCGCGATGCCAGATTTGACATCAAGCTTGATGCTCCGATGCAGCGAGAAAACGGTGATATCGAGAAGATCTGCATAGAAAATCTCTCGATCTGGGGGCTCCAGGCTACCTGTCCGTTTCCGCCCAAAACTGGCGAAGCAGTCCTGATTACCATTGCAGACCTTGGAGAATTTGAAGGTGTGGTGCGGTGGCAGCGCGACTATCATTTTGGCGTTCACACGTTTGAGAAAATTGACGTTCAGGCAATACCTGCTCCGACAAACTGAATCGATACCACCGACAGGCCAGTTCCCGCATAACCGGAATCAAAATCATTGACTCCATTAGATTAACGATTAAGTTAAATAACGAATCAGTTAATCTAATGGATGGTCATGGAACAATTAGCCCCCTTATTTTCGGCATTGGGCGATCCCACCCGATTTGCGATTGTCGATCGCCTGTTGCGCGAGGGTGAGCTCAGCGCGGGTGAAATCAGCGCAACAGCCCCGATTTCTTCTCCGGCTTTTTCTCGCCATTTAAAGCTGCTCCGCGAAGCCGGGCTGGTTGATCAGCGGGTCGATCGTCAGCGGCGGC
This sequence comes from Parasphingorhabdus sp., assembly GCF_039968395.1. GTDB lineage: Bacteria > Pseudomonadota > Alphaproteobacteria > Sphingomonadales > Sphingomonadaceae > Parasphingorhabdus. Next base: position 155,120 of record NZ_JBDVPV010000003.1, read on the forward strand.
TCTATTCCGTGCGTCCCGATGCCGTGCGCCGGATTTCAGCCTGGACAATGAGTCATCGCGAATTTTGGGAATCCAGCTTCGACAGGCTGGAAACTGCTCTGACAAAGCACATTAAAAACCATGGCCGATCTTGAAATGAAGCGGCGTTTTGCTGCGCGACCGGATCGCGTTTTTGCTTTTGTGACACAGACCGAGCATCTGACCAAATGGTGGGGGCCGGAGGGCATTGAGCTGGGAGAACATGATCTTGATCTGTCCCGCCCGGGTTCCTGGGGTTCGGTAATGCATGGAGCCGACGGCAACCAATATAAAGTCACCGGCGAAGTGTACTCGGTCATACAGGACAAGGCGGTCACATTCACCTGGGCCTGGCACGACGAAAATGACGTGCGCGGTGATGAGAGCCAGGTGACGTTTTCAGTCGAGGACGATGGTGATGGCGGAACGGATTTTTTGATGATCCACAGCGGGCTGCCCGATGACGACAGCGCCGATAATCACCAGGGCGGCTGGACGTCCAGCTTTGTGAAGCTTGTCGCCTATGCAGACAGTGTCACTATTTGAGAAATTATTCACAACAGGAGAGAGAAAATGCCAAAATTTATCTTTGCATATCACGGCGGCAGCGCGCCTTCCTCACCGGAAGAGGGTGCCATGGTGATGGAAAAATGGATGGGCTGGCTTGGCGGTATGGGTGACGATGCGGTTGACTTCGGCAATCCGGCAGGCCCTTCCAAAACTGTCTCTGCAACCGGCGTTGCTGATGATGGAGGAGCCAACCCCATTTCCGGCTATTCGCTTGTCACAGCACCCGATATCGATGCGGCGGTGGAAATGGCCAAAGGCTGCCCCGCACTTGACAGTGGCGGCACCGTGGAAGTGGCGGAAGCCATGGATATGTAAACACCTCTTTCTCAATATGTGATCGGCGTGCTGAAAAAGCCGCTTGCGTTATCGCCCGAATTGGCGAAAACTCCGAAGCATGTCGGATGAAATCGAAGCATTGGGAACCGCAATTGAAGGTGGATTGCTTGCGAAAGCCGTGGACGGAGAGCAGGGCGACGCGATTGAAGGTGAGTCAGGAAACTGCCTGAACTGCGAAGCAACGGTCGCTGGAAACTATTGCGGTGCGTGCGGACAACCGCTGCACGTGCATCGCTCGATCGGTGCATTCTGGCACGATATCCTTCATGGCGTCCTGCATTTCGAAGGAAAATTCTGGCGGACCTTGCCTTTGCTGGCCTGGAAACCAGGCGATCTGACCCGGCGTTATATTCACGGGCAACGCGCTCGATTCATTTCGCCAATGGCATTGTTTCTGTTTTCCGTCTTCATGATGTTTGCTGTGTTCTCGTTCCTTGGCGATCCATTTGGAAGCGATGACGGATCTATCGTTGATCAGAGCGTCAATAGCGGGATCGTCACTGAAATGGTGCAAATTGATGAGCAGATAAAAGCAAAGGCGGAACAGGCCTCGGAGGCCTCTGCCGATGACCGGGTCAAGCTCGAGAAAGAGGTTCTGGACCTGAAAAAGGGACGGAACATACTGGCGACAATCACCGGGGAAGACATGCCTTATCCCACGATCAGCCTCGGCGATGGTGATGAACAGATCGGCAATTATACGCCAGAAGAGCTGAATGAATTCGAAACCAGAATGGAAGATATCAAGGACGGAACAGCCCTGACAGAAAACAGCAAGGTGAGCACAGGCTCGCCGTCGGCTGACAAATGGCTGCGGGATGCGTTCAAGAGGGTCAACGCCAATCCGGATCTTCTACTCTACAAGCTACAGGCCAACGGGTATAAATTTGCCTGGCTTCTCATCCCGATTTCGCTGCCCTTTGTGTGGCTGGCAACCATTGGTCGGCGTGGCTATCGTTTTTACGATCATGCCGTTTTCACGACCTATTCCATCAGTTTCATGTCGTTGCTGTTTATTTTCTGTGCCTTGCTGGCAGCTCTGGGTGTTTCGTCCTCGATATGGGCCGGCCTGCTCATGTTTTACCCTCCATTCCACATGTACCGCCAATTGCGGCATGCCTATCGACTGTCGCGGGTGGAAGCGTTTTTCCGGTTGATTGCTCTGCTGGTCTTCACTGTCATCAGCCTGGTTCTGTTTTTTACTATACTGCTTGCACTTGGAATATTGGGATAGAGAAATGACAATCGAAATTGACCGCCGACAGCTTATTGCGCTCGGTACATTTGGTATTGGCGCCATGGGCGTTCCGGCATCGGCCGCAATGTCCAAAGCAAAGGGATTTACCCACGGGGTTGCCAGCGGTGAACCATCGCAAGACTCGGTTCTGCTGTGGACCCGCCATGTCGGCAGCGGTGAAGGCAAACTGACGGTCGAAATCGCACAGCAGGCAGATTTTTCGGATGCAAAAACGGTCGGTGAAGTGGCCACATCTGAAACGCGTGATCATATCGCCAAGTTTGTCGTGTCCGATTTGCAGGCAAATCAATGGTATTTCTACCGGTTTGTTGCGCCTGACGGGAGCAAGTCCGTGACCGGTCGCACCAGGACATTGCCCGAAGGCCCGACTGAAAAGTTCAATCTCGGTGTGTTCGGGTGTTCGAACCTGCCATTTGGGTATTTCAACGCCTATGCGCACGCTGCCGAGCGGGATGATCTCGATCTGATCGTGCATACTGGTGACTATTTGTACGAATATCCTGTCGGCACATATCCGTCGGAAAAAGAAGCATTGCCGGGGCGGAATTTCGATCCGGCCCATGAAATCGTGCAGCTGGCGGATTATCGATTGCGTTATGCGGCCTATCGCAGCGATCCGGATCTGCAACGCATACATCAGGTGTTCCCGATGATAGCGATGTGGGACGATCATGAATTCGCCAATGACGCATATGTGACGGGTGCCCAAAACCATCAGCCGGCAACCGAGGGCGACTGGGAAGTGCGCAAACGGGTGGCCGAGCAAGTCTATCGCGAATGGATGCCGGTTTCGGACAAGTTGAATATGGCGGAGCGCTGGGGCAAATATGAAATTGGAGATCTGGCGACTTTGTTCCTGACCGAAAGCCGGATTGGCGGACGCAGCAAACCGCCTGAGCTGGAGGCAGCACTGAAAGGGCAGGCGGATATGAACGCCGCACTTGTGGCTTTCCGGGATGGGGAATGGCAAGATCCGGAGCGATCTATGCTGGGGGAGGCACAGGAACTGTGGCTCGCATCGGCGATGAAAAAATCGCGTGCGGATGGAAAAAAATGGCAGATCATGGCGCAACAGTGCCTGATGGGTGAACTGAAGCTTCCGCAGGAATCTTCTAACTGGGTTTCGGACAACGCACCCGATTTTGCCAAAGCGAGAATCGCGATAGGGACACTGGCTTCCAGAATAGGACTGCCAATTAATTTCGACAGCTGGGATGGATATCCGGCAGCGCGTCAGCGGCTGCTGTCAGGTGCGCAGGATGCAGATGCCGACCTGATCGTCTTGTCCGGTGATAGCCACAATGGCTGGGCGTTTAATCTGGAAACAGAGGATGGACCTGCAGGCGTTGAATTTGGTGGGCAAAGCGTTACGTCTCCGGGCTTTGAAGCTTATACGCTGGGCGTGGATCCTGTGGTGGTGGCAAACGCCGTCATCGCTGAAAACGACCAGTTGCAATGGGCCGATACTGGAAATCGCGGCTATATGACCGTGTCGCTGACTCCGGAAAAGGCGACTTCAACCTGGCATTTTCTGGACTCGATCCGGACCAAATCCACTCGGATAAAGTCGAGCACAAGCCATAGCGTCATGCGCGGAACCAACCTGATCGGATAATCTTCCGGCAGGATTGTTATTTGTCGCGAATCTCTCGACATTCCTGATAAAGTTGCGCAAAGCAGCGGTTCCGCATAACGAATCTCGGAACCAAGCTAGTCATGTCAGAAGAATTTTACCGCATAAAACGTCTGCCACCATACGTCTTCGCTGAAGTGAACGCGATGAAGGCGGAGGCGCGCGCCCGCGGTGAAGATATTATTGATCTGGGCATGGGCAATCCTGACGGCGCACCGGCGCAGCATGTGATCGACAAACTGTCTGAAGTTGCCAATGATCCAACCGCGCATCGGTATAGTGCATCGAAAGGGATCAAGGGTTTGCGGCTGGCGCAGGCCAATTATTACAAGCGCCGTTTTGACGTTGATCTGGATATCGACCGGGAAGTGGTTGTGACCCTGGGATCAAAAGAGGGCCTTGCCAATCTGGCGCAGGCGATAACCGCTCCAGGTGACGTGGTGCTCGCGCCCAATCCGTCCTATCCGATCCACACATTCGGGTTCATCATCGCGGGAGCCGCGATCCGGTCCATCCCGGCCGCGCCCGGTCCGGATTTCTTCACCCGGCTGGAATATGCGATGAGCTATTCCGTACCCAAACCCTCGGTGCTGGTCATGGGCTATCCAAGCAATCCGACGGCCTATGTCGCAGATCTGGATTTTTATCAGAAGGTTGTAGACTTCGCGCGTGAGCACAAGCTTTGGGTGATCAGTGATCTGGCTTATGCCGAAATTTACTATGGCGACAAGCCAACACCCTCGATGCTCCAGATTGAAGGCGCCAAAGATTGTGTGGTCGAGTTTACCAGCATGTCAAAAACCTATTCGATGCCTGGTTGGCGCATGGGTTTTGCTGTGGGCAACCAAAAACTGATCAGCGCACTGACACGGGTCAAAAGCTATCTTGATTATGGTGCATTCACGCCGATTCAGGTTGCAGCGACTGCGGCGCTCAATGGGCCTCAGGATATTATCGACCAGAACCGGGCGCTCTACAAGAGCCGCCGCGACGTTATGGTCGAAAGCTTCGGCCGCGCCGGTTGGGACATCCCGTCACCCGAGGCCAGCATGTTTGCCTGGGCACCGGTTCCCGAACAGTTTCGTGAACTGGGTTCCATGGAGTTTTCCAAGCGACTGATTGCAGAAGCCGGTGTCGCGGTCGCGCCCGGAACCGGATTCGGAGATGAAGGAGAGGGCTTTGTCCGTCTCGCACTCGTCGAGAACGAGCAGCGCATCCGTCAGGCCGCGCGCAACATCAAGAAGTTCCTGAGCGAAGGCTGAGGCCGGTTCAGGCCGGTTTTCGAACCATCAACACGTCGACCGGTGACCATCCCAGCATTTCGCTGGCGCGGCTGCCAATTGTCGCCTGGACAAAGCCGCCCCGTCCATGAGTGCCCAGCACCAGCAGATCGGCATTGCCGTTATCCAGCCGGGTATAGACAGATTGATGGAGATTGCCCTCGATCAGCTGTGTCGTGATCCGCGCCCGATCGTCCCCGGTCAATTCCAGACCGTCCATGAACTGCTGCATCTCCTTTTCAGCTTCCGCGCGCATCTCCGCTGCGATGCCATCCGATTTGAGCCATGCTTCATAAGCGACATGGAAAGCATGAACGAGTTCAATCCGGGCCGCAGGGAAAAGACGGAGAGCCGTGTGTAGCGCATGGATCGAGAAATCGGAAAAATCTGTGGCAACCAAAATTTGGCGATAGTCCGCGCGGGGCCGCTGCTTGACGATCAAGACCGGTGCAGCTGCATGGTGAACAAGATGATCCACGGCAGTGCCCAGGAAAAAGTCCGAGATATTGTTATGGCGAGCAGCTCCTACGATGATTAGATCGCTTTTGAGCTGCAGCGCTGTTTCGGCGATGATTTTGGGCGGTTTTCCATAATTGATCACCAGATTGCAATCGTCGGCATCTGTTCCGTATGTCTGAACGAGTTGTGCTTCCACTTTTGACAGATCGACTTCTTTTTTTGCGCTGCTGACAAATAATATTGTCCTGTCGGCTTTCCAATCCTTCGCGAGCATCGTGGCGCGTTCAAATGGGCGGTCGCCTCGGGCGGTAAGATCTGTTGCCAGTAAAATTTGCGTGGGCAGTTTCTGATTTGGCATTGAGGGAACTCCTTTTTAGTTAGCTGGTTCTATCCCCCATATTCCCGCGGTTATGGCCAGCGGTCATTGATCTATCACAAGGCTGCGGTCTGTTTGTATCTACGGTTGATGCAAATCTGCCAATTTCGGCCACATTTCCATATTCCGGCAATTCGGGCCCCCTGTTAACCACGTTGAAGCTATTTTCCATTACGAAACTCGGCATGAAGTTGAGGGAATTTGGACAGCGACGCGCGGGTTGTATCGCGCTGCTCCTGGCATTTGTGCTGGGAATGATGCCCAGCCCCTTGTCTGCACGAGATTTTACCCCAAGTTGCAGCAGCTCGAGCGGAACCGTGAAACCGGTGGAAGCAGCAATCGCTGCGGCCGGTTTGTGGGACTGTACAAAGGCCGCAAGCAATCTGGACCGCACCGGTAATCTGGATCACGAACGTCATTTCTATCGCTTTGATCTGAACCCCAGTCAGGACAGTCCAAAATTCATGATCAGCCGCGTGGCGAAATTTCGTTCGCTTGCTGTCGCCGCGATTGGAGACGGGGCTCCGGTGATCGAGAATCACGATTTTACGGATCTAAAAGCGACATATTTCGATCGACAGTTCATCGTGCCATTGCCGCGGATAACACCCGACACACGCTCGATTGTGGTGATGGTCGAAAGGCCAACCCAGCGCAGTACACTGGACTATATGCGGCTGACGGATACGCCGCCGGGAGTGGGTGAGGCCGATCGCAACGCATTGATACTGATCGCATTATGTACCGGCCTGATGCTGATGCCGATGATGTTTGATTTCACCTTTTTTCGGGTACTGCGTAGACCTTTCATCCTTTGGCATGCCGCGCTGGTAGTCGCGATGGCATTGCAGCTGGTGACCACGTCGGGGCTATATCTGACACTGTTTGACGCCAATCTCAATGTCGTACGTGTTATGACAATTGGCAGTTTTTCCGCGATGGTATTTGCAGGCGCCATGTTCAGCACCACCTTTATCGAACCGGGCAAGCTTCCCGAGCGGATTCGTCGCGCAGTTCAAATTGCGTCAGGATCGTTCATGCTGATCTCCATCATCCATATGTTGGGAATTGACGCACTGGGCCAGTTTCCGTCTCTGGCCTTTTATTTCCTCGCGGTCCCGCTGATGTTCCTGTTCGTTTCGATGTTTGCATCGGCGCTGTGGGCCGGAAGCATTGCGGTGCGTTACCTGATTGTCGGATTGGGACCGATTATGCTGGTTGGAGCAATTCGCGCGGTCAGCTTCATCATACCCGGAATGCCGACTGTCGATGCCAATGAGATCTTTCTCCTCGCCACACAGATTGAGGTGCTGGCGACGACGCTGGGTGTAGCCAGTCGCTTCCTCACGCTCAAACTTGAACGGGACAAGGTTCGTGCAGAAAAAAATGTTATGGCAGATCTTGTCGATCATGATCCGCTGACCGGATTGCTCAATCGTCGTGCGATAGAATCCCGTTTTTCGGACTTGCGCGAACAGGGCTTTAACACCTTTGCCGTGCTTGATCTCGACAAGTTCAAGGAGATTAATGACGATTTCGGGCATCAAAAGGGTGACGAAGTTCTCAAGGCCTGCGCATCGGCGCTGACGAACGAAACAAATCGCGATACGATTGCAGTCCGGCTGGGCGGCGAGGAATTTATTTTGATGATCCGCGGACAAATGCCGGTGGAACAGGCCGAAGCATTGCGCAGCGCAATACCGCTGCGGGTCGCGCATTTGGTGCCCGGACTTGACCGTCCGGTGACCGCGAGCATGGGCATTATCGAGATTCCCGAGCGGGATTTCACCGGAATGGGGTTCAATAATCTCTACGCCCGCGCTGACCGGTTGTTGTACGAGGCCAAGGAAACCGGTCGCAACAAATCCATTCACGAACGGCTTGTTTCGTTTGGCGGCAATGGCTCGGAAAGTCAGCCACAAGTCGCCTAGCTTCAATCCGGAATTCGCCATCCCGGGCCTTTTCGGGTGGCTATTGTGTTGTGCACAGAACCAATTATAAAAAACGGAAACAACAGGTCTCGGCTGGTAATGTCTGCGCTTGGGACAAATGGAGAGGTTCCGGTTATGCATATCAAGCGCGCGTTGTCTGTCGTTTCATCCCTGGTTCTATTGTGCGGGACCGCTTCGGCGCAGGAAGCATCCAAAAAGCCGCAGATAACGATGGGCAATGGCGCAGCCAACGCCATCCAGGTTGAGGGCCTGACCCGTGAGAATGGAGCATCGATCGTTTCCGAAGTGCGCGTCGACGGGACAAGCGTTTCAACCCTGCGCGCAAACACGACCGCGATCACCTTTCCCAAAGTCACGATCGAAAAGTCGGGCTGGCTCGTCCTTCACCCGGTCATCGATGGTCGCCCGGATGGTGATATTGTGTCTGGCTATGTATATTTGAACCCTGGCCAGAACGATAATGTCACAATCCGGATACACCACCCCGCGGGTGCCGGTGACAAGTTTCTGGTGATGCTGCACAGCGACGTGGATCAGGACCGCATATTCGATTTTGTCTTTGTCGCAGACGGAATCAATGTGGAAGATACTGCCGTTTTCGAAGGCACCCGCATGATCGCCCATCTGATTGCCTTGCCTGAATAGGCAGTCTGTCTCGTTCGATTTTGCGAAACAGCATAAGGACTGTGCAAATTGATGGATCCTCATAATTGAAAAACCTGGCAGTAATTATCGCCTTCGCGTGCGTGCTATTTCTAAGCGCTTGCACGCCTGCAATGTCTGAAAACAAAGTTGCCCAAACCACTCCTTTGCAATCAAACTTGACCTTGGGGGACAGTTATCTCTCGGACTTTTACCGATATGATGACCCTCTGGAAGCGCCGGGAAAGCTTTTGCGGCAAGAGCGATTGAATGAAAAACAATCCAATCCGGGGGCGGCGCACAATTTCCGACTGCTCTATTCCTCAACAGATGGCATTGACGGAGAGGATTTGCTTCCCGTATCCGGCGCTTTGTTCCTGCCAGTCGGTAAAGCCCCGAGCGACGGGTGGCCGCTAATGGCCTGGACGCATGGTACGGTTGGAATAGCCGATATCTGCGCTCCTTCATGGAACGGACGGCAGCGGCAGGACCGGGATCATATCGAGTTTTGGCTGACGAAAGGCTTTGCTGTCGTTGCTTCGGACTATCAGGGATTGGGCACAGCAGGGACCCATCCGTATCTCGCAACACGTCCTGAAGCCTATAGCAATCTGGATATCATACGAGCAGTGCAGTCCGACCATTTTCCCGTGTCAGACAAGGTCGTGCTATTCGGGCAATCACAAGGAGCGGGCGCGGCTATAGCGACCGCAGCTTACGCGTCCAGTTATGCACCGGATCTCCATATTGTTGGTGCAGTAGCAACCGGTGTGCCATTTTTTTCACCAAAGGCCTTGATCGCATTGCAGGAGTCGAGACCGCCTGATCGGGTCGATCCCATGCTGGCTTATAACATGCTGGCATTGTCGCTGGTGCAGCGGACCGATCCTTCGTTCGTTCTGACTGATTATATGACCAAAGAGGCGCTTCCCATTGCCAGATCCATTGAAAACACCTGTCACAAAGACGTCAGGTCCAAAGTTGCTTCCGAAGAGTTGACTTATGACCGCACTTTTAAAAAATCGCCTTCGGGGCATTTGGCAACCGCTTTTGCGAGAATGGGATATCCGACACTAAAACTGGCGGTTCCAACATTTGTTGGTACCGGCGGCAAAGACAAAGATACACCGCCGCGCATGCAAGCTGCTTTTGCGGCCCGCGCGTGTCAGGCCGGATCGACTATTGTATCAAAACTATATCCCGACCTTGATCATCGGGGTGTTGTTCCTGGATCCACGGCAGACACGTTGCCGTTTGTCAGGGCAGCGTTTTCCGGGAGCGAGATTTCGTCAAACTGCGACAGATTGCCATTTTAGATCGGAGGGCCATGCGCGCGTTTTTCGGGAGAGTGCCCTGATGCGGCAATGCCGGTTATTGCGTCGACAACGGATAAGCTCACCATCACAATCCTCCCTGATTTCCTCTGTCCCCTCCACTGCTTTTCGTGCAAACAGAGCTGGCGACCATGAAGAACATTGAAACGGAACTTCCACACCCATGATTGACCTCTATTTTGCTCCGACGCCCAATGGCTGGAAAATCTCGGTCATGCTCGAGGAATGTGGGCTCGACTACAAGCTCAAATGGATCAATATCGGCGCGGGCGAGCAATTTGAGCCGGAGTTTCTGGCGATCAGCCCGAACAACCGGATACCTGCGATTGTTGATCATGATCCCGCAGATGGCGGCGATCCGGTCAGCGTGTTCGAGACGGGTGCCATCCTGCTCTATCTGGCGGACAAGGCGGAGCAGTTTCTGCCGCATGATTTGCGCGGACAGATTGCGGCGACCGAATGGCTGATGTGGCAGATGGGCGGACTGGGTCCGATGATGGGGCAGCATGGCCATTTCAAACTCTATGCGCCGGAGCGAATTGCCTATGCAACCGAGCGTTATCGAAACGAAGTGCTGCGTCTTTTCGGTGTGATGGAACGGCGTCTTGCGGATCATGACTATCTGGCGGGAGCGGATTACAGCATAGCGGACATGTCCTGTTTTCCGTGGATACAAACCTACAAGCGTCAGGAAATCGCACTGGAAGAATTTCCCTCCGTGAAGCGCTGGTATGAAAATCTCAAGCAACGCGAAGGATTGCGCCGCGGTATGGCGATTGGTCGCGACAAGATTAACCGGAACCCGCAAAATGACGAACAAACGCGAAAGATATTGTTCGGGATAAAGGATGACAAATGACGCAAGTAGAATTTTATTTCGATCTTTCCAGTCCGTGGACGCGGCTGGCTTTCCATAATATCCAGCCGATTATCGCCGACACGGGCGCCGAGATTATCTGGAAACCGTTTCTGGTCGGCGGCGTGTTCAATGCGGTCAATCAAAGCGTCTACGCAGCGCGTGAAAATCCCGACAATCGCAAGTTTGTCCATAGCTTCCGAGTGCTCAAGGACTGGGCAGCCCTGGCGGGCGTAGACATGAACTTTCCGAGCGAACATCATCCAGTCAAATCCGTCCATGCGATGCGGGCCTGTTGTGCGCTCGAAGACGATCAGGCAGCGTTATACAAATTCGCAACCGCTGCGTTCGAGGCTTATTATTCCGATCAGCGCAATCTGGATGATCCGGCCGTGCTGATCGCCATTGCCAACGAGATCGGCATGGATGGCAATGCGCTGGCTGCCAAAACGCAGGAGCAATCCGTGAAGGACAGGCTCCGCGCCAATACTGATGAGGCTATTGAGCGCGGTGCTTATGGTTCGCCTAGCATATTTGTACCTTATGGCGCCAAAGATGAGGGCGGCGAAAGAATGTATTTCGGCAATGACCAGTTGCCGTTGGTTAACCGAGCGATTAAACTGGCACCATAATAATTTCGAATCCAATTCAATCGGAGCAGAACCATGTCAGAACGCGTCACAATTTCCGTCGAAAATCATATTGCCGATGTACGGTTCAACCGTCCTGACAAGATGAATGCCCTCGACCCGGAACAGATTGATGCGATTGTCGAGGCCGGGGAAAAACTGGCGGCAATGGATGGAATTCGCGCTATCGTCCTTTCCGGCGAGGGTCGGGCGTTCTGCGCAGGACTGGATATGGGAAGCTTCGCGGCTTCGGCAGCGGAAGCGACCAAGGCAGATGGTGAGGGGTCTCCGCTCAATAAAACATTGGCCGAGCGGACCTTTGGCAATGCCAATAAATATCAGCATATCGTTTTGCTTTGGCGCAAACTGAAGGCACCCGTCATTGCGGCCGTTCATGGTCCCTGTATTGGCGGGGGACTGCAATTTGCCAGCGCAGCCGACATTCGCGTTGTCGCACCCGATGCCAAAATGTCGATCATGGAAATGCGCTGGGGACTGATCCCCGACATGGGCAGCTACACCACGTGGCGCAGTTTTGTTCGCGATGATATCTTGCGCGAATTGACCTATACGAACCGGATTTTTACCGGTGAGGAAGGCAAGGAACTGGGATTTGTCACACACCTGTCTGATGATCCGCATGCCCGAGCCATGGAAATCGCGACCGAAATTGCGAGCAAGCATCCGCAGGCTGTGCAGCTGGCGAAACAGTTGATCAACGAATTGCCTGACAGGAATGAAGACGAGATTCTGATGATGGAGTCCGAAGGACAGGACAAAGTCAGCCGCACGCCAAATCAGGTTGAAGCGGTGATGGCCTTCATGCAGAAGCGCGCAGCAAATTTCGTCGACTGATCGAGCTTAGTCCCGGTTAATCAGCATTTTCTGAAGTTCTGCTACCACCTCTTTGCGGAGCGGTTTGGCTTCGCCATCGGTCCGGCAGACGATCACGCCATCAGCGGTCGCAATACACTTTCCATATTGGAACATCGCCTGGGAAATAACATAGCTCGACGTGCCGATTCTGCTGACGCCGGAACAGACTGTCACGTCATCGGGATATTGACCCTCGCGCAGATAGTTGATGTTGAGGGCCGCCATCATGCTGCGTTCGTTCTTTGGCCGTTCCGCCCACGGCCGCAGCTCGCGATTGAGCCGGACCCGCGCATTCTCGAACATCGCGGCAAAGGCGACATTGTTGAGATGGCGGTTGGGATCCATGTCCTGAAACCGCGTTGGTGTCAGAAGGGATACGGGATAGTTTGCAGCAACCAGCTGCCAGTTTTCTGGTTTGGCCATGTTCGCTCAGTTCATTTTGGCGACGAGATCTTCTTGCAAACCTCTGCAAATCCAGACGTACAAGGCGCCGGTCAGGATGAATATGCTGACGATGTAAACCATTGCCCAGCGCAGACCTTCAGCGCTTGCAGTGAGACAGGCCTGCGCCTTGGCATCCCCTAGTGATGCAATCAGATCTTCAGCTCTGCCCTTGCAAATGTCGCTTGTCAGTTCGGCGGCAAATTGCGAAGAAGCCAGATCGGCAGACATGAGTATGTCGCTCAATATTCCCATCGCCAGCGGTCCAAGACCATAGCCTATCAGATTGACGACAAAGAGGAACACCGCCACGGCTGTGGCGCGGGAACGGGGGCTCGCGACGCCTTGACAGATCGTATATTGTGCTCCGAGATAACCATAGTGCAGCGTCGCACCGATCAGCAATACGGCAAGCGCGAAGCCCAGATTGTCCGTGGTAAAACCAATCCAGTAAAACGGGACGCAGGCAATCAGCATCCAGCCGGGCAGCCATGCCACGGCATTGGGATATTTCCCGCTCAGCTTCTCGGTCAGATATCCGGTTGCGAACGCACCAAAAGATGCCGCCAGGCCCAGCGGCACAGCGATTTGCGTTGCGGCATCGGCAATCGACATGTCGTGGGCGCGCTGAAAAAACGCGACCTGAAAATTACTGACGGCATAGCCGACAAAAGCCACAAAAGCCGCAGCGATCATATTGAACCAGAATGTCTTTTTGGAAGATAGTTCCGCCATTGTTTCCTTTAGGCTGGCCTTCTCCACTTTCGTGGTTGTCGGCGGATCCGCATAGCCGCGCGGTGGTTCTTTGACCGTAAACAGAAAGAGCAACCCAAAGAAGACGCCGGGAATGCCGAGCGCCAGAAAGGCTTCCCTCCACGAGAACATCTCGGTGATCGGGCCACCAAATCCGTTGGCCAAAACCCCGCCCAGGGTTATGCCCATGGTATAAATGGCTATTGCCCGGGCCCGGCTGCGAGGTGGGAAATAGTCTGAAATGATGGAGTTTGCGGCGGGAGTCAGTCCCGCTTCACCGATGCCGACGCCGACGCGAAACACCAGCAGTGCGATAAAGCTGCCTGCTACCCCGCACAATGCGGTCATCAAGGACCACAGGATGACGCTGACAGCAATGATCCGCACGCGATTCATCCGTTCCGCGAGCCGCGCAATCGGAATTCCCATGATTGTGTACATCAGCGCAAAGCCAAAACCGGAGAGTAGTCCGAACTGCCAGTCCTGCAGTTTGAACTCCTCGATAATGGGTTGCGCTACAACGCCGATCAATATGCGATCGATGAAGTTCAGCGTGTAAAGAAGCATCAGGGAAATTATGACGTAATTGCGATAGCCACTGGTTCCGAAAGCCTCACCCGTGTTGGTAACGGGTGCAGCTGCTGCCTGTGATGCGTTCATGCTTTCTCCTAAGCTCTTTTTTGCGTGATGGCCTGATCGGCGCGAGCTGTCCAGTATTGAATTCACATGGGCGAAGGAACATTATTTACATTAACATCAAACAAGGATAAGTCTCTGACACGTCTTTATTTGAACAATGGAAGCATTGGTCAATTCTGGATTTGAAAATACTAGCATAGTGTTGAGGATTGTCTGTATCGAAACTGGTTTGCAACAAAATGCACATCAGCTTTGATTTTATCAGTCATTGGTTCCGCTACGCGACCCGGCGCACATTCGAACAGGTTCGGGATTGTGCTGTTTGTCGGCTTTTTCCCGAAAAGGGAGTTTGCCGATTTTGGTTGCCTATCTATTTCCGTTTGTTGACCTGCTTCTGAAAGAGTTGCTGCTGTTTGCCAGCATATGTTTCCTCATCGGAGCGCTCGACGAGATTGCATTTGACGGACTGTGGATAGCGCACGTCCTGAAACGGAAATACACGGTCTATTCAAAATATCCGAAAGCCACGGTTGAATCTCTAAATCGCGCAGAAGCGGACGAGCTGCCGGGAGCGCTGGCGATTTTCGTCCCGTCCTGGCAGGAAGCACCGGTCATTGGCGCGATGATAAAGCGGTGTCTGAAGCAATGGGAATATCCGCACTTCCGGATTTACATTGGCTGCTACCCCAATGATCCCGAAACTGTACGTGTCGCTGCGGCGGCTTCTGCTGACACGGAGAAGGTCCGCCTGGTCATATGCCATCAGGATGGTCCGACATCGAAAGCCGATTGTCTGAACCGGCTGTGGCAGGCTCTATGTCAGGATGAAATTTCAGAATCCTTGCGATTCAAAGCCGTCATATTGCAGGATGCCGAAGATCTTGTGCATCCCGGCGCACTGGATCTGTTCGATCATCTCAGCGATCGCGCGTCACTGGTGCAACTGCCGGTGGTTCCTAGGCGGGCGATAAACTCGCGTTGGGTTGCTGGGCACTATGGCGATGAATTTGCAGAATTGCACGGAAAGCAAATGGTGTTGAGGGAAGCTTTGGGTGTTTCACTGCCATCGGCTGGTGTGGGCAGTGCCTTTTCCCGTGATGCCCTGGGCAGGCTCGCCGCAACAACCGGCAGCAAACCATTTGATGCCACCAGTATAACCGAAGATTATGAACTGGGCCTGCATTTAACAGAAGGGCGCGCGCGGGGGATTTTTGCGCGACTGAAGGACGGAAAAGGCGAACTTGTGGCAACCCAGGAGTTTTTCCCGGACAATCTGGAAGATGCGATCCGGCAGAAAAGCAGATGGATTACCGGTATCGCGCTATCTGGTTGGGACCGTTTGGGGTGGAAGCAATGCTGGCGCGAAAACTGGATGCGGATACGTGACAGAAAAGCCTGTTTCGCGGCTTTGGTGCTGGCAATCGGCTACATTGCGGTCGTGCTGACAGGTCTTTTGGAAGCTGCCCGATTGGCAGGTATGTATCAACCGCAGCCGTTCTCCTGGCAACTCAAAATGCTGCTTATTGGCAATGCCGGCTTTCTGGTCTGGCGCCTCGCGCTCAAGGCGTGGTTCGTGTTCCAACTCTATGGACTGGCGGAGGCACTTTTCTCGGTTCCGCGTACCGCTGTTGCCAACTGGATCAACATATTGGCGGCCCGCCGGGCGATTCTTCATTACATGCGCAGTCTGGACGGATCACCGTTGCGCTGGGAAAAAACGCAGCATTTTCATCCCCTGTCTGCGGAAGTTCGGACGTTAAAACGTGTTTCCCCATCCGCTCGCGGCGATGGTTGAACATAGCCGCAATCCCGGCAACGGTGCCCCGCTTCGGATGTTTATGCTCCTCATCGCGTGCTGGCTATTGGGTCGGCTGTTGTGGGAAGGGGCAATGCTCCCGGGCAGCTCTGCTGGCGACGTGGAACACGTAGCGGTGCGGGCTGCCCGATCGCAAAGTGAACTGCGTGATGCCGAACACCAACGCAACGTTCATCCTCTGAAACGCACAAATTTTCGGGTGGACACGCTGCAGGCTGCAGTTCCGGCGAACCGTGTCAGCGTAAAGCGTTTCGAAAGCAGCTGTTGCAGAGCGCAGGATCAGGTGGGCAGCAATATAGCACTTCAACCGGCATCGGCTCGAATGGGTGGAGGCGTAAATCATGACAACCACGCACAGGCTGAGCAATCTGTGCCGTCCACGACACCGCTCTCGCTCGAACCACCATCTCAAATGATTTTGTCGAAGAACAGTCTATCCGAAGACAAGGCGTTGACTGGCTACGCCTGGCTTGTTGCCAGGCAAGGTAGCGGACAATATCCGTCGCTACGGGACCTGGCGGGCTTTCAGCTGCCCGGTCAATCGCCGGGGCAACCCTATGGCGGGAGCCAGGCGGGCGGTCAGCTGGCATTGCGGATCGCGGGGCAATCTGGCCGCAACCTTTCATTGACGGCGCGAATATCGACGGCGCTGGCATCTTCCGGCGAAGAAGAGATCGCGTTGGGTGTAAAAGTAAAGCCGCTGCGACGCATTCCGGTGACGATCCATGCGGAGCAACGTTTCAATCTGGACAGGGCCAGATCTCGCGGTGCAGCCATCTTTGCAGCAGGAGGAACCGGGCCTGATCCGCTGCCTGGAAAACTCACTCTCGAAACCTATGGTCAGGGCGGTTATCTGTTTGGCGATCGGGCAAGCTATTTTTTCGATGCGGCTGCAACGGTTCAGCGCGACGTTGTAAAATCTGATATCGGCCAGGTCACCGCGGGTCCGGGACTTTGGGCCGGAGGTCAGAAGGGCGTGTCCAGAATTGACGTCGGGCCAAGCATGAAGGTCATATTGCCGCTGGGCGAGACTCAGGCCCGTGTTGGGCTGGATTGGCGCCAGCGGGTATCCGGAACTGCGCTTCCGGGTTCGGGGCTGACGGTTTCTGTAAGTGCCGGATTCTAGCTTCGTTGATCGGGCCTAACTAGCGCACAATCAAACTTTCTTCGCGTTGCTTGTGCCAAGTCCCTTTATCCTGCGGGCAAAAGGGATTAGTCATTTGGAAACATGGATATTTACCTTCCTATCGCAAGCTTGTCAGTCAATGCATTTGTCATTGTGCTGCTGGGTGGGCTTGTCGGTATCCTGTCCGGCATGTTTGGCGTTGGCGGTGGGTTCCTGACAACACCGCTGCTGATATTTTATGGCATACCACCAACGGTGGCAGCGGCATCGGCATCAACGCAGGTCACAGGTGCCAGTATTTCTGGTGTCGCTGCCCATATGCGCCGGAAAGGCGTTGATTTTCAAATGGGCGCGGTGCTGGTTGTGGGCGGTATAGTCGGCACGTTCCTAGGCACTTTTCTGTTTCAAATTCTGCAAAGATGGGGTCAGATCGATACGGTTATCAATGTGCTTTATGTCCTGATGCTGGGGAGTATTGGCGGGATGATGGCAAAGGAATCTATCACCAGTGTACGTGCGATGCGTTCCGGCAAACCGCTTCCGGCGCGCAAACGCCGACATCACCCCCTGGTTGCCAATTTGCCGATGCGCTGGCGGTTTTACCGGTCCGGCCTCTATATTTCCCCGATTGCGCCCTTTGTTTTGGGCATATTGACCGGCATATTGACTATGCTGCTGGGGGTCGGCGGCGGCTTTATCATGGTTCCGGCGATGCTGTATTTGCTGGGCATGGGCGCCCAGGTTGTGGTGGGTACATCTCTGTTCCAGATATTGTTTGTCACCATCGCGTCGACCATGATGCACAGCATGACAACCCGGGCCGTGGATATCGTGCTCGCGGGTTTGCTATTGATCGGCAGCGTGACCGGTGCCCAGCTGGGTGCCAAGTTTGCACAACGCATGCGGCCGGAATACCTGCGGCTGGCTTTGGCAATCATGGTATTGCTGGTCGCCGTTCGCATGATTCTGGGGCTGGGATATCAACCGGATGAAATCTACACGGTGCAATTGCTGTGAACAGTCCCGCATCCTTGTCCCTGCGCGATTTGTTCAGGGCGATGTGCGCATTGTGCATTTTGGTCGTTTCAACTGCAGCAACGCCCGTTCTCGTGCCGGACGTTTCGCAAGACAAGATTAGCATTCAGGGTGACTTTAACGGCGCACAGCTATTGCTATTTGGGGCGATCACCTATCCGCCCGGGACGCAAAATCGGGAAGGCGCAGATATTGTCGTTGTCCTGAAAGGACCGACAGAATCCATCGTGCTGCGCGAAAAGCAGCAGGTCGCAGGTATCTGGATCAACGCAGCGAGCAGCGAGTTTCGTTCTGCGCCGGGCTATTATGCCGTGGCATCATCAAAACCGCTCGAAGAAATTGTCGATGACAAGACAGCAGATATTTACGAACTGGGACTGGATCACTTGCAGCTATCCCCAGCCGGTGCGATTGACAACAAGGAACTGGATCGTTTCATCACTGGTCTGGTTGATCTCAATACTCGGGGCAGGCTGTACAAGAACCTTCCCAATAGCGTCGAAATCACGGACTCGGTTCTCTACAAGGCGCGGATAAATCTGCCGGCAAGCGTTCCGGTGGGCAAATATTCGGCGGAAACATTTCTGATCATTGACGGCCGGGTCGAAGCTGCAGAAATCAAGGACATTACCATAGAGAAAATCGGAATGGGCCGGTTCATCACCAATTTGTCGCAGGAAAACGGCTTTGTTTACGGGCTGTTGGCGGTATTGCTATCGGTCATTCTGGGATGGGCGGCCGGATATCTGTTCCGCAAGATGTGATCAGCCTGAATTGGCCCCGAAAAGCAGTTCATAAAGTTTTCGGACCAGTAAATGTTCTTTAACTATAAAAGTCTATCTCTCCTGTCTGATAAACAACACAGGATGAAGACAGCATGTCTGATATGGGTTCTCACAATTTTCCTGCGGCACGTCCGCTGCCTACTGCTGAAAAGGAATCCGGGCCTGTTGTAACGGAAGCACCGTCCGGTACGACGGCTACTCCGCAGCGGTCCGAAGGTCATCAGATTGGTGAAGTTATTGAAATTGCTGGTTCTTCTTCGCGCGTCGTGATGGACGCCACTGTGCTTGCCGGCCTTGCGGATCACGCTGATGCGACGGTTAAAATGGCTGGGCAGGTGGGTAGCCAGGTGAAAATCCGGGTTGGAGCAACCTGGTTGCTCGCCAATATCCGTACCCAGCGGCTTCATGAAGGTCAGTCTGGCCTGATCATCGCCGAGATTGATTTTCTCGGAGAGGGTGATGAAGAGCGCCTGACCGGACATATTTACAATTTCCGCCGCGGTGTGACCCGTTATCCGGTTCCCGGATCAGTGGTATTCGCGGTAACCACAGCTGATCTCAAGCAGGTCTATGCCTCCGACGGCCGCGCCAATGTTGAAATCGGGATGGTCTATCCGACCGATGATATTCGCGGAGCTTTGTACGTTGATGCGATGCTCGGCAAGCACTTTGCGCTGCTGGGTTCTACCGGTACCGGTAAATCGACATCGGCAGCCCTGATCCTGCACAAGATCTGTGATCTCGCTCCCGAAGGTCACATCTTGATGATTGACCCTCACGGAGAATATTCAGCTGCCTTCAAAGGCAACGGCAAATTGTTTGATGTCAACAATCTGGCACTTCCCTACTGGTTGATGAATTTCAATGAACATTGCGAAGTCTTTGTGCAATCTACCGGTGATGCCAAACAGACGGATTGTGACATTCTCGCCAAATGCCTGCTGGCAGCGAAAGCCAAGAGTCAGGCAGCGCAAGGTGTCGCCAAGCTGACCGTAGACAGCCCGGTTCCGTATCTGCTCTCTGATCTGACGACGATCATTCAGAACGAAATGGGCAAGCTCGACAAATCGACCAATAGTGCGCCCTATATGCGGCTGAAGACCAAGATTGACGAGATCAAGGCCGATCCGCGATACAGCTTCATGTTTTCCGGAATGCTTGTCGGCGATACCATGGCCGACTTTTTGACCAAGATTTTCCGCCTTCCCGCAGAAGGCAAACCGATTTCAATCATCGATGTGTCTGCCATGCCTTCGGAAATCACGCCCACCGTTGTGGCTGTGCTTAGCCGGCTGGTATTTGACTATTCAATCTGGGCAAAGAACGAACCCAAGCGTCCGATCCTGCTCGTTTGTGAAGAGGCCCACCGCTATATTCCCAACGACGATATTGCCGGCGAAAGCAGCGTGCGCGATATTCTCAGCCGGATCGCCAAAGAGGGTCGTAAATATGGCGTCTCACTGGGCCTGATTACCCAGCGTCCTTCAGATCTGGCCGAAGGCGTGCTGTCACAGTGCGGTACCATCCTTTCCATGCGTTTGAACAATGACCGAGATCAGGCATTTGTGAAAGCGGCGATGCCCGAGGGTGCGCGCGGTTTTCTCGATTCCATTCCGGCTTTGCGTAACCGCGAGATCATCTGTTGCGGCGAGGGTGTTGCCATTCCGATCCGTGTATCACTGGATACACTGGTCGAGGAACGGCGTCCGGCTTCGGAAGATCCGGTCTTCTCAGAGCTTTGGCGCGAACATGGCGGCGAAGAGGATATTATCCAGCGTGTTGTCAAACGCTGGAGAAGCCAGGGACGCTAGTCTCCCGCCACCGTTTGTCTTTTTCCATCGCTGGTTGATCGAATGCCGATGGTGCGTGTGATCTGTTCGACTACGTACGTAGTCATAAGGTTGCGCATCGGGCGTGACCGCCATGAATGGAGAAACCCATGCTCAAGAAACGCTATGCCGGTGCATTGGCAGCCCTGTCGATCGCAGCAACTGCCGTACTGGCCCCATTGACCGCCAGTCAGGCCCATGACGATCACAAGAAATTTGATAAAAAATGGGCCGAAGAGCTTGCTGAAGGAATTCACGCCAAAGTGCATGCCAGTATGGCCAAAGGCGCGGTTGGTATGGAAAAAGGCGCAGACCGTATGATGCGCGGTGCCGACAAGATGGACGCCTATGCCAACCGCCTGGAAAATGATCCCGCGTTCAGAAAGAAAGAAGCCGCCAGACAGAATGAATGGGGCGACAATGCCTTAAGCGCGCAGGATTTATACGAGAGAATTCCCGAGCTACGCCGCGGTGCACAGGAAATGCGCGAGGGCGCGCAGAAAATGCGCGAAGGCGCCGAAAAAATGCGCAACGGCGATTCCAGCTAGGAAATTCTAGCCCAGCCGATCGAGTGCAGCCTGCAATCGTTCGGCTTCGGCTTCCTTCTCGGCGAGATCGGAACGCGCCTTGTCCACCGCTTCCGGTTTCGCCTTTTCAACAAAATTCGGATTGCTCAGGCGTCCGTTCAGGCTTTTGGCTTCCTTTTGGGAAGCTTCCAGCGCCTTGGTCAGACGTCCTTTTTCGGCGTCAATGTCAATAGCACCTGCGAGCGGCAGCACATAGGTGGCGTCATCAATGACAATCTGTGCTGTTGCGCCTTCCGGGGCAGGGTCGAAAGAGATATTCTCCAACCGACCAACCCGATCCAGCGCCGGAGTTTGCCGTGCGATCCGGTCCTGCAAAGCGCTGTCGCCGTCGCGGACAAATGCGGACATTTTTGTCCCCGGCGGAATATTGAGTTCCACTTTTGCGGTCCGGGTGGCTGAGATCAGACGGATCAGCCAGTCCACTTCAGCCTTGGCATCCGCGTCCACTTCGGCTTTGGGTTCCGGCCATTTGGCGACGATCAGATCATAGTTCCGACCGCCATGATCTTCCGCCATTTTATGCCACAGCTCTTCGGTAATGAACGGCATGAACGGGTGCAGCATGACGATGATCTGGTCGAGAACCCAGCCTGCCACCAGACGTGTTTCGTCTGCCGCCGCTGCATCATCGCCTTGAAGAATCGGTTTGATCAGTTCTAGATACCAGTCACAAAACCGGTCCCAGGTGAAGTGATAAATCGCATTGGCCGCCGCATCAAAACGCAGGTCGCCGAGCGCCTTGTCGAGTGTGGCCAGCGTTTCGGTTACCTCGGAGATGATCCAGCGATTGACCGGCAATGTGGCTTCCGGCGCGCGCAGAGTTTTGCTGGCGCCGATTTCATTCACTTCACAGAAACGGGAGGCGTTCCAGAGTTTGGTCGCGAAATTGCGATAGCCTTCGACGCGTTTGTCATCCATCTTGATGTCACGGCCCTGGCTTTCCATCGCCGCCATGAAGAAGCGCAGCGCGTCCGCACCATATTCGTCAATCAGCCCGAGCGGATCGACGACATTGCCTTTTGACTTGGACATTTTCTGTCCATCCGGAGCACGCACAAGACCGTGCAGATAAAGCCGCTTCCACGGCACATCCTTCATGAACTGGATCCCCTGCATCGCCATGCGGGCGTCCCAGAAGAACAGGATGTCAAAGCCGGAGATCAGCAGGTCATTAGGATAATGACGCTTGAGATCTTCGGTTTCTTCCGGCCAGCCGAGCGTGCCGAAGGGCCAGAGCGCGGAGGAGAACCATGTGTCGAGGACGTCGGGGTCGCGGGTGAGGGCTACTCCTGCGCCTGCCTGCTCCTGCGCAGCCGTTTCATCTTCGGCAACGTATATTTTTCCATTATCGTCGAACCAGGCCGGAATACGGTGACCCCACCATAATTGCCGGGACACGCACCAGGGCTGGATATTCTCCATCCAGTTGAACCAGGTCTTCTCCCAGCTTTTCGGGACAATCTCGATATCACCTTCGCGCACCGCCTTGATCGCGGGCTGCGCCAAAGTTTCCGCATCGACATACCATTGGTCGGTCAGCCAGGGTTCCACCACCACACCGCCACGATCACCAAACGGGGTCGCGATGGTGCGCGGTTCGGCGTCATGTTCGACTTCTTCACCGTCCTTGTTTTTGGTTACATGCGGGATCAGGAAGCCTTGCTCCTTGAGCCGCTGCACAACCAGTTCGCGAGCACCATCAACGCCATCACGCTTGAACCGGTGCAATCCGATATATTCTTCGGGCACCAGGCCATCTGCCGTCTGGCAAACATTGGCCTCGCCATCGAGCATGTTGAGCATGTCGCCCGCCGCAATGCCGGCGCGTTTGCCGACTTCGAAATCGTTGAAATCATGACCCGGCGTAATCTTCACTGCACCCGAACCCAGTTCCGGATCGGCATGCTCGTCCGCCACGATCTTGAAGCGGCGGCCGGTAATCGGTTGCAGGATGTCCTTGCCGATCACGCTTTTGTAACGCTCGTCAGACGGGTGTACCGCAACCGCCATATCGGCGAGCATGGTTTCCGGCCGGGTCGTTGCGACTTCGATATAGTCGCGGCCATCATCGAGTTTTGCATCATCGGCGAGCGGATATTTAAAGTGCCAGAAGCTGCCCTTCATGTCGGTCGTCTCGACCTCCAGATCGGAAATCGCGGTTTTCAGCGCGGGGTCCCAGTTGACCAGGCGTTTGTCGCGATAGATCAGACCGTCATTATAGAGATCCACAAACACCTTGAGCACGGCTTCGTTCATGCCTTCGTCCATGGTGAAGCGTTCGTTGGACCAGTCCATCGAGCAGCCCAGTCGCCGCAGCTGTTTGGTAATCGTCCCGCCGGATTCCTCTTTCCACTCCCAGACTTTCTCGACAAATTCCTCGCGCGAATAGTCCGTGCGCTTCTGCTGGCGCTCGTTCATCTGGCGCTCGACGACCATCTGGGTGGCGATGCCGGCGTGATCCATTCCGACCACCCAAAGCGCATCCTTGCCCTTCAGTCGTTCGTGACGGATGATGATGTCCTGCAGTGTATTGTCGAGCGCATGGCCAATATGCAGCGAACCGGTGACATTGGGTGGCGGATTGACGATTGTGTAAGGTTCTGCATCGCCGCGTTCAGGGCGGAACTGGCCGGATTTTTCCCAGTGCTCATACCAGCGGGTTTCAATGCTGGCAGGGTCGAAATTTTTATCAAGTGTCATGAGGCGTCTTTGGCATTGGTTTTGATGTGTGACAACAGGGTGTTTTTTGGAACTTCAGGCGCCGGGTGTTGTTTATTTAGCCTCAAGCGCCGGGTGCGGGCATCCGCCCGCTTGCCTATCCTCGCATAAGCTCGGGCGCGCGGTCGCGCTTGCCTCCGCTTCGCGTCGGTTTGGTGCAACTTATCTGGATTACACCGAACCGAGGCATAGCCGAGGCAAGGCCAACCGGCCGCCGCGCCTTATTGGCGCGTAGCCAAGCGGGCGGATGCCCGCGCCCGGCGCCTGAGGTTCTAAAAAAACGCCCGGCGCCTGAGGTTCAAAACATTCTCAACCCGCCAAAATTGCATCAATCTCCGCATTGGCGCGGGCGCGCAATTGCCGTTTGCAGGCCTTGAATCCCGGTTGATCGCTAAGTTCCTGTGCCTTGGTAACCGACTTGTCGATCAGATCGTCAGCCATGACCGTTGCTTCGACCATCCCGGCCCCAATTGCTTCATTGGGTGCGAGCAACATGCTGGAGAGCGCCAGACGCCTGCGCCATGCAGGTTCCAGCCAATAGTCCAATACCACTTGCGGAACGGGCGGGAAGGGCAGGCCGGCTTTGGCCTCTGGCAATCCGATCTTGTAATTTCCCGTGGCAGCGTAAATCCAGTCAGCACAGAGCATCATAATCCCGCCTGCGCCGATGGCATTGCCATTGACCGCGCAGACCAGCGCGCAGGGCAGGCGGTGCAATGCCGCACAAAAAGCGTTGATTCCAGCCACAGCCCGTTCCTGGCCCGCTTCGTCCAGCGCCGCCGCGACTTTTGTGTCCATCCCGCAGGTGAAATGCGCGCCCGCGCCGGTCAGCACCACGCCTTGCCTCGGCGGGTTCTTTCCAAGCTCCTGAAGCAAGGTCGCGCCTTCTTCAAGCAGCTCGGGATTGAGCGTATTGCGCTCCGCGTTGGTCAGGGTGACGATGATCGTACCGTCGCGATCTTCGGTCTGAAAATAGCTCATTACTTGGGCCCGCCTTTCGTCCATCTGTTCATCCAGTCAAACACATTGCGGTGCCATTGCACGCTGTTCTTGCCTTTTCTAATCCAGTGATTTTCATCCGGGAAGATCAGCAGTCTTGAAGGTATGTCCTGCTCTTGCGCATAGGTGAATGGCATGAGTGACTGGGTGTAGGGAATCCGGAAATCCTTTTCGCCATGAATGAACAATGTCGGGGTTTTCCAGTTTTCGATATGGTTCAGCGGGTTCCATTTTTCGGCATTGGGCCTGTCCTTCCAGGGCCCGCCATGATCCCACTGGTCAAACCAGAGCTCTTCGGTGCTGAACGCAAAGCTGCGCAAGTCGAATATCCCGGCATGATTGATGATGCAATCAAACCGATCCGGCCAGTTGCCGGCAATCCAGTTCATCATGTAGCCGCCATAAGATGCGCCCAGCGCACAGGCTTTCTCGCCGTCAATCTGACTGTCGGTTTTCAGTGCTGCTGCAAAACCAAGTTTGAGATCCTCGAGCGGTTTGCCGCCCCAATCCTGGTTGATGCTGTCGGTAAATTCCTGACCATATCCAACGCTGCCATGGAAATCGACGGTCACAACCGCATATCCCTGTGCCGCCATGACCTTCGGGTTCCAGCGGGATGACCAGCTGTTTCCAAAGCTGCCCTGCGGACCGCCATGGACCAGAAATGCCATCGGCAATTGACCTTTGGCATTGGATGGTTTGATAATCTGTCCCCAGACGTCATCGCCGTTCGCACCCTTGAACTTGAACCGCTCGACTTCAACCGTGTCAATTTCGGCGAGCCTGGCGCCGTTGACGTTGGTCAGCCGGGTCACTTGTCCGTCCGCATCACGGCGATACAGGTCACTGGGTCCCTGAAGGCTGTTCATGGTGTAGATAATCGCACCGCCGCCCAGAGCAATCACGTTGGAAGCATTGCCTGCTCCGGTCAGTCGCTCGACATTGCCCGTCACCGCATCGACTTCAAAAACCGGATGATCCAGCACGTCCTGTGCCGTAACGTACAGGCTTTTGCTGTCGGCAGCCCAGTTGATCGATCCCACCGATCGATCCCAGTTTCCGGTCAGTTCAATGTCATCCTTGCCCGTCGCGCTATCACCCTTGCCGCGAATTTTGAGAACGAGGCGATCGGATTCGTAATTTGGACGTTCCATGGCCGCCCAGGCCAGCGACTGCCCATCGGGCGAAAAAGCTGGCATCGTATCGGTTGCTTTATTGGCTTCGGTGAAATTCTTCGTCCGGGTGCCATCCGCCATCGTCCCGTATATGTCGAGATTGGTTGATTTCGGTTCGTTGCCATCTGCTATGCGCAATGTGAAGAACACGCCTTCATCATCCGGCGTCCAGGCAATTTCCTCGCCGCCCCCAAAGGGTTTGGACGGGCTGTCGCCAATCAGATCGCCGTCCATGGCATTGCCGCTGCCGGAGATTTTTCCATCAACAAGATCAAAAGCGAAGATGCGGCTGTAATTCCCCGGTGTTTCCCAGCTGGACCAGTGTCGCACGAAAAGTTCGTCATATTCCCGTCCCGTACCTGGCCCCGGTTTGGCGCGGTCACCGGATTCCGCGCAGCCAAATGTGGCACAATCTTTGGCGATATCTCCCCAGACCGCAATCATTTTGCCTGAAGGAGACAGTTTGAACCCGGCAATATCCGCAGCCAGATCGCTGGCTTGAACCGGATCTCCATTTTTTCCAGCGGCCGAGATACTGATCCGCCACAATTGTTCTTTCCCGCTCGCATCACTCAGATAGAACAGGGATTTGCCGTCTGCCGAAAAAGCCGGGCCGTGTTCGCTGGCATCGGCTTTGTCTGCAATGCGCACTGGTTTGGCATTCGGCATATAGATGTCGAGTAAATATAACCCGGTTTCGCGATCATATGTGTCTGCTTCGGTTTCCGTAACCTGAAAGGCCGCCCATTTGCCATCGGGCGAAACCGCTGGCGCGCCGAGCCTTTTCATGGTTGCCAGGTCTTCTGCTGTCATCGGACGGGCAGAAGCAAGGGGGGCGGAAATAAGCGTACCGGTCAGGATGAGGGCCGCGAGTGATGCCTGAGTTTTGTTTTTCATCGGCGGGGTGTAGCACGCCCGCGCGGCAGATCAATTGTTCCAGATCAATTCAGCGCTTCAATTCGGTGATCTGCGGGTTTCTATTTCTGGCTGATCCTGCGAATTTCTTCGGCGACCAGTTCTTCAACCAGCTGTGGCAGGTTCTCGTTGAGCCAGTTTTCCAGCATTGGCCGCATCATTTCGCGGGTGAGATCTTCCAGTGATGTGCCATTGACCTTCTCGACCGGGGCAGGGCTGTTCGCACCTTCCATGGCGACCAAAGCCGAAAGCGACTGACGCATCGAATCGAGTTTCTGATCGTTGATCAGCCGCTCTTTCTTTCGGCGGTCGCCAAAAACACCGCGAGCGGAAGATGTTGTTTCCGTAACTTCATTGGTCAGCTCCAGAATTTCTTCTTCCCCTGCGATTTCTTCCGAATCAGCCGCTGTGACTTCCTCGGGAGCCTCGGCTTGATCCGCGACCGCATCTTTTCGGGGTTCTGTTGTCGCGGGGCGATCCATTTCAATCGCCTTGTCTTCCGCGATTATGCGTTTGATCGACGACAATATCTCTTCCATGGAAGACTCTTTATTTTGCTGTGACATATCGCAAAACCCCCAACACGCTGGCGCGCAAACAACTGTGAACTGAAGCCCTTTAGCCGATTAACCATGTTTGGGGCAACCGGCGAGTGGCCCGAACCGAGCCTTATTTGGGGTTGGGAGAATCCGGCAACGGCTCGACATCCGCAGTCTGCGCAGGCGTGTCCACCGTACGGGTTGCCTGCGGCTCCGGATTTGGATCGCTGTGAAAATCGTAGATAATGCCCTTGACCCGCTTGTAATTGACTTGCGGATCATAAAGCGGGCCGCCATCCAGTCCGAGATCTCGCGCCTCGGCTCTACCCATTGCTGCAAGCAGCGAGAAGCCGGCCACATAGCTGTTGCGGCGCGCAGTCACCAGGTTGACCTGCGCGTTGAGCAATTCCTGCTCGGCGTTCAATATGTCCAGAATCGTGCGGTTGCCCACGCTGTTTTCTGCGCGCACACCTTCCAGCGACAGAGCACTGGCAGCGACGGCGCGTTCGGATGACTGGATGACCCGTTCGGAAGCGCGCCAGCTCGAATAAGCCGCTCTTGTCTGCGAGATCACACTGCGTTCAATGGCTATTTGTTGCTCATAGCTCTGACCCGACCGGGCCTGCGCCTGACGAATTTGTGCTGCCGGTCTACCACCTTGATAAATTGGGATGGTTGCGCGAACACCGACTTCTGCGGTCGATTGTTCCTGAACAAAATTGGCACTGGCAATGCTGCCACCAAGCGTGTCGAAGAAATTGACATAACTGCCTTGAGCGAACGTGGTAACTCGAGGCTTGCTCGCCGCACGCGCTGTTTTAATATCGAATTCTGCAGCATCGCTGCGCTCTTTTGCGGCCAGCAGGTCCGGGTTGCTTTGCAGCGCAATATCCACAGCCGCGTCCGGGGTGTCCGGCAGATTTGGCAATGGCGGCGGCGGCTCAAGCTCGCCGGGAGGCGAACCAACCAGAGCAATGTAGTTTTCCTTGCTGGCAATCAGAGTTGCCCGTGCGGTTTCCAGCTGACCTTTGGCGACTTCGAGACGCGATTCTGACTGGGCAACATCTGTACGGGTCAGGTCGCCAATTTCAAATCGATCGCTCGTCGCGTCCAGATTGACTGACAAAACACCAACATTGGCGCGGTTCAACCGGACAATTGCTTCGTCGCGAATGACATCCATATAAGCCGCCGCAACGCTGCTAAACAGGCTGGATTCGGTACCACGCAGATCATTCTGCCCGGCAGAAACCCGTGTTTTTGCTGCGCGCACTGCATTTTTTACCGCGCCACCCGAGTAGATTGGAACTTCGAAATTGCCGCCTGCTGAAGCCTGCCGCAACGGCGCGGTGAAGCTGTTGGCACTACGAAGGAAATTTTCCTGAAAGGTAAACTGCGAACCAGCGTTGGGCAAGCCATCGGCTTTGGCGATTGGCACGGATTCATCCAGCGCACGCTGCCCGGCCTGAGCTCCGGAAAGAGTGGGATTGGTCTGGTAGGCCGCGATAAAGGCTTCTCGCAATGTGTCCGCAGAAGCGGGCGCGGGCAACATGGCTATCACGGCAGCACTTGCAATCAGCATGCGCTTGTTCATCATTTTCCCTTTCGTGGAAGATCGCCTGGGCATGGTTCTAGAAATGAAAGCTCTTCGCTTTTTCAAACCCTGGTAAAGTCGCGCCCCCGCAATCGGCAAAATATTGAAAACCAATGACATCTCCGGCCTTGCGGCCAAGAGCCAGACGAGTCACGCCATTGTCCGCCATCGCGGTGACCAGTCGTCCGTCAGTGGCAAGCTGATCGACCAGTGCGGCAGGCACGTCTTCGATGATGCCGTCCAGAATAATCGCAGAATAGGGACCCTTTTGCGGAGCGCCCTTCGCATGATCGCCCTTTTCCAAAGTGACGTTGGGCATTTGGGCAAGATTTGCTTTTGCTTTTGTCGCCAGTTTGCCGGACTGTTCCACCGCGACGACCTCAGCAACGATATCGGCAATGACGGCGGCAGTATATCCGGTCGCGGCGCCGATCAGCAGCACATTGTCGTCCGGCGTCAGCTCGGCAGCAGTCAGCAGCAGGCCGGTAGAAAGAGGCGAATTCAGCGAACGCCCTTCGCCAACGCTGACGCCGCGATCAGAATAGGCGACATTGCGCGATGCTGCGGGAACAAAATCCTCGCGCGCGACATGGCTCATCGCGGCAATCACGGCAGGATCACTGACATCTGTTGTCCGCAATTGGCTGACGACCATGGCCTTGCGCATTTCATTGAAGTTTTCGTGACCCACTATACCACCTTTGAACCTTTGTTGTTTCTCTATGCCACCTCTGTATTATTAAGGCAATACAGTATGGAGAATTTTCAACCGCTTCTAGCGGCACTTCGCAGCATCGCCAAGGTGGATTGCGGCGAAATTCGGTTCATTGTGCAATTTGCAATCGATGATGGCCGCAATTGTCTGGCCGGTCGCAGAACAAATCCGACTGAATCAGGGTTGACATTGGGTGCAAAGCCACGCATTTCGCGGCCCGCACACGACCTCCCATGGATAGGCCCGATGGCGGAGTGGTCACGCAGCGGTTTGCAAAACCGTCCACGCCGGTTCGATTCCGGCTCGGGCCTCCAAAATCTCACATGTCGTAATATTCAAACAATCATTTGAGGTGCAGTCAGCCACACCGTCTGCAAGCCTTTGCTAGCGCGCTGTTATCAAGGGGGAATATCGTTCCAGCGATCTGCGATTCGCCTGGTTACTGCCGCGGTTAACTGCTCATTGGCATCTGCAACGGGCGCAAAAGCGGACATGCTGTTACAATCCTCTGCCAATACAAGACCTGCAAAGCCTGAATTGGCTTCGCAGGTCTCGAGAGAATAATGATGAACGCCCGTCAAAGAACGATTTGAGCGCCAATCATCAAAATTGATGCCCAGGAGATCAGGTAAACCGGCGTTCTGAGACCTGGAATGCCAAACGTGTAGACAATTGCATGTGCAATCCGGGCAAAGAAAAATACTTTCGCCCATGTGCCTACGGTTCCGGCAATTGATGCATCGCCGAGCAGGCCTGCTGCGGCTACAACGGCAACAAATGCCGGCATGGTTTCGACCATGTTGAGGTGGGCACGTTTCGCACGATCCATCCACAATGGTGTTTCCGGCTCTTCCTTGGGGAAGTTTTCCGGATAGCCGGTCAGAAAATTCATTGGTCCCCAAACAAACAAACGTCCAACGATATAGGGTGTCCACAACAGGACCGTGAGAATGCCACTGAGGGCAAGATACGTATATGCAGTTTCCATGATGATTCTCCTATCGCGAGGCGGGGTGAGCCAATTGCCTGCTCACCCCGTCGCAATTTTTAAAGGTCTGTCGCCGCTGTGTGACGAATTGTTTTCCAGTTGGTTTCGGCTTTGGCGATCGCGCCTTCCGGGTCTTTCTGATATGCTTTGAAAATATCTTCGCTCAGGAAAACATAGAGTTTGCCATTGCGAACATCCGCCCAGCGTGGGTCGCCGTCAAATTTCTTGCCGACAGAAACACCAAAGGTGCAGAAACCGCCGTTTTGAGGCAAAAATTGAGCCGGGTTTGCCTGGAACGTGTCCAAATTGGCCTGACTGGCAAAATAATAAGCAACACCGTCATGAACAGCAGCAAATTTTGCCGACCCTTCAATCCGGTTGCCGGTATTGATGAATGCAACCGTGTCTACACCATGCAGGGCAAGCGGGGCCGCCGCCGCGGTCAGGCCGGATGATACGTTATACTCGTCAGCTGCCATTGCGGGCGTGGCTACGAAGGTTGCCAATGCGATTGTGGTGGCGAGAGTTACTTTCTTGAACATGGATAATTCCTTTTTTGTTTAGTCGTGTGATGGAGCAATCTGCCCCGATAAATTTGCAACCAAAATGGTCACGCGAGTTGACGACAGGGAATTCATCTCGAACGAAATATTATGACCGTTGGGGGGAAGAGATATTCAGCAAGGGGGCGCTGAAAGTCTCCCTTGGATTGGTCACATTGTCCGTTTGATGTTTCGTTCCTTCAATGTCGTTGGAACGCATTTCTCTCAAGTGAGACGATATGGCAATACAATGGGGTTAGTTAGCGATAATATATCAATTGACTGGGACGATGTGCAAACTATTATAGCATTTGACGGTATAAAGTAGGCGCCACGCCAAACTTTCCGGCAAAGGCGCGGGTGAATGCTGCCGGTGATTGATAGCCGGTTTGCGCTGCCACTTGCTGCACAGAGCAGTTACTGTGATCCAGTATCGACAGCGCTTTTTGCAACCGCCAGTCCGTCAGGTAGGACATCGGCCCTTGTCCAACCAGATCACCAAACCGTTCGGCAAACCGGCTACGTGACATTCCCACTTGCCGTGCAAGTGATTCAACCGTCCAGGTTGTGGTCGGTTCGCGGTGCATCAACTCCAGAGCATGTCCGATTTGCGGATCCCGAAAGCCTTTCAGCAACGCGCCAATTTCTTCCTGCTGTTCAATCCCTGCACGCAGTAATTCGATAAACATGATTTCTGACAACCGACGTACCGATGCGTCCGACCCGACATTGTCCGAGAACATTTGCCGGTTTATCAATCGCAATATCTCGTCGAGCCAGGGGTTTTGAGCGCGCATCGATGCGGTGGTCAGCAAATGATCGGGCAGCGATCGCAATATCGGATGATCCGCATTTTTCCGAAATGTGAAATGGCCGCAGATTAACTGCGTCGACGCGACATCATTGCCTTCTCCGACAACCAGAACGCCATCCCCGTTATATTCTACAGCCTCGAGGACTTGTTCGAGCGGCGGCGCATCCTGGACAGGACTATCCGACAAAATATGGGTTTGTCCTTTTGGTATCAGGATCAGGTCGCCTGGACCTAGCACAATGGCTTCCTCGCCGGGAAGTTTCACATGGCATTGTCCCTGCACCACCAGATGAAAGCGTGCCGCCTGTTCGAGTACCGGGACGGCTACTGACCAAGCACCTGAAAAATCAGTCCGAAAATATAGCGCGCCCTTTAGATCGAGCGTATCCAGAATGTCGTTGAGTATATCCATAGCCAGATCATACAGTCTTGCCGTTCGTCTCACAATAGCCGGTAGATTACCGATTGACCCCGACTATGATGCAGATCGTCCAGGGAGATGAGTACAATATCCTGTTCATTTGCACGATTGTCGGTCCTGATGAACGTCTTTGTCATACAGCATTCTTTTTGAACGACATATGCAATAATATCGTCGCTGTCATGAAACAGCATCAGTCGAGTGTCCGCCATAGCGATCTAGCTCTAACAGTCCGGGCAACCATGCTCCGACCAATGCTTCTTCACCGAGACCCGCTATCAGATCAAATTCGGCCCTGTCGCATCGCGATGATGTCGGGAGAGCGGCGAAAAAAAGGCCCTGCACTGTGCTCCGGGTCTGTTCAAATCCAGAAAAAATGCAAAAAATAACGACCATCTAGAGATTTTGCTCAGATGATCTGCAAGCGCCTTGTCCGAAAATGTAATAATAGGTGGAGCACAAACAAGCATTGTATCATGTCACATTGTGACAGGGGGTAGTTTTTTGAGGAGTGTGTCAGATGCTTTATCCCGGTTTTTCCCAGCACGAAGGACTCGGGTGATTTGACTATCGGGCAAGATCACATGTTCGCTGGGCGGAACAATGACTGATATCGCGATCAGATCATTGCTGATTGCAATACCCTATCTGGTCTCAACCTTTGTCTGGGCGGCTTTATACGTTCGCTGGGGCCGAAACGAAAAGCTGACCTTGTACTTCCGCAAACACTTCTATTTGTTCCCGTTGATCCCGGTCGGCGTAACAGCAATACTGGCAGTCACGGTCTTCAGAGTGATTGGTGCCGGTGTGCGAAGGCTGTTCGAGATGCTGGCGGGCAAAAGAACATATCATCGCCGGCGCATCTGTTATTATCGTTTGGGAAGCGTCAAGATTTTTCCCAGATCATCTGTGCGGAAAACGAAAAATACGGGTCCGGTTCGGCGGAGTGCAGTCGTCAACGACAATCAGGCCGCTCGCCCGCTATTATCGCTTGTCAGATTCCGGTCATAGTGTCGGATGCATGTCTTGATCGCAGTTTTTCAAAAATATACGGAGATCCAGGGCAGGTCAATATCCAGAGGACGCCCTGCCGGCGGGAGAAGGTTGTATTTCCTGCCGACCAAAAACTGGCAGGTTCAGAAGCTGTTCAATGCCATTTTTGCCATGGGCCTTTATTCCCGGCCGATCATCTCAGGGCAGATCTGACATGATCTACAAATTTGAGGATTTCAAGCTCAACACAGATTTGCAAGAGCTGTTTCACGCCGGCGTTGCGATAAGAATGCAGCCGCAAGTCTATGCTCTGCTGGAGCTCCTGATTTCCAACCACAACCGCGTCGTCACAAAAGATGAAATCAATGCGATTGTCTGGCGAGGTCGAATTGTATCGGAAGCTGTCGTGAACAGCAGGATCCGGTCTGTACGGCAGGCGGTGAACGACAATGGCAAATTGCAGAGGCTTGTGAAGACCGTGCACAATCGCGGATTTCGATTTGCGATCCCGCCCACCATATCGTCCTCCGAACCCAATAGGAGGCCGGGTGATACCGCAATTGATCCCGTGATGAACAACAGCGGACCTGCCCCGGTGAACCAACCCACCGGATTGCACGAACCGGCAACGGCACCTTTGCATCATGGCGCTTCGTCAGCAATATTGTCGTCAATCGCCATTCTGCCGTTTCAAAATCTGTCTGACGATCCCGAGCACCACTATTTTACCGAAGGCATATGCGAAGATATCATCACGGCACTGACAAAGGTTCCGCGTTTGTTTGTCGTGGGGCGCGTTCCCAGAATCGAACATGCATCGAACTTGTCGGACGTGAAAGTCCTTGGCGAGCGCCTGAATGTTCAGCATGTGCTGGACGGGAGTGTTCGGTGCTCTGACGGCCGTTTTCGGGTTTCGGTTCAACTCATTGACGCTGTAAATGGCAATCACGTCTGGGCGGAACGCTATGATCGGGAAATGCAGTCCATATTTGATTTGCAGGACGACATGGCGCGCGAGATTATCACGGCCTTGCAGGTGCAACTGGCAGACGGCGAAGATGCGCGACTATGGGCAGACGGAACGAAAAGCTATCAAGCGTGGGAAGCTGTTCTTAAGGCACGTGAACTGTGCCTCACCCATCGTCAGCCCAGCGTTGTGCAAGGTCGAAAATTTGCTGTCGAGGCAGCCAGGCTCGATCCGAATTATGCCGGGGCCTGGAGCTGGATCGGCTATTCTTATTGGGCCGAAGCGTTGGGAGGATGGTCGGACAATCCTGTTCTCACTTTGGTCGAAGCGCGCAAAGCTGCAGAGCGCGGATTGGCCATTAATCCATCCAATGCCGGTACTCTGGGATTGCTTGCACTGATTATGGTGTCGCTGCGGGACTTTGAAGCTGCAAGCAAATTGGCCAATCGGGCGATCGAATTCGGACCGAACAACAATTATGCCATTGGCTGCGCTGGTGCGATCAAAATGTATTGCAACGAACTGCCGACAGCCGAAGCGTTGCTCAGAAAAGCGATGCGACTTGCTCCGCTCTACAAGGCGGGTAATCCCGAAATTCTGGCGGCGATACTGATGTTGCTCAGGCGCTATGATGACGCGATCGCGGCTGCACGCGAATGTCTTGTTCTCGACCCTGATTATTTCTTCGCATATTGTACGTTGGCGATCATATATGCCGAACTGGATCGCGAAGAAGATGCGTTGGATGCAGGGCGGCATATATTGCGGATCAATCCGCAATATAATGTGCGAAAATTTGCCATGTATCAGCCGTTTCAGGAGGAAGGCGTGTTGCAACGATGTCTTTCCGGCTTGCGCAAGGCCGGCATACCGGAATCATGACAAACACGGGGCGAAACCACTTCCGCCCGAATTAAAACTTCGTCCGCGTGATATCGGGAACGCGGGCGTTGGACCGAAATAGCACAATGATCATATCGGCGAGAACATTGCGCAAAGATGAAATCCCGATCGCGTCACACCTGTCACGCCAACCCCGTTACACCAATCCCGTCACCACATCCGGCCATTTGGATCGCTGCTGCCAGAATCAAGTGATCCGATTTATGGAGAGGGTGCATGGCCAGAGGCCCGCGACCCTCTCCTAAATCAGCGATCGCCGGACCAGTGACGTCGACCTGATTTGTCTGCAATGTTGACCTGTCAACAATGTGG
The DNA here is from genome assembly GCF_039968395.1 of Parasphingorhabdus sp. Lineage (GTDB taxonomy): Bacteria > Pseudomonadota > Alphaproteobacteria > Sphingomonadales > Sphingomonadaceae > Parasphingorhabdus. The sequence goes on from NZ_JBDVPV010000003.1 coordinate 190,945, forward strand.
GTATCAATTCATGACCGGTACCATTGCAGAATTTCTTCGCAACCAAAGTTGCTGCAATCCTGTGCGACCAAAATACATATCGCCAATCATTACAATTGCAGGATGGGTTCAATCATAGACACAACTCGCCGGATTGCTTGCACGCGACCTGCATTTTTCTGTATATGTGCGGCACCTCGGCAAACCTCGCATAAATGCCGATTCAGCCCTGATAATAGCGTCAATATGAAGGCCATCTGCAAGCTTCTCGACATGAAACGCGCCAAAAGCTTGTGCAACAGCCATGAAATCTGGCGTGGTCGGAAAGGCTATTTATGGCACAGCTTGGCGTGGGCATTGAACGTAATGCAAATTATGCGGAAATAGGGGATGGACCGTTTGCAACCAACCCCTTCTCCGGTCGTTTGGGCGAATTTGGCAGTGCGGCCTGCTATCTGACGCCGGTTCTGGCTCCGCAGCATCAAAACTGCATCTTTCACTGGATCGATATCGCCTTGCAGCTGGTCCGTCGCGAGCAAATTGCCCTTCCAAGGGCCGCCTATTGTCTTGCAATGCCGATGATCGCGGGATTTCTGGCAACCAACGCGTTGGAGGGGCAATATGATGATCCGATGGATCTTGGCGAAGGTCCGGCTGGTGCGGATCCCGAAATATCATATGCCATTGCATTTGCGACCGTGGCGGAGCACCTTTTTGGACGGTCATTGCAATCAGAAACCTTGCGCTACCTGGACGATCGTGAAGATGGCGACGGCAAATCCCGGGCGGTGGTCTGGGGGCGAAATGCGGGTCACAAGATTTTGGCCTTGCGGCAGGCTGATGGCTCGGATCCCGGACTCGCAAACTATAATCTTGGCCGGTATACCCGACTGAACCATGTGATGCGCTGGGTGTCGCCAAGCCCAAATGAAAGCCGGGTTCCTGATCTGGCTTCCCGGATGTATTCTCTTGGTATTTCTCCGGGTCACGGCCAGATCAGGCCGTGGACAGTCAATTCCGGATCGCGATTCCGGTCTGGAATCTTTCACAACCCCGCCAGCCCCGAATTTGCGGAAGACTTTGATCTGTTGCGTAGTGTCGGCGGTGTAAACAGCCGCGTCAGAACAGCGGACCAGACCCGTTCGATATTGTTTTGGCAAGGCGGGCCCCGCGGTCTGACAGTATCTGGTCATTTTTTGCTCATAGCGATTCAGGCCCTGCAAGACCGCGGACTGGATTTTCTGAACCTCGCCCGGGCTTTTGCACTATTGGGAGCAGCCCAATGTGATGCGTCGATCCACGCATGGGACAGCAAATATTTTTTCGACGTGATGCGGCCCGAGACGGCAATTCGTATCTATGCCGATGGCTATTCCAACCCCGATAGCCGGGTGTTGGCGGATCGGGATTGGTGTAGCGCTATCGCGACGCCTGAATATCCTTCCTATATCTCCGCGCATTCTGCCATTGGCGCAACAGTAACCGAATTGATCAAGCTGTTGACCGGATCAGACCAGATACGATTGGAGCAGGAGTCACCCGACCATATAGATTTGCCCTCCCTGAAAGGACATCGACGGCAATGGTCCAGTCTGACGCAAATCGCAGAAGAAAGCGGATTCAGCAGAATTTTTGGCGGCGTGAACTGGAAGATCGACCATGATCACGCGATGGAAGCAGGGCGGTCGCTGGCGCGGAACGCATTTGATACATTTTTGCAGCCGCGAATATAAGACTTTGGATAAACGGGCAAAATAGAGAAAATATAGAGGCCATCTGCAAGTTTCTTCTGAAAAGTTGGAGCAAATGGCTTCGAGCAACAGGGGCCAGCATGAAACAGAATATTTGCGCAGAGCAAAACAGTAATTGGGAGCACAGGGTCGCTATCATGGTTGCCTCCATGTGTCGAAGCGCTCCCATAGGCAAGGAGACCGGGTACCCTCAACACACCCGGTCTCTTTGCCGCTTTATGTATATCGAAAATCGGATATCAGTTGATTGAGCCGCGACGTGATCAGGCAGTCCTCATCCCTGAATCTTTTGCGTCCGACAACCGATCCCGCCGAACCACTGCTGACAAATTCTTTGCTCGGAAGAAGAATTGTATGTTTGCCAGTCCTTCCCTTTCTTTGATAAGCGATCTTCGCGGTCATTTGACACGCCCTGAATCGCTGAAAAGAAAAAGGAATTCCGAAATGAATACGCCCGCAGCTTATGTACCGCCCAAAATCTGGACCTGGGATTCCGAGAGTGGCGGGCGCTTTGCCAATATTAACCGTCCGATTGCCGGGCCGACACAGGAAAAGGAACTTCCCGTCGGCAAACATCCGTTTCAGCTTTACTCGCTTGGCACACCCAACGGGGTGAAGGTGACGATGATGTTTGAAGAGCTGCTCGAGGCGGGTCACAAGGAGGCGGAATATGACGCCTGGCTGATCAATATCGGCGAAGGCGAGCAGTTTGGCAGTGATTTCGTTGCGATCAATCCCAACAGCAAAATCCCGGCTTTGATGGATCACAGCACCAGTCCGCCGACGCGCCTGTTTGAATCCGGTTCGATGCTGGTCTATCTCGCAGAGAAGTTTAACGCATTTCTGCCGACAGATCATTACAAGCGCACCGAAGCCATGAACTGGTTGTTCTGGCAGATGGGCAGCGCGCCGTTTCTGGGCGGTGGTTTTGGCCATTTCTATGCCTATGCCCCTGAGAAATATGAATATCCCATCAATCGCTATGCCATGGAAGTGAAGCGGCAGATGGATGTTCTGGACCGTCACCTTGCGGAGAATGAATATTTTGCCGGTGACGAATACAGCATCGCAGACATGGCGATTTTCCCATGGTATGGTGGGCTCGCACGCGGCGTACTTTATGAAGCCGGTGAATTTCTGTCCGTGCAGGACTATAAAAACGTCCAGCGCTGGACTGCGCTGGTTGGTGAGCGCCCCGCAGCCAAACGTGGCATGATGGTCAACCGTCCATATGGCGAACCTGAAACGCAACTGCACGAGCGACACGATGCCAGTGATTTTGAATTGCGCACCCAGGACAAGATAGGAGAACCCGCCGAGTGAATGGAATAGACCCCGCGACTTTGGGCGAAGCGATTGCGCTTCAGCCCACCTGGCTGAAAATCTGGATGTACAGCCTTGGTGCTGTCAACATGGCAGCCGTCTTTTTCCTGTTCAAGCGGACAGAAAAGTCATGGGGTCTTCGTATCGAGCCTTGGGTCATATTGGCCGCTTTTTTTGCATCGGCGACGATGATGAACATGCTCTATGCGGAATATGGCTATGTTCGTTTGCTGGGTCTCGCGCATCTGGTATTCTGGATGCCCGCATGGCTGTGGGTAATGAAACGCCGTGCCGAGCATGCGCCGGCGGACACGCTGTTTGGCAAATATATCCTGCTCTATCTGGTGATCAACGGAATTTCACTGGCGATTGATGTGGTAGATGTTGCGCGGTATTTTACCGGAACAGCCTGATCCCTCCTAGTCAGAAAGCTTCCCGAAAGGCACAATCTTGTTCTCCATGTCGTGCCCGATATCAGCGCGTCCGAGATAGGGGATATTGGTGTGTTCGCACCACCGGCTGACAATCTCTTCCACTTCCTCGCCGAAGGGGCGGTTATTCTCCGGCACATCGCTGACCCGTCCGAGATAGAGTCCCGACAAACCGGCGTCGGCGAGATGGCTGGTGACGTTGAACAGCGCGCGGTCAAAGGCATAGAGATATTCGGCAATTTCCTCGATCATCAGGATATGGCCGCGCAAGTCCGGCAAGAGCGGCGTGCCGACCATCATCGCCAGTGTCATCAGGTTGAATGCGGCGTAACTCTGGTTCGGCTGGACATGGGATTCCAGCGCCGCCGGATTCCGGTCAACCAGCCAGTCAAGTGCTCTGCGGACCGCGATGTCACCATTGTCGCGGCGAATATCTACCGGCATGGGGCCGTGAGCCTGCGTACCAATGCCGGACTTGTACAGAGCACCCAGCAAATTGCCGCCGTCGCTATAACCCATATAAAGTTTGTTCCCGGCCGCTGGAGTCAGCCGCTCAAGGATAGTGTCTGCAATTCGCGCCGCACCATAGCCGCCACGTGCAAACCAGATCGCATCAAGGGTTGGGTCATTGGCGAGTTCGACAAAAGCTGCTGACCGCAAATCATCTTCGCCGGCAAAATGTCCCGCGATCGCAAAACACTGTTCATGGAAGACCAGTTCGGCATCGGGATGGCTGGCTGCGGCAAGGGTGATCAGCTGTTCGACTTCCTCCGGATAGATCGGTGTCGATGGCGCACATATTCCGATCCTCGTCCTTGTCATATTGTTTTTTGCCCTTCTGCAATTGCCAAAATGCTGCCGACGCAATAGCGGGGGATGATGCGTAAAGACAAATCCTATTATTTTTGTGGAATCGGTGGGTCGGGCATGCTGCCGCTGGCGATGATCGTGCGAGAAAATGGTGCAGCGGTTGCCGGATCTGATCGGGCTCTGGACCAGGGCCGGCTGGCGGCCAAGTTCGAATGGCTGCAAGCCAAAGGCATAGGCCTGTTTGCACAGGATGGCAGCGGACTAACCAGCGGCGATCAGATATTGATCGCGTCGGCTGCGATTGAAGACACGGTGCCTGATGTGGCGAAAGCCAATGCCCTGGGCTGCAAGCGCATGACACGTGCAGAACTGCTGGCGGAACAGTTTAATGCTACCCCGCGCAGCATTGCAATTGGAGGCACCAGCGGAAAGTCGACCGTAACCGGCATGATTGGCTGGATATTGACCGAGGCAGGCCGCGATCCGACGATCATGAATGGCGCGGTGATGAAGAATTTCGTCGCCGATGACGCACCATTTGCAAGTTCGCGCGTTGGTAATGGCGAGATCATGGTCAGTGAGGTCGATGAAAGCGACGGATCAATAGCGCTGTTCGATCCGGAGATCGCTGTGCTCAACAATGTCAGCCTTGATCACAAAAGTCTTGAAGAATTGCGCATGCTGTTTGGCGACTTTGCCGGCAAGGCGCGACATGCCGTCTGGAATTGTGACGATGCTGAAACGGCGACTTTGGTCAATGGTCTGACGCTCGAGGATGCGATCAGCTTTGGATTTTCCGAAGAAGCAGATTTCCGGGCAACCGATATTGTCGAGGCGCCGGTCAGTAGCCAGTTTGTCCTGCATGCCGGTGGAGAACGTTTCGATGTTTCGATGCGGGTTCCCGGGCGTCACAATATTGCAAATGCGCTGGCCGCCGTTGCTGCGGCTTCGGCGGCAGGAGTGCCGGTTCAAAAAAGCGTCGAAGCGATCGGCGATTTCGTCGGACTGGCGCGCCGGTTTGATATTGTCGGAACCGCCAATGACATCAGCGTGATCGATGATTTCGGTCATAACCCGGACAAGATCGCCGCTACGTTAAAGACGATGAAAGCCTTTCCCGGTCGGATCATTGCATTCTTCCAACCGCATGGTTTTGGACCGATCCGCAAAATGGGTGCGGAACTGGCCGAAGTGTTCGCTGATCTGCTCGACGAGGATGACAGGGTCTTGCTGTGCGATCCGGTTTACTTCGGCGGTACGGTTGACCGCAGCCTCGGCAGCGAAAGCGTCGTGGATGCGATCAGGAACGGGCCGGATGCGCGGCATATTGCCAATCGAGATACCTGCGGCGACCAGATTGTCCAATGGGCGGAACCGGGAGACCGGATCGTGATCATGGGCGCCCGCGACGACACATTGCACAGTTTCGCGGTGGGATTACTGCAACGACTGGACGCTTGATCTGATGTTATGGCGCTGAAGATATTCAATCGCGATGCGCGCCGTCTGTGGTTGAACAGCCAGGGGCTAGCAGCTGCGCCCACCGGTCGGCTTGATCTGTTGGAGATCATCAAAAATCTTGGTTTCGTGCAGCTCGACACGATCCGCAACGTGACCCGGGCGCATCATCACATTTTGTGGAGCCGTAACCAGAATTATCGTGAGCCCATGCTGAACCGACTGCTGGCGAAAGATCGGATGGTCTTTGAACATTTCACGCATGACGCCTCGGTCTTGCCAATGGACTATTACCCGATGTGGCAACGCCAATTTCGCCGATTGGGGGAACGCGTTAGCCGTTCGGACTTTTATCGAACCGAACTGGCTTCCGAAGAGATTGCAGCGATCAAGGCCCGGATAGAGGCCGAAGGTGCGCTCTCAACCCACGCGTTTGATACCAAGATTACCGGCAAGAAAGAGATGTGGGCGCGGCCACCACACAAAAAGGCGCTGGATCACATGTGGTATGCCGGCGAACTGACCACGTCTCACCGCGAAAATTTCATCAAATATTATGACCTGACAGAGCGGGTTATCCCGGAACATCATCGCAAGGCCGAGCAGGGTGATGCCGAGCAGATAGACTGGCTTTGCCGGAATGCACTGGACCGGTTGGGCTTTGGTTCGCCTGGCGATATCCAGCGCTTCTGGGCGGCGACCAGCGCGGCCGAGGTCAAGGCGTGGACGACCGGCTTGGCCGACGAGCTGGTTCCGGTTGAACTGCAAACGGCGCAGGGTGACTGGTTCAAGGCTTTTGCACCTGCAGATATTGAAAACCGGCTGGCCGAAAATGTTAAACCCACATCACGGCTGCGGATACTCAGTCCGTTTGATCCGGTCATCCGCGATCGCACCCGGCTGTCGCGCCTGTTCGGATTTGACTATCGCATCGAGATTTTTGTCCCGGCGGCCAAACGCAAATGGGGCTATTATGTCTATCCGCTGCTCGAAGGCGACCGGATGGTGGGCCGGATCGAATTGAAGGCAGACCGCAAGGCGGGCTGGTTGAAATTACGCAAACTCTGGCCGGAAAAGGGGGTGCGCTGGACACAGGCGCGAGAGGAGAAGCTCGACGCCGAACTGGGCCGGCTGGCGCGCTTTATCGGCGTTGATTTTATCCCCGAGTAGCAGGGTCGTGGGCCGTTGGTGCCATGCGGAACATTTCCGGATATTTCAGATACATTCCGCTCCACAACATGACGAGCATCACCACCGGCACAAAGGGAGGATAATTGCCCAAGGCAATTTCCAGCGCCGTTGCACCCGCAAGATGTGCACTCATCAGCAAGAAGCCGACTTTTCGCGTGTAGGGGATCAGAAACATCACGCAATAGAAGAGCACCGTGAGCCCGAGTGGCAACTGTTCGTTGCCCCAGCCTACTTTTGCCAGTTCCTTTTGCAGATCGGGATTGCCCGTCAGATTGAGATACGCGTCGAACAGAAACGCCGCGACAATCAAGCCGGTGAGAACCCAAAATGCAATGGTGCGTATTTTGGCTGTCATTCTATTCGGTGCCTTCAAATTTCTAGAACGGGTTGAGCGTGTAGCCGTCTTGTTGCAGCAACGCATGGGCAGTCATCGCCGAAAGGCTCATGAGAACACCGGGCAACAAGTCGTCCTTGCTGATACTATATGCTGCTGCACTTTGCCCGCACAGGTGAAAAGATACGCCGTGTTTCTGCAGGACTGCAATCGCTGCTGCGCTGCCATTGTTCGCGCCATCATTGCGCGCACCGTAAATCTCCTGTTTGACGAGATCACCCGACGCGCCGCCATGCACGACTATCGCGATCCTGATATTCTCTGCGGGAATGCCGGCTTTGACATGCATGTTGATAAATCGGGCCGCGCTTTCGATCGTCCGGTTCAGTTTTGCAGGATCAGCTTTCTTCGCAACGTCAAATGCGATTTTATACTGCACATGTTTGGCGAGCGGAGCGCTGGTTTCGACCGCCGCAGTCGGACCAAAATCTTTAAATACGGGACCGGTCTCAAACCCCTTTAACTGTGCCAATGCCGGATTTGCTGCAAGCAAGGCGCTGATAAATAAGAGAGTTTTTAGTACCTGCATGTCTGTTTCCTTTGCGCGCGAATTGCAAGTTGCACGTTCTGCAACTGCTGGGCGCACCTTATCAAGCGCCCGTTCATTGTGGAAGCGCGCTGTTGTCGCTATGTCACCATTCACATTGATTACATGCGATCCACCCAGGCCTTTGGCTGACAAGCGGGGAATGTTCGACTATGTTTGAATCGTTTGATGCCATTTTACTGGCGCGTATACAGTTTGCCTTTACGGTCAGTTTCCATTTCATTTTTCCGGCATTTTCAATCGGACTGGCCAGCTATCTGGCGGTGCTCGAGGGCCTGTGGCTGAAGACCGGCAAGCAGATTTACATGGACCTGTTCAAATATTGGTTGAAAATTTTTGCGGTCGCCTTTGCCATGGGCGTCGTGTCGGGCATTGTCATGTCCTACCAATTTGGCACCAACTGGTCGGTTTTCTCGGACCGGGCAGGGCCGGTGATCGGGCCGCTCATGGCCTATGAAGTGCTGACCGCGTTCTTCCTCGAAGCCGGTTTTCTCGGCGTCATGTTGTTCGGTATGAACAAGGTCGGCAAGAAACTGCACTTTACCGCAACCATGATGGTCGCGATCGGAACATTTATTTCAGCATTCTGGATATTGAGCGTGAACAGCTGGATGCAGACACCCACCGGACACGAGATCGCTGCCAACGGGCAGTTCGTGCCCGGCGAAAGCTGGTGGCCCATCGTGTTCAATCCCAGCTTCCCCTACCGACTGGTACATACGGTGATTGCCGCCTATCTGACCACCGCCTTTGTTGTAGGCGGGGTCGGAGCGTGGCATTTGCTGAAGGACAAGACCAACCTGCATGCCCGAAAAATGTTTTCCATGGCGATGTGGATGGCAGCTTTTGTTGCACCCGTTCAGATTTTTGCGGGAGACATGCACGGGCTGAACACGCTCGAGCATCAACCGGTCAAGATCATGGCCATGGAAGGGCATTTTGACAGCCACCCCGAAGGCGCGCCGCTGATCCTGTTCGGCATTCCCAACAGCGCAGAAAAGCGGATCGACTACAAGATTGAGATACCGAAGCTGGGGTCATTGATCCTCAAGCATGATCCCGATGCGCCCATGGATGGCCTCGATACGATTCCGGATGCGGATGAACCGCCTGTAGGCATGGTTTTCTGGTCGTTCCGGATCATGGTCGGTATCGGTTTTGCGATGATGGCGCTGGGACTGTGGAGCTTGTTCGCGCGGATGCGCAAAAAGCTTTATGACTGGCCGCTTTTGCACCGGGCTGCGATCCTGATGGCACCGACCGGATTTGTCGCGGTGATTGCCGGTTGGATCACGACCGAAGTGGGTCGGCAGCCATTCACCATTTACGGCCTGCTGCGGACCGCGGAAAGTGCATCTCCGCTTGCGGCACCGGCCGTGGCGGCCTCGTTGATCGCATTCATCGTCGTTTATTTTGCCGTGTTCGGTACCGGGACCTGGTACATCATGCGGCTGATGCGCAAAACGCCCGCCATTGGTGAAAAGGGCGTGGCATCCAGCGAGACCGGACCGGTGCGAACGGCTGGTATCGCGCCAGGGCCGGCGCAAAGTGGTTCGCCAGGACTGACCGCCAAACCGGAAGGAGAAAACTGATGGATCTAACTGTCATCTGGGCCTTCATCATCGCTTTTGCCGTGTTCGCCTATGTGGTGATGGACGGTTTTGATCTGGGCATTGGCATACTCTTCCCCGTCTTCAATGTCGGCGATGAGCGCGATCAGGCGATGAACAGCATCGCGCCGGTCTGGGATGGCAACGAAACCTGGCTGGTGCTTGGCGGGGGCGGTCTGATGGCGGCTTTTCCGCTGGCCTATGCGATCATATTGCCCGCCACCTATCCGCTGATCATCATCATGCTTCTGGGGCTGGTATTCCGCGGTGTGGCCTTTGAATTTCGCTGGCGCGATCCCGATCACCGCGCGTTTTGGGACTGGGCGTTCACCAGCGGTTCCATTGCGGCCGCCTTTTCGCAAGGCATGGTGCTGGGCGCGCTGCTGCAAGGGGTTGATGTCGATGGCCGGGCCTATGCCGGAAGCTGGTTTGACTGGTTCACACCTTACACATTGCTCACCGGTTTCGGCACGGTGGCGGGCTATGCCCTGCTGGGCGCGACATGGCTGATCTGGAAAACCGAAGGCGGGGCGCAGGACCATGCCTATCGCCTGGCAAAACCGGCAGCGTTCGCGACGCTCGCTTTGATGGCCGTGGTGAGCCTCTATACGCCGTTTCTCGAAGCGCAATACTGGACGCGCTGGTTCACAATGCCGAATATTATTTTTGCGTCGCAGGTTCCGTTGCTGGTGCTGATCCTGACCTATTTTCTTTTTCGCGGGCTGGCGAAGAAACAGGAAGCTTTGCCATTTCTCATCTCGTTGGGATTGTTTCTGCTCGGTATGATCGGACTCGGCATTTCCATGTTCCCTTACATCATCCCGAACCAGATCACGATCTGGGATGCGGCGGTACCGGAGAGCAGCCAGGTCTTCATGCTGGTTGGTGTCGTGATCACGGTGCCGTTGATTTTGATCTATACCGTTTGGGCTTATTGGGTGTTTCGCGGCAAAGTCGGATCGGAAGGCTATCATTGATGGAGCCCGGATCACATCCTTCACCTGACGAAACCCCGCTGAGGCACAGGCTGGGGTGGATGGCGCTGATCTGGTTGGCGAGCGTCTCGGTTCTGGGCGTGGTCGCCTATATCCTGCGATGGTGGATCATCGGCTAGATCAAAATAAACTGATTCGTCACATTGAATAAGCGGGCCATTTGATCCAAGCAGGTACCAAAGACTGTTGAGGGAGAATCCGACCCATGAAGACACGCGCTGCCGTCGCTTTTGAAGCCAAAAAACCGCTGGAGATTGTCGAGCTGGATCTGGAAGGCCCGCAGGAAGGCGAAGTGCTGGTCGAGATCATGGCGACAGGCATTTGTCATACCGACGCCTACACGCTGGACGGACTGGACAGCGAAGGCAAATTTCCCAGCGTATTGGGTCATGAAGGCGCCGGTATTGTTCGGGAAACCGGACCAGGCGTGACCTCTGTCGCCGTCGATGATCATATCATCCCGGCTTACATTCCTGAATGCCGTCAGTGCAAAAGCTGCCTCAGCCAGAAAACCAACCTGTGTACGGCAATACGCAATACGCAAGGAGAGGGGCTGATGCCCGACGGGACCAGTCGGCTATCCTACAAGGGCGAGACCATCTATCACTATATGGGCTGTTCCACTTTTTCCAATTTTGTTGTGATTCCTGAAATTGCAGCCGCGAAAATTCGTACCGATGCGCCGTTTGAAAGCGCCTGCTATTGTGGATGCGGGGTTACCACCGGTGTCGGAGCCGTGATCAATACCGCGGATGTCGAGGCCGGATCCACGGTGATCGTCTTTGGTCTGGGCGGGATCGGGTTGAACGTCCTTCAAGGCGCGAAGATGGTTGGTGCCAGTCAGATTATTGGCGTCGATATCAACAACGACCGCGAAGAATGGGGCCGCAAATTCGGTATGACCCATTTCGTCAATCCTAATGATGTCAGCGGTGATCTGGTGGCGCATCTGGTGGAGATGACCGGCGGCGGAGCAGACTATACGTTCGACTGCACGGGTAACACTGATGTGATGCGGACGGCACTGGAAGCCTGCCATCGCGGCTGGGGTGAAAGTGTGATTATCGGGGTCGCGGAAGCGGGCAAGGAAATCGCCACGCGTCCGTTCCAGCTGGTCACTGGCCGGGTCTGGAAAGGAACCGCATTTGGCGGCTCGCGCGGACGCACCGACATTCCAAAAATCGTCGACTGGTACATGAACGGCAAGATTGAGATTGATCCGATGATCACACACAAACTGCCACTGGAAGACATCAACAAGGGTTTTGATTTGATGCATGCGGGAGAAAGCATCCGCAGCGTCGTGGTTTACTGAAACAACAAAGGAGAAAAGAATTGTTTAGTCATATGATGGTGGGGTCGAACGATATTGACCGTTCGAAAAAATTCTACGATGCGCTGTTCCAGTCCGTGGGCGGTAATGAAGCCATATCCGATCCCAAGGGTCGGCTCATGTACATGCACAATGAGGGCATATTCATGGTGACACCGCCGATTGACGGAGAAGGCGCGACGCCGGGCAATGGCATGACGGTGGGATTTGCGATGGAAAACCCCGAGCAGGCCCAAGCCTGGCACGCGGCCGGAGTAGATGCTGGCGGGACGTCGATCGAAGACCCACCGGGCGTGCGCGAAAATCCCGGCATGAACCTGTATCTTGCCTATTTGCGTGATCCGGACGGCAACAAGCTGTGCGCTTTGCATCGCATGGGCTGAGTTCCGGACAATGGAAACACTATCGACCAACAAGGCTTTTGGCGGAGTGCAGGGTGTCTATTCCCATGACTCCGCCGAAACCGGTACGGAAATGACCTTTGCGGTATATGTGCCTCCGCATGCCGACGGCGCAAAATTGCCGCTTCTCTGGTATCTTTCTGGCCTTACCTGTACGCATGCCAATGTCATGGACAAGGGCGAGTATCGGCGGCTGGCGAGCGAGCTGGGACTGATTGTTATTGCCCCGGATACCTCGCCGCGAGGCGAGGATGTTCCGGATCATGCCGGTTATGATTTTGGCAAGGGCGCCGGCTTTTATGTCGATGCCACAACCGAAATCTGGTCCGTCAATTTTCGCATGCGCAGCTATGTCGAAACAGAATTGCCTGCGCTCGTCGCAAAACAATTCCCGGCTGATATGAAGCGGCAGGGGATATTCGGACACAGTATGGGCGGCCACGGCGCGCTGACTATCGCTCTGCGTAATCCGGATCGCTATAAAAGCGTGTCTGCTTTCGCGCCGATTGTCTCGCCGTTGCAATGCCCTTGGGGTGAGAAGGCACTTGGCGGCTATCTTGGCAAGGACAAGGCTGCCTGGCGGGAATATGATGCTTGCGCACTGATCGAGGATGGCGCGCGGGTCGGTGATATTCTTGTCGATCAGGGCCTTGCTGATGATTTTCTCGAAGAACAGCTCAAGCCAGAATTGCTAGTCGACGCCTGCGATAAAGCCTCTATCCCTCTGACGCTCAATCAACGCGAAGGCTATGATCACAGCTATTTTTTTATCTCCAGTTTCATGGATGATCACCTGCGCTGGCATGCCGAACGGCTCTGACGGAAAACTGATTCATGCTGACTGACAATGACGACATTTTGCAAATGCGCGCGGCCGTCCGTGCCCTGTGCGGTGATTTTCCCGGCAGATACTGGCGCGAAAAGGATCGCGAACGGGCATATCCGACGGAGTTTGTCGCTGCCTTGACCAAGGCCGGGTTCCTGGCTGCGCTGATCCCGGAAGAATATGGTGGCAGCGGCCTGGGGCTGACCGCCGCAGCTGCGATCCTCGAAGAAATTCACAAGGCCGGTTGCAACGCCAGCGCATGCCACGCCCAAATGTACATCATGGGTACAATCCTGAGGGACGGCAACGCAAAGCAGAAGCAGCAATATCTTCCCAAAATCGCGACGGGTGAACTGCGTCTCCAAGCCTTTGGCGTGACCGAACCGGGCAGCGGCACCAACACGCTGGGCCTCAAGACCACCGCCGTGAGGGATGGCGACGAATATGTCATCAATGGGCAGAAAGTCTGGACCAGTCGCGCGGAACATAGCGATCTGATGGTATTGCTGGCCCGGACCACGCCGCAAGATCAGCTTCTGAAACGCACCGAGGGCCTGTCGGTGTTCATTGTCGACATGCGCGCGGCAGAGGGGAATGGTCTCACCATCGAGCCAATCCGCACGATGATCAATCACAGCACAACCGAAGTCTATTTTGATGACCTTCGGGTTCCGGCAGAAAATCTGGTTGGCGAAGAAGGCAAGGGCCTGCGCTATATTCTCAACGGCATGAATGCAGAGCGCGTTTTGATCGCCGCCGAATGTATTGGCGACGCGCGCTGGTTTACCGAGAAAGCGTCTCACTATGCCAAAGAACGCGAAGTTTTTGATCGCCCGATTGGTCAGAACCAGGGCGTGCAATTTCCTATAGCCAGGAGCTATGCGCAGACTGAGGCCGCTGACCTGATGGTGCGCAAGGCTGCGGCATTGTTCGATGCCGGCGAGCCTATGCCAGCCGAAGCGAATATGGCGAAAATGCTGGCATCCGAAGCTTCATGGGCAGCCGGAGAAGCCTGCATGCAGACCCATGGCGGTTTCGCCTTTGCCGAAGATTATGACATTGAGCGCAAATGGCGCGAGACGCGGCTCTATCAGATTGCGCCTATCTCAACGAACCTGATTCTGTCCTATCTGGCGGAACATGTCCTGGATCTGCCGCGCTCATATTGAAGCGAAATTTACACCCCACAGCAGTTATTTCTTGCTGACAGCGCAGAAATCCAGCCAGTCTTCCAAAGCCTTACAACCCTGGGAAGAGAGGCCATATGTTGGTCCGTCCGGAGAATTGGGGGGAGAGATTTCTTCGAGCAGACCCTGTTGCATCAACAGATCAACATAGCGATGCTGCATCATCTTTGACGGATTGCGAACTTTGTCAAAACCGGATTTCTCATTCTGCGAAATGTAGACCCGCAACAGAATATCCCACGATGGTTCGCCCCATTGATGTTCCGGAATGAAACTGTTCCGCTCGTCGTTGCACAGGAGGATCAATTTCGCCAGTTGCAACCTGTCGACTTGCTCGTGTTCCTGATTGTCTTTGTGACCGAAAGGGCCGGCCATATCGCTGGGCATGAGGATCTCTGTCTCTTGTGGAGATGAGAATATGGCCGGGACCAGTCTTGTTTACCATATCATTGGGTCTATTTCTGGTCGCCTTCATTTTCCGGGTGATCGGAGTTCAGCAGCTCGATCGCTTCCGCAATTCGGATCGCGGCCAAGGCTTCGTTCCGCGCATCTAGTTCTGCCAGCAAGCGCCTCAGTTCGTCCAGTATGTCTTGCCGGTTGCTCATATCGGCTTAATCACTAGCCCTACGCAAAAACAATTCACACAAATGACTCCGTTTTTGCAACAAGTCGGAACTGGCTCGGATTGAAGCCCGAGTGATCCTTGAAAAATCGAGAGAAATTCGCGGCTTCCGAAAAGCCAAGTTCCGCAGAAAGTTCTTCAATGCTGATATCCACTTCCTCCAACTGCTGTTTGGCATAGTCCATCCGCAACGCATTCCAGGAAATATTTGGAGTGGTTTTCATGTGGTAGCGGAACAGTTTGAACATCTGCGGCCGGGAGACCCCGATTTCCCGGGCAACAAGATTGATATCCCGGTGAACCAACAGGCTGTCTGCCATGTAGGAAACTGCATCTTCCACCTTTCGCACCGCGTGATTTACGTCCCGCTCCGTATCCGGGGCTTCCGCGATCACCACATGATCCTGCAACTGATTGGCAATTTTCTCAACCCAAAGGCTGATTTCATCTTCGGAAGCATTGCCTTTGGCCGAACTGACCAGGCAGTCGATCAACTCTGCAATGGTATCGGATACAGAGATACTGTTTTTCAAAAAGGACCTGCCGTGTTCGGGATTCCCGAACATATCAATCAACCACGATTTCTGAAAATAAAGCGCCAGATATTCGCAGTTCTGCGAGCACACCCGGTGCGCATGCTTTTCCATCGGATTTGCGAAAACGGCTGTCCGATATGTGAGATTGATCGGCTCATTGTTCACAAAGATGACGTCTTCGATGCCCTGATCCAGCGCAAACACTATTTGCGCTTCGGGATGCGCATGGGGAACCAAATCTGAATTCAGTCGCAAAATGCGATAGTTTCCGAACCTCCCTTGGCCCATTCGGACTAATTGAGACATGCCCGTACGATCCTCCCCTGCAGAGGAGGTTATCACAAATTGCAGCAGGAATGAAGCGCGCCCGGCGACGTGGCTGCAGTCCCGGGCAGACGGGCGTTATCTGCCCCTAATATCCCAGCGCCTGGCCATCTTTCCGCATCTCGGTCGCGCCAAGATAGACGCCGGTTTCGGGATCGTGAACAATCGCTTGATAACCGCCGAACATCGCACCGTTATTTACACGTTTGACGTTGTGACCCATGGCCTTGAGTTGTGCGACAGTAGCATCTGAAATCCCCGGTTCCACATTCAGCGTGCCCAGAAGATCAGCGCCGGTTCCGGCCAGATCACCGGTTGGCTGCCGTCCGCCGTCATGGTTCAGCCGCGCCGCATCGCCGGCTTCCTGCAGGTTCATGCCATAGTCGACCAGGTTGATCATGATCTGGACATGGCCCTGCGGCTGCATGCCTCCGCCCATCAGTCCGAATGACATCCAGGGTTTGCCATCCTTTTTCATGAAGGCAGGAATGATCGTCTGAAAAGGCCGCTTGCCGGGCGCATAGACATTGGGGTGGCCCGGATCGAGCGAATAGAGCTCGCCGCGATCCTGGAACATGAAACCGAGACCGTCGGCGACCAGACCGCTACCCATGCCGCGATAATTGGACTGGATCAGAGAGACCATCATGCCATCCCTGTCAGTGACGGTCAGGTAAGTGGTATCGCCTTCGCCTTCGAGCTTGGGTTCACCGGGGCCAAATGCAGGAGAAGCCTTGTCCGGCTGGATCAGGGCAAAACGCTCTTTGCCATATGCATCTGACAGCAACCATTTCAGGGGCGCGGGCGACATATCCGGATCCGCGTAAAAGCGCGCGACATCTTCAAATGCCAGTCGTTTGGCTTCGGTGATGTAGTGCAACACTTCGGCACTGCCGCGGGGATATCGTGCAAGATCGATATTCTTGAGGATATTTGTCATCTGCAAGGCGGCGAAGCCCTGACTGTTCGGCGGAAGCTCGCATAGTTCGTAGCCTTTGCGATAGCTGACACAGCCGGGCTCGACCCATTTGCTGCTATGCGCGGCAAAGTCTGTATAACGGAGGTTCCCGCCAATGCGTTTGAAATAGGCGTCCATGGTGCGGGCAATCTCGCCCTTGTAAAATGCGTCGCGGCCGCCCTTGGCAATCTTGTCGAGCGTATTGGCGAGATCAGGATTTTTGAATAGCTCGCCGGCTTTGGGCGCGCCATTCGCGAAATATGTGGCGCGGGCATTGTCAAATTCACCGATCATGTCGAGGCTTTGTTCGAACCGCCTGAGGTTGCTGGCGTAATAATAGCCAATGACGGGGGCAACCGGATGGCCTTGTTTCGCGTAGGAAATCGTCGGAGCCAATATGTCGGCCATGCTTAGCTTGCCAAACTTGCCGTGCATTTCAAACCAGCCATCAACTGTGCCCGGTACCGTTACCGGCAGGGGGCCGAATGGGGGAATCGTCTTGCGACCGTCCAGTTGCTCCATGAATTTTGTGTATGATGTTCCCATCGGGCTTTTGCCCGACCCATTGAGACCATATAATTTTTGTGTCTTCGGATCCCAGATAATCGCAAACAAATCACCGCCAATGCCATTGCCGGTCGGTTCCATCAGGCCAAGCGCCGCATTGGCAGCAATCGCTGCATCAACAGCTGTGCCGCCTTTTTTCAGGATTTCAATCGCGATCTGGCTGGCGAGAGGATGTGCGGTCGCGGCCATCCCATTGGCGGCATAGACCGGGCTGCGTGACCAGGCTTCGCCAACTGGGCGTCCACCCCCGCCAATTTCAAGTGCGGGTTGATGAATTCCGGCGGTTTTTTCCTGCGCCTGGGCGGGGAATATGGCCAGAGCAGTCAAAGCAAGCGGCGCGAAAAGATTTTTGAGCATAAATATATCCGGATAGGAGTTGGATTCTGGTTTCCACTGTAATCACAAAGCTTGACTTTCCAAGCACCTTCTCTATGTTGCATTGCAGCAAAGGCGAAGTTTCGTCTTGCGGTACATCAGCGTGAGAAGCTTTCCGTATCACGGACTTGTTTCGGTAGTACCGCCCCATGCTTCATTTTTCCGGCAGCCTGATCACGCGGGTCGTCTTAACGACTTGCCCTTTTCGCAGCATTCTTTCGAATGTCTCTGCGTCTGGTGTTTTTGCCATTGGGCTGCTTATTATAAGGTATTATTTTTGACTCAATTTACTGATTTCGCATTGGCGGAACCGATTAAAAAACGCGTGGCCGAAAACGGCTACACCACACCGTCCCCGATCCAGCAGCAGGCGATACCGCCCGCACTGCAAGGCAAGGACATTCTGGGCATTGCGCAGACCGGCACGGGTAAAACCGCGGCTTTTTCGCTGCCTGCCATTCATCATTTGCTGGCCAGCAAGCGCCGGGCGGGGCGCAACGAGTGCCGCATGCTGGTGCTTGCGCCTACCCGCGAACTGGCCCGGCAGATTGCCGACAGCATGATCGGCTATTCCAAAGGTCTGGGTCTTTTCGTGACTTCTGCTTTTGGCGGTGTGCCGATCAACAAGCAAAAGCGCGTTCTGGCGCGCGGCGTTGATGTTCTGGTGGCGACACCGGGGCGCTTGCTCGACTTGATCGACCAGCGTTGTCTGACCCTTGAAAAAGTCGAAATTCTGGTGCTCGACGAAGCCGATCAGATGCTTGATCTCGGCTTTATCGTACCGCTGAAAAAGATCGTACCAATGTTGCCCCGCCAGCGTCAAAGCCTGTTCTTCTCGGCGACCATGCCCAAAACCATTTCGCAGCTGGCTGACCAGTTCCTGACCAACCCGGTCCAGGTTTCAGTGGCCCCGCAATCGACGACTGCCGAGCGGGTCGATCAGAAAGTCACCTATATCAATCAGAATGACAAGCAGCGCTTGCTGAAGGATTTCATCAATCAGGAAAACCCTGATCACATGCTGGTCTTTACCCAGACCAAACATGGGGCCGACAAGGTTGTGAAAAACCTGATGGCCGTGGGCATTCATTCTGCCGCGATCCATGGCAATAAAAGCCAGCCGCAGCGTGAACGCGCACTGGGTGATTTCAAAAAGGGCAAGATCAACATTCTTGTCGCCACCGATATTGCGGCACGCGGCATCGATGTCGATGGTATCACGCATGTGATTAATTTCGACATGCCCAATGTCCCGGAACAATATGTTCACCGCATTGGCCGGACCGCACGGGCAGGGGCGAGCGGGATTTCCTACTCGCTGGTTGCGCCGGACGAACGGCAGTTTTTGCGCGATGTGGTCAAGCTGACCAATGTGAAGCCGGAAACGATTGCTCTGCCGGACGGCTATGACGAGCCACCGCGCGAAGAAGTCGCGCCGCGGATTTATGGCCAGAAGCCAAAGAAATACGGTGCCAAGCCGACCCGCGGCGGCCCGCCACGGAACAAGCACAGCTCGCGCAAGGGTCGTCCGGGCGACGGCTCCGGCCGTGGTGGCCCGGGCTCCAAAAGTGGTGGTCCCAAGCACTGGAATAACGGCGCAAAATCGTTCAAGCGCCGTCAGGCCCGCAAGGCTCCGGTTTAATCTTTAAGCAAAGTTCCGGCCTCTGACAGAGCGGCGACTTCGCCCTCTGTCAGATCCAGCCAATCCTGAAGCGCGGCGACATTATGTTCGCCGCGTTTCGCGATTTTGGCATTGCTGTCTATGCCGCTTTGCGATTTCGAAAAGCGATAGGGCGACTGGACTGTCCGGCGGGCCTGGCCGGCATCGTCGGTCACATCCACAATTGTGCCGAGTGATTTGATGCTGGGTTGATCATAGACGTCAGGCCCGAAGGGATGGACTTCGCCCCAGGCAAGGTTGAGACGATCCAGCATCGCCGTCAGGGCATCAAAGCTGGGTTGCGAGCGGATATGATGCTCCATCGCCTCGCGGCGCATGCGTACTTTAGTCGGAATGTCGGATCCTTCTGGCGTTGGATCTTGCAGTCCGTCTTTGGTCGAGAATAACAGCCACATCCATTTCATGTCGCCCGTGATCAGGACCTGACGATCTTCCGGCGCTTCCCAGACCAGCGTCTCCGGTGCTTTGGGCCAGATGTCGTCCAGCGCATAATGGGCATAATCATCAGCTGAATGCAAAACGTTGAGCATCGCCAGATCAATATGCTGACCTTCACCGGTCTGGTCGAGTGTGCGCAGCGCGGACAAAATGGCGATGATCCCGTGCAGAGAGCTGTAGCTATCCGCCATCGCGAATTGGATGTCGGTCGGATGCGCACCGCTCATCTGCGCCTGACGAGCGATCAGGCCGGTTTCCGCATGAAGCACGGGCGCATAGGCTGCTTTTTCTCGTTCCGGGCCATTTTGACCATAGCCGGATATCGACAGCATCACGAGGCGCGGATTGACCTTTGACAGGTCATCCCAGCCGATCCCGAATTTTTCCATGATACCGGGACGAAAGTTTTGCACGACAATATCCGCTTCGGCTGCCAGCTTGTGAATCAGGCTGGTCGCCCCGTCGGCTTTCAGATCAATACAAATATTCTTCTTGCCGATATTCAGCTGCAAAAAGCTGCCGGCCACACCGGTTTCCCGCTTCACGAACTTGCGGCTGACATCGCCTTCCGGTGGTTCAACCTTGAGCACTTCTGCGCCGAGATCGGACATCATGCGGGTTGCATAAGGACCCGCGACGACACGCGAGAAATCCAGGACCTTTAGTCCTGCGAGCGGGAAATTTGCCATATTTGCCTGACGTTAGAGTTTCATCTGCTGTTTCATGGTCTTCTCCGTACCCGCGCCATAAGGGGGAAGGAAACCAGCAATTTTGGCAATGTTGATTTTGGGCTGACGATACACTGCTTTGGCGTGGCTGAATTCCTTGAAGCCGTCGGGGCCGGTATAGGCACCCATGCCGGAAGGTCCGACGCCGCCGAATGGCAGGTCATGCTGGGCAATATGAAAAATTACATCGTTGACAGTCACGCCGCCGGAAATTGTCCGATCCAGCACCTTGCGCTTGTCAGCTTCCGTTTCTCCGAAATAGTAGAGTCCCAGCGGACGATCGTGATCATTCACATAATCGACGACTTCATCGAGATTGCGATAGGTCTTGACCGGCAATACCGGTCCGAAAATTTCTTCCTGCATCACGCGCATGTCCTCGTTGACATTTTGCAGCACGGTCAACGGCATCTTGTTGCTGTTGGTATTGCCGAAATCCTCGTCACCGGGATTAACCTCGGTCTGCTTGGCACCCTTGGCCACTGCATCATCGATCAGGCCCTGCAGGCGCTCCTTGTGTCGCGCGTTGACCACAGATGTATAATCATCATTGGCAATCAGCGTTGGATATTGCTCCGCGACATTGGATGCTATGCCTTCGACAACCGCATCTTCCTTGTCCGCCGGAACCATCAGATAATCCGGCGCCAGACAGATTTGGCCGGCATTCATCATCTTGCCCATGGCAATGCGCTGGGTTGATTTTTGAACATCGGCATCGGGGCCGATGATGGTCGGCGATTTCCCGCCCAATTCCAGTGTGACAGGGGTCAGGTTTTTAGCCGCTGCTGCCATGACATGCTTGGCAATCCCGCCGCCGCCGGTGAAGATGAGATGATCCCATGGAATTTCAGAAAAAGCCTTGCCGGTTTCCGGACCGCCGGTGATGACTGTCATTTCTTCAGGCGCAAAATATTTGGCGACCAGTTCCTTGACCAGCTCGCCGGTTTCCGGGCAGAATTCGGAAAATTTGATGATCACGCGATTGCCGGCGCCGAAAGCACCAATGGCGGGATCAAAAGCCAGATTGATCGGGAAATTCCAAGGCGCGATAACACCGACGACGCCCTTGGGCTGATATTCCACGGCACCGCTGGCGCCGAGCAGGCCCAACGGAAAGTCCATTTTCCGCTTTTCGGGGCGCATCCATTTGCGCAGGTTCTTCTTGTGATCCTTGGCATGGCCGACCACCGACATCAGATCGGTCATCACCGTCTGAACGGAACTGCGGTGACCAAAGTCGTTCGAGACTGCCTCGCAAAGCGCATCCTTGTTGTCGATAATCATCTGTGCGGTTCGGTTGATCCGGTCCATCCGGCTTTCATAGCTGACCGGCAGCTCTGCGTGAAACGCATCACGCTGTGCTTGAAACAGTTTCTCGATTTCTTCCTTGGGCACTTCGCCCGCTGCTGCTTCCAGTGCTTCCATGATTGCCTCTCCCTTTATTTCGATCTTTGGGCGCGTGTTGCTCCCCGCACCGCCTATTGGTTTCAATTGACCACTTAAAACAGTTTTTGCCGGTTTGTCGAGGCTGAACGCACTGACCCGCGCGGTCAGATGGACGCGCGCGCTGCGATGGCCGAGGCCAATGCGAGAGTCTGCTCCGCTTGCCGGAGATGGAGGACTTCGGTCATTTTGCCCTCGACCGTCAATACACCTTTGCCGGCATTGGCAGGATCCGCAAATGCTGCCACAATGGCCCGGGCTTCAGCGATTTTGCCTTCGCTCGGCGCAAAGACCCGGTTGGCTATTTCAATTTGCGAGGGATGGATCAGCGTTTTTCCGTCAAACCCGTATTTCCGCCCTTGCTCACATTCCGCTTCCAGTCCGGCTGGATCGTTGAAGTCGTTATAGACACTGTCGAGCACAGTCATGTCATATGCGCGCGCCGCCATGATCGTCTGCGCCATGGCCGGGGTAAAAAGCGTGCGATCCTGCTCTGCCCGCATCTCTTTCGCCAGATCATTAAATCCCATAACGAATGTGCTCAGCCGATTTTGCAAGGCCATGGCCGCAATCTCCGCGATATTGAGGATCGCCAGCGGCATTTCGATCATCGCCCATAGCTTCATCTCGATATGCGTGTTTTCATTTTCCATGAAATCGGTGAGTTCGACAATATTTTTTGCATCGACTATTTTGGGAACCAGAATGGCATTCGCGCCGCTTCCGCAAATCTGCGTCATGTCTTCGGCAAACCAAGGCGTGTCCATTCCATTGACCCGGACAACGAGCTCGCGGGAACCATAAGCACCCGACGCAATAGCCGCACAGGCCTGATCGCGCGCGTCCTTTTTGGCTTCCGGCGCGACAGCATCTTCGAGATCGAAGATGATCGTGTCTGCGGGCAGGGTTTTTGCCTTTTCCAGCGCGCGCGCATTGGATGCGGGCATATAGAGGCAAGAACGGCGGGGGCGGTATGTTTCCTGGGTCATGTCTGCGCCGTATATCGCAACTGACCGGGGCTGCAAATCGGAACAGGGTTAATTTTGCTTAAGCTATTTTCAATATGTTGATGTTATCGCGTTTTTACCGTGAATTTCGGTGTCAGCCTGATTGCTGACAACAAGCCATGGTGCAGCGGGGGTAGAAGATGCAGACTGAAAACGGAAAAGCTCCGATATCCCGGCGCCCGGCCTATTTTTTGTTGGCACTGACGCCGATATTGGCTGTTCTTCTGCCATGGGATTTCGGCCCTGTTCAGACGACATACCGGATCGTTGTGGCCGATTATTCGCTTACTGCGCCGATAATCCAGCTGCTTGTCTATTCATCGATCATGCGCAGGAACAAGCTGACATTGTTCAAGCTGAACTGGTTTTCCAGCGGCGACAAAATTGCCGCACTGATCCTGGGGCTCTGTGTCGCCTATACCAGCTTTTTCATCCAGATATTCAGCTTTGCAGCCGTCGTTGGCCTTTTGATTTTCTATATCCACATCATCTTTTCTCTTGCCATATATCAGGATATTCCAACGCGCGAGAACCGCGATCTGGAGAATTTCTGGATTGCGCTGGGATTGGCAACGTTTGTCTATGCCTTGCTGTGGGTGTGCGGATATATTGCCTATCCTCCCGCACCGGATGACTGGACCAGAAATGTCCCCGGCGTGACGAACGTCCGCTGGACCGGTTTTTTCTGGCTGGCAACATTTGCGGCAGGTCTGGCCATTGCCGGCCGGAGCGAGAAGCCGATCAGGATTCTGGCGATAATATTTGGAATATTCGGATTGACGCTGGCCATATGGACCGGGTCTCGCGGCGCATTGCTTGCGATTATCGGTTCCGCGGCGGGACTGTTGGTTTTCGCGCCGCGCTTCCGTAAAATCAGCCTCCGCTACATAGCGATCACTTTCACTCTTTCGGTGAGCCTCTCTGCTGTTCTGCCGGTTCCCATTCCACAATATGGGCTTGCCCGGATATTGGGCTATGCCCAGTCGATGGATGAATTCAAGAGAGGTGATAGCGGCCGGATTGAGATCTGGAAATCGACCATGAAACTGGTCAAGAACCAGCCATTGGCCGGGCATGGTATCGATCAGTTTCAAAGAATGGGACCGGAAAAAACTCTGGGTTTCAAAGGGCCACATAGCTGGCCCATGCAGGTTCTCTTCTCAATCGGCTTCCTCGGCGCCGGAGTGTTGATTTACGGGGCAATTCGCTTCTTGCTGCTCTTCCAGATGCAGGTCGAACATCCGCATCAGCTCGCTGCTCTAGCCTATTTCTCGGGTGGTTCGGTCTATATGTTGTATGACAATTTTCTATACTACACGTTCCCCATCACCATTTACACGGTGTCCGCTCTGATGATCTTTCGATTGCGGTCAAATGTTGCGGTCAAAACAGCCGCCATTCCAGCGACAGGTTAACCGATCCGCCTGTTATGGTTTGCGGATTTCGATGGTCCGGAAACAGCCGACATCTCTAACCAGCCAACCTCATTTACCCTGCCAGTCTGAGGCCCTTGACCGCTTGCGAGCTGTCAGGCTGGTCTGGCCAGATGCCGCGCGTGTCATACACGATCTTCTCCGAACGTTCATCCAGAGGTATCGATTTGAACATGTCGTGATCGGTTAGCGTGATCATGACCGGACAGCTTTCCAGCGCCTGGTCGATGTCGATCAATGTCGCTCCGGTACCTTCAAATGCAGGAGGCAGTTCGCTCGCATAGGGTTCCACGATTTTGATCCGCCCACCGTACCGTCTGGCAAGCTTGGCTGCGATTTTGAGAGCAGGGCTTTCACGAAAGTCGTCGATATTCGCCTTGAACGCCAATCCGAAACAGGCAATCGCAGCACCGGGAAGTTCGTCGATCATCCGGGACGCTTGCTCCAGTACATGATCGATTTTGCCGTCGTTCACTTCCCGCGCAATGCGGATGAGCGGCGTGTGATCGGGCGCGCCATGGATGATGAACCATGGGTCGACCGCGATGCAATGCCCGCCGACACCGGGACCGGGTTGCAAGATATTCACCCGCGGATGGCGATTGGCCAGACGGATGACTTCCCACACGTCGAGATCCATCTGATCAGAAACGATTGAAAGTTCATTCGCAAAAGCAATGTTCACATCGCGATAGCTGTTCTCGACCAATTTGGTCATTTCTGCAGCGCGCGCCGTTGTGGTCACGCATTCTCCGCGCACAAAGCGACGATAAAAGCCCAGTGCCTTTCGTGCACAACGCGGCGTAATCCCGCCTATGCAGCGGTCATTATTGGTCAGCTCTTCGAGTATCTTCCCGGGAAGAACACGCTCCGGACAATAGGCAATCGCAATGTCGGGAATGTCGCCTGTCTTGCCGGGTATTTTCAGATCTGGCCGCAGTTCGGCAATCAGGTCCCGCATTTTTTCAGTCGTACCTACGGGCGAGGTCGATTCCAGTATTACGGTGTCGCCTTCTTTCAGCGCCGCGGCAACATTGGTCGCCGCATCCATTACGAAGCTTGTGTCTGGAACATGGTTCTCGCCAAAGGGCGTCGGTACGGCAATCACAAATACATCTGCCGGCTCTACCTGCAAGGATGCGCGCAACGTGCCGCGCGCAACCACACCCTGCACGAGCCCGTCGAGATCCACTTCCTCGATATGAATTTTGCCATTATTTATCGTGTCCACGACATGCCGGGTCACATCAACGCCCAGCACGTGACTGCCCGAACGCGCGATTACAGCCGCTGTCGGAAGGCCGATATACCCCAGGCCGAGCACACAGACGGCAGGTTTTTCTTCAGATAGCATGGCGGATCAATCTCCCGGGCGCAAAATGGCGCAATTTCTCCCTTTCGGGATAGCCGAAGATCGTAAATATTTCGGTAACGACTGGCGCGGGAGCCGCAGTTTAACGGGACAGGCCTGCCGCAATTATGTCGGCAATCCGTTCACTGGCCTTGCCATCGCCAAACGGATTGTGCGCTTTGGCCATATTTTCGTAATATTCTTTGTTGTCCAGCAGCTTGTGCGCCTCTGAAACAATGAGTTTGCGATCTGTACCGACCAGTTTCGCAGTCCCCGCTTCGACGCCTTCCGGCCGTTCTGTTGTATCGCGCATGACCAGAACCGGTTTGCCAAGGGCGGGAGCCTCTTCCTGCACCCCGCCGCTGTCGGTGAGCATGAACGTGCTTGCATCCAGCAATCCGACAAAATTGGGATAATCCAGGGGTTCGATCATGGCGACATTGTCCAGACCACCGAGCGCTTCGCTCATGATCGCACGGACATTTGGATTGAGATGAACCGGAAAAATCAGAGCCACGTCATCGCGATTTGCTATCTCGCGCAAGGCGCCGGCAATATTGGACAGGCCATCCCCAAAATTTTCGCGTCTGTGACTGGTGACGCCAATGATTTTCCGATCGGAGAAACGGTGCAACAGGGATTTGAGCTCGTCGTTCAGTTCCAGCTGTTTTCCGGTCTTTTCCGCGGTAACCAGAAGCGCATCGATCACGGTATTTCCGGTTACATGTATCTTGTTGCCGGCGATGTTCTCCTTGCGCAGAGCTTGTGCGGACGTTTCGGTGGGTGCAAAATGCTGATCGGCAATGGTACCGATGATCTTGCGGTTTACCTCTTCCGGCCATGGATGATAAATATCATAGCTTCGCAGACCGGCTTCCACGTGACTGACCGGAATTTTTCGATAATAAGCAGCGAGTGCACCGCACATGGCTGTCGCCGTATCGCCCTGCACGACAACCCGTTGCGGGTTGACCTGGTCAAGTGTTGCGCCAATTCCCTGGAGCAGTCTTGCCGTCAGTTCGTCGAGATTTTGATCCGGCCGCATTAGATCGAGATCAAATTCCGGTGTGATTTCAGCAATTTGCAGAACCTGATCGAGCATTTCCCGGTGCTGGGCAGTGACACAGGAAATCGTCTCCAGCGCCTCGTGATGTGACAAGGCCCTGACAACGGGAAACAACTTGATTGCTTCCGGCCGGGTTCCGAAAATAACGACAACTCGGGGTGCGGGATTTGACGTCTCGTTCATGCGCATGCCTATAGCAGCATTTGGCTAAAAATCTGATAACCTTGGAATTTCTGTTTCGTTCATTGACGGTTATGACTGGCTGCGCCAGTTTAGGCTCATGGAATGGTATGAAATGAAATTATGGCTCGAAAGCCTGCTAAACCTCGACAAGGATGCTCTCCATATTTATGGCGCGGTTTTGGTGCAGTTGTTGACAGCGATCCTGTTGCGACGATCGCTGGCCAGCCCGCTGCCCTGGATTGCCGCTTTTGCGGTCACATTTTTAAATGAATATCTCGACTTTCGACAAGCCGGGCCAAGCGAACGATCGATCGCCTTGTACAAGGAAGCCGCCCTGCATGACATATGGAACACGCTGTTGTTGCCAACCGGATTATTCCTGATCGCCCGGTTCTGGCCAACGTTGCTGACAACCCAAAAAACGGAAGAACATCTGCTGCCTGCTGAATTGCAGGAAGACGAGATCTAGTCGTCCCGGTTCATTTCCATCAATATCTTCTTGACGTTCTGGGACTGCCCGCGCGGCAGGATCATGATCTGATCGTCGCGGGAAACGATGATCAGATTGTCCACACCATAAGTGGCGACGCGAATGCCGTCGGTCTGAATCAGATTGTCGTGTGAATTGACGGCAAGTACATCCCCGGCCAACACATTATTCTGCTCATCGGCGGTTAGCACTTCAAACAGGGAATCCCAGCTCCCGACGTCTGACCATCCCGGATTAACCGGTGTCACCGCCACTTTCTCAGCTTTTTCCATAACTGCATAGTCTATGGAATCGGAGGGTGCATCGGCGAAACTCTGCTCATCAGGCAAAATGCGCGTACCCGTACGATCTGCGTTTTCCATGGCCTTTGTCGCGGCGCGGAGCATTTCCGGATTATGTTCCTCCAGAGCCGCCAGATAGCTGTCAGCGCGAAAAAGGAATATACCGGCATTCCAGAAATACCCGCCGTCGCTCAGCATTTGTTCTGCATATTCACGATTGGGCTTTTCAACAAATTTGCGCGTGGCAAAACTGCTGACGCTGCCGACCAGGGCTTCACCCTGTTGAATATAGCCATATCCCGTTTCCGGGCCCGTCGGCTGGATACCAAATGTCACCAGCCAGCGTGCTTTTGCCAGCGGCAGGGATTGTCGGACGGCATTCTGAAATGCATTGACGTCCTTGATCAGATGGTCGCTGGGCATCACCAATATCGGGGTTTGGGGATTCTCGCAGGCGAGAGCAGCCAGCGCAATGGCGGGCGCTGTGTTGCGCGCGCAAGGTTCCAGAATATGCGCCATCGGACCCGATCCGACTTCATCCATCTGATCTTCGGCGAGCTGCGCATGCCCGGCTCCACCGACAATGATCGGTGATCCGAACAGATTATCCTGCTGGCATCGCTGAAGTGTCAATTGGAACAGGCTCAATGGTCCGACAAGATTCAAAAATTGCTTGGGGCGGTCAGCCGTGGACACCGGCCACAAACGGGTGCCCGAGCCGCCTGATAATATGACGGGGGTGACGAGGTCGTTTTCAGGCATTATTTCCCCCCTGGTTTCATCGTGCAAGCGACAAGCGACCTGACATTTTTCTTCAGGTCGATTTCGCTGCTGCGGGTACAAAGTCCGCATTCACCGGACGCAATCAGTTTTCCGCGCACCGTCACTTTACCTTCCAGCGGGACGACATGCCATTCCGAGGCCTGGATTTGATGGAAGATGTCCGGATCATCACCAATAACCTGGAACAGTCTGAATTGCGGACCATCAATCAGTTTCGCAGATTGGTCAGCCTCTGCCCGGCTTTGGTGTTTCAGATCATAAGGCGCAGGGGTTGCAACTTCGATCGCCTCTTCCAGATGGAGTTCACGAGGCCGACCATAGTCATAAAGGCGATAGGTGACATCGACATTCTGCTGAATTTCGACCAGCGTGATTCCGGGACCGATGGCATGGATGGTCCCGGCCGGAACGTAAAAGACATCCCCGGGCTGTACCGGTCGCCAGTCGATCAGGTTTTCCATCTGTCCGCACGCCACGGCCGCATGAAGCTTGGTCGTGCTGACGGATTTGGTCAGTCCAATCCCGAGCTTCGCATCCGGTTCGGCATCAAGAATATACCAGCATTCTTCTTTGCCGTGCGGAAACCCTTGCCTGCGGGCTTGCCGGTCATTGGGATGGACCTGGATCGATAGTTTGTCGCTCGTAAACAGATATTTGACCATTAGCTGGGGCGTGACGCCGGTCGGCGGCTCGAACCAGATTTCTCCGATCCGAGATGACCTGTCCCCGGCAAAAGGCTGTGGCAGTTTGTCCTGCCCCCATGGTTTGGCTACGAATTTTCGTTTGAGCTTCATGCGCCGACCGCCGCTTCAGGCATTTCTGCCGATGCTGGTATATCTCAAACCAGTCTTCGCAACGTCCGCCGGGTGATAGATATTGCGCAGATCGACAAGAACATCGCCTGCCATAGTCGCCTTCAGTTGTTCAAGATCGAGCGCGCGGAACGCATCCCATTCCGTCACGATCACCACTGCATCTGCATCTTTGGCTGCATCATAGCTGCTTTCGGTCATTTCAACGTCGGGCATGATTTCGCTGGCAACGGCCATGCCCTCGGGATCATATGCAACCACTTGTGCTCCGGCATCATTCAGCGTCTGGGCGATGGCAATGGCCGGTGCGTCGCGCATGTCATCTGTATTGGGTTTGAACGTCAGGCCTAGCAACGCAATTTTCTTGTCACGGGCCTCGCCGCCAAGCGCCTGTATGACTTTTCGGCCCATTGCACGCTTGCGCTGATCGTTGACCTGCACAACGGCTTCCACAATACGAACCGGGCTTTCATTGTCCTGTGCCGTTTTGAGCAGGGCCAGTGTATCTTTGGGAAAACAGCTTCCACCATAGCCGGGTCCGGCGTGGAGAAATTTCGCGCCAATGCGATTATCCAGGCCGATGCCACGTGAAACTTCCTGAACATCCGCGCCGACATTCTCGCACAGGTCAGCGATTTCATTGATGAAGGTGATCTTCGTCGCAAGGAATGCGTTGGCAGCATATTTTATCAGTTCTGCTGTACGGCGCCCGGTAAACAGGATTGGCGATTGATTGAGAAACAGCGGGCGGTAGATTTCACTCATGACCTCTTTTGCCCACTCGACTTCTGCACCTATCACAATACGGTCCGGGCGTTTGAAATCATCGATCGCCGCGCCTTCCCGCAAAAATTCCGGATTGGAAACGACGGCAAATTGATCGGCCGGCAGTTTCCTGGAGAGGATCAGTTCCACTTCATCTCCAGTCCCGACCGGAACCGTTGATTTCGTGACAATGACCGTTGGTTTGGTCACTGCATCTGCAATTTCCTCGGCGGCTGCATAGACGTAGCTGAGATCTGCATGGCCATCGCCGCGCCGCGATGGTGTGCCCACGGCGATAAACACGGCATCGCAATCGTTTACCGATTCCCCGAGATTGGTCGAAAACGAAAGGCGTCCTGCCTCGACGTTGCGCTGTACCAGTCCGGCGAGGCCAGGCTCGTAAATTGGCATGATATTATTGTCGAGCTTGTCGATCTTGGACTTTTCCTTGTCCACGCAGATCACCTGATGTCCGAAATCGGCAAAACAGGCACCCGAAACCAAGCCCACATAACCCGAGCCGATCATTGCAATTTTCATGTTTGTCCTTTGATTATATTATGTTGTTACCCGCCAGAGCCAAGCCACTCGACGCTTCTGGCCTGTTCGACTGATCGGGTCAAGTTCCGCCAGTTCGGCCCTGTATTGCCGGTGGTTTAACGGATTGGATCATTTTTCGGGTCAATAGCAGAATTTCTGGTTGGAGAAAGCAGAAAGCGCACGGTTCCGGCGAGCAGAAACGGCGCCGATCGGGTCCTGAAACTGATTTTTTGAATTCGTTACATCGAAAAGTTTGGAAATCATGATATTAATGCACTAACGGTTTGCTTATGAGCCGCTTCGCAAAGCCAAAAACCGGAAATGCCGGTCCCCTGACATCGGTCATCGTGTCGATATTGGGTCGTATCGCCGATTTCCCGAGATGGCAGAAGCAACTCATTGTCGTCTTTCTGGACATGATCCTGTGCGTGCAATCAATCTGGATTGCCTATTCCTTGCGGATCGGCGTGTGGGTCTATTGGGATATCGCAATCCAGAAAGTGGTCCTTGGGGCACTGCTGTTCATGCTCCCGATATTCTACATGATGGGCGTTTACCGCGCCATATTCCGCTATGCGGGCTCGGGCATGATGAAGACCCTGGTGCGTGCGTTTGCCATTTATACGGTGCCCATGATCATCCTGTTCTCGATTGTCGGCGTTGCAGGTGTACCCAGGACACTGGGCGGAATTCAGCCGATAATTTTCTTCATTCTGGTTGGTTTCGCGAGAATGACCGCGCGTTATCTGATGGTCGACATTCTGGGCCGCAACCAGTTTGGCGGGCAGGTTAAATCGGTTTTGATCTATGGTGCCGGTAACGCTGGCCAGCAACTGGCGGCCTCGATGCGGTCAGAACCCGCAATGCAGCTGCACGGCTATGTTGACGATGACCGGCGACTGGATGGTCAGAAGCTGGATGGAGACAAGGTGTTCTTCAGCGATGAGCTACCCAGGATCATTGAAAAATATGGCATCACCGACATATTGCTGGCGCTGCCCAATATTACCCGGTCAAAGCGCCGTCAGATTGTTGGCCAGATTCAGCAATTCAAAGTCCATGTTCAGACTTTGCCCAATATGAAAGAGATTATGGACGGGCGGGTCTCGTTCAATGATATCCGGGAACTGGATATTGAGGATCTTCTCGGGCGTGAACCGGTGGCACCTAATGAATTGCTGCTCGGCCGGACGATATTTGGCAAGGCCGTGCTGGTGACCGGCGCCGGCGGCTCGATTGGCAGTGAATTGTGCAGGCAAATTGCAATTTCCGGAGCCCGGCGCATCATCATGTACGAACTGACCGAATTTTCTCTCTACTCGATCGAGAAAGAGCTGCAGCAGTTAAAGCGTGAAGGGCGTGCGGCAAATCTTGAAATTATCCCGGTCCTGGGATCCGTGACAGATGCCAGCCGGTTGCAGGAGGTTTTCGAACAGCAACGCCCCGAAACTGTTTTCCACGCTGCTGCGTACAAGCATGTCCCGCTTGTGGAAGCCAATCCGGTCGAGGGCGTTCGCAATAATATTCTGGGGACATATGAAACCGCGAACGCAGCTTTCGAAGCAAATGTCGACGACTTCATTCTGATCAGTACCGACAAAGCCGTGCGCCCGACAAATGTGATGGGGGCGACCAAGCGCGGGGCCGAACAGATTGTGCAGGCCTTTGCCGAGAAGGATGGGGACACCAGATATTCCATGGTCCGGTTCGGCAATGTGCTCGGATCGAGTGGTTCGGTTGTACCGCTGTTCCGTCAGCAAATTCTTGTGGGTGGCCCGATCACCCTCACGCACCGTGATGTAACGCGCTATTTCATGACAATCCCCGAGGCGGCACAACTGGTCATCCAGGCAGGCGGCATGGCCAAGGGTGGCGAAGTGTTTGTGCTCGACATGGGTAAATCTGTCCGTATCATGGATCTCGCCAAAACGATGGTTCGACTGTCCGGTTTGACGGTCAGAGGCGAAGATGATCCCGACGGTGACATAGAAATTGAAGAAGTCGGGTTGAGGCCTGGTGAGAAGCTGTATGAAGAGCTGATCATCGGCGAAAATCCCAAGCAGACCGTGCATGACCGGATCATGATGGCGCGGGAAGGCCATATGGGATGGGGTGATTTGCAAAACCTGCTTCAAAGCTTCAGGACAAGCCGCGATGCCGAAGACGTCACCCGGCTACTGAAAATTCTGGTTCCCGAATTTGAACATGAGCGGGACAATCCTGGCAGCGCAAGTGTCGAACAGGCGTCCTGAAAGCGCAGCCTTCACTGATTGATTATAACGCAGCGACAATGGCCAGAATTTGTGCGGCGTCTTCTTTGTGGCAGATCAACAAATCCGGCAACCAGGTTTCACTCTGGTTATAGATCAGCGGTGCACCGTCAATGCGAGAACAGTGCAGGCCGTGCGCCTGCGCAACCGCGACGGGAGCGCAATTGTCCCATTCATATTGACCGCCGGAATGGAGATAGATGTCGGCTTCACCCCTGACGACAGCCATGGATTTCGCTCCGGCGCTGCCCATGGGAATAAGTTCTGCATCCAGTTTTTTGGCCACATGCAGCGCTTCTTTGGCCGGACGTGAGCGGCTGACAACCATGCGCAACCGGTCCTGACGGATCGGTTCCGTTCCAGGTCGATCACTGCGTAAAGTCACACCCAGATCAGGGAGGGAAACCGCTCCGGTAACAGCCTGACCCCGAACAGCCAGCGCGACATGTACTGCCCAGTCGGAACGTGCTTCTCCATATTCACGGGTTCCGTCAACGGGATCAATGATCCAGACGCGGTCCTGTGTCAGGCGATCTTTGGTATCCTTGCTTTCTTCCGAAAGCAGGCCATCATCCGGCCGGGCTTCGCGCAGGGCAGCGACGAGCATTTCATTTGCCGTCTCATCCCCGGCCTTTCCCAGTTTCTTGCCGGTCAGCCGGGAGTCTTCTCTCAGCCGGACCAACATACGGCCCGCATCTTCTGCGAGTTTGCAGGCCAGATCGCCATCGGTCATATCGTATAGGCCCATGCACCGGTTATCTTGTCAACAATCAGCTCTGCGGCTTCTTCGGGACTCATTTTGGTCGTGTCGATCCGCAATTCCGGATTGACCGGAATCTCATAGTCACTGTCAATGCCTGTAAAGTTCTTCAATTCGCCAGCGCGAGCCTTTTTGTACAACCCTTTGACATCGCGTTCTTCGGCCACTTCCAGGGGCGTATCGACAAAGATTTCGATAAATTCGCCTTCGGGCAGCATTGAACGGACAAGAGATCGCTCTGCACGGAACGGAGAGATAAACGCCGTGAGAACAATCAGGCCGGCATCGGCCATCAGCTTGGCGACCTCGCCGATCCGGCGGATATTTTCAACGCGATCGGCATCGGTAAAGCCCAGATCTTTGTTGAGACCATGGCGGACATTGTCGCCATCGAGCAGAAAGCTGTGCTTTCCTGATGCGTGCAACCGTTTTTCGACCATATTTGCAATTGTCGATTTGCCAGAACCGGACAGGCCTGTGAACCACACGACCCGCGGTTCCTGACGCTTTTGCAAAGCGTGAGCCTCGCGGTCGATATCGACATCCTGCCAGTGCACATTTTGTGAGCGCCGAAGACAAAAATGCAGCATTCCGGCTGCAACGGTCGCGTTGCTGATCTTGTCGATCAGAATGTATCCGCCCAGATCACGATTGTCGGCATATGGCTCGAACACAATTGGTCGGTCGGTTGAAATTTCCACCACACCAATGTCGTTCAGTTCCAGCGTTTTGGCGGCCAGCTGATCCATATTGTTGACGTTAATCTGGTATTTGGGAGGCTGGACCGTGACGCTGACCATCTGGCTGCCGGTCTTCATCCAGTAACTCCGGCCCGGAAGCAGGCCGTCTTCGTCCATCCAGACAAGGGTGGATTCAAACTGATCGGCCACTTGTGGCGGGTCATCTGCAGTCGCGATTACATCGCCGCGTGAACAGTCAATTTCATCTTTGAGCGTGAGCGTGACCGACTGGCCGGCGACGGCCATGTCCAGTTCCCCATCTGCTGTCACAATGGCTTTGACGGTAGAAGTTTTTCCGGATGGCAAAACCCGAATGCTGTCCCCGGGTTTTACGGATCCGCTAGCTATTTGTCCGCTGAAGCCCCGAAAGTCGAGATTGGGCCGGTTGACCCACTGCACGGCCATGCGAAACGGCTTTTGCTGATTGGCCGTCACCGCAACTTCTACAGTTTCAAGATGCTCAACCAGCGAAGGGCCATCATACCAGGGCATGTTTTCCGAGCGCCGGGCAATATTGTCACCTGCGAGGCCCGATATGGGAATAGCGGTAAAGGATTCTATTCCGATATCTTCGCCAAATTTCGCATATTCGGCGATGATGCTGTCATAGGTCTGCTGGTCATAGCCGACGAGATCCATCTTGTTCACCGCCACGACCAGATGTTTGATTCCCAGCAAATGCGCCAGATAGCTGTGTCTGCGGGTCTGAGTCAAAATGCCTTGCCGGGCATCGATCAGGATGATGGCAAGGTCTGCGGTCGATGCACCGGTCACCATGTTACGTGTATATTGCTCGTGACCCGGCGTATCGGCGACGATGAATTTGCGTTTTTCGGTCGCAAAAAACCGATAGGCGACATCGATGGTGATGCCCTGTTCGCGTTCTGCCGCAAGTCCGTCCACCAGCAGCGCAAAATCGATTTCCTGCCCCTGTGTGCCCAGCTTCTTGCTGTCTGCTTCAAGCGACGCCAGCTGATCCTCGAAGATCATCCGCGAGTCATAGAGTAGCCGCCCAATAAGCGTGGATTTGCCATCATCCACCGATCCACAGGTGATGAAACGCAGCATCGACTTGTGCTGATGCCGGTCAAGATAGGCATTGATATCTTCCGCGATGAGCGCGTCGGTTTCGTAGACTTTTTCAGGACTGTCCATCAGAAATAGCCCTCCTGCTTTTTCTTTTCCATCGAAGCGCTCTGATCATGATCAATCGCCCGGCCTTGTCGTTCCGATGTGGTGGTCAGCAGCATTTCCTGGATGATTTCCGGCAGTGTTGTTGCTTCGCTTTCCACGGCACCGGTGAGCGGATAACAGCCCAGCGTCCGGAACCGGATCGAACGATCAACCGGCTCTTCGCCGTCTTCCAGCCTAAACCGTTCGTCATCCACCATCAGCAGCATGCCATCGCGTTCCACCGTGGGCCTGGATGCCGAGAAATAGAGCGGGACAATCTCGATATTCTCAAGATGGATATATTGCCAGATGTCCAGCTCCGT
Source organism: Parasphingorhabdus sp. (assembly GCF_039968395.1). GTDB lineage: Bacteria > Pseudomonadota > Alphaproteobacteria > Sphingomonadales > Sphingomonadaceae > Parasphingorhabdus. The sequence continues at coordinate 226,833 of NZ_JBDVPV010000003.1, forward strand.
CCAGTTGGAGAGCGGAAAAACCCTTATGCTTTCACCATTGGTTTTGCGCGCATTGTATAATTTCCAGAGTTCAGGTCGCTGGTTTTTTGGGTCCCAGCGGTGATTGGCAGACCGGAACGAAAAAATTCGTTCCTTGGCCCGACTTTTCTCTTCATCTCGCCGGGCACCGCCGAACGCGACATCAAATTTATATTTGTCCAGCGCCTGCTTCAGCCCTTCGGTTTTCCAGATGTCGGTGTGCAGCGCGCCATGATCAAACGGGTTGATACCGCGTTCGATGGCTTCCGGATTCTGATGGACGAGAAGCTCCATGCCTGCATTTTTGGCTGCTTTTTCGCGGAGTGCATACATTTCCTTGAACTTCCATGTCGTGTCGACATGAAGCAAGGGGAAGGGGGGCGGAGAAGGGAAAAACGCCTTCTTTGCCAAGTGCAGCATGACGGCGCTGTCTTTGCCAACCGAATAGAGCATGACGGGCCGATCCGTTTCGGCCACGACCTCACGCATGATATGAATAGCCTCCGCTTCAAGGCGTTGAAGGTGGGTCAAAGTCATAAAAATCGGTCTTTCACAACGGCGACGATAAGCGCAGTTTCGGGGTGTTGCAATCGCATCAGATGAATGATGCTCCTAACGCAACCCGCATACAAAAGCTGGTAAGAAATTCTACGCGTTGCTAAACAACATTTTTGCCTTTGTAGTCGGGAAAAATAAGTTGACCCGATGGGATATACCGCTACTTGGCGGGAATTGCCTGTGTGTCGCAACCATGTAAATTGAGAACCGATGTCGATGTCGATCAAAAGCCTGCTGTCCAGCCTGACGTCCCCGAACGGACGATTTTTTGCGCTGACCGGTTTTCTGATCATCGTGTTCCTGATGGGCGGTGGTTCCCGTCCTGACATACAATCTCTTGTGATATTGCGGCCACTGGCGTTCGGATTCATTGCCTATGCATTGATTGTTGCCACCCGGGAAGAGTTGAAACCGCTCAAAATTCCGTTGATTTTACTTGGATTGCTGGGCCTTTTGATGTTCGTTCAGCTATTGCCGATGCCGCAGGCATTTTGGGAACAGCTGCCGAGTCGAAAGCCCATAGCCGAAATCGCGGAACTAGCGGGAATGGGCGAGTTGTGGCGCCCAATTTCGATGGTCCCTTCACGCACACTGAACAGCCTGTTTTCACTGAGCGTACCGCTCGCAGCTTTGCTGCTGTGCGCAATTCAAGCCCCGCAGCATGGCCGGCGCATCGTCGGCGTGCTGATTCTCCTTGGCAGTTTCAGCGCTTTGCTTGGCGCGCTGCAGCTTGCAGGTTCGGGACAGTCTGCGCTCTATCTCTATCGCGTGACCAATGCTGATACACCCGTCGGTTTGCTGGCCAACCGTAACCATCAGGCGGTTCTGCTAGCCAGCTCTGTGCTGATGGCCGCGTGGTATTTTGTTTCATTTCGTCAGATGCCGAACCGAAATCTTGAATGGGCCCGGATTGCAGCGGCACTGAGTCCGTTGCTGTTTCTGCCCCTGATTGTTCTGACCGGATCAAGACTGGGCATCATTGTCGGCGCGACAGCGGTTTTTGCAGCAGGATTGATGGTGTTTTACCGGGGTTATGTCACACCGGACTCCCAAAAGGGTTCGGCCGTTGAAAAGTTTATCGCAGCTCATCGCACCAAAATCACCATTGTCGCAATTGTTGCGCTGGTTGCCTTGCTGGTGTTGCTGTTCTCCGATTCCCTCGCGATCCGGCGCCTGGTATCGGCCAAATTCTTTGAAGATCTGCGCGCCGACGTGTTTCCCGTGCTGCTGTCCATGGCCAAAGAGCATCTGGTCTTTGGTACCGGATTTGGTTCTTTTGAAAATGTGTATCGTGCTTATGAAACCAAGGATTTGTTGCAACCCAACTATCTCAACAATGCCCATAACGACTGGCTGCAATATGTCATTGAGGCTGGTCTGGGCGGCATTCTGATTGCCTTGGGTTTCCTTGTCTGGCTGGTAATCGCGGTTTGGCGGGGTTATTCGTCCGGCTCTGTCCGCAAGACCTCTCAGACCGACATGTGCCTTGCTATTATCGCAATAATTGCGATGGCAAGCATCGTTGACTATCCGCTGCGGGTGCCGACGATCATGGTGCTCATGGCCTTTTGTGTGGTTCGTCTGGCTCGTTCATCCGCCGATCAGAAACAATAGTTATAACGCCGCGCATCGCGCCCGGGTTGGCGAAGTTTCCCTTTACCTCTCAACTCGGCTTCTGTAACGCAAAGCGACGAACCTGATAACGTCCAAATATTGCGAAAACTGGTGGAATAAATTTCTATGCGTCTGGCTGTAATTTGTCTTTTTTCTCTTTGTTTTCTTGCAGGATGCTCGGGCAGTAAGGTGATTGGCAACAGTCCGTCCGTTACCGTTATTTCATCGGAGCAACTGCCCGCGCCATCGCGTGCGGATCTTCTCGCTGCAAATCGGTCTTATCTGATTGGCCCTTTTGACAAGCTGAGAATCGATGTCTTTGGCATCGAGCAGCTGCAGAAAGAAGTCCAGATTGATGCCAGTGGGCGTTTGTCCTTCCCGTTGATCGGGGTTGTCGAAGCAGCGGGCCTGACTCCAGGCGAGCTGGCCGGCGTGCTTGAGCAGCGACTGCAGGGACAATATGTCAAAAACCCGCAAGTTACCGTCAATCTTGAAGAAACCGTCAGTCAGGTGATTACGGTGGATGGCCAGGTCGATCGACCCGGCCTTTATCCTGTCATCGGCAGAATGACACTGATGCGCGCGGTTGCGACGGCCGGAGGCACTGCGGAATTCGCAAAGCTGAATGATGTCGTGATTTTTCGCGAAGTGGATGGCCAGCGTCTCGTTGGTCTGTACAATCTGAAAGGCATCCGGCGCGGGAATTACGAAGATCCTGAGGTTTTTGCCAATGATGTTGTTGTTGTAGGAGATTCTCAGGCCCGCCGAATTTTCAAGGATATCATTCAGGGATCTTCTTTGATTACGACCCCGCTACTGGTCCTCACCCGTCCCTGACAACGTTCAAACATGATCCCTGGCCGGTCACGCGCCAGAACAGATATGAGATATAGAATAGTCCGAACATGAACAAAATTTTGCCTTCCAGTTCTCCAGCGCCAGATGCGGAAAAAAACGCGCGTCTGGGTGCCGTTCCCCTGCTTGAGCAATATTGGCGTGCAGCGCGGAATCGGCTGCCCGGAATCGCGGTTATCATAGCGACCTGCCTGGTAATCGGTATTGTGATTACCTTGCTCATGTCGCCACAATTTACATCCGAATCCCGGATAGAAATCAGCCGCAAACAAGACAATGTGACGAATGTTGAAGGTGTTCAGGCGGAAGAACTGGGCCAGGACCTCGAATTTTATCAGACACAATATGCCCTGCTGGAGGCACGATCACTGGCGGAGCGCGTTGCACGCGAACTGAAATTGATCACCGACAAGACGTTTTTTGACCGATTTGGAGTAGATGTAGAGAAAGAGGGGCTGTTCTCCGGACCAACCCGCCGTTCTCCCGATGCCTCCGAACGCAGCGAGCGTCTGTCACTGGCCTCCGAGATATTGCTCGACAACATGGTGATCGAACCAATCCGGGGATCCAGTCTGGTCGATATCAAGTTTACCAGCCCGGATCCGAAATTCTCGGCTCAGGTTGCGAATAGCTGGGTTGATCAATTTGTTGCATCGACCATGGACCGGCGTTTTTCATCTACTACTGATGCGCGGGACTTTCTCGAACGGCGGCTGTCCGAATTGCGGCAGCGACTGGAAGATTCCGAACGCCGTCTTGTCACCTATGCGTCGAGCAAGGCGATTGTGACATTGTCGGGCAATGTCGGTGGTTCCAGCGAAACGGGGGCACAGCGGACATTGGTTGCTGCGGATCTGGAATCCTTGAATGCAGCATTGGCGGAGGCGACCTCTGCGCGCATTGTTGCCGAGAGCCAGGCAAGGCAGCGCAGCGGCGCCAGCCAGAGCAGCCTTGCAAATACCGCGATCTCCGGAATTCGGCAGACACGCGCTGAAGTCGCATCAGAGCGAGCGAAGCTTCTGACGCAGTTTGAACCCGAATATCCCACGGTCAAAGCGCTGACATCCCAGCTGGAAGCCCTGGATCAAAGTATTGCGGATGAAGAATCCCGCGTTCGTTCGAGCATGAACACCAGCTATGTCGAGGCGCTGCAGCGCGAGGCTGAACTGCGCCGTCAGGTGGAGCAACTGAAATCACGGTTCCAGACACAGCGCCGGGATTCAATTCAGTATAATATCTATCAGCGTGAAGTGGAAACCAATCGGGAGCTGTATGATGCGCTGTTGCAGCGGTTCAAGGAAATTGGTGTCGCGGGTGTGGGCAATAACAATATTGCTGTTGTCGATCGGGCACAGGTCCCCGACGAACCGTCAAGTCCGAACCTGCCGTTCAATGTCTTGCTGTCATTAATTGCCGGTCTGGCTTTGTCGGGCGGATATGTATTTGCTCTGGAACAGATTGATCAAAGCCTCAAAGATCCGGCTGACGTTCAAAACTTTCTTGGCCTGTCGCCGCTGGGTGTGGTGCCGCACGTCGACAAGGAAGATATCGTCACTTCACTACGGGACAAAAAGTCGGTCGCCTCGGAAGCCTATTTTTCTATCGGCACCAGTTTGTCCTTTTTGACTGACCACGGTGTTCCGAAATCAATCTTGCTGACCAGCACACGCCCCAATGAGGGCAAATCGACTTCTGCCATTGCGATTGCGGAAGTGCTGGCTCGCATGGGTCACAAGACGCTGTTGATCGACGCTGACATGCGCAATCCATCCGTTCATCATTTTGCCGGAATCAACAATGAGGCCGGATTCAGCAACTATTTGACCGGCCAGTCCAATCTGGCCGAATTGATCACGGTCTCTGAAAACCCAAATCTGGTCTACATGACTGCCGGCCCGATCCCGCCCAATGCTGCAGAGCTTTTAAGTGGATCCAATGCCAAGGATCTGGTTCGCGAACTGTCCAAAACGTTTGAGCATGTCGTCATCGACGGACCACCGGTTCTTGGCCTTGCTGATGCGCCGTTGCTTGCCCGGACCGTAGAAGGGGTGATCTACACAATTGAAGCCAATGGTGCCAAAATGCGTTCGGTTCAAACTGCATTGCAGAGAATCGAAGCAGCAAATGTGACGGTCTTTGGAGCTATTGTGACGAAACTGGATTCGCGCAACGCCGAATATGGTTATGGATATTCCTATTCCTACGGCGACAATGGCCCCGGAGATTCGGACGAGGCCAACGGCTGATGCTGAGTATCCTGGTTCGAGTTCGCTAGAACATGTCACAAACAACAATCCGCCCTGTCAAAGCCATTATCATCATCGTGATTGCATTGGTGCTCGCCTTTTGCAGCGCAATGGCGGCGATGGGAGGTGTCTTGCGGGATGGCAATCCACACATGGCATTGCGCTTGCCGTTCACCAACGGGCTGGCCCATGGCGCCATGGCAGATCTGGAGCTCAGAGCAGATTTGGTGAAAACCGGAGGTGTGCTCCCGGAAAAACTTGATCCAGACCTGGTAACTGCGGCGCGAAACGGTTTTCGTGCGGAGCCGACCTCGTTCAGAGCCATCCGGATGCTGGCATTTAATCTGGATTCGACTGGCGATAGTGAAGCTGCTCGGTCGGTCATGCACAAGCTGATTAAAATTACCAAGCGAGACGACATGGTCAATTTCTGGCTGGTTCAGGATAGCGCCAAAAAAGAAGATCTGGATTCAATCCTGAAATATTACGATTATTCTCTGCGCTCCAGCCGCGCTGTGAAGGAGCTTCTGATTTCGACAATGTCCAATGCGCTTGCCGATGAAGGGTTTGTGGATCCCTTCACCAAAATGCTGGGAAGCGAACCCCCATGGGCAGATGATTTCTGGCGGGTCGCAGCGGCACGGCAGGAAAATGCTTTGAACGCGGCAACGCTTCGGTCGAGACTGCACAAGCAAAAAATTGATAATCCGGCGAACAATGATGTCCTTATTCTGGAGAATCTGATCAAGGACGGGCATTTTGAGGAAGCTTTTGACCTGTATGCCGTTCTGGCCGGTACAACCAAGGCAGATGGAAACAGTCACGTGCAAGGCGGCGATTTTGTAAAGCGGCCCCGACTATATCCGGTTGAATGGCGGCTGTTTTCTTCCGGTGAGTTTGGATCAGAAGTCGACCTTGACACAGACAGTCTGCTGGTCAGTTCCCTGCCAAATATTCAGGCAACTTTTGCGACCCAGATCGTTCACTTGCCAGCTGGTGCTTATAGCCTGAGCGCAGAGGCTGCGATACAGACGCCGGCAGCGAGCAGCCCGCTTTATCTGCGATTGCGCTGCGCTGATGCGGAATCTCCCCGTCGACCCGATGATATCTTGCGGGTTGAAAATGGCAGCTCGCGTACAACAATCGAAGTCGCTGAAGGGGGATGTTCCTATTATTGGCTCACGCTGCTCGGGGACGAACTGGATTCGCTGGACGGATATGATTTTGCGGTGTCGGAAATCGCGCTAGCCAGAAACTGATTTCTGGCTATCGGTTGGCCAGCACCCAGACCGCTGCAGATTGTTCAAACGCGCCGGGCCAGACTGTAATATCGGTTGAGAATTTTTGATACGCCCGGGATTTTTCCTGCAATTCTATACGCTTGTTTGAGAACTTTGAACACGACCTTGCGTGTTAATGCTGCGGCCCGCGATGCTACAAACCGATGCGGGTGCAAACTCAGGATCATGGATTCATTCTCCTTCAGCCGGCTGTTCAGGCTCGACCATTCGATTGGCAGGCCATCTGCCATGGCGCTTGCGTTTGAAGCATCATTGCCGCCAATATCGCCTATGATCCGCAAGGCATATCCTGCGTCGGACAGATAAATGCCGCCCGGAAATCTGCCGTCGAAATCAACGACGATGTCGTAAATATCGGGATATTTTTTCCGAATGGTGTCGTTCTTGAAAAAATCCTTGTTCGAACGCCAGCCGTTGCGAACTTTGGTCGGGTTCCCGTGCGGGCAAACCGTACGGATATTGTGACCGATTGCCGAAAATACGGACAGATAGTGATCAAACTGCTCTTCCGATTTTGCGAAATCTCCGTCGTTCTCGTCCAGCACATCGTAGTGATACGCGACTTCATGCCCCATTTTACCTATCTGTCGGACGGCATCCTTGCCCGCTTCGGTGTCCAGCAGATCAGCCTGAAAATAGAACGTCGCCACATGGCCGCAGTCCGCCTCGATCTGTGCCATTTCGACGGCACGCTCGATATTGCATTCGACATCATGTTTCAGAAACAAGCCACCGGCAGGTTGTTCCCGGGTGGAAGAAATGGAACGAGAGACATGGCCCTGCTGCGCAAATTCAGTCAGCATCTTTTTATATTGTGCGAGCGTGATCAATTTTTTGTCCTCAGAAGATGTTTATATACCGCTGAGCGGAATCGGTTTGGGGTCAGAACCTGGACCAGGAATCGAAATCCGGAACCTGCCAGAAGCAACGGCAAGCTGGTGGTCCCCTGTTTCAAACTGTATATCTGCAGCCGGCTCTCGTTCCACCAGTATTTCAAACCCCCTCGGCGACTGTACATGTCGGGACTTGTACGGAACCTTAGCACCACGTCTGGAATATTACGAATTTCATAGCCATTCGCGATCAATCGTATCCACAAATGATAATCTTCATTGTTGAACCATGTCTGGTAATTGCCCACGTCCAGTACGGCACTGCGCTTCACGATTGAAGTCGGTTGTGCAACCGGCGAGCGCGTCTTCAGATAGTTTATGACGTCCTCGTTGGTGTGGGGCATCGTCCGAATGGAGAGGTCTTCAACCTTGCCATCTACTTCGACAAATTCCCTTACAGCCCCGCCGGCTACCGCAAGCTTTGGATAGGCTTCAAACTCCTGCAACAGTTTCTCGAAGCGCAGCGGCATCGAGATATCGTCGGCGTCGATCATTGCGACCAGGTCATGGCTGCAGGCCTCGAGCCCTTTTGCCCGCGCTTCACCATGGCCGCGATTTTCGGGAAATGCGATAATCTGGGTGGGAAGCGCTTCCGAGCCAAATCCTTCCACATAGGCTTTTATGTCGGCTGGCACCGGGCCATCCAGGACGGTGACCAGTTCATCCGGCTTTATGCTCTGGTCGACAAATGCGCTATCCAGCGCTTCCTGAACTTCAGAAAGCTTGTTGCCGTGATACAGGCAAAGCAGTGCAGAGAATTGCATGGCGTGTTCCTAGGCAATCCCGGAAGCTGTTGTGCTTGCCATGCCGAAGACCTGTTCCATTGCGGATTGGGTCCTGGAGATCTCTTCATCAGTCAATGTCGGATGAACCAGAAACATGAGGCTGCGTTCGCCCAGATCGGCGGCATTTGGCAATGGGTGCCCGGGTAACCATGTGACGGAATCAAATGCCTTTTCCTTGTAGATTTCGGTACAGCTTCCCTGATAGCAGGGAACGTCCAGTTTCCGGAATTCCGACAATATGCGATCACGCGTCCAATCCGGTCCGGCCTTTTCCGGGTTGAGCAGGAGATAAAATTTATACCAGGCCGGTTCGGCGCTATTGCCGTGTCTTGCCTGATGATTGGGTATGGTAATAATCCCCTCGGGACCGGAAAATTTCTCGGCAGTCTCGATCAATCTTTCCGCATTGCGGGTGCGCGCGGCGGTCCACTCCGGAAGTTTTTTGAGCTGGATGCGACCGATTGCGGCCTGCATTTCCGTCATGCGATAATTTGATCCGAAACTGTCGTGAACCCAGCGAAAACCGGTTCCATCATGCTTCTCGTGTACTTTGTCCCAATCCTTGCCGTGATCTTTTGCGCTCCACATTTTCTTCCAGAGCGCTCTGTCGCTGGTCGTGATCATGCCGCCTTCGCCGCCGAGTGTCATGATCTTGTCCTGGCAAAAGGACCATGTTCCGATGTGGCCGATACTGCCGATCGGTTTGTCATTATATCGTGCGCCATGCGCCTGTGCACAATCTTCAATGACCACGATGTCATGAGCTTCCGACAGCGCCATGATCTCATCCATGTCGCACGGCCAGCCGCCCAGATGTACACAGATGACCGCTTTGGTACGTTCGCTGATCGCCGGTGCAATTGTGGCTGCCGAAATATTGCCGCTATCGGTATCGATATCTGCAAAAACGGGCGTCGCTCCGCATCTGACAATTGCCGAAGCAGAGGCGAGAAAGGTTCTTGGGGTGACAATGACTTCATCGCCGGCGCCAATGCCGCAGGCTTCGAGCGCGATTTCAATGGCAACGGTTCCGTTGGAAACCGCTATGGCATGGCTGGTGCCTGCCCAGTCTGCAAATTCCGCTTCGAATTTCTTGCATTCCTCTCCGGTCCAGTAGTTGACCCGGTTGCTGAGCAGCACATCATGTGCGGCCTTCGCTTCTTCGGTCGAAAATGACGGCCAAGGGGAAAAACTGGTATTCAGCAACGCTCAACTCCAAATTGTACGGAACAGATAGCCGAGATCTTTTAGCAGATTATGACTGTAATAATATTCGAGATTGATCCTGACTTTCTCAGGCCAGATCACCGCTACATTATATTCTTCCGGATTGTCTACCGTCGCCAGAAGTTCTTCTTCGTTCCGGAATGATAGCGAAGCCGGACCGGTGATGCCCGGGCGCAGCTCGAGGATCAGACGGTCCTTGCCTTCCAGCTGGTCCGCAAAGCCTTCGACATCCGGTCGGGGGCCGACGAAACTCATCTGGCCCAGCAGCACATTCCACAATTGCGGAAGTTCATCGAGTTTGAATTTGCGGAAAAAGGCGCCGGACCTGGTGATCTCGCTCATTCCCTTGACGCTGACGGAGGAACGTTCTGCGGAACCCAGATTTCGCATCGTCTTGATTTTGATGATGTTGAAAAGTTTTCCGTGCCGCCCGACCCGCGGCTGCACAAAAAAGCCGTTACTGCCGGTCTCAATTGCGGCAACAAGCCAGCAGATCGCAATCAACCAGGAAGTCGCCAGCAGACCCGTCGCTGCCAAAACGATATCGAACAGCCTTTTCAGCATATTCTTCATGGCTGGTAGGGACCGAAATCGACTTTCACGGCATGTGACGGGTATTGATCCCGTATCTGCTGCGATGGCGGCTTCATGAAATCAGAGCCAAATCTCCGGGCGAGATAAGCTTCAACATTGCTCGGCACGGGCAGATGTTCGGTTTCAAATGGCACATAGCGCGCTTCGCCGAGATAGGTCTTGGGAAAGCTGGTCGCATGAAACGGTGCGCGCCCAAAAAAATGGCCAATCATTTTGGATTCGGACTGATTTCTGCTGCGAACAAATTTCAGCAGCAATGACCTGAGTGGTTTGATGTCTGCGGCCCGGGCGATGGTCATGGCAAGCCGTTTGACCGGAGACGTGGTTTCGTAGCCACGCCGGGCAAGAGCCATGGTCGACAAGACGCGGGCCGTAAAATACTGAAGATAGCGCAACGGCTTGCTGGAAAAGGCATGATTCAGGCACATGATGTCTATGTAGATGCCGTGATGCATGTCCCTGCCAGCAGTATCGGATTCCAGAAAAATCGTGTCATTAAGCCTGAGCTTGGAAAAGAAAAGAGGCCACTCTTCGGTATTTTCACGTTGCAGGTAAAAGCGATCTTCATCGAGGCTGTCGCTCGCGGCATCGAAAAATTTCTTGTAGTTCTCGGCATCCATGAAAACGTCATAGTCATCATCCCAGGGAATGAAGCCGCCATGCCGCATGGCGCCCAGAGCGGTACCTCCCATAAGATAATAGGAAATGTCATGGGATTTGCAAAAAGCATCGAAATAGGTCGCGATTTCGAGGATCGTTTTTTGCAGTCTATGGAGATCGTCCTGAGAAATTGCGCTCATGCCGGAGCTCGTGTTCCATCTGGTGCCGTTTCCTGTGCCATATTTTCATCCCGCAGACTCTTTTCCAGCTTGTCGCGTTTTTCTACAAGATCCGCATTTTTGGACAATCGCAGACAAGCCGCTGCCACGACCCAGGGCACGGGGTTTCCGAGTGACCCGAACAACGTGATTTTGACCAGTAATATGAACAGAATGATGAACCGGTTTTGCCCGCTCCCGACCAGTTCCCGATTGGAAAACTGGGAGTAGAGCCAGTAGGCAAAGACAAGAATCCCCAGGACCCCGATGTCCAGCATCAGATTTGGAATGACTCCCGGTGCCCGGACCGGAAATGCCAGACCGTCATTGTAAATAATGAAATAGCGGAATTCATAATAGGGCAGGCCGGATGCTTCCAGCGCGATAACCGATGCTTCCTGCCAGTTTCCAATTCCAAACCCGATCGGGTTCATCAACCCTCCGACGATGAATGCATATAATGCCAACAGCCTGTGTCCCGCCTCGTTAGCGAGGAAAAACACCAGATCATCCAATGTGGAAAACTGTTCAAGACTGGATATCAGGATGACAAACCGGCCGCCGATGTTGATCGTCGGAAGCAGGAAGAGCCCGCCGATCCCTGCCAGCCAAAGCAACCAGACAGTGGGTTTTTTGACGGAAATCAGAATGATGACAAGGCCACAGAAAAAGACGGCAGAAGCGGCCTTGATGATCAGCAGAATATAAGCGAGCAACAGAAGGTCCCAGATCACGAAGCCGCGCTGGTTCTGACTTCCGAGCCGGAACAGCAGGTACAGGAAAGTCAGCTCGATTCCGGCGCGAGCGGGTTCGCTGGACAGCAGGGTGACACCGCGATCCCCCATTTCCGTCAAGGCAGAGCCCGTGGCGCGCGGGACAAGGAATGAAATCGCATCGCTCACTTGTTGCAGAAGGGCGAAATTTTGCATGATCCCGATGATCAAAAGTCCAAAAAACGAGACTTTTCCGGCTTTGACCACGGCCTCCAGATTCTTGCCATCCAAATTCAAAATACAGACAAAAATCAGGAAAATATTCAGATAAGCCGCAAAACTGCGCAGCACATCTGTTTCCTGGCTTTCGAGGAAATAGTTTCCATAGATTCCGGTCGCAAAAGCGGACAGGCTCAATATTCCGACGAACAGCAGCGTCGCATTGTCAAGACGCCGAAGATAAAACAGACAGTATATCAGTGCCCACGGAAAAATCTCTGCCGTCAGCAATCCGAATGTTATGGAAGGAAAATAGAGAAGGTAACTGAGCATGGGCGTGTTGGTTAAATCCTCTGATCACAAAACAAATAATGCGTGCGCATATCGCGATTTGCCGGAGAGAAACCCAAGTGTCCTTTCGAAGTTTGCTGAGCGGCTATCCATAGTAGTTTGATCGGGGCATGCCAAGCGCGGCCTTGTCATCGATCGGGATTATCTTGCGCGCTGACTGCCCCTCACGCCAACAGCAGATCCAGCGGGTCGAGATAGAGCAAGATGAAGAATGTCGCTGCGCAAAGCGCATTGGCAAATATTCTTGCCGAGATGATGCTCTTCAGGGTGTGCAGGGGAGCTTCATTTTTATCCACCGCGACCGAAAATGTCGGATCTATGAAATAGGCAAGAAGGAATGTTCCGGCGGCATTCAGCGCCGGGCTGAGCTGCACGATGAAAACACGGTTTTCCGGAAAAAATGATGCGACAAAAGGAATGGAAAACAGGTTGAGAGAATAGAGCACATAAACGAAAAATGCGATCAGGAAGGTTTTCCGGCTGCGTTTCCTCACCATTTCACTGATTTCGGTTTCAACCTCGGCGCCGCTATCTTTCAGCGTTTGTGCATCTTTTCCGATCTGTTTGGCGAAAAGGCGCCGGATCATCCAGATGCCGATGCGCTGAATTCTCTCATCGAAAAGCAAAATACAAATCAACAGGGCAACCGTGAGCAGACAGCTCAGCCAACCTGCCATCAAAATATCTTCGGACGCGCCGTCATCAACCAGAATTCCGATGATCGGAAAGGTCACCATCACCACCAGACGCGAAGCATTGTTGAAAAATACCTGAGCGGAATATCCAAGCGAAATCAGCCCGATGCGTTTGCCTGACAGCCGCAGCATATAGGATACGCAATCGATAAATTGCATGGCTGCCATGCCAAAAAGAGCGATTGCGACGAACATCAGTAAGCCAATAAGCTGGAAATCCGGGAACGAGAAGCCCTAACTGGCAGACATGGATGGATCATATGCTGCGGATTGCTTCGGCGGCTGCTTCGAGGTCATAATGATGATTGCCGACGAAAAGGCCATGGGTGTCGATATGATCCGCATTGTCGAGGGATCCTGCAATTTCATAATCAAAATAATCGACGACTTCGTTCTTTGCGAAATTTCCGGTCACGATTGGTCGGGATTCAAATCCCTTCGCATCCAATGCATTCCGTAACTGCTTGCGTGTCATGTCTGATCCCGGGCGGATTATCAGGCTGAATCCAAACCAGCTCGACTGCCCGATTTCTTCCTGCAATTGAATGTGAGGGTGATTGGACAGGGCACCAAGGAAAAATTCCGCGTTCTTGCGTCGTTGTGACACCAGGTCGGGCAGTTTTTTTAACTGCTCGATGCCGAGGCTGCCTGACATTTCCAGAGGACGGACATTGTAGCCGGGAAGAACGAAACGAAAGGATTCCTCGAACGGGTCATCACTTTTGTCATCGCAAACCAGATTGCTTTTGGGCAGATTTCTGGTCCAGCCATGGGCCCTGAGACTTAGCAGAATATGATAGAGTTCTTCATCATCGGTGGCGATCAGGCCACCTTCCATGGTTGAGATATGGTGGGAGAAGAAGCTGCTGAAGCTACCCATGACCCCGAACGTGCCGGCTTGCTTGCCATCAAATGTGGCGCCCATGGACTCGCAATTATCTTCAATCATGACGATATTCCGGTCGCCGATGATACGGTTGATCTCCGCAAAATCATTTGGATTTCCGAGAAGATTGACCGCCATGATCGCACGGGTATTGTCAGTGACAGCCTGTTCCAGCGCTTTAAGATCGAAATTCAGCGTGTTCAGATCGATATCAACGAATTTGATCTTCAGGCCATATTGATAGAGCGGATAGTAGGTCGTGCTCCATGACACGGCCGGTACAATTACTTCATCTCCCGGTTGCAACTGCAGATCAGCCTGTTTGGTATAGCGCAGCGCCGCCACCATCAGCAGGTTTGCGGATGATCCGGAATTTACCATCACACAATGGCGACTGCCCAAATAACTGGCGAATTCCTTCTCAAATCGGGCGACATTGGGGCCCATGGTGAACATGCCGCTATCGACAACGGACTGGATAGCCTTGAGTTCATTGTCATCCCAGGATGACGATGCGAGTGGAAAATCGGTCATCGAAATATCAGCTTTCTTCGAGGTAAAATTTGGTCGTCTTGGTGAGGCCATCAACCAGCGATGTCGCGGGCATCCAGCCCCATTTTTTCTGCCGGGTCACGTCTACCAGCTTTTGCTTCATGCCGACCGGTTTTGAAAGGTCATGCACGAATTCACCTTCCCAGCCGACAACTTTTGCGACAGCGGCATAATAGTCATTGATCGAGTGATCCTGGCCAACGCCAATATTCATTTCCTGCGGCAGATCGCTTTGATCGCTGGCGTTTTTCCAGACCGCGTCAGCGAGATCAGACGCATACATGAATTCCCGCCGGGCCGTCCCGTCACCCCAGATTTCCACTTCGCGATCGCCATTTTTCAGGGCGTTCTGCATTTTCACGATAATCGCTGGTATCAGGTGCGACTTTCCTTCGGCAAAGCTGTCATGCCGACCGAACAGATTGCAGGGAATCAGTGTTTTATAGTTGAAACCGGAATCTTCACTCCGGATATACTGACACAGGCGGGCAGCACAGATTTTCGCCAGCGCATAGCCTTCGTTGGTCGGTTCCAGCTCGCCGTCGAGTATCTGTTCTTCGCGCAGCGGATTGGGCGCATTGCGCGGATACATGCACGAACTTCCGATATTGATCAGACGCGGTACGCCGGCTTCACGGGCGGCATTGATCAGGTTCATGCCCATCTGCATGTTTTGTGTCAGAAAGTCCGTAGGCCGAGCCATATTGGCTTGAATCCCGCCCACCAGGCCGGCGGCGTGAACAACGCAGTCAGGCGCAATCTCGCGAACATATTCGCGGGTTGCATCCCAGTCTGTCAGATCAACATCCTTGCTCGACGGAGCGTGAATATCCCATTTGCCGGCCGCTTCATGCTCTTGCAGATTGCGACCGACCATGCCGGATCCACCGGTGATCAGCACCTTTGCCGGGCGATCGTTCATGGCTTTTCCGTCAGGTTCGAATGGCGCGTAACTATCATTTCTGGTTCAATTGGGCCGTTGCTTCCTCGAGGTCGCTCTGGACCATTTCCCGCACCAGGTCGCGGACACTGGTTTCATGTTCCCATCCCAGTTTTTCCTTGGCCTTGGTCGGATCACCGATCAACAGCTCCACTTCGGTAGGGCGGAAATAGCGCGGGTCGATCTCGATCAGGCATTTGCCGGTTTTTTTGCACAAGCCGCGTTCGCTAACGCCTTCGCCTTCCCAAGCCAGATCGATACCGACATCGGCAAATGCCCATTCCACAAACTGACGCACGGTGGTTGTGGCACCGGTGGCCAGAACATAGTCATCGGGTTCATCCTGCTGCATCATCAGCCACATCCCCCGGACATATTCGCGGGCATGACCCCAGTCGCGCTTGGCATCCAGATTGCCCAGATACAGCTTGTCCTGTTGTTCCAGATGAATGGCTGCGGCCGCGCGGGTGATCTTGCGCGTCACAAAGGTTTCGCCGCGCAGCGGGCTTTCATGATTGAACAATATGCCGTTGGAAGCATGCATCCCGTAGGCTTCGCGATAATTGACCACGATCCAATAGGCATAGAGTTTGGCCGCAGCATAAGGAGAGCGCGGATAGAAAGGCGTTGTTTCCTTTTGCGGCACTTCCTGCACAAGGCCGTAAAGTTCCGATGTCGATGCCTGATAGAAACGGCATGTCTTTTCGATCCCGAGGATGCGCATTGCCTCCAGCAGCCGCAGCGTGCCGACGGCATCTGCATTGGCGGTATATTCCGGTGTGTCGAAACTGACCTGCACATGGCTTTGGGCGGCCAGATTGTAGATTTCTGACGGCTGGGTTTCCTGAATGATCCGGATCAGATTGGTGCTGTCGGTCATGTCCCCGTAATGCAGGTGAAAACGGGCGTTTTCCTGATGCGGATCCTGATAGATATCCTCGATACGCGAGGTGTTGAATGACGAGCTGCGTCGTTTGATCCCGTGGACTGTGTAGCCCTCGTCGAGCAACAGCTGCGCGAGATAGGCTCCATCCTGTCCGGTTACGCCGGTGATCAGGGCGACTTTTGAGCGTGTTGACATAATTTTAGCGTCCTCTGACATGATTATCCTGACCGCGGGTATCTGGCAGGATATAGTTGTCTTTAGAATGAATTTGCGATGCTCTTTGTCTCAAACATGGGCAATGTCAAGCGGGCAGCCCGGCATCCGTCGCCGGTTCCGTGTCCGGTCGGACACAGGCCCGGGGAAAGCCCCTATCTCCGGCGCTCCAGCCGGGTGATCAACGCCGGTGGCAAGCGGCGGTGATATTGCCGAAACAGAAACTCTTTTGTCTCCCTGACCATGAAGGCCCAGCGGGTTTCAACCGGGCGACTGGGGTCGATCGGATAGTTTTTCTGTTTCATCAGATTATAGCCGGGGCGCATCCACACGCCCTTGCGCAACAGGTGGCGGTGCCAGAATATCTGACGATCTGCTGACAGCAGCCGTTCTGCGCCGACACGCTGGCCGACATTAATCTCGAACTCCCACGCGGTTTCGCCCTTTTTCAGCAGCCGTGACAGATAATCCTTGCGGATCAGGCCATAGACCAGCGTGCAGCAGTAGATGCCGGATTTGTTGATGCGGCGGACGTCGCGATCGACCGTCTCTTCGCGATAATTGTTCGGATAGAGCGTCAGATAGGGCCAGTCATGCCGCTCCGCCTGTTCAAAATGCATCTGCAGCTGCTTCACGTCGAGATTGACGAGGAAGAAGTCGTCGAAAATGAACAGCACACGCTCTTCCTTGATATGCGGCAGCGCGGTCTGGAGATTGGTCGACCAGTCGATGTCATCGCCAATGCAAATGGTCGTGACCCGGTCATCGTCCAGCGTCTTGTGATTGGCGAGCAGGTACAGGGAATAGGGGCAGTCAGGCCAGGTTTCGAAAAACTGCTGGAAAAACGGTGCCCACAGATCGGAAAATCCGTCGAAGGACAAGATGCATATGGCAATGTTGGGGCGTTGCGCCATGGGGTCAGTTTCCTGTTATTGGTCGGCGGCGCCGGGCGCCTGCCGGATCATCCGGGCCGAGATCACCCGGGCCGTTTCACTTAGACCGAAAATTCACGCTTGTTGATATCTTCCAGCACCTGGCCAAGATGCGAGGATGACACGCTGCTGGTATAAGGGAAGTAGACAATCTCGACCCCGTCACTGGCAAATTTCTTCTCCAGCTCGCTGAACAGCGGATCGCCTTTCCAGTCATCGCCGACAAACATCACGTCAAAGCCGATATCCTGATAGGCCTTGTATTTGTCGCGGTGGGTCTGGGTGACAATCTCGTCGACATATTTGACGCCGGAGAGGATTTCCATCCGGTCCTCGACCGAGATGATCGGCCGTTTCTTCTTGTAGCTTTCGACAAGGTCGTCGGTGCTGACGCCGACAATCAGATGATCACAATGTTCGCGCGCGCGCTTCAGGATGCGCAGATGGCCGACATGAAACATGTCAAAAACGCCGGTGGTATAGCCAATTTTCTTTGTCATCGCAGAACCTGTATGTTGAATAAGTGCAGATCAGTCGCGGGCAGGGGCGAATTCCAGTGCCCGGTTTGGGTGCCCAAATCCAGAGCCATTGCCAGCGCCGGAGCGAGACGTTCTCCAACACGACTGTCACAAAACTGTCAACCGTTTCCTGCACCGGACAGCGGCGCAATCCGCACGGTCTGCGGCGCATCGGCAAGCCGCCCGGCATCCTGCTCCGCAGCATCGGGAAGCGGCAGCCCCCGATCCGCAAACCGCCGCACCGCCGCCACCACCTCCGCAGTCACCCCTTCGCCGGTCTTGATATTGATCTTGCGTTCCCCGGTCTCCTGCTGTTCGCGCGCGCGGCGGCGTTCGAGATTGGCGCGCATCATGTTGAGCTTTGCATCAATCCGCGCGCGCACTTCGGCGGCAGATTCGGTGTCATCATGTTTGCGCCCCTCGTCGTCAAACCGGAAGCCCGCCTGCCATTCCTCCAGCGTGATCACCTTGTCCGCCGTGTGATTGCCGATTTTGCCATCGAGATCGCCCTGCTTGATCAAAAGCGCGAGCATCGCATCGGACGGCTGGATCCGCCGCTCCACTTCTTCGCCGCCCCGGATGATAATCGTCTCGCGCCCGACCACGGCGCGTTCATGCGCAATCGCCATCAACCCCCGCCGCGCATCGGCCAGCGCCGCATCCCACGCGGCGCGAAAATCCGCATCCTGCTCGCGCAGCCGGTAACCGGAGCGCGTCGACATCCCGATCACCCGCGCGGCATCGGCCACACAGCCGGTCTGGCGCAGCGTGGCGAGAAACGTCCTGGTCCGCGCAAGCGTCCACCCGTCATGGCGCTGGCGATAGCTGGGGATAAGCGGGTTTTTGGGGGAGGTGTCGGGGGATTCAGGCATGGGCGAGGGTTTAGGCGAAGGTGGGGGGTGTAGGAAAGGGTGTTGGGTTAGGTGGAAAATAATTTCCGGCATTTATCACAGTTTGTGATTTTGGAGGTTGCCAACGACGCATATCGGATTCATATATTGGAAATGAGCGAAAATATTCAAAAATTGATCGATGCAGCAAGAAGCCGTGAAATGTCCGGTGCCGAAAAAGAGGCGCAGCGGCGCAGCTTTGCCTATGGCAACGCACATATTGAGAATGATCGTGTGACCCGCGAGATGGTTGCGAAGGCGGCAGATAAAATCGGCAGAAGCCAAGATTAATGGGTGCTAATGATCGGGAGAGCAAGGCAGAAGAGCCTTCGCTGATCACCGATCCTGAAGAAAAGGCTCGCTGCGAGTCAGAAAATGCCATTGCGCAGTTTGACCGCGTGCTAGATTTGATTGATCAAGTGGTGCGCGATATGAGACCGTTTCGATTGCGCAACTCCACAATCTTCGATCTACACAGACTGGCGCTCGAGGGACTGTCCTCTCATGCAGGAACTTATCGTCCGGCGGGCGTCGAAATCGGCGCCAGCAAACATATCCCGCCCGATGCGCATCTCGTACCACCACACATTGATGACATGTGTGATTATGTGATGGACAATTTTGAGGAAAAAACTGCGCTGCACCTTTGCGCCTATGTTATGTGGCGGCTGAATTGGATTCACCCATTTACAGACGGTAATGGTCGGACATCTCGCGCGCTGGCGTATTTCGTATTGTGCGCCAAAATCGGCTATCGCTTGCCGGGACTTGAAACCATTCCGGAGCAGATTGCCAACAACAAGAGCCCTTACTATGACGCGCTAGAAGCAGCAGACTTGCGATGGAAGGAGGAGGTTCTTGATTTGAGCGATCTCGAAGCATTGCTAAACGAGTGCTTAGCCAAGCAGTTACTCTCGGCTTATGAAGATGCCCAAAATCCAGAAGCCAGCGGAGGACAGGAAAGGAAGTTTCACTAAAGAAATTCTCGCATTGTTGGTTTCTCGCCTTGAAACTTTTGCTTCGTGGGGTTGGGGTGCTTGAGGTTTAAGTTTGGTGCAATCCATTTCTGAATTCTAAGAAAATGAGTCTAGGATATCTTGTTCAAGTACTTCGATTTCTTTATCCAGTACCCTCCTATACAACACTTCAAAGTCTTCGAGGTCCAGTATTTCCAGATCAGATTTGTGGCGACCTGTCATAAGCGATACGAAATCAATTTTGTCTGAATAATCATAATCATCAAATTTTTGAAAATAGTTGGTTTTCTTGAAATTCTGTCGAATCTCATGCCAAGCTCTCACAAACTTCTTTATTCTTTTGGGATCAATTTCTGGAGCATATTCGCGACACATCGACTGAACAAAATAATCCAGTCTACCCAATTGGTTCAGATCGTTGGTTTGTGAAAAGAAAAACAGCCAACCTTTTCGTTTTCCTTCAAATATACATCCGGCAATTTTTAGATTCAGACGGAAAATAAATTTCTCAGACTTCCGTGTGTATTTAAATGACGTGAATACTTTCATCAAGTTTTCAAACATCCGATTGTAGGAACTCTTCCTGACTTTTGTTTGTCCAGGAGAAAGTGTGTAACCCAGATAGTCGATAGCCTTCTTGAGAGGTCTTATGTCGGATTTACTACCATCTTTGAGCGGATGCTCTTCCAATCCTATCGACCTTAGGTCTTCAGCCAACTCTTTGAATATCCGAGATGATTTATGAGATGGGCAAACTACTAAAATGTCATCAACGTAGCGCCAATACGCGTATTTTTTTGTGTACTTGACGTCAAGCTCATTCAAAAAAATTGATGAGAGCATTGTTGATATGCTTAACCCTTGAGGAATACCTTGAGTGCTTTCGATCTGAGTCTTCGAAGCGCCAGTCGGGTTCTGAATTGCCTTTCTGACTAGACTAATCGCCTTAGGATCAATTTTTCTCTTATCCAGTTTTTGTAGCAAAAGTTCATGGTCAATTGACGGAAAAAAATTCTTCACGTCGATTCGAATAAACGAATGGTCGATTAAACCTTTGTCGAGCGTCGATGTTATTTCTCGAATGTATCTGTGAGGAAGGCTTGGCTTTGCGTCGTCGTTGTTTGCCACGAGATATTCATTCAATGCACGCAGTGTAAGACGATCCCTTATTGTAGGGATCGAGATTAATCTAGGAAATTGATCTGCACCTTTTGCAATCAGTTTTTGTTTGTAACAAGTGAAGCCATAAGTCTCTTCAAGGCATTTTTTCGCAATCAATTCCGCTTCAAGATGCAGTATTGAGGCAAATTTCTCCTTACGGACCCCATCTTTGCCAACAGCCGACGACTTGCGAACTTTTTGGAGATATAGATTCACTAGAGATTTTGGATCGAAGTAAGATTCAAAATCGTTGGCAGGAAGCTCGATATCTAAAGTTAGCATCAGTTCCAAGTTTTCCAGAAAACTGTAGCCAAAAGATATATTGGAAGGACGGTCATCAGAACTATTAGCGCTATTTCAAGAACTTTTTGAGAATAGAATTCAACGATTCTACGCCTGGAAATGGCAATTTTTTCGCCAGCTGAGTTTGTCAGTGTTCTTCCAACACGTTCGGAGCCAATTACCATGCTAACATAATCGCCATCACTATGATTTGGATATTTGTCTAATATTTCACCATAGATTCGGTATTTTTCTTTGTCTCCGATTTCCCGGTTGTGGAGCTTATCCAATTCCAAGTAACAAGATCGAAATAGGCCCGCTTTTTTTGAAAAATCGAATCCATAAATAATCACAGACGCAGCGAAGATAGCTACCGACATCATGAAAATTATGAAATCCTGAGTTGTGTTCCGACTTGCAATTGCGAACACGGAAAAAACAATCAACGACGCCGAGTAATAAGATAAAACTAGATGAGCTATTCAATCGTAAGCCAAGTATTTTTTTTCTGAATGAACTCTAGTTTTCGAAGTTATCCAAATTTTATCGTTCGCTGACATTGTGATTAAAGACCTTAGGCGCAGGTTATATAATTGAAAGCTACTTATTCCTATTGAAAGGATGATTAAAAACCAAGAAATATTCTTAAATGATAAGAACGATCCGAATAAACGAACCAGTCCATGAAGGACTAACCTGCGCCCAATACCACACATAGGATCAATTGATTGGAATTTAAAGCCTAGCGAAAAATGATTCTCGCTTTCGTTCTTTTGAGAACGACATGTTTCGATATGCACCCCTTCCCCAATCCCAACACATCCGCTAAACCTCATCCCGCAACGGGCCAATTCCCGTTGTGAGGCATAGTAACCTCATGATTGCACGCTCTGGTCGTTATTCATACGACCGGGTGGCCGTCACGTATGTCCAGGGTCCGCCTAAAGGTGGCGGCGCTCCATGCGTGCATGGCGTTACTATCACCCGGTTCTGACCAGACCGCGCCTCTTCATTTGATAAAAGAGGTCGCACTCCATGCCGAACACCACTCCCGATTCCGAACGCACGGAAACCTTCATCCGCTGGCTCTGCTCTGGCGCCTTTGTCGGGCTGGCGGTCTTTGCGCTTTGGGACATGTCGCGATGATAGAGCAAAAGCCCCGCAATCGCGCCCGAAATGGACTACGCAACCGCCTCCGCGCGCGCCTGCTGGATGGCTTTGTCTTTGGCGCGTCCATATTGGTGATTGTGCTGTTGCTGCTCGGCTTTCTTGGCTTTGTCGGGCGGGGCTGAGCGGTCCTTCGACAGGCTCAGGACCAACGGTTGTCGGCAGGCTCAGGATGAGCGGTTATCAGACGCAAACGCCTTGCGCCACCAAAACCACAGCACCGGCGGCATCAGCAATTCCAGCGCCCACAAAATCTGGAACATCATATTGGGCAGGCCGACTTGCGCCGCGGAGATGGCTCTGGCCAGTCCGCCGAGGAAGAAGATCAGCAGCAGTGCCTTATACAGACCACCGCGCGCCTGCAGGTCGCGGCTGCACCAGACCAGCGCCGCGCCAAAGCCGAGGAACAGGGTGGCGTAGAACCGGTCCTCGCTGTCCATCGTCGCATTGACCGGGATCGATCCGGGGATCACCGCCGGGCCCAGGGCAATGTGCGACAGCGCAATGCCCATGCAGGCAATGCCGAACAGCAGGATGATGATTTTGAGCGCGCTTTGCATGGCGGCAGTCTAGCCCGGTTCCGGCAATTTCGCCAGCATCCTTCGCCGCACGAGCAATACCGCCACAAACAGCACGCAGGCCATCCCGACCGCAGCCGGGAACAGCACGGTGGTCCACGAATAATTTTCCAGCGCCGCGATCACCGCGGCATTGCGGGCGATGGCAACGGCGAAGAAGGTCGCGTTTTCCTCATGCGGCTTGTCGATCACCTTGCGCACTGACGGGCCAAAGCCGAGCAGGTCGACCACCGTCAGCACGATCACGGCGGACAGCGCGGTGTTGGTGAGGAACCACAGGGGCAGTGCGCTGAGCGCGAGGATCAGGAACAGCCAGTCGATCCGCACGAACGACAGGTCCGGTGATTTTTTGAGGGCCAGAAACGCGACGCCAAATGTCAGCAGCCCGGATATGCCAATCGGCCACGCGCCAATGCCGGCGCCGTCGGACAGCTGCGCAAAGGCGACGATCACCGTGCCCGCGCCCCAGATAAACCACGAGAAGACATGCGGCCGGGTCTCCCCGCGCCAGATCGTGAGATAATAAGGCACAAAGGCCGCAAAAGTCAGCACCAGCGCCAGCGCGCCGAACGCTTGCTTGCTGAGGAGAGTGGGCAGGGCATCGGTCATCGGGCCTGTCTATCGCGGTGCGCGGGGTCTGGCGACAGTTACCTGTGCAACAAAAAGCCCCGCCTTAAAACATCCCGTTATCATGTTTCGCATCGCCGGAGATCAGCTGCAGCACGTCCCAGTGCTCGACAATCTTGCCCGCGTCATCAAAGCGGAAAATGTCGATGCCTGCATATTCTAGGTCATCGCCATCCGGGTTGGGCCAGTGCTGATAGCAATGCAGCACCACCATATTGCCCTCGGCCACGTGGCGTTTAACCTCCATACGCTTGCCCGGCCATTCGCGCGCCATGCGTTCGAAATAGGCGATAAATTCTTCTTTGCCATCGCCGACATCGGGATTGTGCTGGATATAGCTGTCCCCGACATAACGCTCGACCCCCGCGCGCGGCTGGCTCTGGTTGAACATCAGGTCGTAGAAATCTTTGGCGGTCTGGACGTTCTGCTCGGTCTGGCTCTTGGCGGTCATTGGCGATCTCCGGTGGTGCGCGGTTTATGATAGCGGGAGAAGTTGCCCCTGAGAACTGTCCATTGAGAACTGTCCATGGAGACCTGTCCAAAATACAACAAACTTCGCTCGCTACATTGCGCCCGCTGCGCCCCTGCGCTAAAGCGCTCCCGACATCTGATTCACCAACCGTTTGCGCTGCCATCAGCACGTTCCCCACTCGGTTGAAACAATGATAAAACGGAGCATTAATCCATGACGACCACCGGACAAGATTCACTCGGCACGCGCGCAACCCTCTCGGTCGGCGGTACCGACTATGCCTATTATTCGCTGGCCAAGGCGGCCGCAAAGCTCGGCAATATCGACCGGCTGCCCTATACGCTGAAGGTCCTGCTCGAAAACATGCTGCGCTTTGAAGATGGCGGCCACACGGTCGCGGCAGATGATGCGCAGGCGGTGGTTGACTGGCAGAAAGAAGCGAAGAGTGCGGCGGAAATTCAATATCGCCCGGCCCGCGTTTTGATGCAGGATTTCACTGGCGTTCCCGCGGTTGTCGATCTCGCGGCGATGCGCGACGGGATCAAGGCGCTTGGCGGCGACGCAGAAAAGATCAACCCGCAGGTGCCGGTGCATCTGGTTATTGATCACTCGGTGATGGTCGACGAATTCGGTACGCCGCAAGCGTTCGAGAATAATGTCGCGCTGGAATATCAGCGCAATATGGAGCGTTATGAATTCCTCAAATGGGGATCGAAAGCGTTTGACAATTTCAGCGTTGTTCCTCCCGGAACCGGCATTTGCCATCAGGTTAATCTGGAAAATATCGCCAAGGCGGTCTGGTCTTCGAAGGATCAGAACGGCGTTCTGACGGCTTATCCTGATACCTGTGTGGGTACGGACAGCCATACCACCATGATCAATGGTCTGGGCGTGCTCGGCTGGGGCGTGGGCGGTATTGAGGCGGAAGCCGCCATGCTGGGTCAGCCGGTTTCCATGCTGATCCCCGAAGTTGTTGGATTCAAGCTTACCGGCGAACTGGCCGAAGGCATTACCGCAACCGACCTCGTGCTGACCTGTGTGCAGATGCTGCGCGAAGTTGGTGTGGTTGGACGTTTTGTGGAATTTTACGGACCAGGTGTGGCGGCATTGTCGCTGGCCGATCGCGCAACCATTGCCAATATGGCACCGGAATATGGCGCAACTTGCGGTTACTTCCCGATTGATGACAAGACGCTCGACTATTTGCGCCTGACCGGCCGCAGCGAAGCGGACATTGCTTTGTGCGAAGCCTATTCCAAGGAACAGGGTTTCTGGCGGCTCGATGACGCGCCCGAGGCGATCTACACCAAGACGCTCGATCTCGACATGACCAGCGTGGTGCCATCGCTGTCCGGACCGAAACTGCCACAGCAGCGCGTCTCGATGGCCGATCTCGACGAGAGCTTCAACAATGACATTACCGAAGTGTTCAACAGCAGTGATCCAGACAAGCGCGTCGCGGTAGATGGCGTCGATCATGATCTTGGTCATGGTGATGTAACGATCGCGGCGATTACGTCCTGTACCAACACCTCCAACCCGAGCGTGCTCATCGCCGCCGGTCTGGTCGCCCGCAAGGCGCGGGAGCGAGGCCTGCAGCGCAAACCCTGGGTGAAAAGCTCGCTGGCGCCCGGATCACAGGTGGTCACAGACTATCTCGATAAGGCGGGATTGAGCGAAGACCTCAACTATCTTGGCTTTAACCTGGTCGGCTACGGCTGCACGACCTGCATCGGCAACTCCGGGCCATTACCGGCACCGATTTCCAAGGCAATCAATGACAATGATCTGGTCGCGGCTTCCGTGCTTTCCGGCAACCGCAACTTTGAAGGCCGCGTATCACAGGATGTACGCGCCAACTATCTCGCATCACCTCCGCTGGTGGTGGCTTATGCGCTGAAAGGCACGGTCCGCGAGGATATGTACGAAACGCCGATCGGGCAGGGCAGCGATGGCGAAGATGTCTATCTGCGCGATATCTGGCCGACCAATGACGAAGTCAATGCGGCGATGGGCGGTGCGGTCTCTCGCGAAATGTTCGAAAGCCGCTATGCCAATGTCTATGACGGCGATGCCGCGTGGCAGGATATCGACGTGACCGGCGGTGACACTTATCAATGGCGCGCAGGCTCGACCTATGTCGCCAACCCGCCTTATTTCGAGGGCATGGAAATGACCCCGGCCCCTGTTGGAGATATCGTCGACGCCAAGACTTTGGCGGTGTTGGGCGACAGCATCACCACTGACCATATCTCTCCCGCCGGCGCCATCAAGGAAGACAGCCCGGCAGGCGAATATCTGCGCGATCATCAGGTCAACAAGCAGGACTTCAACAGCTATGGGTCGCGTCGCGGCAACCATGATGTGATGATGCGCGGGACTTTCGCGAACATCCGCATCAAGAACGAAATGGCCGATGGCAAGGAAGGTGGCTACACCAAATATGATGGCGAAATCATGCCGATCTATGACGCTGCGATGCGTCACAAGGCAGACGGTAATGAACTGGTCGTTATTGGCGGTGAACAATATGGAACAGGTTCATCACGGGACTGGGCGGCCAAGGGCACAAATCTGCTCGGCGTCCGCGCGGTCATCGTCGAAAGCTACGAGCGTATTCACCGGAGCAATCTGGTCGGAATGGGCGTCTTGCCATTGCAATTTGCCGAAGGCGTAGATCGCAATACGTTGAGCCTCAACGGTACCGAGACCTTCACGATCAAAGGCGTTGCAACCCTGGAACCGCGTCAGACTGTTGAAGTCGAAATGACTCGCGCCGATGGTACGACCTCAACATTCAATACGCTCTGCCGGATCGATACTGCCAATGAAATGGAATATTTCCTGAACGGCGGCATCCTGCATTATGTGTTGCGGAATCTGGCGGGGTAGCAAGCGCCGCCAAATTGTGCATAGTCGGGGCACAGGAGAGAGATCCATGCCCCGACTGCGCGAGATACCGCGATCTGAAGTGACCGATGACTATGTGCTTGGTCTGTACAACATGCTTTTTGGCGATCGTGATCCGGTAGCGGAACCTGGAACAGCAACCGGAACGCCGGGCAATTGGTGGACGGTTTTTGCGCAGGTTCCCGACGCGTTCAAGCATACGACAGAAGGCTTTGGTTTTTACCGATCAGCCAATCGAAAGCTTGACCCGAAACTGCGCGAGCTGGGACAAATTCGCGCAGGTTATGCGGTGGGATCACAATTTGTTTTCTCCCAGCACAGCAAGGCGATGCGCTTTGAGGGATTTTCCGAAGAACAGGTGGCAGCAATTCCCAACTGGTCAGTTGCCAATTGCTTCAGCGAGCTGCAGCGCGCGGTTCTCGCTTATACGGACTGCCTCGTGCTGGAGCGGGGGAGGGTGCCGGACGGGGTTTTTGAGACGCTGAAAAAGCATCTCTGCGAAGTCGAGATTCTGGAGCTGACTTATATAACCTGCACCTACATGATGCATGCTGTGATGAGCCGGGCGCTGAAGCTGGAATTTGACGATGTCGACGAAAGGATTGTGGAAGTGCCCGCACCGGACGGCGCCACAGCAGACGTCATGGGCATGGTTGATAAAAGGAAGGACACGGACAAATGAGTTATCACCATCTCGCTTTGGGGGCGAAAGACATGAAGGCCATTCATGCTTTTTACGAAGGCATTATGGGATTTGAACTGGTCAAGGTCGAGATTGCACCGCTGATGGGCGGCGGCTGGGGCAAGCATTTCTTTTATCGCATGGACGGCGATGACAGCCGTTTCATTGCCTTCTGGGAATTGAATGATACACCTGATCCTGAAAGCCATTCCTATGACCTGAACAAGGCCGCCGGAATGCCGCAGGGCACCAATCACTACAGCTTTTCTGTCGAAACTAAGGAAGAACTGGACCAATGGCGGGCGAAATGGAATGCAGCCGACCTGGATGTGCTGGAGATCGATCATAACTGGTGCCGGTCGATCTATACTCGCGATCCCAATGACAATATGGTGGAATTCTGCCTGACCACCGGCAGCTTCACGGACGAGGACCGGACGCGCGCGATTTCAGCGCTCGACGAAACGGAGATGAACCCGTCACCCCCGCCCGCGATGATGAAACAGTGGCTGGCGGCAGATGCCTAAAGCAGCCTGATCAAAGCCACGCCTGCTGCGACCACCAGCAAGGCAATGACGAAAACCCGCCAGACGGGTTCGGAAACCCGTCCGAAAAATTGCGAGCCGAGATGATTGCCGCCGATCATCAGCGGGCAAGTCAGCGCCGTCAAAATGATCGCCTGTTTGTCAATCATCCCGAGCCACAGCGCGACGCCGGTGCCGGCAATGGATGTGGCGAAAAAAATGGCCATCATCGAGGCGCGGGATATTGCTGGCGGAACCTGTTCCCGGACAAAATGAAGCACAACGGGCGGTCCCGGCATTGCTGCAAATCCATTGAGCAAACCCGAAGTTGAACCCACCAGGGCGATTCGGGACAGGGAGTTATTGAGGGTAGGCGCGCGCTTCATCATGAAGGCAAAGAAGCTCACGATGGCGATGCCGGTTATCAGCAATCTTGCAATATCTGCGCTTACAATGTCCAAAAGCCACAGACCCAGAGGCGTTGTCACCCAGGCCCATGCCGAAATCTTGCCGACGAGAGGGACATCCACAATCGACAAGGTTTTGCGGATGCCAATTGGCCCCATCAGCAGTTGCATCAATATCGCCATGATTACTGCGATTTGTGGTGTCGCGACCAGTCCCACAAACGGGACCGCCAGAATGGCATAACCAAAACCCGTCAATCCGCGGAAGAATGAAGCTCCGCCAACAACAAACGCGATCAGCACAAATGATGCCAGCGAGATATTCGCATAGGTTTGAAACCAGAGATCCATTGCAGAAACCATGATGGCTCATTGCCGAAAAAGCCGAGGTGGGCAATATCAAAACAGGCTGTTCATCTGGAGTAAAAACGGAACATTCTAGTTTCCGGTTCTTCTGGTAGGAGATTGGAAATGCATCGCCGAATTGTAGCAGCAGCGATAATAGCGGGGCTTGGTTCCGGTGCGGCCCAGGCCGAGACGTTGCAACCAGAGACAAATCCCCAGATAGATTATCGCGGGTTTGCGGCGTTGACCGGCGAGTTGGAAGGCTATCGCTCCGAGCGACTGGTGACCCTCGAGCGCTTCCATGAACTGGCGCAGCAACCGGACGCCATCATTTTGGATACGCGATCCGCGGCAGCTTTCGAGATGGGCCATATTGCCGGAGCCGTAAATTTGCCGTTTTCGGATTTTACCGATGCCAAACTGGTCAAAGTCATCGGTGACAAGACCCGACCCATTTTGATCTACTGTAACAATAATTTTTCGAATAACGTCAGACCGATTGCCCTGAAAAGAACACCGTTGGCGCTCAATATCCCGACGTTCATCAATCTATATGGCTATGGCTATCAGAACATATACGAGCTGAATGACATTGTGGATATCACTGATCCCGCCGTCAAATGGCAGGGCCTTGATTTTTCGAAAATACTGGTCAGGCCACAACGTGCAATGCGGGATCCCCGTTAGCGCGGCGCGCAGCGTCTCCGTTCAACCCGGTCAAGATGGTTCCAATAACCTGGCGCAACCGTTCTTCGGTTGCGAGATGCATCATCATCATCATGAGCTGGGGATTGCAGAAAGGTTGCATCATGGTGTTGACCAGCGAAATGACCGCGTCCAGCTCCAGTCCCTTGAAATAGCCGGCATCCATCGCCTCGGCCAATATGGTCGCCATATAGTGGTCAGCAAGATCGACATAGCCTTTGATGACTTCGAAATGTTCGTCACCCAATTCCATATAGGATGCAAAAAGCTCGGGATCTTCGTCATAGCGGGCGCGTTTCAAAACCAGCCGCCTGGCGAAAAACTGGTAGAGTTTTTCTTCTACCGGCATATCGGCGTCAACCAGCTCTCTCATGATGACTTCGAGATCGGCAAACCACTCACCTGCCATGGCTTCGGCCAGCGCGTCCTTGTTCTCGAAGAAGCGATAAAGGTTGGATTGGGACATGCCAGCTGCTGTAGCCAGATCTGTCATGGTGAAGCTGATCGCTCCCTTGTCGCGGATCATTTGATCGGCGGTTTCCAGGATTTGCTGGCGCTTGGCTTCGATATCGGTTTCTGGACGGGCCATATTGAAAACTCCGGGGGATTCTCCGCGGCACAATAGCCGCTCCGATCTATATAGGTGATACGGTTTCCTGATAAAAGAGTATTTTGTTCATTTTTCAATTACCCGCCAGGTAAGGTTTTTCTTTTCACCTGCTGATTTGAATGGTTACAAAGGGTTATGAACGATCATTCAGTATCCTCTCGTGAAACCGAAAAACGGGAAGCGAAAAAGCAAGCCGGGATGTTTTCGCCGATCACCGGAAGCTACAAGCTGCTGAGACGCTGGTGGCGGATGGCGGTGCAATCGGAAGTGGATCAGCCGGCGGTTATCGAAAAAATCAAGGCGGACTGCAGTTTCACACCGCGCTATTCCTTTTTGATATGCATGTCGGCCGGCATTGCAATTCTGGGTTTGCTGCTGTCTTCGCCTGCGGTGGTCATCGGTGCGATGCTGCTTTCACCGCTCATGTATCCGATCATGGGTGCCGGATTTGCATCGGCGACAGGGGATTCGGCCTGGCTGAAAGATACCGGCTGGGCATTGTTTCTGGGAACCATCATCGCCATTCTATTTTCGGCGCTGGTTGTATTCTTTTCTCCCTTGCAAACCGTAACTCCGGAAATTGCATCGCGGACCCGGCCAAATCTTTTTGACTTGGGCGTTGCGGTGTTTTCCGGATTGGCCGGTGCCTATGCCATGATCAGAGGGGGCATGGGAACAATTGTCGGCGTCGCGATCGCGACAGCATTGATGCCGCCATTGGCCGTCGTGGGCTTTGGTCTTGCAACCGCGAACTGGGCGGTATTCGGGGGGTCGATACTTTTATATTTTACCAACCTGATGACCATTGCGCTGACCGCTACGGTCATGGCCTGGCTGTACGGTTTTCGATCCTATTTGTCGGAGCGGCAAACGCAGTTTCAGATATTTGCAATGGTGGTGGTATTTATAGGGCTTGCCATACCGCTCGGCATTTCACTGGTACAGATTGGCCATGAAGCGAATATTTCGCGGTCTGCCAATGGATATATCAAGGACCAGTTTGGTCCGCGAGCAAGGGTTTCGCAGATCGATATTGATTTCAATTCTGATCCCGTGATTGTGTCAGCTTCTGTCTTTACTCCCGTCATCAAGCCAGGCGCCGAAGAGCAAAGCTCGCGGGTTTTAAGCCGTGCGTTCCGGGAGACAATACAGGTTCAGATTGAACAATATCGGGTGGAAACGGGGATTGATGCGGCCAAAGCAGAGCTCGCCGCGGTTCGTGCACAGGAACAGCAGCAAGCTGTCGAAACACAGGTCAGCAAGTTGCGGGAAAGTCTTGCGCTTGTTGCAGGGGTTGGCGCGGATGATGTGGTGATCGACAGCAATCGGCGCCGCGCCATTGTGATGGCGAAGTCTCTCCCTGGAGCGTCATTGCAAACTTATTATACGCTGGAGCAGCGCATGTCGGCACAGATGAGCGACTGGGCGATCAACATCCAGCCGCCGCCAACTGCGCTGCCCGAACTGGTCATCAGCAACGGCGGCCTCACCGACGCGTCAAAACAAAAAATGGAGTGGATCGGCTGGGCTGCACAGCGCAGTACGATGGCCATGAGGATGAGCGGATCCGATGACGATATGGATATTGTTGCAGCCGAATTGGCGCGGCAGAATCTTTTTTTCACCAGAGAACAGGCCGCAGACACATCCCGCGGACGTGTCCTGATCAAGTGGATGTTGCCTGAGCAATCAGGTGAACAAACGAACGAATAAGTGTTTACGCTACATTCATTTTGTCAGCGATAGACCGGTCTACGGGAACGATGGAGAGAATATATGCGGATTCTTGCAATTTCGGGTCTGGTGCTGGCGACCATAGCCACGCCAGCGATCAGTCAGTCATCCGGACAGGGCGACATTTCGGTCACGATATACAATAATAATCTGGCATTGGTGCAGGATACCAGACGGTTGAATATCCCGTCCGGGCGCTCGGTACAGACATTTCCAGGCGTTTCAGGGCAGATCCGGGCAGAGACTGTTGGCTTTAATGCCGCGAATACCGGGATTGTTGAACAGAATTTTGATTATGATCTTCTGTCCCCGGCCAAGCTGATGGAAAAGGCGGTCGGTGAAACCGTAACGATTGTGCGAATCAACCCGGCAACAGGCCAGGAAAAACGAGAGAGAGCAAAGGTTCTCGCAGCCAATGGCGGCGTGGTTCTGCAGATTGGCAGCAGGATCGAAGTCCTGCGCGATGATCGTCTTCCCACGAGAGTGATTTTCGACAAGGTTCCAAATAACTTGCGGGCCCGGCCGACTTTATCGGTGACCCTAAACAGTTCCCGTGGCGGCGTTCGCCCGGCGCAGCTCAGCTATTTGACCAGCGGCATGGGCTGGAAAGCCGACTATGTGGCCTTGTTCGATGAAAATGCCGGCCGGATGGATGTCCAGGGCTGGGTCACGCTGACCAACAATACGGGGACCACATTCAACGACGCCAAAACCCTGCTTGTCGCCGGTACGCCAAGCGTCAATGGTCAGCGCAATTCAAACCGCCGGAACAATATCCGGCGGGCAGGGACGGAAAGCGCGAACCGGGAGTCTCTCGGTGATTTTTACCTCTACCCACTGGCAGCCCGCACCACGATCGCGAATGCACAGACCAAACAGGTGAGCTTTCTGGATGTCCCCGGTGCCCCGGCGCAAAAGACCTATGAGTATACCAATCGCTGGCTCGGTACCCAGCGGGAAGCCCAAAGCGCTGCGACTGTGTTGCAGTTTAGTTCTTCCAAGGATGGCGGACTTGGCGATGCCCTGCCAGCTGGTACAGTGCGCGTGTACATGAAGGATGCTGCCGGACAGCCGCAATTTATTGGTGAGAACAATATCGGCCACACACCCATGGGCTCGGAACTGGGCTTGAAAACAGGTGAAGCATTTGATGTCAAAGTGAAGCCAACGGTGGTCAAGCGAACGCGTTTGTCGTCAACCAAATGGCGCAGCAGCATGTCTTATGAGTTGAGCAACGCCCGCTCGGCCCCGGTCACCGTCTCGCTGATCCAGGATGGCCTGGACTTTTACTGGTCGGACACACGCATCGTATCGGAGAGCTTGAAGAGCGAGCGCCGGTCTTCGAACAGCATCGTCTGGAAAGTGCCGATTCCAGCCAATGGCCGCACGACTGTCACGGCCACATTCGAGACGCGGTTCTAGGTCATGTTTGTCCGGACGCTGCTCGCGTTCTTGCTTGTTGCCGGATCCAGTACGGCTGGCGCCCAGACGGAATGGCAGCGTCAAACCGTGACGTCTGATGGTCCTTCTTCAGTCTCGGTGACGGTCTATCGCAACCCTTCGCGCCAGGCCGACCAGACAATGAACCTCAACTATCTCGGCGGCTATGCGCTGGTCACGGAGCAACGGACCATTGATCTTCCGGCGGGCGAAGTCGACTTGCGATTTGAAGGTGTCGCTGGCGGGATCATTCCCCAATCTGCGATTGTAACCGGGCTACCGGACGGAGTGATCGAGAAAAATCGCGATGCAGCGTTGCTTTCGCCATCGGCACTGCTCAACGGTTATCTGGGGCGCGGCGTGACAATCCGCAGAACCAGTGTGGCAACCGGGGTCACGCGGGAGTTTGATGCCAATATCCGGACAGATGCGAGTGGCGGAATGGTTCTCCAGACTGCAGAGGGGTTCGAAGCCTTGCAATGCACGGGTTTGAACGAGACCATCGTCTATCCAGCCATTCCGGAAGGACTGTCGGCCAAACCGACCTTGTCGATCAAGAGCCGGATCATTGCACCGACGCGGGCGACGGTGACTTTGTCCTATCTTGCGACCGGATTTGACTGGCAAGCCAACTATGTCGCCAATGTCAGCGCGGACGGTCGGAACCTGAACCTGTTTTCATGGGTGACGCTGGCGAATAGCGACGAGACGTCTTTCGTCAACGCACAGACGCAGACCGTTGCCGGACAACCCAATAAAGGGCGGGACAACATCGCTCCGGCGAGCGGGAGTTCAATCGCATTTCGCTGCTGGCCGCAAGCGACCACCAGCGACATTCAGCTCCGCAACCGGGCAGCGCTTGGGCGGTTGAGTTCATTTCGTACGGATGAGCAAGACATGATAACCGTCACCGCGAGCCGCCGGAATGAAGGTATGATGGAAATGGCAGCGCCGGTTTCGGTCATGAAAGCCAAACAGGAAGAACTGGGGGATCTAAAACTTTACAGAATTCCCGAACCGGTCACTGTCGCTTCCAAGAGCCAGAAACAGGTGGTGATGTTCGAGAAAAGCTCGGTCCCGTTTGAACAAATCTACGAGGCGGACTTGTGGGCTTTCAATTCTGTCGATCAGTCAACGCCTCTCGCCACCACATTGCGTTTGCAGAACAAAAAGCGGGATGGCCTGGGTCTCGCGTTGCCCGCGGGCAAGCTGGTGGCTTTTAAAGAGGCGCAGGGTGCGCAGTTGCTCCTTGGCGAAGGCAGTCTGGGCGACAAGGCGATTGGCGAGGAAGTTGATGTAACGATCGGCACCAGCCCGCTCGTGCGATATACTTTGAAAGTGGTCAATGATGTTGATGAAGAGAGCAGAAGCTATGCCGATATGGAGCTCAGAATAACCAATGCGAGCCTGCAATCAGCTTCGGTTGAAATCATGATCGGACGCAATGATCGCGAACGGCTCACCAAAGTCAGTTCCAAACTTGGTCGCAAGGCCGGCAAGGATTTCTGGAAAGTCTCGGTGCCGGCCAGTGGCGAGCGCGTTCTGAAATATCGCTTGAAACGACGTTAGGTCAGGAAAGATATTTCGTTTTTGAACTTTCCGGGATTACCCGGGGCTGGTGATCGTCATCCAGCGCCACAAAAGTGAACAACCCGCTCGTGACCGGAACCCATTCTTCGCCCAGATTGCGGGATGCGATCACGTCCAGGCGGATCGCTACAGATGTACGGCCAATCCTTTCGACCCGCGCGTAAACCGAAATAAGGTCACGGGTTAATATTGGTGCGATAAATTCCATGGCCTCGATAGCGACAGTCGCGGTCGAACCCTGGGCAACCCGGGCAGCCATGATACCACCCGCGATATCCATCTGAGACAAAACCCAGCCGCCAAATATGTGCCCGTTATTATTCAGATCACGCGGCTGGGGGGCGACCCGCAACACCGGCTGGAGCTTTCGAAGCGCGTCCAGATCATTCTTGCTCATTGGAGTTAACCTCCCGGGTTACAGGGTCATCAATTGATTCGTCATGGCCGGTGCCGCTCGAAAGAAAAACCAGACCCATCAGGGCAGATGTCAGCATCAGTGCAAAAGCAACACCTCCGGCAGCGGCGATATACATGTGGATCGAAACAAGGCCGTGAAGATAATAAAGGATAGCCAATGCTATGACGACGCAAAGCAAGGTAAGCAGGCCCATCCAGCGCATCAACATCCAGTAACGTGACCATGCAATGCTTGCATTTTGGGGGTCATCAAGTTGTGAGGGGCCAGACAATATTCTTCTACTCCATTGCGGGTTGTCTCTGTGAACCCAAATCAAATTACCATCAAGTCCCAAGCGTTGCGAATTTATGCTATACAGTTGCAATGAACAGAGAATCGGAGGCAAGGAGAGGGGCCAAATGACAATTCAGACAATTTTGCAGGATCGTGATGGAACGGTCTTTAGCTGTACTGCGGACATGAGCGTGTCTGAAGCGGTTTCCCTGCTGGCAGAAAAACGCATCGGTGCATTGCCGGTTCTGGATGGTGAACGCGTCGCCGGCATATTTTCCGAGCGTGACGTGCTCCATTGTATTCAGGAGCATGGGGCAGCGGCCATGGTCAAGCGCGTTTCGGAAGTAATGACGGCAGACGTGATTGCTGTTGATCTGAACAAGAGTGCAATCGGGGCGCTGTCGCTGATGACCAAACGCCGGATCCGGCATTTGCCAGTTGTCGAGAATGACAAGCTGATCGGTTTTATCTCGATTGGCGACCTTGTGAAATATCGGATAGACAAGATTGAAAGTGAAGCGGCGGCGATGCGGGACTATATAAACTCGGCCTGATCTTGTTTTGGGGGCATTTGAAGAATGGCAGTGATCAATCGTTTCGACGATCCTGAGTCGGAACGTAACTATATCGTGGCGGAGCGCGCGGCGCGGATACCGGCTACGCGGGCATTGATCCTGATCGGGATCGCGACATTCCTGTCCTATATCACAATGAATCCGATGTATTTCCCGCGGGAAGGCGTGATTGCCTATACGATCGCCGCCGGCGTTTTCATCGCCGTGCTGGTGGCATATTATCTGTTGACGCAAACCCGTTTCTATCTGGAACAGCGCTGGGTAGATCTCGTCCTGTTTACCGGATTGACTGCCGCGATGCTGATGTTGATCGATGCGCTCGGCGATCAGGCGGCGATTACCGGTATTTCCCGCTTTGGCATGGCGATTATCAACATGGGGATCCTGGTGATTTTCGCCAGCGTCGGTTTCATCGCCAATGCCCGCTTGTTCATGATCTGGGCCTTCACTCTGCTATTACTTTATGTCGCGTTTCTGGCACAAGCCGACCGTAGCTTGATTCAGAAGACTTACACACTCACCAACTTTTCGACCTTTTTTGTATTTTCCGCCTTCGTAAACTGGGATATTGATCGACGGGCCCGAAAGGTTTTTGCAGCCAATATCGCGCTGGAAGCGGAACGACAGAAAACTGAAGAACTGCTCTACAATGTTTTGCCGCAGACAGTGGCCAAAAGGCTGCGCGATGGCAAAGCCGTAGCGGATTCTTTTTCGGATGTTTCAGTCGTTTTCGTGGATATTGTGGGATTTTCGAAGCTCGCTCAACAATTGTCCCCGGGGCATCTGGTGAAATTGCTGAACCAGTTTTTCTCAATCGCGGATAGTTGTGCGGAACGGCATAGCATCGAAAAGGTCAAAACCATTGGCGATGCCTATCTGGCGGTATCCGGGGGTACAGCCTCCTCGGGTCAAGGCGCGCTGGCCGCCGTGAATTTTGGTCGCGACCTGATTGCAGAAATGAAACAGCGTGCGGAGGCCAGCGGTGTCGACATAAAATTGCGGATTGGCATTCACACCGGGCCAGTTGTCGGAGGAGTCGTTGGATCAAGCCGTCTCGCTTATGATTATTGGGGCGACACCATGAATATTGCCAGCCGGATTGAAGGCGTGGCCGATCACAATGGGATCGCGGTTTCTTCCGCAACTTATTTTGAATGTGGGTCAGCGCATGACTTTGAACGTGCAGAGACCCTGGCGCTCAAGGGAGTGGGAGAAACCGAGATCTATCGGCTGAAAATGACGCAGGCGAGTCTTGCGGTTACCGAAGACTGACATTCTTCGCTGAAAAGAATTTTTCGACTTGCTGCCGAATAGCACGCGAGCGGTCCGCCGCATCCGGATAGGCATCGCGATACCCACGGGACCGAACTTCCAGACTTAGCGGAATGTTCTCGGGCAGAGCGGCGATGATATTGCCGGCTGGAAGTTTCCCTTCACCCGGCGCACTGCGCAAATCGACGGCATCCTCCAGATACGCATCGAATTCGGGAGCGCATTCTGCACTGCCATCGCATATCTGAGAATAGGCGAAGAGCTCGGGATTTACCGCCGCCAAATCAGCCGGTTCATGGCCGGCGCGGCAGAAATGAAGCGTGTCGACAAGTATGGACGCTGCTTCATGATCGCATCGCTGCACAATATCTAAGGCATCCCCGAGAGATTGAACGGCAGTGATCATCAGAAACTCCAAAGAA
This sequence comes from Parasphingorhabdus sp., assembly GCF_039968395.1. Classification (GTDB taxonomy): domain Bacteria; phylum Pseudomonadota; class Alphaproteobacteria; order Sphingomonadales; family Sphingomonadaceae; genus Parasphingorhabdus. Next base: position 264,708 of record NZ_JBDVPV010000003.1, read on the forward strand.
ACTCGCATATTTGCCGGTGCGGCCCATTCACACAGTTGACGGAGTGCGGCGGCTGTTCTGTCCTTGTCCGGTTCTGCGCTTACCGCGAGAATATTTGGAGCACCGAGTTCCGCGCCCGCTTCGATGATGACACGATGGTCGTCGCCGACTGCGCCGCCTTCCGGGATCCAGATCACCTCCACGTCAAGCACCGACAGATCATGCGCCGCAATGGCCGATTGGGTCGCACGCAGGGCAGGCGCGTTCCATTTGTCGGGTTCTATCGTAAAGCCGACATGCGAGAATCCCGCCGAACCGGCAGCATCGGCGACTTCATGGGGAGAAAATTCGGGCAGCGTCCCAGCCGCCAGGGATAGGATCTGGTTCATGGACAGCAAGTTTATCGGATCGACGGCGGTCGGCAATGCATGTTTTTGCTATGAGGAGCACGGCTTTCAAAGGCCAACAATACCCCATTTTCCATCGAAGCGGGCCCAGAACGTCCCGCTAAACCATTGAAAGGTTCCGTTCTCGTCTTTGATCGTGGCGGAAACTGGCCGTTCAAAAGCGGGGCTGAGAACCTGATAAACCCGGCCGCCCATGACGGGCGTCACCACGAGAGGCTCCGTAATATCCAGCACACCTTCCGAAAGCAGCTTGCGTGTAATCATCCGTGGGTTGTCCAGTGAAAAACCCTGGCGGATTGCATCCCGGAACAGTGGGGCCTGCAGCTCAAATATGGTTTCTGCATCACGCGCACGAACTGCAACTTGCAGTTGTCGGACGGCATCCATCAATCCCGCATCGCCGGCAATTTCGGCTTTTAGATATTCAGACTCTACAAGACCGCCATGATCAAATTTCAGTATCTTGGAGCCCGGCTGATCAAATGTGACTTGGTCTACGGGTTCATCTTCTGGAAATTCACCTATACACCCTTTTGTGATTCCAAACTGACCGTCGGTGCCATCATATTCAATCCGGACAATATTTTCGCCGGTAACGAGCCAGTCCAGAAATGGCGAACTGCCAAAGCCCGATGAAGGTTCGGATTGCTGCTTGAAAAAGGTACCGTTTACAAAAACCCTGTAGCTGCCGGTCTCGGTCTTGGATCGCAGTCCGTGTTCCACGTCGCAGGCCCACGCAATTTTGGGCAGAGCGGCAAACGCCACCGTTGCGATCAAAATACTGAAAAAGGTTCTCAATTTTTTCATGTTGTTATTCCGCTATAAGATGTCACCCACAAATAGCTGTATAATGATTGCGCGATGTGATGTTTCGCATAAGCCGGAAGAGATACTGTTCCCGTATCAGATATTCCGATCAGGCAGGCTGCCCGGTTGTTTCTTCTTCTGGGCTCGGTGCCTTGCGGCGCAGGATAAGCTGGATGATTTCCATGAGAGTGGGTCTGGCGAGGATCCACAGCAATGCGGTATAGGCAATGCCCCCGATGGCGACCAATATCGCCAGCCGTGCGTAAACAATCATGCCGGGCAGGGACTGATCCACCAGATAGACAATGGCAGCCATCGCAATCGATGCCGACAGGCCCGGCGCGATTGATTGCAATAAGTCCCAGACAGTGATGCCAATATGCCGATGCGACTGCAGGAAGGTATAGATGGTCAAAAGCGGGAAGGCGATAACCCACCCCCAGGCCAATCCGTAAACGCCAAATTGAATGCCAATCAGGAATGTGATCGGCATCAGGACCGCACCAAACATATTTGTTCGCGCTGTCACTTGCGGCCGGCCCAGTGCGTTATTGGCAGGGGTGAACAGTATCTGCAAAGTCATGACCGGCATGGCCAGCGCCAGTATCGCCACAAAGGGCGCCATCTCGACCCATTTTGTGCCGAACAAGGTTTCCACCAGCGGCCCGGCAGTGACGGCCATTCCGAAATAAAGCGGGCAGGAGATGAGCATGATCAATCGAACAGCTTTGAGGAATGACCAGCTCAGTGCGGACAGATCAGATTGGAGACGCGAATAGGCCGGGAAGGCGACTTCATTAAGCGGCGGCACAAATTTCGCTGCAAAGATCGTGGTCAGGAACAAAGCCTCTGCATAAAGGCCCAGATCATGGGGATCGAGATACCGGCCGGCGATAAAAATGTCGGACTGGCTTTGAATTGTCCAGAACAGGTGACTGGCCAGCAAGGTCGCGCCGAAGCCAAACATTTCTCCGGCACCTTTGAAGTTGAATGTCGGCATTACATAGAATTTGACCGCGATCACCAGGCAGATTGCCCGGCTCCAGAAAATCGCCAGAGGGGCGTAAACCAGAGTCCAGACGCCGTAACCTGTCCATGCACAATATAGTGCGGTGACTGCACCTACTATGGCAGAGACCAGGTTGATAATCGCCGGCTTCTTGAATTCCAGCTCGCGGGTCAGCAGAGCCTCGGGCAGTACCATGAACGGCGTCGCCAGGAAGATCAGGGCCTGAACGCGCAACAGGTCGGCAATAATCGGTTGGCGATAATATTCCGCCGCGACCGGTGCGAGCAACAATTGCAGAATCGCAATGCCTCCATTGAGCAGCAAAAGCATGCCAAATGCCTGCCGAATCCGGATGGGCTCCACTTTTTCCGACTGGATGATCGAGCTGGCGAGACCATATCCGTTTAGAAAACTAAGAAAAACCAGGACAACCTGAGTCATCGCAAAAATGCCGTAGTCACTGGGATCCAGGATGCGGATAACTGCAAGCGTTGAACCCCAGGCAATAATCTGCGCCAGAATCTGCGTGCCAGAACGCCAGAAAACTGCGCTTCTTACGCGGTTTCCGAAATTGCTATCGGTCGCATTTGG
>NZ_JBDVPV010000003.1:270000-272184 GCF_039968395.1 Parasphingorhabdus sp.
TGTGAATGGGTTTTTTTAATCGATGCCGTGGCAATTTTGCGGGTTCGATTTGGCGGTTTTTCGCTAAGTTGAATCAACAATATTGGCACACAAGTATTCATTTTTGAATTACTAAAAGGCTGAGTAAATAATTGTCCGCACACACAGGCAAGGCCGAATTGGCCATTGCAAAGCGCTTTTTTATGCAAGGGGCGTGGAGCTTTGTTCCAATCTTGTTGTTGGTGGTGTGGATTCTCAAGCGTGAGGTAAGAGCATTTGGTGGATGCCTTGGCACATACAGGCGATGAAGGACGTGGCACGCTGCGATAAGCGTTGGGGAGATGTGAGCAATCTTTGATCCAGCGATTTCCGAATGGGGGAACCCATCCTCACCATTTTTCTTTGTTTTTGGACTTCGGTCCAAGGCGAAGTAAAATGGGGAAGGATATCATCAAGTTGAATAAAATAGACTTGGTGAAGCGAACCCGGCGAACTGAAACATCTCAGTAACCGGAGGAAAAGACATCAACCGAGATTCCGTTAGTAGTGGCGAGCGAACGCGGACCAGGCCAGTGCCTGATTGTAAATTAGCAGAACATTCTGGAAAGTTTGACCATAGTGGGTGACAGTCCCGTATGCGAAAATGATCAATCAGGACTCGAGTAGGGCGGAACACGTGAAATTCTGTCTGAACATGGGGGGACCACCCTCCAAGCCTAAATACTCGTATGTGACCGATAGCGAACAAGTACCGTGAGGGAAAGGTGAAAAGCACCCCGATTAGGGGAGTGAAATAGTACCTGAAACCGAATGCTTACAAGCAGTGGGAGCCCCATATGGGGTGACCGCGTACCTCTTGCATAATGGGTCAGTGACTTAATTTATCGAGCAAGCTTAAGCCGTTAGGTGTAGGCGCAGCGAAAGCGAGTCTGAATAGGGCGACTGAGTTCGATGAATTAGACCCGAAACCCGGCGATCTAGGCATGACCAGGTTGAAGGTGCGGTAACACGCACTGGAGGACCGAACCGTTTAATGTTGAAAAATTATCGGATGAGTTGTGTTTAGGGGTGAAAGGCCAATCAAGCCGGGAAATAGCTGGTTCTCCGCGAAAACTATTGAGGTAGTGCCTCGGACGTTTTCCTATGGGGGTAGAGCACTGGATGGGCTAGGGGGTCGCGAGACCTACCAAACCTAACCAAACTCCGAATACCATAGAGACAAGTCCGGGAGACAGACGGCGGGTGCTAAGGTCCGTCGTCAAAAGGGAAACAGCCCTAACCTACAGCTAAGGTCCCCAAGTCATATCTAAGTGGGAAAGCATGTGGGAATCCCAAAACAACCAGGAGGTTGGCTTAGAAGCAGCCATCCTTTAAAGAAAGCGTAACAGCTCACTGGTCTAAATAAGGGTTCCTGCGGCGAAGATGTAACGGGGCTAAAGATATGCACCGAAGCTTAGGGTTCATAATTTATTATGAGCGGTAGCGGAGCGTTCCGTAAGCGGATGAAGCCGAAGGGTAACCGACGGTGGACGTATCGGAAGTGCGAATGCTGACATGAGTAGCGACAAACAGTGTGAGATGCACTGTCGCCGAAAGCCCAAGGGTTCCTGCTTAAAGCTAATCTGAGCAGGGTAAGTCGGCCCCTAAGACGAGCCCGAAGGGGGTAGTCGATGGGAAACAGGTTAATATTCCTGTACCTGGTGGAATGTGACGGATCTCGTGTGTTGTCTGATCTTATTGGATTGATCAGGCTTCGAAGAGGTTCCAGGAAATAGCTCCACCATATAGACCGTACCCTAAACCGACACAGGTGGTCAGGTAGAGTATACTAAGGCGCTTGAGAGAAGTATCCTGAAGGAACTCGGCAAATTGCCTCCGTACCTTCGGAAGAAGGAGGCCCTGATTCGAGGCAACTCTTATCAGGGGGCACAGGCCAGGGGGTAGCGACTGTTTATCAAAAACACAGGACTCTGCTAAGTCGGCTTCAAGACGACGTATAGGGTCTGACGCCTGCCCGGTGCTTGAAGGTTAAGAGGAGGAGTGCAAGCTCCGAATTGAAGCCCAAGTAAACGGCGGCCGTAACTATAACGGTCCTAAGGTAGCGAAATTCCTTGTCGGGTAAGTTCCGACCTGCACGAATGGCGTAACGACTTCCCCACTGTCTCCAGGATATGCTCAGCGAAATTGAATTCTCCGTGAAGATGC
>NZ_JBDVPV010000004.1:0-320934 GCF_039968395.1 Parasphingorhabdus sp.
CGTTGATCTTGTTGCCTTTGGACGTCCGTTTATCGCCAATCCTGATCTTGTCGAGAGATTGGTGCAAGGTGCGCAGCTAAACACTGTCGACGAAGCAACTTTGTATGGCGGCGGACGCGAGGGCTACACCGACTATCCGGAACTAAACACACAGTCCGTGGCGGCCTAAGTCCACCCATCGGACCTCAGTTTGTTCTCTTAATATTATACAATTCAATAGTTTGAAGGAAAATATAATGTCGATCCCAAACCACATCGCCCCTCACCGGATGATGTTCGCAATGCTCCGTGTAAGCGACATTGATGCATCAATCGCATTTTATCGCGACATGCTCGGCATGACAGAACTCTACCGTGAGACATTTGAGGATGTGAAATTCACAGCCGTCTACATGGGATATGGCGACCCAAAGAATGATACAATCTTGGAACTGACATATAACTGGGAGAATGATGGTTATGAGCATGGTACGGCCTTTGGGAATATCACTTTGGCGGTGAAAGACGTGTATGCCGTGGAAGCTTTTTTGAAAGAGCGAGACGTCACAATTCTGCGCCCGGCGGGTGAGTTATCTATCAAACCCGCTGAAACCGGCAAGATATACACATTGGCACATATCGCCGATCCGGATGGTTATAGAATCGAACTTATTCAAGTTTGATCAGACAAAGAGAGCCGTATTTGATGCGGCTCTCAAACCGACCTCATGGCTCAAAACAATGAGAAACATCATGACGAGGAACAACCCGATATGTACAATTGTCGACGCCGGCGAAGGTCTGGGCCATTCGCTTGCCAGGAAATTCGCTGGCGAGGGATTTGATATTGCCCTGATCTCTCGTTCAAAGAGCAAGGCAGCCTCGATTCTGGAAGCCATACGCCAGGAGAATAGTGCTGTGACGGGCCGCTTTCTTTGCTGCAGATGTCACGAAAACAGAGACACTGGAAAACGCCTTTTATGCAGACCTTGAGATAGAAACTCGCAATGCTGGGCGCGCCTATCTGCGTGCGGAGGTGAATCTCCTACCGCCCAATAAAGCCTCACTTGAATTTCATGGTACAATGGGTTTTTACGCGTAGGTCCAGGAGTGTTGAAGCAAAAGACAGTGCAGTATTTAACCAAAGCAATTTAGCGATAGTCTGATTACACTTGTCGTTTCTTGGTCCTGGAATTGCACGATCAAACTAACGATCATTATTTGATCTCAGGATAGAGCAGGCACTAGATTTGGTGAAGTGCTCAAGCATATCGCTCTCCAAGCAAATTGATCAGATGACTCCATTCCTAATGTTCGCTTTCGGGATATTGCTGTCACAACGCCAGCGTCCGCGTTGGGCGCAAAAGCGGACATCACGGTTTGTCGCGGTCAGCATTATTGGTTTGCTTGGTAAACACTGTTCGGAAGCTTGGCAAATTTCAACATATTTTGTCCCACACCCTCTTAAAGTCGAATTGGCTCCGGGGCATTCGCGATCATTTCGAAAGCTACAATACCCACCCTTCACTCACACGTCCGCAGAAGCATGATCGCCAGCATCGATGACAACGTATTGTTGACTCGAAGTAAACATATGCTCCAGAGGAATCCCGTTCGTTCAAAGGAGCTGGAATATGTCGATGGTCAAACGCGTGATGTGGGGCATTTTTATTTGCATCTCGATTCTCGCAGTTTTCGCACTGAAATGGTCTAATACCCAGGTGCAAGTTGACCGGTCGGCTGCTGATCCGGCGGTAGTGCATGCCAATGCGGCCGGATTGCCCGAAATACTGCTTGGAGAGAAATATTTTGAGCATAGTGGACTCAATTTGCACTATGTCGAAGCCGGACAAGGCGAGACCGTCATATTCCTGCATGGCTTTCCATCCTACTGGTTCTCTTTTTTGCGGCAGGTAGAAGGTCTGAAGAACGACTATCATGTTGTCGCGGTTGATAGTCTGGGCGCCGGAAAATCAGACGCTCCCCTGGAAAGCAAACCCTACAGGCTGGAGGCAATGGCCGAGCATCTGAATGCCCTGATCGATCATCTGGGAGTGAAAAAGGTGCATCTCGTGGGACATGACTGGGGTTCGGCCTTGGCCATCGGATTTGCTCAGCGCTACCCGGATCGTGTCATTTCCGTAACCGGTGTGGGCGCGACATCACAAAATGCCAGTTTGCACATTCTGGAGACTGACCCGGAATCTCGCGAAACCGCGAAATATGTTGAGAGTTTCAAGAGCGCCAATCCCCTGCTGATTGTCGCTCTGGGTGGTGACAAGGCGGTCTACGATGGTGCCTACAAACCTTTGGTTGAATCCGGCAAGCTAACCGCTGACGAAGGCGAATTCTTCCGTGCAGCCACGGGTGATCCCCGACGCATAAATGCTCATATCAACTGGTACAGGGCCAATCTGCCGAGCCCTGACGCAATTTCCGAAGAGGATTTCTGGCCATCAAGAAAAGCGCGGGTAACCGTTCCCGCGCTATACATTTGGGGAGAAAATGACCAGATATACAGCCAGCCGGCGGTGGATCGGATGATGAGTCTATCTGACGATGCGGAACTGCTTATGTTTCCCGAGATCGGCCACTGGCCGCATGTCCGCAAGGCCGACGAAGTGACCGCCGCAATCCGAAAGCATATCAGTACAGCGTCGGCTTCTCCCGAAACCGATGCTCCGACTGCCGACTAGTCTTCGAGTGCGTAGGCGATAACATATCCACCCTTGCCATCCCGGTGGCTTTTGGAATCGATATACTCGTTGGTCGAAGGATCCCTTGGATAACGCCAGGTCGGGTTTGGAACGGTGACAATCAGATATTGCTTGCCATCCTTTTTCGAGCGGTAGGTCATCGGTGTTGCCAGGCCGTTGCCGGGTAAAGGCGACTCCCACTTTTCTTCACCGGTGCGAACGTCAAAGGCGCGAACCTTGGCATCCATTGTAGAGCTCAGGAAAGTCAGACCGCCACGCGTGGTAAGTGTTCCCGCTCGTACTGCCGTACCAACATCGTATGGAATTCCCGAACGCAGATTGAACGGACCGGACTGGCTCATGTCTCCGGCCGGCCGGCTCCACAGCAGTTCCTTGGTGTTGAGATCCATTACGGCAATCCGCGACCATGGCGGTTCGAAGCAGGGAACCTGTGTGCCCAGCCGCGACATGAAGGGCTGAGGATAACCATAGGCCTTGATCTGACGAATATCATGCGGATCATTGGGGTCAGGTTTTCCTGTTTTTGGCATCGGGTCATCAGGGTTCATTCTGACCGCAGGGTGGCCCTCACCCAACAGAAGGGCGGCAAGTGGCCCGGCCTCTGCAACCTGCTCCGGCGTGACCAGCACCAGCCGGTGCGCCAGCATCATGGGTGCCGCGATCAGCAATCCATTGTCCGCGTCCACCGACACACTGCCCCAGTTGAAGCCACCGAAATTGCCCGGATAGAGCATTGTGCCTGTTTGGGTAATACCGGTTGGCCGAGAAGGCGGCGTGTACATGCCCTCATAATTCATGGTGCGATATTCGATCCGGCAAACCAGCTGGTCGACTGGCGTCAAACCCCACATATCCTTTTCATAACGATAGGGATGAAAATTGGGGAGCGGTGAGGATGGCTGCGTCGGTGAGAGATAATCACCTTCTACGCCGCCCGCCTGCGGAGCCGGCTTTTCCTCGATCGGATGGACGGGCGATCCATCGCGGCGGTCGAGCAGGAAGATATCGCCCATTTTGGTGGGAACCGCGACAGAAGGAACCATTTCTCCATCGCGCTTCACATCAACCAGCACGGGCTGTGCCGGCACGTCATAATCCCAGATGTCGTTATGGACAGTCTGATACTTCCATTTTGCTTTCCCGGTCCTGGCGTCAATCGCAACAACCGCAGAAGAATATTCATTGTCGAAATCCCGGCGTGCACTGCCAAAATAGTCCGGGGACGCGTTGCCGGTCGGAGCGTAAATCAGGCCCAGTTCGGGATCATAGCTCATGATCGACCATGCATTGGGAGTACCCGGCGTGTAGGTTTCGCCCTCGGCTGGCGCGCCGTTGTTGCCGGGATTACCAAGGTCCCAGGCCCATGCCAGCTCGCCGGTCATTGCATCAAAAGCACGTACGACACCGGAAGGTAAACCAAGGTCCTGAGAATCGGCGACCTGACCGCCAATAACCAGGTTGTCTCCCGCTACCAATGGCGAAGAGGTTACCCAATATTTGAACCTTTCATGGTCACCCAAGCCTTCCCACAGATCGACGACACCATTTTCTCCAAAATCCGTACATGGCTTGCCGGTTGCTGCATCCACGGCAAGAATGGTCGCATCCACGGTCGCGGTGACGACGCGTTTCTTGCATTGACCCGTATAGCTCTCCGGCGCTTCATGATAACCAACGCCCCGGCAAGTCCGGGCATACTGGTTTTTCATCGGTGGCTCGATGCCCGAATCATATCGCCAAATTTCCTGACCGGTCGTATCGTCAATCGCCATCATGACGTTGCGCGCGGCACATAAATAGAGGACACCATCTATGTTGAGCGGCGTCGCTTTAAAGTCCTCTTCCACGCCAGTTCGGTAACGCCATACTTCCTTCAGGCCACTTACCGTATCAAGATTAATGTCTTCCACAGTGGCGAACCGCGTGCCGCCTTCAGTATTCCCGTAGTGCCGCCAGTCGTCAGTTGCGACAACTTTGCTATCGGCGCGAACCGTACCCGTGCTGTTCTGGACATACCCCGGAATGCTCGTTGCCAGCAGCAGCGCAACCGCTGCAAGCGAAGGCGCTCCGACCCACCAGTTACTGGGAGACGCAATCGTTTCTTCCTTGGAATCTTTAGAATCTTTGTCCGCTGCCTTGATCAGGGTTTTTCTGTACCACGGCGTCAGGAACCACAACCCAAACCCTAGCCATGTTGCCAGACGCGGTAATAGAGACAGGAAATCAAATTCTGCTTCAAAAAGTGCCCAGATCAACGTGGCGGCCAGTAATATGGCATAGAGCCTGGGCGCTTTTGGATTGCGCCTGATGACCAAATAAGTGACCGCGAGCGTCACCAGACCCGCAAGGATGTAATAGGGACTACCGCCAAGATAAACCAGAAACCCGCCAAGTAGAGACAGCGCCAGACCCATCAGGCCAAGCAGGATTGTAAAAACCCAATGCAGAATGGTTGAAATGGTCATTTTTTCTCTCCCGTCCGGTAATGCCAAAGCCGCAATCAATCGACGTCAAAGCGGAAAAATGGATGATCCGCCATCAAGTATAATTCCCTGACCTGTCATGAAATCACTCTCCATGGAAGCCAGAAAGACTGCAACACCTTCCATGTCGTTCAGTTCACCGATCCGGCCAATTGCGCTGCGACGACGCGCCGCATCCTGAAATGCCTGGCTGGTATCAAGCGACATTTCGGTTTCGATAAAACCGGGCATGATTGCGTTGACCCTGATGCCGGCTTGCCCCAATTCTACGGCAAGAGCCTGTACCAACCCGCGAACAGCCGCTTTCGTCGTAGAATAACCTGCGGCCATGCCTGTTCCTCCCAATGCGGCGACGGATGACGTCACGACCAGACGGCCGGCAATTTTTCTTTCCATCATGTGGGCGGTTACGGGCTTCCAGGTCTGCACGACACTCATCAGATTGAGGTCGATGGTGTCAAGCCACGTTTGTCTGTCTGTCTGGTGCGAAAAGCCGCGATAACCGGTGCCACCGGCATTGGCGAAACAACTGTCTATCTTTTCGAAACGATCCAACGTTTTGTCAAAAGCTTCGGCAATCTGAGCCTCATCGGTAACGTCACAGGGGTAGGCTTCAACCTCAGCACCCATGGCGCGAAGCTCTTCGACCGCAGCACGGTTTTTGTCCTCGTTGCGACCCCAAATAGCGATTTTGGCTCCATGTTTTGCCAGCCCACGACAATAGGCCAAGCCTAGTCCTCCGTTTCCGCCGGTAACGACGGAAACGTGATCGGATAGATCAAACATCATTTTGGTAAATTCCTTCTACTCAATACCGTTATTCTTGAAATTCCGCGATGAAACTATTGCGTCCGTCGGCGCGGTCTGCAGCCCGATCAGATTTCCATCGGGATCACGTCCGAACATGATCTGACCGCCATCCATCGGACCAGGCTCCGTCACAACTTTACCGCCTGCCTTGACGAACTGTTCGCGGGCGAGTTTCATGTCGGCCACATCGAACACAATCATGTTATATCCGTGCGCATCAATCGGACGGGGCTTCTCCAGATCCTTGGTTGGGTGGCTGTGAAACTGGAACATTTCGAGTTCGAGATTGCGGACCTGGAACCAGGCAGCTTCGGTTTCACCCCCCTTCAATCCGCTGACGTTGTCACCTTCTACGCTGGAAGATCTCATGAATGACCATTCTCCGCCGCGGCGCGGAGACGGTTGATCAAGAAATACGGAATAAAACGCAACCAGCCGGTCAACATCTGGAGTAGCTAGAGAAACATGTCTTATGCGACGCTCGTTTTTCGGCGGCTTGGGCAGATTCAACTTGGAAATATCAACATGCTCGATCTCTGCAATCAAGCCGTCAAAATCCCGTGAGTAGGAATAATAGACGGGATTTTTGGGATTAAGCTGCTGCATCTCCTTGGCACCCATATGCTTGGCACCGCCCGCCAGAAACTTTTGGTAGGACTCGGTTTCCTGCACAACCTGATAACACACGTGCATGATACCGGGGCCTTGTACCGCCATATGCGGAGTAGACTGTGCTTCTTCGGAAGGATTTTTGAACGACATAAAGCGCACCTGCGCATTGACGCTGCGCATCATCCGGGTGTCAGCTTCCACACCTGAGCGACCGGCAATCTGATCGATCAGCGGATTGTTTGCGATTTTCGAATCATCAACGAGGCGAAGGTCAACTGCGTTCTGATAAAGCTCAATCGTACGGTCAAGGTCGCTGACCGAAGCGCCAACATAACTCACGCCTTTGATCACGGAATCTTCCGGCAGTTCCGAACTGCCGGAAATACGCGAACAAGCCGAGAGCAGCAGTGCGGCGCCCAATGCCAGATGGGAAAGTCTCATTCCTTTGTCTCCATTTCAGGCCAAAATTCAGGCCAAACTATAGCAGGTTGTTTCGTTGTCCACATTTGCACACCAGACGATCAATCGATTTCGACGACTTACGCCTCTTGTATACTTAAAGTCAACATAATGCTTTTCAAATCCTTCATATTGAGTATATGGCGCTACTTATGTGGACTTGTGGTTTACAAAAATAATTCTAAATGGGAGGACTAAATTTATGTCGAAGCAAGTGAATGTTCAGAGAAGCTTTCTGGCAGGAGTCAGCGGGTTAGCACTGTGCTGCGTCCCCGGAACTGCCATGGCTCAGGATGCTTCCGATGAAGCCGAATCAGATGGAAATATCATTGTTGTTACCGCTTCCAAACGCGAAACGACTTTGCAGGAAACACCGATTGCAGTTTCCGTTACCACAGCCGAACAAATTCAGGATTCCCAGGTTCGCGATCTGATCGACATTCAAACTCTCGTTCCATCTCTGCGCGTGAGCCAGAGCAGCCTGTCTTCAAACGTCAACTTCATCATCCGCGGTTTTGGCAACGGCTCTGCAAATCCAGGAATTGAACCATCGGTAGGTGTCTTCATCGACGGCGTTTATCGCTCTCGATCGGCTTCCCAAATTGGTGACCTTCCGAATCTGCAGCGCGTCGAAGTGCTCAACGGCCCACAGTCGACCCTGTTCGGAAAAAACGCGTCTGCCGGCATCATCAGCGTTGTGACGCAGGAACCGCAATTTGAATTCGGTGGTTCGGCAGAACTGTCTTACGGCAATTATAATGCGATTGTCGCAAAGGCCGATATCACCGGACCGATTAGCGATACTGTTGCATTCAGTCTTGCGGGCAATCTCAACAAGCGAGACGGCTATATTCGTGATGTCGTGATAAACAGCGACCTGAATGATCGGGATCGCTGGGGCGTTCGCGCGCAGCTTTTGTTTAAACCGAGTGACGACCTGAGTTTTCGTCTGATCGCAGACTATGACAAGCTGGATGAGGTTTGTTGTGGAGCGGTCAATATTGTTGATGGTCCCTTGGGCGGCGTCTTACAATTTCTTGGTGGGCAGGTCATTTCGAACGAACCATTGTCGCTTCTCAGCACGGTAAATTACGCGCCAGAGAATAAAATCGAAAATTACGGAATTTCACTACAGTCGAACTGGTCCATGGGCGATGTCGATCTGACGGCCATAGGATCTTATCGCCGCTCCGATGGATTTGCCAATCAGGATAGTGATTTTACCAGCTTGAATTCGATCGGCGTCAATATCAACACAGTCGACATCAATACCTACACCGGTGAATTAAGGGCAGCGTCTGATTTCGATGGTTTTGTCAATTTCCTGATCGGTGGATTCCTGTTCCATGAGGATATCGATAGAGGCGCCAGATTTGAAAACGGGCCAGATTTTGTCCGCTTTGCCAATGCAGTTTCTGGCGGCGCCTATAGTGCCGTTGAGCCCACGCTTCGGGCTTTGATTCCGAATATCCCGGCCGGTCCGTTCGGCGGGGTAGGTCAAGGCCGGATCCTTGACATGCAATATCAAAACACAGCTTTCTCGATCTTTGGTCAACTGGATTTTGACATAACCGATCGCCTGACATTTACCGTGGGCGGCAACTACACGCATGACAAAAAAGAAGTAACGGCGAACAACGTAAGTACCGATGTCTTCTCGGGCATCGACTTGGTACAGGCAGGCTTCAATCTGGCAATTTTCAATGGCGCAACACCTGCTCAGGCCTCGGCGCTTGCATCCAGTGCTGCCAATCCGTTTCTGGGATTGCGCGGGCTGCAATTCAATCCGCCATATCTCAATTTTCCAAACGCAGTCGAAGATGGTCGCACCAAGGACAGCGATCTCTCCTATACGTTCCGGCTTTCCTATGACGCGAGTGACAATCTCAGTTTATATGCGACCTACGCTACCGGATTTAAGGCATCCTCTTTCAACCTGTCCAATGACACTCGCCCCGTCGCAGCGGATTTTATTCCTGGTTCGCCATTTGGATCCCCGCCACCGGCCGCATCTCCCATTCGAGATGCCGGGCTGGCTGTCAACAACCTGACAACCGGCTCAAGATTTGCCGGACCGGAAGAGGCAGAAGTCTATGAGATTGGAATCAAAGGAAGTTGGGAAGGCCTATCCGTCAACCTGGCGCTTTTTGACCAGACTCTGAAAGGTTTTCAGGCGAACGTCTTTACCGGCACAGGGTTTATCCTCGGCAACGCAGAGGAACAGTCGGTCAGAGGGTTCGAACTTGATACGATAATATCTCCGATCCCGGAATTGAACTTCACGGCCGGCGTTTCATATCTGGACTCCAAGTTCGATCGCTTCACGGGCGGCAATGCATTGTCGCCAACCTTTGGTGTGGTGCCAACCGATTTGTCGGGCCAGCGTCCGGCTGGTGTTCCAAAATGGTCGGTCGCTTTTGGCGGCACTTATGCCCATGAATTTGGCAGCGGGAATACTCTCAAATTCCATGCAGATTATCTGATGGAAAGCAATGTCCAGATATCCCTGGGAGCACCGCAATTCCGCCGCGCTGTCGAGACATTGAACGGCTCCATCACCTTTGGCCTGGAAAACGGTTTGGAATTCTCTGTCTGGGGACGCAACATTACCGATAATGCTTACACCACCCTCATTTTCCCAAGCACGGGACAGCCCGGATCATTGTCCGGCTACCGAAACCAACCGCGTACCTACGGCGGGTCGGTTCGATTCAAATTCTGATCCCCAATTTCTCCCTGGGTGGACTTGGGCGGGTGAATTTATTCATCCGCCCTTCTTTTTGGGGAGGGTCGGCCTTTTCAATTTCGCTCCTGCGACAGAAACATCGTATCGCACACCCATCATACCGCCCATCATCATAGCTACGGTGAGATCCTCGATCTTTTGACGATCCATTTTGCTGCGCAGCAGAAAATCGCCTGCCGATGCGGGCAAACCAAACGAAATATCAGTGCAGGCGATCGCCATGTCCATCGGAATGTCAAAACTGTCCGAAACAAGTTTTGCGAGATAACTGACCGCCGCTTCGCGCCGGTAATGGGTTGGATCCTGTTTGTTCGAAATATTCGGATAGGCCTGCAACTTTTCGATGATCAGACCGCGCTCTTCGATATAGCTCAGGTAGGCCCTTGTAACATTCCGGACCAGGTCCTCGTATGTTTCAGCATTTTCAGCAGCAACAGCCTGCTGATCCCGAAGGGAGTCATATTCGCGATCCAGCAACTCTCTCAGCAGCTCTATCTGGCTCCCAAAATATCTATACATGAGGGTTTTGCTGACATTTGCCTTTTGCCCGATGGACTCAAGCGACAATTGTGCCACGCCTTCTTCGGCAATCAGCTCGGCTGCGCTGTCGAGTATCATCGATCGACGAGTCTTTCGATCAAAACGTTTCTGAGATTTTCCCTTCGAATTGCCCATTTGGAACGACATATCCTTTGTTAAATATTGATATAAATAGCAGTTTTTGAGATTTGACCTAGGCTAAATATATCGGCTCGATCCGCTAGCAAATCCGTCGTATTCGTAAAGCAGATGACATATTTAATCTATAACGCATCCAATTTTCTAACCTCCGCTTTCGGGATATTGCAGACATTTCACTTACCCCAACCGCCGCTCAATCGCATCCAGTATCATACCCGCCGTATCGGTCCCGTTAAACGCATCGATCGCGACAATGCCGGTCGGTGATGTCACGTTGATTTCGGTCAGCCACTTGCCCCCAATCACGTCAATTCCGACAAAGATCATGCCCAGCCGTTTCAGATCCGGTCCCATGGCGGCGCAGATTTCCTTCTCTCTTTCAGTCAGTTCTGCCGCTTCTGCATAACCACCTTGCGCCAGATTGGAGCGGAACTCGCCTTTGCCCGGCTTGCGATTGATCGCACCTGCAACTTCTCCGTCGACCAAAACAATGCGCTTGTCGCCTTCCTGCACTTCCGGAAGGAAGGGCTGAACCATGTGCGGTTCCGGCCAAGTCTGGTTAAACACTTCGAACAGGGCGCTGAGATTGCTGCCATCCTCTGGCACCAGAAATATCGCCTTGCCGCCATTGCCGTGCAGCGGTTTGACAACAATTCCGCCATGTTCCGCCTGAAATGCTCGCACCTCATCGATGTCGCGTGTGACCAGTGTGGGCGGCATATATTCGGCGTAATCCAGAACATAAACTTTCTCTGGCGCGTTGCGCACGGATACGGGGTTGTTGACGACCAGCGTCTCTCCTTCAATTCGTTCCAGCAGATGGGTCGCGGTGATATATCCGACATCAAAAGGCGGATCCTGGCGCATCAGGACAACATCAATATCCTTGGCGAGATCGAGTTTGACCGGATCGCCAAAAGAGAAATGATCTCCTTCAACTTGCTGCACCGTAACCGGACGAGCGGGCGTGGTCAGCTTGCCGCCAAGATAGGTCAGTCCCTTCACGTCATAATGGTAGAGCTGATGCCCACGTTTTTGGGCGGCGATCATCAGCGCGAAACTGCTGTCACCGGCGATATTCACGCTTTCCATGGGATCCATCTGCACGGCAATTTTCAAACTCATTACATAGCCTTTTCAATATTCAGGGACGGGCGCGACCCTAGAAGCCGTGCCACACATTGGTCAAATGGGTTGGCCAGCGCCGCGGTGCAACCAGAATTACATCGATACGCGCATCTTCGCCATCGGGGCAATATTCGGGAAAGAGGATTTCGGCCGCTGCCGCCACGCGTTTCAGCCGATGCTGGTCAATCGCAAGATCGAGATCTTCTGGCCGGGAACGTGCTTTTACTTCTACAAAAGCCACCATTCCGCGCCGCTTCGCGATCAGATCGACCTCGCCGTTTGATGTCCGAACCCGTTCGGCCAATATCCGCCAGCCATGCAAGCGCAACCAGGTCGCCGCAATCTTCTCTGCCCGGCGCCCGCGTTTCTCCGCCAGCGCACGGTTCACGTTTCCGTTCCGGCTTTCCATTTACTGGCCAGTTCGTACAGCATTCTGCGATCGACTCCATATTGGCGGGCCACCTCTCCAGCCGCCCTGGAAGCCGGCAAACGTTCAAGCGCCTCTTTCAGTGCAGCCTCCACTTCATCGGCGCTGGCAGGCTCCGCTGCACCTGGCGGCCCAATCACGACTGCAATTTCACCCTTTGGTTTCTCCAGCCCGTAGCGTTGCGACAGATCAGCCAGAGACCCTGTCACCGTCTCCTCAAATTTCTTGGTAATCTCACGCGCGACCGAAGCGTCCCGATCGCCCAGCACAGCCAGTGCATCATCCAGCATGGCGCCAAGACGCGACCCGTTTTCGTAAAATATCAATGTCGCTTTCAGTGCCTTCAGTTCTCCAAGAGCTTCGCGGCGCGCCTTGGTCTTGCTCGGGAGAAAACCTTCAAACAAGAACCGATCGCTCGGCAAACCGGAAAGGGTCAGTGCGGCTATCGCGGCGCTTGCCCCCGGAATGGTCGTCACGTGAACCCCGGCATCACGCGCATCACAAACCAGCTTATATCCCGGATCCGAAACAAGCGGTGTCCCCGCATCACTGACCAGTGCGACAATTTTACATCGCGTTGCGTCCAAAATGATTTGCCGGTCCTTGGCCCCTTTATGGTCGTTATAGACCATCATTTTTGACTTTATTCCAATATGATTGAGCAACTTACCGGTCACTCTTGTGTCTTCCACCAAAATCAGATCCGCAGCTGCAAGCGTGGCTTCCGCGCGGCGGGTTAAATCTCCAAGGTTGCCGATTGGGGTCGCCACGATATAGAGACCGGGTTGAACGGGAGCAGACATATGACGGTCATTGCAGACAATCGCACATTTGGACAAGCTGAAACGAGACCTGCCTTGCGGCGGATCATGAAATGGACCGGCGTCACGTCACTGATTTTTCTGGCTGGCTGTCAGTCGATAGTACCTCGTGGCGGCGAGCGCACGCCAACGCCAGCTCCGGCTCCCCCGCCAGTATCCGGTGCACTGCCAACTGATCAGACGCATCACAGAATTGCACTGCTCGTTCCGCTGACCGGGAAAAATGCCGGTGTAGGTCAGTCACTTGCCAATGCGACCACGATGGCGCTGCTGGATACCAAGGCCCAGAATATCCGGATGACAAGCTATGACACGGCCAAAGGTGTCACCGCCGCCGCGCGGAAAGCAGTCGCGGATGGCAACAAGTTGATTCTTGGCCCCTTGCTCAGCGACAATGTCGTTGCAACAGCCAATATCGCGCGTCCCGCCGGCGTTCCGATCCTCAGTTTTTCGAACGATGCCGGGGTTGCCGGAAATAACGTGTACCTGCTGGGCCACATTCCCTCCCAATCCATTGAGCGCGTGGTGAACTATGCCAGAGGGAAAGGCATGAGTCGCTTTGCCGCACTGGTACCGAACGGCGTATATGGCCAACGTGCATCATCCACTTTGTTAAAGTCGGTCAAGGATGCCGGCGGAACCGTGGTCTCGATCCAGAATTTCAACCGTGATTCCGCGTCCGTAGCCGCTGCCACGAAAAAGCTCCCCGAGAACGGCGAGTTTGATGCGGTCCTGTTAGCTGACAATGGTGCAATGGCTGTCAAAGCTGCGCCGCTTATCCGGCAAAATGCGAGTAGCACTGCCAAAATTCTTGGCACCGATCTGTGGAATACCAGCAGCAATCTGGCCGGTGCACCGTCGATGCGAGGCGCCTGGTTCGCCAGCGTCGCGGATGGCCTCTATAGTCAATATGCAACCAAATATCGGAGCCGATACGGCCGTGCACCTTTTCGTCTGTCCAGCCTCGGATATGATTCCGTTCTACTGACCGTCAAAGTGGCACAAAGCTGGAAAGTCGGAACCCCCTTCCCGATCAACCAGCTCACTGATTCAGGCGGGTTTATCGGGCTTGATGGTGTATTCCGATTCCGTCGCAACGGGATTTCGGAACGCGCTCTTGAAGTCCAGGAAGTGCAGCGTGGCAGCTTTGCCATAATTGATCCGGCTCCGCGAGGGTTCTGATCAACAACGGCTGGCGATTATCCGATTTGCTGGCCCGTGTCTTTCCAGTCGGCGAGGAATCCTTCGATCCCCTTGTCTGTCAGCACATGCTTGAACAGTCCGCGGATAACGTTTGGCGGCATGGTTGCAACATCTGCCCCGATGCGAGCTGATTCCAGCACATGCACCGGGTGCCTGATGGATGCCACGAGAATTTCGGTATCATAAGCATAATTGTCGTAAATCAGCCGAATATCATCAATCAGCTTCATGCCGTCAAAGCCATTGTCATCATGGCGGCCCACGAACGGAGAGATAAAACTCGCCCCTGCTTTGGCCGCGAGCAGAGCCTGGTTGGCGGAGAAACAAAGCGTCACATTGACCATGGTTCCATCACTTGTGAGCGCCTTGCAAGTCTTCAGCCCGTCAATAGTCAATGGCACCTTGATGCAGACATTGTCAGCAATCTTGCGCAGCACTTCTGCTTCCTTCATCATTGTCTCGTGATCGAGTGCAACGACTTCGGCGGAGACCGGACCATTTGTCAGGCCGCAGATTTCCTTCGTCACTTCCATGATGTCGCGGCCAGATTTCTTGATCAGCGAAGGATTGGTGGTCACACCATCAACCATTCCGGTCGCGGCCAGATCGGCGATCTCGCTCGTGTCGGCGGTATCAACAAAAAACTTCATAACGGTGCTCCTGATTGTAAGAATCTCGACGCGTATGGATCGCCTATCGTCTTTCACGAAACCGCGAAACCGCTCCCCCGTCAAACTGTGCAGAAAACTGTGGATAGTTTGTGGGATAACCAGCCGAGATGAAATCAGAAGCCTGCAACGGATGACGTCATCGTAAAGCCAGCTTATACCGGACAAATGAATCGCGGATCTGACAGAGTAAGAGTCATCCTCCTGAATGCTGCGCTGGGTCCGCTGGATTACAGTGTACCGGAAGGCATGTATGCGGTACCCGGATCCATAGTCATGGCACCCCTGGGTCCGCGCTCTGTCCCGGGTGTTGTTTGGGATATGGAGAGCTTTCCGGTCGATGAAATTGATGCGAAACGCCTGCGTCCTCTGCGTGAACTTCGCGACGTCCCTCCCCTGTCTGCCCCGCTGCGGCGCCTCATCGAATGGACCGCACAATATTATCTGGCATCCCCTGCATCCGTTTTGAGGATGGTGTTATCCAGTGGTGCAGCCTTCGCCGACAATCGTCCGATCATTGAATATCGTTTGAACGGTGTGGTGCCCGGTCGGATGACACCGCAGCGCGAACAGGCACTAAACGCGCTTGGGGACACGCAGGCAAGCATCGGAGAACTGGCAAACAAGGCCGGCGTATCCGTAGCTGTCATCCGCGGCCTTGAAAAACTGGGAGCATTTGATCGCTTTGAAGTACCGGCATTTTCCGTAACTTCATTGCCCAAAGCCAGTTTTTCAAAGGTAGAATTAAACGATGATCAAGCGCGTGTCGGTGATATCCTTGTCGCAGCGGTAAAAAAAGCCAAATTCAAGCCATACCTGCTCGATGGAGTGACCGGTTCGGGAAAAACGGAAGTCTATTTTGAAGCCATTGCCCAGGCCCTGACGCAAGATCAGCAAATTCTGATTCTCTTGCCGGAAATCGCGTTGACCGAACCGTTTCTTGACCGGTTCAAGACGCGGTTTGGAGCCGAGCCGGTTGCCTGGCACAGCGGATTGAAACAATCTGATCGCAAACGAAACTGGAGAGCGCTTGCTTCGGGAGAGGCCAAAGTGGTTGTGGGCGCGCGATCAGCTCTGTTTCTGCCATATCACAATCTTGGATTGATCATTGTCGATGAAGCCCATGAAGTCAGTTTCAAACAAGAGGATGGTGTGCGCTATCATGCCCGTGATGTTGCGGTAATGCGCGCCATGCACGAAAAGATCCCGATTGTTCTGGCGTCGGCAACACCGGCGATTGAAAGTCGGCATCAGGTTGAACAGGGCACCTATGAACAGCTTGAACTGCCGGCACGCTTCGGCACTGCCGCCTTGCCGACTGTGGAAGCTCTGGATCTGACCCGGGACATCCCGCCCAAAGGCTCCTGGCTCGCGCCGACATTGGTGAACGCTTTGGAAGAAAACCTCAAAAAAGGTGAGCAATCCCTGCTGTTTCTCAACCGCCGGGGATTTGCACCGCTGACCTTGTGCCGAACTTGCGGTCACCGGATCAACTGTCCAAACTGTACAGCCTGGATGGTCGAACACCGGCTCACGCGAAGACTGGCCTGCCACCATTGCGGGCATGTCATGCCACAACCGGAAAAATGTCCTGAATGTGACGACGAAGATTCTCTCGTTGCCTGCGGTCCCGGCGTTGAACGCATTTGTGACGAAGTAAAAATGCTCTTCCCCGAAGCCAGAACGGCGATTGTCACTTCCGACACGATCTGGTCTCCCGCCAAAGCCGGCGAATTTGTTGCTCAAATGGAAGCCGGGGCTATCGACATTGTCGTGGGGACGCAGCTTGTCACCAAAGGCTACCACTTTCCCAATCTGACATTGGTTGGGGTTGTCGACGCCGATATTGGACTGGAAGGCGGCGATTTACGTGCAGCAGAACGGAGTTTTCAGCAAATTGCACAGGTTGCCGGCCGAGCCGGTCGAGCCGAAAAACCCGGACATGTCTATGTTCAAACTCGCATGCCCAATGCTGCAGTCATACAGGCCATTATCAAGAATGACCGGGATGGCTTTTACGCTGCCGAGCTGGAGGCGAGGCGCGCAGCTGCAGCGCCACCCTTTGCTCGGCTAGCTGCCATTATCGTTTCTTCGGAGGACAATAGTGAGGCCATGGAAGTCGCCAGAATGATCGGTCAGACCGCACCCAAGGTAGAGGGATTTTCAGTCTATGGTCCGGCCCCCGCCCCGCTGGCGATGTTGCGCGGCCGGCATCGTCACCGGCTGCTCATTCATGCGCACCGCTCCGTGGAGTTGCAGGTGATTGTGCGGGACTGGCTGGAACAACTGGAATGGCCACGCGCGGTGCGCGTTGGTGTTGATGTTGATCCTTATAGCTTCGTCTAGGTTCGAAACATCAAATTAGCTTTGAATATTGCAGCAATTTGCCGCATGTCGTGCCGATGACCAGAATCTTCATTCTCCTCGCCAGCCTGTTGTGCACCGCCCTTGTTGCGAGTCCGGTTCAAGCCGACCCTGCGGACATTAGTGCAGCCAGTCGTTCCGTAGTCCGTGTAGTCCTGGCCGCAACGGACGGCAACAAAGTTGCTTTTGTCGGCCATGGCAGCGGCTTTGCAGTGGCACCCGACAAGATCGTGACCAATGCACATGTCGTGGAAATCGCGCGCAGCGAACCGTCGGTGGTTATCGGCATCATCCCCTCGCAGGGCGGTAAAAGCTATGGCGGAAAAATCATTGCCTTTTCACCGGGAAATGACCTCGCGCTGATACAGGTTCAGGACGGCGGGCGCATTCCGGCAATGACTGTGTTCAGCGGTCCGATTGCAGATGGCGCCGATGTCGTTGCCGTGGGTTATCCCGGTTCCGTTGATCGGGCACAGGGTCTTGATCTCGATGATCTTATCAATCCCATGTCGCCGGTAAAAACAAGAGGATCTGTCTCTGGCGGGCGAACCACCCGGGAATTTGATACGATTCTGCACACCGCCCCTATTGCCAGCGGGAATAGTGGCGGCCCGCTGATCGACAATTGCGGGCGAATCCTGGGTGCCAACAGCTTTGGTTCCCTGTCCGATGGAAATGATGCAGAATTTGGTTTCGCTGTCTCCAATCGCGAAATTCTCGCCTTTTTGAGAAAGGCAGGGGTAACTGCTAATGCTTCATCGGTGGCGTGCCGATCCTCGGCAGATATCACTCGGGCAGAACAACAACGGGAAAATGCAGCCAGAGCCGCGGTAGAGGCAGCCAAAAAAGCGGAAATTGAAAAACGCGAGGCATTGCAAACCGAACTGCGGACCAGCGTCTCCCAGATGATCATTGTCGAACGCGAAAACCACATCGCAATTGCTGCTCTCATGCTCGTATTATCTCTCGGTGCTGCCGGCGGCGCAGGCTATTTGTTTGTCACCGAAAAAATCAACCCTGCCCGCGCGGCCCTCGCAGGCGCTGGTATATTGTTGATTGGATCCGTAGTTGTGTTTTTGTCCAGACCGGATTTTTCCGAAATTGAAGACCGCGTAGCCGTTGCCATGAAAGAGCAATTTCCCGCGGGATCTAATGGAAACGAGCAGCAAATGGCTGCAACTTCGGGAAAATATGTCTGCCGGCTAAATCCTCAACGCAGCAGGATCACCGTATCACAGCTCGATGAGGTTCCATTCGAATGGGAAGATGGAGGCTGTGTCAACGATCGCACACAATATGGTCGTGATGGTGCCAAATGGTCGCGGATATTCGTCCCCAACGAAGAGCAGACGGTTACGATCAGCAGCTTCGATCCCAATCGCGGCGAATATACGACCGAACGTTATTTGCTCGGATTGGCCGCTATGACCAGAGCACGCGAGATCAGACAGAAATATGGTAACCGGGCCTGTACGAAAGACAACCAGTCGCTGTCCGATATTGAAGACATGGTCAAGGCTGTCCGCCAGGAACTGCCGGGCCAAGCCAATGAACGGTTGGTTTATGAGTGCACATTGGGCGAATAGGCACGGCGGTGATTACAGTTCGATTTGAAATATCCGTTTTGCCTGCTCCTCGAAACTTGCCATTGCTGCTCGCCAGGGACCGGGGCCATAGCTGATCCGGGCGACTCCCAGTTCCGCCAGCCTCAGGATTTCTGGAGAATCTGGCATCATCATGATATTTACGGGAAGCTCCGATTTCTCGCAAAGCGTGGCAATTAACTGTTCATCCCTGACAAACGGAACAAACAAACTGCGGGCGCCGGCATCTGCGAAAGCCTTGCCACGTTCGAGAGCCAGTCGAACCAGTGCCTGATCATGTTCCGGCAAGGGCGTCTGGATAAACAAATCGGTTCGGGCATTCACGAAAATGCCGGTACTTGCGGCGGCTGCCAATCGGGTTGCCTGTTCATCAATGTCACGCAATCCGCCCGAATTCAGATCCTGATCTTCAATATTGAGGCCAGCTACGCCGATATCTTTCATCGATCGGGCATTAGCTTCTACGTCATCGGACTGTTCGCCATAGCCTGTTTCCAGATCGATGCTGACGGGAATATCGACAACCGATGTGATGTGCTTTGCATTGGTAACCGCAACATCAAACGGTAATGCTTCGCCGTCTTCATATCCTTGCGCTCCTGCAACTGAGAGGCTTCCGGTCGCCACAGCCCTAGCTCCAGCACCCGCAACGATTTTCGCGCTTCCAGCATCCCAGATATTATAGAGTATCAGCGGTCTGCCCGGTTGATGCAGTTTTGCAAATCTCGCTACCATATCGCTCATATCGCCGACTCCTCTTTGAGCAGTTTCTCTTTGATTTCCAATCCATAAGCATAGCCGCCCATGGTTCCGTCACTGCGCACCACACGGTGGCAAGGGATCAGAACGGCGACATTATTGGCTCCATTGGCACTGCCCACGGCTCGAACAGCCTTGGGTTTGCCGATTGCTGCCGCAATATCTGCATAGCTGCGGGTTGCGCCGTGGGGAATTTTCCGGAGCTCGTTCCAGACGGCTTCCTGAAAAGCTGTGCCTTGAACATCAAGCGGAATGGAATGCGGGCGGCCGGGCGTTTCAACCTGTGCGACCACGTCCTTCAATAGTTTTTCAAATTCCTTCCCCCCGCGTTCCAGATCGGCTCGGGGAAAACGGGCCCGCAATTCTTCTGCGCCTTCATTGAAAGAAAGACAACACACACCCTTATTCGTTGCCGCAACCAGCATCCTGCCCAGAGATGTTTCCACATTGGTCCAGTGGATAACCACCCCTGCTCCGCCATTTTTCCAGGCCCCGGGTTTCATTCCCATCTTCCTTTCCTCATAGAAGCGCGAAGCTGATCCATAGCCCGCACCGTGAATGGCTTCTGTAACCGAGGATCCCGCTTCCAAAGCATCTTTTGCCCGTTCAGACCTCAGAGCCCTGGCATATGCCGCAGGAGACAATCCGGTATCGCGCTTGAAAATGCGCTGTAAATGGCTTGGAGAATAACCCGTCATCTTCCCGAGTTCCGATAGTTTCGGAACAGTCTCTGCCATGCGGATGGCATCAATAACGGACTTTACAGCCGCATCATCGCGGGCCACATCCTTTGGCAAACAGCGCAAACATGCACGCAATCCGGCAGCTTCTGCCTGCTCAGGCTTCGCGAAAAAACGCACATTTTCACGTTTTGGGTGACGAGCGGCACAGGATGGGCGACAATAAATGCCGGTGCTCAAAACGCCAGTCACAAACTTGCCGTCATAAGCTCGGTCTCTTGATTGCATGGCGGCCCAGGCCCGATCGCCATCAACCTGATCGGCGTCGATGCTGTCGTTGCTCATCGTTCAAACCTTTCCACGCGCGCAACGAAACATCCATGCGCTGCATTGTGCACATCTATATAGGCCACCTCGTCCAGTTCCAGCAAATGCCTGATGGTTTTATCGGCCTCATCGGGCATTGCCAGCCCCGCAGTCTTCAGCATGACATCCGCTCCGAAAGCCCGCAGGCCTAGCGGTCGCCCTTCAAAAACCGGAGGCACCCGGTCGGTATATTGAGCAGCCGTGACCGCAGCAGTTCTGGCATAAATTGCATAAGCACTGCGATAAGGCGAAGATACGTCATGCGATACGTGGTGGAACACGATCAGCTCTTCCCCTTCTTCAGCATCCACCAGCGACACCCGGCACGGAAAGCCAGGCTTGCTGGTCGCCGTTACCCGCACAACCGAAATCTCCGATTCATTCTTGTCATGAAACATTTCGACCGGGTTAAGTCCCGTGATCTGGTAGGTCATTTTGAATCTCCTGTCTGTCGATTTGTCTCCAATTAGCGCCCACAACCCGAACACCGCATCCCGGTTCTTGCGATCAAAGCAAAATATTACCTGTGACATAATCAAACACCGCAAAATTCTGCGTTTTTTTGGAAAGTCGAAAATGTTTCCCAAAGCCATCTTGCATCGCAGCAAAATGGTTGCTAGACGCCCCGCATCCGTGGGCGAAATCAAAGGATTCTCGCGCAGTTTACAGATGAAATCACATCCCGTTACTGGCCGGGATTTCAGGCCAGTAAATTACGGCAAGGAGTTACTAACGCGTGGAGAATTCCAGCGGCATTCGGGCGAGTTTAGCAGGGCGTTACGCTACTGCGCTCTTCGCTCTGGCCACCGAAAACAAAGCCATTGATGCGGTAGAAACGAGCCTCGCGACTCTTGGCCAGGCGATGACCGAATCGGATGATTTGACTGCGCTCACCAGCAGTCCGGTGTTATCCCGCGCAGATGCCGGCAAGGCAATTGCCGCGACGTCCAAGTCGCTACAGCTCGATGAACTGACCGGCAATGTGCTCGGCGTTCTCGCTGCGAATCGCAGACTGGACCAGATCCCGGCTCTTATTCGCGCCTTCACCACGCTATCCTCCGGGCATCGCGGCGAAGTCACGGCAGAAGTAACCTCTGCTCATCCTCTGGATGACGCGCAGGTTGAAGCATTGAAAATGCAACTCAAGAAGCGCGTCGGCAGCGACGTGAGTGTTTCCACATCTGTCGATCCGTCCATATTGGGCGGACTTGTTGTCAAAATTGGCAGCCAGATGATCGACAGTTCAATCAAAACCCGTCTCAACACGTTATCTCAGGCCATGAAGGGCTAAAGGAAGACTATAATGGATATTCGCGCAGCAGAAATTTCAAAGGTCATCAAGGACCAGATCGCCAATTTCGGCAACGAAGCTCAGGTTTCAGAAGTCGGAACTGTTTTGGCAGTTGGTGACGGTATCGCCCGTATTCATGGTCTTGACCAGGTACAGGCCGGCGAGATGGTCGAATTCTCGAACGGTATTCAGGGCATGGCGCTGAATCTTGAGGCTGACAATGTCGGCGTCGTGATTTTTGGTTCTGACGCTGAAATCAAAGAAGGAGACGTTGTCAAACGGACCGGTACGATTGTGGACGTTCCCATCGGCAAGGAATTGCTCGGACGCGTTGTTGACGGCCTTGGCAACCCGATTGACGGCAAAGGCCCGATCAAAACCAAAGATCGTAGCCGTGTCGAAGTCAAGGCGCCGGGCATTATCCCGCGTAAATCTGTGCACGAACCTGTGCAAACCGGTCTGAAAGCGCTTGATGCGCTCGTTCCTGTTGGCCGCGGCCAGCGCGAATTGATCATTGGTGACCGTCAAACCGGCAAAACCGCAGTCGCCATCGACACGTTCATCAACCAGAAGACGGTCAATGAAGGCGATGACGAAAACAAAAAACTTTACTGCATTTATGTTGCCGTTGGTCAAAAACGTTCGACAGTTGCGCAAATCGTGAAGAGCCTCGAAGAAAACGGCGCGATGGAATATTCGATTGTTGTTGCCGCTTCAGCTTCCGAGCCTGCTCCTCTGCAATATCTCGCACCATATACAGGTGTGACCATGGGCGAATATTTCCGCGACAATGGCATGCACGCATGTATCGTTTATGACGATCTCTCAAAACAGGCTGTGGCTTATCGTCAAATGTCCCTGCTGCTTCGTCGTCCTCCCGGACGTGAAGCTTATCCAGGTGATGTTTTCTATCTTCATAGCCGCCTGCTGGAACGCGCGGCGAAGATGAACGAAGACAACGGGTCTGGTTCGCTCACCGCTCTGCCAATCATTGAAACACAGGCCGGTGACGTTTCGGCGTATATCCCAACAAATGTGATTTCGATTACCGATGGTCAGATCTTCCTCGAAACCGACCTGTTTAACCAGGGCATCCGTCCTGCGATTAACGTGGGTCTCTCGGTGTCTCGTGTGGGTTCAGCAGCGCAGACCAAAGCGATGAAGAAAGTGTCCGGTTCGATTAAACTCGATCTCGCACAATATCGTGAAATGGCCGCGTTCGCGCAGTTTGGATCCGATCTCGATGCGTCCACACAAAAATTGCTGTCACGTGGCGAACGTCTGACTCAGCTTTTGAAACAGGCGCAGTTCTCGCCTCTTCCATTCGAGGAACAGACGGCGTCCATCTATGCGGGTACCAACGGTCATCTCGATGGCGTCGATGTGAATGATGTTGTGCGCTATGAAGAAGCAATGCTGGCACATATGCGTAACGAACATGCCGACATTCTGAAAACGATCCGTGAAAGCGGTGATTTGGCAGATGACACCAAAGCGAAGCTGGAAGACGCACTGGCTGCTTTCGGCGAAACCTTTAGCTAAGCCTGACTAACCCCAACGGGAAAGAGAATTTATGGCTAACCTCAAGGAACTGAAAGATCGGATCGGGTCGGTTAAATCCACCCAGAAGATCACCAAGGCCAAGCAAATGGTTGCGGCGGCGAAATTGCGTCGTGCGCAAATGGCTGCCGAAGCCGCGCGTCCGTATGCCGAGCAGATGGAAAAGGTGATGGGCAACCTCGCCTCTAAAGTCACCGTGGATGAAAATTCATCGAAGCTTCTTGCCGGTACCGGCAAGAACGACACGCATCTGCTGGTTGTTGCGACATCTGATCGCGGTTTGTGCGGGGCGTTTAACGCGAATATCGTAAAAGAAGCCAAGGCCAAGGCAGAAGCACTGCTGACTGAAGGCAAGACAGTGCTTTTCTATATGGTTGGCCGCAAGGGTTTGCCAATCATCAAGCGTCAATTTCCCAATCAGATATTGAAGCATTTCGATACATCGGCCGTCAAAGCCCCCGGCTTTGATGAAGCCAAGGCAATCGCGCTCGAACTGACAGATTTGATCGAAGACGGAAAGTTCGACGTCGCACATCTGTTCTACGGCAAGTTTAAATCAGCACTGGTCCAGGAACCTACGATGCAGCAGATCATTCCGATTGCTGCGCAGGAAGGTACTGTTGCAGAAGCTGGCGGCGCTGTGGACTACGAACCCGATGAAGAAGAAATTCTCGCCGAGTTGCTTCCACGCAACCTGACCACTCAGATTTTCGGCGCTTTGCTGGAAAACATGGCATCCGAGCAAGGCGCGTCGATGACCGCGATGGATAATGCAACCCGCAATGCCGGCGAACTGATCGACAACCTGACCATCATTTACAACCGCAGCCGTCAGGCCGCGATTACGACTGAATTGATTGAAATTATCGCTGGCGCAGAAGCGCTGTAAAGCAAGCACGCAAGGAAGAAGCAAAATGGCAAAAACCAACAATGTAGGCCGCATTTCACAGGTTATCGGCGCTGTCGTCGACGTCACCTTTGATACGGATATCCCGTCCATTCTCTCCGCTCTGGAAACCGACAATGGCGGCAACCGGCTGGTGCTTGAAGTGGCGCAGCATTTGGGCGAAAACACCGTTCGCACCATCGCGATGGACTCCACCGAAGGTCTGACCCGCGGTCAGGAAGTAACCGACACCGGATCACAGATCCAGATGCCTGTTGGCCCGGAAACGCTTGGTCGTATCATGAACGTGGTTGGCGAACCCATTGACGAGCGCGGCCCGATTGGTGCCAAAGCAGTCGCTCCGATCCACGCAGAAGCCCCGGCTTTTGTCGACCAGTCAACCGACAATGAGATTCTCGTTACCGGAATTAAGGTTGTCGATTTGCTCGCACCTTATGCAAAGGGCGGTAAAATTGGCCTGTTCGGCGGCGCCGGCGTGGGCAAGACCGTGCTTATTCAGGAACTGATCAACAACATCGCAAAAGGCCACGGCGGAACGTCCGTGTTCGCCGGTGTTGGTGAACGTACCCGCGAAGGTAACGATCTTTATCACGAGTTTCTCGACGCTGGTGTTATTGCCAAGGACGATGATGGCAATCCAAAATCAGAAGGTTCCAAAGTGGCGCTGGTCTTTGGCCAGATGAACGAACCTCCCGGAGCACGTGCACGTGTGGCCCTGTCCGGCCTGACCCAGGCGGAATATTTCCGTGATCAGGAAGGACAAGACGTGTTGTTCTTCATCGACAATATTTTCCGCTTTACGCAGGCCGGCTCCGAAGTGTCCGCGCTGCTCGGCCGTATTCCTTCGGCTGTGGGTTATCAGCCTACCCTGTCTACTGATATGGGTGCATTGCAAGAGCGTATTACTTCTACCAACAAGGGTTCGATTACATCAGTTCAGGCCATTTACGTTCCTGCCGATGACTTGACCGACCCTGCACCGGCAACGTCATTTGCCCACCTCGACGCAACGACCGTTTTGAACCGTGCGATTTCGGAGCTGGGCATTTACCCTGCTGTTGACCCGCTCGATTCAACATCGCGCGTTCTCGAACCACGCGTGGTTGGCCAGGAGCATTACGACACCGCCCGCGCCGTTCAGGAAACACTGCAGAAATACAAGTCGCTGCAGGACATTATCGCCATTCTCGGTATGGACGAGCTTTCCGAAGAAGATAAGCTGGTCGTTCAACGTGCCCGGAAAATTCAGAAGTTCCTGTCACAGCCTTTCCACGTGGCAGAAGTGTTTACCGGCATTCCCGGTAAATTCGTTGATCTGGAAGATACAATCAAATCGTTCAAGGCAGTTGTCGACGGCGAATATGATCACCTTCCCGAGAACGCCTTCTACATGGTTGGCGGGATCGAAGAAGCGATCGAAAAAGGCAAGCAACTGGCTGCAGAAGCGGCCTAAATGGCAGAGCTGCGCCTTGAAGATTGTGTCAATGACATCTGCCCGTGGTCAGGAGACCCGGTGTCAGCAGACTCTTTGACAGAATATAAAGGCGCAGTTGTTGGCTTTTGCAACACTGGTTGCCGAGACAAATTTGAGAAAGCCGCATCCGTGTTTGATGCAGCGATACAGGACTGAAGAACATGGCAAACCTGCATTTCGAACTCGTAACTCCTGAAAAACTGGTCCGGTCGGATGATGTATTCATGGTTGTCGTGCCCGGAACCGAGGGCGATTTCGGCGTGCTCGCCGATCATGCGCCAGTCATGTCAACAATTCGCGATGCAGATCTGGTGATCTATGCCAGCGAAGGCGCTGCTCCAGAGACCATTACGGTTCAGGGTGGTTTTGCCGAAGTGAACGAAAAGGGTTTGACGGTCCTTGCTGAAGCTGTTTCCTAAGCTTCCAGCACGGTTGCCGCCTTCCGCTCGCTACGCCAGAGCATCAGTCCGCTGAGCAGAATCAGGCTACCCCCGATCAATGCAATCGAATCGATCGGATCACCGAAAATATAAACGCTGATCGCACTTGATATGATCAACTGGATGTAAACCAGCGGTGCTATGGCCGCCGCTGTGGTGCGCATCGTCGCCATAAACAGCAGGAAATGGCAACTTGTGGCCGTTATTGCGATCACCGTACATTTTATAACGACATCCCAGCCCGGCAAGCCGCCGACTACCATCACCGGAACCGTCAAATGACCCAATGTTGCGGCAATGATCAGAAAAATGGCAGCCCAGAAGGACAAATAGAACTGGGCGGCAAAGATGGAACGCTGGCTGGAAACCATACGATTCAGGATCAACATGGCAGCCATCGCAAAGGCGGAGACCAATGGAAGAACGGCAACCCATCCGAATTCTGCCAAATTTGGGCGAAGCATGATCAACACTCCGCCAAAAGCAACCAGGGTTGCCACCCAGGTAGCCGGCCGCATTTTCTCTTTGAGCAGCCATCCCGATAGCAGGGCGGTAATAATGGGATTCACAAACGCGATTGCCACTGCCTCCGCCAGAGGCAATATATAAATCGCCGAAAAGAAAGTGATGGTACCTACGGCCAGCGCCAGACCGCGGGCTGCGTGCAGCCAGGGGCGCCGGATTTGAAAACCGTCCCGTCCTTCCCGCCAGAGCAGGAGAACAGCAAGCGCAATAGCTCCAATACTGAATCGCAATGCTGCTACCGCTGCTGCCGGCCAGTCAATCGCCATCGACTTGACGATCGCATCACCAACCGGAAATCCCGAAAAAGCTATCAAAGCAAGCGTTATACCGCTGGCTGCTGCCCGGTTATTCGCTGATTCCGAGCCATTCAATCAAAATTCCGATCCTGAATACCCATTCGGTGCTATTCGCAGGCAATCGCAACAGAAACAACCGACTTCTTAGATAGATACGCAAATCCGATCGAAACGGTTTGCGCGCGTTGCATTATCGAAAGATTAACCATTTTCGTAGAAACAGGGCCTGTGTCTAATTGTAATGCAACTATTTCCGGCGGAGAACCATGAGCGCATTTGGCAAGAAAAACGGTTTGGGTGGCGGCCGTCCATCCTTTGGTGTTGCAAAACCTATGTCAGGTGGTGGATCAAAATCCGCCTCCAAAGATGACATTGATTCACAGGCAGCTGAAGACGGATCGGGTGGTGAACAATTTCCACCGATAGATTCTGTTCCTTTGCCGGGTGAAGAACAGCAAGGTTCCGCGCCTGCCGATAAAGATGATGCGATGTCGCGTCTGGCTGAGCGCTCCAACCCTCTCCCGGAAGAAGCTGACAAAGACGAAGGCTTTGGCGCATCCGTTCACAAGATCAAGGAACAGGTGCTTCCACGCCTGCTCGAACGGGTTGATCCCGAAGCCGCTGCGACGCTCAACAAGGAAGAGCTGACCGAAGAATTCCGTCCGATCATCATGGAAGTGTTGACCGAGCTTAAACTGACTTTGAATCGCCGCGAGCAATTTGCACTGGAAAAAGTGCTCGTTGACGAGCTACTGGGTTTCGGCCCGCTCGAAGAGTTGCTAGGCAACCCGGATATTTCCGATATCATGGTCAACGGCCCAGAGCAGACCTATATCGAAATCAAGGGTAAGCTCGAAATCGCACCGATCCAATTCCGTGACGAAGAGCATCTTTTTCAGATCGCACAGCGTATCGTGAACCAGGTAGGTCGTCGCGTCGATCAGACCACACCGCTGGCCGATGCGCGCTTGAAGGACGGTTCTCGTGTGAACGTGATCGTGCCCCCGCTCAGCCTCAAGGGCACCGCGATCTCTATTCGTAAATTCTCCGAGAAGCCTATCACACTCGACATGATGAAGGGCTTCGGGTCGATGTCGGACGATATGTGTACGGCCTTGAAAATTGCCGGTGCTTGCCGCTTTAACGTGGTTATCTCGGGTGGTACGGGTTCTGGTAAAACAACAATGCTCAACGCCATGTCGAAAATGATCGATCCGGGCGAACGCGTGCTGACGATTGAGGATGCTGCCGAGCTTCGCTTGCAACAGCCACACTGGTTGCCGCTGGAAACCCGCCCGCCAAACCTCGAAGGCGAAGGTGCAATCACCATTGGCGATCTCGTGAAAAACGCCCTGCGAATGCGCCCTGACCGTATAATTCTCGGTGAGATTCGTGGCGCGGAATGTTTCGACCTTCTCGCTGCCATGAACACAGGCCATGATGGCTCCATGTGTACGCTTCACGCCAACTCTCCGCGCGAGTGTCTTGGCCGTATGGAAAACATGATCCTGATGGGCGACATCAAGATCCCGAAAGAAGCCATTTCCCGCCAGATCGCAGAGTCGGTCGATCTGATTGTTCAGGTGAAACGTCTGCGTGACGGTTCGCGCCGGACAACCAACATCACCGAGGTCATCGGCATGGAAGGTGACGTTATCGTGACCCAGGAATTGTTCAAATATCAGTATCTGGATGAAGATGCCGACGGCAAGATTATCGGTGACTATGTGTCATCCGGCCTGCGCCCCTATACGCTTGAAAAAGCGCGGCAATATGGTTTTGATCAGCCATTGCTGGAAGCCTGCCTGTAAAATTAGCACTATCCGGCTTCGATAAAACCGAATCCGAAAGCCAGTGAAATGCCGAATGTCAGCAATGCCATGGCGGCAATGCTTGACCACGGCATAAACCCGACATTGTTTATGTCTTTCCGGTTATTGCGACGCCGGTTAGCGATCTCTGCAATTATGGCAATCACTGCCGATACGCCGGCAAACATCATCCATAACGGCGGCATTGAGGCTTAGTCCTTGCCCAGCATGTTGATGATGCCGGAAAAGTCCATTCCGCCCTGCCCTTGTGCTTCCGCATATTGCTCGTAAAGCGCCTGCGCCTTGGCCCCCATCGGGACCTCGGCTCCTGCACTCTCGGCCGCTTCCATGGCCAGACGCAAATCCTTGAGCATCAAAGCAGCAGCGAAACCGCCTTCATAGCCATTATCCGCCGGGCTTTGCGGCCCTACGCCGGGAACCGGGCAATAGCTCGTCATGGACCAGTTCTGGCCAGAAGCCTTGGACGAAATATCGTAGAAATTCTGGAGATCAAGACCTAGCTTTTCCGCCATCTTGAACGTCTCACAAGTTGCGATCATCGACGCACCCAAAAGCATGTTGTTACAGATTTTGGCCGCCTGCCCTGCCCCGTTGGCTCCGGCATGGATGACCGCCTTGCCCATATCAGCAAGGATCGGTTCTGCGCGCTTGAAGCCCGCTTCACTACCTCCAACCATGAACGTCAGCGTGCCGCCATTGGCTGCCGCGATCCCGCCAGACACCGGAGCATCCACCGGCACAAGTCCCTTGGCATCAGCCATAGTCGCCACATCTTTTGCACTATCAACGTCGATCGTCGAACAGTCGATCACCAACGTGCCGGGATCGCCGTTGATGATCACTTCATATTCATAGACTTTGCGGACATGCTGCCCGGCAGGAAGCATGGTCACAACCGCTTCCATATTGTTCACAGCTGCTGCCGCTTCACTGACCGGAAGACAGCCGGCTTCGCCCGCTTTGGCAAGTGCTTCACCCGACAAGTCAAAAGCATGCACCTCATGCCCGGCCTTCGCCAGATTGGCAGCCATCCCGCCGCCCATGTTGCCCAATCCGATAAATCCGATTTTCATATCAGCGACCCTTCCAGTTACCTTCGCGTTTCTCGATAAACGCCGCCATGCCCTCTTTCTTGTCCTCGGTAGCGGTCAGGATCTGGAATAGTCGCCGTTCGTGCAACAAGCCCTGATCCAGGTTGGTTTCAAACGCGGCATTGACCATTTCCTTGTTCACCTGAATAGCCATGGGCGGCATTGAAGCGATAACTCCTGCCGCCTTGATCGCTTCGTCGAGCAACTCAGCATGGGGAACCACGCGCGCCACCAGACCGGAACGCTCCGCTTCCTCGGCATCCATCATCCGGCCCGTCAGGCACATATCCATCGATTTGGACTTGCCGACGGCGCGCGTCAGACGCTGGGAACCGCCCATGCCGGGGGCCACACCCAGTTTTATCTCCGGTTGGCCAAATTTCGCATTGTCGCTGGCGATGATAAAGTCTGCCATCATGGCAAGCTCACATCCGCCGCCCAGAGCGAAACCGTTGACCGCTGCGATCCAAGGCTTGCGGGTGGTCTTGACGATCTGGCTGGTCCATTTTGAAAAGAAATCCTCCAGATAGAAATCCGCTGCGGCCTTTTCGTACATTTCCTTGATGTCGGCGCCGGCGGCAAAAGCCTTGTCGCCCGATCCGGTTAACACCGCACAAAGCTGGGTTTCGTCCGCTTCAAACGCTGCAAAGGCAGTGATCAGCTCCTCCAGAACCTGGCTGTTCAATGCATTCAGGGATTTGGGCAGGTTCAATGTCATCAACGTGACTTGTCCCCGCTTTTCGGAGAGAATTGTTTCATAGCTCATAGTGGTTTCCATTCTTCTTCTGCCGGTAGCGGCGCAAAAATTGCATCAATCCATTCATCGGAAACGGCTTCCGGTGTTGGTGGATCCCATTTGGGATCATTGTCCTTGTCAACAATCAACGCCCGCACACCTTCGAGAAAATCATGCATCACCAGCACATGATAGCCAATGCGATATTCGTTGCGCATTTCGTCGGCAAACGTTTCCATCGCAGCGCCTTCCTGCAACTGGCGCAATGCGACCTTGCAGGTTTGCGGGCTTTTCGTACCCAGTGTATCACGTTCCTTTGCCGCCCAGTCGCTATCGTCCGCTTCCAGTTTTGCGAGAATTTCTTCAAATATATCCGAGGCAAAAAACCGATCTATCTTGTCAAGATTTCCGGAAATGCGCGCCTCTGGCACGGTATCCGTCAATTGACCCAAAATACCCTCGATACGGTTGGGATTTTCTGCGATCCGCTCTTTGGCTTCTTCCAATCGACCCGCTTCCAGATAGTGAGTTGCAAGACCTACTTGCTTGCATTCTGCGCCATCGAGGCGGGCTCCGGTCAACGCAAGAAACTGCCCCAACCTGCCGGCCAGCCGCGAGAGATACCAGCCGCCGCCAACATCCGGAAACAACCCAATACCGGTTTCCGGCATCGCAAATCGGGTGTTCTGTGTAGCGACCCGAAATCTGGCGGGCTGTGAAATTCCGACACCGCCGCCCATGGTGATGCCATCCATAAACGCCACAACCGGCTTGGGATATTCAAACAGCAAATGGTTGAGCTGATATTCCTTGTAGAAAAACGCCCGCCCTTCCTTGCCATCCGTCAGCCCGGAGCTACGCAGCATCGCAATATCACCGCCGGCGCAAAACCCCCGACCCTCGCTATGATCGATGATGACCGCCTCGACGCTGTCATCCTCCCGCCACTCCAGCAACGCTTTGGTCATCGCCAGACACATGTCGAGATTCAGAGAGTGAATGACCTTGGGCCGGTTCAGGCTTATATGCCCCACACGACCGGATTTTCGTATGATGAGATCGTCTGTCATTATGGTCCTTTTACTGCCGCAGCATCTCGCGGGAAACAATCATCCGCATGACCTGATTAGTGCCTTCCAATATCGAATGGACGCGAAGGTCACGCCAAAAACGTTCAATGGGATAATCCTGCAAATAACCATAGCCGCCAAAAAGTTGCAGCGCGTCGTTCACGATTTTCGAGCCATTGTCAGTCGCCAGTCGCTTGGCCATAGCAGCGAATTTCGTCTTGTCTGGCGCCCCCTCTGTCACTTTGGCAGCCGCCATGTAAAGCAGTGCTCGCGCAGATTCGAGATCGGTTGCCATATCGGCCAACATGAACTGGGTATTCTGGAAATCGGCAATCGCCTTGCCGAATTGCTTGCGCTCTTTGGTATAGCCAACCGCTTCGTCCAGACAGCGCTGCGCTCCGCCCAACGAACAGGCACCAATGTTCAGTCGCCCGCCGTCAAGTCCGGCCATCGCGATGCGAAAACCTTCGCCTTCATCACCAACGCGATTCTCCAAAGGAACTTTGACATTGTCGAAATTCACTTGCGCGGTCGGCTGTGAATGCCAGCCCAGCTTCTTCTCTTGCGCGCCAAAGCTTACGCCTTCCATGTCCTTGTCAATCACCAGACAAGTTACACCACCGGAGCCGTCATCCGATGTTCTTGTCATCGTGACATAAACTTCATTGGCGCCGCCGCCTGAGATGAATTG
The DNA here is from genome assembly GCF_039968395.1 of Parasphingorhabdus sp. Lineage (GTDB taxonomy): Bacteria > Pseudomonadota > Alphaproteobacteria > Sphingomonadales > Sphingomonadaceae > Parasphingorhabdus. The sequence continues at coordinate 32,421 of NZ_JBDVPV010000004.1, forward strand.
CTTGGAACCGTTGACGATATAGTGGTCGCCATCCCGCTCGGCTTTGGTCTTGAGCGAAGCGGCATCTGAACCTGCTCCGGCTTCGGTCAGACAATAGCTGGAAATCTTTTCCATCGTAATGAGATCAGGCAAATATTTGTCTTTGACGACCTGCGCGCCAAAGGTATCAATCATCCAGCTCGCCATATTGTGGATAGAGATAAAGGCGCTCGTTGACGGACAGCCGTAGGCCATGGCTTCCATGATGATAGCACTTTCCAATCGGCCCAATCCTATGCCACCGGATTCTTCCGACACATAAATTCCGCCAAAGCCAAGCTCTGCTGCCTGCTTGATCGTATCACGCGGAAAGATGTGCTTCTCATCCCATTCCGCCGCGTGCGGGGTAATCGCATCAGCGGTAAATTTTACCGCCATATCCTGTATGGCGAGTTGATCTTCTGTCAGTGCAAACTGGTTCATTTTGACCTATTTAACTTCCGTTTTGTGGTGCTCGGCAACACGCTCCGTTTCGCGCATCACCCGCAAAATGTTTCCTCGTGATATCTTGGCGAGATCATCTTTTTTATATCCGCGCCGAACAAGTTCCGCGAACAGAACGGGATATGTTGCGACATCCTGCATATCATCCGGCAAGAACCGGACGCCGTCATAGTCTCCGCCAATCCCGATATTGTCGATCCCCGCAACTTTGCGAATATGATCGACATGATCGGCAACATCGGATGCAGTTACGGCCGGCATCGAATTGGAATCACGCCAACTTGTCATATGTGCATCCCGTCGTTTTTCTTCACCGGGATATAACGCCTTGGCGCGCGCGTCTTCGGCTTTTTCAGCCGCTTCCCAATCGCGCCGCTCCGCCTTGAGATAAGATGGCACGAAGGTAACCATCACCACGCCGCCATTGTCGGGAAGTCGTTTTAGAACAGAATCCGGCACATTGCGGGGATGGTCCGTGACCCCATTTGCAGAGCTGTGACTGAAAATAACCGGAGCTCGGGCAACATCAAGCGTATCATGCATCGTAGCAGGTGATACATGACTGATATCCACCATCATGCCCATCGCGTTCATTTCGTGAACCACCTGTACGCCGAATTCCGACAAGCCATCACTTTTGGGCGCATCGGTTGCAGCATCCGCCCAATCCAGCGTTTTCCAGTGGGTCAACGTCATGTACCGTGCTCCAAGCGCATATGTCTGGCGCAAAACGGCCAGCGAATTGCCAATCGAATGCCCGCCTTCCATACCAATCAATGATGCAATACGACCGGACTTGTTTGCACGCTCGACATCGTCAGCTGTCAGGGCGATTTCGAGATCGCGATATTCGTTTGCCAAACGGTGCACGATGTCAATCTGCTGAATGACCCGCTCGACAGCTTCGGCCTGTGGCAATTCCGGATCAATCCAGACCGACCAGAATTGTCCACCGACTTTGCCGGCTTTCAAACGTGCAATATCCGTATGCATCGGCTTTGGAGCCGGCCCCGGCGTTTCCAGCGTATCGCGGAAATCAAATTTGGAGAAGTCACTGTCAAACCGCCCTCTGATTTGCGCAGGAACGTCATTATGCCCGTCAATTATCGGGTGTGTGTTGAGTACTTCCTGCGCGGTAGCCTCAGGTGTTTGGGCAAAGGTTGTCGGCGTCGTGACCACCAGCGAGACTGCCGCAACGGCAATCGGGAGAATCCTGTTTTTCATGCGAGGGAACTTACTCGCGCAGCACTCTCTCGGCAAATAGCTTTTTTGCTACTTTTGGATCATTTCGCTGATACCAGCGCGATCCAATATTTCGTTCTGCAGCCAGCATCTGGGTTCGGGTTCCATCCGCGAAGGCAACATCCGGCTCCATATCAACCATGGGATCTGCATAAGCTTCATCGGCGGTCACAATTTCCCAGCCATCTGCCTTCAAAGCAACGGCCAGGTCGTCGACGAACATGGCCGCTAGATCAGTCTCATGGAGCAAGATCATCTGAACCGGAGCACGGCCCAATGTACGGCGGGCCAACTCATCGGAGAAATTGGCAGACTGGACATAGGATTCAACGAACAGATCACGCAAGGCACTCCAATCCATCATCTTTTCGTTCTTCGCCGCAGCAAGAGCGAGGTCTTCCATATGCCAGTCGGATGCGTCGACAGTTACATAACCATTGATCAGATTGCGCTTCCTCAATCCTGCGCGAACGGCATCTCTTTTCGCCTTGTTTTTCCCGCCTTCATCGAGAAATGGAAACCGGAACCAAGGCCTGTAATTGGGCCGGCCCAACAGCCAGGCTTCCGCAGCATCGATATCGGCCAGGAAAGTTTGAACCGACACTGCAGACAATCTCGAATGTCGAGCGGTATGATTGGCGAGAACATGCCCCTCGCCAGCGTACCGCATCACGGTTTCCGCATCGCTGTCGCTTTCGGTTATGCGGCCGGGGTTTACGAAGAAGGCGGCTTGCTCAATCCCGCCGTGACGGAGAGCTTCCAGCAGCAATCCGGGCCGTTCTTGCGATTGTAAAAATGCACCGGGTCCGCGCGGGACATCATCGAAACTGAAGGCAATTCTCTTGCCGGTATCTTCGGCTGGAGCCTGTACCGCCGTTTTGACATTTTCCCTGGTCGGCGGCACGGGCGATTGCGCCAGCATTTGCAGCACGACAAATATGGAAATGCCCAGCAGCATTAGTATCGCAAACACCCGAGGCGAAAGCGCCATCATGGTTTATTCCCGACAAAATGGAAACGCACAGACATTGTTCGCGAACACTCCTGGACAGCGACAAAAGGCCCTTGTCCCAAGCCTGACCGCGCTTTTCCAGATATATTCCGTTGCTGTCCTGAATCGAGACTGGCCGACTTGCGCGGTTATCCCATCGTCGGAATGACAAAAGCATCCTTGTTCGAACCATCCGCAGTCCCATCCGGCCAGCGCGATGTGATGGTCTTGACCTTGGTCCAGAACTTCACACCTTCCATACCGTGCTGGTTGGTATCGCCAAAGGCACTGCGTTTCCAGCCGCCGAAAGAGTGGTAAGCCACCGGAACCGGGATCGGTACGTTGATACCAACCATCCCGACATTGACACGGCTGGCAAATTCGCGCGCCGCATGACCATTGCGCGTAAAAATTGCCACGCCATTGCCATATTGATGCTGGCTGGGCAGCGCCAATGCTTCTTCGAAGTTTTTGGCACGGACGATTTGAAGTACCGGTCCAAAAATCTCTTCCTTGTAGCTTTCCATATCGGTCGTGACCCGATCAAACAGGGAAGGTCCGATGAAACATCCATCTTCATGGCCCTGCAAAGAAAATCCACGTCCATCAACAACCAGTTCGGCGCCTTCGTCGACACCTTTTTGAATCCAGCCTTCGACTCGCTGCTTGTGCGCATGGTTGACCACCGGCCCATAATGCGCCTCTTCATCGGTTGAGACACCAACCCTGAGAGCTTCCATGGCCGGAATCATCTTTTCGCGCAGGCGATCAGCGGTATCATCGCCGACGGGCACCACCACTGGCAATGCCATGCAGCGTTCGCCTGCCGAACCAAAGGCCGCTCCGGAAAGATCCGTCACGACCTGATCGAGATCAGCATCCGGCATCACGATACCATGGTTTTTGGCGCCGCCCATCGCCTGAACTCGTTTTCCAGCAGCCACACCGCGGCGATAAACATGATGCGCAATATCGGATGAGCCGACAAAGCTAACCGCGCCGATTGCCTGATGATCAAGAATGGCATCAACCATTTCCTTGTCACCATGAACACATTGCAAAATTCCTTCCGGAAGTCCGGCTTCCAGCATCAATTCGGTCAAACGGACGGGAACCGAAGGATCACGTTCTGATGGCTTCAAAATGAACGCGTTGCCGGTCGCAATCGCAGGTCCGAACATCCACATCGGAATCATAGCGGGAAAGTTGAATGGCGTGATACCCGCGCCGATACCGATCGGCTGACGCATGGAATAGACATCAATGCCAGGACCCGCGCCTTGCGTATATTCGCCCTTCAGCACGTGCGGGATCCCGCAACAAAATTCGATTACTTCCAGGCCGCGCTGCACATCACCTTTGGAATCTGCAATCACTTTACCATGTTCGCTGGAGAGCATGTGCGCGAGCTCGTCCATATGCGCTTCGACAAGTTCTTTATATTTGAACATTACCCGGGCACGGCGCTGCGGATTTGTTGCAGCCCAAGCCGGTTGCGCCGCGAGAGCCGCTTCTACTGCGGTATCGAGAACGGCCTGATTTCCAAGCTCCACTTCAGCCTGAACTCCGCCATTATTTGGATCAAATATATCGCTTGTCCGGCCGCTCGCTGCGGGTGGGGAATTGGCGAGAACATGGGTTACCGTGCGCATTGCGAAAGACTCCTGATTGCTTTTGCGGGCTATATGCTATTTACCGCGGCAATGCACAACTCCTGTGACCCTATCTTTATTGGCAATCCCCGATGAGCTCTGCCGAGATCACATCTACGGCGGCTCAAGCCCAAGGTCAAAACCGCCCAATTGCGGGGATTCTGACAAGACTGGCCGCGATGCTGTCGCTGGCAATCATGTTTGGCTTCGTAAAACTGGCCGGGCAAGAAGGCGTCCATGTTACCGAAAGTCTATTTTATCGGCAGCTAACCGCGATGCCGCTAATTTGCATTCTGATCTGGCGTAGCGAAGCCGGGTGGCCCGCGATCAAATCTGACAAGCACAAGCTGCACCTCATGCGCTCCGTCCTTGGGATATTTGCAATGGGCCTGAACTTTTGGGCGATGACACTCCTGCCCCTGGCCGATGCAACAACAATCAGCTTCACGGTCCCGATTTTCGCAACCATGTTTGCCGCGCTGATCCTGAGGGAAAAAGTGGGTGTCCAGCGCTGGACGGCCATCTTGATCGGATTTGTTGGCGTGCTGATCGTTATCCAGCCGGGGGGAACTCTTATTCCGGCATTCGGGGCTGCGGTGGCTTTGGCAGGCGCACTCGTCACGGCCTCGGTTACGCTGGTCATCCGGGTACTGGGCCGAACCGAAACCAGTATTGTCACCATTTTCTGGTTTTCGGTTTACACATTGCCGGCCCTGGCCCTGTGTGCGTGGATATATGGAGGCGGTCATGACCCGAAAACCTGGGCATATCTGCTTGGAGTGGGAGTTTTTGGAGCTCTGGGCCAGCTTACGATTACGCAATCCCTCCGTTTTGCGCCGGTTTCAACGATCATGCCGATGGACTATAGTGCCCTGATCTGGGCAACAGTTATCGGCATCGCCGTATTCGGTCAGTGGCCCGGCCTTTCGATCTGGCTCGGCGCACCGATCATTATCGGCTCCGGTTTGTTCATCGCATGGCGTGAACATGTGAAATCTGTAAAACTGCAAACTACCTCAAATTGACGACTTGGCAAAAGCGGCTGAAACGCATAGCCTTTTGCCAAATGAGGGAGAAGAACATGCGAAACGTCTTGTATTGGCTGACTGCAGCTGCGGCGGTCATTTGGTTAGCGGGAACCGCATCGGCAAGTGACAGTCCTGCAGAACTCCCTTATCCCGAAGTCACAGTTTACGAAGCCGCGAAAATCATCACAATGGAACCAGGCTTTCCCGAAGCCAGATTTGTCGCCACTGCGGATGGGATCATCCTCGGTCTGGCGAACGAGCTGGACGCATTGGACGCCTGGACGCGGGGTCGGAGCGTCACCGTTAATCGCGATTTTGCCAAACAGATACTGATGCCGGGCTTTGTCGAGCCGCATATCCACCCGATGCAGACGATCATGATGCTGCCGATCCCGTTCATCAGCCCGGAAAGCTGGGAACTTCCCGGAAAATCCTATCCCGCAGTCCGGGGCAAGGCAGACTATGAAACGCGGTTGCGCGAAGAACTGGCAAAAAGTCAGGCTGAGCTCTTCATCACCTGGGGTCATCACAAGCTATTCCACGAAGATATCGATCGCGCTGAACTGGACCGGATCGCGCCCGATCGCGCGGTGGTTATCTGGCAGCGCAGCTTTCACGAGATCATTGCAAACAGCGCGGCGATGGAGCTGCTCGGGCTGGGAAGCAAAGCGGAATTCGAGAAAGAAATCATCAAGCCGGGAGTAGACCCCAGTCACGCCGATTATGAGCGCGGGATACTCAGCGAGACCGCACTTTTCAACGGTGTCGACAAGCTGCGCCCTTACCTGTTTTCACCTGAAAAAATCCAGCAGGGCCTGGCCGATATGCGTCAGATGATGTTGGAAAACGGAGTCACAACCAGCGCGGATTTGGCTTTTGGCGGATTTGGTGGACCAGAGATGGAATCTAAACTTTTCAAAAGCTTGTATGATCAACCTACGACACCATCTCGCATATTGGCGATACCGGTCGCTACGTTGATCAAAGACGATCCCAATGTCTGGCTCAAAGACATCAAGGCGAAATATGAAAGCGACAAATTCTTCTTTTCAAACCGGGTGAAGCTATTCGCAGACGGAGCCTTTTTCGCACAATATATGCAAATGAACCCGCCCGGTTACAGCGATGGCCATGAAGGAAAATGGCTGACTGAACCAGAGGAACAAGAAAAACTGACCCGGCGGTTCTGGGATGCTGGCTGGAATCTGCATACGCATGTCAACGGCGACAAGGGTCTCGATGTCGTGCTCGATATTTCCGAAAAGCTCCCGGTACGTGCCGGCCAGAAACTGATCATGGAGCATCTTGGCTATTCCACTGAGGCGCAAAACCGGCGGATTGCCCAAATGGGCATCTATGTATCAGCTCAGCCCAACTACATCCGCATCCTGGGCGATGCCTATGCCCGGACCGGCCTTGGCCCCGACCGGGCTGCACAGATGAACAGGCTGGGCTCGCTCGAACGAAAAGGCGTACCATTGGGGCTCCACAGCGATTTCAACATGGCGCCCATTGATCCGCTCTATCTTGCGTGGGTCGCAAGCAACCGGATCACACTGGACGGTAATCTCAAAGCGCCCGAGGAGAAGCTTTCGCTCGACAAGGCCTTGCGCGCAATCACCATCGAAGCGGCTCAGGTCATCGGGATGGATGCCAAGGTCGGCTCCCTTGCCACCGGAAAGAAAGCTGATTTTACGGTACTTGGACAGGATCCATACGCGGTAGGTGCTGCAAACTTGCGGGATATCAAAGTTTACGGCGTAATATTCGAGGGCGAGTGGTTTCCAGCCCATTAGGACAAGACCGAATTCGAAACAGGAGAGAACCAGACATGCACTTGACCCAAATGCTGAACAGCGCTGCAGATTCCCGTCCCAATCACATTGCGACCATTGACGGTGATCGTCGCAAAACCTGGGAAGAAACTCGCCAGCGTGTCATGCGACTGGCTAGCGCGCTGCGGTCACTGGGCATGGCAGAAGGCGACCGGGTCGCCATATTGGCGCTGAATACCGACCGCTATACTGAATATATGTTCGCGGTCTGGTGGGCGGGTGGCGCGGTTGTCCCCATGAATACGCGCTGGTCAGCCACGGAAAATGCTTACTCACTCAATGATTCCCAATCAGAAATCCTGTTCGTGGACAAGCATTTCGCACCCATGGTTCAAGAAATCGGCAGCGATGCCGAAACCGTCAAAACCATCATTTATCTCGAAGAAGACGTGCCCGACGGAATGCTTTCCTTTGAAGAACTGATCGCAAATCACGAACCTTGCGAAGATGCGATGCGGATGGATGATGACCTTGCAGGCCTCTTCTACACTGGCGGAACTACCGGCTTTCCCAAGGGCGTGATGGTGTCGCAAAAGGCGCTCTGGTACAATAACATGGCGCTAGGCGGACAGGCGAATTTCAGGAGCGATTCGATTTATCTCCACACGGCGCCAATGTTCCATATGGCCGATCTGGCAGCAGGCGGCGGTGCCATGATGGCGGGCGGAACCCATGTTTATGTGCCGTCCTTTGAACCCGTTTCGACAATGGCCGCAATCGCAGATAACAAAGTCACCCACGCTTTGCTGGTGCCGACGATGCTTGGAATGGTGCTGCAGCATCCGGAATTTGATGTCGCCAGTTTCGACTCTGTCACAAATTATCTCTACGGCGCATCACCGATGCCCGAGGGTCTGCTGAGGCAGGCAATGACCTTGTTACCCGATGTGGATTTTTCACAAGCCTATGGTCAGACGGAAATGGCACCCCTCGTCACGATCCTCGATCCCTGGGATCATGTTCTGGAGGGCGAAAAGTCCAAACAGATCCGATCCGCCGGCCGACCGGCCTGGGGTTGCGAGATCAAAATTGTTGACGAGAACGGCAATGAAGTACCCAAGGGCACGGTCGGCGAAATCGCGGCGCGCAGTCCCGGTAACATGCTGGGCTATTGGCAACAACCGGAACAGACCGCAGCGGCTCTGGTCGATGGCTGGGTTCACACCGGAGATGGCGCCTATCAGGACGAGGACGGCTTCGTCTATATTGTCGACCGGATGAAGGACATGATAGTCTCCGGCGGCGAGAATGTGTTTTCTGCCGAAGTCGAAAGCGCGCTCTCCACCCACCCGGATGTCGCCGGAGCCTGCGTGGTCGGTATTCCCAGCGAACAATGGGGAGAAGCAGTGCACGCGATCATCATTCCGTCAGAAGGCGCATCACCCGATGCCGATGCAATCATTGCTCACTGCAAAGACCAGATCGCCGGATACAAGTGCCCGCGCTCTATCGATTTCCGCAGTGAACCGTTCCCCCTGTCAGGAGCCGGCAAGGTACTGAAACGCGACCTGCGGGCGCCCTATTGGGAGGGGCAGGACAAGAGCGTAAGCTAGGCTGGCGACAGCCATCCAAGTCACCGAATAACTCAAATAGGGACAAGCAAGAACTAGGTCTTGTTTTTAAACTTACTTGTAATAGAGTTACAGAATCGGGGGCGATACAGACTATATGAAGTTTTTTACTCTTGCACTGATGTGCATAATACAAATTTTGATGAGCTCGAATGCGCAAGCTTCGGCAGAGCCGATATTTGCAAAGCCCGGAGAATGGGTCCAGATAGCAAATCTCGACCAAATACTGGAAGACAATCCTGAAAGCGAAGCGCTATTGGTCATACTTGACCAGCAAAAGCAGCTCGATCCGGGAATGGTTTCTTCCTACCGGGATGTTGCTGTTCGAATAGAATCTGCCAAGACGATGTCGCGCATGATGTCGCTGTTCCGGCCGTCATGGCATCCCGATCAAGGCGATTTGATCATTCACCGCTATGAGATCGTTCGCGGATCCCAACTTATCGATCTGACCGCAAAGGATGATGTTTTTGAAGTCATTCGTCGGGAAAGAAATCTCGAAAGACAAATGATCAATGGCATGCTTACGACGATCACCCAGATCGAAGATTTGCAGCTTGGTGATATCGTCCGACTGAGCTTTACCATCACCACGCAGAATAAGGCGTTGGCCGGCAGAGTCCAAACAATCGGGGGTTTTACGAGCGAAAACTTCAATATTGATTTCACGCGCCAGCTGGTTCGCTGGCCGGACAAAATGAAAATTAAATGGCGCGGATCGAAAGAGGATATTGTACCGGAGCAAAGCCGTCAGAACGGATGGAATATCCTGAATTTTGGATATCGAACAAAAGATCAGGATTTCAAAATCCCGAAAAATGCTCCCGCGCGCTTTAAGAAGAAGAATTATTTTGAAGTCAGTAGCTTTGCGTCATGGGCAGACGTTGCACGGGTTAATTCCGCGCTTTACCCGGAAAATGATGGCATCGAGGCGGGCGGAGATCTGGATCTCGAAATTCAGGCAATTGCTGAACAGACTACAGACAAAAAGGAGCGTATGGCCCTCGCATTGCGTCTGGTGCAAGACAAAATTCGTTATCTGTACAACGGCATGGGATTTGGAAATTACACACCACAAACCCCGGAAGATACATGGCGGATGCGATATGGCGACTGCAAAGCAAAGACCTATTTGCTTTTGGCAGCGTTGCGCCGGCTGGGGATCAAGTCAGTTCCCATGCTCGTCAACACAAAACAGCGGGACGCGGTCGCTGAACGACTTCCATCATTCCAGGCGTTCAACCATATCATCGTGAAAGCCGAACTGGATGGGAAAGTATATTGGCTGGATGGCACACACAGCGGAACGCGTCTTGCCGACATGGCGGATTCACCTACGCATCGCTATGGATTACCAAGTCAAAAAAGAAATGCTGCCCTCGAAGAAATTCCCATCCGTCGCCCCGGGCGCCCGTACCAGATGGCCAAAGTTACCTATGATCTGGCGGCTGGAACGGATTTGCCGGCTCCATTTGAACTTAAAGCGACCTTGCGCGATAGCGATGCGCAAAAACTGAAAGATGCAATTACCCAGTTATCAGCAGAGAAAACGAAGGAAGTTCGGGAAAAACTGGCTCTTCAATATGTTTTGGAGGGGCTGATAACCGAATCAGATTTTACTTATGATGAAGAACTGGAGACTGGCTATCTGACAGCCAAAGGTTTGGCTTATCTGGGCTGGAAAACCAAATCCGACAAGCGCAGGCACGAGCTTTGGAGCATGCCCAGTACCTTCAAAATTCAGAAGAGTCGCGACAAGGAAGAACTGCGCGATCTGCCGGTACAATTGAGCTATCCAATTTATTTCAAATACCAGGCAATCTATGAATTGCCAGAGAGATACGAAAATTCGGAAATGCTTGGCAGAACTGACGTCAACGAAGAAATTGGTGGATATCAGTTTAGTCGTTCTGTGCGAAAAGAAGGCACCAGAGTCATTTCCGACGAAGAATATTACATGAATCGCTGGGAGTTACCGGCATCCGAGTTTGAACCAGCCAGAAAGAAGCTCGCCTTGTTGAATCGAAAAGATGTCGAAATTGTTCTGCCAGCGGATGCGCCCGGCCCCTGGCTGGAAGTCGAGAATTACAAAGCCTCAAGCGGAATCGAAAAGCACAAGGCGGCGTTTGACAGACATGTTGCGATTGCCAAGGTTGATGACGATGGTCCGCTGCGGAACCGGGCCTATTTTTTCCAGACGATCGGTGATTATGAGCGCGCGATCACTGACCTTAAGGCGGCGCTGGCCATTGAATCCAATTCTGAAAATTACAAATGGCTTGGTGATCTTCAACTGGGCATTGATCCTGAATCTGCGTTGGCCAGTTACACGAAAGCAACTGAGATCAAACCGGCATATTTCGACGCATTGCTCGAAATTATCAGGCTTCACGTGCGTGACGGAAAATATGACGAGGCAAATTTGGTTCTGGAAAACGCCAAAAAAGACGGCTTGAGCGACACCAGTGCAGACTCTCTGCAGATTGAAATTTTGCAGGCAGAGGGAAGGTTCGATCAGGCCCTGGAAATGATGAATACTCTTGTCGACGAGGAACCCGATAGCGCAACTTATCTGGCTGACCGCTGTCTGTTGCGGATGATGGAGAAAATTGACCTTGATCTGGCGCTTGAAGATTGCACGAATGTGATCGAGCTGTCGCAACGCAGTTCTTATTTTCACTTTATCCGGGCACTGGTTCATTACCGCCAAGGCAATTATGATCTGGTCGTCAATGATCTCGACAAAGCTGTAAAAGCCAATGACAATTACGGGTATGTTTATCATTTGAGGGCTGCCGCACATGGCAAACTGGGGAACAAACTCAAGTCTGAAAACGACATGAAAGCTGCCAGGTTTCACTATAAATATGCGGGCTGGTACTGGAGCAAATTCATCAACTGAATTCAGACCAGTGGATCTATTGATGCGTTCGCGGCCCCGGTCAGTGAATAGATGATTCAGACAGAGGACCGCGAACGTGGACTTCTTTTCCTACATCGACATGTCCATCACCGGAGCAATTTCAATGGTTCCACCCATGGTGATATGCGGGGATATCTTGGTCATTTCTATAGCTGCAGCCAGATCCGCTGCTTCTATGGTCGTGATACCGGACAAAGGATTCGGTCCACCATCATCGCTTACGCCGTCGGGGCCGACAGTCGTCGATTGCCCGACCGCCACGCCCCGGTCAATCACGGCATCGCCAAGGCCATCCATCCAGGCCATCCAGTCTGCCATGTGTTTCTGACCTTCTTCCGGTGACATCGCACTGGGGCCGCCGTGATACGCGAGGATAAATTTCTGCATTTTCATTCTCCTTTTGGGGTTTGGAAGTTTGTTGGCTCGCCCCTTATTGCGGCGATCTAAATATGTTAAAGAACATTTTTAAATCTATGTTAGGCGATGTTCCAAGGAGACAGTTCCATGCCATATAGCGCAGAACACAAGCAGCGGAGCCGCGCGAGGATTGTTGAGGCGGCCCGCATTTTATTCAATCGCCACGGCTTTCAGGACGTGACGATCGACCGGGTGATGGAAAGAGCCGGAATGACCCGTGGCGGCTTCTATAATCACTTCAAAAACAAGGAAGAACTCTATCAGGCCGCAGTATCCAGCTTTCTGCACGGACGTGGTGCCGAGTGGCGCAAGGATGCCGGCGTCGATCCTGCCAGCCCCGGCCATGTTATTATGCGCCAGATGATAATGGGATATCTTTCGCCGGAACATCTGGGAGATATTGACGGCCAATGTCCGATGATCGCGCTTCCCTCTGATATTGCGCGCTCCAATCCTGACGTACAGGCTTCCTATCAGCAATTGCTGCAAGCGATGGTCGGGCTGTTCGAAAACGGAATGGCTGATGGAAAGACAGGCGGCCGTGAACAGGCTCTGTCTCTGGCAGCCTTGTGTGTCGGCGGGATGGTCATCGCCCGATCTTTGCCGGATTCGGATCTCGCCGAGGAAGTGCGGATGGCCGCGCAGAGTTTTGCGCTGGGCCAGTTTGAACAGGCGTCACCATCGCGCTAATGGGCTCAGAACGGGAAAAATTCTCCGGCGGTTTCAGTCAGCCGGTTTGGAATTTATCAGGTCCGCGGAGAGATTGATCCAGTCGATAAATCCCCAGTCATCAGGATGTTCTTCTGCAAGTAGCCGTCGTGTCTTACTTCGACCGGTGTCGATGTCTTTTGGAGCAATCGCACAATCTTTGTCGAGCGAATGAAAGGTGCGAACGATGGGTGCAGCATAATCGGACGGAGATTCTCCGATCACAATGCCAAGTTCATCCCGATCCATCCGCACCAGCGTCCCGATTGGCAATATTCCAAGGCTCTCGACAAAACTTCGCAGGACGAGCTGGTCAAAATGTCCCTTCCATGACTGCATCTTGGCAAGCGCCTGCGATGCCGAGAGCGGCTTGTTATATGATCGCTGGGATGTCAGCGCGTCATAGACATCACAGACGGCAGACATACGGGTAAACAGGCTGAGACTGGAAGCCGGAATCTTGCCGGGATAACCGGTGCCATCCATTTTTTCGTGATGCCGAAGGCAGACCTCCAGCGCGATGTCGGATACGCCTTCTGACGCCGACAGAATGTCGTGGCCTCTTTGGGGATGGTTGCGCACCGTCACCCACTCCGTGTCATCCAGTTTTCCAGGCTTCAGCAAGATGTCATCAGGAATTGCCATTTTGCCGACATCGTGAAGCATACCCGCCATTCCGATATCGTTGATCTGCGCTTCGGGCACACGCATTTGACGCGCCAGGTTGATCATCAGCGCACAAACAGCAACCGAATGGAGATAGGTATATTCATCCTTTGACTTCAGTCTTGCCATGTTCAGAATGATGGTGGGGTCCACATCGACCGAACTGGAGATACGTTCCACCAGTGGTGCTATTTTGCGGGATTTGACCGCATTGCCAAGTCGGGCATCCCCAAACAGTGCCATGACGGCAGTTCGTGAACGCTTGATCGTGGTGGATGCCTTGCGAATTTCTGCTGCACGCTCGCGCGGAGAAAGTCGTTTTGCACTCCGTTCTGCCAATGGAGGCAAATATGATCGATGGTGATCCGATGGAAGCTGCTTTTGTTTCGGAGACGGTTTTCTTGAACGTACCGCCAATTTTGTACCAGGCGGTTGGCTTTTGCGCTGCGCGTGCTCGGGCGATCCTTTGCCCCTGGCATCATCAATCGTTACCCAGCCCACTTCACCGGACATCAGCGCTTCCAGTTGCTCAGCTTCGTTCAGAACAAATCTGGAGCGCCAAAATGAATGTTCGAACCAGGACCCCTCCATGGAATGGATGAACATTCCCAGTTCAAGATCGCTTGTCTTGATTTTGTGGAGCATTTCGTTGACACCTTTATGTACCAGACCAATATGTCTGTTAACGGCACGAATCAGCGTCGTTTTAGCCTAAAAAAATGTACTGGCTCGTATCGGGTCGTGGAATATCCGTGTTGCAACTTCAAAGCATCTCGGGCGTTGACTTTCCTTCAGTTAACCCCACGCTCCTGCCCTTCCCAATAAGGCGCGCGCAATTCCCGTCGTAAAATCTTTCCACTCGCATTTCGGGGTAATTCCGGAATTACATCCACCGACTTGGGAACCTTGAATCCGGCTATCCGTTCACGAGCCCAGGCGATGACGCTGTCGGTATCGACTTCGCCAGCATCGGACTTGGGTGACACGACCGCCTTGACCGCCTCGCCCCACTTTGGATCAGGAATACCGATAACTGCGACTTCATTCACCTGCGGGTGGCCAAAGATCGCATTTTCGACTTCTGCCGGGTAGACATTCTCGCCGCCGGAGATGATCATGTCTTTCACCCGGTCCTTGATGTAGAAATAGCCGTCTTCATCCATGATCGCGGCGTCGCCGGTATAGAGCCAGCCATTTTCATCCACCGTCTCTGCAGTTTTAGCGGTGTTGTTGAAATAGTGCAGCATGTTCAGGCCGGATCGGGTCGCTATTTCGCCAATTGTGCCGGGCGTGACTTCGTTGCGATTCTCATCGACGATCTTCATCTCCACTCCGGGCAACGGAATGCCGATACCGCGCATGCGCTCATTACCGCCGGGATCATGATCCTCTGGTGGCAAAATACATACGGTGCCCGTGGTCTCGGTCATGCCATATTGCTGGCAAAACAGGGCGTTGGGCATGGTCTGGATGCATTGCTGCAGCAGCGCCAGAGGGATTGGTGCAGCACCGTAAGTAACCGAGCGCAATTTGCTGAAGTCGGTATCTTGTGCACGCGGAACGCTGACCAGCATTTGCAGGGCGGTCGGCACAAGGAAAAACTGGTTGAGTCCCTTGTCGATGCAATCCAGCACGGCATCAGGGGTGAATTCGGGGATTACCATCATCGTTGCGCCATTATAAAATGCAATCGGCCCGATACCGGACCCGGCAATATGAGCACATGGCATGACCGCCAGCGTGCTGTCTTCAGGACCTATGTCAATCCATGCATGCTCCGGTTTGTTCTCGACAAGTGGCCTCATTTTAAAGAGGTTGTCATTTGTCAGCACCGCGCCTTTGGGATTGCCCGTCGTCCCCGACGTATAAAGCTGCAGCACGCCTTCACTGGAGTCTGTTTCCGGCAAATCAGCGGGCATCGTCTTGACCAGCCATTCATCCAGTGATTGCAGACCGTCTGCTTCTCCGGCCACCAGAATCTGTTCGACACTTCCCGCCTCTTCCGCGGCATTTCTGGCAACGTCAGCGAAATCGGGCTGGCAGATCAGCAGCGGTGCCTTTGTATCCTTGAGAACATAGGCGACTTCCGGTGCAGCCAGTCGCCAGCCGATCGGAGCAATGACCAGACCTGCACGACTCGCGGCCGCAAATAGAGTAAAATAGAGTCCGCTATTCTTGCCGAGCCAGCAGACCCGATCACCCTTTTTCAATCCCGATCCGGTCATTGCTCGGGCATAGTCTGTGACCAGCACATCAAGTTCACGATAGGTCAGAGCACCCGCGGAATCATCAAGCGCGATATTATCAGGATTCTTCGCCGCCCAATGTGCAATGGACGACCCCATGCAAATTCGTGTTTCCTTGCCCATCTTCCCCAGCTCCATCTTGTTTTGCAGAAGGTGTTAAGCGGTCGCTTAAATCATGGCAAGGACGATAGTTCTATAGTTTCCGATAGATAAGGGAAATATTATTGGCTGGCATTTCAATGAGATCATGCTGACTGAATTCGGTTTTTGTCGCCAGCGCATCCATATCCGCCACGTCTCTTATGCCCCATTGCAGGTTCCGGCTCTTGAGGCTGCGTTCAAAATCGAGATTACCCTGTGCCGGAGGAACATCTGCACGGAAATACGGTCCGTAAAGAAAAAGCGGTGCGCCGGGTTGCAGCAACTGCTTTGCTTTTTCGAACAAACCAATTGTCGCTTCCCACGGGCTTATGTGGATCATGTTGATGCACAGGATGGCAGCCGGAGCGCTCACGTCCCAATTTTCAGATAGCGCATCAAGTGGAAGTGGCGGCAAGATGTTGGTCATCGCTTCGCGCTTTGTCCATGCACGAATGGAACGGCAGTTTGCCGGATCGGGATCGCTGGGTTGAATGGTTATTCCCGGAAATTTCTGGCCAAAATAAACTGCGTGCTCGCCCGTTCCGCTGGCGATTTCAAGGATCGTGCCCTGCTCCGGCAATATGTCCTGCAACACCGCGGCTATCGCATCCCGATTACGCAAGGTTGCAGGCGCATGGCGTTGGGCTTCGAGCCCTGTTTGGGGGAACAGTCCGGATCCCGATTCAGTCATCGCTGATGTTTCAAAGCTTGCCGGCGCCAGACGGCGGCCAGGAAGCTGCCAATAACGACATGATAGACGGCCGATATTGCACTCGGTACCGGTGCCAGTGCCGCCTGCATCGGGTTGGCAAATTGTGCTGCGAACGTTGGCGTGGATGCAAGACTGGACCCCAACCCGCTATTTTGCATGCCGACCTCGATACTGATTGTGCGGCGCTCTTCCACGCCAAAACCAAGTACCTTTGTGAACAAATAACCGAGTGAGAAACCGAATACATGAAGCAGCAACACCGCAAACAACAACAGGCCGAAATGCTCTTCGATCAATGGCTTGGAAGCCGCGATGATACCACCCACAATCAGGACGACAACGATCACGGAGGCAAGTGGTGAAATCACGCTGATCCGGCTGGTCATTTTCGGGAAGAAGCGATTGAGAAAAACCCCCGCGACAACCGGTACAAGTACGATCGACACCATGTTGACAAATAGGTTCCAGCGATCAATTTCTACAAATTTTCCGGCAAGCCAACCTGTCAGCAGCGGGGTTGCAATGACCGCAATCAATGTTGATGCCATTGTCATGGTCACCGATAGCGCCAGATTGGCGCGGGCCAGATAAGCGACCACGTTGGAAGCAGTGCCGCCGGGACAGCAAGATACAAGGATGATTCCGACTGCCAGTCCTGCTTCCAGCTCCATGCCGGATGCGATCAAAATGCCGGCCAGAGGCATCAGCGTAAATTGGATTGCCACACCGGCTGCCACACATTTTGGAATGCGCCCGATGCGCCGAAAATCATCGAACGAAAGCGTCAGCCCCATGCCCAGCATGATAATCCCGAGCAGCACGCTGACCAGTGATTGCCCCATGGGCTGGAAACGCCCGTCAACGACCCAGAGAAAATGATCCGGGACAAACCAGGCCCAGGCGGTTCCCAGCACCGTCCACAGTGCAAACAGGCTGGTCAGCCGCTGGATCATTCAGCCGCTTCAACCAGTTCTTCAGGCTCATTCCAGACGAGTATGGGTTTGCGTGCGGCCTGTGTTTCGTCCAGTCGGCGGCGCGGCGCGAAATGAGGTGCGGATTTGAGCAGTTCATCGCCCGACTGGGCGCGTTCGGCGACCGAGCGCAAAGCTCCGATAAACTGATCAATCGCTGCCTTGCTTTCAGTCTCCGTGGGCTCAACCAGCATCGCGCCATGCACCACGAGCGGAAAATACATGGTCATCGGATGATAGCCTTCATCGATCAGTCCTTTTGCGAGATCCAGCGTTGTCAGATCATTTGCAAAACCCTTGTCGGAAAACAAGGCCTCATGCATGCAGGGTCCCGAGCTGGCAAAGGGGGCGTCCAGCACATCCTCGAGGCTGCGCAGCACATAATTGGCGTTGAGCACAGCATCTTCTGCAACCTGTTTCAAGCCGTCGGCGCCGTGACTGAGCATATAGGTCAGCGCACGGGTAAACATGCCCATCTGCCCATGAAACGCGACCATTCGGCCAAAACTATTGTCATGATGGTCTTCTGCGGTTTCTTCCTCGACCAGATAAAAATCGCCATTATCCTTTTTCTCGACAAAGGGAAGCGGAGCAAAAGGCGCCAGCGCCTCAGAGAAAACCACCGGGCCAGATCCCGGTCCACCGCCGCCATGCGGGGTCGAGAACGTCTTGTGCAAATTGATGTGCATTGCATCGATACCCAGATCGCCCGGGCGGACACGGCCCACAATCGCATTGAAATTCGCCCCGTCGCAATAGACCAGACCGCCAGCAGCATGAACTGCATCCGAAATCGCCTTCATGTCCGGTTCGAACAATCCGCAAGTGTTGGGATTCGTGATCATGACACCTGCAACATCTGGGCCCAATCGGGCCTTTAGCGCATCCAGATCAACGCGTCCTGCGCCGTTGGCCGGAATATCTTCAACCTTGT
Organism: Parasphingorhabdus sp.; assembly: GCF_039968395.1. Taxonomy (GTDB): domain Bacteria; phylum Pseudomonadota; class Alphaproteobacteria; order Sphingomonadales; family Sphingomonadaceae; genus Parasphingorhabdus. The sequence continues at coordinate 50,941 of NZ_JBDVPV010000004.1, forward strand.
ATCCAGCAAAAGCTGCCGTCGCCGGATTGGTGCCATGCGCACTTTCAGGAACCAGTATCACTTCCCTGGCATCACCGCGGGCTTCCAGAGCCGAGCGGATCGCCAGGATGCCGCATAATTCGCCATGTGCACCAGCTTTCGGGCTCATCGCCACGGCGGGCATTCCGGTCAGCGTCTTGAGCCACTCCGCCAATTGATAGATCGTTTCCAAAGCACCTTGTACACTGTGCATGGGCTGCAGTGGATGAATATCCGCAAAGCCTTTCAACCGGGCCATTTTTTCGTTCAATCGCGGGTTGTGCTTCATGGTGCAACTGCCCAGCGGAAACAGTCCGACATCAATCGCATAATTCTGTCTGCTGAGCCGGGTATAATGCCGAACAGTCTCAGCTTCAGACAGACCCGGAATGGCGATTTCGGAATCCCGGTCCATTCCGCCAAGGCGATTTTCAACAAATGGGGGATCCGGCAGATCCACACCGGATTGATCAAAGGCCCCTGCTTCGAAAATCAATGGCTCATCGACCATAAGGGCATGATTTCCCGTGAACGTTGCAGGTCCGGGATCACTCGACGAACGCGCATTTTCATTCTGCCGGGTCGGTCGGCCTTTGGCGAGCATGTTCATGCCAGTTCTCCTTGAAGTGCAGCAACGAGTTGATTGACATCCTCGTCACTGGTGGTCTCGGTAACCGCAACGATTACACCTTTCGACAAACCATCTTCCTCGGGGTACAACCGACCAAGTGACACGCCAGCCAATATTCGCTGATCGGCCAGCCGGCGTACCAAGGCCCTGGAACTTTTATCAAGAATAAGAGTGAACTCATTGAAAAAACTGTGATTCATCAAAGTTACACCGGAAATTCTCGACAATTTGTCCGCAGCCGCGACGGCCTTTTTGTGATTTAGCAACGCCAATTTCCGCAAACCTTTTTCACCCAGCAAAGTCATGTGAGCGGAGAAAGCCAGAGCGCAGAGCCCGCTATTGGTGCAGATGTTGGATGTCGCCTTTTCCCGGCGGATATGCTGTTCGCGGGTCGACAATGTAAGAACAAAACCCCGCTTTCCTTCCGCATCCACGGTTTCCCCGCACAAGCGTCCGGGCATCTGACGCACATATTTCTGTTTGCACCCGAACAGGCCAACATATGGCCCGCCAAATTGCAGCCCGACACCAATCGACTGACCTTCGCCCACGACAATGTCGGCACCCATTTCACCAGGCGACTTAATCGCTCCGAGAGCAACCGGCTCAGTAACCACTGCAACCAGCAAAGCCTTGTGAGCATGGGCTTTCTCCGCCAGCGCCGATATGTCGTCGATCCGGCCCAGTATATCTGGATATTGCACCACTACACAGCTTGTATCGTCGTCAATCTGATCCAGAAGATCGGCCCCGTCGGTAGCAGCATCCAGAACCGGAGCCGTATAGCTGAGCTGATCCTTGGTGAAGCGCGCCATGGTTTTGGCGACCGACACATAATGCGGGTGCAAGCCGGATGACATTATCGCCTTGCCGCGTCTTGTAATCCGCCGCGCCATGGTGATGGCCTCCCAGCAGGCGGTCGAGCCATCATACATGGACGCATTCGCGACATCGACGCCAAACAGACGCGCGACTTGCGTCTGGAATTCAAACAGCGTCTGCAACGTACCCTGCGCGATCTCGGGCTGATACGGAGTGTAGGCCGTTAGAAATTCACCGCGCTGAATAATATGATCCACACTCGCCGGAACATGATGACGATACGCCCCCGCGCCGAGAAAAAATGGCATGTCTCCCGCCGCATGGTTGCGTTTTGCCAGCGATTTCATATGTGCTTCCACTGCCATTTCACCGGCGTGCATTGGCAAATCCCTGATCGGCCCGTCCAGTTGCACATTTGCGGGCACATCAACAAACAGATCATCGATTGACTTCGCACCGATTGTAGCCAGCATATCCTGACGATCATTGGGTGTAAGGGGCAGATAACGCATCATATATTCCTTGTTTGCGTCACCCCAGCAAAGACTGGGGCCTCGGGAAAAACCAACTGGCTTTCATACATCGCATTCGAGATGCCAGCCTTCGCTGGCCCGGCGTATTAAAGTTCCTCGACAAAGGCCTTGTAAGCCTTTTCATCCATCAGATCCGCCAACTCGTCCTTGTCAGACAAGGTCAGCCGGAAAAACCAGCCATCTTCTTCGGCAGAATTATTGACGAGCGCAGGTTCGTCTTCCAGCGCGTCATTGGCTTCGATTACGGTACCGGATATCGGAGCATAGACATCCGATGCCGCTTTTACCGATTCAACGACCGCAGCATCGTCACCTTGTGCCAGCTCCGCGCCAATTTCCGGCGTTTCCACAAAAACTATGTCGCCGAGCTGCTCTTGGGCATAGTCGGTAATGCCAACCGTAGCGGTTTCCCCCTCGACATCGATCCATTCATGCTCATCGGTAAAATATCGGCTCATAATCTCGTCCTCTTCCAGTCGTTCATAGTTTTGGTTTGCGGTGATAGTTATGCGGTACAAAGGGCATATCGGCGACAGTGCAGGCGATCTGCTTCTTGCGCTGCTCAACCGTAATAGCGGTGCCAGTGATCGACAGAGCCATCGGTACATAGGCCATCGCGATCGGGCGTTGCAGTGTTGGTGAAAAACCACCGCTGGTCACCTTGCCCACAATGTTTCCTTCGGCATCCACCACATCTGCACCTTCGCGTACAGGCTGGCGTCCTTCGACAAACAAGCCAATACGCTTGGTAGCGGCCTTGTCCGGATATTGCCCCAGCACGCGTTCAGCTCCGGCGAAATTGCCTTCTTCCCGGCGCACTTTGGAAAGTGCGAAATTCAGATTGGCCTCAACCGGCAATATTTCTGGCCCCATGTCATGCCCGTAAAGTGGTAGCCCCGCCTCCAGCCGCAAACTGTCGCGTGCCCCCAGACCAATCGGGCATACTTCATCCAGACCATTCAATGCAGTGGCAAAAGCTTCGGCATGATCTGCCGGGATACTGATTTCAAAGCCGTCTTCGCCGGTATAACCGGACCGGCTGATCCCGACAGGGACATCATTCCAGAGAAATGGTCCGGCTTCCATGAAGTACAGGTCCGTCGGTACCGGCCAACCATCCTGCAGTGGTTGAATGCCCAGCTTTGCCAGCGCCTCCGCGGCCTTCGGTCCTTGCAGAGCCAGCAAGGCCGCATCTTCCAGATGATTGATTGTCACACTCGGAGGCAATTGCGCACGCATGTAAGCCAGATCGTCATGCTTGGTTGCGCCGTTGACGACCAGATAGAGGTCGTTCCTGGCATTGGTGACCATCAAGTCATCCAATATGCCGCCATCTTGTGCGAGCAGCAACGTATAGCGGATTTTGCCCACACCCAGCGCAGACAGATTGCCCGGGGTAATCGCCTCCAGCGCCTCAGCAGCACCTTCGCCGATCAACTGGACCTGTCCCATGTGGCTGACATCAAAAAGACCTGCATTTTCGCGCGTCCAGAGATGTTCGGCCATTACGCCTTCATATTGCACCGGCATTTCATAGCCCGCAAAAGGCACCATCCGCGCGCCAAGATTTCGGTGCCAGTCACCGAGTGGCAATTGTTTCAGATTTTCAGTGGTTTCACTCATTAAATTTCCGCTCAGACATAAGACAGCTCACAGCAAAGCCCTGCAAAACTGCCCCCTCTGTCACGGAACCTGAGAGTTTCATGGCGGAACTGGTCCGGCACTTACCCCTTCGGTGGAGCGTCAGCCATTATGGCCATCCGCTCTCTTTCCAGAGTGCTTGTGAGACGATTGCGGTCCAGTAGCCTGAGAGTTTCCGGGGCGGTTGCTCCTTCGGCGGTCTTTATGTCCGGTGGGACAGAAAAACGCTCTCCCGCAATACCTCGTGATCCTCGCCCGAAAGCGCCGATCAAAAAGCAGATTCATGAGTGGATGACGTTGATGGGGGAGTCAATGATTCGATACAAAAAATGGCTTTGAAAAGCCCGCGCAGTTTACCAGCTAATTCAGGTCCCAAATTTCATCATTTTCGTGGATAAACTGCCCCGGTTTCTGCTCGTTGAGCAGCACCACCATCGCTTTGGCAACGGCAGAAGCATCAATTGATCGATAACGGCGAAAAGACCCGTGGAGGAGCTTGTCCATCAACGGGCTCACGGCGATAGCGAAGCTTTCCCCTGCGCGCTGATCATTGGTTCGTTCGCCCCGCAACAGCCCGGGACGGATCAGGTCCAGCCGATCAAAACGCTGCGCTCGCATTTTGTCTTCCGCCTGCCCCTTGATCTTCAGATAATAGCTAGAGGCATAGGAATTGGCCATGGTCGATGAAACGGCGATCATGTGTTTTGCACCGGCGTTCTTTGCCGCCTTGGCTAATGCGCTGACCAGATCACGATCCACTGCCGCAAAGGCATTTTTCGAGCCTGCTTTTTTCATTGTCGATCCGAGGCAGGAAACAATGGCATGGGGTTGAATTTCAGCAATTATTTCAGACCATTTCACAGACGGTGCAACATGCACTGTCACGCCGTCATAATTTATGTCGCGCTTTTCCCGGACAATCACATGGACATCATCAAAGCCATTGTCGTCGCGCAATTGCCGGACAAGCAAACTGCCGATCAAGCCGGTGGCACCGACGATCACTATCGGATCAGCCATGATTTTCTCCATAAATACGGGCATGACAGGTGGTAGCATATCGGTCCGTCATACCGGCCAGAAAATCCGCAATATGGCGCATGCGTTCGGGCTCTTGTGCGGGAAGCATGGCGGCCCAGCTATCCGGCATGAGGGCAGGATCAGCGCAATATGCCTTCACCAGATCCGACACAACCAAGCGCGCCGTTTCAGCAGCGTTGAGTTGTTCGGGGTGGTTGTAGAGATTGGCATACATAAAGCCTTTCAGCATTCGTTCCTTTGCTGCCATTGCTTCGGAAAAACCGCCAATCATCATCCCGGCAGCGCGAATGTCGTCAGCGGTTTTTACTCCGGATTCCTCTATTCGCCTTGTGGTCGTCTCGATCACGTCATTGACCATCAGACCAATCTGGTCGCGTACCAGCTCTGGTACCAGACGATCCTTTGCCACATCCGGGAAACTGGAGCAGATCGCTTCCCAGCGTTCCGCTATGAAAGGCAATTCCAACAGCTGGTCTACCGTCAGGAGACCGGCCCGTATGCCATCATCAATGTCGTGATTGTCATAGGCAATATCGTCGGCAACTGCCGCAATCTGGGCTTCCAGCGAGGGCCAGCTGGTCAAGTCCAGATCAAAATCTTCATTGGCCTGAGCCAATGCCCATGGCGGATTCTCAATCGGGCCATTGTGCTTGGCGAGACCTTCCAGCATTTCCCAAGTCAGATTAAGACCATCCCAGCGCGGATAAGGGCGTTCAAGCCGGGACAGGGTTCTGATTGTCTGGGCATTGTGATCAAATCCGCCAAATCCATCCAGCGCTTCTTCCAGGGCATCTTCTCCGGCATGCCCGAAAGGAGGATGACCAATATCGTGAGCCAGACACAATGCCTCGGTCAGATCTTCATTCAATCCCAGAGCACGCGCAATTGTCCTGCCGATTTGCGCGACTTCAAGGCTATGCGTCAATCTGACCCTGAAATGATCGCCGTCCGGCGCAACGAAAACCTGCGTTTTATGTCGCAATCTGCGAAATGCGATGGAGTGGATTATGCGATCCCTGTCACGCTGAAAATCATCTCGCGGTCCGCGTATTAGATTGGGAACCGGCCCACGCGCTTCATTGTGCAGGCGTCCCCGACTTTCAGCCGGATGAGATGCATAGCTAACAAGCGACATCATCCCGGTTGAATCATTTTGCAGCGAGCTTTTTGACTTCTGTGCCATTGGCACTGACCCAGGCGAATCCGTCTCCGCCAGTTTTCCTGTAGCCAGCCTCGAATTTTTTCGCGGCTTTCAGATCGCTAAATGGTCCTACGACCAGTCGCGTCATTCGCCCCCATGGAGAAGTCCAGCCTTCGACGCCCTTGAACAGAACGGTATTTTTTTTCGAAAAACGGCGATAGTCATATTTCAGGGCGTTCATGTTCGAACCGGTTGCAATCTGAACCCAAAATCGTTTCGGATGTTTGGGCTCAACTTTCTTCGGTTTCGCTTCTTCCACCTTCACCACTTCTTTGACCTTCGGTTTTGCAGGTGTGATGGCGGCGAGATCTACTGGCACGACTCCGGACGCTTTTTCGGAATCAGGAATCTCAATAGATCCGATTATCTCTGAAAGTGCTTTTTTCTCGGCTCCGCTATTGGCCGGCGGACCGCGATCCGGAAGTGATTCCGCCAGATCAAAATTAACCAGCTGGACCGGCTGTTTGGTGACAGTTTCAGGCTTGTCAGCAGGTGGCTCAACATTGCCAATTTTGACTTTGCGTTCCACCGAACGGGAGACGAGGGGCGGTCCGCTGGTGTCTGCGCCGCTGGCTACCTGCGGAAGCGCGACAACAGCTGGTGAATTCTCTCTTCCCGTGCCCTGACCGATTGCCGTCTCAAAGCCCGGCGATGCGCTTTGGGCATTCTTGATGGCTCGTTCTTTTTCGGTCATCGTCACCACCGGTTTCGGAACTGCTGCATTCTGCGCGACAGAGCGAGAATTATCCGATACGATTGGCGGGCGAACACCGCTTGGCGCTGGCAATCCGCGGCCATCTGCGAGCAGTTCGTAATTACCTTCAGCTATCGCCGATTCCGTTTCCTTGACCGTCGAGCTCACTCCGGGACGCCGTCTTTCTGACTGATCGGGCATGGCAAGCACTCTGGGCTTGTTTGCATCTTCGCCCAATGGCTTGCCCAGCGGAATCAATCCAGCATCAGCGCCTTCTCCACCGCGCACGGCAGTGTTGGCCGCATATCGCACCGATGCGACATCAACCCCAACATTCTCGCTGGCAGGGAAATGTCCAAAATGGACCGCGGCGGCCTTTTGGGCAGCCGTAAGCTTTGGCATTCGGACCAGAAAGGGTTTGATCGCCTGCGCCATTCTTTTGGCCATCGTCTGCCGTGCAATTTTGTTGGCTTCGTTGGTCTGGCCATTCATCGCCAGAATGAACACGCGGGTCCGCCAGGCGCCGCGGTCACTTTTCTGCAGCAGACTTGCAAGCTTTTCATCAGATGCCGCTATATTGCCGCTGATTCCAAGAGAGATTGCGTGTCGACTGGACAGTAAATCGCTGGGGTCATGCTGTGACGCCAGCTCATAGTCTTTTTGCGCATCTTCGTTGCGACCGATCAAGTCATAAGCCAGACCGCGATCTGCAGCGATGCTGTGAGCCGCAACACCATTGGCGATTGCCTCATCAAAATAACGCAATGCCCCAAACGGGTTCTTTTCCTTGAGCAAAGCTCTGGCCAAACCCGCTTTTACGCGGCCACTGCGAGGATAAATTTCATCCGCCTTGGCAAGAAATCCGATCGCTGCCCGCGTATCTCCCAACTTCAGAGCCGCGAGTCCCGCATCTGCGAGTGCCGATGAATCATTGGAGTTGCGCGCAATGCGCTTCAGTGCATCCTGTAATTCCGCAGTGCCCGCCCGAATGTTGGTTTGGGCCATTGCGGAAGGCGCTTCAATTCCGGCCAAGGTCAGCAATGACAGGCCGGTCAGCAACACATATTTTGAGATCAGTTTCACGAACTTTCTAGACGTTCAAATCGATTCAAAATCAAGTAGGCACGAATATTTGCGAGGCCGGTTGCCCTTCTCTGCAGACCAGCGCCGATGCCCCGCATGGATATTAATCTCCGTTGGGTTGCGAAAACAATCCAGTCATTGATTGTTCTGGCGATTCAGGAAGCGGGGAATATCCAGAGGATCGCGAGATTCATCATCTGCTTCTCCATCATCTTCGTCTTCGGCCTTTGATCCGCCGCGCGTGAGATTGGACATCCGTTCAAACAGAGTTCCCCCGCCACTTGCCACCCGAGGCGCCGGAGACCCAGGGGCTGCTGTCGCATCCCCTTCTTCAACCGCCTGGGCGCTATCGCCGCCAAGAACGAGTTCATCCTCTGGTGCATTGTCCTCAGCTGAACCGGGTGTCAAAGACGCGAAAGATGGCGCAGCGCTGTCATGCTGCTCACCGGCATCATCATAAGTTGCCGCAGGTGTGGGCGCGACGTCCTCCGCTTCCTCAACTTCTTCCGCCGCTGCAATTTCCTCTTCAATTTCCTCAGCAACGTCATCGGATACAGCCTCTGCCAGTTCCAATGGTTCTTCTTCGGATTCCACGGCTGGTTCGTCATCGTCCTCAGAAGCGAAAGAAGGAACAACCGGTTCCGCTGCTGGAGCCGGAGCGCTCATCGCAAAGCTGGAAGACGGTGCTGGCGCTGCAAGCGATGCGTCATGATCGATGCCGGTCGCAACTACAGATACCCGAATCCGTCCGTCGAGGTTCTCGTTGAATGCGCTTCCCCAGATGATGTTCGCGTCAGGATCAACCAGTTCACGAATGTGGTTGGCTGCTTCGTCGACTTCCATCAGACGCATGTCTTCGCCGCCCGTGATCGAAACGATGACACCTTTGGCTCCCTGCATCGAAACACCGTCCAGCAGCGGGTTGGCAATCGCTTTTTCTGCCGCTTCAAGAGCCCGGCCGTCGCCTTCTGCTTCACCGGTACCCATCATTGCCTTGCCCATTTCGTGCATCACACTGCGCACGTCAGCAAAGTCGAGATTGATCAGGCCAGGCATGACCATGAGGTCTGTGATTCCGCGAACGCCTTGTTGCAGAACTTCGTCTGCGAGCAGGAAGGCTTCCTTGAAAGTGGTATTGGGATTCGCCACCAGAAACAGATTTTGGTTGGGAATGACGATCAGCGTATCGACATTCTTTTGTAATTCTTCAATACCGGCTTCTGCGGATTTCATCCGCCGAGTGCCTTCAAATGTAAATGGTTTGGTGACGACACCAACGGTCAAAATACCGCGGTCGCGTGCAGCCTTGGCGATAACTGGCGCAGCACCCGTTCCGGTACCGCCGCCCATGCCCGCAGCGATGAAGCACATATGCGTGCCTTCCAGAGCCTGCTCGACCAGATCAATCGTTTCTTCGGCAGCAGCGCGGCCAACTTCTGGACGAGACCCTGCCCCCAAACCCTGTGTAATGTCAGGGCCAAGCTGAATCCGGCGCTCGGCCGGAGAGCTGTTGAGTGATTGCGCATCAGTGTTGCTGACAACAAAATCGACGCCCTCGACCTTTGCTGCGATCATGTTTGCGATGGCATTGCCACCCGCGCCGCCAACGCCGATCACGGCAATCCGCGGTTTCAGTTCCTCTACTTCGGGCGGGCCAATATTGATGCTCATCTCACTGTCTCCCAAGACATAATATAGTAGTGTATCATTTGGGTAACGCTTTGCACATTTTTGTCATCGGAATCACCCGAAAAGTTAATTTTTTTGGTAAAATTTTAAAAATTCCCCCGGATCGCTGACATAAGCCGCCCAATTACGGCGGAACCGGCATATTTATGTACGCTCTGATAGGGTCCGGAAAGCGATCTGAGATCGACCGGTTCTTCTGCAGCATAAAGCACCAGTCCTGCCAATCCGGCAAAAGCCGGACCGCTATGAGCTTCCGGCAGCGCGTTCAGACCAAGTGGACGTCCAATGCGAACCGTCTGTCCCAGTGCGGATTGGGCATAGTCCGCTATCCCCTTCAATTCAGCACCACCGCCGGTCAGAACGACTTGCCGGCCCACTGGCCCGGTAAATCCAAGACCCTTGAGTGACTGGCCGATTTCACCAACCAGGTGATCCAGCCGCTGACGGATTACGGCAATCAGTTGCGCGCGCGTAATCCGTCCATCTTCATCTGTTTCTTCGGTCTTTGTCTCCGGATCCAGTTCGATCACATCGTGATTGTCACGCGGGCTGGTGGTGGCGGAACCATAGAAACACTTGATCCGTTCGGCTTGCGCGCGGCGCATGCCAAAGGATGACGCGATATCATCGGTAATGTCAGCAGCACCATATGGCAGCGTCTGCAAACCGACCAGCATCCCGCCAGCAAACAACGAAATATTGGTGACTTCGGCGCCCAGTTCGACGAGCGCTACACCCAATTCGCGTTCTTCTTTCGAAAGACAGGCCGTGCCCGTCGCAATCGGCGAAGCGACAATGGACTTCACATTCAGATGCGCGCCCCGGACGCTCATATCTATATTGCGAACCGGCGACCCGTCAGCCAGAATAACATGGATGTCGACACCCAACCGATCAGCATGAAGCCCTTTGGGTTTTTTTACCCCGTTTAGACCGTCCAATGTGTACAGCGCGGGCTGCGCATGCAGAACCATCTTGCCCTGCGGATCAATGCTTTTGCGGCCGGCATCCAGAAGATGATCAATATCATCCTGTTCGATTCTGTGACCACCCAGTTCCGTTTCAACCGAGGTCAGCATGCTGCTCAGGCCGCCTGCAGAGAAGCTGACCCAGACATCATCAATATTGGTTCCGGCAATCCGTTCCGCCTGCTCGACTGCATCACGCACATCCAGTTCGGTTTTTTCGGTATCAGCGATATAACCGCGCTTCACGCCGGTACTGGCGCGCTGTCCGGTTCCCAAAACCGCCAGTTCCCCATTGTCCATCCTGCCGGCAATCATCGCCGTGATCTTGGATGATCCAATATCCAAAGCGGTAAATATTTTTTCCACCCGTGCGGTCATTTAGATAGTCCCTCTTCTGTATTCAGTGCGAATGGATCCGGTCAACTTTCCGGTTCGCTGTTCTTCTTTGGCGGCATCCTCAGATATGCGCGTTCTGCGTCGCGCAAGTCAAAGTGAACCACTCCGCGCCCGAGCAACCGGTTCACCCCGTCCATTCGTGCGAAGTTGAGCAGAGCTGCAGCTGCCGTATCACGTCCTTCTGGCAGTGCCAGCGTTTCACCGCTGTCAAATTCAAGATTCCAGCGTCTGTTCCCGATCCATGTCGCCCCGGTAATCATCGGACGCAGTGCCGGAGCGGCATCGAGCAAGGCAGTCAGTTCCGGAACCTGCTTGTTCGCCTTTCGGCCAACAACGACTGGCAGATCGGGGAGGTTTTCCTTACTGATATCCTCAAGCGGGAAGCCGGTCTGATCGATCAACGACAGCTTTCCATCGCGCTGCCACACGGCTGCTGGCTCCCGCTCGGTAATCTCCACCACCAGTGTATCCGGCAAACGCCGGGATATCCGAGCTTCCTTGATCCAGCCATTGCCGAGCAAATCATCGCGCACCTGATCAATATCAACCAGCATCATTGACCGGTCTTTCTGAGCCAGAGTGATCTCGTATACTTTCAGTTCGTCGATCCGGTTGATCCCCGTGACTTCGACCCGTTTGACCTCAAAGCCGGCAGACCCTACTGCAGATGCCAATTCCGAGCTGACACGCTGATTAATTCCCGAATAGTGACCCACGCTAAATGCACCGAGGATGAAGACTCCGATCAATCCCCAGGTCAGGCCTTTTTGAATTTGCGCCTCGGTTACCGGCAATGCACGGATCATTCGATCCAGAATCGAAACCTGACGCACTTTTTTGCGGTTTGACTTGCGCGGCTTGCCTTTTGTCTTTTTGTTTGTGCGCTTCATTTGTGTTGCCGTCATAATGCGTCCTTCAAGATCAGTTCGACCAGCTCTTCATAACTGATCCCCATCTGTTTTGCCTGTTCCGGTACAAGGCTGAGCGGTGTCATGCCCGGTTGTGTGTTGGTTTCCAGAACGAACAGGCCATCGGCACCCAATTCATCGTCCCAGCGAAAGTCCGTGCGCGACGTTCCCTTGCAACCCAGCACCTGATGCGCGAGCAATGCATAGTCGAGGCACAGTTTTTCGATTTTCGGATCGATATCCGCCGGGCAGATATGTTCCGTCAGCCCGTTCGTATATTTCGCATCATAGTCGTAGAAACCGGCTTTGGTTCTCAATTCAGTCACGCAAAGGGCCTTCCCTCCGACGACCGCCGTCGTAAGTTCACGGCCCTTGATGAAGGGTTCGGCAAGCAATTCTTCAAATTCCTGCCAGGGCCCGGCCACATCGCGGCCGATCGGATTGCCGTAGTTGCCCTCGTCTTTCACAATCGCGACACCGACGGATGACCCTTCGTTGACCGGCTTCAGCACATAAGGTCTCGGGAGTGGGTCGGCCAGATGTATGTCGGCGCTTTTTACCATTTTGCCGGTCGGCATCGGAATTCCTGCCGGAACCAGTTGCTGTTTGGTCAGCTCCTTGTCGATAGCAATGACCGATGTCGCCAGACCACTGTGGCTATAGGGAATTTGCATCAGATCAAGCATACCTTGCACGGTCCCATCTTCTCCGGGGCACCCGTGGAGCGCATTGAATACAACATCCGGTTTCAGGGAATCGAGGACCATGGCGACATTGCGATCCATGTCGACCCGGCTCACCTGATGCCCGCTTTTCTCAAGCGCATCAGCCACACCATTGCCGCTCATCAACGACACTTCGCGTTCGGCGGACCACCCACCCATCAATACTGCTACGTGAAGCTTGCCTGTCATGCCGCAAGCCTCGGTTCGCACAGCGCCGGTTGGGCCGAACGAATTTCTTTGGAGCTATTCTCATCCCAAGGGAATTTGCCATCCTTTGCACCGGGCCAGACTATCTGAAAGGCTTCGACCAATTCGGAACCAAATTGATCTCTGTGAAACCACATAGCCGATCCGAAATATTCCCCCACGATTTGGCTGATATGAACGGATCGCAAAATGCAAACATGTCCCTCCAGCAATCCATGAATGACCAGACCGTCCGCCAATACCAAACCATTACGGCATTGTTCCAGAACGTTGTTCACCATCGAGTGCATGAGTTTTCTGGGAAGCCCAAAAACAATGACTTCAGGCTGAGAGATCGACTGCGAGAAACCAATTGAATAGCAGAAGTCGGGTTCATCACCGTCTGCATCAAAAACGAACGTCACCTGACATCCATGTTTTTCAACATTTTCAAGAAGTTTTGTTTCGTGATCATTATACCCGCGTTCGCCTGTCATGCCGTTTCTCCGACACGTTGGATTTCCCATTGCAGTTCAATGCCGGAATGTTTTTTCACCCGGCGGCGGACTTCTTCGCCCAGCGCTTCAATGTCGGCAGACGTTGCACCGCCGAGGTTGATGAGGAAATTGCAGTGCTTTTCAGACACTTGGGCCTGTCCGACCTGCAATCCTCGGCAACCCGCTGCATCGACCAGCTGCCAGGCCTTGTGGCCGTCGGGATTTTTGAATGTCGACCCGCCGGTTTTTGTCCGCAGGGGTTGAGACGCCTCACGCTCGTCCGCAATCCGCTTCATCTCTGCACCGATGGTTTCCGGATCGCCATCGGAACCGCGAAACGTAGCGCCAACAACAATCGCACCTTCCGGCAATTCAGAATGTCGGTATGTATAGCCCATATCGGAGAGCGAAAGGGTTTTGCGCTCACCGCTGCGGTCAACAATGTCGGCCTCAATCAGTATGTCGCTGACTTCACGTCCATAAGCTCCGGCGTTCATACGGACGGCGCCGCCGATCGTGCCGGGTATTCCTCTCAGAAACTCCAACCCGGCAATGCCGTGATCGCGCGCCATGCTCGCAGCTGAAATTCCGGGCGCACCTGCGTCGCAAATCAGAACATTGTCGATTCCGAAGCGGCCCTTACTGACGGTCTCAATTCCGGCAAAAGCCTTGCCAAGCCTCACAACAACACCGCGTTTGCCACCGTCACGGATGACAAGGTTTGACCCCAGCCCCAACGGCCAGACCGCAATTTCCGGATCGAGGTCACGCAGAAAATTCTGCAGATCATCGACGTCCTTTGGTTCAAACAACCAATCCGCCGGGCCGCCTGTCTTGAACCAGACAAGCCGGTCCAGCGCGGCATTCTCAGTCAGCTTGCCGCGCACCTGGGGAAGCGTTGCGACGCTCATGAACGCGCACCCTTGATTGCATCAGCCATTCCCGCAGCCCATTTGGTGATGTCTCCGGCACCGAGGAAGACGACCATGTCCTTGTCTTCGATAACTTCCGCAAGGCGCTGAGCGAGATCCGTCTGGTCGGTCACAGTTTCGGCAACCCGGTGACCACGTCGGCGTAATCCGGCGGCCAGTGCTTCGCTGTCGATACCCTCGATCGGATCTTCTCCCGCGACAAATACCGGAGTTACATAAACCATGTCGGCGTCGTTAAAGGCCTGCTGAAATTCTTCCATATGGTCACGGAGACGGGTGAAACGGTGCGGTTGAACAACAGCGATAACGCGCCCTTCAGCACCCTCGCGCGCTGCAGACAGTACCGCCTGAATTTCGACCGGATGATGGCCATAATCATCGATAATCGACGCACCATCCACTTCGCCGACCTTGGTAAACCTTCTTTTTACGCCGCCAAACTGATCAAAACCGCTGGCAATCTGTTCATCGGTCATGCCCATTTCCAGGCCAACAGCAACAGCTGCAATCGCATTCTGGACGTTGTGGCGTCCTGGCATGGGAAGGGTTATCCCATCAATGGTGCGGGTTTCTCCATCACGGTCGCGGACAACTACATCGAAGCGATTGCCTTGTGGAATGGGTGTGACGTTCACGCCTTTAACATCAGCTTGCGCCGAAAATCCGTAGGTGATCAATCGACGATCCCGAATGCGCGGCAAAATAGCCTGTACTTCCGGATGGTCGAGGCAAAGAATTGCGGCACCGTAAAAGGGAACATTCTCGATAAACTCGACAAAGCTGTCCTTGATTTTGTCGAAGCTGCCATAGTGATCCAGATGTTCCGGATCGATGTTGGTGACCACCGCAATCGTTCCATCGAGCCGGAGAAAACTGCCGTCGCTCTCATCCGCTTCCACGACCATCCACTCACCGTCGCCAAGACGGGCGTTGGAACCATAATTGTTGATAATGCCGCCGTTGATCACGGTTGGATCAATTCCGCCTGCATCGAGCATGGCAGCAACCATCGACGTCGTCGTGGTTTTGCCGTGGGTGCCGGCAATTGCAATTGTCGACTTCAGCCGCATCAGTTCGGCGAGCATTTCTGCGCGCCGGACGAGAGGAATACGGTCCGCCAGTGCTTTTTCCACTTCGGGATTGCCGCGCTTGACCGCCGTGGATGTGACTATCACGGACGTCCCTTCGACATTTTCCGGCTTGTGGCCAATCTTGACATCAATGCCTTTGGCACGGAGCCCCTCGATGACGTAACCTTCTGCAATATCCGAACCCTGAACTGCATAGCCCATATTGTGCATCACCTCAGCGATACCAGACATCCCGATACCGCCGATGCCAACGAAGTGAATGGTCCCGATATCCGTTCCGACACCCTTCATCCGACATTGTCCTGTGCCAGAGCTTCGCGTCCGGAAGTGGCAAGAGAATTACTCTGATCTTTTACCTTGAGGGTTTTGGACAAGGGGGATGTGCCAATACTTTCGACCAAATCGGCAAGGTCACCAACAGCGTCGGGCCGTCCGCATTTTCTTGCAAAGCGCGCGGCATTTTCCAAAGCGCCCGGGCTCAGGGCCATTTTCTGCATCTGCTTGGCCAGTTCTTTCGCCGTGAAATGTGGTTGTGCAATTGCACGCGCGCCGCCGGCAGCAACCATTTCCTTTACGTTATAACTCTGGTGATCATCAGTGGCGATTGGCAATGGAATCAATATGGCCGGACGCCCTGCGGTTGTCAGCTCTGCAATGGTCGATGCGCCAGCCCGTGAAATGACCAGATGGGACCATCCCAGTCGTTGCGGCAAGTCGGGCAAATAAGTGGCCAGTTCCGCCGGAATGTCATGCTCGAGATATTTTGCGCGAACTTTTTCTATATCCTGTTCACGGCACTGCTGTGTCACCTGCAGGCGCCGGCGCAAGTGGACGGGCAACATCGCAAGAGCGTCCGGGACAATGTCGGACAATATCGTTGCGCCCTGACTGCCACCGGTAACCAACACACGAAAGATACCTTCTTCGGCCAGAGGTGGATAAGGCTCATCACGAAGTGCAATCACTTCCTCACGCACAGGATTTCCAACCAGATGGACCTTGTGCACATGCTTTGGTTTTAGCTTCAGTATGTCGGGATAGGATGTGGCAATAGCATTGACGGTTCGGGCAGCCAGTCGATTAACCCTTCCAAGAACAGCATTTTGTTCATGTACAATCGTCGGGATCTTGTTGCGGTTGGCTGCCAGCAAAGCGGGGAAAGCAGGATAACCGCCAAAGCCAATGACCGCAGAAGGTTCAAATGTCTTATAGAGCTGCAGCGCCATGCTGCGACCTTTCATGATCGCGCGAGCACCCGAAAGCCAGCCTCTTGGGTCTTTGGTAATGCGGCCGGCGGGAAGGATATGCGCTTGCCCGTCATCAACCATGCCAGGAATTTTCTCTCCGCGTTCGTCTGTAATCAAAGCGACCCGATGACCTCGTGACACGAGCTCTTTCGCCAGCGCATAAGCCGGGATCATGTGTCCGCCGGTTCCGCCAGCTGCAAGAACATAATGTTTGGTAAAACTCATCGCGTCGCTCGTCCTTCCGGTGTCCATTCTCTGACATATTGAGAACGATCCAGATACGGGTTTCTCCGTGTAAATGCCAGCAACAGTCCTGCGCCCAGTGAAAGCGCAATGAACGAAGAGCCGCCATAGCTGATAAAGGGTAACGTCATGCCCTTGGACGGGAAGAGTTGCAGATTAACCGCCATGTTGATCAGCGCCTGCCCACCAAATTGGGCAGTCAGTCCGGCTACGGCCAGAATGATGAAATTATCCTCTTCATCGAGCAACCGCAAGAAGACCCGGACAATGATGGCGAGATAAACCAGCGCAATTGCGATACAGGCCAGCAACCCGAATTCCTCACCTATGACCGAGAAGATATAGTCAGTATGCGCCTCGGGCAGTTTGAACTTAGCGGTTCCAAGACCAGGCCCGGTCCCCAACAAGCCGCCACCAGTCAAAGCTTTATGTGCCAGCATTACCTGATCAAACTCATCACCACCAAACAGCCAGGAGTTGATTCGCTGGGTTGCGACCGGATACAGGAAATAGGCTGATATCATGCCGCCAACTCCCAATATGCTGATACCGCCAATGATACGCGCGGACAGCCCGGAAATCATCATCAGCACAAACCAGATGCCGCAAAAAATGATCGTTTGCCCAAGATTTGGCTGCATCATCAGGAGCAAGGCCACGACCCCGGTGAGAACAAAGGACAAAGACACAACCGGCAACGACTGATCTTTGACGCGCAAGGATAGCAACCAGCCCACCGATACCGCGTAAAACGGTTTGAGAAACTCTCCCGGTTGCAATGTGGCGAAGCCATAGCCAATCCAGCGTTGGGCTCCGTTGACAGAATGCCCCATAATCGGAACCAGAAACAGCAGCGCAAACGCGCCGATCGCTGCGAGGATCGCAAACCGCCGGGCCTGCTCCTTGGGCAACATCGACACAACCAGCATAACCGGTATGCCCACCGCAACCCAGCCCAGCTGACGATAAAAATAATAAAGCGGGTCAAGTGTGACGGCAGCTGTGCTGTGTTTTAGCGCCGAAACGGGCGAGGCAGCCGCAACGGCGATCAGACCGATCGCAACCAACGACATGATGAGCGCCAGCAATACCCGGTCGAGTTCCCAGAACCAGACGGATAATGGCGAGCGATCACTTCTACCCAGGCGGGATTGAAGCTGAAAACGTTTCCTCTGCAGACCTGCTGCAAGTTCTGGCATCACGCTGGTTGAAGGACTGTCTGTCATGCCGCTGTTCCTTCAGTGGATATGCCGATTTGCTTTTTCTCGATGACTGATTTCACGGCGCAGCGGAAGCATTCCCCTCGCGATTCAAAATCCTTGAACTGGTCAAAGGAGGCACATGCCGGAGAGAGAAGAATTGTATCTCCCGGACGGGCGTTGGCCGCCGCGCGTTGTACCGCCGTCAGCATCATTTCACATGGCTCTACGGACATATGCGGCTCGAGCAGTTCTTGAAAGAGCGGGCCGGCATCGCCAATCGTGTAGGCTTTCAGGACATTCGCAAAAAAAGGCTCGCACTCGGCCAGATCATCACTTTTGGGTAGTCCGCCCAAAATCCAGTGGATCCTCGGATACGCTCCAAGCGCTGGTCCGCTGGACGCCGGATTTGTTGCCTTGCTGTCATTCACAAAAAGGACGCCATCGGCTTCTGCCGTGCGCTCCATCCGGTGCGGCAAGCCTTTAAAACTCTCCAGTGCCGGCCGCCATTGCTTTTCCTCGATACCCAGGGCTTCAACAGCCGCTACGGCGGCGACTGCGTTTTCCAGATTATGTGGCCCCTGGAGCGAAGGCCAATCGGCCTGCCCGGACAGTTCGTTGCGGCTGGTATCCACGACATTCTGCACCCGGCCTTCAGCACCAATTTCTCGAAGGGCTAGCCGGGACTTTTCATCTTTGCCCGCAAAAACGGCTGTGTGTTCGGGGGCCATCATGTCAAACAATCTGGCTTTGGATGCCGCATAGGCATCAAACCCATCATAGCGATCAAGATGATCAGGACTGATATTCAACAAGATTGACACATCGCAATCGAGACTTTGCATCAGATCTATCTGATAGCTAGATAGCTCCAGCACATAGACTCCACCCGCAGGCAAAGGGTTTTGTGCCATGATTGGCAATCCAATATTTCCGCCCATCTGCGCCGGTAAAGCTGCGCTATGAATGATGTGATGGATCAAAGCCGTCGTCGTTGATTTTCCGTTGGTTCCGGTGATTCCGACAATCCTGTGCGGCGGAAGCTCAGAACGGGCCTGGCTGAACAGCTCAATATCGCCAATAATCGGAACGCCATCAGCTGTCGCTTTCCTCACAATCGGATGCCGGTTCAACGGAACACCAGGAGAAACAATGATACCATCATATCCCGAGAGATCCGCTTCCATCAGATCGGTGATGACTGCATATTCTTTGGCGACTTCACGTTGCTCTTCTTGATTGTCCCAGGCCAGCAACTCTGCCCCGCTCGCCGACAAGGCTTTCGCCGTCGCCATGCCGGATCTAGCCAGACCCAGGATGGCGTATTTTTTGCCGGCAAAGACGGAAGAAGTGATCATCCTCGATACTTACCTCAGTTTCAACGTCGCAAGGCCGGCCAGGGCCAGAACCAAACTGATGATCCAGAACCGGATCACGATCGTCGATTCAGACCAGCCCAGCTGTTCAAAATGGTGGTGTATCGGAGCCATGCGGAATATGCGTCGACCGGTGCGCTTGAAGAAGAACACTTGTACAATGACGGATACAGCTTCGAGGACAAACAGTCCGCCCACTATGCCGAGTACAATCTCATGATGGATGGATACGGCGATCGCCCCCAGTGCGCCACCCAGAGCAAGGCTGCCGGTATCCCCCATGAACACGGCAGCTGGCGGGGCGTTGAACCACAGGAATGCCAGACATGCCCCGATAATACAGGCGCAGAATATCGCGAGCTCGCCCGCGCCCTTCACAAAAGGAATACCAAGATATTCGGAGAAGACCGCGTTGCCCGACAAATAAACAATGATCAGGAAGGTCGCGCTGGCGATAACCACCGGCATTGTTGCAAGGCCGTCAAGTCCATCGGTCAGATTGACGGCATTGCCGGCACCGACGATGATGAACATCGCAAAAGGAAAATAGAAAAGACCCAGATCGATTTCTACGTTACTGAAGAAAGGCAAATACAAGCTTGTGCCTACTTCCTGTATGATCAACCATGTTGCAAATCCGGCGATTATGGCTTCCAGAAGCAATCTGACTTTGCCCGGTATGCCTTTATGGCTGGACTTGGTAACCTTGTCATAATCATCCATGAAGCCAATCGCTCCAAAGCCAAGGGTCACAAAGATACAGGCCCAAACGAATATATTGCTCAAATCCATCCACAAGAGCAGCGATATCACCAGAGAAATGAGGATCATGAGACCGCCCATGGTCGGGGTACCTGCTTTTTTCAGATGGGTAATCGGTCCGTCTTCACGGATCGGCTGCCCTTTCCCCTGACGCATGCGGAGCATGTTGATAAACCGGGGCCCGATCATCATTCCAATAAAAAGCGCGGTAGCTACCGCTGCGCCTGAACGGAAACTCAAATAGCGAAACACATTGAAAATGCCTTCGAATTCAAGCCATTGTGCCAACAAATAAAACATTAATACTCCCCGCTCACCAGGCTGGATACAGTCTTGGAAAGTCCCAGATAATTTGATCCCTTGACGAGAAGAACATCTCCGTCGCCAAGCCGTGTTGCGACTTCAATCAGCGCATCCGAAGCGCTGGCGACATGTGATATTTCCATCAGTTGATCAAGCGGTTCTGCTTGCGCATCCACCAGCCGGGCCGATGTATGCGCCATCTCGTCGCCTACCAGTATAATATGTGCCGCACCCGAATTGCGTATATCGTCTGCCAGTGCCTGGTGATAGTGACGGGACTGATCGCCCAACTCGCCCATTGCGCCGAGAATGACAATCCGCTTTCCGTCACACGGCTCGGTTGACATCTGATCAAGCGTCGCCTTCATCGAAACGGGATTGGCATTGTAGCTTTCATCTATCAGAAGCGCTGAACCGCCGTCCTTGAGCGTCAGCTTGTGGCGTTGGCCGCGTCCCGCCAAACCTTCCAGCTCTGCCAGTGCCAGACCAGCGGAAGCAAGGTCACCGCCCACCGCCCGCACGGCAGCGAGAACTGCCAGTGAATTTGATACCCAGTGCTCGCCGGGCATGGCGATTGTGAAGCACAAGCTTTGATCGCCAATCCTGGCTGTGACCAAAGAACCTCCCATCGGGGCTGGAACAACATCGACTGCACGGACATCAGCGCCTTCATGCAGACCGAAACTGACAACATGCTCTGCATGCCGGGATGCTTTTTCACGCAACCTCTCATAATGCGGGCTATCAAAGGGGATGATGGCGGTTCCGCCTTCTCGCAGTCCTTCAAAAATTTCACCCTTGGCATCCGCAATTTCTTCTTCACCCGAAAAGTGCCCGATATGCGCCGGAGCGACAGCCGTTATGATAGCGGCATCAGGCTGGACCAGTTGTGTCAGCGCTGACAATTCCCCCGCATGGTTCATTCCCATTTCGAAAACACCATATTTCGTAGTCTGCGGCATGCGTGAGAGACTTAAGGGAACACCCACGTGATTATTATAGCTCTTGAGCGAGCGATGGACTTTGCCGATCGAAGATCTGTTCAACGCGGCATGGAGCGCTTCCTTCACACCAGTTTTTCCCACCGAACCAGTTACGCCCACAATCTTTGCATCCGTCCGGGCACGCGCGGCTTTTCCAAGCCGATCAAGAGCTTTAACTGTGTCGTCGACCAGAACATGAGGTCCGTCAAACGACTCACTGACAACCGCACCAGCTGCACCAGCCTTGATGGCTTTGTCCAGGTAAAGATGTCCGTCGCTTTGCTCGCCCTTGAGAGCGACAAACAGGTCTCCGTCGCTGATTTCACGGGAATCGAACGCCACTCCGGTCGCCACAAAGTCCTGAGACGCTGCGCCGCCAACAGCCTTTGCAATCTCTTGTGATTCCCACAAAGCCATCATGCAACCTTTTCATCGGTAGCCTGGCGAGCGCATTCGCGAGCGACTTCAACATCGTCAAAGGGAATGATTCGATCACCGACAATTTGACCCTGCTCATGCCCTTTTCCGGCCAGCAAAATAATATCATCAGCTCCTGCCAATGTGATAGCATGCAGTATCGCTTCCCGGCGGTCCGCCACTTCGATCGCCTTGCTGGTTCCCCCCAAAATCTCTGACCTGATGGCGGCAGGATCTTCGTTCCTCGGATTGTCATCGGTTACAATCGCGACATTAGACATTTCGGCAGCGACCTTCCCCATTTCGGGTCGCTTGCCCTTGTCACGGTCACCGCCCGCTCCAAATACAGTGATCAACTGACCTTTGACATGCGGGCGAAGCGCATCAATTGCGGCACGCAGTCCGTCAGGTGTATGTGCATAGTCGACGTAAACCGGGGCTCCGGTAGATGTAATCACCGCCCGTTCCAGCCGGCCGCGGACGGGTTGCAGACGTTGCATATGATCCAGCACATCGTCCAGTTCGCCACCCGTCGACAGAATGACTGCAGCTGCGCACAAGGCATTGGCTGCTTGGTAAGCTCCGATCAATGGCAGCGCGATCCGGTGGGTATTTCCTCCTGCTTTCACCATCAAAACCTGACCCAATTGGGTTGGCATCCGCGAAACCAGTCGCAGAGATGTTCCTTGTTCGCCCACAGTGAACAGATTTAAGCCACGATCTCTGGCGCGGCGCGAAACGGCGCCCGACCAGGTTTCGTCATCGGCCCAGATGATTGCCGTGCCATCAGAATCTACAACTTCATCGAACAACCGCATCTTGGCTTCAAAATAACTGTCCATATCGCCATGATAGTCGAGATGATCTCGACTGAGGTTGGTGAACACGCCAACCTGGACCGGCAGGCCTTCGGTGCGATATTGAGCGAGGCCGTGGCTGGAAGCTTCAAAAACGGCATGGCTGACGCCTTCGCGCGCAAGGCCGGACATGTTGGACAGAAATGTCACAATATCCGGCGTCGTTAGACCAGTTTTGACTTGCTCGCTTGCGGTAGTGACGCCCAGCGTACCGATGGATGCGCTATTCAGTCCGGCCATATGCCACAATTGACGGGTCAGTTCAGCCGTGGATGTTTTGCCGTTCGTTCCGGTGATCGCCGCAACACAGCCTGGCGTAGGTGTAAAATAGCGCGCTGCCAGCAAAGCAAATATGCGGCGTGGTTCGTCCGCCATGATATGAACCGCACCTTCAACAATCGCTTCCGGCCGCGCAACAACTGCCACAGCTCCGGCTTCTATTGCGGCTTCGATATAGTCTTCACCATTAGCATTTGACCCGCGAAATGCTCCGAAAATATTGCCCGGAGCAATCTTTCGGTTGTCGATCGCAAGGCCGGACACATGGCAATCTCCGGCTTCCCCGCTCAGATCTGCCTCAGCTATGCTGGCAACCAGCGCACGCAAATTCATCCGCTATCCTTTCGGCGTCCACAATAGGGGGGTCAGCTCAGACACATCCACATCCCGATGCTCATCGGGGATCACACCCAGCATCGGGCCGACCCGCGGTACGAGTTTTCTGACTACAGGAGCTGCTGTCCAGCCCGCAGTTCTCGCAAATCCGGTCTCCGCCGTACCCTTCGGCTCGTCCAGCATTGCAATCACGACATAGCGCGGATTGTCCATCGGGAACGCCGCTGCAAAAGTCGAAACAAGAGATGTCTTGTTGTAACCGCCATCAGCTGGCTTTTCCGCAGACCCGGTTTTTCCGCCAATCCGGAAACCCGGGGCATCGGCATTTCTGCCTGTCCCGTTGGAAACGATCATCCGCAGCAATTGCCGCATGCGCGCGCTGGTAGCAGCTTTAAATACCCGGCGCCCTTCTGCTTCCTCACCTGGCTCCACTTTCATCAATGTCGCTGGCCGCCAGATACCGCCGTTGACCAGTGCGGCATATGCACTTGCCAAATGAAGCGGCGTAACCGCGATGCCGTGACCATATGCCACGGTCATGTTGGTCACTCTACCCCATCTTTGCGGCCACAGCGGACGACCGCGCTCGGCAATTTCAATATGGGGCCGCTCATCGAAACCGAGCCGCCGGATCATGTTCTCCATGCCTTCCTTGCCGAGGTTATCGGCAATTCGGGCTGTGACGATGTTGGAACTATGCACGAGGGTTTCTGGAACGTTGAGATACCGGTTCTGGCTGTGATCATCCTTGATGGTAAAACCGGCAACCTTGATCGGTTCGGTGGCATTGTAGCGCACGGCAAGATCGGTCACCGTTCCCGCGTCGAGAGCCGCCGCCACTGTCAGCGGTTTAAACGTCGAACCCAGCTCAAAAACACTCTGCGTCACCTCATTCATCTGATGCTTCATTGTGGCTTTGCGAATTTTGTTAGGATCGAAAACCGGCAGCGAGGCCAGCGCCATGACTTCGCCGGTACGCACATCAAGTATAATGCCCGCTGCTCCGCGCGCATCATTCACGGTCATCGCCGTCATCAGTTCGCTTTCCAGTGCCGCCTGTACACGGCTGTCGATGGACAAGGCGCTTGGCTCTCCGCGCAAGGACTTGTCGATCAGACGATCGTTCAGCGCTCGCTCCATACCCATCACGCCCTGCCCGTCAGCATCCACATAACCCAATATGTGTGCCGCAAGATCGCGTTGCGGATAGAGACGTTCATTCTCTCTGGGAAATTCGATGCCGATTTCACCAATGGCGTGTACCTGCCTTACTTCGTTGGGCAGCGCGCGGCGGCGCAAATAGGTAGGCCTCGATCCGGTCAGCTTTTCGAGAAACTCGGCTTCACTAGTATCGGGAAACAGTTCGGCCAGCTGCCGCGCCAGCAATGATTTGTCACCGAGAATACGTTCGGGCACCACTCGGATTGCATAGCCGCGCATCGTGCGAGCGAGAGCGACACCGTTACGGTCAACAATATCTCCGCGCTGTGGAACATAAACGGCGCTGGAAACGCGGGTAGGTTGGGCATCCTCCAATATGGTCAAGCTGATCAATCGCCCAGCTACAATCGTAAACCCTGCGATAAAAACGAGCAAAAGCACCATCAATCGAAAGTGGGCGCTGGCGGAAATTTCCTTATATTTACCGGAAAACTGCACTTTTCTGCTGCTTGCCAGGAGCGTTGTCATCCCCCGTTACTCCGGGTCTGCTCTCGGTCGGCCTTGACCGTTAGGTCGCGCATCAATCCATCATCGAGAAGCTTCTTCTCCATGCTGGCGACACGTTCGGTCCGGTTTTCCTTGGGGCTTGATGGGCTTTGTGCATTCTGTTGCAAATCGGATTCTGATGATTCTTCATCGACGGATACAGATGCCTCGTCTCCATCCGGACTGCGTGTTTGCGCTGATGCTGTCGGGATAACCGATCCGATAATCCCGGCCGGGCGGACATCATCCATTGCATTGATCATCGCAATTTTCACAGGTCCGCGAGGTACCTTGCCACCCAGACTGGCGAGCGCCCGTTCACCTTCAAGATACTGCGCAGCCTTTGGCGCGACATAGCCATATTCCAGCTTGTTCCATTGCTCAAGTTGACGCAAATTGGCGCGCGCGCTGAACTCTGTTTCAAGATAGCGGATTTCCTTTTTGACAGAAACAATCTTCTGGTCAGTACGTGCCAGATCGCTGCGCAATGTCGCCACACTGAGCGACAATGGGTACAGCAGAACGGCCACCAGAAACACCAGCAGCAGCCAGCCAATCCCTTCGAGTCTTTTGGCTGCCAACTTCATTTCAAGGCACCTGGTGCAACTTGGAGCGGCGCGTCGGAACGCACCGCTGAACGTAGGGTGGCGGAGCGGGCTCGGGGATTAGAGGCCTGCTCCGCCCCGGTCGGACGCACCAATTTGGCTGGTTTATAAAAGGTGGGTGCCGACCGTTTTTCGGAAACTTGGGGGAGATGACGCGATCCGGAAGCCTGCTGGCCGCTCCGGTTCCGCAGAAAATTTTTGACAATGCGATCTTCAAGGCTGTGGAATGTAACCACTGCCAGCCGGCCGCCTGGCTTGAGCAACCGCTCTGCCGCGACCAAACCATCTTCGAGCTCGCCGAGCTCACGATTGATATAAATTCGAATGGCCTGAAACGTCCGGGTTGCCGGATCTTTTTTATCTCCGGAGCGGTGACCGAGCGCCTTGCGCACGACATTGGCAAGTTCGGATGTTCTCGACAGAGGACGTGCCCGGACAATCGCCGCAGCGATTTTGCGAGACCGCCTCTCTTCGCCATATTGATATATGACATTGGCAATTTCTTCTTCGTCCGCTTCGTTTAAAAACTCGGCGGCACTCATGCCGTCCTGAGCCATACGCATGTCCAGAGGACCATCTTTCTGGAACGAAAAACCGCGTTCCGCCTGATCGAGTTGCATTGAGGAGACGCCAATGTCGAGAGTGACGCCATCAATTGCCTCACCAGCAAGTACATCCGCCATTTGGGAATAGAGAGCATGATGGAGCTTCAGGCGACCCTCCGAAGACTCCACCAGCTTTGACCCTGCTTCAATAGCATCAGGGTCTTGATCAAATGCGTGGACCTTTGCCCCGGCCTGCAGCATCGCGTTGGTGTACCCGCCCGCCCCGAAGGTGCCGTCAACATGAACTTCGCCCGCAGTGATGGTCAGCGCATCAATTACCTCGTCCATCAAAACAGGAATGTGCGGCGCATCCGGGGTCAAGGATTGAGCGGGACTCATTTCTTCTTCCCCAGCTCATCAACCAGACGGCGAACTTCATCCTTGTCGACCGGGATGGACGCCGTTGTTTCAAGCAAAACTTGCGGGTCCCAAAGACAGAAGGTCAGACCTGTGCCGAAAAAGATAACCTTGTCATTCAGATTCCCCATAGCCCGATGACCATCGGGCAAACCAAACCGGCCACTTGCATCAAAATTCAGATCCTTGATCGAATGAAACTTTTTAAAGCTGGCCAGATCGCGATCATATTCTTCACCGCGAGCGATCGCATTATTCTCTTCCCTGTCGATATCAGCCAGCATATCGATCTTCCGGCTGAGGCCGAATCCGACAAGGCAATCCCATTTTTCATGCTTGCCCACACAAACTGTTCGTCCGTCACTGCTGGCAATCAGATCCTTGCGCAAAAAGGCGGGCACCGACAGACGACCCTTGTCATCTATCGCGGAAATTCCCGATCCTGAATACGCGTATACACCAGACACAGCCAAATCCCTCACCCGCATCGAAGACATAGCTTTCCTGGCCGAGGAAGCGCATGTTCAGCGCCTCTCGAAAATCCAGATTCCCGACAGGAAATTTACCCCGATGACTGAGCAGGGTTAACAGGGGAATGATGGGGATGGAAGGGGATTTTACGGGAATTTATGGGATTTTATGGGCCTAAGAACTTATCTATCTGAAAAATATAGATTATATTTTTTGAGCAATTTGAAAAGATGGGGAAATTTTACAAACAGTTTGCCAACCACCACAGACTCGCGAATCGACGGCATGTCGATTGCGAGGTTCAAGATGTTTTGCCGATCAATTGAGAGACGAGTCTGTCCGCCAACTTCATGGCATTACTGAGTTGCCCGGCGTTCCACCCCTTGTCATCGGACCAGAATCCGGAATTCAGAAAATCGGCGTCCGCAATCAAGATCGCCTGCCCGTCCCCAATTTCGCACTGCGCGAGCACCCGTCCCACACTCAAAGTGCATTGGCCGTTGGTTTCGTTCGCCGGATCAACCAGATCAAACGTCCCGATACCAGCTGTAACAATCACCAGATTGTCCAACTCCAGCTCGACCACTTCAGAACCGGTTTCGTCAGGCGCAAGCAGTTCCAGACCCCAATGATCGAGCAATGGCGACAACAGGCCTGTTGCAAGCGGACGGCGGGAGTCTCCCAAAGGCAATTCAGTTGGCCAGACCAGCATCGGATCAGTCAGGATTATGGCCCGCCCCCCTTCCCTGATCCATGTATCTAACGCAGCGATATCTGCAGGATCCATAGCCTTGGGCTGAGCCAGAATTATCAAATCTGTTTCAGATCCCGGCAGCGCCTCCAAACTGTCCACAGCCTCCATTTTATATCGAGCCTGCCAATGCGCATAGATCGGTTCCGGGACGGCCTCTCCTGAAATAATCTCGGTCATGGATGCCGCTTCCCCCCAAATTATCGGGAGACTGGTCATCAATGTGATATTTGGTTGCGCGGTTGCCGCAGAATTTGGTGCATCGTCGGAGGAAACCGGCCATTGCCAAAACAGTATCGCAGCACCGGTCAACAGTACGAGCGGAGCCGCGAACCGAAACAAGATTACTGTTCCTGGTCCATCGGAGCTTCGAGCTTTGGATCTGGCTGCAGATCCGGGACGACCTGGCCACGCGCTTCTGGTGCAACGGGGGTCGGGATTTCTTCAATCTCTTCAGGAGCCGGCGCGGGTGTAATTCCAAGTTCCGCGAGCGGCTCTGCTGGCGCAGGCTCTGGTTCCGCCACCAGATCGCGGCTCGTGTCTATGGATTCCGCCTGGATCTCTTCAATGGCGGATCGTTCGTCACTGGCGCGCTGCAGGACAAAATTGGCGACACTGACCAGCAGCAGGACAGCCACCAGTCCGATCACGCCAACCTGGATGCGCTGCATTGTGTCCTGCCGATCATTCATTTCATTTTTCCTGCCCATTTCGACTTTGTTCCGAGCATCTGGTCATCCTGTCTGGTTTTCAAGCCACGGGAAAACCGGGAGATCCTTCGACCGGAGCCATTCAGCGTTATACAAGGACGACAAGTAGCGAAAGCCAGTATCGCACAATATCGTCGCGATCTTGTTGCCCGGTCCCAATTCCTTGCCGAGGGCAATAGCGCCAGCAACATTAATGCCCGATGAGAGGCCAAGGCAAAGCCCCTCCTCCTGAAGAAGCCGTGCAACCCATGTTAAACCTTCTTCATCGGAGATACGATATTGCGTATCGATTGGCGCATCTTCGAGATTGCCGGTTATCCGTCCCTGACCGATGCCTTCGGCAACACTGCTACCATCGGATTTCAATTCTCCATGGGCATAGAAGTTATAGAGTGCGGCCCCGTGAGGGTCTGCCAATGCGATTTTCACTTTTTCATTTTTGGCTTTCAGTCCCATACCGACGCCGGCAATTGTTCCACCGGTTCCGGCCGCACAGACAAAACCATCAATCTCGCCGTCGCTCTGTGCCCAGATTTCTTCCGCAGTTGTCTCGATATGCGCTCGGCGATTGGCAACATTGTCGAACTGGTTCGCCCAGATTGCGCCTTCCGTTTCTTCTGCAATCCTGCGTGATTGATGGACAAAATGGCACGGGCTGGAATAAGGAGCAGCCGGTACGGTAATCAACTCCGCGCCCAAAGCCCGCAGCGTGTCCATCTTCTCTCGAGATTGCGTTTCGGGCATGACGATTGTGGACCTGTACCCCTTGGCATTTGCCACCAGCGCAATACCAATACCGGTATTGCCTGCTGTGCCTTCGACAATCATACCGCCGGATTTCAACAGACCGCGTTCTTCTGCATCCTGAACAATGAACAATGCTGCGCGGTCCTTTACCGAAGCACCGGGATTTGCAAATTCGCATTTGCCATAAATATCGCAACCGGCTTCAGCACTTGGTCCGGAAAGACGAACAAGCGGGGTGTTGCCGATCAAATCGAGCGTGTTTGTTATCATGGTCATGTGCATGTCATAGTGCTGACCTCACCAACCGACAAGCAGGGACAATTTGCAGGCTCGAAAGCCAAACTTTCAGCCAGTCGATCGTTCGGGCCACTCCAGTCAATAAGACAGATCAACTTTCTCCGGCACCATCTTGCTCAGCATCTTGTTGCAGACCGAGAGGTTGCGCTGGAAAATATCATGCGCGTTCATCGCATTCAGAAACGCGACCAGCCCTGGCCATTTGGCAGCATCAGGCGGCCCGACAATCAGGTCCGTCTGCATCAGTTGCGCTGCAATGGAGATGTCAGCAATGGAAAGCGTGTCGCCAAGGAAATGAGCGCCGCCATCCAGCTGACCCTCCAGATAATCCCACAGCGGTGGCAATTTTTCATTCCAGGTCTTGCGGGCCGTTTCGAGGTCCGGTTCACCCCCGGTCATGGATGCAAAGACAATCGGCCGAAAAACACCGCCGCCGCCATTCATGGCCATCACGCTGTCTGCATATTCTTCCAACCAAAGCGTCCGGCCATGGAGGAACGGATCATCCGGGTAGAGGGCGGGTTCCCGACATTTCTTTTCCAGATAACCACAGATGGCCGAAGAGTCGGCGATCGTACCCGCCGGTCCTTCCGAACCCAAAGACGTATCACGCAAGGCGGGTATTCGCGCCAGCGGGCTGATTTCCAGATACCAGTCCGGCATCGCCATGATATTAATCGCTTCGCACTCATAATCGAGGCCCTTTAACGCCAGAACGGCCTCCACTTTGCGCTGGAACGGGGAAAGCGGCGAACCGTAAACGATATAGGATGCAGTCATTGCGATTGGACTTTCTGTACATGAAAAATTTTGCATAGCCACGGAGAGGCTGCCTGATCAAGCGCCCATCAATGTCTAATGCGCTTTGGGCGCAAAAGCGGACGTTAGGGTGTACTGATTACAACGTTTACAATTCTCGGGCATTTGTCATACAAAGAATATGCAACGGAGGCCCTGAGAATGAGATATTTTTTGTATGTTTCTTCACGACAGAATTGAGCTTATTTGGAATATTCTCAACCCATATGGACTTACCGCTGCATTCTTTTTGACAGCACTTGCTATCGGCCTCGATGTGTACGCTAAGGCGAAGCCACTACTGCCACTCTATTTTGTTTCATCCTTTTTCTTTGCGCTTTTCGCTGCATTTGTCGTTGGATATATGCTCCACCAAATCCCAAATAACTTCGATCCATTTTCCACCACTCTTTTCACATTCGGTTTAGCGGCGTCTCCATTTGCCTTTTGCTTATTGATTGGCGGAATGTCGGGAAAGGGCTTTCGCTTGGATATGTTTGCTGGAACCTCTTCATTGGTTCTTCTGCCTCTGGCGGCAGGGCTGGTGACTTATTTTTTCGTTAGAATTCAGTCTTCTCTTTGGCACGGCGTTTTTTGGAATTAGACAACAATTTGGTGTCCCTAGTCGAATATCCCAATGTCCGCTTTCGGGATAAAGCAGACACCCCCTTTGGGCACTAGGTCTTTTGCTTTGCGACAGAATGTACGGAGAATATTCTGTAGATGCCCTGCGAGCAGCCTTGAAAGCTACCGTCTTCTGTGGTCCTGATTGCAGAAGCCAGATCGTCGAACAAGCAGTGTTCGTTTACGAGAAGCTCCTTCGCCTTGGAATTGCATGAGAGAGGAGAGCAAAACAGATAGTCCTCGCCATTGACAACATCGTAGCCCAATAATTCAAGCCTTGCGCTTGCGATCGGCTCTTCCACATTTGTCTCAACACCTGCAGAAGGCAAAGGTGATACTGGTCGCCATGATGTTTTTTTGAACTCTCTGCCATCAGAATCCAATTCCTGTTCATAGGCTTCGTAGTAAAACAAACGTGCTTCACTCAAATCGACTTGATTCTTTTTATTCAACTCGATGAGCACTTGCTCACTGTTTGCAAAGCCAAATCCATTATGCTTCCACCCGTCATCGGGCGAGATGGTGTTTTCACTTACGCAGGATGAAGCACTACAAACTTCAAGGACGTGATCAAGTCCAGGTTTCAGCCAGTTAGGTGTTTGCTCAACGTTTTTATATAGATAGCCAGCTGAGATCATAGGCATTTGGTATAGCGAAACTTCGCAATCGACAATCTCAAAAGCGAATAAGTTTCTATCACCAATGTCCGCTTTGTGGATAAAGCGGACAATCGCAAACACTCCCGAAAAACCCCGGTAACACAAATCTGTTTAGCCGAAACTCACGTCACGGGTTTCGAGAAAGAACACTATTCTGCTTCCACAAGAAAAACCAGATCATCATCGGTGCCACAATCAGCGGTCCGAACAAAATGAAGGCCACCGGAATATCCAGTTCCGCATAGAATTCCGCGAGTGGGGCACGAACGGAGATAACGAATGCCCAGATCATTCGCGCCAGATGCCGCCGAATACGAAGCGCCTCACGCTGATCGGGTTTGACGAAAAAGTTCGCATCCCCGGCAAGCAACACCAACGGAATGATACAGATAACCAGCGGGCCAATCGCTGGAATTTGCCCCGCCAGAACCGTGGGGATTGCCATTGACGTGAAGACCGCCATGACAGCCAAAAGAAAAATGGACCAACCATATTCTGCCCGCCGAACCTTGTCTGACCCAGGCTTCAGTGCCAGCCATGCCGTCGCGATTGCGTATACGGAAGCACATGCTGCCACCATCAGTGGCGGCGCCATTCGCGTTGCCAGTAAAATCAGTGCCGTGATCGCAACGAGCACCACGCAAACCATAAAAGTGCGGCCGGACCAGATGTGGACCGGACTGCCTTTTTTCGTGGAAAGCGCCAATATTGCAGCGAGCAATCCAATCACACCAATGCCAATATGCGCGTAATAGCTAAACGGACCGAATGGTGCCGGATCAAAAATATTGACAGGATCTACTGGTATCACATCCGCCCCCACTTCTTTAGTCGTATTGAATCTTTACGCGGTCAGCTGCTTTTTTTGCCAGCAATCGCGCCGCATCGGTATCTTTTCCGGTTGCCAGAGCAACGGCCATCCGGCGATAAGGCCGGGTTATCGGTTTGCCGAAAATCCGGACGTCTACCTCTGCTCCTCCACGGCCCAAAGCGAGGGCTTCATCTACACCGCCAAACGCAAATTTATCGCTATCTCGATCAGCCAAAATTACAGCGCTGGCGCTCGCTAGCGCGGTCAGGGCAATATGCGGAATCGGCAAGCCCATGATCGCACGGGCATGCAAGTCAAATTCGCTAAGGTTCTGACCGATCAGCGTCACCATGCCAGTATCATGCGGTCGCGGACTGAGTTCAGAGAAAATGACCTCACCTTCTTTGGTCACGAAGAACTCGACACCGAACAAGCCCCAGCCCTTTCCACCACCACCGAGATTTTCGACCACCTTGCGCGCCATATCCTGCGCGGCTGCAAGCGCATCTTGACTCATCTCCGCCGGTTGCCAGCTTTCCTGATAATCACCGCGTTCCTGACGATGGCCGATCGGTGGACAGAACAACACATCGCCTCTGGTTCGTACGGTTAGCAAGGTAATCTCATAGTCAAAGTCGATAAATTGCTCGACAATTACCCGTTTGCGGTCGCCGCGCATGTTGTCGACAGCATAGTTCCACGCCTCTTCAAGCTGATCCGCGCTATCTACCTTGCTTTGACCCTTGCCCGAAGAGGACATGACCGGTTTGATTACCAGCGGCAGGCCGATATCTTCAGCTGCACTGGCAACCTGTTCGAAGCTCTCGGCATAATGATAGCGAGAAGTCCTCAGGCCCAATTCTTGCGCTGCCACATCGCGGATCGCATCGCGGTTCATCGTCAGCTGGGTTGCCCGGGCCGAGGGCACGATATTATAGCCCTCTCCTTCCATCTCGGCGAGAATTTCAGTGCGAATGGCTTCGACCTCGGGGACAACCAGATCCGGTTTGTGTTTTACGATAGCCGCCCGCAGCTTTTCGCCGTCAAGCATCGAAAACACTTCTGAAGCATCCGACACCTGCATCGCAGGCGCGTTCTCATAGGCATCACAGGCGATCACAAAGGCGCCCAGTCGCTTGGCCGAAATAACGAATTCCCGACCCAGTTCGCCGGAACCAAGGAGAAGGATTTTGCGCGTAAAAGACATTGTCGGACGGTATATCAAAAAACATCGGTCGTCATCCCGAACTTGATGATGTTCAGATACTTACGGTCTAAACAGATACAAAATTTTGAGTTCGCTAAGCGTCTTCTGCTGACATCATTTCCGACATGCGCCGATTCAATTCCTCGGGGCTGACATCTTCAATATGCGTAGACAGCGTCCACTCATGCCCGAATGGGTCCTTGATCCAGCCTGCACGATCGCCATAAAACTGATCTTCCACAGGACGTACAGCCGTCGCGCCTGCTTCCACTGCCTTTGCAAATGCCGCGTCGCTATCCTTGACATAGATCATCAGGCTCGAAGTAGCACCTCCTCGCTTTTTCGGCCCGAGCTTTTCCATTTCCGGAAATTCATCCGCCAACATCACATGACTGTCGCCAATCAGCATATCAGCATGACCAATCTTGTCGCCCATGGGCATGCGCATGACTTCCGTCGCGCCGAACGCTGCCTTGTAGAATTCGATCGCCGCTGCTGCGTCATCGACCACCAGGTAGGCCGTTACACTGTGATATCCGTCCTCTTTCCACTTTGTCATTCGCTTCTCCTCTCCAAATCTCCGTTGAAATTCATAGCAAATTTCAATCGGTCTGGCGACAGCTGCAAATTTACAATTGATATATTATATCATTACGTCTAACGCCTCTGACACAAAGTCCTCAAATTATTGCGAGTAGTCATGTCCTTATCCAATTCCCCCGCTTCTTCCCTGTCCCGTTTGCTGGCGTCGACAGCTTTGCTGGCCGCCTCCCTCTCCCCCGCTTTTGCGCAAACGAATGATTCTGGTCAGGAAGAGGCTGGCGGAGATGATTTTCACAATGACGACGCGATTGTTGTCACAGCTCCATATCTTGAAAGACTGGACATATTGGCGGGCACGTCCGTCCTGACTGGCGATCAGCTCACCAACGATTTGCGCGGTCAGATCGGAGACAGCCTGACCAAATTGCCTGGCATCTCCTCCACCAGCTTTGCTCCTGGCTCTTCGCGGCCAGTATTGCGCGGTTTTCAGGGGCCACGTGTGCGGGTTCTTACCGATGGCATTGGCGCACTGGATGCATCCAATACTTCCGTAGATCACGCGGTCACGATCAACCCTCTTACAGCCCAGCGTATCGAAGTCCTGCGCGGACCGGCCGTATTGCTATTTGGCGGCGACGCGATTGGCGGCGCGGTCAATGTGATCGACAAGCGTATTCCACGCGATGTTCCAGACGAGGCCTTTCACATTGATGCGATCGCCGGCTATGGCAGCGCGGCCAACGACTATAGCATTGGCGGATCGCTTGATGTGCCGCTAAGTGACACATTGGTTTTTCACGTCAATGGTGCCTATCGCGATACTGGCGACACCGACATATCCGGCTTTGTGCTGGCGCCCGAACTGCGGGCCGACGTGCTCGCTCAGGTCGCCGAGGAAACAGAAGAAGGCAATCTCGACGAAGCAGCGGAGCTGGCCGAAACTGCTGATCAACAGGACACGATTGCGAACACGGCCAGCCGCACGGTTAGCGCGGCAACCGGCCTCGCCTATATTGGCGAAGGCGGCAATATCGGTTTTTCGGTCAGTTATTACGACACGAACTATGGCGTCCCGGCGCGTCCGGGTGCTGAACATGCCCATGGTGATGAAGATGGCGGCGAAGAAGAAGAGGAAGAAGGTCCGGTCACGATCGACCTCGAACAGATTCGAGTCGATCTGCGGGCTGGCGTCAACCTTGGTGATGGGTTCTTTGAATCGCTTAACCTGCGCGCAGGCTATTCCGATTACGAACATACTGAATTTGAAGGCGATGAAGTCGGAACTGTGTTTACCGTTGAAGGCATAGAAGCCCGTGCGGAGCTGGTCCAGAACGAACGCAACGGCTGGCGCGGGGTGATCGGAACACAGTTACTCGTGCGTGATTTCAATGCCATCGGTGCAGAAGCCTTTGTCCCGAAAAACTCCGTTGAAAGCATCGCTCTTTTTACTATTCAGGAGATTGATCTCGGCAATTTCGAGGTTGAGGTCGCGGGGCGTTATGACAGTACCGATATCTCGTCCAATATCGTCAGTTTCGATCGCAGTTTTGACAGCGTTTCCGGTGCCCTCGGCCTGGCCTATGCGCCGGACGAAAGTGGCCTTAAAGTCGGAGTAAATGTCTCACGTTCGGAGCGGGCGCCCTCGCCGGAAGAACTGCTGTCCAACGGACCTCATATCGCTACACAGGCCTTTGAAATCGGCAATCCGACTTTCACAACAGAAAAAAGCCTGGGCGGTGAGCTCTATGCGCGCTGGAATTCAGAGGGCATCCAGTTAAGCGCCACTGTTTACGCCAATATTTTCGACGATTATATTTTTGAGACCGCAACCGGTGCAGAAGAAGACGGCTTGCCTGTCTTCCAGTTTTTCCAACAGGATGCCACTTATTATGGTGTGGAAGCCTCCGCATCCTTTGTTGTCGGTCGTGCTGGCGGGTTTGAGTTCGTCACTGACGGAGTTGCTGATTTCGTCCGGGCAAAAATCCGGAATGGCGGCGGCCCCGTACCACGGATTCCGCCTTTGCGTCTGTTGGGCGGGATCGGAGCTCAAAGCGATGCCATAGACCTTCGAGCTGAGCTGGAATGGTCGGACAGTCAAAATCGCGTCACTACTTTTGAGACGCCAACCAGCAGCTTCACCATGGTCAATGCGTCAGCTGCCTGGCGGCCATTGGGTAAAAACGGTGGTGTCACCCTGCTGGCATCCGCAAACAATATTTTCGACGTGAATGCGCGCCGTCATGCCTCGTTCACGAAAGACTTTGTACCTCTGTCCGGGCGTGATATTCGCGTGAGTGCGAAATTCAGTTTTTAGGACATTACAAGATGCAGAAAATCATTGTCGCTTTTTTGATCAGTTCCACCTTGGTGCTGAGCGCCTGCAACACGGTAAAAGGCGTTGGCCGGGATATTGAATCGGTCGGACAGGCCGGCGAAGAGGTCATCAACTAGGCGCCGATGTCGGTTTCTACTCGGTGCCTTCAACCTCGGATCGCTTGCGATCAGTAAACCACATGATTGCAAGTGAGACTTCATAAAGCAGAATGAGCGGAATACCGAGCATGAGCTGCGAAACGACATCTGGTGGTGTCAAGATCGCTGCCAAAGCGAATGCGGCCACGACCATATACCTGCGCAAACCCTTTAGCTGGTCACGCGTGACCAGTCCCGCCCGATTAAGCAGCAGCAGTAATACCGGCAACTGGAAACAAACGCCAAATGCGAGAATGAACTGCATCACCAGTGACAGGTAGTCGCCCATGGCTGGCAGGGCTTCCTGGGTTAGCCCGCCAACCTGTCCTTCAAATCCAAGGAAAAACCGGAACGCAGTCGGCATGACGATATAATATGCAAGTGCCGCACCAGCAGTAAAAAGAACTGGAGTTGCAAACAAAAAGGGCAAAAATGCCTTCTTTTCATTGGCGTAGAGGCCGGGCGCCACAAAAGTCCAAAGCTGATTGGATATGATTGGAAAGGCGATGAAAAACGCCGCGAACATCGCGACTTTGATCTCGACGAAAAAGGCTTCGTAGAGCTTGGTGTAAATGAGCTTGCCTTCACCGGCGGGAAACGCATCTGTCAGGGGGACGACCAGCAGTCCGAATATTTCGTCCGCGAAAAACAAACTGAACGCGAATGCAATGACCAGCGCCACCACCGCCCAAAGCAGTCGCTGACGCAGTTCGATCAGGTGCTCGAGCAATGGCGCCTTGCTGTCATCTATGTCCGGTGCCGCTGGTTTGTTCATGGCTTTGATATATCGTCGGTTTTGTCGCCAGCACTGTCATTCAATGGCAAATCTTGTTGCTCCGAACCTGCAGCGGGTGGATCCGGTGATGGTCCTTCAAGTGCTTCCATTTTGGGCTCATCGTCGGAAATAGCAGGATGCTCACGCATGATCCGGTCATTTTCGGATGCCCATTTCTTCTCCATTTCCTGCAAATCTGCTTCTCGAACCATAGCGTCCAGCCCGGTCCGGAAATTGTTCATCACGCCGCGGGCCTTGCTCATCCATTTACCAGCGGTGGACAGCGCACGAGGCAATTCCTTCGGGCCGATGACGACAACGGCAACGATCGCGATAATCGCGATCTCGGAGAATGATAAATCAAACATAAACGCGCGCGGTCCTGTTCACCGGACCGCTAAATCAACCAGCTGTCTTGTCTTGCGTGGGGCTTTTATCGGAAGCCACTTCAGCTGGTTTACTGTCGATAGTCGGGGACGGACTCTGATCTTCTTCGGTTATGCCCTTTTTGAAGGACTTGATACCTTTGCCGACATCACCCATCATCTCGGAAATTCGGCCACGTCCGAACAGGATCAGCACCAGCGCCGCTACAATTAAAATCTGCCAAATACTCGGTTGCATCAAAAATCTCCTGATCTATGCATCCTACTTAGGCGCTTTCCTCAGCGTTTTCCAGTGACAGCGTGGTTTCAGACTCACTTTCTTCGTCCAAAGACGCGTTCACTATCGCTTCCGGGTGCCCAGCCGATTCAATAGCTTCTTCGGCTTCCATCTCCATCCGTTCCAGCGCGAGATCAACAGGATCCAGTAATCCCGCCGCTTTCAGGTCATCTATCCCCGGCAAATCCTTGCGACTTTGCAGGCCAAAATGTGTCAGGAATTCCGCAGTGGTTGCATAGATAAGCGGTCGACCGGGGACTTCCCGGCGCCCGGCAGGACGGACCCATCCCGCTTCCATCAGCACATCCAGCGTACCTTTGGCCACCTGGACGCCGCGGATAGCTTCGATTTCCGCCCGACTGACGGGTTCGTGATAGGCAATGATCGCAAGAGTTTCCATTCCAGCCCGACTTAGTTTGCGCAATTCTGCACGTTCCCGGCGAAGCAAATGAGACAAATCATGGGCGGTCTGGAAGTGCCAGCGATCTCCTGCCCGGATCAACGTAACACCGCGCTCCGCATAGTCGCTCTCAAGACGCTTCAGCGTGGCCCGAATATCAATATCATCGCCAACGTAAAGCTTGATATCGGCTATTGTCATTGGATTTTCGGAAGCGAATAAAGTCGCTTCGACGGCACGAATACCAACGTCGATTTCCCTTGCCGATTCAGTCGCGCCGTCCAGTATCAAGCTTTGATCTTCAGTCACATCTTCATCCATCACTTTTTGCCTTCAGTCTGAGCGGCGCAAAACTTTCATCCTGACTCATCACAAGCTTTCCTTGCCGAGCGAGCTCGAGCGCCGCAACGAAACTTGATGCCAGTGCAGACTTGCGCAATTGCGGAGGCGCACCCGGGGGCAGAAAATCCCGAATATCCATCCAGTCAATCGCTTCACCAAGCATCAGTGACACCCGCGCCAAAGCATCTTCCAGCGTCATCACCAGACGCTGCTTGACGATATGCACGGCTGGTGCGCTTCTCAACTTCACCCGGCTATAGGCAGAAATCAGGTCATAATATTCCGCCTGCCAATGCCGGTTTTTCACAACCCGCAAGCCTTCCGGTGCGCCGCGCGCAAAAACATCACGACCAACCCGATCACGCGCCAGCAAACGCGCTCCCGCTTCTCGCATGGCATTGAGGCGTTCCAGCCGCATTTGCAATCGGAGTGCCAGCTCTTCCGGAGATGGATCAACTTCGGGATCCTTGGGCAACAGCAAGCCGGATTTCAGATAAGTCAGCCAGGCCGCCATCACCAAATAATCTGCCGCCAGCTCCAGTTTCAACGACTGCGCATCGGCAATATATTTGAGATATTGCTGGACCAGCTCCAGAATGGAAATCTCGCGCAAATCGACTTTCTGATTGCGCGCGAGCGCCAGCAGCAAGTCAAGCGGCCCCTCCCATCCGTCGATGTTCAATGTCAGGGAGTCGTCATCATCCTGCACAGGCGAGGTAAAGAAAAAACTTTCTAGTTCAGTGGCTTCGGTCATCAAGCTACCGCCAATAGCGCATCACGCCGCGACAAGAGTTCTGCCAGTTCCGCATGCTGCCGATCAGTATTTTCTACTGCCATCGCGCGGTCGAGCCGCTGGCGCGAAACATCGGAAATATCATCAAGAAGTTGAACCGTGGCGACCATCTCATCCATCCGGCCCCAGCAATTGAGCGCAATGTCGCAACCGGCGGCTACCACGTCGCGGGCGCGAGACGGAACCTCACCCTTCAACGCTTTCATATCGAGATCATCAGAGAAAAGCAGGCCATCAAAACCAATTTCACCCCGAATGATATCGTTGATAACGATTGGAGACAGGCTGGCGCAACGGTCGTGGTCCCAGGCTTCGTAAACAATATGCGCGGTCATACCCATGGCGGCACCGGAAAGAGATCTGAACGGAGCGATATCCGTCTCTAACTGTTCGCGCGAAGCCGACACGTGCGGCAGTTCCATATGGCTGTCGACAACCGCCCGGCCATGGCCCGGCATATGCTTGACCACGCTCACGACCCCGCCTTGTTTCTGACCATCAATAACAGCACGGCCAAGAGCCGCGACCTGCATGGGATCACTGCCCATGGCGCGATCACCAA
Source organism: Parasphingorhabdus sp. (assembly GCF_039968395.1). Lineage (GTDB taxonomy): Bacteria > Pseudomonadota > Alphaproteobacteria > Sphingomonadales > Sphingomonadaceae > Parasphingorhabdus. The sequence goes on from NZ_JBDVPV010000004.1 coordinate 90,898, forward strand.
TAGCATCAACCGTTTCGGGCTGTCTGACATCAAGCAGCGGTAAGCAATTCACGGTTACGCCAACTTCAGAGAGGCTTTCAGCAATCGCTTGCGCGTTCAACCGAGCAGCTTCGATCGCCGTTGCCGGAGCAATATCGTACAGCCGGGAAAATATCTCACCGGAAGGGAATTTGGGCCAGACAGGCTCTTTCATTCGTGCAACACGGCCGCCCTCTTGATCGATCAGTATCGCCAGGTTCTCGCGACCGTGAAGGGCACGCAATTCGTCCGTCAGTGCGAGCAGCTGCTGCTTGTTCTCAATATTTCGTCCAAAAATGATATAGCCTGCAGGATCGCTGTCTTTGAAAAACGCCTTTTCATCTGCGGTCAGCCTCAAACCTGACGTCCCGAAAATTACCGGTTTCACGGGCCGACCTCAAGAAATGGGCGCAGGAACAAATTGCAAATCATAACCGGAATACCATGGGCAAAAGACCTGGGCCGGTAAAGCAGAAAGCGCCGTTATCCACAGCGAATCCCCTGATGTTCCGTTATCGGACGACCAGACAGCTTTCACCGGCAGCTTTCAGGCTGTTACAAACCTGTTGAGCCTGCGCAACGCTGGGCGCCACGGCATTGAGCCGATATATGGGACTTCCTTCAACAGAACCGCGTACAATTTTCTTGGGCAGCGAACCGATATCGGTGAAGCGCCGTGCAAAACCGGCCCAGCTGCGGTCCGCCATAGCCGCTGTGCTAAACGCGCCCAGCTGGATCATGGCGCTGCCCGGTGCATTGGGTGCTTCGGGTTTACGTACCGGGGCTTCCACGGGTGCACTGGTGCCAAGCTTCGCGTTGGTATCCTTGCCTTCGCTGGCCGCGAAGCTTGCATCGCCTTCGCCTTCAAACTGCCGGGCCTGAGGATCATCAGGGCGAACCTTATAGTCGCCTTCCTGTGCCGCAATCAGTTCGCCGCTACCGTCCAGGCCGTCATTGTCCCGATTCTGCAACCAGTAAACACCGCCAACAATGCCGCCTAGCAGAAGCAAGCCAGCCAGCACGAATAATGCAACACGGACGGGTGAATATTCGCCGTCATCATCATAGTCATCCGCAGATTCCAGCCAAGGCAGACGATCTTCATCATCCAGATCCAGACTATCGCGATTACCTTCGGACATTCGACAAACTCCCCACTACCGGTCACTAACCTAAGCGCAATTCTGACACATGCCTACATATTGTCGGCAGCCTCAACACCCATTAGCGCCAAACCGTTACGAATTGTTTGCCCGATATTTTTAACTAAGAAAAGCCTCGCAGACGTCGTTTGAGGATCATTAACCATCAGGATCCGCCTGTCAGGCCGATCATTGCCCAAATTATAAAATGCATGAAACGCTGCTGCGAGGTCGTTCAAATAGAAAGCGACTCGATGTGGCTCGCGATTTTGCGCCGCTGATTCGACAATTCTCGGGAATTGCGCTGCCAGTTTCACCAGTTCGAGATCTTCTCCATCCAGCTTTGTCAGATCTGCATCAGACGGATAAATTTCTTCTTCCGCCGCTTTGCGCAGTATCGATTGTATCCGGGCATGTGCATATTGGACATAAAATACCGGGTTGTCCCGTGATGCTTCGGTGACTTTAGCAAAGTCAAAATCCATCTGTGCGTCGGCTTTGCGGGTCAGCATCGTAAACCGTACGGCATCCTTGCCCACTTCGTCGACCATATCGGCGATCGTGACAAAGTTTCCTGAACGCTTCGACATTTTTTCAGGCTCACCATTACGCAACAAGCGCACCATCTGGACGAGCTTGACGTCAAACTTGGTCTTGCCCCGAGTGAGCGCAGCAACCGCTGCCTTGATCCGTTTCACAGTTCCGGAATGATCCGCACCCCAAATATCAATCAGTTCATCAGCATCCTGCGCTTTCTGGAAATGATAAGCGAGATCACCGCCAAAATAGGTCCAGCGGCCGTTTGATTTTTTGATCGGCCGATCCTGATCATCACCAAATTGCGTAGATCGGAAAAGCGGCAACTCGACCGCCTCCCAATCATCAATGGTCTTACCTTTCGGCTTTTCCAGCACGCCGTCATAAACCAGATCACGCGCCCGCAGCTCGGCTTCCGCCGCATCTGCCTTTCCGGCTTCATGCAACTCAGCTTCAGATGAAAAGACATCATGCTTGATACCAAGCAATGCGAGATCGGAGCGGATCATGTCCATCATTCCGGAAACCGCGGCTTTGCGGAAAATCGGAAGCCACTCTTCGACGGGGGCATTTACATATTGATCACCGAACTGCTGTGCCAATGCCGAGCCCACAGGTTTCAAATATTCTCCGGGATAAAGCCCCTCGGGAATGACCATAATCGTTTCGCCCAAGGCTTCCCGATAACGAATATGAGCCGATTCTGCGAGAATATCGACTTGCGCGCCGGCATCATTCACATAATATTCGCGGATCACCTTGTGGCCGATAGCCTCTAGCAGATCAGCCAGTGCGTCGCCGACAACGGCACCCCGACAATGGCCCATATGCATTGGACCGGTGGGATTGGCGGAGACATATTCCACGTTAACAGTGACGCCCTTCCCTTTGGTGGATCGCCCATATTCGCTGCTTTGCGCCGCTATTTCGTTCAGTTCTTCGATCAAGACGCTATCACTGACCCGCAGATTGATGAATCCCGGCCCTGCGATTTCCGCAGTTTTGACATCATCAAGCGTCTTGAGCTTCTCGGTGATCTTTTCCGCCAGATCACGTGGCTTCATGCCAGCTGCTTTCGACAGAACCATGGCAGCATTGGTCGACAAATCGCCGTGAGCCGGATCGCGCGGAGGCTCCAACGTCACATTTTTACGATCCAGATCTGCCGGTAACACTGCATCGGTTGCCAGATGGTCTAGCGCTTCATCAACATGCCGCTGAAATTTTTGGAACAACATAGTTTCACTCAATCCGTCAAAAGGCCAATCAGCCCAACAGAATCAAGCTGAATCAATCGTCAAAGGCACAAACCTTCATCGCGTCGCGTTATATTGCAATTGCTCGGAGGTTAACTGAAAACCAACCAGCAACTCAAAAGATGCACGGGCAACAGCGGCGCGAACAGCTGGATCTGCGAGGGGATCCAATGCCGCATCCGGGTCTCCCGGCTTGCGTCGCCGGGTAATACGTTCGACGACATCATCCGGCAACCGTGCTGATGCTGCGTCAACATAAGCTCCGGCTTTACCAGATGCACTCGCACGGTAGGCACCATCAGCAAATTGCAGCGTTACATTTTTAACGCGCTTGGCGACGACAGCCGTGCCGCCTTGAACAACAGTGGAGAAATAAGGAATGGTAACGGTGCGCGCTCCTTCAGGGCGAGACCGCACTGCGTAGACATCAAATGACGCTTCGCTGTAAATTCTGGCTGATTCATTGTTACAAGTGGAGCGCACGTTGGTAATGTTCGCAACAACATCAATTGCGCTTGCATCTGTACTACCCGCCGGACTGAAGATCGTGATATCTCCGGTATGATCAGGGACAGCCACTGCCGGACAGCCTGTTCTGGTAATCGAAACGCCGACTCCGGTACTCACATCCAGCGCGCCATCTTGCGCACAACCGGACAGCGTGACCGCCATTACACTAGCGAACATTGGATATTTCATGCGGCCATTCAATTTCATGCTTGATCCTTGCGTTTGTTCCCTGATGACACCCATATGGAGGGCGCACATGATTTGGGTTTTGCAACCCTTATCTGTGCCTTTAATGCGGTGCAACCGTCCATAAGATGAACAGATGGGCTTTTCGCCAACCCGGTTTTTCCCTAAGGCACTGACTATGACTGACTCGAAAATACAAAAGCGGCAGATAAGCTTGCTTGTAGCCGCCCCCAGAGGTTTTTGCGCCGGCGTTGATCGCGCGATAAAAATCGTCGAACTCGCGATCGAAAAATACGGCCCACCAGTCTATGTCCGGCACGAAATCGTGCACAACCGGTATGTCGTAGATAACTTGCGTGAACTCGGAGCCGTTTTTGTTGAAGAGCTTGATGAGGTCCCAGATGGGGTTCCCGTCGTTTTTTCCGCACACGGCGTGCCAAAGGCTGTTCCGCACAAAGCCGAAGAACGTGGTCTGGAGTATCTCGATGCAACATGCCCTCTGGTATCCAAAGTTCATCGCCAGGCAGAGCGTCAGGTCGAGGCTGGTCGCCATATTCTTTTCGTAGGTCACGCCAATCATCCCGAAGTCATCGGAACATTTGGTCAGGTTGAGGATGGACATATGACGCTGGTCGAAACGCTGGACGACGTCGCGGCCTTGAATCCCGATGATCCTGACAAATTGGCTTTCCTGACTCAAACCACGCTTTCTGTGGACGATACTCAAGCAATTATCGAAGCATTGCAAAAACGCTTTCCGGACATCGTTGGTCCCAAGGGCGAGGACATTTGCTACGCAACGTCCAATCGGCAGGATGCCGTGAAGCAGATTGCGGCCTCATGTCAGCTGGTTCTGGTCATCGGAGCCCCCAACAGTTCCAACAGCCTGCGACTTGTCGAAGTCGCGGAACGGGAAGGTGCAACATCCTATTTGATCCAGAGAGCAGATGAAATTGATATGAGCTGGTTCGATGGCGTCACCGCTCTCGGATTGACGGCAGGAGCTTCGGCACCAGAGATTCTGGTTCGTGAAGTAAAAAACCGGCTCGCCGAACATTTCACGATAGATGAACAAAAAATCAGAACTGCCGATGAAAATATGGTCTTCAAGCTCCCGCGTGGCCTGGAAACAGCTTGATGGCGGTTTATACGCGGGTAGCATCTGAAGAAATAGAAACGTTCCTGCAGCAATATGAAGTGGGCACGCTGGTTTCGGCGAAAGGCATTGCCGAAGGTGTTGAAAACAGCAACTATCTGATTGAAACCACAAAAGACCGATTCATACTGACTCTCTACGAGAAACGAGTTGACCCTGAAGATTTGCCTTTTTTTCTGGGCTTGCTGGATGATCTGCAACGGGCCGGGTTGCCCGTACCGCCTGCGATAAAGGACCGTCACGGCCAACAAATCCAGCAGCTCGCTGGAAGAACAGCCTGTCTGATCCAGTTTCTTCCCGGTGTGTCAGTATCTCATCCGACACCAGGTCAGGCTAAGGCCGCAGGCCAAGCACTGGCGAAGATGCACGAGGCAACCCTGAACTATGAACCGCGCCGTACAAATGACATGGGTCTCGCGAGCTGGGCCAGACTGGCGAACGATTGCGGGGAAGCGGAGTTGGACAAAATTGAAGTGGGTTTGGCTGACATTATTTCCAGCGAGCTCCGATTTCTTGAGCAGCACTGGCCAAAAGATCTCACCGTCTCGGCCATTCATGCGGACCTGTTCCCGGATAACGTGCTGATGCTCGGCGACGAAGTGACAGGCGTGATTGATTTCTATTTCAGCTGCACCGACTTCACGGCCTATGACGTAGCGGTTACTCACGCTGCCTGGTGTTTTTCCGACGACGGATCGGTCTATCAGGAAAGCCTGTCTGCTGCGCTGATGGCCGGGTATCATCACGCACGCCCGATCATGGCAAATGAATTCGCTGCCCTGCCCATTTTGGCTCGCGGAGCAGCACTTCGTTTCTTGCTGACGCGCGCCTATGACTGGATCAACACACCGCCCGAAGCGCTGGTGACCCGCAAGGATCCGATGGCGTTTTTGAATCGGTTGCGGTTTTATCAGAACAATGCGGACGCTTTCACGCTGTGACGAATTCGCAGCATGTCGAGATTGCCACGGATGGCGCCTGCAAGGGAAATCCCGGACCGGGAGGCTGGGGCGCGATTATCCGCTATAACGGGCATGAAAAGGAAATATCCGGAAGCGAGCCAGAGACAACCAACAACCGGATGGAACTTCGCGCGGCGATCGAGGCGTTAAACACGCTTAAACGTCCATGCCAGGTAAAACTGTCGATCGATAGCACCTACGTCAAGGATGGCATCACGCAATGGGTTCATAACTGGCAAAAAAATGGCTGGCGCACGGCGGCCAAAAAACCTGTAAAGAATGCCGACCTCTGGCAAGACCTGTTAGAAGCGGTCAAACGCCACCAGATCGAATGGATATGGGTAAAAGGCCATGCCGGTGACGCTGACAATGAACGCGCGGACCAGCTGGCTAGCGACGCCGCCCTCGATCAGATCAGGGGCGGCGCCTGAATTTCTCAGCCAAGTTTAGCTGTTATCTTCGATTTCAGCATTGGGGCCATTCTTCAAAATCGATTTGATCGCATTTTTAGCACTGGCCTTGCTCGAATAACCTTCGGTTGAAAACATGATTTCGCTGTTATGTTTGAAGCGAACTCTGAATTCACCCTTCTTGTCTTTATAAATTTCAAACTTGTGCGCCATAAGCCTCATCTCCTTTTTGGGTCGCCAGTCTGGACGACGGATTTTTATTGCCTGTTCAAAAGGCAGGCGCAAACGAAAAATTGTAAAACCTGAACCGGTTATCTGAAACGAGCAGGATCATAGCGATCCGGATTTATGGAATTGAGATCGTCGCCCTTCGGATTGCCTAGCAACAACGCGTGCGCAAGCTTTGCCGCCGCTGGCGCAGTCTGGATGCCGAACCCGCCCTGCCCCGCAAACCAGAAAAACCCGGGAATTTCGGGATCAAACCCGTAAACAGGCAAACGATCTGGCGCAAAACTTCTCAAACCGGCCCATTTTCGTGTCACGCTCTGAACATTCACATCGAGTACCGAAAGAAACCGGTCTATGGCCACTGCCACATCCATCTCCTCTGGAGCAACATCTCCGGGCAGAACCGCTGTCTCGTCATGCGGGCTCAACCAGTAGCTGCCGCTGGCCTCCGGTTTGAAATAAAAGCTACCATCAAGCGCAACAACAAGGGGGACATCCGGATGGGAAGGTGGATCAGTGCGAAGCTGAACCATAGTTCTCAACATGGGTTGGATACCGATGGGCGCAGCACCGGCAAAATTAGCGATCGTGTCGGCCCATGCGCCAGCAGCATTAACGAGAACAGGAGCGGAATAGCTTTTGTCGCCAGCTTTAACCCGCCAGATGTCGTTTGTGCGACTGATATTGGTCACACGTGCGTTGCATTGAATCACCGTTCCATTGCGCCGGGCATTGGCCAGATATCCAGTGTGAAGCCCGGCAACGTCGATGTCACAGCAATCCGGTTCAAAAATGGCGTGATCCCAACCTGTTTTGAGAAGCGGTACCCTGGTCTGGATTTCCTCTCGGCTCCAGCGATCCATCGCGACTCCGCTTCCGGAGAATGCGGACAAAAGCTGGTCAGCGAGATGTGCTTCCTCGGTCCGCCCGATATTAATGGCGCCTCGCTGCAGTAGCAGACTCTTTTCGGAAATACCGGCAGGCGGGTTTTTAAGGAAAGCACAAGATGCGGTGGTCAAGGGCTGAACCAACGGGCCGCCATAGCTTTCTGTCCAGAAAGCCGCAGACCGGCCGGTCGAATGATAGCCGGGCTGATATTCGGCTTCCAAAATCAACACCGAACAATCTTCCGAAATTTCGGAAGCGACGCTGGCCCCGGCTATGCCCGCACCAACGATAATAACATCATAATCCGTCATCGCTTTGTCAGCACCTCATCCAGAAACTGGAAGCTGGACTTCAGCGCCTCGTCGCGAACAGCATCGCATTCGCGATATATTTCGTGTGCACATTCCTGTCCAAAGAGCTTGAGCCTGGCGTGGGGCAACAAATGCACCGCACGCATGATCGTCGGGTGGTCGACCAATTCATCTGTTTCGGTCGCCAACACCAGCATCGGAATATCCATGTACTCCAGGTTCTTGCGGTTCCTGAGCTTTTTGGTGGAACCATAGGCCCGTTCAACCCAGCGCCAACTCGCAGGACCAAGGCGCAGATCGGGGCGTTCGGAAAACCAGAAAAACTCATCTGAGTAACGTTCGACATCGTGAGTCAGCAACCCTTGACGTAGCACCTCCGGTTCCAGCGGTTTTTCGCTGACTTTCCATGCGCGGCGCTTTGCCCTTCCCATCCCGCACATGATGCGGGCGATCAGATGAGCGGTCCATTCAGGCATTCCGCCGCCGACCGGGGCAAGCATGGGAGCGCTCAATATCGATGCGTCTGGATGGATCCGCTGTTCAGCCAACGTACGCAATACGATATGCCCACCCATGCTGTGTCCAATCACGACATGCGGTCCAGGATGACTTTGCTGCCAATCCGCGAACAATGCTGTCAGGTCATCGACCCAAATCGCGAAATCTTTGATATGACCAACATGAGGATGCGGTCCACATCGTCCCGATCTTCCTTGTCCACGCCAATCCGCGGATGTTACGTTCCAGCCCTCGCGATGAAAATCGTGAAATGTCTCCAGATATTTCTCATAGAAATCGGCACGACCGGTCATGAACAGAACGGATCCTTTGGGTTTTCCATTCTGCTGGTTCCAGTCAATACGGCGTAAATCCCAGTCATCCGGAGTGGTCCAGAAAGATTCCTCCGCCATTGCCGGGATTGATCGTCGATTGAACGGCGGGTCAATGGATCGGTTCAAAAATGGGCTCCGGCTATCATGGTTACTATTTGGTAAGTCATTTTTTCTAAAGCAGATCGCATGAACGGCGAACAATTTATCTACTTGCTCTGGAGCGGCTTGGCAATTGCACTAATCGTTGCTGCGATTACGGATATCAAAAGCCGCACGATTTCCAATCGGCTCAACATCCTTATTGCACTCGGTGCACCTGTCTTCTGGATTGCCAGCGGCATGAACTTCTGGCCGGAAATGATCATGCAAATTGGTATCGCTGCTTTGGTGTTTACCATATTTGCCGGTTTTTTCGCTCTGGGCGCCATGGGCGGCGGGGATGTAAAACTGTTGGGAGCCATTGCTTTATGGCTCCATTGGCTCCCTTTGGTGCACATGTTGATCATCATGTCGATCGCCGGCGGCGTGTTGACGGCGTTAATGATGATCCGAAACAGAATCCACAAAACCCCTGGTCCAATAAAGGTGCCCTACGGTGTCGCAATATCATTTGCGGGACTTTGGACGATCTGGGGGGATCAAGTTACAAAATTGTACGAACGATATTTTAACCATTTTGCTTGAAAGAGAAATCTACCGCCATCTGATTATTTTCAAGATGATCAAAACAGGTGGGGCATTCAGGAGGCGTGAGACGTCATGGACAAGAAGAAACTAATTTTACTCATAGGCGCACTGGTGGTGGCTGCAGTCACTGCCTTGCTGGCCAGGAACATGTTCACAGGTGCATCCGCGCCTCAGGCAGAAGCCCAAAAAGTAGAAGTGCTTGGTGAAGAAGTGCTGGTCGCGACCCGCGCGCTTCCCGTCGGCACAATCATTACGCCTGAAAGCTTCCGCTTCCAGCCTTGGCCGGAAGAACTTGTCGAAGAAGCCTATTATCAAAAAGAAGGCACCGACATAAACTCCTTAAACGGTACAGTCGTTCGTAATGCCATCACAGCTGGTCAGCCATTGACACGCGGTTCTATTGTTAGCCCGGGCGAACGCGGATTTCTTGCTGCGGCACTCGGACCTGGCATGCGTGCCGTTACAATCCCGGTATCCGGTCTCACCGGCGTGGCTGGTTTCGTCTTTCCCGGCGACCGTATTGATTTGATGTTGACCCAGACCGTACAGGGACAGGGTCCCGACATGAAAGTATCGGAAACAGTCATTCGCAATGTCCGCGTTCTCGCCACCGACAACCGAGTGACTTCGAGAAAAAACGAGGCTGGCCAGATGGTTGCAACCAAGACCAAATTGGTTACGCTGGAATCGACACCAAAAATTGCCGAGAAAATCGCTGTGGCCCAGACTCTGGGAACATTGAGCTTATCGCTTCGTTCTCTTGCAGACAGCCATGCTGAGCTCGAAGAGGCGATTGCGTCTGGAGAGATCAAGCTTCCTGAAACGGACAATCCGGATGAAGAAGCTGCGATCATCAAATCGCTGGCAGCACGCCCAACGGCCAGAAAATCAACCTATTCAACTGGCGGCGAAGTATCTCGCTTTGAATCCCGCAGCCCTCCGGCACTGCCCGAAGGTCAAAAACCAAAAGGACCTGTAGTCCGGGTGTCACGCGGCAACGCTGTCACTGAAGTCGAGTTCGGAGGCAAGTAATGACCATCCCATTTGCAAATCACAGCTATCCAGCCAAAAAAGCAATCGGTGCGGCCGTTGCCGCAACCCTGGCTATCGCACTGGTAGCAAATAGCGCCACTCCGGTTCAGGCACAGTCTGCCAAGATCACCACGCCAAATTCGCGTGTTACTCTTGCGGTAAGCCGCGGTAAGCTGGTTACGCTACCTGCTCCGATTGAAGATATTTTCATTGCTGAAAATGGTATTGCAGACGTGCAAGTTCGCTCGCCTCGTCAGCTATACATATTCGGCAAGAAGAGTGGTGAGACCAGTTTCTATGCCACAAATGCTTCCGGAAAAGTTGTGTATTCAGCTGAAATTGCCGTCATTGGTGCCGAAATATCCTCGATCGATCAGATGCTGTCACTGGCAATGCCGGGTGCAGACATCGCGGTCAGCACAACAAACAACTTTGTTCTGCTGACGGGCACGATCGCGGATCCGGATGATGCGGAAGAAGCAGAGAACCTTGTTCAGGCATATGTTGGTGAAGGCACAAATGTTGTTAGCCGCTTGAAAACAGCGACGCCGATGCAGGTGAACTTGCGGGTTCGCTTTGCAGAAGTCAGTCGCACCCTCGCAAAAGAAATCAATGGTAATGTCCTTACACGCGACAATACCAATGGATTTCAATTTGGATTGTCTCGCGGCCGCGCGTTTGGTTCAATATCAAATTTTGATACCAGCGGATTCCCGACATTGGATGCATCCAACCTGTTCGGTCTGCCAGCTGGTTCTGTTTCGCTGCCGTTCAACACGGCTACGGGACAGTTTGTGACCCAGGGCGGAACGGCGTTTAACTTCAATCAGGGTTCCGGCTTGAACACAATTCAAGCTGCAGGTCGCCTGTTCGGACTGGACATCGCAACGGCACTTGATGTGTCAGAGCGTGTCGGCCTTGTAACGACCCTCGCATCGCCAAACCTGACGACTATCTCTGGCGAAACGGCGACATTCCTGGCTGGTGGACGGTTTCCGATCCCACAATCGTCGGGATTTGGTGAAGTCAGCGTAACCTATCAGGATTTCGGTGTGAGCCTTTCCTACACGCCAACAGTTCTGTCCAATGGCCGAATTTCAATTCGTGTAGCTCCGAAAGTTTCAGAACTGTCGTCGGCTGGCGCAGTGCGGATCAACGGCTTTGAAATCCCCGCAATCTCGACGCGGGAAGCTGAAACCACGGTTGAACTGGGTTCTGGCGAAAGCTTCATGATCGCGGGCTTGATGCAGAACAGCTATAGCTCGACTGTCGACAAGACACCTGGCCTGGCCGATGTTCCAGTGCTTGGTAATCTTTTCAAATCAGACGGTTATCGCAAAAACGAGACCGAATTGATGATTGTGGTGACACCATATCTGGTGAAACCGGTGAGCGAGAACGAAATCGTTCTGCCAACTGACGGTTTCAAGCAGGCCAATGACTTTGAGCGGGTTTTCATGAACCGTCATAGCTCTACCGGAACCGGTGATCGGCCAAAACCGACAGTGGCACCTCCGGTCGAAAGTGGTCCTGCGATCAGCAGTCTGCAAGCGCCGGCAAAGTCGCAATCCGCCAAAAAGAAAAGCAAGTCCGGCAGCGCAGCGCCTGGCTTCAGCTTTGACAACTAAGTCCGACCAGGAGAATCTATCATGCGTTTTGTTTCAATAGCACTAGTGACCGCCGTCGGACTTTCAGTAACGGCTTGTGGCAGCAACACTGCCAATCGCACAATTGAAAGTGTTCGTCAGCCTGTTGTCACCCGGAGCCATCTGGTTCTTGATGTTAACATCGGAAATACGGGAGCGATGCCTGTAGCCGAACAGCGTCGTCTCGCTGGCTGGTTCGAAGCTCTCGAACTCGGTTATGGCGATCGCGTTTCGATTGATGACCCGAATTATGGCGCCAATGCTGATGCCAAAGCCGCCGTAGAGGCACTGGCAGCACAATATGGGTTGCTTATCAACGACCTCGCACCGGTGACCGAAGGCAATGTGTCTCCGGGTACCGTTCGCGTAGTTGTTTCGCGTTCGCACGCAAGTGTTCCGGGATGCCCTGACTGGAGCCACCGGAGCCATACGGATTTCCAGGGTCGAACCAGCGGAAACTATGGTTGCGGCATTAACAGCACAATGTCTGCGATGATCGCTGACCCCGAAGATCTGGTTCGCGGCGTTTCTGATGATGGCGATAATCAAGCCCGGGCATCGAAAGCCATTCGCGCCTATCGCAACAAAAATGTAGGAGGTCAATAATGAACGCTCCCTGGAAACCAGGCTCGATTAATGGCCGGGATGTATTCTCTGCCTTTGTTTGTGACGATGACACACTCGATCTTCTGCGCCCTGTCGTCGAAGAGATGGGATGGGCAGCTGACAAATGTCACAAGGGCGGCTTGCGCAACGCAGTGCAATCGCTCTCTGTCGCGGCGAGCCCGAATATCCTGCTGGTAGATCTTTCCGAATCGGGAGATCCACTGAGCGATATCAACTCGCTGGCCGAGGTTTGCGAACCTGGAACGGTTGTGATTGCAATGGGTCAGGTCAATGATGTCCGCCTCTATCGCGATCTGATCGTGAGCGGCCTGCAGGATTATCTGCTGAAACCGTTCAGCCCCGAACAGCTTCGTGACGTTCTCAGTCAGGCCAATGCCGTACTGAACGCTCCGAAAACTGACGAGGCTGCGAGTGAGAAACCACATGTCTCGACCGCCGTTATCGGCACGCGTGGAGGTGTAGGTGCCTCGACTATTGCGACATCGCTTGCATGGTTGCTCAGCCAGGATCGCGAACGGCTCACCGCCTTGCTTGATCTTGACGTGCATTTCGGAACTGGCGCGCTTTCGCTGGATCTGGAACCCGGACGTGGTCTCACGGATGCAATCGACAATCCCAGCCGAATTGACGGTCTCTTTATCGAACGCGCAATGATCAAGGCGAATGACAAGCTGTCATTGCTGTCCGCAGAAGCACCGATTAACTCGCCCATGATGACTGACGGTACGGCATTTTTCCAACTTCAGGAAGAATTCCGGGCAGCATTTGAATGCACTGTCATCGATTTGCCACGTGAAATGCTGATCAGCTATCCGCATCTTCTTGGCGACGTCAACGCTACGGTGATTGTCACCGAACTGACGCTGGCATCTGCTCGCGATGCAATTCGACTTCTGTCATGGCTCAAATCCCATGCCGCACAAAGCAAGGTGATAGTTGTTGCCAACAAGGTTCAGTCCAGCGGTCTGGAAATTTCCAGGCAGGATTTCGAAACATCGATCGAACGCAAGATCGATATCGTGATCCCGTCCGATCCAAAAACTGCGGCGCAATCTGCAAAATTGGGTCAGGCTTTTGTTGAAGCTGGCAAATCCAGCAAAGCTTCCACAAAAATCGTGGAACTGGCTGACCAGGTACTGGGAACGGTGGATGACGATGATGATGAGTCAGGCAGTCAGGCGAAATCTTCGCTGATGGACAAGTTGAACATCAAGTCGCTTCTGCCTTCAAAGAAAAAATCGGTGGAACAGAACGCCGAATAGGCACCCGTTTCCAAAGGTTTTTTCAACTTCAAGGACTTAAGCAATGGACATGATGCAAATCTTCATTATCGGAGCGGGCACTCTCGTTTGCCTTTTGCTGCTCATATTCGCATTTGCCGGTCCTTCCGGAGCGAAGGCACAGGCAAAACGACTGGACAAGGTCAAGTTTCGCCATTCTGAAAGTGCCAATGTCAAAGTTGAAGCGCAGATGAAAAAGGCGCTGAGCGCCCGTCGCAAGCAGCATCGACCCACCGGCGACAACATGACCCGGATAGAAGCTTTGGCGGTTCGGCTGGAACGGACCGGAAAACCATGGCGTCTGTCTCAGTTTGCCTATGTTTGTGTTGGTCTTTTCATCGTTACCACGGTCGGCCTGTTTACGCAGGGCGCTCCGATTCTTCTCTGCCTGTTCGTGGGTCTTGCCGTCGGTGTCGGATTTCCACACCTCGCAATCAGCTTTCTGATTGCCAGAAGGGTTGGCAAGTTTACCGCCAGCTTTCCGGACGCTATCGAATTGCTCGTGCGCGGACTGCGTTCAGGACTTCCGGTAACCGAAACTATCGGTGTGGTGGCGAAAGAAATTTCGGGACCTGTCGGTGAAGAATTTCAAAAGGTCGTTGACCGGATCAAGATCGGGCGGACGATGGAAGATGCGCTGCTTGAAAGTGCAAAATGCCTGAACACAGCTGAATTCAAGTTCTTCTGTATAACCATAGCAATTCAACGCGAAACCGGCGGTAACCTGGCAGAAACCCTGTCGAACCTCGCTGACGTGCTACGGAAACGTGGTCAGATGAAACTGAAGATCAAGGCGATGTCGTCCGAATCCAAAGCTTCTGCTTATATCGTTGGCTCGCTACCGTTTATTGTTTTCGGCCTCGTCTGGTCGGTCAATCCGGAATATATCGCCGGCTTTTTCTACGAAGAACGCCTGATTATTGCAGGTCTTGGCGGTTTGACGTGGATGAGCATCGGTGTGTTCATCATGGCCAAAATGGTCAATTTCGAAATCTAGTCGGAGGGAGCAGAGAATATGATCAATCTAGCAATTTCTGCCGCTGCGACAACGGGTGGACCAACCTTACTCGGCATTGATGTCCTGTGGGTAGCAACCATTTTGGCAGCTGTCGCAACCATGGCTGTCTTTTTCGCAATCTATGCCGCGATAACAGTGCGCGATCCGATGGCGAAACGAGTCAAATCACTCAACGAGCGCCGGGAACAGCTGAAGGCCGGTATTACCGCCTCCACTACCAAAAAACGCGCGAAGATTGTTCGCCAGAACGACACAACAGACCGTATGCGTGGAATTTTGCAATCCATGAAAGTGTTGCAAGATGATCAGCTGAGTGAGGCACAGCAGAAGCTGGCCCAGGCTGGTATCCGCTCAAAAGATCTGGCCTATGCGATTATTTTCAGTCGACTGGTCCTTCCCATCCTGCTGGGCGGCGGCACCGCATTGGCAATCTATGGTTTGGGATATCTGCCTGACTATACGCCGATCAAGAAGTTTGCGGTTTTTGCTGGCTCGGTAATCGCTGGCTACAAAGGCGCTGATGTCTATGTCAACAATCTGATCAACAAGCGGACCGATCTGATCCGCAAAGGTCTGCCTGACGCCATCGACTTGCTGGTGATCTGTGCGGAAGCTGGCTTGACGGTCGACGCTGCTTTTGCTCGTGTTTCCAAGGAACTGGGCGATGCCTATCCTGAACTGGCGGATGAATTCTCGCTTACTTCGATCGAGCTGGGCTTTTTGACCGAGCGTCGTCAGGCATTCGAAAATCTGGCCTATCGTGTGGCGCTGGAGCATGTCAAAGGCGTTGTAACAACGATGATCCAGACCGAGAAATACGGTACACCACTGGCATCTGCTCTGCGCGTTCTGTCAGCGGAATTCCGAAATGACCGCATGATGCGAGCTGAGGAAAAAGCAGCTCGCCTGCCGGCGATCATGACAATTCCATTGATTTTGTTCATTCTGCCGGTGTTGTTTATCGTGATCCTGGGGCCAGCGGCCTGCTCGATCTCCGATGCTCTGCTATAAAACGGTCCGGAATACTGAAATCAAAAAAAGGAGCGGCCTTCAACAGCCGCTCCTTTTTTCATCAACTATCTAGTCTGAAGCGATGGCATCAGCTGAGTTTTTTATCTTGGCAAGCCACCCGGACAGCTGTTTTTGTTCCGATTCCGTGAGCACCGACATAATCTTCTTTTCCATCGTTTCGGCGGCGGGCATGATCTGATCATATAAATCACGTCCGGTGTCACTGAGCATCAAGTGATGCGATCGACCATCTTCGCTATTGGGGCTGCGTCCAAGCAATGCCCGGTCTACCAGCAACTTGACGGCGCGATTGACTGTAACCTTATCCATCAATGTAGCTTCCACGAGCTGGCGCTGTGTCGCAGCTCCCCGGCTACCCAAAACGGCCATCACGCGCCATTCCGGAATTTTCAAACCGAAACGGCTTTTATACTCACTGGCAATGAGATCACTGACGGCATTGGACGCAGTGGACAGTTGATATGGAATAAAATCATCAAGATTGGTGGTCATAAGTAATATTTATTCAATTTTGGCGCGAAGTCCAATCCAAAATGTTCGCGGATAGGCTCTTTCAATGATACCGGCGCCGCTTATCGCAGTCTCAACTTGCGTGTTGAACAGGTTTTCGACCCGGCCTTCCAGCAGCAACGCGTCCGTCAATGCATAGCCCAATCGACCATCAACGGTGAACGCGTCGTTCAACCTCCGGCTATTCTGGTCATCTTCAAACTGACTACCGATATAGCGCAACGAAACACTGGCACCGGTTCCATTATCCTGCTCCCACTGCACGCCAGCGGATGCGTTATGCTTTGGAATCTGCGCAGGCCGCAATCCATCGACCGGCTGCGCGGCCCCTGACGCATTTACATCCGCATCAACATAGGACCATCCGGCGCGGAGCGACAGATTTTCGGTGATGGCATCAAGATCAAAACTCGCATCAATTTCAATACCTTTGGATTCAATGGAGTCTAGATTCTGCCGTTGCCGGAACAGCCCGGCTCCGGACACA
Source organism: Parasphingorhabdus sp. (assembly GCF_039968395.1). Taxonomy (GTDB): domain Bacteria; phylum Pseudomonadota; class Alphaproteobacteria; order Sphingomonadales; family Sphingomonadaceae; genus Parasphingorhabdus. The sequence continues at coordinate 107,654 of NZ_JBDVPV010000004.1, forward strand.
AACCCGACACCGGGGAAAAGACCTGGACCGCTGTCCAAAGTTACATTGGCAACGGCATTGTCGAGTTGGTTATAAAAAGCCGTGATGCTGACCGACACGTTTTCAGTCTGCCAGTCCACTCCGAATTCGGCACCCTTGACCCTTTCCGGCTCGAGAAGTTCATTTGCCGCCGTAGCGTCCGGGCCAACCCGGAAGGGCCGGAAAAGTTCATTAATCGTAGGCAGACGCCAACCGAGATAGGCCGCTCCGCGCAAGGTCACCGCATCGCTGGCATCAAATGCAAACCCACCCCTTGCAGTGAATTCACTACCGCTACGATTGGCAAAGCTCGCATCAGTCCGGACAGAACCGGGGAAAGGATTGATCAGTTCGATTTCGCGCCGAAAACCATCATTGATGGACCAGAAGTCGACACGCCCTCCCCCCGTGAGCACCAATGCATCTGTCGCCTGCAAGCTGGCTTCCACAAATGCGCCATAGGTCGCAGTATTACCCCCTGCCCGCCGGCTGCGACGAGGTGTATCATTGTCGAGGAAAAAGAAATTCTCATTGGTTGTGCCTTCGGTTCGGCGCCAGTCGCCACCAATCCTAAGCTCCGCATTTTCTCCGACCGGAGGTCGCACCTCGAAACGCGCTCCAAGTCCGGTCGATGGCACATTAAACTGTTCAAACACGCGGTTCACGCTGTTGCGATCTGCCGCCACACCGCCAAAGCTCACATTGAAATTTCGGATCTGAACATAACCCAGAGCAGACCATTGCCAGCCACTTTCCGACCGATTGACCAGTCTGATACTCGCATCCGCACCGTCATTGTGATTATCGCTAAACTCAAAGCCGCGTTCGCGCTCATCGGTGAATGCGCGGAAGTTGGCTTGCAGTTCGGTATCATCAGCCAGAGGCGTTACATAGCGCACAGCAATGCCCGCCTGTTCATATTCCGCCTGGCGATCGACCGACCCGCGCTGGCTCTCGACGATCGGAATGAAGCCATCACCACGCGCATAACTGGCAGATATGGTCAATTGCCCTTGCCCTAATTCGCGCCCGAACAGCAGATCAGCATCGACACTGTTGCGGCTGCCATATGCGGCGCCGAACTCGATCAGATCACCAACATCTTCACTGAAAAGTTCTATGGTTCCTGCAATGGCGCCAGAGCCGTCGCTTCCACTGCCACCACCGCGACGAATACGCGCTTCAGCAAGCGGCAGGGCATCGTATCCCGGCCAGGCAACCCAGCCACCAAAAGGATCAGCTTGCGGTACGCCATCCAGCAGCAATACTGCTCGCGACGAAGCATTACCGCCTAATCCGCGTAGCGTGATACCTTGGCTGGTCGGGTTCGCAGATCGCGCATCACTGCGACGGAATTGTTGAAGGCCTGGTAACTGACGAAGCGCGTTTTCTGAACGATCTGAAACTCGAAGATCAACCCATATTCGCGAATATGCCTCATCGCCCTTCGCATCTGGCAAAGGCAAGCCTTGAACAACAATATCATGATTGGTCCTGATGATCAGAGTGTCGGGATCATTTGGATCATCAAAAACCTGCCCCCAAGCCGCCCCACTCACCGCCAGAAGCGGCAACGCAAACATCCATTTTTTTGTCATGATCTAGCTGTGCATCCACTTCTGGTGAACCGGCATGTCATCGGGCAGACGATGATATTCCTGTTTGTCACATGCGAAATTCGCGCTTTCAGCGCCACCGAAAAGCGAAGGATCGTCCATTGTGCCAACCTTCAGGATTACGCCAGCTTCAAAACTCGGAGCGCGCGTAGTCAAATGAGTACCACAATCGGCACAAAATTCCCGGGTGACGCCTTTTTCCAGATCGGCGCGTTTATAGCCTTTTACCGCGCCTTTGGTGATGGCAAAATTCTCCGCTGGCATCGCCATGGCCAATAGCGAATTTCCGCCCGTAATATATTGGCATTCCCGGCAGAAACATTCCGCTTTCATCATCGGCTCGCCTTCTGCCGAATAGCGCACCGCGCCGCAATAACATCCGCCTTCAAACTTCATCTCTAATTCTCCTTTACCGCTTCCGGCGTTGCTTTTTCGAAAGCCTCCAGAGCGTTGCACCCTGCATCGATCCGCACGAGTTTCGGGAATGCGGTCAGATCCGTTTCAAACCGCCGCGCATTGTACATTTGCGGAACCAGGCAAACGTCGGCAAGATTGGGGGTATCACCGCCGAACAATCCGGTATCGGGTGCCAGTTTTTCAAGCGCTGCAAACCCGGTTGTCATCCAGTGCTGCATCCATTGAATCACGGCCTTGCCATCTGCTCCAAATTCGCTTTTCAGATAATTGCCGATACTGATATTATTGATCGGATGGATGTCCGTCGCGACGATCAAAGCTTGTGCGAGCGTCGCTGCGCGCTCAACCGGATCGGATGACACCATCGGTGGATCAGGATATGTTGCATCCAGATAATCGATGATCGCCAGTGACTGGATGATATCCTCTCCATCCACCGTCAGTGTGGGAACGCGCCCTTGCGGATTGGTGGACAGATAATCCTTCCCGCGCTGTTCTCCTTCGAGCAGATTGACCGACCGTAACCGATATTCAATTTTCTTGAGATTCAGGACTATTCGCACACGGTAACTTGCCGAGCTGCGCCAATAGTCGTGGAGGATGATATCTGACATTCGCGACTTGTGGAGAGCCAGCTTCCAAAAAGCAAGCCCGGTTCGATCAACCTGTGACGATCCGGCCACCCTGGATTGGAACATTGCCTTTTGCTTCGAGCCGGACCGGACGCCCGGATCGTTTGGCCAGCTCTTCCAACCATTGCGGATGTGCGTTCAGTTTCGCCGCGACGGCGGAGTGCAATTCCAGGCACAACTCGCCTGTTCCCGTACTTCGTTCGGCTTGCCTGAGCATTTGCAGGGCCGCATTCAGAATTTGGTTTGCTTGAAGAAGCTCGACTACTGATGGACCTGTTTTTCGGCTGACAATCTGCATGAAGCCAAAACCGTTAACAGCTGTCCGTTCGCAATCGGCTGACATGTGATCATCGAAAATCTTGCCGATTTCGGTCCTCTTTGCCTTTGTATCCAAAGTTGGAAAATCTACACCAACTGAACCCGTAATATCCAATCGCGGAAGCAACAATGCCACTTGCTTTGCTGCCCGTTTTGCCAGTTCAAACGGAGCCAGTGGACCATCAATATCAATGACCGTCATTGCCGGCGTCACGCAGATTAGCAAAGTTCCGCCATCAAAATCCAATTTGCCGGTTTCCGCTTCTTCCAGTGCTTCCGGCCATCCCTGCAAAGTCAGATCATCGACGCCATGGGCACGGACAGGTTTTACTGCAATTCCGTTCGCTTCAATTTGCGCGAGCAAGCCGGGCCCGGCAGCTATTGCCGTACCGGAGGCGGCGGGTCTGGCTTTGGCACGTTTTTCCTGTCCGTTTTTCTCATTCCAGCTTGCGCGCGTGATTTCGACACGAACATTGCTTCCTTCCGTCAAACCTTCCGGTATTGGCTGCAGCAACGCTTCCTCTCCTGTTTCAAGGCAAACAATGCCCGACATGCCGGCAACCCATTGCTGGACAAAACGCGCGTCCACAACGCCCCCGGCCCTGACGCCGGATTCCAGCCGCTCGATCCGGATTTTCCGACAAACTCCGCCATCGACCAGCATCGCGCGATTTTCACCAATGCCGGCCTCATACAGCCAGTATGTCGAAGTCTCAGACAACCGAATAACCGGAACTGATCAGAAGATTTCGGGTCTCGTACAAAGGCAAGCCCATGATCCCGCTATAGCTGCCGGACATTGCGACAACAAATGCCTCGGCCTGCCCTTGAATGGCATAGCCTCCAGCTTTGCCCTGCCCTTCTCCGGAGCTTATGTAGGCATCAATTTCCGTTGCCTCGAACCGCTTGAATTTCACCAAGCTGTCGGAGATTTTCGTGCGGGTGGTGCCGTCGGTCGCAACGACGCAAACCGCGGACAGAACATGGTGCCTCCGGCCGCTTATGAGTTGGAGAAACCGTCGCTGTTCGGTCGCATCTACCGCCTGCCCCAAAATGCGCCGACCAACCGCGACCGTGGTATCTCCGGCGATCAGCACCTCATCTGCATCCCGCGCGACTGCAGAGGCTTTTTCTTGAGCCATGCGCAATACATAATCGCGGGGCAATTCGCCGGCCCACGGAGTTTCATCAATGTCGGGAGAAGTAATCCTGTCAGGCTTGATGCCCAGCCGTCCCAGCAATTCAAGCCTGCGCGGACTGGATGAGCCAAGGACAAGCCGCATGCGCGCGCCAGTCCCGGCTTATTTGAATCGATAAGTGATACGACCCTTGGTCAGGTCATAGGGGGTCAGTTCGACCAGAACTTCATCTCCAACGAGCACACGAATACGGTTTTTCCGCATTTTACCTGCCGTGTGGCCCAAAATCTCGTGACCATTTTCCAGTTCGACCCGGAACATCGCATTCGGGAGCAGTTCGCGAACCATTCCCTTCATTTCCAATAATTCTTCTTTTGCCATTCGGCTTGACTTATCCTTGTTCACTGGCCGGAAAATCGGCCTGTTTCGTACAGCTCAGGGGCACATAAACGGAAATACCGCAAAAGGGAAGGATTTGATGTCGCTTGTCGCTTTCCGGCAAATTCTTGCGACAAATTATTACAAGGAAATGATTGTTTCCAGACGGAAACCCCGTCATTCAGGCCATATTCTCCCCTGACACCAATGCGACCATATCGGAAAAATGAAAAAAGGTTCTCCACCGTACATTGCCCGTTGCCGATTTGAGCTGTCGCTCGCTACAGGTCTGATCCTGTCAACCGCGCTTCATTCGACCCCGGTACTCGCCCAATCCGAAGATGGAACGGAACGCAGGGACGAAGAGATTGTGGTTATCGCAGAATATGCTCGAGGTGCCGTGGTCACCGATGTCCCTCCGGTTCTCGAACTGGACAGTGCGGATATCGACAGTTTTGGAGCGTCGTCGGTTCAGGATCTGCTGACAGCCATCTCCGCGCAGACCACGTCCAGTCGGGGTCGCGGCAGCGGCCGGCCAATTGTCCTGATCAACGGACAGCGTACATCCGGTTTTCGTGAAGTTCGCGATCTTCCTCCAGAAGCGATCAAAAATGTACAGGTATTTCCCGAAGAACTGGCATTGCAATATGGCTATCGCCCCGACCAGCGCGTCATTAACTTCATACTGAAAGATGATTTTACCGGCTTTAGTCTTGAAGGAGAGATTGGCCAGCCAACCCGCGGCGATCGGTTGCACACGGAATATGAAACCAACGTTACCCGCATTGGCAAGAACAGCCGAATAAACCTGAATCTCGAATATCAGAAAAATACCGGGATTAGCGAAGCAGACCGCAATATTATCCAGAGCGACGAGGGTGCTGCGGTCAATCTGGGTGACTTCAGAAGTCTTTCCGCATCGACTGATAATCTCGAGTTTAATACGAATTACAGCCGGACGTTTGAGAACGGCACGGCGCTTTCAATCAACGGGGACTTTGAATATGATCGTTCCCGGCGTTTGCAGGGCTTGCCAAACGCAAGTCTGGATGTTCCGGCGACCAGCCCGTTCGCTATTTCGCCCGTGGACGAGAGCATCTTGCGCTATTTTCCGGAATTTGGGCCGCTCCGTCGTGACGTCAAGACACATACAGGCAAAGCAGGTGCAGCTTTGAACGGAAAATTGTCGGAATGGCGCTGGTCCCTAACCGCGGAATATATCCGGGAACAAATTGACACGACTACCGACCGATCCGCCGATCTTGCGGCCCTGCAGACATCAATCAATGCTGGCATTGTTGATCCGTTCTCAGACGATCTGGGTTCGCTCATCGGGGGCCCTCGCACCGATGAAGCACGAGCAATCAATCAGACGATAGACAGCCTGGCAACGATTTCGGGAACGCTTTTGACGCTCCCCTCGGGTCCGGTTATCGTCACGTTACGCGGCGGATATGACCGCGAGAGCATCGACAGCCGCGACATAACGGATGGCGTTACTACCAACAGCAGTCTCGCACGTAATGATTTCAACACTGGCTTTAATTTTGAAATTCCTCTGGCGGACGAGAATATCGATGTCGTCGACACGATCGGCAAATTCTCGATCAACGGAAATCTCGGCTACAGCGAATTGTCCGATTTTGGAGGATTGCTGGAATTTGGTTTTGGATTGAATTGGGAACCGCTGGATGGTCTTGTTTTCACTGCCTCGGCAATTGGTGAAGAGGCTGCCCCCGAAATCGCACAGCTTGGCAATCCATTGATCACGACGCCCAATGTAGCGATCTTTGATTTCACAAATGGCGAAACGGTGTTGGCTGATATTACGACTGGCGGAAATCGGAACCTGCCCGCGGAAAAACGGCGCGACGTCAAGCTGGCGCTAAGCTATCGACCAAAATGGATGGATAATCTGTCCTTGCTTGTCGAGTATAACCGCAACAATAGCGAGAATGTTGCAACCAGCTTCCCGTTGCTGACGCCCGAGATTGAGGCCGCGTTTCAGGATCGCGTGACTCGCGACAATGACGGTTGGCTGATCGCAATTGATCGCCGCCCCGTCACCTACAGCGAAGTTCGAAGAGAGACGGTTCGATATGGATTGAATTTCTCGAAACGCTTTGGCCAGCGGCGTGGCGGCAGAACCGGAGCATCCGGGCGCCGGGAAAGAAATCCCAATGCCCGGCCTTCAGGCCGTCCGGGCGGCAGCGCACGCCCGAACCGAAGTCCAGAACCTGCTGCGGGCACACCACTAGAGACAAACACGCAAGCCAGCCCGCAACGGCCTCAAAGCGCACGATCCAGAAGGCCTGGTGGTCGCGGAGCCAACCGACGACGCGGCGGTCGCTGGCGGGTTTCAGCCTATCACACCATCCGCATGCAGGATCGAATCCTTATCCGACCTGGCGTCGAAGAGCTGGACTTGCTGAACGGCTCGGCGACCGGATCAAATGGCGGCAGTCCGCGCCACAAGTTCGAACTGGAAGGCGGTTGGTTCAACAACGGAATAGGCTTTCGCGTGCGCGGCGAACACCAAAGCGCAACCCGGATCAGCGGCGGATTGACAGGGTCGGACTTGAGCTTTTCTGATCTCACCACATTGAATATGCGGATGTTCATCAACCTCAACGATCGCGGGAAACTGACCGAGAACGTCAAGTTCCTGAAGAACAGCCGCATCGCCCTGCGCGTGAACAATATCTTTGACGATATTCAGGATGTACGCGATTCAAACGGATTGGTGCCGCTCAGCTATCAGCGCGGATTTGTCGATCCAATCGGGCGTTATGTCGAAGTGAGTTTCCGCAAACGGTTCTAGCGACGGGTGGCCTTTATCCGATAAACGGTCCGCCAGCTTTTCTCGCCATCTGTTGAAATTTCCAGCTGCCAGTTCCATGAATTTTCAGTGGGTGGAAAAAAGGTAATCCGTCGTGCCGGTGTGGGTTTTGGCGCGACATAATGCATGACGATATTTCCGGATTCATTTTCCTTCGCGGAAATATGAGCCATTGCTGGAGTGCTGTTGTTGGACCACGCAATATCCCAACTATCCGTAGCCTTGTCATACATGCGCAAATTGGTTCCAAAGCCTCCGCCATTAGGCATCCAGAAATCCTGGATCGCAGTGCCATTTCCGAGACATGTGAAATTCCAGCGGGCACCAGCTCCCGCCGTCCAGGTGGTTCCATCCTGAGACAATTGTTCGTCTGCGATATCCCAGTCTCCGAGATATCGACCAAATTGCGCCATCGGGCCGGTCATACAGCCTTCCGACTTGTCCATCCCGACATCAGCCAAAGGATCCGCAGATCCGCCCGTGCTTGTGTCTGCGGCTATTGCAGCGCTTAGACTCAATGATCCTGCAACCAGTGCAGTCAAAATATTCATTTTCATATATCCCCCAAGGATTCCGGACCCGCTCGTCAGGCCTGTGTACCTGATCAGAAGCATTGGATGCCCCCTCCCAGCATGTTTTAGAACTCGGCAACGGTCATCCGGCAACGGTTGTTCTGCCAAAGCTTTTGCACCGTCGACCAACGGCATTTTCGGAATTCATTCGTCAGAGCTGATCTGGTGAAACCTCGTCAGCTTTGAAGATGTGCATTTCAGGGCGATAACCGGCCAAAGCGGTCAGCCGGGTCACAAATTTCCGGGATGCCGATACGCGGAAATGGGTTGCGACAGCAGCTTCATCCTCCCACTGCTCATAGAAGAACAGCCTGTCTGGTTGTTCACAATCAATATGAACATTGTGCGAGATACAACCCGGTTCACTCCTGGAACGCGCGCTATGCTCGGCACAGGTTGCACGGATCTCGTCACGGTTATCGAAATTCGTCTGAACAGAGCCGGTGATGATGATCATGATCCGAAGATCCTAACCCATATCTCCGGTCAAATGCAATTTTCGCATGGCCCTCCAGGCCAGAGCTTTGGCTTTGTTCTGCGCGGGAAACCGCCCAGGCGGATTCGGACTGTATCCGCGTTGACGCAGCCAGCCATTCAACGCGTGAGCATCCGCTTCGGCAAAGCTCCAGTCGGAACGCCAGGTAATCGATAGAGAGATGCTTGGCTCCGGTCCATTTCTGACGAAATGCGGTGCCATGACGGGAACAAAAATCGCCTTGCCGGGAACCAGACGATGTGCCTTGCCATTTTGCAGAAATTCGTCTTTCCAGACGAGATTCCGCGGGCCGCCCGTATGGTAGGTCTCATGCAGGGTTGCCGGTGCAAATTGCTCGTCACCAGCCGGAAAAACCGTCATGCATTTCTCGCCGCGCAGTTGCAGCAAAATATTGTGCTCGGGATCAAAATGATATGGTGTCATTGCATTGGGTGATGACACAAACAGAAAGCCTTGAGGCTTGAGAAGTTTACCGGTTTTGCTTTCCAGAATCGGTCGAATTTCTTCCAGCAAGGACATCAGCAGAGCCTTATATTCTGGCATCTGCTCTATATTCTTCAGCACTGCCCAGCTTGCCGAGTTTTCGATCATCAATATCGTGTCCGCAATCGTCATACCGTTGCTGGGTACATCTTCAGGAGCAATACCAACCGGCAGATCGCCGGGATTATATTCAACGCATGATGCCGGCAGAGCGGTCCCCAACCTGGCCAGAGCATCAAGTGTCAGCAACTCGTGCGATATCAATCCATGGTCGAAGACGCGCGTTTGCTCCGGATAGCAAGTCGTGAACTCGGAACGCATCTCCTTGCCAAAGACCTGCTTCTGAAAAGCTTTGCTTCCGGAAATCTGGTTCATTTCCCGTCCTCCATTACGTCAATAATCTCACGGCCCTTGAGTTGAGCCATGATTTCCTCGCCAAAACGTACACCTCTGAAAATCGCCGTGCGCGACAACCCTTTCATTTCAACCGAGAAGCGCCCGACATGGCGACGTCCCGACCACAGGCTATCAATCATCGGGTGGTTTTCCGCGGCACAGCTATCCATCCACTGCACGCAGGGATCGTTAAGAATATTCAGATTTTCGCGTTGCAAAAGCACACCAGGCGAAAAGCGGGCATAGTCTTCGTCAAAAGCGGTTTTGAAAGAGAAGCTTCCGGCACCGGATATAAAATTGACCAACATCGCCAGAGGTTTTCCATCGAGTCGCAAGTCGTGGCGCTCGAGCTGGCCAGCGGATGCTGCGTGTTTCAATATCCCGGCAAAAAACCCACGGGTCTCATCTGAGCAATCGAGGGCCGATCCATTGCGCCCTTTCCAACCCCGTCGTTCGAGAGCCAGAAACTCTGAGGTCCATTGTTCAAGAGCGGCGTCATCACGGCTGGTTGCAAATTGCAGAACTCCCAGTTCACCGAGCCGCTTTTTCTGTCGCCGTAATTCCTTACGTTTTTTGCTGCGCATATTCTGCTCAAAATATGCCCCTGCATCGAGATTGCTTTCAAGGAATGCGCGCGCCTCACTATAAACAAGATCACAGCGACGACCCTGACGGCAACATACTTCCCGCAAAGCCTGGTCCATCGAACCGCCAACAGTCAGCCCGTTGAGGTGAAAAAAGCCTGGCCAGCTGACATCATCCAGTCTTGCAAACAAGCGGGTCCAGAACTGGTTCTCAAATCCTTTGCGAACGAGGGGCGTTCCCAGAAAACTGTTATGGTGCATCCAGTTCTGAACATGAGGCACCGGCCAGCGACCAAAGTTTCGGGAAGGGCCGAGCGGTAACAAACCCAGCAGATCGGATTTCAGCGGAACACCGGCCCAGAACAGAAAAATATGTAGACCGGCATTGCCCTTGAAATGTCTGAGCGCAGGTTCCAGCATCCAGTTTTCATAAAATATATTGGGTTCGCTGGCATTGCTGGCGAGCTTTTGCCAGGCCGGCAGATGATCGCGTTCCAGCGCTGTGACAGGCAGCAATTCATCTGATGCGGACGCAACCAGACAAATACAGTCGCTATGTTCATAGCTGTCCGCACTTATGTTTTTGGCCTGAAACCCGCCTGCATCCATTGGTTGTTCGATCCCCATCTGCCACAAAATTCAAGACGGCTTTGCTAGCAGAATTTGGGTAATATCCGATTAACGCCATTTGTGTGTTTCACGATCATTTGGAGCATAGAAAAACCCCGCCGAAATCTCTTCCGGCGGGGCTTTTTCAACCAATTGATTTAGCGGGTTACGCTACGCCGTGTGCCAAAGCTGCAAGAAGCAACAACGCCACAATATTGGTGATCTTGATCATCGGGTTAACGGCTGGACCTGCAGTATCCTTGTAAGGATCACCAACAGTATCACCGGTCACCGCAGCATGGTGAGCGTCTGAGCCCTTGCCACCGTGATTGCCGTCTTCGATATATTTCTTGGCATTGTCCCAAGCGCCGCCGCCAGCTGTCATCGACAGAGCAACAAACAGACCAGAGACGATCACACCGAGCAACAAGGCACCAAGTGCAGCAAAGCCATTTGCCTGACCCGCAACCGCTGTGATCGCAAAATAGACCACAATCGGAGCCAATACAGGAAGCAGCGATGGCAGGATCATTTCCTTGATCGCGGCTTTGGTCACAAGGTCCACTGTCCGTGCATAGTTGGGACGGGAAGTGCCATCCATGATACCGGAGTCTTTCGCAAACTGGTCGCGAACATCGACAACAACGTCACCAGCAGCGCGGCCCACAGCGGTCATACCCATCGAACCGAAGAGATATGGCAGCAATGCACCCAGCAGCAAGCCCACGATCACATATGGGTTTTCAAGACTGAAGCTGACTTCAAGGTTCGGGAAGAACTCTTTGAGGTCGGCAGTGTAAGCCGAGAAAAGCACCAGTGCCGCCAAGCCCGCAGAACCAATGGCATAACCTTTGGTCACTGCTTTTGTGGTATTACCCACAGCGTCAAGCGCATCTGTCTTGTTGCGAACGCTTTCGTCCAGCCCAGACATTTCGGCGATACCGCCAGCATTGTCTGTAACCGGCCCGTAAGCGTCGAGCGCGACAACCATGCCCGCAAGTGCCAGCATTGCAGTTGCTGCAAAAGCGATACCGATCAGGCCTGCCAACTGGAACGCCACAACGATGCCAACCACGATAACCAGAGTAGGCAAAGCGGTAGCTTCCATTGAAATCGCCAGACCCTGGATCACGTTAGTACCGTGACCCGTTTCCGAAGATTTGGCGATTGAACGTACCGGGCGATATTCCGTACCCGTGTAATATTCAGTGATCCAGATGATCAGGCCAGTAACGGCCAGACCAACCATCATCGACCAGAACAAGGCCATGCCGGTGAAACCGCCCGTACCGTCAAGGCCAGCGCCGATAACCGCATTCATGTCACCGAGCGAACGCATGGTGACATAGTAGATTGCCGGGATCGACAAAATCGCGGTTGTGATGAAGCCCTTGTACAAAGCGCCCATGATGTTGTTGCTGCTTCCCAGACGGACCATATAGGTACCGATGATGGAGGTGATAATACAAACACCGCCAACAATGAGAGGTAGAGCCATCAGGCCATTGAGCATCGAGTCTCCAACCAGGTCTCCGAACAAAAGAGCCAGCAGCACCATGGTGGCGCCAACAGTCACAACGTAGGTCTCGAACAAGTCGGCAGCCATACCGGCACAGTCACCGACATTGTCGCCCACATTATCGGCGATAGTCGCAGGGTTGCGCGGATCATCCTCAGGGATGCCAGCTTCCACCTTGCCCACCAGATCCGCTCCAACGTCAGCTGCTTTGGTAAAAATACCGCCGCCCAGACGTGCAAAGATCGAAATCAGTGAAGCACCGAATGCCAGAGCAACCAGAGAATCGATGACTTCGCGGCTTTTGGCTTCAAGGCCCATTTGCGTGGTTAAAATCCAGAAGAAGATCGAGATCGCAAGAAGAGCCAGTCCAGCCACCAGCATACCGGTTACAGCACCTGCGCGGAAGGCAACGGTCAAACCGGTTTGCAAGCTGTCACTTGCGCCTTGTGCCGTGCGGACATTCGCACGAACAGAAATGTTCATGCCGACATAGCCCGCAACACCTGACAGGATCGAACCCAGCAAGAAACCAATGGTCGAAATCGGAACACCGCCGCGAGACATGTCCAGAAAGACATAGACCAGAACCGCGACGACAACGCCAACGATTGCGATCGCGCGATATTGCCGGTTCAGATAGGCTTGTGCACCTTCTTGAATTGCAGCAGCAATATCCTGCATTTTTTCGTTGCCTGCAGGTGCCCCCAGCACCTGACGGCTTGTGATAAACCCGTATAATACGGCAATAAAACCGCATAGAATTGAAATGGTGACAACAGTCATTTGCTGTACTCTCCCCTACTTTTTATAGCAAAACGCCCCGATGACCGGGACGTTAACGCGCTAGGCTATAGTGCGGGAAGCGCAGAACGCGCAACCCCTGATTTCAGCGGTTCAGCCCGCTGCACACCAGACTATTGAATTTGATAGAAATCTGAATTGGTCAAGCGTGAACAAAGCCAAGTGTTTCCGGCAAACCAACTTGTTCCCCATGCTGCACCAAAGACACACCGGTTCCGGACTTGCACTTTCCAATTTTCGTCAGTTTTATCGGCAGTACCGTTTCGGGACTGGCAGTCAGCAACAGTTGATAGTCATCGCCTCCGGTTGCTGCGCTCATCCGCGCTTCTTCATCATCCCCGAACACGGAAACAAAGGGATCCGAGAGCGGAACTGCGTCAAGATCAATTTCAATGTTGATCCCGCTGGCATCTGCAATGCGCGAGGCATCCAGCAACAAGCCGTCTGATACATCCATCATGCTACTCACCAGCGATGACAAAGCCCGTCCATCGTCAAGCCGGGGACGAGGACGGTTATGGGCTTTGAGCAAAGCCGCCGTAATCTCGAAATCAGCCCCATGGGCTTTCCCCGACGCCAGTTGCAACCCGCCCCACGCGTCACCTATTCGACCCGTCACATAGACTGCATGTCCCGGCACTGCACCGCTGCGAGCCGGGACGATATGCCCCTTGGATTCGCCAAAGGCTGTTAATCCCAATGTCCGTTTCTTGTTGTTGCCCGACGAGACCGTATCTCCACCGAGCAGCGGAACGCCAAAATGGGTTATGGCTTCCCTCAGCCCTCTCACGAAGGCGGCATCCCAGGCATCGTCGTCGGTGCGGCTATAACCCATTAAGATGCCCAGCGGTTTGGCACCCTTGGCAGCGAGATCCGACAGGTTTACCGCGACAAGCTTCCACGCGACATCGGCTGGATCGGCATTGGACAGAAAGTGAATGCCCTCGACGAGCATGTCGTGGGTCATCACAAGTTTGTGTCTGCCGAAAGGAAGGACAGCCGCGTCGTCAGAAAGTCCGCGAGCAGCGGGGTGCGTGGCCAGCTTTTTCAGCTGGTCGATAAAATCCAGTTCAGTCAATTGGGCCCCTTAGAAACAAAAGGATGTGCCCCACATCAGATACTAACAAAACCATTCCCCGTGCCGGAAGGCAAAGAGCAATGTGTCAGCTCCTCACCTTTTTGGCAATTGCATCAAGCAATCCGTTGACGAAGCCGCTTTCCTTCTGATCAAAAAAGGCGTGCGCTACATCAACATATTCATCGATTACGACCGCGGTAGAAACATCCTCCCGCACAAGTAGTTCAAAACTGCCTGCGCGCAGAATTTGCAACATGGTTTTGTCGAGACGCCCCACAGACCAGCCAGACGCCAGTTTTTCGGTGATTAACGCATCAATCTCGTCACGCTTTTCAGTCGTCCCGACGACTATTTCGTCAAAGAAGTCGACTTCGGCAGCCTGATATTGATCATCTTCAATCTCTGCGCCGAGCCGGTGATCATGAAATTCCTTCAGCAAACGCGGAAGCGGTGTCTGTTCCATATCGTGCTGGAAAAGTGCCTGAACAGCTGCAAGCCTGGCGGCGGATCGGGAGGAAGATTTTGCGGTCATGGGTTCAATCTTTTCTGGACACTGGCGGCATGGGCAGGAAGGCCTTCGGCTTCGGCGAGAGCGACAGCCGCAGGGCCGATTTTGGCCAACGCGACATCATCGCACTGCAGGAAGCTGGTGCGCTTCATGAAATCGGTGACGGACAGCCCAGAGGAAAAACGGGCACGGCGGCCAGTTGGCAAGACATGGTTGGGTCCCGCAACATAGTCGCCTATCGCCTCTGGAGTGTGGCGACCCAGAAACACCGAACCAGCGTGCCGGACCTTGTTGAACATAACCTGCGGATCATCCACCGCCAGCTCAAGATGTTCCGCAGCCAGCCGGTCAATCAGCGGGATCGCCTTTTCGAGGCGGTCGACTGTTATGATCGCTCCATTATCAGTCCAGCTGGTCGATGCAGTCTGTTCTGTCTTCAAGGTTTTAAGCTGTGCGTCCACACTATCGAAAACCATATCCGCAAAAGCTGCGTCGTCCGTAAACAGGATGGATTGACTGGTCGGATCATGTTCAGCCTGCGACAACAAGTCGGCGGCGATCCAGTCTGGATTATTCTGACCATCCGCGACAACCACGATTTCAGACGGTCCGGCTACCATATCAATGCCGACCACACCGTAGACCTGTCGTTTGGCTTCGGCGACCCATGCATTGCCGGGTCCGGTGATGACATCAACCGCGGTGAGGTTGTCGGTACCGAACGCCAGAGCTGCCACGGCCTGCGCGCCGCCTATGCGCCAGATTTCGTCTACACCAGCAATTTGTGCTGCTGCCAGAACCAGCGAATTCACTTCTCCGCCTGGCGTGGGCGTGACCATGACAAGGCGGTCCACGCCCGCAACTTTGGCCGGGATTGCGTTCATCAGTACAGAAGATGGATAGGCAGCACGGCCACCGGGAATATAAATCCCTGCACGCTCCACTGCATTCCAACGCGCGCCTATTCGAACGCCGGCATCATCCTGAAAGTCCCGATTATCCGGTCTTTGCCCCTCATGATAATCCCGAATGCGCAAAGCCGCGAGCTCCAGTGCAATACGCAGATTGGGATCAAGACCGTCCAGCGCTGCTTCGCATTCCAGCGACGAGATCTGCCAGCCCGTAAAATCGAGATCATGGCCGTCAAATTTCCGTGTCAGCTGCGAAACAGCTTCATCGCCATTCCGGCGGACATCCCTGATGATTGCAGCGACATCGGCGGAAACATCGTCATCAGATTCTCGTCGTGCATTGACCAGCGCGTCAAAAGCTGCATCGAATCCAGCGTCGGAAGTGGCGAGCCGCAATGGCATTACACTTGTCCTGCCAGTTCGCGGAATTTCTGTACCATCGGGGTGAGTTCTGCACTGCGCATCTTGAACGCCGCGCGATTGACCACCAGACGGCCGGATATATCCAGAATACGATCGGTTTCGACCAGATTATTGGCTTTCAGTGTGCTGCCGGATTCTACCAGATCCACAATGTGCCGGGAGAGACCCAGAGATGGTGCCAGCTCCATTGCCCCATTGAGCTTCACACATTCTGCCTGGATACCCAGCGATTCAAAATGGCGACTGGTCAGATTGGGATATTTGGTGGCGACCCGGATATGCGAGATATTGCCGATTTGCTCGGCGTCATCTTTGGGTTGGGCCACTGACAGACGGCAGCGGCCTATGCCGAGGTCCACCGGTGCATAAAGCTCGCTATAGTCAAATTCTTCGACCACATCGGACCCGACAATGCCGATCTGCGCGGCACCATGCGCAACAAAGGTCGCGACATCAAAAGCGCGCACGCGGATGATCGAAACATGTGCCTGATTGGTGGCGAACATCAGCGACCGGTTGCTCTTGTCGAAAAATTCCGGTGTCGGCTCGATACCGACTTTGGCGAGCAAAGGCAGTGCCTCGTCGAGAATTCGTCCCTTGGGGATTGCAAAGATCAGCGGTTCAGCCATAGATGCGCGCTCTAATGCTGTGCCGCGAAAAGGGCAATGGAGAAAGGACCAATATGTCGAATCAAGAGCGAGTTCGGGCCGCCTTCTCCAATCAGATTGAATATTGTCGATCCAATGGTGCCCCCGTCACGGGCCGTGTGGTCGAAGCGATTATAGGCGCAATCGATGAAACAACGACGTTGGGAGGCCGCATTTTGGGATGGGAAGGCAATCCGTTGGCGGATGCGCTGCCCTTGCGCGTGGCCGGCGGTTTCCATGCATTGCATCTCGCAGGTCAACATTCGGAATTGTCAGCCATCTACAATGGCGACCCCTCAGCTGCCAGGCGCGCCGAACAGATTGTCGCACAAACCATCGCCAGGGATGAGGCGCAGCTCCTGCCTTGGCTTGAGTCTCCACCTCAAACCAACGAAGCGGGCCGGTCATCCTCCTATATTGCAGGCTTGTTGTGGCTTACGGCAGCTGGAATGCCGTCACGCTACGAGATATTGGAAATCGGATCGAGCGCAGGACTAAATCTGATGATTGATCGCTATCATTATGAATTGTCTGGTGTTTCTGTTGGAGCCGAAAACGCAGCTTTGTCATTCGAACCCGAATGGGAAGGACCGCCGCCGCCCGATGCGCGCTTTGCATTTGACTCAATCCGCGGCTGCGACATTGCGCCGGTTGATCTGGCCGACCCCACACAAGCTCGCCGCCTGACGGCCTATATCTGGCCGGAACACACGATCCGGTTTGACCGCATGAAAAAAGGGATAGCACTGGTTGAACAAAAACCCCCACAACTTGAGGCTGCAAATGCAGATGACTGGATGCTAGAACAACTCTCCAGGCCGCAACAATCTGGAGTCACGCGGATCCTCGTCCATTCCATCGTCTGGCAATATATTCCGAAAGCAGGCCGCGAACGGATCAGCCAGGCCATGGAAGAAGCCGGTAAACGGGCAACCGCCGAACGCCCCCTTGCCTGGCTATCGCTGGAAGCCAACCGCGAAACCTATCGCCATGAATTGATTGCGCGGCGCTGGCCAGATGGCGGCCAGCCGGTCAAGCTTGGCGAAGCGCATGCGCATGGCGCGTGGATTAAATGGCTTGGTTAGCTTGATATTTTACGCTTTCCGTGCTAACCTACATTCATGTCAGTAGTGCTTCTCAATCCCGATCAAACCGATGCCAACCTGCCGTTGAGGGAGGCACTCAATCAATTTCGCAAACACGCCGGACTGGACGGGAAATTTGCCGCTGCGGGCTTGGACTCCCGGACGTTGCTGGACCAACATGATGTAATCCATGTCCTGTTCGGGCTCGACACATCCTTCAAGCAGGAAGCCATGACCGATTACTGGACCCTGTTCGGAACCGATGCCCGATTTGTCGAATTGCGCAAATATTTTGACTTGCCGGAACAGAAGGAACTGGTTGCCGAGTTTGGCTGGCCGAAACTAATCATGTCCACGATCCTTTCCATACCCAATGCCATCCGGATCGCCGTTCGTTCCCGCAATATGAAACGCAAATGGGTGTGGAATGATTATCAGCGCTATCTGGATGTTCCCGTGTCGGATATTCGGCGGGAATACGGAATAGACAATCTACGCAGACAACCAGTCTAAAGCCGATCAGGTTGTTCGACGGTCTTTTCCGTCACTACATTACCGGTGTTCAAAATCGTCTTGGGTTCCAGCAACAAGACGTGACATTCGCCCCCTATTCCCTCCGGGCGATGTTCCACGCCGCGTGGGATAATGATAAACTCACCGGCCTCTACATCGATGTCACCTGTCCGCAATCCCATGCGCATCGTGCCCAACACAACAAGAAACAGCTCGTCTTCATCCTCATGATGATGCCAGTCAAACTTGCCCGCAAATTTGGCGAGCTTTATCTGAGCATCATTGATATCGCCAGCAATTTTCGGTGACCAGTGATCAGAGAAAGTTGCGAACGCTTCGGCGAGATTGACTTTTTGGATCACTCGCCCGGAGCCCGCGCCTTGATCGCCATTGCGTGGACTTTTTCCTGCATCAGGTCGCCCAGCGCCTTGTTGACCATCCGCTGGCGGTTCAGCCGGGATTGCCCTTCAAACGCCGCGCACTCGATTTCGACCGTAAAATGCGATTCTCCACTCCCATCATCGCCGGCGTGGCCGTGATGGCTGGCGCTGTCGTTGATAACGTTGAGTGCGCTCGGGGAAAGCTCCGCCAAAAGCCGTTTTTCTATCTCGGTGGCCACGGGCCCTTTTGATTCTGTTTCCATCCTGCCTATATAGAAGCTTCGCGTTGTTTTGCGAACGCCAATTCCATCCTCTGCCCGGACAAAAAAATTGCCTTCCTCCGATTCTCAGAAGAAAAAGCCCAATCGTTTCCATGGCCGCGTCGAAACCGATGGTCAGGCTTGTGCGGTTGAGGGATGTGCCGAAGAAGGAGAATTTCGCGCTCCGCCCATTTATGGCGCGCGTCATGGCTATGATGGCCCGGGCGAATATCGCTGGCTTTGCCTCGACCACGTCCGAGAGTTTAATCAGGATTACGATTATTTCGAGGGTATGGACGCAGAACAGGTTTTTGAAGCGCAGCATCCGATCCATGGTTGGGACAGCAACAGGCGAATCTATGATGCAGGCCCGACAGCGGGACCTGCCTGGGCGGATTTCAAGGACCCTCTGGACGCCATCGGTGCAAGATTTACAGCAAGTGTTGCCAGGCCGCAAAGACCTGGACCCGCGATCAGCAAAGCCGACCAAAAAGCGCTCAAGACGCTAGGGCTTGGCGAGGAAGCCGTGCGCAGTGATATCCGTCGACGCTATTCGGAACTGGTGCGCAAATATCATCCTGATCGCAATGGCGGCGATAGAAGTCACGAGAAACAGTTGGCAAACGTGATTGCGGCCTATACGCAGCTTAAGGAATCACCGGATTTTAGATAGTGGCTCTGGCTGTTTGCTTTTCTTAGGGCAGCTTGAGTTTTCGAAGGACAGACATGACTGACATTCCCAACACCCATCCTGATGGCAGCGGCGAGACCGTACTAGACGCACCGGATCAGACCATTGATGCGCGTGAAATGTTCGGCATTGATCTCGACATGCAAATTCCTGCCTTCAGCGAAAAGGATGAGCGCGTTCCCGATCTGGATCCCTCCTATGTGTTCGATCAGGACACGACAGCTGCGATCCTCGCGGGCTTTGCATTCAACCGCCGTGTTATGGTGCAGGGTTTCCATGGCACCGGCAAATCAACCCATATCGAGCAGGTAGCTGCACGTCTAAACTGGCCGTGTATCCGGATCAACCTGGACGCCCATATCAGTCGAATTGATCTGGTTGGCCGCGATGCCATTGTGTTGAAAGATGGCCAGCAAGTCACCGAGTTTCGTGAAGGTTTGCTGCCATGGGCCTTGCAGACCCCAACCGCTCTCGTGTTTGACGAATATGATGCTGGCCGACCTGATGTCATGTTTGTGATTCAACGTGTTCTTGAAGCCGAAGGCAAACTAACTCTGCTCGACCAGAATCGGGTAATCCGCCCCAACCCGAATTTTCGGTTGTTCGCCACTGCCAATACGGTTGGCTTGGGTGATACCAGCGGTCTTTATCATGGTACACAGCAGATCAACCAGGGTCAGATGGACCGCTGGAACATCGTTGTCACGCTGAACTATCTGCCTGCTGCGACTGAAGCAAAGGTCATCTTGTCCAAGGTGCCCGAAACGAATGACCAGACTGTCGAGAACATGATCAAAGTCGCCGATCTGTCACGTCAAGGATTCGTCAATGGCGACATCTCAACCGTGATGAGTCCCCGGACAGTAATCAGCTGGGCACAAAATGCGGCAATCTTCAATAATATCGGTTTTGCCTTTCGCCTGTCCTTCCTCAACAAGTGCGATGAGGCCGAACGAATGCTGGTCGCTGAGTACTATCAGCGGGTCTTTGGTGAAGAACTTCCAGAAAGCGTGGTTGGCAGTTAACCATTGGTTGGCGCGCAAACAGCCGCGTACAAAAAATCTGCAAAAAAGACTCGAGAATTCTGTGAATGTCGCTAGTTAAGAAGCTGTAAATCACCTCCGTTTGGACAGCTTCTGGACCATTGCCTGTTTTTGGAAGATCTGTTTAGTAAAATTAGTTTTAGTTATAAAGGCTTAGTATTATGAAAAAACTCGTTTTGGCAGCAACTGCAGCGACCATGCTGACAGCAGTTCCCGCCCAAGCAGCAACCATTCTCGGCGGATCACTGGGTGTCGACCGTACGGCATCTTTTCAGTTTGACTATGATGGCACGGGCAATCTGAGCATTCAGGTCGATGCAGACCTGACCAGCGGCACGCCGCTATCGGATCCTCAGATCTACATTTTCAACGATGATTACCTGACCGGTACACTGTTTGCCACGGATGATGACAGCGGCTTCGGTTTGAACGCCTTCATCAGCCAGCCAGGCGCTGCCGGCACATATGTGCTCCAGATCGGCAACTTTTCCTTCACCGAAGCAGAAGCGCGCGCCAATGCGAATAACTCTGGTTCAGAGGGCGATGATTTTGTCGTAATTTTCGGAGACGGAATTGACAATATTGGAGCTCCGGTTCCGGAACCGGCAACCTGGGCATTCATGATCTTTGGATTTGGTGCCGTAGGCAGTGCAATGCGTCGCCGAAACAAAGCAAACGTGAAAGTCAGCTACGCCTGATTGCTTTTGAAAATTGATTTAAAAGGCGGCCTGCGGGTCGCCTTTTTTTTGAACTGACAGCGCGGGGATTTGTCCCGCCGCATGCTGGCCTGGAGCTGTCACCTGACTAACTGGCACAGGCCATGCACAGCGGAGCTTCAGGTTGAACTGCCAGACGTTGCGGGGAGATTTCGTCGCCGCAATTGGCGCATTCCCCATAGGTTCCGTCATCTATCCGCGCAATTGCGGCGGTGATCTGGGAGAGCTCGCGTTCAAACACCTGCTCCTGACCTGCCAGAGCTTCATCCTGCTCACGTTCCGTCGCCTGATCCGCAAATCCCTTGCTGTGCGGGCTTGACAGTGCATCCTCGACGCGCCCCAGCCGACTGCGTAACTCGGTTAGCCTTTGTTCCAGACTGACGCGTACCGGATCCAATAGTTCTTTTTGCATGTTCGTCATACTTGCCTCCAGGTTCATTTCTGAACTGTTCGAATATTCAAGCTGCAGCAGTGATGATATCTCCGATCTGGTCCAGCAGAGACAGCCGCTGTTTTTTCAGATCTTCTGATCGCGCGTCCGATGCCGCATCCACGCCAGCTTCGATCCGGTGAATTTCGCGGTTGGTCTCATGATATTGTTCTGACAAATTTTGAAAGTGGCCGTTCTGCAGTTTCAGTTGGTGCAGAATTTCTCTGGCATGCGGAAACTCATCGGCGAGTTCGTGAGGCGTGTGCGACATTTACTGTTCCTTTTGTTGTTCTCAGCCAAGCTGGCCCTATCGATGACGTCAATTTCCATGAGTTTTTCGCATGGCACATTGAGCCAGATCAAAAGGACATATTTTTATCCTCGCAATCACCGTATTATTAGTATAATACAGTGTTGAGATGCTCGACCCCACCCCCCCACAACATTCTCGGCGCAAGTGGTTCTGGCCGCTCTCTCGGCGCAACTCGCACCAAACGGAAATCTATCCTTCCTATGGCGACGCAATACCGCCAGGTGTCGGCGAACCGATTGCACCAGAACGGAAACGCCGCGGTCGATGGTGGTGGATTAGCCGTGTGGCAGCATCACTCCTGCTTCTCCTGATTCTGCTGATCGCGTGGCTGGCGATCACGGCCCCTCTGTCCAAATCCCTGCAGCCCATTGCACCACCGCAGATCACCTTGCTGACGTCCGATGGCCAGCCGATAGCCCGCAATGGGGCAGTGGTTGACGAACCGGTCAAAATCGACGCGTTGCCGGATCATGTTGTCGACGCATTTCTAGCAATCGAGGATCGTCGTTTCTATTCACATTGGGGAGTAGATCCGCGCGGACTGGCGCGCGCGATGTGGAGCAATGCCACCGGAAATGGCATGAAACAGGGCGGGAGCACAATCACCCAGCAACTTGCAAAACTCACCTTTCTTACACCGGAACGCAGCCTGACACGCAAGGCAAGGGAAATGCTTATTGCTTTCTGGCTGGAATCCTGGCTGACCAAGAACGAAATACTCGAACGTTATCTTTCCAACGTTTATTTTGGCGACAATGTGTACGGCCTTCGCGCCGCGTCTTTGCACTATTATTACCGAACCCCCGAGAATCTGAAACCCCAGCAGGCGATCATGCTGGCAGGTCTGGTGCAGGCTCCCTCGCGACTGGCACCAACGCGCAATCCGGCTCTGGCGAAAAAGCGGGCAGAGCTGGTGAAGTCGGCCATGGTAGCTGCAGGATATCTTGAACAATCCGAAGCCGACGATCTGCCGGATGCCATTCTCGATGTGCGCAACAGAAACACCGTGCCAACCGGTACATATTTCGCCGACTGGGCGATGCCCCGAGCCCGGGATTTGACGGATATGAGCTATGAGAAACTGACACTCACCACAACTCTCGATGCACGGCTCCAGGACATGGCTCGCAAGGCGGTGAGCCGGGCACGTCTTGGCAATGCGCAAGTTGCACTTGTCGCGATGCGCCCGGACGGCGAAGTGGTCGCAATGATCGGCGGGCGCAACTACAAGGAGTCGGCCTTCAACCGGGTGACCCAGGCAAAACGCCAGCCCGGGTCGACGTTCAAGCTTTTTGTGTGGCTGGCAGCTTTGCGGTCAGGACTGAAACCGGACGACATTGTTGATGACAGTCCGATCACAAAAGGCGGCTATCTGCCCAAAAATGCGGGCGAAAAATATCAAGGTGATATCACGCTAAAACAGGCTTTTGCCAAATCCAGCAATGTGGCGGCGGTGCGTCTCTTTGGCCAGGTTGGTGATCAGGCTGTGATCCGCGAAGCCCGCAATCTCGGGATCAAGTCAAAACTGGCGGAGGATGACCCCAGCCTTGCATTGGGGACATCAACGATGACATTGCTGGAACTCACAGCGGCCTATGCCGGTGTGGCCAGCAATAGCTGGCCCGTCGAACCCTATGCCTTCAAAAAAGAAGATGAAGGTCTGGTAGCCTGGCTTTTTGACTGGCCGGGCAGATATGGCGACAGCACCCATGCGCGGATGGAAGAAATGCTGAGAGCTGCTGTAAACAGCGGAACAGGCAAAAGCGCGCAACTGGCAATTCCCAACTATGGCAAAACCGGAACCAGTCAGAATAATCGCGATGCTGTTTTCGTGGGCTATGCCGGCGATCTTGTGGTGGGAGTCTGGGTAGGAAATGATGACAACAGCCCGCTGAAAGGGATTAACGGCGGAACGGTTCCGGCCCGAATCTGGAAGGATTTCATGCGCCAGGCAATTGCGGGCGCGGCGCGTTCCAAACCCATGAAGCCTCAAACCAAACGCGACCCCGACGGCCCCGTTCAACCACTCGACTTGCCCGACATCAAGGACCTAAAGAATGTACCGATTGATCTTGGCGATTCTGAAATCCGAATCAACGGAAGCGAAGGTGTCACAATTTCGACAGAGCTTGGCGGAATTCCTGTGGATCTGAGCTTTGATGGCGAACGGGTAGCCATTGAGCAGCGGCGCGAAGAGGGCAGCAGTGCCAGCGACCGGTAAAAATGGTCCTGAAGTCCTAACAAATTCGCTCAATTTAGAGCTTTGATTCCAGCCCCGTTTCCGCTTATGGATTGGCCCTTCTATGGCTGACCGTTCCAAACTTGATGATTTAAAAGATGTGCTGGGTGGTGCTGCGCGCGCGATGGCGCATGAACCGGAAATTGAACTGGCATATACCGCCGAAGCCCCCTCTCAGGCGGGACAGCATTTCAAGGTCCCGATGCCCGCCCGCGATCTGCCGCAGGATCAAGTGGCACAAGCACGGGGATTTGCGGACAGCTTTGCACTAAAGCTGCGTTACCACGACGAAGCCAGCCATCGGAAAAACGCGCCGCAGGAAGCCGTAGCTCGCGCTTGCTTTGATGCACTGGAGCAAGTCCGCACCGATGCGCTTGGCTCACGCAACATGAAAGGCGTGAACGGCAATCTCGATGCCGCACTGGAAATGCGAATGCGATCGGATCCCATCTCCCGCGCGCAAAATCGTGATGAAGTTCCGATTTCAACCGCCATAGCCCTGCTCGCTCGTGAAAAGCTTACGGGCGAAGCGCCACCTGCAGGCACGGTCAAGGGCCTGGATATGCTGCGCGAATGGATCGAAGAAGGTGCTGGTGCAGATCTCGATGGCCTGAATCTGACGCTGGATGATCAGGACAGCTTCGCGAAACTGTCAACTCAACTTCTGGAACATCTCGATCTTATCCGCGGCGACGACGACACATCGGATGCCGATGATAGTGACGATGAAAATGAAGATGAAAGCGACGATCAGGAAGATGACGGCGCAGATGACGAAGCGACTGGCGATCAGGGTCAGCAGGACATGCGCTCGGAACAGTCAGACGATGACGCTCAGGACAGCGAAAGCGAATTGAACGCCGACGATCTGGAAGAAGGCGCGGAAGAAGAAATGGGCGATGCCGGCGACGAAGGCATGATGCCGGTTCGTCCCAACCGCCCGATGTCCGACTTGCCACCTGGCTTTGATTATGCGCCCTGGACCGAAAAATATGACGAGGTCATCAGTGCAACAGAATTGTGCGATGAAGACGAACTGGCCCGGTTACGCGCTTTTCTCGATCAGCAACTGACCAGCTTGCAAGGGGCCGTGACCAAGCTTGCCAACCGCCTCCAGCGACGTCTGATGGCACAGCAAAATCGCAGCTGGGATTTCGATCAGGAAGAAGGCATGCTGGACGCGGCGCGGCTTGCCCGGGTGGTCAGCAATCCTGCGCACAGTCTGTCCTACAAGATTGAACGGGAAACAGATTTTCGCGACACTGTCGTCACCCTGCTGATCGACAACAGCGGATCAATGCGCGGACGTCCGATCAGCATTGCAGCTATCAGCGCCGATATCATGGCGCGAACGCTGGAGCGCTGCGGCGTAAAAACCGAAATTCTGGGCTTCACAACGCGCGCCTGGAAGGGTGGACAGTGTCGGGAAAGCTGGCTCGCTGCCGATCGCCCTGCCAATCCGGGACGTCTCAACGATCTGCGTCACATCGTTTACAAACAGGCAGACGAACCCTGGCGCCGGGCGCGTAAAAATCTTGGCCTGATGATGCGCGAAGGCCTGCTGAAAGAGAATATTGATGGCGAGGCGCTGCTATGGGCGCATAGTCGCCTGATCGCACGCCCGGAAGAACGCCGGATTTTGATGGTGATTTCCGACGGTGCACCGGTAGACGATTCCACCTTGTCCGTTAATCACGGCGCATATCTGGAAAACCACTTGCGCAAGGTCATCGAGTGGATTGAAGGCCGGTCGCCTGTGCAGCTGGTGGCCATAGGCATCGGCCATGACGTGACCCGATACTATAAACGCGCGGTGACGATCATGGATGCCGAGCAGCTGGGTGGTACAATGGTCGAGCAGCTCGCTGGTCTTTTTGATGAGGAAGCAAAATGAATGTCACCGACGCTGTAAATTCCCGCCGATCCGTACGTCAGTTTCTCGACAAGCCTGTTGACCCGGACGTTCTCAAAAGAATCCTGGAGACAGCACAGCGCTCCCCGTCCGGCGGAAATACTCAGCCCTGGAATGCCGTTGTCGTGACCGGTGACGAGTTGACCAGAATAGCCGATACCATCAAAGCCAAGGTACCGACCGCCCCGATGGGCGAGAATATGGAATATGACATTTATCCCAAAGATCTCGATGGCCGATATGAAGAACAGCGCCGCGGTGTTGGCAAGGAGATGTTCAACGCATTGGGACTCGAACGCGAAGATGGCGCGGGCCGCATCGCCCAAATGGCAAAGAACTGGGACAGTTTCGGTGCTCCTGTTCAGTTGTTCACATTTACACGTAAATATATGGGGCCGCCGCAATGGTCGGATATGGGCATGTGGTTGCAAACCGTGATGCTTTTGCTGCGCGAAGAAGGACTGGACAGCTGTTCGCAGGAAATCTGGGCATTATACGGCAAACTCATGCGCGAATTGCTTGGCATTGATGACGATCACATCTTCTTTTGCGGCATGGCCATAGGCCATCGGGATCCGGAAGCGCCGATAAACACCTTTCAAGTCCCCCGGGTGGATATTGGAGATGCAATAGAGTTTCGGGGTTTTTAACCTTCAAAACTGACGCAGTTCCGGTCTTTTCTGCCAGGAAAATCCAAAAAACGTCCCATAGAGTGACGATTGTCACCGACAAGTTGTGCGGAGAGTCGATAAATTACTATACCAGACTCGAATTTGTCGCTTATGTGACTAGTTGAGGGACATTTCCGGGTCGTAACGAACCAAGTTCTGGCAATTCTTGTCGAACTGGGGTTGGAATCTGTGGGGGAAATATGATCCGTCTTAACCGCCTATGCTTGCCTTTTGTCGCGCTTGCGATGACTGCAAGCCCGTCAATTTCCTTTGCTCAGGGAACATCTTTAACTCTGCGCGACAGCTTTCCGATTGGTCAAAGCGGCGGTATATTGTGCCAGGTTCAGGATCGAAGCCTTAGCAACAAGGCCAAACAGAGCATGTTTGACCGGAGCTGGGCGGTCGTTTGCCGGGATTCAGCGAGACCGGTTGGCTATGTCTATGCGTCGCGTTCTGCCCCTGACCAACTGCTGGAAAACATTAAACCCAATCGGCAGGAGACCATTTCCTGTGACGAGAATGCATCCAGCAATAGCAATGCGGGTTTTCGACAAACGCAATGCCAATTGTTGACTGAACCTGTTTCCTACTCGATATTTCAGGGTAGCAATGGCAAAACAAACTATGTGGCGGAAGGACTGTCAGCTTATGACAGCGCCACTTTGCTCGCGCTCAAATCGATTATCAGTGAAAAGATCGTCGATGGCAGCATCGATGTGGCCCTAACTTCTATCGCAGACCCTTTTGCATTCGCCCGTGTCCAGGCCTCGACTCTCGAACCTGGTCAGGCTCTCGCTGAAGGGTATCGCCGAAATCTCAGCGGCGACTACGCTGAGGCGGCAGCCTTTTTCGAAACGCTCCAGCAGCGCACCGCGGGTCAAAAGGGCGATGATATCGATCCCGAAGAATATCTCATCAACCGGGCATTGCAAAAATCCAACCTGGGGGAATTTGCAGAAGCGGAACGACTGTTCAAGCAATCGCTGGCAGTCAGCTCGGATGATCCGGTCAATCAGCGACTTCGCCGCAATTTCGAGGGCATGCACCTTTTGAATCAGGGTCGGTATAACGAAGCAGTGGAACTGATCATGCGCCCCGTCGATGCAGTAGCCGAGCAGGAAAAGGCTCTGCTCGCAAATCTCGAGATTACAGCTCCGATCTCAACAAGAATAAATGGCAGCAACCGGACCGCCAATCTGCTCGGTTTCACCGATGACCTCAAACTGACCGACCAGGAACGGTCGGAGATAATTGACGCTCAGGCTTTGCAGCTTGTGGGAACGGCACAGCGTATCCGCGGCAATCGAGCTGCGGCACGCAACTCGCTCACTACGGCTTACAACCGGGCAATCGCCATTCGCGACGGCCGGGTCACTTCAATAACCCGTCTTCGGGTTCAGGTATTGTCGGAGCTGGCGCTGATTGCCGAAGCAGATGGCAATTCCGCACAGGCGGAACAGTTGCTGCGCGATGGTCTTGATTTGCTCTCGGTTCAATATCCCGAAACAAAATCCGTCAACGCCGCCAAGGCCCGACTTGCCTACTACCTCTTGCGCAACGGGCGCGAGCAGGAAGCCCGCCAGCTCTATTTGGAAGTTGTCGATAGCTCGCTTGGCAAGCGCAATGCCCTGACCGGCTTGAACAATCAGCTGTCTCCCTATTTCGACTTGCTGAGCAAGGATGCAAATGCGGGGGAAGAGTTTTTCAAGGCCAGTCAGATTCTAATTCGCCCGGGTGTCGCAGAAACAAATGCGGTGCTGGCAAGAGAACTTAGCGGCGGCACTGACGAAGCAGCCCGGCTTTTCCGCCAGTCTACAAATCTTGCCCGAAGCATCGAAAGATTGCGTATCCGCTTTTCTTCACTGGCCAAGGTAGAACAGACGGCGTCCGTGCGGCGGGCGCGAAACGATCTCGCAACCGAAATCGAACAACTGGAACGCAGTCAACAGCTTACCCAAGTCTCGCTGGCAGAATTTCCGCAATATCGCGCCGTCGCCAGCCGTTTTATCAGCTTGTCCGACTTACGTGCCAACATGACTGCTGACGAAGCCTATATGCGCATGGCAATCGTGGGCAGCGACATTTTCATGTTCTATGCTGATCAAGAAAAAACACGGACCTATCAGGTCAAACTCAATGAGAATGAACTGGATCTCAAGGTCGACAATCTGCGATCTTCGATATCGACGCTCGAAAATGGTCAGTATGTCACCTACCCATATGATATCGAAGCTGCGCGGGAACTTTATGAACTTCTGTTTGACGAAGTCTCGTCGGAACTGGCGTCGACCAAGCATCTGATTTTCGAACCCGATGGCGCGTTGCTGCGGTTGCCAATCAATTTACTGGTTGCCGATGATCAATCAGTCTCCCGCTATCTCGCTCGTGTGGAACAGCCTGATGGTGATCCCTATAATTTTACCGAAGTAAACTGGCTGGGAAGCAATACTGACGTCAGTACCGCAGTATCGGCGCGTGCATTTACCGATGCCCGTCAGGCGCCCGTATCGAGGGCATCAAAGGAGTATCTCGGACTTGGTCAAAATGAATCTGTCCTCGCAGACGCGCGAGTTGCTGAAGATCGACTGAGCGCGGAAGGTGTGGCAGCGAATTGTCAGTGGTCGCTAAGTGAATGGAACAAACCCATTTCCGACGCCGAATTACGGCAGGCGCAGTCGATTATCGGTCAGTCAGAATCGCAGATATTGACCGGCAATTCATTTTCCGATGACCAAATCCTCGCCAAAGGCGATATTTCGGATTTCCGGATATTGCATTTCGCAACCCACGGTCTTGTCACCGCGCCCAATCCCTCTTGCCCCGCGAAACCAGCGTTGCTTACGTCTTTCGGTAACTCAACCTCCGACGGCTTGCTTGCATTTGACGAGATATTCGAACTGAAACTGGATGCGGATATTGTAATCCTCTCAGCCTGCGATACCGCCGGTAAAGCGAGCATCACGGCGACACGCGAAGCAGGCGTCAGCAGCGGCGGCGGCACCGCTCTCGACGGATTGGTCCGCTCGTTCATTGGAGCCGGAAGCCGATCGGTGCTCGCCAGTCACTGGCCTGCACCGGACGATTTCAAGGCTACCGAACGACTGATTGGCGGCTTGTTTGAGACCGGTCAAGGCAGCTCTGTCGCAACGGCACTAAGGACGTCACAGCAGGTTTTGATGAACGATCCGCTGACATCCCATCCTTATTATTGGTCCGGCTTTGCAATAATCGGTGATGGCGCCAGACCATTTTTGCCAGGAGCTCAAAGCGCTGAAAATGAATCCGGCAATGATGCTGCTGACCAGGCGGCGCTATTGAGATAATGGCAAACCAACAAGCCTCGAATGGCTCGGCTGATGATCGCCGAGATGTGAAGACCGAAGCGCGAAGCCTTTGGCAGTCCTTGCGACGAATCTTCGCGCAGCTTGGCCCTATCCGCATGGCTTTCACGTTGCTGTTCCTCATTCTGGCCATCATGATCGCCGGCCTGAGCTGGAAAACTCCGCTGATACAGGATGCCGAGCGCGCACTTTATGATTTGAGAGCCTCTGTATTCGCGCCAGTTGTTGAGAAAGACGATCGCATTGTGATGATCGTTTACAATGAAGAGACGTTGCGCTTGACCGGTCAGCGCTCGCCGGTTGATCGCACGATACTGGCCCAATCGCTCGAAACAATTGACGCTGCTGGCGCAAAATCAATCGGGATCGATATTCTCTTCGATATGCCGCAAGACGATGATACGTTGTTGATCGACACATTCAGATCGATGCAAACACCAACCTATCTCGCTTATGCGTCGGCCGAGACCAATCCCGAAATCACCTTTGCCCAGCAACAGTTTCTCGATGATTATCTGACGGAATTCAAGGACAGCAAGGTCCAGCCTACGACGATTAGACTGGATACCGACGGTGACGGGGTGCAGCGACGCTGGAACAGTCCGCCGGATGGATCTCCGCCGTTTCTCTCCATCGCGATGACCGGCCCTAACCCCGCTTTTGCCAGTTATAATGGCGCCATTCGCTATTTTGCGGCGGTGAGTGATGAAATTCCGGTGTTTGACAAGTTTCCTATCGAGAGTTTTGCGGATCCGGCAACGGCCGACATGCTCGCATCCTTCATCAAGGACAAATATGTTCTGATTGGTGGCGACTTTATTGATCGCGACCGATTTGAAACACCGATCAGTTCGATCGCCGCCGGTCAAAATGCAGAAAGTACGATGACAGCAGATGGCAAGATGATCGGGCTCGAGGTGCACGCCCATATGCTTGCCCAGCTGCTCAATGATGACCTGCCGGCGGAAATTCCAACCTGGGCGCTTTGGGTTGCTGCGTTTATCGTTGCAGCTTGTGGCGGGCTGTCCGCAGCCATTGTCGGACGGGCATGGAAAGTCGCTGCCATCCTGATCGGTCAATTCCTGTTCTTCGTTATCTTTCCGTTCGTGCTTCAGAATATCGGTATAGATACATTGACCCTGCCGGCGTTTGGCTGGGGCCTTGGGTGGTTGCTTGGCTATGCATCGGTTGGTTCAGCCGCCAGAACCCTAAACTCCAAGCAACGCAGTTTTGCGCAAAATGCGTTGGGCAAATATCTTCCCAAGTCGATCGCCGGAGAAATCCTGAGAGATCCTGAAAAACTCGCTCTCCATGGAGAAAAGCGCCAGATTTTTGCAGTCTTCACAGATCTCGAAGGATTTACGAAGTTGAGTCATGCCATCGAGCCGGAAATGGTAGCAACCTTGCTCAACGACTATCTCGACCGGCTCAGCGACGTCGCGCTGGAATATGGCGGGACGATCGACAAATTTGTTGGTGATGCGCTGGTTTCATTCTGGGGGGCTCCGATTGCCTATGCCGATGACGGCGAGCGCGCTGCCAAGGCGGCTTATGCACTTTATCAAGCAGGCGAAGAGTTTCGCAAAAATGTTCCAGAAGGCGTCCCACCAATTGGCCGAACCCGGGTGGGCATGCACTATGGCGATGCCATTGTCGGCAATTTCGGCGGTGAAGGCAGAATTCAATATACGGCTCTTGGCGATGCGATGAATACTGCGGCGAGACTGGAAGCTGCCAACAAAACTCTGGAAACGAAAGTCCTGATCAGCCGCGAAGCAATGGAAAGAACCGGCCTCGACTGGTATCGACCGATGGGCAAGATCACACTACGCGGCAGATCCACACCGGTGGATGTTTTCGAACCGGTTCCAGACTGGGCTGAAAAAGATCGTGCGGCAGTGACGGCGGTCATAGCGGCGCATCAAAAAGGTGATAACAGTGCAGTTCAAGCACTGAGTGCGATAATCAAGCAATCTGGCGAAGACCTTGGGCTGGCCAATTTGCTCAAAAGACTTGAAAAAACAAAACATGGAGAAAGCTATGCTCTTGGCTAAGAAATCAACGGAACATTCAACCTCTATATCAAACTTTCTTGGAAAAACGGCATTGGGCGTTGCCCTTGCTGCGGGATTGTGCGGCACTGCCATTGCACAGAATATGGTGGTGCGCTCGACCGGACCATCTGCAGGCAGTTACCCAGCGGGAACCAAGTTGTCGGGAACAACCAAAATCACTTTGAAAAATCTGGATAGCGTCACCGTATTGACCAGGTCCGGCACTCGGGTGCTCAGAGGCCCGGGAACCTTTTCGCTCAATCGGACCGCAAGCTCCAATTCAACAACAACAGCCCGTCTGGAGCGCTTCATAACCAACCGCGGCAGCAGCAGGGCTCGCACCGGGGCCGTACGGAGCGCTGGTGTCGAAACGGCCACTGTCACACCCAAGAATCCAAATCTCTGGTTTCTCGACGTGACAAAGGGCGGCAAATTTTGTGTAGCCAATCCGGCCACATTGGTGTTGTGGCGCCCTGACTATACGGGCTCGGCAACGGCCAGTATCGTTGAACCCACTGCCGGGAATGTGACGGAAGTTGCCTGGCGCGAAGGCAATCCATTGAAAAAATGGCCCAGTACCGAAGCACCATTGAGCAACGGTGCACGGTATCAGCTGATTGGATCCAACGTACCGCAAGCTGTCGAAGTCAATTTCGTCATGCTCAGTGCCGCGCCGGCCAATCTGGATGAGGCGGCGATCGCCTTGATCGAGAATGATTGTCAGAGCCAACTGGATCTGCTGGTCGAGACACTGGAAGACAGGTCAGCAAGCGGACCTGAGCAGGGATCATGAATTATCAGCGTTGCTGACGGGAATGAGGGCCCGCTGGCAACGCTAAAAACAACAATATTTCGATCTGGGTCGCGCTGGGAATATTGCATAATACGGGGATAATAATGTCGCAAAAGCGCGGAACCACCAAATGGGCCATTGCAGCTTCTACGGTCGCAATGATGACAGCCAGCAGTCCTGCCTGGGCACAAGCTTCGAATGCTGCGCCTACTCGAGAAGAGATTCAGCGCAGTTTACGTGATCAGGCCGAGGCCAGTCAGGCGCAGGCGATCACCATTGACGGGGAGGTGGAACGATCATCCTGTCCCCTCGCCAATCCCGAATTTGCGGACGTGAAATTTTCATTGCAAGCCGTCGACTTCAGCGGTTTGGGCACGATTGATCCCGAGTTGCTACAATCCTCTTTCAGCAATTATGTCGGTCAGGAAGTACCCGTAGCAGCGGTTTGCGATATTCGTGATCGTGCCGCCACTATTTTGCGGAGTGCTGGCTATCTTGCAGCCGTACAAGTTCCACCCCAGACCATCGCTTCTGGTACGGTCAAATTTGACGTACTGCTCGCCCGGATGACCGCTGTTCAGGTTCGCGGAGATGCGGGGCCTTCTGAAAAACTGCTCCAGCAATATATCGAACAGCTCACACAGGAGCCTGTGTTCAACATCGAAGTCGCTGAACGCTATCTGCTCCTTGCTCGGGATATTCCGGGCCTTGATGTTCGGCTTTCGCTCCGCCCCGTGTCAGCGGAGGTCGGAGGCAGCCCGGGTGATGTGGTCGGTGAATTCAACGTCGTGCGAACCCCGATATATGTGGATGCCAATGTTCAGAATTTCGGTTCAAAAGAAGTGGGCCGGTTTGGCGGGCTTGTTCGGGCACGTTTCAATGGCCTGACCGGCCTTGGCGATGAAACGGCGATCAGTGTCTTTTCAACTGCCGATTTTAAAGAACAGCAAGTCGTGCAAATCGGTCACGAGTTTCGACTGGGCGGTGAAGGCCTGAAAATTGGAGGAGACCTGACCTATGCCTGGACCCGGCCTGAATTGCCGGGCAACTTCGATATTCGATCGGAAACACTGGTTGCCAACATCTATGCGACCTATCCGTTCATTCGCAAGCAGGCCTACAACGTTTTCGGCACTGTCGGGTTTGAACATGTCGACCAGCAGACGGATCAACTGGGCACACGCACCAATGAAGACCGGCTCAGCATCGCTTATGCCCGAATGGACTTTAATGCGGTAGAACCCGGCAGCATTTCAGGACGCGGCGGATATTCTGCATTTGAACCCAAATGGGGAATGGTAGGTTCGCTGGAAGTCCGTCAAGGACTGGGAGTTTTCGGAGCCAGTGATGGGTGTGGACCCGGTTTCGTTCGCTGCATAGGTCAAACGGTTTTACCAAATCGTATCGACGGTAATCCGAAAGCCTTCGTTCTCAGAGGTCAGGCCAAGCTGGATTATCGCCCCACACCGCTCATCGCCTTTACGCTGAAACCGCGGTTTCAGGTTTCGTCAGATGCGCTGTTTTCCTATGAGGAAATCTCCGGAGGCAACTACACAACCGGTCGCGGTTTTGACCCCGGCACCATAATCGGTGATAGCGGTTACGGCCTGCAGACCGAGCTTAGCTATGGTTCGCTCGTACCACCTTCACCGGACGGCATAGCCTGGCAGCCATATGTGTTTTTTGATGCAATGGCAGTCTGGAACAGGAATTTACCCGGCGATCCGCAGAAAATATACTCTGCTGGTGGCGGAATCAGAGCCACTATCGGACGTCAGGCGAGCCTGGAAGTCGCGGCAGTTGTGCCGCTTAAACGCGGGCCGTTTCAGACCCGGCGTGACGACTTTCGTGCATTGATTTCGCTGACCGTACAACTCGCCCCCTGGTCGCGCTAGAAAAAGCCAGAAACGAGAGATCATGCGACAGTATTTAGTAGAGGCAGCAAGATGAAACAGAACCAAAGTAACCGTTCAGCGCAAGAAATGATTTCGCGTCGAAACCTGGATAGTTCAGGTAAAGCCAGAACGTTTCGCGCCTTGCGAAAGCTCAAGCTTATGGCCGGAAGTTCCGTGACTGCGGCTGCATGTCTGATCGCAGCCAATCCCCAAGCGGCTCTCGCACAGACAATCGCTCCCATCGCCTCGCCCAATCGATCTTTCCAGGCTTCCGCCGATTTTGCTCTTGGAACCGGTCTACATGCCATATCAAGCAACGCGGATACCGTAACAATCGATCAGGCTCAAACAGTGATCAACTGGTCCACTTTGGACACCGCAACACTGGATACTACCAGCAGTTTGATCAATCTGCTGGCGGATAACACCAGCGTTTCCTTTGTCGGTCCCAGCAATGGCTTTACCGTTCTGAATCGGATATTGCCAACTGCGGCTGCATCCGGTGCATTTCGAGAAGTCGCAATTAGCGGAGATGTTGAGAGCCGATTGGGAAATATTGGCGGGCCAATTGGGGGAGACCTCTGGTTTTCCAGTCCCGGCGGTATTCTTGTCAGCGGAACCGGGACTTTCGATGTCGGAAGTCTGATCCTGACCAGCAATGATATTGACATAACCGGCGGACTTTTCGGACCATCAGGTGAGGTCCGGTTTCGCGGAACGGATGGCAGTCTTTCGGCGGTAACCATCCAGGAAAATGCCGATATCAATGCCAATACAAATGGTAGTTATCTCGCACTTGTGGCACCCCATGTCGTCCAGGGCGGCAATATAGATGTCGATGGCTCCGTTGCTTATGTCGGAGCCGAGCAGGCTGATTTAACCATCAACAATGGTCTGTTCGATATCGCAATTACGGTTGGAACCGGCCACAGCACGGGCGTTGAACACACAGATACAGGTATAACCTCTGGCGCTTCATCTATGCCGATAGCGGATGATCCGATGACCATGGGCACTAACGAAGCCAACCGCGATGCACAGGCCATCTATATGGTTGCTGTACCGAAAAATACGGCGATCACGATGCTGGTCGGTGGTCAGATTGGTTACGAAGCTGCAACCACCGCGGGCGTTGTCAACGGTGAAGTAATTTTGAGCGCCGGATATAATGTTTCTGTTGGCGGCAGCGAACAGTCTGCACAAATTGTAGTCGACACTGATCCTGTAAATGGAATCGCGGGCAATATCACCTTTACTGAAGGCGATATTGGTGCAGACATGACGGTTAATACCACCGGTTCCATCGACGCTCTGATCGACGGGCCAACGGCCCTGAATGTCGGTAACGGAGGTGCCTTCGCAGACTATAATCTGACTTTGACCGCAGGCGGCCAGATCGAAATTGGAGGTGCTGCCGGAGGTGCTTTGCGGGTTGAGGGAGACCTCAGCGCCCGCTCGGGAACCAATGAAATGGGCGGGTTCATTAACATTGTCGCACAAGATGATCCCAATGAACCGGATGGTATTGGCGAAATCGAGATTGGGGGCAATTTCACTGCAGACGTAAGCGCCCTTGGTGTTCAGGATCTGACACCCAATACGATTCCGGCAGATGTAACGGCCGGTTCGATTACTGTCAGTATTTCTGACAACGGCAACATCGATGTGACAGGCGATACGTTGTTGGATGCCAGCGCGGTGGCCAGTGAAAACCCTACTTTTGCGGGTTTTGCACAAGCTGGAGATGTCAGCTTCACCATGACCGGCGGCACAAGCCGCTTCAGCGGTCGCCAACTTGAAATCGACACTACGGTGGGACGGTCAATAAACCGACCAGCCCAGATTAATCCCGCAAATGGAAACAGCGGCGTAGCAGGTGATATCAGTTTCGACGTGCAGGCGGGCACATTTACGACCACCAGCTTGCTCGGGCTGAATGCGGAAGCGGATGCGGAGAGAGCGAACGGCTTCGACATGGTGAGTAACGACGCTACCGCCGGAAACATCGATATCTCATTCACGGGCGGCACCCATTCACTGGGAAGACTGGATGTGTCCAATGACGCGGAATCCAGACAATATTTGGATGCCGACGGCGAAGAAATCTATGGATTGGCGAACGGCGGCTCAGTTAATCTTCTCGTTGACGGCGCGGCAGTTACTGCCACCGGCGGATTTTTCGTAGATTCCGGAACAGAAGGTTTTTCGCCTGCCGGGTCCCAAGGATCGCTTGATTTTGTGTTTCAAAACGGCGCTTCGTTCAACGTCGGAAGCTCGGCGTTCATTTCGGCTTCCACTTTTGCAGGCAATCCGTCTGCTCCCAACTTGCCCGCGAATATCAACATTACCGTAGATGATTCGGACTTCAGCTTCAGAAGAATGTCGCTGGAATCGTCGACATTTGCGTCGTTTGGCAACGGAGCCATCGGGACGGGTGCCAATCGTCAGGCCGGTGATATCAATATCCTGGTTCAAAATGGTGGTAGCTTCACTGGCCAATCGCTGGATGTTAGCGTGAACGCCTTTTCCGGGGACAGTTCAGATGGTGGTACGGCCTCAGGCGGCAATATCCTGCTGAGTGCGAACAATGGATCGATAGCGCTGACATCCTCGCTTTTTGCCGATGCCAATGGACGCGGCAATTCCAATCCCGAATCCGATCGCGACAATCGCGGTAGCGGGTTTGGCGGCTCGATCCGGTTTGCGCTTGATGGCCAGGGCGCCTCCATGATGTTCAACGACGTATTTGCAGATGCTGACGGGTCGATTGAGTTCGACAGCGAAGGTGGCGGCATAGCACCCAGCGGACTGGGCGGTGATGGTGTGGGTGGTTCCGTTGTCATCGATTTGAACGGTGGTCTACTCACCGGTGATCGCCTGAATTTCGGAGCTGAGGGTGAAGGAGGGCCCGGCGGCGACGGTGGTGAATTCAATGACGTCGGAGACGGTGGTTCCGGACTCGGCGGAACGGTGACCTTCAACCTCAACGGCGGCAATGCAAACATCAATGAGCTGGATGTAAGTGCGAACGGCTTTGGCGGTCTTGGCGGACGCGGTGATGAAGAAGAAGGATCCGACTCAGGCAATGGAGGCGAAGCTTTTGGCGGCACTGCCATATTCAACGCGAATTCCGGCGTACTGACGATCAACACACTACTCACCGTGGAAGCAACAGGAAACAGTGAATTTGGTGGTGGACGGGGTGGCCTGGGGGACGGAGTCAACGCCGGTGATGGCGGTGCTTCGACCGGTGGTAACGCGATTTTCAATCTGGATGGAACCTCCGTCATTAACGCCGCAGCCGTGGTCGTATCCACGACCGCCTTTGGCGGCGATGCCGGACGAGGGGATAGCTTCGATCCCAATATTCCTTCCCAGAACGGCGGAGTGGGCGGCGATGCAATGGGTGGCAGTGCAGTTTTCAACAATGCCACGGGCTTTATCAGTTTCAATGACCTGACCGTCCAGTCTGACGGCGTGGGTGGTGATGGCGGTGAAAACCGCGGGCAGACAACCGGCGAGGCCACAGCCGATGGCGGTGACGGTGGACTGGGCGTTGGCGGCACGGCAACGATCAATCTCAATCAGGAAGATCTCAGCAATCCAGTCTATCGCGTATTTGCGAATGGAATTGGGGGAGACGGCGGTGCAGGCTTGAATGGCGGCAGAGGCGGAGATGCCGAAGGTGGCGAAGCGGCGTTGAATATCAATAATGTCAATGTCGCGCTGAGCTCGCCCGAGATTCGCGCGAATGCAACTGGCGGTGTTGGCGGATTCGCGGACGGATTGTCGAATAGCAACGGTGGTAGTGGTGGTGACGCGCTGGGAGGAACAGCGCGTATCGAGGTCTCCGGCGATAATGGCTTCGTACCGATTGACGAAAGCTTCATCATCAACAGCGATGCAACGGGCGGCAGCGGTGCCGATGGCGGTTTCAATTTCATGGGCGGCATGGCCGGTGATGGCGGTGAAGGCGGCGAAGGTGCAGGCGGAAGTTCCGAGATCGTCGCGCGAACCGGCGGCGTTATTGACATCACCCCCACCCCAACACCTTCTCCCGGGCCAACCGCGTTTGATTTCTCAAGTAGCGGTTTTGGTGGCAGCGGCGGTGATGGCGGCAATGTCGATATGTTCAACGGCGGTTTTGCAGGAGATGGCGGCGATGGAGGCATCGGGGTCGGGGGCGCTCCCACTTTGCTAGCTCAAGGCGGCACGATCAATGCTCTCGATATCAACCTCTTCGGGAACGGTACCGGAGGCAATGGCGGTATTGGCGGCGGCGATTTCGCGATGCAGATCGGTACTGATGGCAATGGTGGAGATGGCTTCGGCGGCAATCCGATTGTGGAAGTTCAGGAAGGCAGTCCCGGGATCATAACCCTGAATGACACATTCATTCAGGCCAACGGCCTGGGTGGTACGGGAACAACCATCGGAACCGGCGGTGGTGGCCGGATTGAAGTTACGGATACGTCTGTAGATCCAGCCGGTTTGATTAGTTTCAGCTCTTTGACCGCGGAAGCGTTAACCACATCAACTGGGGGAGCGGGTGGCTTTTTCGTCACCGGTAACAGCGGTGCGATTTCGGTTTCCGGAGATTTGATCGTCAACGTTGCGGACAATATCGAATATGCGTTTGACGGACCCGGACAGATGACGGTTGGCGGCCGGGCAAGCCTGACAAGTGGTCAGGATATTTTGTTTAGCCACACCAACAATACCGGCCCGACAATTTCCCTTGATGTGACCGGATCTGTCCAAGCTTTGGCCCAAGGCGATTTCGATGCCATGAATGGATCGATCATCCGGGCCGGATCAGTGATTGACATCCGGGCAGAAGGCAATGTTTCGGCCAGTGACTTGAGGGCAATTGAGCTCATCTATCTTTCGGCCGGTCAGGATGCACTTCTCAGAAATGCGGAAACCACTGGCCCGATCAGCGGAATGCTGAACGCCACCGGAATCTTCGTTGATGCCGGGCAAAGTTTTGACGGTAACGGAATAGAGCAATTTGATCCCGCATTTCACGCAAGCCTGACCGGTCAGATCACGTCTTTTGACAATATCCGCGCGCGCGCTGGAGGAAACGTCTTCGTTCGGACCGGTGCGGATGTTGCGGCAAACAATCAGCTGCTCGTACAGACCGGTGACGATATCATCATAGAAAGTGGATCAAGCCTGTTTTCGGGCGTCAATCCGACGATCGCCCCCAATCCCGCGGATCCGTTCATTGACGATTCGAATCTGTTTTTGCAGGCCGGAACGCTTGAAGGCGTTCTCACCGGACCGCGCCTGACACCGATCTCTTCTATCATTGCTGCAGGTGATATCGGAGCAAATGACAGCGCGGTAGTCATGTCTGCAAATGCCATAGACGGGCTTGGCGGCACGGTTACTGCGAGTTCAGTAAGGGGCGATATCAATGACGCGCCTTCCAATGCTGACATCATGATGTTTGGACAGTCAGATGACGCCGGTTTGCTAAGCACTCTGTGTCTCGAAGGAAATCTCTGCCTCGGGCTTCTGACTGCGGACAATATCATTTCGATTGGTCAAGAAGGCTTGCCAATTCAAGCCATTGTGGAAAACGGCGATATTGTGGCCAACCGGATTCTGATCAGCACCCGGCGCGATATTGTGATGGGTACCGATGGCATTCCATCCAGGTTTATCGCCTCCGACGAAGTTTTCGTGAACAGCACGGAAGGCGACATCAACCTCATGGATGCCCAGCTTTCGAGCACGCTATTGGGCATTGACGCTGCAGGGAGTCTGCTGGGAACCGGCGCCCTTTCGAGCGATAATGATATTGGTATAACCGTGGGCGGCAGCATCTCGGCTGCTTCTATTGACACAGGTAGCGAATTGACCACGGTTGGCAATCGCGGCGGTGCGCCGGAAGGGTTTTACACGGTACCCGGAAGCATGAGCGTGGGGGCGCTTTCCGTTGGCGTTGGTGACGTCAATTATAATGCTGGAGGCGACTTCCTGTTTGGCAGCATCACTGTTCCGGGAACTGATATCATTCTGGTGGCACCGGGAACGATATCCATTGATTCCTCATCTACAGCCGAAAATATCGACCTGAATGGGGGCGACATCTCACTAGGTAATATTGCAGCGAATGCGGACTTTGCTGCACTAGCTGTGAACGACATTGATTTCGGGTCTGTCACGGCCGGTGGCACATTGTCGATGGGCGCGATGAATATTACAGGCGATACTGCCGATGGTGGTGATGTACTCATATCCGCTCAAACAGCGGTCGATATAAATGACGTATCTGGCAGCACAGTCGACGTTGACGGCAACTTTGTAACCCTGGGCGGTGTTAATGGAGCCAATGTTTCCATCTCAGGCACCTCATTTGTTGATATTGGCGGCGTGTCAGGTAGCTCTATCGACATCCGGGGGGGCAGCGTCACGATCGATGATGCGCAGGGCGGTTCAATCGGCGTGTTTGGCGACGATATATTCATCGACAATGCGGACGGTGATGACATCCTCATCGATGGTTTTATTGTCACCGCAAACACGCTGACATCAGGATCTACCATTGATATCGGAGCCAGCGGTGCTCAGGGTATTGATGTCGGCACGGCTTCGGCTGGCACCGACGTCAATCTCTTTGCCGATGGTCTGATTGACATTGGCGACTTGAATGCCGGTGGCGTGGTATCTGCAATTGGTACCGATATAGTCATCGGATCCTCGGGAAGCCTTCAATTCACTGACACGTCAGCAACGGCTGGCAGTGTCGATATCACGACAGCCGGTGATCTCACGATGGATGCTACCGATGCTTCGGCTGATATTATCGTCACATCTACCGGCGGCTCGATCAGCCTGGGATCCACCCTTGCGGGCGGCAGCGCCATTGGCGACCCAACCGGAACCGGCGACCTTTTGATCAACGCCGCAGTCGACGTATTTCTCGCAAGCGAAGCCTTCGGACCGGATAATTTGTCGATTATTGCTGGCGGTTTGATCGATATACGGGGTGAAGCAGTTGGCGCCGATATCGTCACTGAGAGCGCCAACATGAATCTGGAAGGCAGTCTGGGTCAAACAGACATTACTAACAATATTGAAATTGGAACCAATGGCACCACGCAGATGGTGCTGGGCGGAGCGACCGACCTCGGTGGGTTCACTCTCGACAATTTCGAATTTGGCCGGGTGAATTCCGGTGGCGACATTACCATCACAGTCGCACCAACCGGATTTAGCGGGTTCGATCTGACGATACTGGATCTGGATGTAATTGTTGCGGACAATGTATCCGGACCACAGTCCGCAAATATCGGACTGAGCAACAGTCTGAATATTCTTGCTGATCAGTCGATCACGGTTTCAGGTATGCTGAACGTTTCCAACGCGAATGCCAACACGGGACTAAACATCGATGCGGTCCAGGACATCTTCATCAATGCTGGCGGCGGTATCATTCAGATTGTCGATCCGAATGGCGGGTATCAGGGACTGGTCACAATGAGCGCCGACAATATATTTGCGATGACCGATCAGGCCATGCTGGACATTGTCGGTCTGGGAGTTCCGGCGATCGATCAACGGCTCGGCAACAATGATGGCGTTAGTATCAATGACGGCTTTATCCGGGGACGTGACCTCGTTTTTGATGTCGGTACGAGCATATTTATTCAAAACACAGCAAGCGGTACGGATTTTGATGACCGGCGCGGGTTTACAGCCCAATCCGTCCAGATCAATGGATCCACTGGCGCTGCTCCGGCGATTGTCGTCAATGGCACGGTCGGAACGGCAACCGGCGTTGATGCACTTCTTGCGGTTAGCCTCGGTAACGGATTTGCAGCTGGAAGTACGGTCAATGGCTGTATTCTGGCTGATCCCAACAGCTGTGCACCGGTTCCGACGCCCACACCAACTCCGACTCCTACTCCGACTCCGACTCCTACTCCGACTCCAACCCCTACGCCCACTCCAACACCTACTCCGACAGATGATTCAGGAGATGATGACCCTATTCAGGACCTCATCGAAGAAGAAGTTACACCTGAGGAATCCAACCTGACGTCAGATCCCTTTGAATCCAATCTTATTGAGTTGAAGGAAAATGAAGAACCGGTTGAAGATCCGTTGATTGACGAACCAGTCACTGGAGCAGGCAATGACGATCTGTGGGTTGGCGACGGCAGTTCAGAGGAAAATGGATGCGAAACCGGTGAAAATGGCGAGGAATGCTCGTCAGACGGACCGACGGGAGACACTGAACCTGCAGCTTAAGTTTAAATTGACCGGTTGACGTTTTGCGATAGATGCCACTAGGCGAAGGGCATGAACGAAAACTCTTCGCAACGAGCAAGACAACCATTAAAACTGTTCAACAGTCTGACCCGGAAGCTGGAAACATTCCATCCGGTTCATGCAGGCGAAGCGCGCGTTTATACATGCGGACCAACCGTTTACAATTATCAGCATATCGGAAATATGCGGGCTTATATTTTCGCTGATCTGCTTGGCAGAACATTAAGCTGGAGCGGCTATAAACTTACACATATCATCAATATTACCGATGTCGGTCATCTCACCTCCGATGCGGATGTCGGCGATGACAAAATGGAAAAGGCAGCCGCGGCGTCGGGCAAGACCGCTTGGGATATCGCCAGATATTACACGGATGCCTATTGGGATGACATCAATCGCCTGAATATCCGCCAACCGGCCAAATGGTCCATTGCCACCGATCATGTCGAAGAGATGATCGAATTCGCCAAAGGCATTGCCGACAAGCATTGCTACGAATGTGAATCCGGTCTGTATTTCGATACCACGACGGTTCCGGATTATGGCCGGTTAGCCGGTAATAAAAGCGATGATGTCGAAGGGCGCATTGAAGAAGTCGAGGGCAAGCGCCACGCGCAGGATTTTGCCATCTGGCGGAAAACTCCGCCCGGCGAAAACCGTCAGATGGAATGGGATAGCCCATGGGGCAAAGGGGCACCGGGCTGGCACCTGGAATGTTCACAGATGAGCATGAAATATCTCGGAAATGAATTTGACATTCATACCGGCGGTATCGATCATCGTGAAATCCATCATCCCAATGAGATCGCCCAGAATCAGGCGCACAACTGCTCGGAACACAGCGGTGCCAATATCTGGATGCATAATAACTTCCTGATCGACCGGGCGGGCAAAATGTCGAAATCAAGCGGTGATTTTCTGCGCTTGCAGGTGCTGGTCGACAAAGGAATTCATCCCCTTGCCTATCGGTTGATGTGCTTGCAGGCGCATTATCGCAGCGAGCTGGAATTTACCTGGGACAATTTGCTAGCTGCATTGACCCGGTTCAAGCGGATCGTCATGGGCGTCGAAAATTTGCGCCTCAAATTCGACGCAGCGGATGCAACTGAAGCGAAGGCTAGGGAGCACCCCAAAATCTCGGAGCTACGGGAGAAGCTGGATGCGGCAATGGCAGATGATCTGAACAGCGCCAAGGCTGTTCCGCTGCTCGAAGAGCTTCTGGGTCTGAAAAAAGTCAACGCATCTCAGCGAATGGCGCTCCTCCAAGAGATGGATGGGATTTTTGGGCTTGATCTGGAACAAGTCACCCGTGCTGATCTGCGGTTAAGGCCAGCGGATGCCACTATCAAAGCGTCTGACATTGAAGCCATGATCAACCTTCGCCAGCAAGCCAAAGTCGACAAGGATTTTGCAAAGGCAGACGCAATACGCGACGAACTAACCGAACAGGGAGTCGATCTCATGGATGGGGATGCGCTGCGCTGGGAATGGAGAATATCAATATGACCAAACCAATAGCTGCCATGGCATCTCTTGTGCGTCCGTTGGTCGAACCACATTGCGGCGATCTTGACGTGACCTGGTTTACCAGCACGGAAGAAGCGCTCGAAATCGCTCCGCACGCGGAAATCGGCTGGTTCGACATGTATGACAAAGACAAGATGGCATCGATCATTGCAGCCGCCACCAATCTCAAATGGCTGAACAGCATTTACGCCGGTGTGGAACATTTTCCGCTCCACCAGCTCAAGTCACAGAAAACGATCCTGACCAATGGCGCGGGCCTGAACAGCGCTCCGATTGCCGAGTTTGCGGTCATGATGATGCTGGCAGCAGCCAAG
The DNA here is from genome assembly GCF_039968395.1 of Parasphingorhabdus sp. Classification (GTDB taxonomy): domain Bacteria; phylum Pseudomonadota; class Alphaproteobacteria; order Sphingomonadales; family Sphingomonadaceae; genus Parasphingorhabdus. Next base: position 152,501 of record NZ_JBDVPV010000004.1, read on the forward strand.
CGGATGGACACAATTCTGGACCATCAACGGCAACATAACTGGCTGGAAATGCCCCCAGGAACCGCAGAAATTGACGACAGCAAGGCACTGATCATCGGCTATGGCGGGATCGGACAACAGATTGCCAAAAAGCTGTCCGGATTTGATGTCGAGGTCACTGCCGTCCGGCGCACGGCAACAGACGATCCTCAAATTATTGGACTGGATGACTGGCGCGACCGGCTCGGTGAATTTGACTGGATTTTTGTTTCTGCCCCTGCGACCGACGAAACACAGCATCTTCTTGGTGCCGCCGAATTTGCAGCCATGAAATCTTCCGCCTGGCTGATCAACGTCGCGCGCGGATCGCTGATCGATCAGCCTGCGCTTCTCGAAGCGTTGAACAGCAAAACCATCGGCGGGGCTGTACTCGACGTCACGGACCCGGAACCGCTGCCAAAGGATCATCCTCTGTGGGACGCTCCAAACTGCATGATTACCATGCACTTGTCCGGTCAGGCTCAGACCCGAATGTTTCAGCGCGCCGCAGCCCGGTTTGTTGAAAATCTGAAACGCTATCAGAATGGTGATGAAATGATTGCCGTAGCTGACTTTGATCGCGGCTATTGAAAAGCCTGAATTTTTTCGATTGAGACGTGACTCGTAAACAGATTTGACTTATCAACCAACAGCATAGGGGTGGAGTTGAGTCTTTTTCTGGAGGGGGAAAAACTTTTCTCGGGGTCGTTACCGTTCACTCGAACCACGATTGATCAATAAGATCAGGGAAGGACCCGCATGACTAAAGCTTCAGATCTGTTCGTAGAATGTCTTGAGAATGAAGGCGTTGAATATCTTTTCGGTGTACCCGGTGAAGAAAATCTCGACATGCTCGACAGCCTGTCCCGTTCCAAAAAAATCCAGCTCATCCTGACCCGCCACGAGCAGGGCGCAGGCTTCATGGCCGCCACTTACGGGCGCCATACCGGCAAGACCGGCGTCTGCATGGCCACACTCGGTCCCGGCGCAACCAATCTGGTGACGGCCGCGGCTTATGCCCAATTGGGGGGAATGCCGATCTTGATGGTTACCGGCCAGAAACCGATCAAGAAATCCAAACAGGGACGTTTTCAGATTCTGGATGTGGTTGACATGATGGGGCCGATCACCAAATTCACCCATCAACTGGCCTCGGCGGACAATATTCCAAGCCGCGTGCGCGAAGCGATCCGCCTCGCGGAGGAAGAGAAACCCGGCGCTACCCATATCGAGTTTCCGGAAGATATTGCGGACGAGCAAACGGACTCCAAACCGATTACGCCGAGTCTGGCTCGCCGTCCGGTGGCAGAAGCCAAGGCGGTCCGTGCAGCAACCAAGAAAATCGAAAATGCCAAGTCACCAATTCTGGTGATTGGCGGCGGTGCCAACCGGACCACAACCGGCAGGATGCTGACACAGTTTATCGAAAAAACCGGCATTCCCTTCGTAACAACGCAATTGGGCAAGGGTGTTGTCGATGAAACCAACAAGGAGTTTATGGGCTGTGCAGCCTTATCCGCCAATGATTTTGTCCACAGCGCGATTGAGTCGGCGGACCTGATCATCAACGTCGGCCATGATGTGATCGAGAAACCCCCGTTTTTTATGAAAGAGGGTGGTCCCGAAGTGATCCACGTATCCATGAATTCGGCTGAAGTGGATCCTGTCTATTTCCCGCATGTCGAAGTTATTGGTGATATTGGCAATGCGGTCTGGCAAATGAAGGAAGATATTGTTCCTTCGGGAAGCTGGAATTTCGATGCGATGTACAAAGCGCGCAAAGCTGAAGAAGAGCATACGGCATCAATGGATGACGATATGCGCTGTCCAATTTATCCGCCACATCTGGTGAAGGTCGTACGCAACGCCATGCCGGCCGATGGCATTATCTGCCTCGACAACGGTGTCTACAAAATCTGGTTTGCGCGGAACTATAATGCGCGCGAAGCCAATACCGTATTACTCGACAATGCGTTGGCGACAATGGGCGCAGGTCTGCCTTCGGCTATGGCATCGGCTATGGTCTATCCCGATCGCAAGGTCATGGCGATTTGTGGCGATGGCGGCTTCATGATGAATAGCCAGGAAATGGAAACTGCTGTCCGGCTGAAACTGAATATCACGGTGCTTATCCTGAACGACAGCAGCTACGGCATGATCCGCTGGAAGCAGGCCAACATGGGCTTCAAGGACTGGGGTCTGACATATGACAATCCGGATTTCGTCAAATATGCAGAAAGCTATGGCGCGAACGGGCATCGGATTACCAGTGCCCAAAACCTCCAGGAAACCATCGATCACTGCCTGAGCACCGATGGCGTCCATCTGATTGACTGTCCGGTCGATTATTCGGACAATGACCGGATATTGAATGTCGAAATCAAGGAACTCAGCGCGAAAGTTTGAGGCATACGGAATGACAAAATTGAAGGATGTTTATCCGCTCTATCTGAACAATGTGGCAGCGCAGCCCAATGAAGACCTGAAAGTTACGGACAAGTTCACCAACGAAGTAGCTTTCCGGACGGCATTGGCCACACCGGATGTCATCGAGGAGGCAATTGCAGGCGCAGTTGCCGCCGCCGAGCCCATGGCCAAAATGGCCAGCTATGAGCGGCAGAACGTGCTCCAGCATTGTGTAGACCGGTTCAAGGAACGTTTTGATGAACTGGCTTATTCGCTTTGTGTCGAAGCCGGCAAACCGATTAACGATGCCGAAGGCGAAGTTGGTCGGTTGATCGATACGTTCCGGATTGCCGCTGAGGAATCCGTACGCAGTTATGGCGAGGTGCAGCCGCTTGATATTTCGGCGCGTGCAAAAGGCTATCAGGGAATGTGGAAGCGTGTCCCGATTGGCCCGTGCAGCTTCATTTCTCCGTTTAACTTCCCGCTGAATCTGGCCGCTCACAAGATAGCACCTGCAATCGCCGTTGGCTGCCCATTCGTCATGAAACCGGCTTCAAAAACACCGCTTGGCGCAATCATCATGGGCGAAGTGCTGGCTGAAACCGATTTGCCGAAGGGTGCGTTTTCCATTCTGCCCGCCAGTCGTGACGGTGCGGATCTGTTCACCGTTGACGATCGATTGAAACTCCTGTCCTTTACCGGATCGCCAGGGGTTGGCTGGGATCTGAAAGCCAAGGCCGGCAAGAAACCGGTCGTTCTCGAATTGGGCGGAAATGCGGCGGTTATTGTTGATCAAGATGCCGACCTAGAAGATGCGCTGGAAAGGATCATTTTCGGGGCATTCTACCAATCCGGGCAAAGCTGTATCGGCGTTCAACGGATCATCATTCACGAGAAAATCTACGATCAGTTCAGGGATATGCTGGTTGCGAAAACAGCAACATTGGTAGCCGGCGATCCGAAAAATCCAAAAACGTTCATCGGCCCGATGATTTCCGAAGGCGAAGCAACCCGTCTTCACGGTTGGATTGAAGATGCTGTTGCAGACGGTGCAACCCTGCTTTGCGGCGGTAATCGCAGTGGTAACATGCTCGAGGCAACCTTGCTCGAAAATGTCGATACCAATGCAGCTGCCAATCGCGAAGAGGCATTTGGTCCACTTGCTCTGCTGTCAAAATTCAGCGACTTCCATGCTGCAATGGAAGAAGTCAATGACAGCAAGTTCGGTTTGCAAGCCGGGATTTTCACACGCGACCTGTTCAAGTCGCTTGATGCATGGGACACGCTGGATGTCGGCGGTGTGGTTATCAATGATGTTCCATCCTATCGTGTTGACAATATGCCCTATGGCGGCGTCAAGGATAGCGGCCTCGGTCGGGAAGGCATCCGGTTTGCGATGGAAGACATGACCGAAATTCGCAATCTCGTCATTCGCCGGAAGTAAAACTAACTTTCGATACCGCCCGCTCTGGAAAGCGCGACATTGGTTGCCCGCAGCTTCGATTTCAAGGCCTCGCCAATCCGGCGGTCGATAACACTGCGCACGGCATCATTTTTGTCGAGATAGTTCCGCAAGACAGGCGCAGGAATGCACCACAAGCGAGAGTCTTCAGAGAGGGACACGGTTCCGGTTGCGGTTTCGGAAGTCAGCACCGTCCCTTCACCAATCAGGTCACCGCTCTGGCAATATCCTACGGTCTTTCCGGCGCTCCGAACTTCGGCCTTGCCCCTTGCCAGATAGTATAAGTGGCCCACAGCACTTCCTTCCTGAATCAACTCGCGACCAGTTTCCCGATCAATCCAGAATCCTTCATCCAGGAGCTTGCGGGCCTCTCTTGAATCCAGATCACGAAATACAGCCTGGACCATCTTTTCTTCTTCGCCCGTAAATGCTGCTGATCTTTCTGCCTGCATGAGCCGGACGAATTGGAATATGCTTACTGCCAGCAAAAGGCCGTACCAAAAGATGGTTGCCGGATCGCCCAGCACCAGCAGTCCATAAGCAATTCCTGACAGGGCAGCTCCAATCACGCCCACACGTAACCAGTACATCTTGTTGCTGAGCATCGATATGATCAAAAGGAGAAAAGAAAGGTGGCCAAGTATGCCATCTGCCGACAACGCCGATTCCAGAGTCAGTTCCAATGCCCATCCCCTTCAAATTTATCCGCAACACTGCTCCGCACCGGAGAAATCGTGTCTGGTTCAAATCCGGCTGGCGAACCATCTTCTAGCAACAAATGGAAAATCAACCAAATCAGCGCAACACACTCAACAGGTGCGACTCGCAATTCCGCACAGCATTCAGATGCGATCTGTTACACACCGAATAGTTGCGTTTACATCACAGTACGTCACCATTTGGCAACAATCTTTCCCGCAAACCCCTAATAAACAACAGAAATTAACCCTTTTTCGTTTGCATTGAGTGATCGAACGGGGATAGGTAGATTATGGTTAATATCGAACGACTTGGGTCGCGTCGTGCTGTCAGAGGGACCTGATCTTCCGATCAGGAGGAGCAACGATGCAGATGGGGAAAGACAGATACTGGGATCTCAGCAGGGTAGCGCACAAGCTCCCCGCTCTTGCCGCAGGCGCGTTTTGCGTGATGCTGGCTGGCGTGGCATTTTTTCTCGCTTCCCTCGCAACTCCGGAACCCGTCGAAGCGGCTCCCGAATTGGCGAACGGAACGTATCTGGGCGTTGCGACCTGCGGCGGTACAACCTGCCATGGTCGTCAGGAAGCAGATGGCGAGATCGTTCGGCAGGATGAAATCCTGCGCTGGCAGGAAGAATCGACACCGGGCGGCGCGCACAGCCGGGCATTTCGGGTTTTGCGGGAACCCCGCAGTATCGCGATCGCAAAGCGATTGGGGATCGGGGATGCGGCCGCATCACAGCAATGTCTGGGTTGCCACAGCACACAAGCACCCCGCAAGGGCCCTCGCTTCCAGCTCGCCGATGGCGTCGGATGTGAATCCTGTCACGGTGCATCATCCGAGTGGCTGTCAGCCCACTATGCCGTCGGAGCAAGCCACGCTCGCAACGTCTCTCAGGGCCTGACCCCACTCGACAATCCAAAAGCGCGCGCCAGCGTGTGTCTGGACTGTCATTTTGGCAGCACCAATGACGGACAGTTTGTAGATCACCGGATCATGGCCGCGGGACATCCCCGAATCTCGTTCGAACTGGATCTGTTTTCCACTTTGCAACAACATCATGACGAAGATGTCGATTATGTGCGCCGCAAAGGAAAAACAAACGCTGTGCGGTTCTGGGCTGTTGGCCAGTCCATGGCACTGGAACGGTCGCTGAATCTTTTTGCCAAGCCGGCCCTCGCGACCGAAGGCATTTTTCCGGAATTCTATTTCTATGATTGCCATAGCTGCCATCGGCGGATTTATGATGAAGCATCGGCGCGTCCAACATCCATAGACAATCCCGGTCGACCGATTCCGGAAGGCATGCCGCCTTATAATGACGAGAACATGATTATGCTGAGTGCAGCAATCAAGGTCGCCGCACCGGAACTTTCGGGTCAGTTCAATGCGCGTTCCAAGGCATTTCATGCTGCGATGGGACAAGGCCGCAAACCGGCACTCGAAGCAGCAGCCAGGTTGCGGCAAACGGCAGTTACATTGGCTGATCGTTTCTCACGCGCGAGTTTCGGTAAAGCGCAGACATTCCAGATTATGGAGACGATTGCGGGGCAGGCCATTTCTCCGCGGTTCACAGATTATGAAGGCAGCGTGCAAGCCGTGATGGCGATTGATACGTTGCTCAACGGGCTGGTCAACAGCGGACAAGTGAGCGTTGGGGCTGCGTCGAGCCTGCGCGGTCAAATCAATCGTGCCTATGCTGCCGTGGATAATCCCAACAATTATGAGCCGCTCAAATTCCGCCGCGCTCTTGGCAGTGCAGTTCGTACGATAAGGTCGCTCAGATGATCCGGAAGTTACGCTTCACCGCGGCAATATCAGCGGCGGCGCTTATTCTGTCATCCTGCGGCGGTGGTGGCGGCGGAAGCAACAATTTCGGCGGTACTCCTTCACCTTCACCAAGCCCGGCACCCGCACCCACCCCGACACCTCCGACTTATGGCGATGGCGGCGAATATACCGCTCCGGCTCAGGAATCGCTTAGCGTTGTCGATATTCAAACGGTAATCGCGCAAGCCGTTGGCGAAGCGACGGCGCGTAACCTGCCTTCAATCATTGCCGTGACGGATCGGGTTGGCAACGTGCTGGCCGTTTTCCAGATGAACGGCGCAAACCCCAATGCTTCGGCCAGCGACGAAACAATTAACGGCCCCGCGGCCAACCCGGAAGGGTTGCAAGGTGCGATGGTGCCGGCCACAATTGCCGCGATCTCGAAAGCGGTGACCGGGGCTTATCTGTCCAGTTCAGGCAACGCCTTTTCGACACGCACGGCAAGCCAGATCATTCAGGAACATTTTCCGCCAGCGCCGACAACAGTCGGTCTGGAGAGCGGACCACTTTTCGGTGTGCAATACAGTCAGTTACCTTGTTCCGACCTGTCAGCCCGTTTCATGTCCGGCGGCGGTGCGGCAGGATTGATAGGACCCAAACGATCTCCTTTGGGCCTGGCCGCTGATCCCGGAGGGCTACCCCTTTACAAAAACGGAGTTGTCGTTGGCGCGATCGGGGTCATGGGCGATGGCGACTATGGTTTTGACAACAATATTCTGGATATCGACAAAGACGATGAAGAAGCAATTGCTCTGGCAGGCATTCAGGGATTTGCCCCCCCTGGCTCGATAACTGCCAACAGGATCGCCGTGGACGGCACATCGCTCCGCTTCAGCGATATGGTCGTGAATGATCTTTCCCCGCTGCAGAGCAATTTTGCGGCAATCAACGGCACTTCGGGAGCGCTGGTGGCTGTGCGGGGCTACAATGATGCCGTCATTATCGCCGGCAGCGCCTACGGAACCGAAGCTTCGGGCATTCGCGCTTCGACCGCGGCTGAATTCCAAAATCGCGATGCGTTTGTGTTGACCGATGGTTCAGGAACCAATCGGTTTCCAATCCGCGCCGCCACTGATGCGGCCAGCGTAACTACACCGCTTAGCGCTGCGGAAGTTCGGGCAATTCTGGAAGAAGCCTTCATCGTGATGACCCGGGCGCGGGCGCAAATTCGGCAGCCGCTTGACAGTCGGGCACAGGTATCGATCTCGGTCGTCGACACACATGGCCAGATTCTGGGCATCGTAAGATCTCCAGATGCTCCTATCTTTGGGACAGATGTTTCATTGCAAAAAGCCAGAACGGCGACATTTTTTTCAAACGCGGTAGCGGGCGCAGAGATGCTCGCTACGGTTGATATTGCGCCATATGTCCAGGCAGCACGAACCTTTTTGGGTGATCCAAATGCTCTGACCGGGACCGTTGCTTTCGCCGATCGGTCAGGCGGAAATCTGTCGCGACCCTATTTCCCGGACGGCGAAGTTGGACGTCCTCCCGGACCGTTGTCCAAACCGATAGAAAAATTCAACGCATTCAACAATGGACTGCAACTTGACTTTGTCATCGGCAATATTGGTGCCCATGTGACATTCGTCGGTGACCCGATGGCTGCCGATACGCCGCAACGCTGTACAACTTTGCCTGATGTGGCTCCCGGTCAAAACAGACTGCAAAATGGCATCCAGATTTTCCCGGGCAGTGTCCCGATATATCGCGGTGATCAGCTGATTGGCGGCATCGGGGTATCGGGAGACGGGATCGATCAGGATGACATGATCAGTTTTCTGGGCCTGCATAATGCCGGTCAGAGAGTCAGCGGGATCGGAAACGCGCCCAAAGCCGTAAGAGCGGACAATGTCGTGGTGGATCTTGGCGATGCACAGGTGAGATTGCGCTATGTGAACTGCCCGTTCGCTCCGTTTCTGGACACCGATGACCAAAATGTCTGCGAGGGACTCTAGCTCCAGTGGCTGCGCTCTCTTCTTCTTTTGTGCCGATATTGGCGGTCATGTCTGGTCAGGCCGAGCAGATGGAAGATCAACGCGCTTCGGTGGAGGAGATGGAGGCGTCGCTGATCGCCTTGCTGGCTGGCGAAGATTTCGACTGGACCCGCTCGCCGGGTAACGACATTGAAGAACCGGTTCTTGCTGTTGGGGGCCCCGACCCCGACCTCGAAGAGACCACCACCGCAGCAGCGCCGCAACCATCTCCTGAACAAGCCGTTGGCCCTGCTTCTACTCCGGAACCGACAGCGGAACCCGTCCAGCTTGAAATGGATTTTGATGGATTGCCTGCCGATGAAGCGCTGATTGACGGTCGGCGACGTCCTGGCGTTCAAAAGGAGCTTCCGGAACTTGTAACGCAAGACAATCCGGGTGCAGTCCGCGCTCCCCCGCCCGAAGCCTTCCCGACCGACGAGTTTCCCGTGCCGGATCGTTGGCGCATATTACAATCGCTCTGTCCTCAAAAGGGTGGTGATCAATCGATCTACAAGGTCTTCGGTGCGCTGAAGAGCAATTGTCGGAGCACACTGGATCCTTATGGTCAGAATGTTCTGAAAGGCGACAAGCCGATCCCGGCTGACAAAAAGCCCGGCTTTCTTAAAGGCGACGACTGGTTCTTCGTCGTGAACGCGATCTCGGATACTGTTGTGGAACCGCGCAGCTTCCCGATTCCGGTTGGAGTGCAGACCACCGAACGCGCCGGCAGCATTGATGTATTTGGCCGCTCAAACTCCCTCGTTCTCGCGCAGACCTTCATCACCGGTTTTGCGCTGATCAAGGGCTCGACGGCTTACAAACCGCCAGACGTCGAATATCGGGTCACGCTTGCCACGCAGATCAATCATGTCGATGTACCTGAACGCCGGGTCCTGTTTGTCGAACCTTCGAAGTCCTCCAATCGCACCGACTATTTTGTCGGCGTCCAGGAGGCATTTTTCGACTATCACATTCGCAACACATCCGCGCGCTATGACTTTGACAGTTTCCGCATAGGCATTCAGCCGATGCAGGCGGATTTTCGCGGATTCCTGTTTCAGGATAACCAGCTTGGATTTCGCCTGTTCGGCACACGCGACAATAATCGCGTACAATATAATCTCGGCGCATTTGTGCAGTTGGAGAAGGACACCAACAGCGGCCTCAACGATATTTTCCAAACCCCGCGCGAAAGCTATATCTTCTTCGCCAATCTGTATCGGCAGGATTTGCCGTTTGTCGGGCTGACCAGTCAATTCAGCGTCACCTACAATATGAACCGCGAAAAAAGCGATGTCGAAATTGACGACAATGGTTTTCCCGTCCGCCCTGCCCTCCTTGGCGATATCCGGGGCCGAGCATATGACGTTGTCTATCCCGGTTATGCAGTCGACGGACGCATTGGCCGGATAAACGTTACCGGCCAGATCTATGGCGCCTTCGGCGAAGACCGGAACAGCTTTTTCACCAGTGAGCCAGCGAAGATTGAAGCCTATTTTGCGGCAGCGGAAGCCAGTTATGATGTCGATTTTCTGCGGTTCCGGGCCTCTGGTCTACTCGCCAGCGGGGACGGTAATCCATATAACAACACCGAAGCAGGATTTGATGCGATTTTCGAAAACCCGATTTTTGCCGGTGCGGATACAAGCTATTGGATCCGCCAGACCATACCCTTCGCCGGAGGTGGGCGCGTCATAAGCATCAATGGCCGCAACGGAATTCTGAATTCGCTTCGTTCTTCCAAGGAACAAGGTCAAAGCAACTTCAACAACCCGGGTACCATTCTGGCGGGGGTGGGAGTGGATGCAGATCTGACGCCTGATTTCCGTCTGTCAGCCAATGCCAATCATCTCTGGTTCCACAAAACGGAAAGCCTGGAGGCCTTGCGGGTCGAAGGCTCGATACCGAAAGACATTGGCTGGGACCTTTCACTTGCCGGAATTTATCGTCCGAAGGCTACACAAAATCTGGTGTTCCGCCTGTCAGGTGCCGCGCTGTTGCCGGGCGATGGTTTCAAGGACCTGTTTGATCAGAGCGACAACCGCAAGTTCCACTATTCCATTCTCTTCAACGCGATATTGGCTTTCTGATATGCAGCTAATCCAAACCCTTCTCCGCCAGAAAAAGACGATTATTGCGGGATTGGGCGCGCTTGTACTGACCGCGACTCCGGCTTCGTTGCTGCTCGCTGCCGGAAAAGAGAAACCCCAAAAGATTGATTACAGCTTTACGCCGCCAGCTCCGCAAAACCAGACATGGGATAGCGCCAATGCGAAAAGTTCAGGTTGCGTTTCCTGCCATACCGACAGCGACCAGAAAACCATGCATGCTACACCGGCAGTCGTGCTCGGCTGTGTCGACTGTCATGGCGGTGATGCAGCCGTGGTTGGCGATAACAAATGGGGCAAGAATAACCTGCGCTATATGGATGCACTGAAAAAAGCGCATGTTCTGCCCAAATATCCTGAGAGCTGGCATTGGCCTTCATCCGCCAACCCCAAACGCAGCTATGGCCTGCTCAACAAGGAATCGCCCGAGTTTGTCCGCTTCGTCAATCCGTCTGATTACCGGGTGGCGCGCGAATCTTGCGGCGCTTGCCACATGGAAATTATCGAGGCCTCGGAACGCTCGCTTATGGCGACTGGCGCCATGCTCTGGGGTGGAGCCGCCTATAATAATGGCATTGTGCCATTCAAGAATTACGTGTTTGGCGAGGCCTATACCCGGAAGGGTGAAGGGGCGACGATCAAGTCACCCGGCAATCCTCATGGTACGGTCACAGAAGCGCAGAAAAAGCGCGGTGCCCTGCCCATTCTCTATCCGCTTCCCACATGGCACACGATTCCCCCAGGCGATATATTCCGGGTTTTCGAACGCGGCGGCCGCAATATCAATACCCAGTTCCCCGAGATTGGACTGCCCAATATCGGGGGCATCATTCAGCGGCTCGAAGAGCCTGGCCGACCGGACCTGAAACAATCCAATCGGGGACCTGGCACGGGCCTGCGCGTGGCGATTCCGGCGCTTAACATCCACAAAACCCGACTCAATGATCCGTTCATGTGGTTCATGGGCACCAACGACCAGCCCGGTGATTATCGCCAGTCTGGCTGCGCGGGCTGCCATGTCGTCTATGCGAATGACCGGGAACCGCGGCACAGTTTGATCTGGGCAAAATTCGGTCGTGACGGGCAGACCCAGACCGTTGATCCGACCATCCGTAACCTCAAAGAAGGTGAACACCGGATTGGCAAATTCGGAACCTATGATGCCGCTCATGGCGGCAAGGGTGACCATGGCGATGATCATGAAGAAGAAGTCGCTCACACAGACGGCCATGGCGACGAACACACCAAAGATATTGATCCGGCTGATCGCGAAAAAGGTCACCCTGTCCAACACGCTTTTACCCGCGCCATCCCAACCGCCCAGTGCATGAACTGCCACATGCACCAGCCGAATATCTTCCTGAACAGCTACCTTGGCTACACGATGTGGGATTATGAATCCGATGCGCCGCTGATGTGGCCGGGGCCCGACAACAAAACGCCGCGCCCCGAGGGGATGAGCGACGAAGAATATGAAACGACCTTCAAACAGCAAAAATTCCCCACTGCCGGGGAAGTTCGAGAGGTCCTCGATCGCAACCCCGAAGGGGCTGCTCCAAAAGGCTTGTGGGCAGATATTGATTTTCTGCGCAATGTCTATGACCTCAACAGCGACGCGAAAGACACGCAATTTGCGGACTATCATGGCCACGGCTGGAATTTCCGCGCGATCCTGAAGCGCGATCGCGATGGCAATCTGCTCGACGAGGATGGTGACATTGTCGACAATGATGATCCGGAAAAATTCCGCCGCGAAGATGAAGCGAAATTCGTCGAACCCGGTATCAATCCCGGTAAATCCGTTCACATGATGAGCATTCACGCCGAAGTCGGCATGCAATGTGCGGATTGCCACTTCAGCCAGGACAGTCACGGCAATGGCTTGATATATGGCGAAGTTGCCAATGCGGTAGAGATTAACTGCAAAGACTGTCACGGAACGGCTGATGCATATCCCACATTGATGACGTCCAATCTGGCGGCACCGCCCAAGGGCAAAAATCTGAGCCTGCTGCGCAATGCAGACGGCCAGCGCCGGTTTGAATGGATGCAGGATGAGAATAGCAATCGCGTCTTGATCCAGCGTTCGATCGTTGACCCCAAACTGAGCTGGCGTGTCAGTCTCGTGAAAGACAGCGTTGATCGCGATCATCCTGATTTCAATCTGAAAGCGGCCCGCTCCAAACTGATGTCGAAAACCGGAGCGGAAACCGGCGAATATAGCTTTGGCTCGGGTGTGACTTCTGCCGACCGTGCGCATAAAGACGAGAATATGGTCTGCTTCACCTGCCACCTTAGCTGGACCACCAGTTGCGGCGGATGCCACTTGCCGATCGAAGCCAACTGGCAAGCAGAAAGCCACAAATATGAAGGCGGGACGACGCGTAACTATGCGACCTACAACCCCCAGGTCGCGCGCGATCAAATGTTCCAGCTCGGTCGGCACCAGACCACCAAGGGCAGCATCATCGCTCCGGTCCGCTCAACCTCGGCGCTGGTTCTCTCTTCCACCAATATCAACCGCGAACGCATTTATGTGCAGCAGCCTCCGATATCGGCCATCGGCTTTTCCAGCCAGGCCTTTGCACCGCATTTCCCGCATACCGTGCGCAAGACCGAAACCAAGCAATGCTCCGACTGCCATCTGAGCGAGGCCAATGACAATAATGCGATCATGTCGCAGCTGTTGTTGCAGGGTACGAATTTTGTGAACTTTGTCGGCCTGCATGCCTGGGTAGGCATGGACAAAGGCTTTGAAGCAGTGCGCGTCACAGAGTGGGATGAGCCTCAAGCTGTGATCGGATCCTATCTCCAGAAATATGCGTATCCCGATTACTGGCGGATGCATGTTGAGGATAACGGGCGTGAACTGATTAACTGGGTACGCGGCGAACGGCTCGACGATGATCTGTCAGGCGAAACCAAGGCGCTTGAGGAATTTGCCAATGTTGTTCAAGGCACCCGAGACAGCGTCCGCTGTCTGCAGCTTCGCGGTGAATATATGTTTGTTGCCGAAGGCAAAGGCGGTTTCCGCGCCTATGATGTCGCTTCGATCGGCAACAAGGGCTTTTCTGAGCGGATTATCAAGGCGCCATTCTCCTCCCTTGGTCAGGACACCCATGTCGATACGAAAAACGCGACGTGCATGGCGCTGGCAACCAATCAGCCAATTGCCCCCACACGAAACACCGAGGAATTACGCGAGATCAACGAAGAGCAGGCGTTCCACCCAATCTATAACTATGCTGTCGTCACGGATAGTGAAGAGGGCTTGATTCTTGTTGATATCAACACATTGGCCGACGGTGAGTTCCGCAACAATTTCTTCAAGCGGGCAGCGACGTGGAATGAGGGCAATGTTCTGGCAGGTGCACGGCATATAACACTAGCCGGCCACTATGCCTATATCACTGCAACCAACGGCCTTGTCGTCATCGATCTGAACGATCCCCTGAAACCTAGTCATGTCGTAACCCTGCCGCTCACGGATGCCCGGGCCTCTGCTCTGCAGTTCCGCTATCTGTGGGTCACGGATGCAGACGGCGTCAAATTGTTCAATGTGACTGACCTCGAAAACCCGATTGCAATTGAATCCGGTACGATCCCGCTCGCTAATGCCCGGCGGCTCTATCTGGCCCGGACCTATGCTTATGTTGCGGCCAAGAATGAAGGACTGGTCATTGTCAATATTACCAAGCCCGAAGCACCTGAAATCTATCGCAAGGAAACCTTTGGTGGCCAGATGAATGATGCAGAGGATGTTATCGTCGGATCAACCAATGCGACCCTGTTCGCTTATGTCGCGGATGGACGCAACGGCCTCAAAGTGGTGCAGCTGACTTCCCCGGACAGCCAGCCCAATTATTACGGTTTCTCGCCGCCACCCGTGCCAGAGCTAATCGCTTTTGCCCGCACTCCAAAACCAGCTCTGGCATTGTCCAAAGGTCTGGACCGGGATCGCGCGGTTGATGAGACAGGCGGACAGATGGCGGTGTTCGGACGGATCGGATCGCGGCCCTTCACCCGCAGTGAAATGGAGCGCTTCTATCTGAATAGCCAGGGCAAGCCCTATTTTGTCAAAGACAAGCCTGACATGGCGGACTGGGTGAGCGCTGTTCCAGCGAAACTGGCCCGCCGCCCACAATAGGTTCTGTCTGAAAAAAGGCAGGGACCGGGTCCTGAACGGACACCGGTCCCCGTTCCCCGGTAAGCAACTCGGGGAAATTGTGCCCCTGAACCGGCCAGAGGGGTGAACCGGATTCAGGGATTGCTTAAAGCTTTGATACTATATTTGAGGTCTAGCAGTTGCCGTCGATGGCGCGTCCTGCCAGGGCGCCGACAGCGCCGCCGATAATGGTGCCTTCGGTTTTGTCACCGCGACGTGCAACTTCATTGCCGAGCAGTCCGCCTGCGATAGCACCGATGATGGTACCGCCAGTTCCACGATCACATCCTCTGTACCGGCGACGATCATTCCGGTAACGACGCTTTTCCCGATAATAGCGACGATCACGACGATCATAATAGCGGTCATCCCGATAATAGTCCCCGCGACGATAGCTGCGGCGATCACTACGGACCTGCTGATAATATCCGTCATTATATCCCTGGCTATATCCACCCCGTGCTTCTGCCGGTGTAGCGAAAGCCATTGCCGAAACGGCGGCGGTGGTGATGGCCAATGTTCCCAAAATCTTGTTGATCATAATCTCTACTCCAAAAGAGTCTCGCTTGCATTTCACGGGACCCGACTCGATTAATGCCCGACGAGAATGTTTTTAGGTGCGGGCGATTGACCGCTTGCTGAATGTCGGTTTTATCTGAGGTTCATGTTTGAAGCTCTTTATATGAACGGTTTGAAAGTTATCTTTGCACTACAAGCTTTTATCGCAGGATTTCCGAGGTCCTAATCTTTTCAATCATTGCCGCATCACCAAGCTATCGATAGCTCTGACCCAAAGGAAATCAGGAGAGAATGTCATGCAGCTCAAAGGTAAAACAGCAGCGATCACCGGAGGTACCGCCGGGATTGGGCGGGGTATTGCGGAGCTTTTTCTGAAGGAAGGTGCCAATATTGCCTTGATGGCCCGCAATCCGGACAAGGGCGCCAAAGTGCTTGAAGAACTGGGTGTCGGAGACCGCGCGACATTTGTTGCAGGGGATGTCATGCAGCAGGATCAGGTAGAAGGGTTTATCGATCAGACGGTCCAGCAGTTCGGGACCGTAGACATTCTGGTGAACAATGCAGGCGGCGCAGGAGACCTCGCTCCACTGGCTGATCTGACAGATGAATCCTTCGATCAGGCGATGAAATGGAATATCTATGCCACGTTCTGGGCCACCCGCCGGGCATTGAAATCGATGATTGCCCAACAGTCGGGCCGAGTTATCAATATCAGCTCTACCGAAGGAAAAATGGGCAAGCCCACATTCGCACCCTACACCATCGCCAAGCATGGCATTAACGGCATGACCAAATCGGTTGCTCAGGAAGTGGGGACCCAGGGGATCACGGTCAACGCCATTTGCCCGGGTCTGGTTCTGACGGATCTGATTTTGGACAGCGGCCCGGCAACGGCGGCTGGCATGGGCATGACTTTTGACGAGATGATCAACATGTTCAGTCAGGAAAGCGCCCTGAAGCGTCCCAATACGGTTGAGGAAGTTGCGGCCATGGCTTTGCTGCTCGCCTCGGATGCCGGAGCAGGCATAACCGGAGCCATGCTGAGCGTTGACGGAGGCACCGCGCAATATTAGTTTTGACACCGAGGGGGATCATCAGATGTCCATTGGTCTGTTCGAACTGACAATTGCTGCATCGATCTTGTTGTTGATGTTGATTTGGTGGCTTTGGCCAAAGCATGATCGTGGCGATCTCAGCGCTCCACCCAAAGAATTCGACAATCAACCCAAAATGCAGGACCCGAAACCGCGCCCTGCCCCGGCCATATCATCCCAGACTTCCTATTCCCAAAAGGCGGCAGTCAGGGATGAAAGCGACTATAGCGAAGAAGATCTGATGACGCGGGATGTTCGGGCAGCGCTCCTCAGGGGTGATTATTCTGCCGCCATGCAACGCGTGCTAAAAACCCGAAACATAAGCGATGCAGAAGCGTTGCGCTTTGTAAAAGAGCTGGATCGTCACAGCGAGCGCTGAGTGTTCAGCGACAATATCCAGACAAATTTTGAGACCGCTTTTGTCGTATCGACAAGGCAGATGCCTCAACTTCAGCCCCTCGCCGAAAAACAGAATATTATCAAACCAATGGTTGGTGCATTTTCCTACATATAGGTTTGACGTAAAATTTCGTAACGCCCCAAATTGCATTAACTCATTGTTTTTATTGATATTATTGAAACTGGCATGGGCTGTGCAATGTATCAGGCATCTTCGCTAACAGAACTTGCGGAGCACCAGATTTAACCAAGTAAGGAATTGAAAATGTCGAACGTAAATATCCAGAACCAGGTTGTTGCCGCTTTTGCCGCTCTCTTCTCCGCTGCGATTTTCATCAGTGCCAGTGTTGGCCCTGCTGCTCAAAACGCCGCATCAATAATCGCTTAATCCCAATCAAACCCATCTCCAAAAGGAATTCAAAATGTCGAACGTAAATATCCAGAACCAGGTTGTTGCCGCTTTTGCCGCTCTCTTCTCCGCCGCGATTTTCATCAGCGCCAGTGTTGGTCCTGCTGCTCAAAACGCCGCATCACTGATCGCGTAATCACGATCTCAGATATTTCAAAAAGGAATAAAACAATGTTTTCCCCCAAGTTTCAATCCCACGCCATAGCCGCTTTTGCCGCTCTGTTTACTGCCGCAATCTTTGTCGGCGCCAGCGTTGGCCCCGCTGCCACCAACTCCGGTCTTCTGGCCTGATCCAGAAGTACCGGTCCGGCGCGGCGGTTGCGGTTCGCGCTAGGAGGATGGTCGGAAATCTCTGCTCAGCTTCCAGGACCAGACAAACAGCAACATGAAGATACCATCGATCATCGCTCCTATGAAAGGGCCGCCAACTTCCAGCCGGCCCTGTGACCACAAAACCAGGGAAGGCAAAAAGAAAGATGCCTTTTCCAGAACAGCAATCGGAATAAGGGCTCGATAGCGTAGCGGATCACGAGCGATCATGATGAAGACAAGCTGGAAAACCAGCGCCAGTCCATGAAATCCATAGTAGAATTCCGGATGCGAAATCGCAGGGACGTACTGGCTCTCTCCAAAATATCCAGGCAGCAGGGCGACTATGCCATAGATCGCCGCAACCCAAAATATCACCTTTGTGAATCTCATAATTTCGCTCATTCATCCTGCTGATTGCAGAACGACTTAACAGAACCGGTGCGTGTAGGACAGCATCAGACATCTTAATGCAGTAGCGGTGCACAATGGGCAACCGATACACCGCCACTGCAACAGGCCAGGTCGTCAGTCCTCTTGCTTGCTAAATACCTCAGCGATCGAGCAGTAAATCAGGCCAATAGAAAAAACCGCCATCATTCCAATAAACAGCAAGACCGGCACGTGCGTGAGATGCTCTGACATCATCGCCCTCCTTCATATTTTCACCCATGGTCAGGCGAATCGGCGGTCCTTGCATTGATCTGGGTCAAACAACGGTAGTGAACGCGTTACGTTTCCGGCCTATTTTACATTTTGCGAACAAAGGCTTAGGGTCCGGATCAGGGAATGAAAGACGCCGTGGGGGTCGCGGCTTTAGTGCTGGATTCTGGCACGCGTATTCAGAGCAATCTTCCGTTACAGTTATTCTCGGACAAACAACCGCAAATCTTTTTCTGCTTTAGCATGGCCGCTTTGGGCATGCCGCAGCTGTCGGACATATTCTGCCTGACACAGCCTGCGTTTCACATCAGGAGGAGGAAAATATCATGAAAGTTTCTACAACAGTGGCAACTGCTGCCGCTTTGATGATGGCTGGCAGTGCAAGCGCACAGGACGGGCCACAGGTCGATACCATGACCGGGACATTGTCAGACGTTAAGGTCGTTGGCGGCATTGGCGAAAAAGCCATGGACTATCGCAGCGCGTCATGGACAGAAACCTTGTCGATCAAACTAAGCAGCGGCGAAACCATCGCCGTCACTCAGCATTGCGTTGGCATGGGTCAACCCGAGGGATCACTGTTTGATCGCCATGTGGCCTGTGATGGCAAAAGCGGCGACAATAGCGGGAGCCTGATTCTGGGCTGCAATATCGAAACTGTCGGCGGCACTGCGACGGGCAATGAAATGAGCTGTATGGGTTTTTTCCAGGGCAAGACCGGCACTGTGAAAAACCATGCCGCACTTGAAACCGTTTATTACCGCTTCACTACCGAGGGTAGCGGAACGGTACAGGGGACTTCTCACTGGATCCGCTAGACCCCTGAAACGAAATTAGATCCGTACCGGACGACGCCGCTATTCCAGGCGTTCTTTCGGTGCGGGATCATTGCAATTCGCAGGCGGAAAACTGGACAGACTGGACAGTAGAATGGGGTTTCAAAATCTCATTTATAACGCTTTTCCAATGGCTTTCTCGAATTTGACATTTTCGGCCATCCGGTAGCGCCGGCCCATGGAAAAGCGATTGAACATTCGCGTTCTGTCTCTATGCTCGCCACAGGCCGAACAACAGATTCGCCAGCAAATACCCGGTCGCTCTTTTCCCTGAACGCAAGGAGAATACTGCATGACCGATAGTCCGAAATCCCGAAACCATCAGCTGGTTGAACAATGGTGCGAACGTGTCTGGCGTCAGCGCGATGCCAGCGCGATGGATGATTTGTTTGAGCCAACCGGCACCGCGACAGGACTTGGCCGCGAAACGCGGACCGGCCCGGAACAGATGCGCGGTTTTCACAGCGCGATTTGCGATCTGCTGGCAGATACCAGAATGGAGCTGGATACCGTGCTCGAACAGGACGGAAAGCTCGCCTGCCTGTGCACCTTTCACGGCACCTGCAAACGCAGCGGCGACAAAGTGGAAACCCCGGGCGCCATGTTCTTCGAATTCAGCGATGACAAAATCGTCAAAGGCGTGAACCGTTTTGAATTTATGGAGATGTTTGAGCAGCTGGGCTTGCTGCCAGAGCATAGCTTCGCAAAAGCGCTGGGCGGCAATGTCGTGGCCTGACTCAACAGCGCTTGCACCTGAAGCCCCGATCTCTCACCTGTCATTCAGGCGCGAGGTCAACTCAGCTTCAAGCGACGCAAAATCCGCATGACCGGTCACGGGCGCAACACGCGTCTTCCACTCAGTCTCCATGCGTTCGGCAATTTCCGGCGGCAGGACCTTGCGCGGCGCGCTTGTGGCCCGAATTTTGGCGGAGTCTCCTCCCGCCGTCAGCCCGGCGCGCTCTTCCGACATCTGCCGCATCATCGCGTCATCAAAACGGTTCTTGTGCTCCAGCATATAGGCGCGGCTCGTCCGTTCAACAGCCATGTCCGCGAGCGCGGCATCACACGCAATCCCGCAAAAAGCGGCCAGTTTTTCAACCACCAGGCGTTTCTCCGCGACGATATGGTCGTAAGACAATAGCAGCGTGTCCGGTTCATCGCGGCGTGCCCACCAACTGAGTAAATGTCCCCAGAAATCAGCATCGACCGGACCGCGCAAATCGGTCCAGAATCCGTACATGTCTTCCAGATCAATGGTGCCGGGTTCAATCGTCCAGCCTTCAAAGAAATGATAGAGGGACAAAAATGACGGCCCGGCATCGCGCAGGGAAATCACATAACGCATGCCGCGCGGCGCAGCGTCATAATGCAGGTGGCTCTTGAACCCGCGCGGCGCAACACGCTGTTCGGCGTTGATATCAAGGCCGAGTACAGATGCGGTTTCAATCCACGGCACGACCCGGCTGATATCATCAAAATCCATGTCACCACCGGTGCGTAGCTGATGAAACATCTGCTGCAACATGGTGGTGCCGGCCTTGCCATAAGGCGAGATCATCACATCATCTGCGCGCGTCTCGAGCGGTGTGTCCGGTGCACCCGGCGGAGGCGTAAACATCCGCGCCATCACACCGCCCAGCTCTTCAATCGAATGCGCGCGCCGTCCTGTGGTTTCCGTCATGCCGTTTCCCCCGATAATATGCGCGACCGCGTGGGACTATGGCAGGTCGTACCGCAGGGTCAATCGATCTCGCCAAAGCTTATATCAGCCCATTTCTACCGATAAATTTGTCTCAAAACGGGACATATTTTAATTTACAAGGCGAAACGTTGCTTAACCATCTGCACAGGGTCTAACATCTTTCCGGGTCGAAATCGTCTCAGGGCGATTCTCGTGGGGTAATTATGAAAAAATCAATTTCCATCCTGATTGCGGGAGCAGCTGCTCTCACAGCCAGTCAAGCCAATGCCGCAACGGTAATCGACGGATCATGTGTCTCTGTCACAGATTCAGCCGGTTGTCTTTTCAGCGGCAATATCAATTCCAATACTACGGGCGGTAACAGCTTTCTGAATGCTCAGAATGCCTATAACCTCTACAATGACACGCATCCCACGGCGGATCCGGACATTTTGTTGACGGTTCTGGCCGCAAGCGATGATACAAACTTCTCATCCTTTGGCAGCATCACCGGTGGCGGGTCTTCTTCCGGCACTTGGGATTTGACCGGTTTTGATGTTGATTTTGTTGCGGTCAAGGCGTCCAACGCATTTGTCCTGTATCAATTGAGCAGCCCTGCAAGCATGGGTTCGTGGGATACGTTCGACATTCCGTTCAAAAATAATCCACATAATATTTCTCATCTGGTGTTCTTTGGAACAGAGACAGTTCCTGCCGTTCCGGAACCAGCGACATGGGCCTTCATGATCTTTGGCTTTGGTGCCATTGGCGGCGCGATGCGCAGAAATCGCAAGGCGAACGTCAAAGTCAGTTACGCATAAGCGCAGCTACAGATTGCAACGAAAAGCCCCGCTGGAGCGATCCGGCGGGGCTTTTCGTTTGGGGATCGCTCTGAACCGGACCTCACTCTCGCCAGATTGCCATATGTTATACTGTTCAAAGCGGGTGATTCCCCATGTGCCAGAATCGATTCTCTGGCTCCCGGTGGACAGCGTCACGCAGATTGAAACAGAGAGGGCATGGCCATGGCTGAGCAAGCATTTGATCCGGTTGCGAATATTCAGATGATGATGGACAGCGCTCCCCCGTCGGACGGGAAGGAGCCGGACATGTCGATGGCGCCGCCGTTCGTGCGCGGCATGAATTTGAGCGGCCTGAAATTCACCCGTGTTGCGGTGGGAGAATTTGATATGGAATGGACCATCGATGCGCATCTGACGCATTTTGACGGACTGGTTCAGGGCGGCATTGTCAACGTCATCGCCGATACCGGCCAGTCCTTTGCCTATGCGACAACAAGCACGAAACAGGAGGCGTTTTCGACGGTGGATTTCTCCACGCGCTTTTTCCGTCCGATGAAGGCCGGTGAAATTGTGGAAGTCAAAAGTCAGGTCATAAACCGCTCGCGCCGACTGGGCGTTGTCGAGACGCAATTTATCAACCAGCAAACCGAAAAGCTGTGCGCCCATGTCACGGGATCATGGATGATCGTCAATCGGGACTTTGGGGTGGAGCCGGTGAAATGACGGGACGAGTGCCTTCCTCCATAAGCAAATAACAGCAGCGATGTTGGGTGGCCGGGATTGATAACGGCATTGTAGACACCCGGCACACAGGATAGTCAGGAACAATGCAATCAAGGCTTATCCGGTTTGTTGTGCTGGCTGTCAGTTTTTCCGCAGGCGTTAGCTGTTCGGAATCTGGTGACTTGCCGACAATTGCCGATACGGATGCAGATAGTAACTGTGATTGCATGCTCGAGGGTAATTGTCTGATCCCGGAAATGACTGAAGGAACGAGCGAGGACAGAGGCTTTGAGTGCCAATGGTCCGGCGAAAGCAAGAATGCTGCTGTCTGTTCTTACGAGACCAGGTTTGACTTTGATGATCCCGAAATTCCCGATCGAGATTGGTCGGCCGCTTCGGTGGACTTCAAGAAAACCGATGATGGCAGGTGGTGCTGGATCGATCTCGGATGAGATTTGCGTCAGGCATGTCTTCCCCTATGCTGCCAGCGGGCCAAATCAGGAAAGGACCTCAATCATGAACCATCAGGACATGCTGGACAAAATTGATACGCTGTATGAAGGTCGACAAACGGGCGATATATCTCGGATGCATGAGGTTCTGGCCCCCGGCGCCGAATTTCAATTCGTCGGCGAAAAGACAATAGTCGATGCTTTCCCCGGAGGCGCTTCCGGAAATCCAAGCGAAATTGCTTCCGCCTTGTTCGAACAGCTCGACATGCAATCACGCGAGCGTATCGAGTCCGTCATCGAAGGACGCAAGGTGGCGGTGCTGGTGAAGGCCACCTTGTGCGCAAAAGGCGGCGAACCCTTCGAACATCTGATGTTCGATCTGTGGGAATTCAACGACGACGGTCTGATCACCCGTGGTCGACAGTTTCAAGACACAGCCAAGATTATTGCGGAGCTTTCCTGAGGAAGCGCTGCGGGCGGCTGTGCTGTCAACGTGAATTGAGTGAACGAACAATCCAGATATGAAACCATCAATCTACCTTGTTGCGACTGACCTACCGGGCAAGCTGTACATCATGCCGAAACCTTCCGGTGAGTGGCTGACCGAAGACATCGCGCATTATCGCCTGATCGGTATTGATGGCATCGTGTCGATGCTGGAGCATGATGAGGCGAGGGAATTGGCGCTCGAACGGCAAAGAGAAATCTGTTCCTCGCACCAGATAGATTTCACCCAGTTCCCGATTGCTGATCGCGGATTGCCGGAGCTCAAATCTTTCAAGTCATTGGTGCTCAGCATCATCGGCAAACTGAAAAATGGGGAGGACATCGCGATCCATTGCCGCGCCGGGATTGGTCGTTCGGGCATGGCCGTTTGTTGTGCCTTGATTGGTTTTGGCTATTCACCCGAGGACGCGATGGCGCTGACTAGTGAAGCGCGAGGTGTGGAAGTTCCTGATACGGGCGAGCAACGTGAGTTTATTGGCGGGATGGCAGCGGAGTTAGACGGTTTGGAGTGAGGCGAATTCGCTGGACCTGATGGCGGCTTCTTTCAGGATAACGAGGAAGTCTTATTAGGATTGGTGTATTTGGTGAGTTTTCATTGAAGGCTCAGAATTTTTATTCAGTGACAATATCGAATAAACGCTGAAGTTTGTCCTCAATGAGATTCCGATTTCGATTCTCAACCATTCGCAACATTTCGATGATATCATCATCTACGAGCGGAATAATAACGCCGCGTTCCTCTCTCGCTGTATCCTTGCATCTTTCGATGAATCGCTGCCGATCATCAAATCCTCTACCTAATAGAAACCCAAGTTTACCTCGCAAGGGAGCAAACCTTCCTGCTATCTGATCTAATTCAGGATTTGCGCAATCTTTTGAATAATTCTTGCACTCAACGATCAATTTTCTGCAACCTACGCGAGGGTGTGCGAGCATCGCACCAAAAAACCCGAATGATGAGTTATTGGTATAAACGATATCGATACGCTTTCGCCCCTCATTCACTTCATATTCCATTTCCGGCATCGTGAGATAGGGATAAAACAGAAATTCCAGAACTCCAGAAATAAACTTATGATAGCGAGTAGCGTGAGCATTCCCACGGTCAATCTGCGTAAGCTCTTCCGCCAGCTCACGGGCAAACAGTGGTTCATCAAAATGTTCAGTTAAGTCATCAAGTGTAGGTTCCGGAGGAATATCTATCACCGCCTTGTACCTCGCGAGCACTTCGGGGTGTTCGCTCGCGAAACGCGCCAAAAACTCTTTATCAATCCTGTAGTGTTGTTTCAAAACGGATTTTGGTACGCGCCTACGCCCGTTGTTCAGAGTTTCCACAAGTCTGGTGTCATTTCGCAAATGTTCATCTTGAAGAAAATTGAGCACGAAGTGATCGCGAAATTGCGCGTGCGAGAACGACATGTTCCACCTGACTGCCGACTTGGGAACTAGGAGAATTTTACGGCCATCTACAACCGGAAGATCCGTGTATTGGTTGTCCCAACTTGATGTAGCTTGATTCCATAGAAATCCTGATGGAACACCTTCAGTAACCGGGATGCCCTTTAACTCGCATTGAGATTGAGTAAACTGAATGAGCTGTCGACGAATGACATTCGTTGTAATGTCGGAAATTTTGTCCTCGCCGATTAGCGGGACAAACAGCTCACAATCTGACAGCTCATTCAGTATGCCAGTTTGGGCAGCGCGACTGTCACGAATCCTATTGTAGAGTTGCTGAGCTTGTATCCGCCCAATACCTCTTCCTGCTGGTTCCCCTTTGGACAGACCTAAAGAAGTTTCGTTTGGCTCGTGAAGTCCGTTCAGGAGAGTCAAGCCATCGGCACCACGGTCGGCACGTATGGCGTCCACAATGGCTTGAAAAAAGGATGTTATAGCTTGATGGCAAGACACCGACCAGTCATCGGATGACTTTCCAATGGCATGTGGGTCAATAAATAGAGCTTTGTCACGTTGCGTATCAACGTCTACAAAATTCAACTGGCCTTGATTTTGATTCAGACCAAAATGCTCTGATATTTTGGCCAATTAACCCCCTACTCCGCAGCAACTCCCGCATCTTCAAACATATCCGGTCCGGCATCTTCTTCCGCCGCTTCTTCGCCGTCATTGGCGACCTTGCCCTTGCGCTGGTCGAATGAACTCCACACGTCGTTCCAGTCGCCCTTGGTTGCGCCCTTGGAATATTCCGTCGCGCGGGTTTCGAAGAAGTTGGCGTGCTCGACGCCGTTGAGCAATGGCGCGAGCCATGGCAGCGGGTGGTCTTCGATCATGTAGATGGGTGCAAAGCCAAGCTGGCCCAGACGCCAGTCGGCGATGTAGCGGATATAGCGCTTGATCTCTTTCGCGGTCATGCCGGTGACCGGGCCGTCGCTGAAGGCCAGATCGATAAACGCATCTTCGAGGCGCACCGTTTTCTGGCAGCAGTCGATAATCTCTTCCTTGACGTTCTTGGTCAGGCAGTCGCGTTCCTTGACGAATGTGTGGAACATTTTGACAATGCCTTCGCAGTGCAGGCTTTCGTCGCGCACGGACCAGCTCACGATCTGCCCCATGCCCTTCATCTTGTTGAAGCGCGGGAAGTTCATCAGCATGGCGAAGCTGGCGAACAGCTGCAGGCCCTCTGTAAAGCCGCCGAACATCGCCAGCGTCTTGGCAATATCTTCGTCGGTATCGACGCCGAACGTGCCCATATAATCATGCTTGTCCTTCATTTCCTCATATTCGAGGAACATGCTATATTCGCTTTCGGGCATGCCGATCGTGTCGAGCAGATGGGAATAAGCAGCGATGTGGACGGTTTCCATGTTGGAGAATGCGGTCAGCATCATCTTGACTTCGGTCGGTTTGAACACGCGGCCATATTTGTCGTGATAACAATCCTGCACCTCGACATCCGCCTGGGTGAAGAAGCGGAAAATCTGGGTGAGCAGATTGCGCTCGTGATCCGTCAGCTTTTGCGCCCAGTCGCGGCAATCCTCGCCCAATGGCACTTCTTCCGGCATCCAGTGAATCTGCTGCTGGCGTTTCCAGAAGTCATAGGCCCAGGGATATTCGAAAGGCTTGTAGGTTTTCCGGGCTTCTAAAAGTGACATGTTTACTGACTCCTGTGGTGCAGACTAAGTGGTTGGTTTCGTAGTGACAACGGCCGGCGTCGGCGCCCGAGGCGTCAGGCGCTTGGCCAGATTAATAAAGCGCTGTTCAAAATAATATGTCGAAACATGCGCCAGTGCAAAAGTAGCCGCGAACAAAAGCGGCCGCTTGAGATATTTTTCCAGCAACTCGCCAGACCCCAGCCATGTGTGATCAAGCATGACATGAAAGACGTAAAGCGCATAGGAAATTTTTGCGATATAGGCCGCGGGTTTCGAACAGAGCAGATATTTTGCCCAGACCGGCGCGTGCCATAAAGTCACCCCGACCACCATCGCAATGGCATAAGGCCGTGCATAGGCCAGCGGGGTATAGATGAAATAGGTGCAGGCAATGGCAATGGCCGCGGCCACATAAAAATTTATGCCGGAGAAAAGCTTCACCGCACGCGGACCAAATGCGCCGAGATAGATGAGCGCAACCATGGCGCCGGCCAGTATCTCGTCGACGCGGTGCCAGGTGACGATGCTGATGGTCTCGCCATCATGGATGCGCAGCGCCGTGACCAGCAGACCCATGATCGGGAGCAGGTACAGGCCCTTGCGGCCAAGCAGCGCGACGATCAGGGCCGCCGCGAGATAAAATTGCGCCTCGATGCACAGGCTCCACAAATGCCCGCCGGCATCGAGCAATTGCGCGGGCGGAAGGTTGGAGAAAAACAGCAAGTTGGCACCCAGCTCTGCCTCGCTCCGTGCGGAGCCTTCGGCAAAATAGAGGATGATCATGGCCAGCCACGCCAGCGGCACGATGCGCAATATCCGGCGGACCAGAAACGGATATGGTTCCGGCCGTTCAAACAAAAAGCGCGTGATCAGGAAACCCGACAGCACAAAGAATATCGCCATCCCGCCAGCGCCAAAAGCTTCATTCGATCCCGGGATAATCGCATCGAACGGCAGCAGGTGTCCGCCAATGACCAGCAATATGCACAGCGCCCGCCAGCCATCCAGAACCGCCAGCCGGTTCTCGCCGGCGGACAGGGTCGGATCGACCGGAGCCGCAGCTGGTGCCGGGGCAGAATCCGTACCAGACGCCGTCGTGTCAGAAGTCCGGGTCATGTCAAAGGTCTGGGCCGCTCGACCACAAGATCAGAGCCGGGCGTTCCGATGCCGTGAAATATCAATATGATGGTATCGGAACTGTACAACATTTCGGTTTGTTTTAACTCACCCCTGCGGAATGCACCTTTACCTGTTCAAAAAAACAGCCCCCTCCCAAAAGGAGCAAAAGGGAGGGGGCAGTGGGCAAACCCGGTGTCTGTTCCGCCTATTGGCAGGCGAGACACTCATCATAATCGGTCGTGCCTTGCGTGGTCATCAACTCGACCTTTTTCGGGTCGAGCGTATTGTCTGCCTCGACGCCGCCGTTGCCATCGGCGATTTCGTTATTGGCAAAGCCCGCACGCTGAATCGATTTCGAACGCAGATAATAGAGTGACTTGATACCCAATTCCCATGCCCGGAAATGCAGCATCAGCAGATCCCACTTGTCGACATCCGCCGGAATGAACAGGTTCAGTGACTGTGCCTGATCAATATAGGGCGTACGATCCGCAGCGAGTTCCAACAGCCAGCGCTGATCAATTTCGAAACTCGTTTTATAGGCATCCTTTTCTTCGGCATCGAGGAAATCGAGATGCTGGACACTGCCACCCTGTTCGAGGATCGAATTCCAGACATTGTTGCTGTCTTTCGATTTTTCCTGGAGCAGTTTTTCAAGATGCGGGTTCTTCACCACGAAGCTGCCCGACAAGGTTTTGTGAGTATAGATGTTCGCCGGGATTGGTTCGATACAGGCTGATGCCCCGCCGCAGATGATGCTGATCGACGCGGTTGGTGCGATTGCCATCTTGCAGCTGAAACGTTCCATCACACCCTGATCGGCGGCATCAGGACAAGGTCCGCGCTCCTTGGCGAGCATCATGCTGGCCTCGGATGCCTTGGCAGAAATATGCTTGAAGATCTTCATATTCCAAGATTTTGCTAATGCAGATTCAAATCCAAGCCCGCGCGCCTGAAGGAAGCTGTGAAAGCCCATCACGCCCAGGCCAACCGAACGTTCCCGCTCCGCGCTATATTTGGCGCGTGCCATTTCGTCTGGTGCACGGTCGATATAATCCTGAAGGACATTGTCGAGAAAACGCATGACGTCTTCGATAAAGTCCTTGTCTCCGCTCCACTGATCCCATGTCTCGAGGTTCAGCGAGGACAGGCAACACACTGCCGTCCTGTCCTCGCCCAAGTGATCACGACCCGTCGGCAGAGTGATCTCGGAACACAGATTGGATGTAGATACTTTCAGACCCAGATCGCGGTGATGCTTCGGCATCATCCGGTTCACCGTGTCGTTGAAAATAATATATGGCTCTCCCGTTGCCAGCCGGGTTTCAACCAGCTTCTGGAATAGCGAGCGTGCATCAACCGTGCCGCGCACCGAACCGTCTTTCGGAGATTTGAGATCCATCTCACGGCCATCACGCACCGCTTCCATAAACTCGTCGGTCAACAGCACACCGTGGTGGAGATTGAGAGCTTTGCGGTTAAAGTCCCCGGAAGGCTTTCTTATTTCAAGAAATTCTTCAATTTCCGGATGATCAATATCGAGATAGCAAGCTGCTGAACCGCGCCGCAATGATCCCTGCGAAATTGCGAGCGTCAAGCTGTCCATCACGCGGACGAACGGGATGATACCGCTGGTCTTGCCATTCAGTCCAACCGGCTCGCCAATACCGCGAACACTGCCCCAATAGGTGCCAATTCCGCCGCCCTTGGAGGCCAGCCAGACATTCTCGTTCCATGTATTGACGATTCCGCCAAGGCTGTCGTCGACACTGTTGAGATAACAGGAAATCGGCAAACCACGACCGGTACCGCCATTGGACAATACGGGTGTTGCCGGCATGAACCAGAGCTTCGAAATATAGTCATATAGACGCTGCGCATGCTCCTGATCATCAGCATAGGCGTCGGCGACGCGCGCGAACAGATCCTGGAAGCTTTCTCCGGGGAGCAGGTAGCGATCTTCGAGCGTTTCCTTGCCAAAGTCGGTAAGCAAGGCATCGCGCTTGTCATCCGTCGCGATTTTAAAGCGCCGCTTCTCGACACTGTGGCTATCGCGCTCGGCCTTTAATTCTTTCTCGTCATTCTTCTTCTCTGCCGCCGCTTCAGCATCGGCTTTTTTGCTCGTTGCCTTTTTCGCTGCCTCAGGCTCCTTTACCGGAGCGTCATTTTCTGAAGATGTCTCTGTTGCTGCCGGCTTGTCCAAAACTTCCGCACCCATATCACTCTCACTCATATCACTGCCATTATGTCCGGTATCACTGTCCCGGTTATCTCTGAAATCCATCAAGGCCCCCTTAAAAACGCAACAAAATCAAACATCCTGATCGGTCAGAAACCGACCTTTCCAAGGACTTGAATCGGGGCTGCCTGTTCTCGTCTTGTTCGACTCGGGAAATCCCTTTGGCCGAAGCTGCGATACTAGCATTTTAACAGTCCCGGCGGGTATTTATTTTTCGCCCTTCAAATCCGATAAATCGCTTGTGATTTGGCGCAAAGGAGCCCGTCCACCGAGTCGGCGTTATTGACGAATAATACTATACGTTGGTATGCCCCCTAGGCCGAACCACAACCTATAGTGGCTGAGTTGAAATTTTATGCAAGAGGGTAAATGACAATTTAACGACTCCATTCGTCGCATAAATGAATCGCTTCATCGACGACCGATTCATGCTGCAGCGCAGCGACGCATGGACCTGCTAAGCTTGCAGAATAACGCAAGGGCTTAGGTCAAATTTTACAAAAAAATTATCCACAATCCATGCACAGGTACATATGAGCAAATCATGACACCAGATATGGTGGCGATGCGATCAGGTGATGGCTACCTTCAAATTCATTTTCGTCCACTCCCAATTTCAAAAACAGCGCTTGGTGATCCAAAACACAATCGCACCGGCATTGATTTGTTATCACAATGTTGCGGACAGCCGGGATAGTGGCTAGCAATCAACCCCAGAGGGTGAGGACATGACGACATATCACAAAGGTACTTATGGGGCGTTGGCCGCCTTGCTGATTTTGACGGCTCCCGAATCGCCTGCATTTTCCCAGGGCCAGCCATCAGACGCTGCATCATCTGAAACCCCGGATGCCGTATCCACCCAGACGCCAAAAGCCGATCAGGCTTATGTACCTCCGAAAGCAGATGAGCCTGCCCTGCCCACTTTGCCGCCGACACCTGTTCTCGATACAACCAGCTATCCGGAATGCCGGGAAGACTTTCAGAAAATTGCTGCGCCGTTCGACAAGGCGGAAGATACCAACCGTTGCACCCTGTTGCTCGACCAATATTATGCCGGTGTCCTGAACCCTTTCAGGCAGGAAATGATTGACCATCAAAATGCGTTGTCGGCTTTGTATAATGACGAGGTCGGCGGACAGATGAAATATTCACAAGCCAGCCGCGATCAGTTCTACAAAGACATGATGCGTGAACATGCCAATTCTGATCCCGACGGATCCAATCTTGCGGATTATCGTAAATCAGAAGCCCGCTATCAGGAAGACCGCGCCTATCTGCAGGACCGTTTCTGCTTTAACACCGGTTGCGGCGGATATCCTGTTCCCACATATGTTGCCGCAGAAGAACAAACAGAAGTTGCAAGCAGATCGGACAAAAAAAAGTCCGCAAAAAAATCCTCCGGTTCTCAGAAATGCAAAAAATCCCGAAAACGCGGCGGATTTCTTGGCGGTGTGCTTGGCGGGGTAGTTGGTGATGCAGCGGGGCTTGGCACAATTGGTACAATTATCTCCAGCGGTGTTGGCGCGGTGCTGGTGGGTGAAATAGCCTGCAAGCTTACGGACAAGGAACAGAAAGTCGCTGCAGAAGCAACTGTAGAGGTAACCGAGAAAGAAGAAGTAGGCGCTACAGCGGAATGGAAGAGCCCAAGCCGTTCGGGCGTATCCGGATCATCAACGGTTACTGCTCTCAACACCGAACCCAGCGGACGGCGCTGCATGAACATTACTGATGTTGCGATAATCGACGGAGAGGAAACCCGCGTTGCCAAACAGATGTGCCGCGGTCCTGGCGAAAGCCGTTATACCGTGATGGCCTGATTGTCGCTGCAACCAGAAGGCAATTGTGCTAGGATCGGGCGGGGCATGTAACCTTCAGCAGGCAGGAACCCTCGCTCATGCCCGATAATCTCGCAGTCATTCTTTCCGGCGGAGGTGCCAAGGGTGCCTTTCAGGTCGGCGTTCTTGATGAACTCATTACCAACCGCAATGTCAGATTCGACATTTTTTCAGGCGTCTCGACCGGAGCGATCCAGGCGCTTGGCGGCGCGATGAACGACATGCCGGGCATGCTCGATCAATGGCTGTCGATAAAAGGCAATGGCGACATTTATCGAAAACGTCCGTTCGGCGTCGCGAGTGCGATATTCGGTGCGGACTCCCTTTATGATGCCAGCAAGCTCAAGCAAAAGCTCATTGAATATGCTGATCCCGAAAAGCTGAAACGTGCCCGGCGGAAATTGCGGGTTGGAACGGTCAGTCTCGCGACCGGAAGATATGTAGAGATAGATGAGAAAAATCCGGACATCGGCCAGTGGGTTTATGCGTCCAGCGCGCAGCCGCCTTTCTTCCAGCCGCTCAAGACTGTTGATGGGGACGGCACAAGGGAACAGTGGGTAGACGGCGGTGTTCGCAATGTGACGCCGCTTAGCTCAACCATGCATTTGAAGCCGCGCGCGCTGCTGGTCATTCTGGCTTCTCCCCCGGAACCAGTTCGCGTGCCAGGAAAAACATATGACAATCTGGTGGAAATCGGCCTGCGCTCGGTCGGCATACAAGGAAATGAAGTGGCGACGAACGATGTCGGCAATGCCATGCTCATCAATGACCTTCTGGCAGCGCGCGAAGGACAGAGACGCAGGCTGATGCAAATGGGTCTGACCTCTACCCAGATCGGGGAAGCCCTTGCCCCGCTCGACATCCAGCTATCCCGATACAGCTTTGCTCCGGTGCGGATTATTGCACCGCCGGTCGGATTTGAAGCCCCGGAAACGCTCGATTTCAAGCCAGCCAAAATTCGCGCAGCAATCGATGCGGGGCGCCAAGCCGTGACTGATCAATGGGATTCGCTGAGGTTATTCTTGGGAGCCACTTGAGAAATCAGATTGCGTCCGGCCATCGCATACCAACTGCCTCACATTGAAAACTCGGAGCCCAGTCCCAGTTTTCTGGCTTGCCGCAAGATATAGTTTCCCGCAGCGACGTCCTGCGCGGCGATCCCGAGAGATTTGTAGATGGTGACATCTTCCTTGCTCAGCCTGCCTTGCTTTGTGCCCAGGAATATGTCGCCAATTTCTGAAATTTCGTTGAAATTGGATATTATTCCCTGATCCAGTGCAGCGAGCATTTCCCCTGCCTGATCCAGTGCGGATGGCATGTAGTCGACAATGAAACGTGCCGAGCCAAGCATGTCCGGCGCGATTTCCATAACACCGCGATGACTTGCACCTGCAGTATTGAGATGCATGCCAGGCTCCAAACTGCTTGTATCCAGTATTGGCGTGGGTGAAGACGTAACCAGCGTGAGGATATCAGCGCCCTGCACTGCATTTCGCAGATCGGTTGCGACGACCAGTTTTGCGGAAATTTCGGGCTGTAATTTCGCCGCAAGAGTTTCGGCTTTTTCGGCGCTCCGTCCCCAGATCCGAACTTCGTCAAATGACCTGATTTCGCTCACAGCATGAATATGGCTTTCCGCCTGTTCACCCGTGCCCGCCACGAGCATGATGTTCGCTTCCGGTCGAGCCAGCATATCGGTAGCCGCTGCGGTGGCACTGGCCGTTCGAATGGCGGTCAAGACACTGGCATCCATCACCGCAACCGGTTCGCCATATTGTGCATCAAACAGAATATAGAGGCCCATGTGCGAGGAGAATCCGGCCTTCGCATTATTCGGAAAAAGGCTCAGCAATTTGACGCCAAAACCTCGATCGTCGCCACCAAGATAGCCGGGCATTGATCCCAGTTTGTCATCCCCGCCGGGCAACGACATCGCCTGCCGCAAAGGCAATACACTATCGTCTTTCGCGACAGTTTCCATGGCGCCGCGCATTAAGTCGATACATTTGGGATACGTCAGAACCGCCCGGATATCGTCGCCTGACAGAAATCGGACCATGTTCTACTCTCCCACCGACACAGGAACAGGCTGGCCGAAAAGCCGCGCGAGTTTGCGCGACTTCCATAGCCGCACAAAGACAAATGCATTGGCCAGCATGATGACGCCATATAATGTCGGTATGACTGCCAATATAATGTCGTTCATCACCGCCATCGTCAGAAAAGTCGCTACTGTTGCATTTTGAACGCCCACTTCGATGCCGATCGTCACCGAATCCGTATCGTCGAGCCGGAAGACTCTCGCCAGCCAAAGACCAAGGATCATGGCCAGAATGTTCAGAGTAATAACAGCGGGTCCAGCCCGAAGAATGTTCTGCCACACCAGATCAGCGCTGACATAAAGTGAAAACCCGATAACCGAGATCAACACAATCAACGCCGCAGGCCGAAGCCACTTGACCAGTGATTGCGCCAAGGCAGGAACGAGATGGTTGAGCACCATCCCCAGAGCAACCGGCAGAACCGTCATCTGGAACAGCCGGGAAATCGTATCGACAATGGAAAATGCAGGCGCAGTTCCCTCAGCGAGAAAATAATCCAGTGACAGGCCGATCAGAAATGGCGTTGAAACAACCGTAATCAGACTGGCGATCGATGTCAGCACAACAGACAATGCGACATTTCCCTTCGCGGCAAAAACCACCGCGTTGGACGTAATTCCGCCGGGACAAAAGGCCAGGATCAACAGACCTATTGCCAATGCAGGAGGCAATCCGAAAAGCAGCACCACCGCGCAGCCCAATAGCGGCAACAAGATCAACTGCCCCAACAAGCCGGCACCCACGCTTCGCCATTTGCGCAAGACATGGACAAAATCGTTGACCATGAGCGACAGGCCCAGACTGAACATCACGGCAATCAGGCCCCAGCTGATGATGACGGTATTCACATATGTGATCTGATCTTGTGTAATCTTCTAAACTCCCGACCAGATGTCATCCATCAGGCGCAGGAAGTTACCGCCCAGTATCTTGTCAATCCGTGCTGCCGGATGTCCGCGGGATTCCAGCATATCCGCCAGCTTCCAGAATTTGTCTGGCCCCTGTATGTCGGGTAACATCGGTACAATGTCGGCTGTCTCTCCCTTGGCCCCGATACCTGCCGCACGGCGTGCAGCAACTTCCTTGCGAATTTCCGCGCGATAAGCTGGCATATCATCGACAGCAGTGACACCGCCATCACTACCAATACCCACATGATCTTCGCCGCAGACATTGATTGCATGTTCCAGATGCTGCACCAGATCCGTTGCCATGGCTTGCCGTCCAATCGCCAGAAACGGCATGTAATACATGCCTGCCACCCCGCCCTTGTCTGCCAGCATTCTCAATTCTTCATCGGTCTTGTTGCGCGGCAGATCTGTGACTGCGCGGCAACCGGTATGGGTAATCGAGATCGGTGCGCGGGAGGCGGCGAGTGCATCGAGACAAGTCTGTTCGCCGCTGTGGCTGAGATCAACCAGGATATTGTGAGCGTTGAGTTGCTCCAGCACATCCCGGCCAAAATCGGTCAATCCCCGGTTCTCCGCCACCATCGATCCGTCACCCAGTTGATTACGGATGTTATACGTGAGTTGAATGACCCGAACGCCCAAATCGCCAAATATTTCAACACGGGATGCATCATCTCCCATCATCGCAGCATTTTGAAAACCGAGAATGATTCCCGTCTTTCCTGCAGCATGGGCTTCGTGAATATCCTGCGCATCCAAAACCTTGATCAATTGGTCAGAGTTGTGCCGGATCAGCGCATCCCACTGCGCCACTTCCCGAACGCTGTGCTCAAACGGCTCCATATCTCCCGCTACAAAACCGATCGTCACATTGGCCGCACTCATGCCTGAAGCTTTCGCATCGGCCAGTGCCCGCAAGTCGATACCCTTCTCGTTTCGCATGATGACCCGGGACTGGTCATCGGATTGCATCCGCAAATTCACATTGGAAATCCCGCCCAGGGCATCAATGATGATCGGCTTGCGTCTGCGGGCACCTGCCAGTCCCGAACCGCCAGTTTCCGCCAATGCCATTGCCTGTTTCGGGCCGAGCATTGCCCCTGCAGTCAGTGCACCAGCTCCCAACTGCAAAATGCGGCGGCGTTGAAATGGCTTTGTATAAATGGGCCGGTTGTGCATTTTTTGGTTCATCCTTGGTGATTGAAAAAGAAACGACATGGCCAGTCACTGTGTCAGATCGGTATCCTCCGCAAAAACTATTCGGGGAAAATCAACTCGGGTATGGTTTGATGCTTATAGTCCTTGCGCTCGAAGCGATGCCCGCGTTTCACGGTCAGGCTGATCGAACGCAGCGCGGAGATATTCTCCAGGGGATTGTCTTTGAGGAAAACCATATTGGCAAACTTCCCCGTTTCCAAAGTGCCGAACTGTTCCGCTTTTCCCAGTCCCCGGGCCGCCGTAACAGTGGCCGATTTAATCGCCTGATGCGGGGTGAGACCCGCATGTTTCACCAGAATTTCCAGCTCTTCATAAAGCTTTGGAAAAGGTGCGCTAGCGGGAGCCGCCCCATCTGTTCCGGCAATAATCGGGACGCCTGCATCATTCATCGCCCGTGTGATATCGGCCGCCAGCGGAAGAGAACAACGGGGCCGTGCTGGAGGTGCATCAGCATCTTTCGAAGCCTCTTTACCTTGGGTTGCATCCCATTCACCGTACAGATTGAGGGTGGCATCCATGATCGTCCCTGACGCAACAAGTTCGGAGATATAGTTCCGGATTTCGGGATGGTTTGCCGTGATCCCTTCGTAGGAAGGTGGATTATCATGGCCATAGCGCTGCTTGTTTCGTTCACCAACATAGCGTGCAATCATGCAGACATGGGATACCACCGTTGCACCCAGAGAGTCATATGGATCTGCGGGGTAGACTTGGAGATGAGACCAGACCGGAACATTCTGTTCCCTGCCTTCAGCGATGATCGATTGCACCAGCTTGCCGGGCAGATTGGCATAGACTTTGATGCCGGTCGCCCAGGTTCCCTTTGCCTGCGCGACCATTAACGGTATTTTGGAATCCTCTCCAATTGCCTGCATCCAGGGCAGTTTTCCAGGTATTCCGCCAAGTCCAGAGGTCACTGTTCGTCGATCAGAGAAAAAATCGGCACCGGCCATTAGCGATGCATAAAAAAGATCGGGTGCCGGGATTTCGTTGACGAGGGATGCCCGCGACAAATCTGCCAGCGAGCGCACATCACCGGCCATGTCGCGCACGCCGGTTATGCCTCCATATATGCTTCTTTTCAAAAGCGCGCTGGCGATTTCGCGATGCGGAATGGTGGCCAAGTGGACATGCGAATCGATTAGCCCGGGAATCGCAAACTGACCGGCCATGTCGAACACGGTCGCATCTTTCAGCAACGTTTCAGTCAGTGACGCATCAGGCAGGATATCATCGATCCGGTCATCTTGAATGACAATCGCCATGGCGCTGCGGGGTGCGATATCGGTACCGTCAATAAGAACAACATTGCGGTAAACAGTTCTCCCCAAGGCAAGGCCGGCCGCATCGGCAACAGTGAGCCTGGGACGTTCAGAATTGGCTGCACCTGCATCGATTTGGATCGTGTTTTGGGATTGGGCTTTGGCATCGTTCCAAAAAGAACCAGCGATGCATGCGAAAATGATCAGCAGGACCAGAACAGTATTTTTTAAATTCGACCAGTTCTGGACCGGGCGGCCAGTGCTTTCATTGAACCGTCTAAACATTCCCTGCTCCTGTCCATCGTTATCTCGCCCCGGCCCTGACACCGAAACGGCTTCCAGTCTCGCTGAAAATCAGATGACAAGCAAAGGTTTCTTCAGTTGCGATTGACGAGCCCAATGGCCGCCCTCGAACTTCCCGACCGGTGACCGCATTTGTGCGCACCGACAAGAGATGCCAGCCCGGCCTACCCGGCGGGCGAGGACCAAACCATCAGAATGGGCAGGTCAAAAAATCTGATATGTGTGATTGTGGAAACATTCGTATCTATTCGCCTGACAGGCCCGAATTGTTCGAAGATGTTCCGGGTCAAAGCGGGAAGATCGAATGACCACCGTCGAGAACAACGCTTTGACCAGTCATGAAATCACTTTCTTTGGAAGCAAGAAATGCCGCGATGCCTTCCATGTCTTCCAGTTTGCCAATCCGGCCAATGGCCGCACGTCTATTGGCACCATCCTTGAACGCCTGAGGTGTGTCGAGCGACATTTCGGTTTCAATATAGCCTGGCAAGATTGCATTGACGCGAATTCCGGCCTGGCCAAGCTCCACTGCAAGTGCCCTCACCAGGCCTTGCACTGCCGCCTTGGTGGTCGAATATCCAGCGGCTCCGCCCATGCCGACCAGTGCTGCCACGGATGACGTCACGATCAGTCGACCGGGAGCCTTGCGTTCCATCAGATGTGCGGCAACCGGTTTCCATGTTTGAACGACACTCATCAAATTGAGATCAATTGTGTTCAGCCAGGTCTGCCGATCCGTCAAATGAGACATGCCGCGATAACCGCCGCCGCCGGCATTGGCGAAGCAACTGTCAATCTTTTCAAATCGCGTCAGCGTCTTGCCAAATGCATCGTCAATCTGGCCTTCATCAGTGACATCACAAACAAACGCCTCGACGTCACCGCCCATGTCACGCAATTCCTGAACCGCTGCCGAATTCTTTTCTTCGTTGCGACCCCAGATCGCGATTTTTGCACCTTGCTTTGCCAAACCACGGCAAAATGCGAGGCCCAGCCCGCCATTGCCACCGGTGACAACGGCGACGTCGCCAGTTAAATCAAACATGTAAACTCCTAGATTCCGTTATTTTCAAAATTTTGCGATGAGACGACGGAATCTGTTTCTGACGTCTGAAGACCGATGAGATTGCCATCCGGATCGCGCCCAAACATGATCTCGCCGCCGTCCATTGGCCCGGGTTCTGTCATCACCGTTCCGCCTGCATCCACTAGCCGTTTTCGCGCCGCAGCCATGTCTGACACATCAAAGACAATCATGTTGTAGCCCAGTGCATCGACCGGACGCGGCGTCTCAAGATCTTCTGTGGGATGGCTGTGATACTGGAAGATCTCCAGTTCCAGATTACGCACCTGGAACCAGGCCATTTCGACCTTGCTGTCCTTCAGGCCTGACACTCGGTCAATTTTCTCGCTGGAAACTGCCATCCATTTTCCGACCCTGCGGGGCGAGTGCTGGTCCAGGAACGCCGAATAAAATTCTACCATCCGGTCCATGTCCGGTGTCGCCAGTGAAACATGTCTTATGCGGTATCGGTTTTTGGGTGGCTCGGGTAAATCAAGCTGGGAAACATCCACATGTTCAATTTCGGAAATCAAGCCATTCCGATCGCGCGCATAAGCATAGAAGACAGGATTTTTGGGATTGAGGTGCACCATTTTCTCGTCGCCAATATGCTTCGCGCCCCCGGCCAGAAATTTTTGATAGGCCTGCGTATCCTGATTAACCTGATAACAAACATGTGCGATGCCAGGACCTTGTACATCCATGTGAGAAGTCGCCTGCGCTTCCGGTGAGGGATTACCAAATTTCATAAAACGGATCTGCGCGTTCACACTGCGCATCATCTGCGTCCGGGCTTGCACCCCTGCTCTTCCAGCCAGCGTGTCAAACTGTGGGTTATCCGAAATCTCCGCCGCATCGACCGGCGTCAGGTCGACCGCACCCCCATATAGTTCCGCCGTCTTTTCCAGATCGCTGACAGAAGCACCAATGTAACTGACGCCGGTAATGATGGAATCAGGTGGCACGTCGGTTTGAGGACCGCTGCTGCCGCAAGCGCTGAGCAGCGCGATAACACTTAGTCCGGTTGCCAGTCTGCGCATGTAATCCTCCCAAAGATATTTTCTATTCGATGCCGGCATCGAGCGCCACAAGGGTTTTCCAACAGACGCCACTTTCCGACAGCCGGGGCAAGCCCGACGTCGTCTCGAGCCCCTAACTTCTTATTGTACTATATGTCAAATTATGACTGAGTAACAGAAATCATTTATACATATAACGATTTTAGATGGACAAAGAGTCTACTTAAATTTGGTTTCTTGGGAGGGTAAAAAAATGCTGAAAGACCGTCATTCTCACCGTTTCAGCTTTTGCTTGCGACTGAAAAAGTCAAATCTGGCGGCATTGTAACTGCCGATTATCATCGAGACCGTCAGCTCTTCCAGCTCTTCACGGTCCATATCGCTGCGCAATAAATAATCTCCGGCCGAAACCGGTATGCCGAAGGAAATATCGGTCACGGCACGTGCCAGCTCAATCGGCATATCGAAATTCTTGACGACGACATTGGAGAAATAGTCAACTGCTGCGGTGCGCTTGTAATAAGTCGGATCGTGCAAGTTGCTTATCGAGGGGTCGGTCTGCAAACGATGAATGATCATCCCGCGTTCCGCGATGTGGTTCAAATAAACATGAGTGGTTCTTCGCACAAGATCTTCGAAAGTCGCAGCCTGTTCAGCGGCCTCGACCTGATTGCGGAAAAGCAACAGCAATTCCCGTTCCAGAAGCTCCTTCAGCAGGCTCGGCATGCTGTCGAAATACTTGTACATCAGCGATTTGCTGACATCGGCATATTGCCCGATACTTTCCATTGAAAGTTTGGAAATGCCGTCTTTTGCGATCAGCTCAGCGGTTTTGTCGAGAATCATCGATCGCCGGACTTTCGGACTGAATCGTCGTTTGGGTTTCGATTCCGCTTTTGTCACGTCTTGCTGCATATCCCTGGCCAGTCTGAAACATCATGTTAGCATCTTTTTCCAAGTATCAAAGCGTCCTGATTGGAAACTCGGGAATATCACAAATGCTTGCCCGTCAGGGTCATATCCGCCATTGATGCGCCTATCACGAAGCAACCATGTTACCGGAGCCTGTATGACCGTCACGATCAAGACCGCAGACCTGACCGAAAGCGTAGCCGATGCGCTGCAGTTCATTTCCTACTATCATCCGATGGATTATATCAGGGCACTGGGACAGGCATATGAAGCCGAGAAATCCCCCGCTGCCAAAGATGCGATTGCGCAGATATTGACCAACAGCAAGATGTGCGCGGAAGGCCACCGCCCGATCTGTCAGGACACCGGTATTGTCAACGTGTTCGTCAAATGGGGCATGAATTGCCAACTGGACGACACCTCGCAATCCATGCAGGAAATTGTCGATGAAGGTGTGCGCCGCGCTTATTTGCATCCGGAGAACAAGTTGCGTGCATCGATATTGACGGACCCCGCCTTCACCCGCCGCAATACCAAGGATAACACGCCGAGTGTTCTGCATGTTGAAATGGTTCCGGGTGATACCGTGACCGTCGATGTGGCCGCAAAGGGCGGCGGATCGGAGAATAAATCCAAGTTCAAGATGATGAACCCCTCAGACAATATTGTCGACTGGGTGCTCGACATGATCCCGCAAATGGGCGCTGGCTGGTGCCCGCCCGGGATGCTCGGCATCGGTATTGGCGGAACAGCCGAACGCGCGGTTTTGCTCGCCAAACAATCGCTGATGGATCCGATCGACATGGGACAGTTGAAAGAGCGGGGTCCGCGCAATGACATTGAAGAATTGCGGATCGAGATTTTCGACAAGGTCAATGCGCTGGGCATTGGCGCACAAGGACTGGGCGGTTTGTCGACCATCCTGGATGTAAAGATCAACGACTGGCCGTGTCATGCGGCTGGCAAACCCGTTGCCATGATCCCCAATTGCGCTGCCACCCGCCATGCCCATTTCACGCTGGATGGCAACGGCCCTGCCTATCTTGAAGCACCGAAACTGGATGAGTGGCCGGACGTAAACTGGACACCGTCTTCCGAAGCAAAACGGGTGCATCTTGATCAGCTGGATGAAGCAGAAGTACAGAGCTGGAAACATGGCGACCGCCTGCTGCTCAACGGCAAAATGCTGACCGGCCGCGATGCCGCGCACAAACGGATCAAGGACATGCTGGACAAAGGTGAAGAACTGCCCGTCGAATTCCGCGGGCGGGTGATTTACTATGTCGGTCCGGTTGATCCGGTCGGCGAAGAAATAGTAGGGCCTGCTGGCCCGACGACGGCAACGCGCATGGACAAGTTTACCGACATGATGCTCGAAAAAGGCCTGCTCGCCATGGTGGGCAAAGCGGAACGCGGCCTCGATACAGTGGCATCCATCAAGAAGCACAAAAGCGCATATCTGATGGCGGTAGGTGGCAGCGCTTATCTTGTGTCGCGCGCTATCAAGGGATCGAAAGTTGTTGGGTTTGAAGACCTTGGCATGGAAGCCATATATGAATTCGAGGTTCAGGATATGCCCGTGACGGTTGCTGTCGATGCCGACGGCCAGAGCGTCCACCATCTTGCACCACTGGTCTGGCAGGATAAGATCAGGAAGGAAAAGCTGCTGGAAGGAGCGTAACCCGGCTCCGTCATGAAAGAAGATATCAAACTCTATTCCCCGCTGGATCCGATTGCGCTGGCGCTCAAGCTCAAGGCGGAAATGAAGAAACGCAAGAAGCGCAAGGACTATCACGTTTTCGGCGGGGGCACTGAGCGCGATATGAAACTGACCTACCGTCGACATGGCCTCAAAATTGGCGCAGCGCCCTATTTGACTGCAGAGATGAGTGCCCATGAAGGTGGAACTTTAATCGAGGGTGAGATCAGGCAGAACGAACATCCGATTCCGTTTTTCCTGATGTGGAACGGTATTGTTGGATCGTTTTTTCTGTTCTCCCTGTTCCTGTGGACCGTCGACGACGCTCCGATCGCATTCAATCTGGCCTTTTCCGGCATACCCGGCCTTATGCTGATATTCGGACTAACCGCCTGGTATAAAACCAGCCAAAGTGAGCCGGAAGACCCCGGCACACCCCAGCATATCCTCGACTTCCTCGCTGACATAGTCGACGCCAGGCCGCTTTGAAGACTTGGCCGCTTTGACCTTTCCGATCTGGATTCCTGCCGCGCTGCTGGCTGCATTGTTCCTTGCCTGGCGCATGGCGATGCAGCAACGCATCCGCGCAGAAATGTCGGTCAACGCCGCTGCCCTGTCACGGTTTTTCTTTGGTTGGCCGATCGCCTGCATGATGCTCGCAGGTTATATGTTGGCGACTGGCCGCACCGCCCTGCCGACGCTTGATGCCAGCTTTTGGTGGTTTGCCTGGCTCGCCGGATTTGCACAAATGTTGGCAACCAATCTGATCATCATGTCCTTCGGTTTCCGCAATCTGGTCAGCGGGACGGCTTACATGAAGACCGAAACGCTGATCGTCGCGTTTCTGGGTTGGTTCATTCTCGGCGAGGCCCTGGCACCGCTCGCCTGGATGGGCATCGGCATCGCGTTTGCCGGAATCCTTTTCGTTTCGGTCGAAGGCGGTGCAAGAGGTTTGATCCAGTGGCTCCGAGGCTTGAAACAGCCCGCTGCCCTGACCGGTCTGAGCGCCGGTTTGCTGTTTGCGCTGACCGCGATTTTTATCAAGCAATCAGCCAATGAGATAGCTGACGTCGAACGCACTTACGCCGGGTTGATCGTCCTCACCGCGGTGCTGGGTTTTCAAGCGCTCATGCAGGGGCTTTACGTTATAATCCGCGAGCCGGATCAGTTTCGGGCAATGCTGGTACGCTGGCGGATCACAGCCCAGGTCGGCATCCTTGCGGCGATCGCTTCTGCCGGATGGTTTATCGCCTATGCCCACGCCCCTGTTGCCCTGGTTGGAATACTCGGTCAGACGCAGATACTATATACGCTGGGTTTTGGGCGTTTCTATTTGAACGAACCGCTGAGCCAGAGCGAATTGACTGGTATCCTTCTGGTCGGAACCGGTGTAATTATGGCGTTGGCCTCCAGCCTCTGATCATTTTTCGCGGGCGGCCCGCATCCGTTCTACCCAGAGCTGAACATCGGCCGCATCATCTCCTTCATGACGAGGTGCATATTTGTCAAAGGCGGCATAAACTTCTGCCCAGCGCTCTTCCATCCGCACCACATTATAAGGATGGCTCACCAGATAAAATTCGCCAGCCTGCATCTGCTTGAAAATGACTTTGGCAAAATCATCCGCGTCCCAGGCCTCTTCCACCTGACGCTCTGAAATCTCGGATTTGACCCAGCCGGGAATGATGATGCCCAGCTCGATATTGTCCGGCGCTTCCTTGCGCAGTACATCCATCAGGCCGAGCAAAGCGTGTTTTCCAGAGACGTAAGCCCCGCCCGTGCTCGGTAATGCATTGAACAAACTGTTCTCCGATCCGGTGGCATATATGGCTGACGACAATCCATCTTCCCGAAATCTTTTCGCAAATGTCGATATGCCGTGCCAGGCACCCCAGAAATTTACATCGTACAGATTGCGCGCCTCTGCCATATCCATGTCGATCACAGACTTCCGGCCACCGCTGATACCGGCATTATTGATAATGATGTCGCCGCGCCCGTTTTCCGCCCATGCAAAATCTGCCAGTGCTTCAAGGTCTTCCGGTCTTGCCACATCTCCGATAAAAAATTTTGCGTCTATGCCTTCGGATTTCAAGGCTGCGACTGCCTCCCGGAGTCTGTTTTCCCGCGGCTCGAAGATGATGATCCGCGCGCCGGCACGACCGATCTGTTTTGCGAGTGCAAATCCGATCCCGGTTGCGCCGCCCGTGATTACAGCAGTCTTGCCCAGAAAATCCATCTTGTTCTCTCCCCGTTGCCCGTTTCGCGATGTCACATGAAAGACACGATTTCGGACTTATCTTTTGTCTGAACTGACAACACGATCAAAACAGCATATACAGTCCATATGCTTGTCCTAATCATTTTTGTCTGCGGCGTGGGAAATTTCGCCATGCACAAGGCGATGATGGAGAGCAATCATCCCATGATCACCGAAGCGCGTGGAAGCTTTTCGAAATTTCTCGGGCCATATGGCAGTTACATCCTCGAATTTTTCATGCTGGCCGCAGCGCTGATTTTTGCAAATATGGGCATGCTGAGCGCGGTTATCTTCTACGGGATTTATACCCTCGCCAACGGAGCAGGCGCGCTCGTGCTGTTTTCAAACAAACATTGATATTGAACATGTTAGTACCTGTCCTGTCAGATGTGATTCATCCGACTACAAATGTAGTTTGTCGAAAGGCGGTATCATGGGAAACCATCTGGACTTAGCAGCGGCACCGCAATACAGGAATGCGGGCTTTTTCAGGGGGATGATTTGAACACAAAAAAACGGCTAATTCTGGGTACAGGCATTTCTGCTTTGATATTCATGATTGCCCTTCCCCCACGCGCAAATGCACAAACATCCACGCAATCCGTTCCGTCCGTTGAAGATGATTCGCCTCCGGCAACAAATGGTGCGCTATCAACCACTCTCCAG
Source organism: Parasphingorhabdus sp. (assembly GCF_039968395.1). GTDB lineage: Bacteria > Pseudomonadota > Alphaproteobacteria > Sphingomonadales > Sphingomonadaceae > Parasphingorhabdus. Next base: position 197,284 of record NZ_JBDVPV010000004.1, read on the forward strand.
CCCACAGCCGAAAACGGCCGACAGGTTTATGGTGCGGCCCAATTTGCGCGATTCAATCCTCGAACCGCTCTCGACATGGTTCGGCAGGTCCCTGGCTTCACCATCGACACAGGTGATGAAGACGAACGTGGACTGGGTCAGGCAGATGAAAATGTTCTCATCAATGGCGCGCGCATTGCTGGCAAGAACACGGATGCATTTACAGCGTTAAGCCGAATTTCGGCATCCAGCGTACAACGTATCGAAATACTGGACGGAGCAACCTTGAGCATCTCTGGCTTGTCGGGACAGGTTCTCAATCTCGTTGCGAAATCGGACACAGCAGGCGGCATTAGCGGCAATTTCAAATGGGAACCGCGCTGGCGGAGATCGGGAAATAACTGGTTGGAAGGCGAAGCTTCGATCAGCGGAAAGCTTGGCAAAACCGATGTCACACTGGCCATTGAAAACGGGTCTTTTCGAAATGGCGCCGAAGGTGCTGAACAAATAACGGACGGGTCTGGCCTATTGCTGTTCGAACGCGACGAGATTGCCAGGAATCAGGCAGATCGCCCCATTCTCAGCGCCACGTTCGCCCGAACGAGTGAAGCAGGCGCAATATTTAATGCCAGTCTTACCGGTGCCCTCAATCATTTCAGTCAACGCGTCGAATCCCACCGCACGCAAGCCGGTGAAGCTGATGTTACCGAACTGTTCACTGGTCAGGAACGGGAATGGAATGTCGAGCTGAGCGCGGACTATGAATTCGAACTGGGTCGTGGCCGTCTCAAGCTCATCGGGTTGCAGCGTTTTGAACACAGCCCGTTCCAAGATTTTTTCGGTCAGACATTTTCTGACGGGATGACGCCTGCCAATGGCAGCCAGTTTGATCGCACGGTCGACGAAGGCGAATCTGTCCTGAGAGCTGAATATAACTGGAAAACATCTGGTGGGACCGACTGGGGCATTAATCTGGAGGGAGCCTATAATTTTCTGGACAGTGAAGCTTCTCTCAACTCTGTGTCACTACCCGACTCCGACAGCAAGGTAACCGAATATCGCGGGGAACTCATCGGCTCGTACGGTCGGGCACTCAACGACAATCTGACATTGCAGGCGACACTGGGCGGAGAATATAGTCAAATCAGTCAAAGTGGAACACGTGGAGAAACACGATCCTTCGTTCGTCCGAAAGGATCCGTATCTTTCGCTTGGAGACCGGAAGACGGTCTTGATCTCAGCTTGAAGCTGGAACGCACCGTTGGTCAGTTGAATTTCTCAGATTTTGTCGCTTCAATCGACGTAGTCAGCAATGCCAATAACGCCGGAAATCCCGGTCTTGTTCCACCGCAAACCTGGCGGGCCGAACTTGAGACCACGCAAAAGCTGGGTCCGTGGGGATCAATGACGATCAATATCTACGGCGAGAAGATCAGTGACATTGTCGATTCCATTCCCATCACACCAACAACCGAGGCGCGAGGAAATCTTTCTAGTGCAACTCGTTATGGTGTGGAGCTCACATCCTCTATTCTGTTTGACTCGATCGGATGGCGCGGTGCAAAATTGGATATTGAAGGTGAAATCCGCAAAAGCAACCTCACCGACCCGCTAACCGGGGTGTCCCGTCGCATCAACGATGACAAGATATTTACTTATGAAGTCAGCCTGCGCCATGATGTGCCAGGTAGTGACTGGGCCTGGGGATTTGGCGCGGAAGATTTCCGGTTCTCGGATTTTCTGCGACTGGATCAGATCAATTCATTTCAAACCCGCGCGCCCTTTGCGTGGATTTTTGTTGAGCACAAGGATGTATTCGGGCTGACGGTGAACGCCACGCTCAATAATGTGTTCAATCAGGGTGAACGTTTTACGCGAACGGCTTTTGGTCAGTTTGACACGCCGGACGGAACTTATGGCAACGCCTTGGACGGGTTCATTCGCGGCCGACGCAATGGTGCTGTAGGGTTTGTGGAGGATCGGACGCGCAAATTCGGGCTGGTCTATCGCCTGACCGTAAGTGGCAGTTTCTAACCGACAGCCTGGTGCATCTGAAAGCAGCCTCGCTTTGTAGACAATTGAACAGCACATGCCTACATCCAGTGCATGCCGCCTGATCACAGTACCAAGGGTCAAATCGATCCACCCATGATTCCGACGCTAAAGCGCTTTCTGCCCTATTTGTGGCCGAAAGATGCTCCAGGCCTGCGGCTGCGCATCGTCATCGCCGGCTTGCTGGTACTATGCGCCAAGGCGGCGGTGCTCACCATGCCGTTTCTCTACAAAGCAGTTGTTGATGGGATGACTGCCGGTACCGAGGCAGCGCTTACGGTGCTGCTGGCCCTGGTGGCCGCTTATGGGTTGGCGCGATTTGGTCAGGTGCTGTTCGACAATCTCCGCAACATCGTGTTCGAGAGAGTAGGTCAGGAAGCAGCCCGCCGACTAGCCACCAATGTATTTGCTCATTTGCACCGTCTGTCCCTGCGTTTTCACCTCAACCGCAGGACAGGCGAAGTTACAAAAATCATCGAGCGCGGGACCAAAAGCATCGACATCATGCTCTATTTCCTGCTGTTCAATATCGCTCCGACAATGATCGAACTCATCGCGGTGCTGATCATCTTTCAGGTCAAATTCGGTTTCGGACTGGTCGCGGCCACCGTCCTGATGGTCGCAATTTATATAACCGTCACCCGCAAGATCACCGATTGGCGCAACGCATTGCGCGCAGAGATGAATGATATGGATACGCGTGCCATTGGCCGTTCGGTCGATGCGCTGCTCAACTATGAGACTGTTAAATATTTCACCGCTGAACGGCGAGAAGGCGAACGCTATGACAGCGCAATCCGGGATTGGGCCGATGCGGCAGTCAAGTCGGAAAATTCACTCGGCATTCTGAACATGACCCAGTCGCTGATCACCAATCTGACAATGATCGGGGCGATGGGTTTTACCGTTTACGGCTGGCGGCAAGGCAATCTGACGGTCGGTGATCTGGTACTGGTCAACGCTTTGCTGATGCAGCTGTTCCGGCCGCTGGATTTGCTCGGCATGGTCTATCGCACAATACGTCAGGGCCTCGTCGACATGGATGCGATGTTCAAATTGATCGACACCGATCCTGAAATTGAAGACAAGCGCGACGCCTCTCGGCTTGCCGTCGGTTCGGGCGTGGTACAGTTTAAAAATATCGTCTTCGGCTACGATGCGGATCGAGAGATTTTGCATGATCTGGAATTTGAAGTGCCCTCTGATGGTACTTTGGCAATTGTTGGGCCTTCCGGTGCGGGCAAGTCGACCCTCGCGCGCTTGCTGTTCCGTTTCTACGATCCACAATCCGGACAGATCCTGATAGATGGCCAGAATATTGCCGACGTCACTCAGGAAAGTCTGCGCGGGTCTATCGGTATCGTGCCGCAGGACAGCGTGTTGTTCAACGACAGTATTGGATATAATATCGGCTATGGCCGCGAAGGCGCAACCCAGGCAGAAATCGAAGAAGCGGCTCGCGGAGCGGCGCTGGACGGTTTTATCGCCAAGTTGCCGGATGGCTATGATACTCAAGTTGGCGAGCGCGGGCTCAAACTGTCAGGCGGCGAAAAACAACGCGTCGCCATTGCGCGGACATTGCTCAAGAATCCGCCGATTTTGATTCTGGACGAAGCCACTTCTGCGCTAGATAGCCGGACAGAAGATGAAATTCAGACGACCCTTTCCAAAATATCCGAACGTCGCACCACTCTGATTATTGCACACCGACTATCAACCATTACCCATGCAGACGAGATTATCGTTCTCAACGAAGGTCGAATTGCAGAACGCGGAAACCACAGGGACTTGTTGAGTAAACAAGGTCTCTACGCAGACATGTGGAAACGGCAGGCCGAGGACAGGCAGCTGGAAGGCACTTAAAAAGCGACAACTAGCTATTGTATAATATAGAGAATTTACTTCTCCAAGTTCATTCCGGAAGCGCCGGGACCGCAACAGCCTCGGATGCGGCAGCTCCTTCTTCGGTCTCCTCCTCTTCTGAACCGCTGCTTCCTTCACAATCCGGCCCATTACAGACCCACATGTCATCATTGCCAGCGCCGGTTACCGGTTCGTCGATCAATCCGGTCTCTACAAGAGATTCTGTATCACCAAATTGGACGATGCTGACTTGCATCGGATCCGTCGTATTGGCGGTTTTGGAAGGCGTCACGTTTTGCTGGATGATATCCTGGACCGGATCGGTAGTCGGTTGGTCGGGATCTGCCATAGGTGTCGGGATTGGTGTTGGGGTTGGGGTTGGGGTTGGGGTTGGGGTTGGCGTTGGGGTCGGTGTTGGAGTTGGAGTTGGAGTTGGAGTTGGGGTCGGGGTTGGCGTTGCGAAACTACAACTGGCAGGATTCGCAATGATGCAACCATTGGCGGTGGAGGCCGCTGTCACGCCTGTGGCCAAGACAAGCACAGGAATCGTATCAACGCCCGTCTGGCCAGCCACCACGCCATTAAATACCACATCAATATCAGCCGGGCTGGACGCGGCGATGATCGCGCTTCCAAATGTAGCGCCCCGACGATCCGCGAAATCTGACCCCGGCACAGTATTTTGAATGAGCACACTGTTCCCAACGATGAATTGTGCCGATCCAGCACGAATTACGCCATCGGCTTGATCCATTCCGTCGCTGTTGGCGAGACGAACATCCGTGGCGGCAAGATCCAGCAAAGCGATATCAAGCAACGCCTGATCGGTCATGACGAATATGTCCTGAGCGGACAGCAGGAGATTGCCGGCCTGACCAAATCCTCCCCCGCTATCGAGCAGTTCGACAAATCCTCCACTGGCATTGATACGCAAATTATCCAGTGCCACAAGCTGCAGGCTTGTTGTCGGAGAAACGTCCAGCAGTTGCAACGCACCATCCACCCGGATCGACTGTTCCGATGTGAAGGACAATATGCCGGACGCGCCAATATTTCCAATTCGGCCCATTCCAATATCGCCGGTTTGGGCAGACAGGTCCTGGATCGTCAGATCAGGCGTCGTGGCGCCCGTGGCGCTGACAAAAATGCTGAGATTTTGATTTGACTGAATTCGTGAAAATTCGTCATCGCTCAGGCTGAACACACCTGCCGTACCATTTCCGCCTACCACCGCACGATTGGTGCCATCGCTGCTGATCACAATTACATTGGTATTGGCAAAGTCGCCAAGTCCGGCGTTGGCAGCAATATTGATGTCCGCCGAAGAAGTAACGATTGTCGCGCCTGTGGCAACTGCCTGGATGTCGAGCAAGTTACCGGCAATCATACCCAGGGCGTTGGTGGCGGTAACATCGCCGAGCACATTCACGTCTCCTGCCGCCATCGCAGCAATGCTATCACTGGCACTGGCGCCAAGGATGTTCAGATCACCCGCACTGTCGAGGTCAATACTGGCATTTGTCGCCTGCGCCCGGACATCAAAACTGCGCAGCGATTGCAGTGTGACGCCGCCGCCGGTTGCATCGATCACACCGGTCAGATCTATGTCATTGCGCACTGCGATCAATCCGTCGGCGGCGGTCAGATTTGCAGTGTTGCCCACGATGTTATCCAGCTCGATACCCAGCGCCGATGTTAGTGTGACAATGCCCGATCCCGCAGGGTCTGCATCGACGGTTACACCGTCAATCAGCCCCGCCGAACTGTTTATCGTGACATCACCGCTCGCGATGGCGTTGGTAAAAATAATGTTGCCGGGCGCATTGATCACCAGATCATCGCCTTGGGCATCAAGAGTGCCAAAGCCGATTGCCCCCGCGGCATCAAGATCAATTGCACCGGCGATGACAATGGTTCCGAACCCGGATATGTCTCCTGTCGTCGCGGTGACGGTCAGATCGGTACCAATCAATCCGTTATTGAGGTTCACCGAGGCGCCGGTGATCTGTGTGGTCGTACCAGATCGCGCGTCATCAACCGAAACCGCAGCCGCGCCATCAATGACAACGGCTCCACCTGCGTCCACTCGGCCAAAAATCGCATCGGCCAAGGTAATTTGGGCATCGATGTCGCCAACCGCGACAAGATCAGTCAGATCAATCGACTGCGCCAGCAAGATAATATCACCGTCGCTTGTTATATCCCCATCGCCGGAGTTGCGACCGATCCTGCCGTCGTTTGCCGTAAGCACCACATTATTGGGTGAAGCCAGGCTGTCGAACAATATGTTGGCCGCACTGGTGAAGTTCAGATTGGAAGCAGCGGCGTTGCCAATGGCGATATCACCACCCGTCAGGTTCAAGTTGTTTCCGGCGATCAGATCCCCACCATTGATTCCGGCTACGGCATTAAGATCAATATCCGTTGGGCTGGTCGCTCCGGCGAAAATGATCGCACCTCCTGCGTCAACCGTAAAGGCGCCAGGAGTTGTAGTTCCGCCATTGATCGTACCAAATCCGATATCGCCGGTTGCATCCAGGTCGACAATCGTCCCCACGTCGATGGCACCATTTCCGCCGATATCGCCGGCCAGTGCATTCAACCTAAGGGACGTTCCGATATTGCCGCTATTGACGATCACGGAACTACCGATGACCTGACTGGTTGTTCCGCTGACAAGCTCGTCCACGGCGACCGCACCCGTCGCCGTTACCGTGATCGTCAACGGTGTTTCGAGCCGCCCGACATCAACCGTAGCAGCATCTAGAACGACGGTATTGCTGGTCGTGATATCGCCGGCATTGTTATTTTTGCCAATTGTTCCGGTGGGCGCGGAAAGGTCTATTCGATTGGGACCCGTGATCGAAGCAAAGAAGATATTATTTGCATTCAGGACAAGATCCTGAGCCGTCACAACGTCTCCGACAGAGATGGTACCATTGGTTGCATTCAGGATGATGTTGTCGGTTACCCCGGCAACATCGACAGTCATCAGCGAACCACCATCAATATCAGCCGCGGCATTGAATGTGATCGTCGAACGGGTAGTGTTGGCCTCGGCAAAACTGATTGAACCGCCTGCATCAGCGGTAAATGTATTTCCTGCAGTCAACGCTCCAAAAGCGATATCACCGGCGGCGTCGATATCGATGATTCCATTGACATCAATCACCCCGGTACCGTCCACATCACCGCCAGTGCCCGAAAGGATCAGATCCCGATTGATTGCCCCATTGTCCAGATCGACAAAGTCGCCCGTAATCCTGGTATCAAAACCACTATTCGCGGTTCCGATATCCGCTCGCGATATTGCCGTTGCGTTGACGAAGTTGGTGGCGTCCAGCAATGTTGCGGCAACATTGTTCCCGGTTAGCGTAATGTCCTGACCCGAGACCGCGTTGTCGATCGCAATATCATTGCCTGCGATCAGACTTATATTGTCGGTTACACCCGCGACATTGGTACTGAACATCGTGCCGCCATTGATATCGGCCCCGGCAGTCAATGTGATCGTCGATCGCGTGGTGTTGGCTTCGACAAAATTGATTGAACCGCCTGCATCAGCGGTAAAAGTGTTTCCTGCGGTCAACGCTCCAAAGGTGATATCGCCGGTGGCATCGAGATCTATGACATCGCCAACCGCGATCAAACCGTTGCCATTTACGTTGCCATTGGTTGCATCGAGAAACAGGCCCCGATTGATTGTTCCACTATCCAGATCAACAAACGTGCCTGATATCCGCGTGTCAAAGCCACTGTTTGCAGTTCCGACATCCGCTGATTGTGCTGCGGTGACGTTCAGGAAGTTGGTCGCATCCAGCAAAGCCGCCCTCACATTAATTGCGGAGAGCGTGATGTCCTGGCCTGACACCGCATCGTCAATTGCAATATCATTGCCTGCGGTCAGATTGATGTTGTCGGTCACGCCCGCAACATTGGTACTGAACATCGTTCCGCCATTGATATCAGTTCCCGCAATCAATGTGATTGTCGATCGCGTAGTATTGGCTTCCGCAAAGTTGATCGAACCGCCTGCATTAGCGGAAAAAGTGTTTCCTGCGGTCAGCGCACCAAAAGTGATATCACCCGTGGCGTCCAGATCGATAATCCCGTCCACCGTGATCAAACCGTTGCCATCCACATCGCCGTTGGTGGCCGACAGGAACAATCCGCGAAAGACCGCTCCATTGTCCAGGTCAACAAAGCTGCCGGTTATTCGCGTATCAAAGCCACTATTGGCCGTTCCGACATCTGCGGCCTGGGCAGCGGTAACGTTGAGGAAATTTGTAGCGTCCAGCAAATTGGCTGTCACATTGTTTGCCGAAAGCGTGACATCCTGCCCTGAAACTGCACTGCCGATCACGATATCGTTCCCAGCAACCAGGCTGAGATTATCGGTTACGCCCGCAACATTTACTGTCATCAACGAAGTACCGAGAATATCCGAACCGGCGTTGAAAATCAGCTGGGCCCGACTTGTGTTAGCGGTCGTAAAACGAATGTCTCCGCCGGCATCGGCTGTAAACGTGCTGCTCGCCTGCGCATTGACCAGGCTGATATCGGTTGCAGCATCGAGATTGATCACACCATTTGACATAATGTCGCCCGAAACCGTCAGTGCCGCATCCGTTGCATCCAGCACCAGACTGCTGGCATCAGCGGAGCCGAGGTTGATCGAAATGCCGCGCACGGTTGCAACGTTGGTAACCGTATTGACAGCAGCAACATCCACAGTTCCCGTGGCGATAATATTTGCTAGCGCTTGCGCGTTCAGGTTCCCGCCATCAATATTGATCGCGTTGAGCGTAATATCCTGGCCGGAAGCAACATCACCCAATGTGATATCGCCTGACAGGGCGTTCAGCCTGATATTGTCGGTCACGCCCGCGACATCAGTGCTGAACATCGTGCCGCCGTTGATATCGCCACCGGCGTTGAAAATAATCTGTGCGCGCGTGGTGTTCGCTTCGGTAAAATCGATCGAGCCTCCGGCATCGGCAGTAAAGGTGCTTCCTGCGGTCAGCGCACCGAAGGTGATATCGCCAGAAGCATCAAGGTCGATAATCCCGCCTACGGAAACAGTACCGGTCACGTTCAAATCGGCATTGGAAGCACTTACCGTCAGGCCCCGATCAATTGTTCCCCCCACCAGATCAACAAAGCTGCTGGTTATTCTCGTATCAAAACCGCTATTTATGGTTCCAAGGTCGGCTCGCTGCGCTGCCGTGACGTTCAGAAAACTCGTGGCATCCAGCAATATCGCCGCGATGTTGTTTCCTGACAGTGCGATATCCTGACCGGAGACGGCGCTGTTGATGACAATGTCATTGGCTGCTGTCAGGCTGAGATTGTCGGTAACTCCGGCAACATCGACCGTCATCAGCGATGTACCGCGAATATCGCCACCAGCGGCAAAGATGATCTGACCCCGGCTTGTATTCGCCTGTGTGAACAGGATATCGCCACCGGCATTGGCGGTAAACGTACTGCCGGCCTGCGCATTGACCAGACTGATATCGGTTGCAGCATCGAGATCGATAATGCCACTTGAAACAATATCGCCCGTAACCGTGAGTGCCGTATCCGTTGCATCCAGCACCAGACTGCTGACATCGGCAGAACCCAGATTTATCATTGTTCCGCGCAGCGTCGCAATTCCGGTATTGGTGTTGACCGCGGCAACATCTGCAGTTCCGGTCGCGATGATAGTGGCTCTCGCCTGTGCGCTCAGAATTCCGGCATCAAGATTGATCGTATTGACAATGACATCCTGCGCCGAAGTGATATCACCCACTGTGACATTGCCGGTCACAGCGTTGAGCACAATGTTATCCGTAACGCCGGCTACATCGGTGCTGAACATCGAGCCACCATTGATATCGGTCCCGGCATTGAAAATGATCTGTGCGCGCGTCGTATTGGCTTCGGTAAAGTTAATCGAGCCCCCGGCATCGGCGGTAAAAGTACTGCCTGCAGTCAGTGCCCCAAAGGTGATATCACCCGAAGCATCAAGGTTTATGATGCCTCCCACGGAAACAGACCCGGTCACGTTCAAATTGGCATTCGAGGCACTGATCGAGAGGCCCCGATCAATTGTACCGCCGACCAGATCGACGAAGCTGCTCGAAATTGTGGCGTCCAGCCCACTGTTCACAGTCCCGAAATCGGCCCGCTGCGCCGCGGTGACGTTCAGAAAAACGGTGGAATCCAGGAGTGTTGCGGTAATATTCTCCCCGGACAGGGACAAGTTCTGACCGGATATTGCGCTATCGATCACAATATCATTGCCTGCAGTGACGCTGAGATTATCGGTGACGCCGGCGACATCGACGGTCATCAGAGAAGTACCGATAACATCTGCACCGGCATTGAATATTAGCTGTCCCCGACTGGTATTGGCTGTCGCAAAACTAATGTCCCCACTGGTATCGGCTGTGAAGTTGCTATTGGCCTGTGCATTGGCCAGATTTATGTCAGTTGCCCCATCAAGATTTATCTCGCCTCGTGAAACGATATCCCCCGTTGCTGTGAGAACCCCGCTCCGGGCTTCCACAAGCAGGTTGCTTACATCGGCAGACCCAAGAACAACTGTTTCACCACGGACTGCAGCGTTCCCGGCAATGGTGTTGATTGCTCCAACATTGGCATCCCCGGAGGCATTGACATTGGCGATAGCCTGCGATGTCAGGCTGCCGGTATCAATATCGATTGCATTGATAGTAAGATTCTGCGCCGATGAAACATCTCCCAACGATATATTTCCGGCTATTGCATTGACCGAAATATTATCGGTAACCCCGGCAACATCGATACTGAACATTGATCCGCCGTTGATGTTATTCCCGGCGTTGAGAATGATCTGCGACCGGGTCGTATTGGCTGCTGCGAAATTGATCGAGCCTCCCGCATCGGCGGTAAAGGTGCTGCCTGCGGTCAGCGAGCCAAAGCTGATATCGCCTGTGGCATCAATATTGACGAGACCATCTGCTGTGATCGTCCCGGATCCGGAAACATCTCCGGCAGTGGCGTTCAACGCAAGATTGCGACCGATCATGCCGCTGTTCAGCGTCACCGCACTCCCCGTGATACTGGTTTCCAGATTGGAAACGGCCTCATCGACAATCGCCGCGCCGGCTGTGGTCAAGGTAATCACATCGCCCGAGAACAATCGGCCTCCAGTGAAGGCGCCGGCGGTTATGGTCAGATCATCATCTGCAAAAGCATCAGTTTCATTCGTGAGATTGCCGCCATTGATGTTTATGTTAGCGTTGCGACCGCCAACGATTGTTTCGTCAATCTGGTTTTGGACCACATCGCCGCCCGCACTCAGGATGATGTTGCCATCTCTCTCCATCGCGGTCGTCGCAGGCGCATAGCCAGCCGACCCCGCAATCAGCATCGTCAGCGCCTGATTTTTGGGCACAGCAACCATATAGATTGTCTGATTGTCCGTATCGTTAGATCGGGCAGGACCGGTCGTCGTTCCTGTGTGCACCAGCCCATTGCTATCGCTGGTGCCAACTCCGACCTCGATATCAAACAGGCCCTGGTTGATGGTCAAAACAGCTTCATCAGCAGCAACTTGCGCGATGGATCCGTTTGCACTGATCGTGCCCGCCTGCTCGATGCGCGGCGCGACCATGGCGACATAACTGTTGGCGTTGATCACCGAACCCGCGCTGATGGTTATGGTGCTGTCTGCCTGACTGACACCCGAAAAATTGAGGCTGCTTCCGCCGCCATCAATGCTGTTCAGGGCACTGGCAGACAATACAAGTCCGCCAACGTCAAAGCTCGACGCACCGCCAGTGATGATACCGCCGGGACTGTAGAACCAGATGTTACCGCCTTGCGCGCCTCCGGCGGTGCCCAGCCGACTGTCGACCGCCCCGTTTATCGAAATCGGTCGAAACGAGCCATCGGTCCCGGATGGAACTGGCAACACGCGATTGAGTACAGTGTAACCGCCGCTGGGGCCGACAAATTGCAGGTTCGAACCGGCCGCCAGTACATTGACCGAAGTGTTCGCCGTTTGCGGCGTATCAACGTCAAGCGTGGTCCAGTTAATAATCGTCTCTGATGTCGAAATATTGACGGTATCGGAATTGGTACTGATGACATGATTGCCATTGCCTTGAACAAAGCTGGCATTGGCCTGAAATGCCTGATTGGGAGAGATGGTGGGACCGGGTGCGACCTGGGCGCTGGCAAATTGAGCCGGAACGGCGAGCATGAAAGCAGTCGCGAAAAAACCTCGTCGCCAACGGCAACGACTGATGCGACTCCTCAATGGGCCTGATGGACCCTTTTTCGTGCTAATGTCGCTCGACAGCGTTCGCGCAATGACCATGAGGCCCCCAACTTTTTGGCAGTTGTGAATCAAGCGGTCCGATTAAAAAATCGAACAGCTCGATGGCGCGACCCAATCAAAAGAATATCCCCAATAATCCCTTGGTTGCCTTCGGCAGCCTAACAGTTAATCTTGTCAGATCAATAATTATATTTTCGATTTGAAAATGTTTGGACTCTCTGAAAGTATGTTCTCGAAATTCCGGTCTTAGGCGGTTGTGTTTCCACTGAAGGTCGCGATATGTAAGTTGGCGGCAAGATGGCAGCTTGCCAATCAAGTTACGCACTAAATCTCCTGCCGAACCGCCGGTTTCGGCTGCGGCAGTTCCAAGCACGTATATCAGGGAAACGAGAGTTCATTGGCGAAGAAAATATCAGAAATCAGACGGCCTGAAATTATTTCTGCTCTGAGAACTGCTTTGGAAGAAGACGGCATGAGTCTCCCGGGCAATGATCAGATCGCGAAACATGGCGACATGTCCCGGCAGCTGATTCGCCACTATTTCAAAGATGGCGAAGACATGATGCTCGCCCTGTGCGAAGCGATGGAAGAAGTTTACCGGGACTGCCTGGTCAAGACGGCTATTGCCGCAAGAGGCGGCAGCAGGCTGACAATTTTTCTCGACTTTTATTTCAATTATCTTGCCGATACAGGCCTGCCAAAACCGGCTGATGATGCCGTTTATGATGCCTTGCTGGCCTATTCAAACACCCATGAAAGCGTTCGAAAAAGACTATATGATGGCTATTCTCTCGTCCAGATGACTTTTGCGCACGAGTTTCAGGTCACTTATCCTGACCTTCCGCAAGCCGCCTGCAAGGAACTGGCCTATCTCGTCATCGTCACAATGTATGGTCACTGGAAAATGGTGGCCAACATCGGCTTTTCAGAAAGCCACCACCGCGTGTCCCGCGAAGCACTTGATCGGCTAATCGAATCATATGTCGCCAATTATGAGGAGCCTGAAGAGCCATAGACCAGGCTTTGAACGGTGCGTTATTCCCGCTGTTTCTGATCGGCGGCGGATTGAGACCGCTCATTCAGGGGTGGCTCGGCGACCAGATAATCGCGCCTTATGCGCAGCACTCCCTGAGATATGCAATTTCAATTGTTGAACATAACCGCCCAGCTTGCCGGACGGCCATGGAGAAACTTTTTTCGGATGCGTTTTCGTTCACCAGTGCGATTTCAAAAGGACGTCCCAATTCGACGTAGCGATCAAACGTCATTTCACCGCCTGTAATCAGATGTGGCCCGCCGCCGAGCAACAGATTCGCAAATTGTCTGGCAACATCTGCAAGATGCGTGGAATTCACATGGTCACCGGATCCGCTGAGATAGGGATGAGCCGGAGGGAACCCGCTTTCCTTGGTGATTAATACGTCGGCAGAAGGAACATCCCGGTCGATGATCGGCGAGATAAAGCTCTCAGCTTGCTTCTTCACTCCAACGGCATCGGCGGGGGCAAACTGAAAATCCGTGACCGGAGCGGATTTCTGGAGTTTTTGCTTTGCCTTTTCTCGCCAGGATTCAAAATCGCGGGTCTGAAAGACAACCCCGACACCGCTCATTTTGTATACCAGCGCGCCATTGTCATCGAAGAAGGTCAATTCGAAGCGCGGACTGTCCCCCTGCCCTGCAACTTCGGATATGCCGTGCGTCGCATGTCCAACACCGAGTTCCCCGCACGTCCATTTGGTTTGGGTTAAAGCAGACCATTTTGTGGGATCCCATGTACCCCGCGCGGTGCTGGTCTCAACAGAAACCCAGTAGTTGATCGTCTGGACTACGATCGGGTCAAATGGATGCAATGCCAGCCACGGCCTCTGGTTCTGATCAGACGAGCAATCAAACATGACCGTTCCGTCGTCCTTAACGACAGGAGACTGCGTGAATGATATTGCCGATGTGTTGACCATTTTTGCAAGCTTGCAGATGCCGCAGGAACTGGCAACCGATTAAAAGCGGTAGCTGTGGTTTCAATGCAGGATCGTGACGGAATACAAACGGGTCATCGCTGGATATGGACGGCCGTATTAAATGTCGAAAGGCTCTGGATATCTTGACACCGCTCCAAATAGACTTAGGTCGGCAGTGTCAGTTGCGAGCCGGTCCATTTTCCGCGCTCGGCTCAGAATGGAGATTTGAAATGCGTGAAGCAGTCGTCGTATCCTATGCCCGTACCGGTCTCGCCAAGGCAGGCCGTGGTGGATTTAATATCACGCCTCCCATGACAATGGCCGCACATGCGATCAAACATGCCGTTGGAAAAGCCGGTGTCGAAAGCGATTTTGTCGATGACAGCCTGATGGGCAACGTAGCACACGCAGCTCCAAACATTGGGCGCAATGCAGCGCTGCTCGCGGGCCTTCCCAAAACAACAGCGGGCGCGACGATCAATCGGTTCTGCTCGTCTGGCATGCAGGCCATTGCCATGGCCGCAAATCACATTCGCGGCGATGGTGCGGACTGTGTTGTAGCGGGCGGTGTCGAAAGTATTTCGATGCAAGGCACCCGCGCGCCGGAAGGCAGTATCGACGAAGATATCCTGAAAATCGCGCCGGCAATCTTCATGCCGATGATCGACACCGCTGACATTGTTGCGGAGCGCTATAATATCAGCCGCGAATATCAGGATGAATATTCCCTACAATCACAGCAGCGTATGGCAGCGGCTCAGGAAGCGGGACTATTTGCCGACGAGATCGCACCCATGCAGACCAAAATGAAGGTGGTAGACAAGGAAACCAAAGAAGAAACCATCGTCGATTACACAGTGGATCGCGATGAGTGCAATCGTCCCACAACCACGATGGAAGGTCTCTCCAAATTGCAACCCGTCATGGGCGAAGGCAAATATATCACGGCAGGCAACGCCAGCCAGTTGTCGGATGGCGCCGCAGCTGTCCTGTTGATGGAAGCCAAGGAAGCTGAAAAGCGCGGGCTGGAGCCATTGGGCCGTTTCGTGTCCTGGGCTGTGGCCGGATGTGAACCGGATGAAATGGGCATTGGCCCTGTCTTTGCCGTGCCAAAGCTGCTCGAGCGGCAGGGTCTGACCGTGGACGATATCGACATTTGGGAACTGAACGAAGCTTTTGCCAGTCAGTGTCTCTACAGCCGTGATCGTCTAGGCATCGATCCGGAAAAGTATAATGTCAATGGTGGCTCCATTTCTATCGGACATCCGTTCGGCATGACCGGTGCGCGCTGCGCCGGGCATTTGCTGCAGGAAGGTCGTCGTCGCGGTGCAAAATGGGGCGTTGTCACCATGTGTATCGGCGGTGGTCAAGGCGGCGCCGGACTGTTCGAGATCTATTCCTGAACCGGTCGAACATTCAGCCGCTAACGCACTGCAAGGATTACAATAGTGGATAAGCTAACGGACGAACAAGTCGCGCGGCGATTGTCGCAGGCTTTGGCCAATCGGTCCTCCGTGCCAGCGGAGAAACTGATAGCAGGATTGCTACGCACATTTAATCTCGACGCGCATGCCGACGATGAATTTGAGTATCCTGCGCTCAGTTCGACAGCGCGGGAGCGCATTTTTGGTGGGCAGGTTATTGCTCAAGCCATTGTCGCGGCGGATCGGACCGTTGACGATGCAAAGAGCATCCATTCACTGCATTCCTATTTCCTGCGAGCAGGAGATGAAACCAAGCCCCTCCATTTCCGCGTGCATCGCGATTTTGACGGGCGCAGCATTTCCAATCGCAGGGTCGTGGTTCGGCAGGATGACAAAGTCATATTCAACCTGACGGCATCTTTTCAGATCGCCGCCGATGGACTGCATCATCAGGTGCCTTTACCGGATGTGTTGCCGCCGGAACAGTGCATGAGCGCCATGGAGCAGATTGCCCGTAACCCGCAGGTATCGGACAAGCACATCAAGCGTATGAGCATGCCCCGCCCGTTTGAAGTGCGCAGTTTTCGCCCGGAAGGCAAGAACAAGGAAGCGCGCCAGTATCAATGGTTCAAAACAGTCGCGCCCCTGCCCGACGATCCGTTGACGCATCGCGCGACCCTGGCCTTCGCATCGGACATGGGTTTGCTTTCCACGTCAATGATACCCCACGGCCTGCACTGGACGACGCCTGGTTTGTTTTCGACCAGCCTCGATCATGCCATGTGGTTCCACGATGACTTCAGAATGGATGAGTGGATCTGCTATGTGATGGACAGCGACTGGACCGGCGGAACGCGCGGGCTTAATCGCGGCGCACTTTACACACGCGATGGCAAACTGGTCGCATCCGCCGTACAGGAAGGCCTAATCCGGTTGGCGCCACAAGCTAGTTAGCGTTCAAAAAAGCGACTTGAGATCGCGTTTCAAAATTTTGCCATTGGCATTCCGTGGCAAGGTTTCGGCACTGAACAGTACTTTCACCGGCACCTTGAAATTTGCCAGCCTGGCCCGCACCCACTCCTGCAATTCTGCTTCCGTCGCTGATTGATCCTGGACAAGATGGACAATCGCAGCCGGTTCTTCACCCAGGGTTTTGTGATCGATACCAACCAAGGCCGCATCCATGACGGCAGGATGATCATAGAGGACATTCTCGACTTCGGATGAATAGATGTTTTCTCCACCACGAATGATCATGTCTTTCGCGCGGTCGACAATGTGGCAGAATCCTTCGTCATCCAGACGCGCCAGATCGCCGGTCCGGACCCATCCGTCGACAAAGGTTTCGGCGGTGGCGTCGGGGCGGTTCCAGTAACCCTTTACAACCATCGGCCCGCGGGCCCATAATTCACCCACATCGCCGATCGGCAATTCCTCATCGCTATCTTCGCTCATCACTTTCAGGTCGGCCGCAGCCACAGGTGGTCCGCAACTTGTTGGACGGTTGAGATAATCTTCAGCGCTGTGCGATGTCACGGTTGCCATGGTTTCGGTCATGCCCCAGCCATTACCCGGCAGTGCGCCAAAAACTTCGAAGATTTTCCGGGCGAGTTCCGGCGCGGATGGTGCGCCACCATAGCTGATTGCGTCGATGGAACTCAGATCATATTTTTCGCGATCCGGATGTTCGATCAATTGCCAGGCAATGAAAGGGACACCGCCGGTTGCATTGACCTTTTCCCGCTCGATAATCTCCATTGCCTGCACGGTATCCCATTTGTGCAGGAAAACCATCTTGTGCCCGCCATGGACGGTAGGCATCATGATCGCAGAGCAAGCCGTACAGTGAAACATGGGCACGACTGTAAGACCCACACGAACGGCGGGCTCAGGCAGCTCATCGCCCCGGCGCAATGCGGTCGCAGCTCCGGAATAGGCAACGGAAATTGCATTGGTGGTAAGATTGCGATGGGTTCCGAGCGCGCCTTTGGGTTGTCCGGTTGTACCACTGGTATAGAATATCGTTGCCGGGTCATCTGGCGCCATATCCACGGATGGCAAATCCTGATCCGGCAGCGCGCCATAGTCATTGGGCTTGCCGATTATCTGTTCAAGCGGACGGGTCGGACCTGCGAGTTCGCCAGTGCTGCGAGCTACAATCACATGTTTCATATCAGGCAATTCAGCCAAATGTGGAGAAATGCGATCCCATCGCTCGGCATCACAGAGCAGAACGCTAGTTCCGGAATTTGCCAGACCAAATACGAGCTCCTGGTCCGTCCACCAGGCGTTGAGCGGGACAACAATTGCACCGATTGAAGCAGCAGCGAAGAAAATCACCGGCCACTCGGGTAAATTGCGCATAGCGAGTGATACGCGGTCTCCCCTGGACACGCCGATGCTCTGAAGCTCCACAGCCAGCGCGGCAACAGCCCGGTACCAGTTGGCATAGGTGACACGTTCGTCGGCATAAATCAGGAATTCGCTATCCCCATGACCACGCGCATGTTCAGCCATCGCCGCCAGAGTCGGATGCGCATTTTTCCAGACCCGCGTTTCAACTCCGTCAATATCAACCGTTTCCATTTCAAACGGCTGACCGTCTGCACATAACAGCGCATCTACTTCCTTGCGTGATCTTACTGGCCATCCAGCAGGCGGCGTCCACTTTTCCAGTGAATCTATTGCTTCAGCTGACAAATTATTCTCTCCCAATCTATATTGTAGATCTATCTGTTGAACTTCTCTCCGGCCGCAGCTTTTTCCTGAAGCAAATTCGCAACCGGGAGATTGTGACTCTGCAAACCGGCAACGATATTGTCGAGGCCCACGGTGTCAGCCCAGAACATTGGTCCGCCGGTGTAGAGCGGCCAGCCATAGCCATTGATCCAGACAACATCGATGTCGCTGGCACGCTGTGCCATACCTTCTTCCAGAATCTTCGCACCTTCATTGACCATCGGATAGAGCATCCGTTCACGAATCTCGTCTTTCGAAATTGTACGTTGTTCCTTGCCAGCCTTGGTCGCAAATTCCGAAATGATCTGCTTTACTTCATCTGACGGTGTCCGTTGCCGTGCCTCGTCATAGTCATAAAAACCCTTGCCGACTTTCTGTCCCCAGCGACCAACCGCACAGAGCGCATCACGCAATGTTTCAATGCGCTCTGGATCGCGGTGCCAACCGATATCCACTCCGGCGAGATCGGACATCTGGAATGGCCCCATGGGGAACCCAAATTCGAGCAGGACGTCATCCACTTCCCAGTAATTGGCGCCTTCCATGATCATCAAATTGGCCTGTTCCTGGCGCGGGCTGAGCATCCGGTTGCCGATAAAGCCTGGGCAAACGCCTGAGACGGCCGCAACTTTCCCGATTTTCCTTGAGAGCTTCATCGCGGTCATCAGCACATCATCAGCCGTCTTTTCACCGCGAACAATTTCCAGCAATTTCATAATGTTCGCTGGGGAGAAGAAGTGCAGGCCAAGCACATATTCCGGTCGCTTGGTGACCGCAGCGATCTCGTCAATATTCAGGTAACTGGTGTTACTGGCCAGGATTGCGCCTTGCTTCACAATGCCGTCGAGCTTGGTGAAGACTTCCTTTTTGACGTCCATATTTTCAAACACAGCCTCGATCACCAGATCGCAATCGGCCAGATCGTCATAAGACAGGCTGGGTGTCAAAAGACTCATGGCACCCTCAACCTGCTCGTCAGTCATGCGTCCCCGTTTGGCGGTATTCTCGTAATTTTTGCGGATGACACCGACACCGCGGTCCAGCGCTTCTTCTTTCAATTCGACAATTGTCACGGGAATACCGGCCGACAGAAAGTTCATTCCGATTCCGCCGCCCATCGTCCCGGCGCCCAAAATCCCGACTTTCTTGATCGGGATCAGATCAATCTTGGGATCAATGCCATCGATTTTGTTGGCCGCGCGCTCGGCAAAGAAATAGTGGCGCATCGCTGCAGATTGCGTTCCGGTCATCAGTTTCGCAAAGAGCTCACGTTCTTTCGCAACACCATCAGCATAGGACAGTTCACCGGCGGCCTTCACCGCCTGAATACCCGCTTCCGGAGCTTCAAAGCCGCGGATCTTGCGACCGTTTTTCTGCCGGAACTCATCAAATATTGCCGGGTTTTTTATGCCATCTTCATTGGCTGTGCCTTCAGAAGATCGCGGCGGTTCCTTGCCAATTTGTTCGCGCGCAAAGGTGATCGCATCATCTGCCAGACTATCTTCACCGACCACCTTGTCAACAAGTCCGATCGCATGTGCCTTCTTCGCAGATATCGGATTACCGATCACAACCATGGGCAAGGCAGCTTCTGCACCAACAACCCGCGGCAGGCGCTGTGTTCCGGCGGCTCCCGGTATCAAACCCAGCTTGACTTCCGGCAAGCCCATTTTGGCGGATGGCACTGCAACTCGGTAATGACAGGCCAAAGCCACTTCACAACCGCCGCCCAGAGCAGTTCCGTGGATTGCGGCGACAACCGGCTTGTTGCTCGCTTCCATGCGATCAATCGCCTCACCCAGATTCGGGCCCTGCATCGGTTTTCCGAATTCCGTAATATCTGCGCCGGCAAAAAACGTTCGTCCGTCACAGCGAATGACCACCGCCTCAATCGAATCATCTGAAAGCGCCTCGTCGATGCCATCAACCAGTCCCTGCCGAACGGCCGCGCCCAGCGCATTGACGGGTGGATTGTTGGAGATGATGACCAGAATATTTTGGTGTTTCTCAGTGGTTACGACAGACATTTTTTTCTCCTGCAAGGCCACGCCAAAATGATGAAGAGAGGCGGCACCGTGTAAAAACAGAGCCCGAAAATCGAGCAGGCTGATCGACTATCACAACGAATGGAGATTTGTAATCAGGCTTTTGTTTTCATTATTGTAGAAATGCTTCGTGAGGAAAAAATGGAAGCGTCCAGTCGCCAACTTTGGGTGTGGCCCCATATCAGAAAGTGCGTTGATCCGCGTTTTGACTTATCTCGATTAAGCCGTTAGCGAATGACTTGTCCATCAAATGATGAAACAAGGCAGGAAAAAATATGGTCAAGATTAAGGCAATGGCGAGCGCTGTGGCACTATCAGCGTTGGCGACAGCTTGTTCTGGTGGGGGCTCCGAACCGAATGAGCCGCCTGAAACTTCTGCCGAGCCGGCTGTCGAAACAGCTGGCGAAACAGCGGCAGAACCAGAAGAAACCACTGCCGAACAGAGCCCTCCAGCCGACGGCGATCTTTCCACAAAGGACGGTGTTGCCTATGCCAGCCTGACCGGCTCCGCCGAAGCCGGAGCGAAAGTGTTCGCACAGTGCCGCACTTGCCACGTCACAGACCCGGGCGTGAACCGGATTGGTCCGTCATTGGCTGGGATTGTTGGTCGGGATGCCGGATCAATCAAGGGCTTTAAATATTCTGCTGCAAATGCCAGCAGCAGCGTGACCTGGACTGAAGAGCAGCTTTATCAATATCTGGAAGACCCACAGAAAGTTGTACCAAAGACAAAAATGATATTTGCGGGCTTGCCGGATGCTCAGAAACGAGCTGACTTAATCGCCTACCTGAAAGATCCCGGCTGAACCCCGATTGCAACAATGCAATAAAGGGCCGGTAGTTTGTTTCAGTCCGAGGGCAATTGGGAAAAATAGTCCTGAATTTCCGACAGGCTCTTCAGGTCCGCATATTTCTGCTCCAGATCAAACAGATTGGCCGACTGCACTTTTGGATCCCGGTCGCCGCAAGCCTCTGAAACCACGATGGGCCGAAATCCGTACTGCAACGCATCGAGCGTCGACGCCCGGACACAACCCGATGTTGAAAAGCCGGAAAGCAGACAGGTATCGACGCCGATCATGTTGAGGGTTGAAGCCAGATGTGTACCAAAAAAAGCACTCGGATATTGTTTGGTGACGACAATTTCGCCTTCCAGCGGACGCAATCGGTCATCAAAATCGCCAAGTCTGCTCCCGATATCGAAAAGCGAAAGCGCCTTGATCTTTTGATAGAACAAGCCGCCGTCTGCTCCGCCTGCCATATATTCAACCCGCGTAAAAATAACCGGTACGCCGCTGCCTCGCGCCAATTCAGCGAGGCGGACCATGGCTTGGAACGCATCTTCAGACCCCACATAAAGGGGCGCACCGGGTTCAATATAGGCTTTCGCAACATCGATAAGGATAAGCGCCGGACGTTTTCCAAACCCGATGTCCCCACCAAATCCGGCAGAGCTGTAATCGTCATGCAAATTCGACATTCGTTCCACCCTTTTTTTCTTCGTTCCGCAGTGAACCGGCATAGCCATGCTACTGTTTTCGGACAGCGGCATAACTGCTTGCCTTGCTGAAACGATATCCGCAATTGCTTTTGTTCATGCATTGGTCAAATCAGCGTCATCTGTTTGACCCGAGACATGTTCTGAAGCACGTTGCAGGATCAACGATCATATCGATGTCAATCAGGATAGTATAAGCGATGAACACAAAAGCAGTCACTGACGATCAGGGCGAAATGCAAATGCTCGAGCTTCTGGAATCGCGTTTGCGCTGGTTGTCCTCCTGGACCGTGCACAATGCCAACCATATTCGTCCGAAACGAGATGGACTGAAGGTTGGCGGTCATCAGGCGAGCTGTTCTTCGATGACAGCGATCATGGCCGCTCTGTATTTTCATGCCTTGCGTCCGGGCGACAAAGTGGCCGTCAAGCCGCATGCCGGACCGGTCCTGCACGCAATACACTATTTGCTCGGCAACCAGAGCCGCGAAAAACTGGAACGGTTCCGTGCTTTGGGCGGCGTTCAAAGCTATCCATCGCGCACCAAAGATACCATTCCGGTCGATTTTTCCACTGGCTCGGTTGGCCTTGGTGTGGCGATAACGGCGTTCTCCAGCTTGATGCAGGATTATTTGATTGCACACGGTCAGCTGGAGGAATCTGAAGCAGGCCGAATGATCGCATTGATGGGCGATGCCGAACTGGATGAAGGCAATATTTATGAATGCCTGATCGAAGCCTACAAACACGACATTCGCAATTGCTGGTGGGTAGTGGACTACAACCGCCAATCGCTGGATAGTACCACTGCGGATCGCATGTTTCGTCGATTTGACGATATTTTCGAGACATGCGGCTGGCGTGTGGTGACCATGAAATACGGGAAACGCCAGATGGCGGCCTTTCGCAAACCCGGAGGAAAAACGCTCGAACAATGGATCGAGAATTGTCCCAATGCCGATTTCGCGGTTCTCACATATCAGGGCGGTGCGGCATGGCGTGAGCGGTTGCTGGCAGACATTGGCAGCAAGCCAAATGTCAAAAAACTTCTGGCCGGCTTTGATGATGATGCATTGGCAGATCTGATGACCAATCTCGGCGGGCACTGTGTCGAAACCCTTTCAGAAGCATTTGATGCTTGTGATGACGATCGCCCGACGCTGTTCATTGCTTACACGGTCAAGGGATTTGGCCTGCCACTCGCCGGGCACAAGGACAACCACTCCGGCATGATGAACCCGACCCAGATTGAGGGATATCGCCAAAGTCTGGGAATTGACGAAGGCCAGGAATGGGAACCTTATGGCGGGCTTGGCGACAATGCGGCCGCCCGGCTCAAGGCGTTTGTGGAAGACTGTGCGCTGGCGAAGCAATCGGCAGAGCCCGAAGCTGCTGTCATCCCCGTTCCCGCCCGCTTTGCGGTGCCGGCCGGCGAAGAGATTTCGACCCAGGCTGCGTTCGGAAAAGTCCTGCTGGATATTGCCAAATCCGGGGAAGATATTGCCGATCGGATCGTCACGACAGCACCGGATGTCACACAGACAACGAATCTCGGTGCCTTTGTGAACCAGCGCGGTCTGTTCAGACGGCAGGAAGTCGCGGATGCCTTTCAACAAGCCAGGATTCCGTCTGCACAAAAATGGTCTGCACATGGCGCAGGTCAGCATGTCGAACTGGGCATTGCGGAGAATAACTTCTTCCTGATGCTGGCATCCATGGGGCTCACGGCACCGCATTTCGGAACTCGCCTGTTGCCAGTCGGAACCGTCTATGATCCATTTATCGCGCGCGGGCTCGATGCTCTGAACTACGGTTGCTATCAGGATGCCCGCTTTTTGCTGGTTGGCACACCTTCTGGACTGACCCTCGGACCAGAAGGGGGTGCGCATCAATCGATCAACACACCGCTGATCGGGATGGGGCAACCGGGTCTGGTTTATTTCGAACCTGCCTGGGCGGACGAAGTTGCGTTGATGATGCGCTGGGCCTTTGAACATATGCAGCAACCAGACGGCAGTTCGGTCTATCTGCGCTTGAGTACCAGATCCATAACCCAGATGGCGCGGAAAAATGATGGCTGGGAGCATGATGCGCTGCAAGGTGGCTACTGGCTTCAGGAGCCGGGGCCGGCAGCCGAAGCAGCTATCGCATTTACCGGTGCAATCGCACCAGAGGTTCTCGAAGCCTATCAAAAACTGGCGGATGATGTTCCCGGGCTCGGTTTGCTCAACGTCACATCACCAGATTTGCTGCACCGGGAGTGGTCAAAATGTCAGGCGGATCGCTGGCAATCCCGGTCGAGGCCCGCAAGTCACGTCGAACAGTTACTTGCCAAGCTGTCACCGGATGCCAGATTGGTCACGGTCCTTGACGGATCGCCGTCTGCGCTGTCCTGGCTGGGAGCGGTTCGGGGCATGAAAGTCAGTCCACTGGGCACAGACAAATTTGGACAGACCGGCGACCTGCAGGATCTATACAAGAGCTATCGTATCGACAGCGACGCCATAATCGACGCCATGGCGGAAACATTCCTGGGCTGAGTTCAGTCAGACGTGCTGAAAGTTCAGTCAAATTGGCACCGCCAGCATCAATTGCGTTTCACCCGTGCGCGCAGTCCAGAATTGACTCGACACACGTCTTGATTTTGGAGGGTCTTTCAGCAATTTGCCAGCGCGCGATACCGTCTTCCAGGTCTTTGGCCTGGAGACCCAGTTCAGGTTCCCCGAACATTCCTGCAGTGCCTGCCAGCTTGTGCATATGATCCGAAATTTCTTGTAAATCCTGATCCAGAAAAGTCCCCACCCGAACGAGGCTCGAAATACTGGACAAGGCTTGTGCACGACGCAATGCATATCGGTCGGTCAGATGATCGGAAAAATGGGGTGCTTTTTCAACGTCCATGGAACCAGATTCGGTTGGATCAGCCATCTCGAGCCGGTCGGACAGAACGCGTTCCAACTCATCCATGAGTATTGGTTTGGAAATATGATCCTGCATGCCTGCAGCAAGACAGCGATCGATATCCTCTGGTTCGGCATTGGCGGTAATTGCAACGATGGGCAGAGTTTTTTCGTCAACGCCAATCGCGCGGATCATCCGCGCGGCCTCGCAGCCGTCCATCACCGGCATTTGAACATCCATCAATACCAGATCATATTGAGCTCCGCGCAAACCTGCATCATCAATTTTGGCCACCGCATCCGCGCCATCAACGGCCAGTTCTGTACGATACCCCAACCGCTCAGCCATCGACCTGATCAGAATCTGGTTCACATCATGATCTTCTACGAGAAGCAAATATCCCCGATATGGTTCAACAGGCAGGCCAATCAGATCCTGTTGTTCTGGATTGTCGTTTGGCAGGCTTTGCACTCTTCAATTTCCTTTTGATAGTTTCCACCAGGACGCGCATCATCATGCTGCTCCACCGGTTCTCATCGTTAACGGCCACTGCAATATTTCTTTGAATCCCGGACCGGTGCTGATCTTGCCAAACCAGGAGCGCGTCAGATCCCGATCTCGTCACGCCGGCTAACTTGTCAGACGATTTTGCGATCAAGATAGTAAATTCGGGGTTAAGTTTTTCAGCTTCCAGCCGTCAATCAAGAATATCTCCTTTTGCCGGTCGCATCTCGATTCAGATGATGCATTCATCAACCGGCATGAAATTTGCTTATCAGGGAATGACACTGGGAAGTTCAGGGAAAGAGGAATTCTGTCAATGGCGCATATCTTGATTGCGGATGACGATGCACTAATCGGCGAAGTCGTGTTTTACGCACTGGAAAAAAACGGCCATTCGGTCGCGGTCGTCGACAATGGTGCAGACGTGCTCGACACGATTTTGAATTCCCGCCCCGACATCGTGATTCTCGATAATCTGATGCCCGGTATGCGCGGCATCGAAGTTTTGGAACAGATGAAAATTTCCGCCACGACCACAGATATCCCGGTGATCATGCTGACATCACAGACCGGGAGAAATCATGTGATCGAGGCGTATCGAGCAGGTGTTTCGGACTATATGACAAAGCCTTTCGAACCGGAAAGCCTTGTGGCGCGCATTGATGACCTGATCGGGAGTTGCGTGACCCCGCCCGCCCTCAGCTTCAACTTGAACTGAGGTCTGTCATCATGCTGAACGAACTTTGGGCAGGCCGAACTCGCAACCGCGCAAACTTGATTATCGGGGCTATCGCGTTGATTGGTCTCGTGGCGCTACCGGCGATCACCGTCTGGGCCTGGACAATTGCCAGCATGGCCAGCCAGGAACGGAATCTTGCGACATTCAATGCGCTCACGGCCGACAATGCCCATGCGATGCGCAGCCGGCTGGACTCCTATCGACAAAGCCTTGATGGCGGAGCGGCGTTATTTGAAACCTCGGATGTTGTGTCACTCGATCAGTGGAAAGCTTATGTCGACGTTCTGGACATTGAAAAAACATTGCCGGGAATAAACGGGATCGGCTATATTGAGCCGGTACCAAAGAACAAAATCGCTGACTATCTGACATCGGTTCGGAACCGGGGTGTCAAAAATATGGACATCCATCCACAAACGGATATCCCTGAAAAGCTTTCCATTACGTATATCGAGCCGATCGAACCCAACAAAGAAGCTGTGGGACTGGACATCGGCTTTGAGTCCAATCGCCGGGAAGCGGCCTATCATGCGCGAGATACCGGCGAAGCAACCATAACCAAACGTATTTTCCTCGTTCAGGATGAAACCCGAAGCGCAGGCTTTCTGCTTCTCCGACCGATGTACAAACAGGATCAGTCATTGCAAACAATGGCACAACGAAAGAAGGCTTTTCGCGGCTGGATCTATGCGCCTTTTATTGCTTCACGTTTCATGGCCGGCCTGACCACCAGTCAGGGTCGAAACTTCGACTTTCAAGTGTTTGATGGCGATTCCAGTGTGGCAACCGATCTGATTTTTAACAGCCAACAGGAAAATCAGTCAAAACACGGCTCGCTCTATTCCACCAGCCAGACGTTCCGCATGATGGAGCAGGACTGGACGGTGGTCTGGAACAGTACCCCCGAATTTGAAGCCAGTGTCAGCACGCAGGAACCGATCCTGATTTTGGTAGGCGGGGTGATTGTCACCGGCGCCTTTGCCATCATGATGTTTTTCTACGCCCGCCGCGAAGCCTATGTGCAGGCGGAAGTAAAAGTCAAAACACAGGAGCTCGTGGCCAAGGAACGCGAGGTCAGCAAAGCCCTTAACCGCGCTGAAGCGGCAACCCAGGCAAAGTCAAAATTCCTCGCCAACATGAGTCATGAAATCCGCACTCCGATGAACGGTGTAATCGGGTTCACCCAGTTGCTCGATGACGGAACGCTCAACGAGGAGCAAAGCCGACATGTTCAGATGATATCTGAATCCGGCACAGCAATGATGAGGCTGCTCAATGATATTCTGGATATTTCCAAAGTCGATGCAGGATTGATGGCGATTAACGAAGCTCCCGTGGACGTTCGAAATGTGTTGAACAGCTGTATCAAGCTGGTTTCACCGACGGCAGAAACGAAAAAGCTGGGCGTTGTTCTCCGGATTGATGAGCAACTCCCTGCGCTCGTCAAAATTGATGGATTGCGACTACGGCAAGTGATGCTGAATTTGCTGGCCAATGGCGTCAAGTTCACGGAAAGCGGGTCCGTCACGGTTGAGGCCAGATATCAGGAGGAACGTTCCCAGTCCCCGGGAGCATTGGGTGGCTCAATCATGACGCTCATTGTCACCGACACCGGAATGGGCATCGCGCCCGATCGGAGAAAGGCGATATTTGAACCTTTCGCGCAAGAAGATGATTCCACCGTTCGGAAATATGGCGGCAGCGGACTTGGCCTCACCATCAGCAATCAGTTGATCGAACTCATGGGCGGGCGAATATCAATGACAAGTCGGGTTGGCGAAGGCTCTGTGTTTACGATCACCCTGCCTGCAAAACGACTGGCAAGTCCGGCCGATCAGGACCCTGAAGCCAATATTGTGGACGCCGAAACGCCGGCGAGGGAAACAGAAATCACCGATAACCGACCTCGTGTTCTTGTGGCAGAGGATCATGATATAAATCAGATGCTGCTTGAAGAGATGTTCGGCAAGATGAGATTGCAATTTGATCTGGCCCAAAACGGGGCCGAAGCAGTTCAAAAAGTTGAGCAAGCCAATCTGGCTGGCCGTCCCTATGATTTGGTGCTCATGGATATTCAGATGCCCGTCGTAGATGGCATAAAGGCAACGAAAATGATCCGTAATGGCGGTATTTCCGCGAGCAGTTTGCCAATTGTGGCATTGACGGCCAACGCCTATGAGCAGGACATTAAAACATGTTTGAACGCCGGGATGCAGGCTCATCTGGCCAAACCTTTTTCCCAGGAAGATCTTGCGGATCTTATTGCAACATGGAGTGTAAAAGGCCACCGCCCCAAAGCTGCCTGATCAACGCGCGATGCTTTGTCGCTAATTTTGCCGAATGATCGGTTCCGGAGTCCGTTTAGAACTGAATTCCCATTTGAACGTTAATCTGCGAAGAGCGATCGTCGCTCTCGAATCGGTCTTCATTGACGGGAGCGGCTGCCTCCACACCGAGATCAAATTTTCCGATCTGGGCACGGAATCCTCCGCCTGTTGACAAAAGAGAACCATCACCGAACCCGGTGCCGATGTTCGAAACATATCCGCCATCGACGAAGCCATAGACTTGCAACCAGTTGAGCCAGTTCGCGACCTTGTTAAAATCCTTGCGGATTTCGGCGAGGCCTAAAATGCCTTCATCTCCAAATCGTTCGCTATAGTCGAACCCTCTACCGAAATTGGGACCACCTACTGCTATCTCGTGCGGAGCCAGCAATGGTTTTGAGGCAATCTGGCCGGTAGCCGCCAGACGCGTGCTAAAGCCTTGCCCCAAATTCAATATGGAGTTGATCCAGAAATGAGCTTTGGTGAATTGGCCGCTGCTATTGGGACGCGAACTGAGCGGGTCAGCCGCTGAATTTGCCCCCAATATTCCGAGACCCTGTGTCACACCAATTCCGCCATATATCCGGCCTGTTCCAACATTGTAATTGCCGGCAAAATTCAAGGATGCCGTTACAATTTCATCTTGCTGAAACAGTGAATTGCTCAATGTTTGTTCGGATTGAAGATAGGCCAGTTCTGCGTTCAGCCAGAGGTTCAAATCATTGCTGCGTTTGAGCGCATGACTTGCAAATACCGAAGCATATCTGTTTCTGCCTTCGAGACCCAGTGCCCGGAGACTGGAGCCCGAACGCGTGCGCCCTGCCGAAGCCGAGAAGCCAACCGACGTATCGCCGTCGCCCAGCACGTTTGTATAGCGCAAGCTCACATAGGTCAGCTCTTTGGGTTCGGCAATCGAGCTTATGACACTTGTCGTCACAGCATCGCTGTCACTCAGCAATCCAGCGATATCAAGTCGCAACCTCGCCCGGATCGGACCGAGGGTGTTCGGACCGTGATTGTCCAGCGATGCATAGCCACTCGAGCGATCCTCGCTGACGGTAACTACCAATATCCCCTTCCCGTTTTCCTGCAAATAGCTGGAGCCATTCAACGTAATCCCGGGGAGATCACCGGCCAGCAGCAATTGCCGTTCTACAATATCCGATCTGGCGGCTTCGCATCTGAGCTTGTCCAGGACTTTTCGCAGCCGCTTGTTCTGCGAGCCGATAATCCGCACTTCATCAATCGCACCGGGATCAAGCGACACGGATACGACCCCCAATTTTATGGCTTGCGGCAATATTTGCGCACTCGCAAATACGTAACCGCCACTGCGCGCAGCTTCGGACACTGCACTGGCCAGCTCTTGCAATGTTTTCTGGTCTGCATTCTGTCCGATAAATTGCTCATATCCTGCGGCCAGCAGCTCCGGTGGAATTTGCGAACGCGAATTGACGCTTACTGCCCCGATGGTGACACCGCTCGCGTCTCCCGCTGTATCGCCGATATCTGATTGAACAACGGGCGCAATGGCAGGATCTAACTGACGGTCAGCTTGCCCCCGAACCGGTTGTTCCCTGACGCTTTCAAAACTGTTCGGGATATCCTGTGCAGCCAAAGACGAGGTCGCACAGCAGGACACAGTGAAAACTGAAAGGCGTAACCAGCTGTACAACGCAAACTCCGACTCAAACAAAACTCAAACCCTATTTAGGTACAAAACCTTAGGAAAAGCTTATCGTCACAGCATTTTAACGGAAAATTCAGTGTCATTTTTAAGCGAATTTTCGGGAACGGCCATTATTTGAGGAAAAATAAGGGCGTGGTGGCCAGGAATGAGCAAGGTTTGGAACATGAAGAAAATTACGCAAATTGTCGCTGCAGCAGTCATTTTGACTGCCAGTCCTGTTTTGGCTGAAACGCCGAAATGGAAAATTTCCGAGAGCAACGGAACCGTTAATGTTCTGCGTTCGGGTGTGTCGAAAATTGCCATCAGCGGAGGCAGCCTGCAAGCAGGTGACATAGTCTCCACGGCCGGAAAAAGCCGTGCGGTACTCGTCCGCGGTCAGGAATATGTTGTCGTATCACCGAATAGCCGCGTGCGGATCAGTGCTCCGAAACAAAGCGGCGGCATCATGCAGTTTTTCCAGGAAATCGGTAATGCCGTGTTCCGGATCGACAAGAAGGCCACGCCCCATTTCGGCGTGGAAACACCATATCTCGCAGCTGTGGTCAAAGGCACGACATTCAGCGTTACGGTGACCGATACAGGTTCCGCTGTTCAAGTAACGGAAGGCGCAGTTCAGGTGTCTACTCCGGATGGCGGGGCTACGCAGCTTTTGTCTCCCGGGATGATCGGCATGGTTTCCAACGATCAGCGATTCAAGCTGGTAATTACCGGTGCCGAAAGCAGAACAATAATCTCGTCCAATGCACCAGCAAACGGAAAAGCCCCATTAACCGGCGAAGACAGTGCTACTCCAACGGAAATTGCCACAGAAAGCTCTGACGGCGTTATCACCGCACCAATTGCGGATACCCCGGTATCCTTGAGTGATTTGACAGGTGGGCTTGTGACAGGCGGAACAACAGCTGGCGCACCAGTGCAACTCGCGATGAACGACGTTAGTCTGCCGTTCGGATCCGAAGCCACTAACAGCGGCTCCAACACCAATCCAGGGACATTTGGCATTGGCAATGGATCAAGCTCCAGCGAAAGCAGCTCGAATATCGTTGGGGGGACAGGTTCTGACGAGGGCGATGACGGGAAAGGATCGTTAATCATTCCTCCTGTCACCAGCGAGCCCGGAGCTGGTCAAACGGCTGGTAACACCGGATCCAGCGGAAATAGTGGTGCCGGTTCGAACACGGGCGGCGGCGCAACCGCAGGACTTAATGCCGGAAATGGCGGCGGCAACGAAAACGCCGGTGCAGGAACCGGGAACGGCAATGCCAATGGAGGATCCGGTCCAAATTATGGCGGCGATCAGCCGGGCGGCACCTGCAGCGGTGTTCCAAATTGCCATAGCGGCCCCAACCCCAATACCGGGAGCGGTGGCGGAACAACAGCATCCAATCCGGCCACTGGTGGCGGGAACGGCAATGGCAATAACGGCGTCGGAAACGGCAATGGCGGAGCCAATGGCACCAACGCCAATGCCGGCGGCGACAATGGAAATTCCAATGGTGGCGGAAGCAGGTTGAAGGAAATTTTGACGGCCCTGTACAATGGCTACCAGGAATACAAAAATGGCAACAATGCCGGAGGCGGGAAAGACTAGTAAAACTGCCGGAAAATCGCTCGACCGACCCCGCCAAATAGGGTTAACGCAATGTAGATACCTCTGATCTACAACCGAACGCAGCATTTGCGCGGAGGTTTCGGTGAGGACAATTATATCCTCTTTCAGTTTCAAAACATGGTCGCGGGCATTGCTGGCATGGAGCATTGCCGTGGCCGTCGCGCT
Source organism: Parasphingorhabdus sp. (assembly GCF_039968395.1). Taxonomy (GTDB): domain Bacteria; phylum Pseudomonadota; class Alphaproteobacteria; order Sphingomonadales; family Sphingomonadaceae; genus Parasphingorhabdus. The sequence goes on from NZ_JBDVPV010000004.1 coordinate 229,091, forward strand.
CGGTTTGCATTTTGCTGGATTTGGAGCTGGCATCGAGCAACAAATGGCCAATTTGCGGGCTGACCTGCTCGAAAAGCCGGCAACCGGTGATATCGCCATTGTCGAAATTGATGCCGGATCTATTCAGGCACTGGATAGCTGGCCCTGGCCGCGAGAACATTATGGCGCGCTTGTTGACAGACTGTCCGATGCGGGCGTTGCCCAGATTGCTTTTGATATCGATTTTTCGTCGCACTCGACTGCCGAACAGGACCGCCTGTTTGCAGAATCTCTGAATGCCTCGCGCGCGGCGATCATATTACCAACGTTCAAACAGAAAAGCTCTTCTGCAAACCAAAACTACACCGAGAGCCTGCCGGCGACACCATTTCGCGAGAACGCATTTCTGGCTTCTGTCAACGTGCACCCGGATCAGAACGGGCAGCTCAATAGCTATAGTTTCGGAACAACCACTGACGGTGTCGCGCGCCCATCACTTGCCAGCATGCTGGCTGAAACATCGGGAAATATTGGAGAGAGTTTTTCCATTGATCAGTCAATCAATCCGGCCACAATCCCGCGCTACAGCTTTGCAGAGATACTGGAATCGAACGGATCAGATCTGAATCTTGCCGGCAAAAAGATATTGGTGGGTGCCACGGCAATCGAACTTGGTGACCGCTATCCGATGAGCAGATTTGGGATAATGCCCGGCGTTGTCATACAAGCCATGGCCGCAGAAACTCTGCTTCAAGGCAGCAATATCCCGCAGATCGGATTTTGGCCTCCGCTTGTTCTGGCAATGCTCATCCTGACATTCGGTCTCGCCCGCAATCGTGCCTCGCAAAAGAGGATCACAATATATGCGGCAGCAACAACCGTGATCCTGTTTGCGGCCTTGCTGATATCCGAATATTTCGCTTTCTTTTCGTTTTCGAATATTCCAGCCTTTTTCTTTATTGGAACATTGCTGGTTGCAGAAAAAATTCTGAAAACAAACTTTGCCTTGAAAACCACGCGACTTCAAAACATGACCAGTCAGCTGCCGAATGAGGCTGCTCTGAGAGAATTTCTCTCTCAGCGGGAAAATCGCCAAATTGCGTCCGCCAGACTGACTGACTATCGCGAGTTACTGGTGGTTACGACCGAACAAAGCCGTATCGATCTTTTCCAGAACCTCGCCGACCGTTTCAAATATCTCGCCGAGGATGAAATCATTTATCATCTGGACACGGATATTGTCGGCTGGATTGTCAAAAAGGATTATGTGAACGACATCACCAACCATTTCGACACTGCGGCAGCACTCTTGCAAGCGCCGGTAATGGCGGGCGACACCAAAATCAAACTGAACGCCGCATTTGGGATAAGCGACAGTTCGATCGACAAAGCCAAAATCGCATCCGGGCAAGCTCAGGCTGGTGGCAAGCGCTGGGCAAGACATGATGATGACGCTGCACTGGCCACCAGCCGGAATCAGAGTTTGCTCGCGGATCTGGAACAGGCGATCGAACAGCAAGATATTTGGGTGGTCTATCAACCCAAATGGGATCTGGCAGAGGACCGCTTGTCCGGGGCAGAAGCTTTGGTGCGCTGGAAACACAGAGAACATGGCAATATCAGTCCAGAAGTCTTCGTTCCTTTGCTTGAAAAAGCGGGCCGCGTGAACGAATTGACGCTTTACGTTCTCAAAGTAACCCTCGCAAATGTCACGAATTGGGCGGTGACGCATCCGAACCTAAACTATTCGGTCAATATTTCCGCACAATTGCTGGGAGACAGCGAATTCATCCAAACGGCGATTGGATTGGTCAACGAAGCCAATATCGACAACCACCGCATCATTTTTGAGATGACCGAGACGGCCACACTGGCTGACCCGGAATTGTCCATTAGTGCCCTCGAGCAGGTCCGCGCAGCAGGCATCAGTGTTTCAATCGACGATTATGGTACCGGACAATCAACGATGAGCTATCTGCAGCGCCTTCCCGTCGATGAAATCAAGATTGATCAGAGTTTCGTCAAAACGATGATGACCGACAATGCCAACCAGTTGATGGTCAAATCGACGATTGAGTTGGCCCATGCCCTCAACCTCAAGGTGGTTGCCGAAGGTATCGAAGATCAAGCTTGCATGGACCGGTTGAAGACATTCGGATGCGATGTCGCCCAAGGCTGGCACATTTCAAAAGCCGTTTCGACTGAAGCGTTCATGGCCGACTGGCTGGACATCTCCGGAAGCCGTGATCTCAGGCGCTCCGCCTAAAATTCCGCCACGCCAAAATAGCCCTTCTCATTCGCCTTCCGGTTTCGGGCGGGACGGATCATATTTGCTGAACCAGCCCATGATATTGTCCACCTTGGCAATCAACTGACTGGGCCGCGCGGCGATGAGGTGCGAAGCACCCGGTATCCGGACCAGCGCTGTATCCACTTTCTGAACTTTGAGAGCGGTATAATATTGCTCGGCCTCCCATGCCGGTGTGCGCCAGTCTGCCTCGCCCACCATGACCATCGTCGGTGTTTTCACGTTCGCCACGATGGACAGCGGCGAGCGCCTCCAATATTCTTCGGGTTGCTCCCACGGTTGGGCACGGAACCAGTGCCGGCTGACATAGCGCGCAATATCTCCGGCGAGCGCCATACTCGTCCAGTTGATCACCGGTTTGATTGTCGCCGCAGCTGCAAATCGATCGGTTTTTCCCACTGCCCACGCCGTCAGAACGCCGCCGCCAGACCCTCCTGTAATAAACAAGCGATCAGCAGAAACATAGTTTTTGGCGATCAGCGCATCGACGACGCTCATCAAATCGTCGTGATCTTTGCCGGGATAGTCCAAGTCAATAAGTTGCGCGAATTCTTCACCATAGCCGGTCGACCCCCGCGGATTCACATAAGCAGTCACATAGCCTTCGGCAGCATAACGCTGAATTTCTGCCGAGAAATAGGGGCCATACATGGAATGAGGCCCACCGTGAATTTCAAGGATCATCGGGAAAGACCCATCAGCTTTGAAACCGGGTGGCAGCGCGATCCACGCCTCGATCTCTCGCCCGTCATGGCTTGACGAAACTTTGATTTCTTCGATGCGTGCGAGATTCAAATTTCCCAGTGCATCCTCGTTCAGGCGTGTCATAGTCCGACCAGCGCGCCCGCCCCTGGAAAGTGCGATTTCTGCGGGCCGGTTCTCAACCGCTTTGGTGTAAGTGATGATCGGGCTACTCCCCCCTGCCCTTGTTGCAACTGAAAAACTCCCAGAGGCATAGGGCCGTCCGATAGACGTGCCGCCCATGTCGTCGAGCAACGTCGTGACTTTGCCGGACAAATCAATCGACACCAGCGACAACAGACCATCTACTTCCGCTTGTGCAATCAAGGCACGTCCATCCGCACGCCATTCAAAAGCATCGATGGATCGGTCAAAACTAGCTGTGAGATTTCGGGATCCGGATCCGTCCGGTGCCATCACGTAAAGCTCGGTATGCTGATAGGATTTCAATTTGTCATCGAAGCCGAGATAGGCAATCCGCGCACCATTGGCCGAAACGGCTGGCGCAAAGTCCGGGCCATCTCGCTGGGTTAGAGCCGTTCGGTTCAGACTGTTCAGTTCGATGCGGTAAATTTCGCTTTCAATCGGATCAAGGTCCGCATTTTCGACATCATTGCCGGTGACCAGCAATTTATCGTTGCCGAGCCATTGCGGAGAGTTAAATCCATTGTCGCCCGACGTGACCTGGCGGGGTGTACCGCCATCTGTGCTGAGAACGAAGACATGGGTTGTCCCTTTGGGCAAATAACCGGCACCATCAAAACGAAACACCAGATCGTCGATCACACGTACGGGTTCTGCCCACTCTGCGCCCTCCGCACTTTTTGGAGGTTTGGCGAAGGATGCTTTTTCTTCCGGAACAAGCATGGAAAAGGCAATCGACCTGCCATCAGGCGACCAGACAGGTGCGCTGGCTCCATTTTCCAGCTGGGCCAGTGAAAAGCTTTCCCCGCTATCGGTATAACGCAACCTGAGATCGGGCTTGCCATTGGTTGTGGTGAGATAGACAAGTCGATCGCCATTTGGCGACCAGCGGACCGACGAACTGGACCCTTTGCCCGAAACCATCGGGCGATGAGCACCGGATCTGGTATCAATCATCCACAAATCGCTGATCACGCGGTCCTTGAACTTGTCCATCGACTTTCTTGCATAAACGATGGTCGAACCGTCGGGCGAAATTTGCGGGCTATCTCCGAATTCCAGGTCAAAAACACGGTCTGACGTGAATTTCCCGGCATCGCTTTCATTTGCGGCTGAAATTGAACTGCCCAGTGACGACAAGCAAAGTGCAACACAAGCATGGCGTAATTTCATATGTTCTCCGTGATCAAGTATCGACAGGTTTAAGGCATCGCCGCCAGTTTGCCAGCCGGAAATTTCAATCCCGTTCCGAACTTGGTGCTGGCGGCCTCGTCGCCTGCCAATTGTGATGATTGGACTCCGGCCGATAGTCGCCAATAAGAAGACAGTAGAAGCGCCTGAATTGGCGTGATACGTGACAGTTTTAACCCGATAGAAAATTTGAAAACACAAGAGATATTGAAAATGAACACGGCTTATCCCAATTTGCTCGAACCGCTGGACCTCGGTTTCACGACTATCAAAAATCGTTCGATAATGGGATCCATGCATACGGGGCTGGAAGAAACCGAGGGCGGTTTTGAGAGAATGGCCACCTATTTTGCCGAGCGTGCCGCCAATAATATCGGGATGATTATAACTGGCGGTATCGCTCCAAATCCGGAATCCTCCATGGGCGGCGCGATGATGTCGACGGATGAGGAAGCGGCCAAGCATCGCATGGTTACAGATGCGGTCCATGAAGCCGCCGCAGACGTCAAGATATGCATGCAGATATTGCATCCCGGCCCGCTGGCAAACAACCCGCAGATGGTTGCGCCGTCTGCAGTCCGGTCGCGGATCGCCCGTCATGTCCCGAACGAACTGGACAAGGCCGGCATTCAAAAACAGATTGATGACCATGTCCAATGTGCCGTCATGGCGCAAAAGGCCGGCTATGATGGCGTCGAGATCATTGGTTCTGCCGGTTATCTGATTTCAACATTTCTGGTCCAGAAAACCAATTTGCGCGAAGATGAATATGGCGGATCATTTGAAAACATGATGCGGTTTGCCATTGAAATAGTTGAACAAACCCGCGCCGCGGTAGGCCATGAATTCATCCTTATTTTCCGTATTGCCGCCATGGATATGCTCGAAGGCGGGATGAGCTGGGAAGAAATTATTGCACTCGGAAAGGCTTTGGAGAAAGCCGGTGTGACCATCATTTCCACCCATTTTACCTGGCATGAAAGCGCGGTTCCGACCATCGCGACAATGGTCCCGCGCGCTGCTTTCACCTCGGTAACCGGGCGTCTTCGCAAGGAAGTCAACGTTCCGGTGATTACCTCCAACAGGATTAACATGCCCGATGTTGCAGAGGAGGTCCTGGCCCGCGGTGATGCAGATCTGGTGTCCATGGCGCGCCCACTGCTCGCCGACAGTGCGTTCATGCGCAAAGCTGTTGAGGGTCGTGAAGATGAAATCAATACCTGCATTGCCTGCAACCAGGCGTGCCTCGATCACACATTTTCGGGAAAACTGACGAGTTGCCTTGTCAATCCGCGCGCATGCCATGAAACCAAACTCAATTATCTGCCCACAACCGAACCGAAGCGCATCGCGGTCGTCGGTGCCGGTCCGGCAGGCCTGGCCTATGCGACAGTGGCTGCCGAACGCGGTCATGCCGTGACGTTATTCGAGGCGTCGTCCGAAATTGGAGGTCAGTTCAATCTGGCCAAGACCATACCGGGCAAAGAGGAGTTTTACGAAACGATTCGCTATTATAACCGGATGATCGAAGTGCACGGGATTGACCTTCGATTGAACAACAGAGTCGATGCTGCGACGTTGCAAGAGGAAGGCTTTGACAAGGTCGTTATTTCAACCGGAATCAAACCGCGTACACCTGAGATCGAAGGCATCGATCATCCCAAGGTCGCAGGCTATATTGATGTGATCAAAGGGAAAAAACCGGTCGGGAAAAAGGTCGCGATAATTGGCGCAGGCGGCATTGGTTTTGATGTCAGCGAACTGATCAGCCATTCCGGTCCCTCAGGGGCGGTTGACCGGGATGTATTTGCCAGGGAATGGGGGGTTGATTTCGAAAACCATCCGCGCGGTGGTGTTACCGGTGTTGAACCGCAGGTCGCCAAGTCCGATCGTGACATCACTTTATTGCAACGCAAGGAAAGCCGGGTGGGTGCTGGTCTGGGAAAAACCACCGGATGGACCCATCGACTGGCATTGACGCGGCGCGGTGTCGGCATGGTGAACGGCGTGGAATATGTGAAGATTGATGATGATGGCCTGCACATTCTGCAAAGCGATGGGCAGCCGCATGTCGTTGAAGCGGATACCGTGATTATCTGTGCCGGTCAGGACCCGTTGAGGGACGTCTATGACGATCTGGTTGCTGCAGAGATCCCGGCTGATTTGATCGGCGGCGCCTATGAAGCGATGGAACTGGATGCAAAGGCCGCGATCAATCAGGCCAGCTATCTGGCGGCAGCTGTGTGACTTTTTTCGCAAAATCTCAGACATAGAAAACCCACACGAAGCGGCGCGTGATTTTCATTGTGGGAGCAGGATTTACAACCCGGCACTCTGCACTATTTCCGTCCGAAAAGGATTTTCTGAACGAGGATTACTAACTCTATGAGAGTTCCTGGTTCTGAGCTAAGCAAGAGTCATGGTACGGCAATCCGGAAAATGGTCCATAACCCGCAGGTCGGTCGTTTTGTCGCTGGGTACTGCGACTCTGGCTGCCTGCCAGACAGCCCGCCTTGTGCCAACACAATCTCGACGGCCAGGTGTACCGGTTCAACTATCGCCAGCATTTTTTGATCGCTCGGTTGTCGGGTTGCGTCCCGGCCGTATTGGCGGGTTCAGGCTTGCTTCCGACAAGCTGGGCGAAAAGCTGGTCGTCCATAATTATGGGCATGGCGGCGATGGCTACACCTTGTCCTGGCCATGCGCCCGGTGGGCGGCGGATCAAATCTCCAAAACACATCCAGGTTCGGTTGGCATAATCGGTGCGGGCGTAAGCGGTTTGACGACCGCCTGGTTATTGGCGCAGCGCGGCATCAACGTGTCAATCTATGCTGAACAGTTTTCTCCGGACACGACGTCCAATATTGCCGGTGCAATAATCCTGACCGGTCCGAATTATCGATCGGGTGAAAATGCGAATAGCGGCCCGTCCGACGATGCGATAAACGCTGATGTAATAGCCGGATTCACACCATTTTTAATCGATCCGAGATATGGTGTTTACTGGATAGATCATTTCCAGATGCGGCCTTTGCGGCAGGACGGCCAGTCAACTTACGAGGAATTTCTGGGGCGCAGGGTCACCAGCAAGTTCCGGACAATCATGGTCGACCCCAATCTCTACCTGGCTGCCTTGATGCAAGATTTGTCTGCAATGGGAGTGCAATTCTGGACGAAGAAATTTACCACTCTCGGTGATCTGGCTCGGTTGCCGCATACAGCTCTTGTCAATTGCTCCGGACTGGGTGCCGGTATTCTGTTCGATGACGAAAATATGTATCCCATTCGCGGACAGTTGACGCTGCTCAAACCGCAGCCGGAAATTGATTACAGTTATATTAGCCGCCAGCCGGGCGGGATACTCTATATGTTTCCCCGGCGGGAGAACATCGTTTTGGGCGGAACGCATCAGCGCGGCAATGCTCATTTGCTACCTGAACCAGATGAAGCTGAGCGGCAATTGCGCGGGCATGCCGAGCTGATGGCCAGTTTACGGGGCGTGCCAAGGATCAGTCCGGATGACGCGCAAAATTGATCGAATATCGTGACGTTTGCGATCGATCATGCGCCATTAGCCATGGCTTCAATCTGACGGATATGATCCGGGATCTCTGACTCAATGATACCGCATCCCGACAAAGGCTCCAGAACTTCGCGGGCGTCGGGGAAGCAGTCGGTAGACAGGATCCGGGTGTGTGCCGGAAAGCTTAGCCGAAGCTAGAGCGCTCAAATATATTGACCCCGACTGTTTGTACTGAGCGTCCGAGGCAATCCTTTTCTTCCTAAAAATACCTTTCCTTCTTGCGCTCCGGAAAATGCGCATCCATTGCTTTAGGTTATGAGACTACGTCAGATCGAAATATTCTATCATGTTTTTCGGGAGGGCTCGATCAGCGGCGCTGCTCGAGTTCTACATGTGTCCCAGCCTTCGGTAAGCAAAGTTTTGCGGCACGCAGAAGATCAACTGGGGTTTGCGCTTTTCTACAGGAAAAAGGGAAAGCTCTCGCCGACCTCGGCTGCAATTGAACTGTTCGCAGATGCAGAGAATATTTACGGTCAGATCGGGGCACTTAATCGTGCGGCCAGCAATATCCGGAATCGCAAAGGCGGACATATCCGTTTGGGGGTATTGCCTTCCTTGAGTTTGACAGTGATCCCGGACTGGATCGCGAGGCTTCGCAAAGATGATCCTCAGCTGAGTTTCGAGATCACGACGCTTCATTCCGATGAAATGGATGCGGCTTTGCTGGAGAAAAAGTGCGACCTTTGCATTGGATTTGAGGCCAGTGACGATGAGCGGCTTGTATCACGCAATCTTTCGAACGCAGAACTCGTGTTGATTACGCAACCCGGTCAATTGGATGCCAAAGACGGCAAGGTTGACCTTTCGGTGCTGCACGAGGCAGATTTTGTCGGGTTAAAGGACAGTGGTCCGGCGGGCACCGCCTTGACCGAAAGGCTCGAAAAGGAAGCGATAACCCCGAACGAAGTGGTAACCACACATACATATTATGTCGCAGCATCGCTGGTCAGGCTGGGTGTTGGGATATCGGTTGTTGATCGATTTACCGCGAACTCCTTCATGGCCGAAAACCTCGAAAAGCATGAATTTTCAACAAGCATTTCGCATCCGGTCTGCGCGATCAGTCATGTTGACGGGCACCAGCCAGAAATATTGGCCGCCTGTTTGACAGCAATTGAGAGCTTGATCAGCAATTGAGAAATTTTGTGGCACGCATGCAACTATAGCCATTGTTTATAGGTCATGTTGCTTATTATCTAGCACATTTGATTGCATTGAAACGCCAATATGGGCATGTTTCTCCCATAGTCGCGACTACAGCGACACTCGATCATCCAAAAAATGGATTTGGAATTCGAAAAAATTTGACTTGGGGGGTCACCAAAATGAATTTTTCAAAGAAAAAAACCTGCAGGCTTTTATGTTCATCAGCTCTCGTCGCAGCAAGTTGTGGCACGGCGTTCGCGCAATCAGTTGACGAGACTGGCGCAGCTGCAGATGAAAGTATTATTGTCGTCACCGGGTCTCAGATCAAGGGCGCGAAAATTGATGACGTGCTGCCGGTGACGGTTCTCGATGAAGAGGCCATTGAAACGACCGATGCTGCTTCGGGTGATGAACTGTTCCGGTCGATTCCGCAGGCTGGTCAGGTTTCATTTAACGAACAGAGCACGGCAGGCGGTGTCAATGGCGCACGCGGCGATATCGCTTCGATCAACCTCCGCGGACTTGGAACCGGAAACACGCTGCTGCTAATCAATGGACGCCGCATGGTGCTTAATCCGGGTTTCCAGACTGAATTGTTTGTTCCCGTTGTTTCTCCTGACACCAACACCATTCCGCCAGGCGGTATCCGGCGTGTCGAAGTATTGCGCGACGGGGCATCGGCTCTTTATGGCGCGGATGCCGTGGCCGGTGTTGTGAATACCCAATTGAAAGACAATCTGGATGGCGGCTTTGTGCGCAGTAATTACCGCGCATCAACCGGCACAAGTCTTTACAGCGTCAGCGTTCGTGGAGGACTTGGCTTTGATTTCAATGAAGGTCGCAGCAATCTGACGCTTTACGGATATTATTTCCACGAGAATGGGGCGCCGGTTTCGATCCGGGATTATTCTGCAAGCAGCGATCTTCGACCATTTCTCGTAGGGACCGATTTTGAAGGCGATACCCAATTCGACAATCGCTCGATCAATTCACCTTTCGGCGCGTTTGATATCCAGGGTTCCAGTGCGACGTCATCAAATACCACTGTCTTGCGGGATGATGATTTCCATCTCCAGCCGTGTAGCCTGTTTGGCGCAAGTGGCCAGCCCACTGATGGTCGATTTATCGATCTGGGTAACGGACTATGTGCGGATAATGGCGGAACGATTGACCGCGATCTTCGTTACGATCTCGGCGCAGACCGGAACCTGTTCTCCAAAAAAGACAGGTATAACATCCAGGCCTTGTTCAATCACGAACTCAGCGATTCTGTGGAATTCTATTTTGAAGGTTCCTATTATCGCTCGAAATCCAGTCGCCAACGTGAACAGAATACCATGCTCAGTGCTGTTCCGATCGGAATCCTCGCATCAGCCTTTTATAACCCGCTGGGCGCAACGACACTGGCGGATGGATCACCAAATCCCAATCGCGTCACAAACGGACTTGGTCCGAATGTTGACGCCGGTGGCCGGGACTTGTTGCTCGAAGATTATCGTTTTGTCGATGTCGGACCGAGAATGGGAACCGTGACCAAGAATACGTTCCGCTTTGTTGGCGGGTTCCGGGGAGAATTAGCAGGCTGGGATTTTGATTCCGGTTTCGTGTATTCGCGAGCTCGTACTAATGATTTCACGGCAAATCGAATCTCGGGCACGTTGCTCCAGGATGCAATCAACCGGAATGATGCGACTGCATATAACCCGTTTAACGGCGGTTGCTTTGAGGGTCAGGGACTTGGACCAAACCGGGCAGATTGTACGCCAAGCAACCCCCAGACGCTGCAGGACGTATCAATCGACGTGTTCCGCCGAGGTGAAACCACCCTCGCTCTGGCCGATTTCAAAGTATCCAAACCCGATTTGTTCACGCTGCCAGGTGGTGATGTGGGTCTTGCCGCCGGAATTGAATTCCGCAGGGAGACTTTCTTCGATGATCGTGATCCGCGGCTTGACGGTACGATTACATTTACCAATGCCGTCAATGGCGACACCTTTGGCAGCGATGTGATCGGTTCCAGCCCGTCTCCGGATACCAGTGGCAACCGCCAGGTCTATTCTGGCTATGCTGAAGCATTCATTCCGCTTGTTTCCGAAGATATGGAAATACCGCTGATCAGCGAATTCAATGTTCAGCTGGCCGGGCGTTTTGAAAGTTTCTCGGACTCCGGCAGTACCTTTGTTCCGCGGGCCGCTGCCTCATGGACGCCCGTTCGCGGTGTCATTCTTCGCGGTGCATGGTCCCGCGGGTTCCGCGCACCAAATCTGGTGCAGGTGAACGACCAGGGCACCACGCGTTCCAACTCGGAAATTCCCGCAGTGGAATGTGTCGCCGAGATTATCCAGGGCATCGAAGCAGATGTTTCGGATTGCGGAACCCGAGGCCTTATCGATTTCCGGTCAGGCGGTCCAAATCTGCAGCCGGAAAAAACCGAGAGTATCAATCTCGGTATTGTCCTGGCTCCGGAATTTCTGCCGGGCCTGACTGTGACGGCCGATTACTGGCGGGTTCGTCAAAATGGTATTGTCGGCATTCTCGGGAACCAGAACGCACTATATCTGGACTTGCTTCAGCGTCTGCAGGGCGGGTCCAATCCCAACGTGGTTCGGGATGCGCCTGATGCAGGACAGCTGGCACTTTATGCGGGAACCGGGATCAATCCGGCCGGTGATATTGTGCAGATCTTGAATCCATATCAGAATCTGGACAGCCGGGTTTCCGAAGGCGTCGATCTGAGTTTGATTTACGATGTCGGCAGCACACCGATCGGTGATTTGAAATTCCAGGTCAATGCTGCCCGTCTCATCGGTTTTAACCAGTCTCCAGGGGCATCAGGCGCGCCGCTTGCCGATCTGGAATCAGTTCTTTCAGGCATTCCGCAACTGTCCGCAGGCGATGTGGCAACGCTAGCTGCAGAAGGCTTTGGTGAACTGATCGAACGGGACGGCCGCCCCAAATGGCGGTTGTCCGGATCAATGAACGTGAGAAATGGTCCGGTCCGCTTCAGCCTGTTCGGCCGTTATGTGGGTGAATGGAACGACCCGAGCGCGACCCAGAATACGACGGGTGCACTTTTCCGGGGCGATGACTGGTTCACGCTCAATGCGTCGATAAGTTACACGATCGAAAATGACACTGCGTTGGATGGAACGCGTCTCAAAGTCGGCTTCAACAACATCTTCGATCAGGATCCACCGATCGCCGACGAAAGCTATGGCTTTTTTGGTGAATTGCACAGCGCGCGTGGCCGTCAGTTCAGCTTCGAGATTCAGAAGAAGTTCTAGGTATGTGAGCAGGACCGGATGATGACCCGGTCCTGCCATTCACCGGAAAGAGGTGCACATGATTGGTCGAATACCGATGTTGGTTATCCTCGTGGCAAGCTTGGGGTTGTGGAATCCTTCTCCGATATTGGCGAAAGAAGTCGCTGAAACTTCTCCCAAATGCGAGACGCGGGCTGTCAAACTTGATACCAATTTCCCAACAGGGAATATCAAATCCTGCGTAACTTCTGGCAAAAAACGTCTCAACATCACCCTCGCGCCGGAAGATGCGCCGCCGATCAATTGTAGTGCCTGGTACGCCTTCAGATTGACAGCGCTCAAACCGACGAGAGTCACGGTCAATCTTGATTATGAAGCCTGCGGTCACCGGTACTGGCCAAAGATCAGCACCGATGGTGTGACCTGGACCAATCTAAAAAAGAAATGGGTCAAAATCGAGGAAGTGGACGGTCGGAAGCGCGCCAGATTGTCGATCAAGCTGGGCAACAAGCCGTTGTTCGTTGCCGGGCAGGAAATTTTCCCGCCATCCAAATATAAGCTTTGGCTGAACCATGCGGCGAAATCTCCGGATGCCCGGCAATGGCTACTGGGAAAGTCCGCCGAATATCGGGATATCCCGGCGATGACGATCAAGTCTGCCGAAGCCACCCCGCGCGAACAGGTCGTGTTGGTAGGGCGTCAGCATCCGCCCGAAGTCACCGGCGCGCTTGCGATGCTGCCATTTGTGGAAACATTGCTGGAAGATACGCCGCTGGCTAGAAAATACCGGGCACGGTTTGAAACAATCATTGTGCCGATGCTGAACCCGGACGGCGTGGTTCACGGGCATTGGCGGCACAATACAGGCGGTGTTGATCTCAATCGTGACTGGGGTCCGTTCACCCAGCCAGAAACAAGATTGATGGACGGCCTGCTCAGGAAAATTGCCCAAAACCCGGATCAGAAATTGCGTCTGCTACTTGATTTTCATTCGACCCAGAAAGATGTATTCTACACCATCCCGGACGAGTTTCCAACGAACCCGCCGCTATTTATCCGTGACTGGTTGAAACGCTATCAGGAGCGCATGCCGGACTATGATGTAAACCGGGATGCTCGCCACAGTCCCGACCGACCGATTTCAAAAGCCCATGCCTTTGAAACATATGGTGTGCCAGCTGTAACTTTCGAATTGGGAGATGAAACGGATCGTGGCCTGATTGCCAGGATCGGGCGAGAATCTGCGGTGGCGATGATGGAAACACTGCTGGCAACCAGCGCTCCCGAATGACATGGCGTAGCATCACTGAAAAAGCTCGTGCGCTCGCCGGCCTGATCGCTTTGACAGGCTGTCAGTCCATCCCCGAGGCCAGTTTGGAGCAGGCGGATGTTCTGATCATGCGCGGACAAATTTTTGACGGCACCGGCAATCCGGCACAATCGGCTGACATTGCAATCAGGGATGACAAAATCATATTTGTTGGGTCGGAAGGGCACCGAAGATTCCAGGTCGATACCGTTATCGATGCAATCGGTTTGGTGGTTGCACCTGGATTTATCGATCCACACACACATGCCGGGAGCGATCTGGCTTCTGAAGATGACTCCCGTCGTGCCAATCTCGCATTTGCTTTTCAAGGCGTGACAACTGTCGTGGTTGGCAATGATGGCCATGGAAGTACCAGGGTTCGCGAAATGGCCGAGAAAGCGAATAATCAGGGGATTGGTACCAATGTCGCATATCTTGCGGGGTTCGGGTATTTGCGGAAACAGGTTATCGGCAATATCGATCGAGCACCAACGAAAGTTGAACTTGAGCGCATGAAGACGGCAATGACCGGCGCGATGTGCGAAGGCGCTTATGGGTTGTCTGCCGGATTATATTATACGCCGCAAAATTTTGCCAAAACGGATGAAGTGATCACGCTGGCCAAAGTCGCGGCGCGCTTTGGTGGCTATTATGACACGCACATGCGCGATGAGAGTACCTACAACATTGGCGTCGCAGGTGCATTACGAGAGGCCATTGAGATTAGCCGGCAGTCCGGGGCGCCGCTGCACGTTTCCCATATCAAGGCACTAGGCCCGGCAGTCTGGGGGCACAGCGCCAGGATGATTACCCTGATCGAGGATGCGCGCGCGGAGGGGATGAAAATTACAGCCGATCAATATCCCTGGACAGCGTCTGGCACGCGTATCAGCAACGCCCTGATGCCGCGCTGGTCTCTGAGTGGCGGGCTGGAAGGTTTGCGCACACGACTTAAATCTGCGGAGACGCGCAAGAAAATCCAGTCCGAGATCGTACAAAACCTGGAACGGCGAGGCGGGGCCAGTCGGCTGTTGATCACGGCGGGTCTTGGCGAGGCCGAAGTAACGGTCGGGAAAAACCTGGCCGAAATCGCTGATGCCCAGGGCATCGATCCGGTTTTGGCAGCAGTCAGGATCGTCGAAAAGGGAGACGCAAGAGTTGCGTCATTCAATATGAATCCCGACGATATCAAGGCATTTGCACAGCGCAATTGGGTCGTAACCGGATCGGACGGAAGCACCGGTCATCCCCGGAAATATGCAAGCTTCCCAAAGGCATATCAAGATTTTGTTGTTCGCGACCAATTGCTCTCGCTTGCCCAGTTTATCCGGCGGAGCAGTGGACAGACTGCGGATATCACCGGACTCAAGGATCGTGGCTACCTCAAAGCAGGCATGGTTGCGGACATCGTTCTGTTTGATCCAAAAAAATTCTCTCCAAGGGCAACTTATCAATTGCCCACCGAGCTGACTGCCGGCGTAGTCCATCTTTTCGTCAATGGGGTTCGGCTCATTGAAAATGGCGAATATCGCGGCGCATTACCTGGCCAGCCGCTGCTGAAGGATAATCAATGCTGAAATTCTGGTTCAATATTCCGCTCTGGCAGCGTGTCGTCGGAGCCCTGCTGCTCGGCATTGTGACAGGTCTGGCATGGGGCCCTGACGCAGAACAGATAAAATGGATTGGGGATCTGTTCATTCGTGCGATCAAAATGCTGATCGTTCCGTTGATCTTTTTCTCGCTCGTTTCGGGAATTGCTGCGCTGGGTGATCTGCGCAAACTTGGCAATGTAGGTGGCAAGGCGCTGATGCTCTTCGTCACGACCGCGATTATTTCGATTTCACTCGGTCTTGCAATGGGAACGATATTCCAGCCGGGCATCGGTCTGGACATAAGTCTTCCAGCTGGTGTGGCGATTCCGGAACCCGCAACAACCTCACCAACCGCAATGATCTTGTCGCTGATTCCTGAGAATCCGGTCATGACAATGGCACAGGGACAGATATTGCCGTTGATCATTTTTGCGATGCTGTTCGGTATCGCGCTGCTGATGGCGGGTGACGAAGCGGCGCCGTTGGTGCGTGCCGTTGATGCCGGTTCGGCAGTCATGCAAAAAATGACGATGCTGGTGATGGAACTGACCCCCTTTGGCGTGTTCGCACTGATGGCGTGGGTTGCAGGAACATTCGGCTTTGAAGCGCTGCTGCCTCTGGCCCAGATGGTGGCACTGAACTATGCCGGTTGTTTCATCATTATATTGCTTGTTTATCCGGTCATTCTCAAGACCATCGCCAAACTGCCGGTGATTGATTTTTACCGAGGCATCGTGGACGCTCAGGCGGTTGCATTCTCCACCGCGTCCTCCAATGCCGCTCTCCCGGTAACCTTGCGTTGTGTCCAGCGTAATCTGGGAGTGTCGAAAAGCGTGGCGAGTTTCACGGTGGCACTGGGTGCAACGATCAACATGAATGGCACCGCCATGTATCTCGGACTGGTTGCCCTGTTTGGCGCACAGCTTTTTGGAATTGAGCTAAGCTGGACTTCATATTTCCTGATCGCGATAACTGCCACCTTGGGTTCGGTGGGAGCAGCCGGAATCCCGGGTTCCGGTCTGGTGATGATGAGCCTTGTCCTTAGCTCGATTGGCGTGCCGCTCGAAACCATCGCATTTGTCGCCGGCATCAATCACATCATGGATATGATGCGGACGATGACGAACGTGACCGGCGATGCCACCGTGGCGGTGGCAGTGGGCAGGATGGCGGACGAAATTGATGTCGAAGAGTATATTTCCGCCGACGATGTCTAAAGGCTCACATTAAGGTTGCCAGCTTTTCGCCAGACCCCATGGCCATCGTCCAGCCCAGCATCCCATGGCCGGTGTTTATCGCGAGATGATCATGCGGGCGCGAAATTATCGGCTGAGAATTTGGTGTCATCGGACGCAAACCAGCCCAGAAATTCGATGCATGATTGTAGTGTCCAGCGTCGGGCAGGGATTGCCGTGCTGTTTCAACAAGATTTTCCATGCTCTTCGGACTGACCCGCGTCGAGGTGCTGCCCAGTTCAGCCAATCCCGCAATCCTTATTCTGTCGCCAAGATTGGTGAACACAATTCTGCGACGGCTATCGGTAATGCTGATCTTGGGCGAAAAGTTATTAGCCGGAAGTTCAAAAGAATAACCCTTCATGGGTTGCACCGGGATACGGACGCCGTGCGGAGCGAGCAGATCAGATGCTGCGCTTCCCGTGCACAGAATGGCGATATCTGCAGACATTACACTTCCGTCTCCGCAGGTCGCTTGCGCGCTCTGATCGAGTTTGACATTTGAAATGGCGGTTTTGAAAGAAGTTTTGACGCCATATTCTGTGACCAGCAACTTGAGCATTTCCGTGCAAAAAGTACGTGAGTTGCCTACTGCATCATCGGGAGAATAGATAACGCCGGCAATTGGATCCGTCCGTTTAAGCAATGCCGGTTCCAACCGGATGGCTTCTGCGGAGGACAAGGCTTCCTGACGAATCCCGAATACCCTCTTCTTTTCGGACAGCGCTTTCGCCTTCCGAAATTGTGCCTCATCCGAATAGACATGCATTTTCCCGACGACCTTGTGTCCGAATTCGATTTTATGGCTGTTTTGCATGGCAGCCATTGCCTTGCAGGAATCTTGCGCCAGTTCCAAAGCGGCCGCAGTGTTGGCGGCAAATTTTTGATGTGTGCAATTACGGAGAAAGGCCAACAGCCAATACACATAATCCAAATCCCACTGCGCTCTGAGCCGAAACGCTTTGTCCAAGCCCAGCGACAATGCCGGCAGGGATGGCAAAATGGCGGGCGTGGCCAAAGCATCTGTATAACAATAGCTGAGTTGCGCGCCGTTTGCGTATGAAGATCCCATCCCGGGTCGCGGTTCGCGGTCGACAAGAGTGACGGACAATCCCTTGCGCGCGAGCGCGTAAGCTGTCGCCATGCCAATAACTCCGGCACCCACAACAAGCGCGGATTGCGGTCGTTTCAACATTCTCCCCCTCTCAATTGTGGAGATATAATGCGGCAATTGATCGCCTGCGGCCATTAGCCAATGCAAAGCAGCTTATAGATGGAGGTTATGAGCGTCCGTCACGGACATTCCTCAATTTCTATCTAAGCGCTGGCTAGCAGCAACTGGTTAGCTCTTGCGACCGGAGCAAATGTTAGCTTGCGTGCACATGACGGGTACCGGAATGTTGATCCCGAAATTTTGCCGGACATTGCTCGGGCGCATTGTGCAGACCGGGGCTATTGTAATGTCATGGGATGGATTGATCCGGAGTATGCGGCGAAAGGTTTTCCGATGACCCCACGCGAGGTCAACGAAGTGAAGTTTCAGTATCTTGTCAATCGGGCGACGAGCCTTGAGCAGATGATGTGGGATTGCCGGATCTGGAAACAGGATGATGCTAACAGATGTTCGCCGGTGGATTGAGTTCTGATGACCGCTTTGGGCACAAAAGAGACATTACAGATAGAAAGGATGTTGGTTTGCAACGCGGCCCAGAAACGGACGTTAGCCCGGTCATCACATTGTCCCGAAAGCAGACATTGGTTCCTCGACTTTTCGTTACAATGTTAGCTGCGGGCAAATCAGGAATTTCGAGCCTGTTGACTTGGCATTGTAGCGTTCTACGACTTCACTATCTAGTGCATCCGATAGTGAAATTTCATCGGTATAGTGACTCGCAAAAGTGGTTTTGAGTTCTTTCGCAACACGCATACGCAAACGTTCTCCAACCTCCAGATCTGCTTTTGCCAGAAAGTTTGGAAGCAGCCATGCCCCAACGCTCCAGGCCATTCCGTAGCTTCGCGGCACGAACTCGGTTGGTGATGTGTCGAGGCCACCATAGAGATATACCTGCTTGTGCTTGGTTGAGCCATAGATACTGAAGACGGTGGGAGTGCGAGCTGCGGCGGCCTCCATCGCAATCAGTATATCAGACGCTAGCGAGCCGCCTCCCGTTGCATCAAAGGCGATGGTTGCCCCGGTTTCCTCAATGGCGTCGATCAATTCTGTTTTGAATGTATCACTGCTGGAATTGATGACATATTTGGCACCGAGGTTTTTTAACATATCCGCCTGCTCCTGGCGGCGGACAATATTGACGATATCAATTCCGTCAGCCTGTCCGATTTTGTTGAGCATTTGCCCCAAATTGGAAACCGCTGCAGTGTGCACGATCGCGCTGTGCCCTTCCAACCGCATGGTCTCGACAAAGCTGAGTGCGGTTAATGGATTGACGAAACTGGACGCTCCGTCTTTCGCTGTGCAACCGGGCAATAGCGGCATAGCTTGAACGGCCGGGACACAGCGATATTCGGCATACATGCTGGCGCCGCCCATCACAGCAACCGTTTTTCCGATCAGGCTTTTTGCATATTCACCTTCACCGGTGGCCACCACAGTGCCGGCACCTTCATTGCCAACCGGAATATCCTGACCAATTCGTCCTTTCATGGCGGCCATGCCGGGTGGAGAAACGGGTATGGTCAGAACTCTGTTTGCTCCTTCGCCACTGGACTCGGCTTCTGCCATATTGGCTCCACCAAACATGACCCCGTGATCGGAGGGATTTATCGGCGTAGCTTCGATCCGCACTATAATCTCATCCGATTCCGGCGTCGGCATCGGATTATCGTGCAATGCCAAAGTCAGCTTTCCATCCTCTGAAACGGTGGAGAACATCTGTTTGTACGATTCGGGTAAGATCATTGTGGAGCTCCCATTAAAAGTGCTGGGGGTTTCATTGCCAGGATGGTTATTCGGGTATCGGCGCCGGGGCCATTCGCACCAACCGAGAATCCGCCACAGCAGCGCTCCGGTGGAAGGCGTGCTTTTTATATTCGGGATCACCAACAAGGGCCAAAAAAGAAGCCAGATTGGGATAGGACACAATGAAGACGGCATCCCATTGTTCATGCTCTGGCCCGATTAGTGTGAGTTGAGGCATACCGAAATATGCCACTTTGCCGCCAGTTCGCGTGGCAATGGGACTGGAGTGACGGCTATATTCTTCGTAGGCCTGTCGACCTGTCCAGTCCTTCGCACCAAATTCACTATCATCTTGATAGCTCGCCTTGTCTTTGAAGCGAATCATGTTGAGCATGTGCAGCGGTTGATCAGCAGGAAGTGTCTGCATCGCTGCATAGGCTTTTGCATCGGAGTTTACGTAAGTTGCTGGTGTCGATTCTTGATCTTTGGCATTGGCGGGCAAGGCAACTAGTGCGGCCATCGATACTGTCACAAAGGATATGACCAGAGCGTTAAATATTTTCATGATGTAGACGCCTTTCGACTGTTTGACTGAATTGAAGATACTCTTGTTCATTCACAAAAGGGCAAGCAGCTACTTTTTGGGAGCAGGCGCAGGAACCATGCGAATGAGTCTGGAATCTGCGACCCCGGCTTTCCGATGAAAGGCATGTTTCTGATATTCAGGATCTTCGAACAGAGCCTGTAAAACGGTCACATCGGGATAGTAGATGATGAAGATCGAATCCCATTGTTCGCCTTCCGGGCCAATCAAAGTAAGCTGCGGCACACCGGTATAATGTGTGCTGCCGCCCAGCCGCGCTACAATGGGTCCAGCATGTCGGCGATATTCCGCATAGGCCTTAGCGCCAGTCCAGCCCTTGTTCGCAAATTCACTGCTCTCCGGATATTCTGCTTTGTCCCTTAGCTTGATCATATTGAGCATATGAATTTCTTCGTGCATCGGCAGCTTGAACATTTCATCCAAGGCGTTTGGGTTGGCATCAATATGACCCTGGGTCGCCGCAACTTCGTGATGTTCAGCAGTGGCCGGTGCTCCGAATAAGGCCAACCAGGAGGTCATGATCGGAGTGATGAGTTTGATGGTGAATTTCATAATGAGAGAACCTTTCGAGAATCCGATCAAAAACTTGTTGAATGCGATTGTGGATGACACCAGATCTCAAAGCGTCGCCAGGAGGTACGTAAGGTACAAGCCGAGCGCGATACCGGTTAATCCAGTACCCATCGCACCGAACATTCTAAAAAGTACAAACGGTGTGAATGCGCTGCCATCGGCATGTGAACCGGATAGCGATGAAAATCCGATGGCGTGCGATATGCGCGCGATTACAAAAACTGCCGCAAAGATGGTCACGGTAGTGCCGCCGCCGGAGAATCCTTCGACCAGTGCAAGAATGACAAGAAACAGCGCTCCATTCTCTGCGAGATTGCCGTGACGCCGAACCTTCCGTTCAAGATCCTGGTCTTCAGAATAGCCTACGCCAATCTTGGCTCTCGCTCGGTGCGAGCCTGCATTCATCATCAAAAACTGTTGCAATATTATCAGGAAAGCGCCTGCCATTGCCGTGGTAAGAGGATAGACCATTTTTTGTACTCCGCAATTTTCGTGGTTCGATTTGAACAACCTCTAAGGGTCTTTCATTCGTACTTGGCGGTGCATCAGTTCGTTGTCATTTGATTGTTATGCAACTTGGTGGCTTATCTACGCACCACTGGATTTTGCTCAAGCGGAATTTGAGCTTGATCTAAATGGTTCCCAGAAACTCGTGCTTGGCATCACGAAGGACCTTTTCGGCAAAAGTCATGAATGCCTTGATCCGCGCAGTCCTCCGAAGGTCACTATGTGTTAGCAACCAGATGTCTCGGGCTTTGATCGGTTTTCTGGATGTGGCGCGTACCAGGTGTGGTTCGCGGTCTCCGATGAAACAGGGAATCATGGCCAAACCCAGACCGCCTTTTGCCCCCGACAACTGCATTGCTGCGCCGGGAAAGCATCCCCACATCGGCACTTTGCTAAATTCGGTTTCCTTGGTCCATTCCGGAAATTTGTCATCGTCAGCATCCCACGCAATCCATCTCGCCGATTCCGGATCATTTTCAAAATCTTGAGAATCCAGATATTCCTGTGTCGCGTAAACCGTTTGATTATAGGTGATGATGCGTTTTCCGACGAGAGATTGGGGTGGATTGTTGTCGATACGGATCGCAATATCGGCTTCTCGCCTGGAGACATCCAATATACTGGTTGTTGCAATCATGTGGACTTCGATGCCGGGGTGCATGTCGGTAAATTCTGACAACCGGGGACCAAAGGTATGAACGGCAATCGGCTCTGCCATTGTTACCGTGACAACACCGCTCATATCGCCGTCTTGTCCAGATATGGATCGTTCAGCGCTGTTTAGCCGGGCCCCGCAGTCGCGGACAGCTGTGACAAACTCCTCGCCAGCGGCGTTCAAGACAAAGCCTTCAGGCTGCCGATCAAAAAGCTTGGTGCCGAGTGCATGTTCGAGATTATCGATCCGTCGGCTTACCGTTGAATGATGAACACCCAGAGCCCGTGCAGCCCGTCGGACTGATCCAGCATCCGCGACAACTGCAAAACTCTTGACCTCTTCCCATTCCAGATGTTGCGAACCGAGCATAGGCATTTCTCCAAAATCATAAACTAGTGGCTATCTGATGCAACGGCAAGTTGCAATATGAACTGATGACGGCTCACTGGCGAAGCGCTATCCCAAGATTTCCGGTTCATTCAACAATTGAGGAATGCCAACATGTCACTTCAATCCACCCTTCAACAAGGTACGCTTGCAAAGCTTCTGCAAGAAACCCTTGCAGATTCCGTAGCTCGATTCCCGCCTGAAGCATTGGAAGTCATGCGCGCAGCGGACGAGGAGCTCAAAGAGCGTAAGGTTGGTGAGAATGCGCTTAAGGCTGGAGATTCTCTACCCGATGCATCACTTATCGACGCGACTGGAAAATCCGTTTCGCTATCTAGCCTGAACGAAGCGGGCCCGCTCATTATTACCTTCTATCGTGGCGGTTGGTGTCCCTACTGCAATCTGGAGTTGAAGGCGTATCAGGAAATTCTTGGCGAGATCACCGACCTTGGCGGCCAATTGATTGCGATTTCGCCAGAGAAGCCAGACAACTCCCTGACGACTATTGAAAAAAATGCACTGACATTTTCGGTTTTGACCGACACCGGTAATCAGCTTGCCAAGGCTGTAGGTATTGCGTTTGAGCTACCTGCCGGATTGCAGCAGCTATTCACCAATTTTGGAATGAATTTGGATGAACTAAATGCTGATACCGGCTGGGCACTTCCTGTGCCTGCCACTTTCGTGGTGGATGGCAATGGTCGAATCATTCTTGCCGATGTGGACATCGAATACACCCGGCGGCTCGAACCGTCAGAAGCTCTCGCTGCGTTAAAATCCAGTGTCACCACATCAGCTTGAGTTCGTCCCAATTCTACTCAATGATCATTGCATGCATCAAAAAGGTAGAATGCAATGATTGATCTATACACTTCCACGACACCAAATGGCCGCAAGATATCAATAGCTTTGGAGGAAATGGGGCTGCCGTATGAAGTGCACGCCATCAACCTCCAAAATGACGAGCAATTTGCGCCAAACTTTCTGAAAATCAGTCCAAACAACAAGATTCCGGCCATCGTCGACCGAGATAATGGCCTGAGTGTGTTTGAATCCGGTGCGATCCTTACCTATCTCGCCGAAAAATCAGATCAGTTTCTACCAACAGGCGGTCCGGAGCGCATCAGAGTTTTGGAATGGCTTACTTGGCAAACGGCGGGATTGGGGCCAATGCTGGGACAATTGAACCACTTCCTAAATGTCGCCGACGAAAAGCTGCCTTACGCAATCAAGCGCTTCTCGGATGAAATGGTCAGGCTTCTTGGCGTTCTCGACAAGCAACTGGCGGATCATAAACATGTGGCGGGCGACTACTCCATTGCCGACATGGCCATCTATCCGTGGTCATCAGCCGCCTATGAAGGCGCTAAAGGCTTGATTGGAGACACCTTCAAAAATCTGGAAAACTGGCATGTAGCCATGGCCGCACGACCAGCGGTGCAAGCGGGCATGGCAGTGCCATAAACCTAAATCACATTAGCGCCAAGTGCGCGACAATTCTAATCAGGAGACAGGACAGTGAAAAAAATATTGCTGAGTATATTGGGGGTAGTTTTTCTTGCTGTAGCGATGGCCGGATTTGTTTTGACCCGCGATGGAGAATTGAAAACGCCCGCTGGCGATGGAACAATCGCATTGGAAGGGGGGAGTTTTGAAGCCTTCCCTTTGCCCGACTATGCGGCCAAATTTGTTGGCGACGACTATAAAAGCTACTTTGTGGAGGTAGAGCCTGGCATCAAAATCCATATCCTGGAGGTCGGTTCTGGATATCCCGTCTATATGCAGCACGGGCTTCCTACGACGGGGTTTCTATATCGCAAAGTTGCCGACAAACTGCCGCGCGATCAATTCCGAGTCATCATGCCCACGATCGTTGGGCTTGGGTTTTCGAGCAAAGTTCCGGCCAGTCAGCACACGCTTGAAAATCATCTGCGATGGATGAACGCTGCTCTGAACAAGCTGACACTTCAGGACGCCATCTTTATTGGCCATGATTGGGGTGGCCCCATCGGCATAGGCGCGCTTGCCCGCTCTCCTGAATTGATGAAGGGCGCAGTGATCCTGAACACCGTTCTCGATTCAGCAAAGGAGGAACGAGATCTGGCAGCGCCGCTTGTTCTCGCCAATACGCCTGTTGTTGGTGAGATCATGTTTGAAGGCCTTGTGTCCATATACGGTCAATTGCCATCCTTTCAGGCTGATCCGGCCTCAATGCCGGAAGACGTAATCCGACTTTATGAAAAACCTGTGCGAGACAGCGGCAACGCCAAGGGCATTTTGGCGATGATGCGCATGTCCGCAAATGGCCCGGATCATCCCAGTTCAAAACAATATAGAGAATTGGAAGAATATTATCAGGGCCGCGACTTTCCGACGGAAATAGTTTGGGGAATGCAGGATTCCATTTTGGTCAAAAGACTGTCTAACATGAAAAAGAACTTTCCAAATGCGGCCGTCACCGAAACGCAAGGGGGACATTTTCTGCAGGAAGAGACCCCAGAGGAAATTGCTGCGGCTGTGCAGCGGGTTCACGCCCGAATTCAAGACGCCGCGGAAGAATAAAACCAAAGGAAATCCGAGATATGAAGTCAGTCAAATTATACGGGTATTCGACAAGCCCCTATGTTCGAAAAACCGGAAGCTTTCTATACTACAAAGGCATTGATTTCACGCATGTACCGGTCAATCCGGTGGAACCTGAAGTCACCATTGGTTTTACGGACCAAACTCAGGTGCCGGTGCTGGAAATTGACGGTGAATGGCGATTGGAATCGTCGGCCCAAGCGTATTGGCTTGATGAACTGTTTCCAGAGAAGCCCCTTTGCCCCGAAGCGCATAAGACGAAGATCGAGCAAATCGACAAATGGGTTAGCGATAGCTTTTTGCTCAGTATTTTCCGCTATTCGATTGACGGTGAAATGAACCACAGCTTCCGACAAGCGGGCTGGCGTTTGGCCGCCATCTTAAGCGCTCAGACACCTCTGTCTGAAAAGACCCGCCATCTTTGGCCGGAAGCGCTCCAGAAAGCACCGTTTATCCAAGACATGGCCAAGCATATGGATTTGACCGAAAACTATCAGGATATGCAGCTTCGGATAGCGAGCGAGCTTGTCAGCCATATCGGCGAAGGACCCTATTTGGGCTCGCTCGATCAACCAACTATGCTCGACTTTGCGGTATTCCCGCAACTGGTCTGGGGATATATGTTCGGACTCGAAGAAAATCTAAGTGCAGCGGCACATCCGGTCGTCAAAGCTTGGTTGCAGCGCGTTGCAGCCTACTTACCGGAAAACCCCACGCTGTCTGCTGATTTTATGCAGGTAAATACAATTGCAGATGGCCTGAATTGAACTTTCTGCGCCAACGTCCGCTTTTGCGCCCATAGCGGACGCCAGCGCTGTGTCTGCTTTATCCCGAAAGCGGAAATTGCAGGACTGATCGCCCAAGCAACTATCATCTAGATGTCAGACTGAAAGTTGCGCTTTGACATCCGCAAATGCTGTGATGGCTTTGTCAATTTCTGCATAGGATAGTCCGGCCGATATCTGGGTTCTGATCCTTGCCTTTCCCTTTGGGACCACCGGATAGGAGAAAGCCACAACATAGACGCCCTCTTCCAGCATCGCATCGGCAAATGTCTTGGCGACCTTTGCGTCATATAGCATCACGGGAACGATGGCGTGTTCACCGGGCAGCAAGCTAAAGCCGTGCTTTGTCATCGCATCCCGAAAATGTGCGGTCTTCCGATTCAGATCTTCCAGACGTTCAGGTGATCGCTCAATTGCATCCAGGGCTGCAATCGCACCACTGACGACGGGCGGAGCGACGGTGTTGGAAAACAGATAAGGACGGGATCGCTGACGCAGCAATTCGACAATTTCACGTTTCCCGCTGGTATAGCCTCCGCTCGCGCCGCCAAGGGCTTTGCCCAGGGTTCCGGTGGTAATATCGACGCGATCCATACAGCCGCGATACTCATGTGTGCCGCGCCCGTTGTCGCCGACGAAGCCGGTTGCGTGACAATCATCAAAATGAACCAGCGCATCATATTTTTCGGCAAGGGCGCAGATTTTATCAAGCTGAGCGATGGTGCCATCCATGGAAAACACGCCGTCGGTAGTGATCAGCTTGAACCGTGCGCCCTGCTTATCGGCAGCGCGCAGTTGCGCTTCCAGATCAACCATATTGTTATTCTTGTAGCGGAAACGCCTGGCCTTGCTCAGCCGTATTCCATCAATGATGCTGGCATGGTTCAGCTCGTCAGAGATGACGGCATCGTCAGCACCCAACAGCGTTTCAAAGAGGCCGCCATTGGCATCAAAACAAGACGGATAGAGGATCGTATCCTCCATGCCCACAAAGGTTGATAATCGCTCTTCCAGTTCCTTGTGCTGGCTTTGCGTTCCGCAAATGAAGCGGACCGACGCCATGCCATAGCCCCAGTCATCCAGACCCTTTTTTGCGGCGGCATTGACATCAGGATCTTGCGCGAGGCCGAGGTAATTATTGGCGCATAGATTGATAACCTTGCGATCTTTTAACCCCACAAGCGCCCCTTGCGGAGAGGTGATCAAGCGCTCGTCCTTATGCAGGCTATCCGCCCTGATTTGATCCAGTTCGCTTTGCAAATGCTGCTGAAAATTCCCGTACATGATCTAATCTTCCCAATTCAACACAACTTTGCAGGCGTCGCCCGACAGCATCGCCTGAAACCCGGTTTCGAAATCCGTATAGGGCAAGCGGTGAGTAATGAGTGAAGAAATGTCGAGGCCGGTATCGATGAACACTGACATTTTATACCAGGTTTCAAATATCTCTCGTCCATAGACGCCTTTCAACGTCAGCATGTTAAAAATGACCTTGTGCCAGTCGATCACCATGCTTGTCTCGGGGAGCCCCAAAATCGCTACCTTCCCGCCATGGCACATATTTTCAATCAGAGAAGCAAAGCCCGCTTCATTGCCCGACATTTCCAGCCCTATATCAAAACCTTCGCTCATATCCAGCTCGCTTTGGATATCATCAATCCTTTCGCGCGTAACATTGACGGCGCGGGTCACGCCCAATTTGCGTGCCATTTCCAGCCGCTTGTCATTGACGTCGGTAATGACAACATGCCGAGCCCCGGCATGGCGGCAAACGGCGGCCGCCATCATACCAATCGGGCCAGCACCGATGATCAGAACATCTTCACCCAGAACATCAAATTGTAACGCCGTATGCACGGCATTGCCAAATGGATCAAACAGCGATGCGACATCCAGATCTATACCGTCATTGTGCAGCCATAAATTGGCAGCCGGCAAAGCGAGATACTCGGCAAAGGCACCCGGCCGATTGACACCGATGCCATCAGCATCCGCACACATATGCCGACGCCCCGCCATACAATTCCGGCAGCGACCGCACACGACATGACCTTCGCCCGATACAATCTGGTTCAGTTCATAGCCGCGGACATTGTCCCCGATTCTGACAATTTCACCGACAAATTCATGGCCAACCGTCATCGGGACAGGAATGGTTTTCTGCGCCCATTCATCCCATTTGTAGATATGCATGTCGGTGCCGCAAATAGCCGTGCGTTTCACCTTGATCAGCACATCGTTGATACCGGTTTGAGGTTCCGGAACATCCTCCAGCCACAGCCCGGGTTCCGATTTGGCTTTGATCAGTGCTTTCAATTCAAACTCCTATTTCTCGCATCGAAAGCGATGGGCAGAAGCTACCAGTGAAAGACCGGTTGCCATAAGGCCGCATCGTCCGATCAGGACCACCACCTTGCCGGTCGGGCAGGTTGGCGTGAGCCAGAAGCTCATCTCTTAATGCAGAAGCTTGTGCTTCCTTGATTGTTATCGTCGCTTCTGAACCCATGTGCAAATGCAAAAATGAAATATATCTATTCCTGATTCACATGGTCGTTTGCGATTTTCAGCTTTTTGAATCCTTTGAGTGTATGCGCGAAAAATTCACCGTTTTCGATCCGCAGGAAAGATGGCACGCCTCCATAATGAGCGGATGCTCCCGTATCGACTTGCAACAATCGACCTCTGCGGCTCACGCGTATGCCCTTTTCACTCCGTGTATGTCCGACGATTATATGGGTCGCCTGATAGGTTTGCAGGACCTGATCAATCTCTTGGTCAGGATTGAACCCGGGATCATCCTTGCGTCCGCGAACATTGCCGCGATACCAGAGCGGACCCAGTCTATGACGCAAGATTGTCTCGCGCGATCGGTCTTGTGTTTGCAGGGCAGACCCGGCTGCCTTGTTCATGTCATCCAGTGAAAAACGGCTGAACTCCTGACTATAGCCGCCATGAGCAAACAGATAACCACGCACTTTGGCCACGACCCGATTTCCGGCTATCCATTTACCGATATAGCCTGAAGGGCTCCAGGCGGCGCGATGTTCCAGTTTGCCAAGGGGTGTATCTTTCTCCCACCTGGACTGAATTTGGTCAGAAGTCAGGCCGGGTTCTTCTTCACGGAATCCGGCTTCGATCTTGACCCGATTGGCAGAGTAGTAATTGCGCCTCAGATCCCCGGAGCTATCCATAACAAAAGCTCTGTATTCTCCGGGATGTACATAGCGCAGATCACGATAGATGTTCATGGCTTCGTGATTGCCAACCATTGGGATCACAGTGCCGCCAGCCCTGGC
Source organism: Parasphingorhabdus sp. (assembly GCF_039968395.1). Taxonomy (GTDB): domain Bacteria; phylum Pseudomonadota; class Alphaproteobacteria; order Sphingomonadales; family Sphingomonadaceae; genus Parasphingorhabdus. Next base: position 257,892 of record NZ_JBDVPV010000004.1, read on the forward strand.
AGCCTGTTGTTCAATATGTTGCAGGCTTTCGATAATTTTCCGCGTATCTGGTCCGCGATCCGGGATATCCCCTGTCTGTACGAATATGGTTTTGCCGCCGCTCCAATCTCCGTTGACGTCAAGCAGGCCGGCCGCGCGCATCAGCCGTTCATATGCATCATAGTCGCCGTGCATGTCTCCCATGGCGATAATGGGCGGTAGGTTCTGCGTATCCGGTTGCGATGCTTGGCTGGCAGCAGAAGGCGTCATGCAGCCGGTGAGGAGCAATCCCAATGCCGTTATCAATGATAAATATTTGCGTTTGGGCATCTTGCTTTCCAAAAATAACATCTGTCGGTTTCATACCCGCCCAATGCGGAAACGGAGGGATCAATAAACCCCTCCGTTCCAAAATTCCAGAAATCGTCAGGTGCAAACCACCCTTACCGCCCGTTCTCACAAGAGAACGGGCTGCTACAATTCTAGAATTTCCCCCGAATTCCGAAACGATATTCGCGGCCGTTAAAAGCGACAAGATCGTAGAGATTGGTTCCCCGACCAACTGTCTGAACGGAAGTTGGTTTTGAGCCTCCATCCGTAAAATCAGGGATTTCGAGATAGACTTTAAATTCTCCGCCAAAGATCTTTTGCGGCAACTCATAAGCTATCGAGAAATCGAATTGCCCGTATGAATCATCAAACTGGTTAAATCCGAATTCATCCAGCTCATTAAAAGAGGAAGACTGATAGCTGTATGAGAGACCGATATCGAGACCATGCGCATCGTAATAGAGCAATGCGTTCGCGGTAACTCTGGGTGAGTTGAAGAACGGAACGCTGCGCAAAGGCAAATCTTCCAAAAACTGTGCGTCACCCAGCAAAACGTTCAGATCGGTAAAGGAATCATATCGCCCGACAGGAAGCTCTGCGCTGCTATCGGTAAAGGTAATATTGCCGTTAAAGCCGAAATCCTTCAAGAATCTGGGTGCCCAGTCAAACTGATGGTTTACACCAAATTCAACCCCCTTGATCGTAGCCGTACCTCCGTTTTGCGGCTGTAGAAGTGACACGTCGATGAGATCTGCACCCGGCCCGGTAAGGAATGCAGACAGGCCGCCAAAGGGTGCAAAAAGTGCTACGGTATCAGGGCTGAACTGGTCCGTCAGTGTGGTGAGAGCAATATCGCCATCAAATGTACCGGCAGGTTCATTGTTGATGAAAATGAAGTTATTGATCCGTTTGTGGAAAAGCCCAACTGAAAGCGACGTGCCGGACCGTGGATACCACTCGAGACTTAAATCGATATTCCGTGATCGGGCCGGTTTCAGGTTCGGGTTGCCTTGTTCAATATCAAGGTCGGTCGAACTGGACACCCTGATATTGCCAACTGGAAGTCCGCCTGCGGCTACAATATCTGCAACCGTCGTCGCCGTCAGCAACGTCGGAGCATCATCAATGTTGATATCAAAGTCAATCTCACCGGCCTGGCTCAATTGTCTCAGTGAAGGTCGGGCCAGAGAATAGCCAAAACCGCCTCTCAAGAACAGGTTGTCAGCAAGTTCATATCGCGCATTTAATCGCGGTAGAATTTGTGTGTCCGTGTTTCCGGTGGCAACCGGTGCGAGTTGATCGCTGAGGCTACCTTCGTTCAACAGGGGAATAAAGGTTCTGACGCCGTTAAGAGGCGCGCCCCTGTTATCTACTACGAACCGTGCAGTTTCGATCCGTTGCGTCGTGTCAAAACTTCCTTTGTAATGTTCGACACGCACACCGCCAACCAACAGGAATTTGTCCGTTTCGAATTCTGCCTGAGCATAGCCGGCCCAAATTTCTTCGCGCAAATCCCGGATCGTAAAATTACTCGGTGCCCGATCATCAACAGTTCTGTTAAAGGTGGAGACGATGCTTCTGAAGCCATCGGGATCAATGCGCGGAATGCCTGTTATTGGGTAACCTGCAAGTGGATTGCCGATTTCGTCCAAAGAAACAATCTGGTTCGTATTTAACAGATCATAGTCTCCGAATGCCACATCATCGTCTACCGAGTTGTTGACGGGGCTGAATGTTCCGTCTCGCCCAACCCTGCCATCGCCAAATGTAAACCGCCGGGAGTTTGTTTTCGTGTCTGACCGTTCATATTTGGCGCCGAATTTTACGGTGGTCAGGATCCCGGCATCCAGATCATATTCTCCGTCAAAGCGAAGCGCGTAGCGATCGTTAACATTGTCATCAACCTGCTGGATATCAAACAGCTGGGTTTTGTAACTGTTGTTCACATCACCCAGGGCTTGCTGAAAACCCGGTATGGTCAAAACGCCAAGATTTGGAGATGGGACATATCTGCTTGCAAAAGTGAACGGTGCAAACTGCTGGTCGGAGGTGACCGGTACGGCTGCATCCCTGCCCCTGAAAATGTTCCTTATGGTATTGTTCTGCCGGAACTCGACTTCTGAATCAGGAGACTTGTTTTCTTCTGTCGAATAGCTTGCCTGATAGTTCAACTTTAAACGTCCGAAATCCGACTTACCCCGCAAATAAATGCTTGCGCTGGTCCGTTCACGATCCGCGATTTCCAGCCGGAAATTAGTGATTGAGGACAGGTAGTCGGTCCGCAATACACCATCCGGTCGGAGAGAAAAATCTTCGTCCTCTGCCGAGAAATCAAATTTATGGATGTCCTGATCGCGTGTCTCGTGGTTGAATCTGCCGCCCAGCGTCAACTTCGTGCTGTCCGACACTTGCCAATCGAGACTACCCGAAATGTTGAACGTGTCGCGTGTTTGATCGTTAACCGAATAAGACTGTCTTTGAAATGCCAGATCATTGGTATTGGCCAATTGCCCCGGAATCAGATCGTTCAGGTTGTTGCCCGGATCGAGATAATCGTCGTCCGGCGTTGTGTCCCCATTGGCAAAATCCGCTGCGTTTTGTGCATCATTCAAGGCAATAAGGGCTGCCGTGTCGATAACCTGTCCGTCTATCGTTCTGAATCGCGAAAACTGGAATGGTTCGAGATCAGAAGAGTTAATTCTGTAGTTGAGTGTCTCGCGACGGCGGAATGAAGCGGAGACATTCACGCCGAAATTGTCGCTAAAGATTTTTGTCAGCCCAGCATTGACCTTAAAGCCTTCCCGGCTGTTAAAATCATAGGCACGTCCTTCTATACCAAAGGTAAACCGGTCCTTGCCGCGTTCCAGCGCGGTTTTTGTAATAATATTTACCGCACCGCCAATACCCTCTCCTTCATCTTCGGGCAGAAGCGATTTGGCGACACGAAGTTCGGCAATATCATCTGCGCTGATTCCTTCCAGGCCAACCCGCCGCGTGCCATCATTGCCTGAAGTACCAGCGTTAATGCCGTCAAATTGAATGTTGTTCAGTGCCGCATCAAGGCCGCGAATAGAAATATTTGTACCATCACCGGTATTTGAATCACGCTGGAAAGAAACGCCGGGAATACGGCCCAGGGATTCAACTACATTGTTATCCGGAAGACGACTGGATTGATCGGCAGTGATCGTGTCGATGATCTGTTTTGCTTCTCTCTTTTTTTCAATCGCGGTGACTTGATCGAGCTTTCTTCCGGTTACGATAATGGTTCCGTCAGAACTTTGAACCCGACCTGGAGCACCTTGATCCGCATTTTCGGGATCTTGTGCCTGGAGACTTGTCTTGGTCAGGCCGAGAAGACTGGACTTGCGACGAATGCCTATCGTCCGATCATTGATATACAGATATTCAAGTCCGGAATTGCGCAATATCCGATCGAGCGCTTCGCGTTCCGTCAGCGAGCCGGAAACAGGTCCGGCCCGAAGGCTTCTTGCGTCATCAGAGTAAAACACAATCTGCTTGCCAACCTGTTTCGCAAAACTGTTTAGGGCAGTTTCCATTGATTGGGCCGGGATACTGATTTCAACTTTGCTTTCACTGGCAGCTGCCGCGTGTGCTTGCTGCGTGTTTGCAACAAGTACGATATTCAGTGCGGCCAAACTTGACACAACGCGCAGGGCAGCCTTCGCTTTTTTTACCTTGCATTTGACATGTGGCCGTTCGTTTATCTGATTAGTCATCTAATACCCCCTCAAAACCCGGCGTATCTCTCTATTTCGAATACGCTTATCACCAAGGAGCCATTTACAACTGTAAAATGGGTACGGTTTTTTCCAATTATTTCAAATCTTCTGATTCTGATGACATTTTGTAATTGGAAAAGACAAATTCTACGTCATTTTCTAGAATATGTACAAATTTCTGTACCCAGTTTAGTGGTTTATTGCACTCTAGCATATGAGTAGATGAAAATTGCCCGGCCACAAGCGGTGTCACGAGCGTTTTTGTGTGGATGAGAATAACCGCAGCGGAAAGGGTGAATATGATGAAAAAAACATCTCATAACAGCGCACCCGATCCTCGCCTTACCAACAGTTTTTCCGAATATGCACCAAGATTGAAACGTTTTCTGGCTGCGCGGCTCGGCAACGAAATTGATGCTCAGGATTTGGCGCAGGAAGCCTATTTTCGTCTTTGTCGGGTTGCTCAACCGGATCTGATCCGCGAACCCGATGCCTATCTTTTTCGTATTGCATCAAATCTGGCCAACGAATTTTTACTCAAGAAGAACAAGCAGCCTTTTACCGTGGATATCGATACCGTGGGAGAATCGCTCGCGGAAATTGACGGCATGTCTTTTTCCGACAAACTGGAACAACGTGCCGAAATTGCCGAGCTCGCAAAAATACTGGATCAATTGCCGCCCCTTTATCAGGCAATATTGCTCCTGAGAAAACGAGACGGCTATTCTCACCGCGAGATAGCCGAAAAACTGAATATCTCTCATCACACCGTACATAAATATCTCAAACGCGCACTGCTACGATGTCGCACGTTGTGGGTGGAACTGGAAACATGAAAACTACACTTGAAAACCCAAAAATAGCCGAGGAAGCAGCCAATTGGGTGATATCCATTGATGCTGGCGACTTTGCGGACGCCGATAGCAAGGAACTTGCGTTGTGGCTCAGAAAGTCGCCGCTCCATATCGACGAGTTTCTTCTCGCTGCTTCCTTATTTTGTGGGTTGGATGATATTGAATCCTGGAAAAACCTGTCGATTGAAGAATTGCTGGAGAAAATCGCACCCGACGTCATCCCGATTTATCAGCATGCCGAAAACCCGGTATTGAACGACAATGACAATATTGTTTCCGATCCGATTACACGCCGCAGACCTTTGCTTTACGGGATGATATCAGCGGCGGGGTGTTTGCTGTTGGCAGGCATGCTTTGGCTGAACAGTCCAGCCACTATCGCACCGGCAGATGGGCCGGATGAGGCTGGAATATATGCGACTGTCCTGGGTGAACAAAGATCGATTGCACTGCCCGATGGTTCGGTCGTCCATGTGAATACATTGTCAGAAATCAAAGTGGACTTCTCCAAAAAGCTGCGCGTGGTCAACCTGATACAGGGTGAAGCCATGTTCGAAGTCGAGCATGACCCTGTCCGGCCATTTCGGGTGGTAGCCAATGGGACGGTCACAGAAGCGATCGGCACAAAGTTTAATGTGCGCATATCAAAAGATGGTGCAAAGGTTGTGGTCGTGGAAGGCAAGGTCGCTGTTGAAACCGGCAAGGAAAGCCTCACATCTTCAGCTTTGCCGGCGGAGTCGGTCGGGACCGTCTCGGGGCCATCGCGATTGGCGGATGGGCGAATGTTGCTTACCACCGGTCAGGAAGTGATTTTGGGTGCACGCCAGCGCCCTGTGTTTGTTCCTGCAGTTAATATTACCGCTGCGACGTCCTGGCGCAATCGCCAGCTTTCTTTCGAGGGTGACGACCTGCAATCAATTGTCGGCGAATTTGGTCGGTATAACCCGTTGAAGATTAAAGTGACGGACGCAAAACTTGCTAACACGAAATTCTCTGGCGTCTTTAACGCTGATGATCCGGATTCTTTTATCGAGTTTTTGAAACTCACGGGCGACGTTTCAGTAACGAATTCCGGGCCGGATGAGATCACGTTGCGGTCGAATGAAGGGCGCTGAGCTCTTCTGCTTTCGTGCTGAGAAACGTACCAAAGTCCAATCGATCACCCGTCCGTTGCATCGTAATCTAGTGTCGGCTTTTGCGCCCAAAGCAGACATTCCATAGTCCTGATTATTGCGCTTCGATGACTGAATAACCCAGACCTTCGAATGCATAATTTTCAGAATTTGTGCTCTTCACGCCATATAATACCGTTCGAAACCACTCGCCGGACTCTATGGATTGATTGGTGGGGTCAAAGTCCACAAAATCTACGGCCAAATATTTGTATTTCGATGCACTGCTTAGAATCTCGAACAAAAGCAGTTTTCTTGTTTCGAACTCGCCTTGGCTTTCTACATCGAAATTGTCTGGCGAGAACCATTCCTCATTCGTCAATTGAACAATCGTGACGCCATCAAAGAACGACTGCTCTCCATCGCCTTGGTCAATACGAAACTGCTTAACCAATAGTTCTCACCTGTAACCGTTCGAAGTTCTGATAAGCATATTCGAGATTTCATCAACTTAATCCTAATGTGCGCTTTTGCGCCCAAAGCGGACATGGTTTGAAGCGATTATTCAGCGAGGAGAAAGTGTCCGGTAGTGTTGGATGCGACATCCTGTGCGCTCACGCCGGGGGCTAGTTCGATCAGCTTGAACGGACCGTCGTGATCGACCCGGTGAAAGACGCACATATCGGTAATAATCATGTCAACCACGTTGATACCGGTCAGCGGCAATGAGCATTCCGGAATGAATTTCGGTGAACCATCCCTGGCACAGTGGTCCATGACAACGATGATTTTTTTCACCCCCGCCACTAAATCCATCGCGCCACCCATGCCCTTGATCATTTTTCCGGGGATCATCCAGTTGGCGATATCGCCGTTCTGAGCGACTTCCATCGCGCCAAGCACGGTCAGATCGATATGGCCGCCTCTGATCATTGCAAAGCTCTCAGCGCTGCCAAAATAGCTAGAGCTATCCAGCTCGCTTATTGTCTGCTTACCTGCATTGATCAGGTCGGCATCAATTTCACCCTCATAGGGAAAAGGCCCGATGCCCAGCATGCCATTTTCCGACTGCAGCGTGACTTCAACGCCTTCTGGAATGTGGTTTGCCACCAATGTCGGGATGCCGATGCCGAGGTTTACGTAGAAACCATCTTGAAGCTCTTTCGCTGCCCGCGCAGCCATCTGGTTCCGATCCCAACTCATGCGGCTTTCTGCCGTGTCATCCTAAACTCGATTTTCTTGTCATAGGGCCCGCCATTGATCAGGCGTTTGACATAGATGCTCGGCAAGTGGATCGCGTCAGGATCAAGCTCACCAACTTCGACAATCTCTTCCGCCTCAGCCACGCAGATTTTGCCTGCCGTCGCCATAGGTGCGTTGAAATTACGGGCGGTTTTACGGAAGATCAGGTTTCCAGCCTTGTCCGCCTTCCAGCCTTTGATCAGGCATAGGTCCGCAAATATGCCGTGCTCGAGGATATAGTTTTCTCCGTCAAACTGCTTGACCTCTTTGCCCTCGGCCACCTGTGTGCCGACACCAGTTTTGGTATAGAATCCGGGGATACCCGCACCGCCAGCACGGCAGCGTTCGGCCAAGGTTCCTTGCGGGCAAAATTCGACTTGGAGTTCGCCAGACAGAAATTGCCGTTCAAATTCCTTATTCTCTCCCACATAGGAAGAGATCATCTTCTTCACTTGCTTTGAACGCAGCAACTTGCCCAGACCTTCATTGTCGATGCCTGCATTGTTCGACGCGATGGTGAGATCCTTAACGCCATTTTCCTGCAAAGCATCGATCAACCGTTCGGGAATACCGCATAGACCAAAGCCGCCTACACACAGATGCATGCCGTCGAACAAAAGTCCGTCCAGCGCGCTGCTGGCATCTGGATAGATTTTCTTCATCAGACCCCGACCACTTCCTGTTCAATCGCGCCGAAGATCGAGTGATTCTCAGCATCGCGCATTTCAATGCGAACAGTGTCGCCTTGTTTCATGAATGACGTTTTGGGTGCGCCGTGGTTTATCGTCTCAATCATACGGATTTCGGCGATGCAGCTATAACCCAATCCACCTTCGTTGCATGGTTTGCCAGGACCACCACTCTCATCCTGATTGGAAACGGTCCCAGAGCCGATGATTGCACCAGCAGCCAAGGGCCGCGTTTTTGCGGCATGGCTAACCAGTTTGGCGAGACTGAATGTTGCATCGACACCGGCATTGGCACGGCCAAAAGCTTCGCCATTGTAGTCGACCATCAGCGGAAGAAAAATAACATTGTCTTGCCATGCCTCGCCCAATTCATCGGGCGTAACGCAAACCGGAGAAAATGCGCTGGATGGCTTGGATTGGAAAAACCCAAACCCTTTCGCGAGTTCACCGGGGATTAGTCCGCGCAGAGAGACATCGTTCACCAGCATGATCAATTTGATATGGTCGGCGGCAGCTTCTTCGCTGACACCCATTGGGACATCATCGGTGATGACCGCGACTTCACCCTCCATGTCACATCCCCATGAAACATCACCGAGCGGGATGGGATCGCGCGGAGCCAGGAAGGAATCGCTCCCGCCCTGATACATGAGCGGGTCAGAATAAAAACTTTCCGGTACTTCGGCACCGCGTGCTTTTCGGACCAGCTCAACATGGTTGATATAGGCACTCCCATCGGCCCATTGATAAGAGCGGGGCAAAGGTGAGCGCGCATCATGTTCATGGAACCGTTCGCACGGCGCAGCCTGGTTCTCGACATCAAGTGATAGTGCCTGCAGTTTTGGAGCAATATTGGCCCAATCATCGAGCGCTGCCTGAAGTGTGGGGGCGATATTGTCAGCCGCGCAATAGCAGGTCAGGTCTTTGGACACGACAACCAGTCGCCCGTCGCGGGAGCCATTTTTTAGTGTAGCGAGTTTCAATTCTCATGCTCCTTACGAGCCAGTTCATGTAGCCAGTCGGCATGACGTGGAGCTTTCTTCGTCTCGCTCCATTCATCCAGCATCAGCGGTGCGACCCGTTTCAATTCAGCATATTGGTCATCGGTCCCAATATCGGCAGCTAGTTCCACACGATGCCCATTGGGATCGAAGAAATAGATCGACTTGAATATACCATGATGAGTGGGTCCGAGGACGTCGATGCCCTGTCCTTCGACATGAGCTTTGGCCGCCAGTAATTCTTCCTCGCCGCCGATACGGAATGCCAAATGCTGCACCCATTCAGGTGTGTTGGGATCCTTACCCATGTCTGGTTGTTCAGGAAGTTCGAAAAAGGCAAGTATATTGTCGTTACCGGCATCCAGAAACACATGCATATAAGGGTCATAATCTCCGGTCGACGGGACATGGTCCTCGGCAAATGCGGTGGTATATTCCATGCCCATGACCCGGCTATACCATTCCACCGTCTCCTTTGCGTCGCGGCATCGATAGGCGACATGATGAATGCCCGAAAGATTGGGGGTTTGAGTCATGGAACTTCTCCTGGACTGATCAGTTAATTCTGTTCGAAACCGGCTTTGGCAATCGCGATCGCTTCCCGCATAACGACAGGCTCGCCGATATGGTTGGCGAGCAAGAGGATTAGTTTCGCGTTGAGTTTCATGCTATCCGCGTCGCTCAGGCCTTCATGCATGCCGATAAACTGCTGATACAAATCGTCCGGGGTCGCGACATTCGGATCGGTGTTAAGCTTGGCCATTATCAGCAAGTCCTTTCGCACGTGTCAGGGCATCGACAACGTCATTCTTTGTTGGATTGAGCCAGCGGGCCGCCACATATTGGTCGGGTCGCACCAGATAGGCGCTGCCTGGCGGCATGGAATAACGGCTTGCCGCGCTGCCAGCATCGCCGCTTCCAGGAAGATCAATTTGTTTCAATCCATCGACAGCAATGTCCAGATCGTTGGTTATCAGCACGAATTCGCCACCCAGTTGATCGAGTAGCCATGTCTCCGCGATGGCGGCATCAATTGCCGGATAGCCCGGGGCCACGCCCCCATGCCATTCATCACGATCTTTTGTGTTCAAAATGCTCTCTGGATATCCAACCGCCGTTGATAGACGGCCGCTATTGACGAACGGCCGGGCAAAAGCGAAATCCGCGGCCAGCTCCAGAACCGCATCCCGAAATGCGATACTCATATTGCTTTTTGGTGTCATAAAGTCGGTCGATCGGGTCGAGTTCAATATATTCTCGTCCGCAGTCAAAGTCGCTTCTTCATTATAGCTATCGATTAGCGGCAGCGAAGCGGGATTGGAAAGCACCACATCTAGTTTCCAGCCAAGGTTGTCAGCATCCGCAACACCGCCATTGCAACCGCGCGCGCCAAAAGGAGAAACCAGATGAGCACTATCCCCGGCGAAGATCACGCGGTCATGGACAAAGTGACGCATTCGTCGGCATTGGAAAGTATAGACACTGTACCATTCTTCATCAAATTCAACATCACCACCCAACATACCACGTACAAATGGCTCGACATTTTCTGGCTTCGTGCATGCTTCCCGGTCAATGTCCCAACCGAGTTGAAAGTCCAGTCGCCACACGTTATCAGGTTGTTTGTGAAGCAAGGCAGACTGACCCCGGTTAAACGCGGGATCGAACCAGAACCAGCGCTCTGAAGGCCGCTCTTCGGTAAACTTCACATCGGCGATCAGGAAGTTATCTTCAAAAACCCGTCCCTCGAAATCGAGACCGAGCATTTCCCGGATCGGTGATTTGTTGCCGTCACAGGCGATCACCCATTGAGCGTCAACAGTGTAGTTACCTTCCGCCGTTTCAACTTCTACCCGCGCGCCGGTGTCATGTTGTTCCAACGCTGTGGCGGCATGTCCCAAACGAATGTCGACATTGTCATATTGCTGGAGCGCTTCGAACAGAATTTCTTCGGCATGGTATTGCTGCAGGTTGATAAAGCCTGGGTTTTTCTGTCCTTTTACTGGCTGCATATCAAACTGATAGAGGGGGTCATTGCTATCACCGCAAAAGACTTTGCCGACATTCCAGATGACACCTTTGTCGATCATACGGTCAGCCACGCCCAAGCGACTCCAAATATCCAGCGTGCGTTTAGCAAAACAGATTGCTTTGGAGCCGGCCGAAATGAAATCCAGTTGGTTGATGAGCGTAACTTTGCGACCTCGCCGTCCCAGATCCAGCGCGAGCGTGAGGCCAACGGGGCCGCCACCGACGATCAAGATCTCCGCACGCTCTTCTTGGGCCAATGGTATGGGCGAGCAGCCAATGTCGCGCCAGACCGGAATGTTGGGAATGTTTGCCACGATCCGTCCGTTCTAGCCCGCTACATGCTTACCTGCGGACCAGTCATGGTCCGACAAAATACGCTCAGCGCGTTCGGCTGGAAGTGGCTCCAGACTGGTTGCCATGGTATCATTCCAGCGATTGAGAAAACCGAACAATCCAATGGACGCAACAATTTCCACAATCTCGCTTTCGCTAAAGTATTTTCCTAACCGATCAAAATCACCTTGCTCAGCTTGGTTGGGAGTTTGTGCTGCTCTGAAAGCTAGATTGAGCGCAGCCTTCTCGGCGTCCGAGAAATACTCAGACGTTTCAAATTCCAGTATCTGGGTAATTTTCTCGTCCGGCGCATCGTAAATATGCGACAAGTTGGTCATGTGCGACTGGCAGTAGAGACATCCTGCAGCGAAAGAGCTCGCCAGACTGATCAACATTTTAAGCTGTTCTGAAACTGTTCCTTCATAGAGAATGGCCTGATTAAGCGCCATAAACGCTTTTACAATTTCTGGACGACGCGCCATTGTTCGGATTGAGTTTGGCGTAAACCCTCGTGTCTCTGCATAATGAGCGAACCGCTCAACAATAAACGGATCGTCAATTTCGCTATCTTCTAGAGGTCGCAAATGAGCCATGTTCAGTCCTGCAGCTGATCCCAGACTTCACGATCGCGTTCCATCGTCCAGATGCGCGGCCAATCGGTTCCGTCAAACTCATCCCAGAGGCGCTGCACATTGAACGGCAGGCAATGTTCAAAAATTGGCCAGTGTCCGAATTTCGGAGCCAACGCCTTGTGGGTCGCCAGAAACGCGTCCTTCAAGGTACCGCCAGATTTGTGCGCAGCACCGACATTTTCAATCATTCCATTGAGAAATTCCCGGGTTTGCTCCACAGCCGCATCACAGGCGTCGTTACCCAATGCAACTGCGCCCCGACCACCGACAAGTTTTTCTGCACGAAACGCTTTCACCGCATCCAGTGTATTGCTTGCCCAATCCATATGAAATGCATCGCCTGTGTAGAGCGCGGCCTGCGCCTCGACCAGATCACCGGCAAACAGGGTTTTTGATTTGTCATGCCAGACCGCGATATCTCCAGCGGTATGACCGCGGCCACAGAACTGTAAGTCCAATTGGCCGCGATCCCCTCCAAGCGGAATGGTCATATGATCGCTGAAAGTCAGATTAGGTCGCGTAAGCCCAGGAATTTCATCAGGCTCCTTAAACAGGCGCGGCATCCGACCGAACTCACTATCCCAATCCTCCTTTCCGCGCTCGTTGATTAGCTTGAGCGTTGTGTCAGAAGTGATGATTGTCTCGGCTTCAAAAGCACTTGCACCCAAAACGCGGACCGCGTGGTAGTGCGTGAGCACCAGATATTTGATCGGTTTATCGGTATGCTCACGCAGTTTTACCAGCCAATCTCGCGCTGCCGCAGGGGTGGCACGCGCTTCGATACAGACCAGAAAATCCTCTCCTTCAATGGCACCGACATTGGGATCGCCCTCTGCGGTCAGCGCATAAACACCGTCATCGAGAACCTCCAGTGTTTCAGTTTTTTCTTCGAGATCCGTCGAGGATGCAAAGGGTTTTGCCATGTTCGTTTTCCTTAGTATTTGTAACGCAAAGTTACGCCCCATTCGCGCGGTTCATTGAAATTGGCTTCATGAAAACCAATGCCGAAGTTCGAATCTCCGCTAACGATGTAACGCTTGTTGGTCAGGTTTTTCACAAAGGCCGTCGTTGAAAATCCGCTATTATTATCATGCAAACCAATTGATGCATTGATCAAATGCACACCAGGTTGCGTCAGAAAAATCGAGTTCACCGAGTCATTCTCAATTCTGCTGGTGTAAGACCAATCTGCCCGGGTCCGGATCTCGGCGTCGTCAGTGACCGGAAGAGTTAGCGCAGCATAGGCGCTTAACGACCATTCCGGTGTATTGGGAAGTGCGCTGTCAAGTTGCACCTGGTTATCGCCAGCAACAAGCGGATTAAGCGGCGTAACCGTCTGATATTCTGCATCAATATAACCAGCCGATAAACCAAGCTCCAGTTCATCAATCGGCAAGGCGGTTGCCTCTAGCTCAAAGCCCCAGATATCGGCTGAACCTGCATTGCGTGTCAGCGGTGCGCCACTATCGTAAACAACGAGTTGGATATTGTCATAGTCCGAGCTGTAGACCGCACCGTTAAGTCGGAGACGTCGATCCAGACCTTCCCATTTGATGCCTGCCTCATATGTCGTCAACTCTTCCGGCGCGAAGGATTGCACTGATGGTACAGGCACAAGATAGCGCGTATTGAAGCCGCCACTTTTGAATCCTTCAGAATAGCTCACATAGAACAATGTGCCATCATCAAGCTTGTAATCGATCACACCTTTGAATGAGACATTATCAAATTTCTGACTGACTGTACCGGCAGGAAAAAACGGCGTGAAAGTTCCAGCTGGCCCAAATACCGCAGCAGGGCCATTAAAAATCGCGCCGCCGTCAACCGGAACAGTATAGCTTTTCTCGTCTTCAGTATAGCGTGCGCCGGCGGTTACAGAAAGCCGGTCAGTGACGCTGAATGTTCCTTGTGCGTAAGCCGCATAGCTCTTGTTGTTCACCTCGGCAAAGTTGTTCACGTTACCGAACAAAAACGGAAGTGTGACAGTCAGGTTATCGGTGCCATTTTCATCAAAATAATAGGCCCCCAATGCAAATTTCAATCTGTCATCGGCTGTTGAACCGGTCAGCTGTAATTCCTGACTGAATTGATCCTGTGAATAATCGAAGTTGTTTGTGTGGGTCAGCGCTATTGGCGATCCGTCTGCATCTCGCGCAAACGATCCTGTGGTTTTGCGATACGCAGTGATCGATTTCAATTCACCAAAACCGACGTCCAACGCCAAGGTCAGTCCTACACCCCAGATATCCAATTCAGTACCATTGGGACCGGTGGCGACGGTTGTGTCGAGACCGGGCAATATAAATCTCTGATCAAAGACACCGGTCGGCCCAACATTTTGCAGAAACGTGAGTGTCGGTGCCCCCGGGGGAACGGCAGTGTTGGTAGTAATCACCCCGCCGGTTGCTCGGTCAAATCGAAAATCCGTTCGCGTTGGCGATCCAGGAGCTGCAACCGAAATGCCGACCAATTTGCTGGCCGCATTTTGCTCATCAACACGGGTGTAGTCGGCGGACACAGTGGCCAGCAAATTGGGGCCCAAATCTGCTTCGATCGTACCTCGAATTGAAAAGCGATCGGTATCACCAAGTTGTCTGCCATCGCTTAAACCAGTAACATAACCATCCTGTGTCTTGTACGATCCCACAAATTTGGTTCTGATGGAATCGGAAAGTGGTACATCAAGCGCCAGCAATCCAGCATAGCCATCTCGGCTGGTAACGGTTGCCTCTGCCTTAACCGCAAAACTGTCCGATGGACGTTTGGAAACCAGACTGATGGCACCGCCAATGGTGTTCCGTCCAAACAAGGTCCCCTGTGGACCGCGCAGAACTTCGACACGCTCAAGATCCAGAACATCAAGAACTCCGCCAACAGAACGGGAGATATAAATGCCATCAACATAGGTCCCGACGCCTGGATCAGTGGTAAGCTGGAAATCGGTCTGCCCAACGCCGCGAATAAATACGATGGCACCAGAGGAAACACCTGAAACTGGAGCGGTTGTATCAAAAATAAGATTTGGCGTAATCTGCTGCAGATTCGAAATATTTTCAGCACCCTGTGCCTCGAGGGTCTCACCTGACACAGCGGTAATCGCAATTGGTGTATCCTGAAGGCCTTGGGCACGTTTTTGGGCGGTCACCACGATGACATTCAACCCGCTCTGGTCTTCCTGCGCGCCAGCTTCTTGTGCCTGCGCTGCATTGCCCATCAAGGCGATAGTTGTTGCAGCCGCACCTAGTTGCAATGCGGCCCTTCTGAATGATGCGCTCTTATTGCTCGATCCGTTTAACTGATGTTTCAAAACAACCTCCCTGTTAATGACCGCCATTGATACAGTCTTTTCAGGGTGATTCATTAAGGCAGGCATTCACAGGTTTATTGCATGCAGAGGCACGAGTGTTTGTCTAATTCGGTACAGAGAAATTTTGTTGCGTCGGCATCAAAACAGATTCACATGACGGTCACACGCCAATGCTCCGCTCGTAAAGAAAAAGTGCTGATTTGGGATTAAAGCGCGCGTGATTGTCGCGGCGTTCGCTCGAACCGTTTTTTGAACGCACGGCTGAAATGTGCGGTATCTTTAAAACCCCAATCATAGGCAATCGAAGTTATCGAACGATGGTTGAGCAATGGGTCTTGTAAATCTTGACGGGCTTGTTCCAATCGACGCTGCCATATCCATTCGGATACGCCGTGGCCCTTGTTCTGAAACAGTTTCCGTAAATAGCGCTCTGAAATACCATTTGCTTCTGCCACTTTTTCACAGGTTAGCGACGGGTCGCTCAACGTATCTTCTATATATTGTAATATTCGGCGAATGGTCAGTTCCTGACTTTCAGAAACCAGTTCACTGCGCATGCCCTTCTGACTTGCCAGAGCATTGGCCATCAGGTCCAATGTGCTGGCCTGAGCTTGCCCCAGGCTTTCCGAGTCCAGATGCGCAAGTTGGCTTGCAGTCTGGGTGATTAGCATTGAAGCAAGACGCCCAACGCCAACTTTTCCAGAAACGCCAACTGCGGTTAAATTATCGACGTCGAATAGCCGCGAGACAATCTGGTCGCGCGGAACCTGCATAACCAGCTGCTCGAATTCATCTTCAAATTTCAGTTCATAAGGACGGGTCACGTCATATAATGCGAAATCACCGGGATCGAGCATCGCTTCCCGGCCATCCTGCATCAACATACCGCGACCTTTGACCTGCAGGCTTAACAGATAATTTTCTTCGGTCGATCGTGCAATTCTGCTGCGGTCTCTTACCACATGGTGGGATGTCGAACGGACATGGGAATATTTGGTGTCATTGACCTGGCGACTCTCGATCTGGCCAAAGAAGCCGCGAGCTTTAGCGGTCTCACAGGCCAGTTCTACAAATGTGTCGCAAACGAGGTCACGCCAATAGGGTACACGGTGCGACGACGGCACCGAATCCGTATTTATGACCGTTAGTCCCTGCTCCATTTGCTGAAAATGGGCCAAGTTTGGCCAATTGTCACCTAAAAAATTGCTCCATGCCGCCTGAGGCAATTAGTCATGCCAGTCCGGACAAAGCGAAATTTATGACATTGATATCCATTGGAATGAAAATTTTGGGAATCAATTTACCCATCATGGATTTCTGGAGAGAAGATTATGACATCCACTGCCTATAAAGTCGCCTGCGTTCAGGCCGCACCCGAATATTTCGATATGGAAGCAGGCGTGGCCAAAACGGTAAGACTGATCGAGGAAGCTGCTCAGGCCGGTGCAAAGCTCATAGCCTTTCCGGAATGCTGGATACCGGGCTATCCATGGTGGGCATGGCTAGACGCTGCAGCAGTCGGGATGCAGTTTGTTCCGCGCCATTTTAACAATTGCATGACCGTCGATGGTCCCGAAGTGCAGGCCATTGCCAAGGCCGCAATGGACAATGAGATTTATGTCGTCTTGGGCTATAGCGAGAAACAGGACGGCAGCCTGTACATTGCTCAGCTCCACATTGATCCTTGGACTCAAACAATCACGCCCCGACGCAAATTGAAGGCAACCCATACAGAGCGGACAATATTTGGCGAAGGCGATGGCAGCGACTTTTTTGTGCGTGATACGGCACTGGGACGGGTTGGTTCGCTATGTTGCTGGGAACATCTAAACCCGCTGAATAAATTCGCAATGTATGCGCAAAATGAGCAAATCCATATCGGTGCTTGGCCAGGATTCTCGCTCTATGCTGAGAAAGCTTATGCTTTGGGTCCGGAACTTAACACAGCAGTGAGTCAGGTTTATGCAGCCGAAGGTCAATGTTTCGTATTGGCAGCGACCGCTTTGGTGACATCGGAAATTCAGGATATGATCTGTGATAATGATTTCAAGAGAGAACTGCTACCATTGGGAGGCGGAGCCTCTCGTATCTTTGGTCCGGACGGGAGTTCAATTGGGGAGCCCCTGAATGCAGACGAAGAAGGGATCATCTACGCCGATATTGATCTCGACATGATCAGCATTGCAAAAGCAGCGGCAGATCCTTCCGGCCACTATTCGCGTCCCGATGTGTTCCGTATGGTAGCCAACAAGGAACGCCGTACCAATGTCGAACAGGTTGGAGATCCGGACAATAGTCAGCCCCGCGTGATTTCTATTGATGAGCTTCTCGATACGGAAAGCGAAGTGGCTGTTGAAGCCGCTGAATAAGCCACTAGCCGGCCAGCGATACAGGGAGAGCAACAATGCCGAAACAAATGCCCGAAAACTGGGAACCACCAGTTGACGCATGGCAGTCCGCATTTGATGGAGGCATTGAAGAAGTGGTTTTTGCCTATTTCGGCACACAGCGACCGAAGGGCGTTTCTGCTAGCGAATTTGAAGATCAATTTCACACCGCCTTCGCAGGCAATTCACCGCCATCGTTTGTTACGCGCGCAGAATATGTGGATGCTTCTGGTTATGAAAATGATCTCTTCATTGCCTATTGGCCCGGCCAGGCGGCCTTTGATGCCTGGTGGCAGGGGTCCACTTTAAAAAACTGGTGGCAGGCATCCGAAAGAGAAAGCGGTCCTCACGGATTCTGGCGCGAGATTTTTACCGTCTCGACCAAACGATTTGAAACACTGCACTCCTCAAAGTGCCCAACGGGCGTCGCCCATCTCGCAAAAGAATTTGGCGAACCAGTCCGTGAACATAATTACTGGGGCGGGATGCGGGACCGGGTGCCTGACTCGGCGCAAGATAATTTCCCGAGCAAAATTGGTGACAGACTTCCAGAACCAAAACTAGCACCATCACACGGCCAGCGGCTGGCAACAAAATTGCCTGACAATCTTTGCCTGATCCGTTCAGGCCAGAATTGGAGAGATTGTTCGGATGAGGAACTCGAAACCTATCTGGACGTTGTCAAACCGAAGTTGACTGCGGCTATGGCCTATCTACGTGATAACCCCGTAGAATCGGGTTGTGCATCCTGTCGCTTGATGGACGAAACCGCACTGGATGGCAGTCTGGCCGCACAAAGTTTCGGCCTCGCGATGTTTATTTCCATGGAGCATCTTGAAAATTGGTCAAAAAGCCACCCAACCCATCTCGCGATTTTTGGCAATTTCTTCAAAATGGTGGAGAAACATGAAGGACAGCTTGACCTGAAGCTCTGGCATGAGGTGCTCATTATCGACGGTGACAAAAGCCTCTGTGAATATGTCAATTGCCACGCCAATAGCGGCCTGCTTCCCTATTTTCGTTCCTAGATTCCTAATGTCCGCTTTTGCGCCCAAAGCAGACATTAGCGTTGTGACAGCTATATCCCGAAAGCGGACATTAGAATGTTAAGGCTACGCAGGAAATGCCCACTTCTGGCAAATTGTCCCCCACAATGTGATTTGTAGCATAGCCGACACCAAAGGGGCATGCTCTATCAATGATTGTTGCGATCATTGAGCAGCAAAGATTCACGCCTTAGCTTTAGGAATGGAAAGAAAATCATGTCTAGATATTTTTCGTTTTTTGTGAGTGCGATACTCCTGGCGACGGTTCCGGTTGCCTATGGTCCAGGGCAATCTGCGGTCCATGCACAGACGGAAAAACAAGAACGGAATGGCCCAACGATTCGACGGATCGAGAAGCAGTTTGGAAAACGAGTTGCATCCGTGGTTCGTACTGCCACTGTATCGCAATATCGTCTTCTTGATGCGGAACTTCTGGAAAACGACAGATTGCTCTTCGAACAAGCGAAGCTTTTCTCTCCCGAAAATTCTTATCGAACCGAAGCAAAACGCCGGGAAGCGGCAAAGCGCTGGTCCGACATACAAGCAGCCAGAATTCTCATAAATGCGTACAATATATCTCTTGCTCGCTCGAACGATCCGGAGTCATTGAATAGAATGATCCAGCGGTTGAAATATAATTGCAACCCTCAAGAGGCTGCGCAGTTGCTAGAAAAATTTGGAAAAATTGTTCAACAATATAAAGCTAGGTTGGATGCCGCAAAACTGGCCGGGAAACGGAGCAAAATTTCACCTGTAATAGCCAAAGGAGATTATGATAACGCAAAAAAATGGTTTGAACGCGCCAAAAATTATCAATCTCCTGAATGCAAAGACAAGACAAGCACTGGCGATGCAGATGGTGGCGGTGAGGTAATCGAGCTGGATGATATTGTCGGCGGACCGGATGCAGAGCAAGTTGAGCGTGACCCCTGTGATCGAATTAATGACCAAACCGATCCGGTAATTGTTGGTGAATGTAGAGCTTGGGCTTCGATTTTGGGCACTTGGGTGAATCGTGAATATGGTGGTTCCATCACCTTCCGCTTGCGGGCTGATCGCACTGTCTCCGCTTATATTGGTACAGCAAATGAACGCATGCGCTACTATGGTTATGACAATGGCATGGAGATATTGAATGGCCTGCAACTTGCCGGAACAAATGGAGCTACATGGTTAGTATGGACCAAGAGCGGATTTGAGTTTGCCGCGAAAATGCCAAGTAGAAAGCCAGGACAGACCTTTGGTCAAGCGGCATGGAACCAAACCGGGATGATCTTTATTGACAAGAAAAACCCCAATGCGATCTCTTTGCCGGGGCAACTGAAATGGCGTTTGTCAAATGGTAAAGCCTGGGTGCGTCAGTAGAACGGTCTCGAAAGGTCGGAGCGCCTTGCACGCTCTGATCGCAATGTCCCAGTTATGACAACGATCACATACATGTGGAATGCATTCGGATACGAATCGGACACAAGCTACGACTTCTCGTTTGATACGGAGAATGGAAAATGAAGTACTCAGTTGGTGTTTCCACCGCTTTTCTAATGGTCGGTTTTTCTGCACCGGCCAACGCTGTCGTCCTTCAGTATATTGCCAAGGGAATTGGGATGAGCGAACAATCTCAAAACCTTGCAAGCGTGGGGGATAGTGCGATGACGGCAATTGCCGGGAAAAGCGCTGCGGTGCGGGGAGCAACGGGCGCCATAAACCAGCTCCTTGTTGAGTCTGATGAACTGATTTGTTCTAGTTGGACAATACAAATGCGCGTTCATATTCGAAATATGCAGCTGGAAGAGTATCAACTGAGAGGCAACGACAAGCTGAAAATGCAAAAAGCAATTGTTGCTCTCAATCAGTTCTCTGCGAAACTGCAAGAAGAATGCACCCGGCTGAAAATCAACAAACCCGATGCCATAGTTCGGACTGGATTTGGAGTAACCCGAGAAGAATTGGAAGCTTCTACGCGAGCCTACCAGCTTCAGCGGGACATCGCATGCCGTCAGCGACTCAATCAACAATATTCCGCCGTTCGACAAGCATCGAAAGAACAACGCGTTGCTTGGGCTGAACTTGATCGTGCAAAGCAAAAATTGGCAAGAGCCAGAATGCTGGTGAACCGCAATGCTCAGGCCATCAAAAAATTACGCAAAGATAGAATATCCGCAGAGAATAGCCTTTCTACAGCGATCGCATTTTCCAAGCCGCGTTACGAACAAGCCTATAAAATTCGCCATAGCGAACCAACCGAAGGGGTGAAAAAGCGAAACAATATCAAAGCAGCGGAATTGTTGGAGAGCAGTTGGGACACGCGCATCACAGGTCTTAGTTCTAGATACCGTGCTGATCGGAAGCGTGAGCTGGCTGGCGAAGAACTGATCAGGACGGATCAAATAAAATATAACGATCAATTACAGGTCCTCAAAGCTAAGAATTTAGCGTTTTCCCAAAAAAATCAGACATGGATTCAGGGAAAATCAGACTTGGAATCTCGCTTATTGGCCTGTCAAAAAAAACCTTGGGAAGGTACGTGGACCGCCAACGCAGGTGCCGCGACAATGAAAATCGTTTTGACCCAAGAATCTGGAAGAGTAACCGGAACATTCACCGATCCGACGGGAATGGGTTCCATTACCGACGGAAGGATTTCGGGTTCAACATTACGAGCGAAGTGGAGCAACCCTCACACGCGGAAAAATAGCGGTACGTTCATTTGGAAGCTCAGTGAAAATCGTCAGAAGTTTTCGGGAACTTGGAAGGGTCAGGAAGATTCTAGCGGCACATGGAACGGTACTTTTGTACCTGACGCCTGAACCATTTGCATCAAGGAATCCATCATTTCATAATACCCCGATTTGCGCCCCAAAATCCGACGTTTGGGCGGAGTCCGCTTTATCCCGAAAGCGGACATTAGAAAACAGACCTTTTGATATGAATGATCACCACGTAGATCCAAATCCCAAGCTAGCTAACCATGCGTTTGAAAGCCTCCTTGTGTTTGTCCACAAAATGGTGTTTTAGCGCGCCAAGAACATGCGCGCCGAGGATAATATAGAGCAGATATTGCAGCAGGAATTTGTGAAACAGCCCCGGTATCTGATAAGCTTCACTTTCCGGCAAAAAAGTTTCTAGTTTCACGAAGAAGAAATATGATGAAGAGCCATGCATACTAGTCATTAGATAGCCGGTAATAGGCAGCGCAAACATCAACAAATATAGCGTGATATGGGCATTATGAGCCATTTTCCGTTCGATCGGTTTTAGCGAAGATTCCAATTTCGGTCGTTTTGATTTCCGATTCCAGATTTGCCGAAAAATGAAAAGACCAAAGATAATGAAGCCGATTGTTTCATGGATGACAAAAAATTTGGTCTTGTACCATGCATCGTCAGGGATCATGGATCCGAATATCCCGGTAGGGATCAAGGAAATGAACAGGATTGCGGTAGTCCAGTGCAAGATTCGGGACGTCC
The DNA here is from genome assembly GCF_039968395.1 of Parasphingorhabdus sp. GTDB lineage: Bacteria > Pseudomonadota > Alphaproteobacteria > Sphingomonadales > Sphingomonadaceae > Parasphingorhabdus. The sequence goes on from NZ_JBDVPV010000004.1 coordinate 280,045, forward strand.
GTCCGTAGCGGGCTTCTTCGTTTGCAGAAGATAAAACCAGCTCTTCCTGACTTTTGCTTTGTTTAAAGGCCACACCCAGCAGGGTTAAGCCTGCCAGCAAAGCAACGCCAACTTGAATCCATAACAGCGTCGGTTTTGCGACGTCCATCGGAACCCGATGCGGTTTTGGATTTTCAAGCACGCCAGTTTGTGGAACCAAAGCAAATAAAATCACAATGGCAAAGCATGCGACAGCCGCAAGGAAAGTACCAAAGGCACGTGATTTTGGAGCCCGATGATTGAGCAACCATGCAATAGCAACCGCTCCAACAACAATACCCAATGCGATCAAACTCTCAAAATGTGGTAACAGCCCGTCTGGAACTGGGTTGCGCATTTCACCAGCCAAGGCGGGCCCAGCGAAAATGACACCGAATAATGTCACAAGGATCGTCGACAGTTTCCGCGTGATATGGAATGAAAGCAGCGGTTGATAGTTGTTCATCGAAATTTCCTCGAGGCCATTTTATTGGATGATAGTTATGGTTGTGCTATTCCTGATTGGGAATCAGTATCACTTTTCCTGAACGACCACTTTCGGCCGCACGCGTGACCGCGGCGGCGATATCTTCAATGGCAAAACGAGAATCGATCTTTGCTTTCAATGCTCCACTCGCAATCAGCGGAATGATTGCACCAAAGGCCGCCTGCCGATCTTCATCACTTGTTGTCTCAAACCATTTCTGGAGCCAGAAACCACGAACACGAACATCATTGAAAATTGTCGCAATCGAATTCAGCACAGGCGGCTTCTTGGAAAGCGAACCATAAGCAACAATGGTTCCGCCAAACGCCAGGCATTCGACCATTTGGGTAAATGTTACTCCGCCAACCGCGTCGACGGCCATCGAAATAGGTGCGTTACTAGTAGCTTCGGCCACCCTCTCGGCAAGATCAGGTCCATCGGTTAGCACAACATCGGCGCCTAGAGTTTCGAGTTCAGGAATCAGGCTTTCGCGGCGAACGATATTCACGGTTTTCAAACCGCGTTCCTTTGCAAGCTGAATAAGATACTCGCCGACTGCTGAGTTTGCTGCGCTCTGGATGATCCATTCGCCTGCGTTCAGATCGACAAAATTACTGAGGATCAAATGAGCGGTCAAGGGATTCACTGTTAGCATCGACATCTGTTCAACATCGCCGACATCGGGTAACGGAACGAAAGCGGCTGCAGGTGCGACAATTTCTTCCCGCCATGTTGCACCGCCCGCGAGCATTACGCGCTGTCCAATCGCCAAATGAGCTACATCGGGCGCTACTTCAACAACCCGACCAACGCCTTCGCCGCCGGGGTTGGCAGGTAGCTCCGGTGCAATCCCGTATTCTCCAGAAATTTGTAACAGATTGGCGGGGTGAATAGGGGCTGCAAGGACTCGTACTCGAACTTCTCCAGACGACAACAGTTGAGCCGTGGCATTTTTGATCATTAGCACATCAGCTGGATCGCCCGTTTTATCATATTGAATATATTTCATAGCATATCTCACAAATTTCATTGTTGCAAAATATGGAATAAGCTACACTGGATGCGGTGTATATAGCTTGATATGGATACCATAATTGTCTTTATCGCAATAATAGCTAGGTGATTGCAAATGGATAAGCTTCGGGCTGTTAAGTTTTTTATTGAGGTTTCGCGAACAGAGAACTTCTCACGTGCGGCGAAACAATTAGGTGTGCCTGCATCGTCGATTTCCAGACGCATATTAGATCTGGAGAATGAACTTGGTGTTACTCTTTTTCACCGATCCACTCGAGTAGTAAAGTTGACCGAACTCGGCGCATTGTATCTGGAACAAATAGAGCCCGCCATTGTTGCATTGAATTTAGCCGACGAGATGATTGGTCAACATTCGGAAGCACCAGCTGGTTTGTTGAAGATTACTGCCGGACCAGACTATGGCCGATTTCGCTTGATGCCCGCACTTAAAAAAATGAAAAGGCGGTATCCGAATATTATTTGCGATGTCGAGTTAACAGATGAAATTTTCAATTTGGCACAGAGTGAAGTTGATATTGCCATTCGTGCAACATCCAGTTTACCTGAACGATCGATAGCACGGAAGCTTACTGATGGTCGGTTCATTTTAGTTGCTTCACCCGGATATTTGAATCGACACGGTATGCCGCAAACAGCTGATGATCTTCAAAACCACATCGCCCTTTATTACCGTCTCCCAAATGGTATCTTATCCTGGCAAGCCCAAATGGAAAATGGATGGCGAGAGCTAAGCGTGCCACCTGGGCTTATTTGCAATCAGGGGGACACATTGTTGGATGAAGCTCTTGCCGGTAACGGTATTGCAATGTTTGCTAGATGGGGAATTCGTGAAGAGTTAGCAAAAGGTGATTTGATCCATATTGTTTTGAATGATGCGAAGATTGCGGCTTCGCGCAACGAGAATCCTGGAATTTACCTTCTGTATCACCGCCCTAAATATGCTCTCAGCAAAATACGAGTGGCGGTAGACTTCCTGCTTTCCGAGCTGGTCGAAAAGTGAAATTTTGTTTGAGGTTTGCATCGATGCCCCATGTCTGCTTTTGCGCCCATAGCGGACATAAGTGCATTCCAAAACATCGTGCGGTAGGTTGGACGAGTTAGACTTTTCGAAAGTAACGAGCAACGGGGTAGCGTTCGAAACCAGCATGTTCATAAGTTGCGCGAGAAGGAGAATGCCCTTCGTCTCCACCTGTTTCAACCATTGCCATAGCTAGCCCCTTTTGTTTCATCCAACTCAAGGCGAAGTCCATAAGAGCCGCGCCAACCCCTTGTCTTTGGTAATGGGGATCGACCGCAATTATGTATATCTCTCCCATCGAGTCTTCTGGATGTGAACGAAGCCCTAAATAACCCGCTATCTCACCGCCCTTCAAGGCCAACCATATTTCCGTTTCTCCGTCGCTGCACATTGCTTCAACATCCGCAAGCTGCCTAGCTTGCCAGCCACTGGGATAGAAAGCTTTGTAAACGTACGATGGAATTTCCTTCTCCATTTTTGGAAAAACAGGTGTCCAAGCCCGAACAGTGAGTTCCAAAACTTCTTCAAGAGAACCTGCACGATAAGGCGTCAATTTTATGGATTCTTTTGTCATGGGAGTTTTTATAACGGCGATTGTTAACAGAACAAGCGTCAGACCTAATGTCCGCTTTTGCGCCCAAAGCAGTCTCTATCGTTGTGACCGCTTTATCCCGAAAGCGGACATTAGCTTAGGTCGTTTTTAACGACAATTACTGGGCCGAGAGCGGAATCTCAGCTTTGTGCATGCTGCATTCGAAGAGCGGCCGTTCGGCTCACGACCCAAATCTCAACTTCTAGTTGCCGATGGAGTGGATCGCCAGAAAGATGCTCCAATGGCCGAGCGACAGCCCGATCGATTTCGTTTCCTTGTGTTCCAGAGCTCCAAGGACCGCCCGCCGTCAGGGCGTTTGTCACATCCAAGTATAGATGATTGGAGAGAGCCCTTATCCGTTGGTTTGTATTCAGGCAGCGAACCCGAGGATCGCAAGCAGCTTACCGGCTGCGAGCACTCTGTTGCCGGTAAGCACTTGGAGACATTCCCGTCTCCTCTCGGAACGCCCGGTTGAATGGCCCGATTGACGCAAAACCGCAGTCGAGTGCAATTACGAGGATGGAACTCCCGCTCAGTTCAGGATCACATAACATCATTTGCGCCTGCTCCACACGAAAGCGATTTATGTACCGATTGAAATTTGGCTGTCCCAACACCTGGGTGATTGCTTTTGAAACAAGGTAGTCGTGTTCACCCAGTTGAGCTGCGATGTCAGCAACCTTAACGGAAGGCTGGGTAAAGACCTCAGGCTTATGCATAAGTTCTTCGACGCGCCTCGCTAATCGTCTGCCTGCAGCCGTCGGCAATGCTGATGGTTGCGCCGCTTGATCCTCGATCAATCTGGGCGTCAAAGGATGCCGGCGCCTGAACCTCAGAGCTCCTATGGCTCCCGCCAATGCAGTTAAAGCGGCAATGCTCTGGATCGTCTTGGTGTGTGTGCTAAAAAACGATCCCTCTCGAGCCCCTTCCACCATGAAAACTGCCATAATAATCAGCGCGAGATATCCGGCTGTAAAGAGCTGCCTAAACCGGCGTTCGGGGCCTTTTTGCGTCCCAGGAATGTGGCGCGCGATTTCTACCAGGGTCACGATTACAAACGTTGAGCCAACCATGCCAACGACGTTGCCTGTCATCCTGAGTACAGCCGCCTCACCGCTGTCCAGCGTTACACCAGCGGCACCTACAAACTGAAGGATGAGAATGAAGAGTACCACCATCAACGGCGCCGCGGCCTCTTCGCGCGATGGTATGAAAAGAGAGCGCACGAATAGCCAGGCCCAGCCACAGGTTACGCTACCGAGCATTGCGGCGAGGCCAGAAAGAAGATTGGCATCAACGCCGATACTTCGAACGTATGAAGACAGCATGGCCGATACAGCGAACAGCATAAAATAAACGTTATGGCGTTGGCCAAAAGGGTGCTTCTTGATGAGAGTGGCAACCCATTCGTCGATGACAGGACCCAATAGCCGGAACCTCACAAGAGGCGATAAAGCGTCAGACTTCACTGGTTCAGACTCCTCGCGCAAAAACATGCACTGATTTTCGAATTCTCATGCAAATCGATGGCCGATTTCCAAATCGGCGAGACTGTCCCACGAAACTGCGCAATTTGTCCAGCAGCCTTTTTTCTTGAGAACAAAACTGATGGAGCGTGCCAATGCCTACCGCCAACAAACCCCTTACCGATCTTGCCCAATCGCCCCCTTTGGAAACCCGAACTGCCGCCGCCGAAAAATGGCTCAGGCGGTCAGGCCAGTTTTGGTATCTCATCGCCTTGGCCGGCCAGATCGCCTTTGTTGCATTCATAGTCATGTATTACGGCACCCGCACCATCAGCGGCGATTTCGCAACGTGGAATGACAAACCGATCGTTGTTGGTCATGTTGATGGCGACAACATGGGCAACTTCATGTTTATAACCCATGTATTTGGCGCCACGATTATTTCCCTGGGCGGAATGCTCCAGCTGCTTCCTTTCATTCGGCACCACATGCCAGCGCTTCACAGGTGGATTGGGCGAAGCTTCATGGTGATGGCCCTCTTGATGGCAACGGGTGGAATCATGATGACCTGGCTGAGAGGCGAAGTTGAGAACCTTGTGGGTGCGGTGGCGATAACAATTGATGGACTGTTGATTTTAACATTCGCAATCGTTGCCTGGCGACTTGCGGCAAGGCGTCAGATCGACAAACACAGCCGCTGGGCCATGCGAACGTTCATGGTGGCCAATGGCGTTTGGTTTTTACGGCTAATGGTGATGGCCTGGTCGATTACCACTGGCGGATGGGGGTTGGATGGGGGATTGAGCGCACCGGCTTTTATCGTGATGCAATTTGCCTGTTATCTGGCACCGTTGGCTATACTGGAACTATACTTTTCCGCTCAAGACAGCGCATCAGCCATGCGAATGCGGATGGTCACCGGCGTTATCGTGGTTGCTACGCTGTTCATGGCCATTGGTGTTTTCGGTGCTCAGTTCTTCATGTGGGGCCCATTCTATCTTTGATGCATCGGTGCTGTCGGGCAAATTGGGCATTCTACGGCCCGTCTCACATTAGTGACGGCAAATGGATCGGAAGCGAAATGGCAGCCCTAAAAACAACGGCCGCTTTCATCACAATCGCAGAAGATTTGGCTGAAGTGACTCACCTTTGTTCGGCAAAAGCCGGTAGTATGGCATTTGATATGCTGGCCATGATTTGATCTTCCCGGTCATGGCCAGTGATCACAATGGTTAGATCAAGCTCATCCACCACGATGATGCGTTGTCCGCCGCCGCCCCAGGCAAAAGTGGCGTTATAGCTTTTGTCACCAACCTCAACAGGCGTTTGATAGAAAAAATAGCCATAGCGATAGGTCTCCGGCATCCAATCCTCCGTCGGTTTGACGAGGCCGCTAGTGGCTTTGGCGAGATATTCTGTGGGAACAAATTGTTCGCCGTTTAGTTTGCCTTCGTTGAGGACTACACTGCCCCATTTGAGCATGTCACGCGATGTCATACTCACCATCCAACCCGCCTGTGGCAGGCCGCTGACATGGGTGTCCCAGCTGTAATTTGTGATGCCCAACTTATCCAAAACCTCTTTTTTGATGAAATCCTCGGCCGTACCGGGCACGACAGCATCAATGACCGTCATCACCAACATTGGATTGAAATTGCCATACAGGTAGGTTTGGGACTCTTCGGTGATCGGTCTCGAGTGCTCAAGAAGGGTCTGAACCAGACCCTGACGTTGAAGCGGAACAGGGTTTTTCTCGATCTCTTCCCAATTTTCGCGATTGATGCTAAGCCCACCATGCATAGTCAATGCCTTGTGGAGCGTGATTTTTTCTGCACCGTCGACAAGTTTTGTCCGGTCAAGGTTCTTCAGAAAACCAATCAACGGCTTGTCCAGATCGGCCATGGTCAGATATCCGAGCTGAATCGCACGGCCCAGTATCAAGCTGGTATGGGCTTTGGTGGCTGAGGCTTGGCCGTGCGCCAGATTGATGCGCCCCCGCAGATAATAGGATTCAAACAGGAGCTTATCCTTGTGGGCGATAAGCAGGCTGTCATACTTACCGTGTTCACCGTCGGCAATCTCCTGGGCCAGCTTGACAATATTGTCTTTCTTGCCACCGTCAAGACCCAATTCGCCCACCGAAACACCATCGTCTCTGTCTGCTGGCGACGTGTCGACAAAGGCGCTCTCAAGAAGCGGAATATCCCTGAATGAGAGTGCGGCCTGAACAGCCGTAGCCTCCGGTGCCGGGCCATTACTTTCTTCTGCACTTGCAGCAGCTGCGCTGCTAAGCAAGACGGCGGTGAGAAAAGCTTTGAACTTCAAGTCAATGGTCATTTTAATCTCCCAAAATTTTTCATTTTACTATCTTTCAAAATTTGCCGAGGATCATTCGTCGTCCAGCTTTGCCAGCGATTTCACACCGCGAATGACAGCCGAGGGGGATGGGGCGCCGTGATCTAAATCTTCAATGACGGTTTCTCACCGAACTATTGTTGGGCTCGCAAGTTCTCAACAATCTGCGCATCCACCCAGAATATATCCACATTGCCTTCGCTTACCATTCTATGGAAGAAAAGGTATTTTCCGTCCGGTGTCACGCTCGCCGATGCTTCCCAGGCATCTGTATTTATCTTATCGCCCAGGTTAATGGCATCACCCCATGATCCGTCTTTTTGCCTAAAGCTGAGGTAGATGTCAGAACTGCCAAAGCCACCCTCTCTTCTGCCATCCCATAAGATGTAGGACTCATCCGGAGCGATGAAGGGATGGGCTAGCCATGTTCCGGTGTTGATTGCCTCGCTCGCCAATCTTGGGTCTTCTCTTTTGCCATCTACCAATCGTGAATATCGGATTTGGCCATCTCCATCAGTACCTACTTCATCAAAATAGTAAGTTCCTTCAGTCGAAGCGGTCAGGCGCATGACACGGATGTCCTCGAACTGACCGCCAAGATTTCTTATCTCAGACCATCCAGTTTCGGTACGCTCTTTATATCGCTTGCCCAAATGCATAGTCTTGCCATCCGGAGAGATAAACGGTTGTCCTACCCTTTGGGATATCACGGACTCACGCCACTCCCCGCTCTCATATTGAAAGACGACAAATGAGGTTTTCTCCTTTTCATCGTCCTTCAGGAGATAGAATTCTTTCATATCAGGTGAGAATACACCGCCATATTCCCATCTATCTGTCGAAACCAGTCCGGGAGCGAAGGCCTCAGGGGTTAAACCCGGTAACTTCTGTCCCAGATAGGGTTTTGTGACGGTGTTCAGCTTTGCTAACCATTTGACGCTGCGGATTACGGTTTCCGGAAAAGCCGTGCCATGATCCGAATCTTCGATGATCTCGAGGCCCGCAAGCGCCACACCTGATCCGCTTCTCCGCTTTAGCAAAGACGTGAGGGTTCTCATATTCTCCATTTGATTTTCACGTTCGCCAATAGATACGAAAACATTCGCGCTCTGCCCTTTGTGCTGAACTGCTGTTTTGGCCTCGAGATCATCGAAGAAGTCAATTGCCCGCTGGTAACGGGACGGACTGCCAAGAATATAGTGTTTGAAGGTATCGGGTTCGGAAAGCAGTACAAAAGTACCAAATCCACCACCCATGGAATAGCCAAAATAGCTGCGTTCATCCGGATCCGCCCGATAGTTGGTTTCTACATATTTGATCACTTGGTTGCGAATAAAAGACAGGTGATTGCTGGCTTGCCCAAAATGGAACCTTTCTTGAAGTTCGGCATTGTTGTGTTTGACGAAGCTGTAATCCCGAAAACGACTGGCGTTTTCTCTCTCATCGCCAAGATTTTTCTGCCAGGAAATTCCGACCACTATAACCTCTGGCATCAAAAATTCAGTGGAACCGGACAGCATATCCATGTGCACCTCCGCATCCGTTGTGTAGATCACCGGATATCTGGCATCGGTATTTTCCGCATAGTCTTCGGGCAGTTTGATATAGAGTTCATATTGTCGGTCCGTGCCGCTTTCCTGAATTGGCGCGACCTCCGTCCGCGGCATTTCATAGGATTTGCGTTCATTGGCCTGCGCGCTGGCAAAGGGAAGCATGAGCAAGCAAATCACAACAGCGATTTTGGTCAATATTTTGCCCATAATTTCTCCACCATTTTCGAGTTGCTTGATTGGGATGATATCGATGTTCATATCACGGAGGCTATGCCGTCATCGCCGTCGGGCCAATACCAATATTGTATCAGAATTTCTCGAGATTCGATTTTGAGACATTTTGATACAAAAAACCTGACCGTGCAGCGGCCCGTTCCGATATTACCGTCAAAAATGGTGGACCTTAAACCTATGCCGACAACGCAGAGCCCACATATTCTGATCATTGATGACGAGCGCGATATCCGGCGTCCACTCGCAAAATATCTTGGTGAGAGCGGGTATCGGGTCAGCGACGTTGAGAACGGGCGCGAGATGGACAGGATAATGTCCAAAGCCAGTATTGACCTGATTGTGCTTGATGTAATGATGCCCGGCGAAGATGGATTTTCTATCTGCAAAAGATTGCAGGCGACCACTCGCATACCGATTATTCTGCTGACGGCGTTAAAGGACGACACTGACCGCATTGTCGGACTGGAACTTGGCGCCGATGATTATGTTTCAAAACCCTTTAATCCCAGAGAACTCAAGGCTCGCATCAAAACCGTACTCCGACGCACCCAAATGCTGCCGCCACGCTCAGAGCGTCTGAATGGTACGGTTAGATTTGATCGTTGGCAGTTTGACCTTTCGCAAAAACAGATTGTCGGTCCACATGAACTGATTGTACCATTGAGCTCAGGAGAACATGCCCTCCTTCTGGCTCTGATTGAACATGCAGGTACCACCCTTTCCAGAGATCAACTCCTGGATCTCACGCGCGGCGTCAGTGCTCCCGTATTTGATCGCCGGATTGACAACCAGATCAGTCGTTTGCGGCACAAACTGGAAAAAGACACGAAAAACCCTATGATCATTCAAACCAAATGGGGCGGTGGATATGTGTTCGCAGCGGAGCTTGTTTGGTCGTGAGTGAGAAACGATCCCGATTTTCGTTCGCCTCGGCTGAGAACCAGATTTTTGTAATTCTTGTTTTGGCCTTCTTTGTCTTGCTAGTTGGATCAACCGTCTATCAAGTGGCGCAAAACAGTACCGTCGAGGAGCGGGCGAAAAGCATAGACACAGCCAAGACAATCGCGATCAGGCTTCTAAGTTTGGATCGAATGAGACCCGAAGAAATGCAAGGATTTGTGGAAACAATTTCATCTTGCAACTATGGATACAATTTGACTAACGAACCGTATGCGCCTCCATCGGAAACAACGGTTACAAACGATATTCAACGTTTCATTGTAACCAGTCTGGAAACGACTTCGGACTTTATGTCTCTGGGTAAGTCGATGGACGACATATCTGTTGCGAATGCTACCTTTGCCGAAAAAGATTTTGCTTTTGCCCAATGCGATCCCGGTGAGCTTGACTTTCCGAACAACGGCATCGTGATCAGTATCCGTCTCAAGACAGGAGAATGGTTGAACCTAAGCCTGCCTGAACGAAAATTCGAGTTTGGTAGTGAGTCAATCTATTCCGCGATGTGGATTGGCCTGTTTTTCCTTTTGGTCGGTATGGTTGCACTCTTTTTCATTCGCCGTCTTACACGTCCTCTGTCCGACCTGACGAAAGCTGTATCGAGATTTGGCACCAATCTGGAAGTAGAAGAGGTTAAAGAAAACGGGCCAGCCGATATCAGGCATGCCATTGGAAGGTTCAACGCAATGCAACGCGATGTGCGCGATGAAGTGAAGCGACGCACGCAGATGCTGGCGTCGGTTGGACATGATATCCGTACCCCGCTTACAGCCCTTCGGGTAAAGGCCGAACTCATTGAAAATGACGAAGCGCGCGAAGAAATCATCGCCAGCATTGAAAAAATGGAACGCATCACTGCATCCGCGCTTGACTATGTGCGTGGAGAATCAAGGTCTGAACCAAAACAATATGTCGATCTGCGGGCGCTTATTGAAAGTGAGTGTAGTGAATTTGAAGAACTCGGAAAAAAAGTCCGTTTTAAAGGTGAGGATAACTTGCACTATCATTGTCGTCCCATCGCTTTGGCTCGTGCGATCCGCAACTTGATTGACAATGCCATAAAGTACAGTGGAAGCGCCGATGTGGATCTGGTCAAAGGCGACGAGTATGTTCAAATCCGGGTTCTGGATGAGGGATCTGGGATCCCAGATGATCAGATAGCTGACGTCTTTGATCCTTTTACCCGTCTTTCAGAAGCCCGAGAAAGTGAGCAAGGAGGGCTTGGTCTCGGTCTTGCTATTGCCAAGGCTATTGTCGATGGTCACGATGGCGTTTTGAAGCTTGAGCCGAATGAGCCAAAAGGTTTGATAGCTGTTGTTCAGTTGCCTTTTGGTCACCGCCAGCCAGCATGACGGATGCCGAACATTTTTCGACTTATGTCGATCGGATAAAGTCCGTCCGGCACTCAAAAGAAGTCAAGCGTTCAATAGTCCAGAGCAGTACTTTGTTCATTGAGTCCACTTTTGGTAAAGAAGCAGAACGTCAGCCCTCAAAGCGCTGTCATTGCAAAGAAGACAGTCCGCTAACGGCCCAGCAATTGCCGTTAATCAAAGTCGAAGATAGCATCCGTTTTCGGGACAAAGCAGTCGCAGCTCTAGTGTCAGCAATGGGCGCAAAAGCGTACCCTAGATTTGCGCCTTCTTCCCGTCCGGAACTGGAAGGTCCTCGGGTTTTCGTTGGTTGCTTTCGTTGTGTCGATCAATCCATCAACAGATTGTTGACGGATGTAGAGAGGCTATTGCGGCTGTAGATAACGCCGATCCCGCAAACCGTAACACCGATTGCAAGCATCGTACCGACAAGCCAGAGTGGATCGGGCTCATAGACCATGGAGAATTGCGATTGGTAGATCAGAAAACCGGCAAGCCAAGTTCCCGATATCGCGCCGATTCCGGCGATCAGGGACACAGTGAGCCAGTCATAAAGAGCTAGTTTTACGCATGCCTTTTTGGTCACGCCCATGCTCATCAGAAGACCATTTTTTTGCCGATCTTCGGCTTCGAAGCCCTTCATCGAAGCGGCGATCACCAGTGCCGTCATGATCAGCACCATAGTGGCGTAACCAACCACCAGCTTGGTGACCATCGCCAGCAAATTATCAAAGCGTTGGGTTAGTTCCTTCAACGGGACCAGCGATAACGACGGATGGTTTTTCCAAAGCGAACCAAGTTCGCTCCATGCTGCATCCGGGAGTTCGATGCTTCCCATATAGAAGACATCTGGTTTGATGACTTCAATCGCTCGTTCGGGGGTTTGGAACCAGAATGTCACCGAACCTCTTCCCGGTTTGAAGGCATGGCTGGCGACCAATTCAAATTCTGTTGCCGTACCATCGATTACAAAGGTCAATTGATCTCCATAGCTCAAACCCAGGTCGGTCATCACTTCTTCTTCGGCGGAGACTTGATTCCAGTTCGATTCATTGTCAGACCACCATTTCCCTCCAGCCACTCGATTGTTTGACGGGATGGCCTCTGACCAATGGAGCCGGATCGACTTTTTGACAGTGGCCAGTGCCTCGCTGGGAGTGGTAATTGCCTCATCGATGGGTAGGCCGTTAATTTCGGATAATTTTGCGGCAGCATACGGCCGCAATTGCCGAATCTCGCTCTGGTTCTTCTGTGCCCAATTCTCGAGCGCAGGCTTATCTTTTGCTTGCAGTTCTGCGACCATCAAATTGCCATCATTTGCGCGCGTATAGCCTTTCATCGTATCGCCAATATCCTTCATCAGCATGAGCGTGAAAAGCAGCAGTAAACTGCATAGACCGAGCCCGAGTATCTGGGATGACTTGCTCAAAATCCGTTGTTTCATGATGAAGAAGTTGAAGGACAATAATCCGGGATATTGTCGTCCCCAAAATTCGCCTGCCGTCAAAACAATCCAGCTCAGGATTGCCATGAGCAAAAGAGCGGCGCCCAACGCACCCAGAGTCAATCCAGTCAGCAGAAAATTGTCCGAGTAATATGCGGCGAGCAGCGAGATGCTTGCGAACCCCCAGAATATCCTCAGGAACTGCGCGGACGGATATTCCACCGCCCGGATCAGACTAACCAGTGATGTACGGCCAAGCTGCCACAACATGGGGATTTGAAACGCGAGCAACAGGAGAAATATCAAGCCTGCGGTCGTCGCAATAGTAGCTGGATGCCAGTCCCATGTGATGCCGGGGAATTGATTGGAGAGCTGCCCGGTCAAAAAATACTGCGCGACATAAGCGAGACCAATTGCGATCACAAAAGAGAGCAGGAAACCCAGCAACCACTGCAATAGAGACAGCCGGAGGCAGGACACCAATGTCTGACCAAAACTCAGATAGACAGCCAGACGTTGCTTCTGCCGTTCGAGATAACGTCGATTGGCCATATCTATGGCGATCGCGGCGAGGAAAAAGAGAATTACCGATGCGAGACCCAGGAAATTCTCGGTTCGCTGCCAGAATAATGCCAGTGGATGACCGCCGCCGGATTTTGTGAGCAAAGTGAAATCACTGAGTGTTTCAGAAGCCCAGTTTTCAATGTCATTTTGCTGAGCAGGCGATGCTGTTAACAAATAGCGATATAGCATCTTGCTACTCTTGAAATCTTCAATCGATAGGGACTCGCTATTGATCAATGCTCGCATCGAAACGGAATGACCTTCCATCAACCGATCAGGCTCATGGTATATAATCGCGCCGAAACGGAATGTTTCGTCGCCAATCGCGATGCGATCACCAATATTTGCGCCAAGCTTGCTACTGGCCCTGGGACCCAACCATATTTCTCCCGGTGGTGGGCCGTGCTCGATGGTATTCTGGATGGATTGATTTTCCGCAGTCCCGATTTTGAGGCTGCCTTGCAACGGGTAGTTATCACCAACGATTTTCAGTTGCACTGAAATGGTTTCCCCGCGCAAGGAAATGGCCAGCGGGATCATCTGTATTTGGGCAAGGTTTGCAGCTTTGTCTGAAAGCAGCCGTTCATCACTGCTGGACAATGGGCGTGGCCCGGAAACAGAAATATCTGCGCCCAACATATTGTTGAGATTGCCATTCAGAAACTGCTGCACCGAAGCACTGGTTAAGGACAATGTTGCAAGAAATAGTATCAATGTGATCTGGGTCAGTATCACGAGACGGCCATCACTCGACTTGCTGTCGTTGAGGAAATTATCGAAGGCAAGTTTAATCCAGTTCATTTGATTTTCTCGAGATGCGCTTCGGAAAGTGCAAAACAGTTATCAGCACGTTCCGCGAGTGCAGAACTGTGCGTTACAATGATCAGGGCGGATCTAGTTTCCTCGGCGAAATCAAACATAAGGTCTGCTATGTTGCCCGAAGTCGCTTCATCCAGATTTCCGGTTGGCTCGTCAGCAAAGATGAAGGCAGGGTTAGTGACAAATGCTCGTGCGATCGCTACTCGCTGTTGTTCTCCGCCACTAAGCTGTGTGGGTTTATGATGTGCGCGGTCTTCCAGGTTGATTTTCTTCAACCATCCTTTGGCAATGTCATAGGCTTGCTTGTTGCCGTTCAACCGCAGCGGTAACGCAATATTCCCCAGCGCGTCCAATTCCTGCATGAGGTGAAATTGCTGGAAAACAAATCCTGATCTCTGGCGCAGTTTAACCGTTGATATTTGCTCGCCATCGCAAGTAAATATTATCTGTCCCAAGCGCGGCGGCTCAAGACCGGCAGCCAATGACAATAGACTGGACTTGCCGACACCCGATGGCCCCACGATCGCGTGCGTGCTCCCGCCAACAAATGACAGCGATAACTTGTCAAACAAGGAGATGCGGCCATGAGGCGTATCAAAATAGTGGCCGACGTCTTTCAATTCGATTTGATGATCCATGCAGTCCTCGAAAAATATGATGTGGACTTGTGAATAAGCTGCCCGATGTCAAATCAATGTGAAGTCAGGTTTGACAGTTTTTTGACATTGATCTCGGTAAGCGAAAGCTTGGGCGAATTATGCGTTGGCTTGTGTTAGTTTGCGCAGTCAGGTTTTGGAGATGGGCTAGCTGATGCGAGTTTTGGTGGTTGAAGATAATCTGGATATACAGGCGAATATCGCCGAGTTCCTGGAGCCTGATTATGTTCTGGACTTCGCCTATAATGGCGATCACGGGCTAGAGCTGGCGCTAGCCAATGACTATGATGTCATTGTTCTCGACCTGATGCTGCCGAGGCGCGGCGGTATTGATCTGTGCAAAGCTTACAAGAGCGAAGCCGATTTGCAATCGCCCATCCTGATGCTAACCGCGCGCGATACGCTGGAAGACAAGGAAGTCGGATTTGCCGCTGGCGCAGATGATTATCTGACAAAGCCTTTCGCGTTGCGGGAACTGAAAATCCGGATTGATGCACTTGCCAAACGCCCAAAAATCAAAAATGCAACGTCGCTAGGTTACGGTGATCTGGCATTTGATCCTGCCGATAATGTCGTGAGCCTTGGATCTTCCTCAAAGCCTCTCAACAATAAAGAGGGAGTCATTTTAAGGCTCCTGATAGAGGTTGCACCGAATGCAATTTCCGGCGAGACTATTTCCTATCGAATTTGGGGTGACGAACCGCCAAATTCCGGTGCACTCAGGACGCATATATATAATCTACGTAAAATATTGTCATCGCTGAAAACCCGTTGTGAGATCGAGACCGATCGCACTCGCGGCTATCGCCTCAAGGAAAGATCATCCGATGAATAGAAGGCCTCAAAAAGTAAATGATCTGGTGCTTCGCAATTTTATCACGTCTATCGGTGTGTGTTTTTTGATCACCGTGTTTATGGCGGTAATGTTCGGGTTCGATCTTGAAGACCAGATTTTTGAAAATCAGGTTAGCATGAAGGCAGATGAGCTTTCTGAATCTGTTCAACTGGATTCTGAAGTGAAACAAACCGTTTCCGGATTGGAAATGGAGTATTTTCAAGGGACCAAGGGGATGCCCGATTGGCTCGCCAGTCAGATAAAGCCCGATTGGAAAGCGGGGGAATATGAAGTTTTTGGCGGTGAGCACGGGCACTATCACCTTGCAGTACGTGGCAACAATGAAGCAAAACAATATCTGATATTCAATGCACGTCCCTATGTCCGGTCAACAAAACAGGTTTGGGGTTTTGTGATATTGATAGCTTTGCTGGGCGCGCTAATGCTGCTTGTGAGCATTTTCTTCGTTAGGCGCATGACGAAAAAGCTCAGTACACCAATTGAGAAAATGGCAGCAGCTGTAACCTCTCATATCCCGCTCGAACCGGCGACATTGGGACTAAGCAATGGACTCGTCGAAATCGAGGTTTTAGCAAAAGCAATCGCCGACAAAGACAGGCATATCGAAAATCTGATGCAACGTGAGCGGCAGTTTAACCGGGACGTCAGTCACGAACTGCGCACGCCATTGGCAGTCGCGGTTGGCGCAGCCGAGATCATCGAAAAAGACGGCTACAAAAGCTCTGCCTTCACAAGACTGGAATCATCGCTCGGAAGCATGCGGCTTTTGACCGAGGGAATTTTATGGCTCGGCCGGGAACCGGACAACACAAGATGTAACGCCTGGAAATCAGGCCAATATGCCATCGAAGCAAATGAGCATCTGTTGCGCGATGACAAAGTGGAAATCGATATCTCTGGGAATAGAGATGTCGACATACCAGTCCCCGAAGCAGTCGCGCAGGTCATTATCGGCAACCTGTTTCGCAATGCGATTGGCTATACAAACGAAGGAACAGTCTCGCTCTCGATATCCGAAAGAAGCGTGAGCATAGAAGACACAGGCGTCGGGTTTGATGCTTCGCCGAATGATGGTGCCGGCTTTGGGATAGGTCTTTCGTTGGTGAAAAGACTGTCTTCGCATTTTGGCATGAAGATCGCGGTTGCAGCCCGCGAAGAAGGCGGAACAACCGTCACGATTTCTTGGTAGGACAGCCGCAGCAGAATGGCGGTGTCCTTAAAAGAACTGATTGCGTTTCGTTTGACACTGGTTTGACAATGTCCGCGCTAAACAGTCTCCAGATATTATGGAGATTCCAGTGAATAAAATTATGATAGCAATAATGATTGCCCTTGCAGTCCCGGCTACGTTCCTGAGCAGCACCAGTGCGGATGCGCAAACAAATGTTCAGCAGCTTGCTTTGGAGGCACCCGATGGAAACCGGATTACCGGCTTTATCTATCAAAACATAAAGACTGAAAAAGACGCTCCCTTGGCCATTCTGATGCACGGCATGACCGGTTCCAGTCTGGGTTGGCTCGCCGATAATCACGGTGCCTATACCGACCTGATCACCAAGGAACTGATCAGCAAGGGATATCGGGTTGTCGCATTGGACGCACGATCCCATGGCGCCCGAAAAGACGATATGAGACCGCTTGAGCGGCTTAAAAACCTCCGGTCAGGCAAGCCTGAGCCCTATCTGGCCATGATTGAAGGTACGTTGAGCGACTATGATGTGTTGCTTGCAAAAGTGAATAAGAATTTTGGGCCACCCAAACACATATTGGCAGCGGGATACAGCATGGGCGCGCAAATGGCGGTGCTATTCGCGGCGAGGCACAAGGAAGTGACGCATATTGTCACCATGGTGCCACCGGCAGCGCAAAGTGCAAAGGTTGTTGCGCCCATCACCCATGCCAGCAAGGTGCAAGCCCGATGGCTTTTGATTACCGCAAGTAAGGATCAATTTTCAAGCAATGCCGAAAATGATGCATTGGCAAATGCTGGTGGCGAAAAGCTGACTAGAGTTGAGTTTGACAGCAAACACAGACTGCCACGCGGCTATGTCGATGCTGTGATCGATTGGATTGCAACCATAGAGTCTCGAGATTAAGCTCAAACCGAGCAAAATTGCATCAATACAATTGTGCAGATAATGTGGGTTCGCGCAGAATTTCTAATGTCCGCTTTCGGGATATAGCGGACATGGGATAGAGTGGGCGACGAAGGGAGGAATAACGAGTGTCGATACCATCTGAAGAAGATCAGCGGCGTAACTGGCGTTTAAGCTGGTTGAGTTATATCCAAGCTTTTTGTGATACCGATGTCCAACAGTCGCGCTGGCTGGACCCACAGGAGCGCAATCCGCACTATTCTTTTGTCGAATGCATGTGTTGCTATTTCGATGACGCACTTGCGGGCGATGATAACGCCTACCAACAAAGGGTCGAACGGAGTCATTTGAACCGAGATGAAGCTAGTGCTGTAAAAGAGTTCCACGATCTAGCAGATGCCTACAATAGCCCAACCAATGACGATTATGATGTCAAAGCAATCCTTGCTGACCCTTTTTGGCAGGCGGTAGTAAATGCTGCGCAAGAAGCGCGGCGTCGGCTCCTGATCCTGTTGACCGAACCTGACGAACGACGAGCAATCATGGAACCGCTCCAATGGGAAGATCGTGGAAAAGGGTGGAGCACCAGTTTCCTGCGTCCGTCAAAAACTGACGATAAAAATGGGGCTGGCTAGTGTCCGCTTTCGGGATAGAGCGGACGCAACATAAATTTCTGCTCCGGTCATATGAGCGGACGGGCGAATGCTTTTTTTGGATTGCCGGCGCGAAATGCCTCGCTGGATATCATCCAACGAGGCATCTGGGTCGCAACTCAAAAACTCAGTTATATGAAGTTGACTTTCACATTGGCTTTTCGCTGACGCCGCATTGCACCGCCTATCAAACCAAAACCGAAAATCATCATCCCCCACGTGGCCGGTTCCGGTACACCACCTGCCGCCAGATCCGTGACGGTCAAACGACCGGCCTGACTGTCACCAAAGCGTATACTGTCGTATATTCCGGCCGTATTAAATGCTCCGTCAGCAAAATGATAGAATCTGGTCCCTGCGTTTAAACTTGTCTCAAACCCAAATCGTATCATGTCCGTGCCTAATTCAAATTCAGGATCCATTGTATGATCTCGGCAAGTTCCCGTTTCCAGGTTTGTGATTATCGAACAACTTAGCAAGTCGCCCACGGGAACGATCGTTTGCGATACCGATGAAACGAAAGTAGGCGCGGTGAAGGAAAACTCGCCGCTGGTAAATTCTTCTCCGCCATTCGTTAGTTCGAACGATGAGAAAAGTTCAAATTCATACAATACAGCTGCGTTTGCCTGCGAAGACATTGTTGCGACGGCTATTACCGAACAAAAGGTAGCTATTTTCTGTTTCATTCTGTTTTCTTCCTCTATTGTCTTTGGGCCATTCTGATTGTGAACATACTCACCTGAAACAGCCCGAAAAATTCGACCGCAGTTAACAAGGCGTTAAAACTTCAGAAATCGGATCAAAATTTTCCAGAAATATCGAATCTTTTTGAACAGCATCATTTTCTGAGCCTTTTTTGGCTGTTTCTGCGCCTTTATGATCGAGCCAAAAGCGATCAACCAGAAAGCTCGCAGATGAGAAGTTGTCGGAACCGAGATATTTTAACCTGTTCGGGAATGCGACCCGCCCGAACTGGCCGTGCAACATTGATTGCACGGCCAACCTTTTTATCAATTGTTGTTGTCGATTTCCCCGTGCGCCAACAGCCAGATGCAAGTGGCTGGAAAAACGCCGTAACTTGGGATATCAAGTTGAACAGGGGGAAGACAAAAGTGTCGGGGATATTAGATCACAAAGCTCTAATGGCTGGCTGGCAGGCGGGAGACCGTGAAGCAGGAAATCGGTTGTTGAGTGATCTAGAACGGGAGCTCAATCTGATTGCCGCAGCGAAATTGGCCGGCGAAAAGAATTCCTCCCTCTCTACTGGAGATCTCATCAACGAAGCCGTTATTCGACTTTCAAAACTCACCAAAATAGATCTGCAAAGCAAAGCTCATATTCTCGCTTTGGCATCACGTATTATGCGACAAGTGCTGGTCGACCATGCGCGCAAACGCAAAAGCGGGAAGCGCGATCACGCCAAAGTCACTCTGCTCACCAATGTCGGTGTTTGGGACCGACCAATTGAGCTGCTCACTCTTGACTGGCTGCTCGACGAACTGAAAGACATGGATCAAGCTCGCGCCGATATCGTCGAAATGCGATTTTTTGGTGGCATGTCTATCGCGGATATCGCTTTGGTCCTTGATCTATCCGAAGCCACTGTAAAGCGGCGCTGGGTTTCAACGCGCGCCTGGTTGCATGACCGATTAAAGGATTGATACATGGCGGATCCAAAGCCATCAGTTGATCTGGCTGCGATGGAACTTTTTGAGCGGGCGATGGAACAACCATTCGAAAATCGCTCAGCCTTTATTGCCGATCAATCAGACATAGACGGGGAAATCATAGCTCGGGCTCTGCAACTGTTGAAGGCGGACTCAAACTCGCTGGGTTCGCTCCAAACAGGCGGTGCTGCTTCGCTGCAGCATAACGATGACAGCGATCCGGAACGAATAGGCGCATACCGGATTCTACGCATGCTCGGCAAAGGTGGCATGGGCGCTGTCTACATGGGCGAGCGTGCATCGGACGACTTTGACCATGTGGTGGCGATCAAACTTATCAAACCGGGATTACTGACCGATATCTTGATCGAACGTTTTCGCCGTGAACGTCAAATCCTCGCACAACTCAATCATCAGCATATCGCCCATTTGCACGATGGTGGAGAGATGGAGGATGGATCACCCTACATCGTTATGGAATATGTGGATGGAGTTCCTCTGTCAGAATGGATGGTGGAACAAAAGCCGAATCTCGACCGCCGTTTGCACTTGTTCCTGCAAATTTGTGATGCAGTGGAATTTGCGCATCAAAATCTTGTCATTCACCGCGACCTGACTCCAAGCAACGTACTGGTTGCCGAAGGCGATCAAGTTAAGCTTATCGATTTTGGTATTGCGCGTCCGCAGGTCGAAGGTGGAGATGAAGGAACCGCTTCCACTTTCAGTGGGCTGAGCCTTACACCAGGCTTCGCTGCACCAGAACGATCCACGGGCCCCGAAGCAAACACCCTGTCCGATATATATTCGCTCGGCAGGATTTTGCACCTGCTGATCAAGGATCACAGCGATTCCGAACTTGCCGCAATCGCAGATAAGGCGGCCAGCGATGATCCGCGAGATCGCTATGCCACAGCGACAGGCTTAAAAAGTGATCTTCAGGATTATCGTGAATGTTTTCCGGTACAAGCTTTCGCAAACGGCCGAAGTTACCGGCTCGGGAAATTCGTCAAACGACAAAAACTGATGGTCGGATCGATATTCGCGATTTTTCTGCTTACGGTATCCGCTTTGGTTGTTGTCACGCAAGCTTATCGCGTAACCGAAACTGCACGCAATGAGGCTGAACTGAGTTTAACCGAAACCCAGGACATGGCGAATGTGTTGATGTTCGATGTTTTTGACGGCATCAGCAGTCTGCCGGGAGCGACAGAGGAGCGGCATTTGGTTGCCACCACCGCGCAAACATATCTGCGTTCTCTGTCAGAAAACCCAAATGCAACGCGCAAAATGCGTCTTGCCGCCGGGCGTGGTTACTATCGACTTGCAACCGCGACCGGAACAATTGCTATCGGAAATATTGGCAAATGGAACGACGGTCTCGCGTTATTCGAGGAGGCGGCAAAAATTGTCGAACCAATCTACAAGGAATCACCAACTGACGATGTCCGATTGGTGCTCGCCAAAATCCATGTCAGCCTGGCTCGTGACAAATTACTGACTTATGAAGACACACACGGTGCTCCCGAGCATGCAAAAAGAGCATCGATGTTACTGTTGGAGATAACCAAGCCCTCTGTCGAGAGTGTCGCAGCCTACGGAGAATCACAACGCTATCTTGGTGACTCGCTCATGTGCTGCAACTACGATCCGGATGGCGGACGCCGCGCGCTTCAGGAAGGAATTGTGCGGATCAGCAAGGCGCCGGAAAGGATTCGTAGAGCACCGTCAGTTCAGCAAGCCTTGATCGACCTTCGACAATTGATGGCGGGCTATCTGTATTTTGTTGCAAAAACTGATCGACAGCCAGCCGCCATAAATCAGTTCCAATCAGTATTGCTCGCTCAACGACGGCTTATCGCAGAGCATGGGGCTTCGCCGTCTGCACGTCGCCAATATGCCACGATTGCCAGAAATTTGTCACAGATACTGGTTGACGAAGGCCGACCGGAAGAAGCTGACGCGATTATCACCCCGATTTATAGGAGTATGCGGCAGGATCTCGTCGACGATCCAAGCGACAAAGGTTTACAGCGTGATTTGAGTGTTATCTCACTTACATATGCCAGTGTTGCGGTCGCACAAGGTCGAAATGCTGACGCAGTTGAAGCCACACAACAGGGATTGCGGGATGCATTGTTAAGTGAAGGACTGGATGGCAAAGACGATTTTCCGCCAATGCGCTACGCCCACCGAGTGGACGAAGCTGCAAAGATTTACTGGTCGCTCAAGAATCGGCAAAAAGCTTGTGAGTTAATGCGGGCTTCGCAGAAGGTATTTCTATCCTACAAGGCTCGCAATGAATTGCCGGAAACTTCACAACGCTTGCGACTTGTTCCAATTGAACAGCGGCTCAAGAACTGCCCGGACATTTGAGTGAACATACACTTGAAGCCATTGCTGACTGAACCCAAAAACTGATAGAGTTTGACGAAATTCTAGTGTCCGCTTTCGGGATTTAGCAGACGTTCACTAACTTCAGTCAAAATCATCTTCGTCATCGTCGGGATCATCCAACATCCCGATCTTGGTCCGAGCGCTTGGAGTAAATCCAAACTCGGCCTCTAGGCGAAGCATAATGTCCGACTGCCTGTTCAAAATACCCAACCAGGGATTTGGGCCTGGATATCCGCTTGGGAAGGCTATGACCAAGGTGGAATTCTCTATGGCGTGTTTCGCCTGATCGTAGATCGATAGAGCCACCACATATCGTTTCAACGCGAACGCATCGATTGCTTTGAGAAGCTGGTACGGAGCATCTCGATTGATCTTCCTCCAGAGTTTCTTCTGTGCATCGGTTAAATCTGAGGGCGAACGCAACCCAGTTGGAACATAGCGCTTCTTCTTTGGAAGAGGTCGCTTACCCGGATTGCCTCCTACGAACCTCAAGTGGGCTGGTATCGGTTTACGTCCTCTTGCCATTTTCTCGCTTCCTTCTTTCAAGGCCTATCCGGCGTTGACCGGTATCCAATTTGAGTTGGAACGAATTTTTAGAAACCGCAATCCACTCAAAAGACATTGAGGGCTCCTGCGAGAAAAAAGGTGCAAACGAGAATATTCTTTTTGAGGGAATTTCAAAAACGCTTACCAGAAGTGCAGTTTAGCCATGCGTGCGGTGACGAAAAACAAATCTCATTCAAGGTGCAAATTGAGTCGTTTCAGCAAGTTACGCATTTGCCCCCCCACCCCTAGTTTCGCGGTCAAAAGAAATAATGACCCACGTCGGCTTCCTTTTGAGAGATCGTAGAGTTTTTGATACCCCCCCCCCCGCGGTTATCGACGGACACTTCTTGATAGCCAAATTCAAATTCGATTTGGCTTCCGTCATTCTCTGGCGATCGCAAAATTCCGATCAAATGTATTCCAGTTATCCACTTTTTTTCGCACACAGGAATCTCTTTTGAAGTGTTAAGTTTAGTTTCATTCTGTTTCTGTCCGTCAAACTGACGCTGTCAGTAACGTCCAATTGACGGACCTCCTGCGTCAACTTGGCTGTCCCCTTCATCGATTATCAACAACCTATACGTTTTGGAGCGCCTCGATTTTGGTCGTGGAACAACTTCTTCAATAAGACCGCGGCCTATCAACTCCTTGATCGCACGTTCGACTGATTTGACGCTACAATTTGCCTCACTCGCTATCGATCTTTGCGACATGAAACATATCCCGCTTTGATTTCCCCGCCGCGCCATGACAACAAGAACCATCTTGGTACGGGCACTGCTGACAGTTGCATCCAACGCGCATTCCAACGGTCTCTTTTTACTCATGACCGTAGTCCAGATCGGGAATGTGGATGTTTTGTTGTCCACATTCCTTTTCGAACTCCAGAATGTCATCGCTGCGGTACAGCACACGGCCATGTATTTTAACGAAAGAAGGCTTCTTCCCTTCATAGCGCCATCGTTCCAAAGTTTTCTGAGAAATCCGCCAGCGCTCAGCCAGTTCGGCTTGGTTGAAGAACGTCGGTAGCTTGTCTGTAGTTGGGAACATTTAAGAATCTCCTCGGGTTCGTGAGTGAGATTTCAAAATGATCAACTTTGTCGGAGATAAAAACTGCCGAATTCTTCCGTTTAATTCGTTCTTGATACGTTCGGCTTTGGTCCTCGCCTTCGATGAGCGTCATCGATCTTAGCTTTCTTAATTATCCGCTTCATAGAATCTCTTCGAACCTGGAAAGGCGAGTTGCATCTCTCGAGAGAGTTCTCAAATATCTGCTCTAACTTCATGATTCCGGGTGGAGTATTTGCCGCCTCGATCTCAAATTGCTCCATCAAAAGCGTTTCGAAATTGACGAGTTTTCGAGAGAGATGGATATTTGAAAAAATTGTGCTCCCGCGCTTGAGTCCAGCACCGTAGATATCCAATTTGCACCCTTCAAGTTCCCTTCGAAGTAACAAGCGATTGTTAGGCTGAGATCTGACCTCCCATCCTTGTCGTTCAATCAAATTCTGGAACGCAGAATTGACTTCTGCAATCAATTCCAACTTCTTCGGCCATAACGGATTAGGCTTATTTCTATGGAGAGGACTAACTTGCCCTTCAACATAATACGGCTCCCGGAAATGCTCTGTGATACTCCGATACTCTTCGTAATCAGCCTCTTTTTCCAATTCGGCGACAATGCTCTCGATTAGCTCAATCAAGGTCACCTGGGTATCTGTAGCCATGATCTTTCGGAATTTACTCATGGGATGAGACTATGCACGACAGCGCGAATTGCAAGTATTGCAGTCAGTAAAGCTAAATAGCCGAACAGATAGCGCCTTTTCAGTTAAACTGGAAAGTAGGACCAAGCCAAAAAAGAAAGCGCAGTGGAAAGAGCAATTAGCTCTCGCGCTACTCTGGCTTTCTTAGCAGAAGGCTGAAGGCGGGTTAGGTCGCTACGTCTGCTTCATCCCGAAAGCGGACACTAGGATTTTGGGCTTTTCGCAAACTAGAGCTCACCAAAGAAGCTCTTCATTCACAAAAAGTGAACGACAAAGCGAGGCCGTTTAAGGCCTCGCTCATTATTTTTGATTCTAGTCATTCACTACTGAAATTTGAATTTTGCTCTTAAGCCAAATGAGCGAGGCGGCAGAACATTTGTTCGGAACCGTCGAACATTGTGGGTCAGGATCGTCTGGTTGTTCAGTGGCGTGTTGGATGCACTCGATTCTGAAAAATCGTTGAACAGATTATTGGCATATGCCGTCAATGACCATCTTTCAGCCTGATAACCCACGGCTATGTCCGCACGACCATAGCTCGGCAATGTAAAGCTGCCTCCGCGTCCGCCAATCACGGTCAATACATTTCCCTGCCAAGCATAACTGCCATTGACTACGATATCTGCACCGCTTTCGAGCGGCACGCGATATTCACCAAAGACAGAAAATTGCGTTTTTGGAGAACCCGGCAATCGATCTCCATCCTGCCCGGCTTCCAGTGACGTACCAAATCCGGGCGGCTGGATGGTTTGCACCAACCCCGGCACATCGGCAGTCAGTTTGGCATCTGTGTAGCTGAAATTCCCGCTGAGTCTGAAATTGTCCGTTACCCGCCAGCTTCCAGAAAACTCAAATCCCTTCGATTCTGCGGACACGCCATTGACGGTTATGCTGGTACCCGCGTTGATCGATGTCGCCGCGATCTGCGGGTCTTTCCAGTCAATGAAGAACAGCGCTGCGTTCAGGATCAAATCGCCATCCAACCACGTTGTTTTCGCACCGATCTCGTAGCTGTTGACAGTGTCTGGTTCAAAGAAGCGCTCGTTGCCAGGGAAAATGTCATTTGGATCGGGGCTGAACTGTTGACCCGGCCCTAACAGGCAGAGGCCTTGGCCTCCCGGCATGAAGACATCGGGACAAGGTTGCCCGCCATTGGTCTCACCTACGCGGAAGCCCTGACTGAATGTTGCATACACAGTGTTCCCGTCACCGAATTTGTAAGCAGTATTAACTTTAAACAATTCACCGCTGCGCGACTGGTTGGGAGTCAGTGTGAGTTGGTTTTCAATATCCGACAATGGATAAGGATTGAAATCCGGTCCGACGAAAAGTGGAAACTCGGTACTGTTGGCAGTTTCGAGGGAATAATCATAATATCTACCGCCGATCGTAATCGACCAAGCGTCGGTAATATCATATCCAATTTCACCAAATACGGCGAATTCTTCGAGGCGGGTTCGGTCTGCTTCGAAATATTCCAGATCGTTCAGATCGGGACGCGCTCCAACAAGCGCACCATATCCCGGCGTAAATTCAGACGAAAGCGCATTATATTTATTCCTGTTATAAAATGCTCCAACTATCCAGTTCAGAGGGCCATCGCCTTTGGAAACGAGGCGTAATTCCTGGTTGAAAATTTCTGTTTCTTCATCTTCAAACGTGAACGCTGTGAACGTCGGAAATGTTTCGTAAGAATATTCCAGCGATATCAACAGATCTGTCTGATCTCGCTGTCCGTTTTCCTTAACCGTTGCATATCCCGTGGCTGAGGTCAGTTCAGCAAAACCGAGGTCTGCGGTCACTTCCAACGCCAAAAGCTGGCTGTCGCGTTCATTTGGCTCTGCAACCCTGCCGCCAAATTCATACCGATCAGATGGAATTGTGGTGGTTCGGAAAGAAGAGGTATTGCGGCCACCATATTCACTCAACTGGAAGTAATAGGTAAGCGTTGCGTCAATTGCATCTATGGGTTGCCAGCGAGCTGCGATGCGCCCACCTAAAATTTCTTCGGTATTTGCATCTTCAATCGGGCTGAAATTCGCATCGCGTTCAGCGGCGTTGGTGAAATCCGGATCAGGATTGGAAACTCCTGGCTGCTGAACGACAAACGGATAGTCAATAAATCCCTTGTCATTTAAATAGTCAAAAGAGCCCCGCACGGCAAAACTTTCTGACAAAGGCAAGTTGAAGGTAAAGCCGAGGTCGCTGCTGATGCCATCGCCTTCCTTATAGGTATAGGCATCGGCGCGCGCTTCCAGCTCAATACCCGAAAAATTGGGTTTGTTCGGAATATAGCGAATAGCACCGCCCAATGTTCCCGCTCCGTAAAGCGTACCTTGCGGGCCAAGCAAAACCTCCACGCGCTGCAGGTCGTTGAGACGCAAATCGACAAATAGCGGAATATCTCCAACATAAGTTGCTACGCTGCCACCGCCGTCTTCTTGACCAAAGGCGCTGGCAATCGGATCGGCATTCAAACCGCGTACAACTATGCGGTTTCCGTCACGACCGCCCTGATCGGCAACGTTAATGCCGGGTACAAAGGCAACAAGTTCGGAAATATCGTCAAAACCTTGTTCCTCAATTTGATCGCTACCCACTGCCGCGATATTGATTGGAATATCCTGCACTGATTCCGCGCGGCGCGTGGCCGTAACGATGATGATATTGTCATCAGCCGCATCCGTCGAAGCTTCCTGTGCGGAGGCAGAAGTCGATGCAGCTGCCAGCCCGATCGGCAATGCCAAAACGCTCGCCGTTGCTTTCAATTGGCTTCTGAATTTCGAATAATGCAGCATAATAAACTCCCGTTCGACTTTTATTTAATGGCTCGTTGCATCCAGAAGAGCCTCAAGTTATTATTCAACTTATAAGATATCCTGCAAAATTGGCTCCTGAAAGCAATCATATTCGCTCAATAATTTCCCTTATTCCGGTCTCGAGGCAAAATCTGATTTCTAGCGACGGTTTTGCTCCCGCTCCAGCTGTGCAGTACGTTTATTGATATGACCAATTTGACGCTCGCAGACGGCTTAAAGCTTCTGAGGCAAAAACAATATCAGACTGTCCACAGCCAATCGATTAAGTTGATCGAGGAAAATGTCCGAAATCCGCTGCCTTATTTCCTGCTTGGTATCATCGCCGAGGAGCATGATAACTACGCCAAGGCGCCGGAACTTTATGCCAAAGCGGCTGAATTGGGACCGGATGTCCCCTATTTTCATATCTATCATGCAAAAGTACTATCGACTTTGGGTCGTCAAAATGACGCCAAAGCGAATGCGGATAAGGCATCGAAGCTTGCCATCAGTGATGCATCTCTAGCCGATACGATCGGAGTCGTTTACAGCCGCGCCGGATATCATGAGCTGGCAATTCCGTTTTTCGAAAAGGCGGTTTCTTTCGAACCAGATCAGGCAAATTTTCACTATAACTTCGCGGCGTCTGCTCAATTTCTTGGAGATTTCGAGACAGCAAAACACGAATATCAGCGTGCCGTTGGACTGGATGGCAATCATTTTCGTGCATGGACATCGCTGACATCCATGGAAAAACAAACGGAACAGGCAAATCAGCTTCCAATGCTCCGCCAGCTGTTCAATCAGGCGGAAGATGATGCCGAAGGTCGGCTGCAACTGGGACACGCCATAGCGAAAACGCTTGAGGATATGGGGCAATATGAAGCAAGCTTTGAGTGGCTGTTAAAGGCGAAAGAAGCAAAGCGGAGTGAGTTGCGGTACGACCGTGAAGCGGGACGGGCCATGTTTGAATCAGCCAAACAGACATTTGTATCAAACCCTAAAAACGCCGCTGAAGACCCCGAAGACACTCCCATTTTTGTGGTCGGTTTGCCTCGAACTGGTACAACACTTGTGGACCGGATCTTGTCCTCTCACACGGAGGTGGTTTCGGCCGGAGAGCTGAACGTTTTTGCCGAACTTGTCAAAGAAGCTGCAGGAACATCGACCAACATGGTTATGGATGACGAAACTTTTCAACGCGCTTCAGTGATGGACGTTTCCGGCATAGGTGCTTCCTATATAAGCAGAAATTTGGAACGTGTTCAGCGATCAAAGCATATGGTTGATAAAATGCCGCTTAACTTCTTTTATGCAGGCCTGATCCATCGTGCTCTTCCCAACGCCCGGATTATTTCGCTCCGGCGCGGTGCGATGGACAGCTGCCTTTCGAATTTTCGGCAACTTTTCTCGACCAGATACTCCTATTACAACTATACATTTGATCTTGAAGACACCGCTGAATTTTACAGACTCTATGATGACCTGATGGCGCATTGGCGCAACGTTTTGCCGTCTGATCGTTTTTTGGAAATTCACTACGAGGACATCGTCTTTGATCAGGAAGCCCAGACGCGAAAGCTGCTCGATTTCTGTGGACTCGAATGGGATGAAGCTTGCATGCGATTTCATGAAAATACTGCACCCGTTTCCACCGCCAGTTCCGTCCAGGTTCGCCAGCCGCTTTACTCGGGCTCAATCGGCCGGTGGAAAAAATATGGTGACAAGCTAGATAATTTGAAAACCGCACTTGGTGATCTGGATTGATCTATAGCTTTTCAAGGGGTACGTAATCGACATCAAATCCGAAGCAACGTGGTGATACGACGCTCAATGCAGCTTCTGACCGATAAAATTCCGGACAACCCGTTGCAAATACCGAAATACGCTGACCATAGCGCAACCGTTCGGCGTTGATCGGAGTACCAGTCTCATAGTCGACAATCGTGATCAGGTCCGGTACGCTCGCAGCGACTTTGTCGCCAATCTTTGCGAGCAAATACTCATTCTTGATATTAAGGAAAAGTTTGTCACCCGTTCCATCGAAACTTTCGATTGTAGCTTCGCCAATATCATAGCCACCAATGATCCGTGTCGCCTTGTCGATAACCTTACCGGTGTAGATAAGCCGGCATTCACCATAGATTGATGTTTTGAAGGCGTTTTGAAGAGGCTGCAGCAGAGCATCGGCTTGCCCGCGATTGCTGCGCAATATCCGGCCCAGTTCGATGGAAAAGCTGAGAGTTCCGGGAATGATCGATCGTTTTAGCTCTGCGCCGGTCATTGGATGTTCTGCCGCCGTCACCATCCCACCTGCCGCAACGGAGTAGCTGCGGATGTGGCGTTCATAAATCGCCGTGGTAGACACATCGAAGCTTGCCGTATTTCCGGCATAGTCATAGGCAATAGCTGGCGTCGGCCGGACACCGGCAATCGGGTAGGACATCATCTGCGCTTCGGGCAGCGCCCGTCCCATGCCATCGCCGTCAATCACGGGGACGCCGCGCCCCGTTGCAGCAACCAATGGAATGAGAGAGTTTCCGCCACCGATTTCGAAGGATGCAACGGCATCCACTTTACGGCCTGCATGTTGCTCGAATGCCTCCAGCGTACGCGCGGCGTCATCGATTGAGGGCAATAGCTCCAGACTGACCGTTGGTGCACCGACGCTACCAATCGTCACGATGTAAGCGTCATCTGCCAAATCCGCAGCTGAGACGACTTGAACCGGACCGTATTTCTTGATCGCTTCTCGGGCGATCAGTTTCGGTACGTGTGGGTCACCGCCGCCGCCCGTTGCGAGGAAAACCGACCCCAGCGCAAGATCATCAAGATGCTCCAGATTTACAGTCTTCATGCCGCAGCTCCCGACAAAAGATCACCTATAACTTTGACTCGAACACGCGTGGCGCCTTCATCCATGTAAGGTACTGAAGTTTCGTCAATATCCACGGCCTTTATCGAAGCGATATCTGCACCGGCTCTGACTGCACGATCTGTCGCTTCCCCGGTTACCTTTTGAATGGCTTCTTCCCGCGAAATGCTGCGGTAGGAAAGCATGCGTTCGGCTTCACCGCCAATTTGGGCAATGGCTGCACCGATGGCATTTGCAACGCCGGCATTTTCCGGACGAAGTAACTCCGACGCCGCCTTGAGCCCCCCGGTTACGAGAACCGCACCACCGCCTACGAGAATGACTGGCATGTCCTTTCCGCCGGGTTTCATCATTTCAATACTTTGGTCCAGCATCATATGCATGGTGTCAGTGGCCTGGCTTACTACATCTTTGGAAATCGACTCTATTTTTGAAGGATCACCAATTTCTGCAGCGCCGCTAGCAACGAGAATATCGGTTGTCGTTAGTGTATCTCCCCCGAAAACCAGGCCTTCGGTCACCAGCTTGTGACCCACAGAATGTGGTCCGATTGTGCGGCCTTCGTCCAGCACAAGGCTACCACCACCCAAACCAATCGCCAGAATATCAGGCATCCTAAAATTTGTTCGTACACCGCCAATTTCAATAATCACATTGGATTCTCTGGGGAAACCGCCCTGCAGAACCCCGATGTCCGATGTTGTCCCGCCAATGTCGACAACAATCGCATCCTCGAGCCCGGTCAGCTTATAGGCCCCGCGCAGCGAATTTGTCGGTCCCGATGCAAAGGTCAGTGCCGGATAGGCACGAACGAAATCGGCACTCATCAATGTGCCGTCATTCTGGCTGATATAGGCTGGACAATGCAGTCCGCGATTTTTCAATGCATCCAGAAAAGAACCAACCACTTTGTCAGAAAACGTCAACAATGCCGTGTTCATGATAGCGGCATTCTCGCGTTCCATCAGACCGAGGCGCCCAAAATTATAGGACAAGGTGATCCGTGCATGTGGAATGGCGGCGAGGATTTTGGCTGCTACAATTTTCTCTGGCTGTGCATTCATTGGCGAAAAGGCCGATGCAATCGCAATATTTGTGATTTGCTTGCCAATCAGGTCTTTGATGAGCGCGTCAATTTCTTCTTTGCGAATATCGGCGACAGGGAACCCGTCATATAGATATCCCCCATGCAGCATATAGACATGCTCACCCAACGCTTCGGAAATATCACTAGGCCAGTCGATCATCGGCGGCATTCCCTGACCCGATGGCAGGCAAATTCGCACCGCCGCTACTGGTGCCAATTCCCGACGTTCAACGATTGCGTTTGTAAACTGCGTCGTTCCAATCATGACGGTTTCGATTTTGTCCTGTGATACTGCGCCATCCTTGAGGAGAGTATCCAGGGCATCGGTAATGCCGCTGACAACATTCGCAGATGTAAGGGCTTTTGTGGCAGCGATCACATTGTCGCGGTCTAAAATCACAGCGTCGGTATGCGTGCCGCCAACGTCGATTCCGATCCTCATGAAGAAACCTCGATCCGGTTGCGCCAGGCCAATATAGTGTAGACTATTCCGGCCAAAATAACGGCATCCATTGCCGCTATTCCGGTTAAAGTAGGGAGCAGCATTTCCGAAGCCAGAACGGCAAACATTGCGCCAATCGCCCAAGCGATGAATCCCGGTACGTTTATCGGCCGGTTATTCTCGAGCGTATCAATGGTGTATGCAGCAGGGCGAATGAGCGCCCAGTCGATGATGATAACTCCAGCAACCGGAATGAAGATCACGGAAAGGTAAAACAGGAATGTCACGAAACTGTCGAGAATATTGAGTAGTGCAGCTATGACGCCAACGGCCCCCAGTCCAATTGCTAGCCAGCGGCTGCTCAAACCTGGAAAAGTCGCCTTTATGCTCAAAACCGTACTATAGAGATTGAGTGAATTGAGTACCCAGCTTCCCGCAATCACGATCGCAAATGCCCCAAGACCCAAATTCAGATCGAGCATGATATCAAGAATATCAGTTTTTCCCGAAACTGATCCGGCGAGACTGGCAGCTGCCATTACGACCAGCTGAACGATCATGTATGCTATGATAGCGGCATAAACCGCGCCGCTCCAATGGCGAACAAACCGGGTGATGTCCGGCAAAATAATCGCACCAATAATAATGGCTCCGACAATGGCCGAGATACCGTCGCCAATCGTCAAAGTGGCAGTTTTCTCCACTGCCATAATCTCATCGAGTGTATGTGTTTCGAATGCGGAGCGTGCGAGCAGGAAAGTGACAAAAGCCAGTACCGGTACGAGCAGCGTTGCCAGTAGATTGATCGCTTTGAAGCCAACTATTGTCGTGATCGTCATGCAAATGCTAGCGAATATCGCGAGACCGATAGTGGGAAGATTTTGCCCCCAAACCTCTAGCGCGAGCCGAGAAACTGCTCCTGCGAACAGATTGATATTGATTCCAAACCATCCCAGCAGGGAAATCGCAAAAGCGATGTTGACGAGACTGGCTCCCAAATCTCCAAATGCAACACGTACCAACAAATATGAGCTCATTCGGCTATTGGCGCCAATCGCTCCCATGACTGCGCCGATTATCAATATGATCACTGATCCCCAAACCAGTGCCCATACTGCATCTATCGCGGAGAGGCCCTGTGAAACCTCAAGGCCCGTGATGAACGTCGGGAGCGAAAATGAGACCATGGCAGCAACTGCTGCCACGCGGGGCCAAGGAACGAGTTGGTTTTCTGTAATTGCCGTCGCCGAAAATTCGTTCAACTGCTCGGACATAAATCCCCCAATTTGGTCCAATAGTAACTCAATTGTTCGGCGACGACCGTAAAACAAGTCTAGTCCAACATGATCCAAATATGATTTTGAAGATGCCTCTTCGATCAATTCAAAATTTTGCTGTTAGGCTGAAATCAAAATTTGACTTATAAGTCGATGAAATAGGACAGCAAAATGACAAGTAAGAATCGCGCTATAAAACTCGACAAGATCAATCGCAAAATATTGTCGATTACACATTTGAATTCCGATATATCCAATCAGGAACTGGCGGAGGAGGTTGGCTTGTCCAACAGTGCCTGTTTTCAGAGAATGAAAGCCCTTAAGGAGGCAGGGTATTTTGTCAGTTTCCACACGGATCTGGATCTCGACCGGATGGTTGAGCACGTTTTGGCCTATGTCGAGTTTACGCTGGAAAACAACAGCCCGCAGTCACGCAAGGCCTTTGAGGCGGTGATCGAGGACATTCCCGAGTTTATGGATTGCCTTCGTGTGACTGGAGATGTCGACTATATCTCATTCACTTGCTGTTCCAACACACAGAAACTCAATGCGCTCGTCGATCAGGTTGGAGGGGATGAAACCCTTGGTGTAAGAACCGTAAAAACGAGGATCATCCTTGATCGCGCAAAGTGGTATCTGGGCTATCCTCTCGCCAATCTGAAATGGCTGGACGATTGATCAGAGAATCGATTTTGATCCAGCCACATTGACTTGCAGTAAAACCCTTCATTTTCGATCAATGCACATTTGCTCGGGGAACTGTTTATCTAATGTCCGCTTTTGCGCCCAAAGCAGTTTCTATCGTTGTGACCGTTTTATCCCGAAAGCGGACACTAGATTAGTTCGTTTTTGACGACCACAACTGGGCCGATTCCTGACAGTCTGCTTTTGTCCGCTATGGGCGCAAAAGCGGTCATCCGCTGGCACCGTTATTTGCCTTTACATGGAGATTGCGCTTAGGTGCGTCATGATTTCATTGCGCGCTCGTATCGTCAATCGTCTGTTGCCTTTAATTGGCACGAAGACGTTTTTTTCAAATCCGTCCGAAGTACAGGCGAAGATAGAGAAGCTTCGCGAAAAAGGTCCTGACTTGCCATCGAAACGCTTCAGACGGAAGTTCGATGTGTTGGAAGAACAAGTTGATGGATATCAGGTGTTCACGATCGCTCCAAGAGCAGGTGCTCTACTAAGCCAGCACCACGTCCTGTATTTGCATGGCGGAGGATATGTGATGGATATGTCATGGGCGCACTGGAATTTCATTGGACGGCTTATTGAAGCTACCGGGACAAGCGTAACCGCTCCTATCTATCCGCTCGCACCGGAGCACCAATGCGAAGCATTAATTCCCAAAATGCAGAAGCTTTTTGAGCGGCTTGCCGAAAAACATGGCGCGGCGAATATGACGGTTATGGGAGATAGCGCCGGAGGAGGATTGTCTTTGGCTCTCACTCATTCACTGCGTGATAGCGGGAGTTATTCACCCGGCCGCATGATCCTGTTGTCGCCTTGGCTGGATGTCACGGCAACGCATCCTGATCAGCCAGAGATAGAAAAGCATGATCCGATGATCTCTATATCCGGATTGAGAAAATTTGGAGAATTATACGCCGGAGACTTGGATATAAAGGACCCAAGAGTTAGCCCATTATTTGGAGCGCATAATCAACTACCCCCCATACAAATTTTTACTGGTTCGGCAGATGTTCTATGGCCAGATTCCAAGCGTTTCCGAACTGCTTTGGAAAGCGTGAGCGCAAATTTCGAATATCATGAATATTCAGATATGTTCCATGTCTGGATGGTGATCCCGATTCCAGAGGGAAAAGAGGTGATGCAGCAAATTTCTGAATTTATGCTGCGTTCAAAATAAAACCATTTTTGGGGTGAAGCTGCCAAAAGCTTATGTCCGGTCAGAACAAAGACACTCACAAATCATATAGTTCTAAGCATATTAAAAAAATCCGGCCCAAAAATGCTGGGCCGGACTTCTCAACGCCAATATATCTGGAATCTAATTGATGTCCTGAACATCCATAACAAGATTTCCCCAGTTGCGTTGGTTCTCCATGTCATGCTCGAGACCCTGTTCGTCAGCAATGCGGAAGCGCTTCACGGCGGGTGTCTTGCTAGTCGCTTGATAGAGCCAGTAGGCTTCGGCTTTCAACGCTTCATCGATAGGCATATCAATGGACTCGTAAACCATCTGCTTACAGGCATTGATTGATTCTGCCGGGAATTGTGCAATGCGCTTAGCAAGATTGTCGACATATTCGCCGATCTCTTCTGGATCGATTGCTTTGTTGATGGTGCCCAAGCGCTCTGCATCATCGGCGTCATAATCCTGTGCACTTAGGATGATCTCGAGCGCCTTACCGAGACCGGTTTGGCGAGCCATGCGTGATGCACCGCCGCCGCATGGCAAGATTCCCATGCCAACTTCCATCTGCATGAATTTATATTTGCCGCGTGCTGCAAAACGCATGTCGAGAGCCAAAGCCAATTCATGGCCACCGCCGCGTGCGAAGCCCTCGAGCTTTGCAATTGTTGCTTGAGGAACTTTGCTAATGCGCTCGCAGACTGCTTGAAGGTCAAGAAGTTGTACGTCCTCACGTGACACGGCTTCGTCCGACATGTCTTTCAGAAGTTCGGTATCATAGTGACAGACCCAGATTTCAGGATTTGCAGACTGGAAAACCACGACTTTGGTTTCACGGTCACGCTCAAGACGCATAGCCAAGCTGTTAAGGTCAGCGAGCATTTCCTGACCTTGGACGTTGACGGTGCCAAAGTCGAAGGTGACGGTTAGAATTGCGCCGTCCTGATTGGTGGAAAATGTTGTAAATCCTTCATATTTCATGAGAGTATCCTTTCAGTTGAGTTTAGATTTTAGGTATAGTGGTAGTGTCTGCCTGAAGTGGTTTCAGACCATCGGTAGGCTCGGCAAGGGTGAGTGGCTTAGTTGATCAGCTGTTCGACGGCTTCCATCACCTGTTTGTTCTTCACGGCGTCCAGCGCATCGGGATGTGGTTGCGCGAACGATTTCCGATCATTGTCATAATAAAGACCAGAGGCATTGGCGAATTCGTCACTCAGAGCCGCACGGGTGAGGATGTCCGCGCCAATCCTCAAATCGTTTCCGGCCTGACCGTAAGCTTCCTTGACCATTTTGCTGCCCAGAAATGAGGCCGGATTTACGGCAACTATCATGGGGCCGTTCGCGCCAAGATCTTTCGCCATTCCAAAGGACCACATGGTCAGGGCGAGCTTGCTTTGTGCGTAAGCGTCACTGTCAGAAAAGGCGCGTTTGTTCAGAAAACCTTGCACATCCGCAGGCGCTTGTGCCGCTGATGACAAGTTCACTACCCGGCCTTTTGAGCCCAGGATTGGCAGCAAGGATTTAGTCAACAAATATGGCGCTACAACATTCACAATGAAGCGTGCATCATAGCCATCATTTGTGAGCGGGTTCGACATTTTGAACACGCCTGCATTGTTGATCAGCACGTCAATTGAACTGACTTCGCCCTTGATCTCGCTCGCTAGAGCTTCGACCTCAGGCAGGACTGAAAGGTCTGCGCGGAAGGTTTTGATCTCGCCGGCGCCTGTGATTGCCGAAACGGATTTAGCCGCTGTTGCGAGTTTGTCACGGTTACGACCGTGTAACAAAAGCGTATGGCCCTGCGGCGCGATCATTTTTGCGGTTTCGAGGCCGATACCGTCCGTTGCCCCTGTTATCAAAATTGTCTTTGTCATGATGTCTATCCTATTGATCAGATTATAGCTTAAGGCGTCTGGCCGGATCGTTAGAATGGTGCAGATTTATCAGATTGAACTTGCGGCACAGTCCACCGTTCTGTTGCGCTCGCTGGCACTGGTCCCTCACCATGTTGATAGGGAATCTGACCGTGTTCGCCATAAAGCCATAGTACAAAGTTATGACGCTCACCTTCCGTGATCGGTTCAGAAGCATGGGGGACCTTGCCATGGTGGATTAAGGCCGTTCCTGGTTCAAATGTCAGGTTCTCAACCTTTCGGCTCGCTGGATCCATAAAGCGCACAGCTGACCCGGAGAACTCTTCACCCGGTAGGTTCAGATTGATGTTCAGCGTTACGCTAGATGCGTCCGTGTGGAGACGCAAATCCGTGTCCTTGCCAGCCTCCCACTGAATGGAGAAACCAAATGTCTGACTGTCAAAGCCATAAACATCCGGAAATAGGAGCCGGGCAATGGGACGCATGTAATGATCCATGAGATCAC
Source organism: Parasphingorhabdus sp. (assembly GCF_039968395.1). GTDB lineage: Bacteria > Pseudomonadota > Alphaproteobacteria > Sphingomonadales > Sphingomonadaceae > Parasphingorhabdus. Next base: position 317,331 of record NZ_JBDVPV010000004.1, read on the forward strand.
GGTAGAACGTCTGGAATGTTGGTGCGGCAAGATAGCCTTCCGAGCGCGGATCAAGCATAGCCCCGCCGCGATTTAGGACAATTCCGTACGGCGGGCGAACGGGAATATCAGCTTTCGCGACGCGCTGGAGATAATCTCTCAAGATGTGAAGCTTTTTTGGGTCGAAGAACTGGGCTTTGTAAACATTGGGAAATACTTCAGTCCAAAGGTCTTTGACGGAGTTTTCCTTTGCTGGGTCTTCCCAACCCTTCTCAATCGCGTGACGGAGGTCTGTTGCATAGAGGGAGTGATCCAAGACAATATTGACTTGGTCGCCATTCCTCTCCCATTCAGTCCATGCGTCCTCAAACATTTTTTCATTGTCATTCCAAAAACGGTGAACTGAGGGTTCTCTGTGCAACATAGCTTCTCGTGTTGGTCGGGTTACGTTGCGAGCTTTTGACAGTAGAGTTGTCGACATGATTTATGCCTTTCGTTGTTTAAGAATAGCGAACTAGAGTGCGGCTCTCGATGCTTTTGCGCGGGATAGATGCTTGGGCATCACTCGAAAGATCAAGAGCACTATGTGCCAGATGTGGGCGTCCGCCGTTGTCATAGATATTGAAGATGATAGCCTCATCCGGGGTCATGTCGGATTGATAAAACCATTGGTGGGTTTGGTTGTTGGCCACACCGAGAATTTGACCAAGGCGGTCGGGGTAAACGAGACCGATATCCATCCAATCATCGGACTGCATGGAACGAGGGTCAATGAAGCCTAGAGGTGATGATTTAATGACGTTTTCAACCGGACGCCAGACATTGACAAAGCTATAACCCGCATCTTGAAATTCTTTCGAGCGACGCTCGCCGACCAAATCAACAAGGCGCTGCTCAGCACCTGCTTCGTTGTAATCATTGTGGACATTGCGCGCAGGACGACGCGGGGCGTTGGTGTCATCTATGCGAACAGTGTGATCGAATACAATAACTTCTGTCGCGCCGATACGGGCTTTCAGAAGGTCGACTAGTTCTTGATCATAGGTTGCTTGCCAACCCTCGCCCTTCTCAAAATCTTTCACAGCAGACCGGTGATTAACGAACTCAATGCCATCGCGTTGAAAGGCGGGTGTCCAGTCGCTGTCTCGCAGGTCTGAAACTTTAACATCGGTGGTTATGAGTTCCGGCGAAACGAGATTGCCGATTACCCCATCAACATCAAACTCAAACGCCTGCGGCGCTGACTTTTTAATGTGGTAATTTACGTTTGCATCAATTTGCATTGTTCATCTCCACCTTGGGTAGGAAAGCCTTAAGCGGCTCCGATAAACTTGAATATATATCTTTAATTATGGATATAAATGAGGTAAAAACATAATCAGAATATCGATTATGGATATAATATGGATACAGAAGCTGTTCGTCTCTTTGTCATGGCGGCGGACCTACTCAATATTAGTGCTGCAGGTCGGCAATTAGGGCTGGCTCCCGCTGTTGCAGGGACGCGGCTCGCGAAATTGGAAAAAGAAGTGGGTGCGGACCTGCTTCATCGCTCGACACGCAAAGTCTCTCTATCGCTAGAGGGAGCTGAGTTTTTACCTTTCGCCAAAGAAATCATCGCGCAAGAAGATGCCGGACTTGTCGCTCTCGGCAAGGGAAATCCAGAAGTTTCAGGGACGCTGCGCTTTGCCTGCTCCAGCACATTTGCTCAACTCTATGTCGCACCCATACTCCCAGAGTTTCTTGATCAATATCCAGCGATTAATCTAGATCTTCGTCTCTCAGACACGCAAGCCAAGCTTATAGAAGGCGGATATGACCTTGCTCTTCGCAACTTCGCAATCGAAGACAGCGCAATGATGGGCCGGAAACTGGCTGAAGACAAACGTGTGCTCTGTGCTTCACCCGACTATCTAGGTCGATACGGTGTGCCTGCCAAACCCGACGATCTGATAGATCACCGATTGGTTGTTTTTGGAGATACCAGGCGCGACTTGACTGCTGAGAAAGGACGCCAGTGTCAGTTCCCACCTGTCCAGGCAAAGACGCGCGTTCAATGTGATGACGGGACGAGCACACGATTGGCAACACTTGCAGGTGTGGGCATATCAATGAACTCGATTTGGAGCATCCATCGGGAGTTAGGTGATGGCTCTCTTGTCCGGGTTTTGCCGGAATATGAGGTGAATGATGGTTCTGCGGTCTGGTTGGTCTATCCGAAATCAAATGTCCTTACGGCCAAGGTCCGTGTGTTGATTGATTTTCTTGTTGAGAGAATTGGTTCCCCACCAATCTGGGAAGAAAAGTAACTTATACTGCGATTGGAAAACCTCCTATCCGTTGCAATCGTCTTAATGTCCGCTTTCGGAATAAAGCGGAATCGATCGGAATGACCGAAATTGGGGCGCAAAGCCGCCATAGAATTGTGCTTTACATAACGTCCGCTTTTGCGCCCTTAACGGACGCAAACAGGGTCTCCAAAATCATCCCGATCATCAGCCACTATAAAACCTGAAGGTTTCGCACTATGTGACGCAATTGCGTGAGCCTGACAGCTTTGCAACGCCTCAACAGAACAATGTTGCTTCCTGCATGAAACCGGTAAACCCTTGAGATTACTCAGCAATACGCAACCTCGCTCATTCGCTTGCTTACTATTTGCTTACTGCCCAAACGCAAAAAAGCCCCGCTGTCACCAGCGAGGCTTGTAATGCTTTGACTCTATTAGTCTTTTTGGTTGCGGGAGTAGGATTTGAACCTACGACCTTCAGGTTATGAGCCTGACGAGCTACCGGACTGCTCCATCCCGCGCCACCAAATGGCATCCCCTGGAAGGCAACGCCAAAATCAAAAAAGCGGCCGGCCCGTTGCCGGATCGGCCGCTTTTGAAAAAGTGAATGGGTTATTTCCTCGTGACTACATCTCCATGCGCCTGCTGCAATGCCTGGCGACGTCCTACTCTTCCATGCCTTAAGACAAAGTACCATCGGCGCAATCTGGTTTCACGGCCGAGTTCGAGATGGGATCGGGTGGGGCACAGACGCTATGGCCACCAAGCAATGAAGCAAGCGCATAAGCTGTAATCACGGGTCTTTTAATCGATATATCGTTGGTAAGATATGCATGTTTAAATCCATGCACATATTACCGTGGGCTGAGCTTATATTGTCCAACACCGACGACAAGCTGGCTTTCCAATTTCTTGGGCCCAACATTGTTGTTGATGGCGGGATTCTACAAGCGCGAAAAGAGCAATTAGGATTGGTTAGCTTCACACATTACTGTGCTTCCACACCCAACCTATCAACGTGGTGGTCTTCCACGGCTCGATGATAACTTATCTTAAGGGAGGCTTCCCGCTTAGATGCTTTCAGCGGTTATCCCGTCCATACATAGCTACCCAGCGGCACGCCTGGCGGCATGACTGGTACACCAGAGGTATGTTCAACCCGGTCCTCTCGTACTAGGGTCAACTCCTTTCAATTATCGACGCCCACGGCAGATAGGGACCAAACTGTCTCGCGACGTTCTGAACCCAGCTCACGTACCACTTTAATTGGCGAACAGCCAAACCCTTGGGACCTGCTCCAGCCCCAGGATGTGATGAGCCGACATCGAGGTGCCA
>NZ_JBDVPV010000005.1:0-1249408 GCF_039968395.1 Parasphingorhabdus sp.
GTCTGGCCCATTGGGGTCGACAATCGCGGGAATCTTGTTGTTGGGGTTTAATGACAGAAACTCCGGTGTTGTAACCCCTTCATCATTCAAAAGCACCTTATGGGCTTCATATTCTATCCCGATTTCTTCGAGCATGATGGATATTTTTTGACCATTGGGGGTCGGCAGGGAATAGAGCTGTAATATATCAGGGTTTTTGGCCGGCCAACGCTTTGCGATCATCAAGTCATTTACCGAGGTGACTGCATTTGTTGTTTTATCGAGCATTATTTTGTTCCTATTGATGGCTCCATTTTTGAGGAGCGGGACTTCGACTTACAAAAGCACGTTTGCGAAAACGGGTAGTGTTCAAAGTTTGATTGACACAAGGGGTCTCCGTTCAAAGCTGATATGCATTTGGGTAAGAAGAACCCGCTGCCGTTAGCCAGCAGCGGGTTCTTTTCAATCAGGCTGCAACGCTTTGATCAGGCGTCCATGCATTGGCCTGGAACGCACCATCAACAGGTGTGTCGGCAACATGGTTGGTGTAGTTGGACATGACTTTCATCGCCGTACCAACAATCACTTCTAGGACATTGGCTTTGGTATAGCCGGCAGCGAGGAACGCATCGATATCGGCTGGATCCAGCACACCGCGTTGTTCGTTCACCTGTGCAGCGAAAGTCAGCAACGCTTCGAGCTTGGGATCTTCAACCGGTGAACCGTCGCGCAGAGCTTCGATCACATCTTGCGGAACGCCTTGCATCTGGGAAATTGTCGTGTGTGCAGCCATGCAATATGTGCAGCCGTTCAGACGGTTATTGGTCATCAATATAATCTGTTTTTCCGTGGCGGTAAAATCGCTCTTTTCAAAAATGCCGGAAATGGCCGCATAGGCTTCGATAGCGGCAGGAGATTCCGCGAATGTCGCCATCAGATTGGGAAGAAAACCGTAAGACTTCTCGACATTGGTGAGGATTTCCTTGCTGCCTTCGGGTGCGGTTTCGTGTGTATGTACTGGAAAACTGGTCATGATATTTTCTTTCTTTTCATAGGTTAGAGGGGGGTAGTTGTTGAGTTTATGTCTTGGACTTTGCCGCCGAACTTTCGCTCTGGCGGCAAAGACATCGGCATCGGGGTGGGAGACTTATTTGTACAAAACCAAGTCAATTTTGCCGGTGTTTGTGTCGACTGTGCCTTCTGAAATGAAGGTATAGCCATTGACCCAGGCATAGTTCGGCGAAGTCGTCGTCAGCTTTGCTGCCTCGCGAACAATTCCGACGCCATCGGGCTGCGGAACCAGGACACCATTTGCTTCATAAGCAATTTGGTCACCCTCGGGCGTCACGATCACAGCGTGAATGTTGAGTTCAAGGCGGCCGTCAGCACGAATATTCGAATAGTCCACACCGGTCATTGTGCCAACGAGCACACCTTCCGTCGTGCCTTCAAAGGCGATGTTTAGCCGCGTGCCAGATAGCGGAGGCGTAACAGCACCTGACATCACGTCTTCCATTGTTGTGCCGAAGTCGACGGTATCGGTTATCTGCAGTGCTACAACAGAAATTTCTTCCATTTTTACGGCACGCTCTTCGCCTGTTGCCGCTTCTGCAGGAGTTCTTGGTTCTTTCGCCAATGCGGTTGAGTTGGTCATTGTAATAACTTTCTTTTTGGGGGAGAGGGGGATTAATTGTTGGAGTGGGAATCGTAGACTTTGCCGCTGATCTTCCACTGACCATCGGTCTTGTAGAGAACGAAGAAATCCGTGAATCGAAGGCCACTCCAGTTGATGAATTCAACTTTGGCGGCGGCGGCCGGGCCGGAAATATCGATCCAGGCAATACGGCTTTTCACGTCTGGAGACGCACCGATTTGGCTTACGTTTTCTGCAAACGCGTCGGCGTCCGGATAAGAAAACTCACCGCCAACTGAACCCACGATATGCGCGTGGTCATAAAATGCTGTACGACTAAGCTCGCCATCACCGGTTTTGGCCGCGTCAATATAAGGCAGCAACGCAGTTGCGATTGCTTCATATTCGGCGAAGCTATGCGCTTCGTCTGCTTGGGTTTTTGCTGTAATTTCAGTATTTGACATATTGGTAGTCCTTTCATTTGAGGTTTGGGAATCGGCACCGGTCACCGGCAGCATCAGCAGCGCGGTGACAGGCAATAGGGGGTAAAGCGAATTCATAGTTTTCTTCCAATCTATCTATATATAAATAGGTAAGTTGATTAAATTAAGTTTCAAGTCTTCAAAACGCATTTATTTAAATTGTTTTGAGATCAATCACGAACCGGTATTTGACGTCGCCTTTTTCCATTCGTTTGTGCGCGTCATTTATCTCGTTCATTTTTATCAATTCAATATCGGCGGTGATGTTGTGCTCGCCACAAAAGTCCAGCATTTCCTGCGCTTCTTTAGTGCCGCCGATCAAAGAGCCCGCCACGGAGCGACGTCCGAAGAGAAGGGGGGCGGTATGAACGGATTCCAGTTCGTCCACTATTCCAACCAGACACATGGTTGCGTCCAGTTTGAGCAAGCTCATGTACGGTACAATGTCATGCGCAACCGGAATGGTGTTGAGCAGGAAATCGAACTTCCCGGCCCAGGCGGCCATGGCGGCTTGATCAGTTGAGATGAGAACGTCGTCTGCGCCAAGCGATTTTGCGTCGACTGCCTTTCCTTGGGATGTCGTGATCATGACGACATGAGCGCCCATCGCATGTGCCATTTTGACACCCATATGACCAAGGCCTCCAAGGCCAATGACGCCAACAATATCGCCGCGCTTTACGTCCCAGTTCCGCAACGGTGAATAAGCCGTGATTCCGGCACAAAGCAGTGGCGCTGCATTGGCCATGTCCAGATTTTCCGGCACGTTGAGAACATAGCCTTCATCAACGATGATGGCGTCAGAATATCCACCAAAAGTCAGGCCGCCGGGATCATCAGTTTCGCTGCCATGGGTCATTTTGAAGCCATTTTCACAATATTGTTCCATATGGGCCTTGCAGGGTTCACATGTTCGGCAGGAGTCGACAAAATATCCAACACCGACACGCTGGCCTTCCTGAAACTTCGTCACATCCGAACCTACAGATACAACATGGCCGACAATTTCATGACCAGGCACCATCGGATATTCTGAAATTCCCCAGTCGTTATTCACCATATGAATGTCACTGTGGCAGACACCGCAATAATCGATATGGATCTGAACGTCATTGGGTCCGACGGCTCGGCGCTCAATTTCCAGCGGTTTTAGTCGGGCGGCTTGTTTTAGAGAGGCATATGCTTTGGTCATTTTGGTTATTAATCTCACTTAGTACTTTTTAGGGGGAGGGGGATGCGTAGTTCTATCTATAGATAAATAGATATTGAAGGTAAAAAAGGGGGGTTAGCTGGTGACATAATCTTGCAACGCGTGCGGAATGACCTGCGGGTCCCCGTTGAGGCGGCCCAGCAGAAGCGATCCTTCCAATGCGCTCAAGAAGCCAATGGCAAGGCGATCAGCATCCTCTTTTCCGGCCTGTTCAAACTGACGCTTCAGCCAGGCCTGGAAATCCCTGAAATAGGATTGCACCAGCTTAGCAACGCGCGGACTGACAGATTGCAACTCCGCCGCCATCATCCCGCACAGGCAGAATTTCTGATCGGTGATGTAATTTTGGAAATAGGTGATTAGTGCGTTTAACCGGGCATCAGCTGTATCATGCCCCGCTTCCATAGCCTGAAAACCTTGTGTGTGCTTTTCATGAATACGCTCGACAAGCGCGGCGGCTAGATCATCCTTGGCCTTGAAATAATAATGAATGCTGGCGGTCTTGATGCCGATTTCATTCGCAAGATCGATATAGCTGAAGCCATTGAAGCCCTTGGTCTGGGTCAATGTTTCTGCAAGGTCGAGTATCTTTGTTTTCGTATCAGTCATGGTGATTGCTTTCATCTACATACATATAGATAGACAACTTGCACCTAGAGTCAACCCCAAAGATTTTGATTTTTCCCAAAAAGTAGTTTTGCGGGCTTCTCTTGCTATCTTTCTAGGAGATTTAAGAAGCCTAACGACCGATCAACCCGCGCGCGGATGCGCGTTCTGGTACACATCCAGCAAATGTGCCGCATCCACTGCGGTATAAACCTGCGTACTGCTCAGGCTCGCATGGCCCAGTAACTCCTGCAGGCTTCGCAAGTCCGCGCCGCCGGCGAGCAAATGGGTGGCGAAGCTGTGGCGCAGGGCATGGGGTGTGGTCTTGTCTGAAATTCCAAGTTTCTCGCGCGCTTGCTGAACCACGCGGCGGACCAGATTGGGCGAAAGCGGACCGCCACGCTTGCCTCTAAAAATCGGTTGCCCGGACTCCATCACATGGGGGCAAAGATCGATATAATGTTCGATCGCATCGCGGACTTGCGGCAACAGGGGGACGATGCGGGTCTTCCCGCGTTTGCCGGTGACACGCAGCGTGTCGGCAAGCGGCAGCAAGCCGGCGGTCAGATCCAGTGCCTCGCTGATCCGCAACCCGCTGCCATAAAGCAGCAGCATCACGGCCCAGTCACGTGCGCCGACCCAGTCCTCGATGGCATTGTCGGCAATATCCTCTGCCATCGCCAATATCTCGTCGGGTGAAGCAGGACGAGGGACGCCGCGGGTGACTTTGGGGCCTTTCATTTTGGGTATGTTGGCGGGCTCACCCTCCTCCTTGCTATCGCTGGCAAATTTGAGGAGACCGCGAATGGCGGAAACTTCCCTGGCGGCGCTGTTATTGGAGAGCCCATCTGCGCGGCGAAATGCCAGATAGGAGCGAATGTCCGCCGGTTTGAGCGCCTGCAATTCTTGCTGGCCAATGGGTCTGCCCAGATGTTCCGTCAGAAAAGCGCAGAACCGCTCAGCGGTGGTGACATAGGCGCGCACCGTATGACGCGATCGCCGCCGACCATCTGTGAGATGCCTTGTCCAGCTTTCGATCAGGGTCCGTGAACTTTCCATGATGTCAGACTAGCAGGCGAGGGACTCCGGCTCAAATGTTCAATTGGAGGCGATGATTTCCGGCAAAATCGCATCCAGCAAGGGCATCCCTTTTGGAACGATGGTGAGATGCGTTTCGGTACGTTCAAGAAGTCCCAGCTTTTCGAGCCGGACCACCGCTTGTTCATCAATCATCCGGGAAACTCCAAGGCCTGTCTTCTCTCCCAGCCGCGTGAGGTTGACGCCTTCTGACAGCCTCAAGCCCATCATCAGCGCTTCTGCGGCCCGTGTTTCGGCGGACAATGTCATTTCGACTTTCAGGCCATTCCCATTGCGCTCGACGGCAGACAGGAAATTTTCCGGTTTCTTGTGACGCTCTGTGGCGCTGTTCAATCGCCGCCCATGTGCGCCCGGACCGATACCGATATAGTCGCCATAGCGCCAGTAGGTGAGGTTGTGACGGCTTTCCTGACCCGGTTTTGCATGGTTGCTGACCTCATAGGCAGGCAGGCCCGCTCGGGCGGTCATGGCCTGGGTCAGTTCAAACAGATCGGCGCAATGATCATCATCAGCGGGGATCAGTTCGCCTGATCGGACCAGAGTTTCAAATCGCGTTCCGGGTTCGATTGTTAGCTGATAAAGCGACAAATGATCGGTCCCGAAACTCAATGCCCGGCCAAGTTCTGCTTCCCAACCTGACTCCGATTGGCCGGGTCGTGCATAAATCAGGTCGAAACTGACGCGGCTGAAAACGCGCTGTGCAATGTCGAGTGCAGAAAGGCCTTCTGCGACGTCATGCGCGCGTCCCAGAAATTCCAGAACCTGATCATCAAGCGACTGTAATCCCAAGGAAACACGGTTAACTCCGGCTGCTGCAAGGTCGGTGAAACGGGCAGCTTCCACAGAAGATGGATTGGCCTCCAGAGTGATCTCGCAACCGTCCTCCAAACCCCAAAGCCGGTCCGCTTCTCCGATGAGTTTTGCGACGAGATGAGGGGGCATGAGCGACGGGGTGCCGCCGCCAAAAAAAATCGAACTTATCGGGCCTGTGCCATTCACAAGATGTTCATGCCTAAGATCAAACGACAGGGCCGTTAACCATGTCTCGTAATCGACCTGACTACGTACATGGCTATTGAAGTCGCAATAGGGACATTTGGCTACACAGAACGGCCAGTGGATGTAGAGCGCAAGCGCGTCTGATTCCGTCTGGTTTACGTTCTGTGTTGAGGAGATAATATGGGACACCGGAAAATCACTAGGCATTGCCGCGTCTTGCTGCAAGCATCAGCAGTACTGGCATTGGTTTCTTGCGGTAGCGAAGGGGGAGATTCACCTCCGGTAACGCTGCCCAATACCCCAACCCCAACACCTACGCCCACTCCAACGCCCACACCGACACCCACTCCGCCAGGTGGTTCGATGCTGGATGTCATGCTGACAGCCCATAATCAGGCGCGCGCGGAAGTCGGCGCAGCTCCGGTGGTGCTGGATGAGGATCTGAACCGTCAGGCCAAGGCATATGCAGAGGTTTTGATTGCCAATGGCAGGTTTGAACACAGCCCCGGATCAGCGCGACCCAATCAGGGTGAAAACCTCTGGGCCGGAACCGCCGGGTTCTTCTCGTTTCAGCAAATGGTTGATGGCTGGATCAATGAAAAGGCTGATTTTGTCCCCGGGATATTTCCCAACGTCAATCGCAACGGCGCGGTTGTGGGGCATTATACCCAGATAATCTGGAGTAGCACGACCAGAATTGGGTGCGGAATTGCGTCTGACAGCCGGCGCGATGTGCTGGTTTGCCGCTATAATCCTCCCGGGAACGTGATTGGCCAGCGGGTACCCTAGCCGGGTCTGTTCGGACGACTGGCTTTCATCCAGAAACTCACGCGAAGCAGGCTGCCACCAGTTTGTTGAACGCATCCGCGCGATGGCTCATCGCATGTTTGGCCTCGGGATCAAGTTCCGCAAAAGTGACGTCATGGTTTCCATCCTGCAGGTTGGGCTGGAAAACCGGATCATAACCAAATCCCATGATTCCGCGCGGCGGCCAAACCAGTGATCCGTGGACCTGGCCCTCGAAAATCTCGGAATGGCCATCAGGCCAGGCGAGGGCGAGTGTGCAGGTAAAATAGGCACTGCGGTCTACATCCGGGCCTTGTTCCGCCAGCTTTCCTTCCACTTTACCCATGGCCATATACCAGTCGCGGCCCTTTTCTCCCTCAAACCACTGCCGTTCGGCCCAGTCTGCGGTATAGACACCGGGTCGGCCATCCAGGGCAGCGACGCAAAGACCGCTATCGTCCGCAAGCGCCACGCAATTCGCGCCCTCGGCGCTGGCGCGCGCCTTTAGCAGTGCGTTCTCTGCAAAGGTTGTCCCGGTTTCTTCGGGCTCCGGCAGGTCGAGATCACCAGCGGAGACCGGTTCGATACCATAAGGTTCGAGCAAGGCCCGGATTTCGCGAACCTTGCCCTGATTGTGGCTGGCAATGATCAGCTTGCCGGGCGCGAGTTTGCGGTGTGTCATAGGTTCCTCATATTCGTCACCCCGGCGAAGGCTGGGGTCCAGGGCATCGCGTATTGGCGCCTGAGATACCAGCCTGCGCTGGCATGACGGTTCAGCTTACCGCCTTGTCCTGTGCTTCGAAAACCTGACCGCAACCGATTTTCGCCAGCCGGAGCAAACGCATCAAACCTTCTTCATCATAGGTGGCGCCTTCTGCCGTGGCCTGCGCTTCGGCAATATTGCCATCACCGGTGAGTACGAAATTGGCGTCTGCTCCGGCGTTGCTGTCTTCATCATAATCGAGATCGAGAACCGGTGTGCCGTTATAGATACCGCAGCTGATCGCCGCGATTTTCTGTTCTATCGGATCTTCGCTGATCAGCTTTTGATCCATCAGTTCGTTAACCGCCAGCCGCAGGGCAACCCACGCACCGCTAATCGACGCGGTACGCGTGCCGCCATCGGCCTGGATGACGTCGCAATCCAGCGTGATCTGCCGCTCGCCAAGCTTTTTCAAATCAACAACTGCGCGCAAAGAACGTCCAATAAGACGCTGAATTTCCTGTGTTCTTCCAGATTGTTTGCCGCGTGCTGCTTCGCGTGATCCGCGGGTATGGGTGGCGCGAGGAAGCATCGAATATTCGCCGGTGACCCAGCCTTCGCCCTTGCCGCGAAGCCATGGCGGAATGCGTTCTTCGACGCTGGCGGTGCACAGCACGCGCGTTTCGCCAAAGCTGATCAGACAGCTTCCTTCAGCATGTTTCGTGAATCCGGTTTCGATAGATATGGCGCGCATTTCGTCTGGCGCACGGCCTGATGGTCGCATGTGTGATTCTCCTGTGGCTTTGAAGGGGTGGGATAGCTAGATTGTTGCAATGAGCCAACTGAAATTAGTCGACGTCAGGACCAGCATTAAAGTTGTTCTGATTCCAATTGTTGTAGTGGTACTGGCATCTTGCGTTGAACGTTTGGAGAATCCCCAAACTGGCACAGCCCAGCATATATATGTTGGGCACGGTTCAATATGGGGTGGAGGAATTGAGCTAGAACTATCGAAGTTAATCGATGAAAGTAGCATTTTTGAAGATTCTGAAGAAGGATCGTTTACGCCACATGGGGCCGGTCGACGGGCAAAGTTGAACATTGGTACCGAAGAGTTCCTATATGCTGAAAAAGCTCTTCGGTCGCTTGAATCAAGAGCGTTTTCTGAAAGTGAAATAGGGGAAAGGCTGATGGGCTCTTTCACAATGGGATATGACTGCAAAGACCGAATAACGGATAACACGGTGTTGTTCGTGGAATGGAAGTATTCGAATGGTGAAACTCGTCATGCATTTTACGATACAGGTTGCAAAAACTCAGTTACAAAGCAGTTGAGAAAATCCTATTTTGAATTTGCAAATAAACTGAGGAAAGGCGTTTCAGAAGATCAATGGTTTGGATCTATGTCCAGAAACGTTGATGAGGTAGTGGAAAACGAATGACCACCCCAATCACCGAAATGACCGACCGCGCGCAGGACATTTTTCGCGTCGTGGTCGAATCCTACCTCGAATCCGGCGCGCCTGTTGGCTCTCGCACCATCTCCAAAGCACCCGGCCTCGAGCTCTCGCCCGCCTCGATCCGCAACGTCATGCAGGATCTCGAAGAACTCGGCTTGCTTGCCGCGCCGCATACCAGCGCCGGGCGGATGCCGACCGAGATGGGCTTGCGCCTGTTTGTCGATGGCATGATGCAGGCAGCTGAGCCGTCGCAGCAGGAGCGCGATGCGATTGAAAGCCAGATCACGGAAGATGGCCCGGTGGAAGAGGCATTGCGGGCAACAACTTCGGTGCTCTCCGGTCTGTCTTCCTGTGCCGGTCTGGTGCTGGTTCCCAAACGCGAGCCGCTGCTCAAACAGTTTAGTTTTGTGAAACTGTCCGAGGGGCAGGGGCTGGCCATTCTTGTTTCCCAGGACGGAGCTGTAGAAAATCGGGTGCTGGACTTGCCCATTGGTATTTCGGAATCTGCTCTGGTCGAGGCCAGCAATTTTCTGAGCGCAAGATTTGGCGGATTGACCCTGTCTCAGGCGCTCAACCAGCTCGATGGCGAAATTCAAAAAGGCCGGATGGCGATTGACAAGGCGGCGGAAGATCTGGTGCAGCGCGGTTTCGCCACCTGGACCCAGGATCCCTCGGAACGGCCGGTTTTGATAGTACGCGGGCAGGCAAACTTGCTGGAAGACAGTGCACTGGAAGACCTCGATCGGGTCCGGCATTTGCTCGACGAACTGGAAGGCAAACAGGAAATATCGCGGTTGCTCGACAATGCCCGCGATGCCGAGGCGGCGAAAATTTTTATCGGCGCGGAGAATAAATTATTCTCGCTTTCCGGCTCATCTGTGATAGCGGCCCCCTATCGCGACGGGGACGGACAGGTGGTTGGCGTAGTCGGTGTAATCGGCCCCACACGCTTGAACTATGCCCGGGTCGTACCCATGGTAGACTTCACAGCACAAACCTTGTCCAGATTACTGAAATAAACTGGGCAGATTATTAAAATGAGTGACCGAATAAAATGACTGATACGAAGCCGGAAAACGAAAATGAAAATCTTGATGCCGCAGCCGAAGCGGAGCTGGACGGTGTACCCGAAAGCATGAAAGAGGGCGGCGAGGGCGAAGATACGTCCGGTGAGCCGACAGCTGAAGAACGCATTGCCGGGCTTGAGAACGAATTGGCCGAGGCCAAGCAGCAGGCACTTTATGCGCAGGCGGAAACCCAGAATGTTCGCCGGCGTCTGGAAAAAGACGCACAGGATGCGCGCGCCTACGCGGCGACCGGTTTTGCGCGCGACATCTTAAGCGTGTCGGACAATCTGCAACGGGCGCTTGCTGCGATTCCGACCGAAATCAAGAACGAAGAAAAATGGAAAGGCCTGATCGGCGGCATCGAAGCCACCGGCCGCGAACTGGAAACCGTGTTTGAGAAAAACGGCATCAAGCGCGTCGCCTCTGTCGGACTGCCGCTTGATCCCAATCAGCACCAGGCGATGGTTGAAGTGCCCACCGATGAACATGAACCGGGCACCGTGGTACAGGAAATGCAGGCCGGTTACATGATCAAGGACCGGCTACTGCGCCCTGCATTTGTGGGCGTAGCTAAGAAGCCGGAATAGCAGGATAGGGTTTATCGAAGGAATTGATCTAAATCTGGTTCTCGCTCTCGCCGTCATTGCTGGTTTGGCGGTATTGTTGTGGCGTATGACTGGAACTGGTTTGAAAAGATCAGAGATTGTTGAAGACCTTCCAGAAGATACTCCGTATGAAATTTACACGACGAAGTTCGACGTTGAGCTGGATGCAGTAGAATATCCCGAGTTTCTTGATTCCAGACAAAAACCCGATGCGAAATTCGTTCCTGATGCAATTGATCCGCGATTTGGTGGGCAAGGCGATTGGCAGACGTCTGTTGATGAATATGAGAATCTGTTCGAGAAACTCAGCCGCGATTGGGCGGTGCTCCAAGCTGATCTCGATGAGCTGCAACAGCTAGCTAGCGGTCAAGCAATCACTTTATTGATCGATCAATCAGGGTCTTTGCGAGGTGAAAAAATCGGGCATTTGACGGCATCAACAAGATGGCTGGCGCAAGAATTTGAACGACGCGGTCTGGTTTTTGAAATATTGGGATTTACGACGTCGATGTGGAAGGGTGGTCAATCTCGAGTGGATTGGCTTGCAAAAGGCAAGGTAAAATACCCCGGACGACTAAATGACCTGTTGCACCTCGTGTACAAGCGATTTGATAGTCAGTTTTCAGAGCTTGGCATCAAGACGATGGTGCACCCCCAGTTGCTGCGAGAGAATGTGGACGGGGAAGCAATCCAATGGGCTGTCAAGCGGCTCGAGCGGCGCGATGAAGACAAGAAAATTCTCGTAATGATATCGGATGGGGCACCAGTAGACGATTCGACTCTGTGCGAAAATGGCCCCAGTTTTATGGAACGTCACTTATTCCACGTTCAAGATGAAATTGCAGATGCTGGTCAGATTCGACTGGGAGGCGTCGGTATTGGTTACGATGTTGACCGGTATTACAGAGTATCTGAGGGTAGCAACGATCTAACCAAAATACCTGAGATGGTGTTGAGCGTTTGCAATCGGATGACGCAGAATTCTGACTAAGTTTCGTTTCCGCGTCCAGCCCGCAAACCACCCTGCTTGTGCATAACACCCGACTAGGTTAGTTTCCCCCAAAAGCGGCAATCAGCCGCCGGGAGGATGCCTGTGACTTATGTGCCTGCAAATCGTGCAATCTATGACGCTGACAGTCATATTATGGAGCTTCCAGATTTTCTGAAGGCCTATGCGGATCCGGCATTGCGGGACGAAATTCCCGAAGTCAGTTATAGCGCGTCGCTCGTCACCGACGATGAAGTGGCTATCATCATGGATCAGGGCGGCCAGCATAGCGAAGATCACAAAAACGAGATGCTGGCGCTGGGCGATGATCTGATCAAAAGCTCCAAGGAAATACAGGCACTCGGGGCGTTTAATTCGTCTGATCGTTCAAAGGCGGTCGATCTTCTGGGGTTCCGCAAACAGCTGGTTTTCGCAACGCATAGCGTGGCTTTGCCCTTTCACCCCAGTTCGAAGACGGAGGCGCGATTGCGCTATGGGGCGACCCGCGCGCATAACCGGCACATGGCAGATTTCTGCTCGGATGACGCAAGATTGCTGGGCGTGGCGGTTGTTCCGCTCGATGTCCCTGAAATGGCCATTGCGGAACTGGACTTCGTTCTCGAAGCCGGCCTCGATGCAGTCTGGATCCCGCATCGCGCGCCGATCGGATTTTCCTGCGGCCATGTCGATCTGGAGCCGTTTTGGGCAAAATTGGCAGAAGCCGGGTTGCCGTTTCTGTTCCATGTCGGCGGTTCTCCGCTGCAGGCGATGAAGTCCTGGAGCAATAATGGCCGGGCGGCAGTCAAGGACTGGATGGGCGGCGGCGAGAATGTTCGGACCAAGGACGCGTTTGTTCTGCATCAGGCGGTCGAGACCTTTATCAGCATGATGATTGCCGAAGGTCTGTTCGAACGTCACCCGAAATTGCGCGGTGCGGCGGTAGAACTTGGCGCGGGCTGGGTGCCGGAGATGATCCGCCGGATGGATGATCTGACCCGCATTTACAGTCGGGCCGACAAGAGTGTGCAGTTTGATCGCACACCATCTCAGCAGATCACGGACCAGATGGCGTTCACGCCCTTTCCGCACGAAGATGTCGCCAACATGATCGCACAATCGAGCGCCGATTTATACATGTTCAGCAGCGACTATCCCCATGTTGAGGGCGGACGTGATCCACTCGGAAAGTTTGACGGCCATCTGGCGGCAGCCAGTGACGAGACGAAAGATGCTTTCTTTACGGAGAATTTCCTGCGCATCTGGCCCGAAGCACGAAGCCATTAAAGACGATTATTCCTGGACCCGGATCGCGATCGAACGTTGATGCAAAAACAGCTGTCACGCGTTCTTGGCTTTTGGGACGTGCTTTTCATCGCCGTAGGGCAGGTGATCGGTGCGGGTGCCGTTGCCTTGACCGGTGTTGCGATTGGCTTGACCGGGCCCGGCGTGTTCTGGGCTTATATCTGCGCATCGATACTGGCGTTGATGACCAGCATGCTGGCGATGATCGCAGGTTCGGTGCTGCCAGTGGTCGGAGCCTATTATGTCTGGCCCGCGCGGCTGTGCGGCGGCTGGTTCGGGTCTGCTGCGCTGTTTCTGGTGCTGATGGTCGCGGTAGTCAGCATCAGCCTGTTTGGTAGCGCATTCGGATTATATCTGAATCCGGTCTTCCCGTTCCTGTCTCAAAATAGCTGGGGCATCGTCATGATAGTCCTGATCTTTCTGCTGAATTATCTGGGACTTCGGATTGCCAGCGCTCTTCAAACTATCCTTGTTCTGGTCATGCTGGCAGCATTTGGAATTTATGTCGGATTTGCGGCACCCGAGATGCAAATGAGCGATTTGTCGCCGACCATGCCCAATGGCGCACTGGGATTTGTGACGGCCGTGTTTGTCCTCAAATTTGCAACAACCGGAGCAACGACGATTGTATCCTTGGGCGGGGAAATGAAAAATCCCCACAGAGATATCCCGCTCGTTGTCATATGTTCGACCCTGCTGGTTGGTTTGATTTACGCGTTTATTGCCTTTGCCAGTATCGCTGTTCTGCCGTGGACCGAGATGATTGATCAGCCGCTGACACTGGCCGGTCAGGCCTTTTTGCCAAGCTGGGCCTTGACGTTTTTCCTGATCGGTGGAGCGGCAGTTGCCCTGGCGACGACGCTGAATGCTTCGATCATGCAGGTCCCGCGGAATTTCATGGTGGCGGCCTGGGATCAGTTGATACCGAAAAAGCTTGGGACGGTGAACAGCAAGGGCGTCCCGTGGTTCATGCTGAATATCGTGCTGGTGCTGGGACTCATGCCGCTAATTCTGGGCCTCGACATCAACTCTATCGCGCGCGCAGTTGGCATTGCAACGGCCTTGCCCACGATCATCATATTGTGGTCTGTCACGCGGATTCCGAAAAGATTTCCCGAAGCATATGCGAATGCGAATTTCCCACTAAGTCCACTTTGGATTTGGGTGCTCTTTATATTGTCGACCATCAGTGTAGTAATCGGAGTAGTCATTCTGGCGCAGGGACTGACAGTGCCGGTTCTGGTCACGCTTCTCGTCTGGGTGCTAATCTCGGTTGCCTATTATCCGGTCCGACGCATGCAGATGAAAGGCAAGGGTGTGGACCTCGATCTGACCACACGGGATTTGAGCATCTTCTCAGATTCCCCGGTTTCACGCTAAAAAACTTTCTTTCAAATTCAATCAATTGGACGGACTGGACAGACAAATCCTTGTTTTTAGCTTACAAAGATATATCTTAGACATAGTTTAGATATAAAAAGAGGATGTTTTATGCGATATTCAAGCTATAGTGAATGTGGACCCGGCCGAGGCCGGGGAAAGCGCTGGGGTGGTATGAACGGACAAAAATTTGCACGCGCCTTCGCGGCGGCAGCTTTTGAAGGCGCCAAGGCCAAGCGCCGGGCGCGGATGTTTCAGCGAGGTGAATTGCGATTGGTGCTGTTGCACCTGATTTCCGAAGAACCCCGGCATGGCTATGATCTGATCCAGCAGATCGAGGAGCGGACGGGCGGCCATTATGCGCCTAGTCCCGGAATTGTCTATCCCACACTGACATTGATGGCAGACATGGATCTGATCGACGAAAAGGTCGATGACGGCGGCAAGAAAATCTATTCGATCACCAAAGCTGGCAAAGATCTGCTCAAGGAAGAAGAAAAGCATATTGCCCGGATACTGGAACGTCTCGATGGCGTTGCTCAGATGGGGCAGGCCGCAGATGGGGCTTCAATCCGCCGTGCGGTCGGCAACATGAAAACGGCTATCCGGATCAGACTGGCTGACGAAGAAAAAGGATCTGACAAGATTCTCGAAGTCGCTGCAATTATTGACGAGGCCGCGAGCAAGATCGAACGGCTGAAATAGCCAAGGTCTGCACGGATGCAGATTGGAAAGCTGGACTTAACCGTCTGGCCTTTCTTGTTTTTGGTCGGGACCTCGGGAGCGCGGAGTCCGGGGTAGCCATAGACTGACCGCCGTGCCGCTCTGTTTTCCGCTGTCGATGGTCAGCAGACCGTTCAATATGGCAGCACGTTCATACATGAATTGCAGACCCTTGCTGCCGTTCCTGCCGCCGGGTTCAAAACCGGTCCCGTCATCAAGAATGGATATCTGCAAGCCAGGCTTGTGCTCCAGAGTGTCAGGTTTGCAGGCAAGGGTGATGGTGGTCGCCCCTGCATGCTGGAGGATGTTGCTCAACGCTTCCTGCAAAAGCCGCAGGAGATGGAGACTGTGACTGGCATCCATCCATATGAGTGGATCGCAATCCTCGACTTTCCACACGCTTGCGATTCCGGCCTCCGTGAGTTCGTGTTCCATCCGGTGCCGAATATTGGCCAGTAACGTCACGACATCGCCTTCCACCGGAGCCAGAGAGTCCACGGTGATTTTCAGATCACTGATTGCCCGCTGCAACGTCTTGATCGTCGGGGCCGGATCATTGCGTTTGCGGGCAACAGCGAGCGCAGTCACCAGACTTGAGCCGATTCCGTCATGCATTTCGCGCATGAGCCGCTCGCGCTCGGTTTCCAGCGCCCTGTCCACTTCCATTTGTCGCTGTGCTTTTTGTGAAGCAGCCAGCGCATCTGTCGCTTCCCTGACGCTTTTCTCGAGATGGACATTGGTCTCCTCGACAAGACTGAGCGCACTCAGAAAACGGCGCGCAAGCGATAGCATGAACACCATGAAAAGGAAGAAACCGATATAAGGCTGAAAATGAAATCCTGCCCCGGTCCACCAGTTAATATTCGGAATCCGGCCGATGTCATGCACGCCCGTGCTCGCAGCCAGCGACAAAAGGATCAGCAGCATCCAGCTTTCCGTGGATCGCGTGCGAACAGCATGATTGAGCAGCACCACCAGAAACGTACCGAAGAGAACTACGGTCATCAGACTGCTCGCCATGTCAGTGCGATCCGTAAGCGTCAGCAAGTAACGCGAAATGCTCAGCAACAGACCAATCGCGAACATGGCAAATATGATGTGTTTTCGATGCCGTAATTTCAGAAACTCTGCACAAAAGGCCAGCGAACAGGCGACGGCGAAATAGATTGAGTAGTAAGTGAGTTGCTGAAAAACCGTCGGTTCGAACGGGACCGTCTGTGCAAAAAAGTGATAATTGCGCATAAACCAGAGAATACCGGTCAGGGAAAGCCAGAGGAGTTCCCTTTCCTGGCGCCGTCCCAGCCACATGACAAAGATCAGTGCCGAGAGCAACAACATGACCCAATTCAGGGTTTTGGGTGCTTCGATGCGGAGAAAATACTGACGGTTGTAGATGGATCCGACCGCATTTTGCACACCCACGCTGATCGTTCCGAAGCCCAGCGCGTGTTCGTTTCCGGATTCCACCCGCATCGCAATTTCGTTCTGGTCCGGATTAAGCAACGCCTCGGGCACCGGAATCAGATAAGGCTGATTCCAGCCCAGCATGAGATCCTGTTCGCTGGTGTAATTTCGGAAAATATTCACACCGTTGACAAAAACCGACAGTCTCTCCCGATTGTCCTGGGTGAAAATCGAAAGGGCCTGCTCGTCGAAATCGGAGCGATCAAAGCTTGTCCGAATCCAGGCCGACAGATTTCCTCGCTGTTGCGTCCGTGCTTCGTCAGAAAGCCAGAGGGCGGGCAGGTTTCGCATATTCCAGCCCGTCTCCGGGACCTGGTTACTGGTACTCAAAGTGATTTCGGCCTTAGAGAAGCGCAGGATATTTCCTCCCTGCTGATCTTCCGCCGCTGGTTCCGAGCCTAGCGGCGGGCTCTGGGCCAAAGCGGCAAAACCAAGCGTAGCCGCACATATCAGCAACAGTAGGCAGATTAGCCGTGCGACCAAGCCCCTAGCTCCTCAAGATGCCGCGACTGGAGGCTTCGAAAACGGCTTCGGCGCGCGAATTCACTTCAAGCTTGCGATAGATATGCTTCACATAAGTGGCGACTGTATGCGCGGAGATATTCATGATTTCGGCAGATTCCGAATAAGAGAATCCACGCGACAGCAGATTGAGTGTTTCCAGCTCGCGGCTGGATAGCGCTTCGGCGAGCTGATCGACCGGCTCGGCTTCGGGCTGCAGCTGTTTCAAAACCAGGCGGGCTATGATCGGGCTGATTGGAGATCCGCCAGCACGAATTTCCCGGATTGCGTCGACGCAGTTTTCGAGCGGCTGGTCCTTGAGCAGATAACCCCGTGCACCGGCGCGAATGGCATTGAGCACTTTTTGATGATCGGCGAACATGGTCAGCACCATGATATCGATATCATTCTGACGCTCTGATGCCATGTGCACAAGATCGGTACCGTCGCCGTCAGGAAGGCCCAGATCACAGATCAGGACATCAAACCCGCCATCGGCCACGAGTTTCTGCCCCGAAACGAAATTGGATGCGGATCCAACCAGCTCCATGTCATCGGCCGAGTCCACGACTTTGCAAATATCAGCGAGAACCGGTGGGTCATCCTCAACAATGGCGACTTTGGAAAATCCGGGTCGCATAATAAACCTCCCAATGACCATATGCAAAGGATGACCGAAAACCGGATTAGTCCAGACGGGCGGCCCAAGCATATCCCATGAACTGGGGATGGCATATTGTGCGCCATTTCTCCACTTCTCTCTTAAACGCGGCAACCAGGATCGGACCCAAGACTGGGTTCAAGGCCGGGCCAAGGTTGGGCAATGCTTTGGAATAATAGAGGGATTACCGATGAAAACATGGATGAAAGTTGTTCTCGGCATTGTGGCTGGCATTGTGGCGCTGCTGGGGTTGGTGTTCTGGTTGACCGGAGATATCACAAAGGCGGGTGATAATTTTTTTGTAGCAATAGCTGACGGCGATACGGAGCAAGCCTATGAGCTGCTATCTCCCCAATTCAAGTCCAATGCCAGTCCGGAAGATTTTAAGTCATACCTCGGAAAAACAGGTCTGGCAGATGTCGTGTCTGTCAGCTGGAACAGCCGCTCCATCAGCGGTGATGTAGGTGACCTGGAAGGGTCCGTGACCACAAAGTCAGGGGATAGAATCCCTTTGGCGATGAAACTGGTGAAGACTGAGGATGGATGGAAAGTGTTCAATTTGAACATGCAGTCTGCAGGATTTGCATCTGGTGGTGCCACTGCGATGCCTTCGATTACCGATCAACTGCTATTGGTGGATGCAACCACTGATACGTTTAGTGACGCGATTACCGCTAGAGACATGAGCATTTTTCATAAATTTATTTCACCGATGTGGCAGGAACAAATCACACCGGCAAAACTGGAGGAAGTCTTTGGAGGATTCTACGAGTTTGCCGACAAGATTAATAACCTGCAAGATATGCCTCCCAAACTACGCGCGGAATCGACGATTGATGACAATGGAATATTGGTAATCAAGGGCTATTATGATGGTCCGGATGATCGTGCAATATTCACATATAAGTATATATTTGAAGGTCTGAAATGGCGACCCATCGGACATAAGTTGGATCTCGTGAGATAATCAGCGCGCGTTGTTGTCATTTGAAATATTACATGCAAATCAGAACATCGCAAACAACGCCACGGCCATGATCGTCCCGATAACCGGTATGACAACCGTCAGTGCACCAACCGCACCATAGGCATCTTTGTGGGTTTCCCCGCAAACAGCGCGAATGGTGGTCACTACATAACCATTATGCGGCAGGCTATCCAATGCGCCTGACGAGATGGCCACCACACGGTGCAATTCATCCGGTTGCGCACCGACGTCGAGATAATGCGGTGCGATCAACGGCAGGGCGATGGACTGCCCGCCCGAAGCGGATCCGGTCAGACCGGCAATCACGGTAACCGCTATCGCTGCACCGATAAGCGGACTGCCGGGAATATTCTGCACCATGACCAGTGCTTCCTGAAAGGCCGGGGACAGCTTGGCAACTGCTCCGAACCCAACCACTGCGCAGGTGTTTGTAATGGCGACTACTGCACTGGTTGCCCCACGTGAAAATGCGTCGGGCATCGCTCTCAATTTTTGATAGCCGACAGCCAGCGCCACAATTGCGCCGGAACCCAGGGCCGCGACCAGCGCCCATTTATCGAGCGAGTTTTGAGGAAGAATTCCCGCGAAAGGCCCCATGTTTTGCGGATATTGAAAGATCAGGAAAACGCCCAGAACCGCTACAAGTGGCAGCAGACACAATAGCGGCGCGGGCAGATTGCCATAATCCGTATTGGAATCATCCGTTTCCCGGCCGACAAAATGCTCGCCGCGCGCGACGGCGCGCTTGACCATCCAGTTCAGCCAGAAATGTCCGGCGATGGCCATGAAAAGGGCGACGACCAGACTGACTTGCCATCCGGCATAGGCGGTCGTCCCGAGGAACTCCATCGGGATCAGGTTCTGGATTTCGGGTGACCCCGCGGTTGTCATCGTGAAAGTAACCGACCCGAATGCGAGGGCGGCAGGAATGAACCGTCGGGGCAAATTGGCTTCGCGAAACAGGTGGACCGCCAGAGAATAGACCGAGAAAGCGACAATGAAGACGCTGACACCGCCGTAGGTCAGAACTGCACAGGCAGCGACGACCGCCAGCACCGCATGTTTGATGCCGATTTTTTCGACAATCCAGTGCGCCACACTGGCCGCAGCGCCACTGGCGCTCATGATTTCGCCGAATATGGCACCGAGCAGAAACATGAAAAACCAGCTTTTGAAAAAGCCGACGAAGCCATCCATGTAAGCCGTCGCGAAATCAGGCGCACCGGCGGCGGCAAGGGGTGGCAGCCAAGCGAGACCGCTGGTGACAGCCACAATGGCCGCCGCAACAGGTCCTGCGATCAGGATATTCACGCCTTTCACGGTCATGTAGATGAGCAGCGCCAGACCTCCGGCAAGCCCGATTGCAGACAGCATTGGTATCACTCCCCCAGGATTATCGCTCGCCTATTGGCAGAGGAAGGAAAGGCGGGGCAAGGAGTAATATGGTTAGCCTTGTTCATTTTCAGGTCGGCATATTTGACCCGTGGCCGGAATTGCTGGCTTCGATTATCAGGCTCGGGTAACGGGCTGGAATGAATTCAAGTGTGTTCCAGTCTGATTCCATGACGCCGTGGCGCCGAGAGGTGAACACGACGCTGGCGCTTGCCTGGCCGCTGATATTATCCAATCTGACAATGGCACTGATCGGCGCGACCGATGTTCTGATGCTCGGCTGGTTGGGAGCGCGCGAACTGGCTGGCGCCACGCTGGGTTTTAACCTGGCCATGAGCGCCGCGATTTTCTGCATGGGGCTGATCACGGCTTCGGCGCCGATGATGGCGACGGAAATCGGACGCATGGCGCACAGTGTGCGGGATGTCCGGCGCACTTTCCGGCAAGCGATGTGGGCGGCTATCACGGTCATCATCCCATTCTGGTTTGTGCTCTGGAATACAGAATCCCTGTTGCTGATCCTGGGTCAGCAAGCGGATCTCGCGAATATCGCAGGCACTTATATCTCCGCCTATATGTGGTCGATCCTGCCATTTCTGTTCTTCATCATATTGCGAAACTTTGTGTCTGCGCTGGAACAGCCGATCTGGGCGCTGATCATCAGTGTTATCAGCGTGGTGGCCAATGCCTTGTTCAATTACGTCCTGATCTTCGGCAAATTCGGCGTGCCTGCTCTGGGCGCTCTGGGTGCCGGGATTGGCAGTGTGATGACAAATATACTGATGTTTGCCGGTCTGGCTCTGGTAGTATTGTTGCACAAACGTTTCAGGCGATATCGGTTGTTCGGCGGCTTCTGGCGCAGCGACTGGCAACGCTATCGCGCACTCTGGAAGCTGGGTTTGCCAATCGGCGTTACGATGTGGCTCGAGGGATCGGTCTTCGGGATTGCCGCCTTGCTGATGGGTTTGATCAGCGCCGAAGCAGTGGCCGCCCATGCGATTGCCCTGCAGCTGGCGTCTTTGACATTCATGGTTCCCATGGGTCTGGCGCAGGCGGCAACAGTGCGGGTTGGCATTCAGTATGGCAGGCGTGATCATCAGGGAATCTCGCGTGCCGGCTGGGTGAGTTTTGTTCTCGGCACCGGGTTCATGGCGGCGATGGCGCTGGTGTTCGTTTTGTTCCCGGATTTCCTGATCGGGATGTTTATTGATGCGGATGAACCGGGCAATGGAAATGTCGCGGCGCTGGCGGTCAGTTTTCTGGCGGTGGCCGCAATCTTTCAAATCGTTGATGGCGCACAAGTCGTTGTGGCCGGCATGCTCAGAGGGCTGCACGACACAATCGTTCCGATGATCTTCGCCCTCATGGGCTATTGGTTCATCGGTGTCGGTGTCGGCGCAGGACTGGCATTTTGGCAGGAATGGGAAGGCATTGGTCTCTGGGTCGGACTTGCCAGCGGGCTGGGAATTGTGGCGGTGTTGATGCTGACGCGCTGGATGATGCGGGAACGGATTGGCTTGCTGCCTTCCTCATAGACAAAAATTATCAATGCGCATCTATGCTTTCGATTTGTTCTATTGCCAGCCCGTCCTTACATCGGTTGCAGGAGATAGATATGAACAATTACCTGGAAAAACTTCAGCAACAGCATCGCCGGCTCAACCGGATCATCGATAATTGCAAGGCAGCCGGGCGTCAGCACGAAATGCAGCAATTGAAAAGGGTACGGCTCAGGATCAAGGACAAAATTGCTGCCGTGACAGCTCAGTTACAACCCGCCCGCTCCTGAAGCGTCAGGCAGTTCTAGGCCATAACGGGTGCAGGAGAAAACGGGTCCAGGCTTTCCAGTTCGGCGAGCAGCAATCCGTTCTGTAACTGAGCTCCGTTGCGTAGCAGAAAAATATGCCGGACAATTTCCGCCTGCTGTTCAACGTTGTAACTGCCGAACGGTTTGTCGATCACCAGCTCATAATCATAGCGGCAGAATGGATGGCGCGCGAGCGGCAGGAACACGCCACTTTGATGTTGCCAGACATGAACCATCTCATGAATGAACAGGCCCTGCAGATGCAGTTCGGCTTGTGCAAAATCAGCTCGAAACAGGCCGCTTTTCGGATGGAACCAGAGATTGCCGTCCGGCGCCATTGTGATGCGCCTGGGCTGAAACGGCCACCACTTTCGATTGAATATACGAACCAGCCGATAGTCAATCGCCTGCCCGAAAACGGTTTCGCACAAGGCGATCTCTGTGCGTGTGAGAGGGCGTTCGGACATATCTGTCGCGCCGCCTCTATTCCGTTTCGGTTTCCGGTTCGGGATCCCCCATTTTTCGAACAAGGGCATCAAATTCTATGCGTTCGTCGTTCGAAAAGATGAAGATCATTTTCAGTTTTCCTTGCGCGATTGATCCTCCGCCAACTCCCCAGACCATAAGATGTTTGCCGCCTGGTTCAAACTTGACCGTTTCGCCGGCCGGGATTTTTACGGCCTTTACCGGTTCCATGACCGACAGGCCATTTTCCTCTTTGGTTTGGTGCATTTCCAGTCGGCGCACATCGTCTGATGTGACGCCAACCAGCGAAACATCCGTACGCCCGCCGTGAATTTCGAGATACCCGGAGGAGGGATTACCATCCACCGGGGACAGGTTAATGACCACTTTATTGACGTAAAGAACATCACCCTGACCGCACGAGGCCAATATTAACGATGCTGCCGCTGCAAAAAAAATCGAGAAATATTTCGTCATGATGCGCAGAAAACTCCTGAAATAGCGAGTTATATGACTGTTTGTGTCAATGTAGAACTTCTCTGATAGCCTGCCAAGTCTTGTGCCGGGAAAAATGCCACCTATATCGCAAGTCGAAGCCGTAACGGTGCCACTCTAAAAGGGCCGGGCGGCTATTTTGCTAGAAGTAGAAAATTGAACTGAGGGATTTATGGCTAAAGTTATTGGTATTGATCTGGGCACCACCAACAGTTGTGTTGCCGTTATGGACGGCGGCAAGCCGAAGGTTATTGAAAATGCGGAAGGCGCGCGCACGACGCCATCTGTCGTCGCTTTCACGAAGGATGGTGAACGTCTGATTGGTCAGCCGGCCAAACGTCAGGCCGTGACCAACCCGGAAAGCACCATATTTGCGGTCAAACGTCTGATCGGTCGCCGTTTTGATGACCCGATGACGAAGAAAGATATGGAGCTTGTTCCTTATGACATCGTCAAGGGCACCAATGGTGATGCCTGGGTGAAAGCAGGCGGCGAAGATTATTCTCCCGCACAGATTTCGGCTTTCACTCTTCAGAAAATGAAAGAAACGGCCGAAGCCTATCTCGGTGAAACGGTCACGCAGGCGGTTATTACCGTACCGGCATATTTTAATGATGCCCAGCGTCAGGCGACCAAGGATGCCGGAAAGATTTCGGGCCTGGAAGTTTTGCGGATTATCAACGAGCCAACAGCTGCGGCGCTGGCTTATGGTCTTGAAAAGAATGACGGCAAAACCATCGCTGTTTATGACCTTGGTGGCGGTACGTTCGACATTTCAATCCTCGAAATTGGCGACGGCGTTTTCGAAGTGAAATCCACCAATGGTGATACGTTCCTCGGCGGTGAAGACTTTGATGCCAAGGTCGTTGAATTTCTGGCTGATGATTTCAAGAAAACGGAAAGCATTGACCTGACCAAGGACAAGCTTGCCCTGCAGCGTCTGAAAGAAGCGGCCGAGAAAGCGAAAATCGAACTGTCTTCGGCACAGACGACTGAAGTCAACCTGCCATTCATCACAGCAGACCAGAACGGTCCGAAGCATCTGGTGAAATCCATCAGCCGCAGTGATCTGGAGAAACTGGTTGGTGATCTCGTCAAGCGGACGCTGGATCCATGTAAAAAGGCATTGAAAGACGCCGGTCTGACCGCAGCGGACATTGATGATGTCGTTATGGTTGGCGGTATGACCCGCATGCCAATGGTTCGTGAAACCGTACACAAGTTTTTCGATCGTGAGCCGCATGTTGGCGTGAACCCTGATGAAGTGGTCGCCATGGGTGCTGCTATTCAGGCAGGTGTTCTGCAAGGCGACGTGAAAGACGTCCTGCTGCTGGATGTGACACCGCTTTCTCTGGGTATCGAAACCCTGGGCGGCGTGTTTACGCGGATGATCGATCGCAACACCACGATCCCGACGAAAAAGTCGCAAGTCTATTCGACGGCGGATGACAACCAGGGCGCGGTGACAATCCGCGTGTTCCAGGGCGAACGCGAAATGGCCGCAGACAACAAGATGCTTGGCAATTTTGATCTGGTCGGAATTCCGCCGGCACCTCGCGGTGTTCCGCAAATTGACGTGACGTTTGATATTGATGCCAATGGTATCGTGAACGTTTCGGCCAAGGACAAAGGCACCGGTAAAGAACAGCAGATCAAGATTCAGGCCTCGGGCGGATTGACCGACAATGATATTGATCAGATGGTTCAGGATGCCGAGAAATTTGCCGAAGAAGACAAGCAGCGCCGTGAAGAAGCGGAAGCGAAGAACAACGCTGAAAGCCTTGTCCACACGACCGAGAAACAGCTTGCCGAGCATGGCGACAAGATTGATGCCGGCCTAAAAGGACAAATCGAAGCTGCGGTTGCTGAAACCAAGGAAGCGATTGAAGGCGGCGATCCCGAGGCGATGAAAACCAAGTCAGAAGCGCTGGCACAGGTTTCCATGCAAATGGGTCAGAAAATCTACGAAGCCGAGCAGGCAGCAGGCGGCGATGCGGCAGATGCAGCAGCAGCCGATGCTGCGGCGAAAGCCGACGATGATGTCGTCGATGCCGAATTCTCGGAAGTTGATGATTCGGATAATGCCGATGACGACGACAAAAAAGAAGATGCCAAGGCGGCTGAGTAATGCAGATACCGTCGCTCTTTTCTAAGGGCGACGGTTATCTTGCTTCAGGGGAAGCGTGAATATGGCGTCGGATATGGACTATTACGAACAGTTGCAGGTTTCGCGCGACTGCGACGGAGCAGTATTGAAATCCTCCTATCGCAAACTGGCGATGAAGTGGCATCCCGATAAAAATCCGGGTGATGCCGAGGCGGAAGCCAAATTCAAATCGATCAGCGAAGCCTATGATGTTCTGAAAGACCCTCAGAAACGCGCAGCATATGATCAATATGGCCATGCAGCTTTCACCAATGGCGGTGGCAATAATGCCGGCGGTGGGCAGGGCGGTTTTGCCGGCGCAGCCTTCAACGATATCGGCGATATTTTTGAAACCATTTTTGGTGGCGGTGGCGGCGGTGGCTTCGGCGGCCAACAACAACGTGGTCCGGCCAGAGGCGCTGATTTGCGCTATGACATGGAAATCACGCTGGAAGAAGCGTTCCACGGCAAACAGACCGAGATTGAAATCGATGTTTCGGTTGGCTGTGATGAATGCGAAGGTTCGGGTTCGGAACCCGGGACCGGAGTCAAGGCCTGTCAAACCTGTCACGGGCACGGCAAAGTGCGTGCACAGCAGGGCTTTTTCGTTGTTGAACGGACATGTGCCAGTTGTCAGGGCCGCGGCGAAGTTATCGAAAGTCCTTGTCATGTTTGTTACGGTGAAGGGCGCGTTGACAAGCCGCAGATGCTGGAAGTTGAAATACCGGCCGGAGTTGATACCGGAACACGCATCCGGTTAAGCGGAAAAGGCGAAGCCGGTGCCCGCGGTGCCGCAGCCGGAGATCTTTACATCTTCATCCATCTGGCTCCGCACAGGATATTCGAACGCGAGGGTACGACAATCTTTACGCGAGCACCGATAAGTTTCTCGGTTGCCGCTCTCGGGGGTGAAATTACCATTCCGGGCCTTGATGGTGTGAAGCACGAAATTCGCATACCGGCGGGCATTCAGAGCGGTAAACAAATCCGCCAGAGAGGGGCTGGCATGCCGGTTCTGCGCGGACGCGGCAATGGCGATATGGTCGTTCAGATCGAAGTGGAAACACCAACCAAATTGTCTTCACGACAGAAAGAATTGCTGCGCGAGTTTCAGGAAACCGAAACCGGAGACGAGAGTCCCAATAGCAGCGGGTTCTTTTCAAAACTGAAAGACGCCTGGGAAGATTTGACCGAATAGCGTCCGCTTACGCCATTTTGCCAATCGGAATGACCAGCGGTTCTCCGGAATCACTGGTTTCCATCTGTACCGAGATACCGTAAGCTTCGGCAATATTGTCCTCGGTCAGAACATCCTGGCACGGCCCTTCCGCCAGAATCTGACCGTTGTTCATGATCAAAATATCATCCGCAAATCGTGCTGCTTGAGTCAGATCATGCAAAACCACAATTACACCGTTGCCAGCAGCGGCATATTTTCCAAGCCGCTCCAGAACATCAAATTGATGGGCAGGATCCAAATTTGCAAGCGGTTCATCGGCCAGTAGCCATTTGGGTTCTCCGGCCAGAACACGGGCCAGTAATACCCGGCTCTGCTCTCCTCCCGACAGACGCAACGCCTTGCGATCAGCCAGGTCGGTGCAGCCTGTAGCCGCCAGGGCGTTGGTGACTGCCTCTTGATCCTGCGCCGAAAAACCCCACCGCCCGGCATGCGGGAATCGTCCCAGACTTACGATGGTTTTAACGTCGACATTCCAGTGAATATCAGGTTTTTGTGGCAACAGTCCGATATGCTGGGCGCGATGTCGATTGCTCCAATCTTGCACCGGTTTTTCGTCCAGCATGATGGTTCCTGTCTCCGGTGTTCTCAATCCCGCAAGACATGACAGCAGGCTGCTTTTGCCAGCGCCGTTCGCTCCCAAAATCACGGTCAAACGGCCCGCTTGAAAACGGCCTGTGACATCGTCCAATATGCGGCGTCCGCGCAGCGTAAGCGACACATGATCAAATGACAGCTGCATCAGGAAAGCTCCCTGTGCATTTTGTAAAGCAGCGCCATGAAAAATGGCGCGCCGAGAAGGGACATTGCTATGCCAAGCCTGAGCTCGCTGACGCTGGGCAAAATTCTTACAAGACTGTCTGCTGCCACTACCAGCAATGCTCCGGCCAATGCGGAAGGCAGCAACGTGGTGGAAGGACGATGACCGGCAAAAGGTCGAACCAGATGCGGCACGATCAAACCGACGAAGCCAATAATGCCTGCTGCGGCAACAGAGGCACCAACGGTCAATCCCACGCCCAAAATGGCGAACCATTGCAAGCGGGATATATTGACACCCATGGAACGGGCAGCTTCGCCGCCAAGTGTCAGTGCATCAAGCGATCGGCCTGTTGTCACCAGAAAGACCATGCCAATGGCGATGATGGGCAGAGCGAGTTTGACATCATCCCAGCTGCGATCCGTCAACGCACCCATGAGCCAGGTTACGATTTCGGCCGTTGCGAACGGGGTTGGTGCCAGGCTGATCATTAGCGAAGTCAGGGATCCGGTGAGGCTGGAGAGAATGACGCCGGCCAGCGTGAACAGGATCAGGCTTCCTGATCGTCCTGCAAGGAGTGCCAGAAGTCCCATTCCAATCCCCGCTCCGATCAACGCGAAAGCAGGCAATAGCCAGGTGATGGCGGCATAGCCGAAATAGAGAGAAGTCACGGCGCCCAATGCCGCGCTGCTGGAAACGCCGAATATTCCCGGATCGGCCAGCGGATTGCGCAAATAACCCTGCATGACGGCTCCCGCCATTCCGAGACCCGCTCCAATCGCCGCTCCCAATATGGTGCGCGGTAATCGCAGCTCCATGATGATCAATGCGCTGATATCATCGCCCAGCCACGCCGCAGGTGAAACCCAGACCTTGCCCGCCGCCATCGAGGCGGCCATGGCGACGATCAGGGCAAAGCCCAAAATTCCATTGAGACGCAAAGTGGTCATGGCTGTCGATCCAGTTTTCGGCGCGCAGCGGACAGGGTATTCACGGCATCAATCAGGGTCGGGCCTGCGCAGTGCAGCAACCGGGCCGGATAGTCGGCAATTGCGATATGTTTCGACAATTTGCTGATTATCGGATGAGACAACATCCGGTCCCGTTGACCCGGATTGCCGTTCGCGGCTTCTCCGGCATTGGAAAATAACACGCGTGGTGGTCGCGAGATCAGGTGCTCAAGCGGCAGCACATCCCATTGGCTTAGCCCATAGGATGCACTCATGTTTTGAAAGCCCGTGCGGCGCAGCAGTTCATCCGGAAGGGTTCCTGATCCGGGAACGAGTCCGCCGCTTCGCCAGATCAGGGCAGGGACCGGTTTTCCTCCGGACGGTCTGGCTTTGGCAAATGCCGCAGATATCCGTTTGTTGAGCCGCTGGCCGCGCTTGGATGTGCCGAGTATGTTGGCCAATTCGGAGATTTGCTGCTGACTTTCGGCGACGCTTTGCGGGATGGACAGTTTGATCAAGGCGATGTTGAGACGTTTCAGAGCCTGCTCTGTTGCCGGTTTGACGAAGGAGCTGGCAATCACAAGATCAGGGCGTTGTGCGAGAATTTCTTCCGCAGTCCCTGACGTGGCCCTGAAATTCAATGCCTGGTGCAAGGAAATGGAGGTGGCTCTCTTGTCATGCGAATAATGACTGATCGCTGCAATCTGACCCGCGCTGGCAAGATGCATTAACAGCGCGTCGGAGCAGGGGTTTATCGATACAATCCGTTTGGGAACAGCTGGCGGCTTGACCCCGGTGCTGATGGAGACAACCTCTGCCTGTGCCGATGTTGGCGCTGACAGAAACAGTCCTGCAGCCGCCAGACTGCTGGAAAGAAAACCGGAAAGAGTGGCGGCTGCATGGTTCATGTCAGTATTTCAGTCTGATACCCGCAAAGGCTGAGCGACCGGCTGTTCCATATTGGAATATTGTTTCATACTCCTCATCAAACAGATTTTCGATGCGGCCGTAAACCTCGATATTGTCAGTGATCGGCATCGCGGCACGCAAATCAACCAGCACATAGCCCGGTGTTGCAGATGTGGCGAAATCATTATCCAGATTTGAACTGACATGGGTGATAGAGGCGCCCGTCTGCAATCCAAAGGACCAGTCATAGTCCACCGATGTATTGACGCTATGGCGAGGACGTCGTGCCAGGGCGCGCCCCGTGTCGCGGTTCTCGGCATCGATCAGGCTGTAACTGGTGGTAACGGTCAATGCCTCTATCGGTCGGAGGGATATACCCAGCTCCAACCCTTGCGCGCGGGCACGGCCGACATTGTCATAGGTACCAAATGGCCGATTGGCGCAGATACCGGCTTGTACCGGACACCCGATAAAGTTGATCAGGTTCTCGCTGTTGCGCCGGAATAACGTGGCGCTGAGCTCCAGTTTGCCATCTACCAGAAGCTGGGTGACACCCGCATCCCAGCTGACTGCGTTTTCCGGCTGCAACAGCGCATTGCCGAAATCGCTGAACAGCTGGAACAGGGAAGGTACGATGAAGCCTTCTCCATAGCTCGCCCGGATCGTCGTATTGCCGTCATTGGGGCTATAGACAATATCTCCTGCAAAAGTTGTTTCGCCGCCAAAGCTGTTGTGATCGTCAAACCGAACACCGGCATTGGCGGTGAGGCCTTCCAGCGGTGTGATGCGTACTTGTCCGTAAAAGCTGGTCAGGGTCGCGTCCTGTTCCGGAGTGATGGTCCCAAAGCTGGTGGAACTGAAGCTTGATCTTTCCGCTTCGGCTCCAAATGTCGCTCCGAACATCTCGGAAATGTCAAATACGCCCTGATATTCGACCCTCTCGTTTTTGCCACGGGACTCGAAGGTCTGAAAAGCAAGATTGAACGTGTCGCGCTTGATATCTGTATAAGCAAAAGCAAAACGGTTGCCGAATCGTCCCTCCAGCAGCGCCACGTTCAGCCCTGCATAGCCCACAAATTCCCGAACCTCATCGGTCTCCGGTGTGTCGCCCAGCCCAAAGACCCCATTGGCAAATGTGAAGCCGTCAATGTCTGTTTTCCCATCCGAATAATAACCTCGCAGATCCAGAGAAATCTCGTCATTCAGCGTGATCTTGACCTTGCCGTTCGCGCCAAAATTGCGATAGCCATCCGGCTCTGCGCCGCCGCGTGTTTCATTGAATGCAGAGAAACCATCCGTCGTGAAATAACCTGCACCAAAGCTTGCTGCCACCGGGCCAACAGTGCCGGAGATATTACCGACAAGCTGGCCAGTATCGCGGGAGCCATATTCTCCGCGCGCGTTAATCTCCAGATTTTCGCTGGGTTCGCGGGTGATGATATTGACCACACCGCCAATCGCCTGGCTGCCCCAGATCACCGATTGCGATCCGCGCAAGACTTCGATGCGCGATATGTTGCCGGTGAGCAGATTGCCGAAGTTAAATCCGCCGCCGGGTGAAGCCGGATCATTGATTTTTACACCATCAATAAGCGCCGCGGTCTCACTGGAGTCTCCGCCACGAATATTCACCGAACTGACGGTACCAACACCGCCATTGCTGTTGACTGTGACGCCCGGGACCGTCCTGAGCAGGTCAGTGACAGTCGCAGACTGGAGTTGTTTAATCCGGTCTTCATCCAGGACGGAGATACTTTGTCCGGTTTGCGACAATGCCTGGACGGACCGGATTGCGGTAACGATGATCTTGTCTTCGTCCCCGGGTGCTTCTGCCGTTTCGGCAAGCACAGGCTGCGTGTGTAATAATGCTACAAGAGCAATTGCAGAAGTGGATGTTAGTTTTTGATAATGCACGATATTTCCTTTTTGACAATTATTCAAAAAGGCCACGCATATCGGCGCTTGTAATGGATCCTACATGCGCAGCCCGAACTTAATCGTCGCCACGCGAGGAAACCCTCGATCATATGGCACACCCCGTCCGCATGATAGAACGACAGCTACCGGCAGGTCTCCTGGCTTATGGGTCATCGCTTGGCCCGTCCCCTTCCCAGACATGACGTCCAGTGGGATTTGACGGGCTAGCTCACCATTCACAGTTGCGGGGGCAGCTTCGGATCCGGACAATTTGTCCCTCCCGAATTCCCTTTTGATCCCGTCTCCGGGAACCTGTAGCTGGCTGCCGTTTACTCTTCCGGTTTTTTCCCGGCAAGGAAAATATTTGGCGCCGCTGATGTTGCCTTGAAAGTTTGTCAAAGAAGCCGGGGTGACAAGGCACCGATGAAATTCTATCGCCATGATATGAGCAATCCGTCATTTCTTCACATTCATGGCACCATTATTTCGACGTACACGAGGATTGTGCAGACAGTTGCCGAAGAGGCGGGATTAAGCTGGAAAATTACCGCAACACCGGCAAATTCCGAAGAAAATCAACGCCGTCACCCGTTTCACAAGGTGCCCACCGTCGAAGTTGACGGGCTACAATTGTTTGAAAGCGTGGCGATTTGCCAATATATCGACAATGCGCATAATGGAGGCGTTCTTCAGCCCGCTGACCATCAATGTCGCGCCGAGATGGATCGCTGGATTTCGATTGCCAATAACTATCTTTTCCCGGTTGCCGAACATGGCCTGCTGATGCCGCATCTCGCCCATAATGTGCTCAAAACACCGCTGCGATCAGATATCATCGAAGCAGCATTGCCCGAGATTGCCCGCCATCTCGGCATAATTTGTGATCGCATTGAAGAAACGCCTTTTTTTGCAGGTCCGAAATTCTCGCTTGCAGATATTTTTGTGTATTGCATTTTGCGCCCGATCCAGTTGACGAGCGAAGGGGAGCACCTGATCACACCGCTTCTGCCGCTTCGCCACTGGCTGAACAAAATCGGTCAGCGAGACAGCATCATCGCAACCCGGTGGCCGATCGAACAGGATTGATGCAGAAAATTGGGCCGATAGCCTATCCTGCCGCACAATCGTCCGCTATCAACACATCGATAACAAGGAGATCCCCATGACCAAGGCCCTGAACAAGACTGCAGTACAAAAACTGGCGCTGGCCCTGCTGGCCGTTTCACCTCTTGCCCTGTCTGCCTGTGCACAAAGCAATGCTCAGGAAACGGATCGTTTTGCAAAGGTTGAAATCAAGACCGAACAGCTTGCCGATGGTGTCGCAGTGCTGTTTGGCGCGGGCGGAAATATCGGGGTGTCACATGGCCCGGATGGAACGGTGTTGATAGATGATCAGTTCGCACCGCTCACACCGAAAATTCAGGCTGCTATTACGGCGTTGGGAGCCGAACCGGTTTCCTACTTGATCAATACGCACTGGCATGGCGATCATAGCGGCGGGAACGAGAATTTTGGCAAGGCCGGTGCGCTGATCATGGCGCATGACCATGTCCGGGAACGCATGCTCGGCGTGCAGAAAACCGGACGGGGCAATGACCCGGCATCACCAAAGGAAGCTTTGCCGGTCATTACCTATCATGACGGCATCAAGCTGCATCTTAATGGCGATGAAGTGCATGTGAAACATGTCAGTCATGCCCATACCGACGGCGACAGCATGGTTTTCTGGAAAAAAGCCAATATTCTGCATATGGGCGATCTCTATTTCAACAAGGTCACGCTGCCGTTTATTGATCTCAACAGCGGTGGAAATGCCAGAGGCGTTCTGGCTGCAGCGGAAAAAGCGCTGACGATGGTCGACGACAATACGAAAATCATTCCGGGTCATGGTCCGATGGCGACCAAAGCGGACCTGACTGGATATCGTGACATGATGAAGGCGGTGATCGGGGCTGTTGAGGCGGCTCAGGCCGAAGGCAAGACGCTGGAGCAGGTCCAGGCGATGAAACCGGCCGCGCAATGGGATACCAATCCGAAAGCTTTCATCAAGGGTGATGCATTTGTCGAGGCGATATATAAAAGTCTCAAGATGCCAGCGCACAAAGAGGGGCATCACGACTAGGGCGGTCAAATCTAGCCGAGGCCAGTCTAGTCGGGGCCAGTCTAGTCGGGAATTGCGCGTTCGATTTCCTTGCGGAGTGAAGCAATCAGCGGACCGATTTTCGTCAGTCGCTTTTCTTCCTCATCGACAATTTTGCGGAATATCGTCTTCTTGAATCCGAGCGTTTGTTCGGCATCCGGCTGACGTGCTTCGGGAAGTGTGGAAAGCATGATGTCAATCATCCGTTCCGCACCATGCAATCGACCCCAAAGATAATCATTTTCGCGATAGGAGCGGCTAAAAAAGGCTCCGAAATTATTGAACTCAATGCCTTTTAATGTCGCCGCAACGCCGCCTTTGCGAATGGACCTGGCATCTTCGGGCGAGATGCGATCGACCTTGATCGGGTCGAACTCGTCGAGCCCTTCGCCCTGCAACAGCGGCAAAGTAGCGATGTCGTAGAAAGGAAATCCGAGAAACGCGAGTAGCATCGAGCGTTTTTCTTTCTTCGGCAGAACAGCGAGGGCTTCTGCAAGTTTTTGATCTACGGTGACATCAGCAGCTGTCAAATCCCGAGCGCGGGCCAGGCCATCCAGCATTGCTCCGGGTTTTTGCTCTGCCTGTTCAGCCAGGTCGAGAAAATCATCACCAAGATACTCGATGGTTTCGCGCTCTATGTACAAAGCAAGACAATCATAGATGACGTCGTGCATTTTTTCGATGGCCGGGAAGTCGGCGGGATCACATTCATCCAGGTCTTCGGCCAGCCTGCGGGCGAGAAATCGGAGGCGCCGGATGCGATAACCCAGATCCTGTTCGCGAAAAAATTCGATCGCCGGTTTTGATGGCCCTGCGCCCCCTTTTTTTCCGATATTCTCCAGGCCGCGCTGCCGGACCTCTGTCCAGATCGTATCGCGCAAAAGCTGGTGATTATGCGCATTGAGATCGGACTTGGCCCGTCGGACCGTCTGGGCAATGTCGTCGACGACCGTTGCCAGTTTGAGGTGGCCATAGGCGCTATATGAGAACCCTGCCATTTTACCGGCCTTGTCCCGGGACTTACGGCGCCAGGAAGCAAGTCGCGCTGCTGTTGGGCGGTCGAGGAAAAGCGTCCGTCCAAAAATGCCTTCGACATTTTGCTCCACTTCGCTTCTCAAACTATCGGTGATCAATCGCATCTGTATGATCCGGTTTGACCGTCGCGAGATATCATCGAGATTGTCGCGGATCGGTTGCTCGCGCGGAATGTTCGAAATCGCCCCGAATATCGTGGAGAAAAAGCCCGGAAGGCTATCATTCTCATCTTCCTGTGCGGCCTGAAGCCGCCGCATTGCCTTGTCACTTTTGGCGACGTCGAGATCGGGCCGTGGATCAATATACACGAACCTCCGGTCAATTTCCCGTTTGGCGGGTCGGTTTTTCAGAGCCTCTATGGCTTGTGCAAATGGCGCGTTGGCGAGCACTGACCCATCGATCAGAATCGTGTCCTCTGCCGTTCCGGCCCGGCTTTGACTGGGCAGAACGCGTTTCAGAAAGGCTTTGCGTCCGGTCCAGACATAGTTTTTCTCTTCCAATACGCTGTCCAGCTCGGCAACCGTGAAAGGAGGGAAAGCTCCCGGGAAGCTGGCCGTAGCGCGTCCCGCGAAGACCAGTTCTGCGGGATCCGCAACGTTGTTCCCGGTCTTGCCGCGTGTCGAGAAGCCGATTGTAATCCGGTGTTCCATCTCCAAAGCCTCGGGCGGACTGTTGAGTTGAAGCTTCTCCGGATGACCGACAAAATCCGTAACCGTGACATACAGATCCAGAGGTTGTCCCTGCGGAAGCAATTTGGGCCCTGCTTCGGTGTTGGTCATGGCCTTTAGCGCATCATGGATAAGCGTCGAGAAAACCTTCCCGCCAAAAGGAGGCGCAAACCAGCGTGCGCGGACAAAGCGAGACAGTTTCATCTTCACTTCTTCGCGCGCTTCCTTGGATACGGTTTGTTCGACCGCTCCGCCTTTGCGACCGAGCGCCATCCAGGCGATGGGTTCAGCCCAGAATTTCGAGAAACGTGACAAAGGTCGGGCATCTGGATCGAGCAACTGGTCGACGTCGGCCTTCTCCAGCCACATTTCGGTGAGGGGCTCGAGAGATTGACCGGAAATCACAGCCTCGGACAAAAATATCCCGTTGATGCCGCCAGCGCTCGCGCCAGCAATAATATCCGGCAGAATCCTGAGTTTTACAGAGGTTTCCTGTTCCATCCACTGGAGAATGTCATAATAGATCCCACGACTGCACTGTTCGATTTTTGTGCCGTCATGAAAATCCCGGCTGGCCTGGGCCAGTTTCCAGATTTCTTTGGTAATCCCGTGCATGTAAATGGCCAGACTTACGCCGCCATAGCAGATCAAAGCCAGTCTGAGTTCTTTTTGCCGCATCGGGTTTTACCTACATTATGCGGGGGAGGGTGCAAGCGTTCAGTTTGTAACAAAACGTCATTGCCGCGCAGCGTTAGCAACGACAAATAGCTCAAACTGCCCAGCGATAGTGACCGGTAATTGGCCAGGTGAAAATCCGGTCTTCCTCCTGCGTGCCGCGCCCGATATTGTGGATGAGCAAAGGGCGCTGGCCCGATTTGCGATCCGAAACAATGCCGCAATGGGCCAGTTTGCCGCCGATGATGCTGGTAACAAGATCACCGGGAAGGTATTTTTCGGGCTCCTTCGAAAACGGCTCCTTTGCTCCGCGACGTTGGAAGAATGTCCGCATGTTGGGCACGCGGCGATGATCGATATTGGGGTCTGTTGAACGCAAACCCCAGATTTTGGGATAGGTGGAAAAGGCTTTTTTCATGTCCAGATGAATGAGCTCTTGCAGGTCGAGATTCAGGCCATCGCGATAAGCACGGATGATCACGTCTGTACACGCCCCGGATTTGCGCGGAAAGTCGCCGTTTGGATAACTTAACCCGTGATAGGCCTGGCTATATTCGGTTGTGACACCAACCTGACTTCGCGCAGCTTGGACAAGGCGTGTAGCTCGGCTGGTGCGCTGGGCGAGCAAAGGAGCGGGGGCAAGCAGGGCGATGCCTGCTGCGGTCATCAGGTCGCGGCGTGTCGGGTGCATGCAGTGAACCTGGCCGAGGACAGCTGAATTGTGCGTGAATGATTGGCGAGGGGCAGTTCGAAACGAACCGGGATTGAATCCAGCTCGTCAATGGCCGCTGTATCCCGAAAGCGGACCATAAAGATCTGCTACTTTTGCTTTGGATCCGGCGAGTTTCATGCTGGCGAAAACTGAAATCATGCCTATTGGCAAACCGCTGGTCATTGCAGTCGACCGGCAAACTGATGCATGATAAAGATTGACGTTTTTAATGATCGTATTTTGGAGACATCGAAAGTGAACCTGCTGGAACAATCGGAACACGAATGGGATCACTATACTGGCCAGTCCCTCGGACGATCGGTAGATTATTGGGGTGCAATATTGAGCATCCATGACGATGCCCATGTGGATGTGCTTTATCGATGGGCACCCAGGACATATTGTCACTTTCATCGTCATATTGCACCGACTTCTTCGATTGTGTTGGAAGGCGAATTGCACGTTTATGACTATGTTGATGCCAAGGAAGTTGGCCACAGGGTGCGAACGGTGGGAGATTATGCCCATAAAGATGCGGTTGAGGATCATATTGAACAAGGCGGTCCGGAGGGAGCGCTCGTTATGTTCAGTCTATTTGCTCCCGATGGGGTTTTGACGCAGCGACTGGATGACGATGGCTTTATCTTGCAGTCAATTACGGTGGAAATGCTGCAAAAGCGGCAAGCCGGGATTTTGTAGGAACATCCAGCCTTCTATTCGACGAAGGTCTTGAACCCCAGCAGATTGATATTGTTTCTGGTCGTCCAGCCGTTGAGCGGCTTGGCGCACCGATCTGGTAATATTTCTGATCCTTCCTCCCGTTGAAGCCTTGGGCCCAGCGGCTGGGGAACTGCTCGCCCCTTCTTGTCTCCGCTTTTGCGCC
This sequence comes from Parasphingorhabdus sp., assembly GCF_039968395.1. GTDB lineage: Bacteria > Pseudomonadota > Alphaproteobacteria > Sphingomonadales > Sphingomonadaceae > Parasphingorhabdus. The sequence goes on from NZ_JBDVPV010000005.1 coordinate 36,827, forward strand.
CTTGGCGGCCACTGGATCAACTGCATCAAAATTCCCTAGCGTTCCTCATTTGTTCTGTTAAACACGCTTTATGGCCAAAGCGAAGAAGAAATATGTTTGTCAGGAATGCGGTTCCATTGCTTTTCGCTGGCAAGGGCAATGCCCGGACTGCGGTGAGTGGAATACGCTGGTTGAAGAAGCGGGCGAAACGGTGTTTGCCGCGAAACATAATTTGCAGTCTGGAGGTCGGGAAGTCCGGCTGGTTGGGCTGGACAGCGAGATTGCTCTGCCGGACCGACGGCAGACAGGCATTGCCGAGTTCGACCGTGCCGTAGGAGGAGGGCTGGTCGCTGGATCGGCCACTCTGATGGGCGGTGATCCCGGAATCGGCAAATCGACCCTGTTATTGCAGGTGTCTGCGCGACTGGCTGATGCGGGTCTTTCCGTTGCCTATATTTCCGGAGAAGAGGCCGCCGATCAGGTGCGACTGCGGGCAAGGCGCCTCGGGCTGGGCAAGGCGCCGGTTCAACTGGCATCTGCGACATCGGTGCGTGATATTCTGACAACATTGGGCCGCGATGCACCGGACTTTGTTGTGATCGATTCCATTCAGACCATGCACAGCGACCTGATCGAGGGTGCACCCGGTACAGTAAGCCAGGTACGGGCTTCGGCTCAGGAATTGATCAAGTTTGCCAAGGAACATGGCACGATGATCATGCTGGTTGGTCATGTCACCAAAGACGGAAATATTGCAGGTCCGCGCGTGCTCGAGCATATGGTAGATACGGTGATGAGTTTTGAAGGTGAGCGCAGTCATCAATATCGCATTTTGCGTGCCATCAAAAACCGCTTCGGCGGGACCGATGAAATTGGCGTGTTTGCTATGGAAGAGAAAGGGCTCTCGGAAGTCCAGAACCCATCGGCGCTGTTCCTCACGGATCGCAGTGAAGAAGTGACCGGTGCCACGGTTTTTCCGGCACTGGAAGGGACGCGGCCGGTATTGGTCGAAATTCAGGCGTTGACGGTTCGACTGGCGAGCGGAGCCACGCCCCGCCGATCTGTGGTCGGATGGGATAGCTCCCGGCTCGCGATGATATTGGCCGTGCTGGAAGCGCGTTGCGGCCTCAGTTTCTCTGGGGCGGAGGTGTATCTAAATGTTGCAGGAGGGTATCGGCTGACAGATCCAGCCGCGGACCTGGCCGTAGCCGCTGCGTTGATTTCGGCTCATGCCGAACGGCCAATGCCCAGCGATGCCGTGATATTTGGAGAAATATCATTGTCCGGCGAAGTCCGGCCGGTTTCGAATACACCACTTCGGCTCAAGGAATCCGCGAAACTGGGATTTGACAGAGCGCTGATACCGGCATCGGGCGAAAAGGGCGGCGGCACATTGCGGCAGGTACAATTTGCCAAGCTTGCCAATCTCGTTGACCATATGCTTGGCCGTGACTAGCTAGGCAACATGACTGCCTTGGATATTTTTGTTTTGCTGCTGATGGGCAGCGGTGCCATTTTCGGATTTTTGCGGGGATTTCTGCAGGAAGTATTGTCGCTGGGCGTGTGGCTGCTGATCATTATCGGTGTCCGGGTATTGCACCCGCCGGTTGCGGAATTTCTTGAAGGTCCGATTGGCAACGCAGGGGGAGCATCGGTGCTTGCCTTTGGATCCATCATAATCGTGATCTATGCTCTTGGGCGCGCCATTGCCAAAGCGATTGGCAGGAAATCCCGAAAATCCCTTCTTGGTCCGATTGACCGGGTGCTTGGATTCGGGTTTGGCATGATCAAGGGGCTGATCATTGCAACCTTGTTCTATCTGCTGACCGTGCTGGTCTATGACAGTATCTATGGACCGGAAGAGAAACGTCCTGATTGGCTCGCAGATTCGCGCACATACCCGCTGCTCAACGCCAGCGGGTCGGCGATGATTGATCTTGTTGAGCAGCAGCGAATCCAGCGGAATGATACGAAATGAGTGCGCCGCTTTACACACGGGAAATCCTGCGATTGGCCGTTTCCATCCCGCATCAGCAAAGACTCGACAAGCCGGACGGAACCGCTGAAGTGCGTTCACAAACATGTGGCAGCAGGGTTTGCGTGGACGTCATGGTCACGTCCGATCACCGGATCGACAAGCTGGGAGTTGATGTAAATGCTTGCGCTTTGGGGCAGGCATCGACGGCGATATTGGCCGAAGAGGCGATCGGCAAATCGTTGGACGAGTTGTGTGACGCGCGTGATCAGTTCGCAAAATTCCTTGATGCATTGACCGATGAACCGGGGAGCTGGAAAAATCTCGATCTGTTGAAACCCGCGCAAGAACATAAAGGCCGACATGCTGCCATTCTACTTCCTTATGATGCCGCGGTACAGGCGATGAAAAACGCCAACGCAGCCGAAAGGGCGGCCTGACCGATGGATGAATCCGGCGCGCATATGGGCGATTTGCTGGTGGGCGGCTTCATCATGCTGGGCGCGGCTCTGGTCATGGTTCTGTTGTTTCGCAGATTCGGAATCGGAGCGGTTCTTGGTTATCTGATCGCCGGCATATTGATTGGGCCGCAGGGTCTCGGATTAATCAGCGAAGGGGAGACAATTCTCGAATTTTCCGAGATTGGTATCATCCTGTTGCTGTTTCTGGTTGGACTGGAACTGGCACCGGCCCGGCTGATGCGATTGCGCCGGGCGATATTCGGATTGGGACTTAGCCAGGTCGCGGTCTGCGGGATAGCGCTATTCCTGCTGATAATGGCCAACACAAATTTTTCCCTGGGCGCGTCGATCGCCCTTGGTTTGCCATTGGCCCTGTCTTCCACCGCGCAGGTTCTGCCGATGTTGCAATCCAGCGGACGGCTCAACACTCCAAGCGGGGAAAGTGCCTTCTCCATCCTATTGTTTCAGGACCTGTCGATCATTCCCTTGCTGACTATTGTCGCAGTTTTGTCGCGTGCCCCGCCAACCCAGGACAGCTTGCCGGGGTGGCTGACCGCAATATTGGGTGTGCTTGCAATAGTCGGGCTGATCCTCGCCGGGAGATATCTGCTCCAGCCCTTGTTGAAGCTGATCGGACGGATCGCAGAGCGAGAGCTGTTCATTGTCGCCGGACTGGTCGCGGTATTCGGCAGCGCTGCATTGATGGAAGTTATCGGGCTTTCTCCCGCATTGGGCGCTTTTGTTGCCGGAGTAATGCTCGCAAACTCACCATATCGTCATGAACTGGAAGCGGATATTGATCCGTTTCGATCGCTGCTGCTGGGACTTTTCTTTCTGGCGGTTGGGATGCTGCTCGATCTCAATGTGATCCGCGAGAATACGGCCTTTGTATTTGGTGCTGCAATAGCGCTGGTTGCAACAAAAACGCTGGTCATCTTTGCTCTGGGCAAGCTGTTTGGAATGCAGACCATGCCAGCGCTCAGCATGGGCTTGTTGCTCAGCCAGGGCGGCGAATTCGGGTTTGTTCTGTTTGCCGAAGCGGAGCAGGCAATGCTGATACAACCCGAAGCGAGCAGTCTTTTCGGCGCTGTCATCACAGTCTCGATGGCGACGACACCACTTTTGATGCTGCTGGTGCAGCGCTTTAATGCAGCCAGTGCGGCCAGCAATGTCGAACTAAATGATCCGTCTCAGGCAGATAGCGCCTCCGTTCTGGTCGTCGGGCATGGCCGCTTCGGGCAAACTGTTTCCCAAATGTTTGCCGGTGCGAACGTTGCGGTGACCATCATCGACATAAAACCGCAGCAAATTGATGTTAGCCAGCAATTTGGTCGCAAGGTCTTTTACGGCGATGGCACGCGGGTTGATCTTTTGCGCAGTGCCGGAGCCGAAAAATGTGCCGCAATCGTGTTCTGCATTGACGATAGACAATTTGATTCAGCCACAATCGATGTGATCTCCAGCGCATTTCCGGATGTGAAGATTTTTGTGCGCGCCTTTGATCGCGTGCATTTGCTGGATATCAAGAAGAGCAAGATTTCCGGAGCCAAGCGCGAAGTCTTTGAATCCGCCATTCATCTTGCGAAGCAGGCCATGGTTGCGATTGATCTCGATGAAGTGCTGATCGACGAGGTTGACCGCGAATATCGGCAACTGGATTGTGATCGGCTCGAAGCGCAGCGGGAGGCCAATGATATGTTCGCCGGGCGCCACCTTGGTTTCGGATTGTCTGGCGGGAAACGCGAAAGTGACTAGCGCTCGAGCCTAACTGCCGGCGTCCAGAAAACGGGCGACATCATCCAGATCCACGTCATGCGCGAGAAATGTTTGACCGATGCCATTGGCCAGCAGAAACGGCAGTGTCCCTGCGGACATTTTCTTGTCGTGGAGCATGTGCCCAATGAGCTGTTTTCCGGACGCGCGCACGGACGCGGTTTGCAGGTTGTGCGGAAGATCAGCACTCTGCAATATTGCTTCCACGCGTGCCGCGTCGCTGGCGTCGCAATGACCTCGTCTGACGGAATAGCCAAATGCCAGGGCCATGCCGGCTGCAACCGCCTCGCCATGGACCAGCTTGTTGGAATATCCGGTTTCTGCTTCCAGAGCGTGGCCAAATGTATGGCCGAGATTGAGCAGCGCGCGTTTCCCGCTCATTTCCTTTTCGTCCTCAGCGACAATCGCCGCTTTCGCTGTCACACTCTGCGCAATGGCGTGACTCAATGCATCAGAATTGCGGTCGAGAACGGCGTAGCTGTTTTGTTCACACCAGTCGAAAAAAGCCGGATTGTCGATCAATCCATATTTGATGACTTCGGCATAGCCTGCCTTTAGCTCGCGATCAGGCAGACTGTTAAGTACAAGTGGATCAATCAGCACAAATGATGGCTGATAAAAACTGCCCACCAGGTTCTTGCCTGCCTTGCTGTTAATTGCTGTTTTCCCGCCAACGCTGCTGTCGACCTGGGAGAGCAGGCTGGTGGGAAGCTGCACAAAGTTGCAGCCACGTTTGATCACTGATGCTGCAAATCCGGTCAAATCACCGATGACACCCCCGCCGAGCGCGACAAGCGTATCCGAACGCTCGACACCACCGGCCAGAAGCCAGTCCGTCAGGTCTTCGAGAACGTTCCAGCTTTTGGTCTGTTCACCAGCCGGCAGAACATGACTGACGACATTCAGCCCCTTTTCAGAGAGCGCCGCTTCGAGAGCTGGCAGCCAGTTTTTGCCGACATTATCGTCCGTGATGACAAAAAGACGTCCGTTGCTGGCATATGGTTCAAGATGCGTTCCTGCATTTGCAAGAGAGCCGGCCTCGACGCATATGTCATAGCTTCGTTCGGCCAGGTTAACCGGTATATTTGTCATAGTTCAAGCGATTTCATGATGTTGTTGACTGTCACTTCATGTGGGGAATCGTTCCCGGTTACATGGACGTGCGCTTCTGCGTAGATCGGATTGCGCTTCCTGGCCAGATCGCGAAGGATCGTTTCGGGATCACCGTCTTTCAAGAGAGGCCTCGTATCTCTTCGGGCTACTCTTTTAACAAGAATATTAATGTCAGCATCCAGCCAGATGGCCGTGGAGTGTGAAAGGATCAAATCACGCGTTTCCGCATTCATAAAAGCTCCGCCTCCGGTTGCGATCACCTGTTTTCGGTCATCCAGGAGCCTTGAGATGACGCGTCGTTCACCATCGCGGAAATAGGTTTCTCCAAAACGTTCAAAGATTTCGGAAATGGAGAGCCCGGCGGCTTTCTCGATTTCTTCATCTGCGTCGACAAATGGCAAGCCCAGTTTTCTTGCCAGTCTGCGTCCGACGGTAGTTTTACCTACACCCATCAAGCCGATCAAAACCAGCGGCCGGTCGATCTGCGATCCGATACCTTCACCGGTTTCTTCGGTGGATTGATCAAAAGGGTCTTCCATGTTTTTGTCCATTGAGGCAAAGGCTATACATAGGTTGCTTTGGAGTGCAAAACCCAATGCATCTGGAAACCGGATTTGATCGAAGAGAGACGGAAAAAATGCCACGCAGCCTTGTTTTGATTATTGTTCTTGTGGTGCTGGCCGGAGCAGCGATGTTTGGATTGTCTACACTTGACGTTGAGCAGGATCTCCAGCCAGTTGAAAAACCCGTTTTAAGTTCAGAGGCAAATTAGGCTATGCGCCGCTTATTCAAACCCTTCATGCTGACCACAGCCGGTATCGGAGCTTTGGCCTTGTCCTTGCCCGTCATGGGACAGGATGCGCCTGAATCCCTGCTTCCTCCGGGTTTTGGTGATCCTGCACCCGCTCCGGCTCCAGCTCCGACGCCTGTTGCTCCGCCGCCGGTTGCTTCACCTGCACCGGCGCCAGGACCAGCACCGGCACAGCCTGCTGCCAACCGGCCAATATCCGGCAATATTGGCGCGGAAAGCGGAAACAGCATTGGATTGCCTTCATCCTTGATTGATGCTGATGGGGAAACCAATCTCAGCGAGCTTGATGATTTGTTGCAGCCTCAATATTATCTCTCCCCGAGCCAGCGGCGAACCATGGATCAAATTGGCGTTTTGTCGCCAAAAACCGGTGGAGTGGCCCCAGACGCATTTGGCGAAGAAGGTGGCCAGTATCTCACTAACCTGATCAGCAACCTCAATGGACCGATATTGTCTCGCTGGAGTGCGATTCTGTTACGACGGACACTGCTCAGCAAGCTCAACAGTCCTGACAACGTGAATCCCGCTGACTGGGTTGCAGAGCGGGCCTGGCGTTTGCTGCTGATTGGCGAAGCCGATGCAGCGCGGTCGCTTGTGTTGAAAGTGGATGGCGGGAATTATACGCCGCGTTTGTATGAAGTCGCCATGCAGGCGCATCTGGCAACAGCCGATCCCGCAGGAATTTGCCCGCTGGTCCCCGGTGGCGACCGTGTGAGCGACGTGCCAACCTGGACCATGTTCGGTCCGATATGCGCTTCCTTTTCCGGCGAACAATCACGGGCAACCGTTTTGTTGCGGCAAGCTCGCAGGGCGCAAGCTGCGACAGGCATTGATTACCTGCTGGCAGAAAAAACCGTCGGGGCAGGATTTGAAGGTCGCAGAGCTGTCACCATTAAATGGGACGATATTGAGTATTTTAACAACTGGCGATTTGGATTGGGCGCTGCGACCGGCGTTGAGCCGCCGGACCGCCTGTACATGCAGGCTGGCAGACATGTCCAGGGATGGCGTTCGCGGGCACCGATGCTGTCGATCGATTCCAGAATGAAGGCGTCGAGCACCGCAGCCGCAATTGGTGTGCTTTCAAATAGCGCAATCGTTGATCTCTATTCTGCCGCTTATGACAGCCCGGATGTCAGTGATGACTGGAAAGCCCAGGCTTCGACATTGCGCCGGTCATACACCGGCGAGAATTCAGCTGAACGGGTCGACGCCATGCGCGCGTTGTGGAACAGATCCGATGGAGCTCTGGCATCCTATTCCTCGAGGATATTAACCGCCCGGGCTGCGGCGAAAATTCCGGCTTCAGATGCTCTTCAGGATGATAGTGCAGATCTGATTGCATCCATGCTGAGTGCGGGTCTCGATCGAAACGCTGCATTGTGGATGCCGCAGGTGAGCCCGGGCAGCGAGGGCTGGGCATTGCTGATGGTAGGCACACCTGCTGATAATCTTTCGGCCAGCTATGCCGATCTCGACGAGTTTGGCGACAATGATGAAAGCATCGACCAGTTAAAGAGCAAATTGCTTTTGGCTGCATTAGCCGGTCTGGGCCGCGTGGATCAGCAAGCGCTGGATGAATTTTCGGGTGACCTGGAACTGGATCTCGACAGGGTCAGCAAATGGTCACGCGCGATTGCATCTGCCGCGCGCCGTAAACAGGCAGGAACTGTGGCTCTTTTGACAGCCGTAGGGATGCAGGGGCGCGACTGGAACGCAATGTCTCCAGTGCACATGTTTCACATCACACGCTCGTTGCAGAGCGTTGGTATGGAACCTGAAGCACGGATGATAGCTGCCGAGGCCTTGTCTCGCATCTGACCCGCTGTTCGTTCGGGATCATTGCATTTGGCATGTTCGGCGCTAGTTTGCCAATATGACCGGTCATGACGCTGCCTATATCGAGAGATTTCTGGAAATGATGGCAGCAGAAAGCGGTGCGGCCATCAATACTCTTTCCGCTTATCGATCAGACCTTGAACAGGCCGCCAGTCTCTCAAACGGTCCGCTGTGCGACTCAGATCGCGACTCGTTACAAAAGTTAACCAGCGAGTGGGATGATCTCAAAAACAGCACGGTTTCGAGAAAATCATCGGCCCTGAAGCGCTTTTTCGGATTTCTTGTCGAAGAAGGGTTTCGTGACGATGACCCTTCCGATGCGTTGCCAAGGCCGGGTGGCAGTCGAAACCTTCCCAAAATCCTCTCACATGACGAAATTGAAAGCCTGTTCCGGACGGTTGAATCCCGATTGGAAAGCGAGAGCGCCAAGCCGAATGACGTGCGGCTGTCAGCATTGACCGAACTGCTTTACGGTTCAGGTCTCCGTGCCAGTGAACTTGTTTCCCTTCCCCGAAATTCGGTCGTCCAGGATCGTCCTTTTTTGATTATCAAAGGGAAGGGGGGCAAAGAGCGGCTTGTTCCGATTTCTGACCGGGCGCGAAAGGCAGCGGAGAAGTGGTCGGACCATGTAGATGAAAAATCGGCGTTTCTTTTTCCTTCACGAACCGGACATATCAGCAGGATTCGATTGTTCCAGATTATCAAAGATCTGGCAAAACAGGCCGGCATAAACCCAAAAAGACTAAGCCCGCATGTGCTGCGCCATGCTTTTGCGACCCATCTTCTCGAAGGAGGAGCCGACTTGCGGGCATTGCAGACATTGTTGGGACATAGCGATATCAGCACGACACAGATCTACACTCATGTCGACAGCAAGCGCCTTGTAGAGCTGGTTAATGATCGTCATCCGCTCAGTCGCAAGAATCTCGCGCGTTGACGTTTTTGCCGGACGGTTCTAACCGAATGTGATGACATCATTTCTTGATTTTGAAAAACCGATTGCAGCTCTGGAATCGCGTATAATCGAGCTCAGAGAAACCGCCGATGAAGGTTCTCTCGACATAGAATCCGAAATTGCAAAATTGCAGACCAAATCTGCCAGCTTGCTTCGTGATACTTATTCCAAATTGTCTCCCTGGCAAAAGACGCAAGTGGCCCGGCATCCTGAACGACCACATTTCAAAGATTTCGTTGCGGGATTGTTTGATGATTTCATGCCTCTGGGTGGCGATCGGAACTTCGGCGATGATCAAGCCATAATTGGCGGCTTTGCAAAACAGGGCGACATGCGTGTTGTGGTTATCGGTCACGAAAAAGGCAGCGATACCGAAAGCCGGCTGAAGCATAATTTCGGAATGGGCAAACCGGAAGGCTATCGGAAGGCCATAAGGTTGATGGATCTGGCCGACAGGTTCTCGTTGCCAGTCGTCACTCTGGTTGACACTTCTGGCGCGTTTCCTGGTGTTTCTGCCGAAGAACGAGGGCAGGCGGAAGCCATTGCGCGTTCTACAGAAAAATGCCTGTCTCTGGGCGTTCCGATGGTTGCGGTCATTGTCGGAGAAGGCGGATCTGGCGGTGCGGTGGCACTTGCGGCTGCAGAAAGAGTGTTGATGCTTGAACATGCTGTATATTCGGTAATTTCTCCCGAAGGTTGTGCATCCATTTTATGGCGTACCGGCGATAAAGCAGACGTTGCTGCCGACGCGATGAAGATCACAGCTCAAAACCTCAAAAAGCTGGGCGTGATTGACCGCATCATAAAAGAACCTATTGGCGGCGCGCACCGTGACGCGGGTTTGTGCATTGCAAATCTGGGCAAGGCAATTGCCGAAGAACTCTCCGCACTTTCGGAAATGGACCGCAAGGAACTGAGAAAAATGCGCCGCGAGAAGTTTCTCAAAATCGGTACCTTGTAAGCCTTGGGAAACTGGTGAGGGTGCGTTGATCTGATCGGCTGCTCGTCGCCCTGAAATACCTTTTTACATCAGTTCGTCTTTCGCGGCAGGCCGCGCTACTATAGGCTTGCCTCGCAAGGAGAGAAAAAATGAGCATGTCCCGTAAATTTCTGGCGTCGGTTGCGGCCGTTGCATTGGCAAGTTGTACTGGATCTGGGGCTGATGCCGGCGCAGTTGAATCCGCTGGCAGCCAGTCGAATTCCAAAGGTGATCAGGTCCGAACAATCTCGGCGGCCGACAAAAAGAAAGGGGCGGAAGTCCATCCGCAACTTCTGCAGGAATTTGGCGGGGCTTATACCGGGCCTCAAACGGGTTACGTCGTGCGGGTTGGTCAGGATATTGCAGTTCAATCTGGTCTTGGTGACGCGCGTAGCGATTTCACGGTTACTTTGCTCAACAGCCCGGTGAACAACGCGTTCGCGATTCCTGGAGGCTATGTCTATCTGACCAGGCAGCTAATGGCGCTGATGAATGACGAGGCGGAAATGGCTGGCGTTCTTGGCCATGAGGTAGGCCATGTTGCAGCCAGGCACAGTCAAAAACGTCAAAAAGCAGCGAAACGCAACAGCATATTGGGTGCTTTGGGACAGATCGGTGCAGCGGTACTGTTGGGTGATTCTGCAATCGGACGTCTTGGACAACAAGTATTCGGTACCGGAAGCCAGCTACTGACTCTAAAATATTCGCGGAAACAGGAATATGAAGCCGATGACCTGGGAATCCAGTATCTGTCATCAGCGGGATATGATCCGCAGGCACTTTCCACGATGCTCGAATCGCTCGCAGCCCAATCAGCTATTGATGCTCGCGTAGCGGGGCGCGATGCACGTGGGGTGCCCGAATGGGCCAGCACGCACCCTGATCCTGCCCAACGAGTTTCGCGTGCGGCCCGAAATGCCGGGAAGTACGGCGCGACCGGCGGGAACCGAAACCGTGATGCGTTCCTGCGCAATCTGGATGGCGTGCTTTACGGAGATGATCCCAAACAGGGCGTGATCGAAGGAAATAGCTTTCTGCATCCCGATTTAAAGTTGCGCTTCGATGTTCCCAACGGCTTCAAAATGCAAAATAGTGCAAGAGCAGTCGCGATCAATGGGTCGGGGGGACAAGGCCAGTTCACCACAGGTAGCTATAATGGCAATATGACAACCTATATCGCCTCGGCGTTCAAGGGGCTTGCTGGCGAAGGGAATTCCATTTCTTATGGAGAAATTCAACGGACAACGGTGAACGGAATTCCTACGGCATATGCGATCGGAACTGTAAACAATAAAAATGGCCGAATAGATGTGACGGTATTTGCCTATGAATTTTCAAAAAGCAGTGCATTTCATTTTGCTACCCTGACGCCTTCGGGCAGGGCCGGTGTATTCTCACCCATGTATCAGAGCATGAAAAGATTGAGCACCAGTGCTGCTGCGGCGATCAAACCGCGGAAAATTGATGTGGTGACGATCCGAAGCGGCGATACGGTCAGCAGCCTGTCCAGGCGGATGGCGTATAGCGATTTTCAGCAGGAGCGTTTTCTCGTTCTAAACCGTTTGCGGTCGAACAGCAGTTTGCGTGTCGGCGAGAAAGTAAAAATCGTTACTTACTAAGGGCTGCAGAAACAGTGTCTGCAATATCAGTCAGGCACAAAAAAAGACGGCAGCTTTTGCAAGCTGCCGTCTCTTTTTAGAATTAATCCGAAGATTAACCAGCCATCGAGTTTTCGACGCTGTTGAAGGTGTTGCTCAGGGTTTCACCCAGCTGACCCATTGCAACAATAGCTGCAACTGCGATCAGAGCAGCAATCAAACCATATTCAATAGCCGTTGCGCCTTCTTCGTTCTTAAACATTTTACGTACGAGTTTCATGTTGGTCTCCTATATTTGACAAACTTCACTTACCCTTTCGACCCGATATTCTGGTCGATGGTTCTCAACTTAGTCAGCAATTCTTTACAAAAGTTTAAAGGCAAACAGCACGTCAGGAATTTTCGACTACTTCAGTAGCCACTTCATTCCACATGTTGGTGGTTTCATTTGCAACACCTGTGATGGCTGCCAAGGCACCCAACGCAATTAATGCTACAATCAAACCATATTCAACGGCTGTCGCACCTTCGTCAGAAAGGTAGATATTTTTTAAAAATTCAATCATAGCCTTCTCAACTTTCTAAAAGCTCTGCTGGGTTGCGAACGAGACGTATTTCACAGAAAGGGATTAACAAAATCCTTACATCGGCGAAAAAAATGGAAAATAATCCGACATTGTTGTTCGTTGTGGCCGCTGCATTGCGCAATGCAGATGGAGAAATTCTCGTGCAAAAACGGCCACATGGCAAGGCAATGGCCGGACTTTGGGAATTTCCGGGCGGCAAGGTCGATGCCGGAGAGAATCCGGAAGCCGCGCTGATTCGCGAATTGGAAGAAGAATTGGGAATTGTGGTCTCAGCGACTGCGTTAAAGCCTCTGACATTCGCCAGCGAACCCCTGGACAGCAAACATTTGCTGTTGCTGCTTTATGGTTGCGACCAATGGAATGGGGAACCGGAAGCTATTGTTGCATCCGAAATAAAATGGGTGACGCCTGCAGACTTGCACAAGCTGAAAATGCCGCCCGCCGACGGACCATTGGTGGATCAGTTACTGCGATTATGCTGAACCGGCCGGACAATCAGTTTTTTTGTTCCAGTGTTTTTTTCAACGAAACCTGACCACTTCCACGCCGTGCCGGAACAGGCTGATCAGGATGCGGTGCCCATCCGCACAAATGGATTAGTTCAATCCGCTCCGAAGTCCGGCCATCTTCATCAGCCTCGCTTGAGAATAACTGGTCTGTTTTGCTGGCGATGTTTCGGGGAAGAGCTTTCGTTTGCCGGTTGAGAACATTGCTGGCGCCAATATCGCGTACATCATTGATCAGCCGGTCCATTTCCGAATAGCGCAAATATACCGTATCGCCGTCGACTACGGGTAATTTGAACCCGACACGCGCGAGCAAGTCTCCGATCGTGCGAATATCTATTTGCGGATGGATGTGGGGTGAAACTTTTTCCCCTTCCGCTTCCATCAGGCATGATTTCAAAACCGGTAGGCTCTCTGCACCGATTAATGCGCCGAGAAACAGGCCATCGGGTTTCAAGGCCCTTAGGGAAAGGGCCAGTGCTCCCGGCAGATCATTCACATCATCCAGAGTTCCGGCATTGATCACAAGATCGAAGGATTGATCTGCAAATGGCAGGCGATCTTCATCACATTGCACGCCGTTTTGCGATTCAGCCAACCGGAAACTGGCATCGGAGACAGTTATCTCCATGTCATGCTGTTCGAGCAGCTGTTTTATATATGATGCAGATAATCCGCTGATCAGGCAGTGCTCAAATTTTCTTTTCACCAGTGACAGGTTTTCGACAATTGCGTCGGCCATCATTTTATTGATTACGTCAGCCCCTTGCGCTCTGACAAAGGCGCGATCACGCACGAGACGTCGCCGTTGTCGATCAAAAATGTCCTTCTGTCCGGAAGCGTCAATCATGTCGTCTTGTGCCTGCCAATGTTGCAAGCGACAAGGACAAATGAGCGTTCCAACCAAGTTGTTCCGTGAGATTGTCGATTTTGTTTTGCCGCCACGATGCCCCTCCTGCGGCATAACCGTAGATGACGATCATAGGTTTTGTCTGGCCTGCTGGACAACATTGGAATTTCTGGGAGACCCTTGTTGCACATCGTGCGGACTGCCTTTTGCTTTCGCGCGTGAAGGCGATGCGCAATGCATGTCCTGTTTGAGGGATCCGCCCAGCCATGATGGCGTTCGCGCTGCTGTGGCATATAGCGAACAGAGCGCCGCGCTGGCGATCCGATTGAAATATGGATCACGCCTTGGCGTTGCAGAATTGATGGCGCGGCACATGCAGCGGTTCGTGCGCTCATGTCCGGACTCCACGATAATCGTTCCGGTGCCCCTTCATCGCACAAGGCTCTGGTCGCGTGGGTTCAATCAATCGGTTTTGATCGGACGTTGTCTGTCTCTGGCCCAGGATATACCGATGTATACAGACATCATAAGCCGGAAGCGCGCCACGCCGCCTCTGCGCGCCATGTCGGCAAAAGAGCGGCGAAAAACTGTAAAAGGTGCTTTTGTATTATCGACGAGGAACCAGCATCATGTGGCTAACAATACCATATTCCTCGTGGATGATGTCTATACGTCAGGAGCGACTGCAAATGCATGTGCAGCTTTGCTCAAAAGTGCCGGAGCAAGGCAGGTTGTCGTTCTGTGTTGGGCAAGGGTTTTACCGAAAAGCGACCAAATATGATATCCAGCTGTCCCGCCGGTTGATATTGTCGCTCATCTGGCCCATTTGGACAGGGAACGATAATCGGGATTAAAATATGGCCAGGGTCGAAATCTATACGAAGTTTACATGCGGTTTCTGTTACCGCGCCAAATCGCTTTTGAGCGGCAAGAATGTTGATTTTGAAGAGACGGATATTTCAATGGGCGGCCCCAAACGTGCAGAGATGATTCAGCGCGCCGACGGACGCACGACCGTTCCCCAGATTTTTATCGACGGTCGCCATGTTGGCGGATCAGATGATCTTGCTGCGCTGGATCAATCCGGCCAGCTGGACGAGTTGCTGGCGGGATAGGGTCAGATGCGGATCGCTCTGGCTCAAATGTGCAGCGGCATTGATCCGCATGAAAACTCCCTGACCCTCCGTTCCAATATCGACGAGGCTTCAAAGGGAAGGGCGGACATATTATTTACTCCCGAAATGACAGGCATTGTCGATCGCGATCGGGCCAGGGCAGCTCCGAATATTTGTTCGGAGCAAGATGATCCGGTTCTGGCTGAAGCTCAAGCCGGTGCGGTACGCAACAAAATCTGGTTGTGTCTGGGGTCGCTGGCCCTGCGGCCTGATGAAGCGGTTGATGACAAATGGGTGAACCGGTCTTTCCTGATCAATCCGGATGGTGACATCGTTGCACGATATGACAAGATTCATCTTTTCGATGTCGATCTTGAAACGGGAGAGTCCTGGCGTGAATCGTCTGCTTATTCCGGGGGAACTCAAGCCGTCGTTGCACCGGTCGGTACCGCAGCACTCGGAATGTCGGTTTGCTACGATATCCGGTTCTCCCGCCTTTATTCGGCATTGGCCTATGGCGGTGCCACGGTGATTTCAATTCCTGCTGCGTTTACCGTGCCGACAGGCGAAGCGCATTGGGCGGTTTTGCTCCGTGCTCGGGCCATAGAATGTGCAGCTTTTGTGGTAGCGGCCGCACAGTGCGGCAAACATCAGGATGGCCGCGAAACATATGGCCACTCCATGGTCGTTGATCCTTGGGGCAACATATTGCTGGATATGGCAGATGGGACAGGTGTTGCATTTTGCGACATTGACCTAGATGAGGTATCCAAAGTGCGCGGGCGAATTCCCGCATTAGAGAATCAGCGGGACTTTGAACATCCAGAGGCACCATCATGATAGTGTTTGATCTTGTCTGTCAGCCGGGCGGACATCAGTTCGAAGGATGGTTCAGTTCATCGAGCGACTACGAGACGCAAAAGGAACAGGGCCTGCTGTCATGCCCTTCTTGCGGAACATTATCTGTCGGTAAAGCCGTCATGGCGCCCAATGTCGGTGCCAAGGGCAATCAACGCAGTGGGGCAGCCGAGCCTGTACGATCTGCCCCCAGCGAGTCCGGCACAGGCGCCGAGCCTGCTGCGGTTTCCAATGTTGTCGAAGTTCCCGCGAAATATCAGGAACTGCTTGATCTGGCTGCCAAGGCACAAGCCAAACTTCTTGAAAAATCCGAATGGGTCGGGGACGACTTTCCCGAAAAGGCGAGAGAGATCCACTATGGAGAAGCGGACGAAAAGCCGATCCACGGGATTGCAACTCCGGACGATGCGGCTGCGCTTGAAGATGAAGGGATAGATATAGCCGCGCTCCCGCTTCCCGTAACTCCTCCTAAATCGCAAAATTGATGCTGGCCTAAGCGGCTCGCAATAGCTAAACGGCTTCCACCTCGCGCCCGTAGCTCAGTCGGATAGAGCATCAGATTCCTAATCTGGGGGCCACAGGTTCGAATCCTGTCGGGCGCACCATCAACATAGTCCAGTTCTGCAGTTGTCGGCTCATTTCAAACTACAAATTGCTATGGGCGCTGCAAAGATGAGAGTGATGCCTCGACAATTGTAAAAGCGTTTCGGCTCGCATGGGATTTGTTGTAATTTGCAGCCTGTACTACAATCACTGCATCATAGTCGCGAAACACCGCGACCATGTTTCCACCATTGCCCTGCATATACCAACTGGACTGAAACCCCTGCGGTGCCCTTATCGGAGTGAACCACCACAAATAGCCATAGTGTACAAATTTGCTGAGTTCGCGGTGAGGGTAAAGCATCTGTTTGATCCACGTTCGGGAGACAATCCGGGACTCTTTCCAAACGCCGCCGTCAAGGACCATGCGTCCGATTTTGGCGAGATCCGGGCCAAGCATCTTTATCTGGCCACCTGATTGTATCTCACCAGTCTTCGACGTTCTCCACACTATCTCTTTGATCGCCAGGGGATCAAATAAGCGGGTCTGAACAAACGCATCAAATTTCTCGCCGGTGACAGTCTCTATGACTTGTCCGAGCAAAAAAACACCGGCGGTGCAATAGGACCATCGTCCATAGCCTTTTTCATCGCGCTGATATCCATCCATCAAAGGCAAATTCAAGGCAAATGTGCGCCAGATTTTCTTGCGATACATGCGTTCTTCCTGCCCCGGAGACCGTTTTTTTCCATCATTGCAATCCAGCGCCGATGACATGGTCAGCAGATCGCGAATTGTGATATCGTTACGGATGTCATCAGCCGGCGCTCCCAAAAGCGGCCATACCTTCTGATCAACAGACTCCAGTTTCCCTTCATCGATGGCAATGCCGACGGCGAGTGCGGTCAGTGATTTTCCTGCTGAGCGAATGTCGTGCGGCGCATTGCCATTTTCTTTGTCGAAATTGCGGGAATAGATGATGTCGCCATGCTGCTCGATAGTGACCGAAACAATTTTACCAAATTTTCCGGCTTCAATATCGGTTTCCATCTGGGTCAATGACGAGGGTTTGTTAACAATTTTTGCAGCAACTGATTGCAAGGGTAATGTTACCGAAATCAAGGCAAGCAAACAGAACAGGTTTTTCATATTGCCTCTCATATGGCGAGCCACCTTAACGGACGACAACCGCTTGTCGCTGGCTAGTGTCCCGAGGGCTTCTCACGAATTTTCCAGGCCCGGTCGACGCAGCTGGAGTTTGAATGTCCGTAACCGTCGGGACGTTAAATGTCGAAGGGTACGCGAGACATGATCTCGACGGACTTGTCCTGAAAGACTGCGTGACCAAGATCTTTCTTTTTCTCGGCTAGGAACACGTCCCGTTCATGCAGCATTTCGACTATTGGATCGTGGAAACTGTGCACGGCGGCCGTGAGCCAGTCATTGACCAGCGGGTCTCCCGGCGCGTCTTTCATGTCAAACAGTTTTAGCCGGGATGCGATCTCGTCGGCGGGCATGAAATATTCGTAGGTAACCCAGTAGTTGGTCGTGAACCAGCTCAGCGGCATGCCATCGAGGTCGAAGCTCAATGCGCCGAAGTGGACGACGCCTTGTGTCGGCTTGCCATTGGGCAATTTCTTGGGAGGATTGAAGAGCGATTTTACGCCCTTGAACATGTCCAGTGGCAGAAACATGTGAAAATGCCCATGTTCGCCTTCTTCACGCTCTTCTGGTTTGTGGGCGTGATAAAACCATCGCGACTTATTGCCTGGAGCAATGCAATCGCCTTTCGGATAATGTTCATACTGAACGAAAGGGGCGTCTGCCGGTACCACACGTGGTACTAGCGAGACGCCCTCTTTAGCTATCTGGCCGGTAAGCTCAAACAGCTTTTCTAATGCATTTTCCAATGCAGCTAGCTGATTTTACTCAACAGCGGCACATGCGGCACATGCAGCAGCACATGCAGCACAACCAGCAGCTTCAGCAGCACAGCCAGCGGCACATGCAGCAGCACAACCAGCAGCTTCAGCAGCACAACCAGCGGCTTCAGCAGCACAACCAGCAGCTTCAGCAGCGCATTCTGCGGCACAGCCAGCAGCACAAGCAGCACATTCAGCAGCTTCTACAGCATCGCCAGCCTGCTCAGAACAAGCTGAAAGCGCTGGAACTGCCAGTGCAAGACCGCCTGCTACCAAGAGCATTTTGCGAAGATTTGTTTCGTTAGACATTAAAATATCCCCTTTGGATGAACTAGACTTCCCCCTCTATCTTCAAACATATGGGCATGGCAAGTCTAATTGTAATAATTTCGAAATAATGGCGGAATTTGTCGCTTTCTTGAGAAAAAACCTGTCCGTTTACCCAACTTCGAAACGGTCAAAAAGCACATAAATTGAACTATTTTTCAACGCCTCGGACCTTGCCCCATTGGCGTGCCACCGTATAGCCCAGATATCCGGTGCCAAACAGGGCATAGAGCGGTTCGGGAATGCCAGCCAGATAGCTGTTCATGCCCCTGGCAATATCTGCCGCGGCCTCTGGTCGAAATGCTGCGAGCAATCCCATTGGAATTGACCAGAGCAACAAAATGTACATCACATATAGAAATGAGGGCCGCGCTCTGCTCGTCCACGGGTCTGCAGACTGTGCTTCTGCCAGAACTGCGGACATCTGGAGTCGAATTTCATCCAGCTCGCGAGACCCTTCCAGTTTAATGAGTTCGAGCTTGGCCCGATCCCGGGCGGTTTTGTCAGGGATGATCTTGTCGATTATTTTTGCGAGAGGTTCGATCAGAGTTGCAAGAATGGGCATGGGGGCGGTCCTTTTAATGGGTTTGTGTTTGAAAATTGGAGCAGGTTTCAATTTCGCAACCTGTCGCTGAGAGGGAGATCGGAGTTCAGCCGATCCGGTTGGCAAGCCAGCCGTAAAGGAAGGCTTCATTGGCAGGGCGTTTCTCGGCGAGGTGGATATAGCGTTCACCTTGCAGCGCTTCGACTGCTTTTAGCAGCACGGCTTCTCCTGATTTTCCGCGTTTGCCCAGAAACCGGGACAATGCGTCGATAGTCTTCTTGCCGATTATGCGATCTGCAGAAATGTCATCATAGTCTCCGCCATTTCGGTTGAGCGCATTCAAGGCTCGTTGAAGAAAACCGGCGGCAATGGCTGGTCCCATATTGATGCCCGTATCAAAAAGTTCTGCAGCCAGGCGCGGCGCAAATTCACCCACTCTGTCGAAACCGGGGCGATGCCAATATCGACGCGTGTAAATCGCAACTGCTTCGGACCTCGGAAAATGGCGCATATCGCCGGTATAACCATGCTTGCGTGCCGTATCTTCAGTCACACCCCAGCGGGTTGGCCCGCCGCGATCGGCGGGGTGGTTGGAATAACCCCCCTCAACCTCGATGACTTTGTCAATAATCTGATCGATATTCATCTTCTTCTCCATCTTCTTTTGCAGAATTTGGAGAAAATAACCTATTTGGTTATTTGTAGGAAAGGACGCTTTGCATAAACTGCCGCTCCAGCGAGTACGGCACGTAATCCTGGCGCGAATTTGAATGGTTTGAAAATTGGTCGGGACGAGAGGATTCGAACCTCCGACCCCCACACCCCCAGTGTGATGCGCTACCAGGCTGCGCTACGTCCCGACCGTTTGGTTGGCTCTTGGCCATCCGAGAAGCGGCATATATGGTGGCGGGCAAAACTTGGCAAGCGGTTTGGAACAATGTTGTCACTGGCGCGACGGGACAGTCTTGATCTGCAGGCTTCGTGCCACCATCTAGACTGGACAGCAGCCAGGCTGCCTAATGGATTGCTTTCCTTCGGGCTGCATGATAGGCGCGCGCAGCATGAACCCGGTGTCAGGCAATGCCTTGCAAACGGGCGTTTGATCGGGAAATTCGAGACCGTATTTTTGGGGATATTTGAATGACTATACTTCTTGTTTCAGCATCGGCCGCAACTGGCGGGGCGGGTGGCTTTCTGATTTCGGTTATGCCGCTGGTGCTGATTTTTGCCGTATTCTATTTTCTGCTGATACGTCCGCAGCAAAAAAGAATGAAAGAGCATCAGGCCAAAATTACTGCCGTACAAAAAAACGATGAAGTCATCACAGGTGGTGGTCTGGTTGGAAAAGCCATGAAGGTCGATGATGAATTTGTTGAAGTCGAGCTTGCCAAGGGACTTCGCGTTAAAGCAGTCAAGTCAACTCTTTCGGATGTTGTCCCCCGGGGCAGCGGCAAACCGGCTAACGATTAAGTTCCGGAAATCAAAGGACGACCGGACCAGGCCCGCAATTTTGGGATTATAGTTTTACCATGTTAGATTTCCCGCGCTGGAAAGTTTTTTCCATCTCCTTGCTACTGGCTTTTGGCGTGATGATGTCACTGCCAAGCCTGTTCTTTGGTGAGAATCATAAATACTGGCCGACCTTTCTGCCGGACGAGACGATAAATCTCGGACTGGACCTTTCCGGCGGAAGTCACATTCTGCTGGAAGCAGATCCCGCTGATGTCGCCAGCACACGGCTGGAAACCATGGAAGAATCTGTGCGGGCCGTGATGCGCCGCGCCGACCCGCGCATTAACATTGGTGATATATCGCGCAAAGACGGCGTATTGTCGTTCATGGTACGGGATTCAACGCAGGTAGATGCCGCGCGCGAAGAATTGCTGCCATTGACAACCGGTGCAAATCTGACCGGTCAGCGCGACTGGGATATTGAAGTGCGCGACGATACCCGCTTTGTGTTGACGCCGACATCGGCTGGACTGGAGACCGCTGTCGATAATGCCATGGACACGGCGACAGACGTGATCCGCCGCCGGATCGACGAAATGGGAACGCGAGAACCCACCATTATTCGTCAGGGAGACGAGCGAATTGTGGTTCAGGTACCGGGCCTTGAAGATCCGGAAGCGCTAAAAGAGTTGTTGGGCAAGACCGCCAAGCTGGAATTCAAGCTCGTCGATTTTGAAGCTGATCCTAATGCAGTGGCAGCTGGCCGTGCTCCGGTTGGCAGTCAGATTTTCCCCTATCCTGACAACCCCAATGGTATTCCCAACATTGCGGTCAAACGTCTTGGCGGCATCTCGGGTGATAAACTGACCGATGCCGGGCAAGGCTTTGATCAGGATTCCAATGCACCGGTTGTGAACATTACCTTTGATACCGAAGGCGGCGGAAAATTTGCACGACTGACCCAGAATAATGTCGGCCGTCCTTTTGCAATCATTCTCGATGGCGAGGTCCTTTCAGCACCGAATATCAATGAACCGATCCTTGGCGGGTCTGCTCAGATTTCCGGTAACTTCACTGTGGACAGCGCCAACCAGTTGTCCATTGCCTTGCGCTCCGGTGCGCTTCCCGTGGAACTCAAGGTGGTCGAGGAACGAACCGTCGGTCCCGATCTTGGCAAGGATTCTATTGAAAAGGGCATGCTTGCAGCGATTATCGGAACCGCAGCGGTGCTGACGTTCATGATTGTTACTTATGGCCGCTTTGGTTTTTACGCCAACATGGCACTGACACTGAACCTGTTCCTTATTCTAGGGGTCATGGCTATCTTCAATGCGACGCTGACCTTACCGGGGATTGCCGGATTTATTCTTACGGTTGGTTCTGCGGTGGATGCCAATGTGCTGATAAACGAGCGCATCCGAGAAGAGCGACGACGTGGGCGCCGAATTATTCAGGCCGTTGAAGTGGGATATAAAGAAGCATCGCGGGCAATTTTCGATGCGAATATTACGAACGTTATCGCCGGTCTGTTGCTCTTTATATTCGGTTCCGGACCTGTGCGGGGTTTCGCAGTGGTTTTGATAATCGGTATTTGTACATCAGTCTTTACGGCAGTTGTAGTGACCCGCATGTGGGTTGCGCTTTGGCTTCGCAGGAAGCGTCCGCAAGAGCTGGTGATATAGGAGGGAATGGCTATGAAACTTCTCAAACTCGTTCCCGACGACACAAATATTGCATTTCTGAAGTGGCGGAATATTGCTGTCGGTATCAGTGTTCTCATGATCATTGGATCATTTGCCCTTGTCGCGATGAAGGGCCTGAATTTCGGTGTGGACTTCGTCGGTGGACAGATGATCCAGGTGACTTTTGAAGATCGCACGGAAGCACCGGTTCAGGAGCTGCGTGAGAGCATTGGCGGCCTGGGCTATGGCGACGCGACCATTCAGCGCTTTGGTGAACCCAATCAGGTATCGATCCGGATGCGACTGCCGGATGAGGCCGTCGAACGTCCGGAAGCGGCCAATGAAATGACCGCCGAAATCGTGCAGTTGTTGAAGAGCGAATATAATATCGAGAAGCCGGACTCGGTGGATTCTGTATCCGGCAAGGTCTCTGAAGAGCTGCTGTCCAAAGGGGTGTGGTCGTTGGTCGGCGCGATGGTCGCTATTTCGCTTTATATCTGGATCCGCTTTGAGTGGCAGTTCGGGGTTGGCGCGTTGTTTGCCCTGTTCCACGATGTCGCACTGACATTCGGATTTTTTGCGCTCACACAGCTGGAATTCAACCTCAATATCGTAGCGGCTTTGCTGACCATTATCGGTTATTCGCTGAACGACACGATCGTGGTCTATGACCGGATTCGGGAGAATCTCAAAAAATATCGCAAGATGGATATCATTGCCTTGCTCGATCTCTCGGTCAACGAGACGCTTGCACGGACGGTGATGACCAGCTTGACCATGCTGATTGCGCTGCTTGCTCTGATCATTTGGGGGCCGGATGTGATTTTCGGTTTCTCGATTGCGATGTTCCTTGGCGTCTTCATTGGTACCTACTCCTCGGTCTACATGGCTGCGCCGGTATTGATCTGGCTGAAAGTCGGACCGGACAGCTTCATTCCTGCTGAAGATTCAGGAAACAAGACGGAAAAGGTTGGCGGTCCTGAACAGGTAGGATGATCAGGGTTAGCGATCAGATCTGAGATGGTTGAACTTCGCAAAGATGTGGATTTCGAGGGGCCGGTTGTTACCGGCCTCACGCCAGACGGATTCAAGGTCGGCACTCAGCGGTTCGATCAAGGGCTGCTTCTGTCACCTTTTCAGGTATTGGCATGGAATGCACCTCAGAGGGAAAACCTCAGCCTTGTCGGAATATTGAAACCATTGGATCTGGATCCAGGGCCTGAGTTTCTGCTGTTCGGATCGGGTCCGGTGATGTTGCAGCCACCCGCTGCATTTCGCCGGGAAGCGGAATCCCTCAATATGGGAATCGAAGTAATGGACAGCCGTGCAGCGGCCCGTGTCTGGGGTGTTCTGCGTGCCGAAGAGCGCTGGATTGTCGGCGCATTTATGCCCCTTGGCGTTTAAAAACCGGCGTTTTATTTCGCCAGATTTGTGAACAACCGGATCAGCTGATCGCCGTTGGTTTGCCAGCTAAAGCCGGCCACAGCCGAGCGTACGGTTTCCTGCGCTGGAGGATTGGCGAGAATGGACATGATTGCTTCGGAGATTTCTTCCGGGCTTTCTCCAACAATTCTCCCGGCCGCAGGCGAGCGCAGCAATTCCCGGGCTCCTCCTGCTTCGCTGATTATGATTGGCGTCCCGCATGACAAGGCTTCCACCCAGGCATTGGCCAAGCCTTCGGATTTGGAAACCAATATCGAGATATCAGCTGCAGCGACCAGTCCGGCCAGCGCGTCATGCGACAAACTGCCCAGGAAACGTATGCGTTCGGCCACTCCCAGTCTGGCAGCAAGCTTGCGATAGCTGGCTTCTTTTTCACCATGTCCGGCAAGCAGCAAAGTTGCCTCCGGAAATGACGTCATGGCTTCAATCACCAAAGCCTGATTTTTGCGCGCAATAAGAGCGCCGGTTGTGATGAACAGAGGCCCCGAAACGCCGATTTTCGATTTGACGGCCGCCCGATCGACGGGTCGAAACTTGTTCTGATCAAGGCCGGTATAATGCACCTCGATTCTGCTGCGATCCATGCCGAGTTTGACCATGTCATCCCGCAAAGCTTCGGAAACGGCAAGCAGGCCAGCAGCTTGTTCAGCAGCCTTGGTTATTTGCTCTTTGCACCCTGACTGGGCACCCCAATAGTGAATGTCCGCACCGCGCGCTTTCACTGTGAAAGGGATGTCCAACATTTCGGAAATGCGCATTGCGACCGGTCCGTCGGGATAAAAAAACTCCGCGTCAACAAGATCAAATCCGCTTTCTGCGTGCAATTGCCGGACCAGGGGGAGGATCGCGTGAAAGATTCGATCAGGATTTCGAGATCCGCCCAGACCCGGTATCAGGGAGAATTGAGGTCGAAAAACCTTCAGACCATTCCAGATTTCGTGGCTGGGCAGGACCTTGAGCTGGCGATATCGGGGCAAAAGGTTGAGTGGCCAGGGTGGCAGGCCAACGGGATTGATCACCGTAACATTGGCTTCCGGACGGCCATTTAATTCCGCAGTCTGGCGTTCCACAAATATCCCAAATCCGGGTGTCTGGGCATTGGGAAACAATGTTGATAGCGTCAGGATGTTAAGCGGGCGTGTCATTATATTATCCGGAGTACCGAGCCTAAAGTGCCCGGACCAATCGCACAGCTACCCCGATCCATTCCGGATCCTTGACGATTTGCTGCCGGGCGCCGGCCTCGAGCGGCAGGATTTGCAGTTTGTCACCTTCCCGACCGATCAGCCGCCCGAACAGAAATCGGCCCGCGGGGCGCGGCACCAGGATGTCGCGATTCAGCGCTGCGACATAGTCATCTGGTGTGCGACGGGACAGCCAGATATCATCACCCGCGCGATAGTCGCCAACACTGCTTTTGATGCGCAGCGCAACCATGCCGAGTTCAATCGTAGGCTGCAGGATGGTCTGGGTTTTTTCAAGGGCGTGCGCGCCCCTGTGGTCGAGCATCGCCGCGACAGGAAGTTCGTCCTGGTCGGGAAGAGCAAGAAGTGCTGCACTGTCTACGGCTAGAGCATCGGCGATTTTGTTTAGCCAACCCAGCGACAACGTCCGGGTTCCCGTTTCAAGTCGTCCAATAGTCTGTGCAGTGGTCACTGGCTCGCAACGTTTTGCTACGTCTTCCAATGTCAGGCCCATGGCTTTCCGGACGTCACGGATGTGGTTAATCATCGAATTCTCCAACCTATATGGTTTTAACTTTCCTACAATATTACCAAAATGGCAAGGCAATTGTCACACTCAATTGAATGGGAGAGAAAAGATGACGCTTCGCAACGTCCAGACGGCAGATCCGCGAATACTTGTTGAAAAGCCTGTGCCGCAAGATGGCAGAGACCGTGCAGGATCAAATCGTGACTCCCGTCCGGCGCGCAGCGTTACCGTAAACCTTGCCGAATCTCCGCTCGGCTGGCTGCATGCCCGAGGTCACTTGTCCGATCGCCAGCTTGACGGTGGAGAAAAATTGCGCAGTGACTGGGATCGCGCCAATCTTGAGCCCAGCATTACGATGAGCTGGAACTTGACGCCGATGAGCGGGGGCAAGCGATCGGCTTCCGATCATCTCAATCAAACTGAAGCGCGATTGGCAGCCAAGCAACGCTTTGATGATGCAATCTTCTGTTTGGGCAAGGATCTGTCAGACATTGCCTGGCGTGTCATCTGCGCAGGAGAGGGGGTTCCTGTGGCGGAGAAGAGTCTCGGATGGCCGGCGCGATCCGGAAAAATCGTATTGAGAATTGCACTTGATCGGTTGGCCGATCATTATCGATTACCCGGCTAGATCAGCTCTTAGCATTCTCCAATGCTTCTACTTGCTCCGCCAGATCCAGCCAGCGCATTTCCGCTCTGTCTTTCTCTTCGATCATTTCGGTATTTTCTGCGGTAAGCTTTTCGAACTTTTCAAAATCACGACTGTACAGATCCGGATCCGAGAGCGCATTGCTCAATTCGCCCATGCGCCGTTCGATCGCCTCGATGCGCCCAGGGAGCATATCATAGTCTCGCTGATCCTTGTAACTCAGCTTTTTTGCGGGACTGCTGCCAGAGGATTTTTTGCCAGGTTTTGCGGTCGCGGAGTTTTTTGTGCCACTATTTCCCGATTTCCCGGAAATTCCATCCTTTCGCTTGGCTTCCCATTCCGCGTAGCCGCCTGCGACAATGTCAACCTTGCCGCTGCCATCCAGTCCAAGGGTGACCGTGACTGTGCGATCCAGAAAATCCCGATCATGACTGACGAGCAATACAGTACCTTCATAGTCCGCGATCACTTCCTGCAACAGGTCCAGAGTTTCCAGATCGAGGTCATTGGTGGGTTCGTCCAGCACTAGCAAGTTTGACATGCGTGCAAATTCCCGGGCGAGCAACAGGCGTGATTGTTCGCCTCCGGACAATGTACCGATTTTTGCATCGATCAGGCTCGGCGCAAACAGAAATTCTTTCAAATAACCTTGCACGTGCTTCTTGTTCCCGCGCACGTCTATCCAGTCGCTTCCATCTGCGAGAACTTCACGCACTGATTTGTTGTTTTCCAGTAATTTGCGTTGTTGATCGATAAAGACACCGTTGAGCGTCTTGGCGAGGGTGACAGTGCCGGTGTCCGGGCTCAACTCACCCGTCAGCATTTTCAGCAAAGTGGTTTTTCCTGCACCATTGGCACCCACAAGCCCGATGCGATCTCCCCGCTGAATGCGAAGTGAAAAGTTGCGGATGATATGGCGAGTTTCTTCACCTTCGCCGAACGATTTGGAGATGTTTTCGGCGGTGATGACAGATTTGGTTCGAGTGTCATCACTTTGCACCTTGAGATTGGCAGTGCCGGCGGGGCCAATCATGGAGGCACGTTGGGCACGCATTTCATAAAGTTTGTGCAGCCGGCCCTGATTGCGCTTGCGGCGCGCGGTGACACCTCGCTCAAGCCAGTGGGCCTCCAGTTTCAAACGCGCATCAAGCTTGTTGGCTGCCTGTGCTTCGTCGGCATGAATTTTCTCCATCCATGCATCATAGCCGCCAAAGCCGACTTCCTGTCGTCGCAAGGCACCCCGATCGAGCCAGATTGTCTGTTTGGTTAAGCGGGTAAGGAAGGTTCGATCATGGGAAATCGTGATAGAGGCTCCCTTGTAACGGCCCAGCCACTGTTCAAGCCAGTCAATGGCGCCGAGATCGAGATGGTTGGTTGGCTCGTCGAGCAAAAGCAGATCCGGTTGTGATGCGAGCGCCCGGCAAATCGCAGCTCTGCGTTTTTCACCGCCACTTGCCTTGTCCGCGCGGATCGAAAGATCGGTAGATAGCTGGTCGGCAATCGCTTCAACTTCATGTCCATCGGGACCGTGCTCGCCGGCAACAGCGAAATCGAACAGGGTTTCAAAGGGATCGAAATCAGGCTCCTGCTCCAACATGACGACATTGGTGCCCGGCTGGATCATGCGTTCGCCTTTGTCCGATTCAATCTGATCGACGATGAGGCGAAGCAATGTCGTTTTGCCGGCTCCGTTGCGCCCAATCAAGGCAAGCCGATCGCGCGGTCCCACATGCAAGTCCAGATCCTTGAACAGCCATCCTTCGCCCTGATGGAGCGACAGATTCTCATAAGACAGGATCGGTGGTTGGGACATAATAGTGGCGGTTAGGGGCAAGAACGCCGAGGCTCAAGCTTTGTCTTGCGAAAATGATCATTGAGGGTGTTTAAATGCCCATGTCCATTTAGCTCTGGTTCAGATGTCCATGGGTAGCTAAACCTGATTGAAAGGGAGGTTGCCGAAATGAGATACCGGATTTTGATGAACGCTGGCCTGGCATTTTTTGGATCGCTGGCATTGATATCGTCTGCCAGTGCCGCAGATGTTCAAATTGTCGCTCAAAACCCCGTAGTTGAACTAAGCGTGACCGAGACGGTAGAAACTGTCCCGGATACGGCGGCTTTCAGTACGGGCGTGGAAACAAAGGCCGCCACCGCAACCCAGGCGCTGCGCGAGAATTCCCGGCAGACCAGAATCCTGATCGACAAGTTGAAATCGGCAGGCATCGCGGAAAAGGATATCCAGACAACCGGGATCAGTCTGAATGCTGACTATGAATATGACCGGGAAAACAAAGGAAACCGTTTTGTCGGATACCGTGTATCCAATCAGGTACGCGCGAAAGTGCGCAAGCTGAACAAGTTGGGCTCGATTCTTGATATGCTGGTGAGCGAAGGCGGTGCAACAAACTTGAATGGTCCCTATTTCAGTGTTTCGAATGACGCACCATTAAAGAAGCTGGCTCGGGAAAGAGCGTTATCCAACGCCAGAGCCCAGGCTGAAGAATATGCGCGGGCTTCGGGATATGGAGGGGTAAAAGTGCTGTCCGTTTCAGAGGTATTGCGCAGCGTTTCTCCTGCTCAAATGCCGGTCATGCGATCTATGGCCAGTGCCGCCGCGGAAAGCGTGCCGGTTTCAGTTGGGCAGGTTGGGACTGGTGTAACGCTGAATATCAGTTATGAAATGATTCCTTAATAAATATCGCTATGCTCTGAACCATCCATTCACCTGTTGTTAAAAGCGGTTCACCTAAACAAAAGGCACGATGATGAGCGGAAACTATCTTTTGCCCCTGATGGCGGTTTGCGGACTAGCCGTTGCTGCAGTGCCCGCTGACGCTGCTCAGCGGCGGGACGAGCAGAATGACGCTCGCGCGCAGATGATGGCAGGAAAAGTGAAATCTCTGCGTTCGATCGAGAACCGGATATTGCCAAAAATGGCGGGCAGTCAGTATCTTGGCCCCGAATTTGATCCGTCAGCTCAGGTTTACCGGCTGAAGTTTATTCGTGATGGCCGCGTGATTTTTGTCGATGTTGATGGCAGAACGGGAGCCATACTTCGCCGAGGACGCTAGATCACTCTGTCACACGACATCCTTTCCCTCAGTCCATTTGATCATTGTGAGTTTCTATCATGATGATATACCGTTTTTGAAATAAAACAGGTTTTCCGGAGATAATGCATGCGCGTCTTGATCGTCGAAGATGAGCCCACTTTAGGCCAGCAGCTGAAAGCAACACTTGAAGCCAACGGCTATGCGATTGATTTGTCCACAGATGGCGAAGATGGACATTTCATGGGATCTACGGAAGATTATGATGCCGTAATCCTGGATCTTGGCCTCCCCGAGATAGATGGCCTGACGGTTCTTGACCGCTGGCGCAAAGAAGAGCGGAATTTTCCGGTACTGGTCCTGACCGCGCGCGACAGCTGGTCGGACAAGGTTGCCGGTCTCGATGCCGGTGCAGATGATTATCTGGCAAAACCATTTCAGACAGAAGAACTGATTGCACGTCTTCGGGCGCTTATCCGCCGTGCATCTGGTAATGCTTCTTCCGAACTCACCGCCGGTGATGTTCGTCTGGACACGCGTTCCGGCAAGGTGACACTGGACGGCGGTCCGGTCAAACTGACTGCGCAAGAATATAAATTGCTGTCCTATCTGATGCATCACAAGGGGAAAGTGGTGTCTCGTACGGAACTGATCGAACATATTTATGATCAGGATTTTGATCGTGATTCCAATACGATCGAAGTTTTTGTCACCCGTATCCGAAAGAAACTGGGTGCGGATGTTATTTCGACTATCAGGGGGCTGGGCTATAGTCTGGAGGATCCCGAGGCCTGAATGAAACGAGCAAAATAGATCTGCCGGCGGACGAGGCAGCACCAAAACGCTCCCGTCACCTGGGCACCCAAACCACCGGCTCGCTAAGCCGCCGGATGATCGGCATTGCCGCAGCATGGATCGTGATCCTGTTGCTGGGCGGCGGCGTAGCCCTTGATCGCGTTCTGGTTACCGCTGTTACGCGCAATTTTGACAACCAGCTGGAATATGTTCTGACGGCGATGATTGCGTCCGCCGAAATCGGTCCGGATGGCGAGATATTCCTGAATCGACCGCTTGGTGACCAACGTTTCCTCGAACCCAATAGTGGCCTTTACTGGCAAATCAGCGGTGAAGGGCATGCTGATTTCCCGTCGCGATCATTATGGGATCGCACACTGGAAGGCATCCAGACTCATCGGGATACGGAAACACATATTTACGACAGCGAACAATTCCGTGATGAACCGCTGCGGATATTGGAGCGGACAATCATCCTGCCGGATTCAGAAGTCGACTGGCTGTTCCAGGTTGCCCAAAGCCGCGATGGTCTCGATGCCCAAACGTCGGAAATCAGGTCGATACTGGTGAACAGTTTTCTTCTGCTTGCGCTTGGGCTGATAGGAATGGCGGCGTTACAGACATTATATGGTCTTTGGCCACTGCGCAAAATTCGCAAGGCAATCGCTGAAATGCGCACTGGGCAGCAAACGCGGGTGAGCGAGCCCATGCCGAATGAAGTCACACCAATGGTGGACGAACTGAACCAGCTGCTCGATCATAACGAGAAGCAGGCTGAAGAAGCTCGGCGCCATGCCGGAAATCTTGCCCATGCTTTGAAGACCCCGTTGACGGTGATCATGAATAGCGCAACGGCAAAAGCGGAGGACCTGGCCGACACCGTCATCCGCGAATCAGGCGTCATGCGCCGGCAAGTCGATCATCACCTTGCTCGCGCCAGGGCTGTCGGACGGCGCGGGAATGCGCATAGCCGGACCCGCGTCTGGCCCAGCCTGCAGGCTGTGGAACGCGCGGTTGGCCGATTGTACAAGCATGTTCGGATCGACATTGATGGTGACAATGAAGCTGTTGTTTCAGTGGAGCGGCAGGATCTTGATGAAATGATCGGCAATCTGGTTGAGAATGCCGCGAAATACGGTGGTGGCAGCGTGTTTGTCACTGTGGAAACGGGCGATATCTTTGTTGATCTGCTCATTGAAGATGACGGGCGCGGCATTCCGGAAGAAGAGCGTCAAAGGATATTCGATCGCGGCGTGCGCCTGGACACGGGCAAACCTGGCACCGGGCTCGGTCTAGCGATTGTCCGCGATGTCGCGGAAATTTATCAGGGATCCGTTTCACTCGAAAGCAGTGAGGATCTGGGCGGTTTGTTGGTGCGGCTCCGTCTACCCAGATCTCTGACCGTACCCCAGGCATAAAAAAACCTCCGCGAAATGGATCGCAGAGGTCTTTTTTTGTCCAGGAATGCCCTGAAACTATTATGCCATGCTGGCGCTAAGTTTCGCTTTCCGACGGCGGCTGCGCATCGCGCCGCCTACCAGGCCAAATCCGCCAATCATCATCGCCCAGGTGCTGGGCTCAGGAACGGCTGGTGGTGGGGTTGTGAAGGAAGCCTTGATCAAACCCAGTTTGAAGGAGTCATTTGAACTGCCGAATTTCGGACCGACCAGCCAGAAATTACCGGAGTTATCAGCATCATTGATCGAACGTACCGAGCTTCGGTCACCGCCGCCATTGCCGCCGTTATAATCAATCAACGAAGGGAGCAGTGCATTAAGTGCAGAAACATTCTGACCATTCAGATTAGGTACCGCTGCATCCCAATCGAAATCAACATTGCCAAATCCGGCAACGATATCGCTGTCGTCGCCAATGAAATTCAGGCGCACCCGGTTGAGATCAACAGACTGATCAAACTGAAAGAGAATAAAATCCTTGCTGCCGCCATTGTCCGCGACATGTCCGCTACTTCCTTCATTGCGGTTGGTGACGCCCAGTCCGCTACCATAGTGGCCCAGATAGCCATTGCGAACCGTATCACCCTGCAGCGACCATGCCGAAGCACGGACCTGGATGGTCATGCCATCGTCGGTTGCGGAGAAAACGCGGCTATTGCCGTTGGACCCGGTCAACGAACTGTTGCCGGACTCGAAGTTGAAAACAAACGCCGCTTGAGCAGGTGCAACGGTGGCAACAGCCATCGTGCCAGCCAAAGCAATTTTCAGAATACTATTCATTTGTAGCCCCTTAGAACATTGCTGGCCAATACTCGCCAGATGTTCCGTAATAACGTTACGCGCCCTGTTTCGACGAAACTATTCGAATCATCGAGGTTAATTTATAGTAAATTTTTCCTGTTTGCACAACCTGTTTGTCCAGCTTGTCAATATAGCAACTGTCTCAAATTGGGCCAGTTTTTTGTGTGTTGCCAGAGAGCTTGAAAAAATCTTCAACCTTTTGATTTATCGCGTATTTTCTCGTGGTGCCGAATGACTTCATCGATAATGAACCGCAAAAACTTCTCCGAAAATTCGGGGTCGAGATTGGCATCGCTAGCCAGCTGTCGCAAACGCTCGATTTGCTCCTGTTCGCGACTTGGGTCGGCAGGAGGCAACTTGTTTAGGGCTTTATATTCTCCCACAGCCTGAGTGACCTTGAACCGTTCGGCCAACATAAAGACCAGCGCGGCATCAATATTGTTGATGCTTTCGCGATATTGTCTGAGGGTATCATCCATGGATCATTGCCTGACTGAGTTGACTGAAATTGTTGTTCCGGATTCTTTCCATAAACCGGCCTGCGAGTTTTGCAAACCACACCTTGGATTGCATCGAATTGACTTGCGTTCTTTGCGATCCCTTGCCACATCCGGCGGAACATGACTGCAACAATTCATCATCTTGAGCGAGAACGCGCACCATCGCTGGAACCCCTTATGGCGCTGGTGGCCAGCGACATGAATCAGGTCAACAGCGTCATTCTTGACCGCATGCAATCCGAGATACCCTTGATCCCGGAACTGGCTGGTCATCTGATTGCTGGCGGCGGCAAACGCATGCGTCCGATGCTGACTTTGGCATCGGCCAAACTGATCGGATATGAAGGCGAACGCCATTTCAAGCTCGCCGCGGCAGTCGAGTTTATTCACACCGCGACATTGCTCCATGATGACGTCGTTGACGGTTCCGATCTGCGGCGCGGCAAAACTGCTGCCAATCTCGTTTTCGGTAACCCGGCTACAGTGCTTGTGGGTGATTTTCTGTTTAGCCGGGCTTTCGAGTTAATGGTGGAAGACGGATCACTCAAAGTGCTTAAAATTCTCTCCAGTGCTTCTGCGATCATCGCCGAAGGAGAGGTGAACCAGCTTACCGCTCAGCGGAAAATAGATACCAGTGAAGATCGATATCTCGACATTATCGGTTCAAAAACAGCTGCCTTGTTCGCGGCGGCCAGCCGCATATCTGCCGTTGTTGCCGAGCGCGATGAAGAAACCGAACTGGCTCTCGATGCCTTCGGCCGCAACCTGGGGATTGCGTTTCAGCTGGTCGATGACGTGATTGATTATTCTTCCAACAGCGCAACTATGGGGAAAGACACCGGCGATGATTTTCGGGAAGGTAAAGTCACTCTGCCAGTGATCCTCGCTTATGCGCGCGGCAGTGACGAAGAGCGGGCGTTCTGGAAAGATGCCATAATCGGTCACAAGACTTCCGCAGAGGATCTCGAGCACGCAACTGCATTGCTTCGTAGCACCGGTGCCATTGACGACACGATCACTAGAGCCAGACACTATGGGCAACGTGCTGTTGATGCATTGGGCACATTCCCGTCCGGGACTGCCAGGGCGGCGATGACAGAAGCCGTTGAATTTGCAATTTCTCGCGCCTATTGACGTGGTTGTCGGACAAGGAATCCAATAATGCCTGCCAGAATTTTTCAAAACCCCATGAACGCGATGCAATCAGGGCGCGCGCTCACCAGCAAATGGATATTGCAGTTCGAACCTGCCGAGGCCCGCAAAGCGGATCCACTGACGGGTTGGGCAGGATCAGGTGATACACAGCGCCAGGTTGAACTGGAGTTTTCGGACATGGAGTCTGCAAAGGCTTATGCCGACAAACATGGAATCCGCTACTCCGTGACGGAGACACCCCACAAGACATTGAAAATTCAGGCTTACGCGGACAATTTTCACTAATCTCTCGATACCGTTCCAAATTTTGACAATTCAGGCAATCGCATGATTTATGCGGGTGCTTCAGCTATGGAATCATCTCTGTCAATTGGAACGAGCATATCTCAATGAATCAAATCACTGTCGTCGATCATCCACTGGTTCAGCATAAACTGAGTCACCTGCGTGACAACAAAACCCCGTCTCATCTGTTTCGTCAATTGCTGCGCGAGATCAGCCAGCTGCTGGCATATGAAGTGACCCGCGATTTGCCCATTGAAACACGGTCCATAGAAACGCCCATGCAGGCCATGGAAGCACCGGTTCTGGCCGGCAAGAAACTGGCGCTGATCTCGGTTTTGCGCGCTGGCAACGGTTTTCTGGATGGTTTTCTGGATCTGCTGCCCCTGGCCCGTGTCGGTTTTGTCGGACTGTACCGGGACGAAGAAACTCTGAAGCCGGTGCAATATTATTTCAAGGTGCCTCAGCATTTGGACAAGCGCCAGACCATTGTGCTGGATCCCATGCTGGCGACGGGAAACACGGCCATTGCGGCGATATCGCTGCTTAAAAAGGCCGGTGCACGGAATATTCGTTTCCTGTGCCTTGTTGCAGCGCCGGAAGGTGTGGCGTCAATGAACGCGGCCCACCCGGATGTGGCGATCGTGACGGCTGCGCTCGACGAAGGTTTGAATAAAAACGGATATATCTATCCAGGGTTAGGAGATGCGGGTGACCGGATTTTCGGAACAGATTGAACTCAGCGCGGTTGCAGAAGGAGCAATAGCCTCACATCAATGCCCGCATCTTGCGCACGTTTTTCTTCGATGAACTTGTCCAGTTTGTCGAGCGCAACACGGTGGACCGCGATATCTTCTCCATCCACGCCGCCACCTTCGCCGGTTTTGGTCAGCCCATCCGCCTTGAATAGCGAAAAGCTCTCGGAGACCATGCCGGGGGATGAATAAAACTCTCCGCAATCTTCCATGTGATCGGCATGATATCCGGTTTCCTCTTCCAACTCCCGGATCGCGGCCGTCGCTGCGTCCTCATCGGCGCTGGCGTCATGATCACCAACCAGGCCTGCAGGCAATTCTATGCAGTTTTTGCCCAGGGGTACACGAAACTGTTCGACCAATATGACATGCTGACCATCGTCGGGATCGTCATCAATCGCAAGAATGACAGCGGCCCTGATGCCTCGGCTACGGGAAACATATTCCCATTTTCCCTTGCGCTTTGCCGTTACGAAACGGCCTTCCCACATGGTTTCTACGGGGGAGTCGTCATCATAATGGCTCAAAGTTCGATCAACCGATCAGGCAGCTCGTTGGGATTATTGTCAGTCTTGGGAAAATGTTCGGACAAGACAACACCCATTTGCTTCACTGCTTCTGCCATTCCTTCACCCGGCCTGCCGCTGCGCACCAGATCAATCAGCGCAACCATGGCATCGCCCCAAACAGCGGGTTCCACTTTCTCGACGATCGCATCATCGGCAACGATTTCAGCGCGATGTTCGCGCATCGAAAGATACAGCAATATACCCGTCCGGCCGACGGTTCTGTGATCTGTAGAAACTGTGAACAGGGAAACGGCTCTTTTGCGGACGCGCGCATTCTTGATGGGCGGAGGAATGAGCAGGAACAGTAACGGCTTCCAGATCAGTATCAGTCTCGTCCCGAAGAACTTCAGTGCCGCAAAAGCAAACAGCATCCAGTAAGGCAGGGCGGTCATTCCGCTCCATCCGCCCGACATCCAGTCGAGTATATTCAGATAGATTTCAGGGAACAGGCTGATCACAAGCAGTGCGGTCAGCGCGACCAGTCCTGAAATTGCCCAGGCCACGTCGCCATAGTGATCCGATTGCTCCGTGACGATCGTGACGATTTCACCATTGGTCTCTTTTTCCGCTTCGGAGACAGCAGAGGTTACGACGTTGTGATCATCGGCAGTGAACTGACTGACTTTTCTCATCACCAGCCTCCCGAGGCGCCGCCGCCACCGAAGCTTCCTCCGCCGCCACTGAATCCGCCTCCCCCAAAGCCGCCTCCGCCGCCCCAGCTGGAACCACTGCTGCCGCTGCTACCCCAGCCGGAACCGCCGCCGCCCCAGATGACAACTGGACCAGCTCCGCGGCGATATCGCTTTCCCTTTCTGTTCGAGAACATCGGAATAATGACAAAGAAGATGAGCACAAAGGCCCAGAAAACCATCAGACCGACATTTTCCCGGTCGCCGCTATTCGACCGTTGTCCGGCCTGTTGCGCCAGCAGACGGGCCTCTTCTTCGGGCAAGGCAAGCTGGACTGAAATTCGGTCCACACCGGCGATGATGCCGGCTGGCATGTTCCCATCCCGGAACCGCGGAAGGATGTCGTTCTGGATGATGATGCTGGACAGGGCATCAGTCATGATACCTTCCAGCCCATAGCCGACCTCTATTCGAACTTTCCGCTCGTTGGGCGCAACCAGCAAGATGATACCATTGTCTTTTTCCGTCTCGCCATCGCCATCCTGACCAATCGCCCAGGCCCGGCCCAGTTGATAGCCATAGTCGGCAATGTCATAGCCTTCGAGACTATTGACCGTCGCAACCACAAACTGGCGATTGGATTGCGCCTCTACATCCGCCAATCGGGTAGTCAGATCGGCTTCCTGCGCAGGATCCAGCAAGTCTGCCTGATCCACGACACGGCCGGTAAGCTCGGGAAAGTTTTGGGCTGCGGCGGGTAAGGAAAAAATGGTGAAGGCAATCGCAATTGATGCCAAGAGCGCCTTCACCGATTGAGTCAATCTATGCTGCATCAGCTACCGAAACTTACGTTTGGAGCTTCTTCGGCACCTTCGCTGACAGCTTCGAACGGTGCCATCGGTTCAGCACCGTGGATGATCTTGGCACCAATAATATCTGGAAAGGTCCGGATGGTGGTATTATACTGCCGGACCGCTTCATTGTAGTCACGCCTAGCGATCGCAATACGATTCTCCGCACCTTCGATCTGACTTTGTAGCGCTATGTAATTCTGATTGGATTTGATATCCGGATACGCTTCGACGGTGGCAAGTAACCTGCCGATATTTTGACTTAGGGCACCTTGAGCTGCCGCATATTCAGCCATCTTTGAGACATCTCCCAGCTCACTGGCGTTCACTTGGATAGAAGTTGCTTTCGCTCGCGCTTCAACCACGCCAGTCAAAATCGCCTGTTCACTTGCTGCGGCTCCTTTGACGGTTTCCACCAGATTAGGGATCAAGTCAGCGCGGCGTTGATAATATGTTTGCACATCCGCCCATTTGGCTTTTGCCTGTTCTTCAGCAGTCGGAACACTGTTGATTCCGCAAGCACTCAGCGCGAGGGCCATTACTGGTACCGCAATAAATTTGGTTAGTTTGCCAAGCATTTTAAAATCTCCCACTTTTCGGCACAGCAAGTTCCTGCACCCCATCCACTGTAAAAATAGGTATTTTGAGACGCAAATGCAATGACTTCACTCGACAAGTGCCATGTTATCGGGCAATAAATCCGGTGTCTCAGGGGAAGAGGAGAATATTATGTTGGAAGAATTCAAGGCGTTTATATTGAAGGGGAATGTGCTGGATCTGGCCGTCGCCGTTATCATCGGAGCCGCGTTTGCCACGATCACCACATCATTGACGGAAGATGTGATCATGCCGGTTGTCAGTGCGGTTTTCGGCACACCGGATTTTACAACCATGTTCATATTGCTGGGTTCACCACCTGCAGACTATGCCGGTGCGATGAATGACTATGCCGCTCTTAAAGAAGCAGGCGTTCCCATGCTCGGCTGGGGCCAGTTTTTGACTGTTGTCATTAACTTCATCATTCTGGCGTTCATCATCTTCATGATTGTTCGCTATGCAAACAAGGTGATGAAAAAGGCAGAAGACGAGGCTCCGGATCCGGGTCCAAGCGAAATTGACCTGTTGACGGAAATTCGCGACAATTTGAAAAAATAATCGCAGAATCAAACGTTTGTCAGTAACAGTTATGGGCGTGGATAGTGATATCCACGCCCATTTTCGTTCCGTTATCCCCGGCATTCTCTTTTCATTCAGATTTAAGCGCCTATATAGGCCCTGTCGGCTTCGGCTGACTATGGTGATAAATTGTGATGTGCAATAGGCACAGCGGACCCGGGGGCAGTACCCGGCGGCTCCACCATTTGCAGCGATTTCTGTTTTGCGGAAATCGCTTTGATTGACGGGGCCGAACCAGGATCGACGTGTGTTGAAAAGCATTATTTTTACCCGGCCTGAGTATGCCGTGATTGCTCATAACTATAAGTGCAAACGATAACGAAGCACTCGCAGTAGCGGCTTAAGCCAACGACCTCACGGTTGTAACTTAAGAAGTTAAAGCGCGGTTGAACCCACCGGGCAACAGAAGGGAATTCAGCGGTTTGGTGAGCACCGGGCAACAGAAGCTCACCACCTTCTTCCAGACAGATCACCGGGCAACACCGATCCTCGCCATGTTCTCACTGACATTGGGTTGACCGGACTAGTAGTCCTCGCCGTAAGCCTTGTGCAATTCAATGGCTTCGAGCATCTTCGCACCCGCCAAAAATACAGCGCCGGTTGTGGCCAGAAAAAGCAGTTTTCCCCCAAAGCCCGGATATTCAATCAGGTAAGCCTGACCGCGTGCGACGGCACCTGTAGCAAGGGCATATGTGATCAGGAACGCCTCAAATTTCGTCTTGATAACAAAGAGACGTTTGAATTTTTTCCACATGCCTATTTCTTAGCAAGTGCTGTGCCACCTGCAGAATACTGCCGTTTTTTGAGTATCCGACTAGTTAACTGTAAATTAATTCGACAGTTGAAGGACAATTATCCCCTGTCCAGTTGAGCCAGTCCGCAAGATTTCAGCAACGCACTGCGCGCCGTCCGGATTTTATCCTTCAATCCCGTTTCAGCCAGTTGGGCCGGGACAATATTCTCCGGCCAATATTGTTCAACTACAGCAGCGATCTGGTCGAGTTTTTCAGGGGAAGCGATGAACCGCTGATCGACGGTTTCGGGGTCGGCGACAACGCGCAAGCGCAGACATGCTGGTCCGCCGCCATTGGCCATCGACTGTCGAACGTCGACCGGACAAAGTTTTCTGATCGGTCCGTTGCCCGCAATCAGCTCTTCCAGATAGCTCCAGACTGCCAGATTTTCCCTGGCTTCCGTAGGCAGAATCAAAGCCATGCCCGCATTGCCGGGCAGCGTCACCAATTGTGCGTTGAACAGATAGGACTTGATGGCGTCATTCAGACTGACCTTGTCGGCCGGAACGGTCACGATTTCGACTTCGGGAAATTTCTGCTCCAGTTCGGCATAAAATTGATCGCGATGTTCGAAGGCCTGCTCATGTGCGAACAACACCGGACCATTTGCGACCGCGACGACGTCATTGTGGAACGCGCCCGCAGCAATGGCCTCGTTCGATTGTTGTGTGAAAAGCACCTTGTCATCAGACAAGTCATGGGTGCGCGAAATTGCCTTGCCAGCTTCAATATGCTGACGCGCCGGGTAGGGACCGCCACTTTCTCCGTAGACGAAAACTTCCACTCCCGGACTGTCATGTGAAACACATAGCCGCATATGATTGGCGGCGCCTTCATCACCAAAGGCCGGCGGAACCGGATTATGAACCGCGAAGCAGGACTTATCGCCAAAAGCGATTTGCAACTGCGCCAGCGTTCCTGGCCATTCATGACTGCGATGCGGCATCGTTCGAAGATTGGCGACAGTCAGATGGCATCTACTATCATTGCTGTCCGGGGCAGGGGAGATTGTGGCCGCATTGGCAGCCCACATCGCGGAGGCAGAATAGCTGGCTGCCCTGATATGAGGTTCGGCATTGTCGCTGTCGGTCCCCAGAGAATCGAGCCAATCGTCATTGGGTCGGTCAAGCGGCATGAAAAAGCCTTGCGTCAGACCAAGGTCCAGATTGTGTCGCATCTTCGCGAGGCCCTGCAATGCCGCCTGGCGCGGATAGGACATTTCACCAGCATTGGATGACGAGGCGATGTTTCCAAGACTCAGCCCAGCATAATTGTGACTTGGTCCGATAATTCCGTCGAAATTGATTTCCTGTATCCTGTTCATGACTCACTCATCGGGGGATGTGGCGGACCTGATCGCCCACGGAAAGGCCCAATATGTCAGCCCCTTCCTGATCGATAGTGACGCCGTCACCGTCCTGATGGACCAGTGCATAAGTCGCCTGAAAATCATGAAGTCTGCCGCGGGAGACTATTGATTTTGTGCCCCGTTCACTAATTGCCGTGATGGTCGACTTCCTGGAATTTCTGATGCTGGTAACATCATCGGTTTTGGCAATCATCGTTGGGCCGCCATCGAAAATATCGACATAGCCGTCATAGGAGAAATTTTCGTTCTCCAGCATCCGCATTGCTGCGCGCCCATTGGGATGAGGTATGCCAATCGCCGCCCGCGCTGTCTCGCTGAGCATCGCAGTATAGATGGGATGTTTGGGCATCAGATCGGCGATAAACTGGTTGCCGTGAATGGCGTTGAAATAATCCGCCTCCTGAAAATTCATCCCGAAAAACCGACCCGCCAGACCATCCCAGAACGGCGAGCCGCCAGCCTCGTCGATGACGCCCCTTAACTCGGCAAACAAACGATCACCAAAACGGCTGCGATGCTCCTTGATGAAAAGATAGCGGCTGCGTGCCAGAAGCATGCCCAAACCGCCGGCGCGTTCGCCGGGATGCAGAAAAAGCCCGCCCACTTCGCTCGATCCTTCCAGATCGGTAACCAGACTGAGCATCTGCGCCGTAAATGTGCGGTCTAGCTCTTTGCTGGTCTGAGAGAGATTGCTGAGCCGGTAGGAATAGAACGGCCAGCTTTGACCGACCATTGTGAACAGTTGTGAGGTCCCCCGCACGACACCGGTCTCGACATTTTCGAGAACCATGACAAACAGATCGTTGCCATGCTCGTCATCCGCTCGGTCATAGGCATTGGCAGAGCGTTCGAGCTTTGCGGTCAGGCTGTCCTTGTCAGCTGGCAGGTTGGTAAAACCGCCACCAGTCAATTTTGCCATTTCATAGAGATGCTGCAGATCATCCATCTGCGCGGCACGTATCCGAAAACTCATAAGCCTCCCTTTTCGGCAATCCGCATGATTGTCAGTGCCGATAACTGTGTGCGTTCGACCAGACTGTCGGTGATCAAAAACTCATCCGAACTATGTATGGCCCCGCCCCGTACGCCCATAGTATCGACCACCGGTATGCCGCAAGCGGCGATATTGTTTCCGTCGCAAACGCCTCCGGTTGCGCGCCAGGCAATATCCAGTCCGAGATCCGATCCGCATCGTTTGACCAGATCGAACAGCTTCTGCGCTTGCCCATCAATTGGTTTCGGGGGGCGTCCGAAACCGCCATGACAATGCACATCAAGGTCATGTTCCGTAGCAATGGATTGCACCAACCTGTCCAGTGCGGCTTGAGCATCAGCCTGATCTTCAAGCGATTTCGGACGGAAGTTGACGCGCAATATGGCATGTTCAGGAACTGCGTTGTTCGGGCCGCCACCATCGATTTTCGCGGGATTCACGCTTAGGCCTTCGCGGTGCAACGCCTTTAGCTTTAGCGCCATATCTGCCGCGGCAATCAGCGCATTGCGACCTTCATCCGGATTGCGTCCGGCATGTGCACTTTTGCCGGTGAAAATGATCGAGAAATTGCCGCTGCCACCGCGCTCTCCGGCGAGCGTGCCGTCGGGCAGGGCCGGTTCGTAGGTGAGCGCTGCGAGTTTGCCTTCCGCACATTGTGTAATCAGTTTGGCAGAGGATGCGGATCCCGTTTCTTCATCGCTGTTGATCATGATGTCATAACCGATTTTGCTGGCCACGTCGCTTTGTTCGAGCAATTGCAGGGCGCCGAGCATCACGGACAGCCCGCCCTTCATGTCCGCCACACCGGGGCCTCCGAGCACGCCGTCTTCCAGCCATGTCAGCTTTTGAAAGCTGTGATCGGCGGGGAACACAGTATCCATATGACCGGTCAAAAGAATGCGGTGCGCGGCATCGGGGCGGATTTTGGCGACGAGATGCTGGCCGCGCTGAACCTGATCTATGGTGCCATCTTGTCGAACCGCATCTACAGGCGCTGGATCTACGAGTTCCACAGTTCCGGGCAGTACTGAAAACGCGTCAGCAAGCAGCCCGCTTACCGTTTTTAATCCTTCCAGATTAGTTGATCCACTGTTGATTTTGGCCCAGTTTTCCGTCCGTTCAAGCAATGGCAAGCCATTTGCATTTTCGAGACAGCGGCGTTCCGGGAGAGATTCAATCGTCATCCCAAACTGATAGCAATTGCAATCAGTTGTGACCACCTGATTCCGGCGACAAGGCCAGATTGGCTCTGTTCAGTTTTGCGCGTCCCGGATCAACTCTGTCAGTTCGCCATGGATGCCGGTCCAGAGATCACGCTCGTCAAGCCTGGACTCGGGGATGGTTTCCATGATGATTTGAACCGCGGCGTCGACCAGTCCGCCAAACCAGTCAATATGCACATGCAAGGTTTCTTCGTGATGGGGGACGGTACTGCCGAACATGATTCTGATCTCTTCGGGTCGGTCAACCCAGTTCATCAAACAATAGAGTACCGAATCCACCATTTCCGTTTCGAGCTGCACAGCATTGCCCAGCCCATGTTCGTTAAATGATGCCCGGGCATCAGGATGCAATGCGTAATAACGTTCGATTACGGGTTTGGTGATATCGCCGAGCTGATCAGCTGTGCGTTCCAGGCTGGTTTCAACCAGTGCCAGTTTCTGTGTGCGGTCCATTATCGTGATGTGTGAACGATCCTCCGAAGGTCGGCAATGATTCAATATGATTTTCGATTTCCGTCATTTACAAAAACCTCGCTGCCCGGCATAGGTTCCAGCCGATTCCTCCCCGGGCTTAAATCATCAGTGTGCCTTCGCGGATATTCGCGAAAGTCTCGCGGAACGTTATATTAAAGGGAATCAACAATGTCCGAATATGTCAAACAGAATGGCGTGCAGATCGCTACGGAACTGTTTCGTTTTGTGAACGAAAGGGCATTGCCCGGAACCGGCGTCGATCAGGAAAAATTCTGGGCAGGTTTTGCCGATCTGCTTGGCCGTTTTGCGCCCGTAAACGCGGAACTGCTGGCGAAACGGGAGACGATTCAGGCGCAGATTGATCAGTGGCATCGTGATCAGCAAGGCCAGCCGGTTGATCAGGACCAGTACCAGGCTTTTCTGCAGGAGATTGGCTATCTGGTCGATGAACCGGCCCCATTTTCAATCACGACTGAAAATGTTGACCCTGAAATTGCTACAATGGCCGGCCCGCAATTGGTGGTGCCGTCGCTGAATGACAGGTTTGTTCTGAACGCAGCCAATGCGCGCTGGGGCAGTCTTTACGACGCCTTTTACGGGACGGATGCTCTCGATGCCGCGCCGGCACAGCCGGGCGGCTATGATCCCGTACGCGGCGCGGCGGTGATCAAGGCGGCAAAGGCGTTTCTGGATGAAACCTTCCCGCTAAGCTCGGGGTCCTGGACGGAATATACCGGCGGTGAACCTGCTTTGGCAGACGCGACTCAATTGGTTGGTCGCAATGGCGATTCACTGTTGCTCAAGCATAACGGACTGCACGTTGAAATTGCGATTAATGCCAATCACCCCATCGGCAAAGACGATCCGGCTCATATTGCCGATGTCCTTATGGAAGCAGCGCTGACCACGATTATCGATATGGAAGATTCGGTCGCTGCGGTGGATGCAGAAGACAAGGTGCTTGCCTATACCAACTGGCTGGGCCTGATGCGCGGTGATCTTGCCGCGAAATTCATGAAAGGCGGCCA
Source organism: Parasphingorhabdus sp. (assembly GCF_039968395.1). Lineage (GTDB taxonomy): Bacteria > Pseudomonadota > Alphaproteobacteria > Sphingomonadales > Sphingomonadaceae > Parasphingorhabdus. The sequence continues at coordinate 80,401 of NZ_JBDVPV010000005.1, forward strand.
AGAAGCGGAGCGCCGGGCAAATCCGGATCGCGAATATGTCGATCAGGAAGGTAACGCCATTGCGCTCGCAGGTCGCAGCCTGATGTTCGTCCGCAACGTCGGCCATCTGATGACCAATCCGGCCGTGTTGCTGGCGGATGGTTCAGAAGCTCCGGAAGGATTGCTCGACGGTGTGTTTACCAGCCTGATTTCCATGCATGATCTGAAGGCGCTTGGCACCTATCGCAACAGCAAAGCCGGCTCGATCTATATCGTGAAACCAAAAATGCACGGGCCGGAAGAATGTGCATTCACCAACGATCAGTTTGATGCGGTTGAAGATCTGCTTGGACTGGTGCGCAACACGATCAAAGTTGGCGTGATGGACGAAGAACGCCGGACATCTGCCAATCTTGCGGCCTGTATTCATGCTGTGAAAGACCGGATCGTGTTTATCAACACCGGTTTTCTGGATCGCACCGGCGATGAAATTCACACCAGCATGCAGGGCGGTGCGATGGTTGCCAAAGCGGATATGAAATCCAGTGACTGGATCCAGTCCTATGAAGATCGCAACGTGGCCATTGGCCTGGCTTGCGGCATGTCCGGCAAGGCGCAGATTGGCAAAGGCATGTGGGCCGCTCCGGATATGATGGCGGACATGATGGAGCAAAAAATCGGCCACCCTATGACGGGTGCAAATACCGCCTGGGTGCCCAGCCCGACTGCGGCCACATTGCATGCGATCCACTATCACAGACTGGATGTGTTTGCGCGCCAACAAGAAATCACCGGTCAGGAAATACCTGCATTGGGCAAATTGCTGACCATTCCTTTGGCAGATGGCCACAATTGGTCTGATGATGAAATTGAACGCGAACTGGACAATAACGCACAGGGCATATTGGGATATGTGGTGCGCTGGGTTGATCAAGGCATCGGCTGTTCAAAGGTTCCGGATATCAATGATGTCGGGCTGATGGAAGATCGCGCAACCTTGCGGATATCATCGCAGCATATGGCCAACTGGATGCTGCACGGGGTTTGCAGCGCCGAACAGGTTGACGCCGCATTGTTGCGGATGGCAGCGAAGGTCGATGGACAGAATGCGGGTGATCCGCTCTATCGTCCGATGGCGGACAATCCCGATAGCAGCCTGGCGTTTCAGGCGGCGCGCGATCTGGTCTTCAAGGGCGTGGAACAGCCAAGCGGATATACCGAACCGCTGCTGCATGCCTATCGCCGCAAGTTAAAGGGTAGCTAGACCTTTTGTGAAAGCTGGCGAGCAAGCGCCGTAAATTCAGCAACGCTGACGGTATCTGGTCGGCGCGTGCCCTCAATGCTGACCGCTTCCAGAGCCTCGAGGCCGCCGCGCAGTCCTTTCAGACTTTGTCGAAGCATCTTGCGGCGCTGGCTGAACGCCGCCTGCGTCAGATTCTCAAGGACGCTCGGGATCACGCCATCGGGTTGCGCCTTGGGAGTCAGGTGCACGACAGCTGACATGACTTTTGGCGGCGGGGTGAAAGCTGATCGATGCACCGGCATGGCCAGTCTGGCCTCGCTTCTCCACTGCGCCAATATCGATAGACGCCCATATGTTGATGAGCCTTCACGCGCGACGATACGTTCGGCCACTTCGCGTTGAAACATGAGTGTCAGCGATTTCCACGCCGGCGGCCAGTCGCCCCGGGATAGCCAGTTCACCAGCAATGCAGAACCAATATTGTACGGTAGGTTCGAAATGATGTGAAAGGGTTGCCGGAACAGTTCCGACGCATCAATCTTCATCGCATCATCGCTGATGACATTCAGCTGATTGGGGAACACATCGCCCAGTTCATCAAGCGCGGGGAGACACCGTTCGTCTCGCTCCACCGCGGTGACTACAGCACCTGCCTGAAGCAATGCCCGGGTCAATCCGCCCGGTCCGGGGCCGACTTCAAACACCGACTCCCCGTCCAGATCGCCCGGAATAGCGGCGATGCGGGCAAGCAATTGGGAATCCAACAGGAAATTCTGACCCAGCGATTTGCTGGCAATCAACCCGTGTTTCCGGATGACATCGCGGAGGGGAGGGAGATTGTCTTTTGGGTTCGGGCTATCGTTCAATGGTCATATTTCTGACGATTGGACACGGCCATCGCAGCCATTTCAATGGCGGCAATCATCGAGCGCGGGTCTGCCATGTTCTTGCCGGCAATCTCGAATGCCGTTCCGTGGTCGGGAGAAGTTCGGACAATGGGCAGGCCCAGCGTCATGTTCACGCCGTCAAAAAAGTGAAGCGTCTTCAAGGGAACCAGCGCCTGGTCGTGATAGGGGCATAGCGCGACATCATATTTTGCCCGAGCGTCGTCGTGAAACATCGTGTCGGCTGGCAGGGGGCCGATAACATTCATGCCCGCGGAACGCAGTTCCTCGATCGCTGGAATCATGATTGTTTTCTCCTCGGTTCCCAGACTGCCGTCTTCGCCGGCATGCGGGTTCAGACCAGCCACGGCGATGCGTGGCTGGAGAATACCGAAATTGCGGATCATGGCTTTTACTGCAGCTTCTGCACGCGCAACAATCAGCTGCCGAGTGAGCTGCGCGGGAACCTCCTTCAATGCAATATGCGTCGTCATCGGAATAACCCGCAGGGAGGGGCCAGCGAGCATCATGACCGCATTTTCTCTGGCAATTCCGCATCTTTCCGACACGAATTCCGTTTGCCCGGGATATCGAAAGCCGACCTTGTAAAGCTGAGATTTTGACACAGGAGCGGTAATGATCGCCCCCGCATCTCCCGAGCGGGCGAGGCCGCAGGCAATTTCGAGCGCATGGGATGCACATTGCGCACCGTCCAGCGTGGGGGTGCCGGGCGTAGCGGCATCTCCGTCGTGAATATGAAAAACCGGCAAGGCATGAACGAACGCGTCTCTGGCCTGCGCGGGTTCTCCGATTTTCACGATGGGAATATCAACCTGCTTTTCGAAATCGGCAACATTTCCGATTGCAAAAAATGGCTCCAGACTGTGCTCCTGGCGCAACGACCAGCTTTTACCGATAATTTCAATGCCGATACCGGAGGGGTCGCCGCAGGAAATGGCGAAGGGTTTGCTCACCCCATCGGCTCTCAGTTATATTCGATGATGGCGTCACGTCTCAAGTCGCGCAGATAGATTTGAGCGCGCTTGTTTACCCGTTCATTTTCGAGCTGCGACATGATCTGGTCAAAAGAAGGTGCAGATGCACTTTGGGGATCATCACGACCGCACAGGATCAAAACCCGCACGCCTTCTTCAACAGAACCGAATGGCGGACTGGCCTGGCCAATTTGCAGTTGGGCAATTGTGCCTTGCAGCGGTCCCGGCAGATCTCTCAGCCGGACCTGATCATTGTCGACGATCGAAGCACCGATCTGGTTGGCCATTTCATTGGCAGCGCCGCAGCCCTTGATGTTCTGTGTTGCCTCGGCAAAAGCTGCTGCATTGGCAGTCGCCTCCGCCTCAGAGACACCTTCCGGGAAGGAAATCGCGAGCTGTTTCAGGCTCAAAAGTGCATTGCGCGGATCGGCGGTCAAAATCTGGCGTTGATCAATCAGGTACAGGATAGAAAAGCCTCCGGGAACCTGTACCGGGCCTACAACTTGCCCGATCTGCATCTGAACCGCTGTTTCGGCTAGTGATTGCGGTAGCTGTGCGGGGCGAACCCAGCCCAGGTCTCCCCCAGTTGCTGCCGTCGATGCTTCTGAAAACTGACGAGCATAGGCAACAAAGGAACCGCCGCCGCGAATTTGTTCCAGAATTTTGCGCATATTGACTGCGACCTGTTCAGCGGTCTCCTGATTAGCAGACATGTATATTTCGCCGATGCGATATTCGGTGGTGCCTTTTGATGCATTAAGACGTTCGATAATCGTGTTGACCTCTTCATCGCCAACATTGATGAACGGCTGGATGTTGCGACGCAGCAGTCTGCTCCACGCCAGCTCTCCCTTGATCTGCCGTTTCAGCGTATCACTGGAGGAACCGCGTGATCGCAAATATTGGTCAAATGCATCAAGGTCCTGCTTGAAATTCTGTCGTGCCACCTGATCGAAGGTCGAATTGATTTCTTCCGATGCAATGACGATCTCGTTGGCTTCGGCTTCCTGAATCTGCAGCGTTTCATCTATCAGATTCCGAAGGACCTGCAGGCGCAGTCGGTTGCGTTCTTCATCTGACACTTCACCGCCATTTGCAGCCACGATCAACGCCAGACGATGGCCAACATCCGTCCCCGTGATGATGTCGCCATTCACAACCGCAGTAGCACGTCGGACATTGGGATCGTTTTCGCCAAAAATTGTCAGCTTTTCAGGAATATTCAGGCCGGCTTGTGGCACGCTCTCATCTGCGACGGTCTGGCCGGACAAGCTTGAAGCACCAAAAAGCAAGGCGCCGGTAAGTATCGCCATTTTCGATGCATTTTTCATTTTCAACTTCGACGTAAAAATCATTTCTGTTTCTTTTCAATAATTCAAAGCAATATTAGCGCAGGTTATACCAAGAGGGCGCTGAACCCAATATGACCGTGAGCCGTCTTTGGTTAAGGCTTTACACACCAAGGTTGCGCAAGGCCAGTCGGAATAGGAAAGTGCTGCCTCGTGCGGCATCACCGGTATCCTCATAGTCATATCTCCACGTCACACCGAGCGACAGGCAGCCGTCATCATAGGCTACGCCCAGCCGATGACGAACGGGTTCAAAACCATCTGCAGATGATGTGGGATCTTCTCTCTGATCGGTAAGGTCGACAATGGCGGACCCAAATACCGACCAGTATTTGTCGACCTGAAATCTGCCACCAATCCGGACTTCCTCGCGATCCCGAAGGTCTTCCACTTGAGGGCCTATATCCCGGTTCAGACGGAGATAGCCAATTTGTGCATAGGTGCTTTTGGACCCCACAGTTGCATCAATTTCATTTCGCCGAACTGCAAAGCTATCTTTGTCGAGCCGGAAACGATGGGTGAATTTTACGATATCCTTGAACCGGACGTTGGTTCGTCCCACCACATCAGAAAACCGCTCTGACAGCCCTGTTCCGTTTGGAACAATGTCCGTATTATTCTCCAGCCGATAGCTCTGACCCAAAATTGTGTTGACGCTCAAATTAGGCCGGATGAGGTTCCATTCTATTCCATAGCTGGCTCTGACATTATCTTCATATCGGTCATATCCGGGAAAGCGGTTCAGCGAGAAGAGATTGGTGTCTTCCAGATCAACGGCGCGCGAATCTTCGTTTGGCAGAGTGGGATTGGAAATATTGGGGGTCGCCACGATTTGAAAGCGCGGTGTGATCGTTTGCGTGCCGCCAAAAGCCTTGCCGATAAAGGGCCATTTGACATCGAGAGCAGCACTGACAATGCCTCGGCCCTGCCAACCGCCATTGCCCCGGTAAACGGCAACAGTGTTCAAATCATTGTCATCGCTGTGATAGACATCGCCACGCGCAAACCCGGTCAATGTGATTTCCTGACCCATTTTGGTCAGCTTACGCAAATCCCATCGGGCGGAGGCAAACGCTCTTTGTGTGTCTTGTCCGGCTGTGCGCTCGATTGCGAGGCTGTTTATCTGGATCTGGGTTTGACCGCCCAAAATAGGATCACTCAGGCGTTTGCGATAATCCAGCATGGGCAGCGCGATGGGAACCTGACTTTGCGGATCGTTTGTCCGCAATGTCTGAAAAGCCCATCCTGCGAGTGAAAAATAGCTGCTGTCATCAATGCGTTCCAGATTGATCGTCGATCGCAGGCTGTCATCATCACTAATGTCGTAGCGGCGCAGAAATGTGCGATCAGACACGATCCGGGCCGATTGGGTCACCGTCCAGTTCTCGTTCAGTTTAAATCGGCCGCTGGTTTCAAAATAGCCGCGGAAATCCTTCTGGGCATTCGGTACCGGGCCGGTTGCCGCAGTCGGAATTCGCGATCCGTAGGTCGCGTAGCCAGTGATCTGGAATGCACCCTTGTCATCCAGATGACGAAAATTCCCGCTGATCAATGGCGCGACCTCGGTGAACACCTGTGTTGTAACCGTTGCATCCTGATTGGGCGCGATGTTGAAATAATAGGGGACAGATATCGCGACGCCGTTGGTTGAATCGATTCTCAGATTGGGAACCAGCAGGCCGCTGCGATGTTCGTTGCTGATCGGATGCGACAATCCCGGCAACGGGATAACAGGCAGCCCGAATATTTCAATTCGCGCTCCTTCATAGCTTACCCTTTTATTGTCCGGATCATAGCGGACCCGGACGGCTTTGATCTGCCAGCTTGGCTGTTTTGGGCATCCTTCTTCAGTTGTCACCGCACACGCGGTATATGCTGCAACATCCAGGGCCATGGACCCATCTGCAAATCGTTCGCCCTTGCGCGCTGCGAGACGCCCCCCGTCATCCAGCACGAGCAGCAGATTTTCGACCATTCCGTCACGAAGCGTATCGGTCAGGACAATTTTTTCGCTGTAAACGATATCGCCGTCCGGGCTGGTGGAGCGCACATCACCATCAGCCGTGACCAGACCTGTCTTGCGATTCCAGACCACACGTTCCGCCAGAACGCGGTATCCGTCCCTGTTCAGTATGACATTGCCTTTGGCGCTTACAACGTCGTTCTCGAAATCATATTCCAGAGTATCAGCGCTAAATTCGATTTCTTCTGAATTCTGCTTTTCCGCTTGCACATTCCCGGCCGGAACCTGCGCGGTGGCATGTACCGGGATAGCGCAGAAAGCAGCCAAAGCAACAAGTGCAATTGAAGATTTCATCGACTGGCTCAACTCACCTTGGGTTCCGAAACAAACTCGCAAAATACGAAATTTTGTTGGGCATTTAGCTCATAATCAGCTTTGTTCAACGCCTATTGCACCTGATTGCGCGCGCTGCAAATATTTTGGGTTCAAATGTCATCATTCCGCTATCCAGTTCCCTTCCGGTTGCAATATCAGGTGACAATCTGATTTTGCAGCCGATCTTCTCAAATGATCGTTGCATTGACTGACCCAATCTTTCATTGATTGTCCCTGAACGGAGCATGAGGACTCCGCAAATGACCAGAATGATACGACATATAAGGAAGCCCGTTTGATGAAATTTACCTTTGCTGCCCGCCCCGACGGAACACCAGACGCAATGGCATTTGCGGTTGGCAAGGATGGACTGAGTGCCCTGCAATTGCCGCTGGAACAATCTGTATTGATCACGACAGCAGCGGCCGCTGCGCGGTTTGAGGGAAAGACCGGACAGACGTTCCAGACGTTCGTCAGCGAGGGCGACGATGTTGTCCAGATCATCCTCACGGGTATCGGTAGCGGCAAACGGCAGGACATGGAAACTGCCGGAGGAGCGATTATCGCCAAACTGATGACGTCGGGTGCCAGGCATCTGGCCATTTCGGGACAGGGTCTGAAGGCAGATCAGACTGCGCGCCTGGCATTCGGCGCAAAATTGCGCACCTGGCGAATCGACAAATACCGCACGACAATGCCCGAGAATCAAAAGCCTACTCTCGAAGCGATAACGGTGCTTGATGATGATCTCGGTTCTTCCAAGGGCTGGCAGGATCTCTCGGCCGTTGCTGACGGCGTGTCGCTGACGCGGGAACTCGTGTCCGAACCGGCTAATGTCATCTATCCAGAGAGCTTTGTTGCGCGCTGCGAGGAACTAAAGGATCTGGGCGTCGAGATTTCGGTACTGGGTCAGGACGAGATGGAAAAGCTCGGCATGGGCGCATTGCTGGGTGTTTCACAGGGATCTGTGAGGCCTCCGCGGATGCTCGCCATGCGCTGGGACGGCACGGGCGGTGCTCAGAAAAAACCGCTGGCTCTGGTTGGCAAAGGTGTCACATTTGATACCGGCGGCATTTCCCTGAAACCGCCCGGCGGCATGGAAGACATGAAATGGGACATGGGCGGAGCCGGTGCGGTCGCCGGAACCATGAAAGCTTTGGCCGGACGCAAGGCCAAGGCGCATGTCGTGGGTATTTGCGGACTGGTCGAGAACATGCCGGACGGTAACGCGCAACGACCAGGTGACGTGGTGACCAGCATGAGCGGTCAGACCATTGAAGTTATCAACACCGATGCTGAAGGGCGTCTGGTCCTGTGTGACGCACTGCACTGGACGCAGGAAACCTTCGAACCGGAAGTGGTGATCAACCTCGCGACATTGACCGGTGCGATCATCGTTTCGTTGGGGAACGAGCATGCGGGTTGTTTCAGCAATGATGACAGCTTGTCCGAGAAATTGCTTGATGCCGGTAAAAATGCAGGCGACCCGTTGTGGCGTTTTCCGTTGACCGCGGCTTATGACAAGCAGATCAACTCACCGATTGCCGATATGAAAAATGTGGGCGGAAAAGGTGCCGGTTCAATCACCGCTGCACAGTTCCTCCAGCGTTACATTCAGGATGGTGTCAAATGGGCTCATCTGGATATTGCCGGAATGGTCTGGGCGGATAAACCCGGTCCGGTCTGGGACAAGGGGGCAACCGGCTTTGGCGTGCGGCTTCTGGATCAATATGTAGCGGACAATTTCGAATAGCAGGATATGCTGATCCGTGTCATCTGAGCAGAAACAGGTTGATTTCTATTATCTGACCCGTGATCCGGTGGAAAAACTGGTGGCTGTTCTGGCGCAAAAGACGCTGGATGGCGGCGATAAACTGTTGCTGGTTTCCAGTGATTTTGAACAGATTGAAAAAATGTCCGCAGCGCTATGGGATTCAGGTCCTGCCAGTTTTCTGGCGCACGGAATTGTCGGATGCCCGGAGGACAAACTGCAGCCTGTTCTCATTTCGGATGAGTGTGATCCGGTCAATCAGGCCAGGTTCGTTGCACTGTCAGACGGACAATGGCGTGATGAAGCACTGGATTTTGACCGGACATTCTACCTGTTCACACAAAAGGAAGTTGATGCCGCCCGTCAGGCCTGGCGCGATCTGTCGACACGAGAGAATGTGACACCGCGCTATTGGAAACAGGATGGTGGTCGCTGGGTTCAGGGACCCTGACAGAATCAAAGTTTGCGCTTTTTTGTCTTTGCGCATAATTTCGTCCGTGGTCGTGCCATATTGAATGATGGAGCTTTTCGCATGAACAAAATTCTGATTCTTCCCGCCATATTTCTGGTTTCCGCCTGTGGCGGCAATGATGAAGTTGCGTCGGGAACATTTGACGATGGTGAAGGCGGTAAAGGAAGCTACTCAATTAGCGGTGACGACGACGCCAGCGAGACGGTGATCAAGTCGGAAGACGGAGAGATACGGATCGCCACAGGCTCGAAAGCGGCCAAAGACCTTCCCATGGGGATTGAGCTCTATCCGGGAGCGACGGTCGAAAGCAGCATGACCGGCATGGGGGATGGCAAATCTGGCGCGATGATTGTGTTTTCCACGACGGATGATCAGGATGATGTCGTCGAGTTCTACAAGGATCAGCTGAAGGCCAAGGGGATCAAGATAGGCACAGAGGTGAAGGCCGGAGACATGCAGATGATCGGCGGCGAGCGGGATGATGGCGAAGGTGTCAATATTTCGATCACCAAAGATGGCAAGGGCGGCGTTACAGGAACTCTGATTGCCGGTGGCAATAACTGAGGATTGAGACGGGCCTGATCTGATTGACAGGGCCTTATCGCTAAAGCTTGCCTTGCCTGCCGTCAGCGGCTAGGGGCTGCGCAACTTTACAGATATTCCCAAAAATATGGAGCATAACATGGCCGGCACACGGACATTTTCGATCATCAAACCAGATGCAACCCGCCGCAATCTTACAGGCGCAGTTACAAAAATGCTTGAAGAAGCCGGGTTGCGCGTGGTTGCTTCCAAGCGCATTCACATGACCCAGGCCCAGGCGGAAGGCTTTTACGCCGTTCACAAGGAACGCCCGTTTTTCGGCGAACTGGTGGCATTCATGACCAGTGGTCCTTGCGTTGTGCAGGTTCTTGAAGGTGAAAATGCCATGCAGCGCAACCGCGACATCATGGGTGCGACCAATCCTGCAGATGCCGCGCCCGGCACTATTCGCGCGGAACATGCCGAAAGCATCGAAGCCAATAGCGTTCACGGATCAGACAGCGACGAGAATGCTGCGATCGAGATCGCCTATTTCTTCAACGACGACGAAATCGTCGGATAAGCAAATCACGAAATTGCGATAGATTGGCCCGGCGAAAGCCGGGCTAATTGATTCTGAGCCATTTGAATTTGAGCCATTTGAATTTGGGCCTGACCAGCCCTAACTGCCCTGCGGTTCATTTGCCTCATCATAGCGTTCCCAGTCATGAAACGCTTCGCGCCGGACAATGATCCAGCTGCCATCCCGTTTTTCAAGGTGATCGCAATAGCGGCCCGCCACAATCCAGTCGGTAGTCTTGCCGCCGGTTGGCACCGGTCCAAATTCTGGCACTCCGGCTTCGATATAGTGATAGGCCACAAAATTGGCTTCGGTTGTCGCTTTTGTTCCATCATCCGACAGATCGATATGCACGTTCGAAATACTGTGATGTGTTGCGGGAACCTTTTTCAGGATCTCACTGGCGAAACCGATAAATTCATCGGCCGGACCTTCAAATTCACCGTGCTTGTGGACGTGGTCATCGGCAAAGCACGCGCGCACGAGGTCCCAATCACGGCGATCAATACCTTTGCAGTAGCGATGTAAAATGTCCCGAATTTCTTCGCGTGCCCATAGTTTGTCGGCAATGTCCATTCTGAACCTCTCTCATTTTATCAGTGCCCAATCGGCGCGGTGCCAACTAGGAATGGCTGAACGATTGGGAGATTAGACATGGGCAGGCTTCAAGGAAAAGTGGCAATAATAACAGGAGCGGCAAAAGGGCTCGGAGAAGCGGATGCACGCATGTTCGCTCGGGAAGGCGCTACGGTGGTGCTGACGGACATGGATACCGAAAATGGAAAGCGGGTTGCCGACGAGATTGGTGCCGAAGCCGAGTTTCACGTGCATGACGTCCGCGACGAAGCTCAGTGGGAAAATTTGATCGCGGATGTTGTGTCGCGGCACGGCAAGCTGGATATTCTGGTCAACAATGCCGGCGTTGTTGAGCCCGGTACCATAGAAACCCAAACCACCGACGAATATCGGTTCGTCATGGCGGTGAGTGCAGACGGGACGTTTTTCGGTTGCAAACATGCCGTACCGGCCATGAAAAATTCCGGTGGCGGTTCAATCATCAACATGTGTTCGATTGCTTCTGTTCAGGGCGAACCGATCGTAGTCGCATATGCCGCTGCCAAGGGTGCCGTCGAGAGCCTGACCCGCAGTGTCGCCGTACATTGTGCGAATAATCAGTATGATATCCGCTGCAACAGCGTGCATCCGGCCGGTATTCTGACCCCGATGGTGGAAGAGATTGGTCCGAAAGTGATGGGACGGGATGATTTGCGCCCCGCCAGTGAAGGTCCGGCTCCAAGTGCGCTGGGTGAACCGGATGATATTGCACATACCGTCCTGTTTCTGGCTTCTGACGAATCCAAATTTATCAACGGTGCTGCAATTCGTGTCGACAATGCCAAATCTGTCGTGGAAGGGGTCGTCCCGTAGAGAATATGGGGCACCATGATGATTGCATGACCTGATCATGTTCCCAAGCATTGCGCTTGCTATGCCCGGTGCGGATGGACTAAACTCACCGCCATGACCAAGGAGGGAAAAAAGGAAGCTGTTGAACCACAGCCGGTTCAGAAAGTGCCGGCTCCTCCGGCATCCATAAGTTCGCTTATCGATCGCAGCCCGATTGCTTCGGTGATCAGTAATCCCCGGTTGCCCGACAATCCGATCGTGGCATCCAATCAGGCGTTTACCGACCTCACAGGCTATGATTCGAACTATATTATCGGCAGAAACTGCCGCTTTCTCGCGGGACCTGCTACTGAACCCTGGCTGTCTGAGGAAATTCGACGGGGTGTTCGGGATAACAAGTCGGTTCTCGTTGAAATACTAAACTACAAGAGAGACGGAACACCTTTTCAGAATGCCGTACTGGTTGCACCGTTATTTGATGAACATGGCGAACTGGAATATTTTCTGGGATCGCAGGTCGAGATTGAAAGCAACGAACCCAGTCTGTCCAAGGCGCGAAAGATGCGGGCAATTGAAATCGTGAAAGATCTGTCCAAGCGTCAACGGGAGGTGCTGGGATATATTGCCAAGGGCCTTCTGAACAAGCAGATCGCGCACGAGCTGAGTTTGAGTGAGCGCACGATTAAAATGCACCGCGCCATTCTCATGAAGCGACTGGAAGCACCGAGCGCAGCGGACATGGTCAGGCTGGCGGTTGAGGCAGGAATGTAGGTCAAAAGCCTCTACGTCCCAATTACCGTATCGATCGAATCCGATCGGACAGCCATAAGCAACAAGCATCGTGGACGGAGACGATCTCCCAAAGTTCTCGATATCCGGTCGACACTCCTCCCTCCTCCGTGTCGCCAAAATATCTCTCCGGTCTACGATGCAATTACCTTGAAAATATTTTAAAACTCGTCAGCAATCTGTTGGAGTTTAACCAATTTTTTGGGCGCGACCATGCGCCAGCTTTTGGCCAGCCAGTCTGCAATATGGTCCCAGTCGGTGCGGCCGGTATCAAGGCGAACTGCAATCCAGCCGCTTTTTCCGTAAAATTTCGGCAGGTAGTAAAGCTCGGGATCGGCTTCGAGCAATGCCGATTGTTCATCTAAGCCAGTGGTTTTGACCAGCAGTCCAATGCCAGCTTCTCCATGCAGCCGATGTGTAAAATAGGCAAAATATTTGCCGGTCTTTTCACTTCCAACCCGCCAGCCTGGCGAACCGAAGCTGGCCCGTTCGTGCGTTTCGTCCAGTTCCAATGCGTGTTGCCTTACCTGTGCGAGTATCCACTCCGGGTCGGCTTCGCGCGTGACGTAACGGGAGAGGCTGTCGGGATATAACTGATGTTCGGCAATCAAAATCCGCTCGGCAAGACTGTCGGCGGTGTCATCCGGTAATATCGCGACTTCGGTCTGCGCGAGGACAGGGCCGTCATCCAGTTCCGGAGTGACCAGATGGACGCTGCATCCGCTATGGCTGTCTCCGGCATCGATCGCGCGCTGGTAAGTGTTCAGTCCCTTGTATTTGGGGAGCAGGCTGGGATGGATGTTCAGCATCCGCTCTGCCCATTTCCTGACAAAGCTATCGGACAATATCCGCATATATCCGGCCAGGACGATATAGTCAGCGCCTGCATCGACGACCGCTTCGTGCATGATCTGGTCATGTTCTTCTCGCGAACGGCCTTTGTGCGGTTCTGCGAAGGTCGGAATATTCTCCGCTTTGGCGAGTTTCAATCCGGCTGCATCAGGATCGTTGGAAGCCACAAGCATGATTTCATAAGGGCAGTCGTCAGATTTCGCGGCATAGATGAGGGCCCCCATATTGGACCCCCGTCCCGAGATCAAAATAGCGATTCGCGCCTTTTCAGCCATGGTAGGTTGCCGACCAGTCCTTCATCGCTGACCAGGTATCGGACGTGCCGGATACCGTGCAGCCTTTTTTGCCTTCCCGCACGGTTCCGACTCGGCGCACATTTTCACCGGCCGATTCCAGATCGGAAGTTACAGATTCCACGTCACCCGGCGCCACAGCGAGGATCATGCCAAGGCCGCAATTGAACGTGCGCGCCATTTCCTCGGGTTCGATATTCCCCTGGGCCTGAAGAAAAGCCATCAACCTGGGTTGTTCCCAACTTGTTGCATCGACATCGGCATGCAGTCCATCCGGCAGCACACGCGGGATATTTTCAAGCAATCCGCCCCCGGTAATGTGAGCCAGAGCCCGGATTCTACCGGACTGCATCACGGGAAGCAGGGATCGGACATAGATTCGCGTCGGAGCAATCAGCGCTTCAATCAAGAGGATTTCCGGATCAAACAGGGCAGGGCGGTCCAACTTCCAGCCCTTGTCGGCGGCGAGGCGGCGCACAAGCGAAAAACCGTTTGAATGGACGCCGGATGATTCGAGTCCCAGCAGAACGTCACCCGGTTCGATTTGTGCCCCCGTCACGGCCTTTTCACGCTCGACCGCGCCGACGCAGAATCCGGCCAGGTCATAGTCGCCATCGGCATACATGCCCGGCATTTCAGCCGTTTCTCCGCCGATCAACGCACAGCCTGACATTTTGCACCCGTCAGCAATGCCCGCAACAACACGTTCGGCCACGCCGTTTTCCAATTTTCCTGTTGCGAAATAATCCAGAAAGAAAAGCGGTTCGGCTCCCTGGACGATCAGGTCATTCACACACATGGCCACCAGATCAATACCGACCTTGTCGTGCCGATCATAATCGATAGCAAGCTTCAGTTTGGTGCCGACTCCATCATTGGCTGCTACCAGCAGAGGGTCATCGTAACCCGCTGCTTTCAAATCAAAAAATCCGCCAAATCCGCCGAGTTCGGCATTGGCTCCCGGTCGGGCAGTTGCTTTCGCGAGCGGTGCGATGGCCTTGACCAGAGCATTACCTGCCGCAATTGATACACCTGCTTTCGCATAGGTATAGGATTCCGACTCGTTTCGTTGCTGATCAGGCGTCATGTTTTGTTTGTCACTCATGCAATAGGCGATTAGACAACTCCCCGCTGGATTTCCATGTCATAATCGTCAAAAGAGCGGAAATGAGATTTTTGACTGACTTTAAGTTCAAAATTGCGGCCGCAGTCGCAGTGCTTGCCTTTCTGGCAACGGGAATTGTCTATGCCCAGCTCGAGGGCACGGAACGCGGCGTTGCGCCACTGGCCAGTACCGGCGATTTTGAAGTCATGGGTGTCGAAGTCGATGTCCGCGGGAAAAATGCTTTCGAGGCCCGCCAAAAGGGCTGGGAAGAGGCGCAGCGGAAAGCCTGGAAATTACTCTACAAGCGCACACAAGGCAGCGATACGACCGGTTTGTCGGATGGTTCACTCAACAATATCGTGTCAGCGATCATTGTGCAGGAAGAGAATATCGGTCCCCGGAGATATATTGCGACTCTGGGCGTGATGTTTGACCGGGCCAGAGCCGGGCAGATTTTGGGCGTCCGGGGAAAACGATTGCGATCACCGCCATTGCTGGTCCTGCCGATCATGTGGAGCGGCGGATCACCGCAAGTATTCGAAAACCGCACGGAATGGCAAAAAGCCTGGGCGCGCTATCGTTCTGGCGACAGCGCAATTGATTATGTCCGGCCTTTTGGATCAGACAGCGAATCGCTGGTGCTCACCGCCGGGCAGGCCGATCGTCGCAACCGGGTCTGGTGGCGCACAATATTGGATCAGTTCGGGGCCGCGGATGTGATCATCCCGATCGCGCGAATTCAACATGACTATCCCGGCGGGCCGGTGACCGGCCAGTTTACGGCACGTTACGGGCCCGACAATAAATTCATTGAAACCTTCACCCTGAAATCGAGAAACAGCGAAGGTGTTGCTGGGATGATGGATCAGGCGATCACGCGCCTTGATTCGATCTACTCCAGTGCACTGTCCCGCGGCATTTTGAAAACCGACCAGTCGCTGAAAATCGAAGATCCGTTTGATCTCGATGCACTGGAAGCGGCACTGGAAGCAGAATTGGGGGCTGAAAGCGCGACTGATTCCGTCGATTCCGTGGAAAGCGGAACCTCTTCTGCTGCAAATGAAGGCAGCGGCACCAGCGTCGAGGTTGAACCAGCCAGCACGGCAATCAATGTATCAATCCAGTTTGATACGCCAGATGTCGGCGCGGTCGGACAGGGAGAATCTTCTTTGCGATCCGTTCCGGGCGTGTCTTCTGCTGCCACCTCCAGTCTCGCTCTGGGCGGTGTATCGGTGATGCGTGTGACTTATTCTGGCGAACTGTCAGCACTGGCAAGCGCGCTCCGTTCACGGGGCTGGCAAGTGCAACAGGGCTCTGGCGCATTGCGGATCAGTCGGGGATCTGCCGGAGGAAACGGGTCGGAACAGTGAGCCAGTTTGCGCTTCCTCTGGAGACCACTCCATCACGCGGCAATGACGGCTATATTGTAACCGATGCAAATGCGAATGTGGACGCGCAATTGCTCGACTGGGAAAACTGGCCGAATAATGTTGGGATATTGATCGGACCGGCTGCGTCCGGCAAAACTGCCATGGCTGAACAGTTTCTCAGAATGAGTGGCGGGCGCTGTTTTGAAGTTTCGGAACGCGAAGTCGGTGAAGAGCTGTTCCACCTTTGGAATCTGGTGCAAGAGGATCAAAAGCCTCTTCTGATCGTATCAAGTCTTCCGGTATCCGCGTGGAATGTGGAATTGCCTGATTTGAGATCGAGGCTGGCTGCGTCCCTTCTCATCGAAATCGGACCACCTGATGAGGCTATGTTGAAAGGCCTGTTTCACAAGTTTTTTGCAGCGCGCGGTCTGGCGATTTCGGAAGATGCGTCATCCTATCTCGCCAGAAGAATGGACCGCAATTATCTGGATGTTCAGATTTTGGCGCAAAAGATGGATAATCTCGCGACCGAACAGAAGAAATCGATTACCAGAAGAGTGGCACAAGATATTCTCTTTGCCTTTCAAAACCACCGACAGAGTGATGACGCGCAAGGAATAGCAGGCAGTTAAATGGACAATCTGATGCCAGAAGACGCCAATATTGACGACCTTGGCCAGATGCTGCCGGAATTAACCGGTGACGACGGCGGTGCGCGCTATTTCAATCGCGAATTGAGCTGGCTGGGATTTAACGAGCGGGTCATTGAAGAAGCGCAGAACAATTCTCATCCGCTGCTGGAGCGCGTCAGGTTTCTATCGATATCGGGAAGCAATCTCGATGAATTCTTCATGGTGCGCTTCGCAGGTCTCGTCGGTCAATATCGCCAGAATATCGAAGAACGGTCAGCTGATGGCTTGACAGCATCGCAGCAGTTAAACGCTATCGCCAAACATGCCGACCGCATAATGCAGCATCAGCAGGAGGTCTGGAACCAGTTGCTGAATAAATTGAGCTGCGAAGATATTTCCGTCTTGCCGGTCGAGGAGCTGGATGAAGCTGGAAAAGCATGGCTCGAGCAGCATTTTCTCGATCAGATTTTTCCGGTGCTGACACCGCAGGCGCTGGATCCTGCGCATCCGTTTCCATTCATTCCCAACAAGGGGATGAGCCTGGTTTTTGACCTCGTGCGAAAGTCCGACCAGCAGCGCATCCGGGAACTGGTGATGATTCCTTCGGGGCTGCCCCGATTCATTCGGATACCGCGCGAGAACGCGGTTTACGTATCTGTTGAATCTGCCATCCGCTATTATTCCTCACTGCTGTTTCCGGGTTATGACGTGACCAATAGCGGCCTGTTCCGGATCATCCGCGACAGCGACATTGAAGTGGAAGAAGAAGCGGAAGATCTGGTGCGTTATTTCCGCAGCGCCATAAAACGACGCCGCCGCGGGGATGTGATCCGGCTGGAAATGGGCCCCGGCCTGTCCGATTCAGTGGTTGCGATGTTGCGCGAAAATCTGTTGACGGACGGAGCAACGGAAAGCCGTATCGAAGGCCTGATAGGTCTGAACGATCTTGATTTGCTGGTCGACGAAGATCGCCCCGATCTCAAGTTTTCACCATATAGCCCGCGCTTTCCGGAACGGATCAGGGAACATGGCGGGGATTGCTTTGCAGCAATCCGGGACAAGGACATACTGGTTCATCATCCTTATGAGTCATTTGAAGTGGTCATCGAATTTCTGCGTCAGGCCGCTGCTGATCCGGAAGTCGTGGCGATCAAGCAGACGCTATACCGTGCTGGGAAGCAATCTGCTGTTATTCGTGCGCTGATCGATGCCGCTGAAGCCGGAAAATCGGTAACTGCTGTTGTCGAACTCAAGGCCAGATTTGATGAAGAGCAAAACCTGCTGTGGGCCAGTGCTCTGGAACGCGCCGGCGTCCAGGTTGTCTATGGGTTTATCGAGTGGAAGACCCATGCGAAAATATCAATGGTCGTTCGCAAGGAACAGGAAGGGTATCGCACCTATTGCCACTTCGGCACCGGAAACTACCACCCGGTGACGGCAAAGATTTACACGGATCTGAGCTTTTTCACAGCCGACCCAAAGGCTGCGCGAGATGCGGCCCAGCTGTTCAACTATATTACCGGCTATGTCGAACCCGAAAAGCTTGAACTCATATCCATGTCACCGCGCTATATGCGTGATGATCTGATGGCGTTGATCGACCGAGAAATTGCCAATGAACGGGCCGGCATACCTGGCATGATCTGGGCCAAAATGAATTCCCTAGTTGATCCCGCGCTGATTGAAAAACTCTATGCGGCAAGCAATGCTGGCGTCGAAATTGACCTGGTCATTCGCGGGATATGCTGCCTGCGTCCCGGTGTTCCGGGAATGTCAGACCATATCCGCGTCAAATCTGTAGTCGGACGCTTTCTGGAACATAGCCGGATATGGGCCTTTGGAAACGGTGATGATTTGCCGAACGACAAGGCAAAATTATATATCAGCTCGGCGGACTGGATGCCCCGGAATCTTGATCGGCGGGTGGAATATATGATTCCGATCACCAACAAGACCGTCCACGACCAGATCCTCGACCAGGTCATGGTGGCCAATCTGATTGATGACGAACAAAGCTGGGAATTGAATTCGGATGGCAGTTACGAACGGATTGCGCAGTCGTCAAAACCGTTTAATCTCCATCGCTATTTCATGACCAACCCTTCATTGTCAGGGCGAGGCAAGGCACTCAAGAAAAGCAACGCCGTGCCGAGGCTGTCCTTGCGCCGCCGCAAAAACAAAGCGTGATTGCGGAGATATGAAGGTCGGGGCCCTGCAAATCACGAGAGCGAAAAAGCCATCACGGAAAAACCGTCGCACGGCAATTATCGACATTGGATCCAATTCCATTCGGCTCGTTGTGTATCAAGGTCCTGCCCGCGTTCCGGCGATACTTTTTAATGAAAAAATGATGGCCGGTCTGGGCAGGGAATTGTCGGCAACCGGCGCCATATCCGACGATTCCTTCAAATTGGGAATCGGTGCATTGAAACGCTTCCACCGTCTGTGTGTGCAGATGGAGGTCGATGCGATTGAAAGTTTCGCAACGGCGGCCGTTCGGGATGCTTCCAACGGGCAGGATTTTCTGGCCGCCGCACTTAAAATCGGAATTGATACGAAGATATTGCAGGGTGAAGAAGAAGCAGAGCTTGCCGGACTTGGCGTTATTTCAGCGATACCGGAAGCGAATGGCATCGTCGGTGATCTGGGCGGTGGTAGCCTGGAGCTGGCCCGCGTTGAAAACGGGCAGGTCACGGATAGATACTCCTTCCCGCTTGGGGTCCTTCGAATTGCCGAGTTGCGAGCCAAGGGGAAAGACAAGCTGAAACGGCAGGTTCGCAAGATGCTGAAAACGACGGGTTGGCCGAAAGGTGTGGAAGATCTGCCATTTTATCTGGTTGGCGGTTCGTGGCGCTCGCTTGCCCGGCTGGATATGCATGACAGCGGTTATCCACTGCCGGTTATCCATCATTATCAAATGGAACCAAGTCGGGCGCGGAGGTTGGTGAGCCGGCTTGCCAGACTCGACAAAGCCAAGCTGAAGGCTGTCCCGGGACTTTCGACGTCTCGTATTCCCACGCTCGATGATGCGGCCTGGCTGCTTTCGTTTATCGTGCGCTATCTGGGCAGTAGTCGCATGATTGTCTCAGCCTACGGGGTTCGCGAAGGCATGCTGTACCAGGGCATTGGCAAGCAGGAGAGCAAACGCGATCCGTTGCTGATGGCGACAGAAGATTCCGGAGCTTCACAAGCTCGTTTCCCGGCAAACAGCAAGTTGCTGGGCAAATGGATTGCAGAAATTTTCTCGAATGATCCGGTCGAATGGCAACGGATCAGACAGGCCGCATGCAATCTGGGAGACGTGGCTTGGCGCGCCAACCCGAATTTTCGCGCCGAACGCGGATTGGTCATGGGGCTGCACGGAAACTGGATCGGGATAATGGGGCCAGAGCGAGAAATGCTCGGCCAGACCCTGTTCACAAGTTTTGGTGGGGGCGCCAAGGTGTTTCCGGGCGGCGGCAAGCTTGCTGACGAAAAGGCTACGGAAAGAGCAATCTGCTGGGGCCTTGCCATGCGACTGGCGCAACGGCTGAGCGGAGGGACACGCAATCCTCTGGAGCAAACGAAACTTCGGAAAGTGGACGGCCGCCTGGAACTTTCGATGGCCGCAGACCTGCAGGATTTATATGGTGAAGCGGTGGCCAAGCGACATGAGCAATTGGCAAACATGATGAACCTCGAAGCGGTTCTGGTTACGGTATAGTAATTTCCGAGACAGGTCTCCCGGGTGACGGCGAGGAGTTCAGGCTTCGCTCGATTCTTCTTCTTGCTGATGGGTCATTTTCAATCGGCCATCCTTGACAGTGAAGCTCATCCTGCCTTCGATCAAATCCAGGGCATCCTTGCCGAATTCTTCGTAACGCCAGCCTTCCAGCAGCGCTACTCCTTCTCGTTCCCCGCCGACGATCTTCTCGAGATCATCCGCTCGCGCCAGCAATTTGGATGCGACATTCATTTCTGCAGATCGTATCTTGAGCAGCAGCTTGAGCAAATCCGCAACAAGGGCGTTTTCTTTTCCGAACTTTGGGCGACGTCCTTTTCGATCGGGTAATTCTTCTTGCGGCAGCGGCTCGGCATTGGAGAGCACATCCATCAGACGTTCGCCAATATCATTGTTTTTCCAGCCGTTCGAAAGTCCGCGAACCTGACCGAGTCTGGATTGATCCTTTGGCGGATGGCCGGCAATGTCCGCGAGAGTTTCATCGCGCATGATTCTGCCTCTCGGCAGGTCTTTCGACTGGGCTTCCTTTTCACGCCAGCCAGCCAGCGCTTTGAGCCGTCCCAGCGATTCCAGATTTCGGCCTTGAAACTTGACCCGCCGCCAGGCGGCATCCGGATCATTTACATAATTGTCAGGATCGGCGAGCTTTTCCATTTCGCCATTTATCCATATGCCGCGACCACTTTCCTTGAGTTTCTCCAGCATCATCGGGAATATTTCGGAAAGATGTGTGACGTCGCCAATCGCATATTCAATTTGCCGATTGTTGAGCGGACGCCGCGACCAGTCCGTAAAACGGGCGCCCTTGTCCAATGTGATACCGAGCCAGCTGTCGACCAGATTGGCATAGCCAATTTGTTCGCTCGGCCCCAACGCCATGGCTGCAACCTGCGTGTCGAAAATGGGGTGAGGGGTCTTGCCGGTCATGTTGTGAATAATCTCGACATCCTGCCCGCCGGCGTGGAATATTTTCAGAACCTCTTCGTTATTCACCAGCAGATCGAGCAACGGCTCCAGATCCACATTCTCGGCCAGAGGATCAATGGCGGCCGCTTCCTTGCCATCCGAGATCTGAATGAGGCACAGGATAGGCCAATATGTGTTTTCCCGCATGAACTCGGTGTCCACTGCGACAAAGTCGGCGGTCGAAAAGCGTTGGCAAATATCGGCAATATCCTGACTGTCCGTCAGCAGAGGATGAATTTTCATGGATGTTCTATACAAGCTGAACCGAGAGCCGCAAACATTTCCGATAGAGATTGTCTATTATCAATTACTCCCGTCCGTGCTTTGCTACAGGCAGTTTATGGCCCTCAATTGCACCTTCTTCCTTGACAAACAGGGTCCCGGCCTGTGTTACGCGCAGTCATATAAAAACTAGCAACTGAATTTTTCTGCTGAACTTCTGATAGGGCTCATCATGCACGCATTTCGCTCCCACAACTGCTCCCAGCTTCGTACCGCCAATGTTGGCGAAGAAGTCCGCCTGTCGGGCTGGATTCACAACGTCCGTGATCATGGCAATTTGATGTTTGTCGATCTGCGCGATCATTTCGGTCTGACCCAGATCGTCAGTGAAGAAGGCAGCGAAGCGTTCAAGATGCTGGATGCCGCACGCAAGGAGTCTGTGATTACGGTTACCGGCAAGGTTGCGGCGCGCTCTGATGAAACAGTGAACCCGAACTTGCCAACCGGTGAAGTCGAGCTGGTCGCTGAAGCCGTGGAAATGCAGGGGCCAGCGGAAGAGCTGCCGATGCCAGTCTTTGGCGAACAGGAATATCCGGAAGATATTCGCCTGCGCTATCGATTCCTCGATTTGCGGCGCGAGAAAGTCCACGCCAACATGATGCTGCGCTCGCAGGTGATCACTTCTTTGCGCAATCGCATGACAGAGCAAGGGTTTACCGAGTTCCAGACACCGATCCTGACGGCGTCGTCACCCGAAGGCGCGCGCGATTATCTGGTGCCAAGCCGGGTCCATCCCGGGAAATTCTATGCATTGCCGCAGGCGCCGCAAATGTTCAAACAGATGCTGATGGTGGCGGGTTTTGACCGCTATTTCCAGATCGCACCCTGTTTCCGCGACGAAGATGCTCGGGCAGACCGTTCTCCCGGCGAATTTTACCAGCTCGATCTCGAGATGAGCTTTGTCACGCAGGAAGATGTGTTTCAGGCACTGGAACCTGTCCTCGCAGGCGTGTTTGAAGAATTTGCCAATGGCAAAAGCGTCACACCTGCGGGCGAGTTTCCACGTATTCCATACAAGGAAGCGATGCTGAAATATGGGTCTGACAAACCCGATCTGCGCAATCCGATCATCATTCAGGATGTCAGCGAGCATTTCAAAGGTTCCGGGTTCGGACTGTTTGACAAGATTACATCCGGTGGCGGCACCGTACGTGCGTTTGTCGCGCCGGAAGCCGGCAAGAACAGCCGCAAGTTTTTTGACGACATGAATAACTGGGCGCGCGGCGAAGGTTTTGCCGGTCTCGGCTACATCAATATGAAAGAGGGTGCCGCGGGCGGTCCGATTGCCAAAAATCATGGCGAAGAGGGTACCGCAAAATTGCTCGCCGATCTCGGTTGCGGCCCCGATGACGGTGTGTTCTTTGCGGCTGGCAAGGAAGCGGAAGCGGCACGACTGGCCGGTGTCGCGCGTACCCGCGCTGCTGAAAAACTGGACCTGATCAACGAAAATGAATTCAAATTCTGCTGGGTCGTTGACTATCCGATGTACGAATATGACGAAGAACTGAAAAAGCTCGATTTCTCGCATAACCCGTTCTCCATGCCGCAAGGTGAAATGGAAGCACTGGAGAACAAGGACCCGCTCGATATCCTCGCCTGGCAATATGACATTGTCTGTAACGGCATTGAGCTGTCTTCTGGCGCGATTCGAAACCATCGTCCGGACATCATGTACAAGGCGTTCGAGATTGCCGGCTATGACAAGGCCGCAGTCGACAGCGAGTTTTCCGGCATGATCAATGCGCTCAAATATGGCGCACCGCCACATGGTGGGTCTGCGCCGGGCGTGGACCGGATTGTCATGCTGCTGGCCGACGAACCGAATATCCGTGAAGTTGTTCTGTTCCCGATGAACCAGAAAGCGGAAGACCTAATGATGAGCGCGCCAAGCGGCGTGTCGCAAAAGCAGTTGCGCGAATTGCATATCCGCGTTGTCGAGCCTCCAAAGGAATAATTGCAAGGTATGGCAGGCAGGCAAGTGACGACTGAACCGATCGAGAATTACTTCAAATCGAGTCATGGTGACATATGCTGGTTCGAGTGGGGGCAACCCGGAGCGGGCACGTCGATCCTGCTGCTGCATGCAACCGGATTTCATGCGCGGTGCTGGGACAAGGTTATTGCTGCTTTTCCGGCTGGCACCCATGTCGTTGCCGTGGACCAGCTCGGTCATGGTCGCAGTGCCCGCCCTGAAATCTCCGATTGGGCGATGATCGCTGATGCCACGGCTGAACTGACAGAATCGCTGAATATCAATTTCGATATTGGTGTCGGACACAGCATGGGTGGCCATTGTCTGGTGCAAGTCACCGCCCGGAATACTGGACGCATTGGACGGTTGATACTGGTAGATCCGGTGATCATGGAGCGTGAAGTCTATCTCGATCCGCCAGACTATAGCGCCACCAATCACATGGTTGCCAAGCGGCGCAACAGCTGGTCTGGGCCCGATGAAATGTTCGAACGATTCAAGGATCGTCACCCCTATCGGTTATGGGATCCGGACGTGCTGAAGGACTATTGTGTTCATGGCATGCTGACAGATGGTCAGGGCGGTTTTGAACTGGCTTGCCCGCCACAGTCGGAAGCATCGGTCTATGCGACCAGTGCATCGGTTGACCCCTGGCCGCTCATGGATCGCATTGCTCAACCGGTCACGATATTGCGGGCCCCCCAGATCAAACAGGAAGGCATGTTTGATTTCGCATCATCTCCTACACCGCCTGAGCTTGCCAGTAATTTCCTAAACGGAACAGATGTTTATCTTTCGGACCTTACACATTTTATGGCCATGCAGGATCCGGAGCGCATCGCAGACCTCATTCTGGAAATTCACAGTTAACCCATTGGCTTTGGGATGGAATGTCGTTTAGTCTGGTGCGATGGCTATAAAATTATCTGACTATGAATCCGGCGACAAGTTTGATGGCGATTATTCTGACGCACTGAAGGAAGTGCAGGAGCGGCTCGCTGATGTGCATTTCAAACACATCATTCACGGCAATCGGACTATCCTGGTCTTTGAAGGCTGGGACGCGGCCGGCAAGGGCGGTTGTATCCGCCGGATGACCGCGGAATGGGATCCACGCTATTTTGAAGTTTATCCCGTCGGCGCTCCGACAAAGGAAGCAAAAGACCGCCATTTCCTGTGGCGCTTTTGGCAGAAACTGCCGGGATCTCGGGAAATCGCGGTTTTCGACCGCAGCTGGTATGGCCGGGTGCTCGTTGAACGGGTGGAAGGCTTTTGCAGCGAGGCCGACTGGACGCGCGGCTATGACGAGATAAACGAGTTTGAAGCCCAGCAAATCGATGGTGGCACCCATATGATCAAACTGTTTTTTCACACAACGCAGGACAAGCAGGACGAACGTTTTGCCCGCCGACTGGACACGCCCCACAAGCGCTGGAAAATCACCGAAGAAGATTTTCGCAACCGGTCAAAGCGGGATGCGTATCTCGACGCCATGCACGATATGTTCAAACATACCGATACCCGCTGGGCTCCGTGGAAAGTCATTGACGGCAATGACAAGAAAGCAGCCCGCATTGCAGCGATGACCCATGTTGTGGAAACACTGGAAGCGGCGCTACCGGATGATTTGCCGGAAGCCGATCCGGAGCTGGTGAAGATGGCTGCGGAAGCCTTTGGGTATGAAGCTGAAGATTAGGCTATTATCGGGACAGCCTGTTTCGACCAGAGGTTTGCGCGTCAGCGACTTTTAATCACCCTGTTAAACTTGACGGTTTCCGGTGTTTTCTGAATAACATAGAGACAGAGCGTCACAGAGACGACGGGAGAGACAATTTGATCGAAGCTATCGCTTGACCGCCGCGACCGGAAAACCGTCCTTCTGGACGAAGACAGCATATGGTTTTGGCTCCGTGGCTTATGGCGCCAAAGATGCGGGGCTGAAATATTTTCTGCTGCTATTCTATGCCCAGGTCATTGGCCTCGACGCGCGTCTGGTCAGTCTCGCTATTTTCATCGCACTGATTTTTGATGCGATCAGCGATCCGATTGTCGGATATTGGTCAGACAATTTCCGCTCCAAATGGGGGCGCCGGCATCCCTTCATGTATGCCGCAGCAATCCCGGTGGCTGTCAGCTACTATTTTATCTGGAATCCGCCAGAAGGGTGGAGTGATCAGGCGCTGTTCTGGTATATCGTTATTCTGGCAATCACGATCAGGACGTTCATTACCATCTACGAAACGCCCAGCACTGCGCTCGCGCCGGAACTCACCAGCGATTATGATGAACGCAGCAGCATTTTGAGCTTTCGCTATTTCTTTGGCTGGACCGGCGGAAACGCGATGTCGGTTATCGCTTTTGTGTTGATTTTTCCTGCTTTTGCGACAGCAGCCATTGCCAATGGTCAATTTAATCGGGATGCATATTCTTTTTACGGCATGGTCGGTTCGCTGGTCATGTTTGCCGCAATCATGATCTCGGCGCTGGGAACGCATCACTACATACCCAGGCTGCGCCAGGCGCCGCCCAAGCGCGACTTGACGTTAAAGAAAATATTCAAGGACATTTATCTGACGGTTGCAAGCCCATCATTTTTTGCGCTGTTTGCGGCATCGCTGATCGCGTTTTCGGCCAGCGGCCTGGCTGCGGGTCTGGTATTTTACTTCACAACCTATTTTTGGGGATTCTCACCCGAACAAATCGGCGCGATTACAATCGGTGTGTTTTTCTCGGCCTTTATCGGGGGGGCATTGGCGCCATTTGTCACGAAAAAACTGGGCAAGAAACGCGGTGCGCTGATCGTCGGGCTGATTGCATTTGTCGGAATGCCGTTGCCGATATTTTTGCGGTTGATTGACGTGCTTCCGGAAAATGGAACGCCCGAAATCTTCTGGCTGGTGCTGATCACCAATACAATCGATACCGCGCTGATCGTCTGTTATCAGATTCTGGCTGCTTCGATGATGGCAGATCTCGTCGAGCAGGGCGAAGTCAAAACCGGTCGTCGGTCTGAAGGCCTGTTCTTTGCCGCTGCCACGTTCATGCGGAAATTCGGCGAGGGTTTTGGCATCGTGATTGCCGGCCTTGTTCTGTCGATCGCCGGGGTAGCTGCCGGATCGACGCAGGGCGAACTATCTGAAGATACATTATGGCGACTGGGCGCGATCTACGTCCCAGTAATATTGGGCCTTTTCCTGACCGTAATCACGATAATCAGTTTTTACAAAATTGACCGTAACAAGCATGAACAAGCCCTGAGAGAACTGGCAACGCGCAAAACCAACTGATCATCGCGCGTGCGGAAGCGCAGAGATGTCGTGTCCGCCATGGACGCAAAAAACAGATTTTGGAACTGTGCCATATTGGAACACATTGTTTTTCGCCAAAAACGCGATGAGTTGCAAATTGCCTAACAGATTGTTAATTCTTTGCGCGGGTCAGCAAAATTTAGCGCGCATATAGTGCGCCCGGCCACTTTGGGTCGGCTAGACTACGGGGTATCATATGAAAAAGTTTCTTCTCACCGCTGCGGCTGCGATCGGCACCACAACAATGGCGATGCCCGCGCAGGCCGTCGTCATCGATTTCGAGGGCACTGGGGCATCATGTTGCTTCGGAGCTGCTCCCCTGACCGATCTCTATTCCGGTCTGGGTGTGACTTTTGACGGTGTCGGCGGCGACCCTGGCACAATACTCAATCAAACCGGCAATTTCGGCGTCGACGCGCGGAGCGGCACTGACTTTCTGGCGTATAATGACGGTGTAGGCACGAATGACGGGCGGCTGATTTTTTCGAGCGCCGTATCTGATTTCAGCATCTATGCTGGCGGCGGTCGTGGCGACGGTGTGTTCTCGGCAGACTTTTTTGACAGTGCCAACAACCTGCTTGGCAGTCAGACGGTGAATGTTACGCTCGGCAACTATGGTCTTCTGTCCTATGCCGGTCCGGTTTCCTTCGTGAACATCTCATCCGACCAGGCTTTCTGGGTTCTCGATGATCTCTCGTTTAATGCAGCTGCAGTTCCAGAACCAGCGACATGGGCATTCATGATCTTTGGCTTTGGTGCCATCGGCGGAGCGATGCGTCGTCAGCGCAAAGCGAATGTGAAAGTCAGCTACGCTTAAACGCGAGAAACAAGTTATATCAAAGCCCCGTCAAAGCAATTTGGCGGGGCTTTTTTGCGTCGGTGGTCAATGTCCGCTTTGGGCGCAAAAGCAGACACCGGGACTGTACCAAAACGGTACATAAGATGATGTAGCAGAAGTCCAATTGCGCGGGATACGGATATCTGTTAATTTCCTGTTAGGGTTTGCATATTTTTGACCGATTGACTGTCAACGGCAGGCAATTGGAAATTGGGGGAAATCATGAAAAAACTTCTAGTTGCTTCAGCGGCGTTGTCATTTGCGTTTGTTGCTACACCAGCGTCTGCGGCCGCTCTTCTCACTTCCGATGCAGGCTATGCGGGTCCAAGCCTCAACATCGGTAGCTTTGCGGATATGGGATTTAACTTTACCGATGGGCCTTTGGCTCTTCCCGGCGGCATTACCTACTCATCCACGTCAACCAGTTCAGTAATTGGCAATGGTAGCTATGGCCTTCAGGAAAATGGCGAATCGACGACCAATATCATAGGTACGAATAGCCCGACTGCAACTGTCACGCTAACCTTTGACGACGCTGTGTCATCGTTCGGAGCGTTCATGAATTACAGCGTTCAGTTTTCTGATGGTTTGCCAGATGGTGATAATCCCGTCATTTCAGCATTCGACATTAATGATAATCTTATCGGTTCATATGACCTTTTTGCACTAGCACCGATTGTCACGCCAGG
The DNA here is from genome assembly GCF_039968395.1 of Parasphingorhabdus sp. Lineage (GTDB taxonomy): Bacteria > Pseudomonadota > Alphaproteobacteria > Sphingomonadales > Sphingomonadaceae > Parasphingorhabdus. The sequence goes on from NZ_JBDVPV010000005.1 coordinate 108,758, forward strand.
CGGTGTCGATGCGTTTGAGTTTCGCGGTATTGATGGTGAAGGCGTTGGTATCAAGTCATTCACACTGGCTGGTGGATTTCTGATCGCGCGTTCTGAAGCTGCGATGGGCGCAATTCCAGAGCCTGCTACATGGGCATTCATGATCTTTGGCTTTGGTGCCATCGGCGGAGCGATGCGTCGTCAGCGCAAAGCGAATGTGAAAGTCAGCTACGCTTAAACGCAAAAAACAAGTTATACCAAAGCCCCGTCAAAGCAATTTGGCGGGGCTTTTGTTTGTTCGGTGAAATGTGGGCTTTCGGGATGAAGCCGCCGCTAACCTTGGGGCCGCCATGGGCGCAAAGAGACCAGTGGCATATTCGAGAAGGTTGATGAGATTGCGCATCCAAAATCACAGTCCCTGTTTGGAACAATCTTATCAAATGTCGCAATTTCTGCCCAAAATGCTTGTCAGCTCGCCGAGATTCCTTTAAATTCCTGTTAACTACTCGCTGAGGAGTGTCTTTGGACATTGCGAGCAGCGAAAGTCATTTGCATCTTCCATGGTTGAATACGGGTCGACTATTGAGGGACTATCATGAAAAAACTGATTCTGGCGGCGGCACTGTGCACAACAGGATTGTCTGCGACTTCCGCCTCTGCGGCATTGTTCGTATCGGGCGATAGCAACATCCTGAATGTGATCGGCAGCAATTCGGCCAATCAAGCCTTTTTTAGCAACATTGTCGAAGGTACGAATGTTGTTGTTCAAAACAGCACGCGCACGTTTTTGAACACTCAGGCGACGAACACCGTAAACTTTTACAATGGCAATGGTTTCGCCGCGTCACTATTCGGTGCCAATGACGAGATTACCGCTGGTGATCTGGCAGGTGTTGATCTGTACATCGCTTTTGCAAGGAACAATGCGTTTACAACCGACGAAACAACGGTACTTGCAAACTATCTTGCGGGTGGAGGCAATGTTCTTCTGACCGGAGAAAACTCGGATCCGGATTTCAACGACCTCAACGCATTGTTAAACGTCGTATTGACCGATTTGGGCAGCGGTATGCAGATTGCTCCCGCCACGCTTGATGGCGGTGGTTTTGCGACTGCAAACTTGCTTGGACCCAGCCTGTTTCTGACCGGTACGACCGGATTTGAATATGCGGCGACATCCGGAGTAACCGGCGGCACGGCGCTGTTTGGAACAGAGAGCTCCAACACTGCATTCCTTTCATTTGAAGGCATGTTGAACAGCGCAGTTCCAGAGCCTGCGACATGGGCATTCATGATATTTGGCTTTGGTGCCATTGGCAGCGCGATGCGGAAGCAGAAAAAAGCGAATGTGAAAGTCAGCTACGCTTAAGCGCCAAACAGAGAAATTACACAAAGGCCCCGCCAGAATATTCTGGCGGGGCCTTTTTTTGCAAGCCAATGCGTGCGGGATCAAGCCGACCGTGCAGCTCTCAGCCTTTATAATTCTTTCCGATGTAGCGAGTGAGCGGTGTATCGCTCTTCAACTTTGGTCCGCGTGGGTTTTTGGTGTCGTAGACAACCGCATTTTCCAGCACGCGTTTCACGTAATTGCGGGTTTCAGAAATGGGTATCTCTTCGATCCAGATCAGCCAGTCAATTCCGCCCATGCGGGGATCGCCGTTGCGGCGGAGCCATTTGTTCACATTGCCCGGGCCGGCGTTATAGGCCGCGACAGCCAGCGGATAGGATCCGCCATAATAAGACAGCATCCGCTCGAAATAGCCGCTGCCCAGCCGCACATTATACTGCGGATCGGTGGTCAGCGCCGACATGTTGTAGCGCAGACCGGATTTGCCGGACTGCTCGCGGGCGGTGCCAGGCATGAGCTGCATCAGGCCCCGTGCTCCTGCATGACTGATCGCGCCAAGGGCGAACTGGCTTTCCTGACGGGTAATGGCATGAATGCTGGTCCAGCTATTTTCATAACCAAAGGGCACTTTCAGGGTCGGGAAGAAGGTGTTGTCGGTCACACCGGCATTTTCGCCAACGCTGCTGATGCCTGCAATCACGCCAAGATCTTTCTGGCCGATCCGTGTGGAGAGGTCGCTTAGCAACGCATAGTCTTTGGCGGTTTCCGCCTTGTAGGCCAGCGCCCGGTAAAAGCGGATCTGTTCGCGCCAGGGGCCGGTGCGCGCAGATGAAATGGCAGCTTGCACAAGCGTTTCCTGGCTAAAGGCCGCGCGGTCTTCGGGCAGAATATTAGCCGCATGGGTGCGGTTAAAGGCGGGCAGGGCGCGGCCGAGCCGTTCATGGGCCAGCTGCCCATAGAAATAGGCCGGATATTGCGCCGCTTTCTCGAAATAGGCGATTGCCTTGTCCGTTTGTCCTGCTTCACCGGCCGCCCGGCCCGCCCAGTAATAGCCTTTTGAACGGATGTTCGGCGAGTTATAGGAACGCGCATAGCGATCGAACATCGCAACCGCCTTGGCGGGTTGGCGCTGTTTTTGCAGTGCGACCGTGCCGGCCAGCCACGTCAGGTCGGAATATTTGTCGCGGATGCGGCTGCTCTGTTCGGCAATATTGACCGGACCGGTCCACGCGTCATCCACATTGGAGGCGATGTCATAAGCCAGCTTCCATTGCCGGTCATTGGCCGCCGCCCGGGCGTTAATCAGATTGGACTCATACCAGGTATCAACATTGGCCGGTTTAACCCGCAAGGGTGGACGGGATGCCAGTAACTGGCGCGATGCAAAGCTCTGGCCCCTGTTTCGCAAATAGCGCGATCGGTCTGCCAGATATCCGGCATCATCGCGCGCCATGGCGCCAACGGCAGTGGCCTGGCTGTTGGCATTCGCCGCTTCGGTCAACTGGGCCAGTCTGGCTGCGAAAACCGGGCGCAAACCAGCGGAAGTAAAACCGAGTTGCCTTCGGGCCGCTTTGGTTGCCCGCGCCCAAAGCAGGGCGTTCATCCGGGCATCATGATCTGCCGGTGTAAATATCGAACTGAAACGACGGAGCAATACGGTTTCGTCTGCTTCCGCCATCGTGCCGCCGCGCCACGCCTGACGTGCCTTTGCGTTTGCCTTGTCCCGTTGCCCCGTGCTTTGCAAGGCAACTGCATGTTTTGCCGCTCCGCCATTGGTGACGGACGCCACGCTGTCAAAATATTGCAGGACAGGGCGGGGAGAGAAGCTTTCAATGTTGATCGCCTGTTCGGCATTGCGCTTCATGCGTTCGCCATCGGGCCAGTCCGGATAGGTGATGACAAAACCCGCATAGTCCTCGAACGAATAATTGTCTGACTGGGTCAGCACGCGCCAACGCTGCAACGCCAGCACGGCATTTCCCCTGGTTGGATCAGAAAGTGTCTGATCACCGCCACTTTGCCACGCGGATTGTTCAGCCGCCATGCACGTGGCGGGGGTCAAAAGAAGGGCGGACAGAATAATTCTTGATACCATACTGGACATTTTGGGGGTAGGCTCCTTATCAGGCGCTGAACGGCAAACTATATCATTGTTAAGCTTGTATTAGCTGTGGCAATTTCTAAGCCAAATTTAAAGGAGTAATTCCATGTTTTCCGGCTCAATTCCGGCTCTGGTGACTCCCTTTCGCGACGGATCGTTTGCGGAAGAGGAATTTCGGGCTCTGGTAGACTGGCAGATCGAACAAGGCAGCAGTGGTCTGGTTCCCTGCGGAACCACTGGTGAATCCTCGACTTTGTCAAATGCAGAACATCATCGGGTCATCGAAGTCTGCATCGAACAGGCGGCGGGACGCGTGCCAGTCATTGCAGGCTGCGGATCAAATGATACGACCAATGCGCTTTTGCATCTGAACTTTTCGAAAAAATGCGGGGCGGCGGCCGGACTTGTTGTGGCGCCCTATTATAATCGCCCCAACCAGCAGGGAATATATGCCCATTTCGAAACGCTGACCAAAGAAAACGATTTGCCACTGGTGCTGTACAATGTTCCGGCGCGAACCGTGACCGACATTTTGCCGGACACGGTTGCGGAACTTTCCAAACTCCCCACTGTGGCGGCCATAAAGGATGCCAGCGGCGAGATTGACCGGGTGACCGATCACCGGCTTGCCTGTGCGAAAGATTTCTGCCTTTTGTCTGGTGTGGACGAATTGTCACTTGCCTTTAACGCATCCGGAGGTGCGGGCTGCATTTCCGTGACGGCAAATGTTGCCCCGAAACTATGTGCAGAATTTCAGGCTGCCTGCCAGGCGGGCGACTATGAAAAGGCACGTGAATTGAACGATATTCTGTATCCGGTCCACAAGGCGATGTTCTCGGATGCGTCTCCCGGTCCGATTAAATATGCTTTGTCCCGGGTCATCGCTGACTTTCCGACCGAGCTTCGGCTTCCTATGACGCCACCGTCGGAATCCAGCAAAAAAGCAGTGGATGCCGCGCTCGAAGGAGCCGGGTTGATCTGATGGCCAAGCCGCGTCCTCTGGAATTTGACAAGCAGAAGGTTGTCGCCGAGAATCGGCGCGCGCGTTATGACTATCATCTGGATGACAAGTTTGAAGCCGGCATCATGCTCACCGGAACCGAAGTGAAGTCGCTGCGGTTCGGAGCGGGAACGATTGCGGAAAGCTATGCCGAGGTGAAGGATGATGAAGTCTGGCTGATCAACGCCAATATTCCGGAATGGAGTCACGGCAACCGGCATAACCACGAACCCAAGCGGCCCAGAAAGCTGCTGCTCAATCGCAGGGAAATCAACAAATTCTATGGTGCTGTCATGCGCAAGGGCATGACGATCGTACCGTTGTCCATCTATTTTAACAGCAAGGGCAAGGCAAAGATCGAACTTGCTCTCGCCAAAGGCAAAAAAGCTCCCGACAAACGCGCGACCGAAAAAGATCGCGACTGGAAACGGCAACAGGGCCGCTTGTTGCGTGAACATGGCTGATCAGGACAAGGATTGGGGTGCGCGCACGATCCGGCGGTTCACTGCGTGGCTTGAACGCAATATGCCAACCCGGGACGGGATGGAGAAAAACAAATATCTCAAACCCATCGCCCACCGTTTTTTGAGATCTGATCTTTGGCGGTTTAACCGGCGATCGGTTCCGCGCGGCGTTGCGCTTGGCATGTTGACCGGGTTCATCGTGCCTCTGGGCGGTCAGACATTTGTTGCGTTATTCCTTGCGCTGCCGATCAGAGCAAACGTCCCGATTGCAGCGATCACGACGTTTATCACGAACCCGTTTACCTATCCGTTCTGGCTCGCTATCGCGAATCAGTTCGGCCGATTTGTCTTGCGCATGGATGCCATAACCGGGGGTGCCGGGGGCGGTGAGCGTAACGGGATTGGTGAATGGTTGACGTGGATCGTCCGGGAAGTGGGCGTCACCTTTTTCGGCTTTGTATTGCTCGGCATTGTTTTTGGCTCGATTGGTTATCTGGTCAGTTCGTTTGGCTGGCGCTGGTGGATTGGCAAAAAACGCCGCAAACGGTTGAATGAGCTGACTGCTGAGAAACGGCCCAATGATTCGGAAAGCAGCTATGGCGAGTGAAGCAAAAGACAGTATTGGACTGCTCAATCCGAGCACCCGGCAGACGACAATGGACGCCCGGCTAAGGTTTGGCATTCTTGTCGTGGTGGTTCTGGCCTCAGTGGGATTGCTCTACTGGCAGGTCCCCAATACCGCGCTTATTCTCGCGTTTCTGGCATTGACCTCAAGTGCCGCAGCGATGTTTTACTTTGTCAGGCCGCAAACAAGTCCGGTGGATGAGGGTCTGGCGGAATCGGCCGATTGGGTTGTCACCCGACTGATCGCCGATCAGTCGGATATGGGGCTGGCGGTTACCGATCGGGCCGGGCGGCTGGTCTGCGCAAATGAGCTGTTTACAAAATGGTTTAACGGTCCGGCTGTTCCGCCGGACTTGCCGTTGCAATCGGGCGGCAATGAACTGCTGGCCACAGCAGGGCGCAATGCCTGGCGCGATGGCCGGGGCTATGCCGAAGGATTGAAGCGCGGCGTCGCAGAATATGCGGCCAAGGTTTTGCGAACCGGGCAGGGCGATGAATATTTGATGTGGCAGTTCAAGCCGGAGATTCGGGCGGACATTCTGGATGATACTGTTCGCATGGTCGGCGGGGCAGTCGGCCGTGCGCTGTCAGAAGCCGGCGTGCTGGCAACTGTTATTGGCGGGGAAGGGCGGATCCGGGCATCCAACCCTGTATTTGCGCTGCGTGCAACAGGTAGCAGCGATGCCAATATTTCTGGCCGGAATTTCATCAATTTCCTGCGCGCAGATGACAAGGGCACAATTTTCTTTGAACGTGAAGGTCGCCACGGCACGCCGGTTCGCATGTTTCATGTTCCACTGGACCGGGAGCAGGAGAAAGGCCCGGCGTTGATCCTGCTGATTGACGATGATGGCGGCATGTTTGAGCGCGGCAAGGCCCTCGAGCAGGTCGAATCAATGTTGTCGCTGCTACCGCTGGGTCTCGCATTGACCGACCGGGATGGACGCTTCCTGTTTCTCAACAAGGCATTCACGCGAACCGCGGGCATTCCTGAGGGTGAGAAACCGCTTTATCCCGGTGATCTGATGATCCGCGATGACAAGTCTGCCGTGGCTGATGCGGTGCGTCGATACGCCAGCGGTCCGCCGATGTCAGGAGATCTTGCCGTCCGTCTGCGTTCCGGTGGCGACGATCCGGTCGCTTTGGGAATGGCCGGTGTGCGCGGGCTGGGTGATGCCGCCGTGCTGCTGTCGATCAAGGACAATAGCGAGGAAACAAAGCTGAAAAGTCAGGTTGCCCAGGCAACCAAGATGCAGGCCGTCGGGCAACTGGCGGGCGGTGTCGCCCATGACTTCAACAATATCCTGACCGCGATTATCGGTCATTGTGACCTGATGCTGCTCCGTCACGCGCCGGGTGACAGTGATTATGATGATATCCAGCAAGTCCGCAATAACAGCAACCGGGCAGCCGGACTGACGCGCCAGCTACTGGCCTTTTCACGGCAACAGACCTTGCGTCCGCAAGTTCTGCAATTGCCCGATGTGGTGGCTGATGTGTCCAATCTGCTGAAACGCCTGCTTGATGACAATATCGAGCTGGAGGTCAAGCATGGCCGCAATCTGGGGCTCGTCCGTGCAGACCCCGGTCAGCTCGAGCAGGTCATTATCAATCTCGGCGTCAATGCCCGGGACGCGATCAACGCCCGCGGGAATGGCAGCGGCAAGATTTCGGTGACAACGCGAATGGTCTCGCCATCAGATGTGCGGGCGCTGAAGAGCGAGATTTTACCGGTTGGTGATTACACAGCGCTGATAGTGGAAGACACGGGCAACGGAATTCCACCACAGCTTATCGGCAAGATTTTCGAACCGTTTTTCACGACCAAGGACGTCGGCAAGGGCACTGGACTGGGGCTTTCGACCGTGTACGGCATCGTCAAGCAGTCGGGCGGCTATATATTTGCCGATTCCGAACCGGGGAAAGGCGCGACGTTCTCGATCTATTTTCCGGTTCACAAAATGTCTGAAGAAGAACAGGCGCAGTCCAGCGAGCCGCTCAAGGCCGCTGCCAAAAAGGAACTGTGGGGAAGCGGACACATATTGCTGGTCGAAGACGAAGACATGGTCCGCGCCGTGGCGGAACGGGCGCTGACGCGTCAGGGCTATACGGTGGTGACGGCAAGCGACGGAGAGGAGGGACTTGCCCATCTTTCCGCGCAAAGCGATTCAGGGGAGGGCATTTTCGATATGATCGTATCGGACGTGGTCATGCCCAACATGGATGGTCCGGCCATGGCTCGGGAAGTGCGGGTCCTGCATCCTGACATGCCAATCCTGTTCATGTCAGGCTATGCCGAAGAACAGCTGCGCAAATCCATTGATCTCGACAATGTCGCCTTTCTGCCCAAGCCGTTTTCGGTTGCCCAAATTGCAGAAGCGGTTGGAGAAATATTGACCGAAGATGACAAAAACAAACCAAAAAACTAATATTGTTCTTATTTAACAAAGGCTTTGTCCAAATATAAAAAATATATGTTCCCCTCTTGTTCTGGTAGAACAAATACGGTACATCATATCCATCATTGATTGATATCGTACAAGCATTTAGCGAAGGGGACAGGCAAATGGCCGGCAATTTAAAAGTCGTAGAATCGGAAAATCAATTGAATTCATCAGACAGGCAAAAGGCGCTCGACGCCGCACTGGCACAGATTGATCGTGCCTTTGGTAAAGGTTCGGCAATGAAGCTGGGCTCTCGCGAAGCACTGGAGGTGGAAGCCATCTCTACTGGTTCGCTGGGACTGGATATCGCCCTTGGTATTGGCGGTTTGCCAAAAGGCCGGGTGATCGAAGTTTACGGGCCCGAAAGCTCAGGCAAAACAACGCTGGCTCTGCATGTCATCGCCGAAGCACAAAAGGCGGGCGGTACTGCTGCTTTTGTTGACGCGGAGCACGCGCTCGATCCGGTCTATGCCAAGGCGCTGGGCGTGAATACGGATGAACTGATTATCTCGCAGCCTGATACCGGAGAACAGGCACTGGAGATTACAGATACGCTGGTGCGCTCCAACGCAATTGACATATTGGTTGTCGATTCAGTTGCGGCTTTGGTCCCGCGGGCTGAAATTGAGGGCGAGATGGGCGATACCCATGTCGGACTGCAGGCTCGTCTGATGAGTCAGGCCCTGCGCAAGCTGACCGGTTCGATCAGCCGATCCAAATGCATGGTGATTTTCATCAACCAGATCCGCATGAAAATTGGCGTGATGTACGGCAGCCCGGAAACCACGTCGGGCGGTAATGCGCTTAAATTCTATGCGTCGGTACGTCTTGATATCCGCCGGACCGGTCAGATCAAGGAACGTGATGACATTGTCGGAAACTCGACGCGGGTCAAAGTGGTCAAGAACAAGGTCGCGCCGCCGTTCAAACAAGTCGAGTTCGACATCATGTATGGTCTCGGCATTTCCAAGGTCGGAGAGATTATCGATCTGGGCGTGAAAGCCGGTGTCGTGGAAAAATCCGGTTCATGGTTCTCCTATGACTCGATCCGCATCGGACAGGGCCGGGAGAACTCCAAGCGCTACCTGCTTGAAAATCCCGAAATCATGGCCAAGCTCGAAAAGCAGATCCGCGGTGAACAGGAAGCCGTTGCCGAAGAAATGATGGATGGCCCGATTGGCAAGGCGGATGACGCTGGTGACGATGCCAATAGCTGAATGATAACCGGGCAATAAAAAGGGCGGAACGGTTTCGGTCCACCCCGAGCCCATCAGAAAATTGTAATACTGTCGGCCTGATCTTCTCCGAGATCGCGTCTGGCATGCGGGCCGTCCTTCTGTCCCCCGACATTGAGGACGGCCCTTTTTTTGTCCGGGATTGTGGGCATCAGGCGACGGGATGTCAGAAAAAGTGACACGTCAGCCCATGCTGGCATGAGAACGCACAGGCCGGGCACAAAAGCAGCCGTCAGTGATCGTGCGGGATTGTAAACTACAATCGCCTCGCCTAAGTCCGGATTATGAACACAACCAATGACATAAGACGATCTTTTCTCGAATATTTTGGCGAACAGGGACATGAGATTGTGCCGTCGTCACCGCTCATTCCGCACAATGATCCGACGTTGATGTTCGTTAATGCCGGGATGGTGCCGTTCAAGAATATTTTTACCGGTACCGAGAAGAGCAAATTTTCAACCGCGACGTCCAGCCAGAAATGCGTCCGTGCCGGGGGCAAGCATAATGACCTCGACAATGTCGGCTATACCGCACGTCATCACACGTTTTTTGAAATGCTCGGCAATTTTTCATTCGGTGATTATTTCAAGGAGCAGGCCATTCACAATGCCTGGGATTTGATCACGCGAGTCTGGGGCATAGCTGCTGACCGGCTGACCGTGACCGTCTATCACACCGATGATGAAGCCTTTGATCTGTGGCGCAAAATATCCGGTCTGCCGGAAGAGCGTATCATTCGTATCGCGACCAATGATAATTTCTGGTCGATGGGCGACACCGGACCCTGCGGCCCGTGCAGCGAGATTTTCTATGATCATGGCGACCATATCGCGGGCGGTCCGCCCGGCAGTCCGGATGAAGACGGCGATCGCTTTGTAGAGATCTGGAACCTGGTGTTCATGCAATATGACCAGCATGCAGGCGGTGATCGTGTGGATTTGCCGCACCCTTCGATCGATACGGGAATGGGACTGGAACGCGTTGCGGCAGTTATGCAGGGTACCCACGACAATTATGATATCGACCTGTTCAAGGCATTGATAGCTGAATCCGGCTCGTTGACTGGAACCAGCACAACTGGCGAGAATCAGGCCAGTCACCGAGTCATTGCGGATCACCTTCGTGCAGCAAGTTTTCTGGTTGCCGATGGTGTGCTTCCGGCCAATGAAGGTCGCGGCTATGTGCTCCGCCGGATCATGCGCCGGGCCATGCGCCACGCACATATTCTGGGTGCAAAGGACCCGTTGATGCACCGCATGGTGGGCTCGCTGACCGGAGAAATGGGAAATGCGTTTCCCGAACTCATTCGGGCCAAGCCTCTGATCGAAGAAACGCTCCTGCGTGAGGAGACCAGTTTCAGAAGGACGCTGGCAAATGGTCTGAAGCTCCTCGACGCAGAAATCGCGGATATGTCCGAGGGCGACACGCTGTCTGGCGAGACCGCGTTCAAGCTCTACGACACCTATGGTTTCCCCTATGATTTGACCGAAGACGCATTGCGTAACCGATCGCTCAACGTCGACCGTGCCGGTTTCGACACCGCCATGGAACAACAGAAAGCGGCTGCCCGCGCCGCGTGGAAGGGGTCTGGCGATCAGGCATCTGACACCGTGTGGTTTGATATTGCAGAACAGCATGGCAGCACGGAATTCACCGGCTATTCTTCGGAAGAAGGTGAAGGCGTCGTCATCGCCATGGTGAAGGATGGTGCGGAAATCACGCAGGCCAAGGCGGGCGAAGACGTCCTTATCCTGACAAACCAGACTCCGTTTTACGGAGAAAGCGGCGGCCAGATGGGGGATGCGGGAACGGCAGCGGGATCTGATGATTTTCGGGCCACCATAACCGATACGTCCAAGCCATTGGGCCGCTTGCATGCGCAACATGCCAGGATTGACTCTGGAACGCTTTCAACCGGTGATTCCATCCATTTGGTGGTTGATGGCACCCGGCGGACAGAATTGCGCGCCAATCACAGTGCAACCCATCTGCTCCACAAGGCCCTCCGCCATCATCTCGGTGATCATGTCACCCAGAAAGGCAGCCTTGTTGCACCTGACCGTCTGCGATTCGACTTCTCGCATGTCGCTGCATTGACCGATGAGGAGATCGCGAAAGTCGAAGCGGATGTGAACGCCCAGATACGCGGGAACAGTGACGTCGTTACCAGATTGATGAGTCCTGACGATGCGGTTGCTGCGGGTGCTCTTGCACTATTTGGCGAAAAATATGGCGATGAAGTGCGCGTCCTGTCGATGGGAACCGAAGATGATACAGATTATTCCGTTGAGCTATGTGGCGGCACCCATGTGCGCGCATTGGGTGATATTGGTTTGATGGTGATCGTGTCTGAATCCGCCGTATCGAGCGGTGTACGAAGGATTGAGGCGTTGACGGGAGAAGCGGCCCGCTTGTGGCTGGCGGAACGGGATCGCAAATTGAAGTCTATTGCATCTGTTTTGAAATCATCTCCGGAAGAAGCGGCTGACCGCGTGTCCACTCTGGTGGAAGAACGCAAGAAACTTGACCGTGAGTTGACCGAAGCCAAAAAGGCGCTCGCGCTCGCAGGTGATGGCGGTAGCAACAGTGCAGCTGAAGTGGAAACGATCGGAGACGTTGCATTCAGCGGTCAGGTCATCAACGGACTCAATCCCAAAGAATTGCGCGGTTTGATCGATGAAGCGAAGAAAAGCCTGTCGAGCGGTATAGCCGCGCTGATCGCCGTTAATGACGGCCGTGCTACTGTTGCGGTCGGGGTTACCGAAGATTTGACGGATCGCCATAATGCCGTGGAGCTGGTTCAGGCCGGCGTTGCCGCCGTGGGCGGTAAAGGCGGGGGCGGTCGACCGGATATGGCGCAAGGCGGCGGTCCGGATGGTGCGACTGCTGATCAGGCGATTGCGGCTATCAAGGCTATGATTGCGGGCTGAGTTTTTCGCTCGACGCTTCGTCGTCCTGATCTGCCCGTGATTTAAGTACCGGCTCTTCCTCCAGATTGCCATCGGCTTTGATCTGTTGCCGCAACTGATCGCGCTTTTCATGAATGGATGCAATGACCGGCCCCATGGCCACGCCATTGCCAACCAAAATGGCTTCGGAAAGTTGCAGGGATCCCTCCAGTGCCTCCGGAACGGCGTCGGTTGCACCGGCTTGATAGAGTTCCGCTGCATGTTCCGTGTCGCGTGCGCGCGCAATGATTGGTAAATCAGGCACCCAGGCTCTGACTTTTTTGACAATCTGCACCGACAAGACCGGTTCGTCCATTGTCAGAACCAGCGCCTGTGCATGGCCCAACCGGAGCTTGTCGAGCATTTCATTGCGAGAGACATTGCCAAAGATAATAGGGTAACCCTCGCGGCGTGCAGATGCGACAACGTCGATATTGGATTCGATTAGCAGGAATGCCTGGTCATGCGTTTTTAACATGTCAGCAACGAGCTTCCCGACCCGGCCAAAGCCAATGATGATCGTTTGCTGGGCTTCGATCGTCTTTTCTTCATCCAGACTGACATTGTCGCCGCGCAGTTCGATGCGCCGGGCCATGTCGTGCCCGAAACGCGCGAGCAGAGGGGTTATCGTCAGTCCGATGGCGGTGACGATCTGCCAGAAAGCCGCAGTTTGTGGCTGGATCAGCTGGGCGGTCGAGGCTGCAGCCAGAACGATCAATGTCGTTTCGGACGGACTTGCCATCAGCACACCGGCTTCGGTTGCTGTTCCGATTCGTGCGCCGGCAAAGCGCAACAAACTGCCGGTGACGATTGCTTTCACAACGACTACGCCAACTACTGCGAGAACCAGACTTGCCCAGTTTTCGAGGATGACAAGAATGTCGATCTGCATGCCGACGGTGATCAGGAAAACACCCAGGGCCAGCCCTTTGAAAGGCTGTGTTATGACTTCAACTTCACCATGATACTCGGTTTCGGCAATCAGGAGGCCCGCCAGCAATGCGCCGACGATGGGAGACAGGCCGGTCGCCGCGGTCGCCAGACTTGCCAGAATAATTACCAACAAGCTGACAGCGAGGAAAAGTTCCGGGCTTTTGGTCCGGGCCGCTTGTGCGAAGATGCGCGGGAGCAGCAACCGGCCGAGTACCAGCATGCCAAAGATGACGGCACCGCTGATCAATAATGTGCGGCCAAGATCACCCCATCCGGAACCGGCCGCCATAGCAGGTGAAATGGCGCCGAGCAGGAAAATGATCGGGACAATCGCGACATCCTCAAACAGCAACATGGCCAGTGCAGCCTTCCCAACTGGGCTCTTCGTACCGGACATCGGCAATACCAGTGCGGTCGAGGACAGGGCGAGTGCCAGCCCCAGTCCCACTGCACCTTCCCAGCTTTGCGCGGGGAATCCATAAAGAAACAGTGCGCCACCTATGAGGGTTGCCGAGATCGTCAATTCCGCAGCACCTACACCGAAAACAAGGCGCCTTAGAGACCAGAGGCGTTTGAAGGACAGTTCCAGTCCAATGGAAAACAGCAACAGGATGATGCCAAATTCGGCAAACGGTTCTATGGCCTCGCGGTCATTTATCGTGAGATATTGCAGCCAGTCATATTGCCCCTGAAGGGAGCCCAGTCCGGAAGGGCCCAATAAAATGCCCACCAGAATGAAGCCGATGATCGGCGTGATGCGAAAGCGCGCGAAAGCGGGAATAACAATCCCCGCCGCGCCCAATATGACAATTGCATCAACAAAGGCCGGGCTATCAAGGGGTGAGCTCATGGCTAACTCCTATACGCGAACCAGTTTGTTTGTCAGCACATCAAAGTGCCTCGGCCTTATTTCCAGCTTGCCATCTCGGTTTCGAGATTGGAGCGAATGGCTTCGAAAAACTGTTCCGTTGTCATCCACGCCTGATCCGGACCGATCAGAATTGCAAGATCCTTGGTCATGTTGCCGTTCTCGACTGTCTGAATGCAAACCCGCTCCAGCGTTTCCGCAAATTTCGTAACTTCCGGTGTGTTGTCGAATTTGCCGCGATAGATCAGACCGCGCGTCCATGCGAAGATCGAGGCAATCGGGTTGGTCGAAGTCGCCTTGCCTTGCTGATGCTGGCGATAATGCCGGGTCACGGTACCATGTGCCGCTTCTGCTTCAACGCAATCACCGCTTGGCGTCATCAGGACTGATGTCATCAAGCCCAGGGAACCAAAGCCCTGAGCGACGGTATCGGACTGCACGTCGCCATCATAGTTTTTGCATGCCCAGACAAATTTTCCGGACCATTTCATCGCTGCTGCAACCATGTCGTCGATCAGGCGGTGCTCATAGCTGATGCCCGCTTTGTCAAAATCAGCTTTGAATTCGGCTTCAAACACTTCTTCAAACAGGTCTTTGAAACGCCCGTCATATTTTTTCATGATGGTGTTCTTGGTCGAGAGATAGACCGGCCAGGCGCGTTGCAGGCCATAGTTCATGCTGGCACGAGCGAAATCACGGATCGAATCGTCCAGATTGTACATCGACATCGCCACACCGGCTGACGGGAACTGAAAAACTTCCTCATCCTGCACGCTGCCATCATCCCCTTCGAAAATCATGCGGAGTTTGCCAGGGCCGGGGATCAGCATGTCAGTCGCGCGATACTGGTCGCCAAAAGCGTGACGTCCGATCACAATCGGATCGGTCCAGCCGGGTACGAGGCGAGGTACATTGTCAATCACAATAGGTTCCCGAAAGACAACGCCGCCCAGAATGTTGCGAATGGTGCCATTGGGCGATTTCCACATCCGCTTCAGGTCAAATTCTTCAACACGTGCTTCGTCGGGTGTAATGGTTGCACATTTTACACCGACGCCATGTTTCTTGATCGCATTGGCAGCATCAACCGTAATCTTGTCGTTCGTTGCATCACGCTTTTCGACAGACAGATCATAATAGTGCAGATCAATATCGAGATAAGGTTCAATCAGCTTTTCGCGAATCCATTGCCAGATGATGCGTGTCATTTCGTCACCATCAAGTTCGACGACCGGGTTTTTGACCTTAATTTTCGACATATTAGAGAGCTCTTTCCTGAATTGGACTAGGCGGGAGGAATGTTGTTGGCCAATCTCTTAGCAAAGATCGCCATATGTTCAACCATCTGTTCCCGCAGGCCGATGAATATGCACAGCAAATCAACGGAAAAGTTCAAAGCGGAGGTCAGGAGTGTTGTCAGAACAGGTCACTCTCCCTAAGTAGCGGTTATGGCGATAGAGAAATATTCCAACAAGGGTCTTGGTGAAGCCAAGTGGTCCTTTCCCCCCGTTCACCCCGAAGGCCGCAAATTTGCAGTGATCTCCGGTCTGATTACGGCCGCTTTTGCGTTTCTGGCATGGGAAACACTTGCCTGGCCAATGGCCGGCGTCACCATCTGGGTTCTCGCATTTTTCCGCGATCCCAAGCGGGTTACTCCGCTGGATGACAAATATATTGTCGCACCTGCCGATGGCCTGGTGAATTTGATCATGCCGGTTGTACCTCCGGTTGAATTACAGGGCGAAGGCGGCCTTGGTGATGAGGAGCTGTTGCGGGTTTCCATTTTCATGAGCGTGTTTGATGTCCACATCAACCGGACGCCGATTGAGGGTACGGTCAAGCGTCAGGCCTATATATCCGGCAAGTTTCTGAATGCCGATCTCGACAAGGCGAGCGAAGAGAATGAACGCCAGCACTTCATGGTCGAGCGCAATGATGGTCTGAAAATCGGTTTTACGCAGATTGCCGGACTGGTCGCGCGGCGGATCATGTCCTTTGTCAAGGAAGGTGATTTTGTCGCTGCGGGTCAGCGGATCGGATTGATTCGGTTTGGCAGCCGGGTAGATGTGTATCTGCCCAAGGGAACGACGCCAAATGTCGTGCTCGGGCAAAGAACAATCGCCGGTGAGACAGTGATCGCCGAAGTCGGTGCCATGAAAGAGATTGAAGGCGTCGGCCAGTGAAAACCGATATTGGCCTTCTGATTATCTGGTCCAGCCTGTGACGGGATCGAACGGAAACAGTCGGCCAGAGCGCGGTATCTCTCTGCGGCAGTTTATTCCGAATGCTGTAACAGCTCTCGCACTCAGCATTGGTTTGAGCGGGGTTCGCTTTGCTTATCTGGAAAACTGGGTGCTGGCCGCCGGGGCGATTGTTCTGGCTGGCATATTGGACGGACTGGACGGCCGGATCGCGCGGCTACTTAATGCACAGAGTCGTTTTGGTGCGGAGCTGGATTCGTTGTCGGACGTTATTGCTTTCGGTGTTGCTCCGGCGCTGATCATGTTTTTATGGTCCACTCAGCACATGCCGCAATTTGGCTGGGTACTGACACTGACCATGGCCGTGGGATGTGCATTGCGTCTGGCTCGCTTCAATGCGCAAATTGATGACGAAGACCAGCCGCATAAATCAGCCGGGTTTCTGACCGGCATTCCGGCTCCGGTCGCGGCAGGGCTCGCAATGCTTCCTCTTTATCTGTGGATGATCACGGGACAGGAAATCTTCCGTCACTATGCGATCGTGGCGCCGTGGATTGTCATCATTGCCTTCCTGATGATTTCCAACACCGCAACATATAGCTGGTCATCATTGCGGCTGAGAAAGAATATCAGGCTGGAAGCTCTGGCTCTGTTCGCGTTGGTCGGGGTGGCGCTGCTCAACAATCCGTGGATCACACTTTGCGCGATCAGTATCGGATATGTCGTGCTGATCCCGTTCAGCGTCCGAAGCTATGCCAAAGTCAAGCGGCAACGGCGAATGGAGCAGACCGAACCGGCTGACGACATATTGCGGTCGGACGCACCGGAGTAATCCGGCGAACCCGCGTCTTGCAGGATGTGATCGCAGGCGTACCATTGTCTTCCAACTGATAGCGAATCACTGCTTCGATTTTCTCGCGATAAGACACGAACATATAGGCAATCACGGAAATAGCCCCGAAGAAGGCGAAGGCAAAAATGGCGGTTGTTACGATTGTCAGCATTGAAAATTCCCACATGTTCTTTGTATGAACGCATAATGTTCTATTAATGTTCTCATTGTCAAGATTTATTTGTTCTGCCCTTAAATTACGCTGAGAATGCAAAAAGGTTACATGATGCGGTGCTTAGGGCTTGCAAAATGCTCCGCACCGCTTTAACGGCACGCTCATTCCACATGGAAAGCACTCATACCGGTGCCAAAGCCGTCCTTTCAGGGCGACCGAGGTTCTCAGCTTTCCAGAGGCATAACCGGATAAGGAGAAATATTATGGCGGCCCCTGTCGTCACCCTACAGCAATTGATTGAAGCCGGATCTCATTTCGGCCACCAGACCCACCGCTGGAACCCGAAGATGAAACCATATATCTTCGGTGCCCGTAATGGCGTTCATATTCTTGATCTCTCGCAGAGTGTTCCATTGTTCGCTCGCGCACTTGATTTTATCGCCAATGCGGTTTCATCAGGCGGCAAGGTATTGTTCGTTGGTACGAAGCGTCAGGCACAAGAGCCGATCGCAGAAGCCGCCCGTGCAAGTGGCCAGCATTTCGTAAACCATCGCTGGCTCGGCGGAATGCTGACCAACTGGAAAACCATTTCCAATTCCATCCGCCGGATGAAGACGCTCGAAGAGCAGCTTTCCGGTGACATGGCAGGCTTCACCAAGAAAGAAGCCCTTCAGATGACCCGCGAACGCGACAAGCTGGAACTGTCTCTTGGTGGTATTCGCGACATGGGCGGTATCCCCGACGTAATGTTCGTGATCGACGCCAACAAGGAAGAGCTCGCAATCAAGGAAGCCAATGTTCTGGGTATTCCGGTTGTGGCGATCCTCGATTCGAACGTTGATCCCAGCAACATCGCATTCCCGGTTCCGGGCAATGACGATGCGGCGCGTGCCATTCGTCTATATTGTGAATCTGTCGCTGCTGCCGCAACCAAGGGCGGCCAGGAAGCGGCTGCCGCATCCGGTAAGGATCTGGGAGCAGAAATTGCACCACCTGTTGAACAGATTGTTTCCAGCGAAGCCAATGCCAGTGCAATGGCAACCGGCGAAAAAGCCGCTGCGGCTGATATTGCTGAAATAGCTGCCGAGGCCCCGAAAGCGGAAGCTGCTCCGGCAGAAGAAGCAAAAACGGAAGCGGTTGCTGAAGAAGTGAAAGCTGAAGAAGCTGCTCCTGCAGAAGAAGCGCCGGCCGAAAAGGAACCTGCAAAAAAGGCTCCAGCCAAAAAAGCTGCCGCGAAAAAAGCTCCTGCAAAGAAGCCTGCAGCCAAAAAGCCAGCAGCAAAAAAGGCTCCGGCTAAAAAGGCTCCTGCAAAAAAAGCAGCAGCCAAAAAAGATGACGACAAGAAAGCCGACGAAAAGGCATAAGCTTGAAGCGTCCCCGTTCAGTAATATATTGAACGCACAAGAACAGGAAGGGGCGGCACGGTTGCCGCCCTTTCGTTTTCATCCCCAAACCGAAATTGAGGAAACATAGACATGGCTATTACAGCAGCAGCAGTGAAAGAACTGCGTGAGCGCACCGGCGCAGGCATGATGGATTGCAAAAAGGCATTGAGCGAAACCAACGGCGACGTTGAGGCCGCTGTTGATTTGCTGCGCACCAAAGGGCTGGCCGCCGCACAGAAGAAATCAAGCCGTACTGCAGCAGAAGGCCTGGTTGGCGTTGCTGTTGCCGGTACGAAGGGTGTCGCAGTTGAAGTGAACAGCGAAACCGACTTTGTTGCCAAGAACGAACAGTTCCAGGGTTTTGTCAGCGCTGTAACCGATGTCGCTCTGGAACTCGGGAGTGACGATGTTGAAGCTTTGGCAGCTGCCGGTTATCCGGATGGCGGCACGGTCCAGGAAAAACTGACCAATAACATTGCAACCATCGGTGAGAACCAGGCGATTCGCCGGATGAAAACCGTTGCCGTGAGCAGCGGTCTGGTTGTGCCATACATTCACAATGCCGTAACGCCCACCATGGGCAAGATTGGCGTTCTGGTCGCGCTCGAAAGCACCGCAGGCGCAGATGTTCTGGAGCCTTTGGGCAAGCAGATCGCGATGCATATTGCTGCGGCATTCCCGCTGGCGCTGAATGCAGATGGTCTTGATCAGGACATGCTGGAGCGTGAACGCACCATCGCAACCGAGAAAGCGGCTGAATCTGGCAAGCCGGAAAACATCGTCGAAAAAATGGTTGATGGCGCGATGGCAAAATTTGCCAAGGAAAACGCTTTGCTCAGCCAGATTTTCGTCATGGACAACAAAACGCCCATCGCTCAGGTTGTTGAGCAGGCTGGCAAAGACGCCGGTGCGGAAATCAAGCTGACCGAATATGTTCGGTATCAGCTGGGCGAAGGCATTGAGAAGAAAGAAGAAGATTTCGCTGCAGAAGTTGCAGCCGTTGCCGGAAACTGATTGTTTCCCGGTTAAAATAAATTCGGGCGGTAACGCTTGGCACAGTGGCGCGGACTAACTATGGTCTGCGCCATTGTCATATTTGGGATTGGCGGATCGTGCCAACGGGATGGAAGCCTGTATGAATAAACCGGTGAAACGGCCAGCGTTCAAGCGCATTTTGCTGAAGCTTTCGGGCGAAGCTCTGATGGGATCGGGGGAGTTCGGAATCGATCCTGAAACGGTCAGCCGTGTTGCAGCGGAAGTGAAAGCTGCAAAGGAAGCCGGCTTTGAACTCTGTCTGGTCATCGGCGGCGGAAATATTTTTCGCGGTGTGGCCGGCGCAGCGGGCGGCATGGACCGGGCGCAGGCAGACTATATGGGTATGCTCGCAACCGTGATGAACGCGCTGGCGATGCAGAACGCGCTTGAGCAACTGGGTGTTACAACCCGGGTACAGTCGGCGATTGAAATGGATCAGGTTTGCGAGCCGGTCATCCGGCGCCGGGCTCTGCGCCATCTGGAAAAGGGCAGGGTGGTGATATTTGCTGCCGGCGTGGGCAGTCCTTATTTTACCACGGATAGCGGCGCAGCCTTGCGCGCAGCGGAAATGCAGTGCGATGCGTTGCTCAAGGGGACCAGCGTAGACGGCGTTTACGACAGCGATCCCAAGAGCAACACGGATGCCGTGCGCTATGAGCAGGTGAGCTATGATACCGTTCTCAGTGACAATCTGAAAGTCATGGATGCCAGCGCAATCGCTTTGTGCCGGGACAATGATATTCCGATCGTGGTATTTTCTATCCGCGAACAAGGCAATCTGGCAGATGTGCTTGGCGGAGGCGGAACAGCAACAATCGTAAATGCGGGCAAATAACCGTTGGACAATTGAATTTTAGAGGAAATCAGAATGGCGAAATATAACAAGGCCGAATTGAGCAAGCGCATGAGTGCATCGCTCGAAGCATTGAAGCATGACTTGAGCGGATTGCGGACAGGTCGGGCCAATACAGCGCTTCTGGATTCGATAACCGTCGAGGTTTATGGATCAAAAATGCCGCTCAATCAGGTGGCAACGGTTTCTGTGCCGGAGCCGCGCATGCTGTCGATCCAGGTCTGGGACAAGGGTAATATTCAACCGGTAGAAAAAGCAGTGCGATCGGCCGGACTTGGCCTCAACCCGATGATCGATGGTCCCAATATTCGCCTGCCAATTCCGGACCTGACCGAAGAACGCCGGAAAGAACTTGCAAAAATGACCGGTCAGTTTGCCGAGAAAGCCAGAATTGCCATCCGCAATGTGCGGCGGGATGGCATGGATGACATCAAGGCGGATGAAAGCAAAAAAGAAATTGGCGAAGACGACAAAAAACGCCTCGAAACGGAAGTCCAGAAACTGACGGACGAGATGATCGCAGAGGCCGACACACTTGCGGATGCGAAAGAGAAAGAAATCCTGACACAGTGAACCTGCGACCTGCCAGAAAGGAATCGCAAGATTCATCAGCAGCAGCCAGCGCTGTGAAAGATTCGACTTTCGGTGCGCGCCACGTTGCGATCATCATGGATGGCAATGGTCGCTGGGCCAAGAAGAAGCATCTGCCGCGCGCGCTTGGTCACAAAAAAGGTGTTGAGGCGGTGCGCAACATTGTGCGGGTGGCGGGCGAGACTGGTATCGAGGTGCTGACGCTTTACGCATTTTCTTCCGAGAACTGGAACCGGCCACGGGATGAAATTAGCGACCTCATGGGGCTTTTGCGCCAATATATCCAATCGGATATCGAAGAGTTTGTCGAAAATGGCATCAAGCTGAAAGTTATTGGTAATTACAAGGGCTTGGAACCCGATATTGTAAGGCTTATTGAAGGCGCGCTCGATCGAACCGCGGGCAATGACAGGATGACTTTGGCGATTGCGCTCAACTACGGCGCACAGGATGAAATCATCCGGGCGGTGCAGACGATCGCGGGAGCCGTTCAACAAGGTGATGTCGAGCCGGACAAGATCAATGCCGGTCATATTGCCGATGCTCTCGACACCGCAGACTTGCCGCCGCTGGATCTCTTGATCCGTACATCTGGAGAGTTACGACTGTCCAATTTTCTGCTCTGGCAGGCTGCATATTCGGAACTCTATTTCACCGATGTGCTCTGGCCGGACTTTGACAAGCGAGAGCTGCAAAAGGCTTTGCGATCCTTTGGTGATCGCCAGCGCCGGTTTGGCGGCAGATAGCAAATGAACAATTCTGAAACGCCGGCTGTGCAAAACGAGTTGCGAACGCGGGTTGTCGTCGGCGTCGCGCTGGTTGCCGTTACCGTGTTCACCCTTGTTGTGGGAAACCATCCGATTGGCCAGCATGCACTCTGGTTGTTGGTGACTCTCATGGCGATGGGAATTTTGTCCGAATGGTCGGCACTTGTCGGGCGCCAGGAAAATAAAAAACTGGCTATCTACGCGCTGTTCATCCCACTGGCGTTGATGTCACCGCTGGCGGCGGGACCGTCCTTTCTGGCACTGGGCATGATCTTTGGAGCCGCGCTTTTCGTCTCGGTCTTCGATAAGTCATTACGTCTGGCATATGGCGTGATCTACGCCGGTCTTCCCGCGCTTGCGGTGTTGTATTTGCGAGGCATAGACAATGGACTTCTGATTCTGTTCTGGACCCTGGCACTGGTCTGGGCGACCGATATTGGTGCCTATTTTGCGGGACGGGCCATCGGCGGACCGAAGCTGGCGCCGAAATTCAGTCCGAACAAAACATGGGCAGGGCTTGTTGGCGGCGTTTTGGTCACTGCGTTGTTCAGCTTTGTATTGCATGCCTACTGGCAACTTCCGTTCCGTCTGGTTCTGCTCAGCATGCCTCTGGCTGTGGTTGCGCAAATGGGCGATCTGTTTGAAAGCTGGCTGAAACGCCAGGCTGGTGCAAAGGATAGCGGGACGATCTTTCCGGGTCATGGCGGGGTAATGGATCGGCTTGATGGACTCATTCCGGTTGCCCCTCTGGTGGCTGTATTCATGTTGGTAACCAATAGTTGATGGCCGGGTCTGTCCGAACCGTATCGATATTCGGGGCTACCGGATCCGTTGGCACTTCGACGCTGGATCTGATCAGGCTCGAGCCGGAAAAATATCGCGTTATCGCACTGACCGCGAATGGAAATGCGCTGGAACTGGCCAGACTCGCAAAGGAGTTTGATGCCGAAATCGCAGTCATTGCAGATGCTGCGCAATATCAGATTTTGAAGGAAGCCCTTGGCGGGAGTTCGGTTGAAGCGGCCTGCGGTGCCGAAAGCCTCGTCGAAGCAGCAGCCCGCGGTGCGGATTGGACAATGGCGGCAATCGTTGGTTGCGCCGGACTTCCCCCGACTCTGGCTGCTCTTGCGTGCGGGAAGACCGTAGCCCTGGCCAACAAGGAAGCTTTGGTGTCAGCTGGCGAATTGATGATCGCAGAAGCCACGCGGAGCGGTGCGACTCTTCTCCCGGTGGACTCAGAACATAATGCAATTTTCCAGTGCCTGCAGGGTGGGCATATTGACCAGGTCCGCAAGATCACATTGACCGCAAGTGGCGGACCTTTCCGGACATGGTCTCTTGATCGGATGGCTGCAGTCACTCCGGAACAGGCCGTTGCCCATCCCAACTGGGATATGGGAGCGAAGATATCCGTCGACAGCGCGACATTGATGAACAAGGGGCTGGAGTTGATCGAAGCCTTCCACCTTTTTCCGGTTGGGTTGGCGAATATCGACATATTGGTGCATCCCCAATCGGTCATTCATTCCATGGTGGAATATCGTGATCGCTCGACTCTGGCACAGCTGGGTTCTCCTGACATGCGCATTCCCATCGCCAGTAGTCTTGCATGGCCGGACCGGATGGAAACCGAGTGCAAACCTCTTGATTTAGCCGAAATTGGCAATCTCGATTTTGAAGCGCCGGACTATGACCGTTTTCCGGCATTGCAGCTTGCGCGTTCGGCGATTGAGGACGGAGGTGTCAAGCCGGCGATACTCAATGCCGCAAACGAAGTTGCTGTGGCTGCGTTTCTCAAAGGCGCCGTTCAGTTTCTGGACATAACGGAGATTGTATCGCGGGTGCTTAGTAGTTATAGCCCGCCGCAACCTGTCAGTCTTGCGGATATTTTCGCAGCCGACGAAGAAGCGCGCTGCAGGGCTGATTTGGTAGTTGAGGAAATGAAAGTTTGACTGAAAACCCTGGATTATTGCTGACTTTGTTCGCATTTCTGATCACCATCGGATTGCTGGTGTTCGTGCATGAAATGGGCCATTATCTCGTGGGCCGCTGGTGCGGGGTCAAGGCTGAAACTTTTGCGATTGGATTTGGCAAGGAAATTACCGGCTGGACCGACAAGCGCGGGACACGCTGGAAAGTGTGCATGCTGCCACTGGGCGGTTATGTCCAGTTTGCAGGCGACATGGACCCGGCGAGCACGCCGAGTGATGAATGGCTGGCTCTCCCGCCGGAAGAACGCAACCGAACTTTTCAATCCAAATCTCTCTGGAAACGGGCAGCGATTGTGTTCGCCGGCCCTGCCATAAATTTCCTGTTTGCGGCTTTGATTCTTGCCGGATTTGCACTGGCTTATGGCGAGCCCTATCGCCCGCCGGTTGTCATGGACGTTGCTGCCGATTCTGCCGCAGAAAAAATGGGTCTCCAAAAAGGAGATATCATCACCTCCTTCGCCGATCGCGATATTGGAACCTTTGAACAATTTGCGCAGCAGGTAGCCATACGTCCGGACGAAAAGGTGACGGTAGAAATCGAGCGCAATAATCAAGAAATGACTGTTTCGGGCGTTGTCGGTTTTCGGATCGAAGAAGACAGATTCGGCAACCAGTACAAGGTTGGCCTGATGGGGTTGCCCTTTCCGGCCAAAAACATCCGGGACGTGTCACTGGCCGAAGCACCGGTTGTTGCCGTTCGGCAAACCGGTGAGATTGTTGATCTGATTGTGACAACCCTCGGGCAGGTTATCAGCGGGCGGCGTTCAATTGCCGAACTTGGCGGGCCATTGAAAATTGCTCAGGTTTCAGGCGAGCAATTTGCTGCCGGGCTCAACCAGTTCATATTCTTCATTGCCCTGATCTCAATTAACTTGGGGTTCATCAACCTGCTGCCAATCCCCATGCTCGATGGGGGGCATTTGATGCTCTACGCGATTGAAGCAGTGAGGAGGAAACCTGCTAATCCGAAGGTACAGGAATGGGCATTCCGTTCGGGCTTTGCGCTCGTAATGATGTTCATGCTGGTCGTGACATTTAATGATTTGTCGTCGTTTGGACTGTTCCGGGCATTTGGCGGTTAGCCGGTCTGGTTATTGCCTATTGATTGCCCATTGATTGATGGGCCTGGTTGGGGCAGGGGGTTCGCAAAGTTAATGCAGTTTTTGCCATTAACTGGAAATTTTGAATTTAAGGCGTGAAAGCGAGTTAGTCTGTGAAGCAAAAGAAACGGCTCCTGCCCATCCTGATGTGCGGTACGATTTTGACAGGAATTGCAGCACCGGCAACGGCGCAGGAAACAGTTGCAACGCCAGAAGTGACGCCACCCGAGGTGGCACCCATAGACAATTCGATTCGGTCTATCGTGGTCAATGGCTCCCAGCGGCTCGAACCCAGTACCGTACTTTCGTACATGCAGCTTCGTATCGGCCAGACATATACCCAGGAAAATGCCGATCAGGCGCTGAAGGATCTGTTTGAGACCGAATTGTTCAAGGATGTGAGCATCCGGAATAACGGCGGCGCTGTGGTGATCGAAGTGGTTGAAAACCCGGTGATCAACCGGATTTTGCTCGAGGGCAATAAACGGATCAAGGAAGACAAGATATATCCTGAAATTCGCCTTGCACCCCGGCAGATTTTCACCCGGTCCAAAGTGCGGGCAGATGTTGCGCGCATCGTTGAACTCTACAAACGCAAAGGTCGCTTTGCGGCGAGCGTCGAACCGAAAATGGTCCAGCTTGACCAAAACAGGGTCGATATTGTCTTCGAAATCAACGAGGGTCCGAAATCCAAGGTCCAGCAGATAAACATTATCGGCAACCAGAAATTCTCTGACGGCAAGCTGCGCGGCGAAATGGCGACGAAGCAGGCACGCTTTTACAGATTCTTCAGTTCCAGCGATACTTATGATCCGGATCGTCTCGCATTTGACCAGCAGAAATTGCGGCAATTTTATCTGACCGAAGGCTATGCCGATTTTCGGGTCATTTCCGCTGTAGCTGAACTGACGCCTGACAAAAAAGACTTCATCATCACCTATGTGGTGGAAGAGGGCGAACAGTATAAGTTCGGTGAAGTGTCGGTAGAAAGTGAAATCCGGGATTTTACGGCTGATACACTGACCCCCCTTCTGCCGATGAAAACCGGTGATGAATATAATGCCAAGCAAGTTGAGGACACGGTTGAATCGCTGTCTGAAACCGCGGGTCTATTTGGATATGCTTTCGCCGACGTCCGACCACAGTTCGATCGGAATAAAGAAGACCTGACGATGAGTATCGTCTTCCGGGTGGCCGAAACTCCCCGTGTATATGTCGAGCGGATTGACATTAACGGGAATACGCTGACCGTGGACAAGGTTGTTCGCCGTGAATTCCGGTTGAATGAAGGCGATGCGTTTAACAGCTTCCAGGTCAAACGCTCTGCTAACCGGATCAAGTCTCTGGGTTTTTTCCAGGAAGAACTGGAAATTGAACAAAAACAGGGAAGTGCGCCTGACCGCATTATTCTGGAGGCGAATGTTGAAGAACGGGCGACCGGCGAGTTGCAGCTTTCGGCCGGCTTCTCCAGCGTCGAGAATTTTATTCTCCAGGCTTCTGTCCGTCAGCGAAATTTCCGCGGCAAAGGACAGGAATTGCGGGCAAGTGTCAGCTATTCCAGTTTTTCTCAGGCCATCGAGCTTGGATTTACCGAACCCTATCTGTTTGACCGCAACATCGCGGTCGGGGTGGACTTGTTCCGCCGTGATTTGAACAGTTTCGGTTTCGGCAGTACTGGCGATCGGCGAACCACATTTGAACAGCTGACGACAGGTTTCCAGATACGTGCAGGTGTTCCGATCACTGAATATCTCTCCGCGTCACTGCGATACGGCCTGAGTTTTGACGATGTTACTCTGGACGAGGACCTGTTCTTCTCGCAAAATGCGAATGGCGTTTTGGCCTGCGATCCCATTCGGGCTGGACGTTTTCTGTGCGATGCCATCGGCAAGCGAACGACCTCGTCGCTTGGTACCTCGTTGATTTATGATGATCGTGACAGTCGCGTTCGACCAACCCGTGGTCAGACAATTGTTGGAAGCCTCGACTTTGCAGGCCTTGGCGGTAGCGTCAAATATCTTCGCGGTGTCGTAAATGCATCCAAGCACTGGCGCGTATTGGGAGATTTCATCTTCACGGTAAGCGGTGAGGGTGGTTATATCCACCCCCTGGAAAACCGCGGCAGCGCTCTCGATGGCATTGATGATGTCCGACTGACGGACCGGTTTTTCCTCGGTGAACCGCAAATTCGCGGATTTGATATTCGCGGCGTCGGCCCCCGAGTGGTTCGCAGTGGAACGGTTCCAGCCATTGATGACAATGGGAACCTGGTGAACATGCCCATCATCGAAAATAACCAGGGCCAGCAATCAGACGATGCGATCGGTGGACGGGCTTATTATCTCGGCCGGGCCGAACTGGAAATTCCTCTCGGTTCCGGCGCGCGTGAACTGGGCCTGCGTCCGTCGATCTTTGTGGATGTTGGCGCGGTATTTAACGTGACCCAGCCATTGCTGCTCACCGACGCGCAGACGCAGACCACGGGAACAGTTGCCGTCAGGGATGCGACCGGTGCAATTGTGACAATGGATGATGGCACAGGTACTCAAGTGGCGGTAACCGCGACTGGACCGCTATTCCTCGCTCGAGATGACATGGGAGCTGTCGTTCGGGTCATCGATGCAGTCGACGCCAATGGCGTTGCAAACCCGATCGCCACTAATTTTGTAGAGCAATTCTTTGGTGATAGTCCAAAGCCTCGACTATCAGTCGGTATCGGGGTAAACTGGAATTCACCATTTGGTCCATTCCGGATCGATGTCGCCAAAGCGCTTCTCAAGGAACCGGGCGATGACACCAAATTATTTACATTTAACGTAGGAACACAATTCTGATGACCAATTTTTCCAAAACCCTTTTGAAATCTGCGGCTCTCGCGATGACCGCTATTGCGGTTCCGGCAATTGTTGCAGCGCCCGCCTCGGCACAGTCGCGCACAGGTATCGCTACGGCCAATTACGAAGCCGCCGTTGTGCGATCGCAGGCGTATCAGACTGCCGTGACCCAGATGAAAACAACCTACAAAGCTGATATTGACGCGACCAACGCGCGTGCCGCGGCGTTGCAGACTGAAATTCAGCCACTGGTCGCAGCTTATAATGCTGCTGTTCAGCAGCCGGGTGCCAATGCGCAGACGGTGCAGCCTCAGGCACAGGCATTGCAAGCGAAGCGGACGTCCGGACAGCAAGAACTGGCGCGTTTGCAGCAGCGTGTCACGCTCGCCACATCTTATGTACAAGAACAGGTTAGCCTGCAATTGACCGCTGCCATCCAGACAGCAATGAAAGCCAAGAATGTTGATTTGGTGATTTCGCCGCAAGCGACTGTCGCGCGTGAGCCATATGTGGATATCACCGACGATATCGTAGCTGAATTGAACAAACTTGTTCCTTCGGCTTCGATCACACCGCCTGCAGGCTGGCAACCAGGCCAATCGCAGCAAAACGCACAGCAGCAGCCAGCTGCCGCTCAGCCAACCGGACGGTAATCGCGGCGATGGCTGAACTGTTGGACTATGACGTCACCAAGGTGATGGCGGTGCTTCCACACCGTTACCCCATGTTGCTCGTCGACCGGGTTGAAGAACTGGTCAAGGATGAATCCATTCGCGCGGTGAAAGCCGTGACAATGAACGAAGGGTTTTTCCAGGGACATTTCCCGGGTCGTCCAATCATGCCGGGCGTTATGATCGTGGAAGCGCTGGCGCAGGCCGCTGGCGTTCTGGCGATGGAAAGTTTTGATTTGGTTGGGTCCGGAAAATTGGTCTATTTCATGGCCATTGACGGCGCCAAGTTCCGTCAGCCCGTCGAGCCAGGCTGTCTGCTTTCACTCAACGTTGAATTTGTGCAGAAGCGGCCGAGAGTTTGTAAATTCGCCGGAAAAGCAATGATTGGCGACAAACTGGCCGCAGAGGCGAGTTTTACGGCGATGATTGCCGATCCGCCTGCGGCCTGACCGGAACAAAAGAATCTTGCACTTTGTAGCGGCGGCGGTTAATGCGCCGCTTCTCAACAAATTATTCGCTTGGGGATCTGGTCGGAAACCAGCCCGCTATGGAGCAGAAAATGAAAAAAGATACACATCCCGATTATCACATGATCAAGGTTCAAATGACGGACGGAACCGTGTTTGAAACGCGCTCGACCTGGGGCAAAGAAGGCGAGACGCTGCAGCTGGATATCGATCCAACATCACACCCTGCATGGACCGGCGGAAACCAGCGTTTGCTGGATGCTGGCGGACAAGTTGCACGCTTCAACAAGCGCTTCGGCGGATTGTCGCTCAAGAAAAGCTAATATTGGTCCTGTGCCGGGCGCCGCGGGCGCTTACCACAGGCTGATATCGCCAAGCCACGGCTTCAGGAGCACTAGCTTCTGACGATAGATCTGTGCGGCTTGCTCTGTCGTGATGAGCAAAAGCTGTACTTCTGCATTTGAACGTAGCTGGCCGATGAGATGTCGGTCTGCACGGATCACTTGTGCAATTCTGGGATATCCGCCGGTTGTCTGCGCGTCAGATCCCAGCAAAATCGGCTCTCCATTAGGTGGGCACTGGATCGTGCCAGGGAACACCGCGGCGCTGGCCATGGAAGACATTTCCTCGGTGTGAAGGTTCACGCCTGTGAGTCCCAGACCCATACGATTGGCACGCATGCTGACGCGATGCCTGACATGTTCCAGAGATTGTCGGGATTGTTCGTTCAAAACCGAATATTCTGGTCCCGCAATGATCCGAAGCAGATATTTGTCGCCGTGAACCGGTCGCAGGTTCTCGGGTGTCCGAACAATCGGGACAGATTGATCTGAATTTGAACAATCCAGACGATCACCTGCTTTTAATGCACGGCCCTGAAAGCCGCCAAGCCTTGCACCCAGATATGTGGACTGGCTGCCCAGTACGGCTTCAGATTGAAGTTTTCCCGAAACCGCCAGATAGGACCGGCAACCGCTCCGTGCGGCATCGATGACAAGCCTATCTCCTTTCCGGATTGGTGTGGTTTGATGCAGAGCCGCCGGTTTGTCGTTGATCCGCAATTGGCTGGCGGCCCCCGTGACTGCGATTGCACATGGCTCGTCCGCAACAAATTCGGCCCTGTCCAGCGTGACTTCGACCGCGGCTTCTGAACGATCCTTGCCAACCAGGCGATTGGCCAGCGCGAATGACAGACAGTCCGCAGCCCCCGCCGCTGGCATGCCGAGATGGCGATAGCCCGTAAACGGCATGGCTTGCAGCGTGGTCTGCATTCCCGGTCGGATAACAGTAAAGGTCATGAATTATGATCCTTGGCGATCCGATCAAACTGGTGGTGGTCAATCCGGGTAAACCGGATCGCCTGATCAGGTTGCAGGATATTCGGCGGGCTTTTTCCGGGCTCAAACAGAGAAAGCGGCGTTCGGCCAACAATGGGCCAGCCACCCGGGCTGTCAAACGGGTAAATGCAGCCCTGAACTCCGATCATGCCAATGGAACCGGCCGCGACTTTTTGGCGCGGACTGTCGAGCCGCCCTATGTCAGGAATCGTCTGGTTGCAGGCCAGATAAGCAAAGCCGGGCATGAACCCCAACATTGTCACTGTGAACGAGAGGCTGCTGTGCCATGCCATAAACTCGTCGGACGAGCGTTTCAGTAGCTCCGAAACTCTCTCAATATCATAGCCAAATTCCTCGTCATAGCAGATTGGAATTTCGATCAAAGATGGTGGCGGCGGTGCACTTTTTGGTGATTGTTGCAGCAAATTTGCAAAAAGGTTCCGAGCCTCTTCCGGCGTATATCTGGCGGGATCAAACTGTACGGCAATGCTGTCCAGACCGGGTATGATATCCTGCCAGCATCCCGATTCCTGCAATATCCTGCCAAACGCATGAATATCTGACCGATTGCGGACTTCACAGTTAACCCAGTCATCGCAGACATAAATTTCCGGGTTCGCTTCCATCACGACTGCGGGCTGGCAATCTCGACGCCACTGCGCTCTATTCCCCGGCGAATGACACGCGCTGTTTCCAGCGCACCCTTGCTATCGGAATGCAGACACAATGTTTCGGTGGGGACGGTGATGAGGCCTCCGGATGCGGTCGTGATATGGGCCGCATTTGTCAGCGCCAGAGCCTGTTCCAGTCTTGGCTCTTCACCGGCAATCACGGCTCCCTCGATATTGCGCGAAACGAGACGGGCGTGGTCATCATAGCGACGATCGACAAAGGCTTCTGCAATGAACCGTATTCCGCTGCGTCTGGCGGTGTCTGCCAGCACCGTATCCGCCATGCCGACCAGGGCTAGTTGCTCCTTTTTGGCGAGAGCAACAAGAAGATCACTGAGCTGCGGATCATCCTGAGCGTCATTATAGAGTGCACCGTGCGGCTTGAGATGAAAAAGCTTCACAGCAGTCTGTTGGGCAATGGCAGTAATATCTCTCAACTGGCCCTGCAAACTGACGGTCAGGTCTTCCGCAGAAATTTCCATGGTTGACCGGCCAAAATTGTCTCGATCCGGATAGGATGGATGCGCTCCGGCAGATACATTGTGCCGCTTTGCCGCCCGCAGCATCGTTTCCATGCTGCGCGCTGAACCGGCATGCCCTCCACAGGCAATATTGCAGCTGGAAATCACTTGCATGATGGTGAGGTCCCGGGCGATTCCATCCGGGCTCTCGTCTTCACCCAGATCTGCATTGAGGTCGATTGTCTTGATCATGGCCAGTAGCCCAGTGCCCGTGCGATCAGGCGAATGCCTAACAGACTGGTCACGATCAGAACCGTGCCTCCGGCGATATTCGCCTTCCAGCTGTTCACATGTTCGCCAAGTATCGCCTTGTTGTTTGCCAGCTTCAGAAGAAATGCAGCGATAACAGGCAATAACAGGCCATTGGCGATTTGCGCGATGAAGATGATCTCGACCGGACTATAGCTCAACAGCGCTCCAAAAGTGCCCGATAAAATCACCAGAAGTGCCGCCAGATTAAACGGTAAACGCGAACCGTCTTCTGCCGATTTTCCAAATATTTCCTGCACGATATAGCCCGTGGCCAGAGGCGCCGTTATGGCGGATGTCAGGCCGGCAGCAAACAGTCCGATTCCCAGCATGACAGATGCAAAATTGCCGAAGACCGGGCTGAGCTGTGCTGCCATATCCGCAGCATTGGCAATTTCACGGTCTGTTCCGAACATGCTGGCGGCGGCGGTTGCCAATATGGTGATCGAAATCAATCCGCCCAATCCGATGGATATGACATTGTCTGCCTGTGCTTCCGGCAATCCCGTCGGGGATTCCCACCGATTTCTGGCACTGGCGGCGTGGAGGAACAGATTATACGGCACGATGGTTGTCCCGATCAACGCGATCGCTGTCAGCAAACCGTCCTCCGGAACATGCGGGATAAAGCCTGCGAGAATTGCGCCAATATCCGGTTTGGTAAGAACGAATGTCACCAGGAACGCTGCGCTCATCAGGAGTACCAGGGATATCAGCACCCGTTCGACCCATTTGGGCTTGGAGAATAGCAGCAGCGCACCGGCGAGCAATGCTATGGCGATGATGACCAGCGGGCGAGCATCTCCGATATCGGCACCTGAAAGGGCCTCGACACCCAGTACGGCGCCAGAGATATTCCCCGCTTCATATGCCGCATTCCCCAAAACCAGCGCCGCAATCAGCAACAGCGCCGCAAGAAGGCGAAAAATGGGCGTGCTGACGGATTGCATCATGGCTTCCGCCAGTCCCATACGGGATACCAGTGCTATCCGAACCGCAAAACCCTGCAGCAGGATGGTGGTCGCAGTTGCAAATACCAGTGCCCAGATGAGGGCAAATCCAAAATTCGCACCTGCCAGTGTGCAGGCAGTAACCGTTCCTGGACCGATAAACGCAGCAGATACCATCATGCCCGGTCCAGGGCGGTAAGCGGATAGTTTCATTGGCTATTCCCTGGTTTATTCCGGCGACCATGGCCATGGGCGCTCGCGATACCATTTGGTGATGACATATTTGGTCCCGCTGCGCACCTTCATTCCGTGATGCATGGTTCGGTCATTGACTGTGCCATCCGCTCGCATGTTATTCCAGCAGAGAAGAGTTCCGGTTTTTGGAACAAATTTCTTGTTCAAATGCGTGAAGCTGGTAGCGCCGCCCGCGCCGGGTTCGTTGAGGTAGATCATGAAGGTCCAGGTCCGCTGCCCGGATATCGTACAGAATTTTTTGAAATCGAGGCCGTCGGGGTCAAAATAGTCGGTATGGGCCTTGAACTCCTGACCAACTGCATATCGCTGTCCCTGGAGCGGTTCACCATATTTTGGATGAATGTCCGCAAAATTACAGATTTTCTGGTCGATTTCAGTCACGAACGGATCGTGATGATCGAGATCACAGGTTTCGCTGGTCCGAAAATAATCATCACCATTTGCATCTGCAATTGTCGATGGTCGGCGTTTTTCGTCGATGAGCTGGATCAGACTTTCACATTCTACCGGTCTGAGGAAGTTCTTGATGATGCACAATTCTATATCTTTGTGGGGATAGCGCTGCACTCCGCCCAGAGCGACCAGAAATTCTGCAGATGTCGTGCTGGTTTCGAGCATCGGGCTATCCAGAAATATTGCTTGTCGTGCTGCGCAGACTAAATGAATTCGGTGCCATCGCAACTGCTGTTTGCGCATGGGATGGATGCGGTTATAGAAATATTTGATATGACAACCGAAAATCTCTTTGATAGTCGGCGCTCCGGCTTCACGCTGGTGGAGATGATGGTCGCGCTGCTGATCTTCTCTCTGCTCGCGGTGGCGGGCGTTGGACTGCTGCGTTCCGCGGTTGATTCCAATGAAGTCACGGATCAGAATTTGCGCGGCATGGCGGAAATGCAAAGACTGGTCTCGCTCATGGAAGCGGATCTCAGTCAGGCGATAGCGCGCACATACCGGGATGAGGAGGGTAACAGAAACCCTGCCTTTGCCGCCGATGAGAGAGCTTCGGATGATGATATATTGACGTTTACCCGGAGCGGTCAGAGCAATGTCAACGATGAGCCCCGGTCCAATTTGCAGCGCGTATCCTATCGATTGATAGATGGAAGTCTGCAGCGCTATCAATATGCGATGACGGACGGGGGTGCGATAAGTGATCCCGCTATATTGATCGACAGTCTGGAAAATGTGCAGATGCGCTATCGTGACAAACGCGGCCGTTGGCTCGACCAATGGCAATCCGAACGGATGAATGACATGCCTCGAGCGTTGGAGATACAGTTTGAACAATCCGGTCGAACCTATCGGCACCTGTTCCTGATCGGCACAGGCTATTTATGAGCAAGACCAGTTTTACTTCCCCAAAAAGGGAGCGCGGAGCGGCCTTGCTTACGGTTTTGTTGCTGGTTGCGGTGCTGGCGATACTGGCGGCCCACGGTATCGATCGATTGGCTGGCGCGGCCAAGCTGACGTCGAACTCGCGCGAGTTGAGTCAGGCCAAAGCCTATGTGGTGGCGGCGGAA
Source organism: Parasphingorhabdus sp. (assembly GCF_039968395.1). GTDB lineage: Bacteria > Pseudomonadota > Alphaproteobacteria > Sphingomonadales > Sphingomonadaceae > Parasphingorhabdus. The sequence continues at coordinate 143,113 of NZ_JBDVPV010000005.1, forward strand.
TCCATGGGTATGGAAACGGCACGTCAGATCGTATCCATCTCTCCCGACCGGACCACGAATTTCGGAGGCTGGAATGGCGAGGAAAATATAGTGCCGGTTCCTGGCGGTGTCATAACCGCTGTTATCTCGGACGGAGGGAACTGCTTCAATATCAACAGCCTCGTGGAACAGCGAGGCGCTGTTCTTGCTGCGCGGCAAACCGGATTTGACCAGTTTGTCCGGTTGATGATCCGGCTGGATGTGCCGGATGGGGATGCCAGTGATATCGCCGAGTCAGTTACCGACTGGCTGGACAGCAACAATGTAGCAACGCCGCGCGGGGCCGAAGATGATTATTATCTGCAACTCGACAATCCTTATCGGACGGCCAACGGTCTGCTTGTCGACATCAGTGAATTGCGCGCTATCAAAGGGTTCGATGCCGCGATTTATGCCCGTCTTGCGCCCTGGATATGCGCCTTGCCGGTCACGGACCTGTCTCCCATAAACGTCAATACATTGCGCCCGGAACGCTCCCTGCTTCTTGAAATCCTCTCGAGTTCTCCGACCAACAGCGTCCAGGTTCGGCAGTTTCTGGGCAACCGTCCCGAGGTTGGTTTTGCCAGTGCTGCCGAATTCTGGTCTCAATCGGTACCGGCAAGCTTTAATGTAACGTCAGACACAGAATCTCAGGTCAGGGTCACGACGCGCTGGTTCCGGCTGGCGCTTGCGGTCGAGATGCAAAGTGCTTTGGTCGAGGAAGATGCATTGGTCGATGCTGCGCGGCAACCTGCACGTCTTGTTCACCGGCGGCGAGGCGATGCATTGTAAGGTGATAAATTTGCATTGTGCAGCGCTGTAAATACTTGACCTTCCCCCCTCGGCATCCCTATGCAGCGTCGCGCATCAGACGGATCTGTATGCAGCAAGGTTGTGGCGATCGTAGCTCAGTTGGTTAGAGCGCCGGTTTGTGGTACCGGAGGTCGGGGGTTCGAGACCCCTCGATCGCCCCAGTTTTGGAAACAGCATTTTCGAAATATTGTTATAGCTTGCTTCCACCGGAAACTCTTTTGGTGACAAGTGAAGTTTGTAATATTATTATACCACGTTCAAATATTATTGCGTTCTAACCAAAGGTTTTTTGAAATGTCGGTGATGTGGGATTTGCCTGATTTTGATGGACATGAAGCTGTCCACTTTTTTCATGATCACGAAACTGGCCTGAGCGCGATTATTGCGCTGCATTCAACCCATCTTGGGCCGGGTGCAGGGGGAACGCGCTTCTGGCACTATGAAAACCGGGAAACTGCGGTGACCGACGCGCTGCGACTGTCACGCGGAATGAGTTTCAAAAATGCCTTGGCTGGCCTGCCGCTGGGCGGCGGAAAAGCTGTCATTCTGGCTGATCAAAATCGCACGAAAACTCCCGACATGATGGCTGCGTTTGGCCGGATGATTGATTCTCTGGCGGGCCGCTATGTCACCGCGGAGGATGTTGGAATCAGTACCGCAGACATGGTCGAAGTTGCCAAACAAACCGCCTTTGTATCGGGCCTCCCGGTCAGCAACAGCGGTCATGCCGGCGGCGATCCGGGACCATTTACGGCCAAAGGTGTGTATCTGGGCGTAAAAGCCGCTGTGGCCCACAAACTGGGACGCAAAGACATGGACGGCGTTCACGTCGCCATCCAGGGTGTCGGCAGTGTTGGCGGCGGTCTGGCTCGACTGCTCGCGAAAGATGGTGCAAAGCTTAGCATAGCAGATATCAACAAGGATCATGCCCAGACGCTTGCCGATGAAATTGGCGCGGAGGTTGTCGGGCTTGACGATGTCATGCGTCTCGAAGCTGATGTGTTCAGTCCCAATGCACTCGGAGCCATTCTGGACACAGTTTCGATTGCGCATCTGAATGTGCCTATCGTCGCAGGCGGTGCCAATAACCAGCTCGCCACGCCCGAAGATGGCCAGCGACTTTTCGACCGTGAAATTTTGTTTGCGCCGGATTATGTCATCAACTCTGGCGGGATTATCAGTGTCGGACTGGAGTATCTGGGGGACAGCGATGTGACCGAGGTTAACAGCCGGGTCGATCGTATCCCCGATCGATTGACCGAAATCTGGGATCAGAGTGCGAGCTTGAAACTGCCTTCCGCAGTTGTCGCGGACAAAATGGCTCGAAGCCTGATCGGTCGCCCGTAAACCTGTAGAAACTATATAAAAATATGTAGGTCCGACCGTGTTTTGTCACGTGATTGGCCGCGTTCGTTGGTCAAGACCGCCCGCAGAACAATTTTGAACCTGGTTTCATGGTAAACATTATTTTGTCCAATCCGTTATTGGACTCATGTTTGCAATCCTCGAATTCCCATGCGTTACGTGATCGAAACCGATGCGTGAACAAGGAATATTGATCCTGTTGATTCTCGGCTTGACCCTGCCGATATTCTTGCTCGTCTTGAAACGGAAGGATGGGCAATCACAATTGTCACGCAGTCTGTCCACCCAGAGTGCCATGGCTCAATCGTTCAGCCCCGCTGCATTGGAACGGTCGCATCAACCCGGCGGCGAAATCGAAATCACAAATGACACGGGCTTGGTCAAGATGGACAGTGTCTTGCTGGCAGATGGCATCCGCAAGCCGGAAGATGATCAGAAATTTCAAACGCTGGCTGATATGTCTCCGGCCGGAATATTTCTTACCGACAGCAATGGCGACTGCATTTACGTCAATCAGTCTTGGTTGAATTTAAGTGGTCTGCAATGGGAACAGGCAATCGGACCAGGCTGGGCGGATGCCATCCATCCGGATGATCGCGAACAGGTTTGGGCAGAATGGGATTTGGCGGTCACACATGAACGCATGTTCAAAATGGATTTCCGTTTTCAACAGCCCTCGGGAAAAACCATCTGGATTGCAGTGCTTTGCAGCCCGTATCGAGATCAGAATGGCGAAATTGCCGGCTATGTTGGAGTGAATTTTGACATTACCGAACAAAAGGCCCTGCAAATGAAACTGGACATGGCGAACCGCCAGTTTCGTCATGCGGAAAATATTGCTAAAATTGGGTCATGGCGCCTGACTTTGGAAAATTTCAAACTGGAGTGGTCGGAACAGATATTCAAAATGCATCAACTTCCAATCGGCGCTGTTCCGGACTTTGACAGAATATTGAGCTATTATCCCGGCGAGGCCGCGACAGAACTCTACAGCGCGCTTCAACTGGCGATCGGGGAATGCGAGCTATTTGATATTGAAACCGACTTTATAACTGAGAATGGCGTGCGCAAACGTGTCCGAAATATCGGGGAACCGGAATTTAAAAATGGAGAGATTATTGGATTGGTCGGTGTGGTGCAAGACGTGACTGATCAGTCACGGCTGCGCGAGAAGTTGCGAAACGTCGCACGGCTGGATGAACTGACAGAAATCGCAAACAGAAAAGAACATAATGAAACGCTCGAGACTCTTTTGGGTCAGGAATCATGCCCGGTCGACCCTGTCGCCCTGTTTCTGATCGACCTCGATAACTTCAAAACCATAAATGACAATCTCGGTCATCCGGCCGGGGACGAATTGCTGATCCAGGTGGCGCAGAGACTTGCAAATATTCCGGATATCAACCTGGTATCCAGAATCGGTGGTGACGAGTTTGCGATTATCAAACAGCAACGTCTCAACGACCCCGATTTTCAGAAAACGGCACGACAGCTGGAAGGCTGCTTTGACGACGATTTCCTGATCGAAGGTCAAAGGATTGATGCCAGTGCAAGTTTCGGTGCTGCCATATCGTCGGACCAGGCGCCTTGCTCGGAGACGCTGGTAAAAAGTGCGGACATTGCCCTGTACGTGGCAAAGGACAGTGGTTCGAAAGACTGTCGTTTCTATGATCAGAAACTCGGCGAACTTTATCACAGATCGGGAAAATTGCGGCTCGATTTGAAAACGGCGCTGAAGAATGATCAGTTGCGCCTGTGCTATCAGCCAATCGTCAGTCTCGAACGCCAGAAGGTTGTTTCATTTGAAGCTTTGCTCCGCTGGAATCATCCCGAGTTGGGCGAAATTGCGCCGGATGAATTTATCCCGCTCATGGAACAGGCAAATCTGATCGTTTCGATTGGGGACTGGGTGATATTGGAGGCTTGTCGTCAGGCATCCAAATGGCCCGAGGATATCCGGATCGCAGTCAATGTTTCTGCCATTCAACTCAAGGATTCTGCATTCAGCACTAAAATACTCCGCGCCCTGGCTGCCTATCAGCTGAAGCCAAGCCGCCTCGAACTGGAGATCACCGAAACGGTGTTGATCGACAATGTTCAAGAAGCACGTAAAACGCTGACAACACTGCAGAAAATGGGAGTCCGTATCGCACTTGATGACTTTGGTACTGGTTATTCTTCGCTGAGCTATTTGCGGTCTTTCGCATTTAACGATGTCAAAATCGATCAAAGCTTTATTCGGGATGCCGGGAGTTCCGAAGGCACGGGGTCGATTATTTCGGCTGTTATCAATCTTGGGCACGCGTTGAATTTTCAAACCGTTGCCGAAGGTATTGAAAATGTTGATCAGCTTGAATTCCTGAAAGCAGAAGGATGTGATCAGGTGCAGGGGTATTTCCTCAGCAAACCTGTGCCGCCCGAGGAAATATATACCGTCATCGCAGGATTGACGAACGATCTCGCGCGGGTTGAGGCAGCCTAAACATCTATCCGAGTCTGGATCAGCGAGAAAAACACTTGTCGCTTAGCGGGTCTTCTGCCATCGAATTGCTCGATTATGCTTGCCACACAGCAGACAAAGGCAATGACCGGTTTCCAAATGCACGCTTATGCAAATCCTGCCCGTTTCCTGTCGATCGCCAGACCGCTGACGCCATGGCTTTTGGTTGCCGGCGTGATCCTGATCGCGATTGGTTCCGGATATGGCCTGTTCTATGCACCGGCAGATCGCTTGATGGGCGACAGCGTGCGTATTCTGTATATTCATGTTCCTACGGTTTGGCTGGCCATGGGCGGATGGACCGCCATCGCGATTGCCAGCATTGTACAGATTGCCTGGCGACATCCGCTGGCATCGGTCGCAGCCCGGGCTGTTGCAGTTCCCGGCGCGCTGTTTACTGCTCTCGGGCTGATTACCGGTGCGATCTGGGCCAAACCAACCTGGGGGGCATGGTGGGTCTGGGATGGCCGGGTAACATCGGTTCTGGTCCTGTTTTTCCTCTATCTCGCCTATATCGCACTGGCGAGCGCCAGTAGCGAAAAGGGCGGTGTCTCTAAAGTGACTGCCATTTTCGGGATCGTCGGCGCGATCAATATTCCCATTATCAACCGTTCGGTCGTCTGGTGGAATACGCTGCATCAAAAAGCCAGTATCACAACGTCAGGTTCGACAATCGATAGTGCTTTTCTATGGCCGCTGGCTGTAAATGTAATTGGATTCAGCCTCTTATTCGGTGCAATCGTTCTGATGCGCATGCGCGGAATACTGGCGGAAACCAAAGTGGAAGCGCGACTGAAAAGGATGGCTGCAGAATGAATCACTGGCCTTTCGTCATTGCATCTTATGTGATCGTGATATTCGGCACCGCCATTGTGGTTGCGATGAGCTATGCGGCAATGCGCAAGTCGGAACAGCAAGTTCAAGCCATGACGACTGCGGCAAGAGAAAAGAAGACCGGAACATGAAAGCAAAACATCAGCGACTGACACTGGCGGTCATGGCCGTGCTGGCTCTTGTTGGTGCAGGATTGTTGGCGGCCTTTGCACTGCGTGATCAGGCCAGTTATTTCTATACGCCTTCCGATCTTGCTGCGAAGAAGCCAGCGGCCGGCCAAGCCATTCGGCTCGGAGGCATGGTGGAGACCGGATCAATACAACGTGAAACAGATGGTGTGACTGTCAATTTCATCGTTCATGATGGCGATGCCAGGCAAGCGGTCACCTATACCGGGATCACGCCCGACCTGTTCGTCGAAGGATCCGGTGTCGTGGCAGATGGAAAGCTGTTGGCTGACGGGAGTTTTGAAGCGGAAACTCTCCTTGCAAAACATGATGAGAATTACATTCCGCGGGAACTGGATGGCATTGACATGACCGGTACACCCACAGCTACGGGAACATTGGTGGAATGATTGCGGAGGCAGGTCTGATCGCATTGTGGCTGGCGGCGGGTCTCGCACTGTTGCAATTTGCACTGGGTGCGGTCGGCCTGAGGACTGACCGTGCCGATTTCAGCGCTGCCATTCGTCCGGTCGCGGTGGCCCAGGGCGTTCTTGTGGCACTGTCTTTTGTGCTGCTGATATGGCTGTTCCTGAGGTCTGATCTGTCGGTCTCACTGGTTGCCAAAAACAGCGCCTCGGTAAAGCCGTTCCTCTATAAATTCGCCGGAACCTGGGGCAATCATGAAGGCTCGATGCTCCTTTGGGTGACCGTCATGGGGCTGGCCGGCGCGCTTATCGCCCTGTTCGAGCGCAATCTGAAAACAGCCACGCTGATCACCACGCTGGCCGCTCAGGCATTCATTAGCCTGGGTTTCTATGCGTTTTTGCTCGTTTCCTCCAATCCGTTCGAGCGACTGAGTCCGGTGCCGGCTGAAGGGCAGGGGTTGAACCCGCTGCTGCAGGATCCGGGCCTCGCCTTTCACCCTCCCACGCTTTATTTCGGATATGTCGGGCTTTCGGTCGCCTTTTCCTTTGCCGTCGGAGCCATGATAACGCGAGATGTCGGTCCGGCCTTTGCAAAGGCAATGCGTCCCTGGGTTTTGGGCGCCTGGATTTTCCTGACTCTGGGAATAACCGCTGGCAGCTACTGGGCCTATTATGAACTGGGTTGGGGCGGCTGGTGGTTCTGGGATCCGGTTGAAAACGCTTCACTGATGCCCTGGCTCGCTGCGACGGCATTGCTGCATTCCGTGACCGTGCTTGCAACACGTGACGGACTGCGTGCCTGGACAGTCATGCTGGCGGTTGTGGCTTTCTCGATGTCGATGATCGGGACATTTCTGGTACGGTCCGGGATTTTGACCAGCGTCCATGCGTTTGCTGTTGATCCGGAGCGAGGAAGTTTCATTCTGGCCTTGCTGGCAATATATATTGGCGGGGCCATGGCGCTGTTTGCGCTGCGCATCGGAACGGTCAAGGAAGGTTCGAAATTCGAGCTCGTCAGCCGGGAAGGTTCGCTGGTCGCAAACAATCTTTTGCTGTCGGTCATTCTGGCACTGGTGTTTATCGGTACGCTCTATCCGCTGGTTACGGAGGCTTTTGGAACGCAGGTTTCGATTGGACCACCCTATTTCAATCTCGTCACCGGACCCTTCGCGTTGCTGCTTGTGGCGATCATGGCCGCAGGACCATTGATGAAATGGCGTCGGGACAATGCAGCGACTTTGCTTAACCGGGTTGCCGTGCCAATCCTGATTGCTGCTGGCATGCTCTTCATTCTTGTCCTGATGACCACTTCGATGTCGATATTGTCGCTTCTCGGGCTCGCTTTGGCGGCGGGTGTCGGTGTTGCCAGTTTTGCGCCGCTGTGGAAGCGCAATTTGCGCAGGACGCCGCTTCACACATATGGGATGGTTATCGCGCATTTTGGCATTGCCGTCGCGTTGGTCGGCATGGCGTCGGAGAGCAGTTTCACGCAGGAAAAACTGGTTGCGGCGAAACCGGGTGACGAGACCCAGCTCGACAAATGGAAAATGAAGTTTGAAGCGATTGAACCTTTGGCAGGCCCAAACTGGACCGCGCTCGAAGCTCGCATAACTGTACAATATGATGATGGCGAGAAAGTAGAGATCGCACCGCAAAACCGGATGTTTGCTGCAGCACAGACGCAAACCAGCGAAGCTGCTCTGCTGACGCGCTGGAATGGCCAGCTTTATGTCGTGCTAGGTGATGGTGACAGCACCGGGCGCTGGCAGATCAGAACATGGTGGAAGCCGTTTGTGACCCTGATCTGGTTTGGAGGGTTGCTGGTCGCGTTTGGCGGATTGCTGGCAGTAGTCGGCAGGCTGTTGCGCAGCCGCAGGCAGCGTCTTCAGAAAGAACATGCGGAACTGGTGCTATGAAACGTGGACTGCTCTGGCTGCCGCTCGCCCTGTTCGGACTTTTCTTCATCGCCGTCGCAACCGGATTGATGATGCCGAAGGACAATATCATAGAGTCCCGGATGGTGGGCAAAAAGATGCCCGACTTTTCTCTTCCGGCGGCTATCGATCAGCGACCGGCTCTGGCAAGCAAGGATCTCGCAACCGGCAAACCGCAATTGCTGAATATATTCGCGAGCTGGTGTCTGCCCTGCATCGCCGAGGCACCGCAGCTCCTGGAACTGCAAAGCGCTGGCGTCGAGATCAACGCCATTGCCATTCGCGACCGACCCGAAGATATTGCCAATTTTCTGGGCCGCTGGGGCAATCCCTATAACCGCATTGGATCCGACGAAACCAGTTCTGTGCAGCTGGAACTGGGGTCATCCGGTGTCCCGGAGACTTTTGTGATCGATGGAAATGGTGTCATCGTGCATCAGCATATCGGCGACATACGCAAAGAACATGTTGCGGAACTGATCAAAATATTGCGAGATGCGGAATGAGATTTTTGCTCGTCCTCTTGAGCGTCCTGATCACGATGCCCCTGTCTGCCCAGACTGGTCTGCCGCCCGCACCTTATGCAGATCGTCAACTGGAAAATCCCGAACAGGAAGCCAAGGCACGCGACCTGATGGATGAATTGCGCTGCCTGAAATGCCAGAGCCAGTCGATTGCCGACAGTAACGCACCGATGGCCGGAGACATGCGCAGTCAGGTCCGCGAGCGTATTGCGGCTGGCGAAACACCGGATCAGGTGCGCAACTGGCTGGTCGATCGCTATGGTAGCTGGGTGACATATGATCCGCCGGTAACGGCTGTAACCTGGCCGCTGTGGGTCGCACCGATCTTTCTGTTCCTGGCAGCAGTCTGGCTGGCGCGCGGACGATTCCGCAAGACAAAGGACAAGGAATGATGGGGTGGCTGATTCTCCTGGGTTTTTTGGTGTTGTTGTTTGGCAGCCTGTTGGTCATCGGCAAATTGCCAAGGGCAGCTTATGAACTAACAGGTGCCGCGCTGCTGCTCAGCGTCGCCGGATATGCATGGCAGGGACATCCGGGAATGGCGGGCGTTTCGGTTGAGCCCGCAGAAAAACCCAATAGTTTTGATGATTCCAGCATTGATGCCCGCAATGAAATGGGCGAACGTTTTGGAAGCGCCAAGGAATGGCTGGTCTTCTCCGACGCGCTCAATCGCGGGGGCAAACACGGAGCCGCAGCCAATTATCTGCGCAATGGCGTCAAGGAGCATCCGAATGATCCTGACCTCTGGGTCGGGCTGGGCAATGCGCTGGTCGTGCATGCCGATGGCATTATCACACCGGCAGCCCAGTTTGCGTTTCAACGCGCCTCCGAAATCTCTCCGGAGCACCCTGGTCCGCCATTTTTTCTGGGTCTGGCATATGCACAGTCAGGCAATATTGATCAGGCCAAAGCGATATGGACCGAATTGCTGGCGCGCAGTACGGACGATGCCCCCTGGCGAAAGGATCTCGAGTCGCGCCTGGCTGCCATGGAGCGCGCGCAACCATCCTTGCCGGTGGAACCAAAGCCAGCCAACTAAATTCAGAAAAGCCAATCTTTCCAGTATTTTGGTTAACGCATTCAGAGCTTTGTTGCGCGCCTGCATGGCCCATGGTAATCGCGCCCGCTCGCTGAAACCCGCCAGCTATGTTAGCAAACGGGTTTCAAATCACACAGGGGAACACCGCACCGGTCTGTTCAATGTCAGAAACTCCCGCACCATCGGGCCGTAAACCCGGCCGCGGCATTCGACCGCATGGTTCCCGTCAGGAGGGAAGCGCTGTTGCCAAGCTGGCCGCAGGTGCGATCGGCATTGTATTTGGTGATATCGGAACGAGCCCGCTTTACGCGTTTCGCGAAACATTCGTCGGTGCACATCCGCTGGCGCTCGACAAGATCCATGTTTTTGGTGTTGTCAGCCTGATTTTCTGGTCGATGACGCTGGTGGTCGCCATTCAATATGTCACCATATTGATGCGGGCGGACAATAAAGGGCAGGGCGGAAGCCTCGCCGTGGTTGCGCTTTTGTCCGGAGCCTTGCGACGATCGAAATTCGGCTGGGTGGCAATCCTGCTGGGCGTATTTGCGACTTCGCTCTTCTACGGGGACAGCATGATTACCCCGGCAATATCGGTTTTGTCTGCGGTTGAAGGTCTTACGGTTGTAGAGGCCGGACTTCAGCCGGTCGTGATCCCGATCGCGGTTGGTCTGCTGGTATTTCTCTTCATGATCCAATCGCGGGGAACGGCGAAAATCGGCGCTTTGTTTGCGCCGATCATGTTCATTTACTTTACGGTCATAGCCATATTGGGGCTGAGTCAAATCGTCCAGAACCCCGAAATTCTGTTGGCATTAAATCCCTATTACGCACTGCAATTTTTTCTGATTGACGGATTTCAGGCGTTTCTTGCCCTGGGCTCGGTCGTGCTGGCGGTCACTGGTTCTGCGGCTTTGTTTGCCGATATGGGGCATTTCGGGCGCCGTCCGATGCGGATTGCGTGGTTCGGGTTTGTCATGCCCGCCTTGCTTTGCAATTATTTTGGACAGGGCGCGATGATTATCGGGCTGGATCAGGCCGGAGCGCAGGAAGCCATCCAGAATCCCTTCTTCCTGCTCGCACCGGAGATGCTGCGACTGCCCCTGGTGATACTGGCAACCATGGCTACTTTCATTGCCAGTCAGGCCGTGATTTCCGGGGCGTTCTCGGTCACTCATCAGGCGATACAGCTGGGCTTTATTCCGCGATTGACGGTCAAACATACCAGCGCATCGGAAGCCGGGCAGATATATATTCCTGTGATCAACTGGACGATCATGATTGCCGTTTTGATCCTTGTACTGACGTTCCAGAGTTCCAGTGCCCTCGCATCCGCATATGGTATTGCCGTCACCGGCGCGATGCTGATCGATACCTGTCTGCTCGCGGTTCTGGTCTTCACCATGTGGAAATGGAAATGGTGGTATGCCGCGCCGTTGATCATTCTGTTCTTCGTTGTCGACGGGGCTTATTTTGCAGCGAACCTGACCAAGGTTCCGCAAGGTGGCTGGTTCCCGCTGATGGTTGGCGGTTTTGCGTTCATGCTGCTTACGACCTGGGCAAAGGGTCGCAAAATCATGCGCGAGCATATGGCTGAAGCTGCCATGCCGATCGAGATTTTCACCAAGTCCGCCAAAAACAGTGCGACCCGGGTTCCCGGGACGGCGATCTTTATGGCGTCTGCTTCCGTCGGCGTGCCTTCGGCCCTGCTGCACAATATCAAGCATAACAAGGTTGTGCACGAGCGTGTGGTTATCCTGACGGTGAACATCCAGGATGTACCCTATGTTGAGGCGGACAAGCGCGTGAAGGTTAACGATCTTGGCGACGGGTTCTACAGATTGATTTTGAATTACGGCTTCATGCAGGAGACCGACGTTCCGGCTGCTCTGAAAAAGGTCAAGGAATGCGGCATGGAATTCAACATGATGCAGACCAGCTTCTTCCTGTCGCGTCAGACGTTGTTGCCATCTGAAAAGCCGCAAATGATGATCTGGCGAGAGAAGATATTCGCCTGGATGCTCCGTAACGCAGCGACCGCGATGGAGTTTTTCAAGCTTCCCAGCAACCGGGTTGTGGAACTTGGTAGCCAGATGGAAATCTGATTCCGCCGCCCAGACGGACAAAAGTGAATTTCTTGATCAAATCCGCAATATTTTGTGGCCTATCCAATTTCTCTCTACTACATAGCGGGCATTGATTCCCTTGCGCGAGACAAGGTGAACCACCGGGCCGAAACGGGATAAACAGCCTATGCATATCGCCATTGCTTCAGATCACGCCGCACTCGAATTGAAAGCCGCGCTTGTCGCCTGGCTGGAAGAAAACGGACATGATGTAAATGATCTTGGTCCGGCTACTGCAGATAGCGTCGACTATCCGGATTATGGATACAAGCTTGCCGATGCCGTGGCTTCCGGTTCTGCCGAACGCGGGATCGCATTATGTGGTTCCGGAATTGGCATTTCCATAGCGGTCAATCGCAATCCGGCCTGCCGCTGTGCACTTGTGTCTGAAGGTCTTTCGGCCCGACTGTCGCGCGAACATAATGATGCCAATGTCATCGCTATGGGCGCCCGGCTGGTAGGTATCGAGATCGCAAAAGATTGCATCACCCAGTTTCTGAACACCGAATTTGGCGGTGACCGGCATCAACGTCGTGTCGACAAGCTGTCCGCCCCGAACACCGAAGGAGTAGCATGATGAGCAATGTGGCAGATATTCAAGATGTCCGGCCGACCGGTTTTTTCGATTTTTCGGTTGATGAGAGCGATCCTGCGGTTGCCGGGGCGATCAATGCCGAAATGTCTCGCCAGCAGAACCAGATTGAGCTGATTGCATCGGAAAATATTGTGTCCAGAGCGGTCCTGCAGGCACAGGGCTCGGTTTTCACCAACAAATATGCCGAAGGTTATCCCGGTCGCCGCTATTATCAGGGTTGCGCACCATCGGATGATGTCGAAACGCTGGCGATTGACCGCGCCAAACAACTGTTCAATTGCGGTTTTGCAAATGTGCAGCCGCATAGCGGAGCGCAAGCCAATGGCGCAGTGATGCTGGCGCTGACCAAACCCGGCGATACGATTTTGGGAATGTCACTGGATGCAGGTGGTCACCTGACTCATGGTGCCAAACCCGCGCAGTCCGGCAAATGGTTTAACGCGGTACAATATGGCGTCAACGAAGACGATCATCTGATCAATTATGACGAAGTCGAAGCGCTGGCCAAAGAGCATCAACCAAAGCTGATCATCGCCGGTGGTTCCGCTTATCCCCGCCAGATTGATTTTGCGAAATTCCGGGCGATCGCTGATGAAGTCGGAGCGATCTTCATGGTCGACATGGCGCATTTCGCCGGCCTGGTAGCGGCCGGCTACCATCCCAGCCCGCTGGAATTTGCCGATGTTGTAACGACCACGACCCATAAAACGTTACGCGGTCCGCGAGGCGGCATGGTGCTGACCAATGATGAAGCGATTGCCAAGAAGATCAATTCTGCGGTGTTCCCCGGATTGCAAGGTGGCCCGTTGATGCACGTCATTGCTGCCAAGGCTGTTGCTTTTGGCGAGGCGCTGCGCCCCGAGTTCGCGAGCTATAGCGCAGCAGTCATCGAAAATGCCAAGATACTGGCCGCGCGATTGAAGGAACGCGGCGCTGATCTTGTCGCGGGCGGGACTGATACGCATCTTGCACTGGTCGATCTGTCTCCGCTCGGGATTACCGGACGCGATGCAGATGAAGCTCTCGAGCGGGCAGGCATTACATGCAACAAAAACAGTGTGCCCAACGATCCGCAACCGCCGATGAAAACCAGCGGGATACGAGTGGGATCACCCGCTGGTACGACCCGCGGATTTGGGCCAGCCGAATTTCAGATGATTGGCGACATGGTTGCTGATGTTCTTGACGGTTTGCGAGACAAAGGAGAAGCCGGTGATCCGGCTGTAGAAGCCGATGTGAAGGCACGCGTCGAAGAATTATGTGCCCGTTTTCCGATCTATCCCGAGTAAGCGAGTAGATATCCGATGCGTTGCCCGTTTTGTGCATATGATGACAGTCAGGTGAAGGACAGCCGTCCGACCGAGGATGGGACAACCATTCGGCGGAGACGGCAATGTGAGGGATGCGGCGCACGTTTTACGACGTTCGAGCGGATTCAGCTGCGCGAGATTACGGTCGTCAAAAGCGAAGACCGCAAGGAACCGTTTGACCGATCCAAGATTGATCTGTCCGTTTCTCTGGCCTGCCGCAAGCGCGGGATTGCACAGGAACAGATGGATCAGTTGGTTTCGGGAATTCAACGGCAACTGGAAACCAGCGGCGAGAATGAGATTCCTTCGAAGCGCATTGGTGAAATGGTTATGGATGGCCTCAAAGGGCTGGACAGCGTGGCCTATATCCGGTTTGCATCGGTCTACAAGGATTTCACGGAAGCCCGGGATTTTGAAGAATTTGCGGGTAGTGTGAAAGATATTGGCGCAACCGATTTGAACGATAAGTGAGTAATCGCGCGCCGGTTTTCGTGCTGGTCAAGCCGCAGCTTGGAGAAAATATCGGCAAGGCCGCGCGGGCCATGCTCAATTTCGGATTTAGCGAGATGCGGATTGTTGATCCGCGCGATGGTTGGCCCAATCCTTCCGCTGGACCAACTGCAGCCGGGGCAGATATCGTGCTCGAAAAGGCAGAGGTTTTCGCAACGACCGCCGAAGCCGTAGCCGATTGTTCGCATATTTATGCGACGACGGTGCGCAAACGCGGGATGACAAAGGAAGTGCTAGCACCCGCTGCTGCGGCGCAAGATATGCAGGCATCCAACGGAAAATGCGCCATTCTTTTTGGCCCGGAACGTTCGGGACTTGAGGTCATGGATGTCGAACTGGCACGCAAAATCATCACGGTTCCGATCAATCAGGAATTCGGCTCGCTGAATTTGGCGCAGGCGGTGATTCTTGTGGCTTATGAATTGTCCAAAATGGACGAACGGAACGTTCAGCCGACGCTGGAAAAACAACCTTCACAGCCGGCGCCCCAGATCGAGCTGGACCGGCTCTACGCGCATATGGAAGCTGCTCTGGAGAAAACCGGGTATTTCTATCCGCCGGATCGCGCCGCGGCGACGAAAATCACGTTGCGCAACATGCTGACCAAACCTGGCTGGACCGAAGAGGAAGTGAAGACCTGGCGCGGGGTACTCAGTTCGTTTGAAAATCCGCACCCCAAATAAAACGGCGTCAGACGTCTCTGATCTGGTCCCATTTTTCAAATTCATAACCGATCGAGGTTTCAACCAGCATTTCCCAGATCGCTGCCATGGTGGGAACCGGAATAGCTGCTTCGGCCGCGAGCTGCTTCACATGCTCCAGAACCTGGGCTTTGCGAACTTCGTCACGCACGGCGGCGCGATCCTGTTTGATCCTTGCAGCCGCGTCCATGCACGCGAAGCGCTGGGCGAATAATGCAATTAATTCGGCATCGATCCGGTCCACTTGCTGGCGGACATCGGTCATAGTTTCCATGGGGGGGAGCGAAGTGCTGTTTGTCATGCGAGCGCGTTTAGTCACTGGCGATCGTGAAGTCGAGCATTCATGGCGATTTCCATGCGTTTTCTGAGAGCAAATGCTGTTGACAATATTCGGATTGATCGTCATAGGCCGCGTCTTGCAATTGGCTCCGCACCCCGGTGAAGCGGTAGCCGCGGTTTTCCTGTTGGAATTCCGGTGCATTCCGGGACGAATTGAAACAGCAAATTAGGAGTCATCTGATGACCAAACGTACCAGCTCGAAATATAAACTTGATCGCCGCATGGGCGAAAATATCTGGGGTCGTCCCAAATCACCCGTCAACCGGCGTGATTACGGACCTGGCCAGCACGGACAACGTCGCAAAGGCAAATTGTCCGACTATGGTCTGCAGCTACGCGCCAAGCAAAAGCTGAAAGGCTATTATGGCGACGTGACCGAAAAACAGTTCAAGCGTGCGTATAGCGAAGCTGCTGCGATGAAAGGCGATACCAGCCAGAATCTGATCGGCCTGCTTGAGCAACGCCTCGATATGGTTGTGTATCGCGCAAAATTCACACCCACGATTTTTGCTGCCCGTCAGCTGGTCAGCCACGGACATATTCGTGTGAATGGTGTGAAATGTAACGTTGCTTCGCGCAAAGTGCAGCCAGGTGACGAAGTGTCCCTGAGCGACAAGGCAAAAGAAATGCTGCTGGTGATCGAAGCGCAGAGCCTTCCAGAGCGTGAAATTCCGGAATATGTCACACCGGACGGAACCGACAAGGTCACCTATGTTCGCGTACCTACGCTGGACGAAGTACCTTATCCCGTGACCATGGAACCCAATCTGGTCGTCGAATTTTATTCACGCTGATTGTTTCCAGACCTGACAAAAAAAGGGCGGCCCTTTGGAGCCGCCCTTTTTTTTGTCCGGAATCCCCTCTTACTTTGGCAGGAATTCAATCGATTTTTGAAGCATGTCTGCTCGAATAGAAGAATTCCGGAGGCTATGTTCCCACTTGTCGTAGCGAACAAAGGTCACCGGTTTCCCCGCTGCTTTGAGTTTGTTTTCCATTAATTTGGAATGTTGAATTCTCACATTCTGGTCATAGTCACCATGAAACAGCAGCACAGGTGCTTTGATTGCATCCACATTCTGTGCTGGAGAGCCTTGTTTGACGTGCGGACCGCTGCCTACATATTCGCGCGTCACCGCGCCGCTGTAATAGCGCCTGGAATTCTGTTTCAGTGTCTGCAGATCCGTCACTGGTGCTATAGCCACAACGGATTTGAAGAGATCAGGTGCAATCACAGCCGACTGCAGGGCAGCATAACCGCCATAAGACCAGCCAACGATCGAAAGGGCTGATGGTTTGGCTATGCCTTCCGAAATCAACCACTTTCCGCCATCGCTTACGTCCCCGACAGATGTACGCCACGATTGAAACCCGTTTTTCTTGTACCACTCGTCGCCATAGCCGGACGAGCCTCTGAAATTGGGTTGTAGTACCGCAAACCCCTGACTCACAAAGAACTGGGAAAGCCAGTCGAAACCCCATTCGTCGCGGCTTTCCGGGCCTCCATGAGGCATGACAATTGCGGGCAGGTTTTTACCTGATGACCCTACCGGAAGTGTAAGATATGCAGGTATCATCGTGCCGTCGGCAGCAGGATAGGATACCGGTTTCACAGTCGCCAATGTGTTGTTTTCAACATTTGGACGGACACCCAAAAGTGGGCGCAACTGCTTGCTGGTTTTATCAAACAGAAAATATTGCCCCGGATCAACATCTGATCCAGCCCAGATCAGCAGTTTTGTTTCGTCCAGACTGGCATCGGCAAAATGGATGGAATAACCTGCTCCCAGGGCTTTCCCCAACGCGGACGCCAATTTTGACAGTTCGGGGTCGAAATAGACCGCCCGGCGTTTCTCTGTGGCATAGCTGGCGCCCACGATCCGCTGGTTTTTGCCGATCCTAATAAGACCATCAACGTCCACTTCATCATGTGAATAAATAACGTCCTGATCCATGGTTCCATCCAGAGCTATCGAAACCAGTGCTTTCCTTCCTTGATAAGGAGCAAATCCGAAGGCCCGATTGGATTTGGAATCCACCGCGTAGGGATTGAAACCGGTACGGTTTGCGTAATCCAGTTCACCCAGGGGCAGCCAGTCTTTGCCAGACGAATAATAGTATTTTATTTGTCCGCTATCGAGTTCGGTACTTCCTCTTTCGACCCGCATTCCCTTGATTCGGACATTGCCCTGACCATCAGTGATATATTCGACCGCTTCATCTTCGGGTCTTTCGACCATTTTGGATCTGCCGGTCAATGTATCGATTCGTTCAACCGCCAGCCCTTTTTTCGTCTTGCGTATACGGGTTCTGGCGGCCCCTTCTTTCACATGATACCGCGTCATGAGTACCGCGCTTTCTTCGCTGGGCAACCAATCGATGATTGAACCCCCACCCAGACTGACACCGATTGCATTGGGTGGTTGCCGCTTGCTCAGTAACTTGGGATTACTGCCGTCTGAATTTATCGCAAACACGCTGGTTGAGGTGTAAATATCACCAGCATAGTCTTCCATGGCTCCGATTTTGCAAGCCAATCGCTCATTCGATACCCAGCGGCACCACCAGAAATCCTCGGGGTCGCCCGAGGAGCTTGTAAGGCGTTGGGGTGTATTCCCTTTCGTCAGATCGATTGAATATAGATCGGTTTGATTGCCCGGTCCGGGAGACAGGAACGCGATCTTCGTACCATCTGGAGAAAGGCTGATATCCTCTATTGACGGCATTGCTCCAAAAATCTTTGCCTGGTCATTTGCCAGCGCAGGTTGACTGGCTACCATCGATGCCAGCAAAGTAATCAACACAGTTGATCCAGCTAAATTTTGCACTTTTACGCCCCCTATTCAATCAGAATACTTTTCAAGCTAACTCGGGGAAGGCTATGGTATTTGTGCGTTGATAACAAGAGCGCTGTCGCAGGTTTCTGCACGGCCCCTTGTCATCGAGCAAAACCTTGCAACGCCCCTGCTGCTCTGCCAAATGGGAACGATTGAAACCGGATTGGTAGAGGATCTCCGAATGAACATGAAAATGGTGGCAGCTTTAACGCTGCCTGTGCTGCTTGTTTCTGCTTGCAAGGACATGAGTGAGGGCGAGAGCTCCATTCCTCTTCCGGAAGTTTCCGCACCGGAACTGTCTGTTGATACGATGACCTCGATCACCGAAGAACTGTCTTCGGACGCTTATGAAGGGCGCGCGCCCGGAACGGCTGGCGAAGAAAAAACAATCAAGCTGATTTCGGAACGATTTGCCGCGGCCGGTCTCGAGCCGGGCAATGGTGACAGCTGGTATCAGGACGTCCCGCTCGTTTCTATCGAAGCGGAAAAAGTGACGCCTCTGGCCATTACAGGCGGCTCAGAAGACATGAGCTTCGCCTATGGTCCGGAAATGGTTGTCACTTCCTATCAGGAGCAGGACAGCATCGAGATTGCTGACAGCGAAATGGTCTTTGTCGGTTATGGCATCAACGCGCCAGAGCGCGGCTGGAATGATTATGACGGTGTTGACGTAAAAGGCAAAACCGTCGTCATACTGGTCAATGATCCGGATTTCGGCACCGAAAGCCTCGAAGGCGAATTTGGTGGTCGCGCCATGACTTATTATGGACGCTGGACATATAAGTATGAGGAAGCGGCTCGTCAGGGAGCCGCAGCCGCATTGATCATTCACGACACCGCACCAGCAGCTTATGGCTGGAACGTGGTCGAATCGAGCTGGAGCGGGCCTCAATTCTATGCGCAAACAGCCAATGGCGGTTCTGACCAGACGAAAGCAAATGGCTGGATCCAGAAATCGGTAGCTGAGAAAATATTTGCCAGCGCCGGTCAGGATCTGGCGGAGCAGATGGCAGCGGCCCGGGAGAAAGGGTTCAAAGCCGTTCCGCTGAACACAAAGGCATCGGTTTCTTTCGACAATGCGATCGGAAAGATGGACAGCAAGAATGTTATCGGTCTGCTGAAAGGCAAGACACGCCCGGATGAATATGTTGTCTATACCGCACACTGGGATCACCTCGGACGCTGCAAGCCGGCCCCCGATGGAGATGATATCTGCAATGGCGCAGTTGATAATGCGACGGGCACTGCGGCGCTGGTTGCTCTTGCCGAAGCCCATGCCAAAGCGGGTGCCGCGGATCGCAGCATCATATTCCTGGCGGTGACCGCCGAGGAATCTGGCCTGCTCGGATCCGAATATTATGCCGCCAATCCAATCTATCCGCTCAGCCAGACCGTTGGCGGGGTGAACATGGATGCGTTCGGTATGGCGGGGCCTGCGAAGAACGTGGTTGTTGTTGGTAAAGGCAAGTCGCAGCTGGATCGTTATCTTGAAGGTGCTCTCACGGTAGATGGCCGTGTTGCCGAAGCGGAACCCACACCGGAAAAGGGGTTCTATTATCGGTCTGACCATTTCAGCTTTGCGAAGCTGGGTGTGCCCATGATTTATTTCGAAGGCGGTGAAGATTTGATCGAAGGCGGCCGCGAAGCTGGCGAGGCGCTGAGCAAGGATTATACCGAGAATCGCTATCATGGTCCCAAGGATGAATATGATCCGAACTGGAACTGGGACGGTGTAATGGGGGACCTGAAAGTCTATTATACGGTTGCCCGGATGCTGGCGATGACGGAAGACTGGCCCAACTGGAATGAAGGTGATGAATTCCGGGAAGCCCGCGACAAAAGCCGCGCCGGAAACTAGCTCGGCACTATCCTGTGCGCTGGCCCGCTGAATGGGAGCCGCATCAAGCGGTCTGGATCGGCTTCCCCGGTGACGTTACCGAATGGCCCGATCGCCTGCTCGATGCCCAGCGCGAAGTAGCTGCATTTGCCAATGCCGTTTTTGACCAGGGCAGGGGCGAGCATGTCATTCTCACATGCCGAACCGCTGCCGACGGGGGCATTGCCAAAACGCTCGTCGATGAACGGATCTCGATCATTGTCGAACCATTTGGTGATATCTGGTTGCGGGATACCGGACCGATTATCACATGCGAGAACGGGACTGTTTTCGGCAATGATTTTGGTTTTAATGGCTGGGGCGGAAAGTTTGATATGCCCGGGGATCAGGATATTGGCCGCCGTCTCGCGGAAAGCCGCAATATTGAAACCAGGCAATGGGATATTGTTCTGGAAGGGGGAGCGATCGACGGTGACGGCACCGGCAGGTTGATCACAACCCGGCAATGTCTGCTGAACTGCAACAGGAACAATGACTTCACCGTGGGTGCGGCGGAAGCATTGCTGCAATCCGCATTGGGAGCCGAAACGCTCTGCTGGCTGGAGGATGGCTTGGCGGCGGATCATACCGATGGTCATGTCGATAATCTGGCGCGTTTCGTGGGGAACGCAAAGGTCGCAATACCGCAAGCTTCGGAAGCCGACGATCCCAATGCCGCGGTGTTTGAGGATGCCGCCGGGCGAGCCGCAGGATCGGGGCTGACTGTTGTCCGGCTTCCATCGGTTGGCCGATACCTGATTGATCAAGAAATTGCCCCGGCGAGCTATATGAATTTTTATGTCGGCAACAGTGTTGTTGCCGTCCCTCAATATGGGATGAAAAATGATCAGCGGGCGGTGGAGCAAATCGGAGCACTGTTTCCGGATCGCCGGGCAGTTGGTGTGTCGAGCGAGGCGTTACTGCGCGGCGGTGGAAGCTTTCACTGTATTTCCCAGCAGATACCCGCATAGCCTGCCAGGACGAAACAGTGCCGGAGTAACTTATGCAAAAGCTGCGACGAACCTTTGTGAGAGGCATTGCATGATGCTAGTCTCACTTTGCCTGGACAGGGGATCATGATGGCCGACGGAATTCTCAATATACTCAGCACACTGACCTATATCTTCATTTTTACACTCGGGCTCGGACTGGCCGGGGTGATCATCTTGTTTTTCGTGGACATCACGCAAAAGCAGGATGCCGTCCGGCGCAACTATCCGGTGATCGGACGTTTCCGGCATCTGTTCAGCTCGTTGGGTGAATTTTTCCGGCAATATTTCTTTGCGATGGATCGCGAAGAAATGCCTTTCAATCGGGCGGAAAGAGAATGGGTTCTCCGCGCCGCAAAGGGCAAGGGCAACACCATTGCTTTTGGCTCGACCAAGAATCTCGATCCTGCGGGCACCCCGATCTTTGTTAATTGTCCGTTCCCGACGCTGGAGAGGGATGCCGCTGAGACTGCAACTTGCGTGATAGGCCCGAATTGTGAAAAGCCCTATGAAGCCCATTCGCTGTTCAATGTTTCGGCTATGAGTTTTGGTGCATTGTCTGTCCCGGCAGTTCGCGCCTTGTCGCACGGGGCGAAGACTGCCGGCTGCTGGATGAATACCGGGGAAGGGGGATTGTCACCCTATCATCTCGAAGGCGGCTGTGACATTGTGTTCCAGATCGGCACCGCCAAATATGGCGTGCGGAATGAAGATGGCAGCCTGAACGATGACAAGCTGAAGGAGATTGCGGACCATGAGCAGGTCCGTATGTTCGAAATCAAGTTATCGCAGGGCGCCAAGCCTGGAAAAGGCGGAATCCTGCCGGGTGAGAAAGTCACAGATACCATATCGAAAGTGCGCGGGATTCCCGCGGGTCAGGCATCAATCTCCCCCAATCGTCATCCCGAGATCAATAGTGTCGAGGACATGCTAGATTTCATCAACCACGTCCGAAATGTCACCGGCAAGCCGACCGGGATCAAGGCCGTGGTCGGCGCCTATGGCTGGCTGGAACAACTATGTCAGGAAATTCACCGGCGCGGGATCGAGAGCGCCCCTGATTTCTTTACGCTCGACGGTGGTGATGGCGGAACGGGCGCGGCACCGATGCCATTGATGGACAATGTTGGTCTGCAACTGGACGAAAGCCTGCCGATGCTTTCCGACATATTCCACAAATACGGATTGCGCCAACGCATCCGGATCATTGCTGCGGGGAAACGGGTCACCCCGATTGATGTGGCCTGGGCGCTTTGTGCGGGCGCAGATTTCGTCAACAGTGCGCGCGGGTTCATGTTCTCGCTCGGCTGCATTCAGGCGATGAAGTGCAACAAGAACACCTGCCCGACCGGAATAACCACGCACGATCCGCGCCTGCAACGCGGGCTCGATCCTTCCGACAAAAAGGTGAAGGTGGCGAATTACTGCAAGAACCTCGTGCATGAAGTGGAAGTAATCGCGCATAGTTGCGGCGTCGATGAACCAAGGCAGCTCGGCCGCAAGCATGTCAGGATCGTACAGGCCGATGGAAAGTCTGTGCCACTGGATGAACTTTATCCGCGACCGGAAGCGATCGATCCGGTTTCGTCATCGACATGATCAATCGGGAAAGCGCTTTAATTGTGCAGGTCGCTGAATTATAGAGAATAACAGAGAGGTAGTCCCTCGAAACGAAAGGCAAGAATGTGAAAAACAAATTGTTTCTGATCGGTATGGCCGGCGCAATACTGACAACTCCAACAATGTCCGCGATGGCCAAACATCACGAAGATGGTGGCGCAGAAAGTCATCAACGTGATCTGAAGTCGGTATTGGCGGATGATCGGCGCGCGGGCGACAATGCACGGGACAAATACAGAAAGCCGATTGAAACGCTGAAGTTTTTCCAGATTAAGCCGTCACAGACTGTTGCAGAATATGGTCCCGGCGGAGGTTGGTATACCCGGATTTTGCTGCCCTATGTCAGCGGATCGGGAAAATATGTCGCGATTAATGGCGATAGCAGCATTATCAAATTCAGCACGCGTGCGCGGGAAGCCCGCTTCAAAAGCTGGCCCGAGCGTTTCCCTGAGACTGCTTCGGGATGGACCGGTGTTGACGCGGATAAAATTTCGGCATTTGAATCCGACGAGTTGCCTGATGAAATGAAGGGCAAGATTGATCGGATCGTGATTTTCCGTTCGCTGCACGGACTGCTGAATGGCAACCGTGCGGATGCGGAATTGCGTTCGATGCGTGAAATGCTTGCCGACGATGGCATGATAGGCGTTGTACAGCATCGTGCCAAAGCCGATGCCTCTTATGCCATGTCGAACGGCACCAAAGGTTATTTGAAACAGTCTTCTGTCGTCGCATTGTTTGAATTGAACGGATTTGAGCTGGTCGGGTCATCCGAGATCAATGCCAATCCCAAAGACACTGCCAACTATGAAGGTGGCGTGTGGACTTTGCCTCCGATTTTGCGCAAGGGCGACGAAGACAAGGCAAAATATCAGGCTATCGGGGAATCCGACCGCATGACATTGTTGTTCAGGAAGCGCGCCTAAAGACCCTCAAGGAAAGTTTTCGGAACAGGAGTGAAGACGATGAAGAACATTTTGATGACCACAGGCCTGGCAACTGCAATTGCCATGGTCTCAGCAACGCCTGTTTTGGCAAAGCATCACGCAAAGGATGGCATGAGCCACGATGACGCTGGTCTGGCTGCGATTGTCGCACATGAGCGGCGCGGAGAAGACAAGGCCCGGGATAAATACCGGAATCCGTCGGAAACGCTTTCATTCTTCGGACTGAAACCGGATCACACGGTTGTGGAATATGTTCCTGGCGGTGGATGGTATTCGAAAATCATTGCGCCCTATGTTGCCGAAAAGGGCAAGTTTATCGGTCTGACCTTTGCACCCGATTCCGTGCCATTTGGAGATGAAGCCAAACAACGCTTGCGTGGCTTCCCGGCAAAATTTCCCAACGACGTCGCCGGATGGACCGGCATGCCGGCCGACACCTTTTCGGCCTATACCGCCGATGCTGTGCCGGACGAAGTTAATGGGACGGCAGATTTCGTCATAATTCCGCGGATGATGCACAATTTGCTGCGCTGGAACATAGCTGACAGTGAAATAAAAGCGATGCGCAATATGCTCAAAGCCGGCGGGATGGTGGGTATTATTCAGCACCGGGCCAAAGATGGTACGCCGTTCAGCTATGCCGACGGCAACAAAGGCTATCTGCGCACCGATACGGTTATCAAATTTATGGAAGTGAACGGTTTCGAACTGGTCAAACAATCAGAGATCAACGCAAATCCCAAAGACACAGCTGACTATCCCGGCGGGGTCTGGACTTTGCCTCCGCGCTATGGAGCCGGCGAAACGGACAAGGCGCGCTACACGGCAATCGGCGAATCTGACCGGATGACATTGCTGTTCAGAAAACTTCCTTAGGAACAAGGCAGGGCGGCCATGTCAGATCTTGCCGTAGCGGCCCTGCAGCTGTCTCTGGATGGCGACGAAGCGAGTAATATCGCAGCGGTCAGTGACAAGGTGAATGAAGCAGCAAAACAGGGCGCGCAGATCATATTGCCGCCCGAATTGTTTGCCGGACCCTATTTTTGCAAGATCGAGGATGAAGCACTTTTCGCACTGGCAAGTGCAGTGGATGAAAGTGCGCCGGTTGCCGCGATGCAAAAGCTGGCGAAACAACTGGGCGTTGCGATTCCTGCCAGTTTTTTTGAACGCGATGGACAGCATTTCTACAATAGCGTGGCGATGATCGGACCGGACGGCGATATTCTGGGTGTCTATCGCAAATCCCATATTCCCGATGGCCCCGGATACGAGGAAAAATTCTATTTTCGACCGGGTAACAGCGGGTTTAAAGTGTGGAAGGTTTTTGGCGCAACAATTGGTGTCGGCATCTGTTGGGACCAGTGGTATCCCGAAACCGCGCGGGCGATGGCGTTGATGGGAGCAGAGATATTACTCTATCCCACTGCGATCGGATCAGAACCATATGATGCTGATCTCGACACCAGCCGGATGTGGCGACGCGCAATGCAAGGTCACGCGGTATCGAATTGCATGCCGGTGGTTGCGAGCAATCGTATCGGTCAGGAAGGCGATCAGAGCTTCTACGGCCATAGCTTCATCGCCAATGAATGGGGTGATCTGGTGCTGGAATACGGCGCGGAAGACAGCGGCGTACTCGTCGCCACGTTCGATCTTGAACAGGCCCGCAAACATCGCGCCGGAATGGGGTTTTTCAGAGACCGCAGACCCGAGCTTTACGGGCGACTGGTTGAGGATATCTAATCGGTCGCGATGACTTGCCGGAACACCAGTTCAAACATTTCCGCCGTGAGCCTTTTGGTGTTCACATTATACCGGCTGCAATGATAGCTGTCGACCAGCAGGACACCATCAGGCAATTGATGCTCTGCACCATGGGCAAACTTGTGGTCGGCCAGTTTGCCACCGGTCATGCGAATGATGCTGTCATGCGCGATCTTTCCCAATGCCAACATGACCCGAAGATTGGGCAGGGCGTTCAGGCTTTTCTTCAAATATGACCGACAGTTGTTGATCTCGGCTCCGTTAGGCTTGTTCTCTGGCGGCAGGCATTTGACTGCATTCAGAATCATCACACCGTTCAGTGTCACACCGTCATCGGCTCGCGATTGAAACTGACCATTGCTCAGGCCGACTTTGTCGAGCGTGGCAAAGAGCAAATCGCCCGACGCATCGCCGGTAAAAGCTCTACCGGTGCGATTGGCACCCTCTCTTCCGGGCGCAAGTCCGACAATCGCCAGCCACGCATCCGGATCGCCGAAGGCAGGCACAGGTGCGTTCCACCAGTCCGGTTCGATTTTTTGCAGCTGTTTGCGAAGTCCGACCAGGCGCGGACAACGGCGACAGCCTTTCGGGGCTTCGGCAAAAGGAAGGGGACCATGATCGCTCATGGCCCCCGCCTAGATATATTCGGACTTTACGTCCACAAAGGACTGAAAAATCAGTCTTTCAATTCTGCCGGTACGATACCGCCGTTGGCCGCGATCTCGCTCATCACGCGCTTGTGCAACGCGATATTGTCTTCCGCGGATCCACTATAATCAGCATTGCCCAGTTCCCCGGCCAGCTCCTTGCGATTGGCATAGCTGGCATCGATCTGCACCAGCTTCATCAGGTCAACAATTGATGTCCGCCAGTTAAGCTTGTCCGATCCGGGAATGCTGTCGAGCCGCGCCGTGACGTCGACTTCGCTAATCGCTGCGCGTTCCGGCGCCGCTTCTTCCATCGGAATGGCTGTTGGTTCAGCTGCTTTTGCTTCTCCGCCGAAAATGGCGCTTTTGATTTTTCCAAAAATGCTCATGATTTTGCTCCTCTATCAGTTTGTTCGGGTTATCAGTCTTTGCCCTTATGCTCTTTTTCGGTGGAATGGGCTTTGGAGTCAAACGCCGTCTCATCATTGCACCGCTTCGTCCCGCGTTTGCGTGTGTAAACATATGTAAAGCCTGTGAGATGGCGGTTTTTGAGCTAAAAATATGCTAGAGAGATCGAGATAAGAGAATCAAAATCAACGGTTTAGCGGGTAAGGAGACCAGAAATGAATATCATGGACGTGCTACAGCAATCAGGCGGCATCGGAACAATGGCCAAGGAACTTGGTATCAACGAGAGCGTTGCGCAAGCCGGGGCGGCTGCCCTGCTGCCGGCGATTTTAGGCGGATTCAAGAAAACCACACAGGCACAGCCATCGGGTCTTGACGGTCTGGGTGGACTTCTCGGTCAAATGGGCGGCGGCGGACTGCTCGACAGCGTGTTGGGCACGCAGCCAACCCCGGTTAACCAGGGCAATGAAGTTCTTGGGCAGATTTTCGGATCAAAGGAAGTCAGTCGGACCGTGGCGGCCGGAGCTGAACAACAGACCGGCATCAGCAGCGACTTGCTGAAGAAGATGTTGCCTGTCGTTGCGATGATGGTCGCGGGCTATATGGCCAAGCAAGGCGGCGATAATTCCGGTAGCGGCGGCGGACTGGGCGGCTTGATTGGCGGCCTGCTCGGCGGTGGATCACAAAACGCATCAGGTGGACTGGGCGGACTGGGCTCGCTTCTCGATCTGGATGGCGATGGAAATCCGCTGGATGATATTATCGGAATGGCCGGAAAACTGGTCCGCTGAACCTATTGATCAATCAAGGAGACGGAATATGGCATTGCTCGACAACATAATTGATATGCTCCCCGACAATGTAAATCTGGATACGCTTTCAGAAAAAGTTGGCATGACAACCGACGAGCTTAAAAATGGTGGTGAAGCACTGTTCACAAAGTTGCGTGAAGACGGTGTCGATAAAATGACGGCGATCAAGGAAGCGGCTGCAGAATCAGGCGTGGATGCCGAAAAGCTCAAGGGATTGCTTCCTGCCATGGCGGAAAAAGCAGGGCTTGATGGCGAAGGCGGTCTGATGGACAAGCTGACCGGCGAAGACGGCCTGCTCGGCAAGATGGGTGGTTTTCTGGATCGTGATGGTGACGGCAATCCGCTGAATGACATCAGCGACATGGCCAAGGGTTTCTTCAAGAAGTAACTCCCGCATCGCCGGAAATTGACTGACTTATTCTTTCAGCATCTCCAGCTGGAGGACGCCGCCATTGACGGCAGTGACCCGTGCAACAGACCCCTTTTTCATGTCGGGGCCCTGTGCGGGCCATTCGCCATCGGCAACTTTCACGCGCCCGCTTGTCGCACTTACTGCCTCGACCACCGTCACGGTCTGACCGACCAGTCGCGCGGAACGATCATTGAGTAGCGGATCTTCGCTTTCGATCACGTTCGACAGATACCAGCGGCGTCCGAAAAACACCGATGCGAGGGCCAGTATCCCGAACAAGGTGAACTGCCCGGCGACGGTAATGTCGATAAACATGGCGACAAAGCCGGTGACGGCAGCAGCTGCCGCGAGCCAGATCAGAAATACTCCGGGGACGAATATTTCTGCGATACCCAATATCAAGGCGATAATCAGCCAGTGATAATGGGGCTCAAGTGACATCACTTGTTCCAGCATATCCATGATCAGTCTTCCTTCTGGTCAAACGGATTGCGGCGGCGGGGTGGCGGTGTAATTGCGCCGCCGGCTTCACCCAGAGCTTCCTTGGCCAGCTCGCCAATTCCGCCGAGGGTTCCAATAAGCTGAGTTGCTTCTACTGGGAACAATATGGTTTTGGCATTGGGTGAAGTTGCAAATTTCTCTACAGCTTTGACGTAATCCTGAGCGATGAAATAGTTGATCGCCTGGGCATTGCCTCCGGAAATAGCCTGGGAAACGGCCTGGGTCGCACTGGCTTCTGCTTCGGCTTCCCGTTCCCGCGCTTCGGCATCGCGAAATGCAGCTTCCTTGCGGCCTTCCGCCTGGAGAATCTGGCCCTGCTTCTCACCTTCGGCCCGCAAAATTTCGGAAGCCCGCGCGCCTTCTGCATCCAGGATGTTGGCACGTTTTTCGCGCTCCGCCTTCATTTGCCGGGCCATGGCGTTGATGATGTCCTGTGGCGGACGGATATCCTTGATTTCCACCCGTGTGATCTTGATCCCCCACGGTGTGGTTGCATCGTCAATAACCGTAAGCAAACGGCCGTTAATCTCGTCCCGTTTGGACAAGGTTTCATCGAGGTCCATCGAACCCATCACCGTACGCAGGTTGGTGGTTACCAGATTGAGGATCGCGTTATAAAGATCATTGACTTCATAGGCCGCTTTGGGTGCGTCGAGCACC
The DNA here is from genome assembly GCF_039968395.1 of Parasphingorhabdus sp. Taxonomy (GTDB): domain Bacteria; phylum Pseudomonadota; class Alphaproteobacteria; order Sphingomonadales; family Sphingomonadaceae; genus Parasphingorhabdus. Next base: position 171,781 of record NZ_JBDVPV010000005.1, read on the forward strand.
TGAAAAAATACCACGCCATCGGTTGAGATCATCGCGTTGTCTTTGGTAATAATTTCCTGACCGGGAATATCGAGAACCTGCTCCATCATGTTGACCTTGCGACCTACCCGATAGAAAAATGCCGGGAAAAAATTGAACCCGGGCTTTGCTATGCTTGTAAAGCGGCCAAAATATTCGATCGTGTATTGATAGCCCTGGCGAACAATCTTGATGCTTGCTCCCAGATAGACGATGATCAAAATGAAGAAGAAAAATGCTGCGGTGAATTCCATGGGTGAAGCCCTCCTGCGTTATACGCGTTTATCTTTGATGATTTGCGGTATAATGCCAAGAAAAAAGCGAAGATTTCCCTCAACAACAAGGTTATCACCCCATATGCGTTTCGTTCTCGTTCCCATCGTCATCCTGTTTTGGTCAATATCTCCTGCGCAGGCAGAGGATATTACCGAGAAGGATCTTCTCGAACATATCGACATTCTTGCCAGTGACGCGTTCGGTGGCCGTAAACCCGGGACAACCGGGGAAAACAAAACGGTCAACTATATCGCAACCAGCTGGGCAAAGGCAGGATTGACCCCCGGCGTGGACAACAAGAACTGGTACATGCCGGTGACATTGGTCGAGCGCACACCACTGACACAAGACATCCGCTTCAGCCGAGCCGCTGGCAACAAACGGAAAAACATTTCCATCGGGGATGACCAGATTGTCTTGCGGGGCGCTGAAAAAGATATTCGGTTTGAACAGGTTGAACTTGTCCATGCCGGTTATGGCCTCGGGGATCCCGAAAGCTTGCGCGCGCGTGTATCCGGTAAAATGGCGTTTCTGTATTTGTCCGGCCGCCCGGCGGTTCCGGATTTTCCGAGCTATCAGAAGCGGAAAAAGAATCTCCTGGCAGCCGGTGCCCGAGGGGTCATTGCCATCGTGAAAGGCGAGGCACGGTGGTCTCGTTTTGCACGGAGATATAAACGGACCGGAACAAATCTTGATCAAGCCGGTTTGCATGCAGAAATCGAAGGATTGATTTCCGCCAAAGCGATCCGGAAAATCATGCGGAAAGCCGGTCTCGATGCAGACATGATAGCGGCTGGTTCTGCGGAAAAGGATTATCTGCCCGCAATAATGAATGCCGCTGTCACACTTTCGGTCAACACGCGGGTCCACAAATTCAAATCCCACAATGTCATAGGGAAGATAGCGGGCAAGGAACCCAAAAGCGGTGTGCTTTTGTTTCTGGGGCACTGGGATCATTTTGGTACCTGTCTGCCCAAAACTGCAGAAGACCGAATTTGCAACGGGGCGGTCGACAATGCCAGCGGGATATCGTTGCTGATCGAAACAGCCGAACGGCTCGCTTTGGCAAAGCTTGATCGCGACATTTATTTTCTGGCAACCACTGCCGAGGAAAGCGGACTGCTGGGAGCACGTGCATTTGCGTCAGATCCAGCCTTTCCTCTGGATAGACTGGTTGTGGCGTTCAATGCAGATTCCGTTGCACTGACGCCCGATGGCAAGAAAATCGCCGTGATCGGCCTGGGGCAGACTGCACTAGACCCGCAGATTGAGAAAGTTGCCGAAATGCAAGGGCGGGAAATTGATATGTCCGGCAAGCCTGACGTTTTTCTGGCCCGCCAGGACGGCTATGTTTTTACCGACAAAGGCTATCCGGCCTTCATGATAACCAGTGCTTTCGCTGATGAAGAACGCCTCAACGCCTTTCTGGCGGGCCGCTATCATGATGTCAGTGATGAATCAGACAGCGGTCTGGAGCTTGGCGGGGCCAGGGATGATGCCAATTTCCATGTCGCTTTGGGGCAATATTTTGGTTCGTTGGCCACTTATCCGAAAAAGCCTACTAGCGGAGCGACGCAGAACTGATTACATGGGCCGCCACAGAATCAAATTTAGACATTGGAAAGTGGCCGACCATGAGCAGCAGAGATATTCGCACCGGACTCACTTTTGATGACGTTCTGCTGCAGCCTGCAGCTTCCGATATCGTGCCCAGCCAGGCGAATACGCAAACCCGCATAACCCGCGATATCGGATTGAATATCCCGATTCTGTCTTCGGCCATGGATACGGTTACCGAAGCCGATATGGCCATTGTCATGGCGCAGCTCGGCGGGATTGGTGTCCTGCACCGCAATCTGACGCTTGAACAGCAGATCGCTGCGGTCCGACAGGTCAAACGGTTTGAATCGGGGATGGTTGTCAATCCAATCACGATCGCCCCTGATGCGACTCTGGCCGATGCCGAAGCAACCATGGCGCAGAACAAGATATCCGGTATCCCGGTTGTGGAAGCGAGCGGCAAGCTGGTCGGCATATTGACCAACCGGGATGTGCGTTTTGCCGAAAATCCCCGGCAGCCGGTTTCCGAATTGATGACAAAAGATAATCTGGTGACCGTACCGATCGGTGTCAGCCAGGAAGAAGCCCGCCGGATGCTGCATCAGCGCCGGATTGAAAAACTGCTGGTTGTGGACAATAACTTTCATTGTGTCGGCCTGATTACCGTTAAAGACATTGAAAAAGCAGTGAATTACCCCAGCGCGACCAAGGATGACAGCGGTCGTCTCAGGGTTGCAGCAGCGTCTACGGTTGGAGATTCCGGTCTGGAACGTACGGAAGCGTTGATTGATGCCGAATGTGATCTGGTTGTCGTGGATACCGCGCATGGTCACAGCGCGATGGTGAGCAAGGCCGTTTCCGAGATCAAAAAGCGGTCCAATAAAACCCAGATCGTGGCCGGGAATGTCGCAACAGCAGCAGCCACAAAAGCCCTGATTGATGCCGGTGCCGACGGTATCAAAGTGGGGATTGGCCCCGGATCCATATGTACCACACGCGTTGTGGCAGGTGTCGGTGTGCCGCAATTGACCGCGATTATGGATTGTGCGGAAGAAGCCGAAAAAGCTGGTGTACCGGTAATTGCCGATGGCGGACTGCGCACATCAGGCGATGTTGCGAAAGCACTCGCCGCAGGTGCATCGTCAGTCATGATCGGCTCGCTACTGGCCGGTACAGGCGAAGCGCCGGGCGAAACGTTTCTTTATCAGGGACGGGCATATAAGAGTTATCGCGGCATGGGATCGGTCGGCGCCATGGCGCGCGGTTCGGCGGATCGCTATTTTCAGCAGGATATCTCGGATCAGATGAAGCTGGTTCCAGAGGGTATTGAGGGACAGGTCCCGTTCAAGGGACCGGCTGGTGACGTGATTCACCAACTTGTTGGCGGCGTGAAAGCGGCCATGGGCTATACCGGCTCGGCAACTCTGAAAGATCTGCGTGAACGCGCTGAATTTGTGCGTATTACCAATGCGGGGCTGCAGGAAAGTCACGTGCATGACGTCTCGATCACGCGCGAAGCCCCCAATTACCCAACGCGGTAACTGGGACTCAGGTGGATATAGACAAACATGGTTGAGATATTCACCCCTTATCTGCTGATCATTCTGGGCTGGAACGATTTGTCACCGGACAGCACCATGGCGATGTCGCATGAACTCCACATCAGTGAAGAAATTTGCATGGAGGCAGGCGCCGAGCGGTTGGCCCAGATTGAAGCAGATCGCGCCAAAAACCTAGAAAAGTTCAAGGTTGAGCGTCTGAAAACAGAGACAGCGAAGTTTTTTTGTGTACCGCAGCCTCGAGCAATCCAGAAATATCGTCCCTTGCAGGATGATCAGTGACTCCATCCGCCCGTCTGCAGGCAGCCATAGAGTTGCTGGATGAGATAATAGTGGCCGCTCGGGACAATGGCGCGTCGGCAGACAATCTCATCAAGAAGTTCTTCAAAGCGCGGCGATATGCCGGTTCCAAGGATCGCCGGGCCGTGCGCGAGCTGGTTTATGCCGTGATCCGCCGTTTTGGCGAGCGGCCGCAAAATGGCAGGGCTGCAATGGCAGGGCTGGCCGAAGAGCAGCCGGAATTGCAGGAGTTGTTTGACGGTACAACTTATGGGCCTGCAGCCCTGACGGAAAATGAAGCCAGGACTGACGGCGGATCACTGCCCACTTGGCTGGAAAGCCGGTTCGCGACACCCATTGATGCACCGGAACGCGAAGCTTTGCTGAACAGGGCATCACTGGATGTACGGTTGAACCCGCGGGCGGGGTCTGCCGCAGACATTGTTAATTTCTGGCCCGAAGCGGAAAAATTGCCGTTGCCCGGCGCCTTTCGACTGGAATCGGGCACGAATGTGGATGCCAGTGACCCGGGCCGCAAAGGCCTTGTCGAAATTCAGGATATGGGCAGTCAGGCGATTGTCGCCGCATGTTTGCCGACCAGACCCAAACTGATGCTGGACATGTGTGCCGGTGCAGGCGGCAAAACACTGGGGCTTGCTGCGCAATTGCCCGATGATACGCGAATTATCGCCTCAGACACGGATCGGGGACGTCTCAGCCGGATCGAACCCCGTTTGCGGCGTTCCGGAAATCAAAACGTTGAAACAATATTGCTGTCTCCCAAATTCGAAATGGAAGCTCTTGCGGCTCTTGAAGGTCAGTGTGATCTGGTTTTGATCGATGCACCGTGTTCCGGCACTGGTACCTGGCGGCGCAATCCGGAGCTGCGCTGGCGCATGACGCCGGAACGACTCTCCCGAACGACAGAGTTGCAAGCCCGGTTACTGGAAATCGCGAGCGATATTGTCAAGCCGGGCGGGAGGCTGGTTTACGCTGTTTGCTCGTTACTCGACGAAGAAGGTGGCGACCAAACCGACAGATTCCTTGAAAAACAGCCAAATTGGCGGATTATTGAGGTTGATTTGCCGATTGGGCGGTCATATCGTAAAGGAATTCTTCTCTCACCGTATCAAGACGGAACGGATGGCTTTTATTTCACCTGTCTCGAAAAATTGTGATAGCAAATCATGTTAAGCGCTGGTGCAGGTGATTCTGCTAAACAGCGGGAAACTCTATTGGAGCTGATTATGCGTTTTTCACCTGCTGTTCTGGCCGTTTCTCTGGTTTTTGCGACCGTTTCAAGTGCCAGCTTTGGCCAGTCGGCCGATATCGAGATCAAACCGCGCTCGGTCCAGTTGCTTCAGCAGGGTGAAGCTGCGCAGAACAAGGGTAATCTGCAGCTTGCAACAGATCTCTATGAAACTGCGCTGGTTGTGGATCCGCGCAATGGTTCCGCTTTCGTCGCTCTGGCACAAATTGCGAGGGTCCAGAAATTACCGGGCAAGGCCATTCGCCTTTATCGTGAAGCACTGATCCTTGATCCCAATAATCTGGACGCACTTTCGGGGCAGGGCGAAGCTCTCGTCCAGAGAGGTGCTGTTGAAAAAGCGAAGCTTAATCTCTCCCGGCTGGAAACCGTATGTCGCGGGAGATGTGACCAATCGCAGAAACTTGCGACGGTCATCAAGGCCTCGGAGAAAAAGCCGGTAATGTCGGCGCAGGCCGTCAAGCCGGTACCTCAGGTTGGTGATGATGTTCCAGAGACGGAAACGCCGTAAACCGTCAGAAATCGTAAATGAGGGTGGCGCGGCTTTGGGTGCTCGTTTTCACGCGTCCATCCGGAGGGTCGGTTTCATGCTCGATGGTATAAGCAAAACGGGCTGACAATTTTCCGTTCAGTTTCGCGGTCAAGCCGGTTGTTCCGGTAAAACTGTTTGTAGCCGAAGAGAAAATGGCGGTGGCGGCTGTAAAGCCATCTGCGTCAGCCAGCACCGTCGCTCCGGCATCCTGCGTTAGTTTCAAATTTTTCGAGATCCGCCAGTCAAAGTCAATTCCAAGTAAGCCAGCCAGGCTGCTGTCGGAACCACCATCGGTGAATTCCGTGAATCGCCAGGCCGGACCGGCCTTGATGTTCAACGTGACGTCCTTGTTTTTGATGACAGAATAGCCGAGCCCGCCCGAAATCGTATACCGGCTGTCAAAACCCTGAATCTGATCACGCTCGAACAATCCCAGTCCATAAGCATAAAAACGATCATCAAATTTATACTCGGGTTCGAGGCTGGCTTGAAACCGTTCTCGAGTGGTTACGCCGTTACTCCGTTGATAATCGGCTTTGGCCCGAAATTTGAGCCGCCAGTTCACGGCATCCTTGTCCAGTTTCAAGCCGCCACTGACACCCGTATTGCTGGTGTTGCCGGTTGTCCGAAATCCCCCGATTTCACCTTCGCCATCCCAGTTTTCGAAAAAGCCGGCTTGCTTCTTCTTCATTTGGGCTGCTGCAGCCAATTCCTGACGCGCCTTGCGGTGTTCCGCAACCATTGCATCGATTTCCGCAACATCATCCGGGTTCGTTGCTTTCGCTAGTTTCGCTATGGCTTGGACATCGGAATCAATACCGGATTTGATCGCTGTCTCGATCATGATACGGACAGGTTCGGGCAATGCTGCCTGGGCAGGAGCGGCCAGTGCCGCCGTGCCGATCGCGGATATCAGGTAATATTTGGGGGACATGCCAGCAGGTTTCAGCCTTTCATATTATTGGAGCACTGTTGCCTAAATCAGAGCCTCAAATTCTTTGATAACTGCGCGATAAAGGTCCTTTTTGAATGGTACGATCATGTCTGCAAGATCATCTGGCCTTGCCCATTTCCAATCCGAAAACTCGGCATGAGCGGTCGCAATATTGACGTCATTATCTACACCGTTAAATCGCATCAGATACCAGGTTTGCCGCTGACCACGATATCTGCCCTTCCAGATTTTCCCCATAAGTTGATCTGGCAGGTCATAAAAATGTTCATCGGCGCTACGTGCGATAATCTGGACATTTTGTTGTTTTATGCCGGTCTCCTCTTCCAGCTCCCGCAACGCTGCTGTCTGGGAATTCTCTCCATCATCAATGCCGCCCTGGGGCATTTGCCAGGCATCGGGGAAGTCGCTGCCTTTCGCATCCAGTCGCTGACCGACGAAGATCATTCCTTCCCGGTTGGCAAGCATAATCCCGGCGCACGGGCGATATGGCAATTTGTCAAAGCTCATTATTCTATTGCCTGTCACAGGCTGGCGAGAAGCGACTTGAGAGCGTTGCAGATATTGTCGACATCCTGCTGTGCCGACGGGATTCCCTTGCGGAGGCAAATCAGACCGTGGATATTACCCGCAGCTTCAAAAAAAGTCACCGCGACACCTGCTTCGATGAGTTTGCCCGCATATAGACGCCCCTGATCTCGCAGTGGATCGAGACTCGCAGTCATCAGCACCGTGGGCGGGCTTTGTGCAAGGTCACCATGTATGGGATCGCAGCGGGGGTCTTCCGCTGTTCCGGCATAATGGCCTTGAAAATAGTCCATACTGGCTTTGGTCAGCAAAAACCCGTCCGCAAACTCCTGCATCGAACCACTGGCGGCGGTGCTGTCGACGACGGGATAAAGCGGAACTTGAGCGATCACGGGAACAGAGGCAGGCTTTTTGATCAGGTCCTGTGCAACGACAATTGCGAGATTGCCGCCGGCGCTGTCACCGCAGGTGATAATGCCATCAATCTCCAGGCCCAGTGTATCCATATTCTCGACGACCCAGCGGGTCGCCGCTTCACAATCGTCCGGGGCTGCAGGAAAGGGAGCCTCTGGTGCCAGGCGATAATCAACGGCAATTACGGGCAGGTCCATTTGTGCAGCCATTTCGGTGCAATAGGGATGATGGCTTTCCAGATCGCCAATGACAAAACCACCGCCATGATAAAACATGATCACCGGCCCTTTCTCGCGATTTTCTCGGGAATCATAGTAGCGCAGCTTTATATCACCTGCCGGACCGGGGCAGGTGAGGTCTTTGACCATCGCCAGCTCGGTTGGTTCGGCATCAACCAGAAACCGCATGGCCACATAGGCTTCCCGTGCCTCGGCAGGTTCCATTTCGTTCATCGGCACGGCCATGGCGGTCTCCAGCATTGCCAGCAATGCCTCGGTATCGGGTCGAACAAATGCAGTCGTCATCCAGAATCTCCGTTGGTTTTTATGCCGACTAGATCAGTCAGGGTTCCGTAGGCAAGCGCTATCGGGTTTCTGCTGGTTCAAACAAATACTTTATCCCTAGTAGTTTTTATGGTTTGAAGCAGACAGGAGAAGTGCTTTACCACGCACATCCCAGACTTATGAGTACGGAAAAATTTTATGGCGACTGCGGTGAAGCAAGACGATAACGGCAATAGCCCTGACGAAAATGCAGAAAATGTAGTCGTCAGGTTCGCTGGTGACAGCGGGGATGGCATGCAATTGACCGGGGGGCAGTTCACCTTGTCGACCGCTCTTGCCGGCAATGATCTCGCCACATTCCCTGATTTTCCGGCGGAAATCAGGGCTCCGCAGGGTACGCTTTTCGGTGTGTCCGCGTTCCAGATTAATTTCGGCAGTCGGACTATCCAGACCGCTGGTGATCAGCCTGATGTTCTGGTTGCGATGAACCCGGCGGCCCTGAAAACCAATGTCGAGGCAGTGCGTCCCGGCGGACTGGTTATTGCCGATGAAGGCGAGTTCGGAAAACGTAATCTCGACAAGGCCCATTATGACAGCAACCCGCTCGAAGACGGGTCATTAGCCAAGTGGAGATTGCTCAAGCTGAATATCTCCCAGTTGACGCTTGATGCGGTGAAGCCCTTTGGACTCGGGAACAAGGAAGCTTTGCGCTGCAAGAATATGTGGACGCTGGGTCTTTCGCTCTGGATGTTCGAGCGGGATCGCGAACCGATTATTGACTGGCTGAAGCAAAAATTTGCCAAATTGCCGGATGTTGCCAACGCCAATATCGCTGCGCTGAATGCGGGCCATGCTTACGGAGAAACTGCAGAGATTTCCGGAGACGGGCTCGGCGGAGGACATTTGCCGCACCACCGGATCAAGGCGGCACCCGCGACACCAGGTGTTTATCGCACGGTCACCGGGGCAGAGGCGATTTCTCATGGTCTTGTTGCCGGTGCGCAGCTCGCAGGCCTACCGATGTTCTTCGGTGGTTATCCGATCACACCAGCATCGGCTATTTTGCATCATCTGTCCCGGCTGAAAGAATTTGGCGTCACCACTTTTCAGGCTGAAGACGAAATAGCGGCAATCACCGCTGCCATAGGGGCCAGCTATGCAGGTAACCTGGGGATTACATCGTCATCCGGTCCCGGCATCGCATTGAAGGGCGAAGCGATGGGCCTCGCGATCATGACTGAATTGCCTCTGGTAATCGTCAATTCCCAGCGTGGAGGACCCTCGACCGGACTGCCAACCAAGACCGAGCAATCTGATCTTTATCAGGCCGTGTTCGGACGCAATGGCGATGCACCGATGCCGGTTATCTCGGCGCGATCACCCGGTGATGCGTTTGATTGTGCGATCGAAGCCGTGCGCATAGCGGTTCAGTACATGACACCGGTGATGCTGTTGACGGACGGCTATATTGCCAATGCAGCGGAGCCATGGAAAATTCCCGATGTCAGTACACTGGAGCCATTTCCGGTTCAGTTTCTGGAAAAAATGCCAGAAGGTGGCCTGATGCCTTATAGCCGCGATGACAAACTTGCGCGGCCCTGGATCAAACCAGGCACACCCGAATTGATGCACAGGATTGGCGGGATCGAAAAAGGTCTGAACACCGGCCATATCGATTATGGACCGGCCAATCACCAGACCATGACCGAAATCCGCAGGGACAAAGTGCTGGGTGTGGCTGACAGCATCCCGGATCAGGACATCGCGCACGGCAAGGCAGGCGGGAAGCTTGCGGTTGTCGGCTGGGGATCAACTTTTGGTCCCATTCATCAGGGGGTCTTGCGCGCCAGTACGGCAGGCAAAGACGTCAGTCATATTCACATTCGAAATATCTGGCCGCTGCCCAAAAATCTCGGCGAGTTGCTGAAGAGCTATGATCGGGTGATTGTTCCGGAAATGAATACCGGGCAGCTCAAGACCATTTTGCGCGATCAGTATCTGATTGATGCGCAGCCGGTGAACAAGGTGTCCGGCCAGCCATTCACCATTACCGAAATTGAAGTCGCGATTGAGGAGGCCTTGTCATGACCGAGATGACCAAAGTGGAAACAACCCTGAAAGACTGGGAAACCGATCAGGAAGTACGCTGGTGCCCGGGTTGTGGGGATTATGCCATTCTCAAGGCCGTGCAGCGCACAATGCCGCAACTGGGTGCAGACCCTTCAAATACCGCGTTCATCAGTGGTATCGGCTGTTCATCCCGCTTTCCCTATTATATGGAAACCTATGGCTTTCACACGATCCACGGCCGTGCGCCAGCGGTTGCAACCGGCGTAAAACTGGCCAATCCCGACCTGGATGTCTGGATCATTACCGGTGACGGCGACGCACTTTCGATCGGCGGAAACCACACCATGCACTTGTTGCGCCGTAATCTGGATGTGCAGTTCATGCTGTTCAACAACGAGATTTACGGTCTGACCAAAGGGCAATATTCACCGACCAGCCGGCAGGGCACACACAGCCCGTCGACGCCTTATGGATCGGTCGACCGTCCTGCATCACCGTGCGCATTTGCTCTGGGTGCCGGTGCCCGGTTTGTGGCGCGCGGTATCGACGTTCACAAAGGGCTGCCCGACGTTCTCAAAGCGGCTCATGCCCACAAAGGCACGTCGTTTATCGAGATTTTCCAGAATTGTATCGTCTACAACAAGGATGTGTTCGACGAATTCGCCGCCAAGAAAACGGCTGCGGACACGCAATTGCATCTGGTTGATGGAGAACCCATGCTGTTTGCCAAAGGCGAGAAGGGTATTATCCTCGATCACAAGACGCTTGAGCTTGGGGTGGTTGACGTTGTCGACGGCGATTGGGAAGCGGCTGGCGTCATCGTCCATGACGTGAAGAACCGATCCGTCGCACATATGCTGGTCGAAATGCAGTTCGGAGAATTCCCGATGGCACTGGGTGTCCTTTATGATGATCCCCGTCCCACCTTCGAAGCAGCCGTTGTTGCGCAGAACGAGGCCTCCTCGATGGGTAAAAAACCGGATTTGCAGGCGCTTCTCAACAAAGGACAAACCTGGACAGTGGAAGAAGGCGGGCCGGACCTATAGTCCTCCATGGATAATCTGACACACAGCCTGGCAGGCGCTGTTCTCGGGCAGCTGGGCCTCAAGAAAAAGACTGGTCTGGGCATGGCGACCCTGATCATTGCAGCCAATATTCCCGATATCGATGCTTTTGCCACCCTGCTCGGGGGGCAACAGCATCTGGCCCTTCGTCGCGGTATTACGCACGGCCCGATTGCGATGCTGGTACTGCCAATCCTGCTGACCGGTCTGATGATCTGGTTTGATCGCTGGCAAAGTCGGCGCGGCAAACGGCCGGATGATCGCTTGCCCATACACCGGGGCTGGCTGCTTGCGCTGGCGTTTATCGGAACGCTGAGTCATCCGGCTCTCGACTGGCTTAATAGTTATGGCGTCCGGTTGCTCGAACCGTTCTCGAGCCAGTGGTATTATGGCGACAGCATTTTTATCATCGACATCTGGATCTGGGCCGCGCTGATTGCCGGGGTCTGGATATCACGGAGGCGCGAGAAAAAGGGCAGGACAGATTGGCAACGACCCGCCTGGGTAAGCTTTGCTGTGATCTGTGCTTATATTTTTGCCAATGGCCTGATTACCGGAAAGGCGGAGGCAGATACTGCGCTGGCGGTAGAGGAGAGAACGGGTATTGCGCCCGAACTGGTGGTTGCGAATCCTGTGCCGGTGACATTCTGGCGACGAGAAATGATCTGGCAAATGGTTGGGGATACCGGTGCCAGTTATGGTGAGACTGATTTTGATTTGTTCAGCATCGAACCTTTCAACTGGAAGGGCGAGGTGATTCAGAATGATGCGTCGCCAGAACTGGTAAGGGCTGCGCGCAAAATCGATGTGAATGCCGATGCCTTCCTGTTCTGGTCACGCATGCCGGTTTTGCAAAATGAAAGTGAAGCCGATGGTGGCAATATCCTCAAGATGGGCGATATGCGTTTTCGCGATCCGCTTGTTCAGGGTCGTTTCGGGGTCCTGACCAAAATACCGCCAACCGCGATACAATATCCGGATGCCCCGAAGGACAGGTTTGAAACTGCGGAAGATTCCGCAAATTAGCAACCATGACTGAACCCAAAATCGTCTGGTTTCGCCGGGACCTTCGCCTTTCTGACCAGGCAGCTTTAACCGCAGCTGCGCAAGTCGGACCGATTATTCCCGTTTATATTCTCGATGATGAAACGCCTAAACATCGCAAAATGGGCGCAGCTTCGCGCTGGTGGTTGCATCAATCGCTGGACAGGCTGGACGCTCAACTGCGGCAGAAAGGCGCGCGTTTGGTTTTGCGAAGGGGCGAGATCGCGACGGTACTGACCGAAATTGTCAAATCTACCGGCGCGCGAGAAATTCATGCGCTGCATCATTATGAACCGTGGTGGCGCAATGCTGAAAAGGGCGTGCGCAAAGCCATTGGACAGGACGCGGATCTGATACTGCACGACGGCAACTACCTGTTGCCGCCGGGCACGTTGAAAACCGGTAGTGGCGGCGAATACAAGATATACACGCCGTTCTGGAAATCCCTACGTGAGCGGATGCCGCCTGCTGCATCTGTCCCCGCGCCCGAGTTACTCGAGCCACCGACCGACTGGCCAGAAAGCGATGAACTGGATGGCTGGAACCTGCTTCCGGCGCAACCAAACTGGGCGACAGGTTTTGAAACAGACTGGACGCCGGGAGAACAGGGCGCTCACGACAATCTCGATGATTTCATCAGCAAGGCGACCCAATATGATGAAGGCCGCAATTTGCCGTCAGAAGAGCTCGTGTCTCGTCTGTCGCCACATCTGCATTTTGGCGAGATCAGCCCGGCCGCCATCTGGAACCGTCTTGCAGGAGAGGGGAGTAAAGTCGAAATCTACCTGAAGGAACTGGTCTGGCGGGATTATGCGCAAAATGTCATTCACCAGTTCCCGCAATATGGCAGCGAGAGTTACCGCGAGAAGTTCCGTCAATTTCCCTGGCGGGAGATCGCATCGGATGAAGTGCGAAGGGACTTTGACGCCTGGTGCCACGGCAGAACCGGTTATCCGATTGTAGATGCGGGCATGCGCGAGCTTTGGGCGACGGGCTGGATGCACAATCGGGTGCGGATGATTGCGGCGAGTTTTCTGATCAAGCATCTGCTGATCGACTGGCGTGAAGGTGAGCAGTGGTTCTGGGATACGCTGGTCGATGCTGATTACGCATCCAACACGGTCAACTGGCAGTGGGTTTCCGGCACGGGAGTGGACTCCAACATGTTTGTGCGAATCATGGCGCCGCTTACCCAGTCCGAGAAGTTCAACGCAGGTGACTATATCCGCAAATGGGTTCCGGAACTGGCTGAACTCGATGACCCCTATGTTCACGATCCGGAGGAACATGGCTGCAAACCAGCAAATTATCCTTCCAAAATTATCGGTCACAAAGCGGCGCGCGCACGGGCGCTGGACGCTTATGCTGTAGTAAAGTGAGTGGCCTGTTTGCGGCGCTGCCCAAATTGAGATATCAGCATCTGAGTTCGACAGAAGGAACAGGACCGATGAACAAGTAAACCGCCAAATGGCCAACTCAATTGTGTCACGTGCGGGCCGCAGCCTGCGGGGTTCCAACTTACGTATCTGAGGTTTACATGCAGAGATTATCCAACAAGAAATGCGTCATTACAGGCGCCGCACGAGGTATTGGCAAAGCCATTGCCAAGGCCTTTGCCGATGAAGGCGGAACGGTGCTTCTGACCGATTGCGATACCACGACACTGGCAAAGACAGGCGAGGAACTTTGTGCCGAAACTTTCCCGCTGGATGTCCGCCGGGAAGGCGATTGGGAACGGCTGGCCGCGCATTGGCCAAGCGTCGATGTGGTTGTCAACAATGCTGGCATCACGGGCTTTGAAGACAGCACAGCGCCGCAAGATCCGGAAAATGCTTCTCTGGATAGCTGGCGTTCAGTTCATGAGGTCAATCTCGATGGAACATTTCTGGGTTGCCGATATTCGATCCAGGCGATGAAGGCGCAGGGGACAGGCTCGATCATCAATATCTCGTCGCGATCCGGCATGGTCGGTATCCCGGGTGCAGCAGCTTATGCGTCTTCCAAGGCAGCAATCCGCAATCACAGCAAGTCGGTTGCATTGTACTGCGCACAGCAAGGGTGGAAAATCCGCTGCAATTCGATCCATCCCGCTGCGGTGATGACGCCAATGTGGGAGCCGATGCTGGGCGAAGGAGCCGCGCGCGAAACGGCTATGGCGGCGCTGGTCAGGGATACACCCCTCCAGCGTTTTGGAGAAGCTTCGGAGGTTGCCGCCATGGCATTACTCCTGGCATCCGACGAAGCCACTTATATAACCGGAACTGAAATGACGATTGATGGTGGAATATTGGCGGGATCCGCTGCTGCGCCGGGTTCATGAACTTATCACCCTGATTACGGATAGTTCCGCATTGCCAACTGGTTACAGCTCGTCCATATTTAAGCGATGAATGCAGAGGCACCAAAGCGTGGGCAACATTTGCTGGAATCGCGCAAACGTTTCGGGACAGGCGGCGGCTTGTTCTCTCGCCTCACCGCGCCTGGATTCCACCGGATTATTGACCGTATTGATGCCGGCATGGATCACGGTACATTTGAAGGTAAATTGCCGGATGGGACAACGCGGATCACGGGCGGTCGCGGCGAAGGCCCGATGGCCGAGATCACGATCCACAGCTGGAATGCCTTGCTGCGCCTCGTAAACAGCGGTTCGGTGGGCTGGTATCGGGCCTGGGAACTGGGCGAGTGGGAAAGCCCCGACCTGGTGTCGGTATTTGATCTGTTCACTCGCAATCGTGCGGGGTTGCAGAATACCGGGCGTGCCTCTGGACTGTTCCGCCTGATCGCAAAGCTGCGTCACTCCCTGCGGAATAATGACAAGGTTCGGGCGCGTCAGAATATTCAATATCACTATGATCTCGGCAATGATTTCTATGCGCTGTGGCTGGATGAAAGCATGAGCTACTCCAGCGCTATTTTCGAAGATGCGGCTGGAAAGGCGAGCTCGCTGGAAGAGGCGCAGGTCAAGAAAGTTGCCGCCATTGCGCAGCGACTAAACGCGCAGCCCGGTCAGGATGTGCTGGAGATTGGTGCGGGTTGGGGGTTTCTGTCTGGCACCCTCGTACGGGACCATGGTCTCAATCTCACTGGAATTTCTCTTTCCGATGAGCAGACAGAATGGGCTCGAGCACATCATCCCCAAGCTGAATTTCGTATTCAGGATTATCGGGATGTGGACGAACAATATGACGCCATTGCCAGTGTGGAAATGGTCGAGGCAGTGGGGCAAAAATATTGGCCCGAGTTTCTGGACTGCATCGCGCGCAACTTGAAGCAGGGCGGACGTGCAGCGCTGCAATATATCACGATTGCCGACGATATTTTCGAACAATATGCCGCCAGCGCAGATTTCATACAGACATATATTTTTCCCGGTGGAATGCTGCTCTCCGAAAGCCGTTTCCGGGCGCTTGCCGAGGAGCGCGGTCTGAAATGGCATGATCAACAGAATTTCGGACCGGACTATGCACATACGCTGCAGCTGTGGCGCGAGCGCTTTGATGCGGTTGTAGAGGCTGGCCAGCTTCCGCAGGGGTTTGACGAACATTTTGTTCGGCTCTGGCGTTACTATTTCGCCTATTGTGAAGGGGGCTTCCGTGGCGGCGGCATCAATGTTGCACAAGTCACTCTGATAAAAGAATAAAATTCGGGAGATGGAAATGGGTTTAGGTAAGAAAATGACGTTGGCGATGACCGGAATCGGACTGTGTCTCGCCTTGCCGGCATGTCAGAAAGCCAAGGAAGTGGCGGCCGATGCGGCGGGCCTGCCTACCGACAACAATATCTTGTTCTGGACCGATGAACAGCGCAACAAGGCGTTCCGCATGATGGACACGCTGGTTCCTTCCAACACGATCAGCGCAGGTGAGAATATCAAGTCGCTTGAAACCGGCGCTCCGTTGCCGATGGAATATGAAATGGGCGGCAATGTGATCAGCGTTGATGACTATATGGCCCAGCAGCGCGCTGCCGGTATTGTCATCTTGCAGGATGGTAAAATCCGTCTGGAAGAATATCGCATGGATTTCGAGGCGGATGATCGCTGGACTTCTTTCTCGGTTGCGAAGTCCCTTGTTTCGACTTTGGTTGGTGCTGCCATCAAGGACGGTTCCATCAAGTCCATCGACGACCCATTGACGGACTATATTCCTGAACTTGCGGGCAGCGGATATGATGGTGTGACTGTCCAGCAGCTGCTGACGATGACATCAGGTGTTCGATGGAACGAGGATTATGGTGATCCGGAATCGGATGTTGCGCAATTCAACAACACCAAGCCGGTGGATGGCATGGATCCCATCATCGTTTATATGAAAACACTGGAGAACGAAGCCGAACCGGGAACGCGCTGGCAATATAATACGGGCGAAACCAACCTGATCGGCGTGCTGGTCGCAAAGGCTACCGGCAAAACAATCTCCGACTATCTGTCTGAAAAAGTCTGGGCGCCTTATGGCATGTCACAGGATGCCGAATGGCTGTTGAACGAGGGTGGCAAGGAAATCGGCGGTTGCTGTATCTCCGCCACGATCCGTGATTATGCCTTGTTCGGCCAGTTTGCCATGAATGGCGGCAAAATCGGGGAAGAGAGCATCGTCCCCGATGGCTGGTTTGAAAAAGCCGGAACGAAGCAGGCAGATATCGACATGCCTGGTCGCGGTTATGGCTATCAGTGGTGGACCTTTGATGATGGCAGCTATGCCGGGCAGGGGATTTTTGGTCAGGGTATCTTCATCGATCCCGCGCGCAAGCTGGTGATTGCCAGCAATGGCAACTGGCCAAGCGCAACGCCGGATGCACAGAAAGATCAGCGGATTGAATTTTATCGTGCGGTGCAGGCAGCCGTCGACACAGAAAGCGCGAACTAACCCAGATCGAAACGTTTGCCGGTCTCGAAATCACTGGCAAGAATTTCAATCATCCGGTCTGCGACTACCTGTGGTTGCTTGACGCTGGCAGGATCTTCGCCGGGATAGGCGCGGGCGCGCATGTCGGTGCGGGTCTTGCCGGGATTGATAATGGCCGTCCGGAACTTTCCGATGTTGCGCATTTCCTCGCCATAGCTCAGCACCAGCGTTTCAAGCGCTGCTTTGGAGGCGCCATAAGCACCCCAGAATGCACGCGGTGATGCACCAACACTGCTGGTGATCGCGAGCAAGCGTGCATCGTCACTTTTGCGCATCATCCCGTCAAAAGCTGCGATCAAGGCCTGTTGTGCGATGAAGTTCAACGTCATCACATTGTTCAGTTCCTTGCCATCAATGGCGGGAACGGGGCCAAGCGTACCCAGCATCGCAGCGTTGAGTATCATGATGTCGAGACTGTCCCACCGGTCGGATATCGCTTTGGCCAGGCGGCCAATGCTGTCGCCGTCGGTCAGATCGAGAGGGGCGATGGTTGCGCTGCCGCCATCGGCATGGATCTGCTCTTCTACTTCTTCGAGAGCCGCAGAATCTCTGGCAGTCAAAATGACATGCGCGCCTTGTTTGGCCAGTGCGAGCGCGGTGGCCGCACCAATGCCGCGACTGGCTCCGGTTACCAGTGCCAGTTGATCCTTGAACTGCATATTAGCCGACATTCTCTGCCAGGACTGAAACGTCCCGCGGCGCGACCTGTTCATTGAGCATGCTCAACTGGTCAGGCGGTTCCTGTCCCTCCTGATCAGTCAGGGCTGTCGGATAGGCACCTGTGAAACAGGCATCGCAATATTGCGGTTTGATATCTTGCCGGGCTTCTTCGCCAACCGCCCGATACAGACCATCAATGGAAATGAACGCCAGACTGTCGGCCTGGATATATTCACACATCTGTTCGACCGACTTCATGGCGGCCAGCAGTTTTTCGCGTTTCGGTGTGTTTACTCCATAAAAACAGCTGTGCATCGTGGGCGGGCTGGCAATCCGCATATGGACTTCTGCAGCGCCCGCTTCGCGCATCATCTGGACGATTTTCAGGCTGGTGGTACCGCGAACGATACTGTCGTCGATGAGGACAATCTTCTTGCCATTAACCAGTGGTCGGTTGGCATTATGTTTCAGCTTCACCCCCAGATGGCGAACACCGTCACCGGGCTGAATGAAGGTTCTGCCGACATAATGCGACCGTATTATGCCCAGTTCGAACGGGATGCCGGATTTTTCGGCATAGCCGATTGCTGCCGGTGTTCCGCTGTCCGGAACCGGAATGACATAGTCGCAATCCACCGGATTCTCGATGGCCAGCTGCGCACCAATTTCCTTGCGTACGCTGTAGACAGACGATCCATCGACAATCGAATCCGGACGGGAAAAATAGACATGTTCAAATATGCACGGCCTTGCGCTTGTCTCTCCGAACGGACGGTGCGAACGCAATTCACCATTCGAGACAATGACCAGTTCACCGGCATCGACGCTGCGGACATATTCGGCCCCGACCAGGTCAAGTGCCACGGTTTCGGAAGCGAATACATAGGCTTCACCGACTTTTCCGATGACCAGCGGCCTTATTCCCAGCGGATCACGACAGGCAATCATGCCATCCGGGGTCATGCATATCAGTGAATAGGCGCCTTCCACCTTGCGCAGGGCATCGATAAATTTATCGAGCAATGTGCGATATTGTGATGTGGCGACGAGATGGATGATCACTTCCGTGTCACTGGTAGACTGGAAGATCGAACCGCTGCGCACCAGTTCAGCACGCAATTTCAGGGCATTGGAAATATTGCCGTTGTGGGCAATAGCAAAACCGCCAGAGGCAAGATCTGCTTCCAGCGGTTGAATATTCCGTAATGTACCGGCTCCGGTCGTCGAATAGCGGACATGCCCGCAGGCATAGTCACCGCGCATTTTGTCCATGACTTCGACACTGTCGAAATTTCCGGCGACCGGCCCAAGTGCGCGATGGCTGTAGAATTCGCGGCCATCACGTGCAGTAATGCCTGCCGCTTCTTGTCCGCGATGCTGCAGGGCGTGAAGTCCCAGCGCAACCATGGCCGCTGCATCATCTGCACCAGCCACACCAAATACGCCGCATTCTTCTCTTAATTTGTCATCGTCAAACGGGTGGGTTGTAAGCATATCTCACCTTGTTTGCTGCCCAAATAATTGACGCTGTCATCACGCCGCGCAGGGGATGGCTGGCATATAGATTTGATTCAAGCGTTTGTCTTCCCCCTTTGGTCATAAAAACATCATATTCTTTTCCTTTTTCGGGATTGACCGGAACAACCGCAGGTTTTGCGTTGCGCTGGGACGATCTCAGCCCTAATTTGCCGCCATGACGGATGAAAATGAAATGGATCGCGAGACCGGATCGCAATTAAACCCTAAATTTGATTCGGCTGGTCTGGTGACGGCAGTGGTTACGGATGATTCGTCGGGTGCAGTGCTGATGGTCGCGCATATGAATGGGGAAGCACTGGAAAAAACAATAGAGACGGATGTTGTGCATTTCTATTCTCGCAGCCGGCAGGCGCTGTGGAAGAAGGGCGAAACATCCGGCAACATCTTGACGCTGACCGAAATGCGGCTCGATTGTGATCAGGATGCGGTCTGGATCAAGGCCCGCCCCGCCGGACCTGTCTGCCATACCGGGGAAACCAGCTGTTTCTATCGGACGTATAAAGACGGAAAACTGGAACGTATCGCGTGAAACCCGCTTCTGTTTTGCTTCTGGGCCTGTTTCTGAGCGGCTGCGGCCAGGGCCCCGGTGCGTCTGCAGAGCAAAATGAGCCGGAACCCGCTCCGACATCCAGACTCGAACAGGCTGCGATAGAGGCAGGGGTCATTCCCGATATAAGAAACGTGACACTGTCAGGTGCGTTTGAAAGACAGAGTGAACTGGGTATCGATCGGTTTTGCGCTGTCGGCAACGATGAGCGCGGTTATCAGGTGGGCATGCTCGCCGTATTCGGCCCGGAGAGCAAATGTGAAGGTCTGGGGGAAGCGCAACGCACGGGAGAAACCATCAGCATCACATTGGACAGCAAGGAAACTTGCCGCTTCGACGCAAGCTTTGATGGAGTTGAACTTCAGCTGCCGGGTGATCTTCCCGAAGCCTGTTTGAGCTATTGCTCCCCGCGCGCCACGCTCAACGGGGTAAGTTTTTTTCTGGTCGGAGAAGGGGACGCCGTTGCGCGTTCGACCCAGGGTCGGGAAATCGAGAGCCTTTGTCCGGGTGGATGACCTTGACGTTTACGTTAGCGTAAGATATATGGTGGCCATGTCGAAGTCGCCAAATCATGCAGAAATTGACACGCCGGATGTTCAGAATCGCGAAACTTTCTCGATTTCGGATTTGTCGGGCGAGTTTGGGGTCACGGCCCGGGCGCTGCGATTCTATGAAGACGAAGGTCTGATTGCACCGCAGCGCAAAGGTCTGTCCCGGATTTACGGGAAACGGGATCGCGCACGTCTGGCGTGGATCATGCGCGCCAAAAATGTCGGTTTCTCACTGTCCGAAATTCGCGAGATGATCGATCTCTATGATATTGGCGATGGCCGAGCGACGCAAAAGCAGGTCACGCTGGAAAAATGTCAGGCGAAAGTGGACCTGCTGAAGAAACAACGCAATGAC
The DNA here is from genome assembly GCF_039968395.1 of Parasphingorhabdus sp. Classification (GTDB taxonomy): domain Bacteria; phylum Pseudomonadota; class Alphaproteobacteria; order Sphingomonadales; family Sphingomonadaceae; genus Parasphingorhabdus. The sequence goes on from NZ_JBDVPV010000005.1 coordinate 192,406, forward strand.
ATCGACAGTTCAATCAAGGAACTGACAGAATTTATCAAGGTTGTGCGAGATACGGTCATCGAAGCCAAAGCACAGCAGTAACCAAAAGTTAAGGCCAGCATTTTTGGCCCTTCATTGAAAATATAGAGAGAATTTAACATGCCTAGTTATACCGCCCCCATCGGTGAAGTCCGTTTCATACTGAATGAAGTATTGAACCTCGAAAAATATTCCAATGTGTCGGGATTTGAAAATGCGACCCCCGATATGGTCGATGCGATCCTGACCGAAGCCGGCAAATTTTCCAGCGAAATATTGCATCCGCTGAATCTGAGCGGTGATGAAGAAGGCTGCACCCGGCACGAAGACGGATCTGTCACCACACCGGAAGGGTTTAAAGATGCCTATACCCAGCTGATCGAAGCGGGCTGGACAACCTTGTCCGCGCCAGAAGAAGTGGGCGGGCAAGGCCTGCCAAGGGTAGTCGGCAATGCCGTGATGGAATTCATGATCTCCGCCAATCAGGCGCTGGAAATGTACACCGGCCTGACGCAGGGCGCGATTGCGTCCATTCTGGTTGAAGGCAGTGAAGAGCAGAAACAGAAGTATGTTCCCAACATGGTCTCCGGCAAATGGACCGGCACCATGAACCTGACCGAAGCCCATTGCGGCACGGATCTGGGTTTGATCCGCACCAAGGCGGAACCGCAGCCGGGCGGGAGCTATGGCATTACCGGCCAGAAAATCTTTATTTCGGCTGGCGAACATGATCTGACCGAAAATATTATCCATCTCGTCCTGGCAAAAACACCGGATGCACCAGATAGTTCCAAAGGTATCTCGCTGTTCATCGTACCCAAATTTCTGGTCAATGATGATGGCACGCTGGGCGAGCGCAATTCGGTTAGCTGCGGTTCTATCGAGGAAAAAATGGGCATTCACGGCAACGCGACTTGCGTGATGAACTATGATGGCGCCACCGGCTATCTGGTTGGTGAAGAAAACAAGGGCCTGCGCGCTATGTTCATCATGATGAACGCAGCGCGTCTCGGTGTTGGATTGCAAGGTCTTGCTCAAGGTGAAATCGCTTATCAGAACGCGGTTATCTATGCAGGTGATCGGCGGCAGGGACGGGCGTTAACCGGCGCTCAGGACCCCAATGAAAAAGCTGACACATTATTTGTGCACCCCGATGTCCGCCGGATGTTGATGGATGGCAAAGCCTTTACCGAATCGATGCGGGCGCTTGTTTTGTGGGGCGCGCTGCAAGTTGACCTGGCGGCGAAGGCGGAAACTGAAGAAGATCGCCAGGCTGCGGATGACCTGATCAGCCTTCTGACACCTGTTATCAAAGGATATGGCACTGCCAAGGGCTATGACATCTGCACGGAATCCCAGCAGGTTTACGGCGGTCACGGCTATATTACCGAATGGGGCATGGAACAATTTGTCCGCGATGCTCGGATTGCGATGATCTACGAAGGCACAAACGGTATTCAGGCAATGGATCTGGTTGGCCGCAAGCTGGGACAAAATGGTGGCCGCGCGGTACAGGCGCTATTCAAGCTTATTTCCGATGAAGTCGCCGGAGCAAAGGAAAATGATCGTCTGAAAGCTTTTGCCGAGGCGCTCGAAAAGGCCAATGGCGAGCTTCAGAAAGCGACCATGTGGTTCATGCAAAATGCGATGGCCAATCCCAATAATGCCGGTGCCGGCGCCTATCACTATATGCACATCATGGGCATTGTATCGCTTGGCCTGATGTGGCTGAGAATGGCCAGTGCCGCATCGGATGCACTGGATGCCGGTTCGGACAATGCAAAATATTACGAAGCCAAACTCGTGACCGCACAGTATTTTGCGGAGCGCTTCTTCCCGGACACAGGTTCCCTGCGCCGCAAGATTGAAGGCGGCAGTGATGCGATCATGGGTCTGGACCCGGAAATGTTTGCCGTTGCCTGAATCGAAGCTCAGGCAGCCTGATTATTCTCGGCTTGCTTGAACGCTTCTTCCCAATGATCCAGATTTCGCCGGGCACTCTGTACAAAGGGTGACTGGCGAATTCCCCACAGGGCCAGGTCATTGGCGACTTTGCCGAGCAGCCGCATCGGGCGTTTTACCTGTACGAGCAGGATTACCCGGGTCTGATCGGTTTCGTTGGCTACTTCGTGGAAATAACTGTCATCGAATATCAGCCATTTGCCGTTTTCCCAGTGTACCGTGTCTTCGTTGACCTGCATCCAGCAGTTTTCCCGGGGTGTGGGAATATCAAGGCCGAGATGGCAAGTCACAAGTCCCCGTGTGACACCGCGATGTCGCGGGATCACTGCACCTGGTTCCAGAATGGAGAAAAAGGCGGAATTGAGATCCGGGATAGTTTTGACCAAAGCAGCGGTCTTCGGCGCGCGGGCACAATTACCGGGCACGTCATATCCGTATCCGACCAGAAAGAAGGATTTCCAGTTGCCGTCTCCGGCAATACGGGCATGATCCGGGGAGATATCTTTGAGCGGGGGAACGGCATCACGATGGTCCAATATCTCTGAAGCTTCCCGAGCTATATCTGCCCAGGAATCTTTCAGTCGATCGGTCCAGTCGAAAATATCCGGCTGTTGTAGCGGTGTCGTTGGTATGAGGGATTGAGATGAGCTGATCCGGTTTGCGCTGTTGCGGAGTTTTTTGCCGATCTTGATGATCAAGGGCTGGGAAACTCTATCTTTTGCGCTTGTAGCTCCTGTCATCTGCGATTTCTGTGCCATGGTTGAACTTTCCGAAGATATTTGACCCCCCAACCCGTTGATAGTCTTTTGCAGGCCGAATGTGACCAAAGTTCGACGAATTTGAGCCATTTATCGGCCAATGGCATTGGCGCGATATTTCGGGAAGATCCTGTGACCAAAGTGAAATCCCGGGTTTTGACCGTATCGCGAACGATCGGAAATGCGGCGAAGGCGGCGAGGCGTTACAAATAACGGATGGAAAACCGACCGGTTCCTGTCCGCCGCCGATTCAACCCGCAACATCGCCTTTGGCTGGATTTTTCGGGGCCATTTTGCGACACAAAATCTGACAGGGGAATGATCTGCATAAGGAGTATGCAAAATGCATTCCACCAAACGCTCAAAGCCCGAAAAGTCTGGATTGAGACTCACACCCTACATGATCACGGTTGGGTTCGGTATCTCGATGGCAACCGGCGCTCTTGCCGCTTCGCCGGAAATGGAAAAAACCGCTCAGGAAGCACCGGAAGAATCGGAAGTGCCTGCACCCACGATTGATACGGATGGCGATGGAACAGCCGACGCCTGGGATCGCAGCGGTGATGGAAAGCCGGATGCCTGGGATACGGATGGCGATGGCAAACCTGATCTGCTCGATGACGACGGTGATGGAAAGCCGGACTAGCTCCAAACTGTCGTCCGGGTCGCAATGCAAGGGACCGGGTTCGGGTTTGAGATTGTTACCCGAATCCGGGACTTGCTAGAAAAGTTCTTCAAACATGCTGAGCATGGCCGCTTTGCTTTGCCGGTCGGCGGATTCGTTATATTTGACGACGTCCATCGGGCTGGTGTCACTGCCGGGATCGGTGAACCCGTGAACCACGCCTGAGTAGATGTGCATGTGGCAATCAGCGCCGGCAATATCCATTTCTTCCAGAAATGCCCGAACCTGCTTTGGTGAAACCAACGGATCCGCTCTTCCATGGCACACCAGTATCCGTGATTTTATCGTGCCCCTTTTGGCAGGTAACGGTGTCGCCAGCAATCCGTGAAAGCTTACCACAAGGGCGATGTCTTCCCCGCTTCGTGCCATTTCCAGGACAATTTCGCCGCCCATACAATATCCGATGGCTGCGATCCGTTCGTTGGCAAGCTTTGATCTTGTCCGCAGCTCATCCAGTGCGCAACGAAAACGATCGCGATAATATTCTGCATCTTCCCGTAGAGCGCTCGCCATCTGGCGGGCGACTTGGGTGTCATCGATCTGACCCTGGCCATAAATATCACAGACCATTGCGGCATAACCGAGTGAAGCCAACCAGCGTGCACGATCATACATGATCTTGGTTGGCCCGGCGATTGTAGGGACAATCAAAATACCTGCACGGGGATAACGGCTGGGTTGCGCCATATATCCCTGCAGCTCCACCTCATCATGATGATAGGTGAAATTATTGATCTCGATCGAACTCATTCTTCGGGCAAAAACTCGGGAACGGAGAGATATCGTTCTCCGGTATCATAATTGAATCCAAGAACCTTGGCGCCAGCACCAAGTTCGGGCAATTTCTGCGCGATAGCAGCGAGTGTTGCGCCCGAACTGATTCCAACCAGCATCCCTTCTTCCTTGGCCGCACGCAAGGCCATTGCCTTTGCATCGGCCGGATCCACCTGAATCGCTCCATCGATGCTTTGCGTATGAAGATTGCCGGGAATGAAACCCGCGCCAATGCCCTGGATCGGATGCGGACCGGGTTGTCCGCCGCCAATAACTGGTGACAGGGTGGGTTCGACGGCAAAGACCTTCAGACCGCTCCATTCCTTTTTCAAAACTTCCGCGACACCCGTAATATGTCCGCCCGTACCAACGCCTGTAATAATCGCGTCGAGCGGGTTGTCCCGGAAGTCCGCCAGAATTTCCTGAGCGGTCGTCCGGACGTGGGCATCGACATTGGCAGGGTTATCAAATTGCTGGGGCATCCACGCACCCGGGTTTTGATCTACCAGTTCAGTCGCACGTTCAATTGCGCCTTTCATCCCCTTTTCCTTGGGAGTCAAATCGAAGCTGGCGCCATAGGCCAGCATCAGGCGGCGCCGTTCAATCGACATGGACTCGGGCATCACCAAAATCAGTTTATAGCCTTTGACCGCAGCCACCATTGCCAGACCCACACCGGTGTTTCCGGACGTTGGCTCAATGATTGTCCCGCCAGATTTGAGGGCGCCGGATTTTTCAGCATCTTCGATCATCGCCAATGCAATGCGATCCTTGATCGAGCCGCCGGGGTTGGAACGCTCGGACTTCACCCACACATTTGCGCCGCTAAACAGGCGTTGAACCCTGATATGCGGTGTATTGCCGATCGTTTCTAGGATGTTGCTGGCAATCATTATGTAATTCTCCTGTCAAATTTCATGGCACATCAGATCGGGTTTTTTGTTCCGCTTTCAAATCCGTTTCCAGATCTTTTGGTGGATCAAAAGTTTTCGCCGCTCCCAGCTGAGGAAACAGACGTGACCATATTCCTGTTACCGCTATAGCACCTGCACCGCCCGCGACAATGGCCACAATAGGTCCGAACAAAACCGCCAGACCGCCAGACAAGGCGTCTCCCAGCTCGTTCGATGCGCTGATCGTCATTTGACTGACCGCATTCACCCTTCCGCGCTTTTCGTCTGGTGTATGTAGTTGAATAAGTGAGCTTCTGACATATACTCCGAACATATCCGCTGCACCGCAGAGCGCAAGAAAGAACATCGAAAGAGGCAAGGAACGGCTCAACCCGAAGCCGATTGTACCAATTCCAAAAACCAACATGGCAATGAGCATCATGTTGCCGACATTCCGGGACAGCGGTGCGAACGAGAAAATTCCGGCGACAATCACGGCACCAACTGCCGGGGATGCAGCCAAAAGGGACAGTCCGATTTCGCCCGAATTCAAAATATCCTTTGCGAATACCGGAATCATTGCTGTTGCACCGGCCAGAAACATGACCAGCAAATCCAGGGTTATCGCGCCAAGAACCAGCTTGTTGGTCCAGACATATGACATGCCATCCATGATCTGACGCAACGGGCCCTTGGTCCGGTCGATAGCGCTTCGTGTCACTGGCCCGATCATGAAAACCGATAAGGTTGCCAGTCCATAGAGGGCCGCGCAGACAAAATAGGGCAGGGCCGGATCGATTTTGTACAGCGGACCTGCCATGCCCGGTCCGGCGATGACACCAACTTGCCATGCAATGGTCGACAGGGCGATTGCGCGCGGAAGCGATCCCTTGGGTACGAGATTGGGTGCCAATGAAGTAATCGCCGGTCCCAGGAATGCCCGGCATATTCCGAGCAGCACGGAGATGATGTAGATCGACCAGAGCGTGATCTGGCCACTGGATGTCAGCAAAGCCAGGAACAGGGCAATGGCGGCCTGCGCGCTAAGCACTGCACGGGCAATCCAGCGGCGATCGAGATGATCTGCAACCCACCCGACCAGCGGCGTGAGAATGAACAGGGGTACAAACTGGAGCAGTCCCAACAGCCCCAATATTCCGGCAGATGCCCCCACGCCCATATCTTCACGGGCCAGATTATAGGCCTGCCAGCCCAAAATCAGCATCATCGCATAAAGAGCAAACATCGACGTCAGTCGAGAAAGCCAGAGGAATCGATAATTGGGTATCGTAAAGGGATGCGGTGCAGGACTGTTCACGCCTGATCTGCTAACGGTTGGAAGGACTTGCTGCAATCTCTTCGTAAGATAGGGGCATATCGGGTGGACATGCTTTGTCCGCAAGTGACAGAACAACAGCCCTTCCAAAGCACCAAGCAGCGCATATTTTTGCGAGTTAACGGTTCTCTTTAAGATGTTTCATCGAGCCGTACCGCAACGGGACGCGCCAAACGAAGTGCTGGTTTTGCGAGTCTGATTGGTAAATATTCCATTAACAGCCTGGGAGTTTACCATTGTGAAGCAGATATCGGCCAAAGAGATTGCGATGCGTATCAGTGCAGGGATCATGATTCTTGCAGCGCTATGTATAGTGGGGCTTCTGGTCCTGGGGTTGACCCGTGCCATTGCATCCTCAACGTCTGAGAGTGCTGACGGGGTTTCTGCGAATATTGCTGCCATCAATGCAGCAAATACAACCGAAACAGTGATCAAACCAAAACCGACAGAACCCAAAGCGCTCTCCGCCAATCCTGTTGAACAACCTGCGAATTCGGTATTTTCCATGATTCCCGATAACTCGCCTTTTGTCGTTCGCCGTGTGCTGCAGATTGATGAGCCATTTGTGCATGGTTTCTATGCCTGGGATGATGAAGGCGTGCCGGACGGTCCATTGATAATTACCGTGGACCTCAAGGCCGAGTCTCTCTCTGTTTTTCGCGGTGGATATGAAATCGGAGCTGCGGCCATTTTGTTCGGTGCGGATGAAAAGCCGACGCCGACAGGCGTTTTTCCGATCACGCAGAAGAGCAAGGATCACGTGTCCAACCTCTATGGATCGCCAATGCCGTACATGTTGCGGATGACCAATGACGGGATTTCAATTCACGGCAGTGAAGTGGAATGGGGCTATGCTACCCATGGGTGCATCGGGATCCCAACGGCTTTTGCCAAACTGCTGTTCGCACAAGTGAAGCTTGGTGATCGTGTGATCGTCACAGACGGCAAGATGCTGCAACTGGGACAGACCATCGCGCCACCAGAAGGCAAATTGCCCAAAAGCTAGATATCGATGGGCTTCTGATATTCATTAATGGCTTCGAATATCGTTGTCAGAGCGGTTTGTTCATCGCTGGAAATTTCCGGCCGCCAGACTTCGAACAACAGGATCACGCGCCGCAAAGCACTGCGGTTCCAGGCTTCATGCTCGAAGGAATCATCAAATATAAGCGCTTCGCCATTTTTCCATGGCCGCGTTTCGCTGCCCACTCGCAGGGCGCAGTCGGAGGGAATGACCAGCGGTATGTGACAGATAAGACGCGTGTTGAGCAGGCCGAAATGCGGGGCAATATGCGTACCGGGTTCCAGCACCGAATAGAGCGCCATGGGTGATCTTTCACGAATGACCGGGATTGGCGCGGCTTCCAGAGCCGCAACAGTTTTCGGACATTGTGCGATATTCTCTGAAATAGCCTCTCCGCTCTTCCAGAAATAGAAGGCGCCCCAGCTGGAATCATCAAGAAGCGGGTTGTTGGGGCGCGGCCGGTCAGGATGGGATTCCACATAAGGTGAAAATTGCTGGTGCTGTGCCATTACGCCCTGCAATTCTTCCTGCATGTCGGAAATGCCGGCTTCAACCTGTTCCAGCCAGGGAAATTCATGCCGCTCGTAAAATTCGCGCTGCGGCATGCCGGGATAATAGAACATGGACGGTTTCTGGTAGAAAATTTCTTTCCGGCCCATCAGCAATTCAATCGCATTGCGCACGGGCAAGGGCGTGTCGCTGCCTTCCAGCCCGGTTTCTTTCAGTTTTTGCAGCAAATAGCTTTCAAACCGACCATGAGCACCAGACAGAAACTGCTCTGCCTGTTGCAATTTTGATTTCAGATCTTCGGGGACGTTTGCGCCAGCACCAACCATGTTCAGCGCCGCTTTGTAAAAGGCATTTGCGCCGCGATCATCATTGTGACGTTCTTTGAGGTCACCCATCAAAAGCAGGGCGGCGAGATGTCTTTTGTCGATCGCCAGCAGCTTTTGCAGCGCAGCCTCTTCAGCGACATCGTCTCCTTGCATCCGGCAGGCATGCGCCAGCAGCAGCCATTGGGGTTCGATGTCGCCGCCAGCCGTACACAGCTCTTCCAGTTTTACCCGCGCTTCACCGGGCTTGTTCGCGCGCAGATCAGCTACGCCGTCGTTGAGCAAATATCGCGCCTGTTCGGGAGTCAATGTCATCCCGCGCCTATATCCGATCTGCCCCGCCACGCAAACAGGGTGGCGTTTTGGCATCGTGAATGCCATGGTTTTGGAATTCTTGGGAGAGTTGAAGCAAGATGCTTGGAATTCAAAAGCACTTTTGGTGTCAGCACAAATCTAAAAGGAAATCTGATAATGCAAGTCCTCCGCACGCCCGATAGCCGTTTCGAAAAATTGTCCGACTATGATTTTGAACCGCATTATGCTGAGGTCGATGGGGCTGATGGTACGGCAATGCGCCTTCATTATCTCGACGAAGGTCCGCGCGATGGCGCAGTCATTTTGTGTATGCATGGTCAGCCGTCATGGTCCTATCTCTACCGTAAAATGATTCCCATCCTGGTGAACGCCGGATTCCGGGTCATTGCGCCGGATCTCATCGGTTTCGGCAAGTCGGACAAGCCATCGCACATTGATGACTATAGCTATCAAAGCCATGTCGACTGGATGAACCAGTGGTTCCGGGCGCTGGATATTTCGGATGTAACGTTAATGTGCCAGGATTGGGGCGGCCTTATCGGCCTTCGGGTTGTGGCCGATAATGTGGATCGTTTTGCGCGGCTGGTCATCGCCAATACGGGCTTGCCTTCTTCGAAAACCATCACACCTGAAATGTCCGAGATGCTGGGCAATCTTTATCCGACAATCCCGGTTCCCAACGCTGCAATGGTGCAAGAACAGTTTGCGAGCGGTTCTCCCGGCGCGTTTCTGTTCTGGGTCAAATATGCGGCGGAGAGTCCCGACTTTTCCGTTGGTGAAGTTTTCGGAATCCTGTCGGGCATAAAGGATCAGGCGGTGCTCGATGGCTATACCGCCCCGCATCCGGATGACACATTTATAGCGGGCGCGCGCAAATTTCCTTCTCTGGTACCGATCCTGCCGCAACACCAACCCGATCGGGATGCGAATGACAAAGCCTGGGAAGTTCTCGAAAAGTTCGAGAAACCGGTGCTCACTGCATTCAGCGACAGCGATCCGGTAACCAAAGGCGGTGAAACCGCTTTTCAGGAGCGCATCCCCGGTGCGAAAGGCGTGGATCATGTGACAATCAAGGGCGGTGGTCATTTTCTGCAGGAAGACTGTCCCGAGCAACTGTCCGAAGCCATCATCAACTTTGTCAACGCATAGGAAAAATGCTCATGCAGGTCATCAATCAAGTTCATCCTGACCCAAAAACGGCCGAGGAATTTTTTACCGACGAGGAAGACGGGCCGTTTGTCATGGTCAATCTGTTGAAGTTTAAAGAAAAAGCGGAATATCCGGATGGATCGGACGCAAGTCTCAGCGGTATTGAAGCTTATGCGCGATACGGAGCGGCGGTTACAAAATGCATCGCAGATGTCGGTGCCAAATCGGTCTATTCCGGATCTGTAACAGGCTTGATGCTGGGTGAGATCGAAGAAAATTGGGACATGGTCGCATTGGTCGAATATCCCTCGCTCGAAGCGTTCCGCAATATGGTGACTTCACCGGAATATCAGAAAATTACCATTCACCGGACCGCCGGGCTGGCAGGACAGTTGAATATCAAGACCAAGCCGAATTTTTCTTAGCCACAGGCTGCTACTATTTGGGGGGGGCAGCGACAGGACCAGCATCGTGAACCGGATCCCCAAAACATTGAAGTCATTGCGATACTCCGTGCACTTCAATCTTCGAGAATATAATGCCGGATCCGCCAGGGCGCGATGGTCTGGCCCGGAAAATCGTTGCCGAAGGCGGCGATAAATCATCTATCAACCATCGTAAAACTAAAGATCCGAGATTTGTGTGAAAGCAGATTTCAATGACATCAAGTCAGGCTGGAGCACGGACTGTTCAACGACTTGATCATGACGCGTATCTGGATGGTACAAAAGCTTAATATTCGGCCGAACTGACCGTTAATAATGGAGAGAACAACGAATAACTCGGCAATCCACTTCGTAACGGTTTAATATTATGAGAACGGGTACCAGATATTTGCACAGATTTTGGCCGAACCTGGCCTCGCTTCTTTTACTGCTGGTTTGGACGGCAGGAAGTGTGAATTCAGCCGCGGCTGCTGGCCTTGTCGTGAATGAAGCGTCGAATGGAACCTCTGGTGCCAAAGAATTCTACGAGTTTATTGTTGTTGGAGATGCTGGCAACCCGACGGCCAACGTGGATCTGGATGGCTGGATACTGGATGACAATAACGGAGATTGGGAGGGCAGCAGCAGCGGCGTAGGCATCGCTCCTGGTTATGCCCGATTCGATGCTACTACGAGCCCCGGGACATGCTCCGCTCTCTCCTCTGTTGCTCCCGGATCAATTGTCGTTGTCTATAATGATGGTGATCCCAATTCCAATATGCCACCCGATGATGTCAGTGATGCGAACGGTGACGGAGTCTATATTTTGCAAGCGCGCGGCGCGTGCATAAAAACCTGTGCAGGCCCGCCCACAACCTCAAGTGCAGCATATTCTGTGTGCAACTCAGCGGCGACACCGTCCTATTCCCCGCTGGCTCTTCGCAACGCAGGAGATGTGGCACAATCCCGTGATTCCGGTGGGTCACTATTTCACGGTTTTACGTACGGAGATGTAACAACACCTTATCCCTCGGGATCGTTCCGGATCGGTTCGTCCAGCGGGTCTGCAACGAGCTTTGTATTCTCTTGTGGCAACTGGCAAGATGTTGGTAATTTTTCAAGAGTTTCGGCAAGTGTTGATACCCCTGGTCAGACAAACAACGCGGCAAATGAAGTATTTAGGCAACGGATATCAGCAGGCAACTTCAACTATCTGGATTTGGAAGATAGTGCCAATTGCATGTCACTGCCAATTTTGACCGTTCAGAAGTTATCCACCGCATTGAACGACCCAGTAAATGGAGGAAGCAACTCAAAAGCAATTCCCGGCTCCACCATGAGATATTGTATTCTCGTGTCCAATATTGGGGCCACTTCTGCAGAATCACTTGTAGCAACTGACATATTGCCGTTGAACCTGACTTATTTTGCCGAAACGATGTTTTCAGGAGCAGATTGCAGTTCTGCCGCCACTCCGGAAGATGACAACAGCAGCGGGGCGGACGAGAGTGATCCCTGGGGCGCTTCGATCAGCGGGTCAACCATTACAATAATCGCTTCATCATTGGCGCCAACCAGCTCCTTTGCCCTGACATTCCAGGCATCAATTGACTAGCAACCAATTCCGGTGCGTCCAGGCAACTTTAAGCCCTGGTCGGCGTGCTCAAGGTCCGGTTTGTGGTGAGGATTCCGGGAGCGGTCGGTCCGACAGGTCGAGCCAGTCAATCAACGGCTCGTCGGTTGGGGGCAGGCCATAAAAACTGTCCAGTGCTGCAAAGGGTATCCGGAATGGCAATCCCCAGCCGCTATTCCACATTGCGACCACTCCGGTACGGGCCGCCGGGTCGAATATAATCGTTGCCCGGTACCCGTCGACTGCACCGCTATGCCCAACCAATCGGCGATCGCGATAGCTGAAATTGCGCCATCCAAGCCCATAGGATGGATCGGTTAGCGCACGGGCAAGATCACCGCCATATACGCGCCCTGTATCCACTAATGGGGTGTGGGAGGTTGATAGCATTTCACTGGAAAGCGCATTTCCGTCCCTGCGCATTTGTGCTTGAAGCCAGCGAGCAAGGTCCTCGATATTGCTGCTGACACCAGCGGCAGCGGGCAAAAGCCAATAGGATTCTACCAGTGTACGCACTTCTTCACCGCGATGTGGCCGGGCCCAGCTGTCGGCGCCGGTCAGGCCAATCATGCCAAATTTTGCACTTTCCATTTCGAGTGGTTCAAATAGCTGTTTGCGCGCGGCGTCTTCATACAAGGTGCCCGCAACCTGTCCCAAAATCTCGCTGACCGCATCAAAGGCAATATTCTGATAACTATGACAGCTGCCAGGTTCGCATTGCAGTGGCGCGTTTTCCAGCTGTTTGCGCAGCAGGTCCGGGCGTTCTCCGGCCTCGAGTTTGCGGTCATAGGCATTTTTTGTGAGGCCGGTCTGGTGTGACAGGAGTTGGGCCACCGTGATTTGCGACAGTCCGTCTTCCGGAAGGATGAGAGAAGTTGGCCAGCGGTTCAATCGCGCATCTAGATCAATTTGCCCTTCAGCCGATAATTTTGAAGCAAGTGACCCGGCGACGCTTTTTGACAATGAAGCCCATCGGAAAACCGTCTTTGGAGTTACCGGCTCGCCGCTGCGCTTGTCCGTCACACCATAGCTGTTCAAAAACCGAATCTCGCCATCTTCGATGATCGCGACAGCCAGGCCGGCCATTTCAGGGCGTGCAGCAATTTCGGAGATTTGGCGATCAAGACCGAGATAATCAATCTTGCCTTTCCAGTCATCGGGCTCAGTTGGTAACCGACCTTCCGTCATGGCTTCAGCGGTCTCGGTGAACGGAAGTCCGGGCTTGTCCAGAACAAATGCGCGGTAGCCGTAAAGGCCGACGAGCAGCAACGCTGCGATTGCAAACAGAGGCGTGAGGTACTTACTCATGAGATTGCCCGTTAGGCGATCTCGACAAAGCTGTCCAACACGCGCTTGCTGCCGCTTTTCTCAAACTCGATTTCCAGTTTGTTACCTTCGATTTCCATGACTTCGCCATAGCCGAATTTAGTATGGAAGATGCGCTGCCCGATGGCAATATCGTCGCGACCCTTATTGCCCATCGATACCGCACTGCGCCGGGCTTCCTTGATCTTTTGCGGCTTTGTGGAAAAGCTTCCGCTGGCGCTGGCCCGTTTCCAGCCGGGTCCACGCTGACCGGCGCGAGTGGCATTGGCCGCTGCGAGATGGGCGAACGGATCGCTGTTTTCGGTCCAGTTCGCGCGCCACAGGCTTTCCCCGCCACTCATGCTGCTTTCCTGTTCAATATGATCTTCGGGAAGCTCGCCAATGAAACGAGAGGGAATCGAACTGTTCCACTGGCCATAAATACGCCGATTTGCGGCGTGAAAAATCGTACATTTCTTTTTCGCACGGGTGATCGCGACATAGGCGAGGCGGCGCTCTTCCTCAAGGCTGGCAATCCCGCCCTCGTCCAGCGATCTCTGCGACGGGAACACGCCTTCTTCCCACCCGACGCAGAAGACGTGATCATATTCCAGACCCTTCGCGCCGTGCATTGTCATGATGGTGACTTTTTCGGCATCATCTGACGCATCATTGTCCATCACCAGCGAAACATGCTCCAGAAAATCGCCGAGCGTTTCATAGTCTTCCATCGCACGCGTGAGTTCGGTCAGGTTTTCCAGACGCCCGGCTGCTTCTGTGGATCGATCAGCCTGCAACATGGTCGTATAGCCGCATTCATCCAGCACGATGCGCGCCAGTTCGGCATGGGACAGCTCGTCAGCGTTTGTGCGCCAGCGCCCGAAGTTCCGCATTAATTCACTCAAAGTGGACCGCGCTCTGGCGGCCAGCTCATCCGTGTCGCAGATGGCTAGTGCGGCCGCGGCCAGAGGAATACCTTGCGAACGGGCCAATCGATGGACTTTTTCCACAGTTTTATCCCCAAGGCCGCGCTTGGGAACATTGATGATCCGCTCAAATGCCAGATCATCGGATGGCTGGGCAATGACGCGTAAATAGGCGAGGGCGTCGCGAATTTCAGCGCGTTCGTAAAAGCGGAAGCCACCGATAATCTTGTACGGCATGCCGATGGAGATAAATCTGTCTTCAAATTCCCGGGTCTGGAACTGCGCCCGCACCAATATCGCAACATCGTTGAGAGAGACCTGTTTGATCTGCTGCAGTGCCTCAATTTCATCGCCGGTGCGGCGAGCTTCCTCGGGACCATCCCAGACGCCGACAATCTGAACCTTGTCGCCGTCTTCCTCTTCGGTCCACAATGTTTTGCCCAGACGGCCGCTGTTGTGATTGATCAGGCCCGATGCGGCCGCCAATATATGCGGCGTGGAGCGATAATTTTGTTCCAGCTTGACCACCTTGGCGTCAGGAAAATCCTTTTCAAACCGCAAGATATTGGCAACTTCTGCCCCGCGCCATGAATAAATCGACTGATCGTCATCACCGACACAGCAGATATTCTTCCGCTCTTGTGCAAGCAGACGCAGCCAGAGATACTGGCTGCTGTTGGTATCCTGATACTCGTCGACGAGGATGTATTTGAACCGATCCTGATAGTGCTTCAATATGCCACGGTCATTCTTCAGCAGGTTGAGAATGTGCAGCAGCAAGTCCCCAAAATCGCAGGCATTGAGCGCCTTTAGTCGCGCCTGATATTGTGCGTAAAATTCTTGCCCGCGACCATTGGCATAGCGTTCATTCTCGCTGGTATCGAGATCTCCGGGGTTCAGGCCGCGGTTTTTCCACTGGTCAATCAATCCGGCGAGCATGCGCGGCGGCCAACGTTTTTCATCCAGCTCAGCGGCCTGAACAAGCTGTTTGAGCAGGCGTAACTGGTCATCCGTGTCGAGAATGGTGAAATTGCTTTGCAACCCTACCAGTTCGGCATGGCGGCGCAGCATTTTCGCACCGATGCTGTGAAACGTACCCAGCCAAGGCATGCCTTCAAAAGCTTCGCCAACAATTGTAGCGATCCGCTCTTTCATCTCGCGTGCGGCCTTGTTGGTGAACGTGACGGCGAGAATTTCGCTCGGCCAGGCCTGTTTGGAATAGACAATATGTGCCAGTCGGCGGGTGAGCGCGGCGGTCTTGCCGGTACCCGCACCAGCCAAAACCAAAACCGGACCATCAGTCGTCAGCACGGCATCCCGCTGCGGTGTATTGAGGCCCCTTACATAAGGCGGATCTTCTTCTGATGGAACGTTGACAGGT
Source organism: Parasphingorhabdus sp. (assembly GCF_039968395.1). Taxonomy (GTDB): domain Bacteria; phylum Pseudomonadota; class Alphaproteobacteria; order Sphingomonadales; family Sphingomonadaceae; genus Parasphingorhabdus. Next base: position 207,823 of record NZ_JBDVPV010000005.1, read on the forward strand.
TCGGACATGGGTGAACAGTTAGGGAACATGGCAGCGTGCGGCAAGACCAATATCGCGTTGATATGTCCTAAAGGGCAGGTTGTTTTTCGTGTTGCAACGCACCATTTGTTAATCAACGGGCGTCAAAGAGATCCCAACGGAGTAGAAAATGAGCAAGAGACTGGCAACCAGCGCGATCATCGCAACGTTTTTGATGGCATCAACAGCCGCCTATAGCGCGATCCAGAGCAATCACATCGAGACTGCCGCGATTATGACCATGATGGGCGGTTGAAAAAACGGCTTCGCGGCTTAACTGTCCTGATGAGGACGCAATAACGTAATTCGCGCCTTGCCGCTATCTCGCACGCAATCAATATCAAATCCTTTGACATCAATATTTTCGCGGCGCGATGTTTCGATCGCAATCCAGCTTGATGGCGCGAACCATCCCAGCCTGCCCAGTTTGGACAAGGCAACAGAGCCCGCCCCTGTTTCATAGGGCGGATCCATCAATATAAGATCATAGGTCCGGCGGGCGGGACCCAGACCCAGTACTGATCCGATCCGGACATCGGCATCAGCGGTCAGTGTGGTGATGTTTTTCTCGAGCGCGACAATGGCATCGCGATCCTGCTCGACAAATGTGCAATGGGCCGCCCCCCGGGAAAGCGCCTCCAGTCCCAGAGCCCCCGAACCGGAAAACAGATCCAGTACCTGCAGCTCTGCAAAATCTCCCAGCCGGCTGGTCAGCATCGAAAACAGACGCTCGCGCGTACGGTCTGCTGTCGGCCGGGTCGTATCCCCCTTGGGCGCAACAATTTTTCGTCCCCGCCACTCTCCTGCGATTATCCGCATTATTTCAGCGACTTTCGAAATTTCACAAGATCATGTCGGCGCACGGCTTCAATCTCGCCCTTGGCAAGGTCGCCCAAAGCAAACGGACCGTAACTGATCCGGATCAGGCGAGACACCTCGAGGCCAAAATGCTCCAGAACACGTCGAACTTCGCGGTTTTTTCCTTCCGTCAGCGTCATCTCGATCCACTGATTGCGTCCGGTCCGGCGCTCCAGATTGGCGGTAATCGGTCCGTAATGCATCCCTTCGATGGTGATGCCCTTGTATAATTCTTCGAGCTGGTTTTGCGAAACCTCGCCAAATGTGCGCGCCCGATAGGTGCGTTCTATGCCGTTTTTCGGCAACTCCATCTCGCGTTTGAATTCGCCATCCGTGGTCATCAGCAGCAGACCTTCGGTATTCATGTCGAGCCGGCCAATCGGCATCACCCGTTCCATCGGCGGCAGCACATCATAAATGGTTCTCTTGCCGGATGCGTCCCGTTCTGCCGTGATCACACCATTGGGTTTGTGAAACCGGAACAGCTTGGCAGGGGATGGTTCCGCAACCGGCTTGCCATCGACGGTAATTCCCGTCAGGTTTTTCAACAGCAGTGACGGATGTTCAACCAGATCGCCGTTAAGGGAAATACGGCCCGCTTCGATCATCCTTTCAATTTCGCGACGCGAGGCGACCCCGGCGCGGGCCAGCAATTTGGCAATACGCTGCCCTTCACGCACTGCTGGTTCCTTGGCGCGTGCTGGCGCTTTCGAAGGATCCGTTCCGGGGGTTGGCTTTGCGCTATATTTCTTGTCTGGTATCTTGTCGGTCATGATGTGCGCATGGCGCAATTTTTTTTACACCGCAATCGTAACCTTTCTCCGCGAAGGCGCGAATGCCTTGATAGTTACCCCCGTTGGAGACCATGAATGCGTGAACTCATATTGCCCATATTGATAGCAGGCACTGCATTTGCAGGCTTTGCCGGATTTCAGGCGAGTCAATCTGCCGCTCAGGTAGAACGCAGCGTTTCTGCGGATGTAACGACACCCGCGAACCCGTCCGACACAACGTTCCAATCCCCCAATCCCGTTGTTGTCGAACTTTTCACCAGTCAGGGATGCTCGTCCTGTCCCCCTGCAGATATGCTGGCTTCCCGCCTTGCTAAAGACAGCTCCCTGCTGGTGATCTCGCGGCCCGTAACCTATTGGGATCGCCTCGGCTGGAAAGACACGCTCGCGAGCGAAGACAATACGCGGTTGCAGCGGGCTTATGCTGCCAAAGGCAATGCCGGGTCCGGCGTATATACGCCCCAGATCGTCATCAATGGCGGTGGCGGGGCAGTAGGATCACGCGAAAGCGATGTGCGCTCGCTGGTGCGGTTGGCCAAAGGGCGTCCCGGACCGATTATTGAAACAGAGATTGGCGAGACCGGCGGTATTACCGTCACCATTGATGGTCAGTCGCAATATATGGCGCGCGTATCTCTGCTTGCGCTGAGTTCATCGGAAACCGTGCAGATCGGCCGCGGTGAAAATGGTGGCCGCAAACTGCATTATACAAATGTTGTCAAGGATGAATGGAGCCTCGGTAGCTGGACCGGACGACCGGTCAGCTTCTCCATTCCCGCAGAAAATCTGAGCATTGCGGGTGCCGACAAATATGCGATTATCGTCCAGCGTCCGGGTGCTGGTACAATCGTTGGCGCGCAGCTGCTCGATATTTGAGCCGGTTCGCGGCCGCTGGCCAAAATCCCGCTGGCTTTCAGGATTTTTAGCGCTAGAGTTTCTTTCGTGAGTTCGGGAGGAATTTTGTGTGAGTGAAGCAGCAGAAAATGCAGGAAAACCTGGTTGGCGCAAAGTTATTGCCGCCCTGGGTCAACGGAAAACACTCTACATGGCGATCTTTGGTTTTGCGGCCGGGCTGCCTTACGCGCTGTTGCTCGGAACGCTTTACGCTTGGTTATCTGATGCCGAAGTTGATCTCGAAACCATGGGCGTATTTTCGCTTATAGGCTTGGCTTACGCGTTTAAGTTTCTTTGGTCGCCGGCACTGGATCGCCTTGATGTACCTATCCTGCGAAAATTGGGCAAACGAAAGCAGTGGATCGTTACTGCACAACTGATGTTGGGCGCGATACTGGTTGTGCTGTCGATGCTGGATCCCGTCAGTTCCCTTGGTTGGTTTTCTTTGCTTGCGGGCATTGGAGCCTTTGCATCTGCTACTCAAGACGTGGTCATAGATGCGTGGCGTGTTGATGTGGCGGATGAAGTCGCAACTATTGATATGCTTTCAACGGTTTATCAAATGGGCTACCGGATCGCGGCGCTGGTAGGCGGGGCGCTCGCTTTGTTTCTCGCTGAACGAACGGATTGGCCAACTGTTTATCTCACGATGGGCGGTATCATGCTTTTTGTGGGCTTCTGTGGTCTGTGGGCGCCAGATGCTGAAGTATCGAATTTGACGGAAGCCGAGGCGGCTGATGAGCACGGCCTCCGAAAAGCAGGGCAAATTCATCCCAGGATTCGCGCATGGGCCTTGGGCGTGGTTGGAGTCTTGTGGGGTTGGGCGCTGATTACCGTTGGTGTATTTATGGTGCGTTCGCTCGGTAGCGACCCGGAAACCAGGCCGGATTCTGTCGAGTTTATCTCCACAATGGGGCCGTTGGTTGTGATCGCGACAGTTGTCATTCCGTCGCTAATTGCAGCGTGGCTAGTTCGCCAGGAACGATCAGGAAAACATTTGCTAGCCGAAGACTTGCCAGCAGAAAGTTCAGCTGGGCGTTTGTTAGATCACGGGTATCGAGCCCTGGTGTTGCCACTAACGGATTTTGTAGGTCGTCTTGGTTGGGCATTGATCATAATTTTAGGCCTGGTTTTGACTTATCGCATTACCGATTCAATCTGGGGTAGCTTTGCTTATCCATTTTATCTGGGAGAGCTTGAATATACCAAAGATGAAGTAGCTGTGGCTTCAAAGTTCTTTGGGGTGGGAGCGCTGATGATTGGTCTCGCAGTTGGCGGTTATATGCTGACCACTTTGGGTCGAATGTTGACGCTAACTTTGGGAGGTGTGCTGGCAGCTGCCACCAATCTGCTTTATGCTGATCTGGCGCGTGGTGGTGATATCGTGCAGGCCGTGAGCAATAACACCGGGTTTACCTGGTTGGTTGCCAATCTTGGCGGCGATGATCGTTTGGCTAAATTGATGATGGCGATTGCCGGAGAGAATATTGCGGTCGGCATCGCCGGAGCTGCTTTTGTCGCATATCTTTCGTCGATTGTTGCCAAGGGATATAGTGCGGTTCAATATGCCTTATTATCATCTTTGACCTTACTCGTTGGAACTTTGGGGCGCGGAGCGCTGGGACAGATGATAGAAGAACAGGGATATTTTACAGTTTTCCTGCTGACAACCGCGATGGGCGGGGTTGCTGTTATCTTGTGCGTGATTGAGTGGATCCGGATTTCTCGTCAAGGTCGAGAATCGGGCGTTGATCAGACGGCGTTGGAAGGCGCCTGAAAAACATGAGATTCTAACCCCATGCCCTATTTCATTCTGACAATATTGGTGCAGATCCTGTGCGTTGTTCACCTGATGAAGTCCGGGCGCAACAAGCTGTGGCTGACTGCGATTGTTTTTCTGCCGATCGCTGGCAGCGCAGCTTATTTTCTGCTGGAAATCCTGCCTGATCTGACCGGCAATCGGCATATGCGATACGCGAAGAAAAAAGCGGTCCGGAAAATCGATCCGGAGCGGGGGATCAGACTGGCGAAGGAACAGCTGGAACTTACCCATAGCCTGACCAATCGCGTGCGGTTGGCGGATGCTTATGCCGAGAGCGGCCAGCATGCAGAAGCGGTGCAGCAATATGCGGAGATTATTGCGGAACCCCATGGCAACGATGCGCGCACCCTCGTCAAATATGCACGCGCACTTTTTGAAACGGGAGACGCTGCCGGGGCTCTTGAAATTATCAAGCCGATTGAACCGGTCGCCGTCGCTTCCGAACATGGTCAGCGGGAAATCTTGAAGGCACGGATCTATGCAGAGCTCGATCAATATGACGAAGCTGACCGCATATTTGCAGAAGTGATCGACAAGGTTTCAGGGGTTGAAGCGAGAGGCCACTATGCAGCGCTGCTGCTGGAAATGAATGAACCCACCCGGGCCCGCGAACAACTGGAAGAGCTGTGCAGCCTCGCCAAGCGGATGTCGCATGCGCAGCTCGATGAAAATCGCGTGATTTATGACTGGGCCAAAAAAGAGCTGCAAAAGCTATAGAAGCCTAGTCAGGTAGTTGTTCGTTCGCTTCAAGCACCGATCCAGCCAGATAGAGCGAGCCGCTGATCAATATTGTTTGCGGCCTGTCAGAGACCAGTTTGGCCAAGGCTTCGCTGACATTAGTGGCACTGGATATCGCTCGACTCTCCAAAGAAAAACTGTCCATCCCATGCGCTTCATGTCCTTCGACCGGCACAACGGTAACTGTCGCGATCTTGCTGCTGAGCGGGCCGATTATTGCCGCAGGATCCTTGTTGGACAGCATGCCGATAATCAAATGAATCGAATTATCAGCCTCGCCGGAAAAATGTGCGGCCAGCGCTTCTCCGGCATTGAGATTATGTCCGCCATCCAGCCAGATATCGCCATCGGGGTGAAGGGAAGTTAGTGGCCCGGGTGCGAGCAATTGCAGGCGACCCGGCCATTTGACCCAGCCCATGGCGGCGCGATAGGCGCTTTCGGAAATCGTGATCTTGTCTTGATGCCGCAACATGGCGATGGCCAGCGCCGCATTGTCGGCCTGATGCGGGCCGGGCAGGGCGTGCAGGGGCAAAGCCAGCTTCCCGGAGACGTCGCGATAGTGCAATTGATTGTCATATATCGCCATGTCCCAGGTTTCTCCGCGCGGGAGATGCACGGCACCGGCCTTGTCCGCATGATCTGCAATCACCTGTGCCATATCGTCCGCATATTTCTGGGTGAGCAATGGAGCATCCGGTTTGGCGATCCCCGCTTTTTCCCAGGCAATGCGCACCAGCGGATTATCGGGCGTACCTGGTTCCGGAGACAGCAGAAAGGCCTCATGATCAATTCCCAAAGCTGCGATTCCGGTCGCGGCGGGGTGCGTAACAATGTTTGTCGCATCAAGCCGCCCGCCCAGACCGACTTCCAGAATACAGGCATCCGCCGGTGTTTCAGCAAAGGCGAGCATCGCGGCGGCGGTTGTCGCTTCAAAAAAGCTTGGGTTGATGTCTTCGCTATTGTCCAGAACCCGGGCAAGCATGTCCGCCAGCGGTGCGTCTTCAATCAGCGTTCCGGCGAGGCGTATCCGTTCGTTGAACCGCACCAGATGGGGGCTGGAATAGACATGGGCCGTGAGACCATTGGCTTCCATCGCCGCGCGCAAGAAGGCGCAGGTGGAGCCTTTACCATTGGTACCCGCCACATGAAATACCGGCGGCAGCTTGTCCTGCGGATTGCCGAGACGGTCCATGACGGCCCGGATGCGATCCAGGCCAAGCACATCGCGGCCCGGAGACAACAGGGAGAGCCGATCGAGCTGTTTCTGGACTGCCGGATGATCCGATCGTGCACCGTCTGCCATCAGGCTGTTACCCCGGTTTTCACTGCTTTTGGTCTGCGCTCAGGCAGCCGTTTTCCACGCCATCAGATAAGTCATGACCCTGGCCAGTTCGCTCCGCAATTCCTTGCGATGAACAACCATGTCGATCATGCCGTGCTCCAGCAGATATTCTGCTGTCTGGAAATTGTCGGGTAATTTCTCGCGGATGGTATTTTCAATGACACGCTGTCCTGCGAAACCGATCAAGGCTCCGGGCTCGGATATCTGGACGTCACCCAGCATCGCATAGCTTGCTGTTACGCCGCCGGTTGTGGGGTCGGTCAACACCACTATGAACGGCAAGCCCGCTTCGCGCAGCATCGAAATTGCGACGGTGGTTTTTGGCATTTGCATCAGGGACAGTATCCCTTCCTGCATCCGTGCGCCGCCAGCTGCGGTAAAAATCACATAAGGGCATTGCTGTTCCAGCGCGCGATTGGCGCCATCGACAAATGCCTGGCCCACGGCCAAACCCATGGACCCACCCATGAAGGCGAAATCTTGCACACCCACAACACAAGGCTGCTCTTCGATCGTGCCAAAAGCGGTAATCAGCGCGTCCTGTTCTTCGGTTTTGGCGCGTGCGGCTTTCAGGCGGTCGGTATACTTCTTTTGATCCTTAAATTTGAGCGGATCTTCCTTGACCGCGGTAAACGGAATAATCTTCCAGCTATTCTCGTCCATGATCTGTTCGAACCGCAGCATAGGTCCAATCCGCCCGTGATGGTCACATTTCGGGCAGATATGCATGTTCTCTTCATATTCTTTGAGGAATACCATCGATTCACATTTCTTGCACTTGTGCCAGAGATTGTCCGGGGTTTCTTTCTTGGTGATCGAAGCGATCTTGTTGCGGACATTGCTTAGCCAGGACATGGTTTAGTTCCCCAAAATTTCAGCGTGCTGCTTTGATAGCATCAGAAAGTGATTTGACATAGTCCCGCACATAAGGCGCGGCGTCTTTGCCATGCTTGCCGACTATCTCGACAATCGCAGAACCGACGACGACGCCATCGGCCACTTTGGCAATATCGGCGGCCTGTTCGGGTGTGCGGACGCCAAAACCAACGGCGACTGGCAAATCGGTGCCGGCTTTTAATCGCGTCACGGCTTCCTCGATGCTTGCCTGTGCCGCTTGCTGAAGGCCGGTAATGCCAGCGACCGACACATAGTAGAGAAAGCCGGAGGCATTGTTGAGGATGGACGGGAGCCGCTCTGCATCCGTTGTCGGCGTGGCAAGGCGAACCACCGCGACATCCTTCGCGCGCAGGGCATCGCCGAGACTGTCGTCTTCCTCGACAGGAATATCGACACAGATCACACCATCGATGCCGTTATCGACACACGCGTCGGCAAACCAGTCACTGCCGCGGATCGTCATCGGATTGGCATAGCCCATCAGGATAAGCGGCGTATCGGGATGGCGTGCGCGGAACTCTTTGGCGATGTTCAGGATGTCTGCCGTTTTGGTGCCCGCACTAAGGCTGCGGATATTGGCTTCCTGAATCGAGGGGCCATCCGCCATCGGATCGGTAAACGGCATGCCAAGCTCGATAATATCCGCTCCGCCTTCGACGAGAGCATCGAGAATGGAGCCGGTGTCCGCAGGCGAGGGATCACCACCGGTGACAAAGGCGACCAGCGCTGCGCGATCTTGCGGGAAGGATTGGGAGAGGCGGGTCATGTTAGTTTGGCATCCTTCCGAGAAAAATACACTCGAATTCCGAAGCTAAAAATTGGAAGCAAGACGAGAACGATACCGGCTGTATTCTCTGCATAATATGCCCTTTCGCACGCCCAAGATATATCAAACTCCAGCCTTCTGGGCTCACCACTTCGGCAGAATATGCTTTCGTTCAAATAGTCCTGATTAATTTTCTCGAATGTCATAAAAAGAAATCCGGCGAAAAAGAACAAAAGGGCGGTGTTCGCTTGTCGGATTTTCAAAAAACCATCTCGACAAAATAATGTAGCCAGAAACCAATAAACTACAAAAGAAAGGGAAAGAACTACACCAAAATCAATCATTCCCTGGTTGCTAATAAAGAACATGGGTATGGGCACCAGGTCAGGTAATCCGTTCGCATATTCTGTGCGATAATGACCGATAACAGGATGCATTATCAATATGATAGCCCAAATTACCGCTATTGAACATCCAAGGCCAATGGAACCAGATTTCCACCGGCCAGCATTCATATCTCCGTCCCCAACGCCTCAGCCACGGTGAAAATATCTTTGTCACCGCGCCCGCACAGGTTTGCCAATATGATCTGATCGCGATCCATCTTCACCGCTTCTCGCGTTACGGCGGCGATGGCGTGGCTGGGTTCCAGCGCGGGGATAATGCCTTCGGTGCGGCAGAGCAGCTGGAATGAGTTCAGCGCTTCAGTGTCCGTTGCACTGTGATAATCGACGCGGCCGGATTCTTTCAGCCAGCTATGTTCCGGACCGATGCCGGGATAATCGAGGCCTGCACTGATCGAATGGGCTTCGTCAATCTGGCCGTCTTCGTCCTGCAGCAAATAGGTCTTGTTGCCATGCAAGATGCCGGGTTCTCCGCCCGCGAGGCTGGCCGCATGTTCCTTGTCGAGACCGCGCCCGGCCGCTTCCACGCCCAGCATCTTTACGTCCGGATCGTCGAGAAACGGGTGGAACAGGCCAATCGCATTGGATCCGCCCCCAATCGCCGCGACCAGCAAGTCAGGTAGTTTCCCTGTGCGATCGAGCAATTGCGCACGCGCTTCCTTGCCGATCACGCTCTGAAAATCGCGCACCAGTTCGGGATAGGGATGGGGACCGGCAGCTGTGCCGATAATGTAAAACGTGTCATGCACATTGGCGACCCAATGGCGCAGCGCTTCGTTCATCGCGTCTTTTAGCGTCGCGGAGCCACTCGTCACGGGCACGACTTCCGCACCGAGCAATTTCATCCGGAACAGATTGGGTTTCTGGCGTTCGACGTCCGTGGCACCCATGAAAATGGTGCAGGGCAGGCCAAAACGCGCGCAGACGGTGGCTGTTGCGACACCATGTTGTCCGGCGCCAGTCTCAGCGATAATCCGGGTCTTGCCCATGCGCATCGCCAGCAATATCTGACCAATGCAATTATTGATCTTGTGCGCGCCGGTATGGTTGAGTTCATCGCGCTTGAACCAGATTTGCGCGCCTTTTCCTTCCGGCGCGTCCTTGCGGACTTCTTCCGTCAGGCGCTCTGCATAATAGAGCGGGCTGGGCCGTCCGACATAATGTTCGAGCAGGTCATCAAATTGGTCCTGAAATGCAGGATCAGCTTGCGCGGCGCGATAATGCTTCTCCAAATCGAGGATCAGCGGCATCAGCGTTTCGGCGACATAGCGTCCGCCAAACTCGCCAAAATGGCCGCGGTCATCAGGCTGGTTGCGGAAGCTGTTCGGTTGGTCGTTCATGGTTTTATATCACATCCGCTCGTGCTGAGCTTGTCGAAGCATTTTTCCAGAACGCAACCTGTTCATCCTTCGACAGGCTCAGGACAAGCGGGAGGCGTCATATTCCCGAACCGCTTGGCAAAAGCGTGCGATTCTGTCCACATCTTTGACGCCCGGCGCGGATTCCACACCCGAGGACACATCGGTCAGCGGTGCGCCGGTGGCTTCCAGTGCGTCGATGACATTGTCGGGATCAAGCCCGCCGGCCAGACCCCAGGGTAGCTGATGATCATGATCGGCCAGCAACGACCAGTCAAAGCTGGTACCGGTTCCGCCGGGCAGCGATGGTTCCTTTTTTTGGGCAGGCGCATCAAACAGCAAGCGATCCGCCGCACCGACGTAACGCGCCGATTTCGCCAGCGTCGGCTTGTCCCGCACGCCTAGCGCGCGCCAGATTTCGAGCCCGCTATTGTCACCCACAATCGTCAGCCAGTCCGGCGTTTCACTGCCATGAAACTGAATGATATCGGGGCGTATCCTGTCGATTGCCTGACCGGTTAGCTTGGGATCCGCATTGACGAGCAGCAATACCGCCTTGATCCTGTCACCTGCATAAGCGCGCAATTCCGCCGCACGTTCCAGCGTGACATGGCGCGGACTCTTCCCGAAATGGACGAGCCCGAAATAGTCCGCACCTGCGTCTATCGCAGCGTCAATGGTCGTTTCGGTGGACAGTCCGCATATTTTGATTTGGGTTTTTTGCATTGTCAAAAAAATCTCGCTCTTTGGACCGGCGGCGTTATACCCACTTTGTAAACTCGCTGAAGGGCGTCCACAATGTATAAGTCTGTTATAGTCGGAATTTTTCTGATTTTCTTTTCGAGCTGTTCCGGTGTTGCGGAATCAACCGAGAAAGCAGAGCTGGTCGTCGAGCGATTACACAAAGATTACAATCTCGAGAGGTTCGATCGAATATATAAGACCAGTGCCTCGGACTACAAAAAGGTAGTTAAGCCCGAAATGAACAGGCGCTTGTTTAAGACGATCCGAAGAAAATTGGGAAAGGTCAAAGAGGCTAAACGCGTTGGCTGGAATGTGAATGCAACCACCGGTGGAACATTTGTAACATTAAACTATGAAACAGAATTTGAGTTGGACAAAGGTGTGGAAACATTCACCATTGTAGTGAGTGATGGCAAAGCAGCAATGTTAAACTTTAATGTCAATTCACCGGCGCTGATGGTTGAACTCGACGAATAATACTAAAGCGTCGCCTCAATCGCCCTTGCTGCCGTGTTTGGATCATCCGCACCGGTGATCGGGCGCCCAATCACCAGCACACTTGCGCCATTGTCGCGCGCTTGCCGGGGGGTAACCGCCCGTTTTTGGTCGCCCATCGCGCCGCCTTTGGGGCGCAGTCCCGGGACTACGAAAAAACCGTCTTTCCAGGCTTTGTGCGCTGCGCCGACTTCGTTGCCGGAACAGACAATGCCATCTAGTCCTGCTTCCTGTGCAAGACCGGCAAGCCGTTCGACCTGGTCGTGCGGAGAGCCGCTATAGCCGATCTGGCTCATGTCGCGGTCGTCGAGGGACGTCAGCAATGTCACGCCGACGACCTTGGTGTGACTGCCGGCGGCGGCTTTGGCATCTTCCATCATCGCTCGGCCACCAGAGGCATGGATGGTGACAATTGCCGGTTCCAGCACATTGATCGCCTGCATCGCCTTGGCCACGGTATTCGGAATATCGTGCAGTTTGAGATCGAGAAAGATCGGCAATCCGATTTTCTGGATTTCATGCACACCGTGATGGCCATTTGCACAGAAGAATTCGAGACCCAGTTTCAGGCCGCCGACATGTCCTTTGACTGCCTTGGCGATACGGGTTGCCCGATCCAGATCGGGTGTGTCGAGCGCGACATAGACAGGATTGGTCATGCGTCGGTTGCTTTCTTGCCTGTTGCTGGATTGTTTTCCACCGGAGAAACAGCGGGCGTTGCTTTGGAAATCTGATCCTTGCTCAGATCAAGCGGGGCGGCAGCGGGCTCGGCTTTTGGCGTGGCTGCTGCGGTAGGAGCAGGCGCAGGAGACGGCGATGGAGCGGGGCGTGCTGCCGCTTCCAATGTCTTGATGCGCCGGGTCATGCGCCAGCGCGCGGTGCGGTGGACGATCCACAGCGGGAAAAACCCCAGCAGAAAAGCGCCGATGACCAACACCGGCAATTTCGTGTCAATCCGCACATCCTGCCAGATCAGAACGGATGTCGGCGACCAGTTGTTGACGGCGAAGACAACCAGAATGACGGCCAATATCACCCAGAAAAGTGTTTTTATAAATTGCATGTGCACCCTTGCATGATCGTCGATTGCGCTATCCTAGGCGCAAATTCGGTCAGTGACCAGACCTCTGTCAGGCGGCTGCCGATCAAAGCAGGCAGGTAGTCTCCTATTCCCCGAAGACCCGCGCAAAGATCGTGTCGACATGCTTGAAATGATAGTCGAGGTTGAACCGTTCTTCGAGTTCTTCGTCGGACATTTTCGCAGACACATCGGGATCTGCTTTCAGCAGGTCCAGCAATGCAATCTCCCCGTCCGATTCCCAGACCTTCATCGCGTTGCGCTGGACAATCCGGTAGCTGTCTTCGCGGCTGATGCCGGACTGGGTCAGCGCCAGCAATACGCGCTGCGAGTGGACGAGACCGCCCATGCGATCGAGATTTTTCTGCATGCGTTCCGGATAGACCAGCAGCTTCTCGACCACGCCCGTCAGTCTTGCGAGAGCAAAATCCAGCGTAATTGTTGCATCGGGACCAATCATCCGTTCAACCGAGCTGTGTGAAATATCCCGTTCGTGCCAAAGCGCCACATTTTCCATGGCGGGCAGGGCATAGCTGCGAACCATGCGGGCCAGGCCGGTCAGATTTTCTGTCAAGATCGGGTTGCGTTTGTGCGGCATCGCGCTGGAGCCTTTCTGGCCCGGCGAGAAATATTCTTCCGCCTCCAGCACTTCGGTGCGTTGCAAATGGCGAACCTCGACTGCAAGCCGTTCCACCGATGAAGCGATGACCGCAAGAGTTGCAAAATATTGTGCATGGCGGTCGCGCGGTATCACCTGGGTCGAAACCGGTTCAATTTCCAGCCCCATTTTCTCTGCGACATGCGCTTCGACTTTGGGATCGATATTGGCGAAGGTGCCAACCGCACCGGAAATCGCGCAGGTTGCGATTTCCTTGCGCGCCAGAACCAGACGCTCGCGGTTACGCTCAAACTCGGCATAGGCTTGGGCCAGCTTCAGTCCGAAAGTCACCGGCTCGCCGTGAATGCCGTGGCTGCGGCCAATGGTCGGGGTCAGCTTGTGCTCATATGCACGGGTCTTGATGGCCGCGAGTAGCTTGTCCATGTCGTCGAGCAGGATATCGGTTGCGCGGGTCAGCTGGACGGCCACGCAGGTATCAAGGACATCGCTTGATGTCATGCCCTGGTGCATGAACCGTGCTTCATCGCCGACATTTTCGGCAACATTGGTCAGAAATGCGATGACGTCATGTTTCACTTCACGCTCGATTTCATCGATCCGCGCTACGTCAAACTTGCCGCGTGCCCAGATTGCTTCTGCCGCTTCTTTGGGCACAACGCCCAGTTCAGCCAATGCATCCGTTGCATGAGCCTCGATTTCGAACCAGATCTGGAATTTGGATTCAGGCTCCCAGATGGCAACCATGTCAGGACGGGAATAGCGCGGGATCATTTTTTCTTTCCTTGAACTTGGAAAAACTGGTTTAACCGGTTTTGTCTGCGGATCTGATTTGCGGCTCCGCTAGCAGCAAGATGATGAGTCGGCAATGCATCCGATCATGGTGGTTGCAGGAAATGTAAGGGAGAATGAAATGCGTCTGGCAGTTTTAACCGGCGGCGGCGATGTCCCGGGGCTAAATCCCTGCATCAGGTCGATCACCATGTCGGCCTGGCAGCGGGGGTGGGACGTGATCGGACTGCGGCGCGGTTGGGAAGGGGTGTTGGCGGTCGATATCAATGACCCCTGGTCCCTCGAAAATTCTGCGATGGTGCTGGACAAGGAACGGGTGCGCGGCATTGACCGTCAGGGCGGGACGATATTGCACAGTTCGCGCTGTGACCCGCGCAACACAGACGAAGGCGATCAGACACAGAAAGTACTCGATACCCTCGATGCCCTGAAAGTCGACGCCCTGATCACCATGGGCGGCGATGGGACATTGCGGTTTTCGGCGTATCTTGCGAGCCTCGGTCGCAATGTCATTTCGATCCCCAAAACGATGGACAATGATGTGTACGGGACTGATTATTGTATCGGTTTCTCGACCGCCGTGACCCGGTCGGTTGAAGCAATAAACGCGCTGCGTACAACCGCAGCAAGCCATGAACGAATTGCGGTGATTGAGCTCTTCGGGCGTCGCTCCGGCGAAACTGCTTTGCTTTCGGGTTTTCTCTCGCAGGCGGATCGTACGGTCATTGCTGAAGTCCCCGCAGATATGGACAAGCTGTTGCCGCTGTTGCTGGCGGACAAGGAAAATAATCCTGAATCCTATGCGCTGTGTATTGTTTCGGAGGGTGCAAAACTGGCCAATGACGCTGTGCAGGAAGACGAGATCAGCAAATCCAATACGCACCGTGATAATGTCAATATCGGGACGCGGCTTGCGCGCGAAATTGAAACACGTTCGCCAGAGCGCACCATTGTTCAGGAACTGGCGTATTTGATGCGGGCAGGGGAGCCCGACGCGATGGACCGGATGGTTGGTTTTGCCTTTGGTGCGCTGGCGGTTCAGCTGATTGAGGAAAAGCGTACGTCCAACATGGTTTGCCTGACTGATGGGAATTACGGCGCGGTGCCAATCGGGACGTTGCTGGAGGATACAAAGGGCGTCAACGTCTCTGGACTCTATGACGCCCGGCAATATCGGGCCAATCTGCTGCAGGTCGAGAATATGCCGATGTTTCTCTATTAACAGAACTGCCAACTGTAACTTGCGGGCATTTTCTGCGAACAAGGGTTGAGGGGAATGCGATATGACCAACGACACGCCGGTTTTGCAGGAAGAGAAACTTTCACCATTTGTCCGGGTGACCCTGCGTATCTGGGTCAAGACCTATCGGTCGATATTGTCGCTGATCAGTCCGTTTTTCGATTTGCTGGTGCGATTTCTGGTGGCGCAGGCGATTTTTCGTTCCGGGATCGTCAAGTTGTCCGATTGGGATACCGCGCTCAGTCTTTCCCGGTTTGAATATCCCGTTTCATGGATGGCTCCGGATACCGCTGCTGTTGTCGGTGTACTGGTCGAAGTCCTCGCACCTATTTTGCTTCTGTTTGGTCTGTTCACGCGCGCCGCGGCGCTGGCGATTTTACTGCTGCTGGCGATCAGCCAGACTGTTTACATCCCGATCGACCTCAACCTCTGGCTGATCGCCATTCTGGGCTGGTATATTTTTCGTGGAGCCGGAGGGTTTTCATTTGATCGTGCACTGGCTGGTGGATTGGGGCAAAGCGCCTTGCCGCTGGCACAGCCAATCATGCGGACATGCAATTTTCTGACAGAAAAACTGGCACCGGTCTGGCTGCTGTTTGTCCGCCTTTGGCTGGCCGTCACCTTGTTCGTTGTTGCGGAACTGGTCCAAGCTGAAGCAAGCGCAATCTGGTTGCCCCTTGCGAGTTTTGAAGGTGTCGGATCGGCACTTGCAATCGGGCTGGGCGTTTTTCTTCTGATCGGCCTGGTGATGCCGCTGGTGAGCCTTGCCCTTATTTTGGTGCTCAGCACGCTGGCGGTTATGGGGCTGCATCCCGATCTTACGCTTTATCCGATGCTGCTTTTCGGGCTGCTGATCATCTTTGGTGCCGGGCTTCTTTCTATCGACAGGGCAGTGTCTGGCTGGCTGGAAGCCAATATCCTCTTTGACCGCAAATATGAGGACGTTCCGGAACACTGGCCGCATATCGTTGTGGTTGGTGCCGGATTTGGAGGATTGGCCTGTGTCAGCAAACTCAAGAACCTGCCGGTTCGGATAACCCTGATCGACCGTCACAATTACCACCTGTTCCAGCCTTTGCTGTATCAAATTGCCACGGCTGCCTTGTCGCCAGCTGACGTCGCGACGCCGATCCGGGGCTTGTTCCGCAGTGATGGCAATGTGCGCGTTTTGCTGGGCGAAGTTTCGGGAATTGACAGCAATGCCAAGCGGCTGACCTACGGGGACAGCCAGCTCGAATATGACCATCTCGTGCTCGCGACCGGTGCATCTCACAGCTATTTCGGCAAGGATGAATGGGCACCATTTGCACCGGGGTTAAAAACGATTGAAGACGGGGTGTCCGTTCGCGGCCATGTCTTGCGCGCCTTTGAAAGAGCGGAGGCATCCAGTGATCCGGTTCGCATCGATCGCTTGCTGACATTTGTGATTGTCGGCGCCGGGCCAACGGGTGTGGAACTCGCCGGAGCCATTGCCGAACTGGCGCATCAGGGATTGAAAGATGAGTATCGCCGGATCGATCCGGCCAAAGCCCGAATCATTTTGGTGCAATCGGGTGAACGAATCTTGCCGGCATTTCCGGAAGATCTGTCGGCTCATGCCGCAGCTTCACTGGAAAATCTGGGGGTTGAGATCCGGTTGAAGTCGCGCGTGACCAATATCGAAGCGGAGCGCGTGCAGATTGGGGAAGATACCGGGATTGCAACCGAAACCGTGTTGTGGGCTGCCGGAGTTGTCGCCTCTCCGGCCGGGAAGTGGCTGGGGTCGGAAACTGATCGCGCGGGCCGGGTGATTGTCGATCAACATTTACGCGTGACCGGACATGACAATGTTTATGCAATTGGAGACACCGCAGGCAGTAACGGCTGGGATGGAAACCCTGTGCCGGGTCTGGCGCCCGCTGCCAAGCAAGCCGGTGCCTATGTCGCATCCAGCATCCAGAAACAGCTGCTCGATGATCGGCAGATTGCTCCATTTGCCTACAAGCATCAGGGAAGTCTTGCGACGATCGGGCGGAAAAGCGCTGTCGCGGATTTTGGATTTGTGAAACTGCACGGTGCTCTCGCCTGGTGGTTGTGGGGCGCGGTTCACGTCGGATTCCTGTCGGGAATGCGCAATCGTATTTCGGTGCTGGTGAACTGGATTTGGTCTTATTTCACTCTGCAACAGGGTATCCGGTTGATTACCGGCAACAATAGCGGGGAATGATCGCAGCCTAGATCAATCCTTTCGTTCGAAGGGATATATGCCCGTCCCGGCCGATGATGATATGATCGTGGACTGACAGGCCCAATTTGCTGCCGACATCGATAATGTCCCGGGTGGTGGCTATGTCCTGACGGCTGGGCGAGGGGTCGCCGCTGGGGTGATTATGGACCAGGATGATGGCAGTTGATCCCAGTGCAAGCGCGCGTTTTATGACTTCACGGGGATAGATTGCAACCTCGTCGATGGAACCTTCGCTCATGATCTCGTCCCGGATCAATCGGTTCTTGCTGTTCAGATGGAGAATTCGGACACGCTCCACGGTCAAATGCACCATGTCCGCCCGGAGATAGTCCAGCAAAGCTTGCCAGCTCGACAACACAGGTTCGTTCACCAGTGGGTCTGCCAGCAACCGAACGGCGGCGATGCGGGCGAATTTGAGAACCGCCACGCTCGAGCGTCCCATTCCGGACATTTTCTGCAAAAGTGCGCTGTCCGCATTGGCGAGAGCTGCAAAACTACCGAACTCGGCCAGCAATCTGCGCGCCAAGGGGGCGGTGTTCCGGCGGGGCGTGACCAATGCCAGCACATATTCCACCAGTTGCTGATCTGACAGCGCGTCGCCATTGTTTTCCGCCAGCAATTTCCGCAGATACCCGCGATTGGTATTGCTGTCTTCCGACTGGTGACTGTCGTTGCTATCTGATGAGAACATAAAAGGAACATATATTTTTTGGAAGCAGTTGGAAAAACTAACTGCAAAATATCAGGTGAAAGTCCGAATCTGTCCAATCCCGATTATCTGTCTGATCGCATCATTGTACATTGCAACTTAAGGAAGACTTCTGCATTTCAGAGGGGATGGACGAAGAAACCGAAAACCTTCCGATCGGGCGGCGACTGAGGCTCAGGCTTTTCCTGTTCCTGATCGCTTTTCTGCTGGTTGTCGGCTTTCTCGTCATCTGGTTCAGCCGGATTGATCTGGCCAATAATCTGGTTCGTTCCGAGCTGGATCAACTGGATGTTCAGGCAAGTTACGAAATTTCCGATATCGGATTCAACAAACAGGTTATCCGCAATCTGGTGTTGGGCGACCCCGCGAGTCCGGATTTGACGGCTGAATTGGTCGAGGTAGGCAGCAGTGTCTCGTCCAGCGGTGCCGGGATAAACTGGGTGCGAGCCAAAGGAGTCAAACTGTTTGCCAGTTACCGGGGCGGCAAACTGTCGCTGGGCGAGCTTGATAAATTTCTGGACCCGAATGATGAAAGCCCCCTGGCTTTGCCGGATATCTGGCTCGGTGTGGATCGCGGACAGATGCGTATCGACAGCGATTATGGCATTATTGGTATCTCGTTAAATGGGGAAGGTAATCTTCAGGATGGGTTCGACGGAGAAATCGCTGCGATCAGCGAACGATTGACATTCGGTGATTGCAGGACCTCTGATCCGACGTTTTTTGGCAATGTGTCCATCAGCCTTGGCGAGCCTCGCATAAGAGGCCCATTGCGGCTTCCCGCCAGTTCTTGCGAGAATCTGTCTGTGTCAGCGGAAGATATGGCGGCGCAGACCAGTCTTCGACTGACAAAAGATCTTGCGAGCTGGGAAGGCAGTATCGGAGTTGTCGGAGGGCCGCTGCGATACCCAGATTTTGATACCAGCGAGATTAAATCATCAATCAGTTTTTCCGGAAATGCCGAAGAAAGCAAGGGTGTGATCAGCCTGACGGCCAGTGAACTGGAAGCGCCCTTTGCTACGGCCACCGTCGCACAAGTGGAAGGGCCGTTCGCCATTGGATATGGTGCTGAACAGGTCACCGCCAGTTTTCGCGGAGACCCTGCCTTTGAATCGGTGCGAATAGGGCGCAGGTTTCTGACGCAGATTAATTCAGCGGCGCAAAGTGCTTCGGGTACTCCGATTGGACCTGTTCTCAAACGATTTGCAATTGCCACTGCAGCTGCTGGTCAGTCTATCGATGTTGAAAGCAGCGTGCGTTTTACGATGGGCGATCGTGGTTCACGTGTCGCGCTCAATAGTCTTGATATGAAATCACGATCGGGTGCGAGCATCGCGCTGGATGATCCGCTTTTGCTCACATTTGCCCAGGACGGGCTGGCGATACTGGCTGATAGCCATATTGTGTTGAACGGTGGCGGGATGCCAGACATGCGCGTCACCATCAACGATGGAAGTGTATCGCAAGGGTTTTCGGGGCAGATTGAAATGGCCGCCTATGATGCCGGAACAGCCAAGCTGAATATTCCGGCCTTGTTGTTTTCGCCATCCCGAAACGGCGGGACGGATATCGATGGACGGGTCATTCTGAGCGGGCCATTACCGGATGGCCAGTTGACCGGTCTGCAAGTGCCGGTCCGCGGGAATGTTTCGTCCAGCGGCCGAATCTCGCTGTTTCGCGAATGTGTCGAGGTAAAATGGACGAGTGTGCAGGCGTCAACCCTGGTGGCAGGCCCAGCTGGTGCGACAATCTGTCCGGAATCGCGTAGTGCGATTGTGTCGGGCAACGGTTCAAACCTGACCATCACAGGGCGGACGTCGGGGATTGAGCTGGTTGCCGCCGTCGATGGAACCCCTCTGACGCTGTCGACCGGAAATCTCAGCTACTCTTCAACGGCCGGCGTGACCGGTCAGAATCTTGCGTTTCGCTATGGCGAGACCGACAGCCTGACAAGTTTTGCGATTGAAAATTTTTCGGTCGCTCTGGGTCAGATTATTTCCGGGCAGATATCCGGAGCCAGCGGGCAGATTGCCAGCATACCGCTGTTGATGAAAGATGTGCAGGGCGACTGGCGGCTGGACGACGGAATGCTTCTGGCAGAAGCTGCTCTGCGGGTGCGGGACGAGCAGCAGGTAGAGCGATTTTGGCCGATGATCAGCAAGAACATGAAGCTTGCGTTCGTCGATGGTAAAATTACGGCAGAAGGCACATTGCTTGAACCCACAACGGAAAGACAGGTCGCCTCGGTAGATCTCAACCACACACTGGAAAACAACGCCGGGGAGGCCATTCTGGACGTTGGCTGGCTCACTTTTGACGAGCAGTTGCAGCCCGGAATGCTAACCCCGCTGACGCTTGGTGTGATCGCAAATGTAAATGGGACCGTAACGGGTAGCGGACGTATTAACTGGGATAATAGTGGTGATGGCGTGGTCAGCGTCGGCAAGTTCAAGACCGAAGGCATAAACCTAGCGGCCGCGTTTGGGCCAGTTACCGGACTAACCGGCGAAATTGAATTTTCCGATCTGCTCGGACTGGAAACCGCACCGGGGCAGTGGGTGCGCATGGCGGAAGTCAATCCCGGGGTTCCCGCGTTTAACGGTATGCTCAGCTATCGATTGCTCCCGGACTATAAAATGCAGGTAGAAGGCGGCCAGTGGCCATTTTCAGGCGGCATGTTATATCTGGAGCCCACGGTTCTGGACCTCGGAGAAGATGCTGAACGCAGGCTCGAATTTTCGGTGGTCGGTGTCGATGCCGCACAGTTTTTGACCAAATTTGAATTTGAGAATTTGAGCGCGACCGGCATTTTCGATGGCAAGCTCCCCATGGTGTTCGATCAGGACGGGGGCAGGATCGCCGGTGGTTATCTGGTTGCCCGAAAAGGCGGCGGATCGCTCGCCTATATCGGCGAATTGACTTATGAGGACATGGGAACATTCGCCAATTTTGCGTTCAACGCCTTGAAGTCTCTGAAATATCAGGAGCTGACCATTGGCATGGATGGTGCGATCGACGGCGAAATCATCACGGAGGTAAAATTTGCCGGTCTCCAGCAAGGCGACACAGCGAGCAAAAACTTTGTCACGAAACAACTGGCCAGAATACCTCTGGAATTCAACGTGCGCATACAGGCACCCTTCATGCAGCTGATGAGCAGCGCAAAGTCCTTTTATGAACCCGAATTGCTGGTTGGACAAAATTTGCCGGCACTTTTGCGGGCACGAGAAGAACGCGCAGAAGAAGCGACCAAAATATTGAAAGAACAAGATGAATAGTCCGTTCAGGGAGGGGCAAGCGATGTCCGGCTATGACCGACAGCAAGATAGAAGCAGATTGACGGATCGTCTCAACAATGCGATTCGTCAGTGCATGAAGAGTTATTCGAAGGCTGGCCTGATACTGGGCGTTTTGGGGCTGAATGCGGTTTTGGCAGGATGTGTGCAGGTTTCTGCACCGGACAAACCGATCGTGATCAATCTCAACATCAATATCAAGCAGGAAGTGGTGTATCGCCTTAACGACGATGCACAGGAGTTGATCAATAGTGACGCGGAGATTTTCTGATGTTTGAGTTTATACGGAAAAACAGCAAACTGACGGCTTTGGCCGGCGGTGTGACACTGGCTGCAATTGTCGCCACACCCGTTCTCGCACAGCGAGATCCTGCTTATTCAGCGGCGCGTTCTTCGGGCGCAATTGGTGAAAAACCCGATGGGTATCTGGGGTTTGTTTCCTCCCCCTCTGCGCGGACAAAAGCGCTGGTTGAGGATCTGAACATCAAGCGCAAGGCGGCCTATACCCGCAAGGCGCAGGAAACCAATTCCACGGTTGAGCAGTTTGCATTTACGTCAGGCTGCAATCTGATCATGCGAACCGTGGCAGGCGAGAAATATCAGGCTCCGGATGGCAGCTGGCAAACCAGGACATCCGCCGATCCGGTTCGCGATTCACGCTGCCCCTGATCGACAGGTAACAGGAATATTCTGAAAGGCGCTCCGTTAGTTCGGGGCGCCTTTTTTCGTGGGCGGTTGCGGGCGCTTCAATCCGCGGGGCGCGGTATGCGTTTGCCTTTGGTCCGACTGGTCAAATGAAACTTCCGGCACCGGTCGCAAAAATAGGGCCGAAGAGGGAGATCGGCACGCTGAGCCGCCACCAGCGCGTCTTGCTCGGACAGGTAACGCACTTTCCGCCTGCAAATGCTCTGCCGTGTACGCATTTGTTTCTGGTTCTCCGCATTGCCGGTTTCGACGCATGGACTGCCTTAACCTTGTGGAAAAAGCTGGATCACCATTACCAAGGCTATCCACTAGGTCTATTGTTCATAAGCATTTTGTTCGTCTGATTCTGCAAGACTTATTTCGGTTTTGGTGGTGGTGCTGACCACGATTTTAACTCTGTCCTTGACCAAGCCATTGGGCATGTTTTTTCCAAATTTCCATTTGGCTTGTTCGCATAGTGCCTTCCCTTGTTCTTCGGTTACGAAATGTTCAAATTTGCACGAAGAAATTGAACCATCTTTCTCTCTCACCAATGTGATTTTACTGGTGGTTGAGACTCCGTGGGGCAAAGGCAGGCTAAACGCTTGACGAGTCAAGCTCAGGTTGGGCGCTTGAGCAGGAATTTGCCACCGAACCGCGCTTTTCCAACTCCCTTTAGCCAGATGCGTCCAACGCGGGATGAAAGCGTGCGCGTTGTGTGACCCCGGTGCAGGTTGTGTAATCCAATGCGGCTGACCCGCTCGAAGATGTGATTTCATAAATTTGCGGCGCTAATACAAATGTGCATCGTCAATATGATCTTGTACTTTTTGGAGGAGAGCTAAGGCAAAATTCAAACCTCACTTCTCTTCTTTTTTTTCTTCTTCTTCTTCGGGTGTCGTTGCCTCAATTTTTAGATCGTCGGCTTGCGGATCACTATTGATTGCGGAAGGGTTGTGTTTAGCGAGAAACTGTAGCGACTTTTTCAAGAAGTTTGTTGAATCGGCACTGTTGGCAAAGTCATGACCAGATTTGGGAAAGTATATTTTTTCAAGCTTATCGAAACCAACTTTGTTTAGTGCTTTTACGAAATCATAAGCCTGTTCTTTGGGTACATTTGTGTCTCGCAGTCCCTGCGCCACAAGCACGGGCACCTCCATTCTGGCGGCCTGTTGAACCGGAGATATGGCTTCGAGGTCTTTCTTTTCTTCACCCGCGACTTTTTCTTCCCATTTTCGGGCATAGCGTCGTGCCGCAAACTGCTTTCTGTCATATTTCAGCATCGCCCGAACATCAGTCACGCCATTCAGACTGATAGCACATTTATATTTTTCAGGCTGCCGGATCGAGCTCCAAAGCGCGGCATAACCGCCATAGCTGGCACCCATTATGCAAACCTTGTTCTTGTCGGTAATACCTTGTGCGATCAACCATTCCGTTCCGTCATCAATGTCATCAATCATACCTGTGCCCCATTGGTCATAGCCTTTTTCGACATAGTCCCGACCATAGCCAGTCGAGCCCCTGAAATTGGGTTGAAGTACAACATATCCGCGATTGGCTAGCAACTGCGCCCAAGGGTCAAATCTCCAACTGGTGCGCATGAACGGACCGCCATGCGGCAGGATCACCGTCGGTAGATTTTTCTTTTTCGATCCGTTTGGCATTGTCAAATATCCAGGGACCATATGGCCATCGCGTGATTGGTATTTGACGGGTTCCATTGCCACCATTTTTTCAGGATCAATCTTGTTATACGGGATCAGGACTTGCTCAATTTTTTTTAACTGGGGATAGTAGAGATAATATGAGCCCGGATCTGATCCTGATCCCGACCAAAATAAAGTCACCGTGCGATCGTCACTGGTTCCCAATATCTTGTTCTGCTTGGTTTTGAAAACCCGGCCAATCCGCTGGTAAAGGTCTTCCAGTTCTGGAACCAGCCACTTTTGCCCCGGTTTGTCTGCATCATATTCTACGCCGATCAGATTTTTGGCGGAGTCCATCACTAGATTGGTTACGTCGGCGGTCGGATGTTCGTAGATAGCTTCACCAATAATATCCTCACGAATATTGTAATTATAGGCACCGAACCGTCCGTTTTTTCCGTTTGTCAATATGATCGCCTGACCGGTTTCCGGCAAAAACTGTAGATCTTCTACGACACCATCTTCAAAAGAATCATAGCGCCGGTTTTCGATCTTCACCAATTCGCCACCGGGTTGCTCACGATAATATAGCCGCCATCGCTTCTTGCTATAGTTTATGCCAGCGCGGATATTTCCTTTGTTGTCAGAGATCCATTGATCAATCTGGTGACGGGGTTTTTCCAAGACCACTTCACTAGCATCCGATAGATCGATGCGAACAGCATAGGGCTTCCCACGCCGATATTGGTACGCAATGATGTAACGCCCATAGGGGTCTCGAAAAATGATATTGTCTTTGATAAACTCTGATTTTTCATTCAGCGAAGTAATCTTGGACGTTTCCAAATCAATGGTTTTGAGGGTATTGGTCGAATAGACGAAAAAAATTAGATTTCGTGCACTGCCGAAACTAACAAGCAGTTGTTTGTTCCCAGCCCAATGGAACCAGTTGAGTTTGGTATCGCCAATGGAATAATATTTGGGTCCGCTTTCCTTTGGAGCAGATAGATCAATTATTCCAACATGCTTTGCGTCTCCTTTGGTGACCAATACGGCCAGTTTCGTTCCGTCTGGAGACAGGGATGGCGAATGCAAAAAGGGTAGGGCAGCATAACTCTCAACTGGAACGGGTTCTGGACTAAGTTGGTCCTTGCCTTCAACGGATTGCGGTACAACCAAAAGGTTCGTCAACAGTATCAGGATCAAAACCTGAACCAGCTTTTCTTTCTTGTTAAGAACCGGCGTTTGTAGACTGGAGATAGTACACCTCGATATAAAAGAGACCAATCATCTCAATGAAACGAAATTCATTCAATAGGAAATTTGCCAACTAGCGTTCAACACTATCTTTTTACTCACAATTTGTAATTGTGATTGTGACCGCTTCATCCCGAACGCAGACATTGGGAATTCTGTTCTCCGACAGGCTTTTAGATTGAACCAACTGCCGATACTCCGCGGCGGGGAAAGATTCGCATTCATGATTGCCTGTCTTTTCGATCGATAAACTGTCGGGATTGCAAACCTATGTAAAACAATACTAATGCTAGATCATCCAACCGGTCAAAGTTGGGAATTCGAGAAACAGCAAATCCAGATGACCTACGGTTTCTGCATTTTCGATTTGACCGGTTCATATTTTGGATCGAGGCTTACATTATGCAGGAATTGTTTGTCCCTTTGGCTTTGTCGGCAGTGCTGATCGGGGTGTGCCTGTATCTGCACTTCAAGGTTTTGCGAAGCGTTGGCAGTCAAATGACGGCAATAAACGAGAGATTCCGCTATCCCATGCTGGTCGTGATGATGGTGATATTCTTGACTCATTTGGCGGAGATCATAATTTTCACCGTCGCGTTTTGGGTGATGACGATGACAGGGATTGGCAGCTTGGCAGGTGCGCATTCTTCGACCCCGGCAGATTTCTTTTACTTTTCGATAGCATCCTATACCACATTGGGGATGGGAGATATTGCTCCAGAAGGAGCCGTCAGGATTGTTGCCGGGCTTGAAGCGCTAACCGGGCTTTTGCTGATTGCATGGAGCGCGTCATTCACTTATTTGACGATGGAAAGTGTTTGGGCACCGGAAAAGGACTAAGGTCATGGTAAAGCGGGGATTCAAGCCATTTCATACATAAGAATATATTCCGATCATGAAGGTTGAAGCGCCGCCCTCACCAAAGGTTCGGGTGAGCGTCGGTGTGACCGGTCATCGTCAGTCGCATCCCGGCTATGCCGCCAATGCAGATCGCATCGAAACGGTGATAGGCGCTATCATGACGGCGATCGATACGACGGCCAAAAATGCACCCTTGCTGCTCGGCCCGGACTCGTTGGCGCCAATCCGGTTGCATACGCTGCTCGTCGACGGAACGGACCAGGTCGCCGCCAATCTGGCGAATGATCGGGAATGGGAAGTTATCAGTCCGCTGCCCTTTGGAGAGAATCTCAACCTAGCGATCAATGCGGAGCCTGGAAATGCGGGTGATGCAAGAGCGTTGCTTGCCGGTCGGCCAGCTGAAGACGACACGGTCAATCGCCGGGTTGAAGCCATCAGGGCGATATCAGATCAGGCTCATGTGTTTGAATTGGCTGATCAGGATACGAAGATTACTGACCTGTATCTGGCAATGCTGGATCAGCCCGACAGTTTTTCGCGGGCACAGGATTTCGCGCATGAAAGTGCGCAACGGGCCTTTTTGGCGGGACGGATACTGATAGAGCAATCCGACCTCCTGATCGCAATATGGGATGGGAAAAGTACCGCCAATATCGGTGGAGCGGGTCATCTTGTCGCTGCCGCCCTCGAACTCGGTTCACCGGTTATCTGGATCAACCCGGAAAGTCCCGATGACTGGAAATTGTTGCGCGTACCGGAATCGCTCGCCAATATCTCGAACGTAGACGGCATCGAAGATCGCGATACCGGGCTGAATCAGATCATCGCGACGGTAATTTGTCCTGACCGCGAGGAAGGATTGGACCAGGCCAGCAAACATCAAGGGCTGGGGACCCTTCTTTCGGCAAAATGGCATGATCGCAGCGCGCGGCTGACCCATGGATACCGCAGAATCGAAGCGCTTTTCGACAATGAAAAAAAGCCGTTGAGAAGCCTGGTGCAGCACTATGAAACACCAACAGACATTGCCCAGGGAAGCGGAGCAAAATTGCTTGCAGAAGCACGAAATCTCAAAAACGCAGATCCGGAAATTACTGACAAAATCGAAACCGTGGCGATGCGGAATTTCGGGTGGGCTGATGGAATATCCGACCGATTGTCAGATCACTATCGTGGCGGGATGATTATCAACTTCCTGCTATCATCTTTCGCCATCGTGGGCGGTATATTATATCTGCCGTTGGTTCCAGCCGAACAGAAATGGATATTTGCACTCTTTGAATTTGTCCTGCTGATCGGGATTGTTGTCATCACATTTCGGGGCCGGAAATATCGCTGGCATGGCCGGTGGTTTGAAACGAGACGGGTTGCCGAATATTTTCGGCATAGCCCGGTGTTATTGATGTTGGGCATAGCGCGCGCGCCCGGAAGGTGGCCGTGCGGAACCGAAACGTCTTGGCCAGAATGGTATGTCAGGCAGGCTTTGCGGGGCATTGGACTGCCTCGCACGAAAGTCACGGCAGATTATTTGCGATCAACCCTTTGTGCGTTGCTGGATCATCATGTCGTTCCGCAACGAGACTATCATCACAAAAAGGCACGGCGATTGAAGCATGTTCATCATCGTCTCGATCGGTTCTCAGAATTTCTGTTCGGCTTGGCAATCTTGTCAGTCGCGACCTATTTGATGTTGAAAGGTCTTTCTGAGGTTAACCTGATCAACGCCGATGGTGTCGGCAAACTTTCGAAGACATTCACGGTATTGGGCGTCTTGTTTCCGACTTTTGGTGCAGCGATAGCCGGTATCCGCTATTTCGGTGATTTTGAGAGATTTGCAGCCATCTCGGAAGTGACTGCTGAAAAACTCGATGCGATCAACGACCGCTCAAAACTTTTGCTGGAGGCCCCGGATAGCGAAATCGATTATAGCCGCGTTGCTGCGTTAGCCCAGGCCACCGATGATATCGTGGTTTCCGAAATTGAAAACTGGCAAGCCGTATTTGGTGGCAAGAACATCACCGTTCCCGTTTGACTTAATGGCTAGCGGCGTTCCTGCAATCAACCGTTGTGGCCGCTAAAGGAAGCGCGTTGATTGCGTTTTGAACGATATTTTATCTTGCGATGCCCGCGTGATGAAAATGCAAATGAAAAAAGGCCTCAAAGATGAGGCCTTTTTCACATGCATTTTGGACTGGCTACTGGTCCGTTGATCCCTGATCCGTCGAACCCTGGTCCGTTGATCCCTGATCCGTCGATCCTTGATCTGTTGACCCCTGATCTGTCGATCCTCCATCGGTCGCTCCGCCATCATCAGAAGGCAGCTCCTCAGATGCCATTGCACCATCATCGGGCGCGGCTTCGTCAACAGTAGCCGCGTCGTCTGATGTCCCGCTACAGGCGGCAGTGCCGGCGATTAACAGCGCCGCGGACGATGCCAATAGAATTTTACGCATTTTTTTCTCTCCCTCTTGAGCCCAAAAACTATATGAAATTCAGCTTTGATAGCAAGGTCTTATATTTTTCCTCTGATCTCAGTGTCTCCAGGAACGGGTCATTGAGAAGATAAACCAGTCCGGAGTCTCCTTCCGCTCGAGCGCGATCCAATGTGGCAAACGCAGCATCCTTCTCGCCCCACTGAGCCAATATCTGCGCCTGCTGATAAAGACCATTATCCCCATATTCCCGAACCAGTTCGTCAAACAGTATCTGAGCTTCTTTGTCTTGTCTTTCGCGTCGCGCAATCATGGCGCGACCCGGCAAGGAGATGAGGTTGTTTTTCTCCTTTGCATAGGCGATTTTGGCATCATCCAGACGGTTCTGCACTAAATAGGCGTTGCCAATATCGCCGTTTACGCTGTTGCGTTCGGGATTTATCTCGAGGGCCTTAAGCGCATATTCTATGGCTTCATCATATCGTGTTTCGGCGTATTTTATCACGCCTGCAGATTTGAATATCGACGCATTAAGTGGATCCAGTTGAGACGCCCGTTCGATAGCCGCGTTCGCTTTATCAAACTCCCCGACCCTTGCCCAATAAATGGCACAGCTACTGAACACGTCGACATTATCTTGTGCCAGCTCGTAAGCTCTTTCAAACGGTGCGCGGGCGCCACCGACATCCAGGCGACCATAAAATAGCGCATATCCGAGTGCCGAGAACCCCGCCGCAAATTCCGGGGCGATCCTGGTTGCTTGTGTCGCCTCTTCAACCGCTTCGCCATATAATCTTTCTCGTTCTTCACGATCCGCATATTGATTGGCTATGACCGCCAGGGATCGCGAACGGCCGGCTCGGGCTGCGGCATAACTCGAATCAATAGCAATAGCCCGTTCAAACATCGCAAGCGCCTTGCGTTCGCTGACTTCATCAATATGGCTCGCAAAAATATCCTGACCACGCAGGAACACATCAAAAGCGACAACACTTTCGGTGCCACCAACGTGCATCTTTTCATTGTCAACGGAATCGCCATCGATCTGAAGAGACAGGGCCGACGCGACCGCTGTTGCAATTTCTGTCTGAAGGGCGAAAATATCGACTATCGGACGCTCAAATGTCTCGGCCCACTGGCTGAGCCCGGTTTCTCCATTCGTCAAATCAATTGCGATTTTGACACGATCACGGGACCGTTGCACATTGCCATCCAGCAGAAATGTTACGCCCAGCCTCGCCGCGATACTGCGCACATCGCCTTCATGGTTGCGGAAACTGTTGGATGATGCTTGTCCCATGACCTGCAATAGCGGATTCCGCGAAAGCTCAGATCGAATTTCCGAAGCCATCCCGTCTGAAAAATAGGTCTGTTCCGGATCACCCGTCAGATTGACGAAAGGCAAAACCGCGATGCGCCGTTCCGTTGACATGTCGGAAAAAATACCGCTGCCCCAAAGGGCTACACCACCGCCGACAGCGACAAGCGCCGCCCCGCCGGCCAGCAGGTGACGACGATCAATTTGCCGCCGAACTGAAACGCCTGTTTCCGGCAAAATAGCAGGTTTGTGTACAAGCGCGCCTATGGCTTGAAGCATTTTCTGCATTTCGGGCGAACCGGGTTTGGCTCCCGCACGCGATAGGTCGATAAACTGAAACTGCCGGAAACCGAGCGGTGGCTCGCTACCGTCGATCGACAAAGGCACAAGGCAGCGGCGATCGCGGCCGCGCGTAGCTTCGTCATGAACCCAATGAGAGGCCACGGATGTTTTTGACCACAGCACCACGACGGCACTCGCATTTTCAAGTGCTTCTTCGGTGACGCGATTAAATCGGACGCCTCCCTCCAGCAACTCATCCCACCAAACGTCGAATCCCGCATTCTTGATCGCGTCGATAATCGGCCTGACGGCTTTGATGTCGTCGCGCGAATAGCTGATAAAAACTTCGGGGCCGAAATTTTCTTGAGCCACCATGTCTTCCGGTTCAGACATTGATAATTTACCCCCCAAATTATAGCGGAATGACCCGGCCAGATTTAAATTTCGTTTTGGCAACCGCAATCCATCTCAGATATGGATAGACATAAGCTGATACCGATGGATTGTCATTTGCGCCGCATCCGACAGCCCAGGAGATTATGCCGACTTGTACCTTTTTTCCACCCTCGTAGCCGATAATCGGTCCGCCGCTATCGCCCAGACAAGTAAAAATCCGCCGTCCCTCTCTGGCTGCGCTCGAGTTTTTCGGTGTTACTGCGCACAACATGTATTTTGTTACTTTTCTGCCATAGCCGGGTCGTTTCTGGCACAGCCTGCGGGTGAGGATATCCATTTCTCCAAACCGCAGCGCGGCGGGGTTTCGCTGTGCTCCTCCAGCGCTTGTCAAGCGGGTGTTCGAACCGGTAACTTCCTCCATCACACCCCATCCGTACCAGCTCACCCTGCTGTTACTTCGAACCCGTTCAGTCGGCAATCCAATCGACTTTGCTTTTTTCATGATTTTCGAGACAGTGCTGTGATCCGGTTTGATCCTGATCAGCGCGATGTCATTGGTGTGTCCGCCCGGCTTGTAGTTTTTATGCACAACAATCGAATCGATCGCCATTGTCGTTCCGCCATATTTCAAATTCTGGGTTCCCAGTTTTATTCGACGAAATTTGAGGACACTCTGCCGTGCTGCAGTCGATCCCGAAAACGGTTTGTTGGCAATACAATGTGCGGCCGTCAGTACCACATTTTTGGCGATCAACGTTCCTCCGCAACGGTGGGTTTTTTCATATAGCTTCCAATCGGTTCTGCTTAAGATTGTATTGGCACGCAGCGATCCGGGGGTCTGATTAATCGTTGAATAGAGTTGGACTTGCCAGGGCGCTGTCAGTGGCGGGGCGACGTACCCGCCACCGCCACTTTCAACAGACAAACCAGGAGAATGCGCCGATACTCTCCAGTTGTCAGGAATTCGTGGCATTATTCCATCTGTCGGAACCAACATATCGGGATCAATGGGCCGGTCGGATGATATGGTGATGTACACATAGGTTTTGGATGGGTCCGGCCTCAGATCGGTGCCCGTCGCACTGCTGATCCCATCACGAATTTCGATTGCACCCGGGCGCAGTGCGCGCTGTTGGTTCCGGTTGAGAGGCCGCAATATGCTGCTGCCATTCTCGTTATCAAAGCGGACAATGGCTACATATCGCTCGCTATCTCCTGTGTTTTCTGCCGCAAGTGAATAGCGGCCCCAACAATCATGGCCAGCATCGGGAGAGCAGATCTGGCCCAAATTGCTTATCGAGGTCTTGATCTTTGGCAATGGATTCTGGTTGGCTTTTTCCAGCAACTGCCGCAGCCACAGAATCTTCTGCGCCTCTGTTTGCAAACTCTTTTCAAAACTGCCGTCGTCGAGATTGCCGACAATAAGCGGCACTTGCGAGACCCATGGCGTCGGAAATGTCAATGCATACTGATAATATAACTCGGCAATATATTCTTCCGCACGGTCAAACCGTTGAGGAGATCCGGTATCGGGAAAATGGAAATCTATATCAACCAAAAGCAAGGTGTCGGGAAAATCGGGATAGCGTGCGAGCAAATATTTCGCGTCGCTTTTCGATGTCGCAATGCGAATATTGGGGTTGCGGTCGAGAGCGGTCTCGATCTTCGGCTTAACTTCGATCAGCGAATCTGCCAGCGCGATGGTGACAAATTCAGATGACAATTTCGAACGCATGGTAGCAATGTCTTTGCATTCCGAAGAAATACAATTTTCAAGATTGATCGACTTTGGCTCCTGGGCACTTGCAGCCATTGGCACAGCCAATGCGGACAGTGCCGCCAGGAAAAAAGTCCAAAATCCAGACATCATCGCCCCCCTCTTTGCTTGGCAAAAACGTCTTATCTTTGCGGCCCCTTTTCAGACAGCTTATCCTTTTTCGGAAAAATGTAAAATCCTACGTTCCAATTCGGTCAAGCCGCGGTTTTTGGTGAACCTGTTAGCCGGTTTTTGTTCTGCTAAATGGGCTTTCTGCAGTTTTCTGTACAGCGGCGGCACCGGAAATTGTCCCTCAGACCACGGCGTTCATCATTTTCTTACTTATCGTCGGTATGGTGCGGGAGAAGGCAGCAACAAGAAGTCGAAATGAAGCAAGATCATTCCCAGTTTGAAAATTTGGACGGGACGGAGTCATCCGTTGATGATCCGAAGAATTTTTTCGAGCGGATGACTTCCCGGCTAACTAAACAGACCGATGTGGAAACTCCGGCTCCGCCCAGCATCAAAACCAAGGAAGCCCTGCTTTTACTGCAGAATTACGAGGAAACACGGCAAGGCTGGTTCTGGTCAACTGACCCGGATGGAAATCTGACCTATCTGACCGAATCCGTTGCGCAGGTTCTGGACAAGACCGCCAAGGAGCTGGTCGGCACGCCATTTACCCAGCTTTTTGTGGGTGTTGAGCAAAATGCGGATAATCAGAGGACATTGCCGTTCCTGCTGACCAAACAGACAAAATTCATGGAGCTGCAATTGCAGGCAGCGACAAAGAAAGACGAAAAATGCTGGTGGGCTGTTTCAGGTAGTCCCCAGTTTGACAAGGCCGGTGAGTTTACGGGTTTTCGCGGCAGCGGCACCAACGTAACGGCTCAGCGTCAGTCCGTGGAAGACACAGCGCGCATGGCGATGTTCGATTCATTGACCGGACTTTCGAACCGGGCGTCCATGTCGAAGAAGCTGGAGTCAACTCTGACAGCCTTTACCCAGCAAAAGCGGACATGTTCGGTCATGCTGCTGGACCTGGACCGGTTCAAGATCGTCAACGATACTCTCGGACATCCCGCCGGCGATCAGTTACTTAAACATGTCGCCAAGCGTCTGACACGGGCAGTTGGCGAATTTGGTGAAGTAAGCCGCCTAGGGGGAGATGAATTCCAGATCTTGTTGCCGGACTGGGAAGATCGCGGAAATCTGGGCGAGCTCGCCAATACGATTATTTCTTCCCTTTCCCAGCCTTACACCATTGAAGGCAGTCGGTGCATTATTGGCGCATCGGTGGGTGTTGCAATTGCCCCGTTCGATGGCATGAATTCAGAGGAACTGGTCCGGAGCGCAGATCTTGCACTTTATGCTGCAAAAGGGGCCGGACGTGGCCGATTCCAGTTTTTCTCACAAGACCTTCAGCAGGCTGCAGAAGACCGCAGAATGCTGGAAGAGGATCTTCGGGATGCCTTGTCGAAAGACGAGTTGACCTTGTTCTACCAACCAATCGTAAACGCGAAAAATAACACGGTCACGGGCTTTGAAGCCCTGATGCGATGGAATCACGGGGAGCGCGGTCCGATTTCGCCAGGGCTGTTTATTCCGATAGCAGAGGATGCAAATCTCATCGGTCCGCTGGGAGAATGGGCTCTTCGAAAAGCGTGTGATGATGCGGCGCAATGGCCAGGTGATATTCGTGTTGCAGTTAATGTGTCGCCGATACAGTTTGCGGATGATCAGCTACCAAATCTGGTGAAGCAGGCATTGAAAACATCGGGGCTTCGTCCAGACCGTCTGGAGCTCGAGATTACGGAAAGTGTATTTCTGGGCGAATCTCAGGAAACCGAAGAAATGTTCTGCGCGCTGAAGGAAATCGGCGTCAGATTGGCACTCGACGATTTTGGCACGGGCTATTCATCGCTCAGCTATTTGCAAACCGCCCCATTTGACAAGATCAAGATCGACCAAAGTTTCGTCCGGGGCGCAACCGAACCCGGTTCTCGTAACGGCGCGATTATTGCCGCGATCGTAGCGCTGGCCGAGGCGCTGGATATGGAAACCACCGCAGAAGGAATTGAAGCGCTGGACGAACTGGACTGGATCCGCGAATTGAAGGTCAGCCATGTTCAGGGCTATGTTTACAGCATGCCTGTGCAAAATGAAGATCTGTGCGAACGGATTCAGGCTGGTGACTGGGTGCTTGTGCCAACCGGACCTGCCAAGCACCGGAGCGACAGGCATTCGATGTTCCGCAAGGTCAATATCGTGCACGAGAATAGTTGTTATCCAGCCATGGTTCGCAATATTTCGAAAACCGGAGCCCTGATCGAAGGAATTGTTGATGTTCCGGTGGGGACGCGATTTGTGGTCGACTTTGGTGATGGCCAGATTGCCGTTTCCACGGTCCGGCGATCAATGGGGCAGCAGCAAGGGCTCGAGTTTGACCAGCGGTTGGTTGATGACGGAAACGGCGGCTTATGCACCAGAACGCGTGTATCGCCCTATTTGGTCGCAGCCGCGGGAATGCCTGTTCCCAATTTGCCGAATGATTTCTATCCGGAAAACAACCAGACTCAGGCAATTGCTGCAGTCCCGGCCTTTTACACCACGGATTCCTGGAAGGCCGCCTAGCTTCGGACTTACGATCCGTTGTTGTTCATTCCGACCTGCAGATCTTCAACCATCTCTCTTGAACGCTTGCTGCCTTCACGGTTTGCGACTTTCCATTCCTGATTTGTCATGCAAACACGCGTCTTTTTCGCCAAGGACCCAATGACAGGTCTCGAGCGGCATCTCACATAGTCGGGATGCCTTTTGTCGGTTATCTTTTTCTTTTCCTTGACTTTGAATTCAACGACAACAGGGACTGCAATTTCCTGTTCGGCTGCGGGTCGGGTGTTTTCTGGAGATGTTTCGGGCTGAATTATTGCGGTCGAAGCTAGCAGGACAAGGGAAAAATGCATCAATATCTCCAGTGGTCATTTCTTTGCCGACGCGGACGGCCAGCATGTTTCATTTCTGTTTTATATCGGTTTTTCGTCGATTTGCAACAAACAGGCTCGGGCAAATTTATGCGCAGGAAACCGATATCGACGAATATCGTCGGGTTTCTCCGCAACTCTGTGGAAAAGCTCCTGTTTGTGATGAGACGGGTCCCTGAAAATGTCCCGCCGTTGAACCGCCCGTGCGGCGTTCATTTGGCTTGAATGTCCTGCTCAAAAACCATGGTTTTTCTGCAATGCAGCATGACTGTTGACTTGACGCGCGCGCTTTCCTAAACGGACCGCGCCTTGGCGGGTCGGCCTGCTGTGATTTATGGCTCTTTCTTGCACTCTACGGGGATTTGAAAGGTTGAAAATGGCAGCAAGCGAATCTGATCAGGATCCACTCGAAGAAGATGTGCGAGTTTCGTCGCTGGAAGAGCGGTTGGAAAAAGCACAAAACAGAGAGCGGATTAAAGCTAAGCAACGCAGTCGCAGCCCTGATGAAAATCAGCAGCTCGGATTGCGGGTGCTAAGTTATTTGATCGGAGGTGTGGTCGTCGGTTTTGGAATAGGTTGGATTTTAGACAATCTGTTTGGAACATCGCCATTGTTCCTCTTGTCGTTCTTTTTCCTGGGGATTGGAACGGCGTTCTGGAGGATCTACAAGATTTCGAGCCTGCCGGTAAAAGATATCGGTACGGCAATAACCGATGAAGATGATTGAAGATCAGGGGTTATATCAGTGGCTGAAGAAGGCAAAATTGATCCAATGAGCCAATTTGAAATCGAGCCGATTATCGGCGGTTTCGAATTGTTTGGGCAACAGATCAGTTTCACCAATAGCGCGCTTTGGATGTTTATTGTCCTTGGCTTGATCTATCTTTTCATGATGGGCGGAATGAAGCGCGAGCTTGTTCCCGGTCGCTGGCAGATAATGGTCGAAGGTGTTGTCGGTTTTGTTGATAATATCATCGCGACAAGCATTGGCCCTGCGGGCAAAAAATATACACCCTGGGTGTTCACGCTGTTTATGTTCATCCTGTTCGCGAACCTGCTCGGTATGATGCCACTGGGAATTATTCCCGGAATTCACCCGTTTACGGTGACCAGCCAGTTTACGGTGACCGGACTGCTGGCGGTAATCAGCTTCTCGATCGTTCTGATTGTTGGTTTCTGGAAGCATAAACTCAAGTTTTTCAGCCTCTTCATCCCGCACGGTACGCCGTTGCCGATGATCCCCTTGATCTTCATGGTCGAACTGCTTTCCTTCATGGTGCGCCCGTTCAGCCTTGCGCTACGTTTGTTCGTTGCGATGATCGCCGGTCACATCCTGATCAAGGTGTTCGCCAATTTCGTTATTCAGGCGATTGATGCTGGCGGGGCCAGTATATTGGTCGCCATTCTCAGCATCGTTTTCATCGCTTTTGTCAGCGCGCTGGAATTGCTGGTTTGCGCCATTCAGGCCTATGTTTTCGCTCTTCTCACATCGCTGTACATCAACGATGCGGAAAACCTTCACTAAGTCACTTTCAATAACTATATTTACAATACGGAGTTAAAAAATGGATCTCTCTTCTGCACAAGTAATCGGCGCTGGCCTTGCTGCAATCGGTGTTGGAGCCGCTGCAACCGGTGTTGGTAATGTTTTCGGTTCCTTCCTTGAAGGCGCTTTGCGTAATCCATCTGCGGCAGACGGCCAGCAGGGACGTCTCTTCATCGGCTTCGCGGCTGCTGAATTGCTCGGTCTGATCGCTTTTGCTGTTGCGATGATCATTCTTTACGCACCACCAGCTGCCTGAATCTAGATTTTGTCCGGGGCGGTGCCACCACCATGGTGGCCGCCTCGACAAACTGCCGGTTTCGCGTTTTGAACTAACGGGTGAATAATGCCTCAAATTGCTCAACTTATGGAAGTTTATGGTAGCCAGTTTTTCTGGCTGCTGATCGTTATCGGAATCATCTATTTCTTCATTGCGAAGAATATGGTGCCCAAGATCAGCAAGACCGTGGATGATCGCCAAAAGCGTATTACGGACGATCTGGCTGCGGCGCAGTCTGCGCAGGATCGTGCCGAGCAAATTGAGGAAGATTATCGCACGTCGATCAACAATGCGAAATCGGATGCTGTAAGCAAAGTCAACGAGGCGAAGGCCGGGGCCGCGAAGAAGAACGAAGCTGCGGTCAAGCGCGCGGACACTTCAATCGCGAAGAAAGCCGAAGAGGCAGACGCGGCGTTGAAGGCTGCGACGGCGACGGCATTGACGGAAATTGAATCGGTTGCAGCCGAAGCGGCGAAAGATATCGTCGCAACGGTTTCGGGCACCAAGGTGACTGCAGCTCAGGCTAAAAAGGCGGTCAAGGCCGCTTTCTAGGCGCCTGCTGAAGGAGATAGACCATGCTATTATCGATCCTGGCAGAAGGCACAGAAGCTACCGCTCTGGGTTTGAATGCGACCGCCTGGGTAGCCGTGGGCATGCTGATCGTGTTCGGTATCCTGCTCTGGGCAAAAGTGCCGTCTATCGTTGGCGGCATGCTCGACAAGCAGATTGCCGAAATCAAGAAGACGCTGGATGAGGCTGCGAACCTTCGCAAGGAAGCGGAAGCGCTCAAAGCTGAATATGAAGCAAAAACCGCCGGAGCACAGGCGGAAGCAGAAGCTTTGATGGCAAGCGCAGAAAAAGAAGCTGAAGCGCTCGTTGAACAGGCAACCGTCGATACCAAGGCACTTGTTGCCCGGCGCAAGAAAATGGCTGAAGAAAAAATTGCCGCAGCGGAGCGCTCGGCAATTGCATCTGTCCGTGCGAAAGCCGCCAGCGCAGCGACGATCGCAGCTGAGGCGCTGATCGTGGCGCAACATGATGCCGCAGCCGACAAGGAACAGGTCGACAAGGCCATTGGCGATATCGGCAACGCGCTGAACTGAACCTGATTTCATCCGTTTTATCGAAGGCGCTGGTCAAACCCGGCGCCTTTTTTTATGACCAACAGCATGTCCAAAGCCGACCGCCCCGATCAGCCCAATGCGGCCTCTCGCTTTAACGAGGAAAAAGCGACGCATGTCGTGCGCGGCGATGGAGAAACGCCGGACCTGGAAGCCGGTATGGCCGCAATTAGCGAGACACTGAAAACACTGCCCAATCGACCCGGCGTATACCGCATGCAGGACAAGCGCGGCGATGTGCTTTACGTCGGCAAGGCAAAATCCCTGAAGAACCGCGTTGGCAGCTATGTCCAGATGGCACGCCTGCCGCAACGTCTGCTCCGGATGGTCGCTCAAACCCGCTCAATGACGATCGTCACGACGGGCAGTGAGGCAGAGGCGCTGTTGCTGGAGGCACAGCTGATCAAGAAATTCCGGCCAGCCTATAATGTGCTGCTGCGCGACGATAAGAGTTTCCCGTTCATCCTGTTACGCGAAGACCATGATTTTCCGCGGATAATGAAGCATCGCGGTGCGCAACGCTTCAAGGGAAAATATTTCGGTCCCTTTGCCAGTGCCGGATCGGTGAATGAAACTCTCAATGCGTTGCAAAAACTGTTTCTTTTGCGGTCCTGCACTGACAGTTTCTTCAACAATCGTTCGCGGCCCTGTTTATTGTATCAAATCAAGCGTTGCTCGGCCCCTTGTGTCAATCGGATCAGTAAGGATGATTATGCCGAATTGGTCGAGGACAGCCGCAACTTTCTCTCCGGAAAGTCCACTGAAGTGCAGGGCAAGCTTGGCGAACAGATGCAAAAGGCATCCGACGGCATGGATTTCGAGATGGCCGCCGTTTACCGCGATCGTTTGAAAGCGCTGACCTTCATACAAGGTAATCAGGCAGTAAATGCGGCAGGGTTGCCGGATGCAGATATCTTTGCGTTGGCGTCGAAAGGATCCACGGTTTGCATTCAGGCTTTCTTTATCAGAGGCGGCCAAAATTGGGGCCATCGCAGCTTCTTTCCAGCCCATACGAGCAATGTGGAAATTGAAGAGGTTTTCTCCAGCTTTCTGATGCAATTTTATGATCGCATGCCACCACCCAAACTGGTGCTGCTTGACCGTGAACTGCCCGATGACGCGTTGCTGGCCGAAGCGCTGAGCACAAAGGCGGAATATAAAGTTGGCGTGTCGAGACCCCAGCGCGGTGACCGCCGCAAACTGCTGGAACAGGCGAGCAGGAATGCCACCGAGGCGCTGGATCGCAGGCTTGCTGAATCATCGACCCAAGCCAAAATCATGCGGGAAATGGTTGATTTGCTGGAATTGGACGGGGTTCCGGATCGTATTGAAATATACGATAACAGCCATATTCAGGGCACCAATATGGTCGGGGGTATGGTGGTTGCGGGACCAGAAGGTTTCCGCAAAAATGCCTATCGAAAATTCAACATCAAAAACCCGGATATCGAACCAGGCGATGACTTTGCCATGATGCGCGAAGTGCTGGAGCGGCGCTTTTCGCGCGCTCAGAAAGAAGACCCGGGGCGTGAAAAAGGCGAATGGCCAGATCTGGTGCTGATCGATGGCGGCAAGGGGCAGATGACTGCGGCCAAACAAGCCCTGGCAGAAATCGGTGTTGAGGATGTGGTGATGATCGGGGTCTCAAAAGGCCCGGATCGCAATGCCGGACGTGAAACTTTCCACTTGCCCGATGGGCGTGAAATCAATCTGCCCTTGAATAGCCCGGTGCTGTTCTATCTCCAACGCCTCCGCGATGAGGCGCACAGATTTGCCATCGGCGCCCACAGAACCCGCCGTGCGAAAGCGATAGGGCATAGTTCGCTCGACGATGTACCGGGGATAGGGCCGGCACGTAAGCGCGCAATGCTGCTGCATTTCGGTACCGCATCCGCGGTGAAAAGTGCATCACTGGATGATTTGCAAAATGCTCCGGGTGTATCTGCAACGGTTGCACAAAAAGTCTACGACTATTTTCATGGGTGAAGGCCTTGGTTATCCTCCCTGTTTGCGGGGAGGTGGCCGGCGCAGCCGGTCGGAGAGGCGGGCGCGCAGCGCTCGTTGCACTCACGTCCCCACCGTCACGCCTGCGGCGTGCCACCTCTCCATGAAATGGGGAGAATGAAGTAACATGCCCAACCTGCGTACCACCGCCATCATCTGTTCCGTCCGCACGCACGGAGAACATGGTGCGGTCGTGCGTTCTCTGACTCCTGAAAACGGGTTGATGGCGGGATATGTGCGCGGCGCACGTTCGCGGACAATGCGGCCCGTGTTGATCCCTTCCAACCTCGTGCAGGCTGACTATCGCGCGCGCACCGAGGATCAGCTGGCATCGATGACGGCGGAGTTGCTGCAAAGCCGGGGGGCGTATCTTGGCGAACCCTTGCCCAGCGCGGGTCTCGATTGGGCAACCGCGCTGACCGCAGCAGTCCTGCCCGAGGAACAGAGTTATCCGCAGTTATATGCGGCATTGTCAGCTTTGCTGCAGGCAATTGGCAGCGCGCCGTCTGCCAAGGGGTGGGCCGTTGCTCTGGCGCGATATGAGTTGCTGCTGCTGTCTGAACTGGGTTTTGGACTAGATCTGGATAAATGCACGGTCACTGGTTCCGAGGATGATCTGATCTATGTCAGTCCCCGAAGTGCGACTGCGGTCAGCGCTGCTGCCGGGCAAATCTACAAGGACCGCTTGCTGCCGCTTCCGGAATTTCTCCGAAGAGCAGATCAGCCGGACTGGCCCGATATTTTCAATGGGTTGAAAGTCACCGGCTTCTTTCTGAAACGACATTTTTTCGACGATCGCAGAAATGACGTCATGGCGGCGCGTTCGGTTTTGATCGACCGGCTGAAAAGGGTGGTTGCCTAAACGGTTTTCTCACGGCAGGACGTGGCCGAAGAATCGAGGTAGTTTCATGCATATTGCGGTATTGGCCGGGGACGGCATTGGTCAGGAAATTATGACGGAAGCACTCCGGGCTCTGGATGCGCTTGGACTTGGTGATGTGCGCTATGATCATGCGGATGTCGGCGGCATCGCATACAAGAACCATAGCCACCCCTTGCCCGGCACCACGCTGGAGCTGGTGAAATCGGCAGATGCCATCTTGTTTGGCGCGGTTGGTGATCCGGACTGTGACAATCTGGATGCTCATTTGCGACCCGAACAGGCGGTATTGGGTCTGCGCAAGGAATTGGAATTATTCGCTAATCTGCGTCCTGCGAAAGCTTTTGCCGGCCTGGAGCATATTTCCGGTCTCAAGCCTGAAATAGCCGGTGCAATCGATCTGCTGATCCTGCGCGAACTGACCGGTGACGTTTATTTTGGTGAAAAGGGCCAACGCACCAATGATGCCGGGCGCCGAGAAGGTTATGACATCATGGCCTATGATGAAGATGAAATCAGCCGGATCGCGCATGTCGCTTTCAAGGCGGCCCAGGGGCGTAAGGGCAGGCTCTGTTCGGTCGACAAGGCGAATGTCCTGCAAACATCGGTGCTCTGGCGACAGGTGGTCAATGAAGTGGCGGCGGATTATCCGGACGTGGAACTGAGTCACATGTATGTCGACAATGCTGCGATGCAGCTGGTGCGCGAACCTGGGCAGTTTGATGTCATGCTGACCGGTAATATTTTCGGCGACATCCTGTCTGATCAGGCCAGCATGTGTGTCGGTTCCATTGGCTTGCTGGCATCGGCGTCTCTCGGCACCGGAACACGGGGCTTG
Organism: Parasphingorhabdus sp.; assembly: GCF_039968395.1. Lineage (GTDB taxonomy): Bacteria > Pseudomonadota > Alphaproteobacteria > Sphingomonadales > Sphingomonadaceae > Parasphingorhabdus. Next base: position 249,193 of record NZ_JBDVPV010000005.1, read on the forward strand.
TACGAACCGATCCATGGCAGCGCTCCGGACATTGCAGGGCAGGGGATTGCAAACCCGTCGGCGATGATATTGTCTGCGGCCATGATGCTGCGGCACAGCTTTGGAATGGAGCAGGAAGCACTGCGCCTTGAGCAGGCGGTCGCGGCGGTTTTGGCGCAGGGAGTCCTCGGATTTGATCTGGGCGGTCAAGCGACCACAACGGAAATTGGTGACGCGGTTGTTGCGCAGCTTGCCAGCTAAGCCCCAAAGGCATTAGGAATACAGACATGAAACGAGATACCGGGCGCAATCGCGACATTTCAAAAAACTGGAGATCCGCTACCCAGGCCGTGCGCAGCGGAACCATGCGGACTGAATTTGGCGAGACATCGGAGGCCTTGTTCCTGACTTCGGGCTATACTTATGATTGTGCCGAAGATGCAGCGGCGCGTTTTGCGGGCGAACAGGACGGGATGACCTATAGCCGTTTGCAGAATCCGACGGTGCAAATGCTCGAAGAACGGATCGCCGTCATGGAGGGATCAGAGGCCTGCCGGGCGACAGCTTCCGGCATGGCAGCCATGACCGCAGCCTTGCTGTGCCAGCTTGAAGCCGGGGATCATGTTGTAGCCAGCCGTGCGCTGTTCGGATCATGTCGCTGGCTGACAGATACGTTGCTCCCGAAATTCGGTATTGAAACCACCGTTGTTGACGGGCGCGAAATTGAGTTGTGGGAACAGGCGATTACGCCGAAAACCAAAGTGTTCTTTTTTGAAACGCCGGCCAATCCGACAATGGATGTTATTGACCTGCGTGCTGTTTGTGATCTCGCCAAAAGCAAAGGCATCACAACGGTTGTCGACAATGCATTCGCCACGAACGTGCTGCAGCGGCCAATCGAATTTGGAGCCGATGTTGTGGCATATAGCGCCACTAAAATGATGGACGGCCAGGGAAGGGTTCTGGCCGGCGCGGTGTGCGGGACCGAAGAATTTATCGAAGAAACCCTGCTGGCGTTTACCCGCAACACCGGGCCGACGTTGAGTGCGTTCAATGCATGGGTGGTACTCAAGGGGCTTGAGACACTCGACCTTAGAATTCGCCGACAGACATTGAATGCGCTTGAAGTCGGAAAATTCCTGGAACAACGCGTTGCCAAAATCATGTATCCGGGATTGCCGAGCCATCCGCAGCACAATCTGGCGATGAGCCAGATGGAAGCAGCAGGTCCGATATTTTCTCTCTATGTCGGCGGTGGTCGCAAGGAAGCTCATGGACTACTTAACGGATTGAAACTTATAGATATTTCGAACAATATCGGCGATAGTAGGTCACTAATGTGCCACCCGGCATCGACCACACATTACGGCCTGGCAGAGGAAGCGAGATTGGAAGTTGGCATCACGGAAGACATGTTGAGGATCAATGTCGGGCTGGAAGACCCGACCGATTTGATTGATGACCTTGATCAGGCTCTTTCGTCGATCGGACTTTGACGCTATCGTCCGATCATGGAGTCTTTTTTTCCTTTTGCAGAAACTACCGACGGCATTACCGTTCGCGTGTCCGTTACCTTTCTTCCCGAGCAGTCCGACATTGATGGATTGCGCTGGTTCTGGGCCTATCACATCCGTATCGAAAATCACCAGGACACGGCCGTGCAATTGCTAACCCGGCACTGGCGGATCAGCGATGCGCGCGGTGGCTTGCACAAGGTTGACGGCGAAGGCGTGATCGGAGAACAGCCGATTATTCAGCCCGGAAAATCGCATGATTATGTATCCGGTTGTCCGCTCAATACGCCCAGCGGCGCAATGGAAGGACATTTCATGTTCGTGGGGGCCGACCCGGAAGCATTTGAAGTACGTATTCCCCAATTTCCGTTGGTTACGCCAACGGTAGAGTCGTGATTTCGATCCGATGAAACGGACACATCTACCTTTGAACGGGCTTCGCGTGCTCGATGCCGCGGCGCGCCATCTCAGCTTCACCCGTGCAGCAGACGAACTGGCTGTGACACCCGCAGCGGTCGGACAACAGATTCGCGCGCTGGAAGATATGCTGGGTGTGGTGATGTTCCGGCGGACACCCAAGGGACTGGAACTGACGGACGAAGCGGCGGCCGGTCTTGACGCCTTGCGGTCCGGTTTCCTGCAATTTGAAGAAGCTGTCCGGGCGATGCAGGCAGGGCAGTCGTCACATATGCTGACCATCGCGGCTTCGCGCGATTTTACCCAGAAGTGGCTGAATGAAAGGCTTTCGGGCTTCGCAGCTGCCAATCCGGATACCAGCTTTGCGCTGGTTGCGGCGGACAACGAGATTGATTTTACGGAAGCCAATCTGGATGTCGCGATCTGGCTGGGGGATGGCCCGGGTGACCATGAAGGCAAGATGCTGGGTGATACGGTGTTCGTCAAAGTGGCAGCCCCGGGAAATGGTGAAGGCAAGAAAATTGACTGGCCGGGCTGTCCGATTTCGGAAGGCGAAGAAACGTTGATGCGCGTCGCCGATGGTGGCCTTGCTATCGAAGCCGCGGCAAATGGATTTGGCTACGCCTGGGTTCCCAAAATGCTGGTTCAACGCGATTTGTCACAGGGCAGGGTCGAGATTACCGGCGAAGACAGTGTTTCTTCCCGCGGCTACTGGCTGATGGCTCCAACCCCGCAATGGCGCCAGAAAAAGGTCAAGGCGCTGGTGGAGTATCTGGAATCTGCTGACTAACGCGTTGCCAGCAAATTCACCACTCGCGTCATCAAGGCAACAAACCGGGCTTCATTGAGCGGGTCTGCGCTATTATTCCAGTGAGAAGAAACAGCATAATCATCGCCGCTGCGCGATTTGATCAGGAAATTCATTGACATAACGCCGGCTTCGGACCCGCCTTTGTAACCCAGATAGCTGTGCAAACCGGCAATCGCCGGATCGATGCCGGGGTTTATCGCCAGAATTGCGCGGGTTTCGGGGCTGGCGTTCAAGCGAATCCAATCCAGCAGATTGACGATGTCCGCCGGACTGGCAAACCAACCGATAGTGTCGATGTAACCGGGCTTGCTCGTCAGTCTTACCGGATCAATATCTGACAGTTTCAGCTCGCTGTCTTTCTGGCGTAGCAGGTCAGCTCGTGCGGAGGCACCGCTCGTCTCGAAACTCTCCCGCGCGGCGCGATGTTGCGGCATTTTCAGCGCCGACGACTGGCGTGTCATAAGCATCGGAGAAATCCAGTCAGGCTGCCTGTGTCCGGTTGCTCGCACAATGTCGGCAAGTTTTTCCTGTCCGATAACCCGGATCAACGTGTCGGTTGCGCTGTTATCGCTGCGCGAGATCATCAACGTGGCCAGCGTATGCAAAGTGACAGGCGACGCGTCCGGCCAATCTTGACTGATGCCGGACGGATGCGATTTTGGGCCGAGCGCAACAACATCGGTCCATTTGCGTTCACCAGACCGGACAGATTTGTCCAATTCTGCCAGAATGTAGAGTTTGAACGTCGATGCGATCGAGAACCGGTCATCGGCGTTCAACTCGACAAGTGTTTCGGCATCGCCATTCAGTCTTTTGATTAGCAGGCCCTGCTGACCCGGCAATGCTGCAATCTGCGACGAAGTTTCGGTTAGTGAACCGCCGCGCGACTGAAATCCGGTAATCCGCAACCCGGCGACAAAATGGGGCGGTGCCGGTTCCACATCGATCAGTCCGGATGCAATGCTGTCCCGAAAAACAATGCGCAAGCGCGCTGCATGAGGGGACAGAAGCTGCTCAATTTCCACTTTCTCAACCGGACCGTGCTGTTCGCGCATCTGCCGGGTAAAACCCCGAAACTGAGCCGGTGGCACGGCGTTCAGGAAATTCGCGTTGAAAACGTCATTCTCGATTGTGTCCCCATCCAGTAGAGACCGGATATCACCAATGCGGGTTTTGACCGGGGTGTAGTCCTGCGCAAAGGATTGGGCTGGAGAATTTTCCTGGGCGACAGCGACCGTCGAAAAGACAAGCGCCAGAAATGCGCCAAGAGCTGCTTTAAGCGTCAATGGCTTCCTCATCCAGTGATGCGGCATTGGCTTGAATAAAGTTGAATCTGTGTTCGGGTTGCTTGCCCATCAGGCGGTTGACCAGATCTTTTACACCAGCGCGGTCTTCATATTCCTGCGGCAGTGTAACCCGGAACAAGGAGCGCGTCTCGGGATCCATTGTCGTTTCTTTCAACTGACCGGGGTTCATTTCGCCCAGACCCTTGAATCGACTGACTTCGACTTTCTTGCCTTTGAAGGGGCCGGACTCAATCTTGGCGCGCGCTTCGTCGTCTTGCGCATAGAGGTTCTTTCCGCCTGCACCCAGTCGATAGAGTGGGGGGCGGGCCAAGTATAAATGACCCTGGCGTACCAGCTCAGGCATTTCCTGAAAAAAGAAAGTCATCAGCAGTGTCGCGATATGCGCACCATCGACATCGGCATCGGTCATGATGATCACCCGCTCGTAGCGCAGATTGTCCGGATCACAGTCTTTGCGTGTTCCGCAACCCAGCGCGAGAATGAGATCCGCGATTTCCGAATTGGCGAAAATCTTGGCGCTATTGGCTGAGGCGACGTTGAGAATCTTTCCCCGGATCGGTAGAATTGCTTGTGTTTTCCGGTTGCGCGCCTGTTTGGCTGATCCGCCGGCGCTGTCGCCTTCGACGATGAAAATCTCTGTACCCTCGGGGTCATTTCCGGAACAGTCGGTCAGCTTGCCGGGCAGGCGGACCTTGCGCCCGGAAGTCGCGGTCTTGCGCTTTACTTCGCGTTCGGCCTTGCGCTTTAGCCGTTCTTCCATCCGGTCCATGACAAAACCAAGCAGCGCCTTGCCGCGATCCATATTGTCCGTGAGGAAGTGATCAAAATGATCGCGTACTGCACTTTCAACCAGTTTTGCTGCTTCCGGAGACGTCAGTCGATCCTTCGTCTGACTCTGGAATTGCGGTTCCCGGATAAACACGGACAACATCATTTCGCCGCCGGAAATAATATCATCCGCCGTCAGTTGCGAAGCTTTCTTCAGCTGGACAAGCTCGCCAAATGCACGCATCCCTTTAACGAGAGCATTGCGAAGCCCGGTTTCATGCGTGCCGCCATTGGGAGTCGGGATGGTGTTGCAATACCAGCTATAGCTGCCTTCGCTCCAGATCGGCCAGGTAATTGCCCATTCCACGCGACCTGCACTGTCGGGGAAATCCTGATTGCCGGAGAAAAAGTCGGTGGTGACACATTCACGGCCACTCAGTTGTTCGCGAAGATGGTCAGACAGGCCGCCGGGAAACTGGAACACGGCTTCGGCGGGTACGTCTTCGCTCGCCTGTTCCGCATCACATTTCCAGCGAATCTCTACACCGGCGTACAGATAGGCTTTTGAACGGGCGAGCTTGAACAGCCGCGCGGGTTTGAACTTATTGCCGGCCCCAAAAATCTCTGTGTCCGGTATGAACGAGATCGTGGTTCCGCGGCGATTGGGTGTACTACCGACTTCTTCCAGTTTTCCGGTTGCGTTGCCCTGCGAAAAAGCCTGACGATAGATCGTCTTGTTGCGTGCCACTTCCACGATGGTGCTGGATGACAATGCGTTCACCACCGACACACCAACACCATGCAAGCCGCCCGATGTCGCATAGGCCTTGTCAGAAAATTTACCGCCCGAGTGGAGGGTGGTCATGATTACTTCCAGTGCCGACTTTTCCGGAAATTTTGGATGCGGATCGACCGGTATGCCGCGTCCGTTGTCGGTCACGGTCAGGCGATTTTCGCGGTCGAGCGTAATTTCTATGCGACTGGCATGTCCGGCGACGGCCTCATCCATGCTGTTGTCAATGACTTCGGCGGCAAGATGGTGCAGGGCGCGCTCATCGATTCCGCCAATATACATGCCGGGTCGTTTGCGGACCGGTTCCAGTCCCTCCAGCACCTCAATGGCAGAGGCGTCGTAATCGCCGGATTTGGATTGTTTTGGCGGCTCGTCACCGAAAAGATCATCGCTCATGAATGATCCTATAAGAGGGTGCGAGTCACGCTGGCAAGAGGCTTGTTGGGCCTCTTGCCAAACTGTTTGAAAAAACGGCTTCTTTGACCGATTCTAGCGGACGCGCGGGCCGCCAAATGGCAGTGGCGGAGGCGGACGCCGGGTGCCCCGTGGCAATTGCGCCTGGAATGCCCGGCCGCAATGTTCCACGCAATATGGGAAGCCTGGATTGACTTCTTCACCGCAGAAATGAAAGTCCGGTTCGCCGGGGTGATTCATCGGCCAGCGGCAAATCTTGTCGTTCAGATCCAGCAGGCTCGTCTTGTCTGCAATGTCATCACTCGGCTTGGCTGGAACCAGACGCCGGGGCGGTGCGGGCGGAATCGGAGCCTGCTGATCGCCAGGACCCTGACGCAGGAAGCCACCAGGACCGACCGACACGATTTTCGGGCCATCGGTTTTGGGTACTTTGGATTGCTGTGCCGCGTGGGTACGGGCAGCCGGGGTTGGCGGCGGCATCGCACGGCGCGCAACATGTTCAACTTTGGGCTTGCCGGTCTTCTTCGACTTGGCCGGCGGTTTTTTGGGCTTGGTCGCGGGCTTTGCTGTTTTGGACGTTTTGGCTTTTGCTTTCACTGGCGAAGGACGGGATTTCAGGCCCAGACGATGCGCTTTTCCGATCACAGCGTTGCGGCTGACGCCGCCAAGTTCTTCGGCGATCTGACTGGCGGTCAGACCTTTTTCCCACATTCTTTTCAGATGATCGATACGTTCGTCGGTCCAAGCCATAAATTTCCTGCTCTCGTTCTCTAATCCGTCCAATATAAGCGCAATTGGACGCAGATCAATGCCGCACAAATCCGCTCTGTCTGAATTTTGACCTGATCAATTCGGGTCTGTTCATTCGGGCCGGTTCATTAGGGCTTGTGCTGGTTCGCCAGAGCCGATAGGCGAAAAGCCTATGTTAGACCAGCCCAAAAATGAAAAATCGCCCTCTGCAGAATTTGCCGCGCAGACGTTCTCGGAGCCCGGCGTCGCGGTCATTCGCGGTGTCAACTGGGGCGGGTTTCTGGCACTGTACTGGAAAGAAGTCCGGCGGTTCTTCAAAGTCCAGCTGCAAACCGTATGGGCGCCTTCCATCACGACATTGCTGTTTCTGGTCATATTCACCGTGGCATTGGGGCGTGGCGATCGCACCGTTCTGGGCGTACCCTTTGCGGACTTTATTGCACCGGGGCTTATCTGCATGGGCATGATCCAGAACGCGTTTGCAAACAGCAGTTTTTCGCTGTTGGTCGGTAAAATTCAAGGCACGATTGTCGATTATCTGATGCCACCACTCTCAGTCGGCGAGTTGCTGGCCGGACTGGTTTCTGCCGCAGTCACGCGGGCTGCTCTGGTGGGCTTTGCCGTGTGGCTCGCCATGTCGCTATGGCCCGGGGTTAGCGTATCAGTTGTGCATTGGTGGGCCGTAATCTGGTTTGGTCTGATGGGATCGGCAATGCTGGCATTGCTCGGCGTGCTCACATCAATCTGGGCAGAAAAATTTGATCATGCTGCTGCTGTGACCAACTTTGTGGTGGCACCTCTGGCGCTCTTGTCCGGGACATTTTACTCGATTGACCGATTGTCTCCCACTTTTCAGGCCTTCAGCCATGCCAATCCGTTCTTTTATGCGATTTCAGGATTTCGCTATGGTTTCCTGGGAGAATCCGATTCTCCCGTCCTCATCGGATCAGTGGTTTTGCTGGCAATCAATATATTGCTGGCGGCAATTTGCTATATGCTGTTGAAATCCGGCTGGAAAATCAAAAGCTGATCAATCGGGCAGTTGCGCCTGTCAGTGGCGATGAATGCTGTGCAATTTATATTTGCCGTCGGCATCAGACCGGAACATTTTTCCAACTTCAGGGTGCATGACCGGTTCACCGCTATCATCCTCGAGCAAGTTCTGCTGGCTGACATAAGCGACATAGCTGCTGTCTGCATTCTCGGCCAAAAGGTGATAAAAAGGCTGGTCTCGGGCCGGTTGCAAGTCCTTCGGGATGGCCTCGTACCATTCTTCACTATTGGCGAATACCGGATCAATATCGTAAATCACGCCGCGAAAATCAAACAGGCGATGACGTACAACATCCCCAATTGCAAATCGTGCATCGAGAACCGCAGGGGTGCCTTTGGGAAGGGGATTTGTCGAAACCATGTGTTTTGTGGTGTTCATGTTATCAATCTAAGCAGATAATGAATAGATGCAAGCGCCGGGATGTATCAGGGTGCCGGAAACTGTCCGGGACGGGCCGCTGTTAGATGGAGGTGCGTGAGGGATTCGAACCCTCGGTACGCGTGAACGTACTTCGCATTTCGAGTGCGACGCCTTCGACCAACTCAGCCAACGCACCTCACTAACAGCGCGACCCATTACCGGGCGCACGGCAGTTCTGCAAGCCGTAATCATGGGCCTGTTTTTCTCGTCAATGCCATTGGGCCGGCGGTTGAAGCAGCCCGGTCTTTTTTGGAATCCGGAACAAGTTGGAAAACGGTCCGTTCAATTATCGAAAAATTTCTTCTTTTCTGAGGTTTTTTCATCAAAACTGAACCATTTCCGGACAGATGGGCTGTTCTGACCCTTTAATCGGCCGCTAACCGAATAAAGGGTGGGAAAAGCGGCATTTTTTTGCCAAACAGGTAACAGGCCTGATAGGCTAGAGAGACCAAAGGACAATTATGGCTGATCGCGAATCTCATCTGGACGACGTGCTGAATGCACCCGAGGGTCCGCATATTGGCGCTTTGTTTGATTTCGACGGTACGATAATCGCCGGATATTCGGCTACAGCGATGCTTTGGGAAAAAATCAAGCGACGTGAAATGTCTGCGGAGGAACTTGTCGAAACTGCCAATGTGATGGCGCAATATTCGATGGGCAATATGGGATTTTCCGGGCTGATGTCGTCAGCATCCCGACTCATGAAGGGTGTAACCGAAGAAAGCTATTTTGAATTTGGCGAAGAGCTTTACGAAAAACATATCGCGCGGAAAGTATATCCTGAATCGCGTGCTTTGATCGAAGCCCATATTGCCAAGGGTCACACGGTCGCGATTGTTTCGTCCGCCACCATCTATCAAATAGAACCGACCGCCCGCGATCTAAACATCGAACATGTGCTCTGTTCGCAATATGAGGTCGAAAATGGCGAGTTTACAGGCGAAATCGTCCGACCGCTTTGTTTCGGTGAAGGCAAGGTGATGGCCGCCGAAAAACTGGCCAGGGAAAAGAATCTCGATCTCGACAAGAGCTATTTCTATTCAGATAGCTATGATGATATCGAGCTTCTGGAACATGTCGGCAAGCCGCGACCGCTGAATCCCAACAGCAAATTGACGGCAGTTGCCAAAGAGCGCGGCTGGCCACTGCAGAAATTTGACAGTCGCGGGCAGGGCAAGCCGGTTGATTATTTGCGCACGATATATGCAACCGGTTCGCTGATCGGATCGGCTGTGGCCTCGCTGCCAATATGGGCGCTGACCGGATCGCAGCGCGAAGCAATGAACTTTTCAACCGGGTTGTTCGGTGATTTTGCAACGGCACTGACGGGTTGCGAGCTGGAAGTGCATGGCGAAGGCAATCTCTGGAATGCGCGGCCCTGTATTTTTGTGTTCAATCACCAGAGCAAGGCAGATGTCATGATCCTTGCGAAGCTGATCCGCAAGGATATGGGCGGCGTCGGCAAGAAGGAGATCAGGGATACCCCGATTATCGGCAAATTGATGGAACTGGCAGGCACGGTATTCATTGATCGCGCCAACGCCAAAAGCGCCATCAAGGCTATGGAGCCTCTGATTGAGGCAATCGAGGTCGACGGGAAATCTATTGTCATTTCACCGGAAGGTACCAGGACTTTGTCGCCAAAACTTGGACCCTTTAAAAAGGGTGCATTTCACATGGCGATGCAGGCCGGAGTGCCTATTGTCCCCATCGTCATCCACAATGCCGGTGACGTTGCACCGAAAAATGAATTTGTAATGCGTCCCGCGAAAGTGCGCGTGGATGTTCTGCCCGCAGTGGACACCAGCAAGTGGTCGGTAAGAACCATTAACAGTCATGTCGCCGAAGTGAGGGGCATGTTCCTTGAAGCTCTCGGGCAAGATGATGAAGAAGCCGCACTGGAGGAATTGACGAGTAAAGCTGCCAAAAAATCCCGACCCGCGAAGGCGGTCAAGGAAACCAATCCCGCGACCAGGGCTGGTGCGACCACTCGTATGGCGAAGAAGAAACCCGCCACGCGGAAAAAGCCCGCAACAGGCCGGAAAAAAGCGGCAGCAAAGTCGGCAGCTACGAAAAAGCCGGTGAAGAAACCGGCTGCAAAACGAGTGACAGCAAGCAGAACGACCAAGAAAAAAGCGGTGAAAAAGACTGCGACGCGGAAGACAGGAGCTGCAAAAGCCTAGTGAAACACAATGGATGAAGCAGCGGTAATAGCCAAGACCTTGCCTCTCGTGAAGCCGGGGCTCAAGCTGTTTGTCATTGATGCACGCAATCGCGTCGAACGCCGCTATTTGCTGGATTGGTTACACACATCGCTGGCCGAGGGCGGTCCGGACCAAGAAATAAACTGGGTAAGCCTGCCTATTTCCGATGAACGGGCAAAATTGCGGCTAAAAGAGCTGCAGGAGAAGCTCGACGGGGATCCGGGCACCATGGTCATTCCGGTACGTATCGCCTGGCGGATTCCGAATTTTGAGAAAAATCGCGCGCTCAAAAAGCGGCATATCATCTTTGGTGATCCCCGTTCTCCTGGCAGCTTTCGCGCGCGTACGATCTTGCTGCGCAACAAGCGGCGGGCCCACTGCCTGACCGGCCAGCCGGCGACGATTGCAGAACTCAGGCAACGTTTCGAAGAGCTCAACGAGAACGCAAAACCCGGTGATGCGGAAGAATTTGCGGGATTTGTTGTGCGTCAGGCCGGTCTGGTTCTCGATATCGAAGAACGTGGCCTGCGGGGCAGGCGGTACAAGGTCCCCAAATTTGTTGCCGATGGTTTGCGGGCCAGCCCGAAATTCCGAACCGCGATGACAGAACTGTCTTCTGACCTGGGCAAATCCGAAACCGCGCTTTACGAAGAAGCAGCCAAATATATGAAAGAACTGATTGCGCGTCCCAGCGCTCTGTTCATTGACATGAAGGCGCGGCTGGACCGGTTCATGCTGTCGCAGGGCTATGAAGACGAAGTGGTTTTCAACAAGAATGAACTGGCGCGTCTGCGTCGGACAATGCGTGATCATCCGACGTTGCTGCTATTTACCCACAAGACATATATTGACGGCGTGACGCCGACCGATCTGGCCTACCAGAATGATCTTCCCATGGTTCACGTTTTTGGCGGAATTAACTTGGATTTTTTCGGACTGGGATTTGTCCTGCGGCGTGCCGGGACGATCTTCATTCGGCGCAGTTTTGAGAATAACCCGGTCTACAAGCTCGTGTTGCGCCACTATGTCAGCTATTTACTGGAAAAACGTTTTCCGATGACATGGGCGTTTGAAGGTACACGCTCGCGGCTCGGCAAACTGATGCCGCCGCGCTATGGGCTGCTGAAATATGTGATGGACAGCGCCAATGCGAATGACATCAAGAATGTCCATATCATTCCAGTAGTTACCAGCTTTGACCTGATCCGCGATGTCGAAGAATATGCCAGCGAACAGACCGGACGAGTCAAAAAGGCTGAGTCTTTGAGCTGGTTTTTTGGTTATCTGCGCAGCCTCCGGGAGCCGATGGGCAAAGTCTATGTCGATTTTGGGGCGCCTGTGGTTGTGGGTGATGCGCCCGAACCTGATGACCGGCTGGGTCTGTCAAAAATCGCGTTTGAAGTCGCGGTCGAGGCCAATCGCGCAACGCCGCTTACGCTGACCTCTCTGATGTGTCTGTGCTTGCTGGGCACAGCGCCAAGAGCAATGACGGCTGAAGAATTGCGTGCAGCCATTTCCTTCTTTGTCAATTGGGCCCAGAAACGAGACATCCGGATCAGTGATGACCTGAAACCGGATAATCTGAAAACCGTTCAGGGCGTGGTGGATACGCTGGTCAATAGCGGCCTGTTTGTAAGGTATGACAAGGGATCGACGACCGTCTATACCATTGAACCGGAGAAGCATCCGCTTGCCAGCTATTACCGCAATTCGATCATTCACCATTTTCTCGACAAGGCGATCATCGAGCTTTCGTTGCTGAAAGCGCGGGAAGATCGTGAAAATGTGGCTGCAGATGTGTTCTGGGCTGAAACGGATCGTTTGCGGGATTTGTTCAAGTTTGAGTTTTTCTATCCTTCGAAGGAAGAGTTTCGTGAAAATCTGAAAGCGGAACTGACCCGTGCGTGCCCGGACTGGGAAGAGAAACTGAACACGGGTGGCGTCATGCTGAAAAGCCTGACCAACCGTTTTCAGCCTCTGATCGGACATGCTGTTTTTATGCCGTTTGTAGAATCCTACACGGTCGTGCTGGACATCCTGTCCCGGCTCGACCGCGGCCAGGTGATCGACAAGAAGTCCTGTGTGGAAGAGGCGCTGAGCGAGGGTCGGCAGGCCTATTTGCTGCGCCGGATCACCAGCGAAGCTTCGATCGGCAAAATCCTGTTTGAGAACGGTTTCAAAATGGCCGCTAGCCAGGGTTTGACGGGCGAAACAACAGAAGAGACCATAGTCGCGCGCAAGGCACTGCTCCGAAAATTCCGGGCGCTGTCAAGGCGCATGGAAAAATCCCGGCTCGAAGTCCTGCAACTTGCTGATAAAGTTTTTGACTGATGCACCCCCGCGAGAGGAAATATTGATGACCGAGACAAGCGACGACCGGAATATCAATCAACTGAGTGCCCAGGATGCTCAGTTCTTGTATATTCAGTCCGCGACAAACCTGACCCACGTCATGGCGGTTTATATATATGATCCTTCCACTGCACCTGGGGGGAAAGTGCGGTTCAAGGATATTATCGAACATATGCGCAAACGCATGGCCGTCTCACCCATGTTCAAGCGGAAACTCTATCGTCTGCCGATGGATATCGATCATCCCTACTGGGTGGAAGACGAGCATTTTGATCTGGAAGCCCATATTTCGCACAGTCGGTTGCCGGAGCCGGGTGACTGGCGGCAATTTTGTATTCAGGTGGCGCGGCATCACAGCAAGCCGCTGGATATGAATCGGCCGCTCTGGGACATGTACGTTGTTGAAGGTCTGGACAATATTCCGGGCTATGCAAAAGGCAGCTATGCCATTTTGACCCGCATTCACCACTCTACGATTGATGGCGTATCCGGTGCCCATTTCTTCGCCGCAATCTCTGACAAGGACAACAAGGGCACGCCGGCAATTCCACTGCCAAAAGGCGAACCGGAAGCAAGCAGCCTGCCGACTGCAACCGAAATCCTGAACCGTGCCGTCAACAGTACCGTTACTTCGCCGGTGAAATTGGCGCAGGCGCTGATGAAATTTGCTCCTGCAATGCTGTCATCGGCACAGAAGAACATAACCAGTCGTTCGGACGAGAAGACCAGCGGCGTTCCCGAGACACGTTTCAATGGGCCGGTCACCCCGCACAAGATGTTTGATGCCGTGACTTTTGATCTGAATGAACTCAAGAAAATGCGGTTGAAGGTCGCGGATGCGACGATCAATGATGTCGTCCTTGCCATTTGCAGCGGCGCGTTGCGTCTCTATCTGACCAAACACAAGGAACTTCCAGCAGAGTCTCTGGTTGCGGTTGCACCGGTCAACGCGCGCAGCCGATCCGGCGAAGAATCGCAGCCCGGCAACAATATTTCCGCAATGACGATCAAGATATGGTCCGACATCGCCGATCCGATCGATCGACTGGAGGCGATAAGGGATACGACAAGAGATACAAAGGCTGCAAAATCGGGCCTGAGCGCGCGAATTATGACAGATCTCACCAAACATATTCCAGGTGTGACAATGGCTGGCGTCGCACGAATTCTGACCGATGAACGTTTCGCGCCCAAAATGAGCAACCTCATGGTTTCCAATGTGCCGGGGCCGCAAATTCCCTTGTTCATGAATGGTGCCAAGCTGACGCATCAATATGGTCTCGCGCCGCTCGCGCATGGAATGGGGCTGTTTATTGCGACCCCCAGCTATAATGGAACGATATCGTTCAGCATCATTTCTGACCGAAAGATCATGCCGGATATTGAGTTTTTCCGGGAATGTCTGCAAAAGAGTTTCGAAGAGCTACGTAACACGAAGCCGAAAAAGGGGGCAAAGGCGGCTAAGCCATTAAAACCGAAGGCCAAAAAGGCCGCGGAATCAGGCGATGCGGGAATAATGTACCGGCGTGTATCGAAAACACGGCGGACACCGAAACCGGGCAAAGCGAAATAAGGAGCGGAATAGTAACTGGTATCCCTCTTGCGGGTACTGCAGCAGGTCGCGTTTTGTCGACCGCAGATTGAGTGAGTAAAACATGATTTTGAACACAAGCCTGAAAATGGAAAAAGCAATGGGTCAGGCCCAGAGCTATTCCGAATGGTCTGATGCCGCAAAGGCTCATGATCGTTCAACTGGCGTTGATATTTGGCAAAAGTCAGATGAGAGCAAGCATTTCGACCATAAATCAATTCGTCGGCGATTGAAGCGACTTTCAAAATTATGGAAATCCCAGGATAATGCTGGCCTGCTTTATGCTCTGAACGAAGGCATACACGGCAATATGGATGGCATGGGTAATGTCCGTCTTCATCAAAAGGCCAAATTCGGTACCAAGCAGCTCATTCAGGACTATGTCGACGCGATTGTAAATTCGCTCGAATATCTGGCGAGCGACAAGGTCACTGACATCCCGTTTGAAGAGAAACTGGATTTCTTCCGCAGAGCGCAGCATTGTTATGGGCGCTCCGCTTTTTTGATGAGTGGTTCTGGCGCATTTCTCTATTTTCACATGGGTGTCGCCAAGGCGCTGTGGTCTGAAGGACTCCTGCCGCACATCATGTCGGGCTCAAGCGGTGGATCCGTGGTTGGCGCGTTGATCAGCACACATGTTGACGAAGATATCGAACCCTATTTTGAACCGGAAAATCTGGTTCTGGCAGAAGATCCTCCCGAAGCGGACGAGGGCGGCTTTGATCTGTTTGGCAGTTCCGGACGAATGAAAGCCTCGGAAATTGAAGCTCGGTTATCGGAAATGCTGCCCGATCTGACTTTCCAGGAAGCCTATGAGCTGACCGGTCGTCATCTCAACGTCTCCGTTGCACCGGCTGAAAAACATCAAACCTCGAGATTGCTCAATGCCATTGCGTCTCCGAATGTCTATATCCGGGAAGCGGTTATGGCATCCTGTGCGGTGCCGGGCGTTTATCCGCCCGTGACGCTGGCAGCGAAAGATCATACCGGCGCACGCGTTCCCTATTTGCCAAACCGCAAGTGGGTTGATGGCTCGGTGACCCATGATCTGCCGGCCAAGCGATTGGCGCGGCTTTACGGGGTCAATCATCATATTGTGAGTCAGGCTAACCCGCTGGTGACGCCCTTTGCGAGTGATGTCAGCCAGCAAAAGACCCCGATTGCGGCCATTCGCAATGCTTCAACGGCAACGATGAAGGCCTGGTTGAACGCCAATGTGTCGATCATGCAGAAACCATTGTCCTATTTCCCACGGTTGAACAGTCTCGCCAACATGACCTTGTCAGTGATCAACCAGGATTATACCGGTGATATCAATATCATTCGCCCGACAATGTTCTGGAGTCCCGCAAAATTACTGAGCAATTTGCCGATTGAGGACATCAGCGAGTTGATCGATCTCGGCGAACGGACGACCTGGCCAAAACTCGAAATGGTGCGGACACAGACGAAGATCAGCCAGACGCTCGATCGCATTTTGTTCGAGTATGAAACGGAACTGGCACATGACCACAATACGGCGATGAAGAGGAAGATCGCTTGATTCACAATGAAGGGACGCTGACTTTAACGGCGCCGTCCAAGGTCGCCGGGGCTCAGTTATACCGGCAGGACTGGCGACCCGAGGAGACGCCCAAAGCGGTCATATTGCTGGTCCATGGCTATGATGAGCATAGCGGCCGCTATCAGTATTTTGCCGAACATTGCGTGAAGCAAGGATTTGCAGTCTTTGCGCTGGACCATTGGGGGCACGGACAATCGGCTGGAACCAATGGCTTTGTTCCAAAATTCTCGGTCTATCACGACGGCCTCGAAACTCTTTTGCAGAGCATGCCGGATGATCTGGCCAGACTCCCGTTGTTTCTGGTTGGGCATAGCCTTGGTGGGTTGATCGCAAGCAGCTATCTCCTGAACAATCAGTCCCGGTTTGCTGGAGCGATATTGTCCGGACCTGCCATAAAGGCAGTCGAAGAACCTTCGGCTGTTTTGGTGGCGCTGAGCAAGACTCTTTCCGTGATCACGCCGAAAATGGGCGTCATCGGTCTTGATGCCAATGCCGTCAGCCGTGATCCTGAAGTGGTGGCAGACTATTTGGCAGATCCGCTGGTTTCCGGAAAAAAGATCAGCGCGCGTCTTGGTCTGGAAATGATGAAGACGATGGATATGGTACAACAAAATGCTGCGAAAATCAGTATTCCGATGTTGTTGCTGCATGGCGGTAAAGACAGTCTGGCGGCGCCCGAGGGATCTGTTTTTCTGGAACAGAATATTTCGTCCACCGAGAAACAATTGAAGATTTATCCAGAGCTTTTTCACGAGATTTTCAATGAACCGGAAAAAGACGCCGTGCTTTCGGACATGACAATCTGGATGGACAAGATATTGAAGCTGTAAATCAAGCAGCCGCGAATAGGGGAATTTCGAAATGATGACAGTGCTTTATCTGTTGGTGGCAGTGATCGCTGCTTTGATGATTTTCTATTTCGCGTTTCCGCAGGTGCTATACGATTTCTTGCGCAATCAATTGCGTCGTCGCGGCGGCATGGTGCAAAAATCTGTGCAGGTCGGCGAGCATGTCTGGCCTTATCTCGAGGGCGGGCCAGCGGATGGTGTTCCTGTGGTCCTATTGCACGGCTTTGGCGGTGACAAGGATAACTGGTCGATCTATGCGCCGCAGATTACCAGGAAGCACCGGCTGATCTCACCGGATTTACCCGGTTTTGGTGAAAATGACCGGTCGCTTGATCGCGACTATGACGTTGCAACACAGTCCCATCGCCTCGCACAGTTTCTGGAGGCGCTGGGCATTACGAAATGTCATTTGGGCGGGAACAGCATGGGCGGCTTTATTGCGTTGCAATTTGCCCTTGAATATCCCGATATGCTGGCATCCATGACCCTGTTCAACAATGCCGGTGTCGTCGGGGATGACAAGAGCGAGTTGCAGGTTGCTGCTGAAAAAGGCGAGAATGTTCTGGCTTTGCAGACACTGGACGATGCCGAACGCCTTATGAAGTTTGTCGCCTACAAGCCGGTCGTGATGCCGGGGCAGTTCCGCAAAATATTCTTTGAAGAAGCGAATGCACACAAGGAATTGCTCGACAAGATATTCTGGCAGATTGCAGGGTCTGGAATTGAACATCCGCTCAACGACCGCTTGAACGAGGTTCAGGCACCGACATTGATCATATGGGGGCGTCATGACAGGCTCATTGATGTTAGCTGTGTCGCGGTTATGGAGAATGGCATTGGCAACAGTGAAGCGGTGATATTTGAAGAAACCGGCCACATTCCCATGATCGAAAAGCCCAAAGAATCTGCCGCCGTGCATCTGGCTTTTCTTGCCAAACACTGAAAACCTCTTCAGTCTGAAGTCTTGAAGTTCCGCAAAGGAACCAGATTGAGGGGAATTCAAGATGAAACTGCGCGTGGGATTACTGGGTGGAGGTTCCTGGGGGACGACTGTTGCTTCGCTCGTTTCGCGAAATGCGCCGATCAAAATATGGGCCCGCGATGCGGAAACTGTTGCCGATATCAACGACAATCACCGCAACAGCAAATATCTGCCGGACAGTGAATTGCCGGAAGCATTGCAGGCGACCTCCGATCTCGGCGAGGCGGTTGCTGATGCAGATGTGCTGGTCATGGGTATTCCGTCCAGCAATTTCCGGTCTGTTCTCGAAGATGCCCGGCAATATTTGCGCCCGTGGGTTCCGGTGATCAGCCTGACAAAAGGCCTGGAACTCTCCACCGGAAAGCGGATGACCGAAGTTATTGAAGATGTCCTTCCGGGACACCCGGTCGGTGTCCTGACCGGCCCCAATCTCGCACGGGAAATCATGGCGGGGCAGGCTGCTGCCAGTGTAATTTCCATGGAAGATGAGATTATCGTCAAGCAGTTGCAGCAACTTTTCCATTCGGGATTGTTCCGGGTTTATACCAATACGGATCTGCTCGGTTGCGAGCTTGGCGGGGTGCTGAAGAACATCATCGCAATTGCGGTTGGCATGGGCGATGGACTGGGAGCGGGTGACAATACCCGGTCAGCGCTGATTACCCGCGGCCTTGCCGAAATCACGCGTCTGGGTGTCGCCATTGGCGGCAAGCCAGAGACCTTTGCCGGTTTGACCGGGATGGGCGATATGATCGCAACCTGCACTAGTCCGCTCAGCCGGAACCGGCATGTGGGTGTCGAACTCGGCAAGGGTCGGAAGATTGATGATATTATCGATGAAATGCTGATGGTCGCCGAAGGCGTCAAAAGTGCGCCGACAGTGATGGCGCTGGCGAAAAAATACGATGTCGCCATGCCCATCGCAGAGGATGTATTTGAAGTGACCAAAGGCAACAGATCGGCCGTTCGCGCCTATCGCGGATTGATCAGCGCATCTGCCGGCGCCGAATCCGAAGCGGGATAAAAACTGGAAACATCTGATACCGGTTGCTCCCTATGTGACCGCTAAAGCCAAGATCAATGGCGCAAAGCAATGGCCCATTCTGGGCTTTTTAACCTTTTTGAGCGGGTATTTTTTTGCCTAACTGACGAAAAGATAAGAATATTATCGAGTCAATTAAGCACATTAGTTAAAACTTGCGGTTTTCCTTGCTTCTTTACGGGGCACTCCATAAAATTCTCTTCCAAGCATACCGGGAAATGTTACGCCGAAGTACAGGTAAACATCCCATCATGTGGAGAGTTAGTATGGAATTTCGTAGTCGGGCGGCGAATGATGCAGAACGGGACCTGGTTCTCGGTGCAGCGGATCCATTGATCCAGTCAGATCCCGTTTACGGTTCCGATATTCTCGACAAAAAATTCAAGGAAATCGAACTGCGTTTTGATCGCTCGGATCAAATCTTCTGGTGTTTCATGAACCAGAAATCACGTCCGAGCTACACCTATGAACTCGGCGACGAGATCCAGTCGGTTCAAGACTGGATCAATACAAATTACGGTTTTGATGTCACCAACCGGCACGACCCGTTGCGGTATTTTGTCTGTGGTTCGCGCACACCGGGAATTTATAACCTGGGCGGAGACCTGAAACATTTCGCCGATTGTATCCGTCGTCGCGATCTGGGTGCATTAAAAAAATATGCGCGAACCTGCGTGCACATGCAACATGCCAACAGCACCGGTTTTGGTGCACCGATTATCACCATGGCGCTGGTTCAGGGCGATGCGCTCGGCGGCGGTTTCGAACACGCCTTGGCTTTTGATATTATCGTTGCCGAAAAAAGCGCACGTCTCGGATTGCCCGAGATTTTGTTTAATCTGTTCCCCGGCATGGGTGCCTATAGTTTCTTGAGACAGCGGCTTGGACGGCAGGACACGGAACGCTTTATTCTGGAAGGCAAGCTGTTTTCCGCAGAAGAACTGCATGAGATGGGTGTAGTCGATATTCTCACCGAAGACGGGATGGGTGAAGCTGCGATAATCGATTACACCAGACAGAATCAGAAACGTTTCCACGCGGAGCGAGCGGTGTATCGTGCCCGCAAAATTTCAGACCCGGTCAGCCTCGATGAACTTCTGGAAGTGACGGATATGTGGGCTGAAACAGCTTTGTATCTCGAAGAGGCGGATGTCAGAAAGATGGAGCGCCTCGCGCTCGCTCAGGAACGTCGGATTCAGCGGTCACTCAAGCTCGTTTAGTTTGGATTTCACCCGAACTGTTGGCTGAAGGCTGGTCAGTTCCCGACTTGATATTTGACGCATTTGCAAAATAAGCGGTGATCTGATCCACTTCCGTTTTTACGCGATCAAGATGTTCCACAGCATATCCAGCAAAATCAGGTTCGGAAATAACTTCCAGTCGTCCGCAGATTTTGGACAATGCGACGGCTCCGACATTATTTGCGCCGCTCTTGAATGCATGGGCGTGGAACCGGAATTCCTCAATATTGCGGGTCGTCACCGACTGTTCCAGTGCTGCCATGATCGACGCTGCATCTTCCAGATATGCATCGATAATGGATTGTACGAAATCATCATCACCGATCGACCGCAGATATTCCAGCTGGGTGGGATCAATCGATGATTCCGCCATCTTGTTCGAAATGCCGCTGATGTTGGTGACCGTGCTGAATGGATCGATACCCTGTTCGGCCACGGGAACCGGCATGTTGCTTTTTGTCAGTTTGGATATTGTATCGAGCAACGGACCGGCTTCAACCGGTTTCGTCAGACGCAGATCCATTCCGGCGTCGAGACATTTTTTCTCGGTTTCATCGGTCGAATCCGCGGTCAAGCCGATCATCGGCAGATGCGCGCGCGATCCTTCTATCTGACGCCAAAGCTTGCAGCATTCGATACCGCCGATTTTCGGCATGTTGACATCAAGGAACACGATATCAAAGCTGCCGTTTTCAAGTTCCTCGAGCGCCCGTTCGCCATCAGGGACGACCGACACGATATGTCCTGCATTGGTCAGAATGGTTTCCAGAACCATCTGGTTGGTGCGATTGTCGTCAGCCACAAGAATGCGCTGCGGGGGAGACTCAACAAACGGACTGTCGGGAACGCCTTCGTTTTTCAGGCTCTTGTTGAACGAACAGCCGATTTGGATGACACTTCTGATGGCATCGAAATCAGGGCTCGACGGCAGAGCTGATGCAAATGCCGCCCGTAACTCCAGTTCTCCCAGGCTCTTCGCGTCATTGCCGGACAGAAGGACCGGCGGAAGTTTTGCCTGTTGAAACACGGACCAGAGCGGAGAATCTTCTTCATTCTGCTCTGCGAGCTGGTCATCGATGATGGCCAGATCATAGACCGAGAGATCCTGAGCGCTCGCCAATTGGTCGACCTTGTCTTCGGATGTGCACCGGATGTGATCGATTGATATGTCTGTGTTCTGAGTATCACTGATAACCGGAGGCTGGTCTGCAAAGCCCAATGACAAAATCCTGACGTGATCATCGCCGGTTTCCTGTGCAGTATCTTCTTCCGCAAAGTCAATCGGGCAGGAGAGGGTGAAGGTGCTGCCCGCGCCCAATTCGCTCGCCAGGGTGACATCGCCGCCCATTTGCTGGGCAAGCTGGCGACAAATTGCCAGTCCCAGTCCCGTTCCTCCAAATTTACTGACAACAGAATCGTCGGCTTGCTGGAAGACTCCAAAAATCTTTTCCTGCGATTCCTTGGCAATACCAGGTCCGGTGTCAGTGACCGAGCACCACAAGTTCGTGCCTTCCCTGTCATCTTCATATCCGCATTTCAGCAGGATATGACCGCTTTCCGTAAACTTCACTGCATTGCTGGTGAGGTTGATCAATATGTTGCGGATATGGTCGACCTGGCCTGATGCGATACGGTCGCTCATGGCTTCGGCCTGCAGATGAATTTTGAGATCTTTTTCTTCCGCCGCGATTTGCATGATATCCCGGACATCACTCATCACATTGACGATCGAGAAATCGACCGGTTCAGGCATTTCCTCTTGTGATTCCGATTTGGCAAAGCTCAGCAGCTGGTTGATCAGGTGCAGCAGATGCCGTCCAGCGGAGACGCTGGTTCCGATCATTTGTTGCTGATTTTCAGGCATTTTCATGCCGAGCAAGTGCGTTCCGTAGCCAATGATGGCGTTAAGCGGCGTCCGCAACTCGTGACTTATGCTGGCCAGGAACAGGCTTTTGGCCTTGTTCGCCGCTTCAGCTTCTTCCTTGGCCTGAGACAGTTTTGTAATCAGCGTCGAGCAATAAGACGGGATGACCGCGAGGCCGATGAGCAAGCCAATCGCAAGGGAACTGTTTTCCTGCCAGTAAGTGACATTATATATGGTCCAGCCAAAGGAGACGGTGGCGAGAGCGGTTGCGACAAAAAGCCAGCGGATACCGAACCGGAAACCATAGCCGAGAATGACCCAAAGATAGATGGGATAGAGCGCGGCCACACTGGCGCCGCCAATGTGAAACAGATAGGTGCCCGCGCCGAAATCATTGACAATGCCCGCCAGGCGCCGGACGGTGCTGGGACGCCGGTCAAACCGATAGGCAATTGCAATCATCAAACTGACCATGAAATGCATTTGCAACGCAAACATGATTTGCGGGCCGCCCTCCATATACCAGGCAATGGCCGAGGTGATAATGATCAGAACGATCCGGTTGAGAATCATCTCATGCTCGCGATCCTGGGCATGTCCGATCGCGCCGTGATGATGGCCATGACCCTTGTGGCCCTTATGACCCTTGTGGCGATGTGAATGATGTTTGCCGCTTTTCCCCGAACCGGCATGTTTGTTGGTCAACATGATGATCAGCTTCCAGCTGTCCGTGTCGAGCCAATGGCCTTGTTCTGGAAAAGCTTTGGCAAGTCTTCAGCGCGCTGAGGGCGTGCGATTTTGAAGCCCTGGATTTCATCGCAACCGGAAACACGCAGAAGATCGAGCTGGGCGTCATTTTCAACACCTTCCGCAATAACCCGCATATCCAATGCGTGGGCAAGGTGGGCAATGGTTCCGATTATCGCGCGGTCGGCAGCAGAATGCTCAATGCGGGAAATAAAAGTCCGGTCAATTTTCAGGCAATTGGCCGGCAAGTCTCTCAAATATTGCAAGGAAGAATAGCCGGTGCCGAAATCGTCAATTGAAATTCCAACGCCCGCTTTCCGCAATCTGTTGAGCGTCCGGCTGACGCGCGCGTTATTGTCGAGCAGCAGTTCTTCCGTGATCTCGACAACGATTTTGGAAGGATCAATGCCGTTTGCTTTGATATTCTTGAGCAATTCCTCGCAGACATTCTGGTTCTGGAACTGGCGTGGTGATACGTTAATGGCCACACGCGGCAAGATCACGCCTTGCTCGGCAGAGGTTCTGATTTGGCGACATACTTCTGCAATGACCCATTTGCCCAAAATGTCCATCAGCCCGGTGTCATCCGCAACCTGAATGAAATCTGCGGGAAGCAGCCGTCCCTTGGTGGGATGATCCCACCTGATCAATGCTTCGAGACCGGCATAATCCAGTGTTTTGGCATCGACAATTGGCTGATATTCCAAAGCAAATTGTTTTTGGCTGATCGCGTCGCGCAGTTCATTTTCCAGTGCGGCATTGGCCTGGGCGATCTGATTCATGCCTTCAGAGAAGAAGCGATGACAGTTGCGACCATTTGCCTTGGCGTCATACATGGCAAGATCAGCCATTCTCAGCAATTCTTCATATTCATCGCCGTCGCCTGGTATCAGGCTGACACCAATAGATGCCCCGATGACCTGATCGACACCGCTGATTGAATAGGGTTCGTTGATCGCTGTCAGAATTTTGGTGCAACGCGAGTTAATCGATTCTGCACCGCTGATATTGTTGAGGATGATGGCAAATTCGTCACCGCCAATGCGCGCGGCAAAATCATTCGGACCGATGATCTGGGTGAGGCGCTCGGCGACTTCCCGCAACAGCGTATCTCCGGTATGATGGCCGCGTGTGTCGTTAATGACCTTGAACCGATCCAGATCGAGCAGAAGCAGAGCGGCTTCTTCTTCACCGCTGCTGCAGGTTTTGACCGCCTTTCGCACTTTTTCTGCGAGCAGGACACGATTGGGCAGGCCGGTCAGCATGTCATGCAGTGCAAGATGCGTGCGATGTTCTTCTGCGAATTTGCGGGCCGTAATATCAACGGCTGTCGTCAAAACGCCTATCGTCTCGCCGTTATGATTGAGAAGGGGAGACTTGTTGCAATGGAAGATCAGATCGACCCCGTCGCTGGTAAATTTTTCTTCGTAATGCGGAATGGCCTGACTGGATTTCAGAACTATCCCGTTGCGACGATCTGAATTCCGCTTGAGTTGCGGTTCCAGAAACGCGCTGAATTCGCGGCCAACCATTTCGTCCGGTGTCTTGTCGAACAGGGCAGACTGATAAGCGTTGGTAAACAGACATTTTCCCGAACGATCAGTCGCGTTGATCATGATGGGGATCGTATCAATAATCTGTTCCAGCATGCTTTTGCCCGCAACCGGATCCTGGCTCTGTTCTTCGGATACTGCGGCATGCTTGCGTTCGATCTGTGAGGCACGTTGTCTCAGATTGACGCTTTTTTCGCTCTTGGAGAGCAAGGACATGGCGCGATTGCAAAATTCGACATGTGAAACCGGGCTTTGCAGAAAGTCGGTTGCTCCGGCGTCAAGCGCCGAAAGGCGGCATTCCCGGTCCTGATGTGCGGTGATCACGATCGCCGGAACGTCGCCGCCCGTGGCCATGGACCTCACTTTTTTAATGAATTCCGCACCGTTCATTTGCGGCATGCGATAGTCGACAATCAGCAGATCTGCACTGTTGTGATGCAGCCATTCCAGCGCCTCCACAGGGTTCGCAAACGTAACGGCAGAGTATTTCTCTCCCATTATCGTCACAAACTGGGCATAAATCCGCAGATTTGTAGGCCGGTCATCGACAATCAGAACGCGCGTGGTCATATATCCGCACTACAAGCTGATAATCAAAATAAGGTTAACATCATCTTGGCAATATTCGGCATCGTTTTTGGCAGTTTACCAACGATTTCGAGACTTTTGGAAAATTGTCATGCATTCAGCAGGGTCACATCTCCACCCGCGGCAGCGATATTGTCGGTGATCGTTTTCTCGTGAACATACCGATCCCAGGAGGCGGTGGAGCTAAGTATCGGGATGATCGCGCCCGCCCTTTTTGCCAAAATGTTTCCCGCTTCGGGAAGCGTGATATCATCCTCATCCATGACGACTGCGCTTGCTTCCGGCAAGTTGAGGACATCGGATAACTGCTGGTTTTTCGGGATTTTCATGGCCTGTACCAGATTGGAAACACCCGTGATCCTGGTCAGTGTCGCATTGATGCGCGCGACATCCAGCATTTGATCATCGCGTGAGAGCTGAATGACGCTGTTTCCGGTAATGACTGCACGAACACAGGCGCGCAGCGCGGTTTCAGAATTGCCGAGCAACAACAGAATGATTCCGCGCCCCTCAAGCGTATATGCGTTGGTTTCGCCGGCTGGAGAGGGAAGCGCGCATTCTGTCGCAATAAAAGCTTGAAATGGTTCCAGCTCTTCCCGGATGATCGCGGCCAGTTGTGTGTCAGGATCCGCAGCCGCAGCCGTGAGCATCTTGCGGACTGAAAATGACTGTTTCAGCTTTTTTTGCGCCTTTTCAGCGATGATCAGGTCGGGCGACCCAGGTTGGGAAGCCTTAGCCGGCGCGCTGTCTGCCTGATCAGGGGGTTCCAGAGAGTCAGTCTGTTTGGGCAGATTTAATTTGCTGAGCCGGTTGAGATAAAGCGGTCCGCCTGCTTTTGGCCCGGTGCCCGACAATCCGTTTCCACCAAAAGGCTGTACACCGACAACAGCGCCAATTTGATTGCGGTTGATATAGATGTTCCCGACATTTGCTTCATGGGCCATGGTGTTACAACTATTGTCGATACGACTTTGTATTCCCATCGTCAGCCCATAGCCGCTGGCATTGATCTGTTCGACCAACATGTCCCTGTCGCGCGCCTTGAACCGGACAACATGCAAGACGGGCCCAAAAATTTCCCGATCGAGGTCGCTGAATTCGTTCAACTCGAACGCTGCAGGTGCAACGTAAAATCCGTCGGGAATATTGCCGGACGGGGTCGATCCGATCCGTTTTGCTATCTGGTCCAGTCGATCCACGTGATCTTGAATATTCTGACGCGCAGTCTGATCAATAACTGGGCCGACATCAATATCAAGACGATTGGGGTCCCCCATCGTCAGCGCATCCATCGCCCCGCTCAGCAGGTCGATCATGTTATCCGCAATATCGTCCTGCACGCATAATATGCGCAACGCCGAACATCGCTGACCTGCGCTTTGGAAAGCAGATGAAATCACCGCATCAACCGTCTGTTCCAGCAGAGCGGACGAATCAACTATCATGGCATTAATGCCGCCGGTCTCGGCGATTAACGGTGCCATCGAACGGCCGGTCTCGGCCAGTCTGGACGCAATTCGCTTTGCGGTGGCTGTGGACCCGGTGAAGCAAACAGAAGCAGTCAACGGATCAGCAACCAGCGTTTCGCCGATTGATTTTCCATCTCCGGGTACGAACGCAATAGCCCCGCCATCTACTCCGGCATCAAGCAGAAGTCTGATCGCTTCCGCCGCGATCAACGGCGTCTGCTCGGCAGGTTTGGCCACGACGCTGTTCCCGGCAGCCAAAGCCGCAACCACCTGGCCGAGGAATATCGCCAGCGGAAAATTCCACGGAGAAATACAGGCAACCACACCGAGGCCGGTTCGATCCGAAAAACTGTCAGTCAGGATCCGGCCGGCATAGTAACGACAGAAATCGACTGCCTCACGTACTTCGTCTACCGCGTCGCTCCAGGTTTTTCCGGCTTCCTTAATCGCGAGAAAGTGAAAAATGGCCGCGCGTTCTTCGAGCAGGTCGGCAGCATGATTGAGAATGTCAGCGCGTTCCTTGACTGATCTTCCGGACCAGACCGGAAATGTATGATGCGCAACTCTTATCGCCTTTTGTGCGGTCGCGACATCTGCGGGCACAATTTGTCCGATGATTTGTGACAATTCTGCCGGATTGCAAATATTGCTTGCGATTCCATCCTGATCAATCCCGTCGATAATCGGACCGGCGCGATGCTGTTTGCCTGCAGCTTTCGCGAGGCCACGTTCAAAACTGCGGCATTTTAACGGGTTGGATAAGTCCCAGCCTTCAGCACCAGACCGTTTTTTGCCAAGATAGTCCCGAGGTGCGGGGATATTGGCATTCTGTTTTGCGGGCAGCCGGGCAAGCGTCGAGACCGGACCCTGGGACAGGGTTGACGCTTGATAAGCGGGATCCGCCAGTTTGTTCACAAAAGAACTGTTCGCGCCATTTTCCAGCAGCCTGCGGATCAAATAGGACAACAAGTCCTTTTGTGTGCCGACCGGGGCATATATCCGGCTGGTTGTTTCCGGATCAGACAATATCGTATCGTGCAGCTGCTGGCCCATGCCGAACAATCGTTGAAATTCCATCGGTCGATCATCGCCGACCAATTCCCGAATTGCGGAGACGCTATGGGCGTTATGGGTCGCAAATTGCGGGCTGAACCGGTCGGGATGGGCAAGCAATTTTCTCGCGCATGCCAGGTAGCTCAGGTCGGTCATTTCCTTGCGTGTGTAAACGGGATAGCTTTCCAGTCCCAATTCTTGGGCCCGTTTGATTTCGCTGTCCCAATAGGCGCCTTTGACCAGCCTGACAAACAGCGGGGCGCCGAGCCTCGCAGCCTGATGCTCCAGCCAGTTCAGCAAGGGCAGGGCGCGGCGTTGATAAGCCTGCACAACAAAGCCCAGTCCATGCCAGCCTTGCAACTCCGGTTGTGCAATCAGGGAGGCAAGCACGTCCATCGAGATGTCCAGTCGTTCGCATTCTTCAGCGTCAATTGTGATCTGGACATTGGCTTGCCGCGCTTTGACCGCGAGCGGCACAAGCATCTCGACAATCTTCGTTACAACATGGCTTGCCTGGGCGAATTCATAGCGAGGATGAAGGGCGGAAAGCTTGATCGAGATACCGTGATTTTGGCGCGGATTTTCTGATCGGGCATTGACAGCAACTTTGTCGAGCGCAGCCACATAAGCGGCATAATAGGCTTGTGCATCGGATTGCGTTCGCGCAGCTTCTCCAAGCATGTCGAACGAAAACAGATAACCATTCTTTCCGTATTGTTCTGCACGTTTCAGCGCCTGATTAAGGCTTTCTGCAAATACAAACTGGGAAGATAATGCGCGCACAGCAATCCGGGTGCCGATGCGTATGGCGCTGTTTCCCAGTCGGGCAATCCCGCGTGTGAGGGGTGATCTGGCCTGGTGTGACCAGCGCAGCCATTTGTCTGTCGCATGCAATGCACGACCGGCCAGGCTCATTGTCAGGGAGTGTCCTGCACCGCTGTGTGACAACCAGTCGCGCCCCGAAATCTTGTCCCGAATCAAATCATCTGCAGTGTCTGAATCGATTGTTCGGGACAGCGCTTCTGCCAGTCGCATCAACTGGACGCCTTCTTCGTTGGACAACCCGTATTCAGTCAAAAACTGATCGATCAGCAACCGGCCATGATCCGCCCGTAGTTTTTCAATCAACACGGTGCTCTTGTCGGAGATTCGGCTCCAGCCAATGTCGCTCAAAGCAAGAGTATCGGAGAGGATTTCGAACAACTCGTTTTCTGCGCGCCAGGTTGCTGCGGCAACAAGGTCTCTGAGTTTCGCGTCTTGCGAATCTATGTTGCGATGCTCGTTCATTGTCCAAAATTATCAGAAACAATCGGGCTGATCATATCATATACTGGTAATTTACAGGAAAATGTCCTAATTGATGAGTATAAAATGGCTTTAATGGACTATATTATGACAGAAGACAGGATTTTGGACAAGTTTGACTGGCGCATACTGGATGCGGTGCAGGCCAATGGCAAAATGTCGCTGGCGGAGCTTTCCGAGCATATCGGCCTGTCGAAAACCCCGTGCCAGATCCGGCTTAAACGATTGGAAGAAGAAGGGTATATTACCGGTTATCATGCGCGCTTGAACATGCGGTTGATCCGCAAAAACTATGTCGTGTTCATTCAGGTGAAGCTCGAGGCGACGAGCCGCCATCACCTTGACAAGTTCAATCAGGCCGTCCGGAAAATGGATGCCATTCAGGCCTGCCACATGATGGCTGGCGGGTTTGACTATCTGCTCAAAGTACGGTGCCGAAACATGGAGGAATATCGGGTCATACTGACCGATGATATCAATGATCTGCCCGGCGTGTATCAGACCACCACGTTTCCCGTGATGGAAGAAGTGAAGCGGGCAGTGGGGGTCGACTTGTCTGCCCAGGTTTGAGGATATTAGATCACAGCGAACAACATTGCGAGCATGAAGGCAGTCAGCGTCGTCGCGACTATCGGTCCAAAACAACGCCAGCCATGCGCCAGCAGGCCGCTCATGTTCGATTTTACGGCAGCCGCCACGACAGCGAACAACAGGCACGCCTGAGCCGCAGTCGAACCAATGGATGTGACAGGTTCCGGAATTTGAACAAAGGTGTTCACACCGACAAGGATCAGGAAGCCGACAATGAACCAGGGGATGGCTTGACGAAAGGTGATGCCGCTGCCTTGTGAACCGGCATCCCGAACATTGGACCTCGACAGGACGATCGACACGATGATGAGAATGGGTGCGAGCATCGCCACCCGCGACAGTTTGACGATCGTCGCAACTTCACCCGCATCGTTCGAATAGGAGAAACCTCCGCCAATGGCCTGTGCGACATCATGGATGGATGCGCCGATCAGAAATCCGGCTTGAACGTCAGTAAACCCGAGAAACGCAGCAATGGTTGGATAGAACGACATTGCGAAAGCACTGGCCAGGGTAATACCCAGCAAAACGATGGTGAATTGCGACTGATCCAGCCGGCGCGTGCCGATAATGCTCCACAGCGCAAGGGCGGCGGATGCGCCGCAAATGGCGGTGGCGCCGCCGGCCAGCAGTCCGAACATGACATCCTGCCGGAACAGTTTTGCAGAAACCACGCCGACCAGAATGACAGCGGCCATTATCACGATCAGCGAGATAAAGGGCGTGATGCCGAGGCCGGCAATCTGCGAGAATGTGATGCGCAGCCCGATCAGGACAATCCCGCATCGCAGCAATGTCTGTGAAGCAAAATCCAGTCCCGGCAACAGTTTCTCGTTGGCATTGACGAAATTGAGGGCGAGCCCGATCAGCAATCCCATCAGGATAACCGGCGGGCCATAATGTTCGCTGAGCCAGAGCGCGGCCAGAGCAATGACGCCGACCAGAGCCAGTCCGGGCACAATCGAGAATAATCCTCGCTTGGGATCAGGTTCGGAAAGCTGCAGCTCGCCATATAGGTCGGCTGCCATTGGTAACTTGCGTTGTGGCTCAGTCAATTTCCATCACTTTCCCCATCGCAATGGAATTGTGCTTGAGCGACCTTATCTTTTGAATCATGCTTTTCCAATAGCATAAAGCTGCAAATATGGTCGGGAAGAGAGGATTCGAACCTCCGGCCCCTGACTCCCGAAGGCAGTACTCTACCAGGCTGAGCTACTTCCCGAATATGTTCCGGTGTAAAATGCGTGGCAACAGTAATTGGCTGGGCTTTTGCGATCAAGTGCAAGAAAATTGAATTGCCCGGTTGAGGATCAGCAGGCGGCGGTATAGCGTTGCCCGAATTGAACCGGAGACTGCATTTTGATTCCCCAACCGCATTATGAGCAGCAATATCTCGATTTGATGCGTCATATCTGGACGCATGGAGACGAACGGGTTGATCGAACCGGTGTCGGTACGCGGGCCGTGTTCGGGGCGACGATGCGCTTTGATCTGGCGAACAATGCGATTCCTCTGCTGACGACCAAGCGCGTGTACTGGAAAACCGCGACACGGGAAATGCTGTGGTTTTTGACCGGCGATACCAATATTCGCGAATTGGTGAAGCAGAAGGTCCATATCTGGACCGACTGGCCGCTCGACAAATATCGCCGGGAAACCGGAGAGGACATCGACCGGGATGTTTTTGAGCAACGGATTATCGACGATGAAGTCTTCGCCCGGAAATGGGGTGATCTCGGGCCGGTCTATGGAAAACAATGGGTGGACTGGCCGCGTTATACTCCCGTCGACAATGGCACGGGTGAGGGGCTCTATCGTCGGGAAGAGCAGGGGATTAATCAGATCAAGCTGCTGATCGACGGCTTGAAAAACAACCCCGGATCCCGGCGTCATATTTTCACGGGCTGGAACGTTGCCGAACTGGATCAGATGGCGTTGCCGCCCTGTCACAAGACGTATCAGTTTTACGTTTCGAACGGCAAGCTTTCGGGATGTCTCTATCAGCGCAGTTGTGATCTGGGTCTGGGCTTTGCGTTCAATGTCTATTCGGCTGCGCTGTTGATCCGCATGATTGCGCAACAATGCGATCTTGAACCGGGCGAACTGGTCTGGAATGGCGGGGATGTTCATCTGTATTTAAATCATGAGGAACTTGTTGAAGCACAGCTGGAACGGACACCGTCAGGTGCACCGACATTGAATATCAATCGCAAGCCGGATTCGGTTTTTGGCTACGATATCAGTGATTTCGAAGTGCGCGACTATGCTCCGCAATCCCATATTTCTGCGCCTGTGGCCGTGTAAGCAAAACCCAAAAGCACCTGTTTTTGTGCTTTACAAAATGTCGGGTTTTGGACGTAAATACCCATTGTGGAGCAATTTTCTGTCGCGAGTGGATGTAAATTTGCGTTGAAAAGTGGTATCTGGAGTAACCAGAGCGAGTCGCTCTAATTCTTAGTAGCAGTAAATGTGGGGCAACCAATCCAACCTCCGGGAGGGGTCTGATGTCGTTCACCCATATCAATCGTTTTCTGTTTCTCACTGTTTCATCCACCGCATGCGTTGCCGCGCTCGCTGCGCCGGCTTGGGCGCAAGCCATGCCGGACATTTCCGATCAACCAGCTGCCACGACAGTCACCGCCGGGCCGCCGCGTCAGGCCTCAGCACCCATCATGGTGGAAGACATTTCGCAGATTGTCGTTCGGGACGATCTGTCGCCGGATGAATCCCCGCCTACTGGCGTTCTGGATGATGCCGTCGATATTACCGGAGTGGGTCAAATGGCTACACGGCCGGACCAGGACAGTTTCGGTCTGGGTCTGTGCACGGGCAGTCTGATCAATCCGCGGACGGTCATTTTTGCAGCGCATTGCGTAAATGGCCAGGCTGCCGAAAGTTACGGGTTTGACGCAGGCGGAACGGCCATCAGCTTTGGTTTCGGCACTGACAATCGGCCCGGTGTACGACGCTGGGTCGGCCTGGACGGCGGGACAGCCAATGCGACCGATGAAGCCTTTGCAATCTATAATGTCGAACAGGTCTGGTATGACGCGCGTTCGATACCAAATGGTTTTCTGGAAGCTGATGTGGCGCTGGCTACCCTCGACACACATGCTGGCGGAATCCCAACCTGGACATTGCTGTTTACGCCGTTGTCTGGCGAAACGCATGGCGTTGTGAATGGCTATGGTTCGCGCGGTATTGGCTCGGAAGGGCCGATCGGGATAGATTTCCGCCGACGCGTTGCCGAAAACATGATTTCCTCGCTCAGTTCGCTCAACGACCGGAACAACTTTCTGTTCGGCCCGGATGACTATGGCTTGCCGCAAACTCTGTACAATCTGGATTTTGACAGTCCGGCAGGCGAGGCGGTGTTCGATTCTGACAATGGCTTGTTTGATTTTGACCTGTTTGACGGTGCTGCTCTTCCGCGTGAAGGAAGCACGGCCGGCGGAGATTCAGGCGGGCCGTTGATTGCCGACGAGGCGTTTGACACGCCGGTCGTGGTCGGAGTGCTGTCCGGGGGATCACGATTTTTTGGCAATGATCCTGATGATCCGATTACCTTTCAGCCGTTTTCTTCCTATGGAACCCAGAGCTTTTATCAGCCGCTGTTTCTGTATTGGGAACAGATCGTCGCGAACAACAGCTACGTCTATAGTTCGGCCAAGGCGGGTATTCGCAATTGGGAGAATCCGAACCACTGGGAACAGGACATGGACCCGGCCTATGCGATTGAAGTGGACGGTGAACTGGTCAACGCACTGCCCGGTTTCGCGGAGCCGGGACTAACGGGTGACACGCCGAAATTCGGCAATGTCTGTTTCCTCGACGATTGTCTGGATCTGTCCGGCGCCAGTGTGGCGCTGCCCGAAGGGGACCCGAACAGCGTCTTCGTGCCAGGTGGTCCGGGCAGCACCAATTTCGTACCGAACAATGTTATCGCTGATCCATCTGCCGGAATTCGTGCACGCTATTTTGAAGTGACCCTCGATGCCATCGGACAGACCCGGCTAAACAGTGATGTGACGATAGACAGGTTGAATGTCGAAGGCCTGGCGAGCCTTAAAGTCCGTGCCGGCGGTGCGCTGAATGTCTGGGGAGACTATACCCAGACAGGCGGCTGGGTGGATGTTGATGGTTCCCTGACCACCGGCGAGGCGTTTTTGGGCGCCGGACTTTTGTCGGGATCAGGCCTTTTCGATCCCACTTTCCTGACATCGGTGCAAGGTGCCATTGCGCCGGGCGGCCTGTTCGGTGAGGTTGGAACGCTGACAGTTGCTGGCGATGTGATACTGGCCTCCGGATCCATCACCTATTTCGATGTCGGACGTCGGGGCGGTGATCTGCTCTCTGTGATCGCGGATGATGACAATTCCGGCATTATCTCGCTGGGCGGAACGGCAGCTGTGATCAACAAATTCGGTCGAAGAGGGGCCAGATTTGGACAGACATTCGAGATTGTCACGGCCGAGGGTGGTGTCGAAAACGTCTTTGACGATGTCGTTGGCCGCATTGGTGTGCTTTATCCGGAGCTGGAATATGACCCCAATGTAGTTGTGGCACGGATGCGGGCGATACGCTTTTCCGATTTCTTCAGCCGGAACGGTGTGACCAACCCGTTCTCGCTCGCGTTCGGAAGCGCACTGGATGCCGCACGGATCAGTTCCTACACCGATCTTGCCAATGTTTATGGTCTGATCGACGTCATGGAGGCGAGTGAACTAGATGCCACATTCCAGGGCCTGTCCGCCGCACGGGCCGGTCGGACGACGACGCTCGACGAACGCCAGAATTCGGCCATGCGAACGCTGATCGCCGATCGCCTGTCGTTTATGGGGACGCGTCAGGGTGGTGCCGGAAAAATCAGGATCATTGGTTCTGCCAGAACTATTGGGGGAGGCAGGGGACTGACGGAAACTGCAGCCTCGCAGATCAGTTTTGCAGCGAATTACAGATCATCAGACTGGAGTGCCGTGCAGTTGCCGGAATATATGTCCGGTTTCATGTCCTCGGGATATGACAGATCTTCACTGGCCTTTTCCGATCCTGGGAGCGGAGCGGATCAGGGAAGCTGGCATATGGCGATGGGATTGGAATTCGCGCTTGATGACCGGGCGACGTTGGGAACGGCCTTTGGCTATGCCAACGGAATCCAGGAGATCAGCGGCACCCGGGCCAGTGTCGAAACCAATCAGGCATCGGTTTATGGCAACTATCGGCTTGGCGGTAACTTCTATGTCGGCGGACAGGCGAACATGGCCCATTCCCGGATCAATTCCGAGAGTCGTGTGACGGATATTGTTTCAGTTAGCAATCTCGATACCAGCTCTCTGGGGTTTTCGGGTGAGATTGAGGCAGGATATAATGTCGATGTGGACGGTCTGCTGCTGACTCCTCGTGCCAGTATCGGTTACTCTTCATACCGGGTGAACGGATTCCGAAGCACGGGCGGAAATCTTGCAATGGTGGTTGACGAGATCAGGCGGGCGGGCGTTGATGCGCGGATAGGCCTGAAGCTGTCAGGGGCCAGTCCGGTGCGCTTTGCTTCCGTCTGGTCGTTCCGACCGGAAATGAAGCTCGATTATGTCAGTCGCCTGTCGGGCAATGATACCAACTTTCTGGTTCGGTTTCTGGATGCGGCAGACCTGCCCTTTGCGCTGCCCATCGGATTGCAGGATTCGTCTTATGGAGAAATGAAAGGCGGATTCAGTTTTACCAACGGCAAACTCAGTTTCGGGGCGGTGGTCGAAACCCGTCTGGGCGCACAGCTGTATCGCGATGATCGAGCTGTTGTGAACATGTCCGTGCTGTTTTGAGATATCGCAGGGAATAGAAGTAAAAAGGGGAGCGTGGTATCGCTCCCTTTTTTACATGTCGATTTTTAGGACAGCTATATTGACCTTTCATTCGTTCTAGAATAATATTATAACGCATTGAAATAATAATTGCCGTGGTGAAGAGCGGTCCAACGGGAGAAGTCAGATGGCTGACGGAAAATCGAAGAGCAATTTGCCGCCATTGTCCCTGCACGTTCCCGAACCGAAATTCCGCCCCGGCGATGAGGTGGATTACAGCGATATTGAAATACAGAAAGCCGGCGAGCAGGCGCGACCGGACATTTCTGCCAAACCCGCCGAGATGCATGATCTGGCCTATGATCTGATCCGTGTGCTGGATGATGATCACAAGGCAGTCGGCCCGTGGAACCCGAATCTGGACGATGACACGTTGCTTCGCATGTTGAAAACCATGGCGCAGGTCCGCGCTTTTGATGATCGTCTTCATCGGCAGCAACGTCAGGGTAAAACCAGCTTTTACATGAAGTCGACCGGCGAAGAAGCGACATCGGTTGCTGCCGCCATGGCTCTCGACAAGGAAGACATGTGTTTCCCCAGCTATCGCCAGCAGGGCATATTATTTGCCCGCGGCTATCCTATGGTGGAGATGGTCAACCAGATATTCTCCAATCGCGAGGACAAGCTGAAGGGACGTCAGCTGCCAATCATGTACAGCTCACGGGAACTGAACTTCTTCACGGTATCCGGCAATCTGACAACACAATATCCGCAGGCGGTGGGTTGGGCCATGGCTAGTGCTTCCAAAGGTGACAGCCGGATTGCAGCGGTCTGGTGCGGTGAAGGATCCACCGCAGAAGGTGACTTTCACGCAGCAATGACATTTGCGACCGTCTATAATGCGCCGGTGATCATGAATATTGTCAACAATCAGTGGGCAATCTCTTCTTTTTCCGGTTTCGCCGGTGCCGAACGGACGACTTTTGCGGCGCGCGGAGTAGGATATGGCATTGCTTCGCTACGCGTGGATGGCAATGATCCGCTGGCCGTTTATGCCGCGACCCAGTGGGCGGCGGAACGAGCGCGGACCAATCAGGGCCCGACCGTGATCGAACATTTCACCTATCGTGCTGACGCGCATAGTACGTCGGATGATCCGACCGCCTATCGCAGTGCGCAGGAACGCGAGGAATGGCCATTGGGCGACCCTATCATGCGGTTGAAGCGCCATCTCATTCAGCGCGGTGTCTGGAGCATCGAGCAACAGGAAGAGATGGATCAGCAATGTCTGGAAGCGGTAAAAGTTGCGGTCAAGGAAGCCGCCAAAAATGGCATATTGGGCCACGGGCTGCATCAGCCTTTTGAAACGATGTTCCAGGATGTGTTTGAAGAAATGCCCTGGCATCTCAGAGAACAGGCGGATCAGGCCAATAAAGAGCGGGAAATCAAATGGCCCGATGCGGAGGCACCCAAATAGTGACTGTCATGAACATGATAGAGGCGATTAACTCCGGCCTCGACAATATGATGGAACGCGACGAAAATGTCGTGATCATGGGCGAAGATGTCGGGTTTTTCGGCGGCGTTTTTCGTGCGACTGCGGGATTGCAGGAAAAATATGGCAAGACGCGGTGTTTTGATTCGCCTATCAGCGAATGCGGGATTATTGGCGCAGCGGTCGGCATGGGGGCATATGGCTTGCGTCCGGTCCCCGAAATACAGTTTGCTGACTATATTTATCCCGGCATGGACCAGCTGATCTCGGAAGCAGCGCGTTTGCGTTATCGGTCGGCGGGCGAATTTATCGCCCCGCTGACTGTGCGCTCTCCTTTTGGTGGCGGCATTTTTGGTGGCCAGACCCACAGTCAGTCGCCGGAAGCCATGTTTACGCATGTCTCCGGTCTGAAAACGGTTATCCCTTCGACGCCTTACGATGCCAAAGGCCTGCTCATTGCGTCGATTGAAGATAATGACCCTGTCCTGTTTTTTGAACCCAAGCGTATCTATAACGGGCCGTTCACGGGCTATTATGACAAACCGGTGGAGCCCTGGTCCAAATTTGAAGAGGCCGAGGTGCCGGACGGCCATTATCGGGTCGAGCTGGGCAAGGCGAATATTGTCCGTGCGGGAACAGAAGTCACGGTGCTGGCTTATGGTACAATGGTGCACGTTGCGAAGGCGGTTGTTGAAGAACATGATATCGATGCCGAAGTGATCGATTTGCGCACATTGGTGCCGCTGGATATTGAAACGATCGAGGCTTCGGTCCAAAAAACCGGCCGATGCCTGATCGTCCACGAGGCAACACGGACCAGTGGATTTGGTGCCGAGCTCTCGGCACTGGTACAGGAACGTTGCTTCTATCATCTCGAAGCACCAATCGAGCGCGTCACCGGATTTGACACGCCTTATCCACATAGTCTCGAATGGGCGTATTTCCCGGGACCGGTCCGGATTGGGGAAGCGCTGGAGAAAATTGTCGGGGAACTGAAATCATGAGCACCTACACTTTCAACCTGCCTGACATAGGCGAGGGCATTGCCGAAGCAGAGATTGTCGCGTGGCACGTCAAGATCGGCGATATGGTCGAAGAAGATGATCAGCTGGCAGACGTCATGACCGACAAGGCAACGGTCGAAATGGAAGCCCCTGTATCCGGAAAAGTTACAGCCGTGGCAGGTGAAGCAGGCGACATTATTGCGATTGGTTCGATGCTCGTCGAAATCGAAGTCGAAGGCGACGTGGATCTGGAAGAAATTGCCACAAAAGTTGAAGAACAAGGCGAATCCGAACCTGAGTCTGCTGCCATGGCGTCAGTAGAGGGCGTTGAAAAAGAAGCGAAAAACCTCGAAACATCCAAATCTTCATCAGTTAAGACAAAGTCTGAGGAGAAGGTTGTAAATGTACAGCCCACTGATCCGATAACGGACGGTATCGCGTCTACTTCCAAACCTTCAGCCAAGGTCCTGGCAACGCCAGCGGTGCGTAAACGGGCGGCTGATCTCGGTGTAGATCTGACACAGGTGAAAGCGCAGGGTGAGCACATCCGTCACAGCGATCTGGATAGCTATCTGAGCTATGGTGCGGGGCAGGGCTATCAACCCGCCGGTGCGTCACGAAAGCGCGATGACGAAACGATCAAGGTCATCGGGATGCGCCGCAAGATTGCGCAAAACATGGCGGAATCGAAACGCAATATCCCGCATTTTTCCTATGTGGATGAATTTGACATGACGGCGCTGGAGGACATGCGCGCGGATCTAAACACCAATCGCGGCGATCGGCCAAAGCTGACCATGTTGCCGCTGATGATCGTGGCGATATGCAAGGCATTGCCTGAATTTCCGATGCTGAACGCGATATATGACGATGAGGCGGGTCTGGTGACCCGTCATGGCGCGGTGCATCTGGGAATGGCCACACAGACGGCTCAGGGGCTTATGGTGCCCGTGATCCGCAATGCCCAGGACAAGAATATCTGGCAATTGGCGACAGAAATTGGCCGGTTGGCCGCTGCCGCACGCGATGGGACAGCGAAAGCTGATGAATTGTCCGGTTCCACGCTGACATTGACGTCTCTGGGACCTTTGGGCGGTATTGCAACGACGCCCGTGATCAATCGCCCTGAAGTGGCTATTATCGGTCCCAACAAGATCGTCGAACGCCCCATGATCATTGACGGCGAGATTCAGGCGCGCAAGCTTATGAATCTGTCGATCTCGTGTGATCACAGGGTCGTGGACGGCTATGATGCCGCCAGTTATGTGCAAGCGCTCAAGCATTTGCTCGAGACGCCCGTTTTGCTCTTCGCCGACTGAAAGTCAGCGAAGATTTGACCGAATATCCTGCTACAGCCCCAAACTGCTGAAGGTTTCCTGGTCGAATTTCAGGCGGAAGGTGATGAACGGACCATTTCTGGTGTAGCGACTTTCTTCAAAGTCCCGATCTTCAAATCCCACCACATTATAGCCAAGCGAGATATAGCCATTTTTAAATGGTGTAATCCCGACACTTGGTCCCCCGCTATAGGCAACACTGTCAAAGTTGTTGCCAATACGCGCGGTCGCCTGGGCGCCGATATCAATGGTATCGGATAGATCGAACTTGACGTCCGCCCCGATCACATTGCTCCAGCCTTTGACATCGTCTTCACCGAAACGATCGAAAACATAGCGGCTTCCCCAAAAGAAACTATATTCCCCCGCCTCGGTAAAAATTCCGTCATCTTCGTCAATCGGCGTGTAATTGACGCTTAAACTGTTGATAATTCTGCGCGATGTCACGTCGCCGTTGACGAGCAGAGGTGCGCCGCCAATCGGTCCGGACTGGCCGGCTGTCGCACCGCGAACCTTGTCTTCGCGGAATTCCAGCTTTTCAAGCCAGGACCACTGACTGTCCGCCGGGCGATGCGCCCAGCTGGCTTCTGCTTCGATCACTTGCGTGCTCGTGCCATTATTGTCGCTGGCATGGAAAATACTGCCGACGGCACCAAGCGCGCTGCCTTCGCCAATCTGCTTGAGAGCAGCTGTCGTGAATCCATAGCGTTCGGTTGTATCTCCATCCCGATATTCTGCGCGACTGACCCAGCTCCAGTCGTCCGACCGGAACGTAGTGCCAGCCGTAACCGCTACGAAATCTTCGGTGAGCGAGCCATCGCTGCCCAGAAAGCCGCCCGATGCCACGGGTTGTGCTGGGTTGATCACGTCGCTGCGATCAAATCCGCCAATTGTCTCATTACCATCCAGCGAGAAGTCGACGGTCCATTTTTCGTCCAGAGGAATGCTCTGGGTCAATCCATAAGCCGCAAAAGTCCTCGGCCCGAATTCGGTGATCTCCTGCTGATTGGCACTCGCTACAACGCGGGCTCCATCCCAGGGAGAGACATCCACGCCAATTCTGGCTGTTCGGGCATCGATATTCTCGCCATCAGCGATTTCATATGTGCCGACCAGCTTGATATTGTCGGTAATTGCGTAACGCGCCGTAAAGCTGTGCCGGGCCGGGAAATCGACGCTTTCGTCTTGTCCGCCGAGCGCAAACTCTGTCTGCGCATCGAGTTCAAGCTTGCCATCCATCAACTTTTGGGTGGCTCCGAGCCGTGCCAGTGTCGAGCGATTGACAGAGCCATCGGCCAACCGGTCTTCCGCGTGGGTCAAACCTGCCCGGAATGCAGTTTTGTTGCTGCGATACTCGACCTCGGCCGTACCGGCGCGTCTCCGTGCCCCGCTGGTCAGGAAGTTTTCCTGGTAGCCGGTTGTGGCAACTGAAAGATCATCAGTGATCCGCACGCGCGTGTCGATTCCGAATTTGCGGGTCCCGCTCTCAGCTGAATTCAGCTGTCCGAGGCCAAATCCGTTGGATTGACGCCGGACATAAGCCAGAACGTCAAAATTGGACCCGTGATGTTCCGCTTCAACCAGCCAAGCCATGGCGGAATCGCCGGCACTGGGCGTGCCGTCGAGTGCGCCGAGTGTTTTCGCCTGATTGTCGGTCGCTGCCAATTCTGCGCGGAATTCCGTTTTCAGGTTTGGTCGATAGCGCGCATCAATACCCAACAGGTCGGTTTTAACCGATTCATTCTCGTCATGCACAAAGGTTGCGCCCAGTTTGAATTTCTTGTCTTCGCTCTGATAGGTTGCGCGGCCGCCGGCGTTCAGATCCCGGCCACCCACGCCCAGAACTTCATATTCGGCTATGATGAATTGCGGATCAAAGCCACTGCCGCGACTGAGAATAGGCTGGCTGAAACGCAGGGTTCCGGCCAGATAATCGATATCATAGTCTATATGGCGCGTCAGTTCACGGCGTTCGATAATCCGGTCCGAACGCAAGCGATCCCGGGTTTCCAGGGTAATCCGCTCGCTGTTCGACAATATGTCGCGGCTTGCCAGCGCATAAGGACCCGACAGGCCGTTACCCTGGATCTCTTCGCGCCGGAAGCGGTTGGCAGCATCTGCACCAAAGGCGAGGGCGCTGATCTGCTCATTGCGATATTCCGCCTTGATGCCGTTGAATGTCCGCTGATAGCGTGCCAGTTCGGGCTCATTGATACCGGTTTCATAGTCACCGAACAGCGCATAAAACTGCGGACGCTCGAGTTTCAGATATAAACGGCGAACCGACGCCGCATCGTAGCGCTGTTCCGCGCGATCCGCATAAACTGTGTAATATTGGCGGGGATCGATGATGCCGGTGAAATCGGTTTCATCCTCTTCCTTGTCGGTATCATAGGCGAGTGTCATCAGCCATTTGCCGGTCACACGTCCCTTGGCATATAGCGCAACACGGCCGTCGACGTTGATATTGTCATCGTCATCGACCAGGTCTTCCAGACGCTCGTCGAGAGTGTTGAAACCCACGGTTCCTGCGGCAAAGCCGACGACCGTCCATGGCCGATCACCGGGATCGAGCCAGGTTTCAATACGCTGTTCGCGCGTCACTTCGCCATCCCTGAGCGGAAATGTGATGCTGAGAGATCCGGAGGCCGTGGTTGGCGCCAGTTCGATATATGCAATGCCTTCATCGCCCTCGACGCGCCATACCGGGCGACCACGCTCGAGGCCTGACAACTGGTTGGCTTGCTGTGCATCGACTTCAATAGCCGGCAAATAGGGCGAAGGAACGCTGAAATCGCCTACTGCACCGTGATGTGCCGGACGACCGTCGCGATCTGTCATGCGGACCGCGATAACCGGCCGTGTCACGCCATCAGCGACGAGCACGGACTTGTCTTTCAGCAGCTCTGCGTTGAGCGGGCTGGCCGAATAATGGACTTCGCGGCGCAATTCCTTGATGAACTTGCCGGATTTGTCCGAAACCCGCGCAACAAGCGTGTTTTTCCGCATGCCGATATCCAGCCCGCGCCAGACGCTGACTTGAATTTTGCCATCCGCGCTCTTGTCCTTGCCATCAAAATTCAGCGGATTGACCGCTTCTCCGTTGACGGTCAGCTCGACACTCTGGTCGGGACCGTGTTTCACGGCCACACGCAGCGATCTGACGCGCGGATTATAGTTTTCAGCCGGGAATACCCAGTCAATACCTGCAGACTGGCCTGCAAGCCACTCGGTTTCGGCTCCTGCGGCCTGTGGGTCAGTCAGAATCTTGGGTTTTTGATAGACCATCTTCTTGTGTTCTTCGCGCGCTTCGACCTTGTGAGCACGGAAATCGGCACGTTTCAGCGCTCCGCCGCGGCCTTCGACAAAGCGGGAAATCTCGCTGCCGGCAGAACGGGTGTTCCGGGCGCAATCAATCGGTGCCATATCGGCAGGGAATGTCGAAGGATCAACCTGGACCACGTGCAATCCAGGACGAATGCCCTCAAAATGATAGCGCCCATCGGGATCGGTAACCGTGTAGGTCCCATCCTGCAGCATTACGCGAATTCCACCTATTCCTGCGGCTTTGCGAGGGTCAACTTCGCATCCGCCGTCGGTAATCCGGCCGATTATCGTGAAGCGTTCCGAGATTCCGTCTCGTTCGATACGCACGGCAGCATCGGTAACCGGACTGACAGCGCCGCGATTATCGCGCGCCTGAGCGGTATTTATGGCATCTCCGGGCTGCGCATCCTGGCGGACTTCTGCCAGATATGTCAGAAGTCCGCTGCTGGCAGGGGCCAGCGCGGGCACGGCGACTGAAAAGTCTTGTCCATTGGCTTGCACGACGGGCGTCACAAGCGCGCCATTGTAGCGCATCGTGTCTACCTGCAAGCGCATCGCGCGGGGTAACTGGTCTTCGATCGTGATTGTGCCGGTGTTACGCGCCGGATCCGTATTCTGCACGGTAATGCGATATTGCACCGCATCGCCCGGGACCGATACAGCGCTTGATGCGTTCTTGGTGATCAGTAACGGCACACCCGGTCGATCCAGCGGGACGTCCACACGCACAGGAGCCGGGTCATCAAGCGTGATAATCCCGCCATAGGATCCGTCTACGATGGTGAACGGTTCTCCGTCGGTCCTTCTGAATGCCTCCAGCTGCGCCGGAGTGGCCGCAGACGGCGCCGTATAAGGCGCTGGAGGCTCGATGATCAGACGATATTGTCCGGGACGTGCAAACGGAAAGCGATAGAAGCCTTCCGAGAAATCGTACACGTTTCCGCCACTATCCGTGACGGTTCCGCCGGATATGACCGTGCTGGGGAACACAGACACTCCGTCATCACCGAACACGTCGGCAGGCAATCCCGTGGATATGTCGATCAGTGTGACACGGGTACCGGAAACGGGCGCACCGTCTCCGCTGTCAAAGGTTTCACCAAAGGGATCGATGAGAATCCCCAGTTCTACCGTACCGAGCGGGTTGCCGCCGATCTCGTCAATCCCGACATTCAGCGTATCCCCCGGGCGCACCGACAGGATACAATCACCCTGTACAGGCGCAGGCGGGATCGCTGCGGTATTGATCATGCCGACGAAACGCGCGCTATTGACCTCGGTTTCAACGATATTGATGGTCTCACTGTCACCGGCAGGCGTGGTGAGCAAAATATCGAAATTATCGATAGCGGCGGAGCTCAGATTTTCGTTTGGGGCAAAAATCGAGATAATAAGGGGCTCTCCGGCCCGAATGCTTGAGGTTGGAGCCAGCGAAGCCGGGTCGGTGCTTGTACCGGCAAATACGCCTGCGAGCTCAACGGGGACGCTGCCACCGGAGCCTCGACAGATTGTACCTGGCAGACGGAGCTGTTCGGCGCCTGGCGGATCATCAAAATGGTAAATGGTAATCTCGGGCGGTACGACAGGGGGCGGCAAGACCTGAATATCCACGCGATTTGAGGGTGTTTGCAGACGCTGGCTGCCGACATCCCATTCCGCCTGAGCGATGTTGCTGATGACGGGCAAAGCGCCGGTTTGCGCGGAAACCATAGAGGCAGGAGCGAAAAGTGCCCCTGCAGCAAGTGTCAGACTGACTGACTTAAGGAATTTGGTTAACCGCTTCATCGAAAAAGGGGGTGCGGCGGCTGTCCGGTCGCCCGGACAGCCGCCGCAATCCTCTATTCTAGTCTACAGTTACGCGGAAAAGCAGTGTTTCGGTGCTGCTGGCAGCAACATCACCAAGGCTACCACTTATGG
The DNA here is from genome assembly GCF_039968395.1 of Parasphingorhabdus sp. Classification (GTDB taxonomy): domain Bacteria; phylum Pseudomonadota; class Alphaproteobacteria; order Sphingomonadales; family Sphingomonadaceae; genus Parasphingorhabdus. The sequence continues at coordinate 293,295 of NZ_JBDVPV010000005.1, forward strand.
TTCCGCCGGATTCACCGAGACCGGATGCATCAGCATTCGTTCCCGTTCCATCACAGGCTGTAGCCGATACAACGCCATTTGCTGTCGGGATCGTTGCCGGTCCTGAAGGAATGGTTGTGCTGTAAAAGGTTACATCCAGAGCAGAAATATCATCCGTAATTCCGACATTGGTAGCAGCAGTTGTCGTAGAGCTGTTGGTCACAGCGATACAATATTCAACCACGGCGCCAGGAATGGATTTCGGATTGGTGCTTCCGTTAATGGGGTCCCAGAGGACTGTGCTGGTTTTCGCAACAGCAATACTCGCGGAATCAATCACGAAGTTATCAGTCGCAGAACCACTGATGTTGACAAACACGTTGTCGATATTTGCAACGTTCACGGTACCGTCTTCAGTGTTCGCGCTGCCGCTGTCGTCGGAATATGCACCGCCGATGGCGCCACCGGTTGTACCGTTGTTACCCTGACGAATGGCGGCTGTCAGCGTGATACCGGCTGCATCGCCGTTGACGGGTGTCGTTGGAATATCACCTACGATAAAGACCGCAACGGAAGCGTCTTCGCCGAGCTCATCGATGAAGGTCGCCGTATCAACACCGGCGTCATAAGTGCCGTTGCCATTGCTATCCACAAAGATCTGCAACGAAGATACATCAAAGTCATCTGTTCCGCTGAATGGCGTTGCTGCACCGGTTGTCAGCTGCGTAGCGGACAAGGCAAAGTCAACTTCATCATTGGAATCGTTGGTGACGGTGAATGTCAGATAAGCCGGGGGGTTGCCCGCGGTATCTGCTGCGGTCTGACCCGGGAAGACGTCGCGTGCGGCACCATCGGCCTCAACGATTGTCATGTCGAGCTTACGGTCAACCGTAAATGTGTCTGAATCGGTTTCAGCCGTCTGGCTGACGCCACCGACCTGGTAAGCAACGCTTACATTATTCGTAATCGTGTCACCGGCACTGGTCCCTGCTGCAAAAGCCGGGTTTGCACCCAGCATAACTGCAGAAACTGTACCTGTGGCGACGAGAAGTTTCAGTTTACTGGTCATAACTGTTCTCCTGTTTCCTCAAAAATTGAACTGCCAATACCCGCGGCAGTTCGTTACGGTTTGTGGTCACTTTACAGTGCCACGGAAAACCAACTTCCCTTCAGATCCCACCGAAAGTGATTGATTAAATTTCCATTTTACATGGGTGACGTCACTCATGAGGGCTGGCCGAATTTCGCCATTCTCACGGGTGTATTTCAGGGCCGATAGCGGGCCCCAGTTTCTGCCTCCGTCAACGGAGACAATTTCGGTGCCATCGGACGTTCCATTAAACGCCACCGCTTTGGGGAGCGGATTGGTGACAGAGAAATCGGTGGCCGGCGTAGTGCCGACATTCTTGTATTTGACGACGAATACCAACTTGTCGCCCGGGACGACTGTGGTTGGCTGCTCAAGCACGACGGCGGTCTTGCCATCAGCTTTTTCAACGCTGCGTTCAACAAACACATCGCTGGACAATGCAACGTTATTTGCAGCGATCGCCATCGCTGGCATGGCCAGCGCAATACAAAAGGAAATATGCTTCAAGATATTGAATTTCATGAATAATTCCTAGTCTATGGTCACTTGAAAGGTTATCGTGCGGGTCTGCCCGCTGGCGATGGTGCCGAGGGCAACCGCGATTTGCGTTCCGTCAAAAGATCCTTCGTCGGCATCGGCATTGCTATCGGTAAGCGCCGCGCTTTCGAGGGTGATGCTTTCGTTGACATAAGTTGTGTCGCCCGGGACATCATCGGCGATCGTCAGGTTGACGAGGCTGCCTGATCCAGATGTCGTGGCGACAATCTGATAGGTTATAGTCGCGCCAGGAACGGCTTCAGTCCCGCCGAATGGATCGACAATGGTTGCACTTTTGACGAGAGCAACATCAGCGACCTGAACGACAAAAAATCCGCTATCTGCGCCGTCGGCACCGGTAGAGCCGACCACAGCATCGCCGCCGCCATCACCCTGACCGGCGAAAGTTGTGCCCGGCGTTCCGCTTCCGGTCACGGCGGTTGCCGAGAGCTCGACTTCCGCCCGTTCAGCGTCATTTGCGGTTGCAGGGATGGTCGACAGGATGAAAACCGTTACGCTTTCATCCGCAGCAAGCACCGGATCATTTGTGCCAGCGGCATAAACTGTATCTACACCGACGTCATAAACACCGTTATTATTGGTATCGAGAACGATTTGTTCGAAAGTGGTGTCAAAGTCATCACCGGTTTTGGCAGTATCTGCGGCGAGTGTGAACGCTTCCGAGCCGTTGCCGGTATTGGTTACCTGATAGGTGGTTACCTGTGCTGAAACACCGGGCGTTGTTGCGACGTCACCCGGGTCTCCCGAAACGACGGTCACATCCAGAAGCTCGTCTACTGTGATGGTTACAGGATTAGAGTCGACTGTAACCGTGCCGCTTGGACCATCATAAGAGGCCTGGGCGATGTTCACGATGTCCGTGCCAGCCAGTGTACCCGCAGCATGCGCGCTCGACGCACCCATGAAGAGTGCGGAAGCCGCAGCGAGATACGCCATGTTCCGGCGTGCAAAAAAATGTTTTGCGCGCAGGATTCGTCCTTTGGTCACAGATGCCTCCATCAAATTCATGACCGATCTATGGCCGATAAAGGCAAATATTTAGTAAAGATGACGTCACTAAAATGCCGGTTGCAGTCCGGCAGAAATCCGCGGAAAACAGCGGCTTTATTCTCAAAATGGGTATGATTTTCGCGTTTTGCTTAACGTTATTTTAACTGTAACTATAAGTAACGCATGCAAACTTGTGCAAAAAGTGACGTCTCCTGCGCGCGCGGTCGCCGGTCCGATGCAGGTACGCGCAAAAAACCGGATTCTGACGTCATAATATCAGCTTCACCCGGCACTATTCGGTCATGAACCCATTTTTCTTGCGATCTTGGCAAGAGTGTTGTTGACAGTCAGGCAGCGCTCTTATACTTGCGCTGCTCTAATGCATATCCCGGCGGTCACGCCGGTGCATACGCGGGTGTAGCTCAGTTGGTTAGAGCGCCGGCCTGTCACGCCGGAGGTCGCGAGTTCAAGTCTCGTCACTCGCGCCATTTTCTGAAATCGGGAAATGGCGCCTCAGGACCGAAATTTTCCGGTATTCATCCACAAAAGCAGCGGTTTTACTGGAAATATCCAGACGATTCCGGCGAACACGTATATGGGCAGCTGCGCCCAGAAGTTCAGCGTATCAATCCAGTCCATCAGGCTGACAACGATCCCGCACCAGATCAAGATGATTAACAATATCAGAATCATGCCCACCGGTTTGCGCCAACTGGGCGGTTCGGGCGGATTATGCGGGGGAGGAATGTCAGGTTTTGCTGTCATGACGTCATGTTAACGCTTTGAATTATTTCATATTCTGTAATAATCATGTCCAGGGGCACGTCATGCTCTTCGATCGGGATGGAATCCAGCTCCTGTACCGACCAGGCCAGTCCAATGCGCTTGGCATGGGTGTATTTTTCAAAGGTGCGATCATAATGGCCCTGACCCTGGCCCAGTCTTCCGAGCCTTCTGTCAAAGGCGATCAACGGGGCGATAATCAGGTCGGGGGTTACGACCGGGCAGCTTTCGCTGGGTTCGGGAATATTTTGATATCCGGCCTCCAGCAGCTCGATATCTGAGACGGCCCGGAATTCAAGCGGTGCCTGGCCAGTTACAACCGGAAAAGCGACGGTTTTGCCGATTTCGGAAAGATATTCCATCAACCGCATGGTCGGGGCTTCGGATCCCACTGCCTGATATAGGGCGATGACTTCGGTTTGTTCGAAAAGCTGGTTGAGCGGGGTAGGGGGGCGACGAAAGGCGAGGGTTCTGGTGGCCGTGTCCAGCTGGCTGACAAACGCGTCGCGCCGCCGCCGGTATTCTTCACGTAAATTCTTCTTATTCTCTACTAAATCACTCAAAAACATATCTTTCTAGAGTAGTGACGGGACCATCAGAGTCGTTTGCCGGAAAATCCTCTGACGCCTATTACGTCAGGTGGGCGCCATATGCTTCGAACCCGATTTCCGAAGAAATCCGCAATTCGGGCAGGGACAGCTCCCTATGTTGTTATATCGCCTCAGGGATGTTCGCTTTCTAGCTCGTACAAGACAGTACCCGTCACCGCCTATCTAGGCATGATTGGCAGCTTGCTCAAGGTTATTTGCAAAGGATTCTGCACGGTCTGCGAGTTTCTCAAGCGCGGTCACGGTTTTTTCATCAGCCAGTCCGGATGCCGCCGCAGCCTCTTCTGACGCTTCGGATTGGGCGGATTCGGCTGCATTGCGATTGGCATGCAGCTCATCTGCCAGCAACAGCGAGGTGAAAAGCAGCATGCGGCTTTCCGTCAAACCTGCAGGATCTCCAGCTTCTCCGGCTTTTTCGCTGACCATGGCGGCCAGTTTTCCGAGATGAGATTCCTCGCCATCCTGGCAGGTTACCATGAACGACCGGCCGCCTATCTCAAGTTTGACCTGACCCATTTCAATTCTCCTGCCGGGCAATCAGCCCATCGATCGTACGAATTGCTTCCTGCATCTCGCCGCGAAGTGCCGCATGTCGCTGCTCAAGGGCTTCGTCCTGGCGAACCGCAGGTGAATTGTTCCGCGCCGTTTCAATCCGGGTAAGTGCCCGTTCAATACGGCCAATGGCAAGGATCACACGTTCATTTTCCATGACTTGTTTCCGACTTATCAGTTGATCTGTATCATCCGTAACAAGGGAATGTCCCGGCGTAAACAGAAGATCGGCAGAGCCCTCCTGTGGTCCGTCAAATCACGCATGATATGTCCCGCTACTTGACGCCGCGAGGATAGGCCATCAAAGGAGGTGGCAAATTGGCGAATCGAAGGAAAATTTTTAGCGCTCGCCATGGTTTTTGCTGTCAGGGGACCCAAGAAATTATGACCGTTTCCGAAAAAATGATGGCAAACGCCATTCGTGCGTTGTCCATGGACGCGGTACAAGCAGCCAATAGCGGGCATCCCGGTATGCCAATGGGTATGGCGGATGTTGCGACGGTCCTGTTCAGCGATTTCCTGAAATTTGATCCAAAGGCGCCAAAATGGGCGGATCGCGACCGGTTTGTCCTGTCTGCCGGCCACGGCTCGATGCTGATTTATTCGCTGTTGCACCTGACCGGTTATGATCGGCCAACGATGCAGGACATCAAGGATTTCCGGCAGTTATCCTCACCTTGTGCGGGGCATCCCGAAAATTTCAAGCTGGACGGCGTAGAGGCGACCACCGGTCCGCTGGGGCAGGGTTTTGCGATGGCGGTGGGCATGGCGATCGCAGAACGGCATTTGAACGCGCATTTCGGCAATGATCTGGTGGACCACAAGACCTGGGTCATAGCCGGTGATGGCTGCCTGATGGAAGCAATCAACCATGAAGCGGTCGGTTTGGCCGGTCATCTCCAGCTCGGACGCCTGAACGTCCTTTGGGATGACAATGACATTACCATCGATGGCGGTACGGACTTGTCCACAAGCGAGGATATTCCTGCAAGATACCGGGCTTCGGGCTGGCACGTGGTGTCTTGTGACGGGCATGATTTCGATGATATTCGCCGGGCGCTGAAAGAAGCCGAAGCTGATCCGCGGCCCTCGCTGGTCGCCTGTAAAACCATTATTGGCTACGGTGCACCGACCAAACAGGGCACATCCGCTACGCACGGCGCGCCTCTTGGCGACGAAGAAATCGCCGGAACCCGCGGCGCACTGGGCTGGGATCATGCACCATTTGTCGTTCCTGATGATGTCAGCGCGGCATGGCGGGCATTGGGCGACAAAGGCGGTGAGGCGCATGCTGACTGGGCCGGGCGACTGGCTGGTCACAGCGACAAGGCTGAGTTTGAACGGCGCATGGCCGGGGCATTGCCGGATGGCAACGCGATGCAGGACTATCTGGAAAAACTCGCAAAAGACCCGCCGAAGGTCGCAACCCGCAAAGCTTCCGAGATGGCATTGGGCGCGATTACCGCAGCCTTGCCCGACATGATCGGTGGCAGTGCGGATCTGACAGGTTCAAACAATACCAAAACTCCTTCCACTAAACCACTGACAAAAGACGATTATTCAGGTCGCTATATCTATTATGGCATCCGCGAATTCGGTATGGCGGCGGCGATGAACGGCATGGCGCTGCACGGCGGGATCATCCCCTATGGCGGGACTTTCCTGGTCTTTACCGACTATTGCCGCGGAGCCATGCGGCTTTCCGCCATTCAGAACACGCGATCCATATATGTCATGACACATGACAGCATCGGATTGGGCGAAGACGGCCCGACCCACCAGCCAATCGAGCATATCCAGAGCTTGCGTGCGATGCCCAACATGCACGTGTTCCGACCTGCAGATGCGATCGAGACAGCCGAGTGCTGGGCGCTGGCGATCAAGCGGGCAAACGGGCCATCGACACTGGCACTCACCCGTCAGGGCCTCCCCCCGATCCGTCATGACGTCAGTGTAAATCATTGTGAAAAAGGCGCTTATCGTGTGAAAGCCGCGGAAGCGGAAAAACGGGTGGTCATCGTTGCCACCGGTTCTGAAGTGTCGCTGGCGATGGACGTTGCCGCGCAACTGGAGGCTGCCGGACATGGCGCAGACGTTGTTTCCATGCCTTGCACTGAGCTGTTTGATGAGCAGTCTGAAGACTACAGGAATGATCTGTTAGGCTCCGCGGGACTTTTGCGAATATCCATTGAAGCGGGCACAACATTCGGTTGGGAGCGGTATACAGGTCTCGACGGCTTGCGTTTCGGGATCGACAGTTTCGGGGCATCTGCACCGATTGACGACTTGTTCGCGCATTTCGGCTTGACCGCAGATGCCATAACGCCACAGATTATCGAAAAGATTGGCTAACAGCCCAAATATACTGATCAAAGGAGCACTATTTCCATGACAAAAGTAGCAATTAACGGATTTGGCCGCATCGGCCGCCTCGTCGCTCGCGCCATTCTCGAGCGCAATGACGATAACCTGGAACTGGTCGCGATCAACGATCTGGCAGATGCCGACGCCAATGCGCTGCTGTTTGCCTATGACAGTGTCCATGGCCGTTTTCCCGGCGAAGTGAGCGCACATGGTGATCACATCATGGTAGATGGCAAGAAAATCGCTGTGACTTCCGAACGCAATCCTGGCGATCTCCCGCATGGTGAAATGGGTGTGGACATCGTTTTGGAATGTACCGGCTTCTTCCAGTCCAAAGAAGCATCGCAGCCTCATATTGATGCGGGCGCGAAACGTGTTCTCATCTCCGCTCCGGCGAAAAATGTCGATCAAACGGTGGTCTATGGCGTTAATCACGATGTCTTGACGTCATCGGATGTCATTGTTTCCAATGCATCTTGTACGACAAACTGCCTTGCACCGGTTGCCAAGGTCATGAACGACACGGTCGGCATTGAACGCGGTTTTATGACCACGATTCACAGCTACACCAACGACCAGCGGATGCTGGATCAGATGCACAGCGACATGCGCCGTGCGCGCGCTGGTGCGGTTAACATGATCCCGACAACAACCGGCGCTGCCCGGGCGGTTGGTCTGGTCCTGCCGGAATTGAACGGCAAACTCGATGGTTCGTCCGTTCGCGTGCCAACTCCAAATGTCAGTCTGGTTGACCTGGTGTTCACGCCGGGCCGCGATACGACGGCTGAAGAACTTAACGCGGCGCTGAAAGCGGCGGCAGAAGGTCCGATGAAGGGCGTACTGGTATTTGAAGACAAGCCGCTGGTTTCCAGTGACTTCAACCATCAACCTGCAAGTAGCTCGGTAGACAGCCTTGAAACCTCGGTGATGGACGGAAAACTGGCCCGTGTTGTCAGCTGGTATGACAATGAATGGGGTTTCTCCAACCGCATGATCGATACTGCAAAGGTAATGGCTGGATTGCTTTAGGTCGGAAGGATTCAAGCAATGGCCGGCAATCAGTTTCACACTCTGGACGACATCAAGGATATTGAAGGCAAGGCGGGCCTCGTTCGCGTTGACCTCAATGTCCCGATGGCCGATGGGCAAGTCACTGATGACACCCGTCTGCAGGCGATTGTCCCTACGGTAACAGAATTGGCGGACAAAGGCGCAAAAGTGCTACTTCTGGCGCATTTTGGTCGACCGAAAGGTGAGTATAAGCCTGAGTTTTCACTGGAACCCGTAGTTGCGCCACTCGCAAAGGTTTTGGAGCGGGAAGTCAGCTTCATGCAGCGACCCGGTGCAGATGCGATCGCAGAGCTTGCCAATGGCAGCATTGTTGTTGTGGAAAACAGCCGGTTTGCCGCGGGAGAAGAGAAAAACGATCCGGGTATGGCAAAAATGATTGCGTCATTTGGCGACTTTTACGTCAATGACGCTTTTTCAGCCGCGCATAGAGCCCATGTGACTACCGCCGGAATCGCGGAACATCTGCCATCCTATGCAGGCCGTTCGATGGAACGTGAACTAAATGCCCTCGACAAGGCGCTGGGCGATCCGGAACACCCGGTCGCTGCTGTTGTCGGAGGTGCTAAAGTTTCCAGCAAATTGGACGTATTGCGGCAAATGGTCGAGAAAGTGGATCACCTGATCATCGGCGGCGGAATGGCGAATACTTTCCTCGCCGCGCGCGGTGTCGATGTCGGGAAATCGCTATGCGAGCATGATCTTGCCGATACTGCCAACGAAATATTGGAAGCTGCCGACAGGGCCGATTGCACAGTGCATCTGCCCTATGATGTCGTCGTGGCGAAAGAATTTGCGCCCAATCCGCCAACACGGACGGTAAATGTCCACGAAGTCGCAAATGATGAAATGATACTCGACGTCGGACCAGCCGCTGTTGAAGCCCTGTCCGACGTTCTGAAAACCTGTCGAACGCTGGTCTGGAACGGGCCGATGGGCGCTTTTGAAACCCCACCATTCGATGCAGCCACCGTGGCATTGGCTCAGACTGCTGCCGCGCTGACCAAAGAAGGCTCGCTGCTTTCCGTTGCCGGCGGCGGAGATACCGTAGCCGCGCTCAATCATGCCGGCGTTGCGGACAATTTCAGTTTCGTGTCCACCGCAGGTGGCGCTTTTCTCGAATGGATGGAAGGCAAGACGCTGCCTGGTGTTGCAGCCCTCCAGAAACCCTGAACCCAGATTTTGAACTCATTCAACCAAGGATCAAACTCATGCCCAACCCGGAAATGATGGAAAAAATTGAAAATGGCGCAGGCTTTATTGCTGCGCTCGACCAAAGCGGCGGGTCCACGCCCAAGGCACTGGCCGGTTATGGAATTGGCGAAGACGCATTTTCCAACGATGACGAGATGTTCGGTCTCATTCATCAGATGCGCAGCCGGATTATTACGGCTCCGTCCTTCGGCAATGGCAAGGTTGTTGGTGCGATTTTGTTTGAAAAGACCATGAACGGCGAAGCCGATGGCAAACCGGTGCCGACTTTGTTGTGGGAACGCGGAGTGGTGCCTTTCCTCAAGGTCGACAAGGGGCTGGCGGATGAAGAGAATGGCGTACAGTTGATGAAGCCGATTCCCGATCTCGATGATCAGTGCCAGAAAGCCGTTGCCAAGGGCATGTTCGGCACAAAAATGCGTTCGGTTATCAACAAGGCCAATGTCGCGGGTATTGCCGCAAATGTCGCGCAACAATTTGAATTCGGCAAACAGATACTGGGTCACGGTCTGGTTCCCATGATCGAACCTGAAGTGAATATCAAAAGTGACGAGCGCGCGGATTGCGATCAAATTCTTCTGGGCGAGTTGTTGAAACAGTTGGATGCGCTATCTGATGACCAGCGGGTAATGCTCAAACTTTCAATCCCGGTTGAAGCCAATTTGTACGCGCCGCTGATCAATCATCCAAAAGTCATTCGCCTGGTCGCCTTGTCCGGTGGTTATTCGACCGATGACGCCTGCGAACAGCTAGCCAAAAACAGCGGCATGATCGCAAGTTTCAGCCGCGGACTGCTGCAGGATTTGCGGCACGGGCAATCTGATGAAGAATTTGACAGCGTTCTTGGCGGAGCGATTGACCAGATCTGTCAGGCATCGATCGCCTGAGGGGGACGCGTGGACGATACGCCTTCCTGTCAGCTCTATCTGATTTCTCCACCAGATGTTGGCGGATCATTTCCCGGTCAACTGCAGTCTGCGCTTGACGCGGGACCGGTCGCCGCGTTCCAGTTCCGGGTAAAAGATCTGGAAACGGACCAGGCCATATCACTGGCTGAACCGCTAAAAGCGATTTGCGATGCACATGATGTCGCATTTGTCGTGAATGACAATGTTGTCCTGGCCAAAGAGCTTGGTGCCAGTGGATTGCACCTGGGACAGGGGGATATGCCGTTAAAGCAGGCGCGCGCCGAACTGGGTGATGACGTCCAGATTGGCATTACCTGTCATGACAGCCGCCACCTGGCGATGGAAGCTGGCGAAGGCGGCGCCAATTATGTGGCTTTTGGAGCTTTTTTTGCGACCCAGACCAAGGAAACGTTATATCGGCCTGATCCCGATATTCTCAAGTGGTGGTCGACCATGATGGAAATTCCTTGTGTGGCAATTGGCGGTATTACCCCGGAAAACTGCCCGCCGCTGGTCAAGTCAGGAGCAGATTTTCTGGCGGTAAGCAGTGCGGTCTGGAATGACCCAAGGGGACCGGGACGTGCTGTCAGAGATTTTTACGAGCAATTGAACAAGGCCTGATTCTCAGGTGCTCAGGATTCGAGAAGCAGCGCGTTGGATTGTAAATAGTTGCGCATAAATTTTTCGATAGTCGGAAACGCAAAATTTGGCATTTGCTCAAGTTCCCTGATGTAACCGTTTGTCGGATTAAAAGCCCGTATTCGCCGGCTCAGTGCTGCCCGTCCAAAAAGACCGGCTGCCAACGTTCCATGATAACCTGTGCTTCCAGGACTGATTATTTCAGCCGGAACGCCCCACACTATTTCTTCCATGTTTGGTTAATCGGGGAATATGCACAAGCGGTATTGTATAAAAATGACACACGCGTTCAGAACGCGGTGTCGGAGAAGCTGTCAGCGCTTGTCGATATTGGATTCGATATATTGGGCGACGAACCGGTTGCTGGGTGGTGGTGAGAAATGGCGAAACTGCTCGATTTCCCTTAAATAGCCCGCTGCCGGCTTGAACGAGCATCTCTCACCCTTTTGGATGGAATAGCCGAACAGCCCGGCCGCGATGCTGCTGATTTCACCAGCGTCATCGCTGTCTTCGGCTGCGTGCCTGTTTGACGGCGCTGGTCTTGAAAGTTCTGCCTGATCCATACCCTCTGAATATGCTGTGGTATTCGCGGCGTATTGTACGGATCGGACTCAGGGGAGGGGATATGTGAGTTTTTCGCTTTCTCTTTGTCTCGCCTATTGTCTTGCCTATTTCGGGGCATCGTTATACAGCGCCGCTCAATCAACCATTCGTTCAAGAGAGACAGCTCATGAAAATTAGCGGTGTGGATATTCGTCCCGGCAACATTCTGGATTATGAAAACGGTCTCTGGAAGGTCGCCAAGATTCAGCATACGCAGCCCGGTAAAGGCGGAGCGTACATGCAGGTCGAGATGAAGAATCTCGTCGATGGACGTAAAACCAATGTTCGGTTCCGTTCCGCTGACACCGTTGAAAAAGTGCGCCTCGACACAAAGACATTTCAATATCTTTTTGCCGACGATGACATGCTGACCTTCATGGACAAAGAAAATTACGAACAGATCACATTACCGGCCGACTTGCTGGGTGAAGCTGTCGAATTTCTGCAAGACGGCATGGATGTTCAGCTGGAGCTATATGAAGAAAAGCCGATTTCGGTGCAGTTGCCCGATCAGATCGAAGCTGAAATTGTGGAAGCAGACGGCGTCGTCAAAGGCCAGACAGCATCTTCAAGTTACAAGCCTGCGGTTCTCGACAATGGCGTGCGGGTGATGGTGCCTCCGTTTATTTCGGCAGGAACACGGATCATTGTTGATGTGTATGCCCGGGAATATGTTGGCAAGGTATAGTTGAATCCCCCTCCCGCGAGTGGGAGGTACAGGGCTGGAGAGTTGTTGTTTCTCCCACCCGCTCTTTGAAATTTTATAGACCCACCCCCGGCCCCTCCCGTAAACAGGAGGGGGGAGACAAGAAAAAATGCCAGCACATTCCGCATTGATCACAGTTATGGAGCGCGCCGCTCGCAAGGCCGGTGCCCGATTGCGCCGGGATTTTGGCGAGGTCGAGCATTTGCAGGTTTCGAAAAAGGGACCCGCCGATTTTGTTTTCAAAGCGGATATGCGATCCGAGCGCATTCTCTATGATGAGCTGCTGAAAGTTCGTCCGGGGTGGGGGTTCGTGCTCGAAGAAGGTGGCATGATCGAAGGCGAGGAAGGTAAGCCCCGCTGGATCGTCGATCCGCTCGATGGCACTACCAATTTTTTGCACGGCATGCCGCATTTTGCGATTTCCATCGCGGTACAGGAGCGGGCTCTGGATGGCATTGGCTGGGGCAAGATTACCAGCGGTTTGATTTATGAACCGGTGTCGGATCAAACTTGGTGGGCAGAAATGGACAAAGGCGCCTGGTTGGGCGAAAAGCGCTTGCGTGTCTCGGCCCGTCGCGATCTTTCGGAAGCGATCATTGCTACTGGCATACCCTTTCATGGACATGGTGATCTCGCAGAATGGTCGCGTATCTTTGGTGCACTGGCTCCCAAAGTTGCCGGTGTCCGCCGTTTCGGTGCCGCTTCGCTCGATCTCGCCTGGTTGGCTGCCGGACGTTATGACGGCTTTTTCGAAGCAGATCTGCAGGTTTGGGATGTCGCAGCCGGCATATTGATGGTGCGGGAAGCCGGCGGTTTCGTGACCGATTATACCGGCGGAAACGAGCCCATCGGACAGCGCGAAATCCTGGCATCCAATGATGCCCTGCACAGCAAATTGCACAAGATTTTGGCCAAGTCCCTGCTCTGATTCCGCAACGGCCTCAAAATGGCTCGAAAATAGGCCATTTCATCCTTGCGGCATGACCAGCCTGTCCCTAAAAGCGGCGCATATTCCTAGCGAAGCGAGTCTGTTTTGGTCGATCTATCCGAATATGCGCCGATACTGCTTTTTCTGGCGGTTGCCCTTGTTCTTTCCTGTGTCTTCGTTTTTCTGCCGATGGGTGTTTCGCGGCTCACGGGAACACACAACCCCAATGCAGAAAAACTGTCCGAATATGAATGTGGTTTTCCGGCGTTCGAAGATTCAAGAAGCCAGTTTGACGTACGCTTTTATCTCGTAGCGATCCTATTTATCATTTTTGATCTGGAAGCTGCCTATCTCTTTCCTTGGGCCGTTTCGCTGGATCAAACCGGATGGACCGGCTGGATCAGCATGATGGTCTTCCTGTTCATCCTGACGGTTGGTTTCATCTACGAATGGAAAATGGGAGCGCTGGAATGGGAATAGAGGCAAACACGCCCGGTTCGGCAATTCTCAATGCGGATGGTACGCCCATGCGCGGCGATACGCCTCCGGATGAGGGCTTTTTCAAGGACCTGAACAGTGAAGTAAATGACAAGGGTTTCCTCGTCACGTCGACGGAAGAATTGTTCCAGTGGGCTCGCACTGGCTCATTGTGGTGGATGACATTCGGCCTGGCTTGCTGCGCTGTTGAAATGATTCACGTCAACATGCCGCGCTATGACATGGAGCGTTTTGGTGCCGCACCGCGGGCCAGTCCGCGTCAGTCGGACGTGATGATCGTGGCAGGAACATTGTGCAACAAAATGGCGCCGGCCTTGCGCAAGGTTTATGACCAGATGTCTGATCCGAAATATGTGATCTCGATGGGCAGCTGTGCCAATGGTGGCGGTTATTATCATTACAGCTATTCCGTTGTGCGCGGATGTGATCGCATCGTGCCGGTGGACATTTATGTTCCCGGATGCCCTCCCACCGCCGAAGCCTTGCTTTACGGTGTTATGCAGTTGCAGCGGAAAATCCGCCGCATCGGGACGTTAGAGCGCTAGGATGGGACACGGAGCACCTGCTATTTCCAGCAACGAAGGCGTTGCTGATGCGCTGGCCAAATCGATTGGCGCAGCTGTACTGGACACGGTCGAAGCTTTTGACGAAATCAGTTTTACAGTTGATCGCAAAAAATTGCCGGCCGTGCTGACCAAATTGCGCGACAAGCATGAATATCAGCAGCTGGTTGAAATTGCCGGCGTGGACTATCCGGAGCGACCAGAGCGGTTCGAGGTTTGTTATCATCTGCTGAGCCTGACCAAAAATCACCGCATTCGCGTCAAGGTTACAACGAACGAAGACACGCCGCTGCCGACGGTCACTCATATCTGGGAAGTGGCAGGCTGGCTCGAGCGCGAAGTGTTCGACATGTACGGCGTGCTGTTCGATGGCAATACCGACTTGCGCCGCATATTGACCGACTATGGTTTCCAGGGGCATCCGTTCCGCAAGGATTTTCCGCTCACCGGCTATGTCGAGATGCGCTATTCCGAGGAAGCCAAACGGGTTGTCTATGAGCCGGTCAAGCTGGCGCAGGACTTTCGGAGCTTTGATTTCATGTCACCCTGGGAAGGGGCGGATTACATTCTTCCTGGTGACGAGAAGAGTGAAGAGTCCGAAGATAAGCCCGATGCAAAGGGGGCCAAATAATGGCTGATTATCTTGACGAAGTCGCGGGTATTACGGACGCCGCCGATCCCACGGTGGGCGATACCGCGATTGAGAATTTCACGATTAACTTTGGCCCCCAGCATCCTGCGGCGCACGGCGTCTTGCGGATGGTCATGGAGCTCGATGGTGAGATTGTCGAACGCGTTGATCCGCATGTCGGCTTGTTGCACCGCGGCACCGAAAAGCTGATTGAGCACAAGACTTATTTGCAGGCTTTGCCCTATTTCGACCGGCTGGATTACTGTTCGCCGCTGGCAATGGAATATAGCTATGTGCTGGCAATCGAGAAGCTGCTCGATCTGGAAGTGCCACTTCGCGGGCAATATCTGCGGGTATTGTTTGCCGAGCTGACGCGCATCTGCAATCATATGCTCAATATCGGCGCGCACGTCATGGATGTTGGTGCGATGACACCCAATATCTGGGTATTTGAAATTCGCGAACAATGTCTGGAATTTTTTGAGCGGGCGAGCGGCGCCCGGATGCACAGCGCGTGGTTCCGACCCGGCGGCGTCCATCAGGATGTGCCGCTCAAGTTGCTGACCGATATTGCAGACTGGCTGGATGAGTTTCCGAAGCTGTTTAACGATGCCATGAGCCTCGTGATCGACAACCGGATTTTCAAGCAACGCAATGTCGATATCGCGACAGTGTCGAAAGACGATGCTGTGCGCTGGGGCTTTTCCGGCCCGGTATTGCGCGGCAGCGGTGTTGCCTGGGATCTCCGGAAATCTCAACCCTATGATGTTTATGACCGGATGGAATTTGATGTTCCGGTTGGTACGCGGGGTGATTGCTATGACCGGTTCATGGTGCGGGTTGAGGAAGTGCGTCAAAGCGCGCGGATCATGCGGCAATGTCTGAATGAAATGCCCGATGGTCCTGTCGCCAGCACCGACCGCAAAATCGTTCCGCCCAAGCGCGGCGAGATGAAGCAGTCGATGGAAGCGCTGATCCATCACTTCAAGCTCTACACCGAAGGCTTCCACGTGCCCGCCGGTGAAGTCTATGTCGCGACCGAAAGTCCCAAGGGCGAATTTGGCGTTTTTCTGGTGAGTGATGGTTCGAACAAACCCTATCGCTGCAAAATCCGGCCCACGGCCTTTAGCCACCTTCAGGCCATGGATTTCATGACCAAAGGCCACATGCTGCCCGATGCCACAGCTATTTTGGGCGCGATCGACATTGTGTTCGGGGAGTGCGATAGATAATGGCTGATACTCCAACCCCACCAGACGAAACCGAAACGCGCGCCAAATGGGGTGATTTCAAATTCACGCCTGCGAACGAAAAGCTCGCCAAGTGGCAGATTGCGAAATATCCTGATGGTCGCCAGAAATCGGCGGTGATGGCATTGCTTGATCTGGCGCAGCGACAGGTCGGTGCGGACACGAAAACCCAAGGCTGGCTGCCGGTTCCGGTGATCGAATATGTCGCAGCCTATCTCGATATGCCCTATATGCGGGCTTACGAAGTGGCGACATTCTACACCATGTATAATCTGGTGCCGGTTGGCCGCTATCATGTGCAGGTTTGCGGTACGACGCCCTGTATGCTGCGCGGTTCGGATGACGTCATGGCGGCGTGCAAGAACAAGGGCATGGCCAAGGGCAAAACCACGCCGGATGGGCTGTTCACGCTGACTGAGGTCGAATGCATGGGCAATTGCTCCAACGCGCCGATGGTTCAGATCAACGACGATAATTACGAAGATCTCGATTACGATATCATGACCCGCATTCTGGAAGACCTTGCGGCAGACAAAACTGTTCCGGTCGGTTCGCAAATTGGCCGCAAGACCAGCGAAGCAGAGGGCGGTCCGACCAACCTCAAGGAAATGGTCGACGCCAATCACGATTACCGGAAGGAGTGGTGATGCCATGTTTCTTGACGGATATGCAGGTTGGGTTGCTGTCGCCGTGGTCGCCATTGGTGTCATTGGCGGTATCTGGGGCCGCGGGAGGAAAAAGTAATGGGCTTTGATTTCCTGCAGGACAAAGATCGCATCTTCACCAATGTCTATGGTTTTCAGTCTTATGACCTGAAGGCGTCGCAACAGCGCGGCGACTGGGACAAGACCGCTGATATTCTCAAGCTGGGCAATGACAAGATTATCGAAGAGATAAAGGCGTCTGGTTTGCGCGGTCGCGGCGGTGCAGGATTTCCAACCGGCCTGAAATGGTCGTTCATGCCCAAAGAATCTCCCGATGGTCGTCCGAGTTTTCTGGTGATCAATGCCGATGAATCCGAGCCGGGTAGCTGCAAAGACCGTGAAATCCTGCGTAATGACCCGCACAAGCTGATCGAAGGCGCGCTGATTGCCGGTTTTGCGATGAGAGCCCGCGCGGCTTACATTTACATACGCGGCGAATATATCATGGAAGCCAAGGTCATGGAGGCTGCCGTTGCAGAAGCCTATGACGCAGGACTTATTGGCAAGAACGCAGCCAAATCCGGATATGATTTCGACGTCTTCGTCCACCGCGGTGCGGGCGCTTATATTTGCGGCGAAGAAACCGCGATGATTGAAAGTCTCGAAGGCAAGAAGGGTCAGCCGCGTCTGAAACCACCATTTCCTGCCGGTGCGGGCCTCTATGGCTGTCCGACGACAGTGAATAATGTCGAGTCAATTGCAGTGATTCCAACCATCATGCGACGCGGTGCGAGCTGGTTTGCCGGTTTTGGACGCGAAGGCAATCACGGTACGAAGCTGTTTCAGGTTTCCGGCCATGTCGACAAGCCAGCGGTGTTTGAAGAAGCGATGTCGATCCCGTTCAAAGATATGATCGAAAAGCATTGCGGCGGGATAACCGGTGGCTGGGATAATCTGCTGGCGGTTATTCCTGGCGGGTCTTCGGTTCCGCTGGTGCCGGCCGAGCAGATCATGGATGCGCCGATGGACTTTGACGGTCTGAAGGATCTGGGCTCTGGTCTTGGAACCGCAGCCGTGATCGTGATGGATAAATCCACCGACATTGTCCGCGCGATTTCAAGACTCGCCTATTTCTACAAACATGAAAGCTGCGGCCAGTGTACACCTTGCCGTGAAGGCACGGGCTGGATGTGGCGTGTCATGGAAAAAATGCGTGATGGCAATGCTGAAATTGCAGATATTGATACGCTCTACGAAGTCACCAAGCAGGTGGAAGGTCACACCATCTGCGCGCTCGGCGATGCCGCTGCCTGGCCAATCCAGGGCCTGATCCGCCATTTCCGTCCCGAGATGGAGCGGCGGATTAATGAGAATAAAGGCGCGGAAGTGCTGGAGGCTGCGGAATGAAAATTTTTGATGCATTGATTGTTTCTTTGGCGGTGCTTGTGTTTGCATCGTCATCCGCGGCTTTTGCGCAGCCGGAAATCGGATCTCGTATTGATCGATCGCGCGAAGGCATGACTGGTTTCCATGACCCTTTGCGTCAAAAATCCGCTCGCGCCGGATTGAATGCGATGATGCGGTGTAAAGCTGAAAGTCATCGCGCGCGCGCGATGAAGACGCTTGAGCTCCGGTACATGAGTGCCGAACAAACAAAGTCACTCGATAAAATCTTCAATAAAGTCGAATATGATGATCGATGCAGTCTGGCTAAGGATATTGAGTATCGTATTTCCACCGGCCCGACCGTTGGTGCATTCGCAGAATTTTTTCTGCTCAGAAAATATAATGAAAAGAATGTTGCGGCTTTGTCCAAATTGACTGAACTTGATTGGCAACAAGACGTAATGAAGCCGCGCAATGCTAATGAAATGTTCGGAAGGTGTCTCTCTCAGTCAGGACGCAATGAAGTATATAATCTTGTGAAGACTGTGCCTGATACTTCCGCTGAATCTGACGCGATAAAGTCAATTGTGCGGCTATTGGGTCCGTGTGTTACGGATGGGCTCGAGGTCAAATTTGACAAGACCTCATTGCGCGCCATTCTGGCCTATGGCTTGTTCCGCTCGATCCATCAGCATCAAGAAATGTTGGAGGCGCGAAACTAATGCCTAAAGTCACCGTAGATGGCGTTGAACTCGAAGTTCCACAGGGCGCAACCGTGCTGCAGGCCGCCGAGCTTGCGGGCAAGGAAATCCCGCGTTTTTGTTATCACGAACGCCTGAGTATCGCCGGCAATTGCCGGATGTGTCTTGTCGAGGTCAAGCCCGGCCCGCCCAAGCCACAGGCGAGCTGTGCGCTACCCGCTGCCGAGGGTCAGGAAATTCGTACCGATAGCGAAATGGTCAAAAAGGCCCGTGAAGGGGTGATGGAGTTTCTCCTCATCAACCATCCGCTGGATTGTCCGATTTGTGATCAGGGCGGCGAATGCGACTTGCAGGATCAGGCGATGGCCTATGGCAAAGGTGGTTCGCGCTACGAAGAAAACAAGCGTGCGGTCACCGAAAAATATATGGGACCTGTGGTCAAGACACAGATGACCCGCTGTATTCACTGCACACGCTGCGTTCGCTTTTCCGAAGAAGTGGCTGGTGTCGAGGAAATTGGCGCGATTGGTCGGGGCGAGGGGATGCAGATCACATCCTATCTCGAACAGGCGGTGCACAGTGAGCTTTCCGGGAATGTTGTCGATCTGTGTCCCGTCGGTGCACTGACCAGCAAGCCTTATGCGTTTGAAGCGCGGCCATGGGAACTGACCAAGACGCTGGGCATTGACGTAATGGACGGTGTCGGCACCAATATCCGCATCGACAGCCGTGGCCGTGAAGTGCTGCGCGCTTTGCCACGGGTCAATGATGACGTGAATGAAGAATGGGCAACGGACAAGACCCGTCATGCAGTGGATGGCCTGATGAAGCGCCGCCTCGACAAGCCATATATTCGCCGGAACGGCAAGCTCGAAGCGGTGGGTTGGAACGAAGCATTCGAAGCCATCGCAGCCGTCAAGGCCGGTAGCTCGGTAGCGGCGATCGCCGGAGACCTGGTCGATTGCGAAACCATGTATGCCACCAAGAAGCTGCTGAAAACGATGAAATCGGAAATGCTGGAAGGACGTCAGACCGGACTGTCCTACGATGTTTCCAGTCTGGCTGCAGTGAATTTCAACTCCACGATTGCCGGCATTGAAGATGCGGATGTGATCCTGCTGGTGTCGACCAACCCGCGCTGGGAAGCATCACTGGTCAATACCCGGATCCGCAAGGCGGTGCGCAAGGGCGGCGCAAAAGTGTTCGGCATTGGTCCGGAAGCAGACCAAACATATCCGGTCGAGTGGCTGGGTAATGACATGAGCCTGCTCAACGATTTGCCGAATGCAGTGAAAGACGCACTGGAGCAGGCGAAAAAGCCTGCGCTTGTTCTGGGTGGTGGAGCGCTAAGCGTCGAAGGCGCACATGGCGCAGCACTGAAACTGGCCAAGCAATTCAAGCTGGTGCGCGATGACTGGAATGGCTTCAACGTGCTGCATATTGGTGCGTCGCGAACGGGCGGTCTGATGCTCGGCTATGCCTATGACGGCGGTATCAAGGCGATTGCGGCGAAAAAACCCAAACTGCTCTTTGCGCTGGGTGCGGACGAAATGGATTATTCTGCATTCGAAAACAGCTTCAAGGTTTATGTCGGTCATCATGGTGATGCCGGGGCCCATGCAGCCGATGTGATCCTTCCCGCAGCGGCCTATACCGAAAAAGACGGGACTTACGTGAACCTGGAAGGCCGCGTTCAGCGTTCGAACAAGGCAATTTTTGCACCGGGTGATGCACGTGAAGACTGGAGCATCTTTCGGGCGCTTTCCGAAGTTGTGGGCAAGAAGCTGCCATTTGACAGTTTTGCCGACCTGCGCGCGAAAATGGGCAAGGATCATCCGGAACTTGCCAATGAAGGTCTGGTTGCGTTTGATTGGGCGCCGCCAACCGGTTTGCCAGACAAACCCAAGGGGCAGGGCGTTCATCCGGTTAAGGATTTCTACCTGACCAACAGCATCGCCCGCGCGAGCGCGACAATGCAGCGCTGTTCCGCGGAACTGTTGCATGCCGATGATGAAGTGATGGAGGCTGCGGAATGACCGAATGGTTCCAGTCACTTATCGGGTTTGAAGCGGGCTGGCTTGTCGCCACGCTTGCTCTCATCCTGCTTATCGCGCTGCCGCTATTACTCGCAGTGGCGATGATTATTTATTTTGATCGCAAGGTTATCGCTGCCGTTGCGCTGCGTCGTGGTCCCAATGTCGTGGGTCCGTTTGGATTGCTGCAGAGCTTTGCGGATGGACTGAAAGTATTCCTGCAGGAAACCATCATTCCTTCAAGCGCCAACAAGGGATTGTTCCTGCTTGCGCCCATCATCACGTTCACGGCGGCGTTGCTGGCCTGGGCGGTATTCCCGTTTGACGAAAATATGGTGCTGGCGAACATCAACGTCGGGCTTCTGTATATTCTCGGCATCAGTTCGCTGGGCATTTACGGTGTGATTATCTCTGGCTGGGCCAGTAACTCCAAATATCCGTTTTTCTCGGCGATGCGCGCAGCGGCACAAATGATCAGCTACGAAGTCTCGATCGGCTTCATCCTGATTTGCGTCGTTCTGATGGCCGGTACGTTTAATTTGCAGGATATCATCACCAGTCAGCAGGGGCATATTTTCGGCGTTGTGAACGCCTATGGCCTGAACCCGCTGCTGTTCCCGATGGCCGTCATGTTCCTGATCAGCACAATGGCAGAAACCGCACGTGCGCCGTTCGATTTGACCGAAGCAGAAAGCGAACTGGTTGCCGGTTACCAGACAGAATATTCGTCGATGAGCTTCGCGCTTTTCTGGCTGGGCGAATATGCGAACATTCTTTTGATGTGCGGTCTGAACGTCGTGCTGTTCTGGGGTGGCTGGTTGCCGCCGCTGGACGTCGACTGGATCCCGTGGTTCGATATTCCGGGTATCGTCTGGATGTTCGGCAAGATGTTCCTGTTCTTCTTTATCTTCAGCCTCGCCTGGGCCACCGTGCCGCGTTACCGCTATGACCAACTGATGCGTCTGGGTTGGAAAATATTCCTGCCGATCAGCCTGCTGTGGGTCGTTCTGGTGAGCGGATATGTCATGATCGAAAAATTTGGACTTCCACTATGACCGTAACTCAAGTCATAAAAGCCTTCACCTTGTGGGAGATATTGAAAGCGCATGCGTTGACGCTGAAATATTTTTTCAAGGCGAAGAAGACGATCAACTATCCCTACGAGAAAAACCCGATTTCGCCGCGTTTCCGAGGTGAGCATGCGCTGCGCCGCTATCCCAATGGCGAAGAGCGCTGCATCGCCTGCAAGCTGTGTGAAGCGGTTTGTCCGGCGCAAGCGATTACGATTGAAGCCGAACCGCGCGATGATGGCTCACGCCGCACCACGCGCTACGATATCGATATGACAAAATGCATTTACTGCGGTTTCTGTCAGGAAGCCTGCCCGGTAGATGCGATCGTGGAAGGGCCGAATTTCGAATATTCGACCGAAACACGGGAAGAACTGATTTACGACAAATCGAAGCTGTTGGAAAATGGCGACAAATGGGAGAGGGCGATCGCAGCAAATCTTGCTGCTGATGCGCCTTATCGCTAGAGCGCTGACCGGATCAATCGGGGGTTAAAACGAAACAGATGCAGATTTTTGCTTTCTATCTCTTCGCATCGATTGTGATCGCCAGTGCTGCGTTTTGCATCTTTGCGCGCAACCCTGTGCACAGCGTCTTGTGGCTTATCCTCGCGTTTTTCAATGCTGCGGGTTTGATGTTGCTGGTCGGCGCAGAGTTTATCGCGGCCTTGCTGATCATCGTCTATGTCGGCGCTGTCGCCGTACTGTTCCTGTTTGTAGTGATGATGCTCGATATCGATTTTGCCGAGTTACGTGCGGGTTTCATGAAAAACTTGCCACTTGGTTTGTTGCTGGCCCTGGTGTTGCTGGCAGAAATCATCTTCGGCGTAGGAGCATGGAGCTCAGCGGGAACCGGCGACGCCAATGCTGTTATCGGCCTGCCCGCAGGCGGCCCTTCGAATATCGAAGCGCTCGGGACACTGCTCTATACCAAATATGTATTTTTGTTTGAAGCAGCCGGGCTTGTCCTGCTGGTTGCCATGGTGGGGGCCATTGTCCTCACCCATCGTCAGCGAGGCGGCGTACGGAAACAGGTTATCAGCGCCCAGGTGAACCGTCGCCCGGAAGATGCCACGCGGAATACACAGCCTGAAATCGGCAAGGGGGTCGAGCTATGATCGGCATAGAACATTATCTGGTGGTCAGTTCCATCCTGTTCGTCATGGGCATGCTGGGCATTTTCCTGAACCGGAAAAACATCATCATCATTCTGATGGCGATTGAGTTGATCCTGCTTGCGGTGAACCTCAATCTGGTGGCGTTCAGTGCCTTTCTGGGTGACATGACCGGCCAGGTTTTTGCCATGTTCGTGCTGACCGTAGCCGCTGGAGAGGCGGCAATCGGTCTGGCCATTCTCGTTATATATTTCCGTCAGCGCGGCACGATTGCCGTTGATGACGTCAACCAGATGAAGGGTTAGGGACTTGACGATCCAGCTTATCGTTTTCCTGCCTTTGCTGGCAGCAATTGTTGCAGGTTTTGGCAACCGGATTATCGGCAATGTGCCAGCGAAACTGGTCACAACCGGCGCGCTTTTCCTTTCCTGTGCGCTCAGCTGGCCGATATTCATCAGCTATGTCGCAGGAACCGCCACGCCGGAAGTTGTTCCCGTGTTGCAATGGATACAGTCGGGAGATCTGACTTTCGATTGGGCATTGCGGGTAGATACGCTAACCGCAGTCATGCTGGTTGTGGTGACGACAGTATCGGCTCTGGTCCATCTCTATAGCTGGGGCTATATGGATGAAGACCCCGATCAACCGCGCTTTTTCGCCTATTTGTCGCTGTTTACCTTTGCGATGTTGATGCTCGTCACGGCGGACAATCTGGTCCAGATGTTCTTTGGCTGGGAAGGGGTGGGGCTGGCGTCCTATCTGCTCATCGGCTTCTGGTTCAAGAAACCATCAGCCAATGCCGCCGCGATCAAAGCCTTTGTCGTCAACCGGGTGGGTGATCTCGGCTTCATGCTCGGCATTTTCGGTACGTATCTGGTGTTTGGCACTGTTTCCATCAACGAGATTCTGGAAGCAGCGCCAGCCATGGCCGGGTCAACAATCACCTTTGCCGGCATGCGCTGGGACACAATGACGATCCTTTGCCTGCTGCTCTTCATTGGTGCGATGGGCAAGTCTGCGCAACTGGGCCTGCACACCTGGCTGCCAGACGCGATGGAAGGCCCGACGCCGGTTTCTGCACTTATTCACGCCGCGACGATGGTCACCGCAGGCGTATTCATGGTCTGCCGTTTGTCTCCCATGTTTGAGACCAGTGATGTTGCCCTGACGGTTGTCACGGTTGTTGGAGCCTGTACCGCTATATTTGCTGCGACAGTTGGTCTGGTTCAGACCGATATCAAGCGCGTGATTGCCTATTCTACCTGTTCACAACTCGGCTACATGTTCTTTGCTGCAGGGGTCGGCGCCTATAACGTTGCTATGTTCCACCTGTTCACGCACGCCTTCTTCAAGGCGTTGTTGTTCCTCGGTGCCGGTTCGGTCATCCACG
The DNA here is from genome assembly GCF_039968395.1 of Parasphingorhabdus sp. Classification (GTDB taxonomy): domain Bacteria; phylum Pseudomonadota; class Alphaproteobacteria; order Sphingomonadales; family Sphingomonadaceae; genus Parasphingorhabdus. The sequence continues at coordinate 317,563 of NZ_JBDVPV010000005.1, forward strand.
CAATGCACCATGAACAGGACATGCGTTATTATGGCGGCCTGCGAAAAGAAATTCCGATTACATTCTGGGCCATGATGGCGGGAACGCTGGCGATTACCGGGGTAGGGATTTACTGGCTCCATGCAGGTTTTGCCGGTTTCCATTCCAAGGATGCTATTATCGAGGCGGCATTTGCGTCAGGCAGCCAGGTCGGGCAGTTTGCCTTCTTCATTGGCGTGCTCGCGGCGCTGCTGACCAGCTTTTACAGCTGGCGGCTTATGTTTCTCACGTTCTGGGGCAAGCCGCGCTGGATCGAGAGCGAGCATATTCAGCACAGCGTTCACAAAACACCCGAACAGGCTGGTGAAGATACAACCGGTGGTTATCACCCCCATGAAAGTCCGTATTCGATGCTGATTCCACTCGGACTATTGTCCATCGGCGCAGTTTTTGCAGGCTTTGTGTTCAGTCACGCGTTCATTGATGACGGCAATTTCTGGAATGGCGCGATCGCCTATGATGCCGGATTGATGCACGCGATGCACGAAGTGCCGCTTTGGGTGAAACTCTCTGCGACTGCTGCGATGCTGACAGGCCTCGCCACAGCTTATTTCATGTACTTCCGCGGAACCGAACGCCCCGCACGTCTGGCCGCGACATTCCAGCCATTATATCAGTTCTTCTTCAACAAATGGTATTTTGACGAGCTTTATGATCTGATCTTTGTTCGGCCCGCATTCTGGTTCGGACGGCTGTTCTGGAAAAAAGGCGATGAAGGCACGATTGACCGCTTTGGACCCAATGGCATTGCCGGACTGGTCGCAAGCGGGGCCGGCGTCGCCAAACGCTTCCAGAGCGGTTTCCTATATACCTATGCGCTCGTCATGCTGCTGGGACTGGCCGCTGCGGCGACCTGGGTTATCGTGAAGGGAGCCGGCGCATGAATCAGCTAGATTTCCCGATCCTGTCTCTGATGATGGGACTGCCCATGATGGCAGCGATTATCTGTCTGTTCCTGAACGCCCAGGCCGCGCGGTTGCTGGCTTTGGCTACAACGTTGGTGTTGTTCGTGTTGGGCGCATTGCTGTGGATCAATTACGACATTGGCGGCCCGCAATGGCAATATGTCGAACGTGCCGAGTTGTTTGGCAATTTCGCCTGGGCGCTTGGCATTGATGGCATTTCGATGATGCTGATCATGCTCACGGTCTTCCTGATGCCCATCTGTATTGGCGCAAGCTGGGAAGCGATACAGGAGCGTGTCGGCGAATATATGGCGGCTTTCCTGTTCATGGAAGTGCTGATGATCGGCGTGTTTGCCGCTCAGGATCTGTTCCTGTTCTACATTTTGTTCGAGGCAGGCCTGATCCCGATGTATCTGATTATCGGTATCTGGGGCGGGGCCAACCGGATTTACGCGAGTTACAAGTTCTTCCTCTATACGTTGCTGGGTTCGGTTGTGATGCTGATTGCCATGCTGTGGATGGTCCAGGAAGCAGGAACTTCGGACATTCCGACGTTGCTCAACTATGACTTCGATCCTTCCGCGCAAACATGGTTGTGGCTCGCCTTCTTTGCCAGCTTTGCCGTCAAGATGCCGATGTGGCCGGTTCACACTTGGCTGCCCGATGCGCACGTTCAGGCGCCGACCGCCGGATCTGTGATCCTCGCCGGTGTTCTATTGAAAATGGGTGGCTACGGCTTCCTGCGTTTCTCGTTACCCATGTTCCCGGAAGCCTCGGAACAGTTTATCTGGCTGATCTTCGGCTTGTCGATGGTCGCGGTGGTGTATACCTCGCTGGTGGCACTGGTGCAGCAGGACATGAAAAAGCTGATCGCCTATTCGTCAGTCGCCCATATGGCGATTGTGACCCTCGGCTTGTTTGCGTTCAATCGGCAAGGGATTGAAGGCGCGATTATCGTTATGCTGAGCCATGGGCTGGTATCGGGTGCATTGTTCCTGTGTGTCGGCGTGATTTATGACCGGCTGCATACACGGGAAATCTCGCGATATGGCGGTCTTTCGATAAACATGCCGAAATATGCGCTCCTGTTCATGCTGTTCACCATGGCTTCTGTCGGATTGCCCGGCACAAGCGGATTTGTGGGTGAATTCCTGTCGCTGGTCGGACTTTACAAGGTCAACAGCTGGGTCACCCTGGTGGCGACGACCGGGATTATTTTGGGTGCCGGTTACATGCTGTATCTCTATCGCCGGGTCGCTTTTGGTGAACTTGTGCATGAAGATGTCAAGGCCATGCCCGATCTGTCGAAACGCGAAATGGCGTTGTTGGCTCCAATTGCTGCCGCAGTGTTGTGGATGGGCGTGTATCCGGAAAGTTTCCTTGCTCCCATTCGCGGCGACGTCGGAACACTGGTGGCCAGGATTGATCGCGCTGCACCGGAAGGCGACGCGCATCTGAAGATGACCGCAGAGAAAGCAGCAACGGGACAACAAGAAACCGGTCACGGGGAAGCACACTGATGGACTATAAACTTTCCCTGATATTCACTTTGCCCGAGATTATTCTATCGGTCAGCAGCATGATTTTGCTTTTGATCGCAGCATGGGGCGGCAACAAATCTGCACGTTTGATCACTATATTGGCCGTTTCGGCTCTGGTCGGCTCTTCTTTGGTAGCTCTGAATTTCCTGCTCAATCCTTCGTATGAATTTGGCGCAGACGCATTTGAAGGCCTGTACCGGATGGATGCCTTTGGCAGTTTTGCGAAACTTCTCATCTATTTTTCAGCGATTGTTTCGCTGATGGTTGCGCCGCGCTTTTTCAAGGCAGGCGGGGAATATCGCCCGGAATATCCGGTACTGATCCTGTTTGCAGCCATTGGCATGGGCATCATGGTCTCTGCTGTGGATATGCTCACGCTGTATATTGGCCTGGAGCTTAACAGTCTGGCGGCTTATGTATTGGCCAGTTTCATTCGCACCGAGGTGCGCTCGGCAGAAGCCGGACTGAAATATTTTGCACTTGGCGCACTGGCCAGCGGGATGTTGTTGTTCGGGATTTCTCTGGTCTACGGTTTCGCAGGATCGACGAGCTTCTCGGTTATCAGCGACACCCTCACCGGCGACCTGGCTACTGGCCCGCTGATTGGTGTGGTTCTGGTACTCGCCGGACTCGCGTTCAAGATCAGTGCGGTACCCTTCCACATGTGGACGCCCGATGTTTATGAAGGCGCGCCGACACCGGTTACCGCGTTCTTTGCCAGCGCGCCTAAAGTTGCCGCAATCGCTTTGACCGTCCGCGTGATTATCGATGCATTTGGTGGACAGACTTCGACTTGGCAGCAGATCATCGTGTTCGTTGCACTGGCCTCGATCGTGCTTGGGGCAGTTGCGGCCATCGGCCAACAGAATATCAAGCGACTTCTCGCGTACAGTTCGATCAACAATGTTGGTTTTCTGCTGATTGGTCTGGCGGCGGGAACCGCACAGGGCATCTCCGCGATGCTCTTTTACCTCGTGATCTACGTGCTGATGACATTGGGCAGCTTTATCTGCGTAATGGAAATGCGTGATGCAGATGGCAAGCCTCTGGAAAGTCTCTCCAGTCTGGCCGGCCTTTCCCGAACGCGCCCCGGACTGGCTGCAGCCTTTGCCGTCTTCATGTTTTCTTTGGCAGGCATTCCGCCGCTGTTCGGCTTCTGGGGCAAGTTTCTGGTATTTGATGCAGCGGTCGCCGCCGGCATGCTGCCGCTGGCGGTCATTGGTATTGCCGCTTCGGTCATCGGCGCCTTTTATTACATCAAAGTGGTCAAGATCATCTATTTCGATGATCCGGCCAACGAGATTGCGCAAACCGGACACAAGACCGAGAATGGTCTTATCGCTTTTATGGCTGTGGCTGTTTCACCGCTGGGCTATCTTGCGATACCGGCTCTGGCTCCTGTGACGGCTGCTGCGGCGCAGGCCTTATTCTGACCACCCGGATCGAAACAGTCGCTGAAACCGCATCGACCAATGCGGACCTGAAAGCACGCGTTTTAAACGGCGACGGACAGGCAGGTCTGTGGCTGCGCGCGGAAAAACAGAGTGGCGGTGTGGGGCGTCTGGGACGCAAATGGGAAAGCCCGAAAGGCAATCTCTATTGCAGTACCATGATTGAAATCGCACCAGATGATCCGCCTCCGCACACATTGAGTTTCGTGGTCTCGCTGGCAGTGCATGAAATGCTGAAATCACAATTGATGGGGGATACTCCAATCCTCCTGAAATGGCCCAATGATGTGCTGGTCGAAAACGCCAAAATCTGTGGAATTTTACTGGAGCGTGTGGGAAATTTCATTGTGGTGGGAATAGGAGTAAATGTCGTGTTTGCTCCGAACATTGGTGAACGCGCAACCATTTCGATCCAGGATGTGAACGATCAGAACGCCAATGATGCGGCGGCGGTGCTTGGGTTTCTGGTGGAACCGATGGAAAACTGGTTGCAGCAATGGCGGTCAAAAGGACTAGCCCATATTCTGGAGCAGTGGACAAAGCGCGCTCATCCCGTTGGAAGCATCGTCACAACATCAACTGCCGACGGATCAAAACTGTCTGGCCAGTTTAGCGGTTTGAAAGACGACGGTGCGCTATGCTTGAGAAAGCCTGACGGAGCGCTTATCGAGATACATGCCGGTGATATCGAGATCGGTTAGAGGAAAGGTGCAAGCATGTTGCTAGCGATAGATGCCGGGAATACCAATGTCGTGTTCGCATTGTTTGAAGGCGATACGATAAAAGCGCGCTGGCGCATTGCGACGGATGCCCGGCGGACTGCCGATGAATATGTCGTCTGGCTGCGACAGCTGCTGGAACTTGAAGGACTGGCTCTGTCCGCGATTGACGCTGTGATTATTGGAACGGTTGTCCCGCGGGCGCTGCATAATCTGACGGTATTGTCTGAAAAATATTTTGGTGTTTCGCCGATGGTGGCGGGGCGTGGTGATGCTTCGTGGGGCGTAGCGCTCGATGTTGCACAGCCTGATACCGTTGGCGCTGATCGCGTGCTTAACGTGATTGCCGCCCACGAAAAATACAAGCAGGACATTGTGATTATTGATTTCGGGACTGCAACCACTTTTGACGTCGCAGACTATGACGGAGCCTATAAAGGCGGTGTCATCGCTCCCGGGATCAATCTTTCACTTGATGCTCTGGTCGGAAAAACCGCACAACTCCCGCGCATTGCGCTGGAAGCGCCAGAAGATAACAGTGTCATTGGCACGACAACCGAAAGCCAGATGCTGATCGGCATATTCTGGGGCTATGTAGCGATGATAGAAGGCTTGGTGGAGCGCACGAAAAAGCAGATTGGCCGCCCAACAAAGGTTGTCGCTACCGGCGGGCTTTCGATATTATTTGACGAACATACGGACGCTTTTGACATTCTAGAGTCCGATTTGACACTCCAGGGTCTTTTGATCCTCTACCAGCGAGCAACTCACGCTTCATGACAAAATCAAAGAACGAACTTCTCTTCCTGGCCCTTGGCGGGTCGGCGGAGATAGGAATGAACGTCAACCTTTATGGCTGTGATGGCAAATGGGTAATGGTCGATCTCGGCATGACCTTTGCCGATTCCGGCTATCCCGGAATCGACCTTATCTTACCCGATCTCGAATTTATCGAAAAGCGCAGCGATGATCTGCTGGGCATCGTTCTTACTCATGGCCATGAAGACCATATCGGCGCGATTCCGTATCTTGCCAATGATCTGGATGTTCCGCTTTATGCTACTCCTTTCACGGCAGGCCTGATCCGGCGCAAGCTCGAAGAGGCGGGACTGGAACATGATGTAAAACTGAACATCATCCCCAATGAAGGCAGTTTCGAACTGGGGCCATTTGGTTTCCGCTATTTGCCGATCGCGCACAGTATTGCGGAAGGAAACGCACTGCTTATCGAAACGCCGCACGGTGACATATTTCATACCGGTGACTGGAAGCTGGATGACGAACCATTGCTGGGCACACCGGCTACTCCTGCCGAATTAACGGCAGTCGGAGATGCTGGTGTGTTGGCGATGGTTTGCGATTCCACCAATGTATTCAACAACGAAGCTTCCGGATCGGAAGGGGACGTCTTGCGCAATCTTGTGCGGGTTGTGAAAGGCATAGACACGCGCGTCCTGGTCACGACCTTCGCATCCAATGCCGCGCGATTGCAGACTTTGGGCGAGGTGGCGAAGCAGGCAGGTCGCACATTATGTGTCGCCGGTCGTTCACTGGACCGGATCATCGAAAACTCTCGAGAAACCGGCTATCTCAAAGACTTCCCGCCGGTTGTCGATTTCGAAGAGGCGATGAATATGCCGCGCGATCAGATTATGATTGTCGCAACGGGCGGGCAGGGGGAATCGCGCGCGGCGCTTGGCCGGATTGCGGGTGATACGCACAAGATCAAGCTGACGGCAGGGGACCATGTCCTTTTCTCCTCCAAGCAGATCCCTGGCAATGAAATCGCAATTGGCCGTATTCAAAACCAACTGGCTGCCAAGGGCATTGTGATGGTGACTGATCGTCAGGAGCATATTCATGTATCCGGCCATCCAGGTCGTCCCGAGCTGGCGCAAATGTATGACTGGATCCGTCCCGAAATACTGGTGCCGGTTCACGGAGAAATCCGGCATATGAAGGAACAGGCGCGCTTTGGCGAAGCGCATGGAATTCCGCATAATGTGTTTCAACAAAATGGTGATGTCGTGAGGCTTGCGCCGGGCAAACCTGAAGTCATCGGCCAGGAACGGACAGGCCGTCTGGTGGTTGATGGTGACGTGATTGTAACCGCAGACGGCAAAACGCTGAACGAACGCCGGAAAATCGCTTATAATGGCACCATATCGATCGCGGTGGCGTTGAATGAAAAAGGAAAACTGTCCGGGCAGCCGGTCATGCGCCTTATAGGTGTTCCGCTCGAAGAGGATGAAGAAGATTTCCTGGATGAGATTTATGATGAAATCTCGAAGAAATTTTCAAAGCCGGTCGGGGATATAAATCGCTTTTCAGAAGAATTGCGGTTGCTTGTGCGTCGTACAGCGACCGAATGGACCGGGAAAAAGCCGATAGTTTCGGTATTGGTTCTGGAGGCATAGTCAGATGCAGCTGACTTCCATTATCGCGATTTATGTCCTGTTCTGGGTAATTTCGGCATTCATTATTTTGCCTATCGGGATACGCAATCATCACGAGACAGATACCGCGATGGTCAAAGGCCAGTCAGACGGTGCGCCAGTCAATTTTCGACCGGGCAGGGTCATCATGTTGACCACATTGCTGGCGACCGCGGCATTTGGGCTATTTTATCTGAATTATGCCAATCAATGGATAACCATGGACGACATCGACCTGTTCAACAGTGAAGAGCGTTTGCAGCAGGAATGAAGTCAGCGACCTGTTAGCCGCGAAGGCGTTCTATTGCCTGCGCCAGCGCGACATAGAGCTTGCCGATATCAGATGAGAGAAGTGTGACACTGATCGCACTGCCGTCTCTCGTAGCGAGGACACCGCGAAGCATCGCTTCGAAGTCGTGAATATAACGATTTACATGCTCTCTGAATTCGGTGTTACCTTCATATTCAGCCAGAATCTCGCGAACTTCACCGGAATCGAGCAATCGAACTGCACGCCGTGCGAAAATTCCACGATCCCCTTTTAGGTAGGCTGCCCATTCGGTATCGGTGACTTCGTTGGACAATAATTTGGTTACATCAATGGCTGTCGAATTCAGGGATTCCGTCAGCAAGGCCACTCGTCTGGTGAAATTCTCATCACTGCTCTGTTCGGCTTTTTCTTTCGCAAACAGAATGCGCTGCTCCAGATTGGTGGTCATGTCTTCGATTGCTTTGAGCTGATCGGTCAGATGACCTGCCGTGGACTGGGTGGTTTCAACGGCGCTGGATACTGCGGTTTCGAGCTTGGGCGCGATCGAGGCAATCTTCTCGTCAATGATCCGATTAAGTGCTTCTTCGCTGACCTTCTCGAAGGAATCTGTTGAACCAGCGATCGAATTTTCCAACGCGTTGCGTGAAAATTCGGATGCCTGATTGGCTGTTTCCTTAACTCGCAACAGCGCGCTGATCAGTTTTTCACCGGCGCTTTCGGCCAGCGCTTCATTCTGTTCGCGTACCTCCCGGAGCGAGGCAGACATGGCGTCGATGCGCGACAGAACTTCTTCGGTCGATTCGTTGCTGGTATCGCGCAAGGCTTTGAGTTTGTCGCTTTGCGCCTCAATTGCGATATCCGCGCGTTCAATCTTCGACGTTATGGCTTCCGCCTGCTGACCAATTTTTCCAGCCTCTTCCGTCATTTTTCCAAAGAGGAATATGCTATTGTCAGATTTTTGGTTCATCCGATCGAAGGCAGCGGGCAGCGTTTCGTCCAGTTCGCGGGCTCCGCTGTCCAGAGCGATCAAGAGTTTTTCAACCCGTTCGATCATACCATCAGCGACTCCATAACCGCCTTCCAAAGATTGTTTCAGAGCGTCGTTATTCTGTTGCAGAGCGGTCATTGCAAACGCCAGCTTGGCCGTTTTGTCACCGCCAGTATTGTCAAGCTGAGCCACATTTTCTGATATCTCAACGACATTGCGATTCAGTTCTGCGATGAGCTGTTTTAAACGGATATCTTCATCATCGGCCGCAGATCGCACAGTCTCAAGCGTGGCTCCCAGCTCTTCCAGATCAGACCGAATGGCCTGTGACGATTGAGACGTTTCGGTTGCCAGCTCGCTTCTGGTCTTGTGCAGAGCCCCGATGACTTCTTCCGATGTCTCCTTCAAAATCGAAGCAATTCGGGTAGAGCCGGTTTCTGTTTGTTCCAGTTGATGGACAAAATTTGTCTTGATGTCTTCGGCTGTTTTGGAAAGACCTGCCAGTGAAGCGGCCGATTTTTCATTGAGCTCGTCAAGGCTTTGCTTGGAAGCAGACCCGACTTCACCCACTCTTTTCAAAGTGTTGATCATCGCAGCCATTTCGTTCTGGGCTGAGCGTCCTGTGTTGCCGATCTGATTTGTGACATCCTTGGCTGTGTTGATCACAACCGGCAGATGCTCCCGCAATTGTTCCAGATTCTGGTAAGCAGCAGCACCGACCTTATCGAGTTTTGTCATTTTTTCGAGGCCGTCGCTCAATGCTGATTTGATGCTGCTGGCCGCAGTCGTCAGCTTTTCAGTCGACTGGGTGCCGAGCGTTTCCAGTTCTCTCGTTTCGCCGGCCAGGAATTCACGCGCCATGGACAGCTCGTTGTTCACAGTCTTGAGGCGGGTTTGCAGTTGCTCGGACTCGCTGCGCAACGATGAGGCTACATCGGAAAAACGATTGGCCTCCCTGCTGCTGTTCCGCATGTAAAGCAGATAGGCGAGAGTGAAGATGATGACTGGGAGGCTCCAGTCCGAAACAAGATCAATTCCCGCCTTGGGTGTCGGAATTGAAACAAAAATCTCGCGATTCGCCCAGGCAAAAAAAGCTGTCCATCCCGCTATTGCCGCGACCAGAAGAACTGGTGGCCAGATAGCAGGACCTGATAGTGCTATTGCTTCGTCATCGGCATAATGAGACCAGGTTTCTTCGTCATCTCTGATCGCATCATCTTCGTTTTCCAGAGAAAAATCAGATGGATCTTCCGAAGCGTCAGTCGGTGCGTCGGCTTCTGCCCCTGTATCTGTATCTTCAAACTCGACATGATCGTGAGGATCCTGATCCCGATCACGCCGTATCCCCACTATTTTCGATCCATTTGTCATGCTTCCTGTTTACCATAAATCTCGCCGAGAGAAACCTTAAGTTAACCACCACAACCTAAACGTGGGGCATGTCATTTGATTATGGAGCTTTGGACGCCGCTTTGGCAGCAGCAGTTGGTGATGATCAGTCACTGATTGAAGAACTGCGTGGTGCGTTTCTGGAGAGTGCAAATCGCCAGGTCGATTTGCTGGGTCGGGCCCGCTGTGATGCCAATTGGCAATATGCAGCATGGCGCCTGAAAGGTCTCGCCGCCAGCTTCGGTGCATCGCAGGTTATCGAACTGGCGGATGAAGCTGCCAATTCGGCGCCTGGAGACCCCGTGATCTTGCGCAAACTGGAAAAGGCTGTCTCCACAATTGGCGATGATCGCGACTGATTTTGCGTCGGGGCTAACCCGAGTTTCAACGGATAACGCCCCCATTCTTTGACTATACCGGAATATCGCTTTGCATGCCCGTAGGTTGCATCCTATGAGTTTAGCAGAATGACCAATTGTCCCATCGGAAAAAGATCGTGAAACTGGCGCTTATTTCGTTACTCGATGACGGGCAGGATAACAGTGGTCCGCCCGGTCTTCAGAATATTTTTGATGGAAGTGTGCTCGAACAACAAGTGCAATTTGTTCGGGAATTGGGCGCAGAAACAATCTTGTTGATAAGCGCGGCTATTCCCGGAGCGTTGATGCAACGGGTCGATGCTTTCAGACAGCAGGATATTGATGTCAAAATTTTGCGAAACGGCGCAGATCTCGCCAAATATGGCTCGGAGGAGGGCCAGTTCCTGTTTTTGGGAGATGGTGTGCTTCCGGGCAATGAAGTGAGAAATGCACTTTGTGGTGATGGTCCTGAATCAGTTTTTGTGGTCGACAACGCCGAACAATATAGCGACTATGAACGTGTCGATCTGACGCATCGCTGGCTGGGCGTAGCGGTATTAGATACTTCTCGATTGCAGGAACTGGAAGCCATCCCCGAAGATTGGGATGTTGGCTCGGCTTTGCTGCGGACTGCAGTTCAGTCAGGGTGTCAACGGGAAGTGATGACCGATGATCAGATCGAGAGCGGCGCAATATACGCATTGCGCAATTCCGATGCCATTTCCGAATATGTCCAGCATAAACTGCACGATCATGATCGACTGCGCGGCAATTTTCTGGAACGCTTCGTAACATGGCCTCTCGCACGGATCGGCGTCCGCACGCTCGGTGCGATGAAAAATGCAGGACAATATCTGGGTGTGGCAACCACGATATTGGGCGTATTTGCTTGTGTCACGGCCTGGTTTGCCTGGCCGGTGCCAACGCTCGTTCTGCTCATAATTGCTCAATTGGTGCGCAAACAACGGGAAGCATTCGACATTTTTTCCACAGATGTGGACCGGCATCAAAGCTTCAGCAGCGTGGCTGTCTCCATCTGGTCGGCAGCGTTGTTGATCTTGACTGTAAAGATTTCAATACCGACTGTTGTCATACCCAATGCTGTCATCATGGCCGGTTTGCTGCTCAATATCCTGGCAGCCAATAAACTTAGTAACAACAATAAGTTAGAGATGTTCCGGCCAGATTTAATGCTGGTTCTCCTGCTTGCATTGACGGGCGGGTTTTTTGGGCAGGTTTTCACCGGTTTTTACGCTGGATTTTTGATTTCGGCCCTATATCTCGGCTTGGACACGTATTTCGCAAAGCCAAAAAGTTGAACAATTGTAACATTTCGGATGAAGTCGCTTTTTCGCGCTTAGCGGGATATTAACCACATTAACCTATGGCCAATCCTATGGCGGAACAGGATTTTTCCAACGATCGCGGCGCGAATCAAAGCCTCTTGCAACGTGCAACCCACGCGGCGGGAACCAGTGCATTTGCAGCAGATGATCTGGCAGCAGCATTATTCCCTAAATCGGATGTCCGGTTTTCAGACCGTATGCTGTCTTTCAGCCGTCAATATCTCAAGTCTCTCGTCTTCAAAATCGAAAAACAACTCTGTCTTGTCGCAACTCAGAGATTTGACGTCGCGGATGAGACAATAGCTGCCGTTGCAGCGAGCGACCAGGGGCATAGCCTTCCGTTGCTTGAGCAGGCCGGCATTATCAATTCGAGCGAAATCCTCGGTCATGTTTTTGTTCAGGCTCAGAAAGCGGAGCTGTCTTTGCGACTTGTTCAGAAAATATCTCAGGCAGAGCTGGAGCGGATTTTGACCAGGCATCTGGATCACGCTGATCCGGCCATTGCTGAAGCAGCGATGGGATTGCTGGTGGCGCAAAGCAGGGAAGGCGGCAATTCCGACAACAGCAATGCACCGATATCCGGGCTACCCGCCGAAATTATGCACGCACTCGTCTGGCCAATAACAGCAGCAGTTGCAAAGCTCGCCGGATCTACCGGTTCCGAACTTGTTGCTGCGGCCGAGTCAGTCTTGTCCGAACATGATGAAAGCGATTCTGCGCAGAGCCGCGCAGATCGTTTGGCCAGATTGATCGATGGGTCCGCCGACAGCGCTGCGCAAAACTTGCACCCGTTGCGCGATGGCCTGGAGTTGTTTGTCGCGCGCCTGTCGCTGCGCACTCATTTACCGGCCAGCCAGATTTACGCCTTCACTGCTGATCGGAACATGGCCCGTCTGGTCGTCCTGCTGAAATCCATGAACCTGCCTGCCGAAGAGGCACTTTCCATTCACGCGTCTCTTGACGGCAATGGCGAGAGCATGACCGCCGCGTCCTATCATGAAATTGATATTCATCTGGCTTCGAGGCTTGTTTCGACCTGGTCTGCAAACCGGGATTATCAAGCGGCTGTCCGGATGCTCGATGCCCAAGATGCCGGTGCCCTACGCAGATGACTGACTCGCGCAGCCTCGCGGAACCCGTGCGCGCCGAACTGGATGCGGATGGATTGCTGGTATCTGCTGACCCTCCGTTGATGCGATTGCACCGACAATCTGGCGGCGTCGACGGTGGGCCGCTGGCAGTACCACAATTGGCGGATTTATGCCGGCTCAGCAAACGTTTGGGAATGAATCTGTCGCGTTCGGTGACCGCTGCAAATGAAGATTCCATCGTGAGCATGTGGGTTGAAACCCAGATTGGTCGGGATAAAAATTATGGCAGGTTGGCTATTGCCATAACCGAATGGCGTGAGAGCGAAGCACCGGTAGTGGATGCCGATTCCGTTCAGCGTCAGAGAGATTTTGACCGGTTAAACGGAAGAGGTTCAATCCGGACCGACGCGTCGCTTCGGATCATGTCGATTTTCCTGCCCGGCGAACCGGGGATCGCGGCGGATACTGTAGGGCGTCTGTTTTGGGACAGTTTTGAACTTTTGGGTAGAACGACCAGTTCAAGCATGTCGGAACTGATTGCCGAACGCCAGCCCATTCGCAGTCAAAAGGTCAGGCATGTGGCCGGTTCTCGGGCGACTTACATGATCACGGGACAGCCACTTATCGATGGCTCCGGTCTCTATTCCGGATATCAGTTTACGCTGGAACGCGAGGTTGCAGCAGTTAGTGACCCAGCTTCCATCCCGTCTTCATCTACATCTTCTTCGCCGGCAAAAACGGGCTCCGGTCTTATCGGTGATTCCCTTTTTGGATCGCAACTCGGTCCTGCCTTGCGTCAGCCACTGGACAAGATAATTGCCAATGCGGAAACGATCAGCAATCAGCTGGTCGGGCCCTTGCGCGGAAATTATTCGGACTATGCGAATGATATTGCCGCAGCAGGGCGACATCTCCTTTCGCTGGTAGACGATCTTTCAGACCTGGAAGCAATTGAGCGATCGAACTTTTCAGTTGCTTCTGACGATATAGACCTCGTGGATCTAGCGCACCGGACAGCTGGTCTGCTGGCGGTCAAATCGGCAGATCATCAGATCCGGATTGATTTGCCGTCTGAAGACAAGACCGCTCCTGCAAAAGGAGAATTCCGGCGCGTTTTACAGATTTTGGTGAATCTTGTCGGCAATGCCATTCGCTATTCTCCGGATGGATCGGTTATTAAAATACAGGTCAAAGCCGAAAGCGATGAAGTCGCGATCACTGTCTCGGATCAGGGGGATGGAATTGCGATTGAAGATCAGTCCAAGATATTCGAGAAATTTGAAAGACTTGGCCGGTCTGGCGATGGCGGGAGCGGGCTGGGCCTGTTTATCTCCCGGCGCCTTGCCGAAGCGATGGATGGCAGTCTTTCCGTTGAGAGCAGTCCCGGCAAGGGAACAGCTTTCACTTTGAAACTGCCCGCGCGCGACGCATAAAAAAGGGAGCGAATTTCGCTCCCTTTTTCAATATATCCAGTTGATCTGACTATAGTCTAGCGATCACCAATCGCGACAAAGTCGCGTTGCTTTGGTCCCGTGTAAAGCTGGCGCGGACGGCCAATGCGCTGACCGGGATCAGAAATCATTTCATTCCATTGTGCAACCCAGCCAACGGTACGGGCAAGTGCGAACAGGGCGGTAAACATGGATGTCGGGAACCCGATCGCCGACAGGATTATGCCGGAATAGAAATCCACGTTCGGGAACAGTTTCTTGTCGATGAAATACGGATCGTTCAGTGCCATTTCTTCCAGCTGCAATGCAACGTCGAACACGGGATCGCTGACTTTCAGTGCATCAAAGACTTCACGAACGGTTTTTTGCATGACCGAAGCGCGCGGATCATAGTTTTTGTAAACGCGGTGACCGAAGCCCATCAGGCGGAACGGATCATCCTTGTCTTTCGCACGCGCAATATACTCGGGAATACGGTCGGGATGACCGATTTCGTGGAGCATGTTGAGCGCCGCTTCATTGGCGCCGCCATGCGCAGGGCCCCAAAGACAGGCAATGCCGGCTGCGATGCAGGCAAATGGGTTTGCGCCCGATGAACCGGCCAGTCGCACGGTTGAAGTGGAAGCATTTTGCTCATGATCGGCATGAAGAATAAAAATCCGGTCCATCGCTTTTTCGATAACCGGGTTGACTTCATATTCTTCCGCAGGAACCCCGAAGGTCATGCGCAGGAAATTGCCGGTATAGCTGAGATTATTGTCCGGATACATCGGCGGTTGTCCGACAGCATATTTATACGCCATCGCAGCAATTGTCGGCATTTTTGCAATCAGTCGGTGACTTGCAATCATCCGTTGCTGCGGATCATTAATATCCGTGCTGTCGTGATAAAATGCAGAGAGAGCACCAACAACACCGCACATGATCGCCATTGGGTGGGCGTCGCGGCGGAAGCCATGATAGAAGCCGCTCAATTGATCATGGAGCATCGTGTGACGCGTGATCGTATTGGTGAACTCCGAATATTCATCGGTCGTCGGCAATTCACCGCGGAGCAAGAGATGAGCGACTTCCATAAAGTTGCTGTGTTCGGCCAGTTGTTCGATGGAATAGCCGCGATGCAACAATATGCCTTCGCCGCCATCAATGAACGTCAAGTCAGACTCGCAGCTCGCGGTTGAGGTGAAGCCGGGATCGTAGGTAAATGCACCTGTTTGCGCATAAAGCTTGCGGATATCGATAACATCCGGTCCTTCGCTACCCTGCATGACTTCGAAGTCATAGTTATTGCCGTTAAGGCCGAATGATGCGCTATTATTGCCCACAATAGTGTCCTTTCTGCTCCTGAAATTTTCAGGCTATTTTATTTGATCTTCGAGACGCGCCAGTGACTCTTCCTTGCCCAAGAGTATCAGTACGTCAAAAATTCCGGGTGAACTGGTACTTCCCGTCAAAGCGGCGCGCATGGGTTGTGCGAGCTTCCCTAACCCCAATTCGGCAGCTTCTGCTATCGCTTTCACACAGTCTTCAGTCGCCTCGATCGTCCAGTCTTCGAGTTTGGCCAAAGCAGCATGAATCGATTCAAGCAAATGCCTTGCGTCGGCGTCTAGCAGAGTTTGTGCCTTCTCGTCGAGGCCAAGTGGTCGATTTTTATAGAGAAAAACGCTACTTTCTGCCAATTCCAGCAGGTTTTTCGCACGGCTTTTCAAAACCGGCATCGCCTGCGCCAGCAAATCGATATTTGCGAGCGTCAACTTGCCGTCCAGCAAGCGCTCAATTCCGGGTGTAATCAAGCTGACCAGTTCGGTGTTAGCGGCCTCGCGAATATATTGCCCGTTCAGATTCTGCAGTTTCTTGGCATCGAAACGTGATGGTGATTTTCCAACACCGGACAATTCAAACCACTCCGTCGCCTGGTCCCGCGAAATAATCTCGTCATCGCCATGGCCCCAACCGAGGCGGAGAAGATAGTTGAACATGGCATCCGCCATGATCCCCATATCGCGATAAGCTTCCACACCCAGCGCGCCATGGCGCTTTGACAGCTTGGCACCATCATTGCCGTGGATCAGAGGAATATGCGCGTAGACCGGTTCTTTCCAATCCATGGCACGAACAAGTTCCAGCTGCCGAAACGCGTTGTTCAGGTGATCATCGCCGCGGATTAGATGGGTGACGCCCATGTCATGGTCATCAACCACGACCGCCAGCATATAAGTTGGTGTCCCGTCCGACCGCAGAAGAATGAAATCATCGATTTCGCTGTTCTGTACGGATACCTCGCCCTGAACAGCGTCGGTGATTGTGGTTTTGCCGCGCTGTTCGGTTTTCAGTCGGATCGCATAAGGTGCACCTTCTGATGCCTCTGCAGGATCGCGATCACGCCAGCGGCCATCATAGCGCATTGGCTTTTTCTCAGCCCGTTGCTGTTCACGCATTGCCGCCAATTCATCTGGCGTGGCGAAACATTTATATGCCTTGCCCGAAGCGAGCAATTCTTGAGCCACCTCAGCGTGGCGTTCGGCGCGCTGTGACTGGAACACGGGCTCTTCATCCCAGTCCAGTCCGAGCCAGTCCAGTCCTTCCATTATGGCATCAATCGCCTCCTGAGTGGACCGCGCCTTGTCGGTATCCTCAATACGGAGGAGGGCTTTGCCGCCATGATGGCGAGCGTAAAGCCAGTTGAACATGGCCGTTCTGGCTCCGCCAATATGAAGGAATCCGGTCGGGGAGGGCGCAAAGCGCGTTACGACCTGGTCACTGCTAATATCATTCACGCTTGTCGTTCCCCTGTGATAATCCATCGCGATGCACAGCGATGCATATTCATCCGGCTCTGCCGCGATTGGCGGAAATCCCGAAGAAGAGACGCCGCAATCCATCATTGCCGGTTCGAATTCCAGCGCCCTTAGCATGGTGTTTAGCTGCCGACAATTGCCAGAATTTGTTGCACGATCCAATGTAGTTCGATGGGTTGAAAAACAATTGGAAAAAGAGCGGGATCAATTGCCGCTATGGAGCCCGGTCGCCTTTGGATCAGGGATCGCATTCTGGTTTTTGCTGGCCGATCCGCTTGCATGGCTGGCGTTGATTCTTCTCTGCGTGGCGACAATGCTTATTGTCGCCAGAACGGCCCGAAAACGCCGACTGGCGGGCGTGATATTCTGGATTGCCTTGCTGACAGCAGCAGGATGTCTGACAATCTGGCTGCGATCCTGGGCTGTTGCCACTCCCGTGCTGGAACGACCGGTCGTCACCACCTTCTATGCAGAAATTGAAAGGTCGGAATTCATTTTGTCGCGGGATCAAGTCAGACTGGTTCTCGATACCAGAGGCAAGGCGGGCCTGCCTCCTCGTGTTCGGGTCAATGTTCCGGCAAACGCTGCATTGGACGGGCTTCAGCCCGGTGCTATCATAGAATTGCGCGCACGGCTGATGCCTCCTGCCATTTCTTCTTTGCCAGGCGCCTATAACTTCGCCGAACGCGCCTGGTTTCAAGGACTGGGAGCAACCGGACAACTTCTTGGTGAAGCGAGAATAGTCGAGTCAGCTTCCGGTTCGTTTGATATTTCCAACTACCGGCAACGACTATCCGAACATGTGCAGTCCCGAATGTCCGGCGGCGCGGCAGCGATTGGCGCTACTCTGGCAACCGGTGATCGTGGCGCAATAACCGATGAGGATGCCGAAGCCATGCGGAACAGCGGGTTGGCACATCTGCTGTCAATCAGCGGTCTGCATGTGACGGCCATTGTCGGGGCAGTCTATCTGATTGTGCTCAAGTTTCTGGCAGCGTTTCCACCCCTGGCCCTGCGCTGGCGCCTGCCTTTGTTTGCAGCGGGTTGTGCGGCCATTGCTGCGCTCGCATACACGCTGATGACAGGTGCCCAGGTTCCGACTGTTCGCGCGTGTATCGCGGCGTTGCTGGTCCTGGCAGCTCTCATGCTGGGACGGAGTGCGCTGACATTACGCATGGTAGCAGCGGGCGCGCTTTTCGTTCTGATAATCTGGCCTGAAGTGCTGATTGGCCCGAGTTTCCAGCTGAGTTTTGCCGCGGTAACATCGATAATTGCATTGCATGAACATCCCCGCATGCGCGCGCTGCTTGCGCCGCGGGAGGAGGGATACTTTCGTCGGATTCGTCGGGTAATCATCTCGTTATTCCTGACCGGACTGGCAGTGGAAATCGCGTTGATGCCGATCGCCCTGTATCATTTTCACAAGGCGGGACTTTATGGAGCATTTGCCAATATTATCGCCATTCCGCTGACGACTTTTGTCATCATGCCGATGGAAGCTTTGGCGCTGTTTCTTGATAGTTTCGGCCTTGGGGCCCCGGCATGGTGGATTTGCGAAAAAGCCTTGCAAGGGTTGATCGCTCTGGCGCATTTCGTTTCGTCCAGCCCGGGCGCTGTAACCTTGTTTCCGACAATGCCGATCGTCAGCTTTGGCCTGATCCTCGCGGGTGGACTCTGGATATTTTTGTGGAAGGACAAATGGCGGTTATGGGGCGGAGTTCCTTTGACGCTGGGATTGCTGATCATGGCTCTCACACGTCCGGCGGATATTCTTGTCACCGGAGATGGCCGCCATGTCGGTATTCGCAACGCCGACAATGAATTCGCGATGTTGCGCACGCGCAGTGGTGATTTTATCCGAAGCATGCTTTTGGAAAGCGCAGGAGTGAAAGGCGAACCCGCGAATCTGGACGATTGGCCTGGTGCAAACTGCAACAGGGATAGTTGCACGGTGGTTTTGTTTGATGAGGGGCCCAAAGGCGGCAGAAAATGGACGTTACTGGCGATGCGCAGCACATATTATTTGCCTGCACTTGCCCTGTCCGCCGCGTGTCAGCGTGCCGATATCGTTGTGAGTGAGCGCCGTTTGCCTGAAAGTTGCAAGCCCCGCTGGATCAAGGCTGACCGGACGCTATTGCGACAGACCGGTGGACTGACTATCCATCTTGCCAGCGGCAAAATAGAGACCGTTCGTGAACGATCAGGCGATCATATATGGATGCGCTTCAAATCGGTCATGGATCAACGGTTCCAGACGGACTAGCCTGGTTAGCTTAGCCATAGTGGCCTAGTTATAACGCCTCAGCAATCCGGCCATTTTACCCTGAATGCGTACTTCACCGGGGCCGTATAATTGCGGTTCATAGGCCGAATTGGCAGGATCCAGCCGAACATTGCCATCTTCCTTGAACACATATTTCAAAGTGGCTTCCTCTTCATGCACCAGCGCAACGACAATCTCTCCGTTACGCGCGGTTTCGGTCCTCTGGATCAATGCGTAGTCGCCATCGAGAATGCCCGCATCAATCATCGAATCGCCCGAAACTTCCAGGGCATAATGTTCGCCGGAACCGAGGAGCGCCGCTGGAACACTGAGCGAAGATTGCCCCTCCAGCGCTTCAATCGGAACGCCTGCAGCGATGCGACCGTGGAGCGGAATTTCAATAATGTCATTCGCGGCAATCGGTAATTCTCTTGTTGGCGCAGCGGCAGGAGCCGGTCTTGCTTCAGCCATGCTGACCACCGTTGAAGGTGCTGATGCGACGATTCCGCCTTCCGGCAGTTTGAGCACTTCCAGTGCGCGCGCACGATTGGGAAGCCGCCGAATAAAGTCGCGTTCTTCCAGAGCGCTGATCAAACGGTGAATGCCAGATTTGGACTTCAGTCCCAAAGCCTCTTTCATTTCTTCAAACGATGGAGAAACGCCGGTTTCCTTCAGCCTCTCATCGACAAAACACAAAAGCTCATGTTGTTTGGTAGTCAGCATAATCGCGGTCCCATATCAAGAACGAATAAAGAACAATTATGAAACAAAAGAGGTTAAGTCAAGCCTTAAGTGATTATCCCCGGCGCCTCAAATCGTGATGTAGGGAACACTGGTGCCTGCTTTTTGCTCCGGTGAATGGGCCGGGCGGCAGAGCAGGGCGTTGGCTGCGGTCAGAACGGACAGTTTGGCGCTGTCCTGACTGTCATAGGCGGTTATTCCGCTGGCATCGACCTTCGCGCGGAGGAACTGGGCGCGTCTGGTCGTTGCCGGCAGGCTGGTGGTTGTGAAGGCTTGCTGCTGTCGAGGCATATAGTCGGTCGCTCCGGCACAAAATCTGATCAGAGGAAGCAGAAACAAAGTGGCGGTTACAAAAGCAGAGCCAGGATTGCCGGGGAGCGCCAACACTATGGAATCTCCAAGTTTTCCAGCCATTAAAGGCTTGCCCGGTTTCATGGCTATCTTCCAGAAATCGATATTTCCGCCGAGTTTTTCGAAGGCCGGACCGACAAGATCATGATCGCCAACCGATGCGCCGCCAATTGTCACGATGATATCGCAATCCCTTGCGCTGTCGAGCGCATTACACAGCATGTCCATATTATCCGCAATGCGGCTGATATTGCGAGCCTCTGCAGGAAAAGCGGACAACATCGCAGAGATCATCACGTCGTTGCTGGCGGGAATTTGGTGTAGCGCCGTTTTCTGGCCGGGTTCGACCAGTTCATCGCCAGTGGACAAAATCGCGATTTTGGGCAAGCTGAACACCGGAAGTTCGCCATGACCGGCGATAACGGCCTGTCCCAGCGCGCGTGCGTCCAGACAGGTGCCTGTGGTCAGGACAATGTCCCCAACATCAAAGTCGCCGCCTTTGTGGCGGACGTGACGCCCTTTGACCGGTGATGCTTCGGTCATCAGGTGGACGGTTTCGCCTTCAGCGTTCACATTTTCCTGCATCACCACAGTGTCTGCGCCCTCGGGTAGCAATGCGCCGGTAAAAATTCTCGCAGTTTCTCCGGGCTTTAGGGGCGGGCAGGGCGGGCTACCGGCCTTGCATTCACCAACCCGGGTCCATGGGCCCTCCCGATCTTCAAAACATATCGCATATCCGTCCATCGCAGACATGTCGCCTGCGGGTTGGCTGCGTTTGGCAGGAAGATCTTCGGCCAGATATCGACCGGTTGCCTTAGCGATTGGAAGTGTCTCGGGCGGGAGCCGCTGTGCCAGATGAATAACCCGCTTCTGGGCTTCTTCCAGAGGCATGAGCGCACCCATCAAGCGCTCCAGTCTCCGGATTTTCCGCCCGATTTTGCCAGCAGTCTGATATCGCTGATGATCATGTCCTTTTGCATTGCTTTTGACATGTCATAGATTGTAAGCAATGTCACAGAAGTAGCCGTTAATGCTTCCATTTCTACGCCCGTCTTACCCGTCAGTCGAGCCATGGATTCAACCCGTATTCCATCCTCCAGAAAGGTAAAATCTACGGCGACCTTGCTCAAGGCCAGCGGATGACAAAGCGGGATCAGATCGCTGGTCTTTTTTGCCGCCATGATCCCGGCAATACGGGCAGTGGCCAGCACATCACCTTTCTTCATTGCATTGGCCTTTATAGCGTCCAATGTGTCCAATTCCATGTGGATTTCACCCTCGGCGCGTGCCTCCCGGACGGTATCGGATTTGTGGGCAATATCGACCATGTGCGCCGCGCCATCGCCATCAATATGGGTGAGTTTGCTCATGTGACTTCCTCTGTGCCGGTCAGCAGCAATCGTGTGGCTGTTTCGACATTGTCCTGCCGCATCAGGGATTCGCCCACGAGGAATGACCGCGCCCCGCATTCGGACAGGCGCAAACAGTCCGCATGAGAGAATATACCGCTTTCGGACACCATGATCCGATCATCCGGGACGTTTCGTGACAATGTTTCCGTTTGGGTGAGACTGGTCTCGAACGTCTTGAGATTGCGGTTGTTTATGCCCAGCAGAGGGGATTGCAATTTGAGCGCGCGTTCCAGCTCTTCGGTGTCATGGACCTCGATGAGCGCATCCATGCCGAGTTCCTTCGCCGCGTCCTCAATTTCGGCTGCCAGACTGTCTTCAAGCGCCGCCATGATGATCAGGATAGCATCTGCGCCCAATGCCCGGGACTCCATGACCTGCCAGGGATCAACCATGAAGTCCTTGCGCAGACAAGGCAGAGACGCTGCCGTCCGCGCAGCGACCAGATATTCGTCAGCCCCCTGAAAATAAGGAATGTCCGTCAGAACCGAAAGGCAGGCTGCTCCCGCTGCTTCATAGGCCCGCGCATGGGCCGGCGGGTCAAAATCCTCCCGGATCAGGCCTTTGGATGGACTGGCTTTTTTTATTTCCGCAATCAATGCAAATCCGGCTTTTGATTTCTCTTCAATCGCGCTGATAAATCCTCTGGGCGCGGTTTGCTGCCGAATCTGATCGTGCAATGCAGCCGCGGAGATCTGGGCTTTGCGTTCCGCGACATGTCGGCCTTTGGTCTGGCAGATTTCGGTAAGCTTATTCATGGCTGCGCTTCATAGATCGCCCGGTCACTGGTTTGCAATCCAGCATTTGAGCAGGGCGTTGGCGAGCCCTTTGTCAATTGCCTCGGCGGCTTCTTCGACACCAGCTTCCCAGCTTTCAACTTCGCCAGCGACCAGCAAGCCGGCGGCGCTGTTAAGCAGCACGGCATCACGATAAGCAGAAGCTTCGCCGAGCAACAGCTTCTCAAGCGCGGCCGCATTATAGGCGGGGTCTCCGCCTTTTATGGCATCGGCAGGATGGGAGGGCAGGCCGACGTCTTTCGGACAAATGCGGCTCTCGGTTATTTGTCCACGTTCGACTATTGCGACCTTGGAGGGGCCGGAAATACTCAGTTCGTCAAGCCCTTCTTCCCCCGAAACAATCATCGCCTTTTCATAGCCGAGCTGGAGAGCGGCATCAGCATAGGTGCGAACAAGATCCGGCGTTGCGACTCCGATAAGCTGGCGTTTGACCCGCGCCGGATTGCATAACGGGCCCAGCAGATTGAAGATCGTACGTCGTCCGATTGCTTTGCGAACGGGGACAAGCGGCCCAAGAGCCGGATGATGATTGGGCGCAAAAAAGAAACCGATGCCAACATCCCGAAGAGATTCTTCTCCGCCAGTTGCCGCTTTTGCAAGATCGAGACCCAGCGCTTCCAAAGTATCAGCAGCGCCGGATTTGCTCGATGCGGCACGGTTACCATGTTTGGCCATCGGGACATCGCAAGCTGCAACAACCAGGGCAGCAGCTGTAGATATATTCAAACTATGGCTGCCATCTCCACCAGTTCCGCAGACATCAATCGCGTTTTCCGGCGCATCAGCGGTAACCATGCGTTTGCGCATCTCACTTGCGGCCACTGCGATTTCCGTGGCCGTTTCGCCGCGGTCTGCGAGCGCTACAAGAAATGCAGACACCTCATCTGCAGGACATTCACCATCCAGAATCTTCGAAAAGGCGCTTTGCGCCTGCTGTGTATTCAATGGATGTGAAGGGTCAGCTAATGTCATGATGTACCTTGTTGGGCAGTCTCGGTTCCAGTCCGGCAATCGTCATGAAATTGGCGAGTAGCTGGTGGCCGTGCTCGGTTGCAATGCTTTCGGGGTGAAACTGAACGCCGTGCATGGGAAGGCTGTCGTGGCGGAATCCCATTACTGATCCGTCATCTGCAGTGGCGTTGATCACCAGATAGTCTGGAATATCTTCAACGATGAGGGAATGATATCGCGTAGCGGTGTAGGGTGTGGGGATATCCGCAAACACGCCGCTATTGTCATGAACGACCGGGGATGTTTTTCCGTGCATCAGTCCTCCCCGGACGACCTTGCCCCCAAAATGCTGCCCGATGCTTTGATGGCCCAGGCACACGCCTAACAACGGCCGTTCTGCATCTGCACAAGCCGCGACCAGATCAAGTGAAATGCCCGCTTCATTTGGCGTGCAGGGCCCCGGCGATATCAGAAAAGCATCGGCGCCGGTGGCGAGCGCTTCACGAGCGTTTAAGGCGTCATTGCGCTCAACCCGCACTTCTGCGCCCAGTTCCATCAGATAGTGGACCAGATTGAAGGTGAAGCTGTCATAATTGTCGATAACCAGGATCATGTCGCCGTGCCTAATCGCAAATTCCGCTCACGCCAAGTAATTCCGGGGAGAATTGACCTTCACTCACAGCGTGTTAGGGAAGTGCGACAGGGAGACACAGTTATGGGCGTACCGGTTACCGTCAATATTCCGCACAAACTGGGGGTGGCAGATGCCAAGACCCGAATGGGTAATGGCGTTCACACGCTAAGTGAATCCGTTCCCGGTGCGACGGTGTCGGATCACCACTGGGAGGGCGATACGCTGCATTGCACCCTTGAAGCCATGGGCCAGAAAATCGATAGCGAGATGCAGGTGCGTGATGACGAAGTCTACGCGATTTTCGATCTGCCGCCCTTGCTCGGTATGTTCGCCAACAAGATCAAGGAAAAGCTTCAAAAGGAAGCTCCGAAAATGCTGGAGTAGCAATTTGGAACGGATTGCTGGTTTGATTTGGATCAGCTGATCGGAACCAGTTGCACTGGCATTGACGTAAATCCGTGAAGGAACGGACTAGCCAGTCGTTCCGGCTGCTCTACTTCCTTGACCCGGACATTGAGAGCCAGAATTTCCTCAAACAGTATCGCCAGCTGAATTTCCGCAAGTCGCGCCCCTACGCAGCGATGCACGCCGTGTCCGAATGCCACGTGACGCCGCGCATTTTCTCTGGTCACATCAAAAGCATCTGGATTTTCAAAGATGGTCTCATCGCGATTGCCTGAAATATACCAGAGGATGACTTTGTCGCCTTTTGACAGATGCTGGCCGTTCAGCTCCGTGTCTTCCGTGCAGGTTCGGCGCATGTGCGTGACCGGAGATTGCCAGCGGATAATTTCCTGCGCTGCATTGGGGATGAGGGAAGGATCGGCTCTCAAAAGCTCAAACTGATCGGGATACTGCTGGCAAGCGTGGATAAAGCCGCTCATCGAATTGCGAGTGGTGTCGTTGCCGCCGACTATCAGCAATGCGATGTTCGCAAGGCGCTCCAGTTCAGGCATGTTGCCCATGGCTTCACTGTGCACGATTCGGGAAAACAGATCATCCGCCGGAGGCGCGCTGCGCCGGGCTTCGAATAGCTGATCAAATCGGGAAAGCATCTGAAACATCTGTTCAAAGAATAATTGTCTGCGTTCTTCGCTTTGATCAGGTGTGACTTCGCTGGCCCAGTCCGACCAGCGCTTCATGTCGTGGCGTTCTGCCCATGGAAAATCGAACAATATGCACAGCATGCCGATCGTTAACTTGATCGAGACTTCCTCTACCCAGTCAAATGTTTCACCAACGGGCAATTCATGGAGCAGTTGCCGCGTTCGATCGCGGATTTCTTTTTCTCTGCGGGCCATTTCGCTGGGGTTGAAAGCGGGCTGTACAACCTTGCGCTGTGCCGTATGCTTGGGTTTGTCCATCGCAATGAAATTGGGAAACTCAGCTTCACCGATACCTTCCGTGATCGTGATTCCGCCCAGATGTGACGCAGATGAAAAAACATCCGGATCGAGTTCGACTTTTTGAATCAAGTCGAGAGTGACCACTGACCAATAAGGGCCATAAGGACTTTCCGGACAATAGCTGACCGGCATGTCCCGCCTCAACGCGGCAAACGGAGCCTGCCATCGATCTTCCACATATAGATCCGCTTCGCTGACATCTGCTGAGCTGATCATGCGTTCTTTTCCGGCCGCACTGGTCGCCATGGCTGATTTCCTCTCCTGATGGCAGGTGGGCTTACTGGCCAAATCCCACATCTTGCGCGCGTCTTATGGCCTCTCTTGCGGCTGCGAGCAACGCACCTGCTTTTGCCTCGCATTCAGCCTGTTCGTAAGCAGGGTCGCTGTCAGCAACGATGCCCGCACCGGCCTGCACATGAAGCGTTCCGTCCTTGACGATACCCGTGCGCAAAACAATACAGCTATCCATGCTGCCATCGGGAGAAAAGTATCCGACGCCGCCGGCGTAAGCACCTCGTGTTTCAGGCTCGAGTTCAGCGATAATTTCACATGCCCGGACTTTGGGTGCGCCGCTGACCGTTCCGGCCGGAAAACCGGCGAACAAGGCATCGATCGCATCCTTGTCCGGGGCAAGGTTGCCGACAACATTTGAAACGATGTGCATCACGTGACTGTAATATTCGACATTGTAGCTGTCCGTGACTTCGACACTGTTGGCGGTACTTACGCGGCCGATATCATTTCGGCCAAGATCGAGAAGCATAAGATGTTCGGCTCGTTCTTTTGGGTCGGCCAGCAGACTGTCCCGGTTTGCCTTGTCTTCCGTCACGTTGCTTCCACGCGGCCTTGTTCCGGCAATAGGTCTTATTGTCACTTCGCCTTCCCGAGCGCGAACAAGTATTTCCGGGCTAGACCCGATCAGAGAAAATCCCGGAAGATCAAGAAAGAACAGAAATGGCGAGGGGTTAACCCTCCGAAGGGCGCGGTAAAGCTCGATGGGTGGCAAGGCAAATGGTGTTGTGAAGCGTTGCGCCAGCACGACCTGAAAGATATCACCCGCCTCGATATAGTCTTTGGCGCGCAGCACCATGTCCTGATAGTCTGCAGGTTTGCACTGGTGTTGATAGGCAAGACTTTCCGGATCCACATCATGCCGCGTATCCGACAAATCGCTGTCAATCGAACTGGCAATTTGTCGCTCGGTTTCGTCCAGTCGTTCTTCGGCCTGTTTTATTTTTTCTTCCGGCGAAACTTCACCTTCAGGCCAAACCGGGGATACCAGGTACATCTCGTCTGCAAGTCGGTCGAAAATCACGATAACAGTCGGGCGTACAAACAGCATGTCAGCCAATTCGAGTTCGGATTGCGGGGCACGGGGCATTTTTTCGACCAGGCCAATTGTCTCGTAGCCAAAATAGCCGACCAGACATGCCAACGCGCCGGGTAGTCCCTCAGGGACATCCATCTGACACCGTTCAACAAGAGCCCGCAAGGCATCCAGGCTGTTTGATGTTTCAGGACGGAAAGCGGATTTGTCTGCAAGCCAGTTTGCATTGATTTCCGCATCGGTTCCGTTGGCACGGAACACGAGGTCGGGAGCCAGGCCGATCAGACTGTGTCGCCCGCGCGTTTCGCCTCCTTCAACAGATTCGAGGAGGAAGTCGCCGCGGTCCGGAGACATGAGTTTTAGCGCGGCGGATACCGGTGTTTCTGTATCTGCCACTTGCTTTCGCCAGATAAGAGCTGGCTTACCCGCATCAAGAGAAGTGAGTGCAGTGCTGGTTCCGAGGCTGCCAGACATCACTCGCCCGGATATCTTTGTTTGGGCATGTTAATTGCGTCCGGAGAGCTGGCTCTTCAGCGCAGAGATTGCGCCTTGATTACGCTCGACGCCAATATCCGCTTTCATCGCGTTGATAAACTGCTCGGTATATTCATTTCCGAACACTTGTTTGAATTGCTGTTTTGTGGCTTCGAGAAGATCGGTGCGAGCGGCGGCATCCCCAGGGATTATCTTGTCCAACTGAACAATGAACCAACCCCGGTTTTGGGGAGCTCTCAGAGTTTTTGCGGTGCCTTCCGCCATGCTGAACATCAAAGTGAGTGGCGGTGGAACCTGACCCTGCTGACTTTGGCGAGCGAGGTCTGCGCGCGTTGAACTTACCGTTTCGGCGGCCGGCAACTGCGCGTTTGCCTCTGACATCGCTTTTGACAGCGCCATGCCGTCCGCAACTTTCTTTGCGATGGTATCTGCAACGGCTTTGGCCTTTTTGGAACCTTCATCGAGCATATAGTCTCGTCCAACTCGCTCTTCTATGGATTTGAGCGGAGGAGGCGCTGCAGCGTTGATTTCGGTTACATGGAGAATCGCATATTGTTGCCCGGGAAGAATTTCGATTACTTGCGGATCGGAATCTTCATCCATCGAAAACGCAACCGGCAATATGCGCTGCATTTCAGCTATCGGACGAAAGTCTGGATCATCTGGATTTTGTCCATTGGCCAGCAATTTCGGTGTAGCCTCGATATTCAGTTCTTCAGCAGCTGCAACGTCAGCCAGTGATGATCCAGCGGCGAATTCGTCTTCCATCTTGACCGTAAGTTCAGCGAGTGCCTCATCTATTTGTTCGGCTTTCAGAACCGCAACGATCTCCGCTCGGGCTTCCTCAAGCGAACGGCCCGCGATCTGGTCAACGCTGTTCACCTTTACGATGTGCCAGCCCAGTGCGCTTTGTGAAGGGGGTGAAAGTCCCCCGGCATCGGTCCGGAATGCTGCATCAGCGACAGCTTGCGATGCCATTCCCACAAAATCGACTTTGCTGACCGATCCGACTTCAGCAGCAGAAAGGCCTACTGACTGTGCGGCAGCAGCAAGTGTCATGCCCCCAGTGATCTTGTCCGCCATTGCCTGGGCGGCTTCTTTTGTCGGAAGAACAACCTGTTCCAGATTGCGTGTCTGGCTCGCTGAATAGCGCGCCTTGTTGAGATTATAATATCCCTGAATTTCCTCTGCAGTCGGATTGATTTTGTCGTTGAACCGATCTTTGGAAAAAAGAGCGTAGCTGACGGTTCGGCGCTCGGGAATTGTATAATTTGAGCTGTTTTCACTGTAAAATGCGGCCAAAGCAGCATCTGCGGGCTTGCTGGTATCAACAAATATCGCCGACGGGATAACCGCGACTTTGCCTTCACGTGCTTCCAATAACAATGAGGTATATGGCACGACCAGTTTTTGCGGCACTGCAGTTCCGAATCCGGAAACGGGGAGCAATTGTTCTGCAAGCAAGTTGCGACTGAAGTCTGCGCGCAACTGTTTCTCATTGAGGCCCTGTTGCTGCAGTGCGCGGCGGAAATTTTCTTCGTTAAACTGGCCGTCGGCACCCTGGAATGCCTGAATGCCTGCAATCTCGCTATCAACGAGCCGTTTCCCGGCAATAATGCCGTGCTGGTTTCCAAAATCGGCAATGGCGAAACTGTTGATCATGCGTTCCAGCACACTGTCGAAACCGCCGCCATCAATATATGTCTTCAAGTCGAGGCTCGTGTTTTCTCGTTGTTCACTCCGAAACGCATTGTTCACTGAGCTGCCGAGCTCTGCCGTTGTCAATTCTGTCTTTCCGACCTGCGCTGCGGTGCCAGAGCCGGTCACGCCACCAAATGCGCCCGATCCCGAAACATCAGCGGTCGCAAACGCAATTGCGATCAACCCTACAAAGCAAAAGGTAAGGAAGAGACCGATTTTGGAAGAAAAAATTCTGCGAAAGAAACTGATCATGAAATATTGCAACTCTATTGGCTGAAACGGATATCGTGATGCTTTAGGCCGCTTGCGTGACCGGTTCAAGCAAAAGGAAAACAATCAACATCGCAGGCTCGGGTAAAGCAAATTGGCACATCGTCCAGAATTTGTTAGCAGCGATCAAAACCGCAATCACAGAGGGAAAAATTAATGGCCAATCGCAAATATATCGTTGGGAACTGGAAAATGAACGGCCTGCGCTCGGAATTGGCCGATATTAGCGCAATTGCTGCGGCCTCGGCGTCGCATCCGGGGGTTGATGCCGGGATATGTCCTCCTGTCACCCTGATTGCTGAAGCTGCTAAATCCAATCCGGGCTTTGGAATCGGAGCCCAAGATTGTCATTTCAATGCCAAAGGCGCTCACACCGGATGTGTTTCAGCTGCGATGATAAAAGAGGCTGGTGCTGGTTTTTCCATATTGGGCCATAGCGAACGGCGAGCGGATCAGCACGAGACCGATGCAGAAATCAAAGCCAAGGCGGAAGCTGTTCATGCTGCCGGTCTGGGAGCGATAATCTGTGTGGGCGAAACCGAGGAAGAGCGTGATGCAGGCAAAGCGATTGCAATTGTGTGTGGTCAGCTATCCGGATCATTCCCGGATGGTGCAGATGCGAGCTGGCTGACCATTGCTTATGAACCGGTCTGGGCAATTGGCACCGGAAGGGTGCCAGAAGCCTCGGATGTTGAAGAAATGCACGCTGCCATTCGTCACAAACTGGCGGAATTGATGGGGCAGGGTAGCGATGCCATTCGGATCCTCTATGGCGGCTCAATGAACGGCAGTAACGCCGCAGAATTGCTCGCTGTGCCCAATGTTGATGGCGGGCTGGTCGGCGGGGCGAGTCTGACTGCCGAGAAATTCGGACCAATTATCGAAGCTGCTGCAAAAGCTTAGGGATATCCTCGCCGGTCTGCGCATTTGCTTTGTGCAGATTGCGTGGATGTATTTTGCAGGATTTGAGACCATAACCTTAATCAGGTGACTGGCTTTCCCTTCTTGAATCTCGCAGACTCAGTCGCTATGTGCGCTGCACAAACAGTTCACTCATTGATCAGGTTCGGAAAATCCATGTTTCTATTTCTCACCGTTGTTCAGGCCATAATCGCCGCCATGCTGGTTGGCGTGATCTTGATGCAGAAATCCGAGGGTGGTGGATTGGGTGTTGGCGGATCGCCATCCGGCATGATGTCTGCACGCGGCGCAGCTGACCTCCTTACGCGATCGACGACCGTTCTCGCGGTTCTTTTCGTCAGCCTGTCTGTCGCGCTCGCGGTTCTGGCCGCTGCCGAAGGCAAACCGGCGACGATTGATCAGACATTACAGCGCGACAACGGGGCATTAAATGCTCCTGCACAACCTGCGGATGCTGTTCCTCTCGCCGGAGATGATCCACTTGCAGCTGCAGCTGCTGGCGTGAGCGAATCTGGTGAAGATGCTGCTACCGACGATGCCGGTGTTCCTCTCGATCAGTAGTCGGTTGGGAAATATTTTCGAATGCCGACGCTAATCTGCGGCTTTTGGAAATCATTTCAAAAATATTTTGTTTTTTCGGATTCGCACGCTTGTCATTTGGGCGAGATAGGTCTTAAGCCTCTCCTCCCATGGCGCGATATATTTTTATTACCGGCGGTGTGGTCTCCTCACTAGGCAAAGGTCTGATGGCAGCGAGCCTTGGCGCGCTCTTGCAAGCTCGTGGATATTCAGTTCGAATCCGCAAATTGGATCCCTATTTAAATGTCGATCCAGGCACCATGTCGCCCTATCAACATGGTGAAGTCTATGTGACTGACGATGGAGCGGAAACCGATCTCGATCTGGGTCATTATGAACGGTTTACCGGCGTTCCGTCACTGCAATCTGACAATGTGACCTCTGGGCGAATCTATCAGTCGATTATCACCAAGGAGCGTCGAGGAGACTATCTGGGTGCCACCGTGCAGGTCATACCGCATGTCACCGACGCCATTCAGGAATTTGCCGAAGACAAGCTCGATGGCATCGACTTTGTTCTTTGTGAAATTGGCGGAACAGTCGGCGATATTGAAAGTCTGCCGTTCATTGAAGCGATTCGGCAATTGCGCAATAAAGTGGGCCGCGAAAATGCGATTTCGGTGCACGTCACGCTCGTACCCTATATTGCGGCCGCCGGAGAATTGAAAACCAAACCGACGCAACATAGCGTAAGGGAATTGACATCGCTGGGTATTCAGCCGGATATCCTGCTGTGTCGCTGTGAGCATGATTTGCCGGATGGTGAAAGAGCGAAAATTGCACAGTTCTGCAATGTTCGCAAAGAAGCTGTGATTCCGGCTCTGGACGCCAGCAGTATCTACAACGTTCCTCTGCAATATCATGAAGAAGGGCTCGATGCCGAGGTTTTGCATGCCTTTGGGATAGATGATGCACCAGAACCGGATTTGGCGCGCTGGAATGACGTGATGGAGCGCATCGAAAATCCGGAAGGCGAAGTCATTGTTGGCGTGGTTGGAAAATATGTGGGCTTGCAGGATGCTTATAAATCTCTTCAGGAAGCGCTTTTCCATGGCGGGCTAGCGAATCGGGTAAAGGTTCAAGTGCGATGGCTGGATGCGGAACTTTTTGAAGATGACACGGCGCTTGCGGCCAAGTTAGAGCCCTTGCACGCCATTCTGGTGCCGGGTGGTTTCGGCGAACGTGGCAGTGAAGGCAAAATCGGATCCGTCAAATTTGCGCGCGAACATGATGTACCGTTTTTCGGTATCTGCCTTGGCATGCAGATGGCGTGTGTCGAAGCTGCCCGCAATATGGCCGGGATCGACGCTGCTTCGACTACTGAATTTGGCGAAACCAAGGATCCCGTTGTGGGACTGATTACAGAGTGGATGACCGAAGAAGGCCTGCAAAAGCGTGAAGCGGGCGGCGATCTTGGCGGCACGATGCGGTTGGGCGCGTATGATGCGCGCCTGCAACAGGGGTCGAAAATCAGCGAGATATATGGATCGTCAGAAATCAGCGAACGTCATCGGCACCGCTATGAAGTCAACAAGACCTATGTCGAGCAACTGGAAGAAACCGGCTTGATCTTCGCCGGTATGTCTCCGGACGGTGAGTTGCCGGAAACAGTTGAGCGCCCCGATCACAGCTGGTTTGTCGGCGTACAATATCACCCTGAACTCAAAAGCAAGCCATTTGAGCCCCATCCGCTCTTCGCTTCGTTTATTGCTGCAGCGGTAAAACAAAGCCGACTTGTCTAATTTGTCCAATCTATTTTACCTGAAGTGACTATTGTCACATTCAAGTAGTGAGAAATGGTTATCCGTTTATTTACTGATTGCAGGAACCAGGGTTGGAGCAGAAAACGTGAAAGCCGAAGAACTTGCGAACATATTGGCGGAGCACAGCTTGTTCGCCGATTGTGATGAAGCGGAATTGGCCGATATCATATTGCGCGGACATTTTGTGCAATATGAACGGGGAGATGAAATGATCATGCAGGGAGATCCGGGTAACTCGCTACTGATATTGCTATCAGGCAATGCGCGTACCAGCATGATCGCCAGCAATGGCCATGAAATCGTACTGGATTATGCCGAACCCGGCCAGGTTCTGGGTGAAATTGCGCTTTTAGACGGGGGAGAAAGAACCGCCAGCGTAACCGCAATTGAACCAACAACCGCTTTGACCATCACGCGAGCAGCTTTTGAAGAAATTTTGAAAAAGCACAAAAATATGGCATTACGGTTACTTAAGGTCATGGCGACACGCATAAGAACTGCCAATACCATGATCGAGGGAGATCGTGCCTACACGTCTGGTCCTAGATTGGCGCGGTATCTCCTGAGGCTTTCAGTGGTTGGTGCGGAAGAGGGGCGCCTTAAACTGGATTTGAGTCAGAGCGAACTCGGCAACTTTGCCGGAATGTCGCGGGAACATATTAATCGGCAACTTTCAGCCTGGTCGGAAGACGGCATTGTATCGGTTGAAAGCGGGAAAGTGCGGATTTTGAATCACGCGACACTTTCCAACATTGCCAATGCGGATTCTTGATTGAAGTTGGCCATTTGCGACCCGGGCTAATTTCGTCAAGAGTGACACCAAGCGGGTGTCAGGGGCAGTCAGATCCTCATCTGGCTGCCCCATTTTTTTGCATGATCCTCAAAAAAGGCAACCTGAGTAAACGGCTGCCTTTTCCAGATAATTTTGGCGGTGCCTAAGCCGCTTTGCCTTCGGATTCAGCGCGCTTGTCGACGATTTTTGTGACGTTGCTTTCCTGGTTAATCGCGATTTTTTGCGGCTTCATGGCATCAGGAATTTCTCGTACCAGGTCGATGACAAGCAAGCCATCTGCCAGTGCCGCGTTGTCGACGCGGACAAAATCAGCAAGTTCAAAACGGCGTTCGAAATTGCGGTTGGCTATCCCCATGTGAAGGAATTGCTTCGCTTCGCCATCTTCGACGTTCTTGTTGCCGGCAACCAGCAGCAAATTTTGCTGGGCGGTTATCTCAATTTCGGCATCCTTGAATCCAGCGACGGCAAGCGTAATCCGATAGTGATCTTCACCGCTGCGTTCGATGTTGAACGGCGGGTAGTTTTCAGATTGCTGCGCGCGGGCATTATTCTCAAGAAGATCGAAAAGCCGGTCAAAGCCTACGGTTGAGCGGCGATAGGGGGTAAAATCAAAACGGTTCATATCTTTATCCTCATGTTGAGCAATTAAAGTGATGGATCCGATAATCGGCATCCGGGACAATTCACGACACCCAAATGGCGTGTCGCCCAACCAAGATATGATTAAGTTCAAAAATTTCAAGACCGACGGGAATGCAGGCAGCGTGACAACAAAAACGCCCGGAATCATTACTGATCCCGGGCGGTAATGGTGACGAAAAATCGTCCCCCTGTTTTCCTTTCCTATTCGCTTCTGCTTGTCCCCCAACATGCAGTGGAACCAGAAAGGATCCCTGAACCATGACCTTTTGACGGCATTTGATTCTCGACGTGTTTGGTCATGATTGTTCGTCTTGTCATGCGAATTTTCATATATTTGAAATATTCGTTCAGGCTTGTGTCATATCAGCAACAGCATTTTAACCAGTTACATACTTGTTTGTATCGCTTTGCGACCCTAAAGCCACATAAGATTTCCTGAGGAAGAACACACCAACATGCTCCTTTCCCGATATGAATGGGTTATCGCGAAACGCTACCTTTTGCCCGGAAAAGGCGAGGGGTTCATATTTCTGGTTGCGAGTATCAGTCTGGTGGCCGTGATGCTGGGCGTAGCTGCCCTGATCGTTGTCATGAGCGTGATGAACGGGTTTCGTGCAGAGCTTTTTGATAAAATTGTCGGGTTGAACGGTCACGCTGTTGTGCAGGGCTATGGCGGGCGCTTGCCTGATTGGCGCGATTTGCTGGAAGATACGCGAAACACGGAGGGTGTGGTTTCGGCATCCCCGCTGATTGAACAGCCTTTATTGACCACATTTAACGGCCGGGTTGAGGCGGTTCTGGTTCGCGGAATGCTTGTACCGGATATCATCGACAACGATACGCTCGACGGAAAGACGATTGCCGGAGATCTCGGCGCTCTTGAGCCAGGTGCAGGGCGGGTCGGAATTGGCAGCAGGCTGGCAACCACTTTGGGAGCACAGGTCGGTAGCAGGATAACAGTCATAAACCCGCAAGGGCGTTCCACACCCTTCGGTACTGTTCCGAGAGAGATATCCTACGAAGTGGCAGCGATATTTGAAGTGGGTGTCTATGATTATGACAAGGCTTTTGTCATCATGCCCATGGAGGATGCGCAGACGTTGCTCCTGCTCGGCGATCAGATAGGCATGATAGAAATCAAGACGGTAGATGCAGACAATGTTGGTGAAATTTTGAGCCCATTGCTTCCGAAAGTAGCGGATCGCGGGGTCGTAACGGACTGGCAATCGATGAACGCATCATTGTTTGAAACGTTGCAAGTCGAACGTGTGGTGATGTTTGTGATTCTGTCCATCATCATATTGGTGGCGGTGTTCAATATTCTCTCTTCCCTGATCATGCTGGTACGAGCAAAAACCAGAGATATCGCAATTTTACGCACGATGGGTGCAACGCGAAGTTCGCTGACGAGAATTTTTGTTGTTGTCGGAACGACGATCGGCACGCTCGGCATTGCGGCAGGAATCGTCCTCGGACTGATCGCGATATATTTTCGTCAGAGCGTGATCAATTTTGTGCAGATGATCACCGGCCAGAATTTGTGGGATCCCTCGATCCGGTTTCTGACAGAGTTGCCGGCAAAAACAGATCCGATGGAAGTTTTCGGGATCGCTATGCTGGCTCTGCTGTTCAGTTTTCTGGCAACGCTCTATCCGGCCTATAAGGCGGCGAGTACCGATCCAGTGCAGGTGCTTCGCTATGAGTGAGAACAGCAACGACAAAGTAGTTAAATTGCGCGATGTCAGACGCAGTTTTTCGCAAGGAGATGTTCAAATCGACGTTCTGAAAGGCGTTGACCTGGACATCCGGCCGAACGAAATTGTGGCGCTGCTGGGTCCTTCGGGGTCGGGAAAGTCTACACTGCTTCAGGCAGTTGGATTACTGGAAGGTGGCTTCGAAGGGTCGATCAAACTCGCCGGTGAAGAAACGGCACAGATGTCCGCGAATGGCCACACAAGGATTAGGCGGGAGTTACTGGGTTTTGTGTATCAATTCCATCATCTGCTTCCGGATTTTAGCGCCAAGGAGAATGTGGTGATGCCGCAACTCATTGCCGGAGTATCGCAAGAACAGGCCGATGAGCGCGCCGATATATTGCTATCGAGTCTGGGACTGGAAAAGCGTCTTGATCACAAGCCAAGCAAATTGTCTGGCGGTGAGCAGCAGCGCGTTGCAGTGGCGCGGGCGTTGGCCAATGCTCCAAAGCTCGTTCTCGCTGATGAACCTACCGGCAATCTCGATGAAGCGACTGCAGATATTGTTCTGATGGAGTTGATGGCGCTTGTCCGGGACGAAGGCAGCGCGGCGTTGATTGCGACGCACAATGAGCGTTTGGCCGCAAAAATGGACCGCGTGGTTCGCCTGCATGATGGAGTTTTAGCTTAGCGTTTTCAACGCGCAAGTCAGATTGTCTTTGACTTTTGGCTGGTGAATATCGATCTGGTTACCAGAGAAAGCAAATTAATTGCAAAAAATGGGGCGCATTGATGCAAATTACAGAGTTTGAAGTGAAGCAGGCCGATGGATCGGATATCGATCTTGCCAAATACAAGGGCAAGGTTCTGTTGATCGTGAACACAGCTTCAAAATGCGGATTCACGCCGCAATATGAAGGACTGGAAAAATTGCATCAGGAATATGCAGGCAAGGGCCTCGAGATACTGGCGTTTCCATGCAATCAGTTCGGCAATCAGGAGCCAGGCGATGCAGAAGAGATCAAGAATTTCTGTAGCCTCAACTATGACGTCAGCTTCCCTCTCATGGCGAAGATTGATGTAAATGGCGGCGATGCGGATCCACTTTGGAAATTTCTGAAGTCAGAGAAATCAGGCCTGCTGGGCTCCCGGATCAAATGGAATTTCACAAAATTTCTGGTCGACCGGGATGGAAATGTCGTGGCGCGGCATGGACCGGCGGTGAAGCCCGAGCAGTTAAAAAGCGAAATTGAAGCACTACTTTAGCAAATTACCAAACTTGCTGTGGAAAACTGGTCGATAGTTCTCGATCGTCGCTCAATAAATTGGCAATATTCCAGAGTTCGTCTTAGGCTGGGCCTATGTCACAGATTCCGTTCGTCCATCTACGCGCTTTTTCAGCCTACACGATCCTTGATGGCGCGATGGAGCCAAAAGCTATTGGCGCGATTGCAAAGGAGCGGGAGTTTCCGGCAGTAGCGCTGACCGACAGAATCGGGTTGTTCGCATCCATGGCATTTGATGATGGCTGTCGTGCCAATGGCGTGCAGCCGATAACCGGCTGTATGCTGCGCGTGTCGCGGCCAAATCAATCCGGAAGTGACAAGCCTGTGCTGGATTGGCTCGCTCTCTTTGCACAAAACGAGCAGGGTTATCAGAATCTCTGCCGGCTGGTCTCTGCCTCTCATCTCGAGCGACCTGTTGAGCTGGATGCACATATTCCCCTGGAAATGCTGGAGACCCATAATGCAGGGTTACTCGCGCTGACTGCTGGAGGAGAAGGCGCCGTGGCCCGTCTGGTTGCCGAAGAACAGCAATCGGAGGCCGAAAGCTATCTTTCCATCTTGCAGGATTACTTTCCTGACCGTCTCTACATCGAACTTTCGCGCCGAGAAGACCCGGTTGAAATGGCCGCGGAGGCGGGCCTTATACGTCTTGCTTTGGATAGGGACATCCCGATGGTCGCAACCAATCCAAGCTGTTTCGCAGACCCCGGATTTCATGAAGCACATGATGCAATGACTTGTATTGCCGGATCTGCCTATGTCGAGAATGATGATCGGGACAAGCCTTCGCCCCATCTCTGGATGAAAAGTGCCCTCGTCATGGAGGAGCTTTTTGCTGACATTCCAGAGGCGCTCGAAAATACGGTCACAATCGCGCGGCGATGCGCATTTTCACCGCCACGCCGCGACCCCATTTTACCCAGTCTGGCCGGTGACTTGTCTGGTGAAGCCGCGCAACTGCGAACCGATGCAATCGCCGGTCTCGAGGCAAGACTGAAGCATGCCGAAATCCTCGATGACGACGAAAGAAAAGCCTATTTTGACCGACTGGATTTCGAGTTGGACGTGATTATCAACATGGGATTTCCGGGTTATTTTCTGATTGTTGCAGATTTCATTAAATGGGCCAAGGATCAGGACATTCCAGTGGGTCCGGGCCGTGGATCAGGGGCTGGTTCAGTTGTCGCCTGGTCGCTTACTATTACCGATCTCGATCCGATCAAACTCGGCCTGCTGTTCGAACGCTTTTTGAACCCGGAACGTGTTTCCATGCCGGATTTTGATATCGATTTTTGTGAAACCCGTCGTGGTGAAGTGATCCGGTATGTTCAGGACAAATACGGAAAAGGCCAGGTTGCCCAGATAATTACGTTCGGAAAACTCAAGGCTCGCGCGGTTTTGCGGGACGTGGGGCGCGTGCTGCAGATGCCATATGGTCAGGTTGACCGGCTCACAAAACTTGTCCCCAACCATCCGACAGATCCCTGGGATTTGCAACGTGCATTGAATGGCATTTCCGAGTTGGCACAAGATTACAAACAGGCAGATGTAAAGCGTCTGTTTGATCTTGCGATGAAGCTTGAAGGGCTGCCGCGACATAGTTCCACCCATGCCGCCGGCGTGGTAATCGGCGATCGGCCGCTGGACGAGCTGGTGCCGCTTTACCGTGATCCGCGATCTGATCTTCCGGTCACGCAATTTGACATGAAGTTTGTTGAGCAAGCAGGGCTTGTGAAGTTCGACTTTCTCGGACTCAAAACCCTGTCTGTTCTGAAAAAGGCCATAGAATTACTGGCAGAACGCGACATCGAAGTCGATCTCGAGACTCTGGATTGGGATGATCCCAAAGTGTTCGAGTTACTTCAGCGCGGCGACACTGTTGGGGTTTTTCAGCTTGAGTCGGAAGGTATGCGGCGCACTCTGGCGGCAGTTAAACCGACAAACTTTGGCGACATTATCGCACTCGTTTCCTTGTATCGACCGGGGCCGATGGACAATATCCCGCTGTTTGGGGACCGCAAGAACGGACGGGCAGAAATTGCTTATCCCCACCCGCTTCTCGAGGATATTCTCAAGGAAACCTATGGAATCATTGTCTACCAGGAGCAGGTGATGCAGGCCGCTCAGGTGATCGCCGGATACTCCCTAGGTGAAGCGGATCTGTTGCGTCGGGCAATGGGCAAAAAGATTCAGGCGGAGATGGATGCACAGCGCACCCGGTTTGTGGAGGGGGCAGCCGCCAATGATGTCGGTCCTCAGCAAGCCAATGAATTATTTGATCTGATTGATAAATTTGCTGGATATGGCTTCAATAAAAGCCACGCAGCTGCTTATGCATTGCTCGCCTATCAGACCGCCTGGCTCAAAGCGCACTATCCCCATGAATTCTATGCGGCCTCGATGTGTTTTGATATGCACCAGAGCGAAAAGCTCAGTATATTTGTCGATGACATGAAGCGACTGGAGGTAACTATTCTTCCACCTTCAATCAACCGGAGCCGGCCGTATTTTGCTGTGGAAGAGCAGGAAGGCTCTTTGCTCGCCGTTCGATATGCGCTGGCCGGCCTCAAGAATGTTGGTGAAAAGGCCATGCAAGGTCTGGTTGCAGAGCGATCGGAAAATGGAATTTTCCAATCGATTGATGATTTTGCCAATCGCATAGATCCGGCGGGCATGAACAAACGCCAGATAGAAAGCCTAGCCGCAGCCGGAGCGTTTGACGATATGGAACCTGATCGAGCCATAGTGCACGGTGGTGCGGACATGATATTATCGGTTGCGAACAGTGCCGCAGAATCCCGAACCAGCGGGCAGGGAGGGCTGTTTGGTGACGGTGGTGCCGGGGATATGCAGGCAATCCGATTGCCCGAGACTGATAGCTGGAACCTGAATGATATCATGGTCCGGGAACGCGATGCTTTCGGGTTCTATTTTGCATCACACCCTGTTTCGCAATATGCTGCGGTGACATCCTCTCACGGGGCGTTGACTTTTGCAGCGCTATGCGATGAGGGGCCGATCACCGAAGGCCAGCGTAAACCTGCAGTAATGGCGGCATTGATAGAGGGTGTACGTTGGCGAGAAAGCAAAAGGGGGAAGCGTTTTTTGCTGGCTGATCTCTCCGATAGCAGCGGGCAGTTTTCGGCCAGTTGTTTTGAAGAAGACCAATGTGAACTGTTAGCTGATCTCGCCAAAGAAGGCGGCTGCGGGCTGCTGAATGTCGAACTGGATCAACGTTCGGAAGATGAAGATCCCCGGGTGGCCATTCGACGCGTGCAAGCACTTAATCTTCTTGAAAAAACCACGCGCACGAGAATGGATCTCGATATTGTTGATCTGGACGGTTTGCATGAACTGGCCAATTTGCTGGCGCCGTTTGAGGGTGGTAAAAGTGAATTGGTCGTCCGTGTACCGGGAAACAATGGCAACGCCATTGCGGTGAGTCTGGGCAGGTCTTTCCATCTCGATGCCAAGGTCGAAGAGATGCTGGGTCATGTCGAGGGTCTGGAAAATATCCGATTGGGGCCCGCCGGACTTTCAAGACAAACGACAAGAACCAGAGCGAATTTAAGACTTGTAAGCTGAACAAAATCCGGCAAACATTCAAAAAAACAAGTTTATGGAGAATCCTATGGCCGGTGCAATGCAAGCCAGTGCGCTCAAAATCACCAATTTGATAGATCATGCGGCGCGCGAACATGGCACGCGCGAAATTGTCAGCTACTGGGCGGACGGATCAATCGGCCGGACAGACTGGGCTGGAATAGGTCTGGAGGCGCGGAAATTTGCACAGGCTTTGAAACGATTGGGAATAACCAAAGGTGACCGGATCGCGACGATTGCAATGAACCATGCCCATCATCTGATCAGCTGGTATGGTTCCGCCGGCATAGGCGGCATTTTGCACACCGTGAATCCACGCCTGTTTGAAGAACAGCTTGTCTACATCATCAATCATGCAGAAGACCGCGTGCTGCTGTTTGACAAGATGTTCACCCCGATTATCGAAATGTTGAAGCCTCAATTGAAGACGGTTGAACATTATATTCAGTTTGACGGAGAAAAAGGAAACTATCCAACCTTCCGTGAACTGGTCGATGCCGAAGATGGAAAGTTTGACTGGGTGGATGTGGATGAAAACGACCCTTGCGGGCTTTGTTACACCAGCGGCACAACCGGCAATCCGAAAGGGGTGTTGTACGAACATCGTTCCAACGTGATTCATGCCATAACCGAGGTTCAGCCCGACATCATGAATCTTGCGACGCGGTCGGTTATGCTACCGGTGGTCCCCATGTTTCACGCCAACGCCTGGGGATTGCCCTTCGCCTGTGCAGCTGTGGGCGCAAAAATGGTCTTTTCAGCGAGCAATGAAGCGCCTGTCCTTTGGAAACTGATCCGCGAAGAGGGCGTGACGCACAGCGCTGGTGTACCAACTGTCTGGCTATCCATGTTTGCGGACATGGACGAGAATGGCGGCGATTATGGCGATCTGCAAGTCATTACAATAGGTGGCTCTGCCTGTCCGCGGTCGATGATCGAGCGTTTCATGAAGAATGGCATGCGCGTGGCCCATGCATGGGGAATGACTGAAACATCTCCGATCGGAACCGCCGGTTCTCTTCCCGCCAATTGGGATGAACTGGATTTCGATGCGCAAGTTGATGTGATCTGTAAGCAGGGACGTCCGCCATTTGGAGTGGAATTGCGGGTTGTCGATGACGAGGGCAATATATTGCCCCGCGACGGCGAATCCAGCGGGACTCTGGAGATCCGCGGGCCATGGATAATCCAGCGCTACTATCGCGCCGATGAAGATGCCGTGGAAGATGATTTGTGGTTCGATACCGGAGATGTTGCAGTGCTCCATCCCGATGGCACGATGCAGATTACCGATCGCGCAAAGGACGTGATCAAATCTGGAGGCGAATGGATCAGTTCGATCGAACTGGAGAATGCGGCGGTAGGCTGCCCGGGAGTTGCAGAAGCGGCGGCCGTAGGAGTTTATCATCCGAAATGGGATGAACGGCCCATGCTTCTTATTGTGAAAAAACCAAATGCTGAAGTCACTCAGGATGACGTGATAGCCTATCTGACAGACAAGGTAGCAAAATGGTGGTTGCCCGATGAAGTCAAATTCATCGACGAACTACCGCATACGGCAACCGGCAAGATCTTGAAACGCGAGCTCCGCCTGGAATACAAGGATTATAAACTAGCTAGTCTGGCGGATGCTTAGGCTAGAATAGTTCCATTTGACTGCCTGGCATGACGGGCCTGATGAAAAGGTCTGTTCGCAGTTTGAATTTGCCTTTTGAGAGCCCGTTTTTGCGCGCAGCCAACGCAGTACGTTTGTGAAGCAATGCGGCCCAAGGTCCTGACCCTTTCATGCGGCTATGGAAATTCGGGTCGTTTTTCCTGCCATTGCGCATTGAAGCGACAATGTTCATCACCTTTGCTTTCCGGTCGGCAAAATGTGCATCCAGCCACTCTTCGAACAGGGGCGCCACTTCATGTGGCAATCGTAGTGGTATGGTCGAGATGCTTGTCGCTCCGTTCCGGGCAGTGGCCGCTGCAATAGCCTCAATTTCGTGATCGGTCAGACCGGGAATGACCGGGGCGATGTTCACATGGACATAAATGCCGGCATCGCTCAACATTTTGACGGCAGCCAATCGTTTGAAAGGAGACGGCGCGCGTGGTTCCAGTGATCGCGCGATTCTCTTGTCCAGGGTTGTGATTGACAATGCGACAGCGACCAGTTGTTGACTGGCGAGCTCGGCCAAAAAGTCGATATCATCCAATATTCTGTCAGACTTGGTTGTGATGCCAATGGGATGACTGGTCTCCAGCATGACTTCCAGTATTGATCGCGTGATGAGATAGCGTTTTTCGACGGGCTGATACGGATCCGTATTGGTTCCGATTGCTATCGGTGCGGGCCGATATTTAGGTTTTGCCAGTGTTCTCCTCAACAACATGGCCGCATCTGGTTTGGCAAACAATTGCGTCTCAAAATCCTGTCCGGGGGAAAGATCATGATAGGCGTGGGTAGGGCGGGCATAACAATAGACGCATCCATGCTCACAACCTCTGTAAGCATTTAT
Organism: Parasphingorhabdus sp.; assembly: GCF_039968395.1. Classification (GTDB taxonomy): domain Bacteria; phylum Pseudomonadota; class Alphaproteobacteria; order Sphingomonadales; family Sphingomonadaceae; genus Parasphingorhabdus. Next base: position 360,476 of record NZ_JBDVPV010000005.1, read on the forward strand.
CGAGCGGTCGAACGGCAAGTCGGGCGAATTGTTAAAACTCAGAATCGATTTGGGATACTCGATAGTGACTTCGGTTCGAAGCTTTTGAAGCTTTCCATCGATTGCTTCTCGCGCGTCGAGCCAATCTCCATCCGGCGTTCTGCCCGGTACGTTGAATCTGGCGCTGTCATCGTTACTAACGGCGCCGCGTCCCTTGGTTGCAGGGCGCGACGGAGAGGGGGAAGGCTCGGTCATTCCCCTCTTGTATCAGAAGAACATTAAGAGAACAAACAATCTGTTTTGGCTTGAGAGGTTTACTTCTCCAGCAAACGCGGCATCAGTTCGACAAAGTTGCAAGGTCGGTGCCTGCTATCCAGTTGCGTATCCAATATTCCATCCCACCCATCCTTGACGGCGCCGTTTGATCCCGGCAGGGCAAAAATATAGGTGCCCCGTGAAACAACCGCGCAAGCGCGGGACTGAACAGTCGAAGTCCCGATGCTCTTCATGCTGAGCCAGCGGAACAGCTCACCAAATCCGGGAATATCCTTTTCTTTCACGGCATCCAGAGCTTCGGGAGTGATATCGCGCCCGGTAAGACCTGTCCCGCCAGTGGTGATTACTGCATCAACTTGCGGATCATTAATCCATTGATCCAGTTGTTCGACTATTTTGCTTTTCTCATCACGGATCAACGCGCGGTGGGAGAGTTGATGGCCTTTGGCTGCAATGCGATCGGCAAGAATATCACCGGATGTATCTTCTTTGAGCGACCGTGTGTCTGACACTGTCAGAAGAGCAATATTTATGGGCTTGAACGTCCGGCTTTCGTCGATTGGCATGGAAGGGCTCCGTTTTTTAAGCTGTCTCTATAACGCATATTGGCCAAGTTTTTGAAACCATAAAGAATAGGGGCTTTTCGCAGGCGAAGTTACAGTCTAGTCGCTTTGGTTAATGACGAATGTGCCCGATCTTACCGCTGTCATTCTGGGACTAATTCTGGCCGCTTGGTTGGCTGCTGCCGCATGGGCGGTCTGGACCGGATTGTCGATGAAGAACAAGGCGCAGGCAACAATGCGCCAATCTGGCCGGCTGGGGCGGCTTCTCGAGACATCACCTGCCTTGCCATTGCTGGTGCGATCGGACGGAAAGCTTGAAGCATCGCAGCGGCTGATGCATTGGCTGGGGATTGATCACCTGCCGGCCCATATATCCGAATTGAGTGCACCAGATGCCGGGATGAGCCGGGAAGATCTTGAAGCCTTGTCTCAAGACGTAAATCTTGCCCAGAAATCAGGTAAAAGTTTTGTTCGGGCCATCAAGGTAGCTGGGTCAGACAAGGCGCTGCTTGTCAAAGGAGGGTTGGCCGATCAGAAAATTGCTCCCAATGGGAGCGCCTTGCTGTGGATTTTTGACGCGACAGACAGCGAAGGTCAGATTGAAACTCTCCGTATCGAGAACGAAACGGCACGAGCAGCTTTTGATGCGCTGTCGGCGCTGATTGAATCCGCACCGGTGCCGATGTGGCACAGGGACAAGGAATATAAACTTACGCTGGTAAATAGCGCATATGTGTCGGCGGTTGATGCAAGAGACGGTGCGGAAGTTGTTGCCGAAGGCATAGAGCTTATCGAAACAATTGACGGAATCAGTCCGACAGATGCTGCCGCGGAGGCAATGCAGCGGGGCGAACCCCATGAGCGGGTTGTGGCGACCACCGTTGGCGGCCAGAGACGAATGACGCATGTCGTCGATGTTCCGCTTGGCACTTCCGGGATTGCCGGTTACGCCATCGATATTCAAGAACTGGAGGATGCCCGAAAAGAACAGCTGCGATTCAGTGAATCCCAACGCGACATGCTCGACAAGATTTCAGCTGGTGTTGTCCAGTTCGATGCCGACAAATCTCTGAAATTCTGCAATCTGCCCTTTCAGCGCATCTTTTCCATGCGGCAACAATGGATATCCGAACGACCGGAATTTCCGCGCGTTCTCGACCGGATGCGAGAGATGAACCGGATCCCGGAAGTGCGCGACTTCCCCGAATGGCGGGAAGAAAGAACACACTGGTTCCAGTCCAAGGACTCGATTGAGGAAAACTGGCTGCTGGCCGATGGTACCCATCTGCGTGTGTTGGCAAACCCGACACCGGACCGGGGGCTGCTGGTTATTTTTGAAGATCGTACCGAACAGGCGCAACTGGCCAGTGCGCGAGATATTCTGCTGCGTGTCCGGACGGCAACTTTTGACAATCTCTTCGAATCGATTGCGGTTTTTGCAGCAGATGGAAAACTCAACATCTGGAACCATCAATTCGCGAATAACTGGCAACTGGAAGAGGAAGATCTGGCGAAACATCCGCGGGTCGATTCCCTGATGCAGAAAATGGCAGGACAATTGCGGCAACCCGCGCGTATTTCCGAAGTGCGTGAAATGGTGCGCACAGCGACTTCTGACAGGGTTCAACAAATTGGGCGAATTGCATTTGAGGACGGGCGAAAATTTCAGTTTGCCGCAATCCCCCTGCCTGATGGAAACGCCCTTTTTACAATGCTGGATATTTCGGACAGCAACAAAATCGAGCAAGCATTGCGCGAACGAAATGAAGCGCTGGTGGAAGCGGATTCGATCAAGGCCAGTTTCCTTGCCAACATGAGTTACGAATTCCGCACACCGCTTACTTCGATCGGAGGATTTGCGGAGCTTCTCGACAATGATGTTGCCGGACCCTTGACGGATCAAGGGCATGAATATGCACGGGCGATCCTCCAGTCAGTCAAGCGTCTGGGCATGCAGATCGACAATGTCCTGGACCTCAGCCAAAGCGAAGCAGGCGCCTTGCCGATCGCCAAAGAGAAGGTCAATCTGAACAAGCTGGTGGAACAAGCAACCGGGCAGTTCACCGATGAGTTTAATGCGATGAACATTGAAGTCGAACTTCAATTGGACGAAACACTCGGGTCGGCCCTGGCCGATAAAAAACGCCTCGGTCAGGCACTCTCGCAGATTATTGACAACGCCGTTCGCTACACCGGTGAGAACGGACGGATACTGATCAACGGCAGCGGCAACGTGAAACAAGCCGTCATTCATATTTCTGATGATGGTCCGGGGATGACCGCAGGACAGCAATCCAAAGCTTTTGACAGTTTTGCCCGCTCTCGCAAACAGAAGACCGAAGACAATCCCGGAGGGCTTGGTCTTCCATTGGCGCGTCAGCTGGTTTTGGCGCATGGCGGGGATCTGACTTTAACTTCCGAGCCCGATCAGGGCACACTGGTATCCATCTATCTTCCGAGGCAATAGCGTTCGCAGTGATTGAATTGACAGACACCGCAGCGACTATCGCTCTCGGACACAGCCTCGGCGAGATAATCGGGGTGGGTGACAAGGTTGCTCTGAGCGGAACTCTGGGTTCCGGGAAAACAACTTTTGCACGGGGAATTTTGCAAGGGCTCGGATTTCAGGAAGAAGTACCCAGTCCGAGTTTTCCTATCGTCCAGCAATATGATCCGCCGGAAACCCTGTTGCCGATCGCCCATGTTGATTTATATCGCATTGAGGACTGGACCGAAATTCAGGAGTTGGGACTGGAGGATGTTTTGACAGATGGAGCGATGGTGCTTGAATGGCCAGACCGCTTGCCAGCGTCCTATTGGGCAGATGCCCTTCAAATTGAACTGAAAATACAGCCTGATGATACTCGCCATTTGACTTGGCAGGCAGGCCCCTCATGGAAAGACAGATGGCCGATAACATGAAACCTCCTGCAACAGCGGATCAATTTCTCAGTGAAAATGGCTGGCCGGATTCAGAGCTTTCCGCCGTCGCGGGAGATGCATCTTTCCGCCGATATTTTCGCGTCAGCAACGATCGCGGAAAGGCCATTCTAATGGATGCGCCGCCGCCGCACGAGGACCCGCGACCGTTTATCGAAATCGCAAGACATCTCGTCGGTCAGGGATTTGCCGCGCCTGAAATACTGGCTCAGGACCTGAAACATGGTCTGGTACTGATCGAAGATTTTGGAGATCAACGCATGCGGGAGCATCTTGATCATTATCCCGAGGACGAACACAATATCTACCGACAAGTGATAGATCTTGCTGGAGATCTGCACCAGAAACCTGCTGCTGATCTGCCACCTTATGACTGGAATGAATATCTGCGCGAACTCAAACTGCTGACGGAATGGTATTGTCCGGCGCAGTCACTGACCGTGGATGAGGAAGGCTTTGAGCAAGTCTGGCTCGCAGCGCTAAAACCTGTTCTCGCCGCGCAAAACCAGCCGGTCACGGTCTTGAGAGATTATCATGCAGAGAATATCATGCTGCTGGACGATGGCCGTCTGGGATTGCTTGATTTTCAAGACGCGCTGGCCGGCCACAGGGCTTATGATCTGGTCTCCATGCTTCAGGATGCCCGCCGGGATGTGTCTGATGATCTCGAAGAGGCGATGCTTCAACATTATCTGAAAATTTCTGGCGAACCATCCGCTGACTCGTTTCGCAGTCACTATGCAATTCTAGGCGCACAAAGGAATACGAAAATCATAGGGATTTTTACCCGGCTGTTCGTGCGTGACGGCAAATCAAGATATCTTGATTTCTTGCCGAGGATGTGGCGGCTTCTGGAAAAAGATCTGCAGCACCCGGATTTGAAACCGGTTTCCGACTGGTTCGACAATAATATTCCGGCATCAGTTCGCAGCAGTCCGGTTCCCCAGGATGGAGCGGAGTCATGAGCAAAGTCGAAACTGCGATGATCATGGCAGCGGGCCTCGGGAAACGGATGCGGCCATTGACGGCAACCCGGCCCAAACCGCTGATCAAGGTGGCAGGCAAAGCAATGATTGATCATTGCCTCGACAAGCTCTGGGAAGCCGGCGTGATGAAGGTGGTGGTGAACGCCCACTATCTACCGGATGCACTGGAAGCGCATTTGGAAGGGGTCAATTTTCCCTTTGATATCAAAATTTCGGACGAACGGTCGCAACTGATGGAAACCGGCGGTGGACTGGTACAGGCTCAATCTTTGATCGACGAAGACACATTCTTTTGTATCAACAGTGACAATTTATGGTCCGACGGGCCGGCCAACAGCTTGAACCGTCTGGCAGCGCGCTGGGATGATAATGCGATGGATGCATTATTGCTTCTTGTACCCCAGACATCTGCACGCAATTACAAGGGTGCGGGTGATTTCCTGCTGGACGAGCATGGCAGAGTGACCCGGCGGCTGGCGAACCGACAAGCGCCGTTTATTTATACCGGCATTCAACTGGTATCCAAACGTTTGTTGCGTGACGCGCCAGAGGGCCCGTTCTCAACCAACATCCTATGGAACCGCGCAATCGAAGAGGAGCGGCTGTTCGGACTGGTCCATGAAGGCAACTGGTTTGAAGTGGGAACCCCGGAAGCGATTGCTCCAACCGAAGCTGCGTTGGCTGGTGGATAAATCCGCGCGCCCGAATATCTACAATATTGCCGCGCATGGCGGTTTTGCCGATGCGCTGGCGCAAGGCCTGATTGATCGGCATGCGAAAGATGAATTTGGACTGGCTCGCGGGCTGATCATTCTTCCGAACAACCGAGCTCGCAAAGCGGTTCACGACGCTTTTGTCCGGCTGAGCGAGAGTGGTTTGCTGTTACCGCAAATGGCGGTGATCGGAGACCTCGAACTCGATGAATCTGTCGGAGTGGCCCTGGATTCTGGCCAGTTAAATCTTGATGTCCTTCCAGCTGTTGATTCAATGGATCGCTTGTTGATGCTGGCTCAGCTTGTTCAGCAAGGCAGTCGCGACAGAGGCCAGCAGTTGCTGGCCAAGGATGCGTTGCGGCTTGCGCGAGAATTTGCACGCACTCTGGACCAATTGACCGTTGAAGAAATCGAACTGCGCCAATTGTTTGACATTGCCGTCGAACCCGAACTTTCGGAACACTGGCGAAACTCACTGGCGTTTTTCAGGAAAATTGCCGAACAGTGGCAAGTTAAACTGAACGAGCTGGGTCGGGTAGATCAAGCAACCCGGCGTAACACGCTGTTCAATGAAATCTCCCGCACCTGGCAAAAAAGCTCGTCGCAGCAGTTTATTGTCGCGGCCGGTATCACCACTTCCGCCCCGGCAATTGCCCGGTTTTTGCGCTCGGTTGCCTTTTTGCCGCATGGCATGGTTGTTCTGCCCGATCTCGACATGATAATGCCGGATGACGAATGGGCAATGCTGGGATCCTCCGGAACGGAGCGGGACGGGGCTCCGCGACGACGCGGACATGAAACCCACCCGCAATATCATATGAAGCTCCTGCTGGAACGCATGTCCATTGCACGGGGAGAAATATTGCGTTGGCCTCGCACGGGTGAAAGCGGAGCTGCGGCAAAACGAAGCCGGGCGTTAAGCCATGCTTTTGCTATTCCGGAACTGACATCCCGTTGGCAGAGCCTGCAAAGCGCAGAGCGGAGTCTGGCGGGCGTGCAGTTGATTGAAGCGCGCAATAGCGGAGAAGAAGCGCAGACGATTGCAACATTGGTCAGAGAGGCATTGGAACAACCAGAGCGCCGGGTCTCGATAATTACACCAGATCGCTCTCTGGCAGTACGTATTTCGGCACATCTGAAAAGATGGGAAATAAATGCAGATGATACTGCCGGGCAACCGCTGTCCAAGTTACCGGAAGGGATATTTTTTCTCCATTTGTTGTCGGTAATTGCAGATGACTTTCCCCCGGCAGAGTTTCTCGCGCTACTCAAGCATCCGTTGGTGCATGCCGGAGAAAACAGGCTGGATTGGCTTGAAAATGTGCGGAATCTGGACCTGCTGCTGCGTGGGCCTCGACCCGCGCCAGGTCTTTCCGGTATCGACACCTTGTTTGGTTCCGACAACAAACGCACGGCATCTTTGCGTGAGGCATTGCAGTCCTGGTGGAACGAAACGCGTCAGCAATTCAAGGCGATCACTAGCGCGCTGCACGGTGAAGTGGATTGGGCGGATCTGCTGGATGAAGTCAGAAGGCTCGCTGACGTGCTCACCCATGGCAGTATCTGGGTCGGTCCGGGGGGCAGGGGGCTAGCCGATTTCCTTTCGGATATGGAGATGCGTGAGGAGTTGGGGCCATCTCAAATTCAACGCACTGAGCTTGCTGGATATTTTGAAACTTTTTTATCGGATGTTCGCATACGTCCCGCGTACGGTGGTCATCCACGTGTTGCTATTTACGGCTTGTTGGAAGCGCGTCTCCAACAGGCCGATCTTGTGATTTGCTGTGGTTTGAATGAAGGAAGCTGGCCGCAGGCGATTACCCCCGATCCCTGGCTCGCTCCGATGGTTCGCAAATCACTTCATCTGCCGGAGCAGGAAAGACAAATTGGTCTTTCTGCGCATGATCTGGTCGGGGCAATGGGTGCCCACGATGTTATTTTGTCCCGAGCGCGACGCGACAGTTCAGGCCCCGCATTGGCATCGCGCTTTTTACTGCGATTGAAGGCGATGACCGGAGGGAGCTTGAAACCTCATCCTGATGCGTTGAAATGGGGGCAGTTTATCGACCAGCCTGCCGAAAGGATCGCGCATCCTCGTCCGGCTCCAGAGCCTGACGCTCAGCAAAGGGATGTCTCTTTATCTGTTACTCAGGTCGATCGTCTCAATGCCGATCCCTATGCATTTTACGCCAGCAAGATCATGAATCTATCCAGTCTTGAAATGATTGATGCCGAACCCGGTGCGGCGTGGCGGGGCACGATCATTCATGAAATACTGGAGAAATGGGCGAAGCAGGACGAATATGATTCCGAAAAGCTGGTTCAGCGGGCAGAGGCATTTTTGAATGACCGTTCATCCCATCCCTTGATGCGAAGCTTGTGGGCGCCGCGATTGATCGAAGGGCTCAAATGGATAGCGGAAACCGTCGCCCGAAATAGAGAAGCAGGCCGGGTCCCCATTTTGTCGGAACAATACGGAATTGCGGAGATTGCAGGCGTTCAGCTATCCGGTATTCCGGATCGTATTGACCGGATGCCGGATGGAAGCCTCGCCATTGTGGATTATAAAACCGGCGGTGCTCCCAGCAATCGTGCAGTCAAAGAAGGGTTTAATCTGCAACTTGGCTTGCTTGGTGCGCTCGCTGAATTGCAGGCCTTCAAGGGGGCTTCCGGACAAGCGACGGAATTTGAATACTGGTCGATGGCCAAAAAGAATGACAAATTTGGCCACGTGCAGTCTCCGACAAAAGGCAGAGGGGATAATTTTGTCGCCTCTGACGCCATGGTTGATCATGCCACCGCGCAGTTCAACGAAGCCGTGAATTTCTATATACGCGGAACAGAGCCGATGACAGCCAAACTGCATCCGGAACATTGCTATGATGATTATGATCAACTGATGCGTCTGGAAGAATGGTATGGACAGGCGGACATGGATGAGGAACCGGCTGAATGAGCGAGCTGCATGTCCTCGCCGAAGAGCAGGCCAGCGCGGTCGAGCCAGCTGACAACATATGGCTGAGTGCGTCAGCAGGGACGGGAAAGACGCAGGTCCTGACCGCCCGGGTTTTTCGCTTGTTACTCCGTGAAAATGTTGATCCCGAACATTTGCTCTGCCTGACTTTTACCAAGGCGGGTGCGGCCGAGATGGCGGAGCGCATCCATCGGCAGCTCGCCGCATGGGTGCGAATGCCGCAGAAGAATTTGCGTCAGGATCTCTATGCAATCGGCGCGAGCAATGATCCCGAAACCCAGGAACGCGCCCGGACGCTTTTTGCAAAAGTGCTTGATGCCCGCGGCGGTGGTTTGCGCATCATGACGATTCACAGTTTCTGTCAGACGCTGCTGGCGTCTTTTCCGGAAGAAGCCGGGATTTCTGCCATGTTCAAACCGATAGAGGAACGTGATCAGAAAATATTGGCCCGCGAAGCTTTGTCAGACTTGTTGCAGGAAGAAGAAAGGGCAGGGCGTCAGGACATAATCAAAGCTGTTCAATCGCTGAGTATCCGTATGGGAGAAGAGGCGGCCGAACAATATCTCATGACCTGTGCGTCAGAGGCGGAGGCCATGGAAGCGTTGCCTGCCGGAATTCTGCCCTTTGTGCGGCAGCTTCTCGAATTGCCAACCGATGGCGAGGCCGGAAGCTGGATAGCGGAACAATGTACGGATACTGCGTTTGATATCACCAAGCTCGACCAGATGGTTGCGGCTTTGCAGCAATGGTCGACGAAAACGGCTGACGGTCATATTTTGTCAATCCGGAACTGGATTGCTTCGGATCCGGAAACCCGCGCGCAAAACCTGCCAGATTTGCACAAGGTCTGGGCAAAGGTTGATGGAGACTGGCGTTCCGTACCGAAGGGCCTGGTCAAAGTTGCTCCAGAATATGAGCGGCTGTCCGTTGAGGTTTATGAACATTGCAAGGATATATTGGCAACGGCCAGTCTGTTTGATTATGCAGACATGTTCGCTGGCGCACTTGAAGCAGGACGGGCATTTTTTCACAAATATGATGCCGCCAAGAAGCTGCATGGTGTGGTGGACTTTGATGACATGATCCGCAAGACCGCCCAGTTGCTGCAACAAGGTGATATGGCTGCGTGGATCCGTTACAAGCTTGATCAGCGGACCGACCACATCCTGATCGACGAAGCGCAAGATACCAACATGGCGCAGTGGGATATCGTCCATGCGTTGGCTGATGAGTTTTTTGCGGGAATGGGCGCGCATCCCGACAGGCTGAGAACCGTGTTTACGGTCGGAGATTTCAAACAGGCAATTTTTGGATTTCAGGGGACAAGCCCGCATAACTATACAAAGGCGCGCGAGCGATTTTTTGATCTCGCGAAAGCTTCGGATCGGCCTTTTGTAGATCTGCCGCTTAATCGCAGTTTTCGGACCACACCCCCGGTTCTTCAAGTGGTGGATTCCACGTTGGACCAACTTCGTCATGATCAACTTGGCATGGATCAGTCGATCAAGCCGCACCGTAGTCATTTTCAGGGCAATGGCGGAAGCGTAAGCCTTTGGCGGCCTGTTGCAAACGGAGCAAATGGCGATCCAGACGATGAGGAAAGCTGGATAAATGATGAGAAACGGGTTTTTGCCCACCGACTGGCATTGCAGATCAAGGCGTGGCTGACCCCGGAAACCGGACTATGGCTGGATCGGGAAGGGCGCTGGCTGGAAGCTGGCGATGTCATGATCCTGGTGAGCAAGCGAGATGAGCTAAGTGCGCTGATCGTGGCTCGGTTGTTCGCCGAAAATGTTCCCGTTGCCGGAATCGACCGAATCAGATTGAATCAGCCTCTGGTCGTACAGGACATGCTTGCAGCCGTGCGGTTTGTGCTGCAGCCACATGATGATTTAAATCTGGCGAGTCTGCTAGTCTCACCGCTGATTGGCTGGTCGCAGGAAAAGCTGCTTGAACGCGCTTATCGCGACGATGACCATGTCCAGAAAAGCCTGTGGGATTTCCTGAAGCATCAAGATGATTCTGAAAAATCCCTTCAGCCATTGCAGGACCTCCTGAAAATGGCTGATTTCAATACTCCGTATCAATTCCTCGAAACGATATTGTCGGGAACGATGCAGGGGCGGATGAAACTGACCGCGCGATTGGGGCATGCAGCGCTGGATCCCATGGAAGAGCTTCTGACAACGGCACTTGCCTTCGAACAGGATCATGTTCCCGGTTTGCAGGGCTTTCTCGACTGGTTCGATCGCGGCGACGTCGAGATCAAACGCGAACAGGACGAGGGAGGCAATGAAGTCCGGTTGATGACGGTCCATGGCGCCAAAGGATTGCAGGCCCCTCTGGTCATTTTGGCGAATGCAACTTTTGATCCCGCAAGCAAGCAGAATAGAGGATTTGGTCTGAAAGATCCCATGCGCCCCGATGAAACTTTCGAATATCCGGTTGTACCGGTTCGCAAACAGGAGCGGACGGGATTGCTCGATGCCTACGCAACGGTTGCGGATGCCAAAGAGCTGCAAGAACATTGGCGGCTACTCTACGTGGCGATGACGCGTGCGGAAGAACATTTGGTTGTCGCTGGAACTTTGGGACCGCGTGCCAAGGGTGAAGTGCCCGAACTCAGCTGGCATTCTGCTGTAGAACGTGGCCTGATGGCTCTTGGATGCGACTGGGAAGCGAATGTCAGATGGGTCTCTGCCCGCACCTTCGGGACAACCGGGGTTGCACCGATCCAATCCCGAAACGCAATCGCGGGCAAAAAGGCAAATGAAGCGGCCATATTCAAACCACCCGGATGGCTTTTCGAAGCAGCTCCGGAAGAAGCGCGTCCGCCAAGACCATTGACGCCCTCGGATATGGGGCCCGATGACGCAGGCAGTCCGCCGGCTGGTAAATCAATGCGCGAGGCAGCAGAGCGCGGTAACCTTCTGCATAGTCTGTTTCAACGATTGCCCGATATTGGCGTTGAAAAGCGCAGAGAAGTTGCAGATCGCTGGCTGGAGAAACAAAAAGGCATTGCTGATCTGACCAGACGAACAGAGCTTGTCGATACTGTGCTCAATGTTCTGGCAACTTCGCAGTGGTCTGACCTTTTCTCCGATATAGCTCTGGCTGAAGCGCCGATTGCGGCTGTCTCCGATGGATTTGTGATATCGGGTACCGTAGACCGATTGCTTGTGACCGACGATTACATATTCGTGGTCGATTTCAAGACCGGTCGTCAGATTCCTGCTGATCCGCGAAAAGCCCCCAAGGCCTATTTGCGCCAGATGGCGGCATATGTTGCCGCTCTCGAACAGATATTTCCTGGCCGTCAGATACGCGCAGCGCTTCTTTATACACATGATCCGGTGATGCTGGAGCTTCCGCAAGAACTTGTTGATCGGCACAAGCCAGGCTTTGAGCCAGGATGAAAATCCTTTGCGAGGCAGAGCTTGAGCAATGGGATCACTGCGCCTAAATATAGATTAAACAAGCGAAGGAGATTCCGCATGGCGACGAAAGCAGTAAGTGATGAGAGTTTTGAACAGGATGTCTTGAAAGCCGATGGTCCGGTGCTCGTGGACTTTTGGGCAGAATGGTGTGGCCCTTGTAAAATGATCGGTCCTGCGCTGGAAGAAATCAGCGACGAGATGGGTGAACAGGTTACGATCGCAAAGCTCAATATCGACGACAGCCCTGACGCACCCGGCAAATATGGAGTCCGCGGGATTCCAACGATGATTTTGTTTAACAACGGTGAACCGGTTGAAACCAAAGTCGGTGCAGCTCCCAAGAGCCAGCTGAAATCCTGGCTGGAAGGTGCTTTGCCAGCTTAACCGACGAAAATATCCCCGAGAAGCTCGGCGGCTTCATCCCACAATTTGGGGGATGAGGCGCCGAGCAATCCGGTTTTCTGATCTGCTGGTCGATAGGGCGAGCCATCCCAACGCGCGGCTTTCCCGTCCGCTTCGTTCAGAAATAAAATTCCGGCAGCATGATCCCATGGCAGAGATCGCTCGAATATTGAGACATGATTGGTGCCAAGTGCCAGGCGCGGATATTGTTCTGCTGCACAGCGGGGTATATCGACTATCTGGTAATGTGCCTCGGCACGGGCATGCAGCGCATCCCGTTGCTCTTCAGTCATGAAGCTGGTCGCCAAAGCTGCAACCGGTTTGTCATCAGGATCATCGGTGCTGTCCAGCTTTTCTCCGTTTATGTGCGCTCCCCAGCCTTTTGCAGCAAAGCAAACACGATCGGTCAGCGGGTCATAGAGCCAGCCGGCAACGGTCTCATTGTCTTCACTCAGGGCAATGATGATTCCAAATGGTGATTTGCCCGCTGCGAAGTTTCCGGTGCCGTCGATGGGATCAATGATCCACGCCTGTTGGTCAGACAGCCTGGAAAGCACCGTTTGATCCGCAGCAGCAGCTTCTTCTCCGACGATGGCGGCATCCGGAAGCAGCTGGGCCAGTTCCTCGCTGAGCATTTCTTCGCTGCGTTTGTCAGCGATGGTAACCAGATCGCCGGGAGACTTTTCTTCGATATCGGATGAACGCAGGTTTTGAAAATGCGGCAAGATAATCCGTTCGGATACTTCCCGCAATATTGCTTGCACAGACAGGTTGAGTTGAACTCCGATCATGCCGGCATCAATATTTGGCCCAATCGCGGAAAATGTACGTGCACCTGGCCGGCGCGATCATCTTCCCGGGCGATGACTATCTTGCGATCGTCCAGTCCAACGAGCGTGCCGCTGACTGCTGCCGGATCCGGCGTCTCGGTTTTTACCGCCACGATGTCTCCTGCTGCGAAGCCGAAGCCTTCTGCGACCACATGCTGACCAGCAGGCTCGTTTTCTTGCGCATGGGCGATTGCCTGCGCACCGGTCCATTCTTCAAATTCTCCGTAGCCCAAGGCATCTACCCGTTCATACCAGGCCGCAACCTTGTTTCCGAAATCTGCAGGTTTCCGGCCGGCAAAGCCAACAAATCTAATGTTCATATAAAGCATGATGTCCGCGTGTCCCGGCTGTGATCCGCTGACAAAATCGCGTCCATCCTCCAAAGCCTCTGCCACCAATGCGGCACCAGCGGAAAATTGTCCGACCAGATGTGGCACGGCTGGCAAGAATTTTTGCCGATCCATGCCAAATCTTTTGGCGCGATCTTCCCAGAATTCTTCGCTGACAATAGTTGGGTCCGTACCAAGCGCGGTGCCCACTGCGGGCATGAACCAGGATGACCCAGACCACAGAGCGATCAGGCGTCCGGCAAAACCAAGGGGGTCGGGATAAAGGCTGGGCTCCGGTTTATGTGCCTCGAGCGTGTCTACGATGATCGCAGTATCGCAATATATATCCGATCCGATCTGCAGGACGGGTATTCTTTCATAGCCGCCGGTCAGAGCGCTCAGCTTCGGTTTCGGGGCGATGTCAGGTTGCAGCACGGATTTCCAGGCGATGCCTTTCAGTCCGAGAGCCAGCCTCATGGCTTGCCCGAAGGGAGAGTTTTCATAGTGATGCAAGATAATTTCGACCATGTTAACTCCTGTAATCGGCGTTGATACTGATATAGCCATGCGTCAGATCGCAGGTCCAGACCGTGGCATTACCGGCACCAATGCCCAGATCGACATCAATTTCAATTACCTCGCCTTTCAGATGATCGGTCACCGGCGCTTCATCATAATCCGGGACAACCAGACCGTCTTTCGCGACAGTGATTCCACCAAAGCCAATCGCCAATTTGTCCCGGTCTGCGGGTTCACCGGCTTTGCCAACTGCCATGACAATTCGGCCCCAATTGGCATCTTCGCCGGCAATGGCGGTCTTGACCAGCGGTGAATTGGCTATGCAAAGCGCAATCCGTTTCGCGCTGGCATCTGTGTCGGCGTTGCGGACTGCAATTTCGATAAATTTGCTCGCCCCTTCACCATCCCGCACAACAAGATGTGCCATTTGCATGCACAGGTCGCTCAAGGCTGCCTGGAACGCATCTGCACCCCCGTCATCAAAGCTACGCAGGGCAGGAGCTTCCGATTGTCCCGTAGCAAAGGCAAGGACGGTATCGCTTGTCGACGTGTCGCTGTCCACGGTGATGCAGTTAAAGCTCTTAGCTGTCGCCCTGTTCAGCATGTCTTGCAGGAACACGGCATCAATTGTTGCATCGGTGAAAATATATCCCAGCATTGTCGCCATATCGGGTGCGATCATGCCGGAACCTTTGATAATGCCGTTCAACATGACCCGTGTTCCACCGACAATTGCGCTGGTCGTTGCCATTTTGGGAAACGTATCCGTCGTCATGATCGTTGCCGCTGCATCTTCCCAGCTACAGGGGGCAGCTTTAAACGCCCCGTTCAATCCAGCCTCTGCGCGATCTTTTGGCAACGGTTCGCCAATAACACCGGTTGATGACACAAAAATTTCCTGTTCGCTGCAGCCAAGATGATCGCTTGCGAGTGCCAATATGCGTTGCACTGCTTCCATGCCTCGCGCTCCGGTAAATGCGTTGGCATTGCCTGCGTTGACCACAAGGCCGCGCGCCTTCCTGTTGGGCAGAGCCTTGCGGCACCATTCGACTTCCGTGGACGGACATTTGCTTTGGGTTAATACGCCAGCCACGGACGTGCCTTCTGCCAATTCCACAAAGGTCAGATCGCAGCGATCCCAGTCCTTATATTGCGCGCGGGCAATTCGGCAGGTTACCCCTCTGATCGGGGGCAATGATGGTTGTTCGGTCGGCGCGAGTGGAGATTTGGTCATAATAGCTCTGCGATAGCCGATCTTTGCGGTTCGTCAATTGACTATCGTGCCCTTCAACCCTACATCGCGTGCTAACGGTAACGGCTCATAAAATCTCCGGTCTGGAGCTTTGACGGGTTGAGCAAATACAGGACAACATCATGATCGGCGGCTTTGCCAAATCCTTATTCGGGTCTTCCAACGACCGCTATGTGAAAACGATGATGAAAGTAGTTGATCAAATCAACGCTTTCGAACCCGAAATCGAAGCATTGAGCGATGAAGATCTAAAGGCGAAAACGCCGTATTTCCGCGAGCGTGTCGCCAATGGTGAAACGCTTGATGACATCCTGCCCGAAGCGTTTGCAGTCGTGCGTGAAGCGGCAAAACGTACGCTGGGTCAACGACACTATGATGTCCAGATGGTCGGCGGAATTGTTTTGCATCGCGGAGAGATCTCCGAAATGCGGACCGGTGAAGGTAAAACCCTGGTTGCGACGCTTGCCTGCTATCTTAACGCGATCGAAGGCAAGGGCGTGCACGTTGTTACGGTCAATGACTATCTGGCACGCCGTGACGGCGAATGGATGAGCCAGGTCTATAGTTTCCTTGGCATGTCGCTTGGTGTCATCATTCCCAATCTGGGGGAAGAGCAGCGTCGTGAAGCTTATCAGGCCGATATTACCTACGGCACCAACAATGAATTTGGTTTCGATTATCTGCGCGACAATATGAAACATGACCGCAGGCAAATGGTCCAGCGACCTTTCAACTTTGCGATTGTCGATGAAGTTGACTCCATTCTTATCGATGAAGCCCGGACGCCACTGATCATTTCCGGCCCAACCGATGACAAGTCAGACCTTTATATTTCGGTCAACAAGATTGTTCAGTCCATCACTGAAGAAGATTACGAAAAAGACGAGAAAACAAGGAATATTTCTCTTACCGAAGAAGGTACAGAGAAAGCCGAGAGGCTGCTTGAAGAAGCCGGATTGCTGGAAGGCAGCAATCTGTATGACTATGAAAATACCCAGGTCGTGCACCATCTTAATCAGGCGTTGATGGCCAATGTCATGCGCAAGCGCGACACTGACTATATCGTCAAGGATGGCAAGGTCATCATCATCGATGAATTTACCGGTCGGATGATGGACGGTAGGCGCTGGTCCAACGGCTTGCATCAGGCTGTGGAAGCCAAAGAAGGCGTGCAGATCGAACCTGAGAACCAGACAATGGCTTCAATTACATTCCAGAATTACTTCCGGATGTATCCCAAATTGTCGGGGATGACCGGCACGGCGGAAACTGAAGCGGCCGAATTCTTCGAAATTTACAAAATGAATGTCGTCACCATTCCCACAAACAAGCCGGTTCTGCGGATTGACGAGAATGATGAATTCTACAAAAATACCCTGGATAAGTTTGCCGCGATTGCAAAGACGATCAAGGAGCATAGCGAAAAAGGGCAGCCGGTACTGGTCGGCACGGTTTCCATCGAGAAATCAGAGCTTTTGTCAGAGTTTCTCGAGAAGGAAGATGTCAAACATAGCGTCCTGAATGCCCGTTTCCATGAGCAGGAAGCCCATATTGTAGCCCAGGCCGGTAGTCCTGGCGCGGTGACCATTGCGACCAATATGGCAGGGCGCGGCACCGATATTCAGCTCGGTGGCAATATCGATTTCCGTATCGACGACGAATTGGGCGACATGGAAGACGGTCCGGAAAAAGAAAAGGCTATCGCCAAGATCAAAGACGAAGTCGGTGCTCTTCGTGAGGAAGTTCGTGCGGCCGGCGGTCTATTTGTGCTGGGAACCGAGCGTCACGAGAGCCGGCGCATTGATAATCAGTTGCGCGGCCGCTCCGGTCGTCAGGGTGACCCGGGTTTGAGCCGTTTCTATCTTTGCCTCGAGGATGATTTACTCCGCATTTTCGGTACGGAATCGATGTTCGCGAAAATGATGAACAAGAACCTCGAAGATGGCGAGGCAATTGGCGGAAAATGGCTGTCCAAGGCAATTGAAACGGCTCAGAAAAAGGTAGAAGCCCGCAATTACGAAGCGCGGAAACAGGTCGTTGAATATGATGACGTCATGAATGACCAACGGAAAGTCATTTATGAGCAACGCTCCGAGATCATGGATGCGGAGACTGTCGGTGATGTTGTGGAAGACATGCGGCACGAAACGGTCAACGCCATGGTCGCGGATAGCTGCCCGCCTGGAAGCTATCCCGAGCAATGGGACATCGAACTGCTGAAAACCCGGACAGAAGAGGTTCTGGGCCTCAAGCCCGATATCGACGCCTGGATGACAGAGGAAACTCTCGAGCCCGAGATTATTGAAACCCGCATCTCCGAATTGGCCGACGAGGACTTCAACAAGAAAGTGGATCAGATTGAACCAGAAGTCTGGGTTCAGATCGAAAAATCCATATTGCTGGAATCACTGGATCATCACTGGAAAGAGCATCTTGCGACGCTTGATGCCCTGCGTCAGGTGGTTTTCCTGCGCGCCTATGCCCAAAAGAAACCTCTCGATGAATATAAACAGGAAGCATTTGGTCTGTTCGAACGCATGCTGGAAGTTATTCGCGAAGGTGTCACGCGAACAATAGCAGTCAGCCAGTTCCATCGTCAGGATGAGATCGAAATACCCGAACTGCCTGAGTTGCCGGACTTTTTGACGACACATATCGATCCGTTGACCGGTGAGGATAACAGCGCGGATATTGACGGAGGGACACGCGGTACGGTGTCAAGTTCGCTGCCTCCGCGTCAATCAGGCGTGATTAATAATCCCAACCCGTCTGCCGGTGGCGAGAAAGTTAGCCGCAATGCACCTTGTCCCTGTGGTTCAGGTCGCAAATACAAGCATTGTCACGGCAAAAACTGATCATGACATTTGGCCGATAGGAATATGCTGAATTGACCCTTGGCATATCCGGGCTGACACTTTTCTTTCTGCTGACCGCGGGACTTTATGCGTCAGTAGGTTTTGGCGGTGGCTCGACCTATATCGCTTTGTTGGCGCTCGCTGATCTGGATTATCGTCTGATCCCGATCGTCGCGCTCCTTTGCAACATCATTGTTGTCACAGGGGGGACGTATCGCTTTCACATTCGCGGCTTGATTGAATGGCGACGTATTTGGCCGATACTGGTCCTGTCTCTGCCGGCGGCCTGGCTGGGCGGCATGGTACAGATCAACCGTGAACTGTTCTTGCTTCTCCTGGGTCTGTCGCTTGTTGTTGCTGCCGGGTTGATTCTGGTTGAACCGATGCTGCGCAAGGTGAATTTTGACCAGTCCGCAGAACGCGAACAGAACCGGTGGTTCATTCCTGTGACTGGAGCTGGTATCGGATTTCTGTCGGGCATGGTCGGCATTGGAGGCGGTATTTTCCTCGCACCGATCCTGCTGTTGAGCAATTGGATGGACAGCCGGCGTGTCGCCGCGACGGCAAGTTTATTCATTCTCGTCAACTCGCTGAGCGGCCTTGCAGGACAATTGTCCAAGTCCGGTTGGGATCAGGGGAGCGAGGCCATCATCTCGTATTGGCCGCTATTCGTTGCGGTTTTGATTGGCGGTCAGATGGGTAGTTTTCTGGCCAGTAAAACGCTGCCGGAAATCTGGATCAAACGCCTGACGGCGCTACTGATCCTCTACGTGGCCCTGCGCATTCTGGTGCAGCAACTCACGTAACAGGGTGCGCCTGAGCAAATTGCTCACCGGGCCAATTACACTTTTTAGAAAATGGCTCCCCGGGACGGATTCGAACCATCGGCCAATCGATTAACAGTCGATTGCTCTACCACTGAGCTACCGGGGAACAGCCATCATTTGCATGACAACGAGCGCGGCTATAGCAACGTGTTTCGCACCCGGCAAGCCATCAAACGACAAATTGTTCCATTGCTATGCGATCGTCCAGTGCATGCTCCGGATCAAACAGCATTGTCAGGGCCTGGTTGCGGTCGATAGCAACCGTAACCCGGCTGATATCGCGGATTTCTTGCTGATCTCCAACCGCGCTGACGGGGCGTTTTTCTGCATTCAGGACGCGAATGCCGATTTGCATTTTATCAGGCAGGATTGCCCCTTTCCAGCGGCGAGGCCGAAAAGGACTGATCGGAGTGAGGGCCAGCAAATTGCAGGCAAGCGGCAATATCGGACCGTTCGCGGACAGGTTATAGGCGGTTGAACCGGCAGGTGTTGCAATCAATACGCCGTCGCACACCAGCTCTTCCATCATGATCCGACCATTGACTTCTATCTCAAGCTTGGCGGTCTGGCGCGTCTCACGCAGCAACGATACCTCGTTGATCGCCGGCAATGAGAAGCTCGCACCGGAGATGGTTTCGACCTCCATTTTCAGCGGCTTGACCTTGAACGCCCGGGCTGCCGACAGGCGCTGGGCGAGATCGGTTTCATGCCAATTGTTCATCAGAAAACCGACGGTCCCCAGATTCATGCCGTAAACGGGCATAATCTTGCGCCGGTTCAGCATCTGGTGGAGGGTCTGCAACATAAAACCGTCACCGCCGAGAACAACCGCTTGTTCGGCGGTTTCCAAGGGTTCCCAGTCCATAACCGATTCCAGCTTCTTGCCCGCTTCCTGGGCTTGCGGGGTAGGGGACACGATCAGTGCCCATTTGGTTTCGCTCATCCGCCTGTGACGTTCATGTGACGCTCCAATTTTTCTGCGGACCCGTCCAGTTGTGCATTAAACTCATGTCGTAGCGGTTTTAACTTCAGAGCTTTCTGGAGCAACCGATCGACAGCCTCGATACCTTCATTACGTACCGCACCGCGTAAATCAACATGCGCATTATGCCCCAGGCACATGAATATCTTGCCATCTGTGGTCAGACGCAATCTGTTGCATCCATCGCAGAAATTGTTGCTTAGCGGTGTTATCATTCCAAGACGCAGGCCAAGGGGGTCAACCGCTGCATATTTGGCCGGGCCAGAGCTGCGATGCGCAATCGGTTTGATTTCATAATTGTTCGCCAGCGGCGCGATAAATTCTTCCGCAGAAATATGTTCCAGTTTCCGGTCGGACCCGGTGTCGCCCAATGGCATTGTTTCGATCACGGTCAGATCATGGCCTTGCTCAGCGCAATATTCCGCCATTGGCAGAAGATCTGCCTGGTTGAAATCTCGCAAGGCAACCATGTTGATCTTGACCTGAATACCAGCCTCTTTCGCCGCAGATATGCCATCCAGCACCTGCTCAACACGGGCACCGCGGGTGATTTCACTGAAGCGATCGGGATCGAGCGTATCCATGCTGACGTTGATCCGGGCCACGTGATGCTGTGCAAGATGATCCGCATATTCCCGCAGCAGGGAACCGTTCGTCGTCAAAGTCAATTCTTCCAGATCACCTGATTCCACTTTTCTGCCAAGACGTTGGATGACATCGCTCATATCCCGTCTTACCAATGGTTCTCCGCCTGTGAGTCGGATTTTCCTGATACCGTGACCGATGAAACGTTCTGCAATCAGTGTTATTTCTTCGAGTGTCAAAAGCTCTGATTTTGGCATGAATGTCATGTTCTCAGACATGCAATATTGGCAGCGAAAATTACATCGGTCGGTAACCGAAATACGAAGATAGTCGATTTTACGGCCAAACCCGTCCTGCATTTCGCAACTTTCATGATCAGAAGAGCAAAAATCTTAGCGATTTGTTGAGATGCAGGCAATGGTTGTGAAAGATTTGGATGCTATACAAAAGAATAGGCAAAATGTGCCCTGTGAAGCCCGGATTTCCAAGTTCGAAGGAATTTTCAAGTTATTCAATCGTCGCATATTTCTGATGGTGAACCCAAAGCGAAGCAGCTGTTTCTCTTGTCCTTTGGGGAGCGTGATCCCCTGGCGGCCGAAATATCGTCTTTTGGCTGGAGTGTCAGTTCGGCCCGGCGGGACGACAATTTGCGCAATCGATTGGCTTCTTCGCGTGCTTTGATCGCCGTAATTGATATCAGAGGTTCTGAACCGGACGGTTTGTCGGCAATCGAGGAGGTTTCCGGGTTCGATCCGCTTAGCGGTCTGGCAGTCCTGGCATTGATCAACTCGTCGGATGAGCCGGATATCGCAGAGAAGTGCTATCACGCGGGTGCCACGCACTTTCTGGATTATGCCAGTGCAAGCGCAAATTTGGCTCAGGCCCTGAAATTCGCATATCGCTATGCCGAGAACATGAGGGGCGGGACGGATGCAACCAATCATTTTCACGAGATGCTGGCCAAATCCGCAGAAGAATGGTCTTTTTCGAAATCTGATCTGACTGATTTCCAGATCAGCAATCAGTTGTCCCGGAATCGGGGAGAGACAGAGGTTTCGACTTATCCTGTCACAGGATTCTATCGGAACATGTCGCCCGAAGAACGGCTTCGGACGCGAGGGGCCATGGGGCGATTGCGATCCGGTTCAGCTCAGGCGGCGATACCTCATGAGCTTAATGGCGAGAAAGTGATTCATCACCTCCACGATTCCGGAGACCGCATTCAAGGCCGGGTGGAACGGATTTCCAAAGACCTGACCGTGGAAAGCTGGATCGAGCGCGATTTGTTGTCAGGTTTGCGCAACGGCGCTGCAGCCAGGACGTGGATGCGCAACGGCTTTGCCGAAGGGCAGGACCTGGGTTTCATTGCCATGGGATTGAAGAATTTCGGAACCATCAATGCAGCCTATGGCCGGGAGGTGGGAGACGAAGTCATGCGCCGGGTTGGCCAGCGCCTGATCAACGAGACTGCTGAATATTCCCACAAAGATTGTTTGATCGCGCGGATGGATGGTCAAAACTTTGTCGTTGCGATGAACATTAGCAAGGCGCCCGATGATTTTTCCGCTTTTGCTGATCAATTGCTGGCAGCTTTGTTCCAGCCAATCTCGATCGATGGCCGGAACATAAGGCTGGTCGCCCGCGCCGGTGTCGCATTGAGTCAAAACTCATCCGACGAATCGGTGCTGATCCGTCGCGGTGTTCTTGCGCTTGCAGAAGCAATGGCGTCGGATTCCGTGGTGACAAGAACAAGCGGGTCTTCTGACAAAAACTTCTTGCTGGAACAGCAGCTTGAAGGCGAGTTGGCCCACGCACTGGAACGCGGAGAAATCGCGATAGCCTTTCAGCCGCAGATCAAGATCGAAACCGGGCAGCTTGTTGGCGCGGAAGCCCTGGCACGGTGGAACCACCCAAAGTTTGGATTTTTGGGAGCAGCAACCCTGTTCGCTGTGGCGGAACGTGCCGGATTAATGAACGTGCTTTCGTCTCATATCCACGCGTTGGCACTGAATTTGGCAGCGCAATGGCCGAGCAGCCTCTCTTTTCTGAGGCTTTCGATAAATGTCACTGCAGGTGATCTGGCAGCCAGACAGTTTGTATCCAAGATTTCCGGTGCGATAGAAGAATCAGGATTTCCAGTGGACCGCGTCACGCTGGAAATCACGGAATCCGAACTTATCGATGACTTGAAAATCGCCTCCAGCCGGCTGACAAAATTGCGGGAACTGGGCATGCGGATTGCTATTGATGATTTTGGGACCGGTTACAGCAGCCTTGCCTATCTCAAAAATCTGCCATTGGATTATCTGAAAATGGACAGCGGACTGACAGGCGACATCAGCGGATCCGAGAAAGATCAGGTGGTTGTGAAATCCATTATCGATATGGCCCATAGCCTCGATCTGTCCGTTGTTGCAGAAGGCGTGGAAACCGAGGAGCAACTGGAACTGCTGACTGCGCAAGGCTGCAACTATTTTCAGGGATTCCTTCGCTCTGGCCCGTTGGTACCTGAGCAATTTGAGGTGTTCGCGCTGCGCAGCAACTGACCTGAAAGGCTCAGCCAGATATTTTCTGAGCCAGTTTCGACAACCCGGTGGTGAGCTGTGCCAGCCCGTGCAGCCGTGAGCGGGGATCGCGCCAGCGTCGCTCGATAAACAGCTTGTTGTCTGGCCGAATTTTCGCCGTACCTTTGAGCCGTTCTGCATAGGCCAGCAATCCGGGCACGTTTGGAAACTGATCATTGTGGAAGCTGACCAGAGCGCCGCGTGGACCCATTTCAATCTTGATTATATGCGCCGCAACACAGTTCATCTTGATTTCCATCAGTTTGAGCAGATTTTCAGTTTCGACCGGAAGATCGCCGAAGCGGTCGATCATCTCCGCTGCAAAGGCCTGAATCTCCTGATGGGTCTCAAGTCCGTTCATTCTGCGATACAGACCCATGCGCAAAGATAGATCGGGGACATAATTGTCGGGGATGAGAATGGGTGCGTCGACCGTAATTTGCGGCGAAAAGCTTTTTGCATCCCGTTCGAGGCCAGCGCCTTGGGCTTTGGCGTCGAGTATCGCATCTTCGAGCATCGACTGGTATAGCTCAAAGCCGACCTCGCGAATTTGACCCGATTGTTCGTCGCCCAGTAAGTTACCGGCTCCGCGAATATCCAGATCATGGCTGGCAAGCTCAAATCCCGCACCAAGGCTGTCGAGATCACCCAGGATTTTGAGTCGCTTTTCCGCCTTTTCGGAGATGATCCGGTCTTTCGGGGTTACCATGTAAGCATAGGCCCGGGTTTTCGAGCGTCCAACACGACCACGAAGCTGATAGAGTTGGGCAAGTCCAAAACGATCTGCCCGATGAATGATCAGCGTATTTGCACTCGGGATATCCAGGCCGCTTTCGACGATAGTCGTAGATAACAGAACGTCATATTTTCGATCATAGAAGGCCGACATCCGTTCTTCGACCTGTGCGGGAGGCATTTGGCCATGTGCGACGACATAGGTGATTTCTGGCGCATATTCCTTGAGAAAATCTTGAATTTCCGCCAGGTCTGCAATTCTGGGTACCACGAGAAATGACTGCCCTCCGCGAAAATGTTCACGCATGAGCGCTTCGCGCAGAGGGATGGGATCCCAAGGCATTACATATGTGCGAACTGCCAATCGGTCGACAGGTGGAGTCTGGATTACGGACAGTTCACGCAGGCCTGTCATCGCCATTTGCAATGTCCGCGGGATCGGCGTGGCGGTCAAAGTCAGAACATGGACATCGGCCTTGATCGATTTCAGACGTTCCTTGTGGGTGACACCAAATCTTTGTTCTTCATCAACGATGATCAGTCCCAGTCGCTGAAACTCAATTGATTTTGCCAGCAGCGCGTGGGTTCCGATGACAATATCGATCTTGCCATTGGTGAGGCCCTCTTTGGTTTTCTTGGCCTCTGCGGCGGGAACCAGCCGGGACAGCCGTCCGATGTTGATCGGAAACGGGCGAAACCGTTCTTCGAAATTTGAAAAATGCTGCCGTGCGAGCAGCGTAGTCGGCGCAATGATGGCTACTTGCATGCCCGCCATAGCTGCCGCGAATGCAGCCCGCATTGCGACTTCTGTTTTGCCAAAGCCCACATCACCGCAAACCAGCCTGT
Organism: Parasphingorhabdus sp.; assembly: GCF_039968395.1. GTDB lineage: Bacteria > Pseudomonadota > Alphaproteobacteria > Sphingomonadales > Sphingomonadaceae > Parasphingorhabdus. Next base: position 385,070 of record NZ_JBDVPV010000005.1, read on the forward strand.
CCATCGCCTTGCCGGATGCCATGTCGCCAAGAACTTCTTCAATTGCCTGCTGTTGATCATCGGTTTCCTGATAGGGAAACCGGTCAACAAAACCGGCCATGTCACTGGCTTCAAATCGCGCGGGTGTCGCAGGTTGCAAGGCGCGAGCAGCCGCTGTTTTCAGCAGTTCATGTGCGATCGCTCTGATACGCTCCTTGAGCTTGGATTTGCGCCTCTGCCAGCCTTCTCCACCAAGCTTGTCCAGAACAACGCTGTCACCGCCTTCACCATAGCGGCTCAGGACATCAATATTTTCCACGGGAACAAAAAGCTTGTCGCCGCCAGCATATTTCAGCGCCACACAATCATGCGGGCTTTCGCCGACGGGGATGGAAACAATGCCTTCATACAGGCCGATTCCGTGCTCCAGATGGACCACCAGATCCCCCTGACCCAAAGCGGACAATTCCTCGATAAACGCATCGCCGCTTTTGCGCCGTTTGGATTTGCGAACGAGTCGGTCGCCGAATATGTCCTGCTCTGTAAGGACGGCGAGGTTATCTGTCCGAAAACCGGACGACATCGGAAGCACCGTCAAAGCTATGGAAACATCGTCTGAAACGCAGGCATTCCAGTCATCACAGAGCGTTGCCGCCTTGACGTCATTGTCAGACAGAAGATCGAAAAGCCGCGCGCGGGACCCTTTGCTATAACTCGCCAGAACAACTTTGGTGCCGGCGTTTTTCAGACTGTTCACATGGGTTGTCAGCGCCTTGTAGATATTCTCGTTGCGTGCCCGTTCCGGAGAAAAGTCGCGAGGTGACGAAACCGATAGCGATATGACATTTGCAGATTCAGGTTCGTCAAATTCACTGAGAACATGCAAGGGGCTGGCAAGCTGTTGCTCTGCCCATTCTGTCGGCTCGAGGTACAACGAGCCCGGTGTCAGCGGTCGATAGCTGGACAGGTTTGCCTTGTCTGCTTCCAGTCTGTTTTTGTAATAGTCCTGTATTGATGAAAAATGCGATTCTGCTGCGCTGTTCGATACGGCGTCCGCCAAGACAATCGCGTCATCATTCAGATACTCGAAGAAACTGACCAGCTTGTCTTCCAACAGCGGTAGCCAGTGTTCCATCCCGGACAATCGCCGTCCATCGGAAATAGACTGGTACAGCGGATCGCCGGTCGCAACGGCCCCGAATAAATCGCGGTAACGGGTACGAAAACGGGTGATACTCTCTTCGTCCAGCAGGAATTCCGAAACCGGAAGCAAGTCTATTCCGTCGATATTCCCGATGGTTCTTTGATCACTGGGATCAAATTCGCGGACGGTCTCGATTTCATCTCCGAAAAGATCAATACGAATAGGATTCTCGGCACCTGGCGGAAAAAGATCGATCAGACCACCTCTTGCCGCAAACTCGCCGCTGTCGGCCACTGTATCCACGCGAACAAAACCATTGGCGTATAAAAACGCAATCAGTTTTTCCTGTTCGATCACGGTTCCGGGAGCGAGCCGGGTGACCATTTGCCTGATTCGTTCGGGCTGGAGAACCTTTTGCAGAACAGCGTTGATGGTCGTTACAACAAGTTGTCCCGCAGTTGATGGGGCCGCCAAACGGGATAAAGCTGCCAGTCGATCTGCACTGGTGTGTAAAGCAGGAGATGCGCGATCATAAGGAAGACAATCCCAAGCAGGAAATTCCACGATCTCAAGTCCTGGCTCAAAAAACCGGGCGGCTTCGACAATTGCGCTCATGGCGGCATCGTCGGTAGCAATAAAAACCGTCTGCTGTTTGGATGTTGCGGCAATATGCGCAAGACAAAAGGGCTTGTACCCGCCTGCAACACCAGCCAGAGTCATGCCGCTATCAGCGGAGAAAACAGGTTTCAATGGAGTCATCAGGGTCTAGTTTTTAAGAAAAGTTATGAAGAAGGTCATTTTGCGAAATCAATAAAATCAAGTCTTTTGAAAGCCGTCATCTGGTCCCCCGCAAAAGATTCCGGAACCGGTAAAGTTCCAATCGCCCAGGCCATGACATCGACGTCTTCTTCCTCAAGCAATCGCTCGAACCAGTCCAGCTCCTTGTCGTTCCATTGCTCGCGATATTTGTCAAAGAACCCGCCGATCATGTTGTCGGCTTCGCGCGTACCGCGGTGCCAGGCGCGGAAATAGAGTCTTTTAAGTCTGATCTCCCGTTCCATATTTGCTCCTGAATTCCGATTGTTCGAGTGCATTTTTCAGCCGAGGCCATGGCTGGTATATTATTGCAGCACGCGTATAAAGCCGGATAGACATGCGACCCGAGATTCTCAATCCATTATTTGCGGAAACCCAATCCCTGAAGGGGATTGGCAAGGCACTGACCAAACCTCTTGAAAAACTAAGACTGACGCGGATCAAGGACCTGCTTTATCACGAGCCCAGCTACTGGATGCACCGGAAACGCGTCGAAACTCTCAACGAACTGGATGTCGACGAAACGATCATCGCCGAGGTTACACCGGTTGACTATCGGTCGGGAGGCCCGCGCAGTCCGTTTCGAGTGCATGCAACAGATGGGGAAGGCAATGCGGTCAGCCTGACATTTTTTGGACGCAATACCGGTTGGCCCAAAAAACTATTGCCTTTGAACGAAGCCAAAATCGTGTCGGGCAAGCTGGAACGTTACGGGGATGAACTGCAGATATTGCATCCCGACGTTCTTGAACTGGCGGAAGAAGATCAAATTTCATTGGTCGAACCCATCTACCCCTTGTCAGACGGTTTGGGGAATAAACGGATGTTCCAGTTGGTCGAACAGGCGATCGGCCTTGCACCCGAGCTGCCGGAATGGATCGAACCCAGCTTGCTGGAATCCAAGGGCTGGCAAAACTGGCATGACAGCGTTGTTGCTATCCATCAGCCTGCTGAAACCGCAAAAGAGGCAGCAGATCGATTGGCATATGACGAGATATTTGCGAATCAGCTGGCTTTCATGCTGGTCCGTAACAGCAATCGAAAGAAAAAGGGCTTCGCAATCGAAGGTGACCGCCATTTGCGAAACCGGATAAAACTTCCGTTTGAGCTAACCGGTGCGCAAAAAAGATGCATTCAGGAAATTGATGGAGATCTGGCACAATCGTCGCCCATGTTGCGCTTGCTCCAGGGGGATGTCGGGTCGGGTAAGACTCTGGTTGCGCTGATGGCGCTGCTCAATGCCGTCGAGGCGGGGTATCAGGCAGCTTTTCTGGCGCCAACTGAAATTCTGGCACGCCAGCATTTCGCCGGCTTGCAAGAATTGATGACCGGCCTTCCCGCCAATCTTGAAATCCTGACTGGCAGAGAAAAAGGAAAGGTTCGCGAATCAACTCTGATGGGGCTTGCGGACGGCTCGATTGATATATTGGTGGGCACACACGCGATATTTCAGGAGAAAGTGCAGTATAAAAACCTCGCGGTTGCGATAGTGGATGAGCAACATAAATTCGGGGTGTCGCAGCGATTGATGCTGTCGCAAAAAGCCGAACGAACGCCGCACCTGCTGGCGATGACTGCGACGCCTATCCCTCGTACTTTGACGCTTAGCCAATATGGCGAAATGGATGTCTCACGGATCGATGAATTGCCGCCCGGTCGACAGGCCATCGAGACGCGGGTCATTGCGGACAGCAGATTGAATGAAGTGGTAGATGGCCTTGCACGGCACCTGTCAGGAGGCGGTCAGGCCTATTGGGTTTGTCCACTGGTGGAAGAAAGCGAGAAAAGCGATCTCGCTGCTGCGGAAGAACGGGCTGCCATGTTGCGCCAGCGTTTCGGGGATCAAGTAGGCCTTGTGCATGGCCGGATGAAAGGTCCGGACAAGGACGCGGTCATGGAGCGTTTTCAACGGGCCGAGATCAAGTTACTGGTCGCTACGACCGTGATTGAAGTCGGGGTCGATGTTCCCAATGCCAGTCTGATGATTATCGATGCCGCGGACCGGTTCGGACTGGCACAACTCCATCAGCTTCGCGGAAGAGTGGGCCGGGGAGACGTAAAGTCAAATTGCCTGCTTTTGCGTGGGGACAATCTGAGTGAGACTGCCAGAGCGCGCCTCACATTGCTGAGAGAGACCAATGACGGTTTCAAGATTGCCGAAGAAGATTTGCGACTTCGCGGAGCCGGCGAGTTGATGGGGACGCGGCAATCAGGCGATGCCGGTTTCAATATTGCCAAGCCCGAACAGATTACGGAATTTATTGCTGCCGCCACAGATGATGCGCGATTGCTTCTCGATCGTGATGGCGGATTAGATAGCCGGCGCGGAGCAGCCGCTCGGGTGGCCTTGTATCTTTTTGAAAGAGACTGGGGCGTCAGCTTGCTCAGGAGCGGATAATCAGCTTCGCTGGCTATGTCCCATTTTGTCGAGCATCGCCATAAAATCAGATTCACGAATAACCCGTTCAAATTCAAATCCGGATCGTCCGCCATGTGTCCAGACCAGAAAGGCCTCAATGCGTCCCGCCACCGGCAAGCGAACGATGACCCGGTCGCCCTTGTTCAGGGTTACATCATGCACAATCTGACAACCATGCGCAGAAACATTGCTGATATTGGCTGAAACTTCACCGTCTTTACGGGTTTCGCAAATTGTCTTGAAATCGACCGGAAACCGCGTTGCACGGCGCATGTCTGGCACAGGTTCGTTCGGCATGCTTGGCATTGGAAGGCTCCGTCATTTCTTGGAAATATGTCTTAACAGAGCTTTCCCAATAAATGGTAAACCAGCGATGTATGGAGCAATCATGATGCGCGCTGGATAATCCCGTGTTTCTTTTTCCCGGCAGAAATCTTGATTTCTCCATCTGCGAGGGAAATCTGCGTTCCCGCATCCTTGATTTGTGCGTCATTAATGCGCGCGCCGCCGCCGCTCACCATCCGCTTCGCTTCGCCTTTGGACGCGCAAAACCCGATATCAACCAGTGCATTCAAGATGGATATTGTGTCGTCCGCCACTTCGAGTGTCGGCAAATCGCCGCCGGCGTTTCCCTGTTCGAATGTTTGCTGGGCTGTCTGAGCAGCATTGGTTGCCGCTGCTTCTCCGTGTGCAAGTGTCGTTGCTGCATCCGCCAGCACTTTTTTGGCGTCGTTGATTTCCGAACCCTCGAGAGTTTCCAGGCGCTTGATCTCATCCAGATCAATATCGGTGAACAGACGCATGAATTTTCCGACATCACGGTCGTCGGTGTTTCGCCAGAACTGCCAATAGTCATATGCGCTCAATCGATCCGCGTTCAACCAGATCGCACCATCGACAGACTTGCCCATTTTTGACCCATCAGCCTTGGTGATCAGAGGGGTCGTCAGACCGAAAAGCTCTGCGCCATCAATCCTGCGTCCGAGTTCAATGCCATTGACAATATTGCCCCATTGATCGGACCCGCCCAGTTGCAATTTGCACGCATGCAAACGTGAGAGTTCAAGAAAATCGTAAGCCTGCAGGATCATGTAGTTGAATTCGAGAAAGGTGAGGGGTTGCTCCCGGTCCAGCCGCAGCTTCACAGAATCAAAAGTCAGCATTCTGTTGATAGTGAAATGACGTCCCACATCGCGCAGAAACGGGATATATTCGAGGCTGTCCAGCCAATCAGCATTGTTGACCAATATTGCGTCTGTAGGTCCGTCACCAAATGTCAGGAAACGTTCGAAACAAGTTCGAATGGATGCAATATTGGCTTCGATACCCTCATTATCCAGCAGTTTGCGCACTTCGTCTTTGCCGGAAGGGTCTCCGACTTTGGTGGTACCACCACCCATAACCACGATCGGCTTGTGACCAGCCTGCTGCAGGCGCCGCAACAGCATGATGGAGACCAGATTGCCGACATGCAGAGAGTCAGCCGTTGCATCAAACCCGATATATCCGGGGATGACGGAGCGTGATGCCAAAGCATCAAGTCCCGCTTCGTCTGTTAACTGGTGGATATAGCCGCGATCATTCAGTAGACGCAGGAGATCGGATTGATATTGTGTCATGAAGTGCTCGTTACATGGGCTTAGGGAAACTCGCAATATGCGTTTGAATCTGCAATGTCATCCCGATACACCCAGCTCCGTTGCGCGAGCGATCGAAGTGCAGCTCTGCTTTCCTGAACCCCGGAAACTGCGTTTGAGTTATGAGGTTTATGGCGATCCTTGGGAACTGGTGATCCCATCGACCAAAGAAGCGGTTCGTACGGACAGTCTCTGGGAATCGACATGCTTCGAATTATTTGTGTTGCAGGGGGATGGTGATGCCTATTGTGAATATAACTTCTCGCCCTCTTCACAATGGGCGGCTTATACTTTTTTGGACTACAGATCGGGAATGGCCGAGCTGCCGTTGGGCAGGGGACCTGCCATTCAATTGCAAACGACGAAGGATGGGATCGCAATGGACGTGACCATTGATGCAGATAAAAACTGGATAGCCACTGGCAATTATTCTGGAATATCAGTTGTTGTTAAAGCGTTGGATGGGAGTACGTCCTATTGGGCGCTGGCACATCCCGAAGGATCTCCGGATTTTCATCATCGAGATTGTTTTGTTCACGAATTAAAGGCACGATAGACATATGAAATTTGGCATTGATCGTCTTTTGACCGAACCGGAGCTTCGCGCGCCGCTGCAAGGCAAACGAGTGGCCCTGCTCGCTCATCCTGCATCGGTAACCGAAAACCTGACCCATTCGCTGGATGCTCTGGCGCAATGTGATGACGTGAACCTGACTGCCGCATTTGGTCCCCAGCACGGCTTGCGGGGCGACAAGCAGGACAACATGATCGAAACCGCGGATTACAATGATCCAGTCCTCGGGATACCTGTGTTCAGCCTTTATGGCGAAGTGCGTAAACCAACTCCGGCCATGCTCGACAGCTTTGACGTGATCCTGATAGATCTGCAGGATCTGGGTTGCCGCATATATACTTTCATTACGACGCTCCTCTACATTCTCGAAGCCGCGGCAGCCAATGGCAAGACGGTCTGGGTTCTGGATCGCCCAAATCCCGCAGGCCGTCCGATCGAGGGTTCGATTCTGGAGCCAGGTTGGGAAAGTTTTGTGGGGGCAGGGCCTTTGCCCATGCGCCATGGCTTAACTTTGGGAGAGCTAGGTAACTGGTTCATTGCACAAGGGAATCTAAACTTGGATTACCAGGTCATTGGCATGCAAGGCTGGAATCCCGGACAAGGGCCGGGCTTTGGATGGCCTGCTGATCGTATCTGGGTCAATCCCAGTCCGAACGCACCAAATGTAGCAATGGCGCGAGCCTATGCCGGGACTGTTATGCTCGAAGGAACAACATTGTCGGAGGGACGCGGAACAACCCGCCCGCTGGAATTATTTGGTGCGCCGGATATTGATGCACGAGCTATCATCACCGAGATGCACAAGCGGGCGCCCCAGTGGCTGCAGGGTTGCGTTTTGCGTGAATGCTGGTTCGAGCCAACTTTTCACAAACACGCGGGGCTTTTGTGCCACGGTGTACAGATCCATGCCGAGGGTCCCGGCTATGATCATGTTGCGTTCCGGCCGTGGCGAATCCAGGCTTTGGCGTTCAAGGCCATTCGCAAGCTGTATTTCGGGTATGAACTCTGGCGCGATTTCGCTTATGAATATGAAGAAGGCAAGCTCGCCATCGATGTCATCAATGGCGGAACAATTCTCAAGGACTGGGTCGATAGTCCGTCGACAATAGCCAATGATCTCGACGGGATAGTAGCACCTGATGAGCGATCCTGGGCACAGGAGCGGGAAGAGTTTCTGTTGTACTAGGCGGGTTCCGGCAGGCAATCTTCCAATTATGCTGCAATGCAACATAATTCTTGCATCGATCAGAATATCTGATATTTTGGGGGCATGTTACCGAACAAGGAATTTTTCGAAGGTGTCGCGCTGAAAAAATGCGTGAAGGCAACCTATAACCGAACCAGCTTCAAACTGGCTCCGCATATTGTCTATACGCGCCATGATGAAATGTATGTGGATGCCGTTGCGATCGAGCATGAAGGTCAGCCGCCAAAGGAGGCCAAGCTCGGGACTTTCAAGCTTGCAGGGCTGAAGGAAGTCTCGGTCGAGGATCAATCCTTTGAATTGTTCGACATGTTTGATCCCGCAGCAGAAAAATATCAGGGGACAACGCTTCTGGCGGTCGAATCTTGATTTTCAGACGCGGGTTTCGCGAACCAGCTCATCCACCATGTTTCGCAGTCTCTGGTTTTCAGCCAACAGATCACCCATCATGTCGGTTGTCTGGATCAGCATGAAAGACTTTCCGGGTTGAGGAACTATCAACCCCGAACTTTTCCTGGGCTTTGGTTTCTGACTTTCGGTTGAAATTTGCCTCCTGGGAACTTTGAGCCAGTTGTTAACTGACTTCACCATTCGGTTTTGGTTCCAGTGCCGGATCGCGCCGGTTTTGATTTTGCCAAAAATAACAGATGGATGAGAAGCGTTATAAATGACCAATTGACGGTTGGTTTTCATTGGTCGCGGTATAGAAAAAGCCATATATGCCTCCGCATTGCAGTAACAACTACAACATCTGGTATATGCGGGATTTCATATTCGCCAAGGCTTATTAGGGCCGATTTGGGTCTAATCTGTCAGGTTAGCCGTGTTTACGGGTCAATTCCTTCATCGCGTCACCTAATCCTTCGAGCGTCAGCGGGTACATGCGGTCGTTCATCAATTCCTTGATAATCTTGACGCTTTGCGAATAGCCCCATTGCTTTTCCGGCACCGGATTGAGCCAGGCTGTCGCAGGATAGGTGTTGGTCATGCGCTGCAGCCAGGTCACGCCCGCTTCCTCGTTGAAATGTTCCACTGAACCGCCCGGATGTGTGATTTCATAAGGACTCATCGATGCATCACCTACGAATATCAGCTTATAATCATGCCCGTATTTGTGGAGAATGTCCCACATTTGCGTGCGTTCGGAAAAACGTCTGCGATTGTCCTTCCACACCCCTTCATAAGGGCAGTTGTGAAAATAGAAAAATTCCAGATTTTTGAATTCAGAGGTGGCCGCGCTGAACAGTTCCTCGCACAATTTTACAAACGGATCCATCGAGCCGCCGACGTCAAGGAACAGCAATAATTTTACCGCATTGTGCCTTTCGGCCCGCATGTGAATATCGAGCCAGCCCTTTTTGGCGGTGCCATCAATTGTGCTTTTGATATCGAGCTCATCTTGCGCGCCTTCACGCGCAAATTTGCGCAGACGGCGCAAAGCAACCTTGATGTTCCGTGTCCCGAGCATTTTGGTATTGTCGAGATTGGCAAATTCCCGCTTGTCCCAGACTTTCACCGCCTTTTTTTGACCGCCTTCACCACCAATGCGAACGCCTTCGGGATTATATCCGGAGTTTCCATAGGGTGAGGTGCCACCGGTTCCGATCCACTTGCTGCCGCCTTCGTGACGCTTTTCCTGCTCTTCAAGACGCTCTTTCAGAGTATCCATCAGTTCTTCCCAGGTTCCCAGCTTCTCGATTTCCGCCATTTCTTCTTCGGAAAGATATTTTTCGGCAACCGCCTTGAGCCACTCCAGCGGAATTTCTTCTTCCTGCATACCGTAGCTGGTTTCGATCCCCTTGAAGACTTTCGAGAAGACCTGATCAAAACGATCCAGCAATCCTTCATCCTTCACCACTGTGGCACGGGACAAGTAATAGAATTCCTCCGGGCTCCGACGAATAACTTCCTTGTCCAGTGCTTCCAGAAGCACCAGATGTTCCTTGAGCGAGGCGTTAATTCCTGCGGCTCTCAGTTCGTCCATGAAGTTAAAGAACATACTTGGGCCCCCGGTCTAACGTGCTTCCCGCTTGGCCATGAACGCGAGCCGTTCAAACAGCATCACGTCCTGCTCGTTTTTCAGCAACGCACCATGAAGCGGCGGAATCGCCTTGCTTGGGTCCTTGGACTGCAGAACTTCCAGTGGCATGTCTTCAGAAAGAAGCAGTTTCAGCCAGTCGAGCAATTCGCTGGTGCTGGGCTTCTTTTTCAGACCCGGAACGTCGCGGACATCGTAGAAAATATCCATGGCCTTTTTGACCAGAACGCCCTGAATGTCAGGAAAATGGACGTTGATGATTTCCTGCATCGTCTCGCGATCCGGGAATTTGATGTAGTGGAAGAAACAGCGGCGCAGGAAGGCATCCGGCAGTTCTTTTTCATTATTGGACGTGATGACCACAATCGGGCGGTCTGCCGCCTTGATTGTCTCTTTGGTCTCGTAAACATGAAACTCCATTCGATCGAGTTCCTGCAGCAGATCGTTTGGAAACTCGATATCCGCCTTGTCGATTTCGTCGATCAGCAGAACCGGCAATTCGGGTGACGTAAAGGCCTCCCACAATTTTCCCTTGCGGATGTAGTTGGAAATGTCGTGCACCCGCTCGTCACCGAGCTGGCCATCGCGCAGCCGTGCAACTGCATCATATTCGTACAGACCCTGATGGGCTTTGGTGGTTGATTTGACATTCCACTCGATCAGAGGGGCTCCGGTGGCCTTGGCAATTTCGTGGGCCAGAACGGTTTTACCGGTCCCGGGCTCTCCCTTTACCAATAGAGGGCGACGCAATGTTACCGCTGCGTTGACCGCAACTTTCAGGTCGTCAGTTGCAACATAGTCCTTGGTACCGTCAAAACGCATATTCCATTTTCCCTTGCCGTAAACGTCAATGGCATAGCGATAGGGAAAAGGCCGGATGCAGGCAAGTTAATCATTTAGTTAAGATGCCGGATTGCGGTGGATCGGTTCAGGATGCCTGACGGGATCTGCGACGAGCTTCAAGCAGTTGCCAGAGTCCGCGGTGTTGCGCCAGAATCTGGTCGGCTCCAAAATTTACTGCCCGTTCAATGCCAAGATTTTCATTCAAGGCGGTGCTGAGCTGCAGGGTGGAATCGACAGTGGGCATGTTTTGATCCCGTGGCTCGATTCCAAATTTGATCGCGGCATTCTCGAGGAGCGGTCTCACCGCATACCAATCCAGCACCAGCGCAAATGACGCACCCAGTGCACAGCCGTCGCGATCGGACTGCGACAGCATTTCGAGTGCCTTGCGTTGCGCCAGCACGGTTGCATTGCTCTGATCGCTGCCACCGACTCCTGAAATAGGACCGGCTGCAACCGTCAATTTGGTCAAAAACGCGCGTTCAGCAGAAAAAGCTTCCATCGCGTGAACAAGCCACTTTCTGGCGGAAACATCAGCGGTTTTCGTCGCGGCGTGATCGACCACACCTGGGTGTCGTCCATGCAAGATACATAGGTAATGGGCCAGATCCGCAATATCTGCGCCGCTCAATGAACCGAAATCATCCGTCATCGTGCGGACATAGGCGACTGAAAAGCTGCCATGCTCCCGGACATAGTCGACCAAATTATGTTGTATCGACGGAATTGGATTGATTTCTGGCATCTGACTCACATTATCCTAGAGGTTCTGGAACCGCATCGTTGCAATTCCGCTTTCCCCAGCATAATAGCCAGAATTCCTAAAGAGCCCGTTTATCTGTCGTTAGGAAACTGCAAACCATGATTAGGCGCGCAGATTACCGAAAATCCTACTGATCCAGGAAACTCCGCATCTTGCGACTGCGGCTTGGATGCTTGAGTTTACGTAGCGCCTTGGCTTCGATCTGACGGATACGTTCGCGCGTCACGCTGAACTGCTGGCCGACTTCTTCCAGCGTGTGATCCGTATTCATGCCAATCCCGAAACGCATCCGTAACACGCGTTCTTCGCGTGGTGTCAGACTCGCCAATACGCGGGTGACCGTTTCCTTCAGATTGGACTGAATGGCCGCATCGACCGGAATGATCGCGTTTTTGTCTTCAATAAAGTCACCGAGATGCGAATCTTCCTCGTCCCCAATCGGAGTTTCGAGGGAAATTGGCTCTTTGGCGATCTTCATCACCTTGCGCACTTTTTCAAGCGGCATGGAGAGGCGTTCCGCCATTTCTTCCGGTGTTGGTTCACGGCCCTGCTCGTGCAGGAACTGGCGAGATGTCCGGACCAGCTTGTTGATTGTTTCAATCATGTGCACCGGAATACGGATGGTTCGCGCCTGATCCGCAATCGAGCGGGTAATGGCCTGACGAATCCACCAGGTTGCATAAGTCGAGAATTTGTACCCGCGGCGATATTCAAATTTGTCGACCGCTTTCATCAGACCGATATTGCCTTCCTGAATCAGATCCAGAAACTGCAGGCCGCGGTTGGTATATTTTTTGGCGATGGAAATGACGAGGCGCAAATTGGCTTCAACCATCTCCTTTTTGGCAATACGCGCTTCCCGTTCGCCCTTTTGCACCATGTTCACGATACGGCGGAACTCGTCCAGAGATGTCCCGGTTGCGCCGGCGATATCTGAAATTTCAGACCGAATGCGTTCAACCGCATTGGCTTCTTTCTCTGCAAAAGCCGCCCATTTCTTGTCTGCTTTGGACATGCTGGCCAACCAGCCATCGTCCAGTTCATTGCCAATATAGCTTTCCAGAAATGCCCGGCGCGGAACCTTGTGGCGTTCGGCGAGACGCAGCATTTGACCACCCAGTGCCGTGAGGCGCCGGTTAAACGAATAGAGCTGATCGACGAGAAATTCGATCTTGTTGGCGTGGAACTGCACGCTTTCCACCAAAGCGGTGAGCTGTTCGCGCAGGCTGTGATATTTCTTTTCGGAATTGGCAGGAAAATCATCACCCACCGCAAAAGCTTCCATGCGGGTATTTTGCAGTTTCGAGAATTTCTTGAAAACAGAGGTTATTTCAGCAAATTTTTCAAGCGCTTCCGGTTTCAGCGCTTCTTCCATCTGGGCGAGAGAAAGCGTGTTGTCTTCCTCTTCTTCTTCGACAACGCGCTTGGTGCGGCGTTCGGTCAGTTGATCCTCATCGTCGCCTTCGCCTTCTTCAGCTTCCGGCTCGTCCTCGACTTCATCATCATCTTTGAACGAAGGTCCGGCGGTCTTTTCGCTGATTTCTCCATCGTCATCATCTTCCTCTTCCAGATTTTCCGGAACAGGATCTTTCGACAACATTGCATCGAGATCCAGAATCTCGCGCAATTGCATTTCGCCATCATTCAGCGCGGTGGACCATTCGATAATCGCGTTAAACGTGGTCGGACTTTCGCACAATCCCCAGATCATCGTATCGCGGCCAGCTTCAATACGCTTGGCAATCGCAATCTCGCCTTCACGGCTAAGCAACTCGACGGCGCCCATTTCGCGCAGATACATGCGAACCGGATCATCGGTACGATCTCCGGCAGCTTTTTTAACCGGCGCTGCAGCTGCTTTTTTGTCCTTGTCCTTGCCGTCGATGGATTCGACTTCATCGCCCGGCATTTCTTCAGCTGCTTCGTCATCATTCTCGACAACGCGCACACCCATTTCCGAGATGGAGGACATGATATCTTCAATTTGTTCGTTCTGGTCCTGGGGAAGCGCTTCGTTCAGCTCATCAATCGTGATGTAACCGCGCTTTTTGGCCTTGGTGATCAGTTTTTTTATCGCTGAGCCGTTCAGGTCGATAAGCGGCGCGTCATCTGCTGCCGTTGATTTCTTTGCTTTGCTTGCCAATGCTTGAAGTCCCTAACTTAAAAAACCAAACCCGATAATCAGGCCCAAATATCAAACAACATCGTCAATCTGGGTGAGTTCGACCAATCGTTCATGAAATTCCTGCTTTGCCTGTCGCAGCCTTTGCTGCTCTGCAAAACTGTCTTCATCAAGATTATCCTGCACCCGTCTTGTTGCTTCTGCCAAAGCTGCCTCCAGACCGGGACGCGCCGTTATTACTTTTATCGCTTCTCCCAAATCCGCATAGGCCCGTTCGATTGTTTCCGAAGGAGCAGGATCTGGCATTTTGCGGTTGAAAGTGAAATTCAGCGCATCGGCCCGTAACAGCCCTTTTGCGACATTATAACAATCTGTCTGTTCCAATATGGTAAGAAGGCCCTGCATATCAAGCGTTTCTTTGCGCATTGCCTGCCTTACCAGCTCCGAAAGCAGGTCCTGAAGCTGCGAATCGGCGAGTTTGAGCAATGTGAGTTCCTCAAAATGCTTGGAAATCTGCGACGGATGACGGATCAAGCCACCCAAAATGCCCTTCGCGATGCGCAAATCATATCCTGAAACTAAAACTGATTTTGTGTCCGGCATCGCGTTCAATGATCGATAATCTGATTTGAAACGTGCATTCTGCCGCTGATATTGCGGGCGTTGCGTCGTAGAATCATGTTTCGGGAAAAACGTCTGCTGATAACGCTCCTGAAAATCCTGGCGATAATGCTGGGCTATATCCTGATCGGCAATATCCCGAACATGGTCAGATAGCCGTTTTTTCAAACCCGCTTTGCTTTCGGGGCTGTTTAGCGGTTCTGCGGCATATTCATGGTCCCAGATGCGGTCTCCCAGCATTTGGGGTTTGTCGATCAACGCCCCAAAAGCCTGTGGACCTTCGGCCCGGATCAAATCATCAGGATCCTGTCCCGCTGGCAGTGATATGAAATTCAGGCTGTGTGACGGCTTTAACAGCGGCAGGGAGCGTACAGCCGCCCGCATGGCCGCTTTCTGGCCTGCATTGTCCCCGTCAAAACAGAGAATGGGGGCTTCCACCATTTTCCAGATTCGCTCGATCTGATGTTCGGTAAGCGCGGTGCCGAGCGGCGCTACAACGTCTTCAAAGCCTGCCTGGGCCAGTGCAATTGCATCCATATAACCCTCGACGACCAATATGCGCCCTGTCTGGCGGGAAGCAGGGGATGCCTTGTCGAGATTGTAAAGCGTCCGCCCCTTGTCAAATAGCGGTGTATCAGGGGAATTCAGGTATTTGGGTTCGCCGTCACCCAATATGCGTCCGCCAAAAGCGATGACCCGGCCACGCGGATCGCGGATCGGAATCATCAGCCGCCCCCGGAAGCGGTCATAGGGATCCCTGTCATCCACTTTGATCAGCAATCCCGCTTCGACCAGTCGATCGACGCCTTGAGACGATAGTGCTTCTTTCAACTGTCCCCGGGAATTGGGCGCAAAGCCAAAGCCGAACTCGCGGATCGTTTTCTCCGTAATGCCCCGGTTTTTCAGATATTCCCGGGCCTGGGCACCGGCGATCCCGTTAAACTGGGTCACGAACCAGTCCTGTGCCGCCGCCATGACGTCATGTAGTGTTGCGCGCTGTTCCTGACGCTGTGCGGCTCGGGGATCGGGGGCAGGGACTTCCATTTGCGCTTCGGCAGCGAGATCCTTGACCGCGTCCATAAATCCCAGCCCGCGCTGGTCTGTCATCCAGCGGATTGCATCCCCATGCGCACCGCAACCGAAGCAATGGTAGAAGCCCTTTTCGTCATTAATCGTGAAACTGGGCGTTTTTTCATTATGGAACGGGCAGCAAGCCTTATATTCCCGCCCCGCCTTCTGGACCTTCACCGTACGGCCGATCAACGTCGACAATGTCGTCCGGCTACGCAGTTCATCCAGCCATTGCGGGGAAAGGGTCATAGATCGTTGTTCAGCTGAGCGCTGCCTTTACCAGGCCGCTGGCCTTGCCCATGTCGATTTCGGTGCCGTGGCGCTTTTTCAGTTCACCCATGACCCGGCCCATGTCTTTCATGGAATCGGCGCCCAGTTCTGCCTTGATTCCATCGATCAGGGCAGCCGTGTCTGATTCGCTCAATTGGGCCGGCAGGAACTCCTCGATCACGCCGAGTTCCATTTTCTCGCCCTTGGCCAGTTCTTCGCGGCCGCCGCTTTCAAACATCTCTATCGATTCGCGACGTTGCTTGGCCATTTTTTGCAGGACATCCGTGATCATGGCATCGTCATCCGGCGCGCTGTCCTTGGTGCGCAGTTCGATGTCCTTGTCTTTGATCTTGGCCAAAATGGCGCGTGTGGCCGCTGTCCGATCCTTGTCGCCGGCTTTCATAGCGCTAATCTGCGCTGCTTTTACATCATCGCGAATCATAGCGCCCTCATGTTTTTTGGAATAAGCTACCAACATAGCGGCAAGATAATTTTTTTCATAGATTGCGACGCGAAAAAACTGCACCTAGTCACGGCGAAATTTGCCAAAGCGCGGTGAAATCGCAAAACCTCCGGAGTCGCCCGGAAATAAAGGGATAGAGACCATGACAGAACCCAGCATCCCCGCCGCACCTCAGGGCGCAACCGGGATATTGGTTCTGGCCGATGGCACAATCGTCTGGGGTAGGGGATTCGGCGCAACCGGGTCGGCGGTTGGCGAAGTCTGTTTCAACACCTCGATGACGGGTTATCAGGAAGTGATGACCGACCCGAGCTATGCCGGGCAGATTGTCACCTTTACTTTCCCCCATATCGGCAATGTCGGAACCAATGACGAGGATGTCGAGGCGGATAGCCCGCACGCGCTGGGCTGTATTGTCCGCGAGGATGTCACGGCGCCCAGCAATTTCCGGGATCAGAAACCTTTTGATCAGTGGATGGCGGAACAGGGCCGGATTGGCCTGTCTGGTGTCGATACAAGGGCGCTGACCCGGCGGATACGCGAAGCCGGCGCACCCAATGCCGTGATTGCGCATGATCCGGATGGCAATTTCGATATTGATGAGTTGCTCGCCAAGGCGCGCGACTGGGCCGGACTGGAAGGCATGGATCTGGCGATCGAGGTGACGGGCCATCAGACGAAAATCTGGGACGGCGACATCTGGCGTCTGGGTCATGGCTATGCGCCGCTGGACAATATGGACAGTCAAACGGGGGGGAATGGAAAACGCCCTCATGTCGTGGCGATCGACTTTGGCGCCAAGCGGAATATCTTCAGAAACCTTGTGAAAGCTGGCGCAAAAGTGACCGTAGTTCCTGCTGAAACCAGCTTTAGCGAGATTATGGAATTGCAGCCGGAAGGCGTGTTTTTGTCCAACGGGCCCGGCGATCCGGCAGCAACCGGGCAATATGCCGTGAAGGTTATCCAACAATTGTTGGAAACGGACATGCCATTATTCGGCATCTGCCTCGGCCATCAGATGCTGGCCCTGGCTGCAGGCGCGAAAACGGTCAAAATGCACCAGGGCCATCGCGGCGCCAATCACCCGGTCCAGCGCGTGGGTGGTGACTGGGATGCGAGTGAAGGATTGGTCGAGATAACCAGCATGAACCACGGCTTTGCAGTGGACGGCGATACATTGCCGGACACGGTGGTCGAAACCCATAAAAGCCTGTTCGACGGCAGCAATTGCGGTATCCGCATCACCGGCAAACGCGCCTTTGGCGTACAATATCACCCCGAAGCGAGCCCCGGCCCGCAGGACAGTTTCTATCTGTTCGAAAAATTTGTCAGCGGGCTTGGTTGATGAGCGCGATTGATCCTGCACATCTGGCCGAAGAATGGGCCACAGATGATGAAATCCTGCAAAACATGGCAGCAGGGGGCGATCTGGCACATGTGGTGCGCGAGATTAATGTGCAATTTGTCGGGGCGGTCTCTGATCTGAACAAACTCAAGAACGACGCCAGTAAATGGGGCTTCCGATCCGCCCTGGTCGCCAAGGAAGAGGGCGAGTGGGAAATCGAACTGCAAATTGATCTGGATACCAGGCGGGAGACGATCCACGAACTGACGCGCAAGTCTCTGGAGATTGAGTCGGAATATGACATCGATCACGAAGGCTGGGGCTGTTTTGCCTGTAACGAGAATGGCCCGATTTCTGATGAGAATCCGGCGTGATTGAGGTACGGCTTCATCTTGATAGGAGCCCTTGGGCTCAGAACAAACCTTACTTGTTTGAGAAGTTTTTAGGGGGATCGTGTTGAGAATTTCCGCAATCCTCGCGTTCCTGTTTCTGTATGCCTGCGATGCTCCAGACGGTATAATCGAGCAGCTTCCTTTGGCTGAAGAAGAGCATGCCAGAGTAGCGGCGAACGATTGCAGTATTGAGGAATGGGGATGGACGACTGCTTATGCACTTAGCGAGCCACCAATTCCTCCTCAAAAGAGTTTTTCATATGAACTTGAACCTACTCCTGATGAAGCAATCGAACCCCAACATCTTAACGGTCAAACTTGGGATATGACAGATCGAGTGAAGTTGTCTGAAGCATGTGTTCGTTCTTCTTTTGAAAGACAGGGAGTTTATTCGGACATCTCTCCTCCGGGTTTGGTTTTGACGATTGTAGAATGAAGTATGATTTTGGAAGAGATTGAAACTTAATGCCCAAAAGAACTGACATAGAATCCATCCTTATCATTGGCGCTGGCCCGATCATTATCGGTCAGGCTTGCGAATTTGACTATTCCGGCACCCAGGCGTGCAAGGCGTTGAAGGAAGAGGGATACCGGATCATTCTGGTCAACTCCAACCCGGCGACGATCATGACCGATCCGGAAATGGCGGATGCGACCTATATCGAACCGATTACGCCGGAAATTGTCGCGAAGATTATCGAGAAAGAACGCCCCGATGTGATCCTGCCGACCATGGGTGGGCAAACCGCGCTCAATACCGCGCTGACGCTCAACAAAATGGGTGTGCTTGAGAAATTTGGCGTGCAGATGATTGGCGCCGATGCCGAAGCCATCGACAAGGCCGAGGATCGCGAAAAGTTCAAGGCCGCGATGGACAAAATTGGCCTGGAAAGCCCGCGTTCCGCCGTCGCGCATAGCGAAGAGCAGGCGCTGGAGATATTGGAAGACATCGGACTGCCGGCGATCATGCGGCCCAGCTTCACCATGGGCGGCACCGGTGGCGGCGTGGCTTACAACCGCGAAGAGTTCATCCATTATGTCCGGACATCGCTGGAAGCTTCGCCGACCAATGAAGTGTTGATCGATGAATCGCTGATTGGCTGGAAAGAATATGAGATGGAAGTTGTTCGCGATAAGGCGGATAACTGTATCATCATCTGTTCGATCGAGAATGTCGACCCGATGGGCGTGCATACGGGTGATTCGATCACGGTCGCACCGGCGCTGACTTTGACGGACAAGGAATATCAGATCATGCGCAACGCCTCGCTGGCGGTGCTGCGTGAAATCGGAGTCGAAACAGGGGGTTCGAACGTACAGTTCGCAGTGAATCCCAAAGACGGTCGCCTCGTTGTCATCGAAATGAACCCGCGCGTCTCACGCTCTTCGGCTCTGGCGTCCAAGGCCACCGGCTTCCCGATTGCCAAGGTCGCGGCCAAGCTGGCAGTGGGCTATACGCTCGACGAAATCGACAACGACATTACCGGCGCAACACCGGCATCGTTTGAACCAACGATCGATTATGTCGTCACCAAAATCCCGCGCTTTGCGTTTGAGAAGTTCAAGGGCGCAGAACCCTTGCTCTCTACCGCCATGAAGTCGGTTGGCGAAGTGATGGCAATTGGCCGGAATATTCACGAATCCATGCAGAAAGCACTGCGCGGGCTGGAAACCGGGCTCGACGGTTTTAACCGGGTGGTCGAGCTGGAAGGTGCGGAACGCGATGACATTATTGCGGAATTGGCCAAGGCGACACCGGACCGGCTTTTGGTTGTGGCTCAGGCGATGCGCGAGGGTTTCACCAATCAGGAAATTTTCGATATCGCTTTTTATGATCCCTGGTTTCTCGATCGGATCCGTGAGATTATCGATGCAGAGCAGGATATTATCGACAATGGCCTGCCCAACGGCCCGGAAGCGCTGCGCAAGCTGAAATCCATGGGATTTTCGGACGAACGGCTCGCCAAGCTGGCGGTCGATGCGGTGCATGTCGCTGGCGGGGCAGGGCGTGCGGTTGCCGGTGGCGGTCTGATCGGCGAAGCCGTTCACGCCATGGCGGGCGCAACGACCGAGAAAGAAGTGCGCGAATTGCGGCACAAGCTCGGCGTACGACCCGTTTTCAAGCGGATTGATACCTGCGCGGCGGAGTTTGAGGCGAAGACACCCTATATGTATTCGACCTATGAGGCGCCTATTTTCGGGGAGCCGGAAAACGAGGCACAGCCTTCGGATCGCCGGAAAGTCGTGATTTTGGGCGGTGGACCGAACCGGATCGGGCAGGGGATCGAGTTTGATTATTGCTGCTGTCACGCCTGTTTCGCGCTGTCAGACGCGGGCTTCGAAACCATCATGGTCAATTGCAACCCGGAAACAGTGTCGACGGATTATGACACGTCCGACCGGCTGTATTTCGAACCACTGACTGCGGAAGATGTGCTGGAAATCCTGGCTGTCGAACAAAGCAAAGGCGATCTGGTCGGCGTGATCGTGCAATTTGGCGGACAAACACCGCTGAAACTGGCCGCAGCGCTGGAAGATGCCGGAATACCGATCCTCGGCACCACGCCGGACGCCATTGACCTCGCGGAAGATCGCGAACGCTTTGCCAAGCTGGTCAATGATCTCAAACTGAAGCAGCCTGAAAATGGCATGGCCCGGACCCGCGATGAAGCGGTAACCATTGCCGAACGTATCGGATATCCGGTTCTGATCCGTCCCAGTTTCGTTCTCGGCGGCCGCGCGATGGAGATTGTTGACGGACCGGCTCAGCTGGAAAATTACATCAATACGGCCGTGCAGGTTTCCGGCGATCAACCCGTGCTGGTTGACCAATATTTGCGCGACGCGATTGAGGTCGATGTCGATGCAATATGCGACGGCGATGATGTTGTGGTTTGCGGCGTGTTGCAGCATATTGAAGAGGCCGGTGTACACAGCGGCGATAGCGCCTGCACCATTCCGCCCTATAATCTCAGCGATGAAATTATAACCGAAATGGAACGGCAGGCAGAAGCACTGGCTTTCGGCCTCAAAGTCCGCGGTCTGATGAATATCCAGTTCGCGGTGAAAGATGGCGAAGTCTATCTGATCGAAGTCAATCCGCGCGCCAGCCGGACGGTACCCTTTGTGGCCAAGGCAATCGGAACGCCCATTGCCAAGATCGCATCTCGCGTAATGGCAGGTGAAAAGCTCAAAGACTTGCCAGTGATTGACAGGAATATTGAATATATTGCTGTGAAAGAAGCGGTCTTTCCGTTCAGCAGATTCCCTGGAATTGACCCGGTCTTGTCACCGGAGATGAAGTCGACCGGCGAAGTCATGGGTATTGATCAGAGCTTCGCCATTGCATTTGGCAAGGCGCAATTGGGGGCGAACAACCATCTGCCTGATGGTGGAACATTGTTTGTTTCGGTCAAGGAAACCGACAAGAAGGTGATCGAACCGGCGGCAAGACTTGCCGAAAAGCTCGGATTCAAAATTATTGCGACAAGCGGCACAGCCAATTATTTGACAGAAAAGGGCATCGCGGTTGAAAAGGTCAATAAAGTGGCGGAAGGCCGTCCGCATATTGTCGATCGGATCAAGGATGGCGAAGTTGCGCTGATTTTCAATACGACGGAAGGCTGGCAATCGCTGAAGGACTCCAAATCGATCCGTGCTTCGGCTCTGACCGGCAAGGTTCCTTACTATACAACGGCAACCGCGAGCGTAGCTGCAATGGAAGCGATTGGGGCCATGCGTGACGAGACTCTTGAAGTTCGGGCACTTCAGTCTTATTATAAGGCTTCGCAGACGTAATTCCCCGACAAATTGTACACTGCGGGCGAACTTCAGCAAAGAAGGGCGCCGGGAAACTGTTTTGACGCTGCGGCCTTGAAAACTGCGGCGACCAGGAAGAAGAAAGGCCAAAAATGGCTGTAGAAAAAGTACCGATGTTGCAGGAAGGCCATGACAAGCTGGAAGCAGAATTGAAAGAACTCAAAGAGGAACGCCCCCGGATCGTGGATGCGATCGAGGAAGCGCGCGCGCATGGCGATCTCTCTGAAAATGCGGAATATCACGCGGCGAAAGAGCGGCAAGGGCAGGTCGAAGCCACGATTGGCGATCTGGAAGACAAGTTGAGCCGTGCTCAGGTGATCGATCCCACGACATTGTCCGGAGACAAGGCCGTGTTCGGCGCAACTCTGACATTGCTCGACGAGGACGACAAACCACTGAAATATCAGTTGGTTGGCCAGGCCGAAGCCGATGCGAAAGTCGGCAAGATCAGCTATAACAGCCCGATCGGCCGCGCGTTTATTGGCCGCAGCGTCGGTGAGGAAATCGAAGTCACCGTGCCATCGGGCGACAAATATTACCTTCTCGAAAAGATCGAGTTTATCTGATCCAGCCATGAACCTGCCCCAGGGAAAATTCACAAACGGACTGGTCATCACAAATGTGGTGATTTTTCTGGTTATCTGGATTTTCGGACTGGACCAGCTCGCCGTTCTCAAAGGTGCGTTCTTCCCGATCCGTCTGAACGGAGAGGCGATTGTCGACGCGTCCTTTGGCTGGATGGTGCCGGCCTGGCTCACGCCGCTATCCTCCGCGTTTCTGCATGGCGGTGCGATGCACATTGGTTTCAACATGATCATGCTGATATTTTGTGGCCGATTTGTGGAACAGGCACTGGGCGCGCGGCTTATGGCACTGCTATATGTCGCGGGCGCCTATGGTGCAGCGTTGGCGGAATTTGCAATGAATTCGGAATCGACAATTCCGGTCGTCGGTGCAAGCGGCGCCATATCGGCAGTTATCGGCGCTTATGCGCTGTTGTTCGCGCGTAACAAGGTTGAGCCGGTCGGGCCAATACCCGGACATATTGTCCGTATAATCTGGCTAACACTGGCCTGGGTTGGAATCCAGTTGATGATCGGCATTGCCTCCAGGGGCGATATTAACGGCGTGGCGATCTACGCCCATATCGGAGGTTTTGTCACCGGGCTGCTGCTCACCCGGCCGCTGCTGGGCTGGCGCTTTCGGGACGCCTGAGCGGGTTCAGGTTTAGCCTTGAGCGGCTTTAGTCTTCTTCCGGTAACTCGGGTTCCAGCAATTTGTGCAGATGCACGACAACATATTTCATTTCTGCATCATCGACCGTGCGCTGGGCATAACCACGCCACACTTCTTCGGCCTCTTCATAGTCCTGATAAACGCCGACCAGGTCTACGTTCTCCAGATTCTCAAAATCGAGTCCGCGGGGGTCTTTTACCCGTCCGCCCATGACCAGATGGATTTTGCTGCGTTCACTCATTTGTTCGCCCCGTTCGTGGAATTTTATTTGGATCCGTCAGATTTTACTGCTTCAGTTGCAGCTTCGGCGGCGCTCTTAGCAGCCTCACCGGCTTTGCCAAGCAGATCTTTGATCTGGCCCTGTACGCTGTCCTTGCTGAGGCCGAGATTCTCGATCTGATCCTGACCGGCTTCCTTTGCCGCATCATAAGCCTTTTTGGCCGTATCATTGATCTTTTTGCCAGCACCGCCAACATATTTGGTTTCGGCTTTGCTTTTGGGCAGTAACGCGCCAATCAACGCCCCCAGTGCGATGCCGCCGGCCACGACGGCCAATGGGCTTTTCGTAATCGCTTCCTCTGACTTGTCTGCGGCTTTCCTTGCCGCATCCTTCGTCGCCGTTACGCTTTGAGCGGCCTTGGCTTTGCCTTCACCCAGCAAGGCGGCGGCGCGCTGTTTGCTTTCAGACATTTTTTCCAGTGCAATCTCGCGACCTTCGTCGGCCATGCCCTTGGCACTTTCTAGACGTTCGCGGGATGCGGTGCGGGCCTTCTCAATATTGTCGGACAATCTACTCATGGTCTATTCCTTGACGTCAATGTTCGGGGAATCTGTATTCTGGGCGGCCTTGAACTGGCCGGAAACAAGTCGAGTTAGCGGTTTGCGCAAGGCAACAAGAGCTGCGGCTGCCACGACCGATGCCGTGATGCCCGGGTTTGACTTTACTGTATCAACCGCGGTTTTTCCTGTCTTTTGCATCTGATCAACGGCTTTGCTCTTCGCATCCTGGACCAGGTTTCCGGGGCGAATTCGCTCTTTCGTTTCAACGATATTGCCTTTCAGATTCTCACGTGCCTGGTCCCGCTCAATGGCGAGTTCGCGCAAGTTGAAAATGTCATCATTATTTGCGGTCATTGCTCTTCTTCATCCAGTGGCAGTTTGCGCGCCCGTTTTATCGCCATTGCAATCAATATGGTAGTCAAAAGCAATGCGCCCCCGGTTACCAGCCCGGTTGCGGCGATAGGGCCATAATAATGGGCTGCAATCATTATGAGACCCAAAACCAGCGCAATCACCGTCATTAAACCGAACGCCGACCCAAGAGCGAACAGTGTCAGCACCGTTTTGGTCGCCGCCATGTTCACCGAGAGTTTCGTGCGATAATATTCCAGTTCGACATTGGCCAGTGTCCGCACGTCCTTGACCAGTTCTGAAAACTGGTCGCTCAGGGATTTGCGGTTCGCATTTTCACTGACCGATTCCGAGGACGCATCGGTACCACCGTCCTGTTCGACGGGCACCGATATTTCCTCAGCCGGGCTGGTATGACTGTCTTTCAACACGAAGTCCGATCTCGCAATATATTATATTATCCGTACAGGACTTAGCTGCGATCATCCATGCCTGATTTGATCAAGCGAGATACGAGAAATCCAACCACCGCAGCGGCTCCGATCGCGACAGCCGGGCTTTTGCGTACAAACTGACGCGCGTCTTCGACCATTTCATCGACGTCCTTCTCATCGATCTTTTCGGCAAATGTAGAAACCGCATCGGCCGCCGAACGCGCATAATCACCATATTTTTCACCGACATTTTCATCCAGTGTCTGGGCGCTGTCATCAATCAGCTTGCCAAGATTGCCAATGGCACCACCAGTGCGTTCCTTGCCTTGATTGGCTGCTGCACGGGCTTTTTCAATGGCCTTGTCTTTCAATCCATCCGTATCCACAATCTTGGACTTCGATGACGCGGCTCGCGTTGCGCCAGTCTTGAGCGGCGCTGATGGTTTGGCAGCTGCTTTTTTCCGTGTCGTGGTCTTCTTGGCGGCAGATGCTTTCCTCGCTGGCTTTTTTGCAGCGGTTTTGCGTGCTGCCGGTTTTTTCGCTGCTGGTTTTTTGTCCTGGTCTGTGGCCATCTGTATATTCCTCTTAAAATCCCTCGCCAATATCTTTCAATCGACATCTTTGTCTCTTGAACTTCCCTTATCAGGGAAATGGTGTCTAATCATTAGAATTCAAGGGTAAATGGCCCAGATCCGGTTGCCACGGAAGGAACTCGGCATTAAGGGCTGTGGTTCGATTACTTGTTCTGCAGGAGCCAGATTTATGACTGCCATTCTAGATATTCACGCACGCCAGATTCTGGACAGCCGGGGTAATCCAACGGTTGAGGTAGATATTTTGTTGGAAGACGGCAGCTTTGGTCGTGCAGCCGTTCCTTCCGGAGCGTCGACCGGTGCTTATGAAGCGGTCGAACTGCGGGATGGCGACAAGGACAAATATCTCGGCAAAGGGGTTTTGAAAGCCGTCGAGGCGGTCAACGGGGAAGTCGCAGACTTGCTTCGCGGTTTCGATGCGGAAGATCAGGAAGAGCTGGACGGTGCGATGATTGCGCTGGACGGGACTGAAAACAAGGCGCGCCTGGGTGCCAATGCGATTTTGGGTGTCAGTCTTGCTGCGGCAAAGGCGGCTGCCGACGCGCGGGGTTTGCCGCTGTATCGCTACGTCGGAGGCGTATCTGCCCGTGTACTCCCGGTGCCAATGATGAATATCATCAACGGCGGTGAGCATGCCGACAATCCTATCGACTTTCAGGAATTCATGGTCATGCCGGTCGGCGCTGACAGTCTTTCGGAAGCCGTGCGTTGGGGGTCCGAAATTTTCCACACATTGAAAAAGGGCCTGTCGGAAAAGGGACTGGCTACGGCGGTTGGCGATGAGGGTGGTTTCGCGCCCAATCTGGGATCAACGCGCGATGCGCTCGACTTTGTCATGGCATCGATTGAAAAAGCCGGCTTCAAGGTTGGCGACGAAGTTGTGCTGGCGCTGGACTGCGCGGCAACCGAGTTTTACCGGGACGGCCAATATCATATCTCCGGCGAAGGAAAGGTGCTGTCCCCGGCTCAGATGTCAGATTATCTCGCTGACCTGTGCAAGGATTATCCGATCAAATCTGTCGAAGACGGAATGGCGGAAGACGACTTTGAAGGCTGGAAACTTTTGACAGAAGCGGTCGGCGATTCTGTTCAGCTCGTTGGCGATGATCTGTTCGTCACCAATCCCGTACGATTGTCCCAGGGTATAACCGATGGGCTGGCCAACAGCTTGCTGGTCAAGGTCAACCAGATCGGAACTTTGTCTGAAACCATGGAAGCGGTGCGAATGGCGCATAACGCGTCCTATACTGCGGTCATGTCTCATCGTTCCGGGGAAACCGAGGATGCGACGATCGCTGATCTGGCGGTCGCCACGAATTGCGGTCAGATCAAGACCGGGAGTCTGGCGCGTTCCGATCGGCTCGCCAAATATAACCAGTTGATCAGGATCGAAGAGGAACTGGGCAGCGTCGCGCATTATGCGGGCCGCTCCATCTTTTCGTAAGTTCTGTTGCAAGGCAGAGCGCTCGTGCTGGACGACAAAAAAATAAAAGCGCTTGCCAGCGAATCAATAATCTGATTCAAGGATGTCCATGGCAAAAAAGGAAAAAATCGGCAGTTTGATAAAGGCGGCTCTCGGGCCTGGCTTTGCGCTGCTGACACTTCTGGCCATTGCCGGATATGCGGTTCTCGGACCCACTGGAATTTTGGCGTGGGGCGAATACCAGCGAACGCTGGACGACAGATCAGCGCAATTGACATCTTTGGAAATTGAGCGGGATAGCCTGATGAACCGCGTAAATCTTTTGGACCCCGAAGGTGCCGATCCTGATCTCACCGGAGAGCTTATTCGCAAGGAATTGAATGTGGCTCATCCCGACGAAGTTATCATTCCGCTCAAATAATCGGGTCCTTCCAGAATTTTCGTCGCATTGTTTTCCGGAATTCATTGTTTTGGCTGTCTAAAGACTTGGGAAATTCGATTGACCCGCTTATGGTAGCGCGAAACCAAAAACAGGAATTCGAACGCGTGGCAAAAACTCCCCGGAAAACCTCCCCAAAAACGAAACCACCTGCAAAATCAGCAGTAAAATCTCGACGCAAGCCTGCGGCGAAAACTGCAGCAAAGGCACCAGCAAAAGCGACCGCCAAAGCGACGGCCAAAGCTCCGGCAAAGAAAACGACTAAAGTCGCTCCGGCGAAACGCGCTCCTGCAAAGGCAAGTCCTGCGAAACAAGCGAGTAGGATTCCAGTTCTGAAGACACCGTCCTACAAGGCGACCAAGGCTGAATTGATGGCATTTTATGAGCAGATGCTGCTGATCCGCCGGTTTGAGGAAAAGGCAGGTCAGCTTTACGGCCTGGGTCTGATTGGCGGGTTCTGCCATCTTTACATCGGACAGGAAGCCGTTGTCACGGGTTTGCAGTCTGCGATTGAACCCGGCAAGGACAGCGTCATTACAGGTTATCGCGATCACGGTCACATGCTCGCTTGCGGTATCGATCCAAATATTGTGATGGCCGAGCTTACAGGCCGGGCATCCGGAATCTCCAAAGGCAAGGGCGGTTCAATGCACATGTTCTCCGTTGAACATGGCTTCTATGGCGGCCATGGCATTGTGGGCGCTCAAGTGTCGCTTGGCACAGGATTGGCATTTGGCCATAAATACAAGGAAGACGGCGGTGTCTGCCTTGCATATTTTGGCGATGGCGCGTCCAATCAGGGGCAAGTCTACGAGAGCTTCAACATGGCCGAGCTCTGGAAATTGCCGGTGATTTTCGTAATCGAGAATAACCAATATGCCATGGGTACAAGCGTCAATCGCTCGTCTTCCGAAGATCAGCTTTATCGGCGGGGCGAGAGCTTCCGGATCCCGGGAATGCAAGTCGATGGCATGGATGTGCTGGCCGTCCGCGGGGCAGTTGAAGAAGCTCTTGAATATGTTCGGGCAGGCAAGGGGCCGGTGCTGATGGAATTGAAAACCTATCGATATCGCGGTCACAGCATGTCCGATCCCGCCAAATATCGCAGTCGTGATGAAGTTCAGGGAGTCAGGGAAAAATCTGATCCAATTGAACGGCTTAAAGCGATGCTGATAAAGCAGGGCGTGAAGGAAGAAGATTTGAAAACTCTGGACAAGGCGGTACGCAAAACCGTGATGGAGGCAGCCGATTTTGCTGAAGAATCGCCCGAACCGGAGATGTCAGAACTATATACCGACATTCTGGTGGAGCAGTATTGATGACTATTTCACTCAAAATGCCCGCCCTGTCTCCAACGATGGAAGAAGGAACCCTGGCCAAATGGTTCGTCAAGGAAGGCGACGAAGTCACATCTGGTGACATTTTGGCAGAGATTGAAACCGACAAGGCAACCATGGAATTTGAAGCGGTCGACGAAGGAACCATTTCGAAAATTCTGGTGGCTGAAGGAACGGACAATGTGGCGGTGGGCGCGGTCATTGCGGAAATGGCCGGGGAGGATGAAGGCGAGGACGAAGGCGAGGTTTCTGCATCGCAAGCTCCCGAACCCAAGGCACAGCCAGTTGAAGTTGCTGCCGAAGAATCCGAACAAGAAGTTTTCGCCGCGCCGGTACCTGCTGTGCGCGCCAATGACCCGGATATTCCGGAGGGAACGAATATGGTTTCTATTACTGTGCGTGAAGCGCTTCGCGATGCGATGGCGGAAGAAATGCGGACAGATGAAACTGTTTTTGTCATGGGCGAAGAAGTCGCTGAATATCAAGGCGCATACAAGGTCACTCAAGGACTGCTGGATGAATTTGGCGGTAAACGTGTGATCGATACTCCGATTACCGAACACGGATTCGCCGGCATTGGCGCAGGCGCCGCGATGGGCGGATTAAAGCCGGTGGTTGAGTTTATGACCTTCAATTTCGCGATGCAGGCGATTGACCACATCATCAACTCGGCAGCCAAGACAAATTACATGTCAGGTGGCCAGATGCGTTGCCCGATCGTATTCCGTGGGCCCAATGGCGCGGCTTCTCGGGTGGGCGCTCAACACAGCCAGAACTATGGTCCCTGGTATGCTGGCGTGCCGGGCCTTATTGTGATTGCGCCTTATGATGCATCGGATGCGAAGGGGCTGCTCAAAGCCGCCATCCGCTGCCCGGATCCCGTAGTTTTCCTGGAAAACGAGCTGCTCTATGGCCGCTCTTTCGAAATTCCTGAACTGGAAGACCATGTTTTACCGATCGGCAAGGCGCGGATCATGCGGGAAGGGTCTGATGTTACTATCGTGAGCTATTCAATTGGAGTCGGACTGGCACTTGAAGCTGCTGACCAGCTTGCGGAAGAAGGCATCGATGCGGAAATTATCGATCTAAGAACGCTTCGGCCGCTGGATACGGAAACTGTCCTCAAAAGTCTTGCGAAGACAAACCGCCTGGTGGTGGCAGAAGAAGGATGGCCGACCTGTTCAATTTCCTCGGAAATTGTTGCTGTCTGCATGGAAGAGGGTTTTGACGATCTGGATGCACCGGTGGTGCGCGTAACCAACGAAGATGTGCCGCTGCCTTATGCGGCCAATCTCGAGAAAGCAGCGCTGATCGACAGCGCGCGGATCATCGATGCCGTGCGGAAAGTCTGTTATCGCTAGGTTGTTGCTGACCAGCCAGCGGTCTTTTAGATATCTGTGTATAGATTACAGGTCGCTGATGGATCACCGTCATCATCTACGCCAGCTGTCAGGTTCCGGTTGTCGCGGATATTAAACACGGCTTCGTGGCGAATAATCTTGTTCTGGTAGAACAGATCACCAAATAGCGGCTCATGTTCGTAGACAATTTCGACGTACATGACACCGGTTCCGGATGTTGCTGTAACTTCGTTTCCGGTTTCGCCCATGCCGGGGAATGCAGTCCCCGTGGCGCCGACCCCTTCGACACCATAGGCGGATTGATAGTTTGCAAGCCCCTTGCATCTTTGCCAGTGAATCCATTGTCCGTCATCGGCATTACGCTCAAGACTGGACAAGATTACACGGCCTCTTTGCAATATCCCAATATCGCCAGTCTGCAGGTTCAAACCAGTCATAACCTGATTGACATCACTTTCAAAAACCGTGCGAGATGTCGTATTTACAACAGCCTGACCCATGCGTGATGCGTTGTCTGACAGGTTCAAAGCTGCCTGACTCACCCGCAAGCTCGTCAATGTGAGATTGGCGGTCTCCAACCCGTACATTCCAAGTCCGGTAAAAATCGGCAAAGCATAAGCAAATTCGGTCAGAGCAAGCCCGGACTGGTTGCGCGCAAGCCGTGATAATATTCCGGCTTTCTTTTTGCCGGTCAGAGCATTTTTCAAGAACGCTGGGTGTGTCATGTACAAATAACCTCAACTGTAGCGCTAAATTGATCACCGTAAGGCTGGTTTTTCAAAACGGTTGTGGCCGATAGTGTCTGTCGTTTGTCGGCCCCGATCATGTTCCAGAACGGGAACAGTCGATCATAGCTGACGGTGACGGTGTAGAGGACAACATCATTGGGGCCGCCGATGCCGTCATCGCCGATATCGGCATCCCAGGAATCGTTGGCATTCATGTCTTCAAAACACTCGCCGCTATCATAGCTCCCGTTGCCATTCGTATCGGTATAGCTTTCCGGTTGACTGACATTATTGTAGTCAAAATAGCTAAGCCTCTCGAATTTGAGATCGTTCTCGTCGTCAGGATCGATTTCGGAATTGAGACTTATAATCTGGTCACTCACCGATTTGTCGATTGCCGTCAGAGCAGCCGGACCTGTCTCCAATGCCGAATCGCGAGCTGCATTCTGGATAACACCGGTTAATGCGGAGCGCATGTAGACCGAATAACCCAGATCAAACAGACCCATGAGCATTAGCAGGAAAGTGGGTGCCACAAATGCAAATTCAATTAGCGTGGCACCGCTTTCATCCTGCGAGAGGCGTTTTTTTCGAAACAGTCCGATCATTTTGACAACCTCAGGTCTGCAACTGAATTCGCGATCGTTTCAAACGCGTCTTCCAGCTGGGCAGCGTTGGTAGAGGTGAACGAGCTGTTGGCTGATGCACAGTCGATCATTTCCTGAGTGAGGGATGTCGCGAATGCGATAACCCACACGCGGATTCCCTTGGCCCTGGTGGCTTCGCAAATGGCGTTAAATCGCGTGGTATGATTCGTCGATGCCTGTGTTTCGTTGCCGGTACCAACAAACATATCGTGACGTTCAATGCCGTAGGCACTGTGATAGGTATCACCGATATCCAGAACGCCATCGGTCATGAAGATGAGGTGCCGATTCACAAAACCACTATTGGTTGGCGTGGCGGTGACATTGGCAGAAAACACACCTTCTGGAGAGCTGATCCGAGCGCCCCAAAGCATTCCGACATCATGATATGTCCCGCCGTCGGCTGCGAGCGCATCAACATAGTTGTCAAACTGCGTTTCGGTCAGCTCAGACAAGAGGTTTACTTCCTGAGGACAGGCTGTCTGCGATTTTCTTGTGGTATAGGTGTAGGTTTCACTTCCGGCCCCAATATTGTCCCTGTAATAAGTTACTTCTGGCCAGTAAGGACGCCAGCGCGTTGCATCACTAGTCGGAACAGAATCGATATCCAGATCGAATGCTCCGGAAGGCGTGATTGCATCGGTTACGCCGTCATAGGCAACTACGTCGCTGTCGACAGTATCCCGTTCCTGTATGCAACCTTCCCAGCGCGTCGTAGAACTGCTCGTGAGCGTTGGAATCGCAACAGCGGAATTGACATATGACCCGCCAGAGTCCTTGTCGACCGAACGGACGAAGTCATAGACTTCATGGCCAATTTGCGTGTGTTCCCAATAAGAGAATGTCGCGCCAGGAACTGTGGGATCAAGAGTATACTTGGTTACAGTCTGCGTTTCAGTGGTGTCGGTCGTTGTCGTGCGCGTGACTGCTCGTCTGCAGATATACGGACCGTAAAATGCATCTCTCGAAAACGTGTAAGTTGCACCGGAGTCGCCGCTCAGAGTAGCCGGTTCCCCATAGGAATAACCCCAGTCACTTGGTTCCCATTCATACCAGTAGTAATAACTACTGCCGCTCCTGTAATAGACGTCGACATCATCTTGGTTGTTGCCAAAACGCGTACAGTCTCCATCAGAGATATAATACTGGCTCTCATAGAAAGTGCTGGTCGTGCCGGCAGGAACGATAACTTCTTCACTTTCCTGGTATTCATACCACGCCTGTCGGGACTGATAATTATATACATCGCCCGAGGTTCCGCCAATCAAGTAGGTCGGATCCAGATCATAGAGTTGTTCACCTATGTTGACTGTCCCCGTGTAAGGCACGAGACCGTACCGGATACGAGAGCCCGATCCCTGAGATGCGGTATAAACTATGTCATAGAAGCTTTTGGTTGCGTTCTGCAGTGCCAAGAGACGGGTGATGGTTCCCCCGCTACCATCATCAATGGAATATGCCATTGAACCGGTGGTATCCAGAACCATGGTGATGTCACTATTTGCAATTTCCAAAATCGCAGTGCAGTCAACCTCGACGTCAATTTCGTCATTGCCGAACAACTTCATCACGATGGTGGGAAGTTCAACCGAAGCCGTAGCGTTTACTGAACTCGTACCGGATGGACTGACCGGAGTGAAAGTTCGATTGGTGCTGTCAAGATAACCAGTCGGGAAGTTCGCGTTAAAAAAGCTCTCTGTCTGAGCCCGTGCCTGGGTGTCATATGAACCATCGCCCATTGCTTTACGACCGGCAAGAACGCCGGCGTCACAAGCTTGCTGCAACCGTGTCTTGACCATATAGGCGCGGCTGAGGTCAACGCCGCTACCGATCATGCCTGCAAGAGGGACTAGACCGCCGGCAACCATTGCCAGCGTGTTACCTCTGACGTCGGAACGCAGTCTGCTAAAGAATGTTCTCGCAGTGTTTCTATCAGTCATTTGCCTTTGGCCCCTCGTGATGCGCATGCGAACGTCGCGCGGTTGGATTTCAATTCAACCTGTCAAATAAGGAGAAAAGGGTTAGCGGTCGGCCAAAGGACTTGGTTAAAGCGATCTTTACCTTGATTTTTCCCGGAAAACCGGCAACCGCAGCGCAATGAATTCTGTTCATTCCGAGCTTGACCCTTTGCGTAGACTGATATTGGCATATGCCCGATCAGAAGATCGCGATCATTACTCGCTGTCATTTGGCCTGGATTTCAGGCTGGCCGAGATTATCCGCTCGACCTCTGAACTTTTGATAGGGCAAATGCGGTTAACATGGTGGCGAGATAATTTAACCAAGGAAAATGTTGCAAAACCCGCCGGTGAACCGCTGATTGAATTGCTTCAGTCTTTGGAAAACGAAGATGACGTCTCCAGTGGACTGGTTAAACTGGTCGACGGATGGGAGATGTTGCTCGCAGATTTCCCATGGGATGATCGGCAGTTTGAACAATATTCAAGTCTTAGAGGGGGAGGGGCTTTTCGTTCTGCTCTGGGAGGTGTCACCGAACTCAGCCAGGATCAGCTGAGAGCTGCGCAAGGTTGGGCTTTATGGGATTTTGCGCGCCATTGTTCAGATGAAAACATGCGAACCGAAGCGTTCTCCAGATCCTGTGAAATCTTCGACAAGTTGAGTCAGCTGAAATTTGATAGAAACGGACGACCACTGTCTATTCTCTGTAAATTGGCCGCACGGGATGTCAAAAAGCGAGAACTGTCGGTTGATTTGTATCGACCCGCTGTGGCTGCTGTCATCATCTGGCACGGTCTGACGGGACTGTAACGGCCGAAGAATTTGGATTGATCAGGACGCAGAGGAGCGATGGACCATGAACAAATTCATGACCGGAGCTACTGCCATGATGCTGATCATGCTGGCTGGTTTGCTTCTCTGGTTTAGTGCTCAAGGGCAAGAAACCGTCATTCCTGATGCACCGCCTGCGCCAGAAACAGATGAACCGCTGATGTTGCCCGAGGCGCAACCTGACGAACCGCTCGAAGGTCCCGAACCCCCAGATCCACCCAAGGCATATAAAGCATCGCGGGAAGAATTGCGCTTCAATAGATATGATCGCGATCGCGATGAGGTGATCACCCGGCTGGAAATGATGAGCAGCAGGACCAAATCATTCCGGGAATTGGACAAGGACGGCAATAATCTGTTGTCCTTTGAAGAATGGGCAGCGGCAACGGCTACCCGGTTTGCGGGTGCTGACGCGGATAACAACAATCAATTGACCCGGGCGGAATTTCGAACAACACGACCAAAGCGCGCAGCAAAGCGGCGCTGTCGCTGTTAGGCTGTTGCGCTGTTGTTGAGTAATCTGCTCTGCCACCCGGCGAAATCTTCCCGCGCGCGGTTGGTATAGGCTTCTTTCCGGAACTTCTTTTTGACCCGAACTTCAGTGGGCGGGAACAGACCAAAATTGACGTTCATCGGTTGATAGTCGCTTGCATCCGCACCGCCGGTAATGTGGGATAAAAGTGCTCCGAAAGCCGTTGTTTGCGGAAGTTCGGGAAACGCCTCATCCCTGATTTCCGCAGCGACCATGCGTCCAACCATCAATCCGACAGCAGCGCTTTCGACATAGCCTTCGCAGCCCGTTATCTGACCGGCGAACCGGATATGGGGCGCCTTTTGCAGGCGCAACTGGCTATCCAGTAATTTGGGTGCGTTGATAAACGTATTGCGATGCAGGCCGCCCATCCGCGCAAATTCGGCCTTTTCCAGGCCGGGAATGGATCGCAACAGATCAGATTGTGCGCCATATTTCAGTTTGGTCTGAAACCCGACCATGTTCCACAGTGTACCGAGTGCATTGTCCTGGCGGAGCTGGACCACGGCATATGCGCTTTCGCCAGTATGTGCATTGGTCAGACCAACCGGCTTCATTGGCCCGAAACGCAAAGTCTCCGGACCACGTGACGCCATGACTTCAATAGGCATGCAGCCTTCGAAATAGGGCGTGTTTTTCTCCCATTCCTTGAAGTCGGTCTTCTCGCCGTCGAGTAATCCTTGAATGAATGCCTCATATTGCTCTTGGTCCATCGGGCAGTTGATATAATCTTTGCCGTCGCCTTCGGGACCGACCTTGTCCCAGCGCGATTGCATCCAGGCAATGTCCATGTCGATGCTGTCTTTATACACGATAGGCGCAATGGCATCGAAAAAGGCCAGCGAATCTTCTCCGGTTGCGGCGCCAATGCTTTCAGCCAGTGTCATTGCGGTGAGGGGACCGGTGGCGACGATGGTCAGCCCGCTTTCGGGGAGCCGATCAATCCGTTCCCGAACCAGCTCAATATTAGGGTGTTCGGACAGTGCCTTGGTCACTCCGTCCGAAAAATGATCGCGATCAACGGCCAGCGCGGATCCCGCAGGCAGGCGGTTCTTGTCGCCTTGTCCCATGATGATCGAATTCAGCGCGCGCATTTCCTGATGCAGCAGGCCAACTGCATTTTTTTCTGCGTCGTCAGACCGGAAACTGTTGGAACATACGAGCTCTGCCAGCCCATCTGTCTGATGAGCCGGTGTCATATCACCACTGCCGCGCATTTCTGAAAGACGCACCTTTATGCCCGCTTCGGCCAATTGCCATGCCGCTTCCGAACCGGCGAGCCCGCCTCCGATAATATGTACCTGTGTCATGCGGGTCTTAGTGTTGTGGTAATCAATCAATGTCAATCTGGCAGTTGAGCCGAGGGCATGTTATTTGCCAAATCGAAGCCAAAGGGTCCTGATCTGTCAGGGCTTTGATCTTATGGGGAATGACAAGTGAAACGAGCGATTATCGAATCCCGGCCTTATTTGTTGTTGAGTCTGGTTTTTGCGATCAGCTACTTCTTCGTCATGGACGGCAATGTGCCGGGCACGTTCCTCATTCTCTGGAAGGGTGCCGGGGTCGGCTTTCTGGCGGTCTATGCGTTGCGACGGGTTCGTGGATTTGACGGGAAACTGATCGCCGGTGTGATGGGCTTTGGATCCCTCGGCGACATGCTGATTGAACTTGATCTGATATTGGGTGCCGCGGCGTTTATCGGTGGGCACATCCTTGCGATTATCCTTTACGCCAGACATCGCCGCGCGGAAACGGCATTCAGTCAGAAGTTGCTCGCAATCCTGTTGATCCCAATCACCGTTTTCATTGCTTGGTCATTGCCGTTTGACCGGGCAGAAGCACCAGGAATTGCCGCCTATACCCTGATCCTTGCAGCAATGGCTGCGATGGCATGGACGAGCAGTTTTTCGCGCTATCGCGTGGGGATTGGCGCTATACTATTTGTGATCTCTGATCTGTTTATCTTTTCGCGCATGGGTTTTTTGCAGAATTCCACAATTCCGGACTGGACTGTCTGGCCGTTATATTATGTCGGGCAATTTATGATTGTCACCGGCGTTGTCCGGAACTTGCGCGAGCGGGCGCATATTCCCAACCCGTGAACGCAGTTTCTATGAAACGCCGTGCGCTGCGATAGTGGTGCGGTGGAGCAATCGATCGTGCCCTTCATAGCCCCCGGTGGCACAATGAAGTACTGATCGGTTGTCCCACATGACCAGCATATTTGGTTGCCATTTGTGCCGATAGACAAACTCGTCCTGGCTTTGCCAGGCATAGAGTTCGGTCAGCAAGGGCAGGGCGTCCTGCTGATCCACTCCTTCAAAACCAATAATATAACCCATGCAGCTGAACAGACCGGGCTGGCCGGTTTCGGGATGCGTTCTGACAAGAGGGTGGAGCTGCGTTTCCCGCGCGGACTCATCCGGGCGGATGGCCATGCTGCGTTCGACATCCTTGTCGCCATAGGCACCGTCAGGCGCATAGGCCATTTGCGCGCTATGGATGGCGGTCAGTTCTTCATATTTTGCACGCATGTCGGGTGGCATGGCATCCAGCGCGGCATGCTGATTTGCAAATAATGTGTCCCCACCCGTTGGCGGGATTGTGATACCCAACAGGCACGTGCCTGCAGGTGGATGTTTCTGAAAACTCCAGTCACTGTGCCAGTTTTCGGCAAAGAGCGGGGATTTTTCGTCTGCTTCGCGTTTGATCGCTGCAATATGTTGCCGGCCCGGAATCGGATCAAAGAACGGATCATGTCCGAATCCCCCGAAACAACCGGTGAACCGCTCCAGATCATCATCGGTCATATCCTGGTCCGGAAAGGAAAGAACATGATGTTCCAGCCACGCGCCACGAATTTCAGCCGATTGCGACGCGTCCAACGCCGCAGACAGATCGACTCCGGTGACTTCTGCACCGCAAGCCTGTCCTGATGGACGGACTCTAATCTGGGGATCCTTCAGATGGCGTTTCCGAAGATTCGTTGTCGCCAGCGGAACCTTCCGTTGCTTCCAATTCCGATTCTACGGCCTCTTCAGCTTCGTTTTCGGCTTCATCCTCTTCGTCAATTTTAGCCGCGCCGACGACGGTTTCACCATCAGCAACGTCAAACAGGCGAACACCGGAACTGTTCCGACCAATTACCCGCATGTCAGCGACTTTCATCCGGATCAGTTTCGCCTGATCCGTTACCAGCATGATCTGCTCTTCGTTTTTCGCCTCGAAGCTGGCGATAACCGTCCCATTGCGCTTGATATTGTCGATATTGAGAATGCCCTGGCCACCACGACCGGACTGGCGATATTCAAAGGCGCTCGAACGCTTGCCATAGCCATTGGCGCAAACCGTCAGAATGAAATCTTCGCTTTCCTCAAATTCAGCCATGCGTTCTGCGGAAAGTTCCGACGCATTTTCATTGTCTTTCCAGGGTGCAGCCTTGAGATACTGGTCCCGTTCTTCTGTCGAAGCGTCGAAACCACGCAGAACGGAAAGCGAGATTACCTCGTCATCGCCTTTCAATGCGATACCGCGAACACCCGTTGACGTCCGGCTCTGGAAGGAGCGCACGGCATCTCCGGCAAAGCGAATGGCTTTACCATTGCGGGTAGCGAGCAATACATCATCGCTATCGGTCAGCAATTCTACGCCGATAAGGTGATCATCACTGTCGTCGTCGAACTTCATGGCAAATTTGCCGTTGGACGGCACATTGGTGAAGCTGTCCATGCTGTTGCGCCGGACACCCCCTCTGGCTGTCGCAAACATCACGGATAATGCGCCCCACTCGTCTTCATCTTCGGGGAGGGGCAATACGGTGGAAATCGCTTCGCCTTCCGCGAGGGGAAGCAGGTTGACCATCGGGCGACCTTTGGTCTGCGGAGCGCCTTCCGGCAGTTTCCAGACTTTCAGGCGATAGACCTTGCCATGATTTGAGAAAAACAGAACCGGTGTGTGCGTGGACGTCACGAACAGTTCCGTAATCGCGTCCTCATCCTTCGTCGCCATGCCGGCCCGGCCCTTGCCGCCACGCCGCTGCGCACGGAATGTATCGAGCGGTGTCCGCTTGATATAGCCTCCGTGGGTCACAGTCACGACCATTTCTGATCGCTCCATCAGGTCTTCGTCTTCCAGGCCGTCCCAGGCGGCAGTTATCTCGCTGACTCGCGGTGTCGCAAATTCATCGCGCACCTGCTCCAGTTCTTCGCGCATAACCGCATAGAGTTTCGCCCGGTCGGCCAATATCGCGAGATATTCTTCGATTGCGACCGCGAGTTCCTTGAGTTCGTCGCCAATCTCTTCGCGTCCCAAAGCGGTCAGTTTTTGCAGGCGCAGATCCAGAATCGCTTTCACTTGCACAGCGGATAGCTTGTAGGTGTCGCCTTCCACGTCCGCATCGGTCGCTTCCACCAGTTTGATATAACCGGCAATCTCCGCGATCGGCCATTCACGGGCAAGCAACGATTCCCGCGCTTCCACAGGTGTCGATGACGCCCGGATGATGCGGACGACTTCATCCATGTTGGTGACGGCGACAACCAGGCCAAGCAAGATATGGGCGCGTTCACGGGCCTTGTTCAGCTCGAATTTCGTGCGCCGCGTGATGACTTCCTCGCGGAATTTCACAAATGCTTCGATAATATCGCGCAAGTTGAGAACTTCCGGACGACCACCACGAATGGCGAGCATATTGGCCGGGAAGCTCGATTGGGCAGGGGTAAACCGCCAAAGCTGGTTCAGAACAACTTCAGGCGTTGCATCGCGTTTAAGGTCAATTACAACCCGCACACCTTGGCGGCTTGATTCATCGCGAATGTCGGAAACACCTTCAATCCGCTTGTCTTTTGCTGCTTCCGCAATTTTTTCGACCAGACCGGATTTGCCGACCTGGAACGGAATGGACGTGAGAACGATAGAGCGTTTGTCACCGCGGCCTTCTTCAATCTCATGGCGAGACCGCATCATGATCGACCCGCGTCCCTCGCGGTAGGCCGCGCGCGCACCGGACTGGCCAAGAATAAGTGGAGCAGTCGGAAAATCAGGTCCCGGAACAATGTCGATGAGCTCATCCACTGTAATCGCGGAATTTTCCATATAGGCCAGGGAAGCATTGATCACCTCTCCGAGATTATGTGGCGGAATGTTGGTCGCCATACCCACCGCAATACCGCCAGCACCGTTGACCAGCAGGTTGGGAAAACGGGCAGGGAGAACATGGGGCTCCTGTCTGCTGCCATCATAATTGGGAACAAAATCGACGGTATCCTTGTCGAGATCATTGAGCAGAAAGTTGGAAACCTTGTTCAGGCGCGCTTCGGTATAGCGCATGGAAGCCGGCATATCAGGATCCATTGACCCGAAATTGCCTTGTCCGTCGATGAGCGGAACGCGCATCGACCAGTCTTGCGTCATCCGCGCCAGAGCCATGTAGATCGCACTGTCGCCATGCGGGTGATAATTGCCCATCACGTCGCCCACGATCTTGGCGCATTTGCGATACGGCCGACCCGCTACAAAACCGCCTTCCTGAGACGAGAATAATATGCGCCGATGAACTGGTTTCAGGCCGTCACGAACATCAGGCAACGCGCGGCTGACAATGACCGACATGGCATAATCCATGTAACTGGATTTCATCTCGTCAACGATATCAATCGGCTGGATATCAGACGGTTCTGGCGAAGTGGTTTGTTCGTTCACAAACGGACCTTTTTCTTATGTTTTTCTATTGTGATTCTTGTAGAGCACCGGGCAGTGAAAAGCCAGCATTTCACAGTCTGGAAAAGCGAATATATGCCGGGGTTTTCTAGGGCGCGATTTCTTCACCATCCCAGGCGAAAATTTTGCCGCTATCGGCCGGTTTCAGGCCGTCCAGAACATCAAGCAATTGGACGGCTGCCCGGCCCGGATCAAACAATTTCCCGGCTGGAACATTTGACTGAAATGGCAGGCTCAGGCCGGTATCGACGGTTCCCGGGTGCAAAGCCACGATAATTGATCTCTTGTCCTTCCGGCGCCACTCAATGGCGAGGTTCCGAATCATCATGTTCAAAGCCGCCTTGGCCGCCCGATACCCGTACCAGCCGCCCAACCGATTATCCGAAATGCTGCCCACGCGCGCAGAAAGGACCGCAAATATTGCGGCATTATCGCGGACCATCTTGGGCAGAAGGTGTTTGGCGATCAATGCGGGGCCAATGGTATTGATCCGATAATTTTCAGCCAGCCATTCGCTATCGAGGTCGTTCAAGTTTTTTTCGGGTCCGTTCATGCTGCTATGAAGAAGGCCAGTGGCAACGAAAATCAAATCAGGCTCGATCGCCTGCTCGCCTAACCAGTTTGCGGCCGCAACGATGCTGGCCTCCTGTTCGATATCAAGCATAACCGGGCTTTCGCTTGATCGCGAAAATCTGATGACCCGATCATAGATATCTTCTTCTTCAAGCGCATCTGCCATCGCACAGCCAATGCCGCCGCTGGCACCGATGATAACAGCTGTTTTTCCGGTCATGTGCGAACGAAGCGCAAACTGTCTTCCGTGCTGGACTCAGAATCAAATCGATAGCCGTCACTGTCAAAATCACGCAATCCGACGGCATCCTGAATGTGATGATCGCATATATAGCGCGCCATCATTCCGCGTGCGCGCTTGGCTTCGAAACTGATGAATTTGGGACCGTCGGGGCTGTCTTTCCGGAAATCGACTTCGATAACCCGCGCATCAAGTTTCGACATATGTGGCTTTATCGCCGCCCAGTATTCGTTGCTGGCAAGGTTTACGATGATGCGCTGCTGTTTGTCATCAAGATCGCTTGCGAGCGCCTTGGCAATGCGGTCCTGCCAGAAATCAGTCAGTTTTTTGTAACGCGGCGCCCATCTTGTTCCCATTTCCAGCCTGTGCGGCCGAATCGGATCGAACGGGCGAAGCAGGCCGTAAAGACCGGAAAGAATGCGGATATGGTTCTGGGTGAACCGCAATCCATCATCATCAAGACTATGTGCTTCAAACCCGCTGTAAACATCTCCGTTATAAGCAAAAATGGCAGGGCGTTCGGCCTGATCGAAAAATTGACTGTATCTGTTCCGATTCAGTTCGATCAGATTGTCAGAAACAGGCATGATCGCCTTGAGCTTCTTCTTTGTGAGATTGGAGATCGCTCCGGCCAGCCGTCTGGTCTCGTCAGGAAACCTGTTATCGGTGGGCTGAACGTCAGGAATGGAACTTTCAAAGTCGAGTGATTTTGCGGGGGAAATAACAGCGATCACGATATAGGTGCCTCAATTTTTTGTCTTTTACATCAATATACAAAATGCGGGAAAATTCGGTCGGTCGGGTTAATTTTGTTCAACCGTTATTCAGCGGATTTACCCTATAATTTGTTGTGAAGCTTGGTAATAAAGCCAAGACAGTTTATGGTGCAACCATATTCGGGCTGGTCGGGAATTCCCGCTTGTCCAGAAAGTTTTTATCTGGAGGAATTTTATGCGCTTTCTATCACATTTTTCTATGGGCATTGCCTTGGCCACAGCGGGGGCGTTGACGGTAACTGCCTTTCCCGCCGAAGTGCAGGCACAAAAGAAGAAGAAGCAAAAGAAGCAGAAGCCACCCAAAGTGAGCAAGGAATTCTCTGCACAGGCCGGTCCAGTTCAGAAGGCGATCGAAGGTGAGGATCTCGCTTCGGCAAAACCTATGGTAGAGTCATTGGTAGCCCAACCCTGGACGGGTTATGACAAGTTCGTGGCTGGCCAATTCGCCGTGAATCTTGGTGGAAAGCTAAAAGATACTTCCCTTCAAGAACTCGGCTTGGGCGCTATGGTCGACAGCGGCTTTACTCCTGCAGAACAACTTGGCCAGTTTAACTTCTACCTTGGCAATTTTGCATATGGTGCTGGTCGCTGGGCCGATGCGCAGCAGAAATTCCAGACCGCGTTTGATCTGGGTTATCGGAGCAACAATATCGGCGCGTTGATGGCGGAAGCGTTTTTCAAGGAGAATAAATTCCAACAGGGACTGTCGGCTCTTGATGCCGCGATTGCAGCGGCATCTGCGACAAATGGCCGCGCATCCGAAGACTGGTATCTCCGCGGTGCAGGCATAGCTATGAAAAGCAACGTGCCGGCTCTGGCAGCTGAGTGGACCTACAAGCTGGCAGAAGCATATCCAACCGGGAAAAACTGGCGGGCAGCCTTGTCTGTTTATCGGGACAGTGCAAAGCTGGATGATCAGCAAAATCTCGAACTGATGCGATTGATGCGCAAAGCCGACGCAATGGAAAGCGAGCGCGACTATTTTGAATATGCCGATGCAGCAGGACCGAGGAAACTTCCGGGCGAAGTTGTATCCGTGCTTGAAGAGGGTATCGCAAAAGGATCTGTCCGCGGAAATACGGCTTATACCAAGGAAACTCTGTCGCTGGCGCGCGGAGCCATCAGCGCCGACAAAGCCAGCCTTCCGGCTTCGGAACGGGATGCTGCGCGATCGGCCAATGGTAAAATTGCATTGGCGACGGCGGATGCCTATCTCGCTTATGCTGACTATCAAAAGGCGGCCACCATGTACCAGACCGCTGTCTCCAAGGGCGGTATTGATACGGCGCGCGCGCAAATGGGAGTAGGAATCGCACAGGCAGGCCAAGGAAATTGGGATGCAGCGAAACAGGCTTTTTCAGGTGTAACGGGAACACGCAAAAGCGTTGCTGACTTCTGGAACCTCTGGATCGCACAGCAAGCAGCGCCTGCTGCTGCAGCGGCTCCAGTTGCGCCTTCTGCCAGCTAGTCAGACCAGTCACACTATTTTGGAAAAGGGCGCCTTGTGCGCCCTTTTTTGTGTGCCCGGAGAATCAGGTCCGCTGAATCAGGGCAAGAGAATCAGGTGAGGTCGGAAATGGGAACGCCGGGCAGATTCTTTGCCGAACGAATCGTAAGTGATGTTTTGACGCTGGCCACATTGGGGGCAGAAGTCAGTTCGCTCGTCAGGAATGTCTGGAATTGTTGCAAATCTCGCGCCACGACTTTGAGCATGAAATCAATT
This sequence comes from Parasphingorhabdus sp., assembly GCF_039968395.1. Lineage (GTDB taxonomy): Bacteria > Pseudomonadota > Alphaproteobacteria > Sphingomonadales > Sphingomonadaceae > Parasphingorhabdus. The sequence continues at coordinate 428,272 of NZ_JBDVPV010000005.1, forward strand.
TCGCCGTTCAGCATGTAACATTCGCGCACTTCAGGAAGCCTTTGAACATGATCTTCAAACGCTTGCAAATCGGACTCGGCCTGGCTTTTCAGGCTGACCATGGCAAAGACCGTAATTGTGTAGCCCATTTTGGATGGATCAACTGCCGCATGATAGTCGGTTATGACTCCGCTATCTTCCAGAGCACGCATTCGGCGCAGGCAGGGCGGGGCGGTCAGTCCGACGCTCTGAGCAAGCTCTACGTTGGTGATACGGCCGTCGTCCTGAAGCCGTTTTAGAATCTGGATATCGATTTCATCGAGACTAGTTTCAGTCATTCTGCGGTAATTTCCATTCACGAATCATATGACATCTATAATATAATTAGCGAACCAAGCAATGCTTGTTGGGCTGTCCCACATTGTGACGCGAGATATTCTTGACTACCGAAGCTTGTGCAAAGCGGTTATCGAAAGGTTAACAATTCAAACCCGCTAGATAATCGGAACTTCCATTTGCGCTTCGATGACCGTCTTGAAACCGTTCTAAAAGGAACGCTGCCCGATGGGGCGGCGGCCGCCGCGCAATGGCGTCAGGTTGTAGATTTGCTCGCCCAGAAACCTGGCCGACTGGTCAATGAAGATGTGCAGCTTGGCCTGACGCGGTTGCGCGACCTGCATGAGCGGGTTGATGAAGCTGATCGTGTCGTTGCGGTGAAGACTTTGGCCGGTCGTCTGCGGTCGGCTCCTCTTCTCGTTTATTTGTGTGCAGACAGCAGAGTTGTCGTAGAAGCTGCAATGGAAGCTGCGGACCTGCCGGAGGAAACCTGGTTGGACATCGCGCCGCAATTGCCCGATTTTGCCATCGGAAAACTGCGTGGCCGGATTAATATCGAATCCGTCGAGAGTCCGACAGAAACGGACGCACAAGCAGACCAGCCGTCAGATAGCTTGCCCGAGCCTCAAACGGAAACGGGGCATAATGACAATTCCCAGATCAGCAGTCTGGTTGAAAAAATAGAAAACTATCAGCGTCAGCGCGGCGAAGAACAACATGCCGTTCCGGTTTCGGAGGTTTCTGATCGCAGCTATTTCGTTGAGAATCTTGATAAACTCGAATTTGAAACAGACGATAGTGGAACGATTGTCTGGGCCAAGGGGCCACCCCGCGGTGCGATTGTTGGGGTCACGATTTCCGAACCCACATTTGATGATGGTCCAGGGCCGGATGCTTATGGAGCAGCTGCATTTCGGCAAAGGATGCCATTAGAAAATGCGCGGATGCGGCTCTGTGGAGCACCGGTTCTTGCTGGCGACTGGCGGATGACTGCAATTCCCTATTTTGCGTCTGAAACAGGCCGTTTCAAAGGGTATCGAGGCGTGATGCGACGCCCCAATGCAGCGGAAGAAGTCAGTACGCAGGCCAGTGTAGACATTGCGCGCAGGGAACAGCTGCAGCAGCTGATCCACGAGTTGCGGACGCCGCTAAACGCGATTATTGGTTTTAGCGAGATTATCGAACAGCAGCTATTTGGACCGGCTTCTTCGGAATATCGCAACCTGTCCCGGAATATCATGGATGAAGCGCAACGAATGCTTGCCGGGTTTGAAGATCTCGACATGGCGGCGAAAATCGATGCGGGGCAAATGGATGCTACTCCCGGTGAAACCCAGCCAGACTGGCTTCTCGAACGTCTTACGCAGCGGTTGCAGAGTCTGGCGCACAGCAAGTCGGTTGATCTGAGGATCAACAAGGCCGAACCGGTCCGCGCTTTCGCACTGGATGGTGATACGGTTGAGCGGATTTTCGCGCGACTGTTATCTGCTGCCATAATTGCATGCGAGGAGGGGGAAGAGCTGATCGCGGATCTTCGAACCCATATCGGACCGCAACCAGTCAACTATTTCAGCTTGTCACGACCAACACGAATTCGCGGTATTCCAGAGCAACAAATGCTTGATCCATCTCAGGGCATAGAGGGCGATGCAACGGATACACCCTTGCTTGGTCTTGGATTTTCCCTTCGGTTGGTGCGTAATTTGACCCATTCTGCTTCCGGAACGCTGAGTTTTGACGAAGACAAGATTGGCTTGACGCTTCCTGCGGTCGCGACTAGCCAAATCGGTGTTCGTGAAACGGAAAATGAATAGGGTCCATCATCGGGTCTGATTTCTTCGCAACCGTAATGAAAGCGGAACCGCAATGCTCTCAGATTCGAAATTGTCGATGGTTCGGGCCGCAACGGCGAACAGGCTGAAGCTTTCTCCCGAATTTGGTCGACGCTTTCTGGTGACGGTCGATACAGAAGAAGAATTTGACTGGAACGGTCCTTTCGAACGCCAAGGCCATACGACGGTTTCCGTACCCAAATTGAAACGTTTTCAAGAATTTTCCGGCAAACTTGGCATTAGGCCGGTCTATTTTGTCGATTACTCCATCGTCCAGAATGATGAAGCGAGGGCATTCCTGAAGTCGGTATGTGATGATGGTAGTGCGGCGGTTGGAGTTCATCTCCATCCGTGGGTAAACCCTCCGTTTGAAGAGGAAGTCGGTCCGGCAAACAGTTTTTCGGGAAATTTGCCCAAAGAACTGGAAGAGGCAAAAATTGTTCATTTGAGCGATGCGATCGAACAAGCCACCGGAAAGCGTCCGATATGCTACCGGGCCGGACGATATGGCATCGGTCCCAACACCTTCGAGATACTGACAAAGCTCGGTTTTGTACTGGATAGCAGCGTACGCTCGCATTTTGACTATAGCCAGGAGGGCGGGCCTGATTTCTCGGAGTTTGGACCCGAACCGTTCTGGTTGGGCGATAACCGCGAGATGGTTGAGTTGCCTCTGACTACCGTTTTATCGGGTATGTTGCGAAAACAGCATGGTTATCTGCTCAGGATGATGAATCGTTCGTCGTTGTCGGCGGCATTGCTTTCAAATCTGAAAGTTCTGGAACGTATCCCGCTGACTCCAGAGGGAATTACAGCACGTGAAGCGATGGAAGCAATTGATGTTGCTCTTGATGATGGCTTGAAATTACTGGTGTTCTCATTCCATTCGCCTTCTTTGTCTCCGGGCCATACTCCATATGTCCGTACTGATGACGATCTGGACCGATTCTACGACTGGTGGCGGGAAGTTTTTGAGCATCTTCGTGCACAGGATGTTGCGCCTGCCGGTATGGATGATCTGCTGCAAAATTCCGGATTGGCAGGAAAATGACTCCAGCCGATTATTGCCAGGATAATTTATTTGCATAGCCGCTTGCCAAATCGGCGTTGCTTCCGCTATCGGAGCGATCCTCGAACGGCGTATTTCCAACAAAAAGTGGATTTGGAGGCGCGTTGTTCCGGGGCCTGTAGCTCAGTTGGTTAGAGCTGGCCGCTCATAACGGCTAGGTCGGGGGTTCGAATCCCTCCGGGCCCACCATTTTTTCTTTGCTTTTCCCTAAATCACCGCTTAGGGGAAGCGCGCGTCGGGGAGTGGCGCAGGCTGGTAGCGCACCTGGTTTGGGACCAGGGGGTCGCAGGTTCGAATCCTGTCTCCCCGACCATTTTTCTGAAAATGGCGTATTTTTGGGCGGTTATGAACAGTGGAACTCTGTGGTTCTGCCTGAAATTCAGATATGTCACCCGCATTTGCCCCGTAAACCCGTTGCAGTAAAATTAATTTTTGAAGTGATACCTAGATCGAATAATGAATTTGCAACTCCATCTTGGCCGTGATCGGGCCTGTTTGACATGAATGATCCAATCGCAGCCTTGCCAGATTGTGAAACGCCGCGCGCGCTTTGGTCTCATTGTCTGCGGACAGTGAATGAATTTGGTTTTAGTGCTGCAATTTATGCAGCTCCACCACCCAATAAAAAGCCAACTCATCCAGATACTATAGTGCGACTGCATGGCATAAGCTTGGTAGATTTCAGCAGGTTCGCTTTGCAGGGGCTTATTGCCGAAGGGCATCTTACAACAACCAACAGCCTGTTCAGAGCGACGCCATTTCGATTTTCGGAAATCGGTGGCTTAACGGCCAATCTCAATGATTTTACCAACCTCAAGAAGGAGGCTGACGAACTTGGGCTGACCGATGGCTGGATTGTTCCCGTATTTGGGCCGAAAGGGCGCACCGGACTGGTATCTTATGCACTTCCGCGAGATCAGAAAATGATGGCGGAATCAGCCAAACATAAACTGCAACATTTTGCCCAACTCGCGCATATTCGGCTGTGCCAGATCACTCCGTATATGTATGAATTGAACAAGGCTCTGTCGAAGCGTGAAACGCAAATTGTTGCGTGGGCGGCGAAAGGCAAGTCGAATTCTGAAATTGCAACGATATTGGAGGTCTCCGAGGCCACCATAGACAGCTATCTGCGACGCGCTTTTGCAAAGCTGGGGGTTCATGATCGGACTTCCGCCGCCGTGAAAGCTATCAGCATGGATATCATACGTATCTGAAAAATTCGGATAGCTGCTGTTGTCCAGTCTACGCAAGTCGATGAAATGTAATGCCGAATATTGTCTTGTAACGGATGTTCGTGGCAATACAGTTGCGAAACTTCCAGTTACTGTTGCGTCATGACTTCTACTAATCTGGTTGAACGAGACAGAGCAGAATGAGCGTCAGGAACATACGTCCTGTTCATCCAGCAGATGTTGTGGCAGCCAATTCCGAAATTGAGAATGATCCGGGGAACAGAAAATCCAGTACCCTGAAATCAGCACAAGTGGCGACCTTGCTGTTGAGCATCCGGAATTTGAGAAGCATTGAACTGGGCGATATTCTGGGCGATGTAGATGAGATATCATGGAACATGATGCTGGATATCTATATTTCGGAAGAATTGGGGAGGCCGGTGGTAACATCCGATCTGGCAATAACCTATTCGATTCCCAAAACCACTCTGGCGAGATATTTCGATTTCCTATGTGATGCTGACTTGATTGTGAGAACCCGTGACCGGTCCAACCGGGTTCGTGTGTTGCTCAATCTTACAGAAAAAGCCCGCACGCTCGTTACGGGCACGCTTGAAAAAATTGCGGTGGAAATCAAAACGGTTCAGCGATTTTCGGAATAGCAGGTTCCGAAAGTTGGCAGCGGCATTCCGCCGCCAACTCCGGGGGCCAGAAACCAGGTCATTAGTGCCGCAAAGATCGACCTGGGTTACGGGCAGTGTGATTTGCGGGTCGGCCGGGCGCGATTGCAAAAATATGTTCGGTTGTCTTGCAAAAGGCACAAAGCCATCACACGTTTCCAAGGCTGTCATCAGCTGCCAGCGAAGTCAACGCCGGCCAGGCAATCAATAGGCCCAAAATGGGTCTATTCAGCTTTGTTCAGATCCACCGCAGGTCGCACAGGTGTCTCGTAGACGGCGGTATCGAGAACGTGATTCAACTTGCTGATTGCCGATTTTGTGAGCTGCACATGGCTTTTTTCTGCGCTGGCAGCATCGTCTTCCCGGTAGATAAATCCGTGCTTCATGAGGATATCAAAATATCTTAGCATGGTGGTTTCAGAGATATTGGTGGCCTGCCCGATAGCTGACATTGATAGTTTCTTGGAAGCCAGATGAGCCGCGTAGAGCTCAAGCAATATGTCCCACGCGTTGGTTGAAAATAACTGACTTGGAAAACTTGAATTTTTCACCTGTCTGAGATTGAGTGCAAAGCTCAGCATTTGCAATCGATCAACGGAAGGATTTCCGAGGTTGTTTTCAATACGATCCAGGCGTTGTTCAATTCTTTCGAGAATGACAAGCTGGTCTGTTGTCTGTGTAAGCAATTGACTGTCCTCATGCGGGTGGACCAATCCTGCAGGAATTTGTTCGGTCAAATTATTAGGGGAGGGCGCCAATAGCCGGATAAAAAGAAACGTACGTCACCAGATTGGGGGACAAGTTGAAAAAAAGTGCAAAATCTGCTTGATTGGGAACCGCATCGAAAAGTTGGGGGCAATGTGTCAGTTCCGACCGAAACCAATGTTGATATCGCCAGTGTGCTGGCAGATATTACCTTGCAGACTGATGTTGTTGCTGTCCTTCATCTGATTAGAGCCACTTGCATTGACCTGGGAGCTATTCGCACGAGCTATCACATCACACCGAAACTCCATTCGCAAACGGGTGGATCGATTCAGCTACTTGCGCACGGTTTTCCCAAGAAATGGATGGAGCTATACCAGGACCCTGAATTCAGAAAGCATGACCCCATTCCGGATATCGTGATGATGCAGGGGGAACCGATGCGGTGGAGAGATGCTCTGATGTTGCGGAAGCTGACGACGGATGAACGTCGTTTTGCAACGGAGCTCGAAGCTCATGGCTTGATAGACGGCATAGGGATTCCGCTATACGGACAGAATGTTCGCCACGCCTATTCATCCTTCGCATTTGAAAATCCTGAAATTCTGGATGATGCACGCCGGATATCGACTATCGCGGCACTTTCTCTCGCGGCACACACAAAAATATGCTCGCTTGTGGAAAAGAACAAGGCATCGAACCTGCAACTTTCGGAGCGTGAAGGACAAGTGATCCGGCGGATAGCTAACGGGCGATCAAACAAGGCGATAGCATATGATCTGGACATAAGTCCCTCGACGGCTGACACCTATGTGAAGCGGGTTTTTGCCAAGCTTGAAGTCAATGAACGTACTGGAGCGACGATCAAAGCGCTGGAATTGGGGATATTGAAGCTATAGCCTTGGTTTGATCAAAGCCGGATGCAACAAAACGGTGTTGCTTCTCAAACGGCCACGGCTCTTTTGCGATCGAGCCGTTCCATCATCGCTTTGATCACAGCCGGATGGAAAGTGTAATCAATTTGACATCCATATTCGTCCTTTTTCTTCCACAGAAGATTGGCTGTCAGGATATTCATGCCCGGGATTTTGAGCGTCAGTGACATGTCCGGATTCAATTGTGCATTACAATGAATTTTTATGATGGTATCGGAAATTGTCGTTACAACACAGGGAATTCCGACGGAATTGCTCTGTTTTACCTGCGCGTCAATCTGTAGCGAATCACCGTAAATCATTTCATGCTCCCCTGTTGACAATTTCAACCCGTTGCCAAGCTAACACTCACTATTTGATATCCGGGATATACGGGGTCACATCTAATCACGCATGGCCAGACAAGGTTAACAAAATTCACCAAATTTTAAGCATGGCACCGGATCTGACAGACTAGATTTGGGGATCAACTCCAGTCATTTCGATCGACGTCTCCCACAATTTCTGGGCCAAACCTTCGTCTCTTGCACGCAAGGAACGTGATACTTCTGTCACCGGCCCGGTCCACCCACCGAACCGGCTGGGTCCGAAATATTCACCGCCTTTTACACCCTTGCCGGTTGCGGCGGCCAGAGTTGCCCAAGCGCCTTCCGCCGGCGTACTTAAAAACAGCCGGGCGAGGGGGAGAATGGCTTGTGCAAATCCGGGCAGATGTCGCGCCAGCTCGGTATCGGCAACACCAGGATGACAACATAGTGCGATCGTGGATGAACCATTGGCCCGCAATCGGCGATCCAGTTCACCGGCATGCAGAATATTCGCGAGTTTGCTCATCGCATAACGTTCCATTGCACTATAGCGTTGCTCGGCATTGATATCTTCAAAGTTTATTCGCCCGCTGCGATGCGCAAGGCTGCTGGTGATAACGATCCGGGATTTTTTGGCCTGCTCCAGTTTTGGCAGTAACAGGCTTGTAAGCGCAAATGTCCCGAGATGATTAACCCCGAATTGGGATTCAAAGCCGTCTGACGTCAATTCATATGGAGGCATCATGATGCCTGCATTGTTGACCAGAACATCCAGTCGCTTTTCCTTGCCAACAATCTTTGCCGCCGCCCGGACGCTTTTCAAGTCTGACTGGTCCAGTGGAACGAAGGCCATATCTGCATCGGGAGTCTCGGACTGAATATTGTCCATCGCGGCTTTGGCTCGATCTTCGGAGCGGCAACCCAGCAAGACTCGCGCACCTTTCGCCGCGAGAACTTTACTCGCCTCAAAACCCAGTCCGGTATTCGCGCCGGTCACCAATATCGTCCGGCCGCTTTGATCAGGTACGGTTGCCGCGGTAAAATCCTTGATCATGTCAAACTTCCTTTGCCGGTTTCACCTTCCGGAGATGGGGCCTGGAGCGCTAGTTTTCAGGAATGGGCTCTGGCTGTTCTGTGGTAATTCCTTCTGCCGCAAGGTCATCGGCAATATCTTCTTCCAGGATTTTTACGGCTTCATCTGCTGCCTGTTCCAGTGAAAGTGCATCGCTCTCAATCTGTTTTTCCATTTCGGCAATGGCTTCCGGGCCTTGCTCTTCGATCGGTGTCTCCGAACAGGCCGTGATCGCTATAGCCAGCAGACAGACAGGAAAACGCCTCTGCATGTTATTTCTTTGGCGGCATTGTGAAGTCAGCATCGCTGTTTGCGATGATCGCGAGAACGGTGCTCCAGGCTGCAACGTTTTGACGAAGCTGTTCAGGATCGATTTTATCAAGCGTATCGTCCGGTGTGTGGTGCAGGTCGAAATAGCGAGTGCCGTTTTGTTGCAAATCAATCACCGCAAGATTGTTACTTGCGATGATATCCCGGATATCAGCGCCGCCACTGGCCGGCGGGCCCAATGTGCTGATGCCCAGAGGCAGGAGAGACTTGTTGATTTGCTGTTTGACGCTATTCGCTCCCTCCGGCAGTTTATGTTCTACACGCCAGACATTGTCCGCTCCGAAATCCGATTCCATTGCAATTGCGTGTTTTTCGCCAGAATGTGCCTTGGCATAGGCCTTCCCGCCCCAGATGCCGACTTCTTCCGCACCTGCCCAGAGAATGCGAATTGTCCGCAGCGGTTGTCCGTTGTCCATGACATATTTTGCCGCGGCGGAGATAATACCGCAGCCTGCGGCATCGTCAAAAGCGCCCGTTGCAAGATCCCAGCTGTCCAGGTGACAGGCGACCAGGATCATGCCTTTCGACGGGTCACGCCCCGGGACTTCGGCGATAACGTTGCCGGATTCCTGCTGACCGATATTCTGCGGCGTGAGGACCAGCTTCATACGTACGGGCTTTCCCAACTTGACCATTCGTTCCAGATTGTCCGCATCAGGCAGCGACAGGGCGGCGGCAGGTATTGGAGTTATCCCTTCGGGAAATCCCGTTCCCCCGGTGTGGGGGTTGCGGTGATAATCTGTGCCTATCGATTTGATCACATAGGCCGCAGCGCCCTTTTTGGAGGCTGTAGCCGGGCCAACCCAGCGAATAGGACCATAGGTTCCATATCCAGAACCGTCTTGTGTGCGATGCATGTTATGGGTCACAAATGCAATCTTGCCGGCAAGGCTGCCATCGGGAACCGCTTGCAATGCTGCAAGAGAGCTAAAATACACGATCTCTGCTTCGACGCCATCTGCGCCAGTGCTGGCACTATTACCAAGGGCAGTGATGTGCATTTTCTGTGGGTAAGGTGAAACAATTTCGGCCGTTTCCGCACCGCGCACCCATGTCGGCATCATAAAAGGTTCGTTCCGGACGTTTTTAAACCCGAGTGCCTTGAGTTTTTTGAGCGACCATGCACGCGCGCGCGCTTCCGCCTCTGTTCCTGCTTGTCGCGGGCCAATCTCGGTCGTCAGACCTTCGGTTATGTCATAAGCAATTTCGTCGTCCAGCGCCTTTGCCTGAATGGCTGCCGGATCATGTGATGCGGCGATGGCGGAAGAAGCGACGAAGAGGGCTGTTGCGCCAGCGAGCGTGTTGATCATTTTTTTCATGACACGCTGCCTAACCCGGCTTTACCGCTTTGCCAATGCTCTCTTGCGACTTGTCCACAGTTTCGCTAGTCGGAGCGCAAATCCTGCTACATCAAAATCGAGGAATCACGCCAAATGGCCGCACAATATAGTTTTGTCATGAAGGGTCTCAGCAAGACCTACCAGAACAAGCAAAAGCCGGTTCTTGAGAACATCAATTTGCAATTCTATCCCGACGCCAAAATTGGTATTGTCGGCCCCAATGGCGTGGGTAAATCTACGCTGATGAAAATTATGGCGGGCCGAGACACCGATTTTACCGGTGAAGCCTGGGCAGGTGAAAACATCACCGTGGGTTATCTTGAGCAAGAACCGGAGCTCGATAACAGCAAAACCGTCAAAGAAAACGTTATGGAAGGGGTTGGCGAGATTGCTGTGCATATCGCGCGTTTTAATGAAATCACCGAGCTCATGGGAGACCCGCCCGAAGATGCTGACTTTGATGCGCTGATGGAAGAAATGGGCGTATTGCAAGAGAAAATTGACGCGGTAGATGGCTGGACGCTTGATAACCAACTCGAAATTGCGATGGAAGCGCTGCGCTGTCCTCCCGGCGATAGCGGGGTGGAAAGTCTCTCAGGTGGTGAAAAGCGGCGCGTGGCACTCTGTCGGCTGTTGCTAGAGAAGCCCAGTATTTTGCTCCTCGATGAGCCTACCAACCACCTTGATGCGGAATCAGTTTCCTGGTTGGAAAATCACCTGCGGGAATATGCCGGAAACGTGATCATGGTGACCCATGATCGCTATTTCCTCGATAATGTTGTGAACTGGATGCTCGAACTCGATCGCGGGCGCTACTATGTCTATGAAGGCAACTACTCGCTCTATCTGGAAAAGAAAGCAAAGCGGCTTGAACAGGAAGCGCGCGAAGACAAGGGCAAGCAAAAGGCGATTACTGATGAACTCGCCTGGATGCGGCAAAACCCCAAGGGGCGTCAAACCAAGTCCAAGGCCCGTATCAAAAGCTTTGATCAATTGGTGGAAGCGCAGGAAAAGCGCGATCCCGGCAAAGCTCAGATTTTGATTCAGACACCGGAGCGGCTTGGCGGCAAGGTGATCGAAGTCGAAAATCTGTCCAAAGCCTATGGCGACAAACTGCTCTTCGAAGATTTAAGCTTCACACTTCCGCCTGGCGGGATTGTGGGCGTGATCGGACCCAATGGCGCGGGCAAGACGACGTTGTTCAAGATGCTGATTGGCAAGGAAGAACCCGATTCCGGCAAGGTTGAAATCGGAGATACGGTCAAACTTGGCTATGTCGACCAAAGCCGCGACGCGCTGGACCCGTCCAAAAACGTTTGGGAAGCAATTTCCGATGGCGCAGATTACATGACGCTGGGCAAACACGAATTGTCGACCAGAGCATATGTTGGCGCATTCAACTTCAAGGGCACGGATCAGCAGAAAAATGTTGGCCAGCTTTCCGGAGGCGAGCGCAACCGTGTCCATATGGCGCGGATGCTGAAAGAGGGCGGCAATGTTTTGCTGCTCGATGAGCCGACTAATGACCTCGACGTCGAAACCCTGTCTGCACTAGAAGAAGCGCTCGAAAGTTTTGCCGGCTGCGCAGTGGTGATTTCCCATGACCGCTTCTTCCTCGATCGCCTGGCGACGCATATTTTGGCTTTTGAAGGCGATAGCCATGTGGAATGGTTTGAAGGCAATTTCGAAAGCTATGAAGAGGACAAGCGCAGGAGATTGGGCGATGCAGCCGATCGACCGACTCGAGTGGCTTACAAGAAGCTGACGCGTTAAACCGGTTTTACCAATCCTGCCCCTGATACGCGTGACAATCGCGCTATCGGAGGTTGTGTATAGTGTGTATATTGAGTCGTACCGCTCGTCGGAACGTTCAGGGTTCGCACCAACTTGCAGGCTTTAAATGCTTGCCGAATATCGCATCACGTTGATGGGATAGCTATTGGGATGGGAACAAATTTCGAAACTGGATCCAGCTAACCGTTTTCAGGCAAGTAAAACCGGTTCTTCTATTGCAGAAATGCCAGAATCGCCGTTTGGCGTGGCGAGGATGCTGCTGCGATCCTCGAGGGCCATGGGCAGTATCACGTTCAACTATCACTTCGCACCCGCATATACTTCGTTGTCATCGAGCCCCGTCCATCTGTTTTTTCCTGATAAAGCCGCATTTACCGCGGCATTTGCGAATCAAGCTGTTGATATGGATTTGACCAAAGTAATCGGCAAAGCCCATGACTATGTGCTGTCGATAGGGCGACCCGCGACCTTAGGTGAAATTATTCAGGAACTTTCAGACAAATACCCGCGTGAAACCAAAATAATTGTCGACAACGTTCGAAAATTTGGACTCCGCGATGAGTATATGATCCCTGTTTACGGACCAAACAAGATTGAGGCGTGCATTTGCTATGGCTTTGACGTGCCGATTACGGATTTGCCAAAACCAATTTTGAATGAGCTGGAAGCCATTTCGATGATGGGACATCGCCGGTTGGTGCATTATTTCAACAAGCGTGGACAGCAAACGCCACTATCCAGAAGGGAATCAGAAGTTCTGCACTGGATGGCTCAAGGGAAAAGCTCTTCGGTGATAGCAACCATAATGGGCATTAGCCCGGCAACGGTTGATTCCTATACGCGACGTCTGTTCGGCAAGTTTGGAGTGCATGATCGCATTGCTGCTGTTCTCGCTGGAATGGCTGCGGGAATGGTGCGTCTGGACTGATACATTCTGCAGGAAGTTGGCGGCAACTTTTCTAGCGCAGACGTTTGACGAAGATTTGCCCGTTGTCATTCCGTTTCGTTTGAAAGTTCGGTACTTTTTCAAACATTTCCGAAAGCCGAGAAAAGCCGTAATTGCGGACATCAAAGCTTGACCGGTTTCCCGCAATTTTTCCGACTTCGCTCAGACTGGCGTAACCTTCGGCATCCCGCTTGCTCGCCTGATAGGCGTCCACTAGCAAGTGCAACAGATCGTCATCCATCTTGCCGCTTTCAACTGCAGGATCGTTACCTGATTCTGCTTTATCGCCTCGTTTGTGGGCTTTCATCAGTGCATCAACGTCGATAAAACGACTGCAAGCCTGTTTGAACGCTTCAGGTGTCTTGGCACTGCCAAATCCATATACCGGCATGCCTTCCTGACGAATTCGCATGGCCAGGGGCATGAAATCACTGTCGCTGCTCATGATGCCGAAACCGCTAACCTTGCCCCCGAAAAGCAAGTCCATGGCATCGATGGTCATCTTCATATCCGTCGCATTTTTACCGCGGGTCAGGTCAAATTGCTGCTGCGGTTCAATCCCGTATTTGTGCAAAATGTCGACCCAGCCCTTGAGCGCCTGCTTGCGCCAGTTACCATAGGCTCGTCTTATGTTGACCGTGCCCAGTTCAGCCAGGGCAGTCAGAACCGGATCTATCCCGTTGTGACTGGCATTGTCAGAGTCGATCAGGAGCGCAATATTGTTATTATGGTTGTTCATGTGTCTGTGATGGACCGAGGTGAGGAGCGGTACAAGCCGAAATCCTGTTTGCCTGCAACGCGAACAATTTTTCGTGTTCGAGAATTAGGGCACCAGCCATCCGGAATCCCAGTCTCGGGATTGCGAATTCCACCGAAATTCAGCTCGGCGATGACCGGTATGAGCCAGGTAGAGCCAATCTATCTGATTGATTTCGGCTATCAGGATTCCGAAATTTTTTCGAGCGGGCAACACTTCCTCTGCTTCCGGTTTGCGTCCCTCCATGAGAGGATCCAGGCCGGAAGTCGGCCTGCTTACCGGGCTGCCCGGAGCTGGCTGGGCAAGGTAACAACGCTTTCCATACAGAGAGGCCTGGTCCCATGCTGTGTCGGCGGCTTCGCTTGTGGTCTCGATCCTCGCCAAGCCGGAAAGCCGCATCTGGATTTTCATTTCCGGATGATAGGCCAGAACCGAAATGGGTTGCGATAGCGAAATGTCACTGACTTTTGACGTCCGCATGTCAGTATTGAAACGCAGAATACGTTTGTCTGGATTAACTTCGCGAAGAATCATTATCCTTTGGCTGGGCAATTTGCCGGAAATTGTAGCGACGCTGAGGGAATGGAAGGGAGACTTCCGGTTGAGTGCACCTTCAGCCAGCAAGGACCAGCCTTTGCCAAGCGACAAGATCAAATCGTCGAGGAAAGCTTCTTTTGTAGGTTGGTTCATTCGACCGTATTAAACTTGCCATGTTCTTCGTTCAGAACATGTAATTTTCCCTCGGAAATGGCAAACCACGCCCCGATCAACTTTATCGAACCATTGGCTTCCTTCTCTTGAATACATGGGAAGGTGCGTAAATTTGATAGACTCGTTTTCACACCTTCGTGCTCCATCGCCAACTGTGCCGCATCATGATCAAGGTCGCTATGGTCTTGAACCACTTTAGCTCTCGCATCGTCAAGCAATGTAATCCAGTCGGCGATAAAACCTCCCTCACCTGGGGGCATGTCCTTCATCTGTTGTGAGAGGGCAGCTGCACAACCTCCGCAACTGCCATGTCCCATAACTATGACTTCTTCGACTTTTAGGAACTGGACAGCAAATTCCAGTGCGGCAGAAACACCGTGTTGTCCCGGTGTTGTTTCAAATGGCGGTACCAAGGCAGCAACATTTCGAACAATGAACGTTTCACCGGGATTGGTGTCGAAAATTTGCGTCGGATCAACGCGACTATCGCTACAAGCAATAATCATCACTTTCGGACTCTGCCCTTCTTTTAGTTCAGTCCAGCGCTCGCGCTGATTTCTCCAATGATTGGAACGGAAGCGGCGATAACCATCTAGTAGGTCTGTAAACTTTGTCATACGCAAGTCATTAACACCCATGAAAGGGGTGGCAAGAGTGGTTATGCGTCGCTATTTGATAGAAATGAACGAAATCACGAAAATCACGTCTTCGGAATCCGGATCGCCAGACAAACCGGCGCGTCAGCGCAAGCCTGACTGGATCAGGGTCAAGGCCCCCATGGGCAAGGGTTTTGAAGAAACCCGCAAGTTGATGCGGGAGCACAAATTGAATACGGTGTGCGAGGAAGCGGCTTGTCCGAATATCGGTGAGTGCTGGACCAAGAAGCATGCAACGGTCATGATTCTGGGCGATGTCTGCACGAGAGCCTGCGCTTTTTGCAATGTCAAAACGGGCATGCCGATGAAAGTTGATGCTCTCGAACCTCAACATACAGCTGATGCAGCCGCCAAACTCGGGCTGGAACATATCGTTATTACATCTGTCGATCGCGATGATTTACCGGATGGCGGCGCGAGCCAGTTTGTGAAGGTGATCGAAGCATTGCGACGCACCACTCCAGATACCACAATTGAAATTCTGACACCGGATTTCAGGAACAAGGCAGATGCTGCGATTGAGGCGATCGTCGCGGCAAAGCCAGATGTCTATAATCACAATCTGGAAACAGTTCCGCGCCTATACCCGACAATCCGTCCCGGAGCCCGTTACTATGCGTCCATCCGCCTGCTCGAAAAAGTCAAGCGGCTGGATCCCGGGATTTTCACCAAATCCGGAATCATGCTGGGATTGAGTGAAGAACGGCTGGAAGTTCATCAGGTCATGGACGACATGCGATCCGCGGATATCGATTTCCTGACGATGGGGCAATATCTTCAACCAACGCCGAAACATGTGAAAGTCAGTGAGTTTGTGACGCCGCAAGCGTTTGATGCCTATGCTTCAATCGCACGTGCAAAAGGATTTCTGCTCGTTGCATCCAGTCCATTGACCCGTTCCAGCTATCATGCGGGTGATGATTTTGCGAAAATGCGGGTTGCGCGTGATGAAAAACTGGCAAAAGAAGAAAAGAATGCCGGCACATAAAGAGACTCGTGAACTGCCGCATAGTGCGGCCCAAATGTATGCGCTGGTCGCAGATGTTGGGCGTTATCAGGAGTTTCTGCCTTGGGTTGTCGGGACTCGGATTCGTTCAGATAGCGACACGGAAATGACTGCGGATGTCCTCGTTGGATTCAAGGGGTTACGCGAACAGTTTACTTCCAGGGTGCTCAAGAAGCCGCATCATTCCATCACCGTGGATTATCTCGATGGGCCGCTGAAAATGCTCCACAATGAATGGCATTTTCGACCACGCGCAGACGGTGGCAGTTATGTTGATTTTCACGTTGAGTTTACGTTCAAGAACCGAATGTTTGAAAAACTGGCCGGGCAGATGTTTTCGAAAGCCCTGCATAAAATGACCAGTGCATTTGTCGAACGCGCCGAAGAAATTTACGGAAAAAACTATTCCGACGTTTCTGGAAGCAGCAATTCCAGCGCGACCAGCGCGGCCTGAAGGCGGATTTCAGCCCGCGACTTGTCATCCCCGAAATTATGCCGGTCAGCGACGACGTCTTCGAGGCTTTTGTCTTTTTCCGCTTTGGCAAATACCACAGTTCCGACAGGCTTCTTCTCGGTTCCACCGCCGGGGCCAGCAACTCCGGTAATAGCTACTGCGACGTCACATTCCGAACGCTCAAGCGCACCTTGTGCCATGCCCCAGGCAACAGCAATGGACACGGCACCAAAAGTTTCAAGCAGATCATCACTAACGCCGAGCATCTTTTGCTTCGCCGAATTTGAATAGGTGTTGAAGCCACATTCAAAAACATCACTGCTGCCGGCAATTTCAGTGAGTGCTGCTGCCACTAGGCCGCCTGTGCAGCTTTCGGCGACAGAGACGCGTCGCCCAGCTGCACGATTGAGGGTTACGACTTTTTGCGCAAGGTCGACGAGCTGTGAAGGGAGAAGATTATCCATAAGAGCGCGGCGTTAGCTCATTCTTCCTTCATTTTGCAAATGTTCAATGGATCCTTGTCTTTTTTGTCGGTAGCCTGCTGAATTATCAATACGGTGAGGCTCGCCAGATTGGCTGAAGGCAGGGGCTCGAGCAATGTATAGAACTGATCGATTGTCTCGCAATCGCCCGGTTTTATTTCTTGGGCAATCATCGTCGGGATCATGGCATCGATCATCGGACGCACAGCATCAAGGTCCATGTCTTTTGGAAATTTGTCCCCGGCCAGAACGCCGATAACCAGTTTTGCGCCAGGCCAGGCTTGCTCTGCGGAATGCCGGTATTTGGCATATTGAGCAGAATCGGTTTGAAGCATGGCTGCGGACGGCGGCAGGTTGGTTGCACATTTTGTCCCTGCTGCGTCCAAAGCGGCAGGCAAAAGATAAGTCACAAGATCTTCCGCCTGCTCCGGCGGAATGCACGGTGCAGTCTCGGCAGCCTGAAGTGCGGTTCCGTTGATCAGCGCGGTCATCGCCAACGCCATTGCCAGTTTTTTCATGTCATCACTCCGTACTGATTGTTACGATTGCCTGTGCAGCAATTCCTTCGCCGCGTCCTGTGAAACCGAGCCCCTCCGTAGTCGTCGCCTTCAAACTGATGAGATCCACAGGAATTTCGAGTATCCCTGCGATATTTTTCCGCATTGCATCCCGATGCGGTTTGATTTTTGGTGCTTCGCAAATCAATGTCATGTCTGCACTATTGATGCGGGCACCTTTCTGTTTGATGAGCGAGACTGCGTGTTTCACGAATTTTGTCGAAGCTGCGCCTTGCCATTGCGGATCGGATGGCGGGAAATGATCGCCAATATCGCCTGCCGCAATCGCGCCGAGCAGAGCATCGGTCAAAGCGTGCAGCAACACATCGGCATCGCTGTGGCCTGCGAGTCCTTTTTCATGATCGATCTTCAGTCCGCCGAGCCACAGCTCTTCATCGGCCACAAGGCGATGGACGTCAAAGCCGCTGCCTGTTCTAACATCAATCATGCGTTGTCCCGCCGTTTCTGAAAAGTCCCGGGCTGTCGTAAATTTGCGCAAGATTTCATCGCCGGGAACGACTGCCACCTTGTGTCCGGCGGCCTGAAAAATCTGCGCATCATCGCTTGCATTATCGTTGCCGTCCAGTTCGACATGAGCCTCCAGCAAATCGCCGAAGCGAAATGCCTGCGGCGTTTGTACCCGCCAGATACTGTCGCGGTCGACCAGCTCACTCGCATGGTCATTTTCGACTCGAATGGTTGTATCGGTCGTCGGCAAAACCGGAATTGCGCCAGCGGCATGGTCCAATGCCTTTATCAGTTGGTCGATTTGCTCGTGTGGCAAAAAGGGCCGCGCGGCATCGTGTATCAGAACAATATCCGCACCACCGTTGTCAGCAATGGCAGAAAGGCCGTTGAACACGCTTTGCTGCCGCGTGGCCCCGCCGGTCACGAGCTTGTAACCCTGCAGGCCTTCAAGGGCAGCGTCGGCCATTTTTTCCTGATCTTCCCCGATCACAACCCAGATTTCGGAAACCCCGGGATGCGAAGAGAAACTCTCGACACTATGTCGTATCATTGGGCGGCCACGGATGGGTTGATATTGTTTCGGGCGGTCGAGACCGGAGCGCTCACCGCGACCGGCTGCGACAATAATTGCCTTTATCGTGGACGAATGGGGCGAAGAATCGGTCATCGGCGTTCATCTAGCGCAAGCATAACTTGCCTGCCAGTCGCTTTGACGGTAAGGGCTGCTTAAAATTTAGGCATATGAAATGACACTGACCCCGATTTCCATTGGTGATATCCAGATTGATAGCCCGGTGCTGCTTGCGCCGATGACAGGCGTGACGGACTTGCCGTTCCGCAAACTGGTGCGCCGATTTGGTTCCGGACTAAACGTAACCGAGATGATTGCCAGCCAGGCGATGATCCGGGAGACCCGTCAATCCTTGCAGAAATGCGCATGGGATCCGATCGAGGAACCGGTATCCATGCAACTAGCTGGCTGTTGTCCCGATGCCATGTCCGAAGCCGCCAGATTGAACGAAGATCGCGGCGCTCAGATTATCGACATCAACATGGGCTGTCCCGTGAAAAAAGTGGTCAATGGCGATGCCGGATCAGCGTTGATGCGCGATCTGCCGCTTGCCGCTTCGCTGATCGAGGCGACCGTCAAGGCGGTCAACGTGCCGGTTACCGTCAAAATGCGGATGGGCTGGGATCATGATAGTCTCAATGCTCCGGAACTGGCCCGGATTGCCGAAGATCTCGGCGCAAAAATGATCACCGTCCATGGCCGGACGCGCTGCCAGATGTACAAGGGAAGTGCTGACTGGACTTTTGTCCGTCAGGTCAAGGATGCAGTGTCTCTGCCCGTGATTGTGAACGGCGATATTTGCACGCTGGCAGATTGCGAGCAGGCCCTGGCGGAAAGCGGCGCAGATGGCCTGATGATCGGCCGCGGCGCCTACGGCAAGCCATGGCTGCTGGGACAGGTCATGCACTGGTTTGATAAAGGTGAAGCGCTTCCGGATCCGTCTTTGCTCACCCAGTTTACCGTTCTGGACGAACATTATCGCGATATGTTGACCCACTATGGCGAGGAAGTTGGCGTCAAAATCGCGCGAAAACATATTGGCTGGTATACCAAGGGAATGCCGGGATCGGCGGAATTCCGCAACCTCGCAAACAAGGAGATCGACGCAACCAAAGTGCTGACCATGCTCCGGGATTTTTATACACCCTGGCTCGACAAAGCAGCGGCTTGATGAACGATCTTCCGGCAACGGAACTGATTTTTTCGGGCTTGCCCGATGCGCTTATTCTGATTGATTCAAATCACCACATTGCAAAAGTAAATCCTGCTGCAGAGAATTTTCTTGGGACAAGTTCAAAACATCTGCTCGGACAGTCGGTCGATAAGCATATTCAATTTGGCGATAGACGTCTCGAACAGGCACTGATTGACAGTGATGCAAATCTGGCGGCGCGGCGAATGGCCGTAAAGGTACGCGGCAACCGAGCCGGTTTCGTTGATTTCAGCATTCAGGCCTTGCCGTCCAACGCGCTTTGGAGAATTATTTCGCTATCCCCGTTGCCCAGCGATGGTCCGGAATTGGCTGCGGAACAGAAGGGTGCGAACGAATTTTCTGTTCGTGCTCCTGATATTCTTGGTCATGAGATAAAAAACCCGCTTGCGGCGATCAAGGGTGCGGCCCAACTGCTCGAAAGATCGCTGGAAGACGAACAAAAAACGCTAACCAGCATGATCAAATCCGAAGTGCAGCGGATAGCCAGCTTGCTCGACCGGATGCAGAGTCTGTCCACCACTCAGCCGGCAAAACTTGAACCGGTCAATGTTCATACCCTGATTGACCAGGCACGCAAATCGGTCGAGACCGGCGCGCGCAGACAGCTTGCGGTTTCTGACGAGTTCGATCCGTCTTTGCCGGATGTACTTGTCGATCCAGATGCCATGATGCAGATATTGACTAACCTTCTGTCGAACGCGGTCGATGCTACTGACAAGCTTGAAAATCCCATGGTTCAAGTGATCACAAGATACAGTTTTGGAGCCTCTTTCACAGCACAAGGATCGGTTGAGCCGGTCCGGCTGCCGGTTGAAATTATCATCAGGGATAATGGCCCCGGCGTGCCCGATGACATGGAGCAGGATATATTCTCTCCATTTGTTTCCACCAAGGCTGAGGGGCAGGGGCTGGGCCTTGCCCTCGTTCGAAAGTTGATGAGCGATATGAACGGAAGGATCCGCTACGAAAGGCCGGAAGGCTCGAATTTAACGCAATTTGTTCTGTTTCTTCCAATTGCGCCGCGGGATTAGTTTTATGACAAAACAGACTGTATTGCTGGTTGAAGACGATAGTTCGGTCAGTCACATCATTGTTACCGCGCTGAAGGCAGAGGGCATGGCAGTGGAAAGTTGCAAGTCCGTCGCGGAGCGCGATGATCTTCTTGCGGGCGGCAAATATGATTTGCTGATTACCGATGTTGGTTTGGGCGAAGCAGATGGAATTTCGACACTTGATGCAGTCAGGGCCGAAGACCCTGATCTTCCCGTCATTGTAATCTCGGCGCAGAATACCCTGAACACGGCGGTCCGTGCTTCCGAAACCGGAGCTTTCGAGTATTTTCCAAAACCGTTCGATCTGGACGAACTGGTCGAAGTTGTACGTCAGGCGATGAAGCCGCGCAGCACCGAACTGACTGTCGAAAACCTGGATGACGAAAGTTTGCCGCTTGTCGGACGAAGCCCGGCGATGCAGGATGTTTACCGCATGATTGCGCGTTTGTTGCGCAACGACCTGTCTGTGCTGATCCTCGGAGAATCCGGGACGGGCAAGGAGCTTGTTGCCGAAGCAATTCATACCTTGGGTCATCGCAAAGCGGGGCCATTTATTGCCGTAAACATGGCTGCCATTCCAACAGATCTGATTGAAGCGGAATTGTTTGGGCATGAAAAAGGCGCATTTACCGGAGCCGTGAACAGTGCTGCCGGCAAGTTTGAACAGGCGAGGGGAGGGACGCTTTTCCTCGATGAAATCGGTGATATGCCGATGCATGCCCAAACGCGGCTTCTTCGCGCACTCCAGTCCGGTGAAATTAGCCGGGTTGGAGGAAAAGGGCTGGTCAAGCTTGATGTACGGATCATCGCGGCGACCAATCAGGATTTTGAAAAACTGATCGCAGCAGGCAAATTCAGGGAAGATCTTTATTACCGGATCAATGTTGTTCCCATTGAACTTCCTCCCCTGCGAGAACGATCCAGTGATATCCCGGGACTGGCCGTGCACTTTCTCAACCTCGCCGTGACCGAGGGTTTGCCGCGTAAAGTGATGACCGAAGCTGCAATGAAAATCCTGTCGCGGCATGTGTGGCGCGGAAATGTCAGAGAATTGAAAAACGTCATCTACCGCGCGGTTGTGACAGCTAGAGAAGAAGAATTGTCTGATGTTGTCATTCGTCAGATTTTGCAATCCCAGCAACAGGATGACCAGGACAAGGAATTTGCGGCGAATTTTGATCATCAGGTGCGATCAATCGTTTCCGAAATTATACTGGATCCCAATCAATCTGCTTCGGTCTATGTCCGCGCGCTTGAAAAATTCGAGCGGCCCTTGCTCGAAGAAATACTGGATCAGGCACAGGGCAATCAGATCAAGGCTGCCAAAATGCTGGGAATAAACCGCAACACGCTGCGCAAGAAACTGACAGAATATGAGATTGACCCCAGTCAGCGAAAGTGATTTTCGGAGACAAACCGACTTCTGACTCGGTCAAACCGTGACATATATGCCGAATAGTGCTTTTTTTACCACGATTCTGTTGTAATGATAGCACAATGAATGCGCAGCAGCCCCTTTCAGAAAAACGAGCTCCGGCGTGGGTCAGGCGGTTGTCGATCCTTGCCGAAAAAGATGCGGTGATGAAGCGCGTCGAGTGGTTTGTCATCATCGTATTCGGTGCGATGCTGATCAGCACGTATTTCATGCTCAGTGCCCAGTCTGACCGGGCGGAGCTCATCGCGCCTCCCATTGCGGCTTCCCTGCTGGTTGCCAATCTCGTTCCTGCCATTGTCTTGCTGGTTCTTTTTGGACGACGGATGGCCAAGGGGAGGGCAGCCAAGTCAGCCATTGGAAGCAACGGACGACTGCATGTCAGGCTCGTTGCCCTATTCTCGCTGGTCGCCAGCATCCCGATGTTACTGGTGGTCATTTTCGCGTCTTTTCTGTTCCAATATGGCGTCGAATTCTGGTTTTCCGACCGTGCGCGGGGAATGCTCGAAAATGCCAATGGCCTGGCTCAGGGCTATTATGAAGAAAACCAGCGGGATGTCGGTGAAGAAACCATCACCATGGCGAATGACCTGCGCGATTATCTGCGTCAGGCCCGCCTTGAGAGCCCTGAATTTGCAGAGGGCTATGTTTTCCAGGTCTTGTCGAGAAAGCTGAACGAGTCTGCGATCGTGGAATATGGCGCAGACGGAGTCATCCGGACCGCGGCTGCTGTTGACCCCGACAATCGGGAGACCAGCAACAAGATATCCGCCGATGTGATCCAAAAGCTGATCGAGGGCGAAACATATGTCGTCACCGCACGCGACAACAAGATTGAGGCGGTCACCGCACTGGATCTGGAATCGCGAATCTTTCTGTACGCGGCCCGAGATACCGATATGGATGCATTGAGCCAGTGGGAAAGAGCGCAAGCGGTTCTGAAGGATTATGACGATCTTTTCGTACGATCCCGCAGTCTGCAGCTTCAATTCAACATCGCGCTGTTTGTTGTTTCGCTGTTCATCGTCGGACTGGCATTGTGGATCGCTCTGGCACTGGCTGACCGGATGGTGCGCCCGGTGAGCGAACTCGTCCATGCGGCCAAACGGGTCACTGAGGGCGACCTGGCTTCCCGGGTTCCATCGCCGGTTGAAAAAGATGAAATTGGAACATTGGGCCGCGCTTTTAATCGGATGACCGAGCGGCTCGAAACGCAAACGACAGCTCTGCTCGCGGCCAATGACCAATTGGGGAGCCGTCGGGCATTTATTGAAACCGTACTGGAATCGGTGACCGCCGGAATTATGAGTTTGAATGAAGCCGGCCAGATCCGGCTTACAAATTCCCGTGCGCAAGCCTTGCTGGCGCAGAAGGGCGGCGATCTGCATGATCGGGATATTGCGGACGTTGCTCCGCAATTTGCAGAATTGATTGCTGACGGTGTTGAAAATACGATTATCCAGTTCTCATCTGGCGGGGAAGTCAAAACGCTTGAAGTGAAAATCGTCGCGGGAACCGCAGGCCACGTGATTACGTTTGAAGATATTACGCAGCGACTTCTCGACCAGCGTCGTGCTGCCTGGTCAGACGTTGCGCGCCGAATTGCGCATGAAATCAAAAATCCACTGACACCAATCCAGCTTGCTGCCGAGCGTCTGCAGCGGCGATTTGGCAAGAATATTGAAGATGGCGGGCCGATATTCTCTCAACTGACCGGGACTATCGTCCGTCAGGTCGGCGATCTGCGGAATATTGTAGATGAATTTTCTTCTTTTGCCCGCATGCCAAAGCCTGTTTTCAGGGAAGAAAACCTGGTTGATATTCTGAAGCAGGCGATGTTCCTGCAGGATGTTTCCAACCCCGATATTGAATTTGAATTTTTAACCGAAGCCAACGAAATCGAACTGGTTTGCGATCGCCGACAACTTGGACAGGCGCTCACCAATGTGATCAAAAACGCGGTTGAAGCGATCGAGCAGAAAAAGGATATCGATGGCGACGAGGCTGGATCCGCCGGTCAGATTTGCTTGCGTATTCTTGACGGTGACGATGGTGAAGAAGCGATTGTGGTGCAACTGGATGACAACGGCATCGGTTTACCGGCTGATCGCGAACGGATTGTCGAACCATATATGACGACGCGCGAAAAGGGCACCGGTCTGGGCCTCGCGATCGTCAAAAAGATCATTGAAGAACATTTCGGAGAGATTGCATTCGATGATGCGCCGGATGGAGGAACACGCGTGACGATCAGATTCAATCCCGCGAAATTACAGAGGCTGGGGCAAAATACGACAGTGGATGGGGACATTGTCGGTCAGGAAGTTGGTGCTGGAGTAGATCTGGCCCAAAATATTGAAGATCAGCGAAAGTAGAGGTTCAGCAAAATGGCGTTGGATATTTTAATTGTAGATGACGAACCGGACATTCGGGAATTGATTTCCGGAGTGCTGGAAGATGACGGTTACGAAACTCGGACCGCTGCAGACAGCGATGCCGCGATGGCAGCGGTTAACGAACGCAAGCCATCACTTGTCCTTTTGGACGTGTGGTTGCGGGGATCGCGGCTTGACGGTCTCGAACTTCTGACTGAAATCAAGAAGATCGATGCGAAACTTCCGGTGATTGTGATTTCCGGGCACGGCAATATCGATACGGCTGTTGCCGCGATTTCAGAAGGTGCTGTCGATTTTATTGAAAAACCGTTTGAAGCCGAACACCTCATGCATCTGGTTGCACGCGCGACGGAGACGGAAAGTTTGCGCCGGGAAAATGAAGACCTCAAGGCCAGGGTTGGCTTTGCAGATGAACTGACCGGAAATTCTGCAGCTGTGAATGCGGTCAGAGCCACGCTCAAGCGTGTGGCTGGGACAGGCAGCCGATTGCTGATATCGGGTCCTGCAGGCGTGGGCAAAGAAGTTGCGGCACGTTTAATGCACAACTGGAGTACCCGGACCAATGCCCCGTTTGTCACCATCAGTGCAGCGCGTCTGTCACCGGAAAGTGTCGAGGAAGAGCTGTTCGGAACGGAAAAGTCCGGCAAAGTTGACAAAACCGGCCTGCTGGAAGAGGCCCATGGCGGTACACTGTTCATCGATGAAGTTGCTGACATGCCGCTGGATACACAGGGTAAAATATTGCGAGTGCTGACCGAACAGAGTTTCACACGTCTCGGAGGCAAGCAACGCGTAAAGGTGGATGTTCGAGTCGTTTCCGCGACATCGCGCAATCTCGACGAAGAGATCCAGGAGAAGCGTTTTCGCGAGGATCTGTTCTATCGGCTAAATGTCGTGCCCGTGGAACTTCCACCGCTCAATCAACGTCGGGAAGATATTCCTTCACTGGTCGAGCATTATTCCGCGAGATTTGCTTCCGATCAACGGTTGAACCCGCCGGAGATTTCGGCAGAAGCCATGGCTGCACTGCAGGCATGCGACTGGCCTGGCAATGTCCGTCAGTTGCGAAATGTCATCGAGCGGACGATCATTCTGGCTCCCAAGGAGAATTTCAAGCGAATTGAGATCGAAATGCTGCCGGCTGAAGTTCTGGGTCATGATGATGATCTGGATCAGGGCGTGGCATCATTAATGGGCTCACCCTTGCGCGAGGCCCGCGAAAGTTTTGAGCGGGAATATCTCAAAGTGCAAATTCGCCGTTTCTCCGGAAACATCTCAAAAACCGCGAATTTCATCGGAATGGAGCGTTCTGCATTGCACCGGAAACTGAAAATGCTGGGTTTGGTGACACGGAAAAAGGCTGGAGCCGATCCCGCATCCGGTTAATTGAGGTTGTAGCGTCAACAGGAAACCCATATATTCTTCTGGACGATCCCCCGGAACAGATTCCGTCGTCAAAAGAAAAATATAACCTGTAGCTATAAATGCTGCCAAAAAGCGGATGTCAAAAATGACCGATAAATCAAATAACCTTCAGGATCTTTTCCTGAACTCCCTGAGAAAATCCAAAACGCCGGTCACCATGTTTCTGGTGAAAGGCGTGAAGCTGCAAGGCATCGTGACGTGGTTTGACAATTTTTCCGTCTTGCTGCGGCGAGATGGCCAGTCACAGCTCGTATACAAGCATGCGATATCCACGGTCATGCCATCTGACAGCATCGACATGCAGCCGTTTTCTGATCTGATGGAAAACACCAAGGCCCGTAACGGTGCGTTGCAGGAAGTCTTTCTGACCGCGGTACGTGACAGCAACGACTCGGTGACGATGTTTCTTGTCAACGGCGTGATGTTGCAAGGTGAAGTTGCGGCCTATGATCTGTTCTGCATCTTGCTGGAGCGGGATGGCATGTCGCAGCTGGTGTACAAGCACGCCATTTCAACCGTGCAGCCCGGTGGTCCGATCAATCTCGCAGACTATAACAATAGCGAAGACGCGTAGCATTGATTCCATTTGAAAAAGACGGTTTGGACAGCACGACGGATCGAGCGGTAATCGTTCATCCCGATCTGGGTTCGCTCGACCAGAATACACTGGAGTACCGATTGGAAGAGGCAGAAGGATTAGCCTTGGCGATCGGACTGGTTGCGGTTTCCAAGCGCTATTTTTCGGTTCGAGCGCCCAAGCCAGGGACCCTGTTCGGTTCCGGTCAGGTGGGACAGATCAAGACCATATTGGCTCAGAATGACGCGACCATTTTGATTGTGGACGGGACGCTCAGTGCGATTCAACAGCGCAATCTGGAGGAAGAGCTCAAGGTCAAAGTCATCGACCGGACGGGCTTGATTCTTGAAATTTTTGGCGCTCGGGCAGCGACTGCAGAGGGCCGACTTCAGGTTGAGCTGGCGCATTTGGACTATCAAGCCGGCCGCCTTGTGCGCAGCTGGACTCACCTTGAGCGGCAACGCGGTGGCTTCGGGTTTCTCGGTGGACCGGGTGAAACCCAGATCGAATCCGATCGCCGCATGATTCGTGACCGGATGGCGAAACTGCGAAAAGATCTTTCTCATCTCAGGAAAACACGCAGCCTGCATCGATCGCGCCGACAAAAAGCTCCTTGGCCGGTTGTCGCGCTTGTGGGTTATACCAACGCGGGCAAATCCACATTGTTCAATCGATTGACCGGGGCAGAGGTATTCGCGGAGGATTTACTGTTTGCAACGCTCGATCCAACGATGCGGGAATTCCCACTTTCGGGTTATGACAAGGCGATTATTTCAGACACGGTAGGCTTTGTGTCTGATCTTCCGACACAGCTGGTCGCAGCGTTTCGGGCTACTCTGGAAGAAGTGACGGCCGCCGACATCATTGTACATGTTCGGGATATTTCTCATGTGACGAGTGATTCCCAGGCGCGCGATGTCGAGCAGATATTGCGGGAACTGGGCGTTGACCTTGAAGGCGGGGAAGGTGCTCCAATCATTGAGGCATGGAACAAGATCGACCTCATCGACAAGGAGGGGGGCGAGCATGTACATATTCCCGAAGTCATTCCTGACAATGTTGTACCGATTTCGGCAGTTACAGGTGAGGGGATTGATGAGCTGCTTCAGATGATATCGACGAACCTTTCTTTAAATCACGATACAGACACGGTGACTTTATCTGTGTCTGATGGGAAGCGACTGGCATGGTTGCACGAGAATGGTCGCGTTCTGGAAACGGAGCAGGATCAAGATGATCTGGTTCTGGCTGTCAAAATGTCGAAACGAAACTGGGGACGTTTCCGGCAACTGCAAATGTGATTCAATCATTGGCGAGCTTTGCTTTGGCGCGCTGCCATTCTTCTTCAAGCACATCAATCGACATATCTTTCATGTCTTTCTCAACAGCTGACTCGACCTGATTGAAACGCTTCGAGAATTTCCGCGTCGCACGGCTGAGCGCCTGTTCGGCATCCACGCCATAATGCCGGGCCAGGTTCACAGCCGAGAATAGCAAGTCACCGATTTCTTCTTCGATTTCGTCCGCTCCATTCGCTTGCTCCACTTCTTCCAGTTCTTCGAGAAGCTTGGCTTTCACAGGTGCGATATCGGGCCAGTCAAAACCGACGCGGGCCGCACGTTTCTGGATCTTTTGGGCGCGGAGTAATGCGGGCAGCGCCAGCGCGACGCCGTCCAGTGCGCTGGTTTCTCCGGCCTGAGCACGTTCACCAGCCTTTATCTGCTCCCATCCCGGTGAATTGTTTGCCGTTCCAAAAATATGTGGGTGCCGCCGCTGCATCTTGTCGCAAATCGATTCTACAACATCCTGAAACCCAAAATGGCCTTCATCCGTGGCAATCTGGCTGTGAAAAACGACTTGCAACAACAAATCGCCCAACTCATCTTTCAGTGCCGCCATGTCGTCACGTTCAATGGCATCCGCCACTTCATAGGCTTCTTCCACGGTATAGGGCGCAATTGTCGAGAATGTTTGCACTTTGTCCCAATCACATCCGTCTGATGGGTCCCGGAGTTGACGCATTATATCGAGCAGGGGGCTGATCATTTTTTTCTCCAAAGGAAAATCAGTCAATTGGAATCGTAAACGGCGAATTCGACATTTTCGTATCGTGCCTTGAGCTGCAAAGCCAGATAGTGAGAATAAAACCGTGATTGCTGCAGATTGCCGCCATGAAACCAGAGACCGTCCTGAGCAGTTGGTTTCCACATATTCCGCAATTCGCCTTCCCAGGGTCCAGGATCGCCCGCAGCGCCGGAACCATATCCCCAACAGGGGCCAATTTTCTCCGCAACAGACAGGGATATCAGCCGTTTTACCCATTCTTCCATCGATCCAAAACCGGTGGCAAAGACGATCATATCGGCGGGTAATTCTTCCCCGTCGCTTAACAGAACACCATTTTCGGTTAGCTGTTCGATTTCAACCTGAGAACGCAATCCGATTCTGCCATCTGCGACCATTTCTGAAGCCCCTACATCGATGTAATAGCCTGATGCAGTCCGCAGATATTTCATGAATAAACCAGTGCCATCTTCACCGAAATCCAGCTGAAATCCTGCATCTGCAAGTTTTTGATAGAATTCCGCATCGGATATCGCGATTTGCGCCCAGGCTTCTTTCTGGGCGTGTTCCGCCATTCGCAGGGGCAGGGAGGCGTTGAGAAAATCAGCTCTCTCGGTCGTCAGGCCCTGTTCAACGGCTTCTTCCGA
Source organism: Parasphingorhabdus sp. (assembly GCF_039968395.1). Lineage (GTDB taxonomy): Bacteria > Pseudomonadota > Alphaproteobacteria > Sphingomonadales > Sphingomonadaceae > Parasphingorhabdus. The sequence goes on from NZ_JBDVPV010000005.1 coordinate 457,241, forward strand.
ATATAGTGCTCGTGCCATTTTGCTATTGGTTTCACCCTTCAGAACCAATGTTGAAGAACGCTGTATCATCACTGGTTTTGCACCGTTTTCGACCAGATCTGCACAAATATCATGTGCACTGTTATTGGCACCTATAACAACGACCTGCTGGCCTTGCCGGCCTTCACCGCTGGTATATTCACTGGAATGGACTTGATCTCCCTGAAATATATCCTTTCCCGTGAAATTGGGTTTGCGGGGAAATCCGGCGTTGCCAACAGCCATAACGACGTGTGCCGGGTGCAAATGGATCGCCTTTCCATCGCGTTCGACGATTACGTCCCATTCCCCGGAATTTTCATCATGTGCCGCTGAAACAAATTCGGTGCTGTTCCAGATATTCAATTCCATGATCATCGCGTAAGCTTCGAGAAAGTCGCCTAACTTGTCTTTGGGCGTGTAGATCGGCCAGTTATCGGGGAAGGGGACATAGGGCATGTGATCATACCATACCGGATCATGCAAGGTGAGGGAGTTGTACCGGGAACGCCACTCGTCACCTGACTTGGCATGTCGATCCACGATCAGTGTCGGAACACCCTGCACCTTCAGACGCGCACCAAGCGCCAAGCCACCTTGTCCGCCACCGACAATCAGCACATAGGGTTGGCTGTCGGTTCCCAGACTGTTTTGTTCAGCCTGTTTGCGATCGAGCCAGGTGCCTTCATCCAAATCATCGTAAAGTCCCGTTGGACGCTGTTTGCCGGTTTTTGTCTGGTGCTCCTCAAGGTCCTGAAGCGCCGTGAAAACTGTTAACGCTTTTCCAGATCCATCGAGCCGGACATAGCCTTTGCAAGATCCTTGTTGCGTTTTGAACAGCAACCATCCTTCGCAAGCGCCTGGTTCGGCTTCGACTGCAAAGTCATGGGGCAACGTCGAACGCAATGTCGATTCCAGCATGGCCGCAATACCGCCACGGTTTTCGAAAGTTTTGATTGTCCAGGTCAACGCCAGCACATCACGCCACGCACCATGTTCGGCGAACATCTCGCAGACATTTACGATGTTGCCGGATGCGAGAGAATCTGAAAATTGCTGAACCCAAAGGTTAACGTCAGTAGATGCTGCTTCAATATCTGCCACAGTTTTGTTCCCGGTTTGCGATCACATCAATCAAGGAAGCTGGATATTACATATCCGTCTGATCGCGGAAACAATCAATTAGGGGAGCATCGGAACCACAACATAATAAGGTTGATAATATATATTATGTTAAATAAAATATCTTACTGTTCTGTAGGGGGCTCCAGCACCATTTCCTGTCCCTCTACTCTCCAGCTTTGCATTGCTGACAGAAAGTTCATTCCCAGCACGTTGGTATCACCGAATTCCTCGGCGACGATGACCGGGAAATCAGTTGTGGCCATTAGGTCCAGATCCAGTGACTGAATGCGACCACGGCGCACCTCAACCTCGCCATTTGCAGTGGACACATAGGACGGAAATCCATCTTCATCAACTTCCACACCGGTTGCCCGCGCGGTTTTCAGGTTCATCGCGGTCGTTGTCGCGCCACTGTCGATCAGAAACAGCACCGGATTGCCGTTGACCGATGCATTGACCCAGAAATGACCGTCAGCGGATTGTTTGATCCGTAATGTGCTGCCAACGATGGTTTGCTGGCTGGTTCCGGTTAGTTCGCCGGCGACACGATACCAGACGCCCAGCAGTTCATCCTTGTACGTAAACGCAACAATGAACACCGCAAATATGGCAACCCATGCCAGTGCAGATCGTACCTTTTCGCCAAGGCCAATGCGTCTCGAAAACAGCGCGCTGCCTACCAATACCAAGGCACCGATTGCAAATATCAGGTTTATGTTCTGATCTTCTGTCACACTATATCTCTACTACACATCCATCATGGGCTGGTGCCACACCAGTTGGAAGAATAGCCGAAAGCCGTTTATAATCCATCGATTTATCCATATGGGTGAGCAAGCTGATGCCAGGTTCAACGCTTTGGATGAAATCCAGCGTCATTTCCAGATGGGCATGTGTGGGGTGCGGTGTTTCGCGCAACGCATCGACAATAAACAGATCGCAGCCACTGAAAAGCTGCCGCATTTCATCCGTGACTTCCCCGAAATCAGTCGCATAGCAGACGGATTTGCCATTTAGTTCAAAGCGAAGGCCAGCTGACGTTATGCTGCCATGAGGCATGTCCACGCATTGCACTGCAACATCACCGATCATCTGATCGATGTCGAGCAGTCGGGGTTCGCATATTGAGGGATAATATTTGTGGCCGTCAAATGCGTAGGAAAAGCGCTGCTTCAAACTTTCAAGAGTGTCTGATCTGGCATAGCCTGGAATAGCTTCTCTCGATCTTTGAAATATCTGACGTAAATCATCAATACCGTGGCAATGATCCGCATGATCATGAGTCCAGATAACCTGATCCACACTCTCAATTTCACAATTCAGAAGCTGAGTCCGCAAGTCGGGCGATGTGTCGACCAACAGGCGATTATTCTCGCTTTCCACGGCAATCGACACCCTGCTCCGCCGGTTTTTCGGCTCGTCCGGATCGCAATCACCCCAATCATTGCCGATGCGCGGAACTCCCGAAGACGTGCCGCAGCCTAAAATGGTCACTTTCACGGTTTGGCTTTACTGAACAAACGATAGAAATTGTCAGCAGTTACGGCGCAAAGCTCGTCATAGTCCTGCCCCCGAAGTTCCGCCAGAAATCGCGCGGTATCTGCAACAAACGCCGGTTCGCCGGTCTTGCCGCGATGCGGTACTGGCGCCAGAAACGGAGCATCTGTTTCCACCAGCAAACGATCCAGAGGCAGCCTGACTGCTGTCGCTTGCAGATCTTTGGCATTTTTGAAAGTTACAATTCCGGATATCGAAATAAACAACCCCAGTTCCAAAGCCTTATGGGCAAAAGCTTCGCTGGCCGTGAAGCAGTGAATAACGCCGCTATACGCACCCTGCTCCATTTCCTCTGCCATGATGCTGGCCGTATCTTCTTCGGCATCCCTGGTGTGCACGATAATCGGCAATCCTGTTTCCCGGGCGGCGTGAATATGTGTGCGAAAGCTTTGTTTTTGGCGTTCCCGGTCGCTGTGATCATAATAATAATCCAGCCCCGTTTCACCGATCGCAATCACCCGTTCATGCCGGGATTCTTTCACCAGCTTGGCAAGATCAATATCGGGATGCGCATCGGCCTCGTGCGGATGAATGCCGATGCTGGACCAGACGTCGATTTCCCGTTCGGCGGTTGCGACAATATCGCGCCATTCGCTTTCGCGGGTAGAGATATTGAGCATGGCCGTTACGCCGCTGGCCCGGGCGCGGTCCAGAACCGCTCCCTGCTCCTCGATCAGGCCTTTATAATTCAGGTGACAATGGCTGTCGACGAGCATGACCTATGCTTCCCCTTCCCCGGCAGGCATTTCCAATCGCGGGAATATCGGGCTTGGGGGTGGAATTTCAAGGCCGGATTCGATCATGTTCTGGAGAGCACTGAAATCGCGCAATTCTGCTGGTTGATTAAGCAAATCCAGCATTTTGTCGCAGCTTTCCGGGATCACCCAGCGCAGCATGATCGCCAGTCTGCGAATGGCGTCTGCCGTATAATATAGCACCGTATCCGCGCGGGCCGGATCAGTTTTGCGCAGCGCCCAGGGCGCCTGATCCGCAAAATACTGATTGGTTGCACTCAATCGATCGCGGAGCAGGTCAATCGCTGCATGAATTGGAAAGTCACCGGAATTCATAAGTGTTTCGATTGATGCGAAGCAATCTTCAAGAGTTGCCATAAGCTGTTCTTCAGAATCGGTTTTTTCTCCCGCTGCCGGGATTTTTCCGTCGCAATTTTTGGCAATCATTGACAGGCTGCGTTGTGCGAGATTTCCGAAGTTATTGGCAAGATCCGCATTGGTTTTCGTGACGATCATTTCCGCGGAGTAGCTGCCATCTTTGCCGAAAACGACTTCGGACAAGAGGAAATAGCGCAACTGATCGACGCCGAAAATATCGGCCAGAGACAATGGATCAACGACATTACCAACCGATTTTGACATTTTCTGACCGCGGTTCAGCAGGAATCCGTGACCGAAAACCTGCTTCGGCAATGGTAATTTGGCGCTCATCAGAAAGGCCGGCCAGTAAATGCTGTGAAACCGGACAATATCCTTGCCGATAATATGGGCGATATCTCCGCCTTCGCTCCAGTATTTAGGAAAATTTTCGGTCGTTTCAGGATAGCCCAACCCGGTTAGATAGTTGGTCAGGGCATCGACCCAGACATACATCACGTGCTTGTCCGCGCCCGGCACTTTGACGCCCCAGTCAAAGCTGGTGCGTGATATGGACAGATCTTTCAGTCCGCCTTCGACGAATTTGATCATCTCGTTGCGGCGGCTGTCGGGTTTCAGAAATTCCGGGTTTTCCGAGAATAACCGCAGGAGCGGCTCCTGATATTTTGACAAGCGGAAGAACCAGCTTTCCTCTACCGTCCATTCGACCGGTGTGCCCTGGGGAGACAGTTTTTCAGCGGTACCCCCCTCTCCTTCAGCGGTGATCAGTTCACTTTCATCATAATAGGCCTCGTCGCGTACCGAGTACCAGCCTTCGTATTTGTCGAGATAGAGATCATCATTGGCTTCCATTGCCTGCCAGATTGCAGCACTGGCCTTGTGGTGATCTGCTTCCGTGGTGCGAATGAAACGATCATGCGAAATATTCAATTTTTCGGTCATCACGATGAAAAAATTGGCCATTTCATCGGCCAGTTCACCAGGAGATACGCCTTGGGCAGCGGCTGCCTGCGCCATTTTCAGACCATGTTCGTCGGTTCCGGTCTGAAACCGGACGTCGCGGCCCATCATGCGCTGAAAACGGGCAATTGCGTCTGTTGCAATCGCTTCATAGGCGTGGCCGATATGTGGCGGGCCATTGGGGTAACTGATTGCAGTCGTAATATAATATGGCTTGGACATGGATGGCTTTCTTGAATCCGGGCGCGAACGGCGATTTAGGGAACCTCTTTATGCTTGCTGCTGATGTAGGGCAAGCGATCCCATGAGGCTACCGAGCTGAAAGACCACGGCTTGATTGTCCAGCGCTTTCGGAACGGCCATGGCGGCGAGATCACTGGCCTTGCGCCATATCTCGATAGAACGGATATTCTTCGGTCCTTGCCGGTTTTTAACTTCATTTGCGATCAGACTGGGCACCCTGTCCAGAAAGGCATGATAGCGCGGCGTAGCTGCTTTGAGCGACAGTTTGCGGGCCAGACCATTTTTGATTTTGTTGTCGCGATCACCTGTCCGCATGATTTCCTGCGCGTCCTGTTCGAGTTCCGCCAGTCCTGCACTGACATATTGCAAGGCCCGTCCGGGAGACCCCTCGCCTGCCCGCACAAGTGCTTCCAGATCCGCTTCACCCAGCTTTGGATCAAAATTTGACAGTATCTGTCGCATCTCATCATCGTTCAGCGGATCAAATCGCAGAATCTGGCAACGTGACCTGATGGTTGGCAGCAGCCGCTCCGGTGCATGGCTGACCAGTAGAAAGATCGTGTTTTCAGGCGGTTCCTCGAGATTTTTCAGTAGCGCATTTGCGCCACCGCGTTCGAGATCATCAATCGCATCGATAATAACCAGACGAAAGGTCGAGATCGAAGACTGGGTATTGAACAGTGATTGCAGGCTGCGCACTTGTGCGATGCTGATATTGCGCTTCAGTTCATGCTCGTCCAGAGATTCCACCCCATTTTCCCGCGCTTTTTTCTCTTCTTTGTCCGATTTGCCGCCGCGTTGGAGCATGCGAAAATCAGGATGGGAGCGTGCAGCGAGCAGTTTTGCCGCCTGGCTCGACGGGTCGACTTCCAGATCAGGGCGAGTCAGTGGTGAGAGAGGGTCCGATTCAAGAAGATATTGCGCTGCCCGTTTGGCGAAACTGGCTTTCCCCAAACCCTTGGGGCCCGCCAAAACCCAAGCATGATGCAACGTTCCTCTGGCGCAGGATTGGGTAAATATCTGACTGGCTTGTTTATGTCCCAGCAGCATTGATGAGTGAGATGACGTCATGGCGTCAGCTTAGCCATTCAGACAGGTTTTGCATCAGTTTTGATGTAATTTCCTCTACCGACGAGGATGCGTCCACCAAGTGAACGCGCTCCGGTTCGTTAGTCGCGTAGCTGCGGAAACTGGCCATGACCTTCTGGTGATATTCGCTGTCGCGTCCGCCAATCCGGTCGCTGTCCCCGCGATCACGGGCGTTGGCGCGCTGAGCCGCGATTTTCTCCGGAATATCCAGTATGAAGGTGCGATCCGGCATGAGGCCGCCGCTACCGACCTGATGCAGGGACATGATCTGTACGTCATCAAGTTCGCCGCTTACACTCTGATAAGCTCGGCTGCTGTCAATGAAACGATCGCTGATAACCCATTCACCCCGTTCCAGTGCTGGCTTGATCAGTGATTGACAATGCTCGGACCGGGCCGCGGCAAACAGGAGTGCTTCGGTACGCATGTTCCATTTTTCATCATTCCCGGTGAGCAGCAGTTCGCGGATGGTTTCTGCGCCGGGAGTTCCGCCGGGTTCGCGCGTCAAATGGACTTTGAGCCCTTTTGTTTCCAGCAAACGCGAGAGTGCTTTGGCTTGTGTGGACTTGCCAGTCCCCTCCCCGCCCTCGAGGCTGATGAAACGGCCAGGCAGAATATCAGACATGATATGCCTCAGGCCAGTCCGAGCAGGGATTTCAATCCCGCCCAGACCCTGTCAAAAAAACCGGCTTCTTCTACCGCTTCTTCAGCGACCAAAGGCATGGATTGCGGGCTTGCACCATCGAAGCTGACGACCAAAGTCGCAATCTCCTGTCCAGCGGCAATTGGTGCCTTGATCGGACCGTTATATCTGACTTTCATGGTAAGCGACGCATCAGATCCCTTTGGCAAGGTCGCAAAAAGGTCTTTCGGTGCGATCAGGTTCACAGAACTGGCATCTCCCAACTGGACATCCGCAGATTGTACTTTGGCGCCTTTCTCAAACAGGGCCTTGGGTTCCCACGCGTTAAACCCCCAGTTCATGAATTTGACGGATTCTGATACCCGTCCGCCATAGCTGTTCAGTCCGGCCAGTACGGATACGATCCGCCGGCCTTTTTGCTGGGCAGATCCGGTGAATCCATAGCCAGCTTCTTCCGTATGACCGGTTTTCAGCCCATCTGCGCCAGCGATTTTTCCAAGCAACGGGTTGCGATTGGGCTGGGTGATCGGATCGCCACTATTTGTTTTGCCCCATGTAAACTCGGTGAGTCCGAAAAAATCGGTGTAAAGCTCTGGAAAATCGTTGGAAAGTCGCGCACCCAAAATCCCGAGATCTCGTGCGGTAACCAGGGTCTTTCCTTCGTCTGGCCAGCCGGTGCTATTGCCGAAACGGCTGTTCTTCATGCCGATTTTGGCCGCTGTTTTGGTCATCATCTCGGCGAAATTTTCTTCAGTGCCGCCAATCGCTTCCGCCAGCACTACGCTGGCATCGTTGCCGGACAGCGTGATAACCCCGTGGAGCAGGTCTTTGATGGTCGGTTTGTCATTCGCCGCCAGGAACATGGTTGATCCCTGCCCTTGCCATTTTTGCCAGGTTGCGCGCTGGATGGTGATTTCCTGATCCAGCGCGATTTTACCGTTTTTCAGCTGATCAAACGCAACATAGACCGTCATCATCTTGGCCATCGATGCCGGCGGGATTTGTCGGTCCGCATCTTTTTCGAACAATACGGCGCCGGATGACAGGTCGGTCATGTAGGCAATGGGAGCTTCAGTCTCATATTTCGGAGCGGCCAACAGCGTCGAATGCGTCAGGGCAAGGGGCAAAACGGCCCAGTAGATTTTGTTCATTATGTTTCCGGTTTCAGATCAAAATTATAATTTGCCGCCTATCGGCCTGCGCGAAGTATCCGCGCGTTGCCATAGCCGCGTTGTCGTGCCTGGGCCAGACCGGCGCCGGCATCACGTTCGTTTGCATATGGTCCGTAGCGTACGCGCCAGATATTACCTGCTGGGCTGCGCATGACCTTGGCACCAATTTTTCGGGCAAGCGCGTCTGCGCGACTTTTGCTGCTGAAAGCGGCAACTTGAACGACGAAACCGCCGGACGAGCTTACAGCAGGCCTGGTCGAAGCGCCGCTACGTGCCGGGTTCCGTGTGGGACGGCCCGATTCTTCGACGATAAACCTGCCGTTTCTGGCACCGGCCGCGGGTGTCGCGCTTCCGGATGGCGGAACGTAGGAGGCCCCGACACCGGTTGTGTTCACTGCTGGCTGTGCAGCGCGAGGAGCAGGCGCGGCCACGCGTCTTGCCGGTGCTGCTGGTTGCGGAAGTTTTCGAAGATTTTTGCGTAATATTGCCAATAATGAGTCCGGGGTCGCAATCCTTTCGGTCGCTGGCGCGCCGCTGCGCAGAACCGCGCGTTCCTGCTCATTTGGGTTGACCTTGCGAACCCGCACACCGGCAATGCCCTGCGCATCTATGCCCAATTGTTTCGCCGCGCCATGCGACAGGTCGATCAGACGATCGTTTGCAAATGGTCCGCGATCATTGATCCGGACCAATATCGTGCGCCCGGTGTCAAGTGCGGTGACTTCGACATAGGTGGGCAAAGGCAGTGTTTTGTGAGCAGCTGAAACTCCGTCCGGATTGAAGCGCTCGCCATTGGCAGTCGGATTGCCTGCCAGTTCGTCACCATACCAGCTGGCATAACCGACCTCGTCATAGCTAGCGACATCTTCGGGCGTGTAGGTTTTGCCGGCAATCTTGTAAGGCTCGCCTAACTTGGACGGATAGTCTGAAACCGCTCCGGCATAACTACCTGCAGACCCTTTTGGAGCGGGCGCATATCCGCCTTCTACATTGTCATTCACGCCGTCGATCGAACCGCAGCCCGCGAGTGCAGCGATCAGCGCACTTGCGCCGATAAGTCTAACTTTGGATAGCATCTGCCAGTAACCCCACTGATAATCCGTAAAAATTCGAACAGTTATAATCCAGTATCACCCGGTAATTTCCCGTCAGCAAATAGGCGGTTCTCCCCTGCCCGTCCGGTTCCAGCAATGTCGCGAGAGTGTTGTTGGGCAAGGTGCGTCCGGACGCCGGGCTTATTCCAAGCGCGCGCCATTCCGCCATTGTTTTCCACTGACTGTGACGCTCATGTACCCGCGGACATCGCGGTGCGGTTGTCCGGTTGCGAATGGCTACACGGTTCAAAGATGCCGGAATGCGAACCGCGATCCCCCATGGTTCACCGCGGCGCCAGCCTGAATTGACAAAATAATTGGCGATTGATGCCACGGCATCGGCTTCGCTCTTCCAGATATCGGCATAGCCGTCCCCATTTCCGTCTTTCGCCAGCCGGAGATATACGGACGGCAGAAACTGGGGTTTACCCATGGCTCCGGCCCAGCTGCCTTTCAATGCAGATTGCGGAACGCCGCCGTCAATGATTTTGAGAACAGCAATAAGTTCCGCTTCGAAAAGCGCACGGCGCCTTCCCTCATAAGCCAATGTTGCCAGAGACCGCGGAATGTCAAAATTGCCGGTATAGGAACCATAGTTGGTTTCCTTGCCATAGATCGACATGATGATATGTCCGGGAACGCCCGTTTCCCGTTCGACATCAACCAGATTGGTGACCAGCCGTTGATAGGCTTTTTTGCCATTGGCAATGCGCTGCGACGTTATATGCCGGCGCTGATAAGGAGCAAAAGGCGGAATGGCACTATTGGGCCGGCCGCCAGGTTGAGACTGGTCCAGCGAAATAACCCTGGGATTATAGGTCAGGCCCGATAACACCCGATTCACCGTTTGCCGACTGACCCCGTCGCGCACGGCCTTGTTCCCGACCTGTGTGAGATAGCCCCGGAAACCCGAGTTCTGGGTTGCCACCGAAGGCGCGCCGGTCTGTGCCAGCGCTGTGGGGCCGTGAGTTGAAGTGGGTAAATTTAATAGAGCAAGTGCACTGCCGGCAATTGCCAAGGATAAACGCATGTACAAAATCCCTTCCGGCAACGTTCTTGCACAAACTGAGTCGCAGGGGAATCCCTAATTATCGCACTCCAGCAACTATTCGACCGATATGTGTGAAATCGTCTGTTGCTGCCGTAAGTGATAAAAACTTTGCTCTTTCAAATAGAGGCCGCTAGGAGGCGTTCGATCAATGCGGACAGGTGGCAGAGTGGTCGAATGCACCGGTCTTGAAAACCGGCGTGGGTGCAAGCTCACCGTGGGTTCGAATCCCACCCTGTCCGCCAATATTGCCTAGCAATATACTGATATTGAACAATATTTATGAAAAGAATAAAATTTGTTCCCACAGTTATTACATATTTTTGACTAGTTTTTAGGGGAATAACTCAGTCCAATTTGAAAAGAAGGAAGATTTGAAGGGAGCCGCTCTGAGTTTTCCCTGCATTTCACGAATCTTAGTTTTAGAGATGCGGCGTCACGGGCATAGCGGTGGCATGGTTTGAGTGGCTAATGGATCAGTCTTGAGTTTTATTTGCTCAAACCTCACCATTGCGCTCGGCATTGGGTTCCCAAATTGCATAAATTGGTTAGAACAGGTAAACGAATGTGAGGAGAGGGCGCATGAGAACTGAGTTTACTGGCAAAGAGCTCGAGAAAAGCTTGAATGAGGGTGTTTTTTCGAATGACGCGAGTCAATCCATAGTTGCAATGGTCGCGCCATCCGGAAGGGCGAAATACATAAAATTATCGCTGTCAAATTGCAAATCGTGGGTCGAAACCCCCACTGCAATAATAAAGCAAGCTAAGATGATTCGCCGACAATCATGCGGTGACCACAACCACCCCATCATGGAAATAGAATTAGAAAAGCCCTCGGATGATATAGGTAAAACTGTAGTAGAGCTGCTGCGATCACTATCGATGAGAATGCCCGAAGCCGAACAAAAGATTCCAAATGAACAAAGCGACGATCTTCCGCCGCCCATTGCAGCAGCATTGTCGCCTGGATTGCATTCGTCCAGCCCATTTGACTCTTTTGGTCCGGGCGGAGGCGGTGTCAATATTGGTGATGGAATGCGTTGCTGGCAAGAGCAGAGAACTACAACGTGTTATACCGGAAACTGGTGGGACTATTTTCGACTACCCTATCCGTGTACGCAAACTCGCGTTTGTTGCCAAGGATTTATGGGGCTGACATTCTGTCATCCATGGAGATAGCTCAGGTTCCTCCTTCGCATATCTCATCTAAAGCTTTTTCAAATTTATCTTCAAAGCCGGCATCCAACACGTAGCTGATATATTGTTCTGGAATGTGCCCAAGGTCGGCTAGCATTTGAGGTGCGAGCGAGTCTGAAGACTGCAAATGTTGACGTAAATGGAGTCGATACGCTTTGGGAACCGCGCATGCCAACGCCAAGGTGAAGCCATTTCTGTCGGCAACGACGTTCGCCGGAGTTTCATCGTCGTTTGGTTGGTCGATTGCTCCCATGTCCAGCATGTCGCCAAGTTGTTGTTCATTGGTGGTAAGTGCCTGGTCACCGTCGAGTGCCTGAAGCATTTCCTTAGTCCACGTTATATTTTGCCATCCCATCGATTGATTGCCAGCAATAATACACCAGAAAATGTGCGGATCTTGTGCGGAATGAGCCCTAGTTGGAGGAATGCGAACCATATAACCCCTAATGTGCTCGGGATCCAATTCGAGGTCCACTTTGTACAAGCTCATCCAAGCGAATTGATGTCGGATTTTGTGGGATATTTCGTTAGGCCAAAGAGGTTTGTTTTCGTCTTGCAATTGCAAGATAAAGTCAGCTTTTATCTGAGACATATCGATACCAAACCGTTTGACCGGGTTAGTATATCACAATTAACCCCTTGAAATATATGGGTATTAACTGTTGTTGACGTCCAAAAGCTCACCATCTCTGGTAATCCCAACCCTCGCCATCGATTCTAATAGCTCTTTTGCCATCGATTCACGATTCGTGTCAGGGTGGAAACCGCCCAGAGTTTTGAAATCAGCAGCTTTAACGGTCCCGCCGAATAGCGTCTCGTTTAGCTTTTCAAAGTACTTCTCTGTAGACATTTTCGTTTTAATCCCGGTACTTGCCAGTGATTTGCACATGGCACCATGTACACCGAAATACGCATCAAAACGTTAACGCCCGCTTAAAGCAGTCTCAACGTTACTAACGAAATACCCCGATGACTTGACCCCTGTAGCACCAACCTAACCCACACACCATACGGAAAATCACCCAATTTTACGCAAAATCAGCGTTTTTTGACTCTTATTGACATCATTCTCGACGAACCGACGATATTTTACTTCCAATTCCATCTTTGACGAAACACCGACGACGGAACGAACAGTCCGACGTTGCGCCGTCTGGACCAACTCTCTCCGGCCCCCGGCTATCACCTATGTTCGATCCAATACTTCGGCCACTTCGCAGCATTTCCGTTTTTAACCATCACAGGACAAATCGACCGATTTTTGAGAATGCACCAAGGTGCGCTTGCCGTCAGCACCACCAACGGAAACACAGCACAGCTTTGCCCCTCGAACTAGCGCATGACCGTGCCCTCTCCTGCCAATCTGTTTGCCAACGAGTTGTACAGTTTATCTCCAGCCTGCTTTGCGCTGGCCTTCGGGCACGGATGGCCGGGAGAGTACGTTCCATCCATTTCACGCACAGCTATGCTAGACAGACGGACCCTTGGGCCTTTTCTGTGCACCAAATTGGCCCATCGTCATCCCACACTCTCTTTGGTGTGCAAGCAAATGTCTGGCCAGCGGTTACCCTGCATTGCTTTGGGATGGATCGGCTTGACCAACGGGCAATTGAGCTGAGATGCGCCCTAGCGCCCGGCCTATTTGTGACTATTCTTCAGAATCAGGGGCCATTTCAACAGGTAAGGCTGCGTCAGCTGGAATCGGCATAGGCGGTGCAGGAGCAGATATTTGCATTGGAACAGGTGTGCTCTGCGCTATAGCAAGCTCAACGTCCTCGTCGATAAACCCCTTTACAGGGCCGCCCATTGGCAAGACTGCACTCGTTCCCGTTGTGAAGAAGCCCGCAATAGGTATCACTGCGATAGCCCCAACAACGGCTGCTGTTCCCGTGACGCCCTTGTCGTCAAAAGTTCCAGTAAGACGAATTTGCCGTCCATTCACGCGAGCATAGAGAAGTTTGGCTTCCAATTTTCCAGACTTACCCCACATGCCTTTATTTCGAACGCTTACAAGCTCTCCCCAGGCAGGGGTGCCGGCCGGAATAACCACCACACCATTCACCTCTATAGGTGCGGAAACTTCGAGTTGGAAACGCTGGCCGACCTTAGCGGCCTTTTTCTTTGTCGTGATTTCCTCAGCCATGGTTAGCGAAATTGGCGTTCCTGCACGGAGTACAGCATTTGCTGTTACCGGTTGCGGTATTGGTAAAGGCTGAGAATCGGACGGCGCAGTAGGTACTGTAGTCGTTGTTTCTTGCGCGTACACACTTGTAGCTACCAGCGCCACACTGGCAGCAACCATTATTGGTCGTTTCATAAAACCCCCTCTTCTAAAGCCCAACCTTCCCACAGACCAGGCATGAAGAAACAATCCCCTCGCTTTCACTAGCAGAAGCACTGTGACAGAGTCGATGAGTATTACACCCAAAGCGGATTGATAATTTCGGCCAATTCTAAACGATACGCTACTTCTGCTGCGCCCCAAATATGAACATTGGGGTTAAGTAATATTGCTGCGATCTTTCCTTTTCCCGAGTTGGAACAATACTGGTTCGCAAACTATTCCCATTCAGGCGCCGGCAGAGAAATGCTACATCTTCCAGCGCATCGAGCATCATCAAAGGCCATCGGTTTCGGACAGTCAAAAGGATGTTCTACGAATCAGAACGTTCCCGACGATCCAATGAAATCGGAAAGATCAGATTGGGCAAAGGGCGTTTAGATAGTTCAGCGTTCCAAAGTCAAAACGGTCAAGTAGGATCAATGACCGTATCATTGATTACTGCTTGGATGAAATTGCCATGCGAGGCCTTAAAGTCTGGGCCATACATGATGTTCTTTTTGTTTGATCTGATGAAAGAGTTAACGCTGCCAATGAGCGGCGCGTAGAGTCTGGCTCCGCGAAGTCCCGGTAAAAGAACCTTGCCGATACGAGAGCTCGGCGCACTGTTATTGGATATCCAAGGCCCCCCGCTAGCTCCACCCGTCAGATCAGCGCGGCTCCATGCCACAAACCCATTTCTGAAATATAGATTTCTCGGATATTGAAAAGCGCGTTTGCTTTTTGGACCTCCGTCCACAATCATATCAACGCAGTTATTACATGTGGGCAAGCTTGCTGGATAGCCTACCGCCGTCCAACCGTGGTGGTTTTTGGCCTTTTCATATGGAGAATTGATTACAACACCGTGGAACCCATCGGTTGCGATCGGCTCATCCAAGTAAATCATGGCAAGATCAAAACTCAATTCACTCTTCTGAACCCATTTTGGCATCACGTAGATTCGGCTCGCATCAATCGCTTGGCGATTAAATGGATAGTTAGCGGTGAAGTCCACAGATACCGCTGCGCCGCCATCCTCTGATGAAAAGACTACATGCCCGGCAGTCAATACGATTCTTGGAGTTATAAGACACCCTGAGCCTCGGTAGTAACGACCGTTTCGAGCCTTCATTAGAACGTAGCCGTTGTTTGAGTACCAATATCTTCCCTGTCCAATAGGGGGCAGGCTGTTGTTGGTTACGGTGGTGTATTTTCCGTTGAACTGGCTCTGTTCGGGACGATACTGCCCGTTTTCATAACTGCTTTGTCCAATCGGGTCATGGATTGATTCATCTACAATTCTCAACTCATCTTTGGTCCGAATTATCCGTGCAGGTTTAACAGTTGCTCTGTCTGGGGATTGGCCGTTTCGCGGACCAAGATCATACCGAACGAACCGATTTGACATCCAAAACTCCTTTAACCAAACTTAAAAGCGCAGATTGCGCTTCACAAGATTTCAACATTTAGCCGGATTTTCATTCAAGCCTAGTCGAAGTACATCCAAGCCAACAGTAGATTTTTTGGATAAGCCCCCGCCACAATCGATAAAACCTACAAAACCTCAAGAAACGGCAGTTTTGCGTTAAAGGATCGCGGAAACGCCCCGTGTTGTTAGCACCAATAGTTTTAGTTTAACCGCGCACCTGCAGGAATGGGCGGCAGGTCATCCGGATCGTTCAACACAGCGTCCGGAGGTATTGCAAATAAACCGCCGCCCATCGCGCCCTTCGCTTCTTTGCGACTTTTCCGAATAATATCTTTGATGGCATCGTTTTTTTCTTCATCTGTCAAATCCCAATATGGGGCCGAATCCATCAAGTTGCTGATCCGCTCTTTTGCCAACGTACCAGCCCCTTCCTGAAATTCACCATATTCATGGCCCATCATATCTTTTTGATGTGGTGGACCAGAGCTAACACCGACCCGGATTAGTTCATTTGTGACCGCATCGTTTTGCCTAGTCGATTGCCAGATCGGCGAAATAAAGTCCGGACCTACGCTGCGGCCGAAGGATATCGAAGCCGAGGAGTTTAGGGTTCATCCAAAAACGCCGGAATATCGTTCCCTTGTTGAGTAATGGGAAAAAGAGAAAGCTTAGTCTGGAGCCATCCGAACAAACCGCCCGCTGCGTTAAATCGTGGCGGAGTTTTCCTTCCCAACGCCAAAGGTGACAAATCTTTCACAATGACTGTTTCAACCGGTCGTTGGCCTTCTTCCGCTTTATCACTTGCATAAACGGGCTTCGTGCTGGCACCCATGAGTTAGACCCGGCCCAGAGGGTTCGTTCTATCCAATACCTGCGAGAAATTTATGATGGTTTATCTCGACGGCTTCACAACCACCATTACCTTGATTTTCTCAGTGTTTTCCTCCGAAGGGTTTCGACCAGAATCATTTGGCTCAAGTATCACTGGAAGCTGTTCGATGGAAACATGATACGTCTGAGGCGCATCGAGTTTTAGTCCAAGCCATTGCAATCTTACTACTTGACTAACTCCAGTTGAAAGAACGCCCTGGGGTGGAAACACAAGAAAATCTTCATCAGCGGGGTTTATAGTTTCTTCGCCTTGATCATTCAATTCTATCCGGTAAACACGGGTTTCATAAAGTAGGTCTTTAGGGCCTATATTTTGCACCTCAAATCTAGCTGTGGCTCCCGATCCGGTCGATTCCAATTCCAGGGTCATCGGAGAAACTCGCATAGCAGAAGGCACTAGATAGAAAATGGCCCCAGGTGCGAGGGCGGACGCATCTTTGCCGTCTTCCGAGGACAACTCGGTAATTACACAATTGCCTAAGCTACCAGGGCTGTCATTGGCTGGTTCATTTGCGATCACACATCTACCAACACCATGTACAACTTGCGCACCAGATGTGCTTGGCATGGCAAGTGCAATGGTAGTCAATATTCCAACTGCGATACTCATCTTGTCACTCCCTCAAAGAAACTATCCATCAACGCTCGGTAATTGCCACCGCGTCTTTGTCTGATGAAAGTCTACACGAACCTATCTGAGGCGCAATCAGCTCTCTTGGGAGCGTCTCCTGAGGGTGCAAAAGCGGACACATGGAGTTTAATAGTAACCGATCTCCCAGGCACCCAATTATGAACGTTTAACGAGTCAAATAGGCACCAATCTGCGAGAGCACATATCTCGCTTCCGATTGGAGGTTTAGGACACGCGCATCATTCGACAAGACACCATCGAAGAAAGTCGCCATCGCTGCTATGTTCACATCAACGATATCGTTGACAATCTTTTCGGGTTTTTTGGCCATTTGCTTACCCTCACTAACCCAGTGTGAGAACAAAAGCGTTACGCATAAAGAATATCGGAAGGCGAACGTGTTCGTGGCTTCGGTGAAGGTTTTTGGCCAATACCGTTCTTCTACACCGCCATTCTGATAAGTTACTCTGGTTTGGTTGAACATCAGGTCCATCAGTTTGGATTGGGTAGAAATCGAACGCGGGGAACAGTCTCGTAATTCAACTAGCTCATCCCGTGTGAACAGCTTAGTGAGCATATTGAAAATATGAGGGAACTGCTTCGCATTCTCTAGCAGAAATTCCATATTTGTTTCGGCTTCTTTCTGGCTATTTTTTAAATATTTCCGTTCAATCCCATCTAATTTTGCATTGGTAAGGAATTTGCTGAAACTCTGAAAAGCAGTTGTCTGTTTTACGTCGATCATTCGTCGGCCCAGTCCGCTGGTTCGAAGGTTGACCCTTAGTATTTTGTCTGGCCGCTTCAAGATGATCGTTTGGCGCGAGTAGCGCCGAAGCGTCGCGGTAGCCATTTCCGCTGACCTTAACGCGTTCTTTTTGAATGTTTCCATCATCACAGCATCTGGGATGACAGCAATATTTTGATGATCTCGCGCTAGATAACGTGCAAGTTTATCGTCTTGGAGAGCGTTGGTGTCGATTACAGTGCGCATCGCCGGACGATATCGAGCGAACAGCAATTTGACCAGCGATACACCGCCTGAAGGATATTTATGCATGTGGGCAAATTTCTTTTAATAGAAGAATCTGCTACGCCACTTTGCACTAAGAACCTCATTGAGCACGGGCTCGCGAGGTAGCTTTTGATTGAACGGAGCATCAGAAGGTTAACCTGTACGCGTTACCTCCGCTTTTGCGATAAACCGGAAGCTCTCACTGCACACCTTTGCTTCGCTTCATCCCTGCACGATCAGACAATACCCCCATAATGGGTCTATCTCTCGCGCTCATGGTTTGACAGTTCCAGCCGCAGATGTTGTTCTAAACACATAATAAAATAGGGTCGCATCGAGTCCATTCTAAAATGGAGAGATGCAGATGAGGATTGTATGGAGGCTATTGAGCGGTGCAGCTCTGATAAGCCTCGCCAGCGTTTCACAGGCTCAAGAAACCCAAACATATAGTTATGATGCAAAAGGTCGGCTGATCAAGGTCGAGCGCACTGGCGGGCCGCAAGACGGTGCTGATAACGACTATGCATATGACGCGGCCAACAACCGCACCAGCGTCGCAACGGCAGGCGCAAAACCTATATCCAATGCTTATATTTTGCCGGTTGGCGGGAAGATTCTGGTTGTTCCGGAAGTGGAATGATCCGCGCCCGAATATGATTTTCAGCTTTTGATTGATGACAAGGGGATAGCAATATGAACAGTTTGATAGGTGTTGCCACAATGGTCTTGGCTTTGGGGTTTTCATCGACCGCGTTGGCACAGGATGCCGATCGAAACAGGTCAACGAAAGGGGCTGTGGTTGTTGAACTGGAAGCTCCCAAATTTGCCGATGTTGCACGGGGCAGAGCTGCTCAGGATTCGACCTACTATCAATCCGGAAACAGGCGCAATGGCGCTGAGCGGGGAGTAGATGCCACCAAGTTCTGCAACAGCATCAACTACACATATGGATCGGTGCTCGAATACAAAACCCTTCCGACCGAAACCGCAGAATATGACTATCTTAAGCGCGTCATTTGCTTCGAATGAATGCGCATTATGCCTGCGCTGGTGAGCGCGAAACAAACAACAGGGGAAATCACATGAAAAAGACGATAGCCACATTGATGCTGATAGGCGCGCTTTCAATATCCGGCCCTGCATTTGCAGCAGCCAGCTGTTTTGGTACCATCAGTCAGGTTAAAACCGAAGATGACGGAGCCGTGTTGATCTATTCAAGCTGGCGCACGGCATACACGCAGGTCTGTAATCTCAAGGATAACTGGAAAGGGATTGATCCGCAGACTTGCTGGGGATGGTTCGCGCATTCCAGCACTGCTCTGACCGAAAATCTGGCTGTTAGAGTATATTACGCGGCATTGGCCTCAGGTGACTGTCCGACATTAGATACAGGCTCCTTGTCGCCCGCCCCCACGTACATCATTTTGCATTGATCGCATCCGCTCATGGGCAATTACTATAACCTGCCGCGGCTTCTCAACAAGGGAAAGAACATGAGGCATTTGACCAGCCGTCTGGTTGTGCTGCTGACAAGCATTGGACTGGCTTCTACTGCCGCATCCGCCCAGCAGATCAAACCGCTTGAGATCGAGCCGGACGGCAACGGTGTTAATATGCTGTCAGGACAGGTGTCGCCGGAACTGCCGCCAGTCTCGGCCCCTGCTGCGGGAAGACTTAGCCTCAGTAAAATCTCCAACCTGCAACCGTTCATGGTCGGACAAGATCCGCCAGGCAATACGGCCAGTGTTCAAGTCAACAATGGCGGTGCAACTTCCGACAGCCTGACTTGCCTCGATGATGAGTGTACCGCATCACAGCGCAATGGTTCAGAAATGACCATTGGCATCGCCTCTCAAAATGCGACCTATATGCAAGGCGGTTCGGGCAAGAAAATCTTCTTCGACAAAGTGTCTGCCTGGGTTAATTCTGGAGGAACTCTTACCTACATACTCTATCCATCCTACGTGCAATATGCCGATGGCGAGCGGCATACGTTTACCTATCACAGCGAAACGCCCACTGGAGATCCGCGCACTTATTATCGCCCCACAACGATCACAAGCAACCTCGGCTATCAGCTCCAACTCACTTACCAGGCCGGTACTGTTTATCAGGCAGGCTGGTCCGAAGTTGCAACGGCAACGCTCAACGGTCCAAGCAGTCCCAATCCTGTCGCCAAGAACACTTATGTTACAACTACTGTCTCCCCCGGCTTAACCGAGACGACCGTTACAGATTTGGCAAGCCGCACATGGACCTGCAGAAACTGCGCTAATTCTCTCAACACACCGAACAATGTCACCAATACCACAATGGAACTGCCGACCGACACCAGCGACAGCTATGCGGTCGAAGCTGGCAGTTTCTCTAGTGCAACACAAACGTACAGCTTGTCCGACAAAGTCACCAAAGATGGCACTGAGTGGAATTATGATTATGTCGTAACCGGAGTCACTATTGGTGCTCCCAAGATTACCAAAGTTACAGTCACCGGTCCCGAAAGCTTCTCTCGCATCGTGAATATCACACAGCCGGTTTCGGGCTCTCCCACGATCAACTCCATCACCAATGGCCTTAATCAGACCACCAGCTATGTACATGACAATTTTGCGCGCCTGACCAAGATTACGATGCCGGAAGGCGATAGCGTTGAAATCACTTATGATACTTTTGGCAACATCACAGAGAAGCGTTCCAAGGCCAGCGGTCTTGCAGATATTGTGGAGACTGCGACCTATCTGCCCGGCACGACCTGCACTTTTGGCGTCAATGATAACATCAAATGTTTTCGGCCCGTCTCCACAACCGATCCGGCAGGTAACGTAACCGACTATACGTGGCACAGTAGCGGACAACTGCTCACCCAGCTCGAACCAGCGGACGCGAACGGCAATCGCCGTAAGACAATCAATGAATATTCGTCTGCCGGAGGTTTGGCGCGCAAGACCAAGGAAACCACCTGCTGGCAATCTTCCGGTGGCAGCGACAATTGCAGCTCGGTCACCGCGCTCGTCAAAACCTATACTTATTGGGGGAACACACTGCTTCCCGCCACAGAAACCATGACCAATGGCACGGCGTCTCTGTCGGCCACAACAACCTATGCCTATGACAATGCGGGTCGCTTGCTCTCAGCTGATGGCCCGCTCGCAGGCAATGGCGATGCGACCTATAACCGTTATGATGTGATTGGCCGCAAGACATGGGAAATAGGCGCACAGGGAGCCAATGGAACGCTCCGCACAGCCACGCGTACAACTTACCGTGCATCGGACAGCAAGCCGACGCTGGTGGAAACCGGCACGGTCACCAGTCCAACCGACACGGTGCTGGTCGTCTCACAATCCCTGACCAATGATTATGATGCAAACCGCAATCTGGCGCGCAGCGATGTCAATGAAGTCAACGGTGCAACAACCACCACGGAAACCGTATCACAATTTTCATATGACGGCCGCAATCAACTGGAATGCTCTGCAACCCGAATGAACAAGGCGGTGTTCGGCTCCCTTTCTTCCACCTCCGCCTGCGATCTTGGCACGACTGGCACGTTGGGAACCGACCGTATCAGCAAAAACAGCTATGATGTGCTGGGCCGGGTCACAAAGACCGTCTCTGGATATCGTGTTCTCGGAACCAGCGGCGCTGGGGAGATAGATATTGAGTTGGGCTACACCACCAATGGTCAAGTCGCATGGCGCAAAGATGGCAATGGCAACCAGACCAGCTACGCTTATGATGGTTTTGACCGACTCTTGACCACCACTTTCCCGGATAGCAGCACAGAAGTGGCAACCTATGACAATCGCAGCAATGTGATTACCTTTAAAAAACGCGCTGGTCAGACCATCACCAACAGCTATGACAACACGAGCCGCCTCACGCAAAGCAGCTATTCCAACAGCGATCCCACGGTAACCTATGTTTATGATGGCCTGGGACGTGAGACCAGTGTGACCCGCACCGGCATATCGACGCTCAGCTACACATATGACGGCCTCGGGAGGCAGAATAGCGAGAACCAGGACGGCAGAACGGTTTCTTACACCTACGACATTGCCGGACGCCGGACGCGGCTCGATCATCCCGACAGCTTTTATCTAACTTATGAGTACTCGCCTGCTGCTCAGGTCACTGCAATCAAGGAAAACGGTTCGCTCGCGCTGGTCACATATGCCTATGACGGTCTGGGCCGCGCGACATCGCTGACCCGAGCCAATGGCATCACCACCAGCCTGACCTATGACCCAATCTCGCGGCTGGCTTCTTATGACCACAGCACACTGGTCACCGGCAGCTTCACCTATAACCCGGCTTCGCAGCTAACCACGCGAGAAGTCTCGAACACCGCGTTCACCTACAAGGCGTTAGTAGATCGCAATCTCGGCTATGTGGTCAACAACCTGAACCAATATACCAGCGCCACTGGCACGACCCCTGCCACCTTCACCCATGATCTCAATGGCAATATGACCGGTGATGGCACGAACACCTATGCCTATGATGCACTCAATCGACTGACCAGCTCATCTGGAGGCGCAGCGGCAACGCTGGTCTATGGCCCCAAGGGGCGGCTGATCAGCACCACGGCAGGCGGAACGACCACAGAGTTCCTCTATGACGGGAGCGCCCTGATCGCAGAATATGTGAGCAGCGCGATCACCAATCGCTATGCCCATGGCGGCGGGGTCGATGATCCGATTGTGTGGTATGAAGGCAGCGGTACGGCCAGCAAAAACTATCTCACCACAGACGAGCGCGGCAGTATTATCGGCCTGACAGACAGCAGCGGGGCCAACACCCGGATCAACGCTTATGATGAATGGGGCGTGCCAGCAGCCAGCAATGTTGGACGGTTCCAGTACACCGGTCAGGTTTGGCTCTCCGAGATCGGCAAATATTACTACAAGGCACGGATCTATGATCCTGTGCTGGGCAGGTTCCTGCAGAGCGATCCTATTGGATACGACGATGGCATGAACATGTATGCCTATGTGGGCGGCGATCCGATCAATGGACGAGACTCGACTGGATTGTATGACTGTGAAACGGAAGCAGATTGCGAAGCAGCTGAAGAAGGGCGAAAAGAAATTGCAGAATCTGAGCAAAATATGAGGCGCGCGGCCAGAAGAGCAGTATCCACCAGAAGTTTCGGGCGGGCGAACGCACTCCGAAACGGCGCGAACCGATTGTCAGCTATCCAAGAGACTTTGGGTACAAAAAATGATGATAACGGTTTGAATGTTGGAACGGGAATTGTCACTGATAGTGAAGGACGAGAAGCGAATGCAAACTTCGATAAGACAACAAATACTATAACGTTAAACACAAAACGGATCAATCAAGAAGCAGGCAGTCACGTTTCATCAGTGTTGGCGCATGAAGTCCAACATGCTCGAGACTACAAAAAAAACAAGTTTCAGGGTTTTACGAATGAATGGAAGCTGGTCAGAGAGATAAGAGGCTTCACGGCCGCCGCAATTGTTGATAGTGGGTTGGGGCGAGCTGGCAGATTTGGCAACCCTGCAAGCACGGACCCTAGAGGTCTTCTGCAGCGCACCATGAGACGGGCTTTGCGTGCTTATTGTCCATCACGCATATGCGTTCCGCTTATAAATCGCCTGACAGAATAGGATTGCAATCGATGCGACTGATTTTTTTCTTTTTGTTTTGCATGATGCTAAGTGGATGTGACCAGCAGAGAGTCGACAATGAAGAAAAAATATTGGACTCATCAGGCCGGCCCAATCCGAATTCGACAGTTTTCGATATAAAGAGTTGCTGGGCAGCTCCGAACAAAAAAGACTCGAACATCATTGCCGGCTTGGTATCTTATTCCAAATCCATCGAGACCGGCTCAGATGAACCGGTTTTATATTCTTTTGGTTCATTGTATTCTGCTAGGTGTGAAATCGCCTTTGTTTCGGAGGTTGATAACAAATCTGACTTGTTTGTTTTCGGTCTAAATGATCCACAAAATCTTATCCCACCTGGGAACTGTTATTTTGAAGGCGATTGCAACTACAATCCTATGTCGTTTGAACATCAACCACAAATAGACAGTTCAAGCGGCATCTACATGCTAGATGCTGAAATAAGCGCAGAAAGAAACTTTGATGGTCCTGGTCCAGCAATGATATTTCATCTAAAGAAGTTAAATGGAATCAAGAAGTTGGATGTTGCCCCACAACGCTTTTTTGATTTATCACCGCAAGAAAGAATGAAACTTCTAGAAAAATCAATTGTAGATGTTGATGAATAGAAACCTAAAAATGTGAATATAGCGGTGACAGTTCACTAAGCCGGCAGAAGAGAGGCATTTTGGACCAATTGGTCGATTTATTCATAACTGAGTTGGAAACATGAAGTTGGTATTAATTCGAGCAATACCGGCTTTGTATGGGTTATGCTTATTGGTGCCTTTCGCACTATTTTTTGCAAGTCCCTTTCGCGAAATTGCGCTATCCGTTTGTTTGATTTCTGCAATTGCAGCGACTTTGTTGAGTTTGTCAAAACGGCCTTGCGGTCATTGGTTTGTTACGAAGGGTAGGTACTGGTTTTTTTATCCTTGGCCAATTCGTGATTGCCCGAAATGTGGCAAACCTCTTTGGTAACAAGTTGAACAAATTGCGGTTACCATCCTCTTTTCGGGACTTCTATGAACGATTCAGCGATACAATATCATAGCTCTGCAAAGATGACGCTACCACGAGTTTAAACCTAGTGTTGATCTATTGAATTGAGCAAGTGTTTGAACATATATTAACCTACCCAATCTGATCGGATTGAGCTATAATCCCCCCTGTTGTGGCGACAGAAACGGGACCAACCCCATGCCACAAAACTCGCAAGTCTTCCCCATCCACATCCGCGCCGAATATCGTGATGACCAGCAAGCCTTCACGAGGTTTCAGGCTGATGTTGGCAAGGCAACCACGCATGGAACAGGAGATTGAGCAGAGGTGCTCTGCAAATGTTTCCTATGTTCCGCATTTGAGGTATTTTGGTCATCGATCATGAAGCCTTTGCACAGGCTAATGCCATCAAATCCGTCAGATGGTCGAAGCGACCGGTAGACTCGGACCCAACAAATTACTCGGCAATGCTGAGAACTTCCGCTCCCTGCCCCAGTAGTTCTTCAATGGCTTTGATCCTGTCCTGCACATCTCGGCTGTAAAGGCCATGCCGAAGCGCGTTCTTATTTCCCTTTGGCGCGCCCGGACTTTTGCCTCCGTGGAGACGACACCTTTTCTTTCCTCGCATTGCCGGGGATTGGCATTCCGTTCCCTTCCGTGTTTTCGCTAAGCATCTTGGAGCATTGTATGCCGCCTTCATCACGTTGTTCATGGGGTTGACCCTTCATTTTTTCGTTTTGTCCCCCGTTATGGTGGAAATGATCGGCAACAATCGCTTGTCCGCCTTCGTTGACATGGACATGTCGCACCACTTGTTCTCCACCGCGATTTATCCGCTCAAGCGCTTCGATTGTGGTCCTGCATTGCGATTGTGCCTTCAGCGCCAGTTTGAAATATTTGTCTGTCGCGGTCATGTGCTGCCCCATGTTCATCATGCCCCGTCGGGACATTTCCACAAATACTGCATCGAGCGTCATAGCCTGAGCAACCAGCGTCTCTTTCATGTTTGACAAGTCGCCATTTTTCACGGCGTCACAATTGTCCCGCACAACCTGGACAGACTGGTCAAACTCCAAACCGTCCTTACCGCTACCGAAAGTTTCAGCGGCCAGGTCACGCGCAATGGAAGCGTTGCGGGGTATAGGAGAATGAACTGAATTTGCCGCCAGATATTCATCGGACACGCCTTCGACCTTCTTCAGGGTCAATGTGTTCTGAGTTGCTTTTGTCACTCGATTTGTCCCTTTCATCTAAGCCGCCAACTCAAATGGGTCCAAGCCTATCGCGAGCATCCGAACCTCGATCTGACTGCGACATCCGGTGGAGGTGGTAACAGCTGTATGTTGGGGCGATTCGCCCTGTACGATTTCGGCCACAAACGGCGGTTTCTCGTTGTGAGTTCCATTCGTATGAGGCGATTCGCTCTTTACGGTTCTGCATTTCACGATCGTATGGGGCGAATCACCCCCCGTGTTTTGTTTTTCCGCCAGCTCTTTTCTGTAGTCAGCCAGAGCTCGTAATCCTCGATCCATGCGCCGTGAAGATAGTTTATCTCGAGGCTCAAAATCTCTCCATTCATTTGATGCCGGTAACCGTTCGAAACAGTTGTACAAAAAGGTGAGCTGCCAACAGCGAGCTCGTCCTAATCCCGTCTTGACGTTAAAGTGCGAGTCCTTGGTCATTGCAACCAAACCAGCTTCGGTCAGTTCACTAAACGCTCTCCGCGCTATTTTTGTGCAAGAAACGCCCATCCTTCTCGCGGCATCTGCCTCAGACAGCCAAAACTCGCCATTGTTCTGACCGTTCTCCATCATCACCAATTCCAAAAGAAGAGATCGCGCATTGGGAGATAAGGATCGGTAAGCAGAGGAGCGCAACAAATCATGGCCTATTCGGGCAAACCGACCAACCTTGTTTTTGTTGCGCCCACGCTGATTAACTCTGGAACGGTTACGTGCCATCAAGCTGCATCATCCAGCGCTAAGGGCTTGATCACACTATAAACCGTTACTTTATGGCCCATCTGCCCCATTCGTTTTTCTGGCAGCGCATACAGCTTGCCAAGCTTTTCAAGTCCAGTGGCACGAGGACGGATTAGATAAGGTGGTAGGTTCAGATCCGGTGAAATGTCGTCACAAGTTGCTCCAGAGCGTCCGTGAGGGGCAAAAGCCTCCCGCACCTGCCTTATCCGCCCTGTGATGTCTTTGGCCACTGCTAAGGCTGCATTGCGCCCGGTAGACTTGTTGCCTTTCCATCCAGGCATGTTTGGATATTTATCTGTCATGTTTGTTCTCCTGAAGCTGCGGTAAGTCAGCTTTCTCAAGAAGCTTATTGAGCCAGTTAGATTGTCTTTCGGTCATCGGTGTTTCGGCGGCCACCAACTGGCCAAGGAATGAACCAGCTTTTCTGGTCAGTTTACCGCCGTCAGTTAGCAGCGCTATCGCAGCGTCTCTTTGTGTATGGAGTGGTTCAGTCACCTCATTTCTCCCAGATGAGTTGAGAGAACGGGAAAAGTTTGAGCATAGATTACGGATCGCACTTGCAGGCTTTCGACAAACCGAGCTGCGTAGTCCCCGTTTTCAAATTCGAGAGGTAATTGAATGTTGGTCAGAGCTCTGTCTATTCGGTGGTAATCGTAGTGCGTTGGAATTGTGAGTTTGTGATATTGCATGTTGAGATTCCTTTGACTGGAATCCATACAGCACAGACAGCAAGGCACACTTGATCGCTGAACACGGGTGCCTTATAATGGTGAAGTTTGTTGTAGCGCCTGTCACTGTAAAGAAATTTGGAGAGGTCGCGTTTTGCCACGCGCTCTTTTCGCTTTCGGGTATTGTGGGAATGGCGGAGGTCATCAGGCGGCTTCAAGCTGATCAATATCAAGCAGCGCGTCGATACTGGCAGTCACTATCAGTGTGCGTCGCCCTACTTTCCGTGTTTCAAGTCGTTGCGCGTTAATGAGGTTATAAATCATTGAGGAAGACAAACCTGTGTACTCACAAGCCATTTGTATCGTCATTGTAGCTGGTTTCATCATATGTTCTCCGTTAGTGGAGACACATGGATAACCGTGGAGCCTATTGCTTTGATACGGAAAGCTATTGCTCAATATTTCCGGAAAGATAGGCCCTAACTTTTCCGGATTTAACTCGCCTGTTTTCTCAGTTCTTTGTGATAAGCCGAAGCAGTTTTTTTGATCATTTCTTCAACGTCATCACCATTTTTGTAACTCACAAGAAGGATAGATTTTCCACTACTTGCGCGGGATAAAACGCTATCGACGAACTTCGTGCCAAGTAACACTTTTACCGGCGATTTCCACTTTCGGACTGCATCCCATGATGTGCCATAGTGACTGGCAACAGTTGACTGCACCTCACCTGCTTTATTGCCATAGAAAACAAGTAGTTTGGCCCATTCAAGAGCCTCGAGTTGGTATTTTGCAAGTCGGTAAGCGTTTGTTCTTTTGTTGCCTTCTCGATCAGCCGGAAACAAGAATTGTGGTCCGTCACCTTTAGACATTGCTACAATATCCTCGATCGCTCTTTTCACATCAGCGGGGATGTTCTGACCACACAGGGTGTCCAGCCGATTAGCTAGCTGTTCCAGTTTTTCGCTTTGCGGTGCATTGTCAGGGAGCGGCTCTCCCATAGCCAGATCAAGTAACTCTGGCCCCCAAAGGGAAGGGAAGGTTGAAACTATGTGGCTGTAAGTAAATCTATACGAGCGAGTGTCACGGCGATCATCGCCCATTTCAACAACACGCTTGGTTAGATCGAGTGCGTCAGCTAGTTGACTCGGTATGGGTTCCTCATAAATCACTAATGATTTCAATTTCGGATTATCAATCAAACTACCAACCTCACAATGTTATCGCAGCGCGATGTAGCGAATATTGCCCAATTGGCCATCAATTCCCGGCGCATTATTTCAAACTTCCCTCGGCTGTATGCCGCAATCACGGCGTCTGTTTGTTTGTGGGCTAGACTCAATTCCGCTACAGGTTCCGGAACGGTGGGGCACTGCTCCTGAACCCAAGTTCTAAACGTCGCACGATTGCCGTGAACCGTTGCCCTTCGCTCACTGTCTTTTCCATCATCAACCCGGAGTCCTTTTGAATGTGTGCGAAGTACTTTCGCCATCGTGGCATCTGAAAGCGGACTGCTTTTCTGTCCCACAAATATAAGATTATCCAGCGACCCAATTTTTAGAGTTTTGACAATTTCAAGAATCTCGAGAGCTGCATCTGAGAGATAGACAATATGTTCCATATCACCTTTCATCCGCTCCGCAGGAATAACCCACTTCGCACCATCAATTTCAGACCAGCGAGCGAAACGAACTTCCCCCGACCGGCCAGCGGTGAGGATCTGAAACATGAGCGAAAGACGCCCCATTGTAATCTCGCCAGCACGAAGGCGGCTAAAGCACTCCGGCAGGTCTTCATAGGCAAGTGATGGATGGTGGCCGTAGTTCTTTGCCTTGCGTGCCTGCGTCTGGCTTCCTAAAAGTTTGCCGATCTTGCGTACCGGTAGTTCTGTTGTGCGCTGTCGCTGCAAATGGGCCATATCCATTACATCGGCTATGCGTTGTTTCACTCTTGCGGCAGTTTCCGGCTTATCAAACCAAATTGGCCGCAGGGCATCCGCGACATGTTCTATCTCTATATCGCTAACCAACATATCGCCCAAGGACGGAAAGGCGTATGTTTGCAATGTCGATAACCATTGTGCCGCGTGCTTCGGATTGCGAAACGTGTCCTTTATCTGACCATGCCGAGCAATCGCAGCAGTTCTAAATGCTGGAACAGGGTTTTCTTTTAGTTTCGCCAATTCAACTTTGGGTGATTTGCCTTGGGCAATCCATTGTCGGTATCGCGTAGCGGTGTCTCTGACAGCAGACAGCCCAATTTTGTTGGCTGAACCAAGGCCAAAGTCTTGGCGCTTCCTTTCGTGTTGAATGCGAAGAACCCACGATTTGGAACCGGACGGTTTTACTAGCAGGTAAAGCCCTGCCCCATCAGCATGTCGGCCTGGCTTCGCCTTTTCTACGAAAGTATGGGTGAGCTTGTTGATTCCGGCCATAATATTCTCTGATTGAACGCCATTTATTCCCACACTTAACAGTGGTTTTGGGTGGCCGTCAATGGTGGGCGGTGGAAAAGTCTTCAATAAAATGCCGGTATCATGTGGTTATTGTGCTAAACTGTGGAAGCTTATGGAGTAAGGTTCGGCGGTCACCCTGTCCGCCAGATCATTTCCGGCTATCAAACCATAATCATATTGTTGCGGGCAATAATTCGCGCTGATTCACGACGACTGGCGATGAAGTTTGTTGTCCGGGGTGATGAAGCATATCATTTTCAAACCAGAACATTACTGTTTGAAGCGGCAATTTCGCTTTTTGAACAATGGCCTCACTGTCATCGAACAATAATCACATTGTTTCGCACGCGAAAAATCGGCGATATTCCAGATATTTTGTCGAACAATAACGTTCTTTTGTGCCCTCACCTCCTTTTTTGTGCGAAAAAGCTCAAAAGAATATCATTCCTGCCGTTCCCTAGATTGTGGTTAACGAAAAAGGGGTTTTGGAAAATGTTGCAGCAGCAAAAAGAACATCAGAGTTATGATGAATGCCGGTCGAGTGTCCGCGAACAGGTTCATGCTGAAATCCTGGTGCACCAGTCCGGCGGGAAATCCTTCCGCGGCATTTTGTCTGATCTGTCGACTACGGGTTTCAAAATGTCCAGCATTTCCGGCGTTGACGCGTCAAGACCGGTTTTTATCCGCATGCCGGGATTGCCTATTTTAAGCGCCAATGTGCGCTGGGAAGGCTTTAGCGACTATGGCTGTCAGTTTAATGTCCCGCTGGCACCACATGTGATGCAACACTTGCTCACCCGGCTACAAATCGCCGGATAAACAGTTAATTTCGAACAGCAATGATATTGTTACGCGGATCTATTCCTTGACCGGCCGCGTATTTGAGCTCGCATAACTCGCATATCCGTCCGAAAAAGCGAACGCAACGCCATCTGCTTCTTCCAGAGCGTAGTTGGAAGCTTCCTTTTGGGTGCTTCCAAACTCTAATTCATCTTTTGTCATCGCTGCGATCATCGCATTGCGCTCGGTTTCGCAAGCAGACTTGATCGCTTTCTTGAATGCCGAGGTCGAGGTTTTGAGATCGAGTTGCTCGACCGTGTAATCCGTCAGGCAGTTACTATAGGCTACCCGGGAAACTTCTGCGTCGGCAAGATTTGTGGTTGCAGTGGCTAGAAGCGCGATACTGAACATAGCAAACATGATGATTTCCTTTGATCAACTGGTCTGTCACTATCACAAAATGCCCGTGTAAATCAATATATTCCGAATCTGGTTGTACAGGATTTTACAGCTCTAAGTTTGAGTATTAGATCTTTTATATCAATAATTAGAAGGCTATATCTAATAGTTTATTATAATATGGTTTGCATTGTTCTGCGACAATCTGCTCTGCCTTGTTCAATTCTTGTCCCGATTTTTCGGGAATTCCAAAGCCAGTTGTTTTTATCACCCTGTTGTACCAGTGATTTCCCCATATGCCGTCCGTATTCCTTCGACCAGTCGGCCACGACAGCATGGCGGGATCCCAGCTTATGCCCAATGCCTTGCACAGCTTCTGCAGGCTTTGGTCCGGGTTTCGGGCGATATCTGCACTATCCATCACTATTGGCGGTTCTCCGGACATTTGTGCAGCCTGATCGACATATTCCAGTTGCCGCGCATAACCGAGATCATCCGGTGTGACCTTGACTCTCTTGGCGGCATAGCTGGCGACAACCCGAACCGGATCGCGAATGAGGAAAGCATGGCGATGATCGGGGAAATCACTGATCGATATTCCGCCCACCATATGGTGCGGCATGTGTTTTTGATACCAGATGGGTTTTTGATCCGGAACCGGACCGCGCATGGCATTTGCAACGGAATCCCATTCACAATCCATGTCTGCGATAACCTGACCTGCCATCGGTTGCGGTTCGCCTGTATCTTTCAGGTAGGCACCATAAAACGGCTCATCGGTGACCGCACAATCCCTGCGGCTCCCAAAGCTGCGCATCATGGCTGTGGAGATATTGCGCGGACCTGACCACATGGCGATGCGCACAGGTTCTTGGGAGGACGCTGACGTCATGACGTGGTGTCGCTCTCGATCATGTCTTTGTAGAGTTTTTGCAGGCGCTCGACCATCGGCCCCCTGCCCTTGGTCAATATTCGGCCATCGACCTCTGTCGCCGGGACAACTCCCGCAAATGTACCGGTTACAAAGGCTTCATCCGCTCCGTAAACGTCGGTCAGGGAGAAGTTTTTCTCACGTACCGGGATGTCATTCTCCCGGCACAAGGTGATGACATTGCTTCTCGTGATCCCGCCCAGGCAATAATCACCGGACGAAGTCCACACCTCGCCTTTGCGAACAATGAAGAAATGCGTGCTGTTGCACGTTGCCACAAAGCCATGCGGATCGAGCATCAGGGCCTCGTCGGCACCAGCCTGCGTTGCCTGAATACAGGCGGTGATGCAGTTGAGCTTGCTGTGGGAATTGAGTTTCTGATCCTGCACAGCCGGATCACCGCGCCGGACATGCACGGTGAACAGGCGGATACCATTTTCGACCGTGCTGGGCAGCGCTTCCTTATACTCGGGAATGATGACGATTGTCGCCGGTGAGATGACCACCCTCGGGTCTTGATAGGGGGTTGAACGAATGCCCCGTGTCACCATCAAGCGGATATGAACACCCTGCTCGCCAGCCATTTCATTAGCTGTGAGTGTTTCATAAAGGCGACTCGTAAGTGACTCTCTTGAAAGGCCTATATCCATCGCAATGGCTTTTGCGCCTTCAAACAATCGATCAAGATGGGCGTCGAGAAACGCGATTCTGCCCTTGTGGACCCTAAGGCCTTCCCAAACCCCGTCGCCGAGCATGAAGCCGCTGTCAAACACGGAAACCACTGCTTTTGCACGCGGGGTCATGACACCGTTGACGTTGATCAAGATATTCTGATTGCGCGGGTCCTCCGCATAGTCATGTGTGCCTTTGGCCATAATTCAGAATCCTCTTCGAATCGGATTTTTCCGATTTCATCCAAGAATCGCTTTAGAGGAAGAATTCCCAGAAACAAGCTTTGTGAAAAACGCGGCGAACGATCACATGTGCAAAACGCGGTCGTAAGCGTCGAGTACGCTTTCATGCATCATTTCGCTGAGCGTCGGATGCGGGAAGACCGTGTTCATCAATTCCGCTTCGGTGGTTTCCAGCGTTTTGCCGACCGTATATCCTTGGATGAGTTCTGTCACTTCCGCGCCAATCATGTGTGCACCCAGTAATTCTCCGCTTTTCGCGTCAAATATGGTTTTAATGAAACCTTCGGTTTCGCCCAGTGCAATCGCCTTGCCATTGCCGATAAACGGAAATTTGCCGACTTTCACGTCATGGCCCGCTTCCTTGGCCCTGGCTTCAGTCATGCCGACGCTGGCAATCTGGGGATGGCAGTAGGTGCAGCCGGGGATATTATTGGTGTCCATGGCGTGAGGATGCCCACCTGCGATGGTTTCCGCCGCGATAACGCCTTCGTGACTGGCCTTGTGCGCCAGCCATGGCCCGCCGGTGCAGTCGCCAATCGCATAGATGCCGTCGATGTTGGTCCGGCAATTGGCATCGGTCTTGATGTGGAAGCGCTCGTCGGGTTCGATACCCAGCTGATCCAGACCAATCGTCTCGACATTGGGCTGGATGCCGACGGCGACAATTACATGGGTAAAGTCGTGGCTTGCCTTCTTGCCCTTGCTGTCCTCGATCTCCGCTTTCACGCCCTTGGCACTCGCATCGATGCTCTTCACACCGGCACCGGTCATGATTGTCATGCCCTGCTTCTTCAGTGACTTGAGCAGGAAAGCCGAGATTTCTTCATCTTCAACCGGCACAATCCGGTCCATCATCTCGACAACCGTCACGTCTGCGCCCATGTCATTGTAGAAGCTTGCAAATTCTATCCCGATCGCACCCGATCCGATGACCAGCAATTTTTTCGGCATTTCCGGCGGTGTCATGGCGGTGCGATAGGTCCAGATGCGCTTGCCGTCTGCCTTGGCAAAAGGCAGATCGCGGGCGCGGGCACCGGTCGCGATGATGATGTTTTTCGCTTCCAGCTCTTCGTCGCCCTTGTCAGTTTTCACAGTCAGCTTGCCCGGCGCGGTAATCGTGCCGTCGCCCATGACCACGTCGATCTTGTTTTTCTTCATCAGGCCGGTGACGCCCTGATTGAGCTGCTTCGCCACCCCGCGCGAACGTTTGACCACCGCATCCAGATCGGCGCTGATCTTCTCCGCATGCAGACCATAGTCGGCAGCATGTTTCATATTGTGAAAGATTTCCGCCGACCGCAGCATCGCCTTTGTTGGAATACAACCCCAGTTGAGGCAGATCCCGCCCAGATTTTCGCGCTCGACAATCGCGGTTTTCAGGCCGAGTTGCGAGGCGCGGATAGCGGCCACATAGCCACCAGGGCCGGAACCGAGAACGATAAGGTCGTAGGATTTAGGCATTATTTTCCTTCGAGTAAGAATTAGTTGTTCTGAAATATCACAGCTATCGCTGTCACGAAAAAGAGCAATAGCCAGATTTTTCCGATCGCCATCCAAGGCTGAACCGCCGCCCGGCGAGTTTTGATCGCCAAAAAGATTGCAGCAATACCCCAGACCGTAATACCGATGGAGGTCAGCCAGAACTCTTTAAAAAAGGATTCTATCCCTAAGAATAAAAAGTTCGAAAGGAGCGCAATTCCACCGAGTATGAGCAATAAAAAACTCGTCTTGAAGTCCGCATTTTCTTCAAGTGGCACATTGAGAGTGTCGTATTTTTCCGTCAAGCTAGCATCCCCAGCGGGTTCTCCACCAGTTCCTTGAACACTTTCATAAATTGCGCGCCATCGGCTCCGTCAATTGCCCGGTGATCGAATGATCCTGTCGCGCTCATGATTGTGGCGATCTGCAAGCTGTCATCGATAACATGTGGCCGTTTCTGTCCAGCGCCAATCGCCAGGATCATCGCTTGCGGCGGGTTGATGACCGCATCGAAATTCTTGATGCCGAACATGCCCATATTGGAGATGCTGGCGGTCCCGCCCTGATATTCGTGCATTTTCAGCTTGCCAGCCTTGGCGCGCTCGGCAAGGTCTTTCATCTCTGTCGATATCGTGCTGAGCACCTTTGAATCTGCGCCGGTAATAATCGGCGTGATCAGGCCGCCTTCAATGCTGACAGCTACCGAAATATCGGCGCGTTCGAAGGTTTTGAGCTGGTCTCCATCAATCGAGACATTGCACTTGGGCACCTGCATCAGGGCGACCGCCTGTGCCTTGATCAGCAGGTCATTGACCGACAGCTTCACGCCGCGTGATTCCAGCGAAGCGTTCAGTTCACCGCGCAGTTTCAGCAGCTTGTCGAGCTCTATATCCACGGTGAGATAGATATGCGGAATGGTCTGCTTCGCTTCGGTCAGGCGGCGCGCGATGGTCTTGCGCATGCCGGAAAGTTTTGCAGACGTATGCGGGATATCGAAGTCATTGGCAGCAGGCGCGGGTGCGACAGCAGGAGTCGCGCCGGGCGCGGAAGCTGCAGCCGATTTGACCGGAGCCGTGCCGCCTTCTGCTGCGTCAATATCTGCCTTGATAATTCGGCCACCCGGACCCGATCCGCTCAGTGCGGATAGATCGACGCCTTTCTGTTCCGCCAGACGGCGAGCCAGCGGACTGGCTTTCACACGATCCGAACCGGATGAAGCCGGTGTCGGCGCGGGTGCAGGAGCCGGAGCAGGTTTGGCCGCCACTGGCGCTGTCTTGCGATTGTCATCGCCAATAGCATTGGAACCTTCATCCACAGCACGGCGCTCTTCTTTGGGCGCTGGTGCGGGATCGGCACTCGCTGCCGCCCCGGCGTCCTCGCCTTCTTCCGCCATAATCGCTATCACTTCGCCAACAGGCACATTGTCGGTACCCTCGGCAACGACGATCTTCGCAATCGTTCCTTCGTCGACAGCTTCGAATTCCATGGTCGCCTTGTCAGTTTCAATCTCCGCGAGCAAATCGCCCGATGCGACCTCGTCACCTTCCTTGACCAGCCATTTGGCGAGTGTCCCCTCTTCCATCGTCGGAGACAAGGCTGGCATCTGAAGATTGATCGGCATGGAGAGGAACCCTTGTAAATGATCTTGTATCTGAATCGGCGTTACATTGTATTTGCGCAATCGGCAGCAAAGAGCAAGCCGCCTAAATCTTGCATATCATAGGCTTTTATCGCAAGCAGGGCATTAGTAAATTAAATACGCGGATATATGGGGATAAATGATGCGTACTTACCTAGTGGTTATTGACGAGACGGACGAAGCCGGTGTGGCTTTGCGTTTCGCATCCCGGCGCGCCATGAAGACCAACGGTGCGCTGCACATATTGGCGCTGGTTGAAAGCGAAGGATTTGTCGCCTGGGGCGGTGTTCAGGCGACTTTGGAAGAAGAAGCCAAAAATCGCGCAGAAGCTCTGGTGTCCGGTGCCGCAGGAACATTATTCGATGAAACCGGCATTCGTCCGTCAATCACTGTCAAGGAAGGCAAAGGGCCAAAAGGCGTTCGCAAGGTCATGGACAAGATTGACGGCCTCGCCGCACTTGTGCTCGGAGCTGCAGCTAACGGCGCGCCCGGTCCGCTCGTCACGCATTTTGCCGCGAACGAAGCAGGGACGTTGCCCTGCCCCGTCATGGTTGTTCCCGGGTCCCTGACCAAGGAAGAGATTGATCGCCTCAGCTAGCGGGCGGCATCAATCCTGTTCGCCGCGCGCCGGATAGTCATTGGCCAGTGCATAATCGATACCCATCATCAGTTGATCGAGCGGCGGTCGCGTGAAAGGCATGCTCTGCACACTTGCGAAATAGAGCGTCTGATCCGGGCGAACGAGAAACAGCGCCGGTTCGGAAAACAGTTCTGGTTCGCTGCTGTCCGGTCGTCCGGCAGACAAATATAACCCAAGGTCCCGGGCGGTGGCTTCGGTCAGGCCGTAACCCAGCATCAATTCGTCAATGCCCCAATTGGATGCGGATTGCTCTGCACGTTTTTGATCGTCCATGCTGATCGCGACACATGTCACACCGCGTTCTGCAAAATCGTTCAATTTCTTCTGCAAGTCACGCAATTGTCCTTTACAGATGGGACAATGCAGACCGCGATAAAATAGCAGCAGAGTGAAATTGTCTCCGGCGCGCTGGCTCAGTTGAAACTGGCCGCCATCGGTCATCGGGACCGTAAAATCGGGTATGGACTGGGTTGGAATGAGTTTGCTCATGATGCGCCACCTTTTTGTTGTTTTACAGGGCGCTATTCAATCCCGATGAACAAAAGGTTACAATCGCAAATTAAGATGGGCACATATAAGGCAGGTCGCCCTTTTCTATCGGCTGCGGTGCTTGATATTGCCCGGGCGACCCCGTTTGCCGGTCGTGTGTTTTTTGCGCTTGCCGCCTTTACTGCCCTTCCCGCCTTTGGGCCCTTTTCGGGGTCCCGATCGCGGTGCATACCGGGATGGCATGTGGTTGGCACCTTCGGGTAGCTCGAACAGCAGACTGCCGGTTGCCGGATTGGCATCTACCAGACGCAATTCCAGTTTTTGACCGATGGAATAGCTGGTGCCACTATCCATCCCGGTCAGCACCTGCTTCTGTTCGTCATAATCAAATCGTTCGACGCCCAGCGTTCGAACCGGCACCAGGCCATCGCCGCCTAATTCTTCAACCGTGGCAAAGAATCCGAAATTCTGAACCCCCGTGATCCGGCATTTCAACACCTGCCCGACATGGCTGGACAGATGCGCGGAAATATAGCGATCCACGGTTTCCCGCTCGGCCATCATTGCGCGGCGTTCAAGCTGGCTGATTTTTT
The DNA here is from genome assembly GCF_039968395.1 of Parasphingorhabdus sp. Taxonomy (GTDB): domain Bacteria; phylum Pseudomonadota; class Alphaproteobacteria; order Sphingomonadales; family Sphingomonadaceae; genus Parasphingorhabdus. The sequence continues at coordinate 494,389 of NZ_JBDVPV010000005.1, forward strand.
CCGAAATACGATCCAATCGGCCTGCGCTGTCCGGATCCAGGCCGCTAAGCGCCGGAATGCCATCATTGTCTGGCTTGGGCTGTTCCAGCTTGCATGCAGATACCAATGCCCGGTGCACAACAAGATCGGCATAACGGCGGATCGGGCTGGTAAAATGCGCATAACTGGCCAGTGACAGGCCAAAATGACCCATGTTCTGATGACCATAATAAGCCTGGGTCTGGCTGCGCAGGATCTGCTCCATCACCAGTGGTAACAGCTCCTCTTCACCGACCTGTGAAATCAGGCGGTTAAACACGGCAGGTTTCACAACCTGTCCCATCGCAAAGCTGATGTCGAAGCTCTTCAGATAGTCTTTCAGTGCGATCAGTTTTTCCCGTGAAGGTACTTCGTGGACGCGATATATCAGGGGTGATTTCTTCGATTCCAGCACTTTTGCTGCCGCGACATTGGCGGCGATCATGAAATCTTCAACCAGTCTGTGGGCTTCCAGACGTTCCCGTACTGCAATTTCAGCGATCCTGCCTTTTTCATCCAGCACGACACGTTTTTCGGGCAAATCGAGATTCAGCGGCTCCCGTGCATTGCGCGCTTTCGCCAGCAATTTCCAGCACGCCCAGAGCGGCTCCAGCGCGGTCGCGCCAAGTTCATGGCTGATGGTACCGTCGATCGCCGCTTGTGCGTCTTCATAAGCGATATTGCCGGCCAGTCGGACAATCGCACGGGTAAACCGCGAACGCGTCACATGGCCTTTGCCGTCGATTGTCAGATGACAAACCAGCGCAGCCCGATCAACATCCTGTTTCAGCGAGCAAACGTCTGTCGACAAGGCTTCGGGTAGCATCGGTACAACCCGGTCTGGAAAATAGACGCTGTTGCCGCGTTTGAACGCCTCGCGGTCCAGCTGACTGCCGGGACGTACGTAATATGAGACATCGGCTATCGCGACTATCGCTTTGAAACCGCCTGGATTGGACGCGTCCGTATCTGGTTCGGCCCAGATTGCGTCATCGTGATCCCGCGCATCTGCTGGATCAATGGCAACGATCGGCAGGTGACGGAGGTCTTCACGTTTCTCTTCATCAAGCGGCAGTCCCGTTGCCAGTTTGGCTTCATTTTTGACCCGCGCAGGAAAGGAATTGGGAATATCAAATTTGTGGATCGCAATCAGGCTGAACGATTTTGGGGCGAATGGATCTCCCAGAACATCCTTGACCTGCGCCTTGATATATTGGCCCCGACCGGTCGGCTCGGCCAACACGAGATTACCAGGCTCCGCATCTCCCAAATCCGAAATCAGCGTACTGCGTCTGATCTTGCGATCCACGGGTTTCAACCAAACGCGATCCCGTTCATCCTTTTCGACAATGCCCAGCAGCATATCGCTACTTTGGGCCAGCTTCTTCATCAGATAGCCAATATAGCCCTGCCCGCGTTCTTCGGTTCTTGCGAGGATGCGATCTCCCACCGCGAGCGCCGCTCGCCTGCCCTTTTCGCGGATACGAATTTTCGGTGCAGGCTTGCCTTCCGCCTGCCAGTTGTCGGGGATACCGACAGCTTCATTGCCATCGATTTCAACAATCTTCAGAACGGTGACTTTCGGCACGCCGCCCATTTTGTGAAATGCCCGCCCCGGACTGCTGTCGAGCAACCCTTCATCAGCCATATCTTTCAGCAAGGCCTTCAGCGCAATCTTGTCCGACCCACGCAATCCAAAGGCTTTTGCAATCTCGCGCTTGCCCGCAGGCTGCGACGATTGCTCGATAAATTCCAGTATCTGCTTGCGGGTGGGAACCTGACGCGGTTTGTGCGGTCTGGAAGACTTCGCCATTAATAGGCTTTGCCAATCAGGATCCGCTCGACCGCCGGTTTGCCGGTGAATATGCAGTCGCCGTCTACCGGCGCTGCGTCCTGCGGAACGTTACGGAATGTCAGTTTCAGTTTCTTGAGACGATCCTCAATCTGATCCAGTTCGTCTCCGGTTGCCTTGCACCATTGTACTTCCAGCCAGCCCGGATATTTCTTGTTTTCCTTGTAGAAAGTCTGAACTTCGGAATACTCCGCAAAACCGCGGGTAATGTTGGAATCGAGCCGAACCCTGGCTTCAGAGTGCAGGCCGCTTTGAATTTCTTCCAGCAGACTGGCTGCCTGTGCGACAAAATCACCTTTTGACTGAATGTGAGAATCCAGCTTGCCATTTTCCTTGTAAAGGGCGTCCCGACGGATCATTGATACATTGCCTTCTGCAACATCCCGCGGACCAATTTCCAGAATCAACGGCGCGCCCTTTTTCACCCAGGACCAGCGCTTGTTTGACGCCTTGGCGCCGGTTTTGTCGAATTTCACACGAACATTCTCACCAAATGCCTTCAGTTGTGAAAGGTCCTTTGTCAGGCTCTGGCAAAATTCCAGAACAGCCTCATCTTCGGGCTTGTCTCGCAGCATCGGAATGATCACGACCTGATAAGGTGCAATCAAGGGGGGGACGCGCAGTCCGTCATCGTCGCCATGGGTCATGATCACGCCGCCAATCAGACGCGTCGATGTGCCCCAACTGGTGGTATAAGCAAACTGGAACTGGCCTTCCTTGTCCTGAAAACGGATATTCTGTGCCTTGCTGAACGTCTGGCCCAGAAAATGTGATGTACCCGCCTGCAACGCTTTGCCATCCTGCATCATTGCTTCAATGGAATAGGTGGCATCCGCGCCGGGAAAACGTTCATTTTCCGGTTTTTCTCCAGCAACGACCGGCATCGCCAGTACTTCCTCGGAAAAGCTGCGATACAGCTCCAGAATGTCGAGGGTTTCTTCCATCGCCTCGTCCCGGGTGGCGTGAGCGGTGTGCCCTTCCTGCCAGAGAAACTCGCTCGTCCGCAGGAACATTCGTGTCCGCATTTCCCAGCGTACGACATTGGCCCACTGGTTGATCATCACCGGCAAATCGCGCCAGCTCTGTACCCACCGCGCAAAGGCGGTGCCAATGACCGTTTCGGAAGTTGGCCTGACAACAAGCGGTTCTTCCAGTTTGGCTTCGGGATCAACAACAAGTCCATCCTCGTCATTCTTCATCAGCCGGTGGTGGGTGACGACAGCCATTTCCTTGGCAAAGCCGTCAACATGTTCGGCTTCCTTGGCAAAATAGCTGAGCGGAATGAACAGCGGGAAATAGCAGTTTTCGTGCCCGGCCTGTTTGATCCTCTGATCCATCAGAAACTGGACCCGTTCCCAGATACCGTAACCCCATGGCCGCATCACCATACAGCCGCGTACACCGGATTCCTCAGCCAGATCGGCTTCCGAAATCAGTTGCTGATACCAGCCCGCAAAATCATCTTCGCGAGTCACCGAAAGGGCGTTTTTCTTCACTATTCCATTATCCTGCTGAAGCGTTTCGGACTAACTGTCCAGGGTATCGATTTTGGATTGAATGTCAGCCAGCTGCTGCTTCAGTTCCATGATTTCACGATCTTTTTCGGACATCTCTTCTTCTTCCGGTTCATCGTCATTTGACCCCGCTTTTAAGGGCGCGAGCGCTTTTTCCACAACTCCGGCCAGCGGACTTGATTTCAGGGCATTTTCGACGGCTTCCTGAAATTGCTTCTGGTTCTTCACTGCCATTTGACCCAACGGGTTTTTGTTAAGGGCACCTTCAACCGCTTCCTGAAACTGTTTCTGGTTCTTGCGGAAATTGTCCATTGATGCCTCAAGATAGGATGGCATCAGGGATTGCATGGAATTGCCATACATCGAAATCAATTGACGCAGAAAGGTCACCGGCAACATGTTCTGGCCGCTGCTTTCCTCGTCGACAATGATCTGGGTCAGCACGGTGTGGGTGATATCTTCACCGGATTTTGCGTCAACGACAACAAAATCTATATCGTCGCGGGTCATTTCCGCCAGAAAATCCAGTGTGATGTAATTGGATGTCTGGGTGTTGTACAATCGACGGTTTGCGTATTTCTTGATTGTAATGGGACCGTCTGCGTTCCCTTTTTTCGATTTGGCCATGAATTCTCCTGCCGAACTGGTCTGTGGATGGTCTTTGCCTCTCACATAAGTTCGAAACATTTCTATATTGTCTCTTCAATAGACAATATTGTGCATTGCCGCAACAAAAGCCGTTTTGGGTCAAAGTTGCCTCAATAAATCCTGGATTTCAGCCAGTTAATATTTGCGGTTGCAGCATAGCGTGTGCACAAAACTGCTGCTTTATATCCAGTTTTCATCAAAACGCTGACCGAGATTGGTCAGCAGTTCATATTGCGACAGACCGGTGTCTCGTGAAGCTTGCAGAAGATCATAAGAGCAATCGAGCCAGCCTCCTTCGCGCAGGCTGTCATCTGCTGAAAGATCGACAGCGATCAGGTCCATGGAAACCCGTCCGAGTACCGGTAGAGCATTGCCCTGATGAGAAAATTGCCCGTTATTCGAGAATGCTCTGAGATAACCATCTGCATAGCCCATCGCCAGAATGGCAATGCGATGAATCCGCTGCGCAGTATATTGCGCATTATAGCCGAGCTTGTCGCCGGGCTGGAGTTCCCGAACCTGCAATATCTGCGCTTGCGGGGTGGCGACCTGCTGGATCAGGCTTTCCAGTTCCGGCCTTGGCTTCCCGCCGTAAATGGACAATCCTGGCCGGGTGCAATCAAAGTGATAGTCGGAACCCAGCGCAATGGCTGCGCTATTTGCAAGGCTGACCCGTTGCCCGTTGATCGACTCAAGAGCGGATCTGAATTGTGCGAGTTGATCTGCATTTTGCGAAACATCTTCGTCCGCGGAGGCCATGTGACTCATCACCTGATCGATGGCAAGCGTACCCAAATCGGCCTGTTCGAGATCGTCGCGATTTATGCCGAGGCGGTTCATGCCGCTGTTGATCATAATATCACACGGACGTCCGGTCGGCGCCCAACGTCGGACTTGTTCGATGCTGTTGAGCACGGGCTTGGCGGACATGTTCAGGGCAAAGGCCATATCCTCGTCTCGAATTCCGTTCAGCACTGACAGGCACGCATTGTCGACCATGAGCTCGGAAATTTCTGCGGCCTCGCGCCAGTTTGCGACGTAGAAATCATGACACCCTGCTTCGATCAGAAACCGTGTGACGTTTCGCGCACCCAGGCCATAGGCATTGGCCTTGACGGCCGCGCCGGCGCTGGCAGTTCCGCTCAACCGGTCAAGTGTCTGCCAGTTTTGTACAAGGGCATCTTTGTCGAGACGCAAGCGAGCCGTTGCGGGAATGGATTCCATTTCCGCGCTCATGATGCGCCAATACTGGTGTTATGGAGCTTCATTGAGAGATGCTTCCGGGTCATCCGGTATACCCCACCAGGCGACGATCACACCAAAAGCAACGACCACCCAAGTATACCACAGCCCTGCGTAGATATCTCCTGACCGCGCGACGATATAGCCTGCGATAAGTGGCAGGAAGCCGCCGAGATAACCGGCGCCGATATGATACGGTATCGACATCGAGCTATACCGGATTTTGGGTGGAAACATTTCCGAAAGCAGCGCAGCGACGGAGCCATAGGTCAGCGCGCTGAGTACACCCAATATCAGTAAAATCGCGACAATTCCCAATATGCTTCCGACGCCGAGCTGCTGTTTGGAAAAGTCATATCCGTAATTGCCGAGCGCTTCGCGAACCCCGGTGCTGCGTGCGCCGCCATCTACCAGCCACTTCGGATCAACCGCGATCTCATTCTCGCCTGCCGAAAGTTTCAGTATGTTGCTATCAGTGATATCATAAGCCACGCCTGCCGAAGTCAGCGTTTCCAGTATCTTCCCGCAATCACTCTGTTCACGACTGAAGAGTTCAGCAAATGGATCGGTACTGCATTGGTTCCCCTCAACTCTGACGGGGTTGGCTTCGGCTGCCTGCGCAAGGCCGGGATTGGCGAAGTGGCCCAGTCCCCAAAAAGCCGGGAACAACAGGAGCAACGCAGCCAAGGCACCGACAATGATTGGTTTTTTGCGCCCCACCTTGTCGGACCATTTACCAACCATCAGATAAAATATCATCGAAATCATGCCTGAGAAGAACAGGATCAGCTCAACGGTCAGCGCATCGACATTCATCGGGCCGCGCAGAAATGACATTCCGGAGAAAAACGCAGTGTACCAGATCGTGGTCAGGACTCCTGTCACACCAAAGAGCACGACGAAAATCCGCTTCTTGTTACCGGGATAGGTGAAGCTCTCGACAAAGGGGTTTTTGGAAGTCTGTCCTTCAGCTTTCATCGCTTGAAACACGGGACTTTCATTGAGCTTGAGTCGCATCCAAAGCGATATAACAAGCAGGATAATCGAAAGCAGAAATGGCACACGCCATCCCCAGGCATTAAATTCTTCTTCCGGGATCAGGAATCGGCACGACAGTACGACCGCAATCGATAGTACAAATCCGCCGACGACGCTGGCCTGGATGAAACTGGTAAAGAAGCCGCGCTTTTCGGTGGGGGCATGTTCCGCGACATAGATTGCCGCGCCGCCATACTCACCGCCGAGCGCCAGGCCCTGCAATATGCGCAGCAATATCACGATTGCGGGAGCCCACAATCCAATAGACTGTGCACTTGGAATAAATCCTACACCCGCGGTCGCAATGCCCATGAGTGTCACAGTAGCGATAAACGTGTATTTCCGGCCCAACTGGTCGCCCAGATAGCCAAAAAGAATTGCGCCAAGGGGGCGGAAGCCAAAGCCGATTGCAAAACCTGCCCAGACCAGGAGGATTTGGAGCGTTTCATTCCCCGCCGGAAAAAAGGCTGCCCCGATCAAACCCGCAAGCGTTCCGTATATGAAGAAATCATACCATTCGAACACGGTCCCGGCCGATGATGCGCCGATGACCAGACGGATTTCCTTTTCCGTCGGTTCGCGTTGTCCTGCAATTGCTGCTTCACTCGCCATTTACGCCCTCCCCAAGGCTTTTCGTCATTCCAGTTCGAGAATGATTGCGTCAACCGCCAGACTGTCGCCCTGCGCGGCTTCTATCGATTTGACTACCCCGTTTTTCTCGGCGCGCAGGATGTTTTCCATTTTCATGGCTTCGACGACGGCGAGCGGTTGCCCTTCCTCGACGGTATCGCCCTCCCCGACATGCAATGCCACGAGCAATCCCGGCATTGGGCAAAGCAGATATTTGGACAGATCCGGCGGGATCTTCTCAATCATGTGTACCGCGTGTTGCGCGATGCTTTGCGGCAGGACGCGCACTTCGAACCTGGCCCCGCGCGTATTCATCGCAAAACCTGACGTTGTTTTCTTGATTTTCACGATCAAGGGTTCGTCGCCAATGGTCGCTTCTATCAGGCCATCGCCAGGCGTATATTCGGCGGAAAGTTCAACTTCCTTGCCATCGACCGAAATCGCTTCTTCTGACAATATGACCGACTGAATGCTGTCGCCAATCTTGACTTGCCATTCCGCTGGCGGATCGAGGCGATCACCGAGCTGATTGTCGATACGCCGTGCACGATCGGCATGGGCGGCGCCGGCAAAGGCACCAATTGCAGCCAGGTTCCTAAGCAATTCTTTCGAGGCTGGTGCGCCTTGAAAACCTTCCGGATATTCCTCTGCGATAAAGCCGGTTGTGATATCCCCGGAACGGAAGCGCTTGTGTTGCATCAGTGCCGACAGAAAGTCGATATTGTGACCCAGCCCTTCCAGTTCAAACCGGTCCAGCGCCTCTATCTGCTTGTCCGCAGCCTCATCCCGGGTCTTGCCCCAGGTGATCAGCTTGGCGATCATCGGATCATAATAGATGCTTACCTCGCCGCCATGATAAACGCCGTCGTCAACGCGCACGCCGTCAACACCGCGGCGACCGTTCGCCTGACCATCATCGGTCCAGCCCTCGAGCGGGGGATGATATTCCACCAGACGCCCCGTGGATGGCAGGAAGCCGCGATAGGGGTCTTCCGCATAGACACGATTCTCAATCGCCCAGCCATCAATGCCGATATCATCCTGCTTCATCGGCAGTTTTTCGCCAGCCGCGACGCGGATCATCTGTTCGACCAGATCAATGCCGGTAATGGCTTCTGTCACCGGATGCTCGACCTGCAGACGGGTGTTCATTTCAAGAAAATAGAAACTCTCGCCGGTCTTGTCCGCGCCGGAGACGATCAATTCCACCGTACCCGCGCTGTGATAGTCGACCGCTGCGGACAGGGCTACACATTGCTCGCCCATTGCCTTGCGCATTTTCGGGGTCACGAAGGGCGATGGCGCTTCTTCGACAACCTTCTGGTGGCGACGCTGGATCGAGCATTCGCGTTCATTCAGATACAGCACATTTCCATGCTTGTCGCCGAGGATCTGGATCTCGATATGGCGCGGGTCTTCGATAAATTTCTCGATAAACACGCGATCATCGCCGAAGGAGTTCAGGCCTTCGCGCTTGGTCGCTTCAAAGCCCTCGCGGACGTCTTTCTCGGAATAGGCCAGCCGCATGCCCTTGCCGCCGCCGCCCGCCGAGGCTTTCATCATCACCGGATAGCCAATGTCGTTGGAGATTTTTACGGCATGTTCGGTATCGTCAATCTCTCCGACAAAGCCCGGAACGACGTTGACGCCGGCTTCCATCGCAAGTTTTTTGGACTCGATCTTGTCACCCATGGCCGCGATGGCATTGGGTGGCGGCCCGATAAAGGCGATATTGTTCTTTTCCAGCTCCTCAACAAACGAGGCGCGCTCTGAAAGGAAACCATAGCCGGGGTGTACCGCTTCTGCGCCGGTTTCTTTGCAGGCAGCGATAATCTTGTCCGCAATCAGATAGGATTCCGCTGCGGGTGGCGGGCCGATGTGCACCGCTTCATCCGCCATCCGCACAAATGGCGCACGCGCATCGGCGTCTGAATAGACAGCGACGGTGGCGATGCCCATCTTTTTGGCGGTTTTGATAACACGACAGGCGATTTCACCACGGTTTGCGATTAGTATTTTTTTGAACATCAGTAGTTTTCACTCTCGAGATCTGGATAATATATGTTTTGATATTTACCGGATTTATGTCGTTTCAAAAAAAACGTGCCAGTATGCTTTTCTTTTTCCGGAATCCACAAGCCGTTTGGCGGACAAGAAATCATATTCTCTTTTTCCATCCATTCTCGGTACTGCTTTTCTTCCTCATAGGGAATGTAGATAGAAAGCTTGTTTGAACTGACATGGCGCAGGTGTTTTTGCTTTAGCGTTTTTGTAAATCTGATGTGACATTGCTGAATATTTGAATCACAATGCATATTGCCGTTCACGACCATATCGCTGTTTTTGAATTTCCAGTTTTCCGTAATTGTGCCGCACCCCATTGCTGGTGTTGCAAAAGCAGAAATTAGAATCGGTGGAAGCATTTTCAAATATGTTTTCACCCAACCGCCTCCAGCGCCTTTTCAGCCCGCAGTGGCTCTTCACCTTCCAGCGCCTTCAGCCCCAACCGCTCAAACAAGGCCGCATCGCTATCATCGCCGGCATTGGGGGCGGTCAGCAGCTTGTCTCCGGTAAAGATCGAATTCGCGCCTGCCATGAAGCACAGCGCCTGTGTAGCTTCGCTCATGCTCTCGCGGCCAGCGCTCAACCGCACCATCGATTTCGGCATCGTAATTCGCGATACCGCAACCGTGCGGACAAATTCGATATCGTCGATTTTCGCCATTGGGGTATCAGCGAGCATGTCGCCCAGGATCGTGCCTTTGACCGGCACCAGCGCATTTACGGGTACGCTTTCCGGATGTTTCTCCAGTGTCGCCAGCGTATGGACAAAGCCCACGCGATCTTCCCGCGTTTCGCCCATGCCGATAATCCCGCCGGAGCAGACATGGATGCCGCTATCGCGTACATTTTGCAGTGTATCTAGGCGATCTTCCATCTTGCGCGTGGAAATCGCCTTTTCGTAATATTCCGGACTGCTGTCGATATTGTGATTATAATAATCCAACCCTGCATCGGCGAGCATATCCGCCTGTTTTGGCGTCAGCATACCCAGCGTCATGCAGGTTTCCAGACCCATGTTGCGCACGCCTTTCACAATCTCGACAATCGCCGGCATGTCGCGGTCCTTGGGATTGCGCCAGGCCGCACCCATGCAGAAACGCTGTGATCCGGCGTCCTTGGCCTGCGCCGCTGATTGCAGCACTTGCCGAACGTCCATCAGTTTCGTCGCTTCGACACCGCTGTCGGCATGGACGGACTGGCTGCAATAGCCGCAATCTTCCGGGCATCCGCCGGTTTTGATCGATAGCAAGGTGCACAGCTGCACTTCATCCGGCTTGTGATAGGCCCGATGCGCCGTGGCCGCCTGAAACAGCAGTTCGGTGAAAGGCAGGTCGAACAGCGCGGCGATATCTTCGCGTTGCCAGTCGTTACGAATTACACTCATTCGGCAGCTTCCTCTTGTGGGGGCATATTGTGACCGAGCAGCCGCAATATGTCGGCTGCACATTCCACAATATTGCTGCCGGGTCCATAAATTCCGACGACACCGGAGTTTCTAAGAAATTCATAGTCCTGCGGCGGGATCACACCGCCGGCAAAAACCTTGATATCCCCGCGACCACTGTCTTTCAGCATGTTGATAAGTTCGGGGATAAGCGTCTTGTGTCCGGCTGCCAGACTGGATGCGCCCACCGCATCTACATCTTCGGACAGGGCAAGATCGCGGGTTTCGCCGGGTGTCTGGAACAATGGTCCGGAAATCACGTCAAATCCCATGTCGGTAAATGCGCTGGAGACGACATTGGCGCCGCGGTCATGACCATCCTGCCCCATTTTCGCCACAAGAATCTTCGGTTTGCGGCCAAGCCGCTGGGATACGGAATCGACGCCGTCGACAACCATCGCATATCGGGCATCGCCTTCATAAGCCGCTCCATATATGCCTTTGACTGGCGTCGGGCGTGTCTCATAGCGCCCAAAAACCTCTTCCATAGCGTCGGATATTTCACCCAATGAGGCACGCTGACGAGCCGCATCCACGGCGAGTGCCAGCATGTTGCCGTCACCCTCGGCACCGTCGGTAATCGCTTGCAAAGCCGCCTGACAGGCATCTTCGTCGCGTTCGGCCCGCATCTTGTCGAGGCGAGCTATCTGTCCCTGACGGACTTTCGCGTTGTCGATATCCAGCGTTTCCAGCTGATCTTCGTCTTCCAGCGTATATTTGTTGACGCCGACGATGACGTCCTCGCCCTTGTCCACGCGCGCCTGGCGGCCCGCTGCGGCTTCTTCGATCATGCCCTTGGGCCAGCCATCGGCCACCGCCTTGGCCATGCCGCCCTCTTTCTCCACGCGGGCGATGATTTCACTTGCTTTCTCAACAAGTTCGTCCGTCAGCGCTTCGATATAATAGCTACCACCCAAAGGATCGACGACCTTGGTAATGCCCGCTTCTTCCTGCAGCACAATCTGCGTGTTCCGGGCGATCCGGGCTGAAAAGTCCGTTGGCAGCGCAATCGCTTCGTCCAGCGCGTTGGTATGGAGGGATTGGGTCCCGCCGAGCGTCGCCGCCATGGCTTCAATGGTCGTACGGATCACATTATTGTAGGGATCCTGCTCGGTGAGCGAGACACCCGACGTCTGACAGTGGGTCCGGAGCATTTTCGAACGCTCCGCTTTCGCACCAAGATCGTCCATGACTTTGTACCAAAGTGTTCGTGCTGCGCGAAGCTTGGCAACTTCCATGAAAAAGTTCATGCCAATGCCGAAAAAGAAGCTCAAACGTCCGGCAAATGCGTCGATGTCCAGCCCTGTTGCCATGGCCTGCTTGGCATATTCGCGGCCATCTGCAATGGTGAAGGCCAGTTCCTGCACCGCGGTCGCTCCCGCTTCGTGCATGTGATAGCCGCTGATCGAAATACTGTTGAATTTCGGCATGTTTGCGGAAGTATATCCGATAATGTCTGAAATGATCCGCATGCTTGGTGCCGGCGGATAAATATAGGTATTGCGGACCATAAACTCTTTCAGAATGTCATTCTGGATGGTTCCGGCCAGCTTGTCCTGGGAAACCCCCTGCTCTTCCGCCGCGATAATATAAAAGGCCAGACACGGGATAACCGCGCCATTCATCGTCATCGATACCGACATCTGATCGAGCGGGATCTGGTCGAACAGGATTTTCATGTCTTCGACACTGTCAATCGCAACCCCGGCCTTGCCGACATCACCCACAACGCGCGGATGATCACTGTCATAGCCGCGGTGTGTCGCGAGATCGAAAGCTACTGACAGGCCTTTTTGACCAGCCGCCAGATTTCGACGGTAAAAGGCGTTGGATTCCTCCGCTGTTGAAAAACCTGCATATTGCCGGATCGTCCAGGGACGTCCTGCATACATGCTGGCCTTCACACCGCGTGTAAACGGTCCGAAGCCGGGCAGACCCGGGTCAATGCCCCTCTCGGCAGCATCTTCCGCTGTATAAAGCGGTTTTACAGCGATGCCTTCGGGTGTTTCCCAAGTCAGATCGCGCCCTTTGACTTCCTTGTCAGCCAGCGCTTTCCAGTCTTCGGTCGTCGGTTTGTCGGTCATTACTCGCCCTTAAATTCGGCTTTTCGCTTTTGCAGGAAGGCAATCGCGCCTTCGCGTGCATCGTTGCTGTCACCGGCTTTGCGCTGTCCCTCTGCCTCACGCAACAAAGCGGATGCATAGTCGCTGTCGAGCGCCGTTGTGATGTTCTGGCGCATGACACCCAGCGCTACCGTCGGACCATCGGCCAGTCGGCGTGCCAAGGCATTTGCCTCGCTGATCAGATCAGCGTCTTCCACGCATTTGTGTACTAAACCCCACTCTGCGGCTTTTTCGCCGTGAATCTTCTCACCGAGCATCATCATTTCGGTGGCTCGCGCCTTGCCGATCAGGCGTGGCAGCATCCAGCTGGCACCGCCATCCGGCACCAGGCCGATGTTCACAAATGCTTGCAGAAAATAGCCGGATTTGCCCGCAATGGCGAAATCGCTGGCCAATGCAATCGAGCAGCCAACGCCTGCCGCTGCGCCGTTGACGGCGGTAATTGTCGGTATTTCCAGTTTCGACAATTTCAGCATCAGCGGGTTGTAGCTCTTGTTGAGCGCCATGAACGATGCCCTGCCGCCGGAAACTGCGCTTTTGTTGGCGGACTGGAGATCAGCGCCAGCACAAAATGCCCGCCCTTCCCCGGTTATGACCACCGCGCGGGCGTCTTCGAGCAAGTCCAGAGCGGTAAACAGCTCATCCGCCATGTCCAGTGAACAGGCATTGAGCCGTTCAGGCTTGTTAAGCGTGATCGTTGCAATCTGATCCGCAATTTCCAGTTTGATATTTTCGAATTCCATTATGTGTCCCTCTATATGATGCAGTCCCGGACTGTCGCCGGGTGTGCGTTATCTGAAGATGATCGGATCAGTGATCCTTTGGTGTTTCCATAATCTCGGTTAGCATCCCGCCCATATCCTTGGGATGCACAAAAAAGATAAGCGTGCCATGCGCGCCAATGCGCGGTTCGCCCAGCACGCGCTTGCCCATGGCTTCGAATTCGGCTTTGGCGGCGTGTATATCGGGTACTTCAAAACAGATATGATGTTGTCCGCCCAGCGGGTTTTTAGACAGAAAACCGTGGATCGGGCTGTCTTCACCCAGCGGTTCGATCAATTCGATCTGCGTGCCATTGGTTGGTCCTTCTGCCGGTGTATCCACGAAGCACACTTTTACGCCTTGTGCAGGCAAGTCAAATGGCTCGCAGATCGATGTAGCCCCCATGACATCCCGCCAATGGGCAATACTGTCCGGAATGGAAGGCGTAACAACGCCGATATGGTTCAATCTGCCAAGCTTCAATGTGCTTCTCCGTGCGGTATGAATTTGTGAACCAATGGTGCGATTACGGCCCCGATGGCAACGCCCATAAGGCCGGATAGTACCGCAAAACTGATCCCGCCAGCAAATGTCTGGGCGGTTTCGGGAAACAGGCCGACCAACGGGTGCGAAACAACGTCAATCAGATGCTCCGGCCCATGCCAGCCCACCGCGGCGATATTGTGGACCAGCAAACCGCCGCCGACCCAGGCCATGGCCAGCGTCCCGATGATCGAGATGGTGGTCAGCAATTTTGGCATGAACGCAACCAGACCACGGCCAAAGGAAGCGACAAATCCTTCATTTTCGGTGGCGAGATGGAGCCCGACATCGTCCATCTTCACGATCAGGGCGACCACGCCATAGACTCCGACCGTGATCACGATTCCGATGAGGGCCAATATGATCCCCTGTTGCCACCAGACTTCCTCGGTGACTTCGGACAAGGCGATGGCCATGATTTCGGCGGAGAGAATAAAATCCGTGCGGATCGCTCCGGCGGTCATTTCTTCTTCGCGACCTTCGCCTTCGATGATCGCGGGTTGGTCATGTTTGGTGCTCTCGTCGACATGCAGCCACTCGAGCACCTTTTCCGCCGCTTCATAACAGAGGAACAAACCGCCCATAATGAGAATAAAGGGTATCAAAAACGGCGCAAACTGGCCAAGCAGAACGGCTGCGGGCAACAAGAACAGGAGCTTGTTCTTGATCGACCCCTTGGCGATCTTCCAGATCATCGGTAACTCGCGCGCCGGGCTGAAGCCGGTCACATATTGCGGAGTAACGGCGGCATCATCGATCACCACGCCGGCCGATTTGGTACCAGCCCGCGCTGCGGCGGCACCGATGTCGTCAATAGATGCGGCAGCAACTTTTGCAATCGCTGCGACGTCGTCGAGAAGGGCTACTATTCCTGTTGGCATTATTTAGATTTTGCGCTTTCTAACCTGAATCTTCATTTTCCATCTTTTCCAATTTGCGTACAATTTTTCTCTCTGCGTGTTGGTGTTTTCAAGAAATTGTCGATCAGGTCATCCGAGTTAAGTCTCCAATTGTAGTACTTCGAATATAAAAAGTATCCTGCTGTCCAGTGGAAACCACTCCAATCATAACCCTGTTCCCGAATGACTGAACTTGCGAAAACTCTTGCTAACCCACCTTTTGATGGCAGTTGTTCGCAAGACCAATAAGGAGTTTTCGTGGTCAAGTTTTGCGTCCGTTGGGATAAATCTCTTTCCATCACCCACAAAAGATAGCCAGCACCAACAGCAAATAGGACAATCAATAGAACTGTGGTCTTTTTGAGCATCCACTACAACGGAATATTATCATGCTTCTTCCACGGATTCTCCAGCTCCTTATTCCGCAGCTTTCGTAGTCCCAAAGCTACCCGACGCCGTGTGGAATGCGGCATGATCACTTCATCCACAAATCCCTTTTGCGCCGCGATAAACGGGTTGGCGAAGCGGTCCTCATATTCTTGGGTGTGCTCCGCAATTTCCTCCTCGGTCTTGCCGCGGAAGATGATCTCGACCGCCCCTTTCGCGCCCATGACCGCGATTTCTGCAGTCGGCCAGGCGTAATTCAGATCGCCGCGCAAATGCTTGGACGCCATGACGTCATAGGCCCCGCCATAGGCTTTGCGGGTGATGATCGTGATTTTGGGCACGGTCGCTTCGGCATAGGCAAAGAGCAGTTTTGCGCCATGTTTGATGATGCCATTATGCTCTTGCGAGGTGCCGGGCAGGAAGCCGGGAACGTCGACAAGTGTTACGATCGGAATGTTGAACGCATCGCAATAGCGGACAAAACGCGCTGCTTTCTTGGACGCGTTGATATCGAGGCAACCGGCCAGCACCATGGGCTGGTTGGCGACAACGCCGACTGTCGCGCCTTCCATCCGGCCAAACCCGCAGATGATATTCCCGGCATGGGCGGGCTGGATTTCAAAGAAATCGCCCTCATCGACCATTTTGCGGATGACTTCGTGCATGTCATAAGGCTGATTGGCATTGTCGGGAATCAGCGTATCGAGGCTCTCTTCGAGACGATCCCAGGGATCAGCGGTCGGGCGTTCCGGTACTTCTTCCCTGTTGCTCAGCGGCATGTAATCGATGAAATCGCGGGCAGCGAGCAAGGCTTCGATATCATTTTCATAAGCCACATCAGCCACACTGGTTTTTGTGCTGTGCGTAACTGCTCCACCCAGTTCTTCCTGCGTGACCACCTCGTTGGTGACGGTCTTGACCACATCGGGGCCGGTGACGAACATATAGCTGCTGTCTTTCACCATGAAAATGAAGTCCGTCATCGCCGGTGAATAGACCGCGCCGCCTGCACATGGTCCCATGATCAGGGAAAGCTGCGGGATGACACCGCTGGCAAGCACGTTCTTCTGGAAAACATCGGCATAGCCGCCAAGCGATGCCACACCTTCCTGAATACGGGCGCCGCCGCTGTCATTAATGCCGATTACCGGCGCGCCCACTTTCATGGCGTTGTCCAGCACCTTGCAAATCTTTTCGGCATGACGTTCGGACAAGGAGCCGCCGAATACCGTGAAATCCTGACTGAAGACATAGACCAATCGGCCATTGATCGTGCCTGATCCTGTGACCACACCGTCACCGGGGATTTTCGTCTTCTCCATTCCGAAGTCGACGCAATTATGTTCGACATACATGTCAATTTCTTCGAACGAACCTTCGTCGAGCAATATTTCGATACGCTCGCGCGCTGTCAGCTTGCCCTTGGCGTGCTGAGAATCAATTCGCTTTTGCCCGCCCCCAAGATGCGCCTCTGCGCGCTTGGCTTCCAGTCGATCAAGAATGTTCTGCATGAATGTCCCCAATATATGAACCGCGCTTTCAGCGATCCGGAATATTCAAAAGTCCATGCAATGCTCGATAGCCGGGGTCAATAGCCAGCGGCTAATCAATTTGGTATCTTTGGAAACAGCCATGCCGTTACGGCTTTCAGGGCGCTCAAGACCTATTTGAACAGAACCAGTTCTTCGGCCATGCTGGGATGGATCGCGACGACGTCATCAAATACCTGTTTTGGCATTTTTCCGACAATCGCAATGGCTGCCCCTTGCAAGATTTCCGAACTTTCCGGACCGATCATGTGGAGGCCGATAACAATCTCTTCGGGCCCCTGCGTGATCATCTTGTAAAGCCCGCGTTCTTCGCGGCCTGACAGGACGTTCTTCATCGGACGGAAGTCGCTTTTATAGACTTTGATATCGTCGCCATGTTGCGCGCGCGCTGCATCTTCGGTCAGGCCTACAGAAGCAATGGGCGGGGCCGAGAATACCGCTGACGGGATATTCTCATAAGAAATGGTCCGCGGATTGCCGCCGAATACCGAATCGGCAAACGCATGGCCTTCGCGGATTGCAACCGGCGTGAGCTGAACCCGGTTGGTGACATCACCCACAGCGTAAACGCTGTCGATGCTGGACTTGTTGTCATCTCCAACAACGACTGCACCCGATTTGTCGAGTTCTACCCCGATTTCCGCCAGACCCATATTGGCGCTGTTTGGAACGCGGCCCGTGGCCACCATCACGACATCTGCGGTTTGTGGTTCACCGCCGTCATCAAAATGAACGGTGACTGTCCCGTCATCATTCTTGTCGATCTTGGTGAGCGGAGCGCTCAGGCGGTATTTAATACCCTTGGCCTCGCCCATTTCCTGTAACTTGCCGACAATTTCCTGATCATAGGGGCGCAAGATTTTTTCGGACCGGTTGGCGACAGTTACATCGCTGCCAAAGGCATGGAATATGCCGGCAAATTCATTGGCGATATATCCGCCGCCGACAATGATGATGCTTTTCGGTTTCTCTTCCAGATGGAATATCTCGTTGGATGTGAGTGCATGTTCCTCACCTGGACAACCGGCATTGGCGGGCCATCCGCCCGTGGCGATCAGGATATATTTGGCGGTGATGACTTTGCCGCTGGCCAGTTTGATCTCATTTGGTCCGGTGAGGACAGCACGTTCCTTGTAAATTTCAACATCCGCATTGCCCAGAGTTCCAGCATAAAGACCTTCCAGCCGGGAAACATCGTCCTGAATGATGTCACGCAGACGTGTCCAGTTAAACTCGGCGCCTGATATGTCCCAGCCATAGCGGTCTGCTTCGTGCAGATCTTCGGCGAAATGCGCGCCATAGACGAGCATCTTTTTCGGCACGCATCCGCGGATTACGCAGGTACCGCCCATTCTATACTCTTCGGCGATCGCTACTTTTGCACCGTGGGTTGAGGAAATTCGGGCAGCACGGACGCCGCCGGAACCGCCGCCTATTACAAAGAGATCATAATCAAATTCTGACATGGTAATTCCTAAAATATCAGGCGGGGAACGCCCGTTTCCTCAATTGTTCGGTCGAGCTGTCCATTTCGTTACTTTCCCCCGACATCAATGCATTCGCCATTTGTTTGCCGAGCTCTACTCCGAACTGATCAAACGGGTTAATCCCGAGCAATGCCGCGTTCACGAACGTCCGGTGCTCGTAGAAAGCAATGAGCGCGCCCAGTGTTTTAGCGTCCAGCGTGTCCAGTAAAATGGTCACCGAGGGTCTGTCACCTGGATAATTTCGATTGGGGTCATCGGATTTCTGACCCGCCATCAACGCTGCGCTTTGTCCAAAGCAATTGAGAAGCAGGCCATGATGATGATCCGGTCCCAGTGAATGGCCGGGTTCGATCACTGCTAGAAACTCGACCGGTACAATATGGGTTCCCTGATGCAGAAGCTGGAACACCGCGTGCTGCGCATCCGTTCCGACCCCGCCCCAGACAATAGCACTGCTGTGTCGTCCAAGTGCACGGCCATCGGACGTTACGGACTTCCCGTTGCTTTCCATCTCCAGTTGCTGGAGATAGTCGGGCAACAGGGTCAAACGCTCGTCATAGGCGAATACCGCCCGGGTCTGGCACTGTCTGGCCTGCGCATAATATTGATCCGACCAGGCGGCGATGACCGGGATATTCTGATCCAACGGTGCGGTGGCGAAATGTGTATCCATTTCCGCAGCGCCGGCCAGCAGGTCTTCAAAAGACTGAAGTCCAAGCGTCAGGGCAACGCTGAACCCAATAGACGACCACAGAGAGTAACGCCCGCCAATTGTCTCCGAGAAAGGCAATATCCGGCTTTCGTCCACACCCCATTCAACGGCCTTGTCCGGGGCAGCGGTCAAGGCAACGATGCGGCCATAGGGGTCCGTTTCGCCCTGCTCACGCATCCAGTCGATGACCGATTGAGCATTGAGCAGAGTTTCCGAAGTGGTGAAGCTTTTGGAAGCGACA
The DNA here is from genome assembly GCF_039968395.1 of Parasphingorhabdus sp. Classification (GTDB taxonomy): domain Bacteria; phylum Pseudomonadota; class Alphaproteobacteria; order Sphingomonadales; family Sphingomonadaceae; genus Parasphingorhabdus. Next base: position 513,543 of record NZ_JBDVPV010000005.1, read on the forward strand.
ACCAGCAAGGTCTTGTCCGCTTCAAAACGTTCCAGGGCGGGTTCCAATGCGGTTCCGTCAATATTTGAAATGACGACTGTCTCATATTGTTCGTCGCCGATGGCGAGAGAATTCAACAGCAGTTCCGGCCCAAGCGCTGAGCCGCCAATTCCGAGATGAATGATGTGTTTGATGGTCCCAAGCGCGCCGGACTCGATCGCCAGTACCAGGCTTTCCATGCGTTTTCTGAGCATCGCTGCCAGCTCGACGCTTTGTTCATTGCCTCTGCCCCGTTCCGCAGAGTGCTCGGCCGCACGGCCTTCGCTGATGTTGATTGCCTCGCCCGCGAACAGCGCCTTGATCTTGTCAGCAACATGCAGCCCGCAGGAGAGCGTTTCAAATTTCCGTATCAGGTCATCATTCAGATGTGTTTTCGAAAAATCGAAATAAATACCCGATTGTTCCATCGTGAAACCAGAAACACGATCAGGATCATTTTCAAACAGTTCGGACAATGTGGATCGCGGATGCGTTTCTATGCTTTGCCAGTCTGCCAAAATCTTTCCTTCTTTTCCGGACCCTGAAGCATATTGTTTCCTTCGCACTATCCCGCAGACCGGGTTCTCACAAGTCCAAATTACATAGTCCTGTCGAGATCGTGGTTGCTTGACCAGACTTGACCGCGCGCATCATTATCAGCAAAGGGACGCGATGCAAAAAGCCACCAAAAACAGATCAGAAACCGGCGATTTTATTGCGTTTCTCATCAAGCTTGGACTGTTCGTACTGATTTTACGCAGTTTCATCGTATCTCCGTTTAACATTCCATCGGAATCGATGCAGCCTCGCTTGATGGTCGGAGACTTCCTGCTGGTGGCGAAATGGCCTTATGGATATTCGAAATACAGCATGCCGTTCAGCGCACCGGTCATTCCCGGTCGAATCCTTCCAAACCGCCCGGAGCCCGGCGATGTCGTGGTTTTTAAAGCGCCGCCAAGTGCCCGTGATGACTATATCAAGCGGGTGATCGGTCTGTCCGGAGACATTATCCAGGTTACGGATGGTCTGGTCACCATCAATGGCGTGTCGGTCAAACGTACCAAGGTCGATCCCCTGATCCACAAGGTTTCGCCAAACAGCCCATGCTACAAACCGGAATTTGAAACGATCAACGCGGACCAAGAGGCTGTGTGCCGCTATCCGCAATTTGAAGAAACCCTGCCCAATGGCAAGAGCTACAAAATTCTCGATCTTGAACCCAATTCCGCCGGAGACACCAGAGGGCCGTTTGTCGTGCCGGACGGACACATGTTCCTGATGGGCGATAATCGCGACCGGAGCGCCGACAGCCGCTGGCCGGCAGAAGATGGTCAGGCAATCGGGATGGTACCCCAGGAAAACCTGGTTGGCCGCGCGCTGGTATCGGTGTTTTCGACCGATGGTTCTGCTGAATGGATCAATCCGGTATCCTGGTTCACCGCCTCCCGGTGGGAACGGATTGGGGAAGGGTTTTGAACAAGGTCGAACTTGAAAAATGGCTGACCGGCCTCATCGGTCAGAAACCCGTTGATCTGGAGCTCTATGTCCGCGCGTTTACGCATGGCAGCTTTGGTGAAAAAGACTATCAGCGGCTCGAGTTTCTGGGTGACCGGGTGCTGGGTCTGACAATTTCTTCACAGCTTTACGAGCAGTTTCCGAATGAACCTGAGGGAAAGTTGTCGCAGCGGCTCAACGGCCTGGTGTCGGGAAAAGTGTGCGGCGAAGTCGCGCGTACGCTGGATGTATCGGTTCACTTGCGGCTCGGCAAGCAAGCACGAGATGACGGAGCCCGGCAAAGTATCAAGGTGCTTGGCGACGTTATGGAATCCCTGATCGGAGCGATTTATCTTGATCTGGGTATGGAAACAGCGGGCGCGTTCATTCTTCAGCACTGGAAAGATCGAATTTCGGGCATGGCCAAGAATATTCAGCATCCCAAATCAGCGCTGCAGGAATGGACCGCGTCCAGTAACCGGAAAATGCCCTTCTACGAGCTTGTAGAAAAATCCGGTCCGCATCATGATTTGAGATTTACCGTTCGGGTCAGCGTCAACAATGTCGGTGATGTCGAGGCGACAAGTTCCTCCATTCAAACTGCTGAAACTGCAGCTGCAAAACTGTTTCTGGAAACCTACACATGACCGAGAAATGCGGAGTTGTTGCTCTTATTGGCGCGCCGAACGCCGGGAAATCGACGATCATCAATGCGCTGATCGGGCAAAAGGTGGCGATTACCAGTTCCAAACCGCAAACAACGCGGACCCGTTTGCTGGGCATTGCGATTGAGGACAAGACACAATTGCTGCTGGTCGACACGCCGGGGATATTCGAACCGCGGCGCCGGCTGGACCGGGCGATGGTATCCGCAGCCTGGGAAGGCGCAGAAGATGCCGACGTGATTGTTCTGCTGGTCGATGCCCGCGCGGGTCTGGGCCCCAAGGTCACATCGATTGTCGACCGGATTCAGCACCGCAAGGAAAAGAAGATACTGGTGCTAAACAAGGTTGATATCGCGGCCAAGGACAAGCTGCTCAACCACGCATCCAAGCTCAACGAGCTTGCGGAATTTGATGAAACTTTTTTCGTCAGCGCCAAGACCGGCGATGGCCTGCCCGAATTGCTGGAATATCTGGTTGCTGCGATGCCTGAAGGGCCATGGCATTTCCCGGAAGACCAGGTTTCAGATGTCAGCGAACGGCTACTGGCGGCGGAAATTACGCGGGAGCAAGTGTTTCGCCAGCTGCATGCCGAGCTGCCCTATGCGATCGCGATTGCGATGGAGCAGTATAAAGACCGGCCGGACGGTTCGCTCGAAATTCATCAACAAATATTGGTTGAAAAGCCCACCCAGCGCGCGATTGTTCTTGGCAAGGGCGGACATCAGATCAAGGAAATCGGCGCCAAAGCCCGGGCCGAACTGTCAGAGATTCTGGGACGAAAGGTGCATCTCTACCTGCACGTCAAAGTCAGCGCCAACTGGGATGAGGACAAGAGCCTGTATCAGGATATGGGGCTGGATTGGGTGAAGTAGAGGCGGCGGCTGTCTCTAGTGTCTGCTTTATCCCGAAAGCGGACACTAACGTCCAGCATATCAGGTGTTCGCTTGCAACCGGCCCCGATGCAATTGAAAATATACAAAAATGAACAAAGCAAACCGACCAAACAACAAACATATGAAAACTGCTTCGCTATTGGACAATTCTATTTGAGGGACATAGATCAAGAAAAACAACGATGCCAATAAGTATAAAACGTAGTGAATATGGTAGATTGCCATCAGTAAAAATTTTTGCTGAAATTCGATTAAAAGGATCGCTATTCCAATTGAGCAGTACACTATGTCGAAGAAGTTTTGCTCAATTTGATACTTGTGTGCATCGAGAATCCCGTCGAAACAAAAATAGTCAATTACGCTGTATGTTGTAGAGATCAGAGCCACAGTCAGTAACAACAGATCGACAACGACTATTTTCTGTATTCTGCTCTTAAACATCGTAAGAAAATACACATCGATTCAGCTTTTTACAACGTCCGCTTTTGCGACCATAGCAGACATGAGTGTTATGTCTCCTTCATCCCGAAAGCGGACACTAGCCCGCAATCAATCCTTTATTCTTGCAGGAGTTTAGTTACTTGGAGCCAAGACCGCTCGCGAGCCAGTTCAATCAGTGTTTTTCCTTCTTCTGACTTGAGCGAAGTGTCGGCTCCTTGTTCAATTGCCAATTTTGCGATCACCTCATCTTCGGTGATGTAAAGGATGGAAGAACTCGTATTTTCGATATCGTTCAATGGGTCTATGCTTCCAGCGTTCACATCAGCTCCGGCGTCCAACAGCATCTTTACAATCTCAACTTTCTCATCATAAGCATGTTGAAGGGCAGTATATCCAATCCCGTTTTTAGCTTCTAAGTTCACGCCCGCAGCAAGCAGTATTCGAACTACTTCTTGCCGATCTTTGTCAGTGGATGTTTGGAAAAAGTCATTGTCCAATGCCGCAACCAACGGTGATGAATTATTGTAACCAAATCCAGCACCTCGATCTAGCAATTGTCGAACCAGATTAGGGTTGTTGGATTTTGCTGCCAACCACAACAGTTCATCCTTTTGGGCCTGATTGAGTTTTGTTGTCCAACCATCTTTATCGAGACGATGGAACAACCGTTCCCTATTACGATGAACTGCCGACTTTAAGGCCCTCGCATAGGTTTTTGGATTTGGTCCACACTCATCGCAATCGGGGTATTCCGCGTACTCAGTGTCCAACGGAACCTTTTGGTTCAGCAACTCCACCGCGATTTCTTCCGAGGAATATTCTATTGCTCCAATCACGGCTTTTTGGCTTTCCACGGAGCTGAAATCAAAACCGTTGGATTTAAGCGATGCAACAGTTTCGCGATTACCGCGTACCCATCGCGCCGTCTTCGAAACGGCATCAATTCGTTCCTGTAGCTCGCGAACAGCATATGGCATACCTACTGGTAAACCGACGTAATCAACTACAGTCTTACTGTAGCTTCCGGTTGTAAAAGAGATAACATACGTCGGATTGTCGGTGACCGTTTGGCGGTATTCATCTTCTAAATTCCAAAAGTTTGCTTGATCAAATTCATCAACTAGTCCTGCGATTGCATCCTTGGAAATTGTGTAATTTTGCGCCCCTTCAATAACAACAAAGCCATGTCCATGATAGTTGACATCACCTGTTCCGGTTATTTCCACCTCGTAGGCCGGACAAGTTCCAAAGCACCCACTTCTTGAGAGAGTAACAGAAAGATCATTCCAATCGATGGGTGGCTTTGTATTTGAGGTTTTGCTGGTTCGCTCCGGAGGATAGGCGTTTACATAAACTGAAGTTTGAAATTTTATGGGTTTTCCATTTCGAATAACCGGATCGAATATGGCCTGTTCAACTTTTAGATCGGTATATCGTTTCAAATGACTTCGGATCAAACTGTCTGGAAAATCGTAAATGTAATCGCGCATCTCGAATGAGATTACACGGCCTTCTTCATTGACGATCACTTCATACGCGATTTGTTCGCGCTGGCCGTTACTGATAAGCATTGACCTGATGTAATTTTCGCCAGAAATGGCTTCGGCATTTATGACAGGGTAATCATCGCCGAGAGTTTCTCGCCCTAAATTGCTCGAACAACCCGCAACAAATAGTGCAATTAACAGAACTTGGATTAGCTTGTCCATGCCGACTGGCTAGCAGACATTCCAGACCATCAAAAGCTATTCCAATTGATTTTGAGGGCACTCAACATGGCAATGTCCGCTTTTGCGCCCATAGCGGACGCTAGCGCTCTGACCGCTATATCCCGAAAGCGGACATTAGAGCTTACGGTTTGTCCGATCCAATATCGGTATGTTATCTAGGACATTCTCCAGATCCTGAATATATTGGAATGTCTTTCACCGCGCAGTTTGACTTATCGATGAATGCAGACTTAGGCTGCACCGGTCCATCAAACGGGGGAGATATATGTCAAGCAATCGAATTGTAACGGGCCATGATGCCGATGGAAAGTCGGTGTTTCTTGATGATCAGGCAGTTGAACCTGTCCAGATGAATGCGATGCCGGGCTTCAAAACGTTTGAACTCTGGTCAATGGGCAGTGACAAATCCGTTCCGCACAAAGGCGCGTTCCCGGGCGTGCCAACATACTTTCCCGGCGAAGACGGAACCGTGTTCCGAATGATCGATTTTCCGCCAACCGAAGAGGGCGAGTCCGGCATTGATCTGTCACCGGAGGGTGTTGAAGAAATATCAGGAAAAATGCCGGGCGCGCTTGCTCATTTTGAGCTGGATGCGCCGGGCATGCACACAACGGACTCCATCGATTTTGGCATATTGGTCAAAGGGGAGTTACTGCTTGAGCTAGACGACGGCGCGACGCGAACTTTGAAAGCGGGAGATTGCGTCGTCCAGAACGGAACCCGCCACGCTTGGCGCAACCATAGTGGCACAGTGGCGACCATGTTCTTCATTTTACAAGGAGCGAAACGCGATGGAAGCTGACACTCTTGGCCGCCAGACAGATGAAACGCCTGTAATGAATGACATAGTCGGTTATCGCTCTTTCCATGCCGATCCGAATTTCAATTATCAGTTCAACCGCTGGCTTCCTTATTTACCAGAAGATGAATTGATCGAGGCAGCGCGGCGCGTCAACAGCTTACCAACTTTCCAACAGGTGATGTTTGAACTGGCGCAAAAGGCAGAGGCCGAGAATCGCACGAGCAAGGCAGCCTTCTACTATCGAGGTGCAGAATTTTTCACTCACACTTCCGATCCGGAAAAACCAATAGCCTATCAGAAGTTTCAGGAACTCTTTGCTGCATCCACTGCCGGGGAGACCTATGAATCAGACCGCATTCCTTTTGACGACGGTTTTCTCCCGATGATCTCCATTCCGGCCAAGGGTGAGGAAATTGACACACTGGTCGTTCACGGCGGATTCGATTCCTTCATCGAGGAATTTTACTGGATGATGAAGGAGCATGCAGAAGCAGGTTATCGCGTCATCCTGTTCGAAGGTCCGGGACAAGGTGGCGCGTTGCACAAATACGGCTTGAAAATGACGCATGATTGGGCGCGGGTCGTTGGCGCGGTGCTCGACCATATGAAGGTAGAAAGCTGCACCCTGATGGGCATATCATTGGGCGGGTGTCTCGCAATGCGAGCGGCAGCAAAGGAAAAACGCATCGAGCGGGTTGTTGCTAATGACGCGATGGTCAGCTTCTATGGATGTCTCGCCAATCGGTTGGGTGAGAGCAAAGCAAAACTACTTGGCTTCCTGTTAAGAAATAATCTTGCCGCAATTGTCAATCGCGTGATGGGTAAAGCAGTCGCGGCAGATTCCACTACGGCATGGGCGGTGGCGCACGGCCTGAATGTCACCGGCACGAAAACGCCGTTCGAATATCTGAAATGGGCGCAAGCCATGACGACCGGGGAAATATCTGCCAAAGTCACGCAGGATGTCCTTCTGCTGGGCGCTAAAGATGATCATTTAGTGCCTCTGAATCAATTTTTCTCCCAGCAAGCAAGCTTGACCAACGCACGATCAGTCACAGCGCGACTGTTTACCGCTGAGGAAGAAGCAAGCTCCCATTGTCATGTTGGAAATCAAATTCTGGTACAAAAGTTGATAGCTAGCTGGATCATGGAGCGGTTGGAATCTTGAAGGAAAGCAAGTGCTGGTTCCTTCCTCACAGTTTCCTTGGGAAAAATAGTGTCCGCTTTTTGCGCCCATAGCGGACAGTAGATGCTTAATCGCTAACACCTTTCGAGTCTTTTTCCGTGGGTGTTTCAATCGGCAGAAGGATGCAAGTTACGGTCCAGAAATTGAACCAGCCTATCAATGACGGATACTTTGTCGAACTGCGATGATAAGCTCGGGGCCTCTTTCGGATAGAAATGGCCAAAGCCGGGTACCCATGCTTGTGAAGTTGGAACATTTCTAGAAACAAACAGTTTTGTGATACCGGCGCTGCCCTCTCTGATTCCGGCTAAATCCCATTGACCGGCAACAATCAGAAGCGGAGGTGCCTTGTCTGTAACGGTTTTGCCAAGATCATAACCCCAGCTCGTTCCTGACAAGGAAACCACAGCTTGAACATCGACCCCTTTGCCATAGGCCAGATTGATCGCCGTAATGGCACCCGCTGAAAACCCACCAACAGCAATACGATCAGGGTCAATCCCATAGCTATCAGCATTTTTGCGAATGAAATTGAGCGCGGTTTCCAAATCTTCAACTGCTGCAAAAGTGGCATTCCACAACTGTTCACGAGATCGGTCATCTAACGGGGGCAAACTCATCCGCTTGCGAACTATTTCTACCCGTCCGGTAACAATTGGACTGCTGAGAAGTTCCTTTGACATAAGATTGGCCTGTTCCAGTCCTTCCGGAAAGGCAGGGTCTTCCGGGGTCAATCGATAGTCAATGGAGAAACAGGCGATCCCGCGATCGGCTAGTGCCTGACAATAATCAGCCATTGATGAATCACTCGCCCCGTCTTCCGAAAATTGATAGTCTCCCTTTCCTCCGCGATGAAATGCACCACCAAAGGCAAGGATGATTGCGGGATGAGGCTTTTCGTTCGCGGCAGTTTGTTTTGGTAGGTAGGCGTCGAGAAGCAGAGGCCGCAAGCGACGTTCGGTCGAAACATCTACCGCACCTTGTCCATAAACAACTTGCTTTTGGACGTTAGCCACTGGCGTTTCTGCATTGGAAATACCCGACCAACCGATCAATGAGATCGCGAGCGCCCACAGCAGCTTAGGTATTTTGTATGAGACGGGCATAGCAATCTGTTCCTCCACCGATTGCCGCAAGTTAACGCACGGCCTTACGCCTGTCTAACCCGTATTCCTAATGTCTGCTTTTGCGCCCAAAGCGGACATTAGAACAGAGCCTTACTCGCCACACTCCGTAGACAGAACAATTCGTAACTACTCCGCCTTAGCCTTTGCCGGTGCCTTTTTGGCCGCCGGTTTCTTCTTCGCCGCAGGCTTTTTCTTGGCTGCGGGTTTTTTCTTTTTCGGAGCCGCTTTCTTTTTCCTGCGCTTCTTCGCTGGACCTTTGGCTGCGCGGTCGTCAATGAGCTGCGCTGCTTCTTCCAGCGTCAGTTCATCCTTGTCGACAGTTTTAGGCAGCGATGCGTTGGTTGTGCCATCGGTGACATAGGGGCCGTAGCGGCCATCCATCAGCTTGATTTCTTCTTCCGTCCGCGGATGCTTGCCCATGATTTTGAGCGGTTCCTGACGTCCCCTGCCCCGCCCCTTGCCATTTTTCGCGGCATCAGCGAGTTTGGCGACAGCGGCATTCATGCCGATTTCGAATACTTCGGCGGTGTTCTCAAGACTGGCGGATGAACCGTTATGGCTCAGATAGGGGCCGTAGCGGCCAATCTGTGCGTTGACGGCTTCACCTGACTCCGGATGTTTGCCGACTTCGCGCGGCAGAGAGAGAAGCTTCAGCGCCCATTCGAGCCCGAAATCCTCGGCAGGTACGTCTTTTGGAATGGAAGAACGTTTGGCTTCCTTGCCTTCGCCGCGCTGTACATAGGGGCCGAAACGACCGATCATCTTTGTGACTTTTTCGTCCGTATCCGGATCGATACCAAGATCCTGCGGGCCTTCATCTTCACCGGCATTGGCGCCGCCGCCCTGGGCAAAGCGTCTGGTAAACTTGCATTCTGGATAATTGGAACAGGCGACAAACGCTCCGAACCGACCGCCGCGCAAAGCTAGCTTGCCTTCGTTGCAACGGGGGCACAGCCGTGGATCGCTGCCATCTTCCTTTTCCGGGAACAGATAGTCACCGAGAAATTTGTCGAGTTCTGCCGTGACTTCTGACGGCAGTTTTTCCATGACTTCTGCCGTCTTGGGCTTGAAATCATGCCAGAAGGCTTCGAGAATTTTCTGCCATTCCGCTCGGCCACCACTGACGTCATCCAGCTCTTCTTCCAGGCCGGCGGTATATTCGTAAGCCACGTAGCGTTCGAAAAACCGTTCCAGAAATCCGGTCAACAGTCGTCCGCTCTCTTCTGCAAAGAACCGGTTGCCTTCCGTGCGAACATAAGCGCGGTCTTTGAGGGTCTTGATGATCGAAGCGTAGGTCGAAGGACGGCCAATGCCGAGCTCTTCCATTTTCTTGACGAGGCTCGCTTCACTGTACCGCGGCGGCGGCTGCGTGAAGTGTTGATTGGCTTCGACCGATTTCTTGGCCGGGCTGTCACCTTTGACCATAGCCGGCAACAAGCCGCCATCTTCGTCTTTGCTGTCGTCGCGGCCTTCTTCGTAAAGTGCCAGAAAGCCTGGGAATTTCACGACTTGACCATTGGCGCGCAAACCGGTTTGCCCGGTGCCATCGAGCATGTCGATTGTCGTGCGTTCGAGGCGTGCCGCTGCCATCTGGCTTGCCATGGCGCGTTTCAGGATCAGGCTGTAGAGTTTCGCGTGATCGCCGCTGCCCATTTTGTCACGGGTAAAACTGGTAGGCCGGATCGCCTCATGGGCTTCCTGCGCGTTTTTGGCTTTGGATTTGTAAATGCGCGGGCTGTCGGGAACATAGCTGGCGTCATACCGATCGGCGATCGCCTTGCGCGCAGCGGAAATGGCGCTGCCGTCCATCTGCACACCATCGGTACGCATGTAGGTAATCGCGCCATCTTCATAGAGTTGCTGCGCGATCCGCATCGTGTGACTGGCCGAATAGCCCAGTTTGCGCGCCGCTTCCTGTTGCAGGGTCGATGTTGTGAACGGCGGCGGCGGATTGCGGGTGAGAGGCTTGGTCTCCACCGCTTCAATCGTGAACAGGCCGTTTTCGACCCCGGTTTTCGCAGCTGTTGCTTCGGCTTCGTTGGATAAATCCCGCTTGCCGAGTTTTTTGCCTTGATGAACGGTGAGACGCGCTTCAAATGCCTGTCCGCCCTGCTCCATCTGAGCGATAACAGACCAATATTCCTGCGGATCAAAAACTTCAATTTCGCGCTCGCGTTCAACGATCAGACGCAGGGAAACAGATTGCACACGGCCAGCGGATTTTGCGCCGGGAAGTTTCCGCCACAGCACGGGCGACAGCGTAAAGCCAACCAGATAATCCAGCGCACGACGGGCCCGATAAGCATCGATCAGGTCATCATCGAGCGCCCGTGGTTGCGCCATGGCTTCGGTGACCGCCGCCTTTGTAATCGCATTGAACGTGACACGGTCGACCTTTTCGGGGAGCGCTTTCTTTTTCCGCAAGACTTCCTGCACGTGCCAGCTAATCGCTTCGCCTTCCCTATCAGGGTCGGTTGCAAGAACAAGGCGTGTGGCTTTTTTTGACAAGTCCGTAATTGCCTTGAGTTGCTTGGACTTGTCGGCATAGGGCTGCCAGATCATCGCAAAACCGTCATCAGGATCCACCGACCCGTCTTTCGGGGGCAAATCGCGAATATGGCCATAGGAAGCGAGAACCTTGAAATCCGATCCCAAGTATTTCTCGATTGTTTTGGCTTTGGCTGGTGATTCGACAATGACTAGTTGCATAGGATCCGTTTCGTTTCTCTCACGTATACGCGCGAGGCTGTGACAGGGAATTGGATTTCGTCAAGACATTCATGGTTTATCCGGCAAATTTTTTTCAAATTGTTCAGTTTAAGGGCGCCAGACTTACTCTCGCTCCGGCGCTTCGCGTGAGGCGTCCGGACAATTCGAGCTCTAGAAGAGCGAGTTGCAGGTCCGAAAGGGGCATGCGTGTTTGCCGCACGAGTTCATCGATCGCGACGGGTGTAGAACTCAGCAAGGCTTCAACGGTGTGTCGATCTCCCTTTGCAACTGCAGGAACCCGAACTGGTTCCCCTTTGTCATTAGAGCGGGCTGGGGTTTTTACATGGAGAGATTGGCGTGCTTCTTCGATCCGTTCATCAAACGGGCGAACGAGCTCCATTACATCTTCCGCGCACTGAATGAGTACCGCGCCATCGCGTATCAGGCTGTTACAGCCGCGGGAACGGGGATCGATAGGCGAACCAGGTATCGCCATCACCTGCCGTCCTGCCTCTCCGGCAAGTCGCGCCGTGATCAGTGAACCCGATTTCGGAGCTGCCTCAACCACCACCGTTCCGCGCGCCAACCCTGCAATAATCCTGTTCCGATAAGGGAAATGCCGTGCACGGGGTTCGGTTCCGGGAGGTTGCTCGCTCAGCAGCAAACCTCGATCTGCAATCGCTTCCTGAAGTTTTTGATTCTCAGGCGGGAAATAGATATCCGTCCCACCTGCAATCACGCCAATGGTTCCCTGATTGATCGACCCGTCATGCGCAGCCGTGTCGATACCGCGGGCCAATCCCGAAACGACAGCGACACCTTTCTGGCCGAGATCATTGGCCAGATCACGCGCAAACCGGCAAGATGCTGCGGAGGCGTTGCGCGCCCCCACAATCGCTACCGTTGGTCGTTCAAGCAGCGACAAGTCGCCGCGACAAATTAATACAGGCGGCGCATCGTCCAGCTCAGAAAGCAAAACGGGATAGGCCGGATCGTCCCGGAACAAATATTGGGCACCAAGCTTGGCCACCATCGCCATCTCGTCGAGCACAGATTGCCGATCGGCAATTCGGGGCGCTCTGGGTCCTCCCCGACGGGCCAGCTCCGGCAGAGCCTTCAGGGCGCTGCTCGCGCTGCCGTGACTTTTTAGCAGCCGTGCATAGCTGACCGGACCGATATTTGCCGAACGGATCAGCTGCAGTCGATCCACACGATCTGCATGTGCCGCATCATCCATTATCTTTTGATGCTCCCACTCGCGGTTCTTCGCCCGCAAGAAGTCGTTCGATATTGGAACGATGTTTCCAGAAGACCAGCAGGGTCAGGCCAACGAAAATCGGAATCCATTGATATTCACCCAGGACAAAGGCAGATACGGGAACCGAGGCTGATGCCAGCATTCCCCCGAGTGAAGAATATCTCCAGATCATCAGCGTTCCGATCCAGATTACGGCAAACACGGCCCCCAATATGGGCTGCAGTGCAGTGATGATCCCGAGCAGTGTAGCAACGCCTTTTCCACCGTTGAATCGAAGCCAGACCGGATAGAGATGTCCCAGAAATGCGCCCATTCCTGCCAGGATTTCAAAACCGGGGAATAGCTGGCCAACGACTATTACCGCGAGGGCGCCCTTTCCCATGTCGAGAAGCAGGGTCAGGGCTGCAACTGCCTTGTTACCCGTTCTCAGCACATTGGTTGCGCCGATATTGCCTGATCCGATGTCGCGAAGATCACCGCCGCCGGTCAAGCGGGTCAGCAACAACCCGAATGGAATGGAGCCCAGCGCATAACCCAGCAAAACAGCCAGAACAGGTTCCATCCACATGGGCAGCATTGCAACTCTTCCCCTTCTTTTGACCGGCGCTATCGATAACAGCTTGAACGGGCAAGTGTTTTGCTGTGTAAAAAAAGGTAAGATCGGTCGATGATCGGATGAACAGATTGAATAGACGATCCGGTTTTCAGCGCATAAGGGGTTTTAATGACATTCGATCGACCAACTGACACGCGACCGCTATTGTTTTTTGACACCGGTGTGGGCGGTTTGTCCGTGCTGGCCGAATCTCGGAAACTCCTACCCAATGCGCCGGTCGTTTATGCAGCGGACTATGCCGGTCTGCCTTACGGCGTAAAATCGGAACAGGAACTGGCATCACGGGTTCCCGCTTTGCTGGGTCGACTTGTAGAACGTTATCAACCGCAATTGGTTACAATTGCTTGCAATACAGCATCGACCATTACTCTGGATTATGTACGATCGGCCCTGGATGTTCCCGTTGTGGGGACGGTTCCGGCGATCAAACCGGCCAGTGAAATGACCAGGAGTGGCGTAATTGGTTTACTGGGAACCCAGGCGACAATCCGTCAGCCCTATGTTGATCGTTTGGCGCAGGAATTTGCCTCTGACAGAAAGCTGATCCGTTTTGCCGCACCGGAATTGGTCCACGCGGCCGAAGCAAAGCTGCGTAATGAACCAGTTGATCCGATGGTCATTAATCAGGCGCTGAAAGGCCTGATTGAGCAGGCGGATGGCGACAAGATTGATACCATCATTCTGGCGTGCACGCACTTTCCACTTGTCGTTGACGAGTTACGCAAATCTTCAACCAGAGATATTCAGTTTGTCGATGGTTCTTCCGGTATCGCGAGGCGGATTGCGTTTCTGACAAAATCTCGGCAATGGCCTGAAAGCTCCGGAAGCGGGGTTTTCGTCACTACCGGCGACCTGTCACTGATCGCGCCTTATCGACCGGCGCTAAAGGCTTATGGGTTGCATGATTTCGAGTCACTTTGATTTTACCGCTTATTGAGAACCGTTCTCGCTGGAAATTGGGGAAAAAGGTCGTTAAAGCATTTTTTCTGGAAGTCGCTGAACAGAAGAAACGACGCAGGGAATTGTTACACGTGGACTATGACAAGGTTTTTTCGCAGGCGATAGATCGCCTCCATACCGAAGGTCGTTACCGGGTCTTTATCGATATTTTGCGCAACAAGGGAACGTTCCCCAATGCGCGTTGTTTTGCCCACCACAATGGACCAAAGCCGGTCACCGTCTGGTGTTCGAATGACTATCTTGCAATGGGACAACATCCCGATGTGATAGCAGCGATGGAAGAAGCTCTGCATGATGTGGGTGCAGGGTCCGGCGGAACCCGGAACATTGGCGGCAATACCCATTATCACGTCGAGCTTGAGAATGAACTGGCTGACCTTCACGGCAAGTCGGGTGCTTTGCTGTTTACGTCCGGCTATGTTTCCAACGAAGCAACACTTTCGACTCTCACAAAGATTCTGCCTGGCTGCATTATTTTTTCGGATGAACTCAATCACGCATCAATGATTGCAGGTATCAAGAATAGCGGCTGTGAAAAGCGCGTGTTCAATCACAATGACCTTGACCATCTCGAGGAACTGCTTGCGGCAGAAGATCCCGACGTGCCCAAACTCATTGCCTTTGAAAGCATTTACTCGATGGATGGCGATGTCGCGCCGCTCCATGCAATTTGCGATCTGGCAGACAAATATAACGCGCTGACCTATTGCGACGAAGTCCACGCAGTGGGCATGTACGGCGAACATGGCGGTGGTATCTCGGAACGAGACGGAGCTGCCGACCGCATCACCATAATCGAAGGCACACTGGCAAAGGCCGTCGGTGTAATGGGCGGTTATATTACTGCTGACCAGAAAATCGTGGATGTGATCCGGTCCTACGCTCCGGGTTTCATATTCACGACAAGCCTATCTCCCGTTCTTGTTGCCGGAGCTTTGGCAAGCGTGCGCCATTTGAAGCAATCCGGCGCTGAACGCGAAGGACAGCAACGCGCTGCGCAGAAGCTGAAAACCTTGTTCGCGGATCACGGCCTACCGGTTATGGATAGCTCAACGCATATCGTTCCCCTGCAAGTCGGCGATCCGGTAAAAGCCAAGAAAGTCAGTGACATCTTGTTGGCGGAATATGGCGTTTACGTACAGCCAATAAACTATCCCACGGTCCCGCGCGGTACCGAACGGCTGCGATTCACACCGGGTCCAGTACATACGGAAGAGATGATGGTCGAATTGACCAAAGCTCTGGTCGAAATTTGGGATCGCATGGAACTCAGGCTGGCTGCTTGACAAGCTCCAGTGAGTTCTTGCTATCTGGCGAGAATCTCAGCGAATAGTTGACGGTCCACATTGCCTCCAGACAGTGTTACCGCAGTTTGCGAACTTGCTTTCGCCTTTCCTGAAATCACGGCAGCCAGCGCGACCGCACCACCCGGTTCGACACACAAATGTAGCTTTTCAAACGCCAGACGCATCGCCTGTTCCACTTCACCGGAAGTCACAGCTATGCCTTTGGCGCCGCGCTCTTTCAAAATTTCGAACGTGATCGGTGCAACTTTCAGAGTCTGAAGCGCATCACATTTTGTGGGTGGTGGATTGTCTTCTACCGGAACAATTCTCCCCAGTTCGAGAGATCGTCTCATATCGTCCCATCCTTCTGGTTCGGCGACAGTAATCCTGGCGTCCGGGTTTGACAGGGCAATTCCCGATGCCAGACCTCCGCCGCCGCAACAGGCCACAATATGATCCGCTTCCAGACCTGTTTGCGCGATAATCTGTTCGCGCAGTTCAAGGCCGCAGCTCCCTTGTCCTTCAACTACCCAAGGATCATCAAAACTCGGGACAACAGTCGCGCCGGTTTCGGCTGCCAGTTCTTGTGCAAGTTCCTCGCGAGAACCGTTCATGCGGTCATAGGTGACCAGTTTTGCGCCGAGTGCCCGGGTGTTTTCCATTTTGGATTGCGGAGCATCTTCGGGCATCACTATGGTCGCGTGCATGCCCAAACGCTTTGCTGCCCATGCAACACCCTGCGCGTGATTGCCGCTGGAAAAAGCGACTACACCCCGTTTGCGTTGTTCGTCATCCAGGTCGGAAAGCCGATGCCAACCACCGCGAATTTTAAATGCTCCGATCGGTTGCAGACATTCGGCCTTGCACCAGATCGTCACTCCATCCACTTCAAGAGGAAGCAGAGGTGTTCTGGGTAGTATCTCAGCAACTTTCGCTGCAGCTCGTTCGATGCCTGCGAGACTGGGCTCGCGTTTCGGGTTCAAAAGGGATTGCTCTGTCATGGGGTCTTTCTATATGCGGTCTGGACATTTCTCCAGCAGTTTGAGGAAATTTGATGAGCAAAGTTCTGGTTATTGGTGCGGGCGGTGTCAGCTCGGTGGCTGTGCATAAAATGGCTCAGTTGATTGCGAGTGGTCAGGGTCCTTTTTCAGAAATCCTGCTGGCGAGCCGAACGCTGGGAAAATGTGTCGCTATTGCAGAATCCGTGAAGCATCGCACCGGGATTGAAATCGCCACAGCCCGGATTGATGCAGATAATGTCCCGGCGACAATTGCGTTGCTGGAAAGTTGCACGCCTGATCTCGTCGTCAATCTGGCCCTGCCCTATCAGGATCTTCCCATAATGGATGCGTGCCTGGCTACAGGGGTGAATTACCTCGATACCGCCAATTACGAACCACGCGATGAGGCGAAGTTTGAATATAAGTGGCAGTGGGACTATCACGAGCGTTTCAAGGAAGCGGGCATTATGGCTTTGTTGGGATCAGGCTTTGATCCTGGCGTAACTTCCGTCTTTACATGCTGGCTAAAGCAACATCATTTTGACCGGATCGGCACGCTGGACATTCTGGATTGCAATGGGGGCGACCATGGCCAGCATTTTGCCACCAACTTTAATCCAGAAATCAATATTCGCGAGGTAACAGCACCTGCGCGACACTGGGAAAACGGAGACTGGGTCGAAACACCAGCCCTTTCCACCAAACAGACATTCGATTTCGAACAGGTTGGTTCGCGTAATATGTACTTGATGTATCATGAGGAGATTGAGTCGATTAAGACGCATATTCCCGAGATTGAGAGAGTGCGTTTCTGGATGACATTTGGGGATGCCTATCTGACACATCTGGAAGTGTTGCAAAATGTAGGAATGACCGCGATCGAACCGATTGAGTATGAGGGGCAGAAAATTGTACCGCTGCAATTCCTGAAAGCTGTATTGCCCGAACCGGCAAGCCTGGGAGAAACGACCAAGGGCAAGACCAATATCGGAGTAATCGCCACGGGGGAGAAAGACGGCGCCAAAAAAACGCTGTACGTCAAGAATATTTGCAGCCACGAGGCCGCTTTTGAAGAAACAGGCAATCAGGGTGTCAGCTACACCACCGGGGTACCTGCAATGATCGGTGCGGCGTTGATGCTGTCCGAGCAATGGGCTGGTGCGGGGGTGTTCAATATAGAACAATTTGATCCCGATCCGTTTATGGATATGCTTGGCGAGCATGGCTTGCCCTGGACAGTAGAAGAGCTTGATGGGCCTTTGGCGTTCTGAAATGGACACCAAAGCCGGAGATCCTGGAGCATTTTCTGACTTTGATCTGAGCCGGGTGCCCTCGCCTGCCTTTGTTATCGATGAAGTGGCTGTACGGAAAAATCTGGATATACTGGATGATGTTCGCAAGCGATCGGATGTCAAAATCCTCCTGGCGTTGAAAGCGTTCTCGATGTGGTCATTGGCGCCGGTGCTGATGGAACACCTTGATGGTTGCTGTGCTTCTGGCCTTTGGGAAGCCCGCCTTGCCAAGGAACAGTTTCCAGGATTAGTGAGCACCTATTCCCCTGCATTCAAAAAAACGGAATTGAAGCAAATCCTCGAGCTCTCGGATGACGTGATTTGCAATAACCCGGCACAGGCAGACATGCTTGCGAACGCGCTCGCTGGGGGATCGGACTCATTCAAAAGCAGGATCGGAATGCGCCTTAATCCCGAACTTCCGGTCGGAGAGGTTGGCAAATATGATCCGAGTAGTCCGCACAGTCGATTGGGATTTCCGGTCAGCCAGTTACAGCCAGAGCATTTTGACAAGATAACAGGAATTCACATTCACAACTTGTGCGAACAGGGTTTTGACGCTCTGGAAGCGACGTGGCACAAGATTGAACCGTTGATTAAACCGCATTTTGAGCAACTTAGCTGGATAAATCTGGGCGGTGGTCACCATATCACCCGAGAGGACTATGACCGCGACGCTCTAGTGGAATTCTTATCGTCTCTCAAAGCCGAATCGAATTGCGAAATCTATCTCGAGCCGGGTGAAGCCGTCGCGCTGGACGCGGGGATTCTTGTGGGTGAGATACTGGATGTTTTTGAAAATGGCATGCCAATCGGAATTACCGATATCTCGGCGACCTGTCACATGCCGGATGTGATTGAGGCTCCCTATCGCCCGGCCATGTTGCACGAAAAAGCGACTGGTCAACTGATAAGGCTGGGTGGCCCGAGTTGTCTGGCTGGCGATGTTATCGGAGATTATTGTCTGCCCGAACCGGCTTATGCTGGACAACGTGTCGCATTTCTGGACCAGGCGCATTATTCGATGGTGAAGACCAACAGCTTTAATGGAGTTCCACTGCCATCAATTTGGTTGTGGAACAGCGATGATGATGAATTGCGCTGTGTGAAGAGCTTCGATTGGACAGAATTCAAAAACCGGTTGAGCTGATATAAAATGACTGTCAGCCCCGGTAATTAGGGCTTTACAGAACAGAATGCCGGGCATATAGGCGCTTTCTGCTGCCCCATGGCATCGCCCGATGCAGGGCAAATCCGCAAGGCAGCTCAATCGATCTTAAATCCAGGGGGTCCCTTGAGTTGCACAATTTCCATGATGCGCAGGAGCTGACTGAGGCTCTTCGTCCAGATATCCCGGTGTTGCTAAACCGTCCGCATGCTGCGCGTCGCGCAGCCCGATATTTCGTGGATCAGTTCCCCGGAAAGTCTCTATATGCAGTCAAGGCGAATCCTTCTCCAGAGCTCTTGAAGTTGCTGTTCGAAGAAGGTGTGACGCATTATGATGTTGCATCTATCGAAGAAGTGCGACTGGTCCGCGAGATACTGCCCGAAGCAACGATCTGCTTCATGCATCCGATTAAATCTGAATCCGTAGTAGAGGAAGCCTATCATCAGCACGACGTGCGGATTTTCTCGCTCGACAGCATGGAAGAACTGGAAAAGATCGAACGCGCGACCAAGGGCGCGGAAGATCTGATCCTGTGTGTCCGGATAAAGGTCGCATCCGAATTTGCGCAAATCAGTCTCGCATCCAAATTCGGTATGGATGTTGATGACAGTGCACAGTTGTTGATGCGGACACGCCAAATTGCTGACCAGTTGGGCATCTGTTTCCATGTTGGAAGTCAAGCCATGACCCCCTTGGCCTATGTGTATGCGCTTGAAAAAGTGCGGACAGCGATTGTTGAAGCGTCGGTGACTGTGGATATTGTCAATGTAGGCGGTGGTTTTCCTTCAATTTATCCAGATATGAGCCCGCCTTCACTCAATCACTATTTCAGTGCAATCGACCGTACATTTGAAGATTTGCCGATCAGCTATTCGGCAGAACTCTGGTGTGAACCCGGCCGTGCGCTGTCAGCCGAATACAATTCTCTCGTCGTTAAAGTAGAACAACGGCGGGGCAATGAACTTTACATCAACGATGGTGCCTACGGGACTCTGTTTGATGCGGCGCATATTGGCTGGCGCTTTCCGGTAAAATTGCGGGAGCGAGACCGGGAACCGTCTGCGCTGCTCGATTACAGCTTCTATGGGCCGACTTGTGACGATATGGACTATATGGCCGGACCTTTCATGCTTCCTGATAATGTTCAGGCGGGCGACTATATTGAAATAGGAATGCTGGGCGCATATGGGTCAGCGATGCGGACGAGATTTAACGGTTATGGTTCAATTACGGATCATGACGTTAGCGATGAACCAATGGCCAGCCTGTATGTTGGCGAGAATCTGGATCGAACCGACCGCGAGAATGTTGTTTCTTTCCCCGCCGGTTAAGCCGTCAATTGAGTTGCGTTTGACAATTTACACGCAGTAACGCAGTCTTGCCGAGAAATCGGGGAGATCGTCATGAGCACAGCAATCCTGGCGCCAGCTGCACTGCTGGTTATCTGGTCATTGATCATGTTATTCTGGATGGCCGGAACACGTCTACCGGCGGCAAAGAGAATGGGCATCGATATCACCGAAAAGCCCGGCGGACGAGGGCCGGATATTGATCCGGACATGCCCGACAAGGTTGCCTGGAAGTCCCACAATTATACCCACTTGATGGAGCAACCGACGCTGTTTTATGCGACTGTTGTTATACTTGCGATCGCTGGGGCTGGAACGGGTCTCAATCTGTGGCTGGCCTGGGGCTATGTGGTGCTTCGGATCATTCACAGCATTTGGCAGGCAACAGTGAATCTGGTGAACGTCAGGTTCTTGCTGTTTCTGGCTTCAACAATCTGCTTGTTGATTATGGCCATGAACGCGTTTTTCACTACAGTAATCTGAATTTTTTGGGGGGAAAATAAAAATGGAAAATAGTCCTATATTACAGCCTGTTGTTGCACTGATATTGTGGACCATGCTGATGTGGCTATGGATGTACGTCACGCGGATTCCGGCAATGAACAAGGCCAAGGTTGATCCCGAAAAGCTCAGCCGGGAATCGACTGCCGGAGGCCTGGATGCCCTGTTACCGCCAGAGGTACAATGGAAGGCCCACAACTATAACCATCTGCTGACCGAACCAACCTTGTTTTATGCGGTATGTTTCGTGTTGGTGCTGACTGGACAAGGCGACGGATTGAACCTGAGCATCGCCTGGATTTATGTCGGATTGCGTGTCCTGCACAGCTTGATTCAGACTACCATCAACAAAATTATTTATCGCTTTTTGGTCTTTATACTGTCCAGCCTGTGCATTATCGCATTGGCCATTCATGCAGCGATTGCGGTATTTCATTAGGATCTGAATGACTAACAAACTCTTGGTTGCCATTGTTCAATCTGCACCTGTTCCGCTGGCCATTGATCACGGGATAAAGCAGGTCTGTGCCCTGATCGAAAAAGCGGCTGCTCGCGGTGCAGATGTGATTGCCTTTGGCGAAACCTTTCTGGGTGGCTATCCGATCTGGCTGGATGAGGCGCCGGGTGCTGCGCTTTGGGACCATCCGGGTTCAAAGGCCTTGCATGGCATATTGATGGAGCAGGCAATCACGGTTGGCGACAGTCGATTGGTTCCGTTGCAAAAACTGGTGGATCAAACCAAAGCCTGTGTTTCCATTGGGGCACATGAGCGTGTTCGCTCCAGTCTGTACAATAACCAGATTTTGTTTCGACCAAATTCAGAACCGCTGAACCATCGCAAGCTGGTACCAACGCATGGAGAGCGTTTGATCTGGAATCGCGGGGATGGATCGACCTTGAATGTCCATCAAGCGCAATGGGGCACCGTCGGCAATTTGATCTGTTGGGAGCACTGGATGCCACTGGCGCGTGCCGCGATGCATAATCTCGGGGAGGATGTTCATGTGTCGGCTTGGCCCACCGTGCGCGAGACATATGCGATTGCATCACGGCATTACGCTTTCGAAGGTGGCTGTCATGTTCTGGCCGCTGGGACGCTGTTGCACCGTGACGACTTGCTGGACGGGCTGGAGCTGGCCGGAGGAAATGCTGAGGCTCTGGCACTTTTTCACGAGATCCCGGATCAACAACTGCAGTTTGGTGGCAGCATGATAATTGCCCCGGATGGCGAGATACTTGCTGAAGCCAGTGATCGAGACGAGATATTGCTCGCCGAGATTGATCTTCAGGCGGGATTGGAGGCAAAAGCCGCGCTGGATACAGACGGGCATTATTCACGTGCAGACGTATTTGAACTGAACGTCAACACTTCTGAAAATCTCGGAGTTAACTGGCGAGACTAGTCGGGTCTGGAAAAGCTCGACACGAGTTCAACATGGGTTGACCACAGGAATTGTCCGACGGGCCAGACCTCATCGAGCTGATAGCCTGCTTCGGACAGCATCTTGGCATCGCGCGCAAAACTCGCGGGATTGCAACTGATGTAACAAATTTTGGGAACCTGCGATTGCGCCAGTTGCAAGACCTGGTCTCGTGCTCCTGCTCGCGGTGGATCAAGTATCACTGAATGGAAACGATTAAGCTCATCCGCGCTCAGAGGGCGCCGATAGAGATCACGATGCTCGGGAAATATCGCCCGCTTGTTCAAATTGGCTGCCGTTTTTAGTGCCATGATGGCATCGCGAGACCCCTCTGCAGCATAAATCTTTCGACCATTGGAAAGGGACAATGCAAATGTGCCGAGGCCAGAGAACAGATCTGCGACCAAAGTTGCTTTCCCGACAACCTTTTCGGCTGCAGCGACAAGAGCATCCCTGCCCTCATAAGTGGGCTGGAGAAAGCTGTTATGGGGGAGCGGGACCGCGACGCCTCCAAATGTTACCGTAACCGGTTCCGGCTCCCACTGCGTTTCGGGGCCGTAGCCGCCATCGACGGTCAATCGGGCCAATCCGCAGGATTGTGCGAATGCAGCCAGTTCTTCCCGTTGGGTCAGGTTTTCAGGTTCAAAATTTTTGATCGAGAGATCAACGCCCTGTTCTGCCAGCGCCAACTCTATGTTAAAGTCATGTTTTCGGCGTGCTACCGATTGCAAGTAAGTGCGCAGGGGGGTTAGCAATTCAAACAGTTCTGGGCGCAATATTTCGCATTGCTGCAAGTCGATTATTCTGTGACTTCCGGCCCCGCTGAAACCGAGTTTTAGGGTGTTCCCAATCTTGGAAGCACGCAAGCTCGCGCGAATCCTGCTCCTAGGATTAGAAATGTGCGGTTTGTGCAATTTGCCAGCCGTAAGCCCCTGCCCTTCTAGCGCGTAGTTTACGCGATCCGTGACAAACTGCTCATAACTTTGGGCGTCCAGATGCTGCAGGCTGCAGCCCCCGCATTCCCTGAAATGCCGGCACGGGGCGTCGACATGATGCGGTCCTTTGATCAATCCGCCTTCCGCGCCGATCCTGTCCATAGGGGCCGAAAAAGCAACATGGCGACCATCGCCGGTTACGCCATCGCCTTTCGCGGCAACTCGCACGATTTCGTCGGGATTGGCAGTTTCTGTCACAGGCACTCCTGAATCGCTGCGGGGATATGATCCACGAGTTGTTCCGGTGAGAATGCCGGGCCCGCAAGCTGTGCTGCACGGGTGTGAAGCCATTGCGCTTGTTCGGCTGCGTGAATTGGTTCCGTGCCTGCACTGAGACGCGTTCCAATGATACCGGAAAGAACGTCTCCTGTTCCGGCGGTCGAAAGCCATCGACAGTTTGCTGCTGCCAGACTGGCATGACCAACCGAATCCGCAACTACCGTGTCCGAGCCCTTGAGCAAAATTGTGGAATAGGATTCTCGAGCCAGAAGCCGAACCCGTTCAATTTTCGATTCCGCATCACTCGCAGACATTTCTGCGAACTCACCGGAATGAGGGGTCGCGACAGTAGGGCTCGCTCGCGCACTCACGGCCCGGGCCATGCCTTTACCGAGCAATACCAATGCATCTGCGTCCAGGAGCAGGGGTTTGGGAATATCGATAACTGTTTCCAGAATATGTTCTGCGGATTTATCCCGCCCGAGACCGGGCCCGAGAACGACCGCAGAAATTCTGCTGTCTGTCAGCAGATTTTTCAACTGTTCGGAATCTTCAAAAATTTCAACAACAATGCTGTTGTTCGGAGCAGTACAGCCGCCATTTGCAAATATCTTCACATAGCCAGCGCCTGATTTCTGAGCACCGAGCGCAGCCAGTTGCGCGGCTCCCTTCATTTTGCCGGCTACAATCACAACCAGCCCGCGCGTATATTTGTGACTAGTTGAAGCCGGTGCTTCTATCTCCGGTCTTGTTATCGACCTTGTTCTGGATTTTGAACGAATGCCGATATCCACAGCAATCAGATCACCCTGCAAGGACCTGGCTGGCTCAAGATAGTGCGCAGGCTTGTAAGCTCCCAGAGCAATGGTTTGATGGAACTGAGGAACATCGCTGAGTGTCAGGCCATTGTCACTGTGAATTCCGCTGGGCATGTCAACCGCAATATTTCTGGTCGCCGCTGCAGCAAGAGTTAAAAATTGTCGGGTGGTTTCGTTATCAATCGGCCGTGTGAGGCCGGTTCCGAAGAGACAATCAACAAGCTGTGGAGCCGGACTTGCTTCCGCAAACGGAACAATTGTGCCCTTCCATGCCAATTTCGCTTTTTGGGCAACTTCGGTAGTTGGTTCACCCATCGCGGCGACGACAGTTTCAACTCCCTTTTCCAGCAACCATTGCGCGATGACATAACCATCTCCGCCATTGTTCCCAGGTCCGCAAGCCACAATTGTGGGCATGCGTCCGGATATTCTCCAGATGTGCTGAGCGGCTCCCGAACCAGCTCGTTTCATCAGTTCCTCGATCGAAATGCCCGCGTCCATAACGTCTTGTTCTGCTCTACGCATCTCTTCGGCAGTCAGAATATGCCCGTTGTTGAGCATGATGATCTAATCTCCAGTTTGAACTGAAGGTTCTGCAGCGGGTTTCATACGTGCAGGCATGATGTATGTGTCAGGACCAATGCTGACCTGGATTTTATTGTCTTCGAGAATAGAAATATTTGCGGGTTCGGATCCATCGGCTGCTTCCAGTCCGCGGCCATCTGTAAGCACTCTGAACCGGCGAAAACCTCCATCCGGATGCCGGACGATCAGGGTCACTCCGTCTTCTCCTTCAAGCCGTTCGGTCTCGCAATTCCGCGAAAAACTGACGCTACCATTGATCGCGCATTCTATTCGGCCATCGTCCGGTTTTTGGGCAGCGGCGCGTTCCTCGGCCTCCGCCAGCACGTCATTGTCCGGACGACCGCAAGCTGAAACAGCCAGCATCAAAATGCAAATGCTAGATATCCGCATATACATGTTTTTCTGCCTTTGCGCCGGGATGAGTGACAGCGCCCTGAAAAGCCGGGCCGACATTTTGCGCATAGCGCCAAAGCGACCCAGAGCCATAATCGTTGACCTGGGGTTGAAAATTCGCTCTCCGGCTTTCCAGCACGGATTCGTCAACTTCCAGATCGATAATACCCGCTTCTGCGTCAATATTGACCATGTCGCCTTCTTCCATCAGTCCGATTGGTCCGCCGTCCGCCGCTTCCGGACCGACATGTCCGATGCAGAAACCGCGGGTTGCGCCGGAGAACCTTCCATCAGTGATCAGTGCGACTTTCTCGCCCATGCCTTGTCCGTAAAGAGCTGCGGTGGTGGCAAGCATTTCGCGCATGCCGGGGCCGCCCTTTGGACCTTCATTGCGAATGACAACAACAGAGCCTTCTTGAATTTTGCGTTGCTCGACCGCGGTGAAAGCATCTTCTTCACATTCGAAAATTTGAGCGGGCCCCCGAAACTGCAAACGCTCCATACCGGCAACTTTCACAATTGCACCTTCCGGAGCCAGTGATCCTTTCAGCCCCACAACTCCCCCGGTTTTGGTAATTGCATGCTCCACATCATAAATTACTTTTTGATCAGGATTCCATGTGATCTGTTCAATATTTTCGCCCAGTGTCTTGCCTGTGACGGTCATGCAATCGCCGTTCAACAAACCGTTTGCCATCATTGTTTTCATCAGCATGTAAACGCCGCCAGCGGCATGCATGTCTTTGGCAACATATTTCCCGCCAGGTTTCAAATCTGCCAGATATGGTGTGGTTTTAAATACTTCTGCGACATCAAAAAGATCAAATTCAATACCGGCTTCATTGGCCATGGCTGGCAAATGCAGTGCGGCGTTTGTCGATCCGCCTGTCGCCGCGACGACGCGGGCCGCGTTCATAAAAGCCTCGCGTGTACAAATATCACGGGGACGCAGATTCCATTCGATCAGGTCCATAACCTGACGACCCGCTGCCACGGCCATGTCATCGCGGCTTTCATAAGGTGCCGGCGCCATGTTGCTGTTAGGTAGTGACAAACCAATCGCTTCAGCGACGCACGCCATGGTGTTGGCCGTAAACTGACCGCCGCAGGCGCCATGTCCCGGGCAAGCCACTTTTTCAAGTTCAATCAATTCCTGAAGCGGACAATTTCCTGCACTGTGCTGCCCGACGGCTTCAAACACATCCACAACCGTTACATCTTCTTCATGGAAGCGGCCGGGCAATATGGATCCACCATATACAAAAATTGACGGAACGTTGAGCCGCAGCATGGCCATCATCATGCCGGGCAGGCTCTTGTCACATCCGGCATATCCAATCACGGCATCATAACAATGCCCCCGAACGCTTAACTCGACGGAATCGGCAATGACCTCGCGCGAAACGAGAGATGACTTCATGCCCTGATGCCCCATGGCGATTCCATCGGTGACCGTGATTGTATTGAACCGCCGGGGTGTTCCGCCAGCTTCGATAACACCTGCGCGCGCCATGTCCGCCTGACTGTCCAGCAACGTATTGCACGGCGCGCTGTCATTTCCCGCTGATGCAATGCCGACAAAAGGTTTCGCGATATCCTCTTCGGTCATCCCCATGGCATAGTAATAGCTGCGCTGCGGTGCGCGCTCCGGTCCAACGCTTACGTGACGGCTTGGCAGATTGGCTTTGTCAAATTTCCGGGTCATGATGTTTCCTGCTGGAGAGGGCCTGATTTCAGCCTCTCCTTCCAAAATCAGTCGCCGGACGCAAGCCCTGTTCGTATTTTGTCGCAAGTTCGCAATAAAATGTCGGCAAAATGCTTCTGACCCAACGCGTCGCCAATCAAATCCTGCCGGATCTCAACACCAGTGTAGGGCACGTTAAACGCTTCGGCCTGACGGTTCATTGTCGCATTGAGCTCTTTGCCCGAATAGGGTTTTTGATCGCCCGCTATCAAACCTTCTTGTTCGAAATATTGAACTGCGAGTTTTGCGGCTGTTTCAAAGTAATTATACATCACGCCGATCTCCCACGGGCGATCAATATTGCGGTTTGAACGCAGGGTTGGCGTGAAGCTATGCAGTGCCAGGATCAGCGCCGGTTTTAAATCGGAAACAAGTTTTTTGACTTCCGCGTGATAGGGATGAAAATACTCGTCCAGCCGTTTCTGACGCTCGATTTGGGATATCTGGTTACCGGTGATATGCACGCCATCGCTGATTGCCGGAATGACCTTTTCTTCATCCGGATACCGGTTAAGGTCGACAACCAAGCGCGACACACCTCCCAAAATGGCAATGTTGGAATTTCCCTGAGTCATCAGGGCGGCAATTTTTGCCACCCCGATGTCATAGGCAATGTGATCACCCAAAAAATCGTGTGAGATACCAAGATCAATTTTGTCAGGCACATGATTTGATGCGTGATCAACCACGATTAAAACCTGGCCCTCTTTGGGGGTTCCCAGTATCTCGAAAGCTTTGGTCATATAATTGATCCTGATGTGATCCATGCTGCCGGCAGTTGGTGTTGTACCATATCCCGAGCGGTCGCCAGCTGCTCTTCATTTTTATATAATGCGAAACATGTGGCTCCTGAGCCTGACATCCTGCTCAAAATGGAATTCGTGTCTTCCAGCGTATTCAAAGTTTCACGAATTGACGGCTCCAGTTTGATGGCAGGCAGCGTGAGATCATTGCGGCCAGACAATGCCATGTTCAACGCGGTATCGCCGTGCAGTGGGCCAAGATCATTCCCATCCCATGCAGCAAAAACACTTCCGGTCGAGACCGGGGCGAGCGGATTGACCAGCAGAAGATAATATCCGTTCAAAGATTGATCCTCGAGATGCGTCAGGTCCTGGCCAATGCCCCTGCCCATGCAGGTTTGACTGAGGACGCAAGCAGGGACGTCTGCTCCGAGCGGAGTGGATATCTCGACAAGTTCTTCCAACGGAATATCCAGCTCCCAGAACCGGTTCAGAAGTCTTAATGTGGCAGCAGCGTCGGCGGACCCGCCTCCAATTCCCGAGGCTACCGGCAATTTCTTGTCGAGGTTGATGACAGCACCCTTCTCGGTGCTGCTATGTTCTCTGAGCAATGTGGCTGCATCAAGAACCAGATTGTCCGAAGCATTTAGGGTGCTGCTGAACGGTCCCGAAAGGTTCAGCTTCAACGCTGTGTCACTTTCTACCGAAACATCATCGCCGCTATCAAGAAATGCAAAGATCGTTTCCAGCTCATGATATCCGTCTGAATTTCGTGTTCGTACATGCAATGCGAGATTAATCTTTGCATATGCAGTTTCAGTCCATTCAACACCGCTTTCTTGCTTGGACATCAAGGAGAAACAAGCTCGGATAGAAGGCCCAGGTCTATTTTTTTGGAAAGCCGGTCATGATCATCATCCTCGGCAAAAAGCTTTGCCGATTTCCAGGCGTAGCGGGCTTCATATTTTCGTCCCACAGTCCAGTAAGCGTCGCCAAGATGCTCGTTGATCGTCGGATCCTGCGGTTCTCCGGCCAGTGCCCGTTCGAGATATTGGACCGCTTTGTCATGCTGACCTGTCAAAAAATATGCCCAACCCAGAGAATCCGTAATCGCGGGCGATGTTGAGCGGAGCTCAAAAGCTTCCTTGATTGCCGCCACTGCTTCCTGGGTATTCTCACGGCGTTCCAGTTGCGCATAGCCCAGATAGTTTAAAATACTCGGCGATTGCGGGGAAAGTCGATTGGCAGTTTTGAGGGATTGAAGCCCTTCGGGCCAGATGCCGGCTTGCTCTTGTGCACCGCCCAATGACAGCCAGTAATTGGCCAGAACCCGGTCGGGAATGTCCTTTGCTTCGGCAAGCGATATCGCGTGTTTGAAGGCTTGAGCTGCTTCTCCGTGGAATGATTGAAGTTGCAGAACCTGACCTTTGAGCAAATAAAGCTGAGGAGAATCCGGCTCCGCTGTAATGACTGCTCCCAGTTGTTGTAGCGCACGGTCAAATTGATCTTTTTGGACCAGGTTGGCCAGCAAAGCATTTAACGCCACCAAGAGGTAGGGACTGCCGGTATCAACGCGCGTAAACTCCTTGAGTGCGGAATCCATGATGTCTGCGTCAGCGTAGCGGCGCGCCAGTATCAGGTGACCATAGCTCGATTTGGGTGCGATATGCGCTGACATTTGTGCGCTGACCAATGCTAGAAACGGCGCTTGTTGTGTGCCCAAATCAGCAGCGAGGCGCTGAAATACAAATGCCAGGCCTGTTTGTGCAGTAACTTTTTCAGACATCTTTTTAAAATCGCCAGTGTCAATGGTCTGAAGCAACCGGGCTTCCGGTGCGGTGCCTTTGTTCTTCAATGTGTTTTTGGCATCCTCCACTCTGCCCAGCGCCAGATAATGTCGCGCAACCATTATCCGTATCGGCGACATGCGTGCGTCATTCTGCTGCACAATCTTTTTGATCAGCGGGTTTGCCAATGCGGGTTTGCCGCGCGCCAACTGATAGAGGATTTCCTGTTCCTGATAGTAATAGCGCGCTGTCTTGTTCTCTTGAATCAAAGACAGGCTGAGATACCCGTTCTGTTTGGTCGCGACGTCCAACCACATTTGCAATATGGGCGAAAGGAAAGCGAAGTTTTTTCCGGTTTCGAGCTCGAGAACTGCATTGCTTGCGGCTCGCCAATCCCTTTTTGCAAAGGCATCAGTAAACAGAACCAACGGCATTTCGGCGTCCAGTTCGCCATTTTCTTTCAGCAGTCGCACAGCTGTGCGAGCAAGCTCGAAATCACCGATTTCCATGGCTTTTACGAAAGACTTTTGGGCTATCAGGGTGTTTTGGGGTTGAGCCTTGAGACGTTCCCGATAGATTTCCGCGGCAGCAACATGATCGTCAGACAATTCTGCCAGCCGCGCTTCTGCATATCGCGAAAGCGCGACCGCCCCGTCTGTGCGTTTTGCCTGCGCGGTTCCCGCAATACCGACAGCTAAAACTATACCTGCGAGAAATTTACATATTCGGGTAATTTGGACCTCCGCCGCCTTCAGGGACAACCCAGTTAATGTTCTGGGACGGATCCTTGATATCACAGGTCTTGCAATGCACACAATTTTGAGCGTTAATCTGAAATTTGGGATTACCGGCTTCATCCTCCACAAACTCATAAACTCCAGCCGGGCAATAACGCTGGGACGGTCCTGCGAACGTCGGTAAGTTGACATCAACCGGAATAGAAGCGTCTTTTAACTGCAAGTGGACAGGCTGATCTTCTTCATGGTTGGTATTTGACAAAAATACGGAAGACAGCCGGTCAAAGCTGATGACGCCATCCGGCTTCGGGTATTCGATCGGGCTACAGTGTTCTGCCCGTTTCAGGCGGCTATGATCCGTGTGGTGTTTCATGGTGAAAGGCATTTTGATTTTGAAATTCTCTGCCCACATGTTGATGCCCGCGATAATGGATCCCAGAAAATCACCATATTTTTCGGCCGCGGGCAGTACGTTGCGGACCACGCGCAATTCTTCCCGAACCCAACTGTTTTCATAGGCAGTGCCATAGCTGGCGAGTTCGTCGCTCGTGCGGTCAGCCACAATTGCCTCGAATGCAGATTCTGCCGCCATCATGCCAGTTTTCATGGCTGTATGCGTTCCTTTGATCCGCGGGACGTTCACAAATCCGGCAGAACAGCCGATGAGTGCGCCGCCCGGGAAATAGAGTTTGGGAACAGATTGGAAACCGCCATCGTTAATTGCACGGGCGCCGTATGAGATGCGTTTTCCACCTTCCAGAATCTTGCGGATTTCCGGATGTTGCTTCCAGCGCTGCATTTCTTCAAATGGAGACAAATAGGGATTTTCGTAATTCAGCCAGGTCACAAAGCCCAGTGCAACCTGATTGTCAGCTTGATGATACAGGAAGCCTCCGCCATTCGCACCTTCTCCAAGCGGCCAGCCCTGACTGTGTATCACACGGCCAGGCACATGTTTGTCTGGATCAATATCCCACAGTTCTTTGATACCCAGTCCGTATATCTGAGGTTCGCTGTCGGCATCGAGGGAAAATTTCTCCTTGAGGATTTTGGTAAGATGTCCCCGGACGCCTTCTGCGAAAAACGTGTATTTGGCATGCAGTTCCAGCCCGGGCTCGTAATCTGGCTTGTGACTTCCATCGCGGGCAATGCCCATATCTCCGGTAGCAACGCCTTTTACGGAACCGTCGTCGTTGTACAGTATTTCGGCGGCCGCAAATCCGGGAAATATCTCAACGCCCATATTTTCGGCTCGTTCACCCAACCAGCGGCACAGATTGCCCAGTGATCCGGTGTAGGTGCCCTTGTTGTGCATGAAGGACGGCGTCATGATATGAGGCAAGGAAAATTTCTTCTTTTTCGTCAGGACCCAATGATGGTTTTCGGTAACAGGAGTTGCTGCCATTGGGCAATCTTCCTCGCGCCAATTGGGAAGCAACTCATCCAGAGCTTTGGGATCGACAACTGCACCGGAAAGAATATGCGCTCCGATTTCTGATCCTTTTTCCAGGATGCAAACCGAAAGATCTTTGCCCGCTTCTTCGGCGAGCTGCTTGAACCGGATTGCTGCGCTCAATCCTGCTGGTCCGCCGCCAACAATGACGACATCATAGGGCATTGACTCACGTTCACTCATTTCAATCTTCCTGTATTCATTGTTCTAAAATCCGCTTACAGTCGCTCTACCGCAAACCGCAACCTTTTGGACACAAACATGCTTGCCCGCCAATTGACCAATTCGTCAACTCATGACTCTGTGTACTGATGATTTTATCTGGTTCCAATCCCTCTGATCAAGTTTCCCTGGAAATGATCGAAAGCCTCCAGCAATGGTGGAAAGACGCTGGTGTGGATCAGCACTTTGATGATGAACCACATGCGCTTTTGAACGACAGAGATGATAAAGAACCGACAAAGAAACCGGAAATCGAAAAAATCGTCGCTTCGAAAACAGTTGAGACACAAGAATCCGTAGGGGCACCCGTGCCGTCACCGGACATGCCCGTTGACTATGAAGATTTTCTGGTCTGGCTGTCAGAAAGATCCCATCTGGTAGAAAACGGGTGTCCGGGAAAGGTTGTGCTGCCATTCGGAAAACTCAATCCTGCCATGATGGTAGTAACCGCCATGCCGGACAGGGCAGAAAACGAAAATTCGACAATTTTCTCACATCAAAGTCAAATGTTGGTGAAAAATATGCTCGCAGCGATGGGTATCGATTCGGAAAATGCCTATTTCGCCACGATATCTGTAATGCGGCCGATGGATAGTCGCATCCCGTCTAAACTCATATCTCCCTTGAAAGCCCGGTTTGAGCATCTTTTGAAGCTTGTCCAGCCCGAGAAAATTATTCTGTTCGGGAATAGTTGTTCTCAGATATTTTTTGAGCAGGAACTGCTCTCGGCCCGCCAAAAGAAACTTTTTATTAACCATCACACATCAAAAACAGAAGCAATCGTAACGTTTCACCCGAGAACTCTGCTCGAACGACCGGAAATCAAGGCTGAAGCGTGGAATGACCTGCAATTGCTAATGGGAACCAACAAATCGTGAAAACAAAAATCATTCTTGCCGCGTCGCTTTGTTCAATTGTGACGGTACCGGCTTATGCCGATGATGGGGGAGCGGTGCTGTTGAACAGCTCGGCAATCGCGAAACACGTTCCTTCGCAGCTGAAAAAAAGTCAGTCTGAACATTTCCGTGCCGTATTCAAGGCAATGGATCAAAATCATTGGGACGCCGCACAAGCTCTCATTGAAAAGGCTCCCGACAGTCCTCTCAAATCCATCGCTCAGGCCGAATTTTTCCTCGCTGCGAACTCTCCAAGAGCAGAATTGGGTCCATTGCTGATACTGGTGAACGAGGCCCCACATATCCCCCAGGCGGCACAATTGGGGCGACTGGCCAAAAAGCGGGGCGCACAACTGCTCCCTGATTTGCCACAACGGCAACAACTATCTTACGTACCCGGTCCTCCTATTCGTTCAAAGCCAAGGACAGATAGTTCGGACCTGACGGCCAAGTCGGTTCGCGAAAAAATCCAGAATTTTATCAAGAAAGATGAACCTGCTGCTGCTGAAATTCTGCTTTCCGAAATACAGGAAAACCTGTCTGCAGAAGTGCAAACGGAAATGCGGCAGCGTATTGCCTGGTCATATTATATCGAGAATGATGATCGATCGGCTCTTCGCATGGCGCAGCTTGCCCAGAACGGCAGCGGCGCATGGGTCGTTCATGCCGATTGGGTAGCAGGACTGGCTGCCTGGAGACTGAATGATTGTGTTTCCGCCGGTTCCGCGTTCGACAAAGTCGGTGCTCGCGCTTCCAATGCAGACTTGAAGGCTGCGGGCCTATACTGGGGTTCCCGCGCCGATATGGCATGTGGCCATCCCGAAAAAGTACAGGCGAAGCTACAGTCTGCGGTTAAATATACGGACAGTTTTTATGGCTTGCTGGCGGCTCAGGCTTTGAACATGGATGTCGGAAAGATAAATTCTACTCATGATTTTGCGAAAAGTGACTGGAAGTCGCTAAGAAGCCACGAGAATGTCAAGGCAGCTATTGCGCTTGTGGAAATTGGTGAGGAAGCGCTGGCGGATGAAGTCATGCGTCATCAAGCACGTATCGGCAAGAAAGAAGACCATCAGGCCTTGTTGAAGCTGTCGCGTGAACTGAACCTGCCGCGCACGCAATTGTGGCTGGCTCACCACGCCCCCCGAGGAGTGAAGCCGGACAATCAAGCAAGATTTCCTGCTCCAAAGTGGAAACCAGATGGTGGCTGGCGCGTCGACCCGGCACTGGTCTACGCGCACACACTTCAGGAATCAGCATTTCGTACCAAAGCTGTAAGTCCTGCGAACGCAATTGGCCTGATGCAGGTTCGACCCGGAACAGCGGGTGACATTGCCCGTGCCAGAGGCGAAAGATTCGACAAGGCCGGTTTGTTCAAAGCGTCAACCAACCTGGAATATGGCCAATCTTATTTGGAATATCTCAGCGATTCTTCAATTACCGAAGGCAAGCTCCCCAAAATCGCGGCGGCCTATAATGCAGGGCCCGGTTCCATGCAGCGCTGGAATACCGAAATCAGGGACAATGATGATCCGTTGCTGTTTATGGAGAGCATTCCCTACGTGGAAACGCGCGGTTATGTATCAATAATTCTCAGGAATTACTGGATGTACGAGCAGCAAGCCGGACTTCAGTCTGCAAGCCGAAAAGCGATGGCGCAGAATCAATGGCCGAAATTTCCCAAAAAACCTGACAGTCGCAAGACCCAGTTTACACGGCGCTAACAAAAAAGCCGGACAAACCCACTCTGGATTATCCGGCTTCTTTGTTAGTTTCCCGAGATGGATCAGTAACGATAATGATCTGGCTTGAATGGCCCTTCGGTCGTTACACCAATATATTCAGCTTGCTCATCGGTTAACTTCGTGAGCGTTACACCCAGTTTTTCAAGGTGAAGTTCCGCGACTTTCTCATCGAGATGTTTGGGCAATACATAGACGTCGTTTTTATATTGCTCAGGGCGCAACCACAGTTCGATTTGCGCCATCACCTGATTGGTGAAGCTGGCTGACATCACAAAACTGGGATGTCCGGTTGCACAGCCGAGATTGACCAGGCGTCCCTGCGCCAGAATGATCAGTTTCTTGCCATCAGGAAATTCAACTTCATCGACCTGAGGTTTGATTTCGGTCCATTTCATGTTCTGCAGTCCGGCAATCTGAATTTCGCTGTCGAAATGACCGATGTTGCAGACAATCGCGCGATCTTTCATTTCACGCATGTGATCTACCGTAATAACATCTTTGTTGCCGGTGGTGGTTACGAAAATATCAGCACGTTTCGTTGCCTCTTCCATGGAAACGACCTCAAAGCCCTCCATTGAAGCTTGAAGAGCACAAATCGGATCTATTTCAGTGACAAGGACACGTGCACCCCCATTGCGGAGCGATTGGGCAGAGCCTTTGCCGACATCGCCAAAGCCAGCCACGCAAGCCACCTTCCCTGCGAGCATCACATCGGTTGCACGGCGAATGGCATCAACCAGTGATTCCTTGCAACCGTACAGATTGTCGAATTTCGACTTGGTAACGCTGTCATTCACGTTGATCGCCGGGAACGGCAATTTGCCTTTTTTCGCCAGCTCATACAGGCGATGAACACCCGTTGTCGTCTCTTCTGATACGCCTTTGATATTTTTGACTGTCTCAGTGAGATACCCCGGACGTTCTGCAAGAAACCGATTCAATGTCGCACAGAAGACTTCTTCTTCTTCGTTTTCAGGCGTGAACAATTCCTCACCAGCCTCGACCCGGGCCCCCCAGAGTGCAAACATCGTGGCATCGCCGCCGTCATCAAG
Source organism: Parasphingorhabdus sp. (assembly GCF_039968395.1). Classification (GTDB taxonomy): domain Bacteria; phylum Pseudomonadota; class Alphaproteobacteria; order Sphingomonadales; family Sphingomonadaceae; genus Parasphingorhabdus. Next base: position 548,849 of record NZ_JBDVPV010000005.1, read on the forward strand.
AATGAGATTACAGGTTTGCTCCTGTCCCCAGTCAAAAATGCGTTCGACATAAGCCCAGTATTCTTCAAGTGTTTCGCCCTTGATTGCAAATACCGGAGTGCCGCCGGCCGCTATGGCCGCTGCAGCATGGTCCTGTGTCGAGAAGATATTGCAAGAGGCCCAGCGCACATCCGCGCCCAGTGCCAGCAATGTTTCAATTAATACCGCCGTCTGAATGGTCATATGGAGCGAGCCGGTGATCCGGGCGCCTTTCAATGGCTGTTCTGCACCAAATTCAGTACGAAGTGCCATAAGACCGGGCATTTCGGTTTCCGCGATTTCAATTTCCTTGCGACCAAAATCAGCAAGTGAAATGTCCTTGATCACGTAATCCTGAGTTGCGCTGTTCGCTGCTGTAGCCACATTAAATCTCCTTGAAATACGAATTGCCGCACTGTTTGACCAGTGCGGCAGTTTCGTTATTCCTTAGCGATCTGCGGCCTTGGAAGCAAATATAAAGATCTCTTTATATTTGCAATTATGTTACGGTTGACCTTTGGATGCCATAACAATCCCACAACGCCCACCGGGCAGTTCCGGTGACAAGGCATGTTGTTGCGCGATATCAACAAGTGAGGTCAGTCTGGAATCACTTTGTACCGCTGCAGTCACCAGCAGCTTCATGTGTTTGCATTCGGAAAGATCTCCGGAACCGGCGCCATAGCGATTGGCCAGCGAGACTGCATAGCGATCATAGGCTCGCAATGCCTGTTTTGCATTTCGGCCCTTGGCGAAATGGCTGCGCAGAACACCGTTGCCCAATTTCAGTACCGACCGTTTCTCGCGCACAAACTTGTTATATTCCGGCAACAAATCATGACCCGATTTCGCACAGCGGAGTGCTGCGACCATCATTCTTGATTGCAAATCCCGGACTTTTGCTGCGTCAACTTCCGCTGGTGTCCAGCATGCTGCTTGCGCAGTTCCGGATAGGGCGACGCTTCCTAATGCGGCAGACATAACCATTTTTCTAAACTTGTTCATTCCCCTGTATCCCCTTTGTATCGAGGATGACGACACTGTTCTTTTGGGATTAGTGAAACAATAATGACGCTGGTTAAGCGAAATTCAGCACGGAAGGTTCGAAAATTGCATGGAAATTAGCCAACCCGAATGCCGTCAGGCGCTTCCGAATTGTCCTGACAGTCGACCCGGATCAATTCCTTGTGCCTGCCAGGCCATTTCCCATTTGTCCCGCGCATCGGTTTCGAACAGCCAATCCGTCTCACCGGGTGTGATCGACCATCCGTTCTGGGTAAGCTCTTGTTCAAGCTGACCAGCCCCCCAGCCGGCATAGCCAATTGCGATGATCCAGGACTCTGGACCTCCATCCGTTGCTATGGCCGTCAAAATATCAAGCGAACTGCTCAATCCCCAGCGGTCTCCAACTTGCAATGTTTCAGATTGATTGAAATCAAGGCTGTGCAAGACGAACCCGCGATGAGCCTCAACCGGTCCTCCGACATAGACTTCCTTGTCGGCAGAGCCTTCTGCAGGAATATCAAATTGATCCAGAATTCCATGAAAGCTGATGTCGTCAGACGTTTGACCTATGTTGATTCCCAAAGCGCCATGCTCGTCATGAGAGCAAAGCGCGACGATGGAACGCGCGAATCTGGGATCGGCCATGCCCGGTGTTGCCAACAGAAACTGGCCAGAGAAATAGATTGGGCTTTCCATGGCTCGATAATAGGCACATTCACTTGATCTGCCCATGGCAAAATTTCCGAACGGCAAGAAACCATCTCACCGCTTGCTATTTCACAATCCAGTCACCACAATCATATATGGAAAACACAGATTTGAAACGAAAATGAAAAGGAAACTGAAATGATAAACAAGGGCGACAATATTCCCGAGGTCAATCTGGTCAAGGCTACCGAAAATGGTCCTGAACAAGTCAGCTCATCCGAATATTTTGCGGGCAAGAAAGTGGCATTGTTTTCGGTTCCCGGCGCTTACACGCCAACCTGTTCTGCCAAGCATCTTCCCGGATACGCGGAAAAAGCCGCAGATCTGAAAGCGAAGGGTGTGGATGAAATTGCCTGCACTGCCGTGAATGATGCGTTTGTCATGGGGGCGTGGAACAAGGATAGCGGTTCTGAAGACGTGACAATGCTTGCGGATGGCAATGGCGATTTTGCGAAAGCATGTGGCCTGGAAATGGATGGCTCCGGTTTCGGAATGGGTACCAGAGGCCAGCGCTTTTCCATGATCGTCAACAACGGCGTTGTCGAAGAGCTGAACGTCGAAGCTCCGGGCGATTTCAAGGTCAGCGCAGCTGAATATATGCTCGACCAGCTTTAATCCAAAAAAGAAATGGCTAGAGAATTAGCTCAAGAATTCTCTGGCCATTTTTTCTCTCAAAGCCTGATCTGGCACAGGCTTGTGCAGGACTGAGATATTCTCGCGCATATGATCGACCCTGCTTGTCGCCGGAATGGTTACCGTGACCGCGGGATGCGACGCTATATATTGCAGCATATATTGTGCCCAACTATCGCTTTCTATATCCTTGGCAGAGGATGGCATCGACCTGGTTCTGGTTTTCTCTATCAATCTGCCTTCCTGAAAAGGCCGATTTGCGATTACCGAAATTCCCCGTTCCAAAGCGAGAGGTAACAGACGGTTCTCTGCGCGGCGATCTGAAATGTTGTAACTAAGCTGCACAAAATCGATCGGATGCTCGGTCATAATTTTCTCGAGCATGTCATACTGCAAGCCGTCGTAGCTGGTTATCCCAACGTAGCGAAGCCGCCCTGATGCTTTAAGCTGAAACAATGTTTCCAATTGGGTTTCCCAATCAAGGAGGTTGTGGACCTGCAGCAGGTCCAGTTTTGGAATCTGCCAACGGGATGTGGTTTGCTCAATCTGCTCTCGGCCTTGTCTTTCCCCTGATGTCCAGACCTTGTCCGCGGCGAACAGGCTGGATGGGTTGCCAATCTTTTGCAGGGCTTCGCCAATGACAGCCTGAGACCGCCCATACATGGGAGAAGAGTCAATCATCCTGCCACCACAAGCAAAAAAGACACGCAGTATTTCTGCGCGCACTTTTCGGGCTTCCGGATCAGGACCTACGTCGAACGTCCGCCAGCTACCCATTCCAATGGGTGGAATGACTTTCTTCGAAGAACGAACCGATTTGGCAGGAGGAGAATTTGACGACAGGACAAACGCGCTGGCTGCAGTACCTGCAACAAACAGCCGTCTGCTCATCCTGACCATCTTGACTTATCTCCCGACCATGCGGTTTTCTACCATCCGCAGGATTTGCCCTCATTTTCTTTCTTCAACCAGTCCATTAACGGAGCAAAATAGCTGATCATCGCCGATCCATCCATTTCGCGGGTTCCGGTAAAGGCTTCCAGAGCATCCGGCCACGGTTTGCTCGCTCCCATTTCAAGCATCGCGTTCAAGTTCGCGCCAACTTCCTTGTTGCCGTAGAACGAACAACGATGAAGCGGGCCGTCCCAGCCGGCTTGATCGCAAGCAGCCTTGTAGAATTGAAACTGCAATATGCGTGCGAGGAAATAGCGCGAATAAGGAGTGTTCCCGGGAATATGATATTTGGCGCCGGGATCGAATGCTGCGTCAGACCGGTCCGAAGGAGGTGTAATCCCCTGATATTGCAACTTCAGGCCATGCCATGCGGCGGTATAGTTTTCTGGTTTAATATCGCCGGAGAACACTTGCCAGCGCCACTTGTCGACCAGCAAACCAAATGGCAGGAACGCAACCTTGTCCATGGCCTGACGCAACAGCAAGCCTACATCCTTGTCTGCGCTTGGAACCTTGTCGGCGTCAAGAAGCCCAACCTGGACCAGATAGTCCGGTGTGATAGATAGGGCTATTGCATCGCCAATCGCTTCGTGAAAACCGTCATTGGCGCCGTCCTGATGCAGGAAGCTCTGGTCCTTATATGCCCTTTGATAATAATTATGCCCAAGTTCATGATGGATAGTGGTGAAATCATCGCCATTTACCTTGATGCACATTTTGATGCGAATATCATCCTTGGCATCAATATCCCACGCACTGGCATGGCAAACAACTTCACGATCCGCTGGCTTGATAAATTGTGAGCGCTGATAAAATGTGTCGGGGAGCGGTTTCATACCAAGAGACGAAAAGAAATTCTCTCCGGTTTTCACCATCTTCAGTGCGTCATAGTTTTTCGATGTCAGCAGTTCGGTGGTATCAAAGCCCAAGTCCCCTGCCCCTTCCGGTGCGACGATTTCATAGATATTGCCCCATTCCTGTGCCCACATATTGCCCAGCAGGTCGGCGCGGATCGGGCCCGAAGCAGGTTGCACCTCATCGCCATATTTTTCGTTGAGCTTCTCTCGCGTATAGCAGTGGAGCTCGTCATAAAGCGGCTTCACCTGGCTCCACAATTTATCGGTCAACTTGGCGAAATCATCAGCCGGCATGTCATAACCGCTGCGCCACATCGCACCGACATCGGCAAAACCAAGCTCTTTCGCACCCTGATTGGCTATTGCAACCATGCGCGTATAGTCGTCCTTCATCGGACCGCCAACCCGGCTATGCCAACTCGTCCACATTTCCTCGAGTTCATCGGGATTGCGGTTGGTGCCCATTGCAGCTTCAATATCTGACCCGTTGATTTCATTGCCCTTCAGCGTGCCTTTGCCTTTGCCGTAGGATGAATTGAGTTTGGTCGCGATTGTATTCAGTTCCGTCGACGCTCCTTCGGTTGTTGGTGCCGGCAGTACAATCCCGCCTCGAAGTTTATCGAGCTTGCGCCGATCAACCGCCGACAGCCCGGTAACGTCATTATATTTTGCGGAGGCAATTGCTGCATCAACTGCCATCGTGGTGCCTTGCGCACCATATTTGGCCGCCAATGCATCGGTATCGTCATTGATATAGGTGGAGTTGATCCAGAAAATCCGTGCCGCATCGACGTTGAATTCAGCAGCTTCCTGTTCAGTTTTAGCTATAAATTTTCTCGCTTCTTCTGCGTCTGGTGCTTTGGTCCCATCCTCTTCATGGTTCTTGGCATGCGCGGGAAATGTCAGCGCCATTGAGGCCAGCGCAATAATTGAAACTGCAGTTTTCATCGGGTCATCCTCTGTTTTGATATTTGGTTTGAAATGAAACTTTATCCGCTGGCGGTCAAGAGTGACGTTCTGATCTTCGCCAGATCAGCGCAACAACCATGAGGAGTGTTCCGGCAATCCAGGTTACAATCTTGATCGGTCGCGCGGTGGCGGCTGTTCCCGCGAGCAAATCGCTGCCCGCATTCCGGATCAATTGCGTAATCTGACTGATTGTCTCGATATAGTCGGACAAGCCGAAAACAAAGTAGATCAGAATGATCGCCAGTCCCAGTTTCTTGAGCGATGGGGAGCGTGCTTCCTGCCAGATCAGCCGACCCCCGATAATACCGCCGCTCATATAGAGGCCGATAAAAACCAGATCGCCAATCATCGACCAACGCGCTTCATTCAGTAGCCCCAGGGATGTCCAACTTTGCTGGATTTCATTGACCCGATCTGCAGTTGCTGCGCTTTGATGATCCAGTATTCCGCTTGGCGCGACTTCGGTCATTAACGAGCTGCCGGTGGCGACCAGGATCGAAAAAACAATTAAACCGCCCAGCCAAAAAAACCAGAAACTGCGCCAGCTAAATATCCCCGTCATTGTCTGTTCCTTCATGAAGTCAAAAATCGCATCATCTCGGTGCCCAGTTCCGGCTTTGTCACGCTGCTCATATGCGTTCCCGGTATTTCCGCATACGTTCCGTCAGTGAGCAAGTCTGCCAGCTTTTCCGGATCGCCATTGTCCCGGTCTTCCGTCCCACACAAAACCTGAACGGGCGTATCAATGCCTGAAATTTGACCCTGTTCCAGATCTGAAAATGTCCGCAACAGATGAGCAGCGGCAACCGGATCAATCTTCTGACTTTTCATAAATTGAATTGCGAGCCAATGGGGGTCTCCGCGCTTGGCCGTGTCCTTTCTGGCGATCGCCTCGAGGAAAAAGTCCTGACGTCTGGCCCAGCCCGCAAGGCCTTCCAGTCCCATTCCCGCGAGAATGGCTTTGCTCGGCTTTGCGCCCTCGACAAGCAATTTCGCCGTCGTCCTGGCACCCAGCGAAAAGCCGCCGAGGTCATATGAACCCAGTTCCAGATGTTCGATCAGTGCGAAGGCGTCGCGCACCAGAACGTCATCGGGATAGGCCTCCGGCTCGTGCGGAGCTTCGCTTTCTCCATGCGCTCTTAAATCCGGCATGATGACGCGGAAATCCGCATCGACCAGCTTTTGAGCATGGCCGAACTTGATCCAGTTCATGTCGGCATTGGAGAACAGGCCGTGCAACAATATTATCGGGTTACCATCACCCATCTCATGAACTTTTAGATTTACGCCATCAAATGACGAGAAGGTCCAGCTATGTGTGGTCATGAATTCTGTCCCAGATTGCCTCGCCATTCGGTCACATCGTCCGGCTGTGTGTCAAATTGCTCGATTGCTTGATCAAGTTTGATTCCCGCCTGTTTCTTGGAAACCCAGAGATGTCCTTGCGGCGCAATTCCTGACGAGTCATCGAGACTGCCTACCTTCAAGGTGATGCTGTCGGGAGGAATGGACCCGGAGTGCCAGAGCCGTGTTCCGCAATTTGCGCAGAAAAAATTATGTTTGGCGCGGCCGCTAAACGCGGTTGTTGTGAAGCTGATTGGCGTTCCCTCCACCTGTAACTGGTCATAGTCCAATGGAATCGACATTGAAAATGCACTGGCTGACTGTTTTTTGCATTCACCGCAATGACATGCATAGGCAGGCGGTAACGGGCCTGCGAGGGAATATCGGATCGCGCCGCACTGGCATCCACCTGCAATCATGTCATCCATGCCGATCCTCGAAAGCCGTTTTGATGGACACATTGGACAGTGAAACGGGGGTATCGCTGAGCCGGTCCGGGGAACAGGAATGGAAAACTGCCATAGCCCTGAGCGTAGAAGCATTCTTTCCAGTAGGAAAGATGGAATTCCGAAGCGCCCTAACCTCTTGCGGTCAAACCCTTTTGCTTCATCCGCCAAACCGCAAGCTCGATACGGTCCTGACCGAAAAACGGTTCACCATCGAACACCAGTGTCGGCACACCCCAGTGGCCAGCGGCTTCGAGCGCTTCCTGATTTGCGGCGATTTCGGCATCGAGCGTTTCAGCGTCGCTTTCGACTTCCGCCTCCAGCTCCGCGAAATCCAGGCCAGCGCGTCGGGCAGCACCAGCCAGATGATCACCTTCGTGCCAATCATCGACCTCACCGGAGAAAATCAACTTCGAAGCCTCATATGCAAATGCCAATCCCTTGGCGCGCCGGGATGCCGCCTGCCCCAATCGGACAATCCGATAGATATAGGGTTGATCCTCAGCAATCGCGCGCGTCGACATATCCTGCACCACTGGATCCGGGCGCGGCCAACGGAACGGAATGTCCAACATTTGGGCGACACGGAAGGAATCCATAAAAATATAACGCGGAGCGGCAGGATTCCCGGTAAACAAAATGTCGGGATCACGAATGGCAATCGGCCATACGGTTCGAAGAGAAATATCGAGATCATAAGTCTCGACCATTTCCCGATAGCGCCCAATTGCCAGATAGGAATAGGGCGAACGAAAGGAGAAATAGAGGTCAGCTGTCAAGGTCATGAGGTGATATTGAACCAGCATGGCCCGAAAAGGCAAGTCGAATGTCCGCTATGGGGATAAAGACGGGCGTTACGGCAAGCCTCAGAACAAGCGATTTCGTTTGTTAAAGCCCAGCGTACTTATTCGTTGCAACTGCAAAAACCCGATCAATGAATGCCTTCATCAACTGCAGGACAGAAATCGACTGGCTTCGGAGCATCCATTGTTGTCGATGACGTTGTCCAGCATTTTTCAAACACCGAACAATAACAGATATTAAGCGAGGCATCGGCAAAGGCATCTTCGATAGTGACAGACTGAATCTTGGCGCTTTCAATATCGTTCCAAATCAACCCGAATGGTGTAACTCTATCACCGGGAGCAAGCGCACGGCTGCGAAGCGAAGCGCCGAAACTTTGACGAGCGCGCGGAATCGAAGCGGGAATGCGAGTTTGCAAAGCTTCCCAAGACTTCAATTTTTCTTTTCCATCGGTCAGCTGCGCGGAATGCAATATTGCTGGACCAACTCCGGAGTTTTTTACGGTAAATTCAAAAATAAAACTGCTATCTGTCGACCGCGTATTCTGATCAATCGTTAATATCGGCCAGACGGAAGCGTGCTGTTGCTTGCTAGTCGCATCTGCCTGAGAAAGCGCCGCATATAAAGCGATACCACCCATACTAACTCCGACGAACGACAATATCGCGTGCATGATCGAAATTCGGAACAGGGTGAGCTTGATCCAGCTTTTATCTTCTCCGCTCAATTGCAAGCCAGAGTCACTATCTTCCTCAAACTCCATATTATTCCTCGGCTTTCGTGCATGCAAAAAGCGTGGAATTCAAGAATACGGATGCATGGATTTTTTAGCAACCCTGTTGGTACCAACGTCCGCTTTCGGGATAAAGCAGTCACAAACCAGCTCACCCCTTCTGCAAATGCTTGCGTCCCAATAGTTCGGCAATCTGGACGGCGTTCAATGCCGCGCCTTTGCGCAGGTTATCACTGACACACCAGATGTTCAGGCCGTTTTCGACTGTCGGATCTTCGCGAACGCGGCTGATGTACGTGGCGCTGTCGCCGACGCATTCGACCGGCGTGACATAGCCCTCGTCTTCCCGTTTATCGACGAGCATGATGCCTGGTGCATCGCGCAAGAGTTTTTGAGCATCTTTGGCGGACAGTTCTTTTTCAAGCTCGACATTGATTGATTCACTGTGGCCAACAAATACCGGCACCCGGACACAGGTCGCGGTGACCTTGATCTTGGGGTCGAGGATCTTCTTGGTCTCGACGACCATTTTCCATTCTTCCTTGGTCGATCCATCGTCGAGGAAGACATCGATATGGGGAATGACGTTGAAGGCAATCTGCTTTGTGAAAACCTCGTTGTCTTTTGGATCACCGACAAAAATGGCGCGGGATTGTTCAAATAGCTCGTCCATTCCGCCTTTGCCGGCTCCGGAAACGGACTGATAGGTTGAAACCACCACACGTTTGATAACAGCCGCTTCATGAAGGGGCTTCAGGGCCACCATCATTTGCGCGGTCGAGCAATTGGGATTGGCGATGATATTGCGCGCGGTATAGCCGCTTATTGCTTCCGGGTTCACTTCCGGCACGATCAGAGGCACATCAGGGTCCATCCGGTACAGTGAACTATTGTCGATCACCACACAGCCGGCCGCGGCTGCTTTTGGGGCAAATTCCTTGGTTGGCCCGGAACCCGCAGCAAATAGTGCGATGTCCCAGCCTGCAAAATCGAAATGCTCGATATTCTGGACTTTGAGCATCTTGCCGGTGTCGCCCATTTCGATCTCGGTACCCTGCGACCTCGACGAGGCAACGGCAGCTATTTCATCAATTGGAAATTCGCGCTCGGCAAGGATGGTCAGCATCTCCCGACCGACATTGCCGGTAGCGCCTACAACTGCAACTTTGTAACCCATGAAACTTTTCCTGTACTGGATATGAAAACAGCCGGTTTTCCGTTTAAGGAGAACCGGCTGCCTGGAATTCTTAAGAAGCTTTATTTACTTTGCTTCGGTGCCCTTGGCTGGCTGGTTCAAGCGACGTTCCGCGATACGGGCCCGTTTACCTGTACGGCCGCGCAGATAGTAAAGTTTGGCGCGACGCACGATACCACGGCGAACCACGGTAATGCTTTCAATATTGGGTGAATATAGCGGGAATACGCGCTCAACACCTTCGCCGAAGGAGATTTTCCGTACGGTGAAGTTGGAGCCCATGCCGCGATTGGTACGTGCGATGCACACACCTTCAAAATTCTGTGTCCGGACGCGTTCGCCTTCAACAACGCGCACACCGATTTTCAGTGTATCGCCTGCGCGAAAATCCGGGATGTCTTTAGAGGCTGCAAATGCTTCTACAGCTTCTTTCTCAAGTGTCTGGATCAGGTTCATGACCGATCTTCCTTTTTCTGTCCTCGCGCACCAGAGGGCGACTGATCCGGAGCATCCCTGTGATGCTCCCATAAATCGGGCCGCCTTAGCCGTGTATCATCTTCAGCGCGTTGTTGCCGCCACGCATCGATTTTCGCATGATCCCCCGATCGCAAGACTTCAGGGATTACACGCCCTTCCCATTTCTGAGGTCGGGTAAACTGCGGATATTCAAGGAGTCCGGTTTCGAAACTCTCGTCATCTCCGCTAGAAGAGGCGCCCATTACCCCGGGAAGCAGCCGAATGCAAGCGTCTAAAAGCACCAAAGCGCCCATTTCTCCGCCGGACAGGATATAATCGCCGATCGAGACCTCCTCAATCGGACGCGCATCGAAAATGCGTTCGTCAAATCCTTCGAAACGCCCACAGAGAATTGTGGCACCTGGACCGGAAGAAATTTCGCGTACACGCGCCTGAGTTAAGGTTTTTCCGCGCGGTGTCATTGCCAGAACCGGCGCGTCAGGCTGCTGAGCGAGCGCATGATCAACCGCCGACGCCATGACGTCAGCCCGCAAAACCATGCCTGACCCCCCGCCTGCTGGAGTATCATCGACGGATTTATGTTTGTCTGTCGCGAAATCGCGCATCTGGATCGGATTACAGGACCATTTGCCCTCGTCCAATGCCCTGCCCGCCAGCGATATGCCCAGCGGTCCCGGGAACATTTCCGGGTAAAGGGTGAGGATTTGGGCCGTGAAGGTCATCCGAAGATATCGTCAATTGTTTTGGATGTTTTCCACTTGGTTTGCTTTAGGATAAACCAGCTTGTTGGAATTCCAATCAATCCACCCACAAAAGGAAGTGTAATCGCTAATACGATCACAGGAACGAAAAACTCGAAACCGCCCTCACCGTCCATGGCTCCCGAAAATAACAACACAGACGTCACGAGCAGCCAAATCCCAAATGGTGGCAGCATACTGGACCACAAAATATGTTTTCTACGGTTCCAATTGGGCCGCAGCGTTTGCATCAGGAAATTTGAACCCACCGTACCGATAAATAGCATAATCGCCGTGGTCAAAAATCCGCTTAAAAACTCCATCACTCCACAAACTCCGCCTTCACAATTGCCGGATCATTGCGCATATCAATTGCGCCCACCGGGACCATGAATTTCTTGCCGCTGGCGCGTTCTATTTCGATGACATCTCCTGCGCCAAATTCATAAATCGCGAAGATTTTGCCTAAATCCTCACCTGCATCCGAAACGCAGCGCAGGCCGATTATGTCGATATGATAAAACTCGTCCTCGTCCAAATCCGGCAACGCCGAGCGCGGGACGGTGAGTTCTGTGCCGCGGGCGGCTTCGGCGCCATTGCGGTCAGTAATTTCTGCAATCCGCGCAATCGCGCCCATCTTGTGGGGTTTGACGGATTTCAGGGTGAGCTTGCCATCAGCAAAGCTTTTGTGCGGCCTGAGACTGTCGAGGCTCTCGCAATAAAGTTTGAGCCGAACCTCGCCCGTCACCCCGTGCGCGCCAATGATGACGGCCAGGGGGACGGACAGGTCCGGATCAATATCAGCCAAGGATTAGCCCTCGGACTTTTCTTCAGCGGCCTTTTCTTCAGTAGGCGCTTCTTCAGCTTTTGCTTCTTCAGCAGGTGCTTCAGGTGCTGCTTCTTCAGCCGCAGGTGTTTCTTCTGCAGGTGTTTCCGCAGCAGCTTCCTCAGCAGGTGCTTCTTCTGCGGGAGCGGCAGCCGCTTCCTTCGCGGCTTCTTCAGCGGCAGCAGCTTTTTCAGCTTTTTCTTCGAGGCGTTCGTTGGCTTTCTCGCCCGGTTTCGCCTTGTTGGGGTTGTTCCGTGCTTCGCGCTTCATCAATCCGGCAGCGTCCAGAAAGCGGGCAACACGGTCAGAAGGCTTGGCACCAACGCTGAGCCAGTGCTTGGCACGATCAACGTCGAGCACAACACGCTTTTCGTCATCCTTGGCAAGCAGCGGGTTATAGCTGCCGATACGCTCGATAAACTTGCCATCACGTGGTGCACGGATATCGGCGATGACAATCTTGTAATATGGGCGTTTCTTGGAACCGCCGCGGGACATTCTCATTGCTACTGACATAATAAACCTTTCTCAAAATACGTAAAAACCTAAAACTCAAATCACTTTTTCTTGTTCAGTAAATCTGCCAAATCAGGAGGCAATCCTCCAGGTGTCATATCCGGTAGCCCGGGCATTCCGCCCATACCGCCCGCCTGGCCACCCATGCCGGCTTCCGCCGCACCGCCAGCACCGCCAAACATGGACATCAGTCCCTTCATGCCGCCCATCTTCTTGATACGCTTCATCGCCTTGGACATTTCCTGATGCATTTTCAGCAGCTTGTTGACGTCCTGAACAGTTGTTCCGGAGCCCATGGCAACCCGGCGTTTGCGTTTTGCATTGAGCAAGCCTGGACGGACACGTTCCTGTTTGGTCATCGAACCGATTATGGCATCCATGCGAAGCAGGATCTTGTCGTCCATCGCCCCGCCAGCCATCGCCGCCTTGGCTTTCTTCATGCCCGGCATCATGTTGGCCAGTGCACCCAGGCCGCCCATTTTCGTCATCTGACGCAATTGCGAGCGCAGATCGTTGAGGTCGAACTGACCTTTGGCCATTTTCTCGGCAAGCGCTTCAGACTCTTCCTTGTCGACAACCTGGGCTGCTTTTTCGACCAGGCTGACAACATCGCCCATGCCCAATATGCGGCCAGCGACACGTTCAGGATGGAATTCTTCCAGGGCATCGATTTTTTCGCCGACACCGACGAACTTGATCGGCTTGCCTGTAACCGATCGCATTGAAAGCGCTGCACCGCCGCGTGCATCACCGTCCATCCGGGTAAGAACCACACCGCTCAGATCAACCTGATCCGAGAAGTTTTGTGCGACGTTCACGGCATCCTGACCCGTCAGGGAGTCGACGACCAGCAGAATTTCCTGTGGTTCGGAGACATCGGCAACCGCTTTCATCTCGTCCATCAATTGCTGGTCAACGTGCAGACGGCCTGCCGTATCGAGCATGAGGACGTCGAAACCTTGCAGTTTGGAAGCCTGGAGGGCGCGTTTGGCGATCTCAACAGGCTGCTGGCCTTCCATGATCGGAAGCGTCGCGGCATCGATTTGTTCGCCCAGCACAGCCAGTTGTTCTTGTGCCGCCGGGCGATTGACATCAAGCGAGGCCATCAGGACCTTTTTATTCTCTTTGTCTTTCAGCCGTTTCGCAATTTTCGCGGTTGTTGTGGTTTTACCGGAACCCTGCAAGCCGACCATCATGATGATGGCGGGCGGTGCAACAGCCAGTTCGAGCTCGCTGACTTCGGAACCAAGCATCTCCGTCAGGCCGTCATTGACGATCTTGACGACTTGCTGACCCGGTGTGACGGACTTCAGTACCGACTGGCCAACTGCCTTTTCAGTTACCTTGCCAATAAACTCTTTCACAACCGGAAGGGCAACATCGGCTTCCAGAAGCGCTATGCGTACTTCCCGCATGGCTGCGCGGACATCTTCTTCCTTCAGCGCACCACGGCCGCGCAGCTTGTCAAAAACTCCGCCGAGGCGGTCACTTAACTTGTCAAACATTATACCGCCCTTTCCAACTCCAAATGTGATGCATAACCTGCAAAATAGTCCAACGCAAAAAACGCCGGTGGGCGAAACCTCGCTAACCGACGTGTGAGCTTCTCACTCAAAAACTGACTGTAAACCGCGAAAACGCGATTAATCTGCAGGGCCCTAGTCGAAGCGGCCTGTCTCTGCAACCCCAGAAATGCATGGCGTAATCTGTTCTTAACCAGAAATTGAGGAATATTGGCGCATAAAGAGTGCGCAATCACAGTGGGAATAATCACGTCATGGGTCAACAGATCTCAGCGTCGCCTAAGTCTACCCAATCCAGTAATCACGCGGCCAATGCGCGTCGTGATGTCGCGACTGGTGCAATTGTTATTATTGCGATCGTAATGTTTGTCGGAACCGGGGGAACCGTGCTCTCCGATGCGGTGTCATCGATTTTGGGCTATGGCGGTTCCAGCGACAAGATGTTGGTATCGGCATTTTTGCTGAATATCGCTCTGATCCTGTTTGGCTGGCGGCGATACCGTGACCTCACAACTGAGGTGTCCGAACGGAAAGCCGCAGAAGAACGCGCCCAATCGCTTGCTGCGACTGATCCCCTGACCGGTTTTCTCAATAGACGCAGTCTTTCAGACCGCTCGGTTCAACTGATCAGAACGGCACAGCGCAAAAACAAGAGCGTCGCATTTCTGATGCTTGATCTCGATAACTTCAAAACTGTCAACGATGTTCACGGCCACAGTGCCGGTGACCTGGTGTTGAAACAGGTTGCCCAGCGCGTGTCACAGAAACTGCCATCGAACAATCTGATGGCGAGGCTGGGCGGAGATGAATTTGCCTGCGCATTTCTGTTTGACCCCGATCAACCTGAAATGGTCGACCGCATTGCCGATGATCTGATTGAAAGCATTGCATCTCCGATCGTTGAAAACGGTAATCACCTTGTGGTGACCACATCTATCGGAATGTCGCGATTTGATTTCGAATGCGAAGATGTTGATGTTCTGATGCGCCGTGCGGATATCGCAATGTACAGCGCCAAAAAGCAGGGCCGGAACCGGTTCTGCTGGTTTGACAGCTCGATGGAACAGGAGCTGCAAACGCGCAACACGATAGAATCCGGTATGCGCAAAGGGATACCAGCGGGCGAGTTTGTCCCCTATTATGAACAGCAAGTTGACCTCGCGACGGGCAAGTTAACCGGTTTTGAGATGCTTGCGCGCTGGGAATCTCCCACGCAAGGTCTGGTATCACCGGAAATCTTCATTCCGATTGCGGAAGAAACCGGGATGATTGGTGAACTGTCTCTCAATATCATGAGAGAAGCCTTTGAAGACGCGAAGCTGTGGGACCCAAGTCTGACAATCTCGGTAAATATTTCGCCAGTCCAGTTGCTTGATCCATGGCTGGCGCAAAAAATCGTCAAATTGTTGGTTGAAACCGGGTTTCCGCCCAGCAGGCTGGAAATTGAAATCACCGAGAGCTCTCTATTCGAGAATCTCAGCCTGGCGCAATCGATCGTCGGCAGTCTGAAAAACCAGGGCATTCGCATTTCGCTGGATGATTTCGGTACGGGTTACAGTTCGCTGGCTCACCTTCGCGCCCTGCCCTTTGACCGGATCAAGATTGATCGCAGTTTTGTAACGTCCATTCTCGAGAATCCGGAAAGTGCAGCAATCGTCAAGGCGATAACGGGGCTGGGAGAAAGTCTTGGCATGCCAATTACTGCTGAAGGCATTGAAGACAAGCAGATCGAGAACGAACTGCGCAATATTGGCTGTGCCAAAGGGCAAGGCTGGTATTATGGCCGCCCATTGTCGATGCTGCAGACGCGCAAATTGCTGGCAGAGCGCAATCTGTTACCGGCGGATCCCGAACAGGCACCGACCGAAACACCGGAAGATGGGCAAACTCCTTCCCTGGATCAACGAAAAGCCGGATAAACTTCCACTTCGCGAGATACGGCTGATCCATTCTATGGCTGGACTTGCGGCGTTGACGTCCCTAAATCGCCATCCATGAACAATGGCCAGTTTCACAAAATGCACGGTTTGGGCAATGATTTTGTCATTGTTGATGCGCGTCACGAGGACTGGTCCGTTTCCACAGAAAAAGCGGCAGCTATCGCAAATCGTCGGTCGGGCATAGGCTGTGATCAGCTGATTGTTTTGCGACCATCCACGACAGCCGATGTCAGAATGCAGATTTTCAATGCGGATGGCGGTGAAGTAGAGGCATGCGGCAACGCGTCGCGCTGTGTTGCCAAGCTGCTCGGCGAGAATATCTCAATCGAGACTGATGGTGGTTTGCTATCAGGCGCCGCGACCAGTGATGGCGCCGTTGTCGATATGGGTCATCCTCGCTTTGACTGGAACGAAATTCCGCTTTCTTACGCAATGGACACACTCGCCATGCCTGTGGGATGGGAAGAGCTCGACGAGCCATCCGCGGTCAACGTGGGTAACCCTCATGTGATTTTCTTCGTTGAGAACACAGATAGTGTGGAGCTGGATCGGCTCGGAGCAATGATTGAGATTGATCCGTTGTTTCCCGATCGCGTGAACGTGAACGCTTCGCATATTGAAGGCAATGATCTGCATTTGCGGGTTTGGGAGCGCGGTGTCGGATTGACCCGGGCCTGCGGGACGGGTGCCTGCGCATCGGCAGTGGCTGCCATTCGGCGGGGTTTGGTCCAAAGCCCGGTATCCGTGCATTTGCCAGGTGGAAAACTGACGATTACATGGACCGAAGGCGAAACGATCAAGATGCAGGGGCCGGCAACCTATGTATATTCCGGGGAAACAGACTGGGATGCGTTTGAATGAGCGGGCCCGAACTTATCTCGATGGGCTGCCGGCTGAATATAGCTGAAAGCGAAACGATACGACAGAGCCTGAAGGCAGGACATGTTCCAGTCGATGATCTTGTCATTATCAACAGCTGCGCGGTTACTAACGAAGCCGTGCGCCAATCTCGCCAGGCTGTCAGGCGAGCGAAACGGGACAATCCTGACAAAAAAGTCATCGTAACCGGATGCGCCGCTCAGGTTGATCCTGACATGTTTGCAGAAATGCCAGAAACAGCAGGCGTCGTTGGCAATTTTGACAAATATGAGCCGGATAACTTCAAATTCGGACTGGAATCCAACCAGCCGGATATTCGGGTTTCTGATATCATGAAAGTCCGTGAAACTGCGCCTCACATGATCAGCGCATTCACAGAAAGATCTCGGGCCTTTGTGGAAATTCAAAATGGTTGTGATCATCGTTGCACGTTTTGCATCATCCCCTATGGTCGAGGAAACAGCCGTTCCGTGCCTGCGGGTCAGGTCGTTTCGCAGATACAGGCGCTCGTTGACCAGGGCTTTCAGGAAGTTGTCCTGACCGGCGTGGATGTTACGAGCTATGGTCCGGACCTTCCTGGCAAACCGACTCTGGGTCAGCTTGTAGAACGTATACTGACACATGTTCCGGACTTGCCGCGGTTGCGTCTGTCTTCGCTGGATGGTGTGGAAATTGACGAAAGGCTGTTCGACCTTCTCACAGGAGAAGCGCGCGTCATGCCACATGTTCATATTTCCTTGCAGTCCGGAGACAATCTGATCCTTAAGCGCATGAAAAGGAGGCATAGCCGGGAACAGGCTATTGAACTGGTCGCGGATTTGAAATCAGCACGGCCAGAAATCACAATTGGTGCAGATCTGATTGCCGGCTTCCCGACGGAAACGGATGCAGCATTTGCCAACAGCCTGGACATCATCGATCAATGCCAGGTGGTTCACGGTCATATCTTCCCCTATTCGCCTAAAAAGGGGACGCCTGCCGCCCTTATGCCGCAAGTGAACGGTAACATCATCAAGCAGCGCGCACAGCATTTGCGCGCGAAAATCTCCGAAAAACAGCGAATATTCAAAGCCGATTTGATAGGTTCTGCTCAAAAAATTCTGGCAGAGCGCGGGGGCAAGGCTGGATATGCAGAAAATTTCGCCCATATCGAGTTTGATAGAACTGTTCCGGAAGGTCAGATTATTCCGGTGATGGTCGCGGCAAATGAAGGCGGTACGATAATTGGGAAACCTCTCTGATGAATGATAAACCGGGCTGGAAAGATCGTCTGTTTGGCGGTTTCAGCAAGACATCGTCGCGCCTGAGCGAAAATCTTACTGGATTGGTGACCAAGGCGAAGCTTGATGAGGAGACGCTGGACGAAATCGAAGAGGCTTTGATTATATCCGATCTTGGCCCGGCAACCGCGGCAGCGATCCGCGAGAAACTCTCCCAGGAGCGATTTGAAAAAGGCTTGAGCGAACACGCCGTACGCGAAATTATCCAGAGCGAGATAGCCGGCATTCTCGAGCCGGTAGCGATTCCTCTCGAAATTGACGCCTTCCCTCGCCCGCAGGTCATTCTGGTGATCGGCGTTAATGGATCAGGCAAAACCACGACGATTGCCAAGCTCGCGCATCTGTTTCTGGAGCAGGACTATGGTGTCATGCTCGCTGCCGGCGATACGTTCAGGGCGGCTGCGATCGGGCAACTGAAAGTCTGGGCAGAACGTCTGGATGTACCGATTATCAGTGGCAAGGAAGGCGGCGACAGCGCCAGCATCGTTTATGAAGGTGTGAAGCAGGCAACGGCAACCGGCATTGATGTCCTGATCGTTGATACTGCCGGGCGTCTGCAAAATCGAACGGAATTGATGGACGAACTGGACAAAATTCGACGCGTGCTCGGTCGACTTAATCCAGAGGCGCCGCACGACGTGGTCCTGGTTCTCGACGCCACAACCGGCCAGAATGCCCTGTCTCAAATTGAAGTGTTCCAGGAAGTTGCGAAGGTAACAGGTCTTGTAATGACAAAACTCGACGGAACGGCCCGCGGCGGTGTGCTCGTGGCTGCGGCGGAACAGTTTAAAATGCCGATCCATGCCATTGGTGTGGGCGAAACAATTGAAGATTTGCGACCATTTGATGCGAATGATCTCGCGGCCGCTATTGCAGGAATTGAAAAATGAATCAGCCGGTACCCGAAAGTTCTGATGATCTTGAGAAGTCTGAAAACAAGGGATTGAGTTTCGCCCTGGATTTTGGGCCCTTGCTTGTTTTCTTTCTGGTCAACTGGTTCACGCCAGAACCCAAATTACTGAAAATCATGGCGGCTACGTCCGCGTTCATGGTCGCCATGATCGTTGCGATCATAATATCCTATGTGAAGCTCGGAAAAATTAGCCCGATGCTTTGGGTTTCGGGCGGGTTGGTTACATTTTTTGGGGCCGCAACCCTATGGTTTCAGGACGAGACGTTCATTCAGATCAAACCGACCATCGTCTATATGATATTCGCGACCGTGCTCATATTCGGAATGTGGACAGGCCGGTCACTGCTCAAGGCCTTGCTCGGCACGGCCTATCCCGGTTTGTCCGATGAGGGATATCGCAAACTCACAATCAGCTGGACGATGTTCTTCGTGGCTGCGGCGATCCTGAATGAACTTGTCTGGAGAAACCAATCCTGGGATTTCTGGGTCGGTTTCAAGCTTTGGGGCATGCTTCCCCTCACCTTTGCATTTGCCATTGCCAATGTACCCATGTTGATGCGCCATGGTCTCGACCTGGGGCAAGAAGAAGATGCGGCGGATCAAAGCGACAAGCAGAGCGATTCCGGCAAATAGAAAGCCGCGCCTGATCTTGGCACGGCTTCCCAAAGATTTTTGAGCACTTATCCCTGATCGGCGCGTGAGACACCTTCTCCGTCCAGATTGGATGCCACAAAGTCCCAGTCAATGGCATTGTCGAGCAAGGCTTTGACATAGTCTGGTCTGCCGTTTTGATAATCAATATAATAGGCATGTTCCCAGACATCGAGTGTCAGCAAGGGCTTTACGCCGTGGGCTACTGGTGAATCTGCATCATGATAAGATGTAATTTCCAGTTTGCCCTCATTGAGTACCAGCCAGGCCCAACCGCTTCCAAAATGACCATTGGCTTCCTGGGCAAACCGTGTCTTGAATTCTTCCACTGAATCAAATTCACTGACGATCATATTCTCAAGATCGGCGGGGATCGCTTTCTTTTCGGGGCTCAGGCAAAGCCAGTAGAAACTGTGATTCCAGATCTGTGCGGCATTGTTAAACAAACCGCCTTCTGCCGTTCGGATGAGTTTCGATAGCGTTTTTCCTTCATGCGCCGTACCTTTAATGGCTGCATTTGTCTTGGTGACATATGCATTGTGATGTTTGCCATGATGATAATCAAACGTTGCTTCTGAAAGCAGATTGCCAAATGCGGCTTTGGAATAGGGAAGCGAGGGAAGTTCGAAAGACATTTACTGTTACTCCGGAATTTGGGGGTGGATTTCTTGCTTGTGGCGGGCCTGGGATAGACCCTTCGTTGTCAGACCGTGCCGAGAATACGGCATTTTCGCGTGACATTCTCGTGCTGTGCGCATAATGTTACATCATTGTTACAAGCTGCATTCAGGGGGAAGAAATATGGCTAAGTTTTTTGGAAATTTACATTTGGTGATGATTGTCAGTTTGATTCTGACAGTTTTGGTCATGGTCGGGCTTCATCCCGGTGAGGTTACCGCGAATTCAGTTGCTCGCTGGGCTCATCTGTTCTTCGGGGTTCTCTGGATTGGTTTGCTCTACTATTTCAACTTCGTTCAGGTCCCGCAAATGCCGAATATTCCGGATGAAGCAAAACCCGCAGTATCCAAGCATATCGCGCCATCAGCTTTGTTCTACTTTCGCTGGGCAGCGCTGTTCACGGTAATCACCGGGCTGCTGGTTGCTTATCTTACGGGGTATTTGCATCAGTCGATGACATTGCAAGGACCATATATGATGATTGGTGTCGGTATGTGGATTGCGATCATCATGGCGGCCAATGTCTGGTTCATCATCTGGCCCAATCAGAAGAAAGTACTTGGCATTGTAGACGCTGATGCGGATGCCAAAGCCGCTGCCGGAAAAATGGCAATGATGGCGTCAAGGACCAACACGTTGCTGTCCCTGCCGATGTTCTACACAATGGTCAGCTTTAACGGCGGCTAATACGGTGCTTCGATAGATTGAAAGAAAAAGGGGCTTCGCGGCCCCTTTTTTTATGACCCCAAAAGGTCGTGGCGTTTGAGGGAGTGCCGCAACTGATCATAGGTCAGGTTCAGTGCCTTGGCTGTTTGTCGCTGGTTGTAGCGGGACTTGGCCAGCGCATTTTCCAGAATCCGTTTCTCAAATGCTTCGACAGCTTCTTTCATATCATCCACAGCCGCATAGGATGGTTGCGATACTTCCGGCTCCGCCGGTTTCTCATTGCTCGCTGCTGGCGTAGCGAAAGCAGCGGGCTCCGGGCTAACTTTGGGTTTTGCAGCTACCGGTTTCCAAGGCGATTCAAAAGGATCAAAGACAATGTGATCGACCGGCCGCTCAGAATCGTTCCACTGATATACTGCGCGCTCTATAACGTTACGGAGTTCCCGAACGTTGCCGGGCCAGCTGTGTCTCTCCAGAGCTTCAGATGCCAGTCGACCAAAGCCGGGCCAGGAATTCCATTCCAGTTCGGCAGCCATTCGGCGTCCGAAATAATCGGCGAGCACGGGAACGTCACCGTCCCTGTATCTCAGAGGTGGCAATGTCACGACTTCGAAAGACAGGCGATCGAGCAGATCTGCCCTGAATTTGCCCTCATCCGCCATCTGCGGCAAATCTGCGTTGGTTGCTGCAACAATCCGGACGTCCACCCGGGTGGGGCGGGATGATCCGATGCGGGTGATTTCACCATATTCTACGGCCCGCAGCAGTCGTTCCTGCGCAGCTGAGGACAGCGTACCCAATTCGTCCAGAAACAGAGTTCCGCCATCTGCTTCTTCAAACCGCCCTACCCGACTTTTTGTTGCTCCCGTAAACGCGCCCGCTTCATGACCGAATAATTCTGCTTCGATCAGGGTTTCAGGCATGGCGGCGCAGTTAAGTGTAATCAGCGGGCCGTCCCAACGAGAGCTAAGGCGATGCAGGCGTTCTGCGATAAGTTCCTTGCCGGTTCCACGTTCGCCAATTACAAGTACGGGTCGGTCCAGCGGGGCTGCCCGACTGGCCTTTTCAACGGAATCCAGAAATGCTCCAGATTCGCCAATAAACTGACTCTCGCGTTCCATGGCCAACATATAGTGTATAATCCTATTAAATAGCAATTGATACTATATTCAGATTCTTGCTTTTCTTATAATATCACTATTATTCAATAGGTTAAGTAAACTGGCACGGCTCCTGCAATGTTGTTTTCGAACCCGCAAGGGACACAGATTAAACCGAAAACGACTATTGGAGGACAATATGACCGCATTCTCGAAAATGAGTAAAACCGATGTTTCCGCAGTCATTTCAGTCCTGCTTTTCGGTATGACGATTTTGATCAGCGCCGTTGGGCCCGCCGAAGCGCAAGGCACCACGGTGATTGACGGTAACACGCCTTCCCCATCTGTCAGCTACAAAGCATGACAGGCGAAATGGCCGGGACCACTTCATTCCCCCTTGCCGAAGTGAAGTCCCGGCCACCTTTCCAAGTTGAGCCAGATATCGTAGAAGGATCAGGCGAATTCAGGCAAGAAACACCACGACCCTACCGGAGTAATTACATGGGCATTTTTTCAAGAACCCGCGATATCATCGCTGCCAACGTGACCGATATGCTCGACAAGGCAGAAGATCCGTCAAAGATGATCCGCATGATCATCCTGGAGATGGAAGAAACGCTGGTCGAGGTTCGCGCATCTGCTGCCCGGACGATTGCAGATCAGAAAGAAATGCAGCGCCACATCACGAAACTTAATCAGCTGACCGAAGACTGGAACGAGAAAGCCCAACTCGCACTGTCCAAGGATCGGGAAGATCTGGCAAAGGCAGCCCTGATGGAAAAACGCAAGGCCTCCGATATGGCCGAGCAACTGACTGTTGAAATTCAGGTTCTCGATGATGCGCTCCGCGCTTCGGAGGAAGATATCTCGAAACTGCAGAAGAAACTGCAGGAAGCCCGCTCTCGTCAGAGCAGTCTGGTCAATCGCCTTGAAAGTGCGGAAAACCGGGTCAAACTTCGCGAAATGTATAATGGCGACAAGGTTCAGGACGCGTTCTCGCGATTTGAATATCTCGAACGCCAGGTCGACTTTGCCGAAGGTCGCGCAGACTCACTCGCCATGGGCAACGAACCACAGACCCTCGAAAATCAGATCGCCGCACTGGAAAGCAGCGACAAGGTTGATGACGAACTGGAGGCCATGAAAGCGGCCTTGAACAAGCCAAGCCCGAAAGGTGATGAATAATGAATTCCAGCGATTTCATTCCGTTTTTTGCAATAATTGCCCTGTTCATTGCATTCCCATGGATCATTTTTCACTACGTCACTAAATGGAAAACGGCTGCCAGTATTACAAACGAAGATGAGCAATTGCTCGACGATCTTCACTCAATGGCCCGCCGGTTAGACGAACGGATGGAAACCATCGAACGGATTATGGCCGCGGACAATCCGGATTGGAAACAGTCGGCTGCGTTGCCAAAACCGCCGAGCGTTGGAAGTCCTACTCTCGAAAACATTGACAAAATCCTCAAAGAAAGGCGCTGATATGACCAGCACGCGAACCAGATTTTACCTCGATAAACAACGGTCAAAGTGGAGTGGCGTTTGTGCAGGTATAGCAGATTATACCGGAATCAACGTGATGTGGGTTCGTCTCGCTGCTGTGGTCTCTTTTCTGACCTGGGCCTTTCCTTGGGCATTGATCGCATACTGGGTTGCTGCGAAATTTGCAGACCCGAAACCAAATGAACTTTATCTAAGTGATCCGGATGACACAAAGTTTTGGCAGGGTGTCCGCCAATCTCCTCGCAGAACAGTCCGTGATGTCAAATCTCGATTTCGCGAAATGGATCGCCGCCTTGCTGACATGGAGCTGTACTACACCAGCAACAACACACAGCTTTCAAACGAAATCGAGAACCTCCGCTAAGCGCGGACTGAGGGAGAACAGACATGGATTGGGGAAGCCCGGAATCTATCATCGCCATTATCGCAGTCTGCGCAATTGGCACAGCTATCAACAACTGGATCAAGGCCCGTCACGGGTATCCCGTAGAAAATGAATGGGGCGGCACGGTTGAGAAGTCCGATCCGGAATCAGGGCGCAAAATCGAATTGCTTTCCAATGAAAACGCAGAGCTGATCGGCAAGATTGATCGCTTGCAGGAACGCCTTTCGGTGCTGGAGCGGATCGCGACGGACCCGGCCAAACGGACCGCTGAAGAAATCGAAGCCTTGAGAGACTGAGGGAAAACAATGGAACCGGATAAAATAGCATTTCTCGCAGACATCGCCCCTATGTTGGCGGTGGGTTGTATCGCGATTACCATTGGTTGGGTGGCGACAACCTGGATGCGGATCAAGAACGGTTATCCTTTGGAAAACCAGTGGGGAAAATCGGTCTATCCCAAGCATGATCAGGAAGCCGTGGAACGGGTCAAGTTACTCACCAACGAGAATGCTGAATTGCGGGCCGAGGTGGGATCGATGAAAGATCGCCTGGCCAATGTTGAACGCATCGTAACCGATGACAGTCATCGCCTGACCCAAGAAATTGATCAACTGCGCGATAGCCGCACGAACTGAGGAAGTAATAATGGATATTGCCTATATCGCTATGGTTCTCCCTTTTCTAGGAATCGGGATAGGGTTTTTCGCAATCTGGTCCAATCATCAACAAAAGATGATGAGGTACCAATCCAAGATTTCGGCAGAAAAAGCCGCTCAATATGCGAATAGTAACATGGAATTGGAACAACGTGTTCGTGTGCTGGAACGGATCATTACTGACAAGGGTTTTGACGTCTCGGTCCAGATTGACGATCTTCGCGACACCTCTGACATGAAGGAACTGAATTAATGGAAGGTATTATAGCTCTCCTCATCCCGTTTGGCGCCTTTGCCGTAGCCGGTTTTGCGATCTGGACACGCCATCAACGCAAACTGATCCAAATGCGCGGCGAATTTCCTGACACGGGAAGTCCTGACGCTGAACGCATGCGGGAAGAAATGAAATATCTGAAAGAACGTGTCGCGGTATTGGAGCAGATCACGACCGACGGCCATGGTGCCAAGCAACTGGAAAATGAAATTGAACAGTTACGGGACCGGTAGACTGGCTCCGAAGAAGAGAGGGAGATTGAAATGGGTTGGGAAGAAGTTGTCATCGTTGCCATTATCGCGATCACAATTGGACGAGTTTTGCGCAGCAGATATCGTGCACAGAACGGAATTCTGGAAGATCGCAAAGGCAATTCAATTGCGGTGACCCAGGCGCCCCATAACCCTGATTCAGATCGCCTTCGCGAAGAAGTTACATATTTGAAGGAACGGGTTGCCGTTCTGGAAAAGATCGCAACCGACGATCGCGGTGCCCGCGATCTGGACAATGAAATTGAGAAACTCCGGGACCGGTAGACGGCTCCGAAACCAACTTACGAAGAAGAAGGAAAAGCATCATGCCTGAACCGACTTTTTATCTGCTGACCGCCGCGTTTGCCGTTATTGGCGTGACCGCAGTATCGCTTGTTGTCTTGCGCGGATGGCGGGACTGGATCACCCTGAAAACCAGGGAGCTTGAGCAACGCCGCGATGAGTCTCCACCGAGCACAACGTCGCGAATTGAAGTGGCGGATCTTAAGGAACGTATCCGTAAACTGGAAGCCATTGCTGCTGGCGTGGAACTTTAGATTAATTGATGACGCGCTGTCCCTGCCCTGCTAGCGGGCGTGGATGAGCAAAATAGACGACCTGATTGAAGAATATGAATTTCTTGAAGCTGATGACAGATACCGGCTTCTGATTGATCTCGGCAAATCTCTCGAGGATATGCCGGATGCCCTGAAAACTGATGCAACACTGGTCCGCGGTTGTTCCGCGTCGGTATGGGTTTATCCCACCCAGGTTGAAGATGGAAGACTGCATTTTCTGGCGGACAGTAATGCCGCAATCACAAAGGGTATCATTGCGCTGGTGCTCGAAACTGTTCAGGATCAATCGGTGGAAGCAGTGCTGCAAACCAGCATTGCCGAGATATTGGAACCCTTTGATCTCAAAAACCAGCTGAGTTCCAATCGAACCCAAGGCATTCCCAACATGATTGCACTGATTGAGGAAACGGCGAAACGCTATCAGAACGCCTAAACGGGTTTCCAGACCCGTCGTTCTTCTGCAATTTTCAGCACATCAAAAGCGGCCTGTGCCGCCTGGAATTTTTTGGCTGCTTCTTCATCGCCTGGATTTACGTCCGGATGAAATTCCTTCGCCATGGCGCGCCAGGCTTTCTTGACGGCTTCAAAGTCGACGTCTGGCGTCAGATCAAAAATCTCCAACGCGGTCATCTCGTCGCGTGAGCGGCTTCCGTCACCCGAACCCATCCAGCTATAATGCTTGGCTTCCTGATAAGCGTTGGCATCACGCTGCTCATCCGCTTCACGCTTTTTCCGTTCTTCCTTGTCGAGACCTTCAAAATAGTCCCATCCCCGATTATACTCTGCCGCATGCTTCTCGCAGAACTGCCAGCGTTCGGGGCTATTGGGAGACTTTGGCGCCGGGCAAATACCGGCTTCGTCGCAACCATGGCGATCGCACACTTGCATCTTTTCCGTTTCGCGGGAGCTTTCATAGCTGCCCCAGCGAGGAAAACCCCAATTGTCTGATCGTTTTGCTTTTGGCATATTCGCGTCTCTATCAAAGGATTTACACCGGTTCCAGCGCAAATATAATACCAGAGGGCCTGTAAGCCGGGTTCTGTCCATCCGCTAATGCGGAATAGCCAGTCATTCATCTCGGCGATACATTACTGCATCACTCCAGCAACCAACCCGGGCAGCAAGCCGAAAAAGCCATATGCCGCCCCTATTTGGTTTTGCTCCAGGTGGGGTTTACCGTGCCAGATCTGTTGCCAGATCCGCGGTGCGCTCTTACCGCACCCTTTCATTGTCACGTGATCGAAACCGGCGCGACCTGCTTTCTGTTGCACTGTCCCTCAAGTTACCCTGGCCGGACGTTATCCGGCACCTTTTAATCGTGGAGCCCGGACTTTCCTCGCGAATATTTGCATATCCCCGCGACTGGCCGACCCTCTGGTGTGCCCTATTTAGTGATTCCGCGCTCTCTGTCCAACATTAAAGAGAGCAATATGGCTCGTGTCTCTCCATCAATGATACCGTCGATATTCTCCTGACGAAACCGCCTTTGAAACGCGACGACGGCATCTTTTTTGGCAGTTATGTCATATCCGAACCGTTCCAGAGCGAGCATGAAACCGCCATCGGTCCAGATTGGATCGAACAGGTTTTTGGTCGGACGTTCCAGAGCAAGGCCATGTCTGGCCAGTCGGCCCCAGTCAAACAGTTCACCGGGATCCTGTTTGCGGGCGGGTGCCAGGTCACTATGTCCGATAATGTTGGACTTGACGATATTGTGTCGCCCGACGATCTCCGATGCCAATCGGGTTACCGAATCCATCTGTTCTTCCGGGAATGGGACGTAACCCCATTCATGACCCGGGTTCACTATCTCGATCCCGATGCTTGCGCTGTTGACGTCTTCTATCCCGCGCCAATATCCTCTGCCGGCGTGCCAAGCCCGGTTTTCTTCGTTGACCATTTGAACGATCTGGCCATCTTCCGTAACGACATAATGCGCAGAAACCTTGGCGTCCGGATTGGCCAGCCAGTTAATCGCCGATGCCGCATCCTTCATTCCGGTATAGTGCATAACGAGTATCGTGACCGGCAGTTTGCGTTGGTCGAAATTCGGCGATGGCGTCCAGATCGTTTCCACTAGCGCATCCCCCTTTTTTTAACGGCTTAGCCGGTGACAATTGCACCCAGCAGCAGCTCGGTTTCTGAAGCCGGCGATATCCTGAGATCGCCATTATTATGCAATGTCAGTTCACGAGACATCCAGGCTGCTGCGGTTCTTGCACTCAGATCCGCTTCTGGCAATGTGCCTTCCAGAGCCGCCCGAATACCTTCATCCAGTGCGATCTTGGTACCTTCGGCGCGAACGACAACTTCAATTCCCTGATCGCCAGCTTCTGCGCCGATATCCAGGCGCCCGCCTCGAACCAGTGCTTCGCGCGCAATCAACGCCAGATTGAGCAATATCTTGATGGCTTTTTTTGGCAATGTTGCGGACTGAACGGCCCAGCCCAATGCGATCTTTTCCTGATTGCCGACCAGACTCTCCACCAGTTGTTTGGCTTCTGCCGGATCGACATCTTCACCAAACCCGCCGGCAGCGCCAAAAGCCAGCCGAAAATATTTCAGTTTGTTTGCCGAAGCCGCCGCGCTGTCGGCCAGCAATTCCATACAACGATCCTGCATTTCCGGATCGGTTTCGTCTTCTAGCAACTCAAGGCCATTGTTGATCGCACCCACCGGACTGAGCAAATCATGGCACAGTTTGGAGCAAAGTAGAGCGGCAATATCCAGGCCGGATTGTGTCATTCAGTTACACCTTATACGCTTGAAATCGGGTTCAGTCGCTATCTGGCCTGTTGTGCCCGATCAATCAAGTGGGCAATCCAGTTTGACCGGGTTAAAGCGGTTGAAAATCTCGCCGGAAGCTGTGGCCTGCCACGCTGCTACTTGTTCCCCGTTTAGAATGACCCAAATACGATCATCCGGGAACGCCATTTCCGCATCAGTAACTGAAGGTTCAATGTTTCCGCCCGGATGGGAGTGAAAATAACCGATTATATCCGCCCCGCTATCGCGCATGGATCGTTCTGCTGCAATGAGAGCTGCCGGATCAATTTCAAAGTGACGTTCCGGATTTTCGGCAACATTTCTGGTCCGCTGAGCTTGCGAAACATGACCGTTCCTGCCGAACAGCAGGCCACATATTTCCGATGGCGCCTCTTCTCGCGCAATCTCCTGCAATTCCTCGATTATCCGGCTTGATATGATAAGCTTCATGCCCCAAGTCTAGGCGATGAGCAGCGGCCAATCCATCAAAATCGGTATCATACCTGAAACAGTCGGGAAGCAGCGTCTGGACGCCGCACTGGCTTCGTTGCTGACCGATCTTTCCCGCGAGCGGATAAAATCGCTAATCTCAAGCGGCAATCTTCTGATCGATGGTGTGGCAGTAACCAACCCGTCGTCCAAAAAATGCGCGGGCATGGCATTCGCACTGACCGTTCCGGCGCCAATTGAGGGGCCGGCCCAACCTCAGGATATCAGCCTCGACGTGATATTTGAGGACGAGCACTTGATCGTCGTCAACAAACCTGCAGGATTGGTTGTGCATCCTGCCGCCGGACATGCGGATGGAACGCTGGTCAACGCGCTGTTGCACCACTGCAAGGGCGAATTGTCCGGAATTGGCGGAGTAACCCGCCCCGGAATAGTGCATCGGATCGACAAGGACACCTCTGGCTTGATGGTTGCGGCCAAATCCGACAAGGCGCACCAAGGGCTAAGCTCCCTGTTTGAAAAGCATGATATTGAAAGGCGGTATCTGGCCATTGTTCATGGCAGACCCAACCCGCCTTCCGGAACAATTGAAGGAAATATTGGCCGGAGCAATGCCAATCGCAAGAAAATGGCGGTTGTGGGCGATGACAAAGGCAAGACGGCCGTCACTCATTTTATCACCAAAGAACCCCTTCAGGGATCGACTTTGGTGGAATGCCAACTGGAGACAGGTCGGACCCACCAAGTCCGTGTTCACATGGCGCATATCGGCCATAGCCTTGTTGGCGATCCATTATATGGCGTTCGTCGAAAACGATTGCTTTCCAGTGGAAAAGATATTCGATTTTGTCGCCAGGCGCTGCATGCTGCTATTCTTGGATTTGTTCACCCCATAACGGCGGAAAAATTGATGTTTTCTATCGATTTTCCCGAAGATATGCAGGAACTATTCAGCAAGTTGCATATATAGGTAATACACCCTATATATGTAGGCGACCAAAGGGTGCTTGATGAGGCCCGGCGGCAAACAGAGAATGAAGGAACAAAAATGGCTAATAATAGCAATGTTCCGGCAAAAATCCCTGCCTTAGGGGGGGACGCGAGCCTGAACCGTTATCTTTCGGAAGTTCGTAAATTTCCGTTATTGAAACCCGAACAAGAATATATGCTGGCAAAACGCTATTCTGAACACAAGGATCAGGAAGCCGCAGCCCAGCTTGTGACCTCGCACCTGCGACTCGTGGCAAAAATCGCCATGGGCTTTCGCGGTTACGGTCTGCCTGTCTCGGATCTGATTTCCGAAGGCAATGTCGGCCTGATGCAAGGCGTAAAGAAATTTGAACCGGAAAGAGGGTTCCGCCTCGCAACCTATGCGATGTGGTGGATCCGCGCGTCTATTCAGGAATATATCCTGCGCAGCTGGAGCCTCGTAAAAATGGGCACAACCGCAGCGCAGAAGAAACTGTTCTTCAACCTGCGGCGTATGAAGAACAACCTTGAAGCCTTTGAAGACGGTGATCTCAAGCCGGAGGATGTGCAGAAAATATCAACCGACCTTGGTGTTGCTGAACATGAAGTGGTCAATATGAACCGCCGCATGTCGATGGGTGGTGATGCATCGCTGAACGTTCCATTGTCGGAAGACGGCGAGAGTGGTCAGTGGCAGGATACGCTGGAAGATGACGGCCCCCTGCATGATCAGCAGATTGCCGATGCGCAGGAAGCCGATTTTCGCCATGATATGCTGAACGAAGCGATGGGATCGCTGAATGACCGCGAAAAGCACATATTGGCCGAACGGCGCTTGTCCGAAGATCCGAAAACGCTGGAAGACCTGAGCAAGGTCTATTCTGTGAGCCGGGAACGGATCCGGCAAATTGAAGTTCGTGCATTTGAAAAGCTGCAAAAAGCGATGCTGCGCATTGCCGGCGAAAAGCAGCTTCTTACAGCTGGTTGATTCCGCAACTTCAAATCAAAACTGAATGACATGACGCCTTGAAACATCAATTGTTTTCAGGGCGTCACTTGTTTAACTATCGGACATGGCCAGGAAGAAGCAGAACCCTATTGCGCGTTTCATCAGGTGGCTATTCCGCATCATCGTTTACTTTTTGCTGATTACTGTCGCGTGGGTTGGGGTCACGGCATTCATACCCCCGCCGATAACTGCGACCATGCTTATGGACGAGAATAGCATTTCCAAGGATTGGGAGCCGCTGGAGTCGATCTCCCCCAACCTTGCCAGAGCCGTTATCGCGGCTGAAGATGGCAAATTCTGCAGTCATGACGGCTTTGATCGGGAAGCTATTCGCAAGGCGATGGAACGCAATCGCGAGGGCGGCCGAATTCGCGGTGGTTCCACCATATCCCAGCAAACCGCGAAGAACGTGTTCCTGTGGCAAGGAGGCGGGTATTTTCGCAAGGGACTAGAGGCTTATTTCACGTTCCTGATAGAGAAAATCTGGGGTAAAAAACGTATCATGGAGGTCTATCTCAATGTCGCGGAAACCGGCATAGGAACTTATGGTGCGCAAGCTGGTGCGCAGCGCTATTTCAAGAAAGATGCTTCCGATCTGACGAAAATGGAAGCGGCGCGAATGGCCGCAGCCCTGCCTTTGCCGAAGAAAAGAGCCGTGAACGGTGCGAGCGGCTTTACAGCGCGATATGGCAATACGATCGCGGCCAGGATTAACGTCGTGAAGCGCGAAGGCCTTGATAGTTGTATCTATGATTAGTTTAACGGTGACCGATATAGGCGCAAAAGCGGATTCAGAATCGCCTGTCATTACGAAATGACGCAGAGGTAGTCGTCGTTCAGTGAGCTACAATCACGCGGCCAGCTTCCCTGATACTTTCGAGAGCAACTTTCCTCATGGCTTGCACCCGCGAAGGTTCGAGACCCCACTCGCCCATATTCCGGTTTCCCGCTGCAGCCACATTTGCCTGCCATAGCGCAAACCTTAGAGGATCGACTTCGCATCGTACCGAATAGACATCCAGAAAGAGCTGTGCGCCTGAGTTCCCGTGGATGTACCGAAGTTCCAAACATGCACAGGCGACATCGGATAGCGGATCGCCTATTGCGGAATCCTCCCAATCGATTACGCCGACAATTGTGCCGTCTTCCCAAATGATGTTTGAAGGCCAGTAGTCACCGTGCAGCAAGACACTTTTCCCAGTGAACGCCGTCGAATTCATTCTCGACAGGCTTGATCGAAGCTCGTCCCACTCCGCTTCATCTGGAAGGAAGTCTAGCAATTCGGGGAGGGGATCAAATCTCTGCGGCAATTCTGGAAGCGAGTCCGTCGGAAGATCATGGATTGAGATCAGTTTGTCTGCCGCGGCGGTAATGCATGATTCTAATGCAGACGACGGCATATCCGTTGTTCCATCGATGTATTCCAGCAAAACATATGGGTGTTGCCCTGTTCCTTCATTGCTGTTGAAACCTAGAGGTTTTGGGACTTTCACGCCAAGCGAATATAGACATTCAAGCAGGCGGAATTCGAGCTCTGCCTCGTGTCCAAAATGGTTCTCGCCATGCTCCCTTAGAACGAGCTTGCGAGTACCATCACCAGGGAGTTGGA
Source organism: Parasphingorhabdus sp. (assembly GCF_039968395.1). GTDB lineage: Bacteria > Pseudomonadota > Alphaproteobacteria > Sphingomonadales > Sphingomonadaceae > Parasphingorhabdus. The sequence continues at coordinate 581,159 of NZ_JBDVPV010000005.1, forward strand.
TGTCAATTAGCATCGCATCGGCAGAAACACCCCCTATCATCGATTCAGCGTCTTTGATTACCGCACCCGGAATATGCGCCGACACCAACTTTCTAATTTTTTCACTAGGTTTCAAAAGGTATCCTCTGGAGTAGTTCGAAGAGAGCATTGCGGCGATAACAAATACCACGGGAACGGCAGGTTTGATAAAGCTCGTGCCAATTGCTGACATTCCGCTTCCCACTCCAGTTTCGGTAGTTCGACAGGGTGAAACCTAACATCCGCTTTCGGGATATTACGGAGGCAACAAGTACGCCGAAAAACGACGGGAAGCTAAATTTCAATATACGGAACGCTTAAGCAGCATCTTCTTTCTTGGTTTTGCTGCTCTTCGCAATCACCTTTACAGGGTCTTTCGTTCCAGCGACCACATCCTTGTCGATCACTATCTCGTCAACGCCTACCAGGTCGGGAAGGTCAAACATCGTGTCGAGCAGGATATTCTCGACAATGGAACGCAATCCACGCGCACCTGTTTTGCGTTCGATCGCCTTTTTGCCAATTGCTACCAATGCGTCATCGGTAAACGTCAGACCAACATCTTCCAGTTCAAACAGCTTGCGATATTGTTTGACCAAAGCGTTTTTCGGTTCCTGCAAAATCGTCACCAGCGCATCAATATCCAGATCTTCCAGAGTCGCGATAACAGGCAAACGACCAACAAATTCAGGTATCAGCCCGAATTTAAGCAGATCTTCCGGTTCGCCTTCTGCCAGCAATGCACCGACCTTGCGTTCTTCGGGGGCGGCAACATGTGCGCCAAAGCCGATAGACTTGGCTTCCAGACGATCCCCAATGATCTTTTCAAGACCGGCGAATGCTCCGCCGCAAATGAAAAGGATGTTCGTTGTGTCAACCTGCAGAAACTCCTGCTGGGGATGCTTGCGGCCGCCTTGAGGTGGCACACTGGCCGTTGTGCCCTCCATAAGCTTCAGCAGAGCCTGCTGAACGCCTTCACCCGAAACGTCGCGGGTGATGGAGGGATTTTCCGCCTTCCGGCTGATTTTGTCAATTTCATCGATGTAGACGATACCGCGCTGCGCTTTTTCGACATTATAGTCAGAAGATTGCAGCAGCTTGAGGATGATATTCTCTACATCTTCACCCACATAGCCCGCTTCGGTCAATGTCGTGGCATCCGCCATGGTGAATGGAACGTCGAATGTCTTGGCCAGCGTCTGGGCAAGCAGCGTCTTGCCGCAGCCGGTCGGTCCGACCAACAGAATATTTGATTTGGCGAGTTCTATATCGCCAGATTTTGCAGCGTGATTGAGGCGTTTATAGTGATTATGTACCGCAACCGACAGTACGCGCTTGGCACGATCCTGACCGATGACATAATCATTCAAAACGTCACAAATTTCTTGAGGTGTTGGAACTTCACCGTCTTTTTTGCCCGTCGCCGTTCCTTTGGTTTCTTCGCGAATGATGTCGTTGCAAAGTTCAACACATTCGTCACAAATGAAAACCGTTGGGCCGGCAATCAGTTTCCGGACTTCATGCTGGGATTTTCCACAAAAAGAGCAATAAAGCGTGCTCTTCGAATCGGATCCCGTCAATTTCGTCATAAAAAGTCCTCAAAAATAGGCTAGAAACAGTAATCTAACCGGCAAACTGCAAAATGCTACCGCTTTTTTTGTACGCGATAAGCGTGATGCGATAAGTCTATCAAATCCGGCTTAATTTTCGTTTAGTGCAGAGATAACGTCTTATTTATCATCTTCTGCCGGTTTCGGCCGTTTGTCATATACTTCGTCCACGATCCCGAAAGCCTTGGCTTCGTCGGCTTCGAGGAAGGTATCGCGGTCCATGGCTTTTTCAATGTCACCAATCGGCTTGCCGGTATATTTGGCGTAAAGCTCGTTCATTCGGCTACGAATCCGCAGGATTTCCTTTGCCTGGATCTCGATATCGCTGGCCATGCCCTGCGCTCCGCCAGAAGGTTGATGCACCATGATTCGGGCATTTGTGGTTGCCATCCGCATTCCAGGTTCACCCGATGCCAGCAGAAAGCTCCCCATGGATGCCGCCTGGCCAACACACACAGTGCCGACGCGCGGGCGAATATACTGCATTGTATCGTGGATCGCCATTCCCGCTGTCACTACGCCGCCTGGAGAGTTGATGTAGAGATAAATATCCTTTTTCGGGTTTTCCGATTCAAGGAACAGAAGCTGTGCCGTAATGATTGAAGCCATATTGTCTTCAACCTGGCCGGTTACAAATACAATCCGCTCCCGCAGCAGACGGGAGAAAATGTCAAAACTACGCTCACCGCGATTGGATTGTTCAATTACGACAGGAACTAGGGCATCAACGATCGGATCATGCATGGTGTAATTTAGCCTTCTGTGAAAAACAGGTTTGATAACAGATAATCCATATATGGATCATCCCTTCGCTCTTACATCGGAGCATCTGTTCCAATGTTCAAGTCGATTAAGGAAGTTTTTCCTTAGCCTTCATGCAGCAAATTGCATGCCAGCTTTGATGGCCTGGTTAGAAAAGGCGTGAGACCCCTGCCCCACGCCAAATACAATTCTATTTTTTTGCGGTGGGTTTCTTCGCGACCGCCTTTTTAGCCGGTGCCTTCTTCGCAGCGGATTTCTTGGCTGGAGCCTTCTTCGCCGGTGCTGCTTTGGCGGCGGGTTTCTTTGTTGCCGGTTTTGCGGCTGCCTTTTTCGCAGCAGGCTTTTTGGCTGCCGGCTTCTTTGCAGCCGTTTTTTTGGCTGGAGCTTTTTTGGCAGGCTTGGTTTCCGCTTCATCTTCGGCTTCAATTGCCGCTTCTAGCTCGTCGCGTGTAACCTTTTTGTCCGTTATCTCCGCTTTATCGAACAGGAAATCTACAACTTTGTCTTCGTACATTGGCGCGCGAAGCTGAGCCGCAGCCATGGCGTCCTGCTGGATATACTCAACGAAGCGATCCCGGTCTTCCGGACGATATTGCTGAGCTGCCTGCTGAACCAGCATCGACATTTCCTGCTGGCTGACTTCCACGCCATTGGCCTGACCAATTTCGGAGAGGAGCAGACCAAGACGCACCCGCCGGACAGCTATGTCGCGATATTCGTCTTTTTCATCTTCCATTTCTTTTTTGGCAGCTTCAGGATCTTCTTCCTGTGCAGCTTCCTGCTCCAGCTGCTGCCAGATTTGGTTGAATTCTGCTTCTACCATTGTTGGCGGAACATCGAAATCATGATCCGAGGCCAGTTGATCCAGCAATTTGCGCTTCATGTGCGTGCGGGTCAGACCGTTCAATTCCTGCTCGATTTGCCCCTTCAGCAATTCACGCAACTGATCCAGACCCTCGAGGCCCATGGATTTCGCCATTTCGTCGTCGGCTTTTGCGACCTTTGGTTTTTGTACTTCACCGACAACAACATCAAACGTCGCGTCTTTGCCCTTCAGATCCTCAACATTATAGTCATCCGGGAACGTCACTTTGACCAAAACTTCGTCATTGGCTTTTTTGCCGACAAGTTGATCTTCAAAACCTGGAATCAGACGACCTGATCCGAGCTCGATTGCCATGCCTTCGCCTTTGCCGCCGTCAAACGGAACACCATCCACTTTACCTTCAAAGTCGATCAGACATTGATCTCCCAATTTGGCTTTGTAGCTTTTAGCGGCGGTTTCGAACTGCTTTTGACTTTCGGCGAATTTTTCGAGCGACTCTGCAACCGTTTTCTCGTCGGCTTCGACCTGCAGGCGTTGCAGTTTGAGATTGTCGACCGAAGGTGTCGGTATCTCGGGCAAAATTTCGAGTTGGACTTTGACTTCTGCATCCTTGCCGGGCTCATAGCCCTCGGCAAGGTCTACGGTAGGCTGCATGGCCGGGCGCAGGCTGTTATCTGAAATCGCCTTATCAACGCATTCTTGAACGCTGCTGCTCAGTGCATCCTGCATCAGGGCATCATTGTGCATTTTGCGGACCAGATTAGCTGGTACCTTGCCTTTGCGAAAACCAGGCATGTTTACCTGTGGCGCGAGTTTTTTGACTTCATTGTCTACGCGCGATTCGATATCCTGCGCGGTGATTTTGATGTCATAAGCCCGTTTAAGACCTTCGTTCAGCGTTTCAACAATCTGCATGATTACCCTTCAATGCCTTCATAATTTCTATTTCGATCAGCTTTTCTGATGCTTTGGTGCGGGCGAAGGGACTCGAACCCCCACACCCGAAGATACCAGAACCTAAATCTGGCGCGTCTACCAATTCCGCCACGCCCGCACGATTAGCATCGTCAAATCCGTATCGAATTTTGATTGACGCGTGCGCCTAGCTGAAAGGCGCGGAAAGGGCAAGGGTCGCTTATGTGTTTTGCGAAAGCGACAATGATTTTGCGGAATCTATTTTCCCGAGAACCTGACACTCTCGACCAATTGAACAAAATCAGCCCGATTGTGGTCGAAGAAATGAATCTCCGGCGCCGCGTAGTTTATGAGATATAATTTGCCATCCACCATCGCTCCCATCGCTTCTCCTTTGCGAACCAGTTCGTCACCGGTTGCAACATAGTGATACGTGAAACGAAAGCCCTGGTGATCAGCAAATTGCACCGGCTCAATGGAATCGATTTCGAAAAGAGCAGTGTCCAGCACGATGCGGTTGTTCGCTTCGAACCATTGCACGATATCCGGTATCAACATGGTGGAATCAAATTTGGGCAGAGGTTTTGTTTTCTTGTTTCTGTCTTTTAACAAGGTGTCGCCGGTCTCAATTCCACCATAAAATGTAATTTCGTTGAGGTTCAGGCCATCAAGAGTCCAGGCCTCGGCCTTTTTCCCGGGACGCCTGGTCCAGCGGTTCCACTCCTTTTTTGGCGTAACGGTCATGCCGCTTTTCTTTAATCGCACTTCTTCGTTTGCCGGAATGAGTTTCCAACCCGCCTGGGCAGGAACCGTTAGAGACAAGGCAATTGCGCCAGTCATTATCGGACCAAAAAATCGTTTCATTGAGCAACTCCTGCAATCATTGAAATCATAAGTTTATCCTTCGCATCCGGAGCGAGTTCCAGATATTTCTTCAAATTGGTTTGTCCTGCTTCTATCGACCCGCTGCGCATTTGTGCCAGACCCAACCCGCGATATATTTCCGGATAATCGCCCCCGGCGTCGATGGACTGTTGAAAGAAATTTGATGCCTCTTCAAAATCGCCTGCTTTCCCGCGTGCGCGATGGAGTTCTCCTTTTGCGTAAAGTAAATCGGCGCTCCACCCTCCCACCGCCAGCTGATTGAGCAAAAAGTCTGTTGCGCCGAAATCGTTCAGTTTGATCTGATCATCAATCAGGCTCGGCCACCAGGGTGCGATTGCGGATCTGAAAGCTTCGACATTGTTGGTAGCAGTATCAGGCACGTTGGCGGCCAGCGCTTTGGCTTTCAGTGTTTCCATACGCTCTCCGGTATTGGGGTGCGTAGCGAACAATCCACCGGTCTTGTCTTTGCGGCTTTTCCGCTTGCGCTCTGCAGCCGTCGCATCCTGTTCATCGCGAAGCTGTTGCCAGATCTCGGAGGCAGAAATTGGCGTGTAGCCAGCTTTCACCAGATAATCGAGGGAAATGGAATCCGCTTCCCGCTCCATATCGCGCGTGAATGAAAAGATTGAGTCAATCATAAAGAGGCCAGCGAAGGGAATGACAAAGCTCAAAAAGAAGCCGGACCCGGTTTTACTCTTTATGTCGCGGAAAGACTGGAGGCTGTGCCGGCGTTCATAGTGGCCATATTCATGGGCGAGAACAGTAGCCAACTGGGCTTCGTCCTGGACCCGAAGCAGCAATCCCGACCAAACCTGCATCATGCCATTGGGGGCCATGGACGCGTTGAAATACGGCGTGCGTAACAAATATAACCGAATTTCACCGCACTCTGCTTCGCCTACAGCTTTGCAAAGCACAGACCGCACATATTCATTGAGAGCCGGGTCATCGATAATGAAATTGGAATTTTTGAGCTCTCGCTCCACTTCGTTCACCTGCATCCACAGGCCTTTTTCATCATCATCTATTGGTTGATAGCCGGGTTCGATGGATTCGCTGAAATCCTTTATCTGTTTCTCGTTTTTGGCCTGAGCTGAACTGAATACGAGCGAAGAGGCCAGAACCCCCGTTGCAACAATATCGAAAACGCCTCGTTTCATTTGATTACTCGGTCGGCTCAGCAGCTGGTTCCTTTGGATCAACTTCATCAACAGTGTCCGAAGGTTGATTTTCAATCAACTCTTCAGCCTTTTCGCTCACGTCAGCCTCTTGCGGCGTTCCTTCTTCAAGTGAAGATTCACTTTCCAAAACAGCTGTTTTGATCACCGCACCTCCGACAGTACCCTCTGCAGGAAGCGGAAATTCTTCAAGCAATTGCGAAACCCGTTTCTGGGCGCCCTCTTCTTCACGAACATCACCGCCCATAGATCCATCTGCATTGACCCAAACCAAATCACCGGTTTGCAGATCTACAAGTCCGGCATATCCAATATGAACACCGGAAGGTACAATCACGCAAGCGCCGATAATACAGCCCAGCATGCCTACCGCCTGAGCAGCCTTTCGCCCGGCGGAACCGTAACTGTCATATGTGTAGAAGAACAGTCCATATTGCCCCCCACCAAGGTCTGCCAGTTTTTGGGTCCCACTTCCCATATTATATTCCAGGGACTCAACCTGCTTTTTGGTCGGTAGTCGGTTGCCGACGAAGAGCTTGTGGGTCAGCACGGCATTAGTCACCGCCTTGAACAGATTTCGGTAGTCCGAGACCAGTTTGCCATCTTCGCCCTCATATTCCGGCAGAAAAACAAAACGATGCTGATTGGTAACGTCTGCTTTGGTCAACTCGTCGGTCAACAGCGTGCGCGCTGTTTCCGTCCACTCGACATTGGGTTCATTCAAACCACCCGTTGATTGTTCACCGACACTGATGTCCGGCCGAAAGACCAATATTGTTGCACTCCCGTCAGATGGAAACGCAAAGCTTTCCTTGACCGCTGATTTTTCCTGAGCAGAAACCGGACCAGTCAAAATGACGGAAAATACTATTGCGACAAGCGCAAATAATCGTTGCATGGTAAGACCCCCTCGAATTCCCCATGCACTATCAAATGGAAGTTCAGCTATTTATCAAGTATTTTCTTCAACAGTTCATTCACAACCTGAGGATTCGCTTTGCCTTGCATGGCTTTCATTGTCTGTCCGACAAAAAAGCCGAACAATTTTTCTTTGCCACCGCGATATTCGGCAACTTTATCTTCATTTGCCGTCATGACGTCAGAGATAACTTTCTCGATTGCTCCGGTGTCAGATTCCTGTTTCAACCCTTTCTCTTCTACGATTTTTGCAGCACCATCACCGGTATCGAGCATGATTTCGAATACCTGTTTGGCGATTTTGCCAGAAATTGTGCCATCTGCAATGAGACCAAGAAGTTCCGATGCCTGATCCGGCGAAACCGGACTCTCATTTATCGAAAGTCCCTTTTTGTTAAGTGCGCCAAACAGCTCTGATGTCATCCAGTTTGCAGCGGAACTGGCAATTTTTTCTGGTTCATCGGCAGTATCGAGCAGCTTCTCGAACCATAAAGCCGTTTCATGTTCAGCAGTGAGAACCGCTGCATTATACGCGCTCAGGCCCAGAACATTTTTGTATCGTGCGCGTTTTTCGTCGGGCAATTCCGGCAAACTGGCCTTGCAGTCGAAAATATAATCGTCTTCGAGTTCCAGCGGGAGCAAATCCGGGTCGGGGAAATAGCGATAGTCATGCGCGTCTTCCTTGGAGCGCATGGACCGCGTTTCATTCTTGTCCGGATCGAAAAGGCGCGTTTCCTGCACAACTTCTCCGCCACCTTCCAGAACATCAACCTGGCGCTGGGCTTCATATTCGATGACCATCTGGACGAAGCGGACACTGTTGACGTTTTTGGTTTCTGTCCGAATACCGAGCTCATCACCCGGTTTGCGAACGCTGACATTGACATCAGCCCGCATCGAGCCCTGTTCCATATTACCGTCGCAACTGCCGACATAGCGCAAAATTGATCTCAGTTTCTTGACATAGGCCCCTGCTTCCTTGGGCGAAGTCATGTCGGGCTTCGATACGATTTCCATCAAGGCAACGCCGCAACGGTTGAGATCGACATAGCTCATCGTCGGATGCTGATCATGCATCAACTTGCCGGCGTCCTGCTCGATATGGATGCGCTCAATACCAATGGTCTTGCCGTGGGCATCAGGATCTTTTTCATCTAGAGAAATTTCGATCTCTCCTTCGCCGACAATTGGGTGATAGAGTTGCGAAATCTGATATCCCTGCGGCAAATCGGCATAGAAATAGTTTTTGCGGTCAAAACGCGAATATTTGTTGATCTGCGCATTGATCGCAAGGCCGGTCCGGACCGCCTGACGAACACATTCGCCGTTCAAAACGGGAAGCATTCCCGGCATGGCAGCATCCACCAGACTGACCTGTGTATTGGGCTCTGCCCCAAATTCCGTCGCAGCACCGGAAAACAGCTTCGCATTTGATGAAATCTGGGCATGGACTTCAAGGCCGATAACGACCTCCCACTCGCCGGTAGCACCCTGGATACGATATGTTGATTCAGTCATGCTCACCACCATTGCTCCGGTTTGGCCACAAAGCCGGCACGTTCTTCCAATGCCAGTCCGGCGTTAAATACATTTTGTTCGTCCAGTGCCTTTCCGATAATCTGCAATCCCAGAGGAAGTCCCTTCCCATCCAGTCCCGCAGGAACTGACATGGCAGGCAATCCCGCCAGCGAGCTCGGCACGGTGAACACGTCGTTCAGGTACATGGCCAGCGGATCATCGCTTTTTTCGCCGAGGCCAAAGGCGGCACTAGGGGCCGTGGGCGTCAGCAACAGATCACAGCTGTTCCATGCTTTCTCAAAATCTTGCGAGATCAGCGTTCGCACCTTTTGTGCCTGAGTATAATAGGCATCGTAATAACCTGCGCTCAGAACATATGTTCCGATCATGATCCGCCGCTTTACTTCGGGTCCAAAGCCAGATTCGCGCGTGGCTGCATACATGTCCTGCAATCCAGCTCCGTCCGGAAGGTCGCGCATCCCGTAACGCACACCATCATAGCGCGCCAGATTCGAAGAGGCCTCCGCTGGAGCAATGATATAATAGGCTGGCAGTGCATATTTGGTGTGAGGCAGGGATATGTCGACAATGGTCGCACCCGCATCTTTCAGCCATTCCACGCCCTTTTGCCAAAGCGCATCAATCTCAGGTGGCATGTTGTCCACGCGATATTCTTTGGGAATTCCAATGCGTTTGCCAGCAAGATTGCTGTTTAACCCAGCCTCCCATTGCGGAACCGGCAGGTCCAGCGAGGTGGAGTCTTTGGGATCAAAGCCGGACATGGCTTCCAGCATGATCGCGCAATCCCGGACATCTTGTGCCATGGGTCCCGCCTGATCCAGCGAACTTGCAAAAGCAATCGTCCCCCAGCGGGAACATCGGCCGTAAGTCGGTTTGAATCCCGAAATGCCTACAAAAGCTGCAGGTTGGCGAATAGATCCGCCTGTATCGGTTCCTGTCGCTGCCGGCGCAATCCGTCCGGATACAACCGCGGCACTACCACCGGAAGACCCACCGGGAGCCAGATCCACATTGCCGCCATCCTGACGACGCCAGGGCGAAATTACATTGCCAAACGCGCTGGTTTCATTGGACGAACCCATGGCGAACTGATCCATGTTGAGTTTGCCCAGCATGCCGGCGCCGGCCTTGAACAAATTTGCCGATACAGTTGATTCATATTGCGGGGTAAAGCCCTTCAATATGTTGCTGCCAGCTGTGGTTTCCACGCCCTCGGTACAAAACAGATCCTTCATCCCGATCGGGACACCGGCCATAAGGCCGAGGGACTCTCCATCGGATCTGGCCTTGTCTGCCGCATCTGCCGCGGCAAATGCATGATCTGGGGTTTCGACAAGAAACGCATTTAATTGTTTGGCCGCACTGACGCGGGAAACAAATGTTTCAGCGACTTCTCGAGCAGAAAAATCTCCATTTGCAAATCCGGACCGGATTCCGGCAATGCCCAGTTCAAATATCTCGGTCACTATTCAATCACCTTCGGTACGCCGAAAAATCCGTGTTCTGCGGCAGGCGCATTTGCCAAAACCTTGTCGTGAATGTCACCATCCGTCACCTTGTCTTCCCGCAAACGCAATTTGTTGGGGATGACTGCGGTCATCGGTTCAACGCCTTTGCAATCGACTTCGGAGAGCTGTTCCACCCATCCTAAAATATTGTTGAGCTCCGGCACCAGAGCATCGGCTTCGGCCTCGCTTATCGCGATCCGCGAGAGGCTGGCGATCTTTTGAACGGTCTGTTTATCGACGGACATGTGGGAATTCCGGGTTGATTGGTTGTGACATTCTATTGTGGTTCATCTTTTTGCGGGTATTTCAATTCAGAATTGTGTACTCCGCGCCGCTAGCATCGGTGCGTTGCAGCATCAAGTTGAATGAGCCAATATCAGTCGAACAGGAGTAATTATTTGGCGCGCAAGTTTCTCTATCTGGTTGCCGGTATCACGGTTTTGATCATCGCAGGTGCGTTTGTGTTTCGCATCTATGGAGAAGATCTGGCCGACTTTGTCTTCGTTCCGGACAAGGAATTTCAAGAACAAGAACTGCTCGAGAGCAATGTTTATTCCAATGTTTCCATGTGGTTTGCAAGGCCAGAGATCGGAAAGGGAAATCCGGCTTTGTGGCTCCCCAAAGGTTTTGAAGAGGCCGAGGCAACCAGGTCGAAATCAAAAGCCGCTATTTTCTTCATTCATCCGACTTCATTCATGAAGAAAAATATGTGGAACGCGCCTCTGGATGACAAAGAATCACAAGCGCTTGCGAGAATATTCCTGCGCGGGCAGGCTAGCGCATTCAATGTCGCCGGCGATGTCTGGGCACCGAGATATCGACAGGCTACACTCGGAGCATTCCTCACGGAAAAGAAGGAAGGGCAGCAAGCCCTGGATGCGGCCTACCAGGATGTTCTGGTAGCCTTTGATCATTTTATGCGCGAGATTCGTGCGGATCAGCCCATCATATTGGCAGGTCACAGTCAGGGCAGCTTGCATCTCACAAACCTGCTTAAAGACCGGGTCGCGGGCACACCGCTGTCTAATCGCGTGGTTGCTGCTTATGTCGTTGGTTGGCCAGTGTCGGTCGATGCAGACGTCCCGGCGCTGGGACTGGCCATTTGCGAAGAGCCTGAGCAGTATAACTGCCTGTTGAGCTGGGAAAGTTTTGCAGAGCCGGCTGATTATGGTCGCATCGTCGAAGTCTATGACACCACGATCGGCTTCGCGGGCATTCCCCGAAAAGACACACAGTTATTGTGCACAAACCCGGTCAACGGAGACGTCAATACAGCGGCAGATGCGGCGGCCAATCTTGGAACCCTGGTTCCCAACGACGAGCTCAGCGATGCAACACTGGTCGCCGGGGCCGTTCCTGCGCGCTGCGATGACCGCGGGTTCCTTCTGATCGGTGATCCGCCTGATCTGGGTCCTTATGCCCTGCCCGGCAATAATTATCATGTTTATGATTATAGTCTGTTTTGGCAGAACATAAGAGATGACGTAGCGCGAAGGATGCAATCATTCCTGAATCGATAATGACAGACGAAGTCGCGACTTTCCGGGCGATGCTACCGGAGGGAGGGCGCCTCCTGGGTCTGGACGTTGGCTCCAAAACCATCGGCATGGCATATTGTGATGCCCAGTGGTCCATCGCGACAGGAGCAGAAACCATCAATCGGCGGAAATTTGCCAAGGATCTGGATCGAATCAGGACCGCCGTTTCCGGTCAGCAGATTGTCGGATTTGTCGTTGGTTTACCGCTCAATCTGGATGGCAGTCAAAGCAAACAAACGCAGGCTTCCCGGTCTTTTGCCCAGAATCTGCAGCAGCTCGATCTGCCGATTTTGCTCTGGGATGAGCGGTGGAGCACGCAGGCGGTCACACGTGATTTGATCGCTGTCGATGTCAGCAGAAAACGGCGCGCAGAGATTGTCGACAAGATGGCCGCCGCCTATATTCTGCAAGGGGCAATTGATGGGCTTGCCGCGATAGCCTGACCGCTCTATAGGGCTGGCTTTAATGACATCGGAACCCAAAAGCTCGACGCATCGTTTTCCTGACGGATCTGATGCCTTTCCTCATCAACATCTATTGGGCATCGCCGGCCTGCAACCGTGGGAGATATTGTTTCTCCTGCACGAAGCGGAGCAATGGGTGGATTTGAACCGCAAATCCAGCAAACATGCCAATCGACTAGATGGTTTGACTGTAATCAATGCCTTTTTCGAAAATAGCACCCGGACCTTGCTGTCGTTTGAAATCGCGGGAAAGCGGATGGGAGCAGATGTCGTCAACATGCATGCTGCGCAATCCAGCGTCAAAAAGGGTGAAACGCTGATTGACACCGCGGTGACGCTGAATGCCATGAGAGCCGACGCGATTGTAATTCGCCATGGCAGCTCTGGCGCGGTGCAATTGATCGCGGACAAGGTAGACTGCCCGGTGTTAAATGCGGGTGACGGTAGCCATGAGCACCCCACGCAAGCCTTGCTGGATGCGCTCACGATACAGCGGCGCAAAGGTGACATAAGCGGCCTGACGGTAACCATTTGCGGTGACATCATGCACAGCCGTGTTGCACGATCCAATATCTATTGTCTGACAACATTGGGCGCAAAAGTAAGGGTTTGCTCCCCTCCTGCCCTGTTGCCGGCAGCACTGGACAGGCTGAACGTGGAAACATTCACCGATTTTGACGCCGCCCTGCGGGGAGCGGATGTGGTTATGATGCTGCGACTCCAGAACGAACGGATGAGCGGAGATTATATTCCCAGTCCGCGCGAATATAACCATCTTTACGGGCTGACCCCGGCGCGATTGCGTGGTGCTGCGGATGATGCGCTGGTCATGCATCCAGGACCAATGAACCGCGGTATTGAAATCACCAGCGATGTTGCGGACGATACAGACCGGTCCGCGATAACCGAACAGGTAGAAATGGGTGTGGCTGTCCGCATGGCCTGTCTTGACGTTCTCACGCGCCGATCCCGCAATGTGGAGGGCTGGTCATGAGACAGGAATTCTCCAGCGCCCAGGTCATATTGCCTTCAGAGCAGAAGACGGTCGCCGCAAACATCATCACCGATGGTGACAAGATTGTCGAGCTTGGTGACAAAAGCGATTCGCAAGATGCACGATCTGTGGATTGCAGCGACTATGTTCTTGCACCGGGAATCATAGATCTTGGCGTATTCGCAATCGACAAACCGGCGTTTCATTTTGGCGGGATCACCCGCGCAGCCCTGATGCCCGATCAAACCCCCGTGCTCGATCTGCCAGCGATGGTCAAACATAATGCTGCCGAAGGAAAACCCGATCTTTGGTCTCATCCGCTTGCTTCGGCCACAAAGGGTCTTGATGGCCTGGAGCTGGCCGAAATCGGACTAATGAAGCAAGCTGGTGCGAGAGCCGTTGCAACCGGGCGTCACTGGATATCTGACAGTGGTGTCATGTTGAAGCTTCTGCAATATTGTGCCTCACTGGAATTGCCGGTCATTGTCCATAGCGAAGATAGCGGGCTGGCCGGGAATGCCGTCGCCACAGCAGGAGAAACGGCTACCAGACTTGGACTGTCCAGCGCGCCCGCTGCTGCCGAAGCACTATCGATTGCGCGAGATATCGCCCTGGTCCGCGAATGCAGCGCGCCGATTCACTTCAGGCAGGTCACTACCGCAAGCGGACTTGACCTGGTGCGCAAAGCCAAGGTCGAGGGATTACCGGTAACCTGCGGTATCACCCCGGCACACCTGTTTCTCTCTGACATTGCAATCAGTGATTTCCGCACATTTGCTCGGCTCTCGCCACCGTTGCGCTGTGAAGATGACCGTCAAGCCTGTCTCGCAGCGATCAAGGATGGAACGATTGACGTTATTTCATCCGGACATGATCCCAGAGGCGCAGAAGATAAACGGCTTCCGTTCGCGGAAGCCGAACCGGGAATGGCCGGAGCAGAATCCCTGCTGGCATTATCGTTGAACCTTGTGCGGGATGGTTTGATTACCCTGAACCGCCTGTTTGATTTGCTTTCCGCAAATCCCGGAAAGATACTTGGCGTATCCGCTGGTCAAATCAAGCCAGGCTATGATGCGGACTTTATCTGTATCGAACCGGATGCGGCTTGGCAGATAGATACGCGGAAAATGACTGCGGCCGCCGGAAACACGCCGTTCGACAAGTTGCCGGTTCAAGGCCGCGTGCGGGCAATATATAAGGGCGGAAAAGCACTTTAGCTTTCCCGCCCCAAAATATCATGGTTTGAACCTGGTTTAGCGCGATGCCAGTTTGCGTGGTTTCGTGCTTACCATTTGCCGCGGATTGACCGTTTCTGTTTCGCGAACGATGCACGCGCCGCCTTTGGCCTTGATACCGTCACACATGGCTTTGGCAGCTTCAGCAGTACCAAATCCAGTCGCTGCAAGACGATACAAGGTCCGCCCCTTGGCCTTCACTGGAGAGCTGGCGTGATCAAAATAGGAAAGTTCGCTGTTTCTGGCTGAAAGAATTTTCCAGGCGTTTTTCACGTTTTGCTCTGATGAGAACACACCAAGCTGTACCAGGTGCTTGCCTTCGGAGATCGCCCGCGAACGTGGTTTGAAAGCAATTTTCTGCAATACCGGTTTCACGGCTGCGATCGATTGTACGGCAGCAGTTTTCACTGGAACCGGCTCAACAGCAGGTGCAACCCGAACAGGCTCCGCGGCTGCTTTGATCAACGGAGCCACTTTTTCTTCGGTTTTCGCTTCAGCAACTTCGCTTGCCGGCAGCTCAATCTTTGCGATTTTGACGTCGACTTCTTTTGCAGCAACCAGCGGTTTTACTTCCGCCAGAGGTGCAGAACCTGTTGCCGGAAGAGGAACTTCGCTGTCAAAGCTGGCAACCTGCTGATCATAATCTTCTGCGGGAGTTGCGGTTGCAACAACGGTTGGTGCAGCATTCAGCGCCAGTCTGATAGGCTGACCAGGATCATTTTTGACCGGTGACACGTTAAGCAGGGACGCGACACGCGTTTCATAGGCACCTGGGCGGGCCATCTGAGCCCACTGCATGATCCGTTGATCAACCGCTGCAGGCTTGATGTCTTGCGAAGCCATAAGCTTGGCTTCTTTCCAGCGACCATCCAGCGCGTACGCCAGGCCAAGATTTTGACGGGTACGGCCATTTACATTGGCATCACGAATGGCTTGTTCCAGAACCGTAATCGCAGTTTTGGTGTCGCCGGCCAATGCCATTGCCAGACCATAGTCAGCCGTTGGCAAGGATTCGCGGTTGTTTTCGATCATGCGTTTTGCTTTGTCGACTTTTCCCTGGCCCAGTTGGGCGAGACTGAGGCTCAATACCGTGCGGGCATCGCTGGCACCGAGATCCATCGCGTCAAGAAAGCTGCGTTCTGCAGAACTGAAACGGCCTGCAGCAAGATAGGACTGACCAAGAAGAACACGCGTCTCCGGGTCGGTACCAATGCCGGCAACTGAACGTTCTGCATAGATTATGGCCTTGTCGACCTGACCTTTTGCAAGAGCTTTCTCAGCTTTCTTGGCATATTTTGCTCCGTCTTTGACAGTAGCGGGTTTGCTCGATGAGGAAGCAACCGATCCGCCAAAAGGTCCACAACCGGTCAGGGTGGTGCTGATGACCATGGTCGAAGCAGCTATTTTCAATATCAAATCGCGTTTCATTATAATGCCCTCGCAAATTAATCAGGTTATTCAGTTAAGCGGCGCCGCGTGATGGAATCTGCGCTGCCAAATCATCTAGTTCCGGGATATTCTTCAAATAATCGTCCACAGCTTTGGTTACCAATTGCTGCGCAGAAACGTTTTTGACCGCCGTAGCCAATCGCAGTTTCAGGTGACGATCTGCATCCAGACGCAGTGTAAATGCTGCCTTGGCTTTCTTTGTCCGTGAGCGTTTTGCAGCCGCCGGTGTCCGCGCTTTGCGTTTGTTCACACGCGCCGCTTCTACAACCGCTGAATGTTCTTCAAGTGGCGCAACTTCGCGGGAAATCGACAATGGGACAGGAGCAGGAGCTGGCTGTTCGGGTGCCGTTTCGGCTTCAGGCACAGGCAAAGAATCCTCGCTCAATTTTGCGGCGATTTCTTCCTGCTGTTTCTTTACCGCAGGTACTGCCTGCGGAATCGCACCGGCCAAAGGATTAAGGTTAAAATGTTCAGGAGATTCAGCACCGTTTTGCGGGTCAGAAGTATCTCCGTGATCGGGATCGACATCATAACCCATGTCGTTCCAGCCAAGATCTTCCTGCTGTTCATGTGTCTGATCCGGAAATGCCGCGCCTTGACGTCGCATTGCAGGTTTAGCGCCGCCTTTGCGGGCCAGCAGTCCGGAAGAAAGAGAAGCTAGTGGTTTCATTGTTCAAGCCTCCCTATTCAAGATCCAACAACCCGGCGGCCAAAATTGCCTCCGGAGCGTTGCAGTCCAGGAGTGGCTGCAGGTGCCATTGCTGGTGATGTAAAAACGGTACGACGGAAGTTCTTTTCCAGACGATCTGAAATGTAGTTCCACAATTGCACAACTTCCTGGGCCGAACGTCCTTTTGGATCAGTTTCCATGACAGTTCGCCCGTCGATCATTGATCCGGCAAAGTCCGTACGATGATGAACCGTAACCGGAGCGACGGTACCGTGCTGAGAGAGTGCAACAGCTGCTTCAGAAGTGATTTTTGCTTTCGGCGTCGCGCCGTTTACTACAAACAGCAGTGGTTTCCCTGCGCGTTCACACAAATCGACGGTGGCACCAACAGCGCGCAAATCATGCGGACTTGGACGAGTCGGTATTACAATTAGTTCCGCGACAGAAATGACACTCTGAATGGCCATGGTGATGGCAGGTGGTGTGTCGATTACAGCAAGCTTAAAGCCCTGCTGACGTAAAATCTGTAGGTCAGCTGCCAGACGCGATACGGTGGTTTGCGCGAATGCCGGTAAGTCGGCTTCCCGTTCATTCCACCAGTCAGCCAGGGATCCCTGGGGATCGATATCGATCAAAACCACAGGACCTGCGCCGGCCAGTTGCGCTTGAACAGCCAGATGTCCTGACAAGGTTGTTTTGCCAGACCCACCTTTTTGCGATGCCATTGCTAGAACTCGCACTCTAATTCCCTTCGACTGTCACAGGTCATTTCAATTGACCAAATAAAATTTCGTGAAGCCGGTTTGGCAGAACAGGGCTAAAATA
Organism: Parasphingorhabdus sp.; assembly: GCF_039968395.1. Classification (GTDB taxonomy): domain Bacteria; phylum Pseudomonadota; class Alphaproteobacteria; order Sphingomonadales; family Sphingomonadaceae; genus Parasphingorhabdus. The sequence continues at coordinate 598,493 of NZ_JBDVPV010000005.1, forward strand.
GAGTTAACGAGACGGGGAAGTTTTTTATGCGCTCGCTCACTTCCGTTTCGGGTGGTCTGCATATTTTTCGATTTCAGTCGAATGACACCGAATAACCAAATATTTGCAAATTACTGTTAAGGGGTCATTAGTTATATATTCGTTTAGCTGTTTGACGATCAAAGGAACCTGCAATGAAATACCTCCCGACAATTAGTCGCGCTGTACTCACTCCCGCCATAATCGGTTCGGTGATTATGTTGTCAGCGCCAGCAATGGCTGATGTGAAGGATGGCGTCGATGCCTGGGGGCGGGGTGATTACAAGACCGCTGTCGCAGAATGGCAGGGGCCGGCAGCCGCTGGCGATGCGGATGCGCAGTTTAATCTGGCGCAAGCATATAAACTGGGCCGCGGTGTTCCAATGAGTCTTGCTGAAGCTGAAAGATGGTACAAGCGAGCCGCAGATCAGGGACATTTGCAGGCCAATGACAATTACGGGTTGATATTGTTTCAGGCGCAGCGGCGTTCCGAAGCCCTGCCCTATTTGCAGACATCGGCAAATCGCGGAGAACCGCGGGCGCAATATGTATTGGGTACCGGGCATTTTAACGGTGACTTTGTCGAGAAAGACTGGATCAAGGCTTATGCGTTGATGAACAGAGCATCGGCACAAGGACTGCCGCAGGCTACGTCCAACCTCGCTCAGATGGATAAATATATCCCGCTGGATGATCGCCGTCGTGCACTCGAGCTCGCCGGGCAGATGGAACAAAATGAAAAGCGCGTGCGGACCGCTCAGGTTGGAGGATTGCGGCCTGCCCCTACCACCGGTGCGGTGCAGACAGCGCAATTGCCTCCGTCGCGCGCCGTCACTCCGGTTCCACAGCCAGTTACCCCGGCGTCGGCCCCGGTGCGCGCACCTGCACCCGTTGCGGTTACGGCTCCCGCCCCAGTCGCTGTTGCCGCTCCAGTTCGCTCCGCTAAGGGCGATTGGCGCGTACAACTGGGAGCATTTAGTAACCAGAACAAGGCCAAAAACCTCTGGTCATCACTGGAAAACCGGATTTCCGCACTGCGTCAGTTGCAACCCTATCTCGTAACGAGTGGCAACATTACGCGCTTGCAGGCTGGTCCGTTCGCGACACGTCAGCAAGCTGACAGAATGTGCGGCACTGTGAAATCCACTGGGAACGCCTGCATCGTCAAAAAGCGCTGATTTAGCTAACCGCCCATTGATCGGTCGCAATGCCTTGCGCGTATAGCAAGGCGGTCAGATCATTGTGTCTGATTGCAGCGTCGGCAGCCTCTTCGGCTTTTGGTTTTGCGTGATAGGCAATACCCAATCCGGCTTTCTGGATCATCGGAATATCATTGGCGCCATCCCCGACAGCAATGCAATCTTGCATGGAAAGGTCAAACTCGGCTCCAGCCTTGCTCAATATTTCAGCTTTCCGCGCGGCATCCACGATTGCGCCGGTTAACCCACCCGTCATGACGCCGTCGGATTCTTCAAGAATATTGGCTTCCATCCGATCAAATCCGATCGCTTTGGCTACGGGATCCGCAAATCGGGTAAAGCCTCCGGAAACAAGTATTGTCCGGGCACCCTTTTTGGCCATTGTCTGGACCAGAGTTCGGGCCCCGGGCATGATTTCCACCTTCTCGTCCAGACAGCGCTGGATGGCAGATAGATCAAGATTTTTGAGAAGTTCCACCCTGCCCCGCAAGGCCTGTTCGAAATCAAGTTCGCCCTGCATTGCGCGTTCTGTAATTTCGGCAATCTGATCCTTGATCCCGGCATAGCTGGCCAGTTCATCAATACATTCAACTGTGATCATCGTGCTGTCCATGTCAGAAATAAGCAGCTTTTTCACCCTGTTCCCGCTGGATTGCACGATGACATCTATGGGTTGATTTTGATCTTCCAGCGCAGCTCGTGCGTCGGCGATGTCACCGGTAAAAAATATATCGGCGACCCTCTCGTCTGTGATTGTTCCAATCTCCGTTATCTGGCAACCCGCTGCTAACAATCTGTCAGCTGCAGAACTTAACTCTCCCTTTTCGAGTTGATCTGCTGCTATGAGCGTGGCGATGAGCATGGTTTCTCCGGATAATCACAATAAAAAGGTCGCGCTGATCAATGGTCCAACTGCCAGCGGCAAGTCGGCATTGGCACTGGAGCTGGCCAAAAAGCAACCCTCGATCATCATCAATGCCGACAGCGCGCAAGTCTATCGTGATTTGCAGATTCTGAGTGCACGCCCAACTGAGGCGGAAATGGGAGGCGTTCCGAATCGGCTATACGGTTATATTGATGGTGCTAAAGCCTGCTCTGCTGCGCGCTGGGCGCGCGATGCAAAAGCCGAGATCGAAGCTGCCCACGAGGCAAGCAAACTTCCGATACTGGTTGGAGGAACCGGCCTCTATGTTCGCGTGTTGCTGGATGGCATCGCTCCCATCCCCGAAATTGATCCGGATATCCGAAACGAAGTAAGGAAACTGGACACTCTGGACGCTCACACGGCCCTTTTAAACGAGGACCCTGCGTCGGCCCGGCGACTAAATGCGACCGATTCCAGTCGCGTAAAAAGGGCGCTTGAGGTTATCCGGTCGTCCGGCAAGCCGATGGAGCACTGGCACCAGAATATGCAGGGCGGGATCGCAGACGACATCTTGTTGAAACCGCTCCTGTTACTGCCGCCGCGAGAATGGCTTTATGCCAGGTGTGATCTCCGGTTTGAATTGATGATGCAGACCGGGGCAAAAGCTGAAGTGGAAGCACTATTAGAGCGAGGACTTCCTGATGATCGCCCGGTTATGAGAGCAATTGGTGTTCCTGATATCCGTGCGTTTCTTGAAGGAAAAATCGATGAAGCAACGGCGATAGAGCAGTCCCAGATGGCTACCAGGCGCTATGCCAAACGACAGTTTACCTGGTTCCGCAATCAGTCCCCGTCCGATTGGGCTCGCGCCGAAAGCAATATTGATAATGATAATATCAATGATATTGTAAGATTATTACAGTAATTGCTGTTGACATAACATTATAAGATATGTAGCGCCGCCGGGTTCGAACGGTTTTTAAGCCTCGAACGCGGTTGCGTTGCGATGCAGCATAGACTATCAAACGCCCGCCTTGCGGCGGGTTTGGCGAAGAATTGGAGCATGATGTGGCCGAGAAAAGCGGTGCAGATATACTGGTCGAGACATTGTTGGACCTCGGCGTAGATACCGTATTCGGATATCCTGGCGGCGCTGTCTTGCCGATTTACGATGCGCTTTATCAGCATTCCAAAATCAATCATGTGCTTGTTCGGCATGAGCAGGCTGCGACACACGCCGCTGAAGGCTATGCCCGTTCGACGGGGAAACCCGGCGTTGTTTTGGTTACATCGGGGCCTGGCGCCACCAATGCGGTAACAGGCATCACCGACGCCCTTATGGATTCAATCCCGATGGTTGTCATAACCGGTCAAGTGGCAACCAATCTGATCGGGACAGATGCTTTTCAGGAAGCAGACACTGTTGGAATCACCCGGCATTGTACCAAGCATAATTATCTGGTGAAAAAGCCATCTGAACTGGCTCAGGTGGTTCAGGAAGCTTTTCATATTGCGACTGAAGGACGTCCGGGCCCTGTTGTCATCGACATTCCCAAAAATGTTCAGGTTGCGGAAGCCGAGTTCCAGCGTCATGGCGGCACAAGAAACAACCGTTATCAACCCCAGACCGATGGGGATTTCAAGGCGATAAACGAAGCTGTTGAAATGATCATGAACGCGCGTTCGCCTATATTCTATACTGGCGGCGGCATTATCAACAGCGGACCAAAAGCCAGTGAAACTCTTGGAGAACTTGCAGAACTGACAGGCGCGCCAGTTACTTCAACCCTGATGGGTTTGGGTGCTTTTCCCGCATCGTCCGAGCAATGGCTTGGTATGTTGGGGATGCACGGTACATTTGAAGCCAATATGGCGATGAACCGGGCAGATCTGATCATCTGCCTCGGGGCACGGTTTGATGATCGTATCACCGGGCGAATTGACGCCTTTTCTCCCGACAGCAAGAAAATTCATGTCGATATTGACCGATCGTCGATCAACAAGACCATCCGCGTTGATTTGCCGGTTGTTGGCGATGTAGGCCGGGTCATGGAACAAATGCTGGCGGTCATGAAAGGGCGCAAATTTGCTGCCCCTGATTATGAGGAATGGTGGGCACGCATCAAGGGATGGCGGGCGCGCAATTGTCTGGAATATCCTGAAAACAAAACAGAAATCATGCCGCAACTGGCCATTCAGAAATTGTGGGAAGCGACGCATGAGCGCAATCCCATAATCACGACCGAGGTTGGTCAGCATCAGATGTGGGCTGCACAGCATTTTGATTTTGAGCAGCCCAATAAATGGCTGACAAGCGGCGGTCTTGGGACGATGGGCTATGGCCTGCCTGCTGCTATTGGCGCACAATTGGGTAATCCGGATGCCCTGGTCGTGGATATTGCCGGCGAGGCCTCCATCCAGATGAATATCCAGGAACTGGGTACTGCAACCCAATATAATTTGCCTGTGAAGATATTCATTCTGAACAACGAATATATGGGCATGGTTCGGCAGTGGCAGGAACTGACCTATGAAAGTCGCTATTCCAACAGCTATTCGGACAGTCTTCCTGATTTTGTGAAATTGGCCGAAAGCTATGACTGGACAGGTATCCTGATCGAAGATCAGGCTGATCTCGAAGCTGGCATAACCAAAATGATCGAAACCGATGGTCCGGTGCTGGTCGACTGTCGTGTCGCCAAGCTGGCAAATTGCTTCCCGATGATCCCGTCCGGTGCAGCGCATACGGATATGCTGCTTTCCGCAGAGGATATCAAAGGGACAATGGATGACAGCGCCAAAGCGCTGGTTTGATGGGAATAGTGTAATGCATATCGCAGAAGAAGCAGTTGAACGCCACGTTCTAGCGGTGATGGTTGACAACGAGGCCGGAATTCTGGCGCGCATTGCGGGCATGTTTACGGCTCGCGGCTATAATATCGAAAGTCTGACGGTTGCCGACATCAGTGAAGATCACGCGATCAGCCGGATTACCATTGCAACCAACGGTCCTCCGCATGTCATTGAACAGATTATTGCTCAGCTCGATCGTCTGGTACCAGTGCACAGTGTTCGGGATCTGACTGAATCCGGACCTCATGTTCAACGTGAACTTGCTCTGGTAAAAGTAGCAGGCAAAGGAGAAAACCGGATAGAGGCGATGCGGCTTGCGGATGTATATCGCGCGCGCGTCGTCGATGCTTCTACGGAAAGCTTCGTATTTGAAATTACCGGTGCGCCGGACAAAATTCAGACCTTTGTCGCCTTGATGCGAGAAGTCGGTCTGGTTGAAGTCGGTCGAACTGGCGTTGTCGCAATTGCGCGCGGTCCGGGCGCGTGAACGAAATTCTGTTATATATTGCTGCAGGCCTCGCGCTGGTCACGATCCTGGTGCACTCGATCGTTGGTGAAAAGCGTCTGATTACCCCTCTCGTGAATTCTGATCACGGCGTAATGGAAGCAGACCTTGCAAAACAGGTTGTCCGGTTCGCCTGGCATTTTACGAGCATCATTGGTCTGATTGCCGTTTATATTCTGTTCGATGCCGCTCGGGATTTTGCAGCGGCCGACACAGCGTTGCTGAGCATCACTGGCGGAGCATTTTTGATTGCAGGTATCTACGATGCCATTGCAACGCGCGGAAAACACATTGGATGGCCGCTGCTCGCCGCAGCCGGGTTTCTCACAATATTAACTCTATATATCTGAATATAAGGAAGAAAAATGAAAGTCTATTATGACGCCGATGCTGATCTGAACTTGATCACCGACAAGAAGATCGCGATTGTGGGCTATGGTAGCCAGGGGCATGCGCACGCGCAAAACCTGCGCGACAGTGGTGTAAAAGAAGTAGCGATTGCGCTTCGTGAAGGTTCTGCAACGGCTACGAAAGCAGAGTCCGCTGGCTTTAAAGTGCTCTCCAATGCTGATGCCGCTGCATGGGCCGATATTGTGATGATCCTCGCACCAGACGAACATCAGGCGGCTATCTACGCAGCGGACTATCATGAGAATATGAAATCCGGTGCCGCCCTCGCCTTCGCCCACGGATTGAACGTGCATTTCGGGCTCATCGAGCCGCGCGATGATCTCGACGTCATCATGATCGCGCCCAAAGGGCCCGGCCATACAGTGCGCAGTGAATATCAACGTGGCGGCGGAGTACCTTGCCTCGTAGCCATTCATGCTGACAAGAGCGGCAATGCGCTGGATGTTGCGCTTGCATATGCTTCTGGTGTTGGTGGCGGGCGCTCCGGCATCATTGAAACGAATTTCCGCGAAGAATGTGAAACCGATCTATTTGGTGAACAAGCCGTATTATGTGGCGGTATTACCCATCTTATCCAGGCTGGCTTCGAAACATTGACCGAAGCGGGATATGCTCCGGAAATGGCGTATTTTGAATGCCTGCACGAAACCAAATTGATCGTTGATCTGCTCTATGAAGGCGGAATTGCCAATATGCGCTATTCGATCTCCAACACGGCAGAATATGGCGATATCACAACCGGTCCGCGGATCATCACCGCCGAAACCAAGGCCGAAATGAAGCGCGTACTGGCGGATATCCAGTCTGGTCGCTTTGTCAAAGACTTTGTACTCGACAATCGTGCCGGCCAACCGGAACTGAAAGCCGCCCGCAAGGCTGCTGAAGCTCATCCGATCGAAGAAACCGGTGCCCAGCTTCGTGCGATGATGCCGTGGATCGGCGCAAATCAGCTGGTGGACAAAGAAAAGAACTAAGGCAAAATATTCGTGATCGCGTCCTTGCCAGCCAATTTGTCGGCTATGCGGCGCGGTCACGTGCCTTGGCGAAATCCAGCAACTCGATTGCGACGTCGTGATCGCAATTTTTCACCAGTTCAGCGACCGTGTTTTCAAGGCTGTTATTAATACCAACCAGCCTTGAAGCCATAGCCCAGTCCGGAAACTGCCTGCGACCGATCAAACCCATTTTCAACGGGATGATCGCCAAATGTCGATTGTCACATGAAATGCGTGCAAAGGTCGTTTCCACAGCGTCCTGCTCGCCTTCCAGATATTGCAGAAAGCGGCGGCTGTCCTGAACAAGAAGACCGGTAATTTCATTGCGGATATTATTCTTTCGACCCGTCTCCAGAATACCGGCGACATCTGCCGGACCGATATCCGGTTTTGGTGTGCTGATATAAACGATACGATACATGTTTCAGCCCTTGGATATGCGAGAAATCCAAGCCTAACCCATTTCTGTTAATTTCTGACTAGCTTGGACAAAAAAAGGGCGACGGATCATCTCCGCCGCCCCCCGTTTCGCCATACTTTAAATATGGACGCTTAGCTTGTGTAATGTTCGCTGGGATCATGCGTTGGATAATTTTCATCTCCGGTTTCGATAAAACCGGGAATATCCTTGTTCCAGCGTACGGCTACATCTTCACTGAAGTTCAGATATAATTTCCCGTCGACAATCTTGTAAACATTGGGGTTACCCGGTGCGAGCGCATTGTTGGCACCAATGGCCCATGCACAATATCCGCCATATTGAGGCGCATATTTCGCCGGGTCAGCCTGAAATGTGCTGGCATTTTCAGCGTTGGCAAACTGATAGTCAAAGCCTTGGTAACGAACACGAAATTCGTCACTGCCTTCAACTGGCGCATCGCCGCTGAAATAGCTGACGGCATCATAGCCGGAGAGCGCAAGGGTTTCGCCTTGGTTTTTGGTATAGACGGGGCCTTGCGGATCTCCGCCAAGATCAGCGAATACACCAGCGGCAGCGGGGGCTTCCGTAGATTCAGCATTGTCTGAAGAAGGTGCGGTGCAAGCGATTGGCAATGTGGCCATCATTATCGCTGCGAAAAAAGTCTTGTTCATTTTGAGTTCCTTGTTTTCGAAAATTAGCCGTCGGGGGAGCTTTTGTCTAACATGCCCTGGCTCCCCCGGGGCATATGTCTTTTATTAGGTAGGCGCACATGCCGCGGCACAAGCTCCGCAAGATGCGGCGCAAGCTCCAGCAGCACAGGAAGCGGCGGCACAGGCACCGGTTTCAGTAGCGGCACAGGCTCCCGCCGCGCAGGTCGCGGCACATTGTGCTGCGCAAGCTGCTGCTTTTTGTTTTTTGGCCTTGTACGTTTTGGTTGGTGCTGCGTAGCAGCGTGCCATCGCTGTCGTTGGTGCGGTGGCCAGGGTCAGTCCACCAGCGACGGCAAGCATTGCGGCAAGTTTGCGTTGAGTAGTCATAATAAATTCCTTTGGGTTAAAGTGGTTTGGTCCATGTGTGACGAACACGTGTCAGACAGTTAGCCGCCAAATTTGGCGTCATCCGGGAAATCAGGCCACTTGATATCAGCCTTGCTGATGAAACCGGCAATGTCACCGAGCCAGGTTGTCTGAACGTTTTTGTTGAAGTTCAGGTAGAGCTTGCCATCGACAACCTTGTAGATTGTCGGGTCACCCGGTGCGAGCGATCCACGCGACAATGCCCATGCACAATGTCCGCCATATTGGGGAGCGAATGCGGCAGGGTTCTTCTTGAATTTTGCTGCATTGGCTGCGTTGCTGAAGTGATAGTCGACGCCTTTATATTTGATGCGGTGCGCCTTGGTGCCTTTGACCGGAACGCCGGATCCGGTGAAGTAGGAAGTAACATCGTAACCGCTGACCGCGATATTCTGACCTTCAACACCAACAAAAGTCGGGCCGGCAATGGCCGCTGTCGGCACGAATGCAAAGCTGCCTGCAGTTGCTGCGAGAGCAAGAGCAAGAGGCATAACGAATGATTTCATTTTGTAATTCCTTGATTGATAAATCTGCTATTCGGTTGGGGGTAATTAAAATCCGTTTGAGACGATGTGCTCATCGACTGTTTCGCAAAGAGGATGAAAAAGGTTTCACCTGTTTGAAAATAAATGCACCGACCAGGTTGATTTTTGCACGGGCATGGATATTAGTTTGCTTATGGTTCAAGCCGGGAACAACCAGCTACTACGACTTATGCGCCCTTAGGCGTACCCATGCTGCTGCGCGAAGCAGTGGCTGGCGTCTAAGGGAAAATTTTCCAAAATTTATTTAGAAACAGCGATTTCCGCCTTGCGTGAAATGGCTCGCAGCATAAGAGTAAAGACCATGCATCCTGTACCATCCAATAAATATCGCGCATTTGGGCAAGTGGACTTGCCTGACCGCCAATGGCCCTCTCAAACCATCGACAAGGCTCCGCGCTGGCTGTCGACAGATTTGCGCGACGGCAATCAGGCGCTCATCGATCCCATGGACGCCCAAAAGAAGCAGCGCTTTTTTGACCTGCTGGTGAAAATGGGGATCAAGGAAATTGAAGTAGGATTCCCCTCAGCCGGGGCAACGGACTTTGATTTTATCAGCGGTCTGGTGAAATCCGGCAGCATTCCTGACGATGTTTTTGTGCAGGTTTTGACACAGTCGCGGCGAGACTTGATCGAAACCAGCTTTGCCAGCCTTGAAGGTGCAAAACAGGCGATTGTCCATCTGTACAATGCCGTGTCACCGGCCTGGCGAGATGTTGTGTTCAAGCTCGGCAAGGAAGGCGTCAAGGATATTGCCAAAGAAGGTGCAACTATCTTGCGCGAACAGGCTGAGAAATATCCCGACACAGACTGGCACTTCGAATATTCACCGGAAACATTCTCCACAGCTGAACTGGATTTCAGTCTGGAAGTTTGTGAAGTGGTGATGGATATTATCGAACCGACTGCAGACAAACCGCTTATCCTCAATCTGCCCGCTACAGTCGAAGCCGCAACTCCCAATATATATGCCGATCAAGTCGAATGGATGTGCCGAAACATCAGCAAGCGCGAGCATGTTGTGATTAGCCTGCATACTCACAATGATCGCGGATCCGGGATCGCTGCGTCTGAACTGGGCATGATGGCAGGGGCCGATCGGGTAGAAGGTTGTTTGTTCGGTAATGGGGAGCGTACCGGAAATGTTGATCTGGTGACACTTGGTTTGAACATGTACACCCAAGGTGTTGATCCCGGAATCGATTTTTCCAACATGGATGAAATCGTTAACACCGTGGAATATTGTAATCAATTGCCGGTTCCGGCTCGGCACCCTTATGCCGGGGAACTGGTATTCACTGCATTTTCGGGGTCACATCAAGATGCGATCAAGAAGGGCTTCGCCGCCCAGGAACAGCGCAATGACGAACTGTGGAACGTCCCCTATCTTCCGATTGATCCAAGGGATATCGGGCGCGACTACGAAGCGGTCATTCGGGTCAACAGTCAGTCCGGCAAGGGCGGAATTGCCTGGATACTCGAGCAGGATTATGGTCTGAAACTGCCAAAGCGCTTGCAAGCCAATTTTAGCCGGACCGTGCAGGAGCTGGCGGACGAAACCAGCCGCGAGCTATCTGGTACAGATATCTGGGGCGCCTTCCAGAAACGCTATCACCTTGATGGCAGCGGGCAATACAGCCTCAGCGACTATCAGGAAAGCAAGACAGGAAACGAACGGATTTTCGTTGGCAAGGTTGTCGGGCCGGACGGAGAGGTTTCCGTCAGTGGCCGGGGTAACGGATTGATATCTAGTGTTGTCGATGGTTTGTCTTCGGCTCTCAATGTTTCGCTTGAGATTATTGATTATCAGGAACATGCACTGGGATCCGGCAAGGATGCACAGGCAGCGGCCTATGTGGAATGCAGGACAAATGACGGTAAAGAATTCTATGGTGTCGGTATAAACAGCGATGTCGCCAGAGCCTCGGTGGAAGCTCTGCTCAGCGCCGTAAACCGGATTTAAGTGATCAATTAAAATAACAGTGGAATCCTGCAATACATAAGCTATTGCGGGTTATCACTATCATCCAACGGGGAATTTATGGCTTTACCAGCAATATTTGACAGTCTGCGCCTGCCGCTGATCGGTTCACCACTTTTCATTGTGTCCGGACCGGAACTGGTCATAGCCCAATGCAAGGCCGGAATCGTTGGTTCCTTCCCTGCCCTCAATGCGCGTCCACAGACAATGCTCGACGAGTGGATGCATCAGATTACCGAGGAACTTGCGGCCTGGAACCGTGACAATCCTGATAAGCCTGCGGCTCCGTTCGCCGTAAACCAGATTGTTCACAAATCCAACGACCGGCTCGATCAGGACATGGAAACCTGTGCGAAATGGAAAGTTCCCATCATCATTACGTCACTGGGCGCGATTGAAGACCTCAACAAGGCTGTTCATGGCTGGGGCGGAATAACGTTGCACGATATTATCAATAATCGCTTTGCACACAAGGCGATCGAAAAAGGCGCTGATGGCCTGATTCCGGTAGCTGCTGGTGCTGGCGGACACGCGGGGGTTCTCTCCCCATTCGCGCTGATGCAGGAAATTCGTCAATGGTTTGAAGGTCCGATTGCATTGTCTGGCTCCATCGGCAGCGGCGCTTCAATTTTGGCGGCACAGGCTCTCGGCGCAGATCTGGGCTATGCGGGCTCCGCGTTTATCGCGACCAAGGAAGCCAATGCGGATCAGGGCTACAAGGATGGCATAGTTGAGGGCAAGGCCGCTGACATTGTCTATTCTGACCTGTTTACCGGCGTGAAGGGCAATTATCTGCGCCAGTCTATCGAAAATGCAGGCCTTGATCCGGATGATCTTCCCGAAGGCGACTACAAGACCATGAACTTTGGTTCTGGTGGCAACACGGAGAAAAAGGCGTGGAAGGACATTTGGGGCTGCGGTCAGGGTGTCGGCCTGATCGATGAAGTGATGAGTGTTCAGGAAATGGTTGATCAGTTCACTGCCGAATATCGTGCAGCGCGCGACAGTCTCCAGACTCGGTTCAACTACTAAGATCTCCGCACATATCCGGGATGACCGCTTTGGATCGTTCCGAAACATGGGCTCGGTTCAGTAACTGCTTCCCGAGACCAGTTCAGGCTATTCGTCGATCCTTTTTCGGGTCGTTCATGGACCGTTGCGCTACCAGAAATTTCAACATTTCATCGGGCGACAGCGGATAGGAAAAATAATAACCCTGATACGTCGTGCAACCCAATTTGCTCATTTCTTCCAAAGCCTGCTCTGTTTCAATGCCTTCAGCCACCGTTTCCAGATTGAGATCTTTAGCCAGACTGACAATGCCGCGGACTATTTTTCGGCTGCGATCATTTTTGCTGACTTTTTGTACATAGGATTTGTCCAGCTTTAATCCGGTGATTGGAAGATGATCCAAATGGCTGATGGATGAAAAACCGGTTCCAAAATCATCGAGCACAATCTTTATCCCCATGTCCCGGATACCGTTCATGCTCTGCAAAAGAGCCTGATTGTCGACATTGAGTATCGAGTTTTCGGTAATCTCGAGACCAAAATATGCTGGAGACAGATCGCCGGATGTCGAACAGGTTAGCAGATTTGCCATGAATGCGGGATCCAGCAGATCGCTGGCTTCGATATTCAAATTTACGGTGGTGACCGGAAGATTCTGATTGAGCCATTCGGTCATCAGCGACGTCACCGACTTGAGCATGTGCTGACTCAATTTCAGACTATAGTCTCGATCTTTGAAGATTTTTTGAAACTCCATCGGAGTAAGCAGGCCGCGATCACTATGCTGCCATCGCACCAACGCTTCAATCGCTCTCAATTCACCCGACATAATGTCTATGATGGGTTGAAAATAAGGGATAATCTGGTGATTTCGAAGAGCATCCTCAAATTCTGTCATCAAGCTAAGCCGTTCAACATGCCGTCTGCCAAGATGTGAGTCGTAAAAATCAATCCTTCTGCCGGGACGCTTTTTGGAGCGAAGCAATGCAAGGTCAGCGCATTTCAACAAGTCTTTGTAGGTTTCGGAATCTGCAGGGAAACTGGCAGCACCGCAGCTGAATTCTATGCCGATCACCTGATCACCGACTTTGATTTCAAACTGGTTTTCATTAATCGCTTTCTCGAGGCGATGTCGTTCCCATCGGTCGGGTCCTTGATCACAGACAAATACGGCAAACTCGTCTCCACCCAATCTGGAAACGATGACAGACTGACCGAGCGACGATTTGATGTGCTCGGCGAATTCCATGATCACCTTGTCTCCAATGTCATGGCCATACACGTCATTGACCAGCTTGAACTTGTCGACATCGCACATCAGAAGCCAGAATGACCGTTGGTCATCTTCGTTGATCTTGATCTCAACGATTTCCTTGAAAGTTGATCGATTGGGAAGTGATGTCAATGAATCGTGAGCAGCCTTGAATTCTGCCAGTTCTCTGGCCTTGTGGACCTCCAGTTTTTTGGAATGAAGTTCGGTGATATCGACTCCAATCCCTGCGATGGCAATATCACCAATATGATGATGGGTTACCCTGCACAATCTGTTGCCTTCGCCATATAACTGGGTCGGTTCCTGGTGATCAAAGCCCTCCATCACAATATCAATGACCTTGTTGAGCTTATCATCCGAGAAATTGGGGTATAAGTCCTTGATCTGAAGTTTTGATGCTTCTTTGCGGGTCATGCCGTTTTCTATTGCAGCTATCGTGATCGGCCAGAAGGATCGGGCCGCAGCATTGGCATAGATAAGCGTTTCATTCTTTCCATAGAGCGTCAGTGGAGACTCGGCGAGATCGAGCGAAACGCCGAGCAGGCGCAATTCGGCGATGGATAAATCCTCGCTGGTTTTCGCCCTGGTTTTTCGACTTTTTTTGGTCATCCGCTTCATTGGAAGCCTGGCATTGGTTCACATGCTTTCAAGCATGCCGAAGATTTATCGTCTCCGCTTCCCAATTCCGGTTGTTCCAGAATATCTCCTTGATATCTAGAAACGGATATTATCGTACAGTTTTTACCGAACTATAAACCCATGGCCATGTAGTAAGGTGTTGCCGGATTATCTCCAGCATAAGGCAATGACTACATCTCACCACGTTCGCGCCGAATTGCGAACCATTTTTCAACGTTTTTTTCATGTTCGGCATAGGTGTTGGCAAAGATATGCCCGCCTTGGCCGTCGGCGACAAAGAACAGATAATCACTTTTTGCAGGGTTCAACACTGCTTCGATGGATGCCCTTCCCGGATTGGCAATCGGGCCCTTGGGCAAACCTACCATCGCGTAGGTATTATAGTCATTGACCGCAGCGATCTCGGATTGTCTGATACGCCTGCCCAACGGCTTGCCCTTTGTGATCGGATAGATAATTGTTGGATCCGCTTGCAACATCATATTGCGGTTCACGCGGTTGCTATACACTGCAGCTACGGTACGCCGCTCCCGCGCCAGCGCCGTCTCTTTTTCGACAATGGACGCAAGGATCACTGCTTCTTCAGGTGTTTTAACGACGCTTGCGGCAGTTTTCTGAGGCCAGAGTTCGGTCATCGTGTCCTGCATGGCCGACTGCATGCGTGCCAATACCGCACTACGCTTTTCACCGCGCTCAAAACTGTAACTGTCTGGCAAAACAGAGCCTTCCAGCGGAACCTGTATTTCACCGGTCAGCAGTGGCTCGGCCATTAGCTTCTCATGCACAATTATCGAAGGTGTGCCCTCTGGAATTGTCACCAGACGCTGTACCGTCTGACCGCCTTGCAAGATGTTCAATATTTGCGAATTGCTGGCGCCGGCAGGAATCATGAATTCCCCGGCCTTGATCGGTTCCGAGCCGCCGAAAATCTTGGCACGGTTTAAAAATGCATCTGCGGACTCCAGAACGCCTTTCTCTTCCAGGACCCGTGCCGCGGAAGCCAGGCTGGAATCGGACGTGATAATGACTTGTTGTTCCTGTTGATGCGGACCGCTGGAATTCCATCCATAGATGAAATTTCCAGCCAAAAGAGCAACGATAATTGCGGCCCCGACCAGAATGATGCAACCGAAACGCCGCATATCTACATCAGACCGATTTCATGATCAGACTGGCATTGGTACCACCAAATCCGAAACTGTTGCTGAGAACGGCATTAACTTTTCGTTTCTTCGCAACATGTGGAACGAGATCCATGCCTTCACACGTATCTTCAGGATCATCCAGATTGAGAGTTGGCGGGACTGTCTGATCGCGTAGTGCCAATATACAGAAAATTGCTTCCACGGCTCCAGCTCCTCCGAGCAAGTGGCCAATCGCTGATTTTGTCGAACTCATTGACATTGAGCTGGCATCGTCACCGAAAAGACGCCGGACAGCAGCCAATTCAAGGACATCGGCCATGGTCGACGTGCCATGCGCATTCACATAGTCGATATCCGCAGTTGTCAGCCCCGAACGTTTCAAAGCCATTTCCATGGAACGATAAGCCCCGACACCATCGGGATGCGGTGCGGTAACATGATGGGCATCACCGGACAGCCCATAGCCAACCACTTCTGCATAGATAGTCGCTCCACGCGCTTTCGCTTTTTCATATTCTTCAAGAACGACAACACCGGCGCCCTCGCCCATGACAAATCCGTCGCGATTCTTGTCATAGGGACGTGAAGCGGCTTGTGGATCGTCATTTCGGGTGGATAGCGCTTTTGCCTGGGCAAATCCGGCAATACCGATCGGGCATATCGTTGCCTCTGCACCGCCGGCCAACATGACGTCGGCATCATCCAGCGCGATCATCCGTGCAGCATCGCCAATACTGTGTGCGCCAGTTGAACAGGCCGTAACGACAGCATGATTGGGTCCCATCAAGCCATATTTGATAGAAACCTGTCCGGATATCAGATTGATCAACCGGCCGTGAACAAAATGCGGACTAACCCGGCCCGGGCCCCGTTCATTCAAAACCAGTGATTCTTTTTCGATCCCTGGCAAACCACCGATACCAGAGCCTATCGAGCAACCGGTGCGCAGTTTTTCTTCATCACTCATTTCGGTAAGACCAGCATCTTCCAAAGCCTGGCCTGCAGCATCAATGCCGTAAACAATGAAGGGATCAACTTGTCGTTGCACTTTGTGATCCACCCGCAGATTGGGATCGAACCCAAACTCATGGTCCACAGATTTGACTTCGCATGCGATATTGCATTTCTGATCCGATGCATCGAAGCGCGTGATCGTTCCGGCTCCGGACTTGGAAGCAAGAATATTGCTCCAGGTCGTTTCGACATCAGCGCCCAAAGGCGTTACCAAACCCAGTCCGGTCACTACAACACGACGCATGCTATGCTCCTTGCGATGGGCTCCCCAAAGCCCTCAAATTGAAAAGCGGCCACCGGTGCGGAATCAAAATTCCGGGCCGGTGAGCCGCTTTTGCGATATCTAGCGATCATTGGCCCCGGAATGCTTTCGCACTCCAAAATCAATTAGCCCTTGTTTTTGTCGATAAAATCGATTGCGTCTTTGACGGTTGCAATTTTTTCAGCCGCATCATCCGGAATCTCGACGCTGAATTCTTCTTCAAAAGCCATCACAAGCTCAACAATGTCTAGGCTGTCAGCGCCAAGATCATCGATGAACGCAGCTTCTTCAGTTACTTTGTCAGCTTCGACTCCAAGATGTTCAACAACAATCTTTTTTACGCGGTCTGCAGTCTCACTCATGGGAGTTCCTTCTTCGTTAGGAATGAATATCAATTTTTGTCCTAGAGACATGGTGCGCGGCTTGCAAGAGGGCAAGAGCGGGTTTGTGAAAGTGATTATGCTATTTCCGCAAACGTCCAGCCAGAAAGTCCTCTTCCACATCCATTAAGGTGTATCGCCATTCCCAATATGCGAACGCCAATTCCATCATTTGCGAGCTTTCAGGATATCCAAGTTTGGCCAAGTCGACGTTAAGTTTGCCCTCTGCGAGCCTTCGGTCCAGAATATGTCTGTCTCCGCCTCCGGCATGTTTATCGAAATAGACATCCAGCAACGGTCGGTAGTCACCATGTTGCTTTATTTGTTTGACGGTCTCAGCAATCCATCCGTTCAATATCGCAATACGAAAAGCATTTTTCGTCTGAAATTCGGTCCAAGCATGGCGCTTTTGACAGCCGGTTGCAATCTCGTCGATTTCGTTGAAAGCTTCGGATTCCATGCCTTGACGCACAATATCGTATAAGGCCTTGGCCTTTTCGACGGGAATTTGATTGCTGATGCAGTCAATATTATCGACCCTCAGCAACCCCGCTGTCGAATTTGCAGGAAGCGCAGATGCCAGGGCCGCACTGGCCAGTAAAATAGCAAACATTTGCGGAGCTAGCTGATCATGGCCATGCCGCCGTTGACGTGCAAGGTTTGTCCGGTAACGTATGAAGCTTCGTCACTGGCAAGATATGTCACGGCTGCGCCAATGTCTTCCCCGGCGCCCATTTTCCCTGCCGGAATTTTCCGGTTGATGTCTTCTTTCTGCGCATCGGTCAGTTCATCAGTCATCGGCGTTGCGATGAAGCCTGGGGCCACGCAGTTGACCGTGATGCCGCGCGACGCCAATTCCTGGGCCAGTGCTTTTGACATGCCTACCAGACCTGCTTTTGAGGCAACATAATTCACCTGCCCCGGATTTCCGGTCGCGCCGACAACGGACGTGATGGAAATGATCCGGCCATGTCTTGCTTTCATCATCGGGCGCGCGGCTGCGCGGGCAAGGCGGAACGCAGATTCCAGATTGACTTGCAGAACATCTGACCAGTCTTCATCGGACATCCGCATTGCCAGCCCATCTCGGGTAATTCCCGCATTGTTGATCAGAATATCAATTTTACCCAGTTTTTGGACAACCTCGGGAACCAGTCCATTGACTTCTTCAGGTTCAGACAGATTGCAAGGAATTACAATATGCCCTTCCCCGCCAAGCTCCGGGATCAAGTCCATCAGTGTCAACTTGCGCGTTCCCGATAGTGCGATCGTAGCACCTCGGCTAGCGAGAGCTTTTGCGATGGCAGAACCAATGCCGCCAGAGGCGCCGGTTACGAGTGCGGTTTTTCCTGTAAGATCGAACATGTGCGTCTCCCTGGATGCAATTAATATTCTAGATAATAGAGCAAGAATTCTTCGGCTTTTGCGCCGTTGGATTCGTACAGCTTGCGCGCTGCTATATTGTCATTTTCGGTTCCGAGCCAGCATTCTTCGCAGTCTCGCTCATCAGCGAGCTTCAGAACATGATCGAGGATCTTTTTTGCGATTCCCTGTCGGCGAAATTCGGGAATAACGTCAATCTCGTCCAAATAGAGTTCATCTTCCTTGTCCGGTCGTCGATGGACCATAGCGGTGCATTTTCCGATCACTCTTTTGTCGAGAACAGCAACAATCAGCCAATGCGTGGGTTCGGCAAGAAAAGCAGACAACAAGGATTGTTTGACCGGAGCATCAAAAAGGTCAGTAGCGACATTGTCCATCACGGACATATTGGTTTTGGTCACTTCAAATATTTTGAGATGCTCAAGTTGCGGCAATCTAGTCTCCGCTCGCAAAGTCGGTAATATCGTCCATTGACACCAGGCTGGTTATGCCGACTTCTTTGGTGATACGCTTGACCATTCCGCCAAGTACTTTTCCGCCAAATTCAACAAAACCTTCGACACCGGCTTCGGACATGGCAAGTACGGATTCGCGCCAGCGCACGGTTCCGGTCACCTGTTCAACCAGAAGACCGCGGATTTCATCGACATTATCGGTTGCACTGGCCGTTACATTGGCAAATACTGGAACAACGGGTGGTAAAATCGTTGTTTCTGCCAAAGCCTCTTCCATCGCTTCCGCCGCAGGCTTCATCAAGGAACAGTGAAACGGGGCAGAAACCGGGAGTTTCACCGCCCGCTTGATGTCATGTTCTTTGGCAATCTCGATTGCTCGATCAATCGCTGTCATATGTCCAGATATGACAACTTGCGTCGGATCATTGTCATTTGCAATTGTACAAATGTCACCCTGCGCCGCAGCTTTTGCGAGATTTGATGCCTTTTTTGTGTCGGCACCGAGCAATGCGGCCATGCCCCCCTGCCCGACCGGCACTGCCTTTTGCATCGATTCCCCGCGCAGCTTCAACAGCTTTGCCGTCGCAGTCAGATTTAGTGCGCCAGCCGCACATAGCGCCGTATATTCGCCCAGGCTGTGGCCAGCCACATAGTTGCAAAGCTCAGCGATTGTCCGGCCAGTTTCCTTCTCCATGACCCGCAGAGTGGCTATGGCATTGGCCATGATTGCGGGTTGGGCATTTTCTGTGAGTGTCAGTTGATCCTCAGGGCCATCACACATCAGTTGGAACAGATTCTGTTCCAGCGCATGATCAACCTCCTGAAACACTTCTTTGGCCGTTGTGCTGGCTGCGGCCAGATCTTTGCCCATGCCAACAGCCTGACTGCCCTGCCCCGGAAATATAAACGCTCTCATAAAAGCCCCTTGATTTTGGATATCTTGCGATTTCAATTCGTATACACCCGGAAGTAAGGGGGAATGCCCTCGCGTGCAAGTTCAGTAGATTGTTTTGATCCACTGACAGAAAGTGCGATTGCCAAAATTTAATTGACCTATTAGTTCGATTATATGGATCAGGTTGAGTTTGAAAATAAACTGGAAAAATTCTGTAAAGCGACGCTGGACGTAGATGGAATATTTTCGGATCTCGCCCGATTGTCCGGTGGAGCCAGCATGGAAAGCTGGGCCTTTACTTTCAACGATGAACAGTTTGTGCTCCGCAGGCTTCCTTCCGGGATATCGCGAGATGACGAAGGGCTCCGCGGCATAACTCTGGCGATGCAAGCTGATGTTATCGACCTCGCGGTCAAAGCTGGTGTAACGGCGCCGATTGTTCGCGGAAGATTACGGCCCGAACATGGTCTTGGCGAAGGTTTCATCATGGAGCGGGCCGAGGGTGAAACCCTTCCACACAAAATTCTTGGTAATGCCAAATTTGCAGAAGCCGAAAGATTGCTAACCTCCGACTGCGCGCGTGAACTCGCAAAAATACATCAAATGGATGTCAGCAGCCTCGCCAATTCACTGGAATATTTTGAACCCGAACAATTGATACAGCTTCAAAAAGACAAATATGACGAGATTGGCGGTGCGATTCCCATTTATGAGTTTGCGTTTCGCTGGTTGTTTGAAAATGCGCCTGAATCGTCGGTCAAACGGCCTGTCCATGGCGACTTCCGAATGGGAAACCTCATGATCATGCCCGAGGGCTTGTCAGCGGTTCTGGATTGGGAGCTAGCGCGACTGGGAGATCCGGTTCAGGACTTGGCATATCTTTGTACCCCCAGCTGGCGTTTCGGTCGCTACGAAAAAGTCGCGGGCGGATTTGATACTGCGGACAGTTTTTTGTCTGCTTATTCGGCCGAAACCGAAGAAAATGTTGATCCGGAACGCTTTCGATTCTGGCTCGTTTATTCAACCCTGTGGTGGGGCGTAGCTTGTATGGTGATGGGGGAAATCTGGAGAAGCGGAGGAGATCGATCGCTGGAACGCACAGTCATCGGACGCCGCGTTTCAGAGGTTGAGATTGATCTGGCGCTGCAATTTGAAGATATGCTCGCTTCGGAATTGTGCACAACCCTGAACTGGACTCCACCGGAAGACGCGTCACAAACGGGCGAAACCGGTTACGGCGAGGTCCTCACAGCATTATCCGAATGGAATACGGAAACGGTTCAGCCTGATTTGAAGGGACATGACAAATTTCAATCGAGAGTGGCTGGCAATGCACTTGGCATAATCCAGCGGCAACAGGATTGGGGCGGTCAGTTCTCGGCTGCCAGTGAACGTCGACTGGCCCTTCTTGGGTATGATCATGGCCAACTTTGCACTGCCCTTTCCGAAGGCGCGCTGGATATTGGTACACCGGGCCTGTGGAATCATCTCCGATTGTCGGCCCTGGAGAGACTGTCGATCGATCAACCAAAATATGCTGGCCTCAAAGTGGCCTTGAATAGATGGAGCAACTGATATGAGTTTCGAAATACCGCAAGAAATTGAAGATTATCTGGTCATTCTTGACGATTTCATCGAAGCTGAAATCAAACCCATAGAACAGCGCGATGACAATATTCGCTTTTTCGATCATCGTCGCGAAAACTCCCGGACAAACTGGGAGGATCAAGGCTTGCCGACAAAAGAATGGGAAGATCTGATCAAGGAGATGCAGCGAGCAGCCGATGCCGCCGGACATTTGCGCTATGCGCTGCCAAAGGAATTTGGCGGGCAAGACGGAACCAATCTGGGCATGGCAAGAATCAGGGAACATCTGGCCCATAAGGGGCTTGGCTTGCATAACGATTTGCAGAACGAGAATTCGATTGTCGGAAATCTTGTGCAACCTCTGATGCTCAGGGATTTTGGTACTGAAGCACAAAAGCAGGAATATATTCCCTCCATGCTGCGCGGCGAAGCGAAATGGTGCTTTGGCTTGACCGAAGAGCATCATGGATCAGACGCGACGTGGATGGACACAACAGCGGTTGCAGAAACCAGAGACGGTGTCGATGGCTGGTTGATCAACGGCAACAAGATGTGGACCACCGGTCTGCACGTCGCGACCCATGTCATGACGTTTGCCCGGCATAGCGGCAAGGATGGTGACGCTCGGGGAATTGGCTGTTTTCTTGTTCCGGTGGATGCGCCTGGTTTTGAGATTGGCGAATATATGTGGACGTTCAATATGCCCACGGACCATCCCAAATGCTCATACACCGATGTCTGGATTCCAGCAGATGCTGTGTTGGGTGATCTCGACATGGGTCTCGCCTGTGCGCAGCATTTCGTGCATGAAAACCGTATCAGACAAGCCGCATCATCCCTTGGTGCTGCCCAGTATTGCATCGATGAATCGGTCAAATATGCTGGTGAACGCAAGCCGTTCGGAAAACCGCTTTCGATCAATCAGGGAATTCAATTTCCACTGGTTGAACTTCACACGGAAGCAGCAATGTTGCGTCAGCTCATATACGCAACAGCAGCGAAAATGGACACTATGCCAAAGCCCGATGTTGCCAAATATCTCTCGGCTCAGGTGTCAATGTGTAACTATCGCGCCAACCGCCTGTGCTGCGACGCGGCCGATCGCGCGATGCAGGTGCATGGTGGGATGGGCTATTCACGGCACAAGCCGTTCGAGCATATTTATCGTCATCATCGCCGTTACCGGATTACGGAAGGCGCCGAAGAAATCCAGATGCGCAAGATTGGCGGAGACATGTTTGGATTTTTGAACCGCAAGAAATAGCACTCTGCGCCAATTGCTCTCGCTAAAACGGTACATTGCAGTGTCAAAGACTGATCTAGCACGTTATTCAAGAAAATCGGGCGACATTGTCTTGCATTCCTCATCAAACTTGGCCATATGCGCCGCTTCCACTGGATTTGAGTGATCAAATCAGGCTTGGAAAATGAAAGAAAGCCGGAGGGGCGTGTCTGCATGGTGCGGCGTCAGCGATCGGTAACATGAAGGAATATCTGCATGCCATATTATGAGCATGTCTTCCTCGCGCGTCAGGATTTGAGCCAGTCTCAGGTCGATAGCCTCGCACAGGAAGCCACCAAAATTGTAGAAGACAATCAGGGTAAAGTCGTTTTGACCGAAACCTGGGGCCTGCGTACGCTGGCTTATAAAGTTCAAAAGAATCGCAAGGCTCATTATGTGATGCTGCGCCTGGATGCACCTGGCAATGTGATCGAAGAACTCGAACGCCAGACCCGCATCAACGAAGACGTGATCCGCTTCCTGACCATCCGTGTTGATGAACATGAAGAAGGTCCATCCGTCATGATGCGCAAGCAGGAACGTGACACTCGCCGTGGTGGTAACGATCGGGGCGGTGACCGCCCTCGTCGCGACCGTGACGACAGTTAAGCCAGACAAGGAGTAAGAACATGGGACGTCCATTTTTCCGTCGCCGCAAAAGCTGCCCCTTTTCCGGTAAAAACGCACAACCAATCGATTACAAAGATGTACGCATGCTGCAGGGATATATTTCCGAACGCGGCAAGATCGTACCTAGTCGTATAACCGCAGTATCCGCCAAGAAGCAGCGCGAATTGTCAAAAGCAATCAAACGTGCCCGCCATCTCGGTCTGCTGCCTTACCTCGTGAAATAGGAGCGAAACGATGGATATTATTTTGCTCGAAAAAGTCGAGAAACTGGGTGGCATCGGAGACGTTGTTACAGTGAAGAACGGATATGCCCGTAACTTCCTGTTGCCGAACAAGAAAGCTCTGCGTGCCAACGAAGCCAACAAAAAGGTTTTCGAAGCCAATCGCAAGCAGATTGAAGCGGATAACGAAGAGAAACGCAAAGAAGCCGAAACCGCTTCTGGCAATGTGGATGGCAAGCAGATCATTCTCATCCGTGCGTCCTCTGCCAGTGGTCAGCTATACGGATCAGTGACTGTACGCGACATTGTGGAAGCCTTGAATGCGGATGGCGCTGCTGTTGAAAAAAGCATGGTCATTCTTGAAAAGCCAATCAAGACACTTGGTGTTTTTGATGTCCGCATTCGTCTGCACCCTGAAGTGAACGTTACAATTCAAGCCAATGTGGCTCGTTCTGATGACGAAGCGGATCTTCAGAAAGACGGTATCGACGTTATCGCCCAGATGTTCGAAGAAGAGCAGGCCGAACTGGCTGCAGCTGCTTTGGCACCTGAAAGCGAAGATGACGGTAGCGAAGAAGATGAAGCCAATGAGGCTGCTTCTGATGATGATGCTGATGATTCAGCAGAAACACCAGCGACTGGAGAAGAAGCTGCTGCTGAAGAAGAAGGCGCTGAAGAAGAGAAATAGTCTTTTTCAAAGCAATAGATTGAAAAGCCCGGAGCGGGTAGGTTAAAAGCTAACCGTCCGCTTCCGGGCTTTTTCATTTTCACGAGGCCTCATTGAGCAGCAATTGGCAAGATCAGTTCGGTTCCAATCCAGGGCTTTTTCCGCACCTGATGGATCTTGCGACAGATCAGGTGTTGATCTCCCAGATCACTGAGGAAGGATTTCGTCAGGCGAGCTTCCTCGATCAACGTATCGTCACCCCGCAATTGCCGCGACAGCTTGTGCAGTGGGATGAGTTGTCCGCGCTGGATTGCCCTGCCCAATCCCAGCCTCAATATATTTTTCACATCGGCCATGTCGGATCTACTTTGATCTCCCGCCTTTTGGGCGAGATTGATGCCATATTTGCCTTGCGAGAGCCGCAGTTGTTGAGAAACTTGAGTGAACTTGCGCAAGCCTTTGCCCGGGAGAACAGCTCCTGGACGGTAGAGACTTACGAGGCGCGTTTGAGCGAGGTTGTTTGCTGGCTGTCACGTTCCTTTCACGCGCATCAGCGAGTGATGATCAAGACAAGCAGCTTCGTCAGCGAGATTGCAGACCGGTTGTTGCAAAACGGCGCGAGTGCACTTTTCCTCTATGTACCGCTACATCGTTATCTGCCCACAATTCTCGCCGGCGAAAATTCGATCAAGGAAACCGGAGCCCTGCTGGAAAGCCGATTACAACGCCTTGAACGTCGCATTGGTTCCATGCCTGGTGAAGCCAGGGACCTGACTGTGGCCCAACAGGTTGCGGCGAGTTGGCTCTGCGAGATCGTAACTTTGTTTGAAGCCAAGAATACCTCAGCTACCAACGACATAAAATGGCTGAATTTTGATGATTTCCTCGCCGCGCCAAAGGAACAGCTCTTGGCAATTGCCGGACATTTTGGGCATGACCTGGAGGATGGTCAGGCTGCATCACTGGTAGCAGGGCCTATCATGTCATCCTATTCCAAAGCACCTGAACATGACTATAGCCCCAATCTGCGGGAAGAGCTTTTGGTCGAAGCATCTCAGATTCATGCTGCAGAAATTGAAAATGCAATGCTATGGATCAATGAACTCGCTGATAGATTCCCGCTAATTGCGAGCGCAATGCAATGGATTGAAACGGAAAGATAATGTTCAAACAACTCAAGCTGCTCGATGTAGATCAGGTCAAGGCGCTCAGAGAAATTGCAGCAAACGGCAAATTTGTCGATGGCAAGATCAGCAATCCTCATTCGAAGATCAAGAATAATCTGCAATTGCATGACGTGAAGGCTTATGAGGAATCATCCAGGATTCTCAATGACGCCTTGATGTCAAACTCGGAATTCCTGGAATTTGCGTTCCCGGATATTGTCGCCCCGCCGCTGATAACGCTCCACAGGCCGGGCATGAACTATGGATTGCACGCCGACAATGCCATCATTCCGCTGCCCGAGGGTCCAATTCGTTCTGACATAAGTTGCACCATTTTTCTGAACGATGCGGACGAATATGAAGGAGGTGCTCTGCGGGTGACCCATGGCGAAGCCAGCATGCGGTTCAAGGGAACACCCGGATCCGCGATTGTCTATCCTTCCTACACTCTCCACGAAGTCGAGAAAGTGACCAAGGGTGAACGTATGGTCGCCATCACCTTCATTCAAAGCAAGGTGCGGGACGTGATGAAGCGCAACTTGTTATATGAGTTCAATGAAGTCGCTGCTCTGGAAGGTCTGAACATGAGACATGAAAATTACACCCGCCTGCAAGCGGCGCAATATAATCTCATGCGCATGTGGATGGAATGAAGCGGATTCAATAGCCCATAAGGCTCATGACTTCCTTCCGGCTACGGGCATCTTCGAGAAAACAGCCCAGCAAGCGACTGGTCGTCATACCAACACCTGGTGTCCGCACGCCGCGCGCCGTCATGCAACTGTGACTCGCCTCGACCACCACGGCCACGCCATGTGGTTTCAAATTGTCCCAGATACATTCAGCCACTTCCGCCGTGAGACGCTCTTGCACCTGCAGACGCCGGGCAAAACCGTGCAGCACGCGCGCGAGCTTGGAAATCCCAACCACACGGTCCGTCGGCATATAGGCGATACTGGCCTTGCCGATAATCGGAGCCATATGATGCTCGCAATGTGAATGAAATGGAATGTCCTTGAGCAAAACGAGCTCATCATAACCCCCCACTTCTTCGAAAGTGCGGGCAAGATGGAGCGCCGGGTTTTCCTGATAACCTTCGCAATATTCTTTCCAGGCGCGGGCCACGCGTTTTGGCGTGTCCAGCAGGCCTTCGCGATCAGGATCTTCACCTGACCAGCGCAGCAGTGTCTTCACTGCTTCCTGAACATCTTCTGGTACCGGGAGTTTTGCAGCTTCCCTGCGGGCAAGCGCGTCTTCAATCGTGTCGGAATAGTCAGCCAAGGTGGCGTTTCCTTCTCTATCTGGTCCAAATGCAATGCCAATTGATTAGGCTTCCGCGCAACCCAGCGCAAGTGCACCATGGGCCGTATATCAAAGGAAATGTGGAAAATGGCGCGCCCAGGAAGATTCGAACTCCCGACCCCTTGATTCGTAGTCAAGTACTCTATCCAGCTGAGCTATGGGCGCGCGCTGAGGTGCAGATAGGGCGAGAAGTGCGGTCTGGCAACTCATTTTTTGTCATTTTCTCGAAGCGATTGCCTGCTGTTCCGTCTCCATCTCTCCGGCGCTGTCGAGCGTTTCCTGGATGAGAGTGTATTTGATCGGGAACGGAAAGGTTTTCGCTGAAATATTTATATTTCCATCGGATCGCAATGACATCTCTGCCCTTGCGGTCAACGGCAGGTCATAGCCCTCATACTGACCGGCAGCTGTTCGTTTGATATTCTGTAAAACGACCATTTCAGGCAGGACTTTCAGGATCAGGGCATGCGTCCAGCCATCAATTGCATAGGCGCGGCCTTTCTCGATCCTGATACGTTTTTTGATCGTCGAAATCGTCCAGATGCCATCGATCGGAAGAGCTTCGCCCTGTTCAACTTCATATCGGTTCGGCAGGAAAGCATTTATCAAACCGCCTGTCTTTTCGGGCTTTGGGACTGAGTCTGGGGCCGCGTTTTCCGACTTGGTATTTTCGATGGCCAGTCCCGCAAATTTGCCGCCCGGAAACTCGTCAAGATATGAACGATAAGCAGACGGGGTGTTTGCATTTACTGCTCCCTGCCATGCAAGGGCATCCAATGCGGCCTCATCCAGAACAGCAATAGCAGACGTCTCCGGTGCGTTGCTCGATTCCGCACCAGATGCGGCATCAACCAGATAAACCGGCGTTCCCGTAATGCTTGCGCTGATAAACGGACGCTGCATTCCGCCGGTGGCGGCAAGGACGTCATCCCGCACCATTCCGCCGAGCAACTGCACAGGAAGGCCGGCTTGCGGAAGACGCCGGGCGAATGATTTTGCAAAGGGCGAGTTTTGATCTTCTCCGTCCATCGCTGTCTGTCCAGGAGCAGCGGCATAAATGACAAGGACATCGTCAGCTTCGACACCTGCAAGACCGCGCGTCAGAGATCGCGTGCCGGATTTCCATGATCGGGCAAAGGGATTATTGCGACAGGCATCCAGAACCACCATCCGGATTTGTGCGCCGGAAAGGGATTCCATGACCCGATCCAGATTTATCGCTTCATAGGGCAAGTCCAGACTGGATTTCAGCTCTGCATCAACCGGTATAAGCCAGTTTTTGCCCTGGCTTTCGATTCCGTGCCCGGCGAAATAGACCATGGCCACATCCGCACCAATCGCCTGTTTCCGAAAATCACGCAGGGCTAGCTGAAACTTGCTGTTCGAAAGGTCGGTCGCAATCGTGACATTGTCAAAGTCGGCGAGCTGAGCTGCATCTGCGATTATTTTCGCGTCATTGGCTGGATTCGCCAGCGAACTGCTGCTTTGATAGTCACTATTGCCAATAATCAGCGCCACGCGCTTGGCATGGGCTGTCTGTGCCGATGCAAATAGCAGCAAGCCGATGATAAATCCGAATAATCTAGCCAATACCCATCCCCAAACATGACGAGTTTGCCAGACCATGTTGGCTTACTCAACCCGCTATTCGACCAACCCAAAAAATTGGCCACGGTCGGAATTGTTTAACGTTCGTGTGAGAAAAGACATTCACACGATACAGGCAAACGATGCAGGAGTGTTGGAAATGGGGACCTGGGGCGCAGCGAGTTTTGAGAATGACATCGCCATGGATTGGGCGGCAGATGTCTCTGAAATCGCAGATATCGAGCAAAGACTCGATCATTTGTCTGCGCTGGATGAGGATGGGGATACGATCGAAGCGCCGGTCGTTGATGTTGATCTGGCATGCGAAGTCATTGCTGCTGCCGAATCTGTAGCGGTACTTATGGGCAGAATTGCCAAAGACGTGCCGGAGGAATTGCTCAAACGATTGAACAAATTCGACGGGGCGGATGCAAAACTGATTGAAAAGGCAAAATTTGCGGTTTCCCGGGTGCTGATGGACTCAGAACTTGTCGAACTATGGGCAGAAGGTGGCGAATATCCTAACGAATGGAATGTCGCCATCACCGGCCTGATCGATCGCCTGAACGCTGATGTGCCGTTTGAAACACCTACCCGGGAACAAGTTGTTGGCATTTCCGGAGACCTGACACCCTGTGCTTTTTGCGGAGAAGGAATTGACGCAAAGGAACTGGCCAGCATCGAATTTCGCGATCTGTCGGACAAGGATGCCCTGTACATGTCACGCGGGATCTATTGTCATCTGGCCTGCCTAAATGGCAAACTGCATCCCAAACATCTGATTCAGAATTGGAAATTCGCCGTCGATGATGCCGAAGTTGACCGCATACTGGGCAAAGATGCCGACTAACGCTGCTTTAAAGCCGCCTGTGCCGCTGCAAGTCTCGCAATCGGAACACGATATGGCGAAGCGCTGACATAATCCAGGCCGGTTTGTTCGCAGAAAGCAATTGAGGCTGGATCTCCCCCATGTTCGCCGCAAATACCCAGTTTGATGTCAGGGCGGACTGTTCTGCCCCGTTCCGCTGCCAATTCGATCAATTGACCGACGCCTTCAATATCGAGACTGACAAACGGGTCACGCGGGAAAATGCCCTTGTCGACATATTGGGTCAGGAAACGCCCGGCATCGTCGCGTGACACGCCCAAGGTGGTTTGGGTCAAGTCATTGGTCCCGAAGCTGAAAAACTCTCCATGCTCAGCGATTTTTGCGGCCATGAGCGCTGCACGTGGCAATTCAATCATCGTTCCAACGAGATATTCGATACGCCGTCCCTTTTCGGCGAATACGGCCTCGGCCATATGATCAACTGCATCCTTCATCAATTCCAGTTCGCGTGCCGTGGCTACCAGCGGAATCATGACTTCGGGTATCGGCGCTTCGTCGCTGGCTTCCGCCACTTCACAGGCGGCTTCGAAGATAGCCCGTGCCTGCATTTCGTAGATTTCCGGATAAGTCACGCCCAGTCGGCAACCCCGATGACCCAGCATCGGATTGAACTCGTGTAATTCGCTGGCTCGCTGTTTCAGCGTTTCCACACCGACATCTGCTGCTTTGGCGACTTCCTCGAATTCCGACTGATGGTGCGGCAAAAACTCGTGCAGCGGCGGGTCGAGCAGTCTTATCGTCACGGGCAATCCGGCCATGACTTCAAATATCTGGCGGAAATCCTCGCGTTGTTCGGGCAGTAACTTGTCCAGCGCTTCGCGGCGACCTTTCTCGTCATGTGCCAGGATCATCTGGCGCACGGCAGTGATCCGGCTCGCTTCGAAGAACATATGTTCGGTTCGGCACAATCCGATACCCTCAGCGCCAAAGTCGCGGGCGACCTGACAATCCAGAGGCGTTTCGGCATTTGTGCGGACACCCAGACGACGGACCTTGTCCGCCCATTCCATCAGAACACCGAAATCCCCGACCAGTTCAGGCTGGATGGTCTCGACGCGGCCAGCCATGACCTGCCCCATGCTGCCGTCAATGGTCAGCACATCGCCTTCTTTCAACTCGCGCTCGCCAACTTTCAAAGTCTTGGCTTCGGTATTGATAGAAATGCTGCCTGCGCCGGAAACGCAAGGTCTTCCCATACCTCTGGCGACTACTGCGGCATGTGACGTCATGCCGCCACGGGCTGTCAATATGCCCTTGGCCGCATGCATGCCGTGAATATCTTCCGGTGAGGTTTCAATTCGAACGAGAATAACATCCTCGCCCATTTCCGTGCGGCGCTCTGCGGTATCGGAGTCAAAAACCACCAATCCGCAGGCCGCTCCTGGTGAAGCTGGCAGACCAGTCGTCAGAATATCGCGCTTGGCGTCGGGATCCAGTGTCGGATGGAGCAATTGATCCAGCGCCATGGGGTCGACCCGGGCGACCGCCTCTTCCTGCGTGATCAGGCCATCATTGGCCATATCAACAGCAATCTTCAATGCCGCTTTGGCAGTGCGCTTGCCGGAACGAGTCTGCAACATCCACAGTTTTCCGCGCTCTACCGTGAATTCAATATCCTGCATGTCGCGATAATGGCGCTCAAGCAGGTCAAAGACATCGGTCAACTCGCCATAAGTTTCCGTCATGGCTTCTTCCATCGAAAGCGGCTTGGCATTGGCCTCTTCGCGGGCGGCTTTGGACAGATATTGCGGGGTACGAATACCGGCCACAACATCCTCGCCCTGCGCGTTTATCAACCATTCGCCATAATAAGCCGCATCGCCGGTCGAAGGGTTGCGGGTAAATGCCACGCCGGTGGCCGATGTCTCGCCCATATTGCCGAAAACCATCGCCTGAACATTAACGGCCGTGCCCCATTCGGAGGGGATATCATTCAACCGGCGATAAACCTTCGCCCGCTCGGCCTGCCAGCTGCCGAAAACAGCGCTGACTGCGCCCCAGAGCTGGTCATTGACATCTTGCGGAAAAGGCTTGCCCCATTGTTCCTCAACAAGGCCCTTATATTCTGCAACCAGCGCCTTCCAATGCTGAGACTCCATCTCAGTATCCGTAAAGAATCCGTTGTCTTCCTTGGCAATTTCAAGCGCTTCTTCAAAGCTGTCATGATCCAGCTCGAGCACCACATCGCTATACATCTGAATGAAGCGGCGATAGCTGTCCCAGGCAAATCGCTCATCACCGGAGGTCTTTGCCAGACCTTCCACAGTTTCATCATTCAAACCAAGGTTCAAAACCGTATCCATCATGCCCGGCATAGATGCACGGGCGCCGGAACGGACGGAAACCAGCAACGGATCAGCCGCATCGCCGAATGTTTTGCCGGTAATCGCTGCGATATGTTCCACACCTTGCGTCACTTCGGCGGTCAGGCTTTCGGGATATTGCCCGTCATTATTCATATATTCGGTGCACATTTCCGTAGAAATCGTGAAACCAGGAGGCACTGGCAGGCCGATATTGGCCATTTCCGCCAGATTTGCACCCTTGCCGCCAAGAAGATTGCGGGCATCGGTTGCATCGGACGGCGCTCCATCTGCATCGATACCACCACCAAAACGATATACATATTGGGTCATTTTGCTGTTTGTCCCATCCATTCCATGAAAAACCCGCGACCCGGTTTTGCAAATTGTACAGTATATTGAATCAAACTGACGTTACCCCTCGATCTTCGAGAAATCAGCGACGACATATGCCTGCTTGGTAAACCGCAACAAAAGGGTCATACGATAGAGCCTTTTTAGGGGGTCTTCATCATTCACCATGACATTTTCCAGAAAACTATCGACTGGTTCACGAAGGCCAGACATCAATGACAATACTTTTTCGTAATTTTCAGATGCAAATGCAGTTACAGCTTTCTCCTGAGCCCTATTCAAAGCCTTCTCTAGTGCCACTTCTTCGCCCTGCTTTGAGTAGTTGAAAAAGGCTTCTGTTAAACCCTCAATGTGTTTATCCGTTTCGATAATTCCCATGAAACGCTTTTCTAGTTCCGCGGTTTCAAGGTCCGGTTTCGATTGCCATTTTTTTACTACGTTGGCCGCCCTCTTGTAACCTGCAAGGAGGTTTTTACCATCTTCAGTCTCAACAAAATTTTGAAGGACTTTAATCCGTTCCAATAGATGAATGAGATTATCTTCGTTTCCTCGAGCAACAGCTGCATCTATCAAATCATGACGGACGCCAGCTTCCTTTTGCTGTACTCGCAAGCGATCAAAAAGGAAATCTATCAGCGTATCTATCTGTTTACGCATTAGCCCGGCCAAAGATCGTTTAGACTCAGAATATCCTTGCTGTTCTGAATAATAAGAGAGGGAACTAATACCGGGGCCACTAGTGTCGTATAAATCGTCGAGCAATTCGTCGAATATCTCAATTTGCGTATTATCTTCTTTCTGGCAGAAATGAAAATATGATGACATTAGAAGCAACGAAGATAGCCCTATGCGAATGTCATTCTCGACTATCAGTCGAATTACAGCCAGCGCTGCACGTCTTAACGCAAAAGGATCCTTCGAACCCGTAGGTTTCTCATCTATCGCGAAAAACCCCACCAACGTATCCAGCTTATCCGCCAGACTCACGCACACCGTCACCGGATCAGTCGGCACGTCATCGCCCTGCCCAACCGGCTTGTAGTGATCGCGAATTGCATTGCTTACCGCTTCCGGTAAGCCCTGTTTCTCTGCATAATAGCCGCCCATCAAACCTTGCAGGTCCGGAAACTCGCCCACCATTTCGGTGACGAGATCGGCTTTGCAGAGACGTGCGGCCTCAGACACTTCACCATGAAGTGTATCGCCGGGGCTGGACTGGTAAAAACCATTCCCTTCTAAAGAAACCAACCACTCGGCCAACTTGGCCACACGCTCTACCTTGTCGGCAACCGTTCCCAGTTTTTCATGGAAAACAATGTTGCTCAATTTCTTGGAATGCTCTTCCAGCGACGTCTTCTGGTCCAGTTCCCAGAAGAATTTGGCGTCGGACAGCCTTGCCGCCAGCACTTTCTCGTTACCCGCAGCAATCGCCTTGCCGCCGTCTGTCGCCTCGATATTGGCAGTACAGACAAAATTCGGAGCCAGTTTGCCGGATTGATCCCGGCAGATAAAATATTTCTGGTTCACACGCGCAGTCAATTGGATTACCTCTTCCGGAACATCCAGAAACGCAGGGTCAAAGCTGCCCAGCAACGGTACCGGCCATTCTGTCAGGCCGGCATTTTCAATCACCAGGCCTTCATCTTCGACCAGCACAAGTCCGCCATCACTGGCTGCCTTTTTCGCGCCGTCGCGTACAATATCCTGCCGTTTTTCGTGATCGACCAGCACATGCCCGGCGCGCAGTTTCGCGGCATAATCTGCAGCATTGCCGATGGTAATCATGCCTTCATGATGGAAACGATGGCCGACGGTTTCAAAGCCTGAAATCACGCCGTCAATTTCACATTCGATCAAATCATCACCCAACAAGGCGACAATCCCGCTCAACGGACGCACCCAGCGCAGACTTTCGGTGGACTGACTGGCATCGCCCCAGCGCATTGATTTCGGCCATGGAAAGGCCTTGATGATCGCCGGTATTGCTGCCGCCAGGACGTCCATGGTGTCACGCCCCGGCTTGTTGATCACGGCGAACAAGGTCGGACGCCCCTTGACGTCACGCACTTCCAGCTGGTCGCGGGTCACGCCATTTTTGCGGCAAAACCCGTCCACCGCCTGATCGGGTGCGCTTTCAGGTGGCCCCTTGGCTTCTTCGCTAATCGCTTCCGTCTGTTCCGGCAGATTCTTCGCAATCAGTGCGAGGCGGCGCGGGGTGGAATACACCGTAATATCCGACGCTTTCAGACCGGCCTCGTCCATCTGCCCGACAAACAGCCGCTCCAGATCAACACGGGCTTTCGCCTGCATCCGCGCGGGGATTTCTTCGGAGAGGAGTTCAAGCAGGAAGTCAGCCATCACGCTGCCCACCCGTTCTTGGCCATATAGGATTCGCAACTGCCCTTCGCGAGATCACGTACCCGGCCCATATAGCTGGCGCGTTCCTGAACCGAGATCACACCGCGCGCTTGCAGCAAGTTGAACACATGACTGGCCTTGATCGCTTGTTCATAGGCCGGGATCGGCAATTTCGCTTCCAGGCAATTCTCGCACTCGCTTGCAGCCTTGTTAAACAAATCAAACAGGGTTTCGGTATTCGCGATCTCGAAGTTCCACTCTGACATTTCCTTCTCATTGTTCAGGAAGATGTCTCCATAAGTGACTCGCTTTTCTGGATCTTCAGCGCCGTTGAAGTTCAGATCATAAACGCTGTCGACGCCCTGGATGTACATGGCGAGGCGTTCGAGACCATAGGTCAGTTCTCCGGCCACTGGCTTGCAGTCAAATCCGCCCATCTGCTGGAAATAGGTGAATTGCGTGACTTCCATACCGTCGCACCAGACTTCCCAGCCCAGTCCCCAGGCACCCAGTGTCGGACTTTCCCAGTCATCCTCGACAAAACGGATATCGTGTAACATCGGATCGATTCCGATCGCAGTCAGGCTATCGAGATAGAGCTGCTGGATATCCGGCGGTGATGGCTTGAGTACCACCTGATACTGGTAATAATGCTGGAGCCGGTTCGGGTTTTCGCCGTAACGGCCATCGGTCGGGCGACGGCATGGCTGCGCGAATGCGGCATTCCAGGGATCCGGACCCAGTGCCCGCAACGTGGTAGCGCTGTGGAACGTCCCTGCCCCCATTTCCATGTCATATGGCTGCAAGATTACACAGCCCTTGTCGCTCCAGTATTCGTGGAGTTTCAGGATGATCTGCTGGAAGCCCAAAGGTTTTCCGGATGGCTTCGGATCGGTCAAGGAAACAGCTTTCTTCGCTAGTGCAACATGTTTGCAGACGCTTTGGCGAAACCATGCCGGAGGGTCAAGCCGTCATTGCGGTTTTTCAGCTACTCCGCCGCGACAAGTTCCGCCATGCGAGCAACAGTTACAGGAGTTGCGTTGAGCACGGCATTGCCAGACAGCCGATCATAGCTCTCGGGATCCGTCAGATCATTGATCGAAACATTTGGATTCTCGCGCGCCACAGATAGTTCAACACCTTCGCGTTGATGCCCGAATCCGTGCGGGATCGAGACAACTCCCTTCATGACGTCGTCGGTGATCTCAACAATGATATCGACACTGTTCACCCGGCTCTCGACGGTCGCCATGTCGCCATCTGCAAGCCCGCGTGCTTCTGCATCAGCGGGATTGATCATCAAAGTGCATCTGTTCGGTCCCTTTTGCAGACGCTTCGAATTGGCGAGCCAACTGTTATTCTGGCGCACGTGGCGGCGCCCGATCAGGCGCAATGTATCAGGTTGCTCTTCGTTGAGAGAATTTGCAAACCTGCCCAGTTCTTCCATAAAATCGGGATGCGCTGCCTGGATTTTCTTGTCTTCGGTTAGCAACCGGTCTTCCAGATGAGGCATAAGTGGCCCCAGATCAATGCCATTGGGTTCCGCTTCGATTTCTGCCAGTGTCATCCCCCTGGGCGAGCTTTGCAGCATGTTATCCAGGACGTCCCTCGGTTCCCGAATATTGGGGATGTCTTGCCCGGAAGCTGCGAAAATCTCGCGCGCCA
Source organism: Parasphingorhabdus sp. (assembly GCF_039968395.1). Lineage (GTDB taxonomy): Bacteria > Pseudomonadota > Alphaproteobacteria > Sphingomonadales > Sphingomonadaceae > Parasphingorhabdus. Next base: position 633,827 of record NZ_JBDVPV010000005.1, read on the forward strand.
GTTCTGCAACAATCTCCCAATCGGCTTTTTCACCTTCGGGCATGTCGAAAATGGCTGGCGAGTAACAAGCGTAGTTGCGCACGGCCAGAGGTCCGAAAAAGAACGGATAGTGGTCTTTCTCCATCGGCCCGCATGGCGGAAGGATATAGTCGGCGTGGCGACTGGTTGCCGTAACATACATGTCAAAGGAAACCATCAGATCAAGCTTCTCGAGTGCCCGATCCAGACGTGCACCATCTGGAGCAGAAAGCACCGGATTGCCGGTCATCACGAACAATGCTCTGATCCGCTCTTCGTCCTCGCGCAACATCTCCTCGGCAAAAGTGATTGTCGGCAATTCGCCCATGATATTGGGCATTTCGCCGCGCGCGGTATCGATCGTCTCGACGGAGCCACGACCAACAATGTTAATCGTGTCCAGTGCGGGTTCCGGAACCAGCGTCCCTCCTTCGCGATTGAGGTTGCCCGACGCGATATTGATCGCCTGAATCAGCCATTGGTTGAGTGTCCCGTATTCCGTGACAGAAACACCCATCCGTCCATAAATGGCACCTGGTTTGTCATCGCAGAGATTTTGCGCAATATCTTCAATCACTTCAGTGGATACCCCGCAAAAGGCTGATAATTGGGGCAAGTCAAAATTGGCGATGGCAGGACGAATATTCTCCCAGCTTTCGTCTACGAGTGCAGCCAGCACATCATTAAGTTCAGGGCTCAACTGCAGGACGGTTTTCAATATGGCTACGAACAAAGCCGTATCAGTGCCCGGTTTTACAAAATGATGAGCATCGGCAAGTTTCGCTGTCTCGGTTCGCCGCGGATCAATCACAACCAACTGGCCATCCCGCGCCTGCATTTCTTTCACCCGTTTCTTGAAGTCGGGAACCGTCCAGATACTGCCATTGGAAGCGGCGGGATTGCCACCGACAATGACGAGATACTGGGATCGATCAATGTCCGGCACAGGACAGAGCGAGACATGGCCAAACATGTGATATTGCACGACATGATGCGGGATTTGATCGAGCGTCGATGCGGAATAGAGGTTTTTCAGCCCAATTGCGCGACGCAATTGCCCGACCTGCGTTGTAATCCCGTAATCATGCGCGCTTGGATTTCCCAGATACATGGCGGGCTTTCCGCCCTGCCCCTTGATATCGGTCAGCCGGGCTGCAATCTCCGAGAATGCCTGCTCCCAGCCAATCTCCTGCCAGTCTCCATCGACCCGCTTGACCGGTTTGTGCAAGCGATCGGGATCATCTTGCAGATCTGCAATGGCCGTCGCTTTTGGGCAGATATGACCTCGGCTCAGGACATGATCGGGATTGCCCTTGATCGAGAGAATTTCTCGGCCTTCAACTTCCACCAGAACACCGCAATTGGCTTCGCAAATATGACAAGTACGGGCATGGATCTGGCTCATTCACTCTCTCCTGATTTAACTGACTGATTAGCAGATCAATTTTGGTCTGGCCACAGGTTCCGGAAGCTGAATGTCTCTGTCTAAAAATTCACTATGCATTTCCCTGTAAATGGGCAATTAACCCAGCACGCCTAAATGAACTGCCGTTCTGTATTATATGACATGGAAACACCGCCTTATGAAACGCACCTGGCTCTCCGTTCTTGCACTTCTCCCCTTCATGGCCGGAATGTCCGCCTGCGCTGCGCAAACTGTCTCACCGGAACCGATAAAAGCAGTCGAGAATTCGGTACCATCCATCGCGACACTGCCTGACGATGCCGATCCGGCACTTTGGGTGCTGAAGGATGAAGACACGACCATCTACATGTTTGGAACCGTCCATATCCTGAAGCCGGGCCTGACATGGTTTGATGAAGCCGTGAAAGAAGCTTTTGACGAGTCTGATGAGCTGGTGATCGAAATGATTTCGCCAGATCCGGCAGAAATGATCAGGATCGTCAACGAGATGGCGATCAACACGACCGGCAAGTCCTTACGGGACAAGTTATCGGCAGAAGATCGCACAAAATTTGAAGCCGCAATGACGAGCCTCAATCTTCCTGTCGCGTCATTTGATCCGCTCGATCCCTGGTTTGCCAGCGTCAGCATGTCGATGATTCCTCTGACTCAAAACGGCTATGAAATTGGAAGCGGCGTCGAAAAAGATCTGAAGGCCGCAGCGGATCTCCGCAAAATGACTGTTATTGGTCTGGAAACTCCGGAACAACAGCTGGGGTTTTTCGATAACCTGCCCGAAGAGGTACAGATATCTTTCCTGAACTTCACAGTCGAAACGCTGGACGAGATGACCGATGGCATGGAGAATATGGTTGCACACTGGGCAAACGCCAATGTTGATGCGCTGGGCGAATTGATGAATGCAGGTCTTGAAGACAAGATATTGTACGACACATTGCTCGCCAACCGGAATGCGAACTGGGCGGAATGGGTGGATGACAGAATGAACAAACCTGGAACCTTGTTTTTGGCCGTCGGCGCCGGACATCTTGCAGGGGAAAGCAGTTTGCAGAAAATGCTCAAAGCCCGGGGTTTTGAGGTAAAACGCCTCAAATACTAAATTATTGAACGCGAACGCCTTTCTTTTTGGGCGTTCCGCCCCCAGATACATCCGATGCACTATGTAAAACTGATACTGAGCATTATCGCCGCTACCTGTCTTGCTTCCTGCGGGAACGCGGGGGAAACTGTCCAGCTTAATACCGAAGCCGAAGGCAAGCCGGCAATCTGGAAAGTCACCGGTCCGAAGGCTGACGACCCGAAATCGGAAAAGTCAGAATCGGTAGCTTCAGGAACGGCCTATCTGTTCGGGACAATTCATACACTGCCCAAGAATATTGAATGGAGCACACCGATTCTGGAAGCCGCGATCAAGGACTCTGATGAACTGATCATTGAAGTGGTCGGACTGGAAGACAAGAAAAACTCCGCGAAAATATTTTCAGAGCTCGCACTCTCGCCAGACCTTCCCACGGTTGAAGCACGGATAAAGCCGTCGCTGCATGATGAACTCGATCGGGTACTGGATGAATCCAATATCGCTGAAATCACGTTAAATCGCATGGAGAGTTGGGCAGCCGCACTTTCTCTGGCAACCGCGCAAACCGGCAAGCTGGGTTTGAGTTCCGATGAAGGTGTGGAAAAAAAGCTGATAGCGAAGTTTGATGCCCTAAAGAAACCCGTCAGCGGACTGGAAACAATAGAACAACAACTGGGGTATTTTGACAAATTGCCGGAATCGGACCAGCGGGAAATGCTGACCAGCGTGTTGGAAGAATCTGGCGATACCAGGGAAGCTTTTCAGGAATTGTTTGACGCCTGGTATACTGGAGACATCATTAAGCTGGAAAAGCTTACCGAAGGCGGAATTCTGGAAAAACCGGAGATACGGGAAAGAATTCTTGTTGCGCGGAACAAGGACTGGGATGAGCAGCTGCACAAAAAACTGAAAAAGCCGGGCACATTATTCGTTGCGGTTGGCGCAGCGCATCTTGTTGGGCTGGATGCCGTACAACTTATGCTGGAAAAGCGCGGCTACTCGGTTCAAAAAATTCAATAAAATTATCGGGGCTTTGACATGACCTTTTTGTTCGACCGGGAAACGGCGCTTATTCCACTTGCAGACAATCGATACACGATCGAAGCCAGCGACGTTTATCGCAATCCGACCGGATCGGCCTTTGGTGGCTGGGTTGCGGGCATCTGCGCGCGGGCGATCGACATGCATCCACAAAGAACTGGCCCAATCGTGTCGCAACAGACCAATTTTCTGTCGGGTGTCGGACCTGGCGAGGTTGAAGTTGTTGTCCGCTTGCTCAAATCAGGCGCCACAACACAATTTTGGCGAGTGGAGCTCTTTCAGAACGAAACAATTGTAATTGTCGCCGATATTGTATCCAGCAGCCGAAAACCGACGGATATCGACTATCAAGTCGAGCTACCGACAAGCCGGACGCCCGAAGACTCCATCGCCTTGCCATCGGTCAATCCGATGGCCCCGCAATGGGTAACTTCCTATGATCAGCGAATTGCCAAGGGCATACCGTTCAAGGTCAATGATACGCCCGAGGCTCTCGTCTGGATTAAAGAAGCGGATGGACGTCCGGTGGACCGGGTCAGTCTGTTTTCGATCTGCGACACGCCCATGCCGCGGACATTTTTCATTACCGATCAGTTCCGCCCCGGATCTACGGTTTCTATGGCAACATATATTTATGCAAGCGAAGAAGATCTCGCCGAGGCGGGAGCAGATTATCTATTGCTCCGTGTCAACGGTGCAACGGTGAGAAACAGCGCCTGCGATTCCCGTGTGGAACTCTGGTCCCGTAAGGGAATATTGCTTGCAACCAGCAATCAGATCGGATTTTTTCGCTAAAGCGGGAGAAGGCTCAATTTGCCTTGCTTTTCCGTGATCTCCTGCCTATAGCGCCTGCTTTCCGGTCAAGAGCCCCCTGGAGGCGTGACGGAAATCTGTAAAACTATTTTTGGAGCAACATTATGAGTGATCAGCTGACACTATCAGCCGAACCTCGCGAACGGGCTGGCAAGGGAGCCTCCCGTGCACTACGTCGCGAAGGTCGCATACCTGCCGTTATCTATGGCGATAAAAAAGACGCACAACCTATTCATGTAGAAGAAAAAGCGCTGAACAAGCTGCTTGGCACAGGCCACTTCATGAACTCGCTCGTCCAGGTTGAAGTAGGCGGAGAAAAGACCCGTACGCTTCCCAAAGATGTTGCTTTTGATCCGGTTTCGGATCGCCCGCTCCATGTTGACTTTTTCCGCCTGGCAAAAGGTGCGAAAGTTCAGGTCAACATTCCTGTTGTTTTCGTCAACGAAGAAGAATCACCTGGTCTGAAACGTGGCGGCGTTCTGAACGTTGTTCGTTTTGAACTTGATCTTATGTGTGATGCCGACTTGATCCCGGATCAAATTGAAATCGACGTAACCGGTCTTGAAATCGGCGATTCCATTCACTTCTCTGACGTGACATTGCCCGATGGCTCGGAAAGCTCAATTACGGATCGTGACTTTACGATTGCCGGTGTTGCCGCACCATCTGCTCTCAAATCCTCTGAAGACGAAGCCGAAGACGGTGAAGGCGAAGAAGGTGAAGAAGGCGAAGAAGGTGCCGAAGGCGAAGCAGCTGAAGGCGAAGGCGGCGAAGAAGGCGGTTCAGACGACTAGACCTCTTCCCACAAAACGATGTAACGAAAAACCGTTCATGCTAAACATAGTGCAGCATGGGCGGTTTTTTATTGGGCGAACAAATGCAGCGCCGCAGATCAGGAGTAGATGGACAGATGCAATTATGGGTCGGTCTTGGCAATCCGGGAGCAGAATATGCGCTCCATCGCCACAATGTCGGCTACATGGTGCTGGACGCCATGGAAGAAGTGCATGGTTTTCCGCCACCGAAACAAAAGTTTCAGGGGTGGGTCGTGGAAGGGCGTCTGGGTTCTGAAAAACTGCTTTTGCTGAAACCGGCAACTTTTATGAATGAAAGCGGGCGTGCGGTACGTGCTGTTCTCGACTTTTACAAACTTGCACCTTCAGATGTGACTGTTTTTCACGATGAACTGGATCTTGAGCCCTTCAAGGTGAAGGTCAAAGTCGGCGGTGGGCATGCCGGTCACAATGGCTTGCGATCCGTAGACGCGCATATCGGACCCGATTTCCGGCGTGTGCGGATTGGCATTGGTCACCCCGGTCACAAGTCGCGGGTCCATGGCCACGTACTGGGAAACTACACCAAAGCGGAAATCGATGATTTAGCCCATATGCTGGGCGCAATTGCATCTGAGGCCGATTGGCTGGCCGCAGGCGACAATGCGCGGTTCATGAGCGAACTGGCGTTGAGGATGCAGGTCGATTGATACCGCTTTAAATCGGGTCGCAAACTTCCCGTGCGGGATGTTCAGCCATAGCTAACCCGAATTTTTTGGCGCCGGCGGAGTGCTGTCCCCGTGATAAAGAATCCAAAGATCATCATCGCCCAGGTGGCAGGCTCTGGCACAGAAGCAGTCAGGTTGAATTGACTATTGATATCATCAAACAAGGCCTGATGAATCGGTGCAGTCGGGTGGACGCCATCAAAGGAGAAAATCCCGACACATCCTCCCGCAACTGCTGCCGGGCCAGCCTCCAGACAGGTCTGTGTCAGATCTTGAGGTGGTAATCCAAATGCACCCGGATCAGTTCCGAGTCGGGTAAAGAAATCAAGATAGCTGAAGTGGAAAAGACTTGTATCGTCCATCAGGTTAAGTGCCGCCAGTTCTTGAGTTAGATAAAACTCGGCCAAAAAACTGAGGGAGTCATCAAGAACAGGGAAGCCTGTGAGCAGCAGGTTTCTCGCCCCGATATCATTTAGGGCCTGAACACCTGCAGCATAATCCTGCGCGGCCTGGCGGACAAAAACGTCGGCTTCAACAGGATCATCAGGCGCGTTAAAAATATCATTGCCCCCGAAGTTCAGAATGAACAATCCGTTCTCGTCCACTTCATTTCCGGGAACAGTCAAATAGGCCGCATAGGCTCCCAATTGCTCGCCGAGATCAGGTACGCCAGAGGTTTCAGAAGCACGCGCACCACCAAAAGCAAAGTTTGTTCCACCTTGCAACGACGCTACCGTCGGTGCACCGAATAATTCAATGCTGAGAAGGTCGGTATAATCAAAACCATTGGTAAACCGCCCATTGAAGTATCCCAAATTGGGGTCCGGAATCGCGCCACCGGTGGCGGTAAAAATATTGCCGGCATCCACCAGACTGTCACCAAATACCGTCAGGGACGTGAATTGCGCCGTATCTCGTTCGGCTTGTGCCGGAACTGCCGCCAAAACAAGGCCGCCTATGGTCGCTCCTGTCAAAAATACCTTCATAACAATCCATCCCCTCTTTTTATCGTTAATTTTCCGTAGTCTGTACCCATTATCTTCTGAAAGCAATATCCATTGCATGTTGCCGCTGGTAATCGACCCGGAGGATCGCTATCGAGCACGCTTAATTCCATGGAGTGACAAAATGGGTTTTAAATGTGGTATCGTTGGCCTTCCCAACGTCGGAAAATCAACATTGTTCAATGCGCTCACCGAAACCCAGGCTGCGCAGGCCGCGAACTATCCGTTTTGCACAATCGAGCCGAACGTTGGCCAGGTGGCGGTTCCTGATCCTCGGCTCAACCAGATTGCCGAAATCGCGAGCAGCGCAAAAATCATTTATACGCAGCTGGCATTCGTCGACATTGCGGGTCTCGTAAAAGGTGCATCGCAGGGTGAGGGTCTGGGCAATCAGTTTCTCGGTAATATTCGGGAAGTTGACGCTATTGTACATGTGTTGCGTTGCTTTGAAGATGATGACATCCAGCACGTCTCCAACAAAGTTGACCCGCTTTCCGATGCCGAAGTTGTCGAAACAGAATTGCTGCTGTCAGACCTGGAAAGCCTGGAAAAACGCGTGCCGGCTTTTGAGAAAAAGGCAACCAGCGGAGACAAGGAAGCCAGGATTGCCGCTGCCGTACTTGGTCAGACACTCGAGCTGTTGCGTGAAGGCAAGCCTGCACGTTTGACTCAGCCCAATGATGAGGAAGAGCAACGCATTTTTGACCAGTCTCAGTTGCTGACAGCCAAACCGGTTCTTTATGTTTGCAATGTTGACGAAGCAGATGCTGCAACCGGCAACGCACTCAGCGCGCAAGTTTTTGAAAAGGCCAAGGCCGAGGGTGCAGAGGTTGTGATCGTATCTGCTGCCATCGAATCCGAATTGGTAGGCATGGAAGCAGACGATCGCGCGGAGTATCTCGCGGAGCTGGGGCTGGAGGAATCCGGTTTGGCTCGCGTTATTCGCGCGGGTTACCAGCTACTTGACCTGCAAACATTTTTTACATGTGGACCCAAGGAAGCCCGCGCCTGGACAGTTCACAAAGGTGCCAAGGCTCCTGAAGCTGCCGGAGAAATTCATACCGATTTCGAACGCGGCTTCATTCGGGCTGAAACAATTGCGTTTGATGACTACGTTATTCTCGGTGGTGAAAGTGCCGCACGGGATGCCGGAAAACTGCGCCAGGAAGGCAAGGACTATGTGGCGCAAGACGGCGATATCATGAATTTTAAATTCAACGTCTGATTTGATACAGAAACCGTTTACAGTTTCCCGGACAACGGGAGGCACCGACGTGATTCGCAACTTATTCCAGATATTTCTCGCCAGCATATTGCTGATTGGCTGCAACGGCTCCGCCGCCGAGACGTCTTCTGCTGCGGCAGTGCCTGCAAAAGAAGTGCGTGAACCGGTTACGATCTTGATTTCAATCGACGGGTTTCGGCCAGACTATCTCGATCGCGGTCTGACTCCGAACCTGAGCGCGCTGGCCGCAACCGGAATACATGCTGCAATGTTTTCCAGCTTTCCTACGAAAACATTCCCCAATCATTGGACACTTGTGACCGGACAGACGCCGGACCAGCATGGTATTGTCGGCAACACAATGGAAGATAGCGCCCGCCCCGGAGAACGCTTCACTATGGCGAGCAAAGACCCCTTCTGGTGGGGCGTCGCAGAACCCATCTGGGTCACCGCTGAAAAACAGGGCATCAAAACAGCGACGATGTTTTGGCCCGGTTCGGAAGTGGAGTTTGACGGGGTGCGGCCCAGCAACTGGTGGCCTTTTTCACAACAACTATCAAACGATCGGCGGATCGATGCGGTGATGGACTGGATGCGCAGGCCGACTGCTATCCGCCCGCAACTCGTCACGCTTTATTTCGATACCGTCGATACAGCGGGGCACTTCTATGGCCCTGCCCCCAATGAAAGATTGCATACTGTTATCCGTGCCGTGGATGAAAATATCGGGCAACTGATGAACGGACTCGCCGCACTGGAACAGCCCGCAAATTTCGTGATTGTATCGGATCACGGGATGGCAGAGACGTCGCCAGATCGCGTCATATATCTCGATGACATATTGCCGCGTGATCAATATCGATTGATCGTCAGTGGCAATTATGCCGGTTTTGAACCGTTGGAAGGTGAAGATTTATCGACCCTTCGAACTGCCTTCATCAAAAAACACAAGAATATGATGTGTTGGGAAAAGGATGATATTCCCGACAGCTACGGCTATGGTAAAAACGCGCGCGTTCCATCGATAATCTGTCTGCCTGATTCCGGTTGGGTCGCTTATCAGGACAAGCCGGAATGGATGACCGGTATCGGTGGTGGTCATGGCTATGACCAGATGCACCCCGATATGGCCGCTTTTTTTATGGCGAACGGCCCTGACATTAGCGGCAGGGGAAAAATCGCCAAATTTCATAATGTTGCGATCTATTCTCTGCTGTCACACCTGGCCGGGATTGAAGCCAATGCCAGCGCGGGTAGTCTCGCTCCGTTCAGTGGCACTCTCACACCTTAGTTATTGCCATGGATTGCGACATACACAGCAGCGCTCCAGGATTGTTCGCAATCGCAATTTATGGTATCTGACTGAAGAACCACTTTTTAGTCGGAGTGTCGATCGATGCTGCCCGAGCCAGATTCTGGATTATGAAACGGAGGTCAATTGTGAACAAAATTTTCTACACAGCCGTTGCAGCTTTTACCGTGATTGCCACCCCCGCCAACGCGGCCGTGTTCTTCAGTGATTTGACCAACTTCCAGATTGCAGCTCCGGGAGCAGGCTTGATTGAAGACTTCGAGGGAGTGTCAGGAGCCGAACTCAATACCCCGTTGCCATCACTTTCTCTGGCGAGTGGTACCTATACCGGCCTTGCGGGCACTCCGTTTCCCAATGTTTTTGTATCGGCGCCCGGCTTTACGAACTTTGGTGCAGGGAATAACCCGACGTCGAGTCAGATTCTGACAGCAAATGGCGACGAGAGTTTTGACGTGATGCTTGCGGCCCCGACAACAGCATTGGGAATGAACCTGTTTCTGAACGATCTGGGTGATGCGACAATTACATTTTATGATTCAGCAGATAATGTTCTTGGAACAACCACTTATTTTGCGTCAGCAGATAATCTCCAGTTTGTGGGACTGGTCGGAGATCCAGGTGAATCAATCGCCCGGTTCACATTTGAATCAACCTTGGGCAGAAGCATAAATACGGGCATTGACAATCTCTATGCCGTTACTGCCGTACCTGAACCTGCGACATGGTCATTCATGATCCTGGGTTTCGGATTGGTTGGCGGTGCGATGCGAATGCAACGAAAGGCGCTTGCAAAGTCCAGTTTCGCCTAATCCACCACACACGCATCTGAACCGCCCTGTCAGATATTCTGGCGGGGCTTTTCGTTTGGGTGCCGGTTGCAAGCGCTTCAAATCCTGGATCATCAATATCGGGGTTTGCACTTAGACTTTTATGCGCTAGCGACCGGCGATCATTTTCTTCCGGAGTATTACATGCAGTTTGATGAAGTCATTATGGGCCGCCGCAGCATTCGCGGGTACAAAGCCGAACCGGTTGAACAATCATTGATCGAAGAAATTCTGACACTGGCGATACGCGCACCATCCTCGATGAATACGCAGCCCTGGAATTTTTATGTGATTACCGGTGAACCGCTGGAAAAGATCCGCAACGGCAATACCGAAAGAATGCTGGCGGGTGTTCCGCAATCTCGTGAGTTCCGGACCGGAGAAGCCTTTGCCGGCACACATAGGGATCGACAAATCGGTGTAGCCAAACAGCTCTTTTCAGCGATGAACATTGAACGCCATGACAAAGAAGCTCGTCAGGATTGGGTGATGCGCGGATTCCGGCAGTTTGACGCACCTGTTTGCGTTATCATTACATATGATCGCGAGCTTAATGGAAGTGACGACACACCATTTGATTGCGGCGCAGTTGCAACCGCCCTGGTCAACGCCGCCTGGTCACGCGGGCTTGGTACTGTCATCAACAGTCAGGGCATCATGCAATCTCCCGTTGTGAGAGAGCATGCAGGCATTGCCGATGACCAAGTGATCATGAAGAGCATCGCTTTGGGATGGCCAGATGAAAGTTTCCCGGCAAATGCTGTTGTTTCAACGCGGAAATCTGTTGAGGAAGCAGCTACTTTTGTGGGATTCACGGACTAGCGTTCGATGGACCGGATATTGCGGAGCCTGGTTTCCAACCGAGTTTCATTTTCGACCAAAAAGCTTCTCAATATCACCATGGGCGAGCTTGACCCATGTCGGGCGCCCATGATTGCATTGACCGGAATGCGGCGTGACTTCCATTTCACGCAGCAGCGCATTCATTTCTTGTATGTTGAGAACCCGCCCTGCCCTGACAGATCCGTGACAGGCCATGGTCGAGGCGACATGGTCAATACGCTCTTTTAGGCTTAACGCCTGGTCATATGCCCCCAGTTCGTCAGCGAGATCGGTAATCAGACCTTTGACATCGCCTGCTCCCAGCATTGCGGGTGTTGACCGAACAAGGATGGCCGAAGGTCCAAAGCGCTCCAGTTCCAATCCAAATTCTGAAAGTTCGGCGCTTCGGGATTCCAGTCTGTCACAGGCATTTTCATCCAGTTCCACCACTTCCGGCATCAACATCGCCTGAGAAGCGACACTCCCTCCCTCGACAGCTTTGCGCATGCGCTCGAGGACCAGACGCTCATGCGCGGCGTGCTGATCCACGATCACCAGACCATCGTCTGCTTCGGCTACAATATAGGTTTTGGCCACTTGTCCTCTTGCAATTCCAAGAGGATGGCTCACACCATCGGGAACAGGCTCCACTGCTTCTGCGGCCCTGCCCATTAGCGGCGCCAGGTCTTCCGGTCGATCGAAGCCGCCAAATGCGCGGGCATCATCTGCAAGCGTTGCACCATGATTGGGCGGCGTTACGAAAGTGGAACGTTGCCCTGGTCTGCTCTGGGTTGAAAAAATACTGGTTTGCGGATCGGGCGCAACCGGTTCGGATTGCCAATTAGCAAGAGCGGAATCCGCCGGACGCTGAACTGCCCTAAAGCCACCTTCATCAAGCGCGCGACGCAAACCGCTCACGATCATGCCGCGGATCATCGCAGGTTCACGGAACCGTACTTCTGTTTTTGCCGGATGGACATTCACGTCGACCAACTCGGGCGGCATATCAATAAACAAAGCCACCACCGGATGGCGATCACGTGCCAGCATTTCTGCATAGGCCCCGCGCACAGCACCGACGAGCAACCTGTCTTTTACCGGACGGCCGTTCACGAATAGAAATTGATGATCCGCAACACCGCGATTGTAGGTCGGAAGACCCGCAACACCGGTTAGTCGTACATCTTCCCGCATCAAATCCACAGCAACGCTATTTGCACGTAATTCCCTGTTGGTCAGCGCGGCAACGCGGTCCGGTCCGGTTTCATCGGCTTGCACGGCAATCGGTTTGCGTTTTTCATGTTCCAGCACAAAACCGATGTCAGGCCTTGCCATTGCAAGGCGGCGGACAACATCGACACAGGCTGCATATTCGCTTCGTGCGGTGCGCAGAAATTTTCGGCGGGCGGGAATTTTTGCAAAAAGCTGTTCGACGCGGACACGCGTACCGGGCGGAACGGCTGCTGGACTATCCTCGATGAGTTCGCCGTGATCAATAATACGGCACCACCCATCCTGATCTTTGATCCTGCTTTCAATTGTCAGCTTTGCCACGCTGGCAATTGAGGGCAGCGCTTCTCCGCGAAAACCCATTGTCGTGACCAGTTCGATCGATTCATCGGGCAACTTGGACGTCGCATGGCGTTCGAGCGCCAGCGCAATGTCATCGCGACTCATTCCGCATCCATTGTCCGTCACTTCGACGAGCGATAACCCACCCTGTTCCAGGCGAATGTTGATCTGGGTCGATCCCGCATCAATGGCGTTTTCAACCAGTTCTTTTAACGCACTGGCAGGTCGCTCGACCACTTCACCGGCGGCGATGCGATTGATAAGGCTGTTCGGGAGTCTTCTTATTGACATGTTCGCATTCCTAGCCCAAGCGACTTTGCCAAGCGAGCCTTGATTTTCGGGGCAAAATGCTGAATGACAATCCGGCATCTTTCAGCCCCTGTTCAGCAAAAGAAGCGCTCTAGTTTGAAGCCGCAGCATCTGCTGCAACTATAAGAAAATACGGATAAAAATATGGTATTTGGAAATCTGTTCAAGTTCAGGTCTCAGGACATGGCCATTGATCTCGGCACGGCAAACACAGTTGTCTATGTTCGCGGACAGGGAATCGTACTGAACGAACCCTCTGTTGTGGCGATTGAAACGATAAATGGTGTGAAGAAGGTCAAGGCTGTCGGGAATGACGCCAAGATGATGATGGGCAAGACTCCGGACAGCATTGAAGCCATTCGTCCGCTGCGCGACGGCGTCATCGCTGACATCGATGTGGCCGAGCAGATGATCAAGCATTTTATTCAAAAGGTCCATGGCAAGCGCAAGCTCTTCAGCTATCCTGAAATCGTGATTTGCGTGCCCAGCGGCTCGACCTCGGTAGAGCGTCGCGCCATTCGTGATGCTGCTTCCAATGCCGGAGCCAGTCAGGTGTTCCTGATTGAAGAGCCCATGGCTGCAGCAATTGGAGCAGACATGCCGGTGACCGAACCAATCGGTTCGATGGTCGTCGATGTCGGCGGTGGAACAACCGAAGTTGCGGTTCTTTCATTGCGCGGACTGGCTTATACCACATCTGTGCGAACCGGCGGAGACAAGATGGATGAAGCCATTGTGTCCTATGTTCGGCGACACCATAATCTGTTGATCGGTGAAACCACGGCGGAACGCATCAAAAAAGATTTTGGTGTAGCGATGGCACCTGCAGATGGAATTGGTCATACCATTCACATCAAGGGCCGGGATCTCGTCAACGGGGTTCCCAAAGAGATATCTATCAATCAGGGACAAATAGCAGAAGCGCTAAGCGAACCAATTGGTACAATTATCGAAGGCGTCCGCATTGCTCTTGAAAATACTGCACCCGAACTGGCCGCAGATATTGTTGATCAAGGCATTGTCCTGACCGGCGGTGGCGCCTTGATTTCAGGCCTGGATGAAGCGCTGAGCGAAGAAACTGGCCTCCCGGTTACAGTAGCAGAAGATCCGCTGGCATGTGTCGCGATCGGTACAGGTCGTGCCATGGAGGATGAAATTTTCCGCGGCGTGCTAACGACTGCATAAACGGTAAATTCATGATTTTCGGTAACATTCAGACGGAAATGGAAGGATAAGCAGGGATGGCGCCGCCAAAACACCGGCGCCCAGGATTTTCCAAGCGAGCGCAATACAGCATTTTCGCGAGCTATTTACTGGGCATTTTAGGCGCTGTTATCGGGCTTCTTCTGCTGGCCATATCGATCATTGATCCGCGTGGATTTTCAATATTACGGACGATCGGTGCGGAGGCAACTGCACCGGTCAGCAAATCGCTGACGGAAGTTGGCGGTGCGACCGGAAGTATTGGGGAAGAAATTGCGGCTTATTTTGCTGCTGCTTCAAAAAATGCTGACATGAAGCGTGAACTTGAGAAAAACCGAATTGAAATCCTTGAAGCGCGCGCACTGAAGCAGGAAAATGAACGACTGAAGAGATTGTTGGAGCTGAATGAAGACGTTCCTGATTCGATAGCGATGGCACGATTGATCAGCTCTACAGCGGCGAGTTCCCGCCGTATGGCAACTCTGGGAGTTGGTAGCACCAGTGAGGTGCAATCGGGCCAACCCGTACGTGCTCCGGAAGGTCTTGTCGGTCGTGTTCTTGAAACTGGCCCAACGACGGCGCGTATCTTGCTGGTCTCGGATGGACAAAACGTCACTCCGGTGAAACGCGCCAGCGATGAATTGCCTGCTTTTGCAACCGGATTGGGAGATGGAACCGTTGATATTCGTCCCATCAATCTCGGCACAAATCCGTTCAAAGGTGGTGACTTGTTGATCACCTCTGGAAGCGGCGGTCTTTACAGTCCCGGCATTCCCGTTGCGGTCGTCATCCGCAAAACCGAAACAGGTGCCATTGCACGTATTTTGGCAAATCCGGCCAAGGTCAGTCATGTCATTGTTCAACCGATTTTTCAGGCTGAAACCGTAAGGCAGATTGAACAGGATGAAATAAACAGGCCGATTAACGAGCTCGAGGGTGGGGAATAGTGGCGAAACCATATCGCTCGCGACTGAACCGTCAGCCTTCCCAATTCCGGATAAAATTCATTCCGGCAACTACGGTCATTATCGGTTCAATGGTGACGACCCTACCGATCATTACCGATTACCCCATTCTTCCTCCGATCGGTCTTTTGGTGCTTCTGGCCTGGCGTTTGATCAGGCCTGGTTACTGGCCGGTCTGGGCCGGTTTCCCGCTGGGGCTGATCGATGATATGTTTAGCGGCCAGCCATTCGGTTGCGCTGCATTTTTATGGTCACTCGTATTTATCGCGCTGGAGACATTGGATCGCCGGGGTGCGGGACGGGATTATTGGCAAGACTGGCTGATAGCCTCCCTTTCCATCATTTTTGTGGTAGTAAGCGGTATGCTGATCATCAATTTCCAAAGCAATCTGCTACGCCTGGAAATTCTTGTACCGCAATTATTGCTGTCGATATTGCTCTATCCCTTTATCACCAGGTTGATTGGCGCAATTGATAACTGGCGGGTTTCAAGATGAGTCTGGGTGGCGGCAAAAATATTACGAGTGCTGTGCAGGCTCTGACCTTTTCACGCCGCGCGACAATCATCGGCGGCTTGCAGGCCGGTATCGGCGTTCTGCTTGCCGGACGCATGGCCTATATTTCCGTTGCCGAGAATGAACGCTATCAGCTCCTGTCCGAGAGCAATCGCGTCAATCTGACTCTGGTACCACCCCGGAGAGGCTGGTTGATTGATCGGAATGGCAAACCGGTTGCAAATAACAAGACCGATTTTCGTGTTGATATCATTCCCGATCGCATGCGTGACAAAGAACAGACAGTCGCCACACTGGCGGAATTGCTGGCACTTGATGCGGAAGCCATTGCAAGGATCAACAAGGAACTCGAACAAGCGACCAGTTTTCAGCCCGTGCAGGTTGCAACCGGACTGGACTGGGAGAGCTTTGCAGCCGTTAGCGTGCGCCTGCCCGATTTGCCAGGAGTATCCCCAAGGCAGGGCTTTTCGCGCTTTTATCCCACAGGTGCCGCAGTAGGCCATCTGGCCGGCTATGTCGGGATCGCATCAGCAGAAGACTATGCGGAAAATCCCGATCCGATTTTGGTGACCCCCGGGTACAAGATCGGCAAAGATGGTCTGGAAAAACTGTTTGAAGACCGCCTTCAGGGAAAACCGGGAGCAAAACGCGTAGAAGTGACCGCACGCGGGAAAATTGTCCGTGAGCTGGATACGCGGCCAGACATTCCGGGCAAAGCATTGCAATTGACGCTTGATATAGAGCTCCAGGAATATGCGGCGCGAAGACTTGGCCCGGAATCCGGAGCGGTCGTAGTCATGGACTGTGAAACCGGCGATCTCCTCACAATGACCTCAATGCCTTCATTTGATCCCAATAGTTTTTCCGATGGGATCGGACAGACCGAATATGGCATGCTGCGGGCAGATGATCATGTGCCGCTCAGAGACAAGGCGCTCAAGGGATTATTCCCGCCGGGCTCTACGATCAAGCCGATGGTGTCACTCGCGTTTCTGGAAGCGGGAATAAAGCCAGACGAAACGGTCATATGCAACGGCGGTCTGCGTGTCGGCAATCGTCGGTTCGGGTGCTGGAATCGAAGAGGTCATGGCCGCGTTGATATGGCCAAGGGCATTTATCAGAGCTGTGATGTCTATTTCTATCATTTCGCGCAAAAGATCGGGATGAACCCGATCGCCCTAATGGCCAATCGCCTGGGTCTGGGACAACAGTTTCCGCTTCCTGTGGTCAGCCAGTTTTACGGGACCGTCCCTGACCCTCAGTGGAAATTAAAAAAATATAATCAGGAATGGCAAGCCTATGACACTGTCAATTCTTCGATTGGCCAAGGCTACACACTCTCCACTCCTCTGCAACTTGCTGTCATGTCAGCCCGGATTGCAACCGGCAAAAAGTTGATGCCGCAATTGTTGCTGGACGGAAAACGGAGCAAAGTGGAAACTTTGAATATCGATCCGGAACATATTGCCTATGTCCAGGAAGCGATGAACCAGGTTGTAAATGGTGCCGGAACCGCCGGGCGGGCGCGTTTGCCGATCAAAGATGTAGAAATGGCTGGCAAGACCGGAACAGCGCAGGTCGTCAATCTCGATTTCGGTCGCGGTGGTAAAGATGTGGCATGGAAATATCGGGATCATGGTCTGTTTGTCTGCTTCGCTCCCTATGACAATCCTAGATATGCTGCAGCTGTGGTTATCCAACATGGTGGTGGTTCAGGAGCGGCCTATCCCGTTGCACGCGACGTCATGACATTTCTTTATGATCGCGAAAAAGCGATGAACATCCTGACCGACCTGGAGAAGGCCTGGGGTGGTAATATTGAACAAAGAATGGACAAAAAACTAACGGCCTATCGTGCGCAAGTTGCGTTGGAAAAAGCCATCGCAGCGGGGCAGCGGCAGCCAACTGTCGGCGAAGACGGAACAGATACCGCTAGAGCAGAGCCGGAGCAGTAAGCGTTGAACGACTTTATTCCAGCGCCGATTGCCCAATTGCCGTGGCGAACCATTTTGCTGCTGTTGGTGATGGCATCATTTGGGTTTGTGGTTCTGTATTCAGCAGCTGGTGGCAGTGTTACACCATGGGCTGGACTGCATATGATCCGTTTCATGGTTTTCCTGAGCATGGCTATCGTTCTTTCTCGCTTCAAGGAGCAATTCTGGAAAACGATCGCATTTCCGGTCTATATTGTTGTTGTCGTGATGCTGTTGGGAGTGGAACTTATCGGTGCAGTAGGCGGCGGAAGCCAGCGCTGGCTCAATTTTGGCTTTATCCGAATACAGCCATCCGAGCTGATGAAACCGGCGATTATCCTCGCGGTCGCACGCTTTTACGACCTTCTTCCAGCGGGACAAATCCGTTCCTGGGGCGCGATCTGGCCGTTGTTGCTACTACTGGGATTTCCTTGCGCACTCATCCTTCTGCAGCCTGATCTTGGAACGACGATAACAGTGTTTGCAGGCGCAATGACCGTGGCATTTTTGGCAGGCTTGCCAATGCGCCTGTTCGTCGGCGGTGCTGCGGCAATTGCAGTTCTCGCTCCCATTGCCTTCTTCTTCGGATTGGAAGACTATCAGCAGCGTCGAGTGACGACTTTTCTCAATCCTGAAAATGACCCGCTCGGAGCAGGATATCATATCAGCCAGTCAAAAATTGCGATCGGTTCCGGCGGAATTTTCGGCAAGGGCTTTTTGAACGGGACGCAGAGTCACCTCGACTATCTTCCCGAAGGCCATACCGATTTTGTTTTCGCAACCATGGCCGAAGAATGGGGATTGATGGGCGGAGTCGCTGTGTTGTTCGGTTTCTTCCTTTTGTTCCGATGGGGATTGGGTGTCGCAATCAGAGCGAAAACCCGTTTCTCCCAACTTGCCGCGGCAGGCCTGACCACGACAATCTTCTTTTATGTCGCAATCAATCTGATGATGGTCATGGGACTGGCACCCGTTGTGGGGATTCCCCTGCCTTTTCTCAGCCATGGTGGTTCCTCGATGATGACAATCATGATCTGCGTCGGGATCCTTATGTCGATCGATCGTCATCCTGGCCGTCGCGGTGGTACATTCGATTAAATGTCCATTCCGATAAATTTGTCCATCTCCATTGCACTGGGCGGTGAGCACCCTATATGCAGCTAATCAAATGGAAATGGACGCTTAGCTCAGTTGGTAGAGCAGCTGACTCTTAATCAGCGGGTCACAGGTTCGAACCCTGTAGCGTCTACCATTTCTCCAACGATCTACACCAGAATCAAACACCGTTGAGCGCGACCTGCATGAATTTGGGCTTTGATGTCGGGTTCGAAGCATCATTTGCCAATGGATAATTTCCCGGCGGCAGAGATGCCAATGGCATGCCGGCTGCTGCCAGATCATAGGGCGAGACCCGGTGTCTTGTGCACAGGCCGCCAGCGCCATCGCTAACAAGCGGGGTCTCAAATTCCACTGCTACCATTGCTTCTTTTGATCTATTGACTTTACAGATTACCAATTGACCAGCTCCGAGATCAAGAACCAGCTTGGTATCAATCGGGACCCCAAGCATTCCTTCAAATCTTGCCCCGGTTTTGGAAAGATCACGCATCATGACATCATATCGATGATCTTCATGGATCGCGCCGATACGACGTAATACGGTACGGCGATCCGGGCGATAGAGCTCGGGTCCGTCCGGTTCGATCTTGAATCCGCCATCACCCAGTTTTTGTTCGATCTCGTCGAGCTTGAGAGCCTTGGAATAGATCCAGCCCTGAATGAATTTGGCGCCTTTGGAACAAACCAGTGTGAACTGATCAAACGCTTCAACGCCCTCGACCGTGGTTTCCATTCCCAGCGCATCCGAAAGTCCAACGATCGCAGCGATGATCTTGGCGCTGTTCTTGTCTTTCTGCGTGCAGGAATCGACAAAGCTTTTGTCGACCTTGATTTTGTCAAATGGTGCGGATCTCAAATAGCTGAGAGAAGAATAACCCGTACCAAAATCATCAAGTGCCAACCTGACACCCAGTTCCTTCAGTATTTTGAAAGTGTTATCGATGGTTTCGCTGTCGCCCATGAACACGCTTTCGGTCAGCTCAAGCTCCAGTCTTTCCGGTTCCAGGCCGCTAGCGGCCAGCGCATTCATGACAATTTCCGGGAAGCCGCTATTGGCAAATTGCACGGCCGAAACGTTGACGGCAATCCTGATCGATTTTGGCCAGTTCAGGGCATCAGTGCATGCGCGACGCAAGGCCCATTCGCCGAGTTGGTTTATCAGGTTCAACTCTTCTGCAATCGGCACAAAAACACCTGGACTGACGACCCCGCGTTCGGGGTGAACCCAGCGCATCAAAGCTTCAAACCCGACGACCATATGATCATCTGTCCGAACCACCGGCTGATAGTGAAGATCGAGTTGATCATTGGTCAACGCATCTCGCAAGTCATCAACCAGCTGCCGGCGCTCTTCTTCCTCATCCTTCAAATCTGCGGAATAGAAGCGAAATTGACCGCGGCCAGAATTTTTGGCCGCATAGAGCGCAAGATCCGAACTGCGGATCAACTCTTCCTTGTCGACTCCATCATAAGGCGCAATCGCTATTCCGATGGAAGTTCCGATCAATGCGCTTTTGTCATCAATCGGGTACGGCTGAGATACAATCTTTACGATCTTGTCCGCAATTTCACCCAATTTGCCACGATCATCTATATCGGGAAGGATGATCTGAAACTCGTCCCCGCCCAGTCGACCAATCTCGCCGCGTTCACCAATAATATTCCGCATACGGGTTGCAACCTGCTTCAGCAGTTCATCGCCCGCTGGATGGCCCATGGTATCATTCACTTGCTTGAACCGATCAAGGTCCAGCATCATGATCGCGCAACTTCGATTCGCTGCCTTGAAGGAACTGAGGAGAGAATTGAGTTGATTGTTCATGCGGTGGCGGTTTGCAAGCCCGGTGAGCGAATCAAACTCGGCCAAACGGGAATCTTCCAGCTTGCGCTGATATTCAAGCGTCACGTCTTTGGCATTGCCGCGATATCCCAGAAAATTTCCGGCCTCATCAAATTTGGGATGTGCGGAAATTGTCCACCATGTCGGGCGGTCATCCGACAACATGGTTTTAGGGATGCGGCGTACCACCAGATCATGAATTTTGCTGCGTTTGCTTAACTGGAATTGAAGCGGACGATCCGATTTTTCATCGGGATTATCCGGATCATTCTCAAAAAATGCAGTCAATGGCTGAGACAGCAGCTCATCTATCGGTCGATCGAGATTTTCGGCGGCTTTTTCGGACAGATAGATCAGCCGGCCTTCCGCATCAGTTGCCCACAGCCAGTTAATACCGGCCTGTTCAAAATCATCCAGAATTTCGATACGCTGTGCGTGATCGTGAGTTGTGACAACTTTGAGTTCCCCAGCGCCGACTTCTTCAGCCGTATTGCTGGACAGAGCCTTCAGGAAATTTTTGACAGCCATATCTATTTTAAACCCTGGTCCAATTTCGCGAACAAATCGTCAAATCTTGGATTCAGGAATAACGGCACATGGTTTAAATTGGGCTAACGTTGGTTAACGGAAATTCATATTTCAAGCCAAAAGAAAAAGGCGGGCCCCGAAGGTGCCCGCCTGAATATCCAGAACAAAGTGCGATAAAAAAAGGGGAGTGCCCAAACACTCCCCTTGTAACAGTTTATTTGTTGACGGCGTCCTTCAAGCCCTTGCCGGCTTTGAATTTTGCTTGTGTCGATGCAGGAATCTGCATTGGTTCACCGGTACGTGGATTACGGCCGGTTGAAGCTTTACGCTTGGAAGTTGAAAAAGTACCAAATCCGACGAGACGGCATTCGCCGCCGCCAGCTAGTGAAGATGTAATGGAGTCAAATACTGCGTCCACGGCTTTGCCGGCATCGCTTTTGCTGAGACCACTGTGATCTGCAACGCTACTGATAAGATCCTGTTTATTCATAATGGGTATCCCCCCTTCTCTATGTGCAACTCTTCATTGAATCGCGCTTTGTCTGTGAGGCAGTAACACCAAGATTAACCCCTGAGTCAAAGGAAAACCGCCAGATTTTGGGCGAGTACCCGAATTTTTACGTCAAATTACCCAAAAAAACACAAATCCGTGCTTTTTCCGATGAAATGCGTTGGATCAACAGCTCATGAGCGGCGGATTACTGCGCAAAAAACGACTCGCACAGCCTTGCAGATTAGTGACGTGAAACCGATCCCGGATCATCAGACAACGGGGCCGCCGCGTGGCTGGCCAGTTCATCCGCATCGCTCCATTCTATCGATTCAACTTTTTCGGTCAAAGCTTCTGCCAATACTTCATCGACATGCTTGACCGGTATGATCTTTAGCGACGACGTGATGTTCTTTGGAATTTCTACCAGATCTTTTTCGTTCTCGGCTGGAATGAGAACCGTTTTGATTCCACCACGAAGAGCGGCGAGTAATTTTTCCTTCAGACCACCAATCGGCAGCACCCGACCACGCAAAGTAACTTCACCGGTCATCGCAACGTCACGGCGAACTGCTATCCCGGTCAACGTAGATACAATCGCAGTCACAATCCCGACTCCGGCTGACGGCCCATCCTTGGGCACTGCACCTTCGGGAAGATGGATATGGATATCCTTCCGGCTGAACACGCTGGGTTTAATGCCGTAAGAAGGTGCTCTTGCTTTTACAAAGGACAATGCAGCTTGAACGGATTCAGTCATGACTTCGCCGAGCTTGCCAGTGGTTTTGATCTGGCCTTTTCCGGAAACGGTAACGGATTCGATCGTCAGCAGTTCACCGCCAACTTCCGTCCATGCCAATCCAGTCACAGCGCCGACCTGATTTTCCTCTTCGCTGATTCCATGGCGGAACTTGCGAACACCAGCATACTCAGCGAGGTTTTCAGCAGTTATCACAACGCTTTTATACTCGCCTTCAAGTATCCGGCGCAGCGCTTTTCGAGCCAGTTTTGCGATCTCCCGCTCGAGTGTCCGTACTCCAGCTTCGCGCGTATAGTATCGAATGAGATCGCGCAGCCCTTCGTCACTCAAGGCAAATTCGCCTTTTTTGAGACCATGGGCGTCAATCTGTTTCTCAATCAAATGCCGCTTGGCAATTTCCAGCTTTTCATCTTCGGTATATCCTTCCAGACGAATAATTTCCATTCGATCGAGAAGGGGTTGTGGAAGGTTAAGCGAGTTGGCCGTTGTGACAAACATGACATCCGAAAGATCAATATCGATTTCAAGATAATGATCCTGGAATTTGTCATTCTGTTCCGGATCCAGCACTTCAAGCAACGCAGAAGCCGGGTCACCACGAAAATCCTGACCCAGTTTGTCAATTTCATCCAGCAAGAACAAGGGATTGGAAGTTCCTGCCTTTTTCAAGTTCGAAACGATTTTCCCGGGAAGTGATCCGATATATGTTCTTCTGTGGCCACGAATCTCTGCTTCATCGCGAACGCCGCCCAAAGACTGACGAACGAATTCACGTCCGGTAGCGCGCGCGATCGAACGCCCCAATGACGTTTTACCGACACCTGGAGGACCAACCAGACACAGAATTGGACCCTTCAGTTTGTTTGTACGCGTCTGAACTGCAAGATATTCGATAATCCGCTCTTTGACTTTCTCGAGAGCAAAATGATCATCATCGAGAACTGTTTCCGCTTGCTTGATATCCTTCTTCAGCCGGGATTTCTTGCCCCATGGCAATCCCAACAAGACATCGAGATAATTGCGAACAACTGTTGCTTCGGCAGACATGGGCTGCATGCCCTTGAGCTTCTTATATTCAGCTTTGGCTTTGGTTTTGGCTTCCTTGGAGAGTTTCATCTCCTCGATCTTCTTGCCGAGAGCTGACATTTCGTCCCCCTCGCCATCTTCGCCATCACCCAATTCGCGTTGAATGGCTTTCATCTGCTCATTCAGATAATATTCGCGCTGCGTCTTTTCCATTTGGCGTTTTACGCGTCCACGAATCTTCTTCTCCACCTGGAGAACCCCCAGCTCGCCTTCCATAAAGGCAAACGCCATTTCCAGGCGTTTCACCGGATCACCTTCGATCAACAGACTTTGTTTGTCTGAAACTTTAACGTTGATGTTCGCCGCTACAGCATCGGCAAGCCGCGATGCTTCTTCAATTTCTCCCAGCTGAACAACCGTTTCAGCCGGCATCTTCTTGTTGAGTTTCGAGTAGTTTTCAAATTGTTCAACCACAGACCGCATGAGCGCTGTTGTTTCGTGACCTTTGGCTGCTTGCTCCGTGATCAACTCGACATTGGCCTGAACATAGCCGTCTTTCTGATCATCCAGTGATACGTGTTTGGCTCGCTGTTTGCCTTCAACCAGAACTCGCACCGTACCATCAGGCAATTTCAGCAATTGCAGAACTGTCGCCACGACACCGAGGTCATATAGTTGGTCGCGAACCGGGTCATCTTCGGCCGGGTCCAGCTGGGCAACCAGAAAAATATCCTTGTCGCTGTCCATCGCCTTTTCCAGAGCGACCACTGATTTGTCGCGGCCGACAAACAACGGTACGATCATGTTGGGAAAGACCACGATGTCACGCAAAGGCAATAACGGCAGAGAACGGGTTTCCGGGCTGGATTCAGGCTGAGACATTAATACTCCAAGATACTGCGCCTAAGAAGCGCTTCGCCACGATATATGGGGTGCCAAGCAACTACTTCAAGCGAATTGCGTTGATCCGTCCAAACAATTAAAATGGCAGCTTGAATCCACCGGGCAGTGGCAATCCGCTTGTCATTTTTCCCATTTCTTCGTTGCTAACAGCGTCCGCTTTATCGCGCGCATCATTGAAGGCTGCCGCCACAAGATCCTCCAAAATACCCTTTTCATCAGCCTTGAGCAGACTATCATCTATTTTCACGCCCAAAATACGGCCTTTGGCAGTGGCCTTTACCGTGACCAGTCCGCCACCGGAATTGCCTTCCACTTCGATACTGTCGAGCTTTTTCTGGGCTTCTTCCATTTGGGTCTGAACGGTCTGTGCAGCATCTTGTGCCGCCTGAATCATTTCTTCCATTGATTTCATGCCAATGAACTCCTTGTCTGGTGCGGTTCCTGCAAATTCTTGGTTAGTTCGGAATCACTGGTGGTTTCAACCAGTCTGGCGTCAGGAAAAGCGTCAAAAGCCGCCTTGACCATTGGCATATCGAGTATTTTCTGGCGTTCGGCCCGTTTCTGGATCTCGGCCTGCTCATCGAGGCTCGGGGCCGTTTCACCCTCACCTTCCTGAAACGACCAGGTAGTTCCGGTACTGTCTTTCAGTATCGCTTCAATCTTTCTGAGATCGGCCGATGCAATAGGCCTAACCGATTCATAAGTGATTTCTGGCGGCGCAAACTCAATCAAACGAATATCCGCTTTTAAAATGCTCTGCATTACAACAGAAGTTTCTCCCACCAGATCGACGATCCCGGAGAATGACGCCGGATTGGCACCGGCAACTTGTTCAGCCGGTTCCGGTTGTTTCAGAACATCTGGTTCTGTCGGCACTGTTGGCTCGGTCGCGGCTGCTTCGCCCTGTATTTCCGTTGAATTCTCGATTTGGGGCAACTCTGCAAAAGCAGGTTCCGCATTCGCCGCTTTTGGAACGCTGGCTCGCTCACTCGCGGCATCCGGGGCCATATTGTCGCCCAGCATTTTTTTCAATTTTCCTGGGTCTGGCATCTCGGCCGCACATAAAACGCGCAAGAGCGCCATATCACAGGCCTCTCGGGGAAGATGTGCTTGCTGTACCTCTTCGTACCCCTTCAGAAGAAGTTGCCATAACCTATGGAGAACCGGGTAGGATAGCTGCTTCGCCCAACCTCTCAGTTGGTTTTTGGCCTCATCAGACAATGTCGGATCATTGGCCCTACCTACTTTGAACAATGTAACCTGATGCGATAACGACAGTAGGCCGTTCATCAGTGACAGAGGCTCAACCCCGACACGATATTGCTCGTCAATGGCGTCAAGCAAGGATTCCGATTCACCTTCCAGAAGCTGGCCGAACAGGCGCCGGATTGCACTTCGATCGGATAATCCCAGCATTTCGCGTATCTGGACAGCTTTGACGCTGCTATGGCCCTCCCCGCCATCCATGTCAGCATGAGCAATCGCCTGGTCCAGAATGGACAAACCATCCCGGACGGATCCCTCGGCAGCCTGTGCGATAAGATCCAGCGCTTCCTGTTCTGCCTGAACACCCTCTTTCTCGACAATGGACAAAAAGTGTGCGGCAAGCTGCTCTGCTTTGATGCGTTTTAGATCAAATCGCTGACAGCGGGACAAAACTGTAATCGGAACCTTGTTCACTTCCGTGGTAGCGAATATGAACTTCACATGCGCCGGGGGCTCCTCCAGCGTCTTCAAAAGTGCATTAAACGCGTTTTTCGACAACATGTGAACTTCGTCAATAATGTAGATTTTATAACGTGCCGATACAGACGAATAGCGAACGGCCTCAATGATCTCGCGGACGTCATCGACGCCGGTATGACTGGCGGCATCCATCTCGATCACATCGATAAAACTGCCTTCTGCAATCGCCCGGCACGGCTCGCATTTTCCGCAAGGATCAATTGTTGGGCCGCCCTGGCCGTCTTCGCCAATACAGTTCAGTGCTTTGGCGATCAGCCGCGCCGTGGTTGTCTTGCCCACACCGCGCACACCAGTCATCAAAAAAGCGTGCGCCAGACGATCGCGTTTGATCGCATTTCCCAGCGTCTGAACCATCGCGTCCTGCCCGATCAGTTCCGCGAAGCTCGCAGGCCGGTATTTTCGCGCTAATACGCGATAGGGCTGGGCTGCAGATGGCGTCGGAACAACCGGTGCCTCTACGCCTCCAGCGGCAAATATGTCGGGTGAATCGGACATGCAGTCAGTCTAGGCGCTGACGAACGGATTGTCGAAGCCTTATGCGGCTTTGCACGATACAAATTTCGATTTTTAGTAAGTAGGAGCCGGGCGACCCGTAGAAAAATCGTTACGGCTGCTTCCTTCCGGATCTGACCGGGTTGGCGAACACTACGTCCACCCGACTCCCAAGCCGCATATGGCGAGGGTCGGCTGGAATTGCAAGTATCCGATTTCAGTGGACCACTACGCTTAGATTGCGTTGTCCCTGCTTCCCCTTCAAAAGGTTCGGCCGGTCAGACGCCCTGCATATTATGGCTTTCGGTTGGAATTCGGACCGTTAAACCATCTAGTTCGGACGTCAGTGTGATCTGACAGGCAAGACGGCTGGTTCGCCGGGCTCCTGCCGCGAGATCCAGCATGTCTTCTTCCATTTCGGACGCCTCAGGCAATCTATCGAAATCGGCCGCATCGACAATGACATGACAAGTGGAGCAGGCCATTTGCCCTTCGCAAGTCCCTTCCAGAGCCTGATCGTTAATCTGTGCAATTGTTAGCAGGCAGTCTCCTTCCTTGGCGGTAGCGGTGACCGTTCGGGTTCCGTTGGGGCTAACGAAGTTTACCGTGATATCACTCATGACTATTGAGCCTCCGCTGCCCGATTGATCAATTTTGCCGCCATCTCGATGTCCTGCAGACTGTTATATCGACCAAATCCAAGCCGGATCGATGATTTGACCTGAGCAGGCTTTAATCCAATCGCGGTCAATACATGACTGGGTCGCCCTGATCCGCTTGCGCAGGCGGACCCTGCCGAGAAAGCAACTTCCCGGACATCTGACACAAGCCGCGCCACGTCGAGGCCTTCACGTCTTATGTTAAGGTTACCGCGATACCGTTGCGTCTCGTCGCCGTTTATTGTCCAGTCCGAGAACAAACGCTTCGCATGCATCGCCAAAGCTTCGATATGTTCCGCATCTTGCTGAGCCCGCAAGATGCACAACGAAGCTGCAGATCCCATACCGACACAAAGCGCGGGCGATAACGTGCCCGAACGCACGCCATGCTCTTGTCCCCCGCCATGAACAAGGGGCGGAATATCGATATCATCACGAACCCACAGCGCACCTATCCCTTTTGGGCCATAGATCTTATGTGCTGAAACAGCCGCCATATCTATGTTGCCGGGAATTTCGACGCGTCCGTAGCCTTGCACCGCATCGCAGAGCATCAACGCGCCTTTGGCATGAGCCAGCTCAGCAATAGCCTCTATCGGCTGAATGACTCCGATTTCGTTGTTGACCAGCATCGCACCAACCAGTGCCGTCTTTCGGTCTATGGCAGCCGCCAATGCATCCAGATCAATCAGGCCATCTGATTCCACCGGATGTAAAAGGACATCAAATCCCTTCCGTTCACAAGCGATTGCCGTATCTCGTACCGCGGCATGTTCAGTTGCGAGAACAATGATCTTGTTCCGACCTTGTTCCTGCAATTCCAGCACGGCCCCCATGGCCAGATTAATCGCTTCGGTCGCTGTACCGGTGAACAAGACGTGCCCCGCGTCGGGAAACGGGGCCGCCACTTGCTCTCTTGCAATTTCGACTGCTGCTGCCGCTTTGCGACCAAATACATGGGTACTGTGCGGGTTTCCGTAGTTATCGCGCAGCCACGGAACCATCGCCTCAAACACTTCCGGCGCCAGCGGTGTGGTTGCCTGATTGTCGAGATATATCGGTTCAGTCACGGTGCTCAGGTCCGGTTTGCGTCATCAAATATCATCTGCCACTTTTCGACAAATTCATAAACCTGCGACCGTGTCGTATCACGGCCAATACTGACCCGGATCACCTCACCTGCGGTTTTTTCGTCAATACCCATTGCTTCCAGAACATGGCTTGGCTTCAGGGTACCCGACGAGCAGGCACTTCCGGCCGAAATTGAAAATCCGGCCATATCAAATTTTATCAGCTGGGTATGCGCTGCCACGCCAGGCATTTGATAGCTGGCAATGGTGGCAATACGCGCAGCTTTCTCCGCAATTACTACCCCGCCCTTGTTCTTTATGGCATTGTCGAGATGGGTCCGTAACTCAGTGGCCCGCCCCGCCCAGTTTGCCGGTGCTTCGAGTGCGGCCACCATGGCCATTATAAACGGCAAATTCTGGGTACCAGAGCGATAACCGTGCTCTTGACCGCCTTTAGGCTCCAACATCCTCAGATCCTTGACCAGCAACGCGCCAACCCCTGGAGGACCACCAAATTTATGAGCGGCTATGGCGATCATGTCTGCATCTGGTAGCGGCATTTTTCCGGCAGACTGGGAGCAATCTGCAAACAACACGCCGCCCCGATCAGCCACAATTTTGGAAATCGCGGCCATGTCCTGCATTACGCCCGTTTCATTGTTTACCGATTGCACAACAATCAAAGCTGGCGCTTCTGCCCCTTTGAGCATGTGGTTGAGTTTCATCGGTACAACCAATCCGTTCAGATCCACCGCGATGGGCGATGCATTGCCAGCGTGACGCAGGACAACATCATGTTCGACTGGAGAAACAAACTGAATTGCCGGTTTGGAATGTCCCAGAGCGATCGCTATGGATTCACTCGCACCACTGGTGAAAATGACATCCCCGTCCCAGTCCAGCACTGTTTTCAATCGCGATCGCGCATTTTCGAGCATGCGCTGCGCCGCTCTGCCATCGGCGTGCGGTGATGACGGATTGGCCCAGTGCGCAAAGCCTTCCAGACAGGCGTTTCTTGCGACATCAAGCAACGGCGAGGTTGCTGCATAATCAAGATAGATTCTTTTTTGTTCGGACATGTAGTGTGACGAAAACCCTGTGCGATGAAGGGATAGAGTTGCGGATTTATTCACTCTCTCT
The DNA here is from genome assembly GCF_039968395.1 of Parasphingorhabdus sp. GTDB lineage: Bacteria > Pseudomonadota > Alphaproteobacteria > Sphingomonadales > Sphingomonadaceae > Parasphingorhabdus. The sequence goes on from NZ_JBDVPV010000005.1 coordinate 663,204, forward strand.
ATATAAGCGCTTCATCCAGCGCAAAAGCTATTCCGTTTTTTTGCCGCCAATCTATTCATACCCATATCACAGAATTGAAAAACACATGCCTGACGTAATTTTTACCGGACCTGAAGGACGCCTCGAAGGACGCTTCAGCCCTCCGCCTCGCGAACGCGCTCCTGTGGCGATGATTCTTCACCCCCATCCGCAAGCAGGCGGAACCATGAATGACCGCATAACCCAGGAAATGTACAAAACATTTGTACGACGCGGTTTTGCGACCTTGCGCTTCAATTTCCGCGGAGTTGGCCGTTCGCAGGGGACATTCGACAATGGTATCGGCGAGTTGTCAGATGCCGCTGCGGCTTTGGACTGGGTACAAAGCTTTCATCCCGAAGCACAGACAACTTGGATTGCGGGCTATAGTTTTGGTGCATGGATAGGGATGCAACTGCTGATGCGTCGTCCTGAAGTTCGCGGATTCATTTCGGTTTCACCCCCCGCGAACATGTATGATTTCAACTTTCTGGCCCCCTGCCCCTCTTCCGGCATCATCATTCAAGGTGTGAATGATGAGGTGGTCACTCCGAGCGCCGTTCAAAAGCTGGTCGACAAGCTGAGAACGCAAAAGCACATCACCATACATCATGATGAAATTCCGCGAGCCAACCATTTTTATGAAAATGAAATGGAGTTGTTGATGGGTTCCGTCGACAACTATCTCGATATGCGGCTCGCTCCGGACTCCCCGATTAAGTAACAAAACCTAGATTAGCGCCTCTATCCCGTACTGTCAGTCACAACAGCGCCATTTTCGGGTGTTGGAATCGTCCAGATCGCGACGTTCATGAACATGACCGCTGCCGCAATCAGCATTAGCCAGCCCTGCTTCCGGTTTTTGCCCGTGCGGATCAGATAGATACTGCCTGCCACCAATGCGGCTCCGGACAGCATCAGTATCGATAGAATCCAGTTTTCCACTCCATGTTCCCTTTGTTCGAGGCATCAAGGCCGCAAAATTGAGTATCGACATCCCGGCACGACAATATGCAGATAATATGCATTTGTGAATATCAACTCATCAACATACATTCCCGCTATGAACGACCTCATCAGTGGAAATTTAGATACAGCATATTTCGACCATCCTGTAATGATAATTGTTCATCCTGATCAAGGCAGGATGGATCTTGATGATCCCAAAATTATCGATGGCAACTCCGATATATTCCTGATAGCCGAGGCGCAAAAAACACCGATAAACTGCCTGAATATCGTCGCCAACGGCATGACCTTCAAACTGACAAGGGAATGTCTGCCCGGCATTGTAGACCGTTCACAGGTTGAAAACCTGTTTGCAACACCGATCGGCCTCAATAGCGCGGCTATCGGTTTCACACTCGGCGACCATTTGGTAACCGGACGGCATTTGATGCCCATTAATCTGATGCTGCTCAAGATCGCGCAGTCCATTGGACAAAACCTGTCTGCCACCGGGATTATCTGGCGTCCTGCCGGTATCCATATAGGCTTCGACTATTTTTCAGAAGCTTCATATCACTACGGGCGTCAAGGAATTTTCCCGTTGTTAAGTCAAATCGCGGTCGTGGAGCCTTCCCGGAAACAAATTCAAACCCGCGGCCTGAACTATTTCTGTGGTTACGAAATTCGGATAAATTTTCCATCCAAAGGGAGGCGACACGACTGGATCGTGCATCTGCTCAAGCTTGCACAGTCTGCAATTCGAAGAGAAAAGCTGGCGGAAACAAATCCGTTATTGAATGCATCACCGGAAAAATCGAAATTGGCCAGCATCCAAAATGTTGGACGATGTCTGGAAATCAATTATTCCGGCGGGCATTCAAACAGATTGAAATGCCCTGCCCTTGCCTGGAAAAATTTTAATCAGGCGGCGTTTGGAGCAGCCTCACGAACATTCTGATCCACATGCTCTGCAAATTGTTCAAAATTGTTGATGAACAGATTGACCAGTTTCTGAGCGGTCTCATCATAGGCATTCGAATCCGACCAGGTTGACCGCGGATCGAGAATGGCCGTGTCTACGCCAGGCACCGATACGGGCACTTCGAAACCAAAATTATCATCCAGGCGGAATTCACCGTCATTCAGGCTGCCATCGAGTGCAGCGTTCAGCAAAGCCCGAGTAGCCTTGATCGGCATGCGGCTGCCTTCGCCATATTTACCGCCGGTCCAACCGGTGTTGACCAGCCAGCATTTCACGCCGCCTTTCGCGATCCGTTCTTTTAGCAGATTTCCGTAAACCGAAGGATGGCGTGGCATGAAAGGTGCGCCAAAGCATGTTGAGAATGTCGCTTCAGGTTCCGTAACACCGATTTCTGTCCCGGCCACTTTCGCAGTATAACCCGAAAGGAAGTGATACATGGCCTGCTCGGGTGTCAGCCGCGAGATCGGAGGCAAGACGCCAAATGCATCGGCCGTCAGCATGATGATGTTCTTTGGTACGGGCCCCATATTCTTTTCAGACGTATTGGGAATGAAATCGATCGGATAGGCACCGCGTGTATTTTCAGCCTTGCTCCCGTCGTCAAGGTCCAGTTCCCGGGTCTCTGGATCCATCACCACATTTTCCAGAACGGTACCAAACCGGCGGGTTGTAGCAAAAATCTCGGGTTCTGCTTCTTCCGACAGACGGATCATTTTCGCGTAACAACCGCCCTCAAAATTAAAGACAGCTGTATCTGACCAGCCATGCTCGTCATCACCAATCAATGTCCGGCTGGCATCAGCTGACAAAGTGGTTTTTCCGGTTCCTGACAAGCCAAAGAACACGGCTGTATCGCCTTCCGGACCCATGTTTGCCGAACAGTGCATTGGCATCACTGAGTCGAGCGGCAGAAGATAGTTCAAGAGGCCGAAAACGGATTTCTTCATCTCGCCAGCATAAGCCGTTCCGCCAATCAAAATCAGCTTTTCTGTCAAGTTGACCGCAACTACGGTTTCGCTGCGCGTACCATGTCGTTCCGGATCGGCCTGAAAGCTGGGCAGATCAATAATCGTATATTCAGGTTCAAATGCTCCCTGTTCATCAGCTGTTGGGCGAACCAGCATCGTGCGAATAAACAGGTTGTGCCAGGCCTTTTCATTGATCACCCGGACATTGACGCGATGCTCCGGTTGGGATCCGCCAAAAAGATCCTGCACAAACAGAGTTTTCTTGTCGGACAATGCTGCGAGGAAATCTTCCTTCAGCGCGGCAAAATGCTCTGGCGTCATGCCTTTGTTGGTCTTGCCCCACCAGACAGAATTTTCTGTTTCGTCATCACGGACTATGAATTTGTCATTGGCCGACCGACCGGTATGAGCACCGGTTTCGACAACCAGCGGTCCGTCTTTGGCGAGATGTCCTTCCCCGCGCGAAATAGCGGCTTCAACAAGCGAAGACGTGCCCAGATTCCAATGCTGATCAGCAGACGTTTTGAATCCCTGATCATTTAAAGTAACAGACGAAACTTGTGGCACGGTTATTCCCCTAGGTTGAATTGGGTATGAACTATTGTCGTTTTCGGCAGATTTGGAGTGGCGCTTATCGAACCAGATCGAGTCGGTCAAATGTCTATGACCGGTACCGCCCCAAAATATGACATATTTGTTATTTTTTGTCCAAAAAAGTTGAATTTACTGCGCCATATCCTGTCTTGTAAGCGGCTGATCCAGCAGCTAGGGATTTCTTGCCTGTTCCAAAGGAAAGAGCATCCATGGCTGCCAGTATCGCCCTCGTAGATGATGACCGCAATATTTTGACTTCGGTTTCTATTGCCATGCAGGCCGAAGGCTTCGTTACACGTGTGTATTCTGATAGCGAGGCCGCCTTGCAGGCCATATTGGACAATCCCCCCGATCTAGGGATTTTTGATATCAAAATGCCGAAAATGGATGGACTGGAGCTATTGCGGCGAGTGCGGGAGAAAAGCAATCTCCCGATCATTTTCCTGACGTCCAAGGATGAAGAGCTCGATGAAGCCCTGGGTCTCGCCATGGGAGCCGACGACTATATCAAGAAACCGTTTTCCCAGCGGCTGTTGATCGCCCGTGTGAAATCGATCTTGCGAAGGCTGGATTTGGCAAAGGCTACAGATCAGGAACTTGATGCAGAAGGCATGGAGCCACTCATTCGAGGTGCGCTGGAGATGGACCCTGCCCGTCATATCGTCAAATGGGACGGCAACAACGTGACACTGACTGTGACCGAGTTTATGATTCTTGAAACGCTCGCTAACCGGCCCGGTGTTGTAAAAAGCAGAAATCAGCTGATGGATGCAGCATATCAAGATGATGTCTATGTTGATGACCGGACCATCGACAGTCACATCAAGCGCCTTCGGCGGAAATTCCGGGAAGTCGATCCGGAATTTGATGCAATAGATACACTCTATGGAGCTGGCTATCGCTACACCGAATAGCCCGAAAATCGGATCTGATGTTTCGGATCTGTCGCTCCGTTGGTCGGCGCGGTTGTCGCTCACATCCCGAATATTGGCGGTCAATATTTTCGCACTGGCGTTGCTCGCAGGCAGCCTGTTTTATCTGAACAACTATCGTGATCGTCTGACCGAAGAACGTCTGGCGCAGGCGGAATTGCAGGTCCTAGTCATTGGCGAAGCTCTCGTCGACCAGCCAGAAGATGTGCGTCGGGATTTGATTCCACGTCTTACAAATCATCTGGGCAATCGAGTTCGGATATATGGCGGGACAGGCGAGAAACTGATCGACAGCTTTGAACTGGCAAAACCGAGCTATGAGCTGATAGATCCTGAAACACAGCCATGGCGCAAGGATGTTGCACGATCGCTGGACAGAGCCATTGAGTATGTTGTTCTGAGCAAACCTATCGAGGCCTTTGAAGAACCGGCTGATGACATTGCGGATAGTTGGCCGGTTTTGCTGGATATAACGCCCAAAAATGCCACCACGAGTCAAGTTCGTCTCGCGCCGGAGCGCACTCCCATGATAATTGCAGCAGGGCTGCTCCCGGGGGCAACATCAAAGAGTCCGGACAAAATCCTTCTGACCAGCAATGCACGGGATATCACCAGGATAGTCAGGGCGGAGCGCAGCAGCGTTGTTCTCGTAATATTTTTCGCTGCGACCGTTTCTGTCTTGCTCTCACTGTTTCTCGCCCGCACGATTATTCGTCCGATCCGAAAACTGGCCCGGGCGGCGGTAAGGGTGCGGTTGGGCAGAGAACAGGAAATAACAATTCCCAAAATGCCGGGACGGCGCGATGAGATTGGTCAACTCTCGAGGGCATTGGCAGACATGAGCGGCGCATTACGGCACCGCATCGATGCGACAGAAGATTTTGCTGCGGATGTGAGCCACGAAATCAAGAACCCGCTGGCTTCGCTCAGATCGGCTCTTGAAGGGATTGATCGTGTTGAAGATCCAGATTTGCGCCGACAGTTACTGGATGTTGCAAATGACGACGTTCGCAGGATTGACCGACTGATCAGCGATATTTCAGATGCCTCCAGAGTCGACGCCGAACTGGCACGCACAAAATTTGAACCCGTAGATATTGGAAAGATGCTGGAACAGCTCCTCGCATCCATGGAACAGCGCGAATCCGCAGACATTTTCAATATTGCATACGCCCGCCCGGGAAGAGGCGTGGCTACGGTGATGGGGGATGGTGGACGATTGGAAAGAGTTTTTTCCAATATTCTCGACAATGCGATTTCTTTTTCGCCAAAAGAAGGGCTGATCGAAATCATGGCGACACCGGATGGCGATCAAGTGGTCATTCATATCGCTGATGAAGGTCCCGGAATTCCGATCGATCAGCGGGAAAAGATATTCACGCGTTTTCATTCCGATCGCCCGGTTGATGAAGCGTTTGGACGCCATAGCGGGTTGGGACTGGCGATCGCCAAGACCATCATCGAAGGCCATGAAGGCCAGATCAACGTGAAGGACAAGCTCGACAAATCGCAAGGAGCCTGTTTTGAAATTCGCCTGCCAAAAGCAGAATCTGATCAGCCCTCATGAATCCCGACCAACAAAATTTTACACATGCTACCGGTGTGGCAATCGGTGGCCATGGGCTGATGATCTGTGGCCCGTCGGGATCCGGCAAATCCGATCTGGCGCTGCGCCTCATTGACAGGGGCGCAATTCTGGTCAGTGACGATATCGTGTCGCTTTCTGTCCACGATAGAACCATCCTCATGGATTCTCCGGCTGCGATACGGGGTAAAATCGAATTGCGATCTCTTGGAATTCTTGAAATGCCGTGTGTCCGCCAAGTGCCATTATCGTTAAAAATTGACTTAAAGGCCAAGCCGGAACGCTTTCCAGTCGACAACCAGAAGGAAACAATATTGGGCCTGTCTGTCCGCCGGGTCGCCCTTTGTGCGTTCGAACCAAGCACCCCGATAAAAGTTGAGATGGCACTTGAGCAACTTATCAGGCTAAAAGACCCCTCATGACTGCTACCCATGCAAAACGCGTTCTTCTGGTCACCGGCCTATCCGGTGCCGGAAAGACGACTGCGCTGAAGACGTTGGAGGATATTGGATGGGAAACTGTGGATAATTTTCCAATCCGTCTTGTTGAAGGATTGCTAAAAACTCCCCCTCCCAGTTCTCGCGGCGATCAGGATCCTCCCCTCGCTCTGGGTTTCGACAGTCGAACCCGCGGCTTTGAACCGAACAATCTGATTGAACGGATCAAAAAACTGCAAGACAATGACGACTTGCTTATTTCAACCCTCTATCTTGATTGTACGGAAGGCGAACTGGAGCGGCGATATGCAGAAACCAGGCGCCGGCATCCTCTGGCACTTGATCGCCCCGCGAAGGATGGAATTGACCTTGAACGCGCGCAGCTCGAACCTATTCGACGGTGGGCGGATCATGTAATCGATACAAGTAATTTGGCTGCAAACGAGCTGCAGCAGCAGATTCGGACCGAATTTGACCTGGCCGGGAGTGCAGACACCACCATAACCATTACCAGCTTTGGATTCTCGCGCGGATTGCCAACTAATATTGATCTGCTTTTCGACGTCCGATTCCTGTCGAACCCCTTTTGGGATTCCAACCTGAAATCGAAGACCGGACAGGATCAGGAGGTTGCAGCCTATATTGCAAAGGATCCTGCTTATCCTGAAGCAATTGAGAAAATTCTGGAAATGCTGAAGTTTCTCCTTCCCAAATATCAAGCCGCGGGAAAGGCATATGTGAATATCGGCATAGGCTGCACTGGCGGGCGTCACAGATCGGTACATGTTGCGGAAACACTCAGCAAACACTTGCGCAAGGCAGGATTTTCGCTCAGTGTCGCGCATCGCAATCTGGCATCACGCCCCATGGAAGCGCTCGAATCAATGCAAAAAACGAACGGGAAAAAGGGAATTTAATCGCAATGATCGGTTTGGTTCTCGTAACGCATGGGCAGCTCGCTGTGGAATTTATTACAGCAATGGAGCATGTCGTTGGTCCGCAAAAGGCGATATTGCCCGTATGCATCGGGCCACATGACGATATGGAAGAGCGCCGACAAGAAATCGCGGACTCTATTGAAAAAATTGGGACGAGCGAGGGTGTTATCATCCTGACTGACCTGTTTGGTGGCACGCCTTCCAATCTTGCCATTTCACTCATGAGCAAGGGCAAGATCGAAGTCATAGCGGGTGTGAATTTGCCGATGCTGATTCGACTGGACGGCGCACGCAAATGCATGTCGGTCGAAGACGCTGTCGCGGCAGCCAAGGAAGCGGGGCAAAAATATATCAGTGTTGCTTCGGAAATTCTGGGAATAGAAGGGTGAACGAATATCGCCGGACCGTGACCATCACGAACAGTCGCGGATTGCATGCAAGGGCAAGCGCAAAATTCGTAACCTATGTCAGCAAATTGCCGGGAGATCTCTCGGTCAAGGTGGGGAAAGACGGGACAGAAGTAACCGGCACATCGATCATGGGATTGATGATGCTGGGAGCAGCAAAGGGTGACTCCGTTGATATTATTGTGGCAGGACAGAATGCAGAGACCGCACTGGACAAGTTAACCGGCCTGATCGTTGACGGCTTTGGCGAGGATTGAAAACCGGTGTCAGATTCGCAGCGGCGACAAATATCAGGGTTTTCCAATCCAACGATAAAGAGACTGAAGAGCCTCCGGGAAAAAAAACATCGGAAGCGCGAAGGTCATTTTCTGGCTGAAGGACTGCGCATCCTGACGGAAGCCCTTGATGCCGGCAAGACACCAAAATTGCTGGTTGTGGTGGAAGAAACCGAATTGCACCCGCTTGCACAAAAACTTGAAACCGAGACGCTCGCTGCAGGCGGCGAAGTCATCGAGACCAGTGAAGCGATCATCGCCAAGCTTTCCGGCAAAACAAACCCGCAATCGATCATCGGAATATATGAAGATCACCCTGCCCCTCTTGCGGAACTGGACCGCAGTTCCTCAGGGATATGGCTCGTCGCGCAGGCACTACGGGATCCAGGTAATCTCGGAACGATATTGCGCACTGGTGATGCAGTCGGAGCCGGCGGATTGATCTTGATTGACGACTGTGTGGATCCGTTTTCTGTCGAAGCGGTAAGGGCCAGCATGGGAGCGATCTTTACACAGCAGATTGTCATGTCGCCCTGGTCTGAATTTCTCGACTGGCTGCGTTCCGGTCCAGGCCAGCTCGTAGGAACAAGCCTGAACACCGACACTGATTATCAATCCGCGACATACGCACCGCCGACGTTCCTGCTGGTCGGGAATGAAGCCCGGGGATTGCCGGAAGACTATGAAGAAGCCTGTGATATGCTGGTTAAAATGCCAATGATGGGAAAAGCCGACAGTCTTAATGCTGCAGTCGCCACGGCTGTCATGGCTTATGAGGTTTTGAATCAGCGACGAAAATAAACAACAGAGATTTTGCACATTCTGGCAGTGCTATGCTAACCAATGCTTCGGGGGAAAACAATGAAACCGACTATACTGCTGCTGCCGATGGTATCGCTTTTCATGGGGGGCTGTGGAGAAACAGTCGAAAAACCCGCCGAGACAGTCGAAAAACTGGGTGACTATACTGCGTTGGGTACCGAACCGGGCTGGCTAGTCGAGGTCAAGGATGATCAGATTGTCCATACGACTCAATCCGGAGAAAATGAGTTTACCCTTCCCGTGAGCCGAATGAAAAAAACCGCGACCGGCTGGGAAATCAAAGGTTTCAGTGATCGCCATAATATTACATTGACGGTCACATCAGAAAAAGCTTGCAACGACGGGATGAGCGATCGTGAATATGCCGATACGGTACGTGTAGCGGTTAGCGAGGGAGGCTATCTCGATGGTTGTGGCGGTGACATTATTTCGGGTTCGGAAGCGCCTTAGGCCTGCAAATCCGACGAAATCGGCAATGTTACTCAGCGGCCTCGTCATTCAAAGCCCGCTCATCTTCAATCAAAGCGGCCTCGACATCATTTGAATAGCGCGGAAGAGCCTCAATCTCGGCTACTGGCTCAAGATCCTTCTTTCCGGTTTCAACATTGAGTTCCGCAAATTTGCGTCCTGTTGCCATGACGTTGCGCTCAAAACTCCCGACAAACTTGTTGTAATTGCCAACTGCGCTGCCGAGCCCGGATCCCATGCGCTTGAGATGTTCTCCGGCAACGGCGAGCCGGTCGTACATTTCTTTGCCCAATTGCCCGATCTGTTTCGCTTCCGCCGCCATTTTCTCTTGGCGCCAGACACCGGCAACTGTTCGGGCGATAGCCACCAGGTTAGTAGGTGTTGCCAAGAGAACCTTCTTTTCGAAAGCGTGGTCCCAGAGCGTGGGTTCGTGCTCGAGAGCCGCGGAAAGAAAGTGCTCGCCGGGTACAAACATGATCACATAATCCGGCGCATCTTCAAACTGGTCCCAATATGCCTTTTTGGACAAACCATCGATATGCGTTTTCATCGACGCACAGTGTCGGGCCATGGCGAAGCTGCGCGCGTCTTCGTCGTCAGCTTCAAAGGCATCCTGATAAGCATTGAGCGAGACTTTGGCGTCGATGACCAGCTTCCGCCCACCTGGTACGCTTATTACAGCGTCAGGTCTCAACCGGCCTTCGTCGGTTTCGACACTCTGTTCGGTTACAAAATCGGTATGTTCCGCCAGACCGCATGTTTCGAGTACATTTTTGAGTTGCTGTTCACCCCATCGGCCACGAGATTTAGGAGCATTTCGAAGACTGTTGACCAATCGGGCAGCTTCCTGCTGCACCCGGTCCTGTCCCTGCCGGACCTGTTCGACGGTTGCTTTGATATCCGCGTAAGATTCGCTGCGGTTTTTCTCGACCCGCGCTATCCCGTCTTCATATGCTTTCAGGCGATCATTGACTGGTTGAAGGAGCTTCGCAATCTTCTCTCCGCCTTTTTCGTTGGCCTGCTCAAACCTCTGATCCGCGCGTTCAAGAAACTGGCGTTGCGCTGTCTCCAGCATTTTTGCACCGACTTCTGAAAACTGAGCCGAGAGCGAGTCTTTGGCTTCTTTCAGTTGGGTGAGCTGCTTCTCATGATTACGGGCATCTGCTTGGAGAGATGCCAAAAGCTGCCGTGCCTGATCACGTTCTTCACGGATCCCGTCGCGTTCATTTCGCGCCGTTTCGCGTTCTTCCGTTACACCATCGAGCATGATTCTAAGCGATGCAGATGTTTCTTTCGCTGCTTTAGTACTGGAACCAGCAGACTTCTGGCCCACAAACCAGCCTGCTGCCAGTCCAAGAACGAGTGTGACTATCGCGATGATCAGCGCAATTATGGGATCCAAGTGAGGTTCCTTTAACTAGAACGAAACAAGAACCTAGGCGGGAAGCAGAAGGAACGCAAGTACGTCAGGCGGCGACGCCCTGTTCTTTGCGCAACTTGTTGAGTTTCTTCAGTACCATTTGCCGTTTCAGCCGGGAAAGATGATCGATGAACAATATACCCTCAAGATGATCCATCTCGTGTTGCAGGCAGGTGGCCAGCAAGCCTTCAATCCGCTCTTCGTGATTCTCGCCATTCTCGTCCTGCCAACGTGCCGTAACTGTTGCCGGACGTTCGACGTCAGCATATTGATCCGGCACCGACAGACAGCCTTCGCTATATACGTTGAGATCATCGGATGGATCCAGGAATTCCGGATTGATGAAAACTCTGGGATCCTTGATCACTTCATGATCGTGATCACAATGCTCGCCATGTTCGTGGTCATGCTCCACCGGCTCTTGCAGATCGATGACCAGTATCCGTTTGGGAACACCGATCTGAATGGCTGCCAAACCAATTCCGGGAGCATCATACATGGTTTCAAACATGTCCGCGATCAGCGTTTTCAGTTCATCGTCAAATTCGGTGACCGGTTCTGAAACGGTTTTCAGACGCGGATCGGGGACTTCAAGAATTGGTAAAATGGCCATGTCCCAAATTTAGGGATTGTGCATGGGTCCGTCAAGCATTCCGATGGCGCTGCGCTATTCTATCGGTCGGCGGGAACGCAAGGCCTGGGCCAGCGTTCCTTCGTCCAGATAGTCCAGTTCACCCCCTACCGGGATACCGTGCGACAACTGGCTGAGGCGCACGGGATATTGTTCCATGCGTTCCGCGATATAATGGGCCGTGGCCTGTCCTTCGAGCGTGGCGTTCATGGCCAGAACCACTTCATCAATTCCGCCCGCCTCCACACGTTTCAGCAATTTGTCGATCGCGATATCTTCAGGTCGGACCCCGTCCAGTGCCGAGAGCTTGCCTCCCAACACATGAAATTTTCCGGGAAACAGACGTGATTTATCCAGCGCCCAAAGATCGGATACCTCTTCAACAACACAAAGCGCTTTGTCATCCCGCCGCGGATCGGAACATATCTGGCATGGATCGCGAGTATCGACATTGCCACAAATCGTACATGTGACGAGATTCGCTTCAACCTGCTCCATGGCCGCCAATATGGGTTTCATTGTTGTTTCGGGGCGTTTCAGCAAATGCAATACGGCGCGGCGAGCGGATCTCGGCCCGAGACCGGGAAGACGGGAAAGGGCCTGAACCAGATTTTCGATCTCTTGCGATGCCATGCACCAGTCTTTAGGGACATATTCTTTGCTCTGCCAAGGGTTAGCAACACACAAAGTGAGATTTTATGCGTTTAGCGTTTATGGGAACCCCTGATTTTGCGGTCCCTGCCCTGAAAGCTCTGCATTCAGCCGGACATGAAATCGTCGCGGTTTACTCCCAGCCACCGCGACCTGCGGGGCGCGGAAAGAAACTGACACTTTCGCCCGTTCAAAAAGTTGCGGAGGAACTGGGACTGGAAGTTCGTGTTCCTGTGTCACTGAAAACTGACGAAGCACAGCAGGAATTTGCTGCACTGGAACTCGATGCAGCAGTTGTGGCGGCTTATGGACTAATCTTGCCGCAAACCATTCTCGACGCACCCAAATCGGGTTGCCTTAATATTCACGGTTCGTTGTTGCCGCGCTGGCGCGGAGCTGCTCCGGTCCAGCGCGCCATACTTGCCGGTGATGCGACGACCGGCATAACCATCATGCAGATGGAAGCCGGACTGGATACAGGCCCTATGCTGCTGAAAGCGGAAACACCAACAAACGGAAAGACTTCAGGAGAATTGACCTGTGAGCTTGCGGAAACGGGCGCAATGCTCATGGTCCGCTATCTTAAAGCACCTGACAGTTGTCCGCCCGAAGTTCAGGACGATAGTCTCGCAACATATGCAAAGAAGATAACGAAAGACGAAGCCAAACTGAAATTTGGCCAACCGGCTGAACAGGTCGAGCGCCAGGTTCGGGCCTTCAATCCGATGCCCGGAGCCTTTTTTGAACATGAAGGTCAGAGATACCGCGTTCATTCGGCTGATATTGTCGATATGGAGGGCCCAGCAGGAATCATATTGGACGGCAGGTTGGCAATAGGATGCGATCAGATGGCAATCCGTCCGGCAGTCATTCAAAAAGCAGGCAAGCCCAAAATGGAGCTGGATGACTTCCTCAATGGTACCCAGATCCCGGCGGGAACCAGCCTCCGATGACGCGATTTGCAATAACTATTGAATATGACGGCAGCCCATTCATGGGATGGCAGCATCAGGATCACGGCCCGAGTGTTCAGCAAGCAATTGAACAGGCGATCAAGAGAATAACCCAGCAGGACATTCGGGTTTTCGCCGCCGGACGGACGGATGCCGGTGTGCATGCACTCGGCATGCGTGCGCATTTTGATCTCGAAACCCGGTTGACACCTTTTCGTTTAATGGAAGGGCTCAATGCTGGTTTGCGCCCCCATCCCGTAGCTATCCTCGCCTGCGATATTGTCGATGATGACTGGCATGCCCGATTTTCCTGCCTTGGCCGCAGATATGTCTACAAGATCATCAATCGCCGCGCACCTCTGACACTGGACAAAGGCCAGGCGTGGTTGATAGTCCGGCCTTTGGATACAACTGCGATGCATGATGCTGCGCAATGTCTCGTCGGACAGCATGATTTTACCACGTTCCGGTCCACGCATTGTCAGGCGAAAAGTCCGGTCAAAACACTCGACAGTATCTCGGTTACGCGATTTGGTGAAGAAATCGAGGTAGAAGTAGCGGCCCGTTCGTTCTTACATCATCAGGTGCGTTCGATTGTCGGGAGTCTCGCCATGGTCGGTGAAGGTAAATGGTCTGCCAAAGATCTTAAAAACGCGCTGGAAGCCAAAGATCGAAAAGCTCTCGGCTACAACGCGCCGCCGGACGGTCTGTATTTTGTCGATGCAATCTATCCACCTTCAGAGGCTGAATAGGTTTTTCACAGATTTGTCGAGCATCAGCAATTGCCAGAGCAAACGGCTGTTGTCCGATTTCCCCGAAATGTGATCTTCAGCGACCTTCGCAAGAGCCGTGGTATCAAACCACCCCATGCGAGCCAGAGATCCGGTGGAAGCAATATTGCGCGCCTGTTCCGCCAGCGGTCCCCGAAACCATTGCGCCAAAGGTGTGACAAATCCCATTTTCGGGCGGTAGAGAATATCCTGCGGCAAATAGCGCTCCATAGACTTTTTCAGCAGATATTTCCCTGTTCCGCCCCGAACGCGAAGACGTGAAGGCAATCTGGCTGCAAATTCCATGAGCTTGTAGTCGAGCAAAGGCTCGCGGGCTTCCAGAGCGACGGCCATGCTTGTGCGATCAACTTTGGTGAGAATATCTCCGGGAAGCCACATTTTCATGTCTGCATATTGCGCCTGATCAAGACCGTCGCGTGCCGGCGCATTGTCCATAAGATCAATCATACTCTGTTCACCGCGATAGCCATCAAGCTGACGGATCATGCTGTCTGAGTAGATCGAAGATCGCCCATTTGGCCCAGTTACACCAACGGCTTCCGCATAGCCTTCCGCTCCGGAACGGGACAAGGAAAGCAACGTTGATTTGGCCCGGAAGATTTGCGGCGCCCAGTCGGCTTTGGGATACATCCGTCCGAGCCAGCCCAATGCCGGACCGCGGATAGATTGCGGAACCAGTCCCCTCACCCGCTCTTCAGCGTTGTGAAAAACGTGACGGCGATAGCCTGCAAACGCCTCGTCAGCTCCGTCACCCGACAAGGCTACGGTGACATTTTCCCGCGCCAGTTCGCAAACCCTATAAGTCGGAAGCGCAGAACCATCTGCAAATGGTTCGTCAAAATGGGCAGCCAAAGTATCGATCAAGCCAAAATCATCGGCCGCCACCGTTCGGCTGCGGTGATCCGTCCTGAACCGATCTGCTACGGTTTGCGCATAGCTGGTCTCATCAAGCGACGCCTGATCGAATCCGACAGAACAGGTGTTTACAGGATGGCGCGATTTCTCCGCCATCAATGCCACAACCGCGCTGCTATCGACGCCTCCGGACAGAAAGGCCCCAAACGGGACGTCGGATATCATCCGTGAACCAACCGCATCCTGCATCAGCGAAACGAGTTCGTTTTCAAGATCCGCTGCCGATGTCTTGTGCCGTTTGCTAAAATCAATGTCCCAATATTGAATCTGGCTGGGCGCTGGCCTGCCTTGCTCGAGAAGCAGGTAATGGCCCGCCTGCAATTTTTTGACACCTTTCAAAATCGCAGTCTGATCCGGAACATATCCAAAAGCCAGATAATCGTCGACCGCGCGCATGTTAGGTTCACGGCGGAGTAACGGATTGGCCAATAATGCCTTGAGTTCCGATCCAAAAATAATGCTGCCGTCAGATACTGGGGCATAGAAGAGCGGTTTTACGCCCAAACGATCTCGTGCAAGAAAAAGCTGCTTCTTCCGTTGATCAAAAACTGCAAAAGCGAACATTCCGTTCAGTCGTTTCAGGCAATCCACGCCCCATTGCCGCCAGGAACAGAGAATGACTTCGGTATCGGATTCCGTTTCAAACTGATGCCCCAGGGCTTCCAGTTCTTCTCGCACCTCCTGGAAATTGTAAATCATCCCGTTAAAGCTGATTACCTGCGCTTCGTCTGCCGTAAGCATCGGCTGTGCCCCGCCGTCGAGATCGATGATCGCAAGTCGGCGATGTCCCAAGCCGACTCCCGGTGCTGTCCAGATACCGCTCCCATCCGGGCCCCTGTGAGCAACGCTGTCGGTCATTTTCCGCAGGCGCTCTGGGTCGACCGGCTTGGCCGTCTCCAGATGAAATATTCCCGCAATACCGCACATAGGGATGCGCCCTAGCGCAGACCGGCCATTTCGTCAGCCAGTTTATCGATCGAACCCAGCGATCCAATAAATTCATCCATTGTCTCGCGAACACCTCCATCCACGGTGTGCTCTGCTGAAACAATGATAGCGACGGCATGCTGATCTCCGCCGAAAAGTCTGCCCTTAAGCGTTTCGAGTTTCACTTTTGAAGAACTCCCGGTCACTATTCCTCCGATTCCGTAGAATGTAATGGCATCCCGCGTAACGGGGCCAGGTGCTATAATCTGTATCGCTCTTGCTGCTGGGGGAGCAGAAAGCTCGCGGCTCCAGGCCCATTCCGTATTCGGATCAAACGCCCCCTGACCGTAACCCACGATCTCGCGCCCGTCTTCCTGACGATCATAAACCGCTACGGCAAGATCAACTGTCTCGCCGCTGGTCCTGTTGCGATATCGACCAAGCAGCTGGTGATTGGCCCCGTCAAAACGTGGTTTCCAGGCATAAGCAGGATGGTATTTCACGATATCCCAACCGCTTACTTCAGGTAAAGAAATGGACTCCGGAAGGTTGGACGTTTGGGCGGCCAGGCTGGATATCCACAAAACGGGAGCGGCGATCAGTACAGAAATTGCAACAGCGGCATGACTCATCCTCATCTTACCGGACTTGGACTGCTCGCTTGTTTCAATATGGTTTCCATCAATAAGCCGATCATCAATCTTTCGATCAAAGAACGGCCAACCAATCGCCATAACCAGCACCAACACAAAAGCGAAAAAGAACCAGCCATAAAAAATATGATCAAAACCCGTGGCAAAATCGGTGCTTGTATGATGTGCGATGTAGATCGTTCCGAAGGCACGAATGCCGTTGGCGATAACCGGCACAACAACCGCCATGGCCATGAACAGCGCGCGCCGTGGCCAGCTTTGGAAACATATATTGCAGACCAACGCACCGTAGGCGATCATCGCAATCAGGAATTTGACCCCGGAACAGGCCTCGGCAACCTCGAAATAGCCGGTTGGTGTTGATATGAACACGCCGTCAATAAATGCAGGGATATTTGCCCAGGACAGAAACAGCATCGACATATCGGCTGTAATTGTCTGCAAGAACGGAACAATTTCCTCTCCAAACGGAACAAGGAAAAAGCTGTAGAAAAGGACGAAAATCAGTCCTTTCGCTACCTTCTGGCCAAGAATGGCAAGGACCGAACCTTGCAACATCATGATCAGGGCAAGATGTCTTGCGAAAGACACTCCGGCAGCTTCACCCAGCAGCCAAGCGATTGATCCCAAGCCGACCCAAATCAACCCTGGTGCCCAGATCTCTGGTGTTATTTTTTGTAGCTCTGACCAGCGTTGCTGGATCTGCCATCCCAGGATAGGCAATATCAGGAGACAATGATTATAGGTTGAGATATTCCACCACGTTGAAACCACATCGCCCACATCGCGCCAGAACAGCCCGATGATGATAACCGTCATCATCAAAAGCAATCGGAGATGTTGTGACCAAAGCGTGGCTGGAGCCCTCTTTACCGGATCACCGGTTTTTACAGAAAATGTTGCATCAGTCATTCTGCTGCCTCGGACATGGTGATGCGCGTCAATCCGCAATATTCTTCCAGTGATTCTAGCTGATCTGTCCAGCGATACCTCGTCCGCATCAGTTTTCCAGCAGCTCCGCCAAGCGTATCTGCCCTGACTGAATCGTTCAGCAAATCCGCTACCGCGCGGGCTTCGTCCTGCACAGTCTCTGCGACAATGAAATGTTCATCATGGCTTGCTTGAATACCCTGTGCGGCGGCGGATGACGCAACTACGGGTTTATTCATCGCCATGGCTTCCAGCACCTTGTTTTGAATGCCGCGCGCAATCCGCAAAGGTGCGACAACTACGTCCGCCGCTGCCAGCCACTGCCGGATATCATCGACCCTACCGACTATTTTTGTTCCGTTTCGTCCATCAAGTTTCATTACTTCGGCGGTTGGTGCCCGGCCAACGATCACAAATTCTGCGTGCGGATGAGTTTTCCGAATAATCGGCATGGCATCATTGGAAAAGCTGCGGACTGCTTCAACATTCGGAAGATAATCCATCTGACCGGTAAACAGCAGCATCGGTGTATCTGCATTCCGCTCGACTGCATGCACCGCTTCGGGATCATAATAAGCGAAATCGATGCCATTGCCCAGGCTTCGAATATTCTCCGGTTTTTGCCCCAACCTGTTCCGGAACAACTCAGCCTCCGCATCGCTGACAAACAGGGAAAAATCGGCATCCATTGCAACATCATGTTCAAATTTGCGCAACAACCGGCCTTCGCGGTGATGGATCCACTTCATCGGGCCGGAACCAGACGCAGCATAGTTTTCAAACTTGGCGCTATCTACGTCCACAAAGTCCATCACGACCCGGCCCGCGAAGGAAGCAGGAATATATTGCGCCATTTGTCCCGAAAAAACAAAAATGCAGCTGATATTTCGGTCGCGAACAGTCTTGTCTACAAACGCTTGAATCTGGTCGCTTGCAAATGATGTCAGTGATACCGGAAGGCCTCGCACCAGCGCCTCGATACCGGCCATCCAGACGGGTTTTTCACGAATAACGATCGCACGCGATGCCAATTTACCCCTGACTTCATGAAGTTCCTCTGCTTCAGCAGCATCATCGGCAAAGCATGCCAGATGCACCGGAGCCATTCTGCTCAAATGGCGCAGTATATGATGCGATCGAATCTTGTCCCCACGGTCTGGTGGCCATGGAACCCGATGTGCGAGAAACAAAATTTCAGACACTAGCCAAGGCCTCTGGCAATCAATGGCCCCAGACGATTGGCGATTGGCAATGGCAATCTCTGCCACAATGCAACTTGCAAACGATATTTGGGACTCATCGGATTGACATCCCTGGCTTCTTCGCCGCTTGCCGTACGGACGACATATGACAAAGGTTGAGGTTCAAAACCCCAATTTTTCTTGAACGACCAGGCACCGGTTCCAACTTTGGATCGGCCAAAATCAAAAGCTTGGCATCCGCGTTCGCGCGCATGGTTCATCAACGCATAATACATCACGTCATTGGCGCGCAACCGGCGCGCGTTCCAGGTGCCTCCACCCCAATAGGGGAGCACGACATTGCGATAATACAGGCTCAGCACGCTCGCTACGGGTTTGTCGCCATCCAGAACCGTCAGAATATCTGCCTTGTTTCCAAAACCGTCCAGCACAGCATCGAACAAAGCTCTGGGAAAAACCGGCGTTCCCAGATTCCGAACGCTTTCAGCATATACCGCATAATGGTCTGAGCGATCTTGCTCTTCCGATCCCACACGAACCGTCAGATCATTCTTCAATCCCTTGCGAACTTCGGCGCGCTGTTTGCGGGGAATGGCCAAAAGCTGCGCTTCACCATCTTCGGCAAGTGGCCGAACGAAACCAGCATATACGTCTTTCTTTTCCTGCCATGCGCTGCCAGGCGACTTTCCGCCGCGCAACTCAACGCTCGGAAAACTGTTACACTCGGCAAATGCCCAGGCTGCATCAGCGAGAGATCGCGCCGCCAGGTCGTTGAGGCTCAAAATCCCGCCACCGACGGCAAAGCCGGATGAAACCAGGGCCCTGCCAAAAAGCGCAGAATGTATAAGATGCAAAGGCAATATTCCCTGCAAACTTCCGTCTTTTGCTTCTGCCAGAAGATATCGCCACTCGTGACCACATCCTTCAGATATTGCTGACACCCAGTCAGGCAGGTGAAAAACGGTGCCCTCCTCATGTGCCTCAACAAACGCCTTGATACGGGCGAATTCGTTGGAATCAGGCTGTTCCAATATTCTGATGGCATTGGTCGCAGGCGAAAATGGTGCATTCATGGGAGAAGTTCCAGTTCGAGTTCTGCCAACTCATCCACCCTGCCCCATTGATAATCACCGAGCGCGCGTGCCAATTTGGCTTCCATGGCTCCAAGGCGAGCATAATGCCGCAATTTCGATTTGACGGGAGCATTGTGTACCCGGGGCTGAGCTGCATCAATTTCCCAAGGGTGAAAATAGAAGATCGCACCGCGCCCTTCATCTCGATGCATCTTGTTTATCGCCCACTTGTACAAAGCATATGGCAGCAATCTGAAAAAGCCGCCGCCACCCGCCGCCAATGTCCGACCTGCCGCCCGGACAGTTGTGACAGGCAACTCGACGAAATCCGTATTTGGTAGAGGTTTCCATGCAAATCGGGGAGATCCTGCCCAGCCATAGTGATCATGGTGGATAGGAGCGACGCTCGAACTGTAGCGATAGCCCTCTTCAACCAGAATTTCATGTGCCCATGGGGTTCGTTGATCAATCGAAAAACTGGGCGCGCGATAGCCCGTGACTGCCTGCCCTGATGCATCCTGCAGCAGCTTGTGGCTTCGCTCAAGATCAGATCTGAATTGATCGGGAGTCATCGAAAAA
Source organism: Parasphingorhabdus sp. (assembly GCF_039968395.1). Lineage (GTDB taxonomy): Bacteria > Pseudomonadota > Alphaproteobacteria > Sphingomonadales > Sphingomonadaceae > Parasphingorhabdus. The sequence goes on from NZ_JBDVPV010000005.1 coordinate 683,303, forward strand.
ACGCGTGCATGATCATAGCCGTGACTGGCAACTTCATGACCAGCATCAGCAATTCGTCGCATCAGTTGAGGATAGCGTTCCGCAACCCATCCCAGCGTAAAGAAGGTCGCATTAACACCTGCCTCTGCGAAAAGAGCAAGCACGGCGTCACTGTTCCGCTCCACCCGGTGGTCGAGCCGATCCCAGTCGGATCTATCAATTACAGTCTCAAAGGCTCCCACCTGAAACCAGTCCTCGATGTCCACAGACATGGCATTGAGCAAAGCACGGGAATCACCGGCTTTGGCGAACCTGTCAGGCTGCGCGTCCTGTATTGACATAGCTTTCCTTGCTTCGGATATCGCTTTCGACCCAATCAACGAGCATCGTCAAGACACGGTGCAGATTTTCTTCCTGGCCATCCATTCGCGATTCCAGTTCGGCGAGACGTCCAGCGAGCTGTTTCATCTGGACCTCCTGTTCCCGCGTCTCTGATGCATTTTCCAAATCCAGCGCTTGTGGCTTCGGTTCTGGAACCGGGGTTTCCGTCAACTCTGGGGCTGGCTGAACTTCTTCGTTCACCACGGATTTGAGCGGCACAACTTCCTTTTCTTCCATCAGCGGTTTCTCGGCCAATATCGGCTTCTCTACCGGAACCGGAGCAGGTTCAGCATCTGCTTTGGGAACGGATGCCAATGGCGGCATTTCAGGCATGGTTGCCTTCACAGGTTTTTCCCGCAATGGGCTTTGCGCCACAATATCGCTGGGTTCGCCGCCCATTTGAGGTTGCGAAATCTCAACTTCTTCGCCGCTCAAATCGGCCAAGACGCGGCCGACCAGCGCTTGATCTATCAATTCTGCCTGTTCCACCGAACCCATAAGCAGAACCCTACTCATCAGTGTGTTTATTTTTCGCGGGACACCGCCTGTTTCACTGTAAAGAATCCTGAAAACGTCAGAAGTAATCTTCGGACGCCCTGACCATCCGCTTTTGGAAAGACGGTGCGTGATATAGGGTTCGATTTCCTCGGAACCCATCGGATCAAGATGGTGATGTGCGATAACACGTTGCCGCAATTGCTCCAGTCTGTCGGAGTTTTGAAGCTTGTCCCGGAACTCGGGTTGACCGAGCAAGAATATCTGCAGCAAAGCCTGGCCGCCCAGCTGAAAATTTGACAACATCCGCAATTCTTCGAGAGCACTTGTTTGCAAGTTTTGCGATTCATCCACGATCAACAAACAACGACGGCCGGCTCTGGCTTCGCTGTGCAGAAATTCTTCGAACGCGCTCAAGAGCTGCGCCTTGTCCATATCATCTGTATCGATATCAAAGTTATTCGCTGCGATCCGTACAATATCACGGCTGTCAATCTTGGTCGTGACAATGTTCGCTGCGGTCAGGCGTTCTTTGTCGATTGTCGCCATCAAATGACTTACAAGAGTGGTTTTGCCGGCACCGACATCACCGGTGATGACAATAAAACCTTCGCCCTGTGCCAGCCCATATCCAAGATAGGACAGTGCTTTGCGATGAGTCACGCTTTCGAAATAATAATGCGGATCCGGGGTCAGCTGAAACGGCCGACTGGTCAGTCCATAAAATGTTTCATACATCCGGGTTTCTCCCACCAAGGTTGTTCAAATGTGGATTAAAAGTCATAGCGCAGCCCCAAAAGAGCCGAAGCGGTCAGTTCACTGTCGAAACCATCCTGATGGAAACTGTCCAGTCCTGCGGCTACAGTGCCCTTCAAACCAGGAAGGAACTGATAGTAATAAGCAGCATTGGTACCGAGGCTAAGGACATTGCCCGCACCAGCAAAACCGCTATCCAGCAAGTTTGCATATACGTTGGCATCAAAGCTGGAACGCGCATCGATCTGCTTGCCGATGAAGAAATTCGCGTAGTAATTTTCATCAACCAGTCCATCGACACTCGCCAGGCTACCCAATTGCGAAGCGAAGAACCTCCGACGCGAATAACCGACACCCACACCGGTGCTCCAACCCGCATGAGCGTAAGTTAATTGCCCATTGACCCCGCGTGCGCGGAATGAAGAGGAAGACGCCGACTGCAAGGCATCGTTGAAGCAGAAGCTGCTCGTCTGGCCGAATGCACAACCGTTAAACTCCCCGCTGAGCGGATTGCGGTTGCTGATAAAGCTGGTTCCGAGAGTAGACAGGCTATCGTTCAGCAGTCCGCCAAATCCGGACACGGTATCATAAACCGCTATTCCCAGTGATGTGTTTTCATTCGGTTGATATCCCAGACTCCCGGCGTAAGTCGTGCTGCCATATCGACGGCCAACTCTTGCCTCCAGCGATGTGCGGCGACTTGGGCGCCATAACACGCCAGCGTCCCAGATGATGCCGTCCTGGTCATAGGACAGCAACCGAGGTGATGTTTCGTCAGTAACCAGACGGCCGTCATTGTCGACAACGGGTACGCCGTTTACGTCCCGAACAGCATCCCGTTCGGAAATCTCGATATCTTCGTATCCGACACCACCGACAAGTGCCAGGGTGGGCGACACCGGAACAGTCAAATCTGCCCGTGCATATTTTTCTTCAAAACGCTGATCAAGCTGATCGGCATCTTCCCGTTCGTATCCGCCACTGACGTTCCAGCCAAATGGCAATTCACCGGGATTCATCCCGACGCTGACATTGGCCGAATGGGTCACACTTTCATCGAATACATCAATCGGCAGCTGACCGGGCGCAAGTACGATCGCATCATCCGCCTCGACTTTGGTATAGCCGACCCGATAATTTGCAGCGACATTTAGAGCCCCGACATTTGTCGCCAGAGAAGGCCCTGCATAGACAGAATAGACCTGCGTCAAATTGTCAAAGTCGCCCACGGTGTTGGAAGGAGCCGCGCCGCGCAAATCAGTACGACTGCGCGTTGCAATTCCGCCAGCTTCAAGCGAAAGAACATTGGGTACGATCTGGACACTCCCGCGAGCCAGCCCGCTGATAATATCGTCATCACCTATATTGTCCTGATAGAAAAACCGGCGCTCGTAGCGGAGGCTGACCTGCGCTTCAGCCTGCCGGGTTTGCAATGAACTATCAACCCCAGCGGCAACGGACGTGTATGTCAGAACATCTGTGCCGTTGTTCAGGTCAGCGACAAGCACCTGCTGGACTTCCAGATAGGGCGTCACTTCAAGGTTTTTGTCTCTGGCCTGAGCTGGATGAAAAGCAGCGATCATCATCGGTGGAATCAGCACACCATATTTCAGCACATTCAAACTTTTACGCGCGGTCATGGTTATTCTCCATATCCATAATATGATCCGAACCGCCGTCCCGTCGGGGAGAATTTGGTCCCGTTCAGCAGCAGCTGGATGTGATCACAGCCCGCCAGAAGACTGAGAGCGTCTCTCAAGGCTGTTTCAGTTGTTTCGTCCGCTTTCACGACCATCAACACCTGCCCGACGTGTGTTGCGAGCACTGACGCGGGTGAAGCGGATAGCGCAGGCGGAGAGTCAAAAATCACAATCCGGTTGGGATTGTGTTGTGTCAGGCGATTGAGAACCTCAGCCGTTCTGGATGATGCCAGATACTCCGTATCCGCATTGGTCTGGTCGCCGGCTGGCAATATGGCCAGCCCCGGGATATCCGTTCGGATGATACAGTTTTCAACCGGTAATGCCGGATCTGCGAGTGCGTCCATCAGCCCTTTATTGCCCTCCAGTCCAAGACTGGACAAAATGCTCGGCTTCGCGAAATCCGCATCCACAAGCAGCACTTCATTGTCTTTTTCTGCTGCAATCGACAGGGCCAGATTCATTGCGCAAAAAGTTTTGCCTTCATCGGGATGAGCCGAACAGATTAAAATTCTCTCGCCATGGGGCAATGGCCCTTGCCTCGAGTTTCCTTTTGCCGACAGCAGCAGTTGCCGCTTGATGATCCGGAATTCCTCGGAAATGCCGGTAACTGGTCCATTCGGGACGATAAACCCAGCTTCCCGAAGTTTGTCCCGGTCCACAATGACCGTTGGACCATCATATCTCGTTGCCGGAACCGGCATACCCGGCGCGGCTGGCGCTGTTGCATTTTCTGGCGGCAGCAATTCCGGTGCCGGATTTGGAACCGGCGGAGCAGCGTTTGACGGCATATAGTCATAGACCTGCGCTGCGCGCTCAAGGAGCGATCCGGATTTGCTGAGAGGATTATGTTTGTTCATGTTATTTCCTCAAGCCACCATGCCGCGCTGGACAAATTCAACCACCATGAGCAGGGCAAAAATCCCGAACAATGCGCTACCCGCACCGTAGAATAGGCGCATTTTCTTTTTCCGCAGCACACGCTGTGCGCTGGTCAATACTTGTGAAACGGAGCCAATGACCGGCAATCCGCTGGCTTTTTCCAGCTTCGACGCCGTCGGGTAGCTGGTCTGGAGCTGACCCATTGCAAAAGCTGATCCGACACCGCTGCCGATTCCGACAAACAGCACCAGAGCAAGCAACAGCGGACGATTGGGCGCCGCTGGAGATCGTGGGCTTGATGGGGGATCAATAACCTTGAATTTGACGGAATCCGTTTCGGTTTCGACCTGTCCGCGCAATTTGATCTGCTCGCGGTCCGCCAGCAGCTTGTCATATTGCTCTTTCAAGACATCATAATTCCGGCTTATCCGCGCCATTTCAGCGGCAACACCGGGCTCAAGAGACTGTTTCGAGGCCAATTGGGCCATGTCGGCCTGTATGGCGTTCTTGCGGGCTTGCAGAGCAGCGACAGAAGCCTGGCGTTCTGCTCTCATGCTTTGAAGCGAGCTATAGGCCGGATTTGGCGTTCGATAGCCTGCAGTAGATCCGCCTCCGCCTTGTGCACGAAGAGCTGCAATTTCTTTCTTCATCGCGATAATATCCGGATGACTGTCTGTCCAGCCGCGTGCCCGCGCAGAAGCCAGCTTGCCCTGGGCTTGCGAAAGCGCGCTGCCGCCTGAACCGCCGAAACCGGGAGTTGCAATCGTTGCAGGTGTCCCTGCCAACTGACCGTTCAGTGCGGCCAGCGATGCAGAAGACTGGCTCAGTTGTGAATCGAGCTGGCTCAGCTCTGCCCGAGCAGCTTCCATGCGCTGACTGATTGATCCAATCCCGGGCAACAACCCCAAATTTTCGGTTTCAAACGTAACGCGCTTCTGCTCCGCTTCCTGCAAAGCCTTTTCCCGGTTTGCCAACTGGGCATCGAGGAATTTTAATGTCTGGCTGGTTTCATCGCGATCACCCGACAAATTTTCCTCGACAAAAATGTCGATCATTTTCTGGACGATTTCGCGAGAGAGTTTCGCATTTTCTGCATCAGACAGATTGCTGGCGGACGAATTGGCTGTGATTTCGAAGAGATTATCCTTCTCCGACTTGATCACGATATTCTTGCGCAGCATTTCAACCTTGCCGGCAAGCTCTCTGTCGCTGGCAACAGTCAGGTTCAGATCAGTACCCCGAACCACTTTTTCGAGATTGATTGTCGATGCCAGTGTTTCCTGAACGCGTTCCATGTTCTTTTTGCGTTCGCGCGACTCAATTCCCACCTTTTCGGTCAGGATCGATTGCATCTCCACGAAAACCCGTGCTTTGGATTCGTAACTATTGGGGATCAAGGCAACCACCAGCCAGCCCAGCAGGCAAATGCCCCAGGCAACGGCCAGCGCCATCCAGCGTCTGTTCCAGACACTGTGAATTGCTATTCTGATTTCATCGTAAAGGCCGTTCATCGATCTTGTAGATCCTTTTGAATGCGAAAATTCAGTGGATTAAAACATGCTTTCAGGAATGATGATCACGTCTCCGGGACGCAGCATGACATTCGCTTTGGTCTCGCCGCGCTTCAGCAAGTCACCGATACGCAACGCATATTCCTGCTGTTGACCGGTGCCGCGGTTAAACCGCACGAGGCGGGCCTTGTTGCCGGACGCAAATTCAGAAAGTCCGCCAACCGCAATCATGGCATCAAGCAAGGTCATGTTGGCCCGATAGGGAATTGATGCCGGCTTTTCGGTCGCGCCAACCACGCGAATCTGCTGGGAAAAGGTCCCTGAAAAATTGTTGACGATAACCGACACAATCGGTTCGTTTATATATTCGGACAGTTGCAGTTTGAGGTCTTCGGCCAGCATCGCCGGTGTTTTACCCACGGCAGGCATATCAGTGATCAGCGGAGTCGTGATCCGTCCATCCGGACGAACCTGTACTTTCGCCCCAAGTTCCGGGTTGCGCCAGACAAAAATTGTCAACTCGTCGAGCGGACCAATCACATATTCTTCGCCCGGGCCTTCCTGCATCGAAACAAAGGAAGCGGGTGGAAGCTGCGCTCCAGAGGAACCGCCCGCACAACCGGTAACCGCCAGCGAAGCCAGTCCCGCGGCTACAAAGCAGTTCGGCAAACGTTTGTTTTTTAATACAAAACTCATCATCAATACCTCGCGTTCAGCCTGCCACGACCATCTATTCCCCGCTGGAAACAGCTGCGTCGCGCAAAGTCTCAAGAAAGCTATGTGAGAAAATAGTGAAAATAGCGTTAGGATTAGCTGATTAACGGCGAAGCTCGGCCCAGCGCATGTGTCACATCAATATTTTGTTAATCGAGAAATATCTCCGTCGCCGGCCCCTGCCCCAGAAAATTGGCAGGACTTGCGGTGGCACCATAGGCTCCCGCACAGAACATCGCGACAATATCACCAACATTGGCAGTTGGCATATTGGCATTGTCGCTTAGCCGGTCCAGAGGCGTGCACAAGCACCCCACAATCGAAACGACCTCTTCGGGTTCTATGCCGAACTTGTTGGCGATAGCCGCCGGATAATTGCGTTTTACCACCGTTCCGAAATTGCCGCTGGCCGCCAATTGATGATGTAGTCCACCATCGGTTATCAGAAACGTTTCTCCGCAACTGATCTTGCGATCAACAATCTGCGTGAGATAAACTCCTGCTTCTCCAACCAGATAGCGTCCGAGTTCGACGGCGAATTGCGTGTCTTTCAAAATATCGGGCAAGGATTCCAGCTCTTTCGACAGTGCTGCACCCACGGCGACGATATCGACAGACTCGTCACCGGGAAAATAGGGTATTCCGATTCCGCCCCCCAGATTTACATGGGCAGGAGCCACGCCAATCTCCCCCGCCAGTCTGGCAGCCAATGCCAGAGTTTGCGCCTGTGTTTCGATAATGGCGTCGGCCTTCAATGCCTGAGAACCTGCAAAAATATGAAACCCGCGCCAGTTTCCGTCGGCTTCCAGTATCTTGGCAACAACGGGCGCCACCAGGTCGATGTCCATACCAAATTGCTTGGCGCCCCCGCCCATTTTCATACCGGAGCCCTTGAGATCAAAATCCGGATTCACGCGAATAGCGAGTATCGGCGTTTTTCCTGCTTTGGCAGCGATATCCAGCGCCCGGTCACACTCGGTCGGTGACTCGATATTGATCGTTACACCGGCTTCAATCGCCGCGATTAACTCCTTATCCCGCTTCCCAGGCCCTGCAAAACTGATATGATCTGCACCAGCGGCAAGCGCCATCGAGAGTTCTCCTCCCGAAGCGATATCGATTCCATCAACCAATGAGACCATATGTTCCAGCAAAGGCCCGAAAGGATTGGCCTTCATGGCATAATGTATATCCAGCCCGTCCGGCATTGCCTGACGCAAATCAGCCAAACGTTTGGTGAGAAGTTCTTTCGAATAGACGAAAACAGGAGAACCATGCTGTTCAACCAGAGCAGTCGCCGTTTTCCCGCCAATGATCAAATCTCCATCGCGCGCCTCAAATCCTGCAGGGATGGGGCCAACCGGCTTTATTTTCGTCATGACGTAACGACCTTTATCAACGCAGTACGATCAAGTTTTCCGTTTGGATTCTTTGGAAACTCATCCAGCCAGGCAATAGCATGGGGTTGCATAAAATTCGGTAAAGCGCGTTTTAGATATTGCGCCAGCTGCTTTTGTTGGTCTTCCCCGGCGGCCGCATTAGAGCTGCGCACAAACAAGTGGATTGCATGCCCCAGACGTTCATCCGGGATACCAAGAGCAACGGTTTCAGCTACCAGCCCGCTGGCGATTGCAGCCTCTTCGATTTCCGACGGGCTGATGCGGTTACCCGAGCTCTTGATCATACTGTCGGTGCGGCCAACAAAATATAACAGCCCGTCTTTCCCGCGTTTGACCGTGTCTCCGGACCAAACTGCAAGTCCTCCATATCTTGACATATCCGGTGCACGTTTAAACCGTTCGGCGGTGCGTTTGGGATCCTGCCAGTAGCCTTGCGCAACCAGCGGTCCGGCGTGGACCAGCTCGCCTTCTTCCTCTGGCTCGGCAAGTTCGCCATTGGAATTGATCACCATGATCTCGGCGTGCGGGATTGCAGTCCCCATGCTAGTGGGGTTCTCATCGATCAGTTCTGGAGCGAGATAAGTGGAACGGAACGCTTCGGTCAGTCCGTACATCGCGAATATATCCGTTTTGTCGCCAAATATGGATCGCAATTGCGTGACCAGAGTTGACGTCAAGGCGCCACCACTATTTGTCAGTCTTTGCATCGCACTTGTGGCCTCTGCGGGCCACTCCTGCTCCACAAGCTGAACCCAAAGCGGCGGAACTGCGGCAAGAGTCGTGATTTTTTCCCTGGCACAAGCTTTGAGAACATCCCGCGATGTCAAATAATCCAGGGGGACTGCACATCCGCCTGCGATCCAGGTTGAAAGCAGCTGGTTCTGACCATAGTCAAAGCTGAGTGGCAGCACACATAACGTCTTGTCATCTGCAGTCAGGTTTAGATATTCTGCTACGCTGACCGCGCCGATACTGAGATTGGCATGGCTAAGCATCACGCCTTTTGGTCGACCGGTCGATCCGCTGGTATAAAGCAGCGCCGCCAATGCATCGGTATCAAATCCTTCGTCATTGCAGGGCAAGGGATCATTCACCGCATCCAAAGCGGCAACAACTTCACCATCACTCAGGACGGAACACTGATCATTGATCGATGAACCATCGAGTGACTTTAATCTGGGTGCGTTCGTCACCAGCATCCGCGCACCACTATCCTCGATAATATGCCCGACTTGCGCGGGTTTCAGCAATGGATTCACCGGAACGTAGACAAGCCCTGCCCTGACCACCGCGAGTGGCATCAGACAGGCCAGCTCGGTTTTCGGCAACCAGCTCGCAATGCGATCACCCTCGTCGAGATTTTGATTCGATAACCAGCGCGCCATTGCGCCGACACGATGATTTAACATCTTGTAGTTAAGAGTACCGGAACGCGTGATAAGCGCGATCGCTTCCGGATCACCTGCCAGTGCGAGCCGATCCAGTGCGAAAGCAGGGTTATCCGATTGAGTATTCAAATGCTTGAGCCTATGGGAAAAGAACGATTTTGTGACGAACATGACAGTAGCAATGAACAGTGAATATCACGATAACTTTCAGTCAGTGCAAGCGGTTGCTGGTAAAAAGCTCGATCGCAGCGTCCAGAAATCGCTGTTTGATCGCCTCGACTGGGTGCAGCAACTGCATGAATATTGTGTTTCGGACCATCAGCCGATTCTAGCAAACAGTTCCGAGAATGGTGCTCAGGCATGGATGTACCTGATGAAAACAGGTCTCGGACGCTATGAAGGACTCGCCAATTGGTATAATTTTACCTTCCGTCCGGTGTTTACCGGAACCTTTGATGAAGTCACAAAGCTGGCGCTACTGGCCAAAATCGCGTCAGACCTTCGCAAGACGTCTCATCACATAGAGATTTATCCGGTTCCAGAGGAAGATCAATCTGCGAGCCTGACCGAACGAGCCTTTGAGCAGGCAGGCTGGGTGGTATTCAAATCCAAAGCAGACGATAATCATATTCTCAATGTCAAAGGACAAACCTTCGATAAATATTGGGCAGAAAGACCCGGGCAACTCCGCAATACGGTGCGCCGGAAGGCAAAGAAGAATATCGTCACAACTCGCATCGAAACCCAGTTCTCAGACGAACACTGGAATGACTATCTGCACGTTTACGAGAATAGCTGGAAACCGGAAGAAGGCAGTCCGGAGTTTCTCAAAAGTCTCGCGCAACGTGAAGCAGAAGCGGGGTGTCTTCGCCTTGGTCTCGCTTATATTGACGGACAACCGGTTGCGGCACAATTCTGGACGGTCGAGAACGGCGAAGCGCTTATTCACAAGCTGGCTCATATCGAAGATGCGACCAAATCTTCACCGGGAACACTACTCACCGTGGCAATGTTTCAGCACGCGATTGACGTGGATAGAGTAAATCTGGTCGATTTCGGGACCGGGAACGATCCGTATAAACGGGACTGGATGGAAATGTCGCGGCCACGTTACCGGCTGGAAATGTTCTGGCCAAACAATCCATTGTCCTGGCTACCCATTTTGAAACATTATGCCTCGGGTCTTGTCGGGCGGCGCAGTTCACTCTAGGGATGCGCCGTTGTCCGGGAATCGGGGGTTGTAGATGTCGGAAAATATGGATTTGTCTCCGGACGCGGCCGTCCGCTCTGTCATGCAGGATATTTTGGGTCTGAGCGAAGAGCAAGTGGCCGGGTTCACGCCGGAAACCGAGCTTTTCGGAGCCCTTCCGGAATTGGACAGCATGGCAGTCGCCGGCCTCCTGACGGAACTGGAAGATCGTCTCGACATCATGATCGAGGATGATGAGGTAGACGGCGAACTGTTCGAAACCTTCGGAAACCTTGTTGCCTTCGCCGAAATGAAGGTTGCTGAGTGAGTACAACACTCGACTTTTCGAGTTACCCATTTCGCGAGAATAGTGAATATTGCCTTCGGGCTGGCAGCGAGCACGACCGCTGGATACTTCTCATCCCTCCCCTGTTCGACGAAATGAACCGGACCCGGCGAATGTTGGCCGACCTCATGAGAAATCTCGACTTACAAAACATCGGTTCGATCCTCCCGGATTTGCCAGGTACCAATGAAAGCAGATTCCCTCCTGCACAGGCAAATTTTGAGATTTGGCGCGACGCATTGCGATCTTGTGTGGATCAATTTGGCGAACCTGTCGCAGTCGCATCATTTCGAGGCAGCTGTTTGATCGATGACATTGATAAATCAGTCAAAAACTGGAGATTGGCGCCGGTAAAAGGTCAAAATCTGTTGCGGACCCTGATGCGCACGCGGGTGGCTTCTGACAAGGAAGAGGGAAAACAAACAACATTGGCGGAGCTAACGGAACAAGCGCAGAGCCAGTCAATAAATCTTGCAGGCAATCAAATCGGCCCCGCACTGTTTTCCAATCTTCAGGCAGCTCAACCTCCCGAGTTGGAGAATATCCGCACGGTCCGTCTTGAAGGCGATTCCAAACCGGCTGATACGCAGATTTCTGGCTCTCCTCTCTGGCTCAGAGCCGAGCCTGACAGTGATGAAGCGCTTTCCGCCGCCATTGCTGGCGATCTTGTGTCGTGGACAGCGCAATGACTCGCACCTTTCACCGTTTTTCATGCGAAGGCGCCCAATTGGCAGCCACACTGGATTCCGGAGAGCAACCGGTCGGACTGCTGATCGTCAGCGGCGGCAACGAGATCAGGGCGGGTGCACATGCCGGAATGGCACGATTGGGCCAGGCCATTTCCTCTGCAGGCTATTCAGTCTTTCGTTATGATCGGCGCGGTATCGGTGACAGTGACGGAACAAACGCAGAATTCGAGGGTGCGGAGTCTGACTATGCGGCCGCGATCCGACACTTTCGGACCATTTGCCCGCATGTAACCAAGATAGTGGCATTTGGAAATTGCGACGCTGCGACAAGCATTGCTCTGTTTCAGAACATTGTGAACGTGGACATGCTCGTTCTCGCCAATCCCTGGGTATATGAATCGGCAGATTTACCGGATAGCAGTCCATCCTCCCCTCCCCCTTCCGCCATCCGCGCCAGATACTGGGATCGCCTCAAGAATCCTCGCACGATACTGGATGTTCTCGGGGGCAAGATAAACTTCAGAAAGCTATTTAAAGGTCTCAAACAAGCCACACAAAAACAAGAAAATGGTGAGCTGGCAATTAAGTTGCATAAGGCACTGCTCGGAATCGACAAGAAGACCGAAGTTCTGATCTCAAGCCGAGATACAACTGCAAGAGTTTTCCTCGCGGCATGGCAAAGTAGTGATTTTTCCCGCGCCCGCAAAAACAGCAACATAACCGTGCAAACTATCGATAGCGCATCCCACAGCTTCGCCGATGAAAAGTCGAAAGCCTGGTTGGAAAAAAGGCTTTTGGCCGCCCTGAAGAGCTTCTGATTACTCCGCTGCGATCAATGCAAATTCCTCTTCAGCAAGGAAACGTTCTGCATCAAGTGCGGCCATACAACCGGTTCCTGCGGCTGTCACTGCCTGACGGTAGACATGATCCATAACGTCTCCGCAAGCGAACAAGCCGGGAATTTTTGTCTTTGGGGTTCCGGGCTCTACCTCAATATAACCGCCGTCAATCAGGTCCAGATGATCCTTGAACACTTCCGTTGCCGGTGCGTGCCCTATTGCAACAAATGCTCCATCGGTTGCCAGATGCGATTTCTCGCCTGACTGCGTATCAACCAGATCGACGCCAACCAGTCCTTCCGGATCACCACCGCCAACGAATTTCTCGACCGTCTTGTTCCACAAAACATTGATTTTGGGATTGGCGAACAGCCTGTCCTGCAGAATCTTTTCCGAACGCAGGCTGTCCCGGCGATGGATAAGTGTCACATCATCACTATGATTGGTCATATATAGCGCTTCTTCAACCGCAGTGTTTCCGCCACCGATCACGACAACCTTCTTGCCCCGATAGAAAAAACCGTCGCAGGTCGCGCAAGCCGACACACCTTTGCCGCCCAATTGTTCTTCACCTTCTACGCCAAGCCATTTCGCCTGAGCTCCGGTTGCGATGACAAGCGTATCGCCTTCATAGACATCCCCGCCATCGCCAATGAGCCGAAACGGACGTTTGGAAAAATCAACATCGACTATTGTATCAAATATCGTGCGCGTTCCGACCTTCTCAGCCTGTGCATGCATCTCGTCCATCAACCAGGGGCCCTGGATCACATCCCTGTAACCGGGATAGTTTTCCACATCCGTCGTGATCGTCAGCTGACCGCCGGGCTGAAGGCCCTGGACAACAATCGGTTCCAGGCCTGCGCGTGCGCCGTATATTGCCGCCGATAGACCTGCGGGGCCCGAACCCATGATCAACATCTTGGTACGATATGTTTCTGCCATCTGCTTTTCCGTTCTGTATCTGAAGCGAATCTTTGTTCATTCCAGATAGGGACTGAAACAGGGGTCAGGCAAGAGGCAAACAGCCAAGAATTGCTATGGTTTACAAAAGCGATAATTTGGCAGCGGAGTCTGGCTTGAACCCTTTAGACTTTGATCTAAGCACGATCAGTTTCTGATAGACGGCGCAGCCAATCAATTTGCATCCAGGGCCAATATTGCCTTTGTCACTCCGCGTATCTCGGCAAGACCCTTCATCCTGCCAATGGCTGAATAACCGGGATTGGATGCGCGGCTGACATCACTCATCATCAGATGGCCGTGATCAGGGCGAATGTAGATCTCACGTTGCAATGTCACTTCATTCTCCAGCAGATTGCGTATCACCTTGACCATGTCGATATCGCTATCCAGATGGCTGGCTTCATAGAAAGAACGCTGTTCCCCGGGATCTCGGGTTACACCGCGCAGATGCGCAAAATGAATGCGTTCGGCAAAATCTTTCGCCATTTGCGGCAAGTCATTATCCGGCCTGCTGCCATATGTGCCGACACATAATGTTATACCATTCGCTGGACTGGGAAGCGCATCAAATAGTTTGTTGAGATCCTCGGCGGTACAAATGACACGGGGCAAGCCAAACATATCCCACGGTGGATCGTCGGGATGAATGGCAAGTACAACGCTGACCTTTTCTGCATGTGGCAAGACCTGACCCAGAAAACCAAACAGATTCTGGCGCAACCGGGCGTGATCGACAAGGGCATAGTGCTCCAGGGCACGACGGAAATCGTCGAGCGTATAAGCATCCGTCATTTTGCCCGGAAGGCCAGCGATTATTGTCTGAGTCAAACCGGTAACGTCTTCATCAGTCATTGCGTCAAACACACGTTCGGCACGAACAAATTCATCTTGCGAATAATCATTCTTCGCATTGTCACGTTGTAATATGAACAGGTCAAAAGCTGCAAACTGATCCTGATCGAACCTGAGAGCAAAAGCTCCATTGGGCAGTTGATATTTCAAATCCGTGCGCGTCCAGTCAATGACCGGCATAAAGTTATAGCATATGGTTTTTATGCCCTCCGCTGCAAGATTGTTGAGTGTTTCAATCCAGTTATCAATATATCTTTCATAGCCGGGCGCAGCCAGTTTGATATCTTCATGAACAGGAATGCTCTCAACTACCGTCCAGCGCAAAGGCGTCATCGTGGAGTTGTGCTCTTCAATCAGATTTTTGTGGGATTTGATGGCTTCACGAGACCATATCTCCCCTATGGGAACATCGTGCAAAGCGCTGACGATATCTGTCGCACCGGTCTGACGAATATCTGCCAGACTTACGGGATCGTTCGGCCCAAACCATCTCCACGATTCACGCATGATTGTTTCCTTCTCCGGACATCAGCTAGCCCGCTATCATAGCTAGCAAACCCTGAAAGCCCATATAGCTGGTCACAAGGGAAAACAGGAATATCAAAACCAGGCAAAAATTCATGAACAGACCATGGCGATATTCGCCCATCAATTCGGTCTTGTTACCCAGATAGGCTATACAGGCTACTGTCGCTGGCAATACGGCCACATTCAAGGCTTGAGAAGCAATCATGACGAATAGCGGACGCGCTTCAAACAAGGGCACAACCAGTCCCAGCAGCGAGATGAGAAATACCATGACCCGATATTTCGGCAATGTCATTTCTCGTGCGGAATTTTGATAGTCACAAAGCAGCCATGGCAGCATCAGGACATTGGGAAATTGCGAAGAAACACCCGCCGCGATGATACCTATCGCAAAGATCGAAGCTGCCAGAGGTCCGGCCAACGGTTCCAGCAGGCCAATCATCTGGGCCGGACGATCCAGACCGACACCTTCTGCAAACAGCGATCCGGCTGCAGCAGCCATGATGGCGGTGCTAATCACAAACATCATGATGACCGCAAATAACGCATCGCGGCGCTGCTGCTTGTCATCCTTGATCGTCCAGCCAGCTTCTTTGACCAAGGTGGTGCGAATGATGAAAAGCCCGGAGAATAAAGTGGTACCGACCATCGAAGCAATTAGCAGCAATGGCCCCTGGCCCGCAGCCTGTCCGTTTGGCTGGGCTTCAGGAATGGCGGGAACGGAAGGCACAAAGCCTTTCAAAATATCCACCGGAGGCGGCATCATCAGGAAAAAATTCAGAACAAAACTCGCAGCCATGATCGCGACAATGACGGCAAGCGCACGTTCGAAAACCTGGGTTCGCCCGTTCCAGAAAATGATAAAAACAAGGCTCACAAAAAATGCGGCCCAGTAGATCGGAGCTAGACCGCCCGGGATAAACGTTCGCGACCATTCGTAGCTGATCTCGGCGACAATGCCCATCACGCCCATCACGCTTCCCGCGACCCCAACCGTAAGGGCGACGATGAAAAATATGCCCACAAAAGGGTGTATGTGTTTGCGAAATGCCTGAAGCGCGGTCTCACCGGTGACTAGCGTATACCTGCCATAGGCACCAATCATGATATAGGTTGCCGCGCAGGAAATCAGCACCGTCCACAATAGCGACATGCCATAAGTTGCACCGGCCTTGGCCATTGTCGTGACGCTACCTGTCCCGATGTTAAAACCCAAAAGGAAGATACCGGGCAGAAACAGAGCAAGTTTTTGCTTGATTCCTGTGCCTGATGACGATGTCATTTGCTCTTCTCCCCTGAATTCCCGATGCCAAACTCAACACACCGCACTTATTCCCCATAAGCTGCGGGTGTATTTTGGACTTATATCGGACCAGCGGTTGAAACGACCTGGGCCAGGATCGATACATTATTTTCTGGTAGCGGAGGAGGGACTCGAACCCCCGACACATGGATTATGATTCCACTGCTCTAACCACCTGAGCTACTCCGCCACAATATCCGGAAGCAATGCATGATGCTTCAAAATTTCATGGATCGCGGCGCTATAGTCATAGCGTCTTGATCGGTCAACAAGTTGCCGCTGATTTTCTGCTTAAGCTTGCAACGAGACCATCTTCCGCGCTAACGCTCTAGCCCGCGCCAGATTTGGTGCAAAGGGGCGTGAAATGAACAAGCATTACGACATATTGATCGTCGGAGCCGGCCATGCCGGTGCACAGGCCGCCATTGCGCTGCGGCAACAGAAATTTACCGGTACGATAGGACTGATGGGTAACGAAAAATACGCGCCCTATGAACGGCCCCCGCTATCCAAGGAATATCTCGCCGGAGACAAGCCGTTTGAACGCATCATGCTCCGCCCGGAAAGCTTCTGGGGTGAACGTGATATCGAACTGCTAACCGGACACAGAGTGGCGAAAGTCGATCCGATGGGTCAGCAGGTCACGCTGACATCCGATGAAGAGGTCGGATTTGGAAAATTGATCTGGGCAACCGGCGGGTCTCCCCGCATGCTGGATTGTCCCGGCAATCAGGCTCGGAACATTCATGCCGTTCGCTCGCGTGCCGATGTGGACAAGATCATGGCCGCCCTGCCCACCACTGAAAACGTCATTGTCGTCGGAGGCGGATATATCGGGCTGGAAGCGGCAGCTGTCCTCACAAAATTGAACAAAAAAGTGACAATAGTGGAAACACTCGACCGCGTGCTTTCCCGAGTGGCGGGGGAAACGCTATCCCGTTTCTACGAAAACGAGCATCGTGCACAGGGTGTAACGATTGAACTGGAGGCCATGGTCGAATCGTTCGAGACCAATGATGAAGGAATGGCGACAGCTGCCAAATTGACTGATGGCCGCATGCTGGCTGGAGACATGTTCATCATCGGTATCGGTATTATCCCGGAAACCGGCCCTCTGGTGGCTGCAGGCGCAGCCGGAGGCAACGGCGTCGACGTGGATCAGCATTGTCGCACCAGTCTTGAAAATGTCTACGCCATTGGCGACTGCGCACTACATAGCAATCCGTTTGCCGGAGGAGCACTTATCCGCGTTGAGTCTGTCCAGAATGCCAACGATCAGGCCAAGGTTGCCGCTCTCGATATCATGGGCGAGGAATGCGAATATAATGCCGTTCCGTGGTTTTGGTCGAACCAGTATGACCTGAAGCTTCAAACGGTCGGGATTTCGGCCGGATTTGATGATTGCGTCGTCAGGGGAGATCCCGAGAACCGCCAGTTTTCGGTGGTGTATTTCAAAGATGACAAGGTTATCGCTCTCGACTGTGTCAACAGCACCAAAGACTATGTGCAGGGACGCAAGGCTGTCGTTGAGGGACTGGAGCTCGATCGTAAAGAACTCGCGAATCCGGAAATACCGATCAAGGAAGTTGGTCTGGTCTAACGCCAGGGTTTAGCGGCCCCGGAACGTCCATTCGCCGATTTCCTGCCAGGGTCCATCCATATAGTAGTGCAAGCCCAGGCCCGTAATTTCAAACGGTCGCGGTTCGAATTCTGCAGATAAGCTTTGCAGCAGGCTCTTTGCTTCTTTCGGGGTTACCTTGTTTTGTACCGTTACATGCAAACGAGGGGTCTGCTGATCTTGTGCGACAAGCAAGCCATGAAACATTTCGGCAAGGTTCATGCGCATTGCCAGTAATTGAGGTGACTCGATCTGATAGGCGACCCCGCGGCCGAGATGTAGGAGGCCTCGTAAATGCGCATCCGGCGGGCGGTGTTCCCTGCACAATTCTTTGACAGCCTCCCGGATCTCCGAGAAAGCCTGCGGCGGCAAGTGATGGAACAGGGTAACATGCGCCGCAATCACATTGCGTTCGACTGGAAAATGGCGGCGACGCATGCGATCTGCCCACGCAAAATCAGCCTTCCCCATCACAGCCGTCATGATAATCGGCTTGTTCAATTCCTTCATCCGCTCTGTCTATCGCAAAGCGTAGAAACCGCGAACGAAATTTTCGCTCGCGGTTTCCAGGGGGATTATTGTGAGAGATTTATGCAGCTTTTTGGATAGCTCCATTTACATCCAGCCACGCCAGCAGATTTTCAGGTGCGGTTTCCCCATAGGGATCATTGTCAACGCCATCGTCGTTGATACCAGGTTCTTCAAACCATGCATTGATCACCCCATCATCGGCAATCATCGCATAGCGCCAGCTGCGATCTCCAAAGCCGAGATGGTTTTTCTTGATGAGCATGCCCATCCGCCGCGTGAAATCACCAGAACCGTCGGGCAGTAGCTTTACGTTGTCGAGATTGAGCGACTTGCCCCATTGGTACATGACGAACGCGTCATTGACCGAGATGCAATAGACTTCGTCCACGCCTCTGGCCTTGAAGTCGTCGAAAAGCCGTTCGAACGCCGGGCACTGTTCGTTGGAACATGTAGGGGTGAAAGCTCCGGGCAGCGAGAAAACCGCGATCCGCTTTCCGTTGAACAGTTCCTGTGTATCCACATCCTGCCAGCGGAAAGGGTTTGGACCTTCAACATTTTCGTCACGAACACGGGTACGCAAAGTGACTTGAGGAATATTTCTACCGATCATTATTTAACTCCATCCATTTGATGCGAGGCTGCTAGGCGAAACCTTCTAATCTATAAAACAGATTAAATTCATTTTAGATATTCAACAAACCGATCAAATTGGGAGTTCTCTTGAAACTATCCTGATCACGGTGCAAAACACCGTGATCGACAATGACTTTGGGGGAGGCAATATGGAAAACTCGACAAAAGCACCCATGTGGTTCTGGGCACTGGCGATTATCGCCCTGATCTGGAATGGACTCGGCGTAGGAGCCTATTTTCAACAGATGCTGATGAGCGCAGAAGATTTTGCCGCACTGCCTGAGCTTCAGCGAAACCTGCTGATTTCGCAACCATTCTGGGCAACCGCAGCTTTTGCAATTGCGGTTTTTGCCGGTTTTGCCGGCGCGATCACCATGCTTATGCGAAAACGGATTACTGTTCGGATCTTCATCCTGTCATTTGTGGCTGTGCTCGTTCAGATCAGCAGCTATTTCATACTGGATGGCTATCTCGAATTTATCAGTTCGCAAGGCTGGACAATGCCGATCCTCATTCCGGTTTTTGCGCTGGCATTTATCTTGTTCGCCCGAAAATTCGAGAAAGACGGCATACTGTCCTGATCAGACGATCCTGATCCGAATTCCAGCTATGTCGAGGTGCTAAATGGCGTGAAGTTTGTCTTTTCGTCATAGATATCGACGCCCTCACGCTTTTTGAGCCAACCGACAACCGCATAGGTTACCGGTGTGAGAACTGCTTCCCACAAGACTTTCAGCAGCCAGTTTGTGGCCATTACTGTCAACACAGCGGAAGTTTCCCATACACCCCAAAAGGCGAGTGGATAAAAGATCAAGCTGTCGACACCCTGCCCTACCACGGTTGAACCAATCGTTCGCGACCACAACATCTTGCCCTGGGTCCAGACCTTCATCCGGGCCATGACATAGCTGTTCACAAACTCGCCTGCCCAAAATGCAACGATCGAAGCGGCCACAATACGGGGCACCTGACCAAATACGCTTTCATAGGCGGCCTGCCCTTCCCAGCCATCAGCAGGCGGCAGCGAGACGACGACCCAACTCATGAAAGCCATGAACAGCATCGCCGCAAAACCGGCCCAGATCACTCGCCTGGCGCGGGCATAGCCATATACTTCCGTCAATATGTCGCCAATCACATAGCCCAGCGGGAAAAACAGGATTCCCGCACCGTAGATCCATTGTTCGCCGCTTATCGTGATGAAAGTTGGTTTGGCCGCTCCAATGATATTGGACAGCAGCAAAACCGTGACGAACGCCGCCATGATAAAATCGAAATAGCGGAATTGATGGCCAGTCTGACTGGCGGCTGTGGTGCGTTTGACGGGTTCATTGCTCATCACACGAAGACTAGAGCGTTCGCATATATTATCAACATTATATGCTATTCGTCACTTCGCGGTTTGCAGTGGTCTTGCCCCGAATAACTCTCAAAAATCTCGCACGCCTCTTTGTGATCAATTAACTCGAATGATGAAACGGTTTGCACTTCGAGCGAAAGGCCTTTTTCCGATTGGCCTGTAACTCTCACATCAACTGAAACATCAAATACAAATTGCCCCATTTTATCGGTCGACTGCTGCTGGAGTTGAACCTTATACATTTTTCCCAAAGTCTCAGCGTCAGGTGAAATATCAAGGCCAATGAGAGACAATTTGCAGTCAGTCTGACAGCGCGGTTCCCGCAGATGTCTTGAATAGAAGTGTCTTGTCTACATTGCCACGCGTATAGGCGTGATAGCTGCTCCGTGTTTCAGCATAGATACGCTGAGCGATCGGCTTGCCCCACTCAGTTTCGTTGAGTGCTGTGAACAAGGGGCTGACGAACTTGTTGCGCCCCACTTTCGCCAAAAAGCGTTCAGCCTGCTGAACGGCCGGGCCGTATTCATTGCGTAGCGCCACCTCCAGCCACAAAAACAACACTTCATTGTTGCCAGTTTGCGAAAGCTCCAGGGTCGCGTTTAGTGCTGCCAGTTGCTCGTTGGACAAGTCCTGAGGGAGTTCCTCAAGGAAACGTCGCTGCTCTGCCGCCGTCCAGTCACGCCAGACCTCGATATCGGGCAACGTTCCCACATTCGCATAAGCTGCAACCGCGCTGTCTACTTCGGCAAAAGCCTTGCTGTCAGGCTTCCAGGCGTTTTCCGGCAGGCCGGTGCCATAGACCCATGCGTCCAGCATCAATCGTTTTTCCAGTTCAGCATCGTCACCGATCAGCTTCTTGCGCAGATCAGCCAGGAACATTTCGGATGTCACTGGCTCGAATGCGTGACTGTCAAACCATTGGGTCAGCCAGGTATCAAACTTTTTGCGGCCGATGATATTCTCCACTGTGCGCAGGAATACTGTCCCTTTGTCGTAAATCGCGAATCCCTTCGTATCGAATGGGCTTGTTGCATCCGGTGTGCGCATGGCTGTGACGGGACTGTCTGAGCCGACTTCCTGGATACCGTCGACCAGGCCGGCATAGCTGAGTGCATATTCCTGCTCGGCGCGTTCTTTGCCATAGACTTCCTCAACGATACGGTTTTCGAAATAGGATGTGACCCCCTCGTTCAACCATCCATCGCGCCAGCTCGAATAGGTGGTCAAATTTCCGGACCAGCTATGTGCCAATTCATGAGCAACCAACCCGTTGTTAGAGCGATCACCTGCAATGAACGTCGGTGTGAGAAAGGTCATCACGGGGTTTTCCATACCGCCATAGGGAAAGGCTGGCGGCAGGATGATCATGTCATAGCGGCCCCAGCGATAGTCACCGAACAATGCAATACCGGCGTCGATCATCTCTTCTGTATCGCCCACTTCTTGCGCGGCAGCTTCGATGACTTCGGGCTCTGCCCATACACCTGAACGCGGGCCAAGCTCGCTAAACTGGATGTTGCCCGCTGCAATAGCGATCAAATAGGGAGGGACCGGATTGTTCATCACGAAGCGAAAGTTATGACGGTTCTCGCCCTCTGGTTCGGGATCGCCCTGAATCACACCGCTCATGACGACATTCAACGGCTCGGGTGCCGAGATGACCGCTTGCCATGTCTGACGGATTCCAGGGCTGTCCTGGGTGGGAATCCAGGCACGGTTATTGATCGCCTGCCCTTGGCTGAAGACGAAAGGATGCGTGCCGCCAGCTGTCTGCTCCGGACTTAACCACTGCAAGGCCTCGGCTTGGGGAGCAGACATATATTCGACCACGATCCGGTGTGTTGCGGCAAATTCGCCCTCTGCCAGTTCGGCGCCTCGCTCCAGCTTCTGTGCCGGAAGCTGGATGGTAAAGGGTTCGCCCTTGCCTTCGACAGTCTCTCCAAGATCAAACTTCAGTGCATTGCCTGCCTCATCGGTGACCGCAGAGACGCGAAGGCCATTGGAGTCGAGTATAATCTCGCTTGCCAGATCCGCCGCCAGCACATCTAGAGTGGCCGTTCCCCCGATAGTCTTCTCATCGAAATCCAACG
The DNA here is from genome assembly GCF_039968395.1 of Parasphingorhabdus sp. GTDB lineage: Bacteria > Pseudomonadota > Alphaproteobacteria > Sphingomonadales > Sphingomonadaceae > Parasphingorhabdus. The sequence continues at coordinate 705,453 of NZ_JBDVPV010000005.1, forward strand.
CCAGATCCATGTCGATATGTGTCACGCGTGCCTCTTGCGGCTTCGCAAAAGTCTGATCATCAAACGCTTCTTCACTTGTCAGAATCGGCGCGATTTCACCCTGTTTAGCCGTGTCCTGCGAGACCAGACCACCGCAGCCGGCGAGGAGGAACAGAAACGGTGCTAGAAGAAATGAGACGTTAAAGCGCATAGGGATATCCTGATTAGCGAGAATTTTGAGGTGATTTACATGATACGGGGCCGCTTGCCAGCCCCCGATCTAACAATCTGTTCCCCGTGAGCATTTGATAGACGGGTCTTGCGAGGAGCAAACGTCCGGATCGTTTTGGCTTTTCCAAATTATTCTTGTCCGCTTTTGCGCCCATAACGTACACTAGCGGTATGACCGCGATATCCCGAAAGCGGACATTAGCGCCTTTGGTTTAGCTTATGCTCTACGGCTTACTCTTTTTGCCGTGCGAGCTTTCGAATACGCTTTTCTCGCCTTCTGATCCACTTCGGATCATCCGTATTCATGGGGTCATCTAGTCTGCCCAGATATTCATCCGCGATTTCATCCAGTTCTTCAACGGTGTAGGTGCTCATGCCATACACGCCGTCCATTCGTCCCTGACCAATTTTTGGAACTTATGCTCTCCGTTCGATCACAATGAGATCATTTTTGTGCCGATAATAGTTCCAACGAACATCGATCGCTACTTTAGTCATCGTCACGTTTCCCGGAAAACCGCATTTTGACGAAGTAAAAGCCTAGCACCGGAATAGGCCAAAGTAGTGCCAAGTAGAGGATGAAAACCGTGGGTTCGGAGAAGTAAGTCCAATACTCATCTGACGTTATGGGCGATTGGGGATCTGTGCAGATGAGGCAGCCTGCGTCAATCGCAAGAACTGTTACCCAAATGAATAAAAGCAAATAGAGCAATCCATACCCCTTCACTACTCGCATTAGCCAATCAGGAAACTTGTTCATAAATCAGAAGTACCCTGTTTTGCATCGATAGCAAACGTCAGCGAAGTGTCCGCTATATCCCGAAAGTGGACACTAGGATTAGCGGTTGTTGATGACGACAAGTGGCCTACTGACCTAGAACCTAGCCCTGTAGTAAACGCGAGAGGCTCTTGTTTGGCGGTCCTTTAATTTGAACGTTTGATCCGAAGGCACCCGGTGGCCGCAAATTTCTAAAAGCTTTGATTTCGAAGCGAGTGGTAGCAAATATTTGGACGCTCCGCCAACATCAAGATTGGATGCTTTCTCCCGCAATTCCTCAAGCTCCTTGTAATAGCGATTGTTGTCGTAGATCGCCAGTTGAAGCTTGCAGAAAAGCGAAACATAGGTCTCGTTTGGACTCAATAGCTCGGGCAATACAGCTAAGCATTCTGTATAACGGTCCCGGGCTTCTTCATGTCGGCCTTCCTGAGTCATCAAACTCGCATCAAAAGCCATGAGATCATGGGGCGGTTCGTCCTCTAACGAGAGTGCTATATCCAAACACACTCTTGCCTTTTCGTACCGTCGGCTGCGACCCTTATAGTAACGGGCAAGATATACGTTTAACACGTACTTTAGTCCCTCAAAAAGCGTCTGAATTCGCATCTCAACATTATGATAGCTATCGAGGTAGTTGGCAACCTAGCAGGAATGTCTGCAATTGGAGTGATAGCCGACCGACAGCTTCTACTTTTCTAGTGTCCGCTTTTGCGCCCATAGCGGCCCCTGCGGTTGGAAAAATTTCTTTTGTATAGGTTAAAAAGGGCGCGAGATCTTTTTTGGAATTATTTGCATCGAAATTTGCCCGCATTTTGACAAAACAACCGTGTCGAGATCATATCGAGGTTGACGCTTATCAAGCTCGGTGACAAAGGATTTCTGGCGCGCGCCCGTAGCTCAGCTGGATAGAGCGCGAGACTTCTAATCTTGAGGCCACAGGTTCGACTCCTGTCGGGCGCGCCAACTTTTCGTTCTCTCTATTTGCTGAAACCGCGTTGTACGGCATCCATGGCTTCCGAAGTCACCGGATATCCAATTCCCTCCGGGATACACAGGTGCATTGTCTCTCCGCGCTTTTCCAGTGTCGGGGAAACCATGGTCACCGGGTATTTCGCAGCATGTTGAGTCGCTTCGTCGAAAGACTGAAACTGTGCGAGCCGTTCCAGATTGCGCTTTGTCGGGAAAATGATTTTGACTTTTCCGGCGTCAGCACGTTCCAAAACGGTTTGGGCGCTGCCCCAGAACAGATTGTAATTTTCAGTTTCATCAACCGTGGCTTCCGCACCGTGATCATCATGCGAAATCATGTAGAAGCGGGTATCAAACACTCTTTTTTCTGCAAACGGCGGACACCAGCGCGTGAATGGGACAAGTTTATCCAGTTCGAGATGCCAGTCCATTTGATTGCAGATGTCCGACAAGATCGTTCCGTCATGCAGCGCGGCACGTGCTTCAATAACGCGCTTAGCGGCAAGATCGCCATCTACCGCAACGGCTATTCCCGTTTCTTCAATGGATTCTCTGATCGCCGCAATACGCGCACCAAATTCATCGGCATCGTCATGTCCCAATGTCCGCGCATAATCAAAATCTGCATCATCTATGCGCCCGCCCGGAAATACGGCGGCTCCGGCGGCAAATGCCATTTTGGATGATCGTTCGACCATCAGAAGATCCGGAGCGACGCCATCTGCCTGGTCACGAAAAATAATCAGCGTCGATGCAGGAATGGGTTTCGGCATCGGCTTTCCGGTCAGCGCATCAGTTTCCGGAGCTTTGAGATGATCAGTTTTTTCGGTCATAACTTTATATGAAGAGCAAATGCAGTCTTTGCAAAGGTTTCATCGCCTATGTTCATCAAAACCATATCTTCAGATTTGCGTTCCGGAACCTTTCATGCCAGTTCTGGTGCATGGGAATTGTAGAACTGCTTGGACTTGCGGGAAGCGTAAGCTTGTTATCGGGCTGGCGCTTGTACCTGACGGTTTTCGTCACCGGACTGGCGATGAAATTGCAGTGGATCAACCTGCCGGAAAATCTGCAAATGCTGGATGCGCTCGCAAATCCGTGGGTGCTTGGCATTAGCGCTATTGGCGCATTGGCAGAATTTTTTGCCGACAAGGTCCTCTGGCTCGATAGTGTCTGGGACACCATTCATACCGTCATTCGGCCGTTGGGCGGAGCATTGCTGGCGCTGGCAGTTGTTGATGCGAGTGATCCGTCATGGCAGGTGATCACTTTTCTGTTGGGTGGCGGGGCAGCGTTGATGAGCCATGGGGCCAAGGCCGGTGCCCGCGCCATCGTCAACACCAGCCCGGAACCGGTCAGCAACGCGGTTGTGTCAACCGGCGAAGATATCGCGACCGGAGGACTCTTGATACTTGCCTTTGCGAACCCGGTGGTGGCACTGGGGATCGCCACAGTCCTGCTCCTGCTTTGCATGTTCCTGGTCTACAAGGGCTATCGGCTCTGGCGAAAGATTGTTTCGAGCGGCAGCTAGATCAAACTGAAAGCCAGCCTCAATCCCCTGCCTGTATGTCAGGAAGAATGAGCTTTGCGCGCAATCCGCCTTCAGGCCTGTTTTGCATAGTTACGTCACCGCCATGATCTCTTGCAATGGCGCGCGCGAGTGTCAGTCCAAGCCCGGACCCACCTGTAGATTTGTTGCGGGAGTGTTCAGCGCGAACAAATGGCTCAAACATGGACGGGATTTCCTGTTCGGGGATACCAGGCCCCGTATCATCCACATTGATACACAAATTATCCTCGGTTTTATCCACAGATATGGATGCATTTTCGCCGTATTTTATCGCGTTGCCGATCAGGTTACGCAGCGCCCGGCGGAGCAATACAGCGCGCACATTTACAATATTTCGGTCACCACGGACATAGGTCGCCGGAAGTCCCTGATCCACAAATTCGTCGACCACTGTTTCAATCAACGCGCGAATATCGGTAGCTTCGCTGGATTCTCCGGACCTGCCCAGACGCGCTAGTGAGAGAATATCATCAAGCGTCCGGTCCATATCCTCGATAACCGCGATCATGCGTTCGCGCTCGGCATCATCATCTACCGTTTCTACCCGAACACGCAGGGCCGCCAGCGGAGTCCGCAAATCATGCCCGATTGCGCCCAGCATCACATCTTTCTCATCAAGCATCGATCCAACACGATCATTCATTTTGTTAAACGCCACAATCAACCGGCGAGTATCGGGCGGACCACTCTCCTCAACGCGGTCGCGGCGGCCGGGTTGAAAATTATCGGCAACACCGGTCAGTTCCCTTAATGGACGCGAGATATATTTTCCGATCCAGATCAGCGGAATCAGCAAGATCAGATACAGCACCACGGTCTGGACAAGCAACGACCGCAGCACGCGCGGATTATTATCTCTCAAAGCGGATGCAATGCTGATCCAGCGCCCATCAGACAGCTCGACGGAGAGCACCACATATCCGCTGATTGAAGGGGGTTTCCGCTCCCGCCCCATCGGCCTGCCAATTTCGGATGCAAGGCTGCGGCCGCGCCGGTCTCCGATCACGCTGCGTGTCAGTGCTTCGGGAATTCGCAAAGTCTGCATCGCCCGAATTGATTTCACGTCGGCACCAAGATTCTGGAATGCAAGAACAGCGCGTTCTTCAATCCGTGGTAATCGGATGGCTTCCGGCAGAACCGGCGGACCGTCCGATACCAGCGGCAAAGCCCCTCTGTTCCGTCGCCGGTTTTCGCGGCGCGTTCTTCGTTCTTCATACCGGGCATTGTCCATCCGCTCCAGTTCGCCGGCAATGCGCGCCGCAGCTGCAACAGATGCGCCAAACAACCTCTGATCCTGTGCACCTCGGTAGAGAAGGAATATGTTGACCGACTGCGCAATCAGCAACGTGAATGCAACAAGCAACAGCAGCTGGCCAACAAGGCTTTTGGGCATCAGCCGTTTCATAAGGTCCGGACCGTTCCGGCCAGAACATAACCGCCACCCCAGACTGTTTTGATGATTTCCGGGTTTTTCGGATCTGCTTCAATCTTGCGCCGCAAACGGCTGATCTGATTGTCGACCGCGCGGTCAAAGGCGTGCGCTTCGCGACCCTGGGTGATATCGAGCAGTTGATCCCGGTTCAGCACCTGCCCTGCCCTTGACAGCAAGGCGAGCAGCAGCAGATATTCACCGCTGGACAGCGGGACACTTGCTCCCGCTTCATCGATCAGGTTGCGCTGGTCCGTCTTGAAGGTCCAGCCACTAAACTGAAACACGGCGCCTGCATCGGTTGAGACTTTCGATCCATTGCCCTGTACCCGGCGGAGCACAACCTTGATGCGCGCAACCAGTTCACGCGGGCTAAACGGCTTGCTGATATAGTCATCTGCTCCTAGCTCGAGGCCGATGATGCGTTCGGTTTCTTCCGTTTTGGCACTGATAAATATGACCGGAATGTCGGTTCGCTCGCGTACATATCGGCAAAAACTCAATCCATCTTCTCCGGGCATCATGATATCGGACAAGACGATGTTGAATTCAAAGGCATTCAATAATGACCGGGCAGCGCTTGCATCTGCGGCTTGCTGAACCCGAAAGCCCTGTTTCGAGAGATATTGAGCCAAAGGCTCACGAAGCGATGCTTCGTCATCAACCAGCAAAATGTGCGCTTCATCAGACATGCGTTCTGCCTATCACAGGTTGAAAAAAAAGGAACGGATCGTCGGTCCATTAAAGGGAGGGGATAAACCGACGACCCGTTCGCTCAAAAAGAGTGGTTCAGGGATTAACCGCCTCTCTTGTTCCGATTGGCCTTGCGCGCATCGCGGGCTGCCTTGCGCTCCGCTTTGGTCACAACACCGTCGCCATTTGCATCGGCCTTGTCAAAGCGCGCCATGGCCGCAGCCGTGAATTCGGCCTTGCTGATCATCTGATCACCATTGGTATCCGCACGTCTCATCATGCCGCGACCGCCTTTGCCGCCGCGTTTGCCGCGCATACCCTTGCCACCGCGTTTTCCACGCATGCTCTGCATTTCTTCCTGGCTCAAAGTGCCATTGCCATCAGCATCGGCACGTGCAAACCGGGCCGCCTTGCGTTCAGCACGGGCCTGTTCCATCTCTTGCTGTGATACTTCACCATCGCCATTGGCATCCATTTTTGCAAAGCGCGCTGCCTTGCGGGCAGCACGATCAGCTTTGGAAAGCTGGCCATCGTTATTCGCATCCATTTTAGCGAACCGCTTGTCGGCAGCGGCGGTAACTTCGGCGCGGGTCAATTGACCGTCACCATTCGTATCTGCCCGCATCATTCCGTGGCCACCGCCAGCAGCAATTGCTGCGCCGCTGACCAGAAGAAGGGCTGCTGCACTGGAAAATAATACTGTCTTTTTCATGTTTCTCATCCTTGGTACTTAAGGGGAAGTGATCGTGTTCAATCACCATGAATCATGTTCTAGGACCCATATGTCCCGCAAATTTGTCAGAATAGAAGTTAATTGTCGCAATTTGTAACAGGTGACGCGGGTTGTTCATGTAATTGCAAGATCGTCGTGCGGTGTCTTTAGTTTTGCCGATGTCGGCTGAGGGCGCAACAGGGGAGATTCAGCAATAGGAGGCGGTCACCTCACTTTCGAACAGTTCCGTGGCGACTGTGGCACGAGCAACCTATTGGACAATGCGTTGTCCGAGATGGTAAGTTGGCTTCGACCGAGGCGAATGCCATCACCCGCATGGATTGATCGGAGGGAAATTCATTGCGTTCAAGAAGATCTTACCTGTTCTTTGCAATCATGGGCGTGTTGTTCCTGGCGATAGCGGTAGCGGGGTTCGGTCCATCTTTTCTCTTGCCGCTCTTGGATGGAAATTTTGAATTTCCGTTCGCCGTTTTTGTTCATGCTGGCATTATGTTTGGCTGGCTGGGGTTGTTTATAGCACAGGCTGTGCTCGCCAGCGTTGGACCGAGACGGCTGCACAAACATTTCGGGACAGCATCCCTCATATTGTTCCTAATGATCATGGCTTCCGGCGTTACGCTTTCCATTGCCAACTTTCTGGAAGACTTACCACAGCCGATAGAAGCGCGTCTGGATAGCATCTTTTTCCTGCAGTTGTGGACGTTCGTTTTGGTACCACTATTCTTTTGGCTTGGTTACCGGGAACGGAGGCGTTCTCCAGAAAAGCATATGCGCTATATGCTGCTGCTTACGTTTTTCCTCATCGAAGCAGCGGCCAGCCGGATAACTTTCCTGCCGGGAATGGCGGACGATGAGACCTTTATCTACGCGCAATATATATATCTTGACGCGATCTTGATCCCGCTTTTTGTCTACGACTGGAAGCAATTGGGGAGAATATCTCCAGCCACCTTTACCGGGTGCGGCATTTTATTCTTCTATCAATGCACCGCCATGGCAATGTGGGGCAATGAGCAATGGCTCAAAGTAGCCGATACCCTAGACAACTGGCTTAGCGTTCACTGGCCGATATAGACCTATGGCTTGGAGCTAGGTTATCTCTCCGAATTCGCGTTTCTGAAGATCTGACACACAACAGTCGCTATCAAACGAACAGCTGCCAATGTCCGCTTTGGGCGCAAAAGCGGATATTAGAACTTGTAGGTGAGGTCAATCGCGGGAATTGCTCAATACAATGGACATCAATACCAGTAAGGACCCCAAAAGAGCGAGGCCGGCGCTTCCCAAAAAGGCTTGAGCTCGGAACATTTGCGATAACCACCCAAAACTTGTTAACGCACAAATCGCTATCGCCGATTGTAACACAACGAAGAAACTCTGAGCTTCTGCCGCAATCTCTTCATCTGTCCAATCAGCGATAAAATTTGTGCACGCTAGAAAGCCGAGTGCATAAGTGAAAGCATGCAAGATTTGGGCAACAACAAGTGCCTCAAATCCAGGTTCCAGTGAAAGAAGCGTCCATCGAAACACCGCAACCAAACAAGATACGAAGATCAGCAGACGCGCAGAAAAACGGCGTGCAAATTGTTTGAACCCAAGAAACATTAGTGTTTCAGCCAAAGCGCTTACACCAACCAGAACACCTATCGAAAATTCAGACAAGCCTTGCTGATGCCAGAATAGTCCGACAAACCCGCTCAACAAAAAATGCGTACAATGTACCAATGACCAGGCGACCAAAGGTAAAACGAACCACGTTTGTCGAATGTTGAAGCTAGGTTGCCGTATTTTTGGAGATACAGTTTCTGAAATGGACGCTCTAAACTTTGGGAGCCCGAGAGCAGCAGTGCCCCGCAAAATCGAAAAACCTATAAATAGCGGTAAAAATGCCCGAACGCCGTATTCGGACAACAACAAGCCCGATAGGATGACCACTAAAAGATAGCCGACAGTTTTCCACGCATAATACAGACCAAAATCATTTCCCCTTCGGCGGCTCATCCGAAGAGCCGCGGCATCGGTAACCGGCAATAATGCCATTTGCGATGTGACCGCCAACGTCCAGATAATGAGAACACTCCAGAAGCCTTGAGCAGCAACAAGCAGGACTGGCAGTAACGCTGAAATGATGGCTCCGCGTACAATCACTGTTCGCCAGTCAGTTGCTCGGTCAGCCAAGCGGCCAACATATGCTCCAACAATGAGAATTAGCGCCACCGGTGCAGCGAATATAATACCGGTTTGGCCGGGAGTTATGCCTATCGAGTTTAGCCATATTCCAGCGAAGGCATTCACTACGCCAACGCTCATAGCTTGAATAAAGTAGAAGAAGCTTACGCGCATTTCTGGCGTAAGTGAACGAGATTTATTTTTGAAGAACATGCTGAGCACCAGAAATAATCGACGAGCGTCGAAGCGTCTGTAGATCACCGAAACTCTAGCGCCATAAATTGCGCCAGTGAGTTGATCCGGTGGGTTAATCTATTTCTGAATCATTCATTTCGCATGATTTTGCGTAACAAATACACAAACAACTGGCAAGCGATCATCAGGTTCCGATGTTTCAGTGCGGTACCGTTCGAATTTGGGCTTCCGGCTGTTTTCTAATGTCCGCTTTCGGGATAAAGCCGTCATTGCAAATTTGGATCCCAAGGCCTTCTGCCATGGTTACACCGCACAACTTCGCGACCATATACAGTCCACAAGGGCACAACTTCATCGGTTCGCGAAAAATTTCAGGGGATTGGAGCGGGTGAAGGGAATCGAACCCTCGTCGTAAGCTTGGAAGGCTTCTGCTCTACCATTGAGCTACACCCGCCCATCTTCCTGAAGATGCGCCTCCATCGGAAGCAGCGCCGCTATTGCCACCGACAATGGCGCACGTCAATCAGGAAACCGTCTCGGATCGTTCTGATCGCGCGTTTCTGTCAACAAACCAGCTGGCCAATGCGGCTTTTTCTGATTCAGTCATATGCAGCCCCAGTTTCGATCGTCGCCACAGCACGTCATCTGCCGCCACCGCGAATTCATGTTGAACAAGCCACAGGATTTCCGCCTCAAACAAACCGGCGCCAAAATTCTGTCCGAGATCCTGTTCCGTTTGGGCCTCGCCCAGTATTTTTCTGGCATCCGTTCCATAGGCCCGAACCAGTCTGATCATCATTGCCTCGGAAACAAACGGCCATTGCGCCCGATAATTCTTGACCAGCTCGTCAAACTCATCCGGTGCGAAATCTCCACCGGGAAGCGACGCGCCTTTTGTCCAATCGTCTGTTTCGATGTGCAAAGCTGATTTCAACGTTTTCATCGCCTGCCGTGCGAGCACGCGATATGTTGTGATTTTTCCGCCGAAAACAGACAGAACGGGTGCCCCGCCAATGTCGTTATAGTCAAACACATAATCACGCGTGACCGTCGACGCAGACTGACTGTGATCGTCAAACAAAGGTCGAACGCCGGAATAGGTCCATAATATATCATCGCGGACCACAGGTTCACTAAAATATTCACTGGCTGCGGCGCACAGATAATCTGTCTCGCTATCACTGATCTCGGCTGGCCCTTCATCATAGCTCCAGGGCTGGTCCGTGGTTCCGATCAAGGTGTGTTTGCCTTCATAGGGAATAGCGAAGATAATCCGCCCATCCTTGTTCTGGAAGATGTAGCTGTGGTCGCCTTCAAACTTGCGCGCGATAACGATATGACTGCCTTTGACGAGGCGCAGCTTCGCCGCGTTGCTGCTCTGATCATAAAGTGCAGTCACCGGATCAACCCATGGCCCTGCCGCATTGATCAATACCTTCGCCTGCTCTTCACGCACTTGCTCGCCCGATTGCAGCGTCAGTGTCCAGCAGTCGCCTTCGCGTTCCAGACCGGTACATTCTGTCCGTGTCCGAATATCTGCTCCTCGTTCCACAGCGTCGCGCGCGGTCAGGGAGACAAGTCTTGCGTCTTCCACCCAGCAGTCTGAATAGGCGAAGGCCTTCTTCAACCGCTTCTGAAGCGTTTTTCCACGAGAATCATTGTGCAGATTGATACTCTTGGTTCCCGGCAGCAAAGACCGTGATCCAAGATTATCATACAGAAACAATCCCAGGCGCAGAAACCAGGCCGGTCGCATGCCTTCATCAACGGGAAGAACAAATCGCATTGGCCAGATAATATGTGGTGCCGCGCGGAGCAGAACTTCACGCTCCTGCAGAGCTTTGCGAACCAGGCTGAATTCATAGTGCTCGAGGTAGCGAAGGCCACCGTGCACCAGCTTGGTGCTGGCGGATGACGTATGCGACGCCAGATCATCACGTTCCACCAAAAGCACATTCAGTCCGCGGCCCGCTGCATCACGTGCTATTCCGACACCGTTTATGCCGCCGCCAATTATTGCCAGATCATACATAATGGCTGTCATATAGCTTCTTTCGGGATGTTCAATGTTGCAGTGCAATATTTCTCGAAGCACCTGCTTTCGCTTGCCTTTTTGACCCGGCAAACTAGCCTGAATGCGGACCACAGGAGTAGATATATGGCCATCGGACAAATCTTGGTGATCGACGAGGGAACCACTTCAACCCGTGCCATGTTATTTGGGGTGGATGGCAAGTTGCATGGCTCTCAGCAGGAGGAGCTTCAGCAATATTACCCTGCCCCCGGCCTGGTCGAACATGACGCCGAAGAAATCTGGACCAAAACTTTGAGATGCTGTCAGAAGATGGTTGAACAGGCAGGCGGCGCAGACAAAATCAAGGCCATAGGCATCACAAATCAGAGGGAAACTGTTGTTGCCTGGGACAAACGCACGGGCGCGCCGCTCTGCAAGGCCATTGTCTGGCAGGACCGGCGCACGGCAAGCATGTGCGATGATTTGAAAAAACGAGGCCTTGAAAATGAAATTCAGGAAAAGACCGGTCTGCTTCTCGATCCCTATTTTTCCGGCAGTAAAATTGCATGGATGCTGCAGAATTGCCCGGAAGTTTCGGCTGCCGGAGACAATCTCGCATTCGGCACAATCGAATCCTATCTGATCTATCGCCTGACCGGCGGAAAACATATCACCGACGCAAGCAATGCGAGTCGCACGCTGTTGATGCCCCTCGACAATCTCGATTGGGATGATGATCTTCTCGCGCTGTTTGATATTCCTAGGAAGTCATTGCCTGATATTGTCGATTGTGCGGGAGATTTGGGCACGACCTCACCTGATCTGTTTGGAAGCGCGATCGCGATTTGCGGTTCCGCAGGCGATCAGCAATCCGCGACGATCGGACAGGCCTGTTTTGAAAAAGGAAACACAAAGGCAACCTTTGGCACCGGTGCATTCATTTTGACCAACAGCGGAACGATGATCCCGCGATCCAGCAATCGGCTCTTGTCGACAGTGCTGTTCCAGCTGAACGGCAAACGGACTTACGCGCTGGAGGGCTCAGTTTTTGTTGCCGGAAGCCTGATGCAATGGCTGCGGGATGATATCGGTTTGATCAAATTTGCAGGTGAAAGCGAAGAGCTCGCCCGTTCTGTGGTCGACAATGCCGGAGTATATGTTGTTCCTGCGTTATCCGGGCTGGGTGCCCCACACTGGAAGGCAGACGCAACTGCAGCCATTACCGGGCTCAGCTTTGCAGCAACGAAAGCCCATATTGTGCGCGCAGCACTCGAAGCCATGGCCTATCAGTGTCATGATTTGAAAACTGCATTTTCCGCTGACGGAGCAGATTGGGAGAGCCTCAGGATCGATGGCGGAATGGTTGCGAATGACTGGATGGTGCAGGATCTCGCCGACATGTTGAATATCACGGTGGAAAAGCCGGAATTTTTTGAAACCACCGCCCTGGGAGCTGCCATGCTGGCCGCTATAGGGTGTGGTGAATATAAAACTCTGGAAGATGCCGCCCAGATGATTTCCGGCTTTACGACCTGCAAACCGGCTCTCGACACCGAAACGCGGCAGGCCCGTTTGGCGGGTTGGCAAAACGCGGTTTCAACAGTTCTTTCGCACTAGCCAGATATAAAAAGACCCGCCAGCGGCGGGTCTTTCAAATATTCCAGAAAAATGGAAATCAGTCCTTTTTCTTCTTTTCCGCTTTCACATCTGCCCAGATGTTCCGGTAGGACAGATATCCAAGTAGCGTTGCAATCAACAGGAATGCCAGAACGGCCCAACCTGTTTGATGACGTTTTTCCAACGTCGGTTCTGCAGTCCAGATCAGGAACGCGGATACGTCTTTCGACATCTGATCGACAGTAGCTTTAGTACCATCGGAATAGCTCACCTGATCGTCACCGATAATCGGAGGAGTCATCGCCAGGTTCAAATTGGCGAAATAAGGATTGTGGTTCAGCCCAGGTCCTGGAGCCGCTTCAGGTGGAAGCTTTGCCAGTTCGGCCGGATCGGTCACATAGCCAGTCAACAATGAATAAATATATGGCGCGCCGCCGGTCCGAGCCTTGGTGATCAAAGAAAGATCAGGCGGAACTGCATTGTTGTTTGCGGCAGCAGCGGCAACATCATTGGGAAAAGGCTTGGGAAATTTGTCTGCAGCCAATGAAGGCCGGGTCGTAGCTTCACCGGTTGCCGGATCGATCGATGGCGTTTCAATCGGCCAGGTCGCAGCAATGGCTTTCACTTCCGCTTCAGTATAGCCAAGCTCTGCGAGATTGCGGAACGCAACCAGACGGAGTGAATGGCATGCTGCGCAGACTTCCTTGTAAACTTGAAAACCGCGTTGAAGCTGCTGCCTATCAAATTTGCCCAGCGGCCCATCGCTTGTGAATGACACATCTTTGGGCGCCAGATGATATTCATACTCGACCGACTTTACAGGCGGTTCACTGATATAGGCGATCGCGCCCATCACAAAAGATACAAGCAGCCAGCCAGAAAAGAACAGGCCCACTAGAATTCCGAAAAATCTTACCATTGCTTCAGGTCCCTAATTCTTAGCTGGCTTTTTCAAGAGGCTTGCCGGTGACAGATTCGGTGATTGAATTCGGAAGTGGTTCCGGTTTCTCAATCCGCGAAAGCAACGGCAAAATGATGAGGAAATATGCAAAATAATAAGCTGATGCGACTTGGCTTATCATCACGAACGGTTCTTCTGCCGGAGCACCACCGCAATAGAAAAGAACAGCAGTGAAAAACAGCAGAATGTAGAAGGCCATCCGCATTTTGGGACGATAATGTCCGGAACGCACAGGGCTGGTGTCGAGCCAGGGCAGGAAGAACCAGACCAGGATCGCCGAGAACATGGCGCCAACACCCAGCAGCTTCGCTGGAATGAACAGGAAGTCAAACGTGAAGGCGCGCAGGATCGCATACCAGGGCCAGAAATACCATTCCGGAACGATATGAGCTGGCGTTGAAAGCGGATTGGCGGGGATATAGTTATCTGCGTGACCCAATGCATTGGGCAGGAAGAACATCATCGCCGTAAACAGGATCAGGAAGAAACCGATCGTCCAACCATCTTTCGCCGTATAGAAAGGATGGAATGGAACCGTGTCCTGAGGTCCCTTTACGTCCACGCCCGTAGGATTATTCGAACCCGGAATATGCAGAGCCCAGATGTGCATGATGATCACACCGACCATCACAAAGGGCAGCAAATAGTGGAGGGAGAAGAAGCGGTTCAGTGCCGCATTGTCCGGAGCGAAACCGCCGAGCAGCAGTTCCTGAATGGGCTTGCCGACCAGCGGAATTGCTTCAAACAACCCGGTAATCACTTTTGCACCCCAAAAGCTCATTTGTCCCCACGGCAGCACATAACCCAGAAAACCGGTAGCCATGGCGAGCAAATAGATAACAACACCCAACAACCAGATCATTTCACGTGGTGCTTTGTATGAACCGTAGAAAAGCCCGCGGCCAATATGGAGATATAGCGCAATAAAGAAGAAGCTCGCCCCGTTGGCATGAGCGTAGCGGATCATCCAGCCACTGTTGACGTCGCGCATGATATGTTCGACCGAATCAAACGCGATATCGGCATTGGCTGCATAGTGCATCGCCAGAATGATACCTGTAACGATCTGAACAACCAGAAAAACGCCGGCCAGGGAACCAAAGTTCCACATATAATTCAAATTACGCGGAGTTGGATATCCTGCTCCGACGCTGTTGTACATCAAACGACCAATTGGCAGTTTTTCATCCATCCACTGCCCGAAAGCGGTTGTAGGTGTATATTGGTTTGCCCAAGGAAAGCTCATTTTCTTCTGCCCCTTAGCCGATTTTCACGACAGTGTCTGATAGGAATTCATGCTCTGGCACCTCGAGGTTGGTCGGTGCCGGGCCTTTGCGAATACGTGCTGCAGTATCGTAGTGTGATCCATGGCAAGGACAGAAATACCCGCCATACTCGCCTTTGACTTCACCTTGAGCCGCACCCAGCGGAACACAACCAAGGTGGGTACAAACCCCCAGGGTGATCAGCCAGTTTTCTTTGCCTGATGTTGTGCGGTCAGCGAGGGTTTCAGGATCGCGCAAGTCATCTGCACTGACACTGTTAGCCTCTTCAATTTCGGCTGCAGTCAGATTTCGAATGAAAACGGGCTGCTTGCGCCAGCTGGTCTTGATTGACTGGCCGGTTTCGATTGCGGAGATATCCACTTCGACAGATGCCAGAGCCAGCACGTCGGCGCTCGGGTTCATCTGATTTACGAGCGGGAATACCGTAGCGACGGCCCCTGCCCCTGCAAAACTAACCGCAGCGATATTGATGAAATCGCGACGGCGTACACCATCGTCACCTTCATCAGAACCTGCAGAATCCAATGTTTCAACCCCAGTATCAACCGCTGCCATGCAAACGCGCCTCTAGTTTGTTTCAGTCCCCATCTGCCAGATCAGGTAGCAACGCTCAATGAGTTTTGAATCGGTGCTGCGAACGAGCAGTAATTTGCGCGCCTGATAGCCGTCCAAACCATGGTTTGCCAACAGTCAATTTTTGATTGACCACACATTATAAACTGCGACAAGCTATGTCCATCATGAGAGTGGCCCTTTACCAACCCGACATCGCAGGAAATTTAGGAACAATTTTAAGGACTTGTGCATGTATGGATGTGTCAGTCGACATCATCGAACCTTGTGGTTTTCCGTTCAGTGACCGAAGTTTAAAACGTGCCGGAATGGACTATTTCGAACATGTTGAATTTGTACGTCACGTTGATTGGTCTGCGTTTCTCGAATTTGTTGATTCACAAAAGGCAAGAATTGTGCTGCTGACGAGCAAATCAGAAAACCCGTTCCACACATTCTCTTATTGCGACAACGATATCTTGCTGTTCGGCTCTGAAAGCAGCGGGGTTCCCGTTGATGTACATCAACGTGCAGATGAACGAATCACCATAAGGATGAAGGACGGCATGCGATCATTGAATCTTGCCGTTTCTGCAGGCATGGCATTGGGCGAAGCCTTGAGACAAACAGGACAATTTCCGGAATGACATCACCGACACTCGACGCACAACAATTGACAGCACAATCGTGGTTTGCAGAACTGCGCGATTCGATCTGTGCCGAATTTGAAAAAATTGAATCAGAGGCCGGAAGCAATGCCAGTTTTGACTATATTCCCTGGGATCGGAGCAACCCGGACGGTTCGCCCGGTGGAGGCGGTGTGCAGGGACTGATGAAAGGCCAAGTCTTCGAAAAGGTCGGAGTCAATATCTCCACTGTCGACGGAAAATTCAGCGAGGAGTTTGCGAAATCGATCCACGGTGCCGGAGATGATCCTCAATTTTTTGCAACCGGAATCAGCCTTGTTGGCCATATGAAAAATCCCCACGTCCCCGCCGTTCATATGAATACGCGGTTTCTTTGTACCACAAAGAGGTGGTTTGGCGGCGGAGCTGATCTAAACCCGCCTCTGGAATATGAAGAAGATACATCAGAATTCCATACGCGTTTCAAACAGGCATGTGATGCCCATGATCCGGAATATTATCCAAAATACAAAAAATGGGCCGACGACTATTTCTACATTCCCCACAGGAAGGTTCATCGCGGTGTCGGAGGAATTTTCTTCGATCATCTGGAATTGGATTCTGAAGAAGATTTTCAGCAAAATTTCGCATTCACTCAAGATGTCGGTCGCGCGTTTCTCGATATTTTCCCAAAACTCGTGCGCAAACGGATGAACATGTCTTGGACTGCCGAGGAAAAAGAACAGCAACTTGTCTGGCGAGGGCGATATGCAGAATTTAATCTGGTCTATGATCGCGGGACGACTTTCGGATTGAAGACCGGCGGCAATGTGGATGCCATTCTGATGAGCCTTCCGCCGGAAGCGAAGTGGACCTAGACCCGCGATCATGACTGTAGCGCAGATTCCAGATGGGCATATTCCGACAATCATTACCTATCTGGAAATGAATGAGCCCCGGGATCCGGTATCATTACATTGCCCGCTGGAAATCATGCGCTGGAAGAAACCCGTTCCTGCAGAATATCTCGATCTTTTTCGTGCCGTCGGCGAACGCTGGATGTGGACATCCCGTCTGCTGATGGATGAAGCAGCCTTGTGCCAGATCATTCATCACGACGCTGTAGAGTTATATGCCGTCATGGACGAGGAATCCCGGGTTGGCATAATGGAACTGGACTTCCGCCAAGCCGGACAATGTGAAATTGGTTTTTTCGGTTTGGTCCCAGAGCTCGCCGGCAAAGGCTATGGCCGCTGGTTGATGAGCGAAACCCTGCGCCGGGCCTGGAAACCGGATGTCAGCAGAGTGTGGTTGCACACGTGCACCGCGGATTCTCCCAGCGCAGTTCCATTCTATCTGAAATCCGGATTCAGTGCCTACAAGAGAGAATTTGATACCATGGCCGACCCTCGGCTCTCAGGCCATTTGCCCCGTAACGCGGGACCTCATATTCCGATTATCAGCTAAAAACTTCGCTGACATTCACGTCTTTCCGGGTAAGCTGCCGGTAAAGCGAAGCGACCACGGCAAGGATCAATATCTGAAAACCGGTTCCGATCAGATTGGTCACGATATTTTCAAGCAAAGGCAAACCTTCGCCGCCGGACACCAAGGTGATTATCAGGCCTGCAACGAGACTAAATACAATCAGTGTAATCATTCCCACCAATAAAATGATGAGCAGAAACAGAAATATCGCCCAGCCATTATTTTTCGTATTTTTCCAACTTTCCTTGATCGCATTTACGGGATTGCGCTGCTGTTGATCCGCAACGATCATGGGCACGACTGCCAGCCTTCCAATTAAATAGAGGCCTGGAATAATGAACAGAAAAAATCCGACAGCCATCAGAATGGCAACGACAAGGTTCGTGACAATGAAAAAGAACAACAGTCCAAGCGATCGAACAAGAGCGTCACTCACCGTTCCCTTGAAGGACGGACTGAACAGGGTATAAATCGAGAGACTGCCGATCGCGGTGACCACCAGCATCAACACATATGAAAACCAGTTCTCACTGAAAAAGGCGACATTGGCCGCCTGAATCGCGGCACTGTCCGTCAATCCTTCAACATCTGGCTGACCGACAAATTGTGTCAGCAAAACCGATGGAAGGAACAGAAACACCCCGGCAATAGCCAGAATGGCTTCCTTATGCTCGCTCAAAATCGCTATCGCGCCATTCCAGCAATCCATATAGTTCAATTTCATGGCAACAGCTTCCAGATGATTTTTCCTGCTCTATACCCTTGCCACCACCGTGCAGAGAGTGCACGAAAAATTTATGAGCAACCTGTCCCGAATTGAGTGGCGCACAAGCGAACATCAAATAGGTTATCCCGAGTCTTTGAAAGACCAGGAAGCCAGAAACATTGCCATCCAGAATGGTGAACAGCCTGAACTGATCTGGCTGCTCGAACATCCTCCTCTCTATACTGCCGGTACAAGTTCCGATCCTTCGGAACTGCTGAGCAATGAGTTTCCCGTGTTTGAAACAGGTCGCGGCGGGCGTCATACCTATCATGGACCTGGCCAGCGAGTGGGTTACATTCTTCTGGATCTCAAACGCCGGCAAGCGGACGTTCGCAATTTCGTCCATGCCTTGGAAAACTGGATCATCGCGACTCTTGCCGAGTTTGGCGTTAGCGCGCGGGCTGTGGAAGGTCGGGTTGGCATCTGGTGCGATACCCCTGACGGACAGGAAGCCAAGATAGGCGCAATTGGTATCCGGATCCGCAAATGGGTGACCATGCACGGATTTTCGGTAAATATTGATCCGGACCTTGATCATTTCACGGGAATTATTCCCTGCGGTATCAGCGAATATCCTGTCACCAGCCTCAGGCAACTCGGGATTACTGCCTCGATGTCGAATTTCGATGCTGCCCTCAAAAAATCAGCACCTTCCTTTTTTGCAGCAATTGAATAAGAGTCTTCCTCATTCCAAAGCAAATCAGTGAAAGCCGAATCATGAGAACATTTTCAGTACTTCCCTTCGCCTTGACCGCTCTTCTTCTCACGTCATGCTCTGACGACGCAGAGTTGCCGGAAACAGATAATGTCACGGAAACGACGATGGATGAAGTCGACGTAATCGATGGCACGATCAGCGATGAAATGACCGATGTCGATGCTGAAGAAACTGCAGATGGCCTAGCGGATGACGAAGGTTCTGCCGCTGAAGATACGCCATCCGATGACACGGAAGAATCAAGCGAATAACGTCAGGCAAGTCCCAGAATTTTGTGGGTTTGCAGAGATAGTCGCCAGTTGGGGTGATCCTGCACAAATGAAATGGCAGCCTCAAGGTTTTGCGCGCTTTCATCGTCGTCTCTCCGCGCATCCATGGGCTGGACCAGCAAATTGGGAAAATCCCAGTTTTCCATTTCCTGCCAAGCGCTATTGGGTTGCGGCCAGACCAGTTTGAGCTCATCGCCGGAGCGCTGAACGGTTTCGCTACCCGCTTTCGGACTGATGCATATCCAGTCAATTGTCCGGGGAACGGGCAGCGTTCCATTCGACTCGATGGCAATTTCAAAACCGGCGTCATGCAGGGCATTGATAAGATCATCGTCGACCTGCAACATGGGTTCTCCGCCGGTCAAAACGATGAAGCGATTATTCGTGTCTGCTCCCCATTCGGCAACGGCTGCTGAAGTCAGTTCTTGCGCGGTCTGAAAGCGGCCACCGCCTTCGCCATCCAATCCGACGAAGTCCGTATCGCAAAACTGACAGATTGCCGTGGCCCGATCTTTTTCAAGACCCGACCATAGATTACAGCCTGCAAATCTTGTGAACACTGCCCGTCGACCACTTTTCACGCCCTCCCCTTGCAAAGTCAGGAACATTTCCTTGACCGCATAGCTCATGGTTTTTCCAGATATCTGGTCGGATCGGTCATTCCTGCTTCTTCAAACCCCTTTTGTCGCAACCGGCAACTGTCACACAGGCCGCAATGCAGATTTCCATCTGCGGGATCATAGCAGGACCAGCTCAGCGCCGGGTCGATATTCAAACGCGCTGCTTCTTTGGCAATATCTGCCTTTGTCATAAACTGCAGAGGCGTTTGAATGGTAAATCCATTCCCCTCGTCTCCCGCCTTGGTCGCCAGATCGGCGAGACGTTCAAACCCTTCAATAAATTCCGGTCGGCAATCCGGATAGCCCGAATAATCCAGAGCGTTCACACCAATGAAAATGTCCCGGGCATTGCGAGCCTCGGCCAGTCCCAATGTGAGAGACAGGAAAATCAGATTGCGTGCCGGAACATAAGTTACCGGAATATCATTGCCACCATCGCTCACACCTGATTTCGGAACGGCAATATCATCCGTCAGCGCAGAACCACCGAAGCGGCTAAGGTCGAGCGGCAATATGATATGCTCGCCAACATCCAGTCTGGATGCAATCTGCTTTGCGGACTGCAATTCAATCTTGTGGCGCTGGTTATAGTCCACCGTGAGGGCGACAATCTCGAAACCCCGTTCACGCGCAATTGCTGCTGCGACCATGGAGTCCAGGCCGCCCGACAAAAGAACGATTGCTGTTTTTTCACCGTGTTTCAT
Organism: Parasphingorhabdus sp.; assembly: GCF_039968395.1. Classification (GTDB taxonomy): domain Bacteria; phylum Pseudomonadota; class Alphaproteobacteria; order Sphingomonadales; family Sphingomonadaceae; genus Parasphingorhabdus. The sequence continues at coordinate 725,820 of NZ_JBDVPV010000005.1, forward strand.
TGTCGGTCCCGCTAATGATCTTCCGGGTGACAAGCAAGTATTACAGCTGATTTGCAAAAAAATAGGGTCGCGTTTCTGAAGAAAGGCGACCCAGTCAGGCTTCTAGTTCAAGCCGTTTAGAGAGGAATCATGCCGGAGCACGATGATTACCAATTAGCAGAAACAGGGCTAAAAATTTCTTAATGCCGGAAAATCAGCAGGAACCCGTGCGACGCGCTTCGACCGAAAATGAAAAAGGCGCATTTCCTTTGATACCCTGTGACTGAATCTGCACCAGCTGGCTTGATTCGCGCCTTATCGTCGTCACGCCATGGTCAGCACCGCCGCATTTATAGCTGACACGGATACTTCCCGGAGTGTCCTGAATGACATAGCGCGAACAGCTTTCTTCACGATGCCGGATTTGCAAGAGAACCTTGGGGTCTCCCAGACAGACTTTCTGGCCTTCCCCCGCAGAACCGCGAGGTTTCAGGGTCCATTGACCTTTTTGTAATCCATCCAGCAGACCCAGTTCCGGCGCCTGAGCCGGGGCACTGACAGCAAAAGTCAGGAGAACGGCAGCGGTGCTGCTGATCGTCTTTAACAGTGTTACGCCTTTCATGTGCCGGGTCTCCTTGGTTTCGTTGCTACTCAATTCTTGTTTCAAAAAGATGATAATCGAAGAATGTGGCCGTTATCGCGCTCAATTGCGGCTTTTGATTGGACAGATTGGACAGTCAAATCGATCTTTGCACCATTTTATTCGCCGAATCCTAGTTATTCAGGCTTGCCGCCGAAATACTGAACTTCTTGCTGCAAAATGCACAATCAATCGATATCGCGCCGTCTTCCCCTATCATTTCCTCTTTATCTTCCTTGGGAAATCTTGCGATTACCTCCCGAATATGATCATCACTACAACGACAAGCCTTAATGCACGGTTTACCGCTCATAACTCTCACTTCATCGCTCTCGCTGAACAAGCGCCATAGCAAATCTTCCAGCGGCAGTAGCTTGTCGGTCAGTTCGGCAGATTTGACACTTCCGCCCATGACTTCAACATGTTCCCATTCCGGATGATCCATCCGCACATGCAATCTTTCCCGACCTTCTTCGCCTTCAGGGAGATGCTGAACCAGCAGTCCGCCCGCCGTCACATTTTCACCATCATCTGATATCGCAACGCGCACCAGGGTTGGCAGTTGCTCGGACTGGGTAAAGTAATTCTGTACCGCAGCGGTCAGGCTCTCGCCCTCCAGCGGGACAATGCCCTGACTGCGCCCCTGTGGCTCCGGCAAATCAAATGTAATCGCCAGATATCCTTTACCAAACAATGCCATCAAGCTGGGCTCCAGAGGCTGCTGGACCAGGCGCTCGGAATCAAACTGAACATAGCCCCGCAAACCGCCGTCCCGATAGTCGCAAGCCAGCAGACTGATTACGCCGCTTTCCGTTTGAGCCTGCAACGTTAGCTTCGCATCTTCATGCTTCAGCAACGCGCCCAGCAAAGCTGTCAGACAAACAGCTTCAGCCAATATCGTCCGGATTTGTGGCGGGTAGTTATGTGCGATCAATATGTCATCGAGCACAGGCCCCAGTCGGACCGCCCTGCCCCGACAATGTTTGGCGGGAATGGAGAAGGAAAGGTTCCGGTCAATAAGCGAAACTTCTGCCATCAGATCTGTTCGAATACCCAGCGCAGGATCGACTTCTGTGCATGAATCCGGTTTTCCGCCTCGTCCCAGACCACCGATTGCGGCCCGTCAATCACAGAGGGCATGACTTCTTCCCCGCGATGAGCAGGCAGGCAGTGGAGGAAAAGTGCATCTGGTTTCGCGTGCTCCATCAACACGTCATTGACTTGATAAGGCATCATCGCCGCCATCTTGTTGTGCACGTGCTCCTGACCCATTGACACCCAGGTATCGGTGACGACAATGTCCGCGCCCGCAACCGCTTCCTTTTCATCACGGCAGGTCGTGATATTCACGCCCGCGGCCTGCGCATCCGCAATAAATGAAGAGCCTGGATCATAACCTTCCGGGCAACCTATCCGGACGTTGAACTTCATCAGGCCGGCAGCTTCGATCAGGCTATTCGTCACATTGTTTCCGTCTCCCAGATAAGCAAGCTCGAGGCCCGGCAATGCTTTCCCGTGCTCCACCAGCGTCAACAGATCGGCGACAATCTGGCACGGGTGCGACAGGTCAGTCAGACCGTTGATCACCGGAACGGTCGCATTGGCAGCAAGTTCCTCGATTTTGGCATGATCGTCGGTTCGGATCATGATTGCATCACACATGCGCGACAGAACCCTGGCCGTGTCTGCGACGGTTTCGCCACGCCCCAATTGCATCGAACCACTGTCCATGACGATACTGGTACCGCCCAGTTGCCGGATCGCAACATCGAAGGATACACGGGTCCGGGTGCTGCTTTTTTCAAAGATCATCGCCAGCACGTGGCCAGCCAGCGGAGCATCTGCATCGGATTTGCCCTTGGGCCATTCCTTGCGTGCTTCCTTGCGATCGATCGCGTCGTTGATCATGGCCGCAACAGCATTACCACCCGCGTCGGTGAGGTTCAGAAAATGCCGGGTCATGACGCAGGTGCCTGATAGTCGGCTGCGCCAGCGGACAGTTTTTCGATGAAAGTCGCAATATGGCTTTCGTCAATGTTGAGCGGCGGCAATATCCGCAATGTGTTGTCTCCCGCAGCCACCGTCAGCAGACCATGATTATCGCGCAAATGCGCCACGAAGGAACGGGTTTCCTGGGTCATGGTGATGCCCAGCATCAGACCTTTGCCTCTGATACCCGTGAACAGGTTGGGATAATTGCCGATAAACTGCTCGATCGCAGCGCGTAGCTTGTCGCCCGTATTACGCACATTTTCCAAAAACTCGTCATTGGCGACGACATCCCAGACAGCGTTGCCGGCGGCCATCGCCAGCGGGTTGCCGCCATAAGTCGAACCATGCGTGCCGACTACCATGCCGCGAGCGGCTTCTTCTGTGGCCAGACATGCCCCAAACGGAAAACCTCCGCCAATGCCCTTGGCGCTCGCCATGATGTCCGGCGTAATGTCGTAGAGCTCATGCGCATAGAGTTGGCCGGTTCGAGCCACGCCGCACTGCACTTCGTCAAGAACCAGCAAAATGCCATGTTCATCGGCCAGCGCGCGCAGACCTTTCATAAATTCGTCAGAAGCCGGACGCACACCGCCTTCACCCTGGATCGGTTCAACCAGAAATGCTGCGGTCTTGTCGCTGATCGCCGCTTTCGCACCTTCGAGATCGTCGAAATCGACATATTTAAAACCGTTCAGCAGCGGCGAGAAACCGTGATGCATCTTTTCCTGATTGGACGCGGAAATGGTCGCCATGGTCCGACCGTGAAATGCGTTTTTGAACGTGATTATCTCGAACCGGTCACTGCCTTGTGACTGGTGATAAACACGCGCCGCCTTGATCGCGCATTCAACGGCTTCGGCACCGGAATTGGTAAAGAACACCGTGTCGGCAAAAGTTGTATCAACAAGCCGTTGGGCAAACACTTCACCTTGCGGGCTGCCGTAGAGATTGGACACGTGCATCAGCGTTGCCGCCTGCTCCTGAATGGCCTTGGTCAGATGGGGATGGCCGTGACCCAGCAGATTCACGGCGATGCCACTGGCGAAATCGAGCGCACGACTGCCATCTTCGGAAATGAGCCAGGCGCCCTCACCTCGCACGGGACGAAAACCACACCGGGGATAAACGGGCATAAGCGGTGTAATCGTCATCATCTTGTTCCTTGAGTTTGCCAAAGTCTGGCAGTGTTTCGCAAACAGAAAAGGCGACCCGATTGGCCGCCCTTCTCTAGCAGTCATGCCTATACGCCTCGCTGCGATGGTCCGTCAATCGTAGCATTGAGATGCGCTTTTGCCTTTTCCCAATTCTGCCCGTCAAACCGGGTGATGACGGGTTCCAGCCCATGACCGGCATCGAGGCAGTTATAGTTGACGCTCCAGCTGTCCGGATGCGAGCGCGGTTGGTAGAAGCTTTTGACCCCGCACTGAGCGCAAAACAGATGATCTGCCTGCTTGCTGCCAAATTGATAGCTGGTCTGCGTGTCGCGCCCGGAGAGCAAAGTAAACTTTTCGTGCGGGACGATCAGATGCAAAAATCCGGTTCGGGCGCAGATGGAGCAGTTACAGTCGAACAATTCCGGCGACTTCTCTGCGCTAATTGAGAAGCGCACAGCACCGCAGTGACACCCACCCGATACAGAAATCGCTTCGCTCACCGGACTTCGGTGCTGTGAATGTCGATCCTGTTTTCCAGTGTTCGGTGAACAGGGCATTTATCGGCAATTTCCATCAGCTTGCCACGCTGTTCATCCGAAAGGTCTCCTGTCAGCGTGATTGCGCGATCGATAACATCAATCCGGTTATCGTCATTGCTGCAGGTGCTGCAATCCTCCACGTGATCGCGTGAATGCTCGAGCTCAATGTGGACCGCCTCCAGGGGAATACCCTTGCGATCCGCATACATCTTGATCGTCATCGACGTGCAACTGCCCAGAGATGCCAGCAGGAAATCATAAGGCGAAGGCCCGCTGTCCATGCCCCCGAACGAGATGGGTTCATCACCCAGAAATTCGTGATTTCCAACTTTGATCGTCTGCTGGAATTTTCCATCGGCGGTTTCGACAGAAACAAAGGGGGTGTTATTGCTCATTGCTATCCTGATCTCCTGTTGGTTCCTCATCGACAACAGGGTGAAAACTGATGTCGATTGGTATCATGAAATTGCTGTTATTGATTCGAATTCGGGCAGAAGCCTGAAGCTTTTGATTGGTCAGCTTCTTTTGATATTCGGCAGCTTTCTGCTGCGACAGAAAGAGCCTGTCATTGTTCAAACCGTCCGTGCCTTCTTCGCTCCACGGGTTATATTTGACAATAGCATCGCAAGACGAAACCTGTTTCTCGTAATCCTCGGCATATTCATCCAGTTTTGTAACACGGGCAATGGTCGGCGCCTTGCCATGGATACAAATTTGCGAGCCATTATAGCGCGAGACTAAACCATCCTCTTCTTCATCCAGACCCGGCCAGTCATATCTAAATTGCACATAATGTCCGCGCAACAGGTCTCGCGGATCATAGCCTGCAATGGGGACATCCCATTCAACACCCTGATGCGATTCAATCTCAGTCGTGATCCAGCTATACCCGAGGCCGGCTATCGGCAGCACCAGCAATGCCGGCACCAGGAAGGCTTTGTAACTCGTCATCCTTCATCTCCCGATTGTTCCGCATTGCTTGTCGGTGCAAAGGCCCTGGAGAAACGATAGGCAGCGACTGCCACGCCAATGGTAATTACGCCTGCCATAATCAATCCGACGCCGCTCGCCAGCAAATCTGTTGCCAATTCAAAGCTGAGTATGATGAGCCGCAACGCGACAATGGCAACCGCAGCCTGGAAAACTTTGCGCCAGCCTGCATAGATGGAAATCCCGCCAATGGCGGCCCAGAAAGTTATGAATATTATCCCGGCCAGCAAGCTGCTTGATGACGGCAACAGGCTGCTCATAAAACTTGCCAGCCCGCCAATAACCAATATTCCTGCAATGCCCTGTTCGCGGCGCGCTCTACTGAACCATATCACGGCCCCTGCACCGATGCCCCATATCGCCGCATGTACGGCCGCAATGTGGCCATCACTATCGCCCGAGGAAAAGAACGACGAAGTTCCAAACCCTTCAACAATCAACTTGAACGTTACTCCCGCTGTAAACAGGAGCAGAGAAATCTGTGCAATCTGCTTCCAGAACGCATCCCGCTCTTGATTAAGGTTGCGCATAAATATCGCCGCAACCATGGCGAAGACCGGGATACTGGTAACAAGCGCAATGACAAGTGCAGATGGACTGTCCATTTGCCGGGTGTACCAGTTTAGATACTCCAGTCCGGTGCCAACGAGCCCCGCCATTATCATCAGCGATACCAGCCAGCCACGGCCGATCAGCAATACTATCGGACCGAACAGAAGAAGCCAGGCAAGCAAGGGCTGCCAGAGGGGTGAACTGGTTTGATAAACCTGCCCAAGATGTCCGAAAAAGGTCAGTCCCAATACTGCCCAAACAAACAAAGCGACGTCCTTGAGGTAGAGCCCGAAAGTGTCAGGCCGGGGCGGCTGCAAGTAAATCCAGACAGCCAGCCCGACGATCAGCAGCGAATGAATACCTAAACGTACATAAGCGGGGATATCATCCCAGTTCGCCGCAACGACAGAAATTACGCCCAATCCAATCGCCAGCGCACCGAGTCCGATGATCGCCCACAACCCGAGCGGCCGCGCATGCTCGGTTTCATAGTCCGATATCTTTTGATGGGTTGTCGCGTCGATCAGGCCAGCATCAAGCCATTGCTTTAACTTTCGCTCGGACAAATTCGTTCCCCTTTGCAAGGGGCGACGCTACTCGACCGTAACACTCTTCGCAAGATTGCGCGGCTGATCGACATCTGTCCCCTTGGCGACCGCAACATGATAGGCGAGCAATTGCACGGGGACCGCATAAACCAGGGGAGCGATCAGCGGATGAACCTTTGGCATTTCAATGGTTGCCATGCAACCTTCACCCGCTTCGGCCAGTCCGTCCGCGTCAGAGATCAGAACGATTTTCCCGCCGCGTGCGCGCACTTCCTGCATGTTGGATACCGTCTTTTCGAATAACGGTCCGGATGGTGCCAGAACAATCACGGGAACCGCTTCGTCAATCAAGGCAATCGGCCCGTGCTTCATTTCGCCCGAAGCATAGCCTTCGGCATGAATATAGCTGATTTCCTTAAGCTTCAGCGCGCCTTCGAGCGCCAGCGGATAGTCAGGACCGCGGCCGAGATAGAGTACGTCGCGGGCCGGTGCGACCAGATGCGCCATGTCAGCAATATCGTCATCATGTGCGAGCGCGGCATTGAGTGCAGCCGGTGCTTCGGTCAGATGTTCAACCACATCCCGTTCTTCATCCCGGGTCATTTGTCCTTTGACAACCGCGAGATGTGCAGCAAGCGCGGCCAGAACAGCTAGCTGACAAGAGAAAGCCTTGGTCGATGCCACGCCAATTTCCGGTCCTGCATGGGTGGGCAGCAGCAGGTCCGCTTCGCGGGCCATGGAACTGGTCGGGACGTTGACCACCACAGCGATTTTCTGCTCGTTTTCCTTGCAATGCCGCAACGCCGCCAAAGTGTCTGCAGTCTCGCCGGATTGCGAAATGAAAAGGGCCAGCCCGCCCGGTTCGAACACGGGTTCCCGGTAACGAAATTCAGAGGCAAAATCGAGATCAACAGGCACGCGGGCAAATGTCTCACACCAGTATTTGGCAACCATTCCTGCATAATAGCTGGTGCCGCAAGCGACGATGGTGATCCGCTTGATATCCTTCAGATCAAAATCCATTTGCGGCAATGCTATTTGCTGTTCGAGCGGACGGATATAACTCTGCAGGGTTTGGGCAACCACGGTGGGTTGTTCAAAAATCTCTTTCTGCATGTAGTGGCGATATTGCCCTTTTTCGATTGTGGCTGCGGATACACCGGACGTCGTAACTTCCCGCTCGACCCGGCTGTTATCCTTATCGAATATTCGCGCATCTTCACGGGTAATGACAACCCAGTCGCCTTCTTCGAGATAGGCAATCTGCTGGGTCAGCGGCGCCAGCGCCAGCGCGTCTGAGCCCAGAAAAGTTTCACCTTCGCCATAACCAACCACCAAAGGCGATCCCAGGCGCGCACCGATCAGCAAGCCGGGATGAGACCTAAAAGCAATCGCCAGCGCAAATGCGCCGCGGAGTTGGGGCAGCACCGTTTTCACGGCTTCTTCGGGAGATTGGCCGGATTCCACCTGCTCGCTAATCAAATGCGCTACAACTTCAGTATCGGTTTCGCTCTCGAATGTGCGCCCGCGCTTGACCAGCCCATCACGCAGCGGCTTGAAATTCTCGATAATGCCGTTGTGGACCAGCGCCACTTCGCCCGTCGCGTGCGGATGCGCATTGGAAGTTGTCGGCGCGCCATGGGTTGCCCAGCGGGTATGGGCAATTCCAATATTGCCCGCTGCATCATCGGTCTTCAGCACATTGACGAGATTGACCAGCTTTCCTTCCGCCCGGCGGCGGATCAGCTGGCCATTTTCTACCGTACACACGCCTGCACTGTCATAGCCGCGATATTCCATGCGCTTCAGGCCATCCACGAGACGATCCGACACGGCTTCCTTGCCAACAATTCCAATAATTCCGCACATAGGTTCGAGGCTTTCTTCTAAAGGGTATAGGGTATGCGTATGCCCGGCATTTCCGCCGGAAAATCACGTGTATTTCGGGTTATCAGGATACGTCCGGTCAATTGGGCAGACGCCAGTATCACGGCATCCATTGTCTTGAGCCGCCGACGATCACTGCGCAACAAAGCCGCGCGCCGGCCAATTTCCTCGTTCACTTCAATGACGTTGAAATAGGACAGAAAATCCTCGGCGCGGTCGCCATCATCGGGCAGCGCCTTGGTCAAAACTTCCACCCAGGTCAGCCGGCTGATATAGCGGCGGTCATAGCGCTGCAGCTCGACACTGGCGCGGCCAATATCGTTGAGCGCATCAAACAGGATGTTGGAATCGAAGACTGCCTCGTTCATCAGGCATCTTTCCGGCGATATCGCTCGGCCTCGCGGTCGTCATTGGCGTCAAACAGATCGGGAAATTCCTTGCGGACGTCCCAATAGTCGGGATCCCAGGGCCGTGTCCACGACGCGCGTTCCCGGCGCTGCCACTCGACCGGATCATTTTTATCCCGCCGGTCGCGCCAGATACCGAAATATTTCTCGATGCCCTGCCTGGATGCATCCGCCTTGAATGCCGCCACCGCCTCCCGCAAAAGCTGCGCCCGCGACTTGCCCTGCTCCACCGCTTGCGCGTCGAGCCATTGCACATCTTCTTCGGACAGGTCTGCAAGTATGCGAGTCATGATATGGTGATATCATATCATGATATCATGTCAAGCGTAGCGCCTATAGCAATTGAATGTATTCGCCTATGCCATCGACAGTTTCGCGTGTCGCATTCAGGTCGACTTCATCGGACTCAAGACCCATTTGCTCAGTAATGATGTTCTGCAAATAGTTTGCGGCATTTTCTCTCGAATCCCCGTTGATCAACATCCCGGCCGCCTTGAGGAGGTAAGTATCATATTCGCCAACCGGAGGATTAACTAACTCATGATCCAAAAAATGCTTCAAATCGAGAGGATCCCAACACGCCCATCCGATTTTGCGAAGCTCGTTAAGGCTAGGCACGTTTTTCCGTTTCACTTCCCGGCCTTCTTCTTCGCACTCACCTTGTTAAACCGGTCTGCCCAGCCCTCTTTCGCTGTCTGCTCGGGTCGCACCAAAGCCAGATCACCGGCGGCCACATCTTTTGTCACCGTCGCTCCAGCGCCCACAATCGCGCCATCGCCAATCGTTACCGGGGCCACCAGCGCGCTGTTGCTGCCGATGAAGGCACCTTTGCCGATCTTCGTCTTGTACTTGAAGTAGCCATCATAATTGCAGGTGATCGTGCCCGCACCGATATTGGCGCCCTCACCCACTTCGGCATCGCCGAGATAAGTCAGATGGCTGGCCTTTGCGCCCCTGCCCAGGGTCGCTTTCTTCATTTCGACAAAATTGCCGATCTTCGCGCCTTCTTCGAGCACGGCGCCAGGGCGCAGACGTGCGAATGGGCCGACGCTGGTGTCGGGCCCGATGCTCGCGCCTTCAATATGGCTATGCCCTTTGATCAACGCCCCGCTGGCGATGGAGACACCCGAGCCAAATATCACGTTCGGTTCTATCACAACATCTGAAGAAACGGCTGTATCACTAGAAAACCATACGGTTTCAGGCGCGATCAGGGTCACGCCGTCAGCCATGGCCTGTGCACGGCGACGTTGCTGCCATTCGCCTTCGACAGCTGCCAATTCGGCGCGGCTGTTTACGCCGGCCACTTCCGCCGGGTCATCGACTTCGATCACGGCGCTCTTCTGCCCGTCCAGCATCACGATATCCGGCAGATAATATTCGCCCGCAGCATTATCGTTGCTGATCTGGTCGAGCAGGATGAACAGGTCTGTGGAGCGCACCGCCATGAGGCCACTATTGCACAGGTTTACTGCGCGTTCTGCGTCACTGGCGTCCTTGAACTCCACCATTTTTTCAATTTCACCCTGATCATCAGCAATGATCCGGCCATAGGCCCCCGCGTCATCGGGACGAAAGCCCAGCACAACCGCACGCGGTTCGGTTCCATTGTTCAGGCGATAGATCATCGCCTGCATGGTTTCGGCGCTGACCATCGGAACATCGCCGTAAAGAATCAGAACATCGCCCGCAAAGCCCTTTAGCGCATCAAGTGCCTGCGCCACCGCATGCCCTGTACCCAGTTGATCTTCCTGCACGGCGATATCGACATTTCGGTCCGCGACACTCGCTTCAATCTGCTCACGCCGCGCGCCCACGACGACCACGGTCCGCTCGACACCAATGGAATCAACCGTATCCAGCAAGTGATGCAGCATCGGTTTTCCGGCTATCGGATGCAGAACCTTGTGCAATTCCGATTTCATCCGTGTGCCTTGTCCTGCGGCGAGAATTATCGCGGCCAAAGGGCGGTCAGTCATAGTTGAATCCCGATTCCAAATTTCCCTTGCCCCATGCCATGGGCAGATAAGTTATTCCAGCACGTTTCCCGGCTCATCGCGGACCCGCGCCGCCTTTGCGCCATTTCGTCCACAGATGGTTTGCAAGCATCAGCGGCGGCATCCGCAGCCAGTGTGAGCGAATGTAGAATGCCTGCCGCGTGATCTTGCGCGTTTCCCGACCATAGCCATCGCGGGCCAACAGGCGGCGGGCATAGAGATTGTCAGAAAGCCGACTCTGCCCTGCATGATTTTTAGAGACCGGCGTATCATATAACAGTTCCGCCAATCGCAACGCACGAGCCAGATGCGGCAGCAGTCCATGGATTTTCGCGCGCATCCCCAGATTGACCCAGAATTCCTGCTCTGCATCTGCAAATTCGCGAACGAGGCGATCAATATCCCACAGGTTCCTGAGACCACCTGCAAGATCACCATCCGCGAAAAGATGCGCGATGCTGTGCAGAAGCATGTCAGCCGGGGACATCACATAAAGGCCGTTATCCAGCTTCACCGCGTCATCCAGCATCGCCTGCGCATCCGGCGTTGGCCGCGCGGTCAGTGGCAAGGTCGTATGATGCACATCAATCATTCGGTCGCGATCGCGGTGGATCAGCGGCGGCAGCTCGTGCATGTGCTCGCGATAATAGTGATCGTCATAAGGGTCTGGCTTTACCCATTCCCATCCCGCATCCAGCAGCGCATTTTCAACTTGCGGCAGTTTGTCGCGTGCCACCATGATATCCAGATCACCAATACTGCGTCCGACTCCCGCTTGCAGATCAGCCGCGACATAGGCAGTGCCCTTCATCAGGACGGTCCTGCAATCCAGCCCCGCCAGCGCCCGCCGCGCACAATCCGCTTCCCACAATGCTTGCTGGCGGGCCAGCTCATGCGCCTCAATTGCGTCTTTCAAAACAGGATTTACCTGCTCGGGGACGTCGACATCCTGCAATCTGTGCGCCAGACTTCCGATCAGAGATTCTGCTCGCGCAATGCTGATCAGATCGGTCCAGCCAGCGCTATCCAGGGCATGCACTGTTTCCGGGTTGCGCAAGGCTTCCACCAGAGGCATCGCATTTCGCATCATGAGGTTTCATCCCATAACTGCGTAATCAATGCCTCGGCCTCTTCACCGGACTGATAGTCCATCGCTTTGGTTGGAACAGTATCAACAAAATTCGTCAGCGCTCGAAAGCCCCGCTCTCCCAGTGCGACATAGTTGGTGGATGCTTGGGTAAGACGGACGAAAATCTCGCTCTTGCCCATATCTCTGATGGCGGAATCATATCCGAAACGCGGAAAAAGCAGCAATTTCGGTTTTGCAGTTTCCATCATGCCCTTGATTGCGTTCTTGGGCGGTACAAGATGACGTATGTCGCCTTTTGGCGTTTCTTTCAGCAGCGGTCCGAACCGTTCCGAAGAAACGATATTTTCCATCGCCGGAATGGCTGCATTCTTGAGGCTAATCAGACGTGGGAACGGATGCACCATGCCGGTTTCCGGGCACAAGAGCGCGAATTCATCTCCCATGAATCGCCATCCTTTTTCCCCCAGCATTGCTGAAAGTGTCGATTTTCCAGAGCCTGACAATCCGGTCATCAGCAATACACGACCATCTTTCTCAACGCTGCTCGCGTGCAACAGCAAATGATGACGCCAGCCCAGTGCCATTTGCAGGTTCATTCCCATTTCTGCAGCCAGCAGGCCCTGGTTCAGCGGCAGCGGAGCCGCATCCGGCAGCCAGTAGTCGCCAGAAATATGCACGGAAGGACGGATAAATTGTCGCCACGGTCTGGATGGTTCCAGCCTGACCGTAAAATCAGCGTAATGATCCGAATGTTCCGGATAATCCCGATAGAGATGCTGCAGCTCGCCGAGCAACTCTTTCCAGGCCGAAACAATTCGATAGCGCGCCGGTCCGACGGAAATATGGATTTGGTGCAGTTTACTCACGTCACTGACACGCGATCCGCAAGCCCCAGCTGGCACAATTCTTCCAATCGGGCAGCAACGATATTTTCGGCATCATCACCATCTTCAATATCATATTGATCAGTCAGTCTTCCCACGACCTGGGATATTTCGAGGGCGTCGTCCGCCATGACGTCAACAATTGCCGGAACAGGATCCGCGACAATATGCGTCATGCCCGATGATTTCTGAAAGATGGCGGTCATGCTGTCGAGCGGCCGTACGATCAACGCATCCGGGGTCGTTATCCTGTAAATTGCGCGCATTTTGGTGATATTCCGCCCCGATCAAGTCGCGTCATTTCTGACCGGCTAGACCGTTAGCACGAGAATCTTAACTTTCGCTAGAGAAACGGGTATTTTTCGAGCAGGCCTAGCGCGGCATTTGCAAGGAAGCGTAGCAGGTAAACCCGCTCTGCCCCGACTGTAACCGGCGAACATAGTTCACATAGGCTTTTGATTGCTCAGATGACGTGCCTGGAAGACGGCGACCGTTCATAGCGCGTTTGACTTCTTCTCCGGTGAAACTGTCATAAGCCGGCGGAAACGCGCCCGGTGTGTCTGGAGAAACGACTTTGCCATCTGGAGCAATATAGCCGCCTGCGGCATGATTTCCCGGAATTGGTATCTCACAGTTCAAAACAGATCCGGCGGTCTGCGCCAGTGCGGGTTTGATGCTGACAATGGCAGATGCAGTCACCGCCCCCATCATCAATGCGCGGCGACGGGTCACAATAGCAGCATCGCTCGCCGTGTTTTCAACGGCGGTCTCACGTGCAGAATCTGTCTTTTTGTCGGCCATCTTGCTTCAAAGTCCTCTTTAACCAGCGATATAAATGCAAAATTCTGAAATTGCGAGAAAACACTGCAATCCAAAAACCGGCGTCCACAATCGGGACAAATGCCCGAAAACCGTTAACATCTGGCCCGGGATATCGCGTGCCTTGAAAAGGTGATTGCCGAAGCCATCCTTTCGGGCGTAAAAGCAACGCAGAAATATCCTATTTTCCCGAATTTCAGGCGGACAAAATTTCTCCTTTTCGATTTTTTCTCGCGTTATCGCTGATTATGGCCGGGGCGGTGCTGGCAAGCCGGACATCAGGGACTTTGGCCGAAATCCTGGTGATGACCGTCATGGGCGGCGTGGCGCTCGCCATTATCGCATTGCAACCAACCAAAGAACCTGTTCCGGATCCATCTCAAATTGAACGGCAAAAACGCCAGATTCTCTATCAAGGCCGTGCGGAAGCCTATCAGGACATAATCAATCCGATTACCGACCCGATATTGCTTGTTCGGAACGCCAAGGTGGCTGCCGCCAATCCCGCCGCCGAGGCCGTACTGGGCAATCACATCATTGGAGAGGACGTCAGAGTTGCGATCCGTCATCCTGCCGCCGCCGACCGGCTGGCCAATCCCAATGCCCAGCATAGCGGCGAACCGATTTTGCTCGTCGGTGTCGGGAGTGCCGATCAACGATGGGAATTGCGGATTCATGGCCTTGACGATGGCCTGAAGCTGGTTCAGCTTTCCGATCAGAGCAGTCGCTACGCTGCGGATCGCATGCGGACGGATTTCGTGGCAAATGCAAGCCATGAACTGCGCACTCCGCTGGCGGCGATAAAGGGGTTTCTGGAAACGCTGGAAGATCCGGCAGCCGGTAAAGATGACGACACTCGCAGCCGATTTCTCAAGATCATGTATGATGAAGCCGATCGCATGCAGAGGCTTGTCGAAGATTTAATGTCACTGTCCCGCATCGAAGCGGAAAAATATCAATTGCCCGAGGAACCTGTAGATCTGGAAAAATTGATCACGGATGTGAAGGATTTTTACCTTGATAGCCGGGGTCGAACGGAAAAGGATTTTCAGGTCTTGTTGCCTGCGAATATGCCGATGATCAAAGGCGACAGTTCGCAATTGTCCCAGCTGCTCCATAATCTGGTCAGCAATGCTTATAAATATGGTGGCAAGGGAGAAGCTGTCACAGTGCGTGTAGAGTTGAGTCGATCGGGATCGATGTTGCGGCTCAACGTCATCGACAAGGGTGACGGGATTCCCGCTGATCACATTCCCCGATTGACCGAGCGATTTTACCGGGTGGACAAGGGCAGAAGCAAAGCCATCGGCGGAACAGGTCTTGGACTGGCGATTGTCAAACATATCACCGAAAGACACGGGGGCAGGATGGAGATCACAAGCGAACAGGGCATCGGCACCCGAGTTTGTATCTTCCTGCCGGTGATCAAGTCTGAAACTCTTGCGCAACCGGGAAAATCCAGTTCGGATTCAGGCGTAACAAATCTGTAACAAATCTGTAATCGTCCAGACATTGCGAAGGCCTATTCAAAGCTCCGAAACGGCGAGCAAGCAGCAATGATTCTTCGTCGGGAGTTTTCTCTTTCCATATTTTACGGGGACTTGATTATGTTTAAGAAAATCGCACTTTTGGCGGTATCAACACTCGCACTTGCAGCCTGTCAGGATCAGGCATCTGGCGGCCAGGGCGGCAGCCGCGGTGAAATCCGCATTGTTGGATCCTCAACCGTCTTTCCTTTTGCCAAGGCCGTTGCGGAACAGTTTAGTTCAGACGGCACGAACAGTTCACCCATATTGGAATCGACCGGCACGGGCGGCGGCATGAAACTTTTTTGTGCCGGCGTTGGCGCCGAAACCCCTGACATATCGAACGCGTCCCGCCGGATGAAGGCGAGCGAATTTGAAATGTGCAAAACCAATGGCGTCACCGAAGTTGTAGAATTGCAGATCGGCATCGACGGAATTGCGATTGCGCAGGCCAACGATGGACCGTCAATCACACTTACGCCCAAACAGGTTTACGAAGCCATCGCGGAAAATCCTTATGGCAAGAAAAACGAAACCAAAAACTGGTCCGACATTGACAGCGCCCTGCCCTCCGTCGCGATCAGCGTCTATGGACCGCCATCCACGTCAGGCACACGAGATGCGTTGACCGAGCTCATCATGGAAGTTGGCTGCAAAACCGATGCTGCTACCAAGGCGCTGAAAGAAACGGACGAGGATGGCTATGACGCAATTTGCCATGATGTTCGTGCCGATGGTGCGTATATCGATGCCGGTGAAAACGACAATCTGATCGTTCAGAAACTGAAAGCCAACCCAAATAGTGTTGGCATTTTCGGATACAGCTTCCTGGAAGAAAATCTCGACAGCGTTCGCGGTATTTCAGTTTCCGGTACCGAGCCAACATATGACGCCATCGCATCTGGTGATTATCCCGGTGCCCGGCCTCTTTATATCTACGCCAAAAAGCAGCATGTTGGCGTAATTCCGGGGCTACAGGAATATCTTGCCGAATTTATCAATGCCGGTGGCAAGGACGGATATCTGATTAAAGCGGGCCTGATCTCGTCGCCGGATGATGTTCGCGCAACGATGACAGAAGCGACTGCGAATCTTCCAGTTCTGACTGGCACAGAATTGAAATAGATATTAGATAGGCCGGAATCATTCTCTAGGATGATTCCGGCCTATCAGATTCTTCAAAGGTATTTTATTCAATCGTGACTGGCACCATTCTCATCCTGCTCATCGCAATCCTGGGAGCCGTCGGGTGGTTTTTTGGCAAAGCCAAAGCTGCCAGTTTTGTAAAAGCCGACAGTTCCAAAAATGCTGTGCACTCCCTCCCCGGCTATCATGGGTGGTATGTAGCACTGTGGGCTGTGCTTCCGGCTACCATCTTCATGATCATTTGGAACGTGGTTACCCCTGGAATGATAACCGATGCCGCGTTGTCCAGCCCTGCAGCGGCGCAACTGCCAACAGACAGTTTTGCCCGAGGTTCCATTCTCTCTGAAGCCAGATCCATAGCACAGGGTAGTCAGACAGCTGCGTTCAACCCTCTGTCAAAGACAATGGTCGAACCATATCGCACCGCAATTTCCTATTATCAGACGCTCGGGATGATCGCCGCTTTGTTGCTCGTGTTCTCATGTGGAGCCTTTGCCTGGTTGCGTTTGAAGCCCGATTTGCGGGCCCGAACGAAAATCGAGCGCGTCACCATGATGGCGCTGTTGCTGGCCTCGTTGATCGCGACGATCACCACGGTCGGTATTTTTGTTTCGCTGATTTTCGAATCGGCCCGCTTCTTTTCCATGGTTTCGCCGATCGACTTTTTATTTGGTACAGAGTGGAACCCGAAAGCAGTCGCGGGACCAAGGGGTGAGACAGGCTTTGGTGCAATTCCCTTGTTCTGGGGCACGGTTTTCATCGGAGCGATCATTGCCATGATCGTGGCTATCCCGCTGGGCCTGATGAGCGCGATCTATCTCACCCAATATGCACCGGCGAAATTCCGGCTCTGGATGAAACCGATTCTGGAAATTCTGGCGGGTGTTCCGACGGTTGTTTACGGCTATTTCGCAGCTCTCACCGTCGCTCCCGCCCTCCGCGATTTTGCCGTGTCAATTGGCATCACCAGTGCGTCTTCAGAATCCGCACTGGCAGCCGGCGTCGTCATGGGCATCATGATAATTCCGTTTGTATCATCGATGGCTGATGACAGCATTGCAGCGGTTCCAAGCGCCATGCGCGACGGGTCACTGGCAATGGGCGCAACCAAAAGTGAAACAATCAAGAAGGTTCTCATCCCCGCGGCACTGCCCGGGGTTGTTGGTGGTGTCCTGCTCGCGGTAAGCCGCGCGATTGGCGAAACCATGATTGTTGTGATGGCCGCTGGCCTGGCTGCAAACATGACCGCCAACCCGTTTTCCAGCGTTACCACCGTCACAACACAAATTGTCCAGTTACTTACCGGTGATCAGGAATTTGACAGTCCCAAAACACTGGCTGCATTTGCTCTGGGTCTGGTGCTGTTCATTGTTACGTTGTTGCTCAACCTGATCGCGCTCAGGGTCGTTAAAAAATATCGGGAAGCTTATGAATAATCTGACTGCCCCGACGGAGAAACGTCAGCCAACTGATTGGCAAGGCGAGGCCATGCAAAAACGCATCAAGAAGCGCTATGCAGCGGAAAGCCGGTTCAAGGCTCTCGGTCTTGGAGCGATAATATTGTCTGCCGGCTTTCTGGCATTTTTGCTGTTCGTCATGGTCGGCAATGGTTTGCGCGGATTTACCCAGACCGAATTGCCTGTGGAAATGGACTTTCCGGCACTGACGGGCGGCGTTTCGGCGAGCCAGTTCGAAGGCCCCAATGCCGTTGCCAATTTACGAACCCTAGCCGTTCGGGATCTGGTTACCGCCAGCATCGAGATACAATACGGCAATGAAGGGACAGAATTATTCTCTGGCGGCGCCTGGCAAACCGTCAACTCCGCTATTCTAAGCAATCCAGAGATTGTTGAGGGAAAAGTCACCTTGTCGCTGCCCGTCGAATCCGAACTGGATGTCGCTTACAAGGGCGACGGCAATCCGCAGGCAGAAGGCATGGTTGCCGAGCTGGGCGATCAGCTGAGCACTGGTTTCAACAGCAATTTTCTTGTGAATTCGGATGCAACGGATCCGATGCAGGTCGGCATCTGGGGTGCCCTGAAGGGCTCCCTGATCACGATGATGATTACCTTGGCGCTGGCCTTCCCGGTTGGCGTTCTGGCGGCGCTGTATCTCGAGGAATACGCACCGAAAAACCGTTATACAGATATGATCGAAGTATCGATCAACAACCTCGCGGCAGTTCCTTCCATCATTTTCGGATTGCTCGGACTTGCGGTATTTCTCAATCTGTTCGGCCTACCCAGATCAGCGGCGCTAGTGGGCGGACTGACACTCGCCCTGATGACGATGCCTGTCATTGTCATCTCAGGTCGTAACGCCGTGAAATCTGTTCCTCCTTCAATCCGCGAAGCCGCTCTCGGCATTGGCGCCAGCCCGGTACAGGTGGTCTTCCATCATGTCCTGCCACTTGCTTTGCCCGGGATATTGACCGGTACAATTATCGGAATGGCGCGTGCGCTCGGCGAAACCGCCCCGCTTTTGATGATCGGTATGCGCGCATTTATCGCCACCCCGCCAAGCGGCATTGCCGATCCGGCAACGGTCCTTCCCGTGCAGATTTTCCTGTGGTCCGATGAAGTAAATCGCGGATTTGTGGAAAAAACATCTGCAGCAATAATTATGCTACTTGTGTTCCTGCTGACAATGAACGCCGTAGCGATATATCTGCGCAACCGATTTGAAACACGGTGGTAGAAGACGATATGAACGATGTGCAAACCAGTGAACCTCCGATTGAAAGCGCGACAATGAACGACAGCAACCTTCCTTCGATCAGTGCCGGTGAAGGGCCGCCCAAAATGACGACACGCAATGTTGATGTGTTTTACGGCGAAAAACAGGCAATCAACGGTGTTTCCATTGATGTGAACATGGATAATGTCACGGCGTTTATCGGGCCTTCCGGATGCGGAAAATCGACTTTCCTGCGTTGCTTGAATCGCATGAATGATACCATTCCGATCGCGAAAGTGACCGGTGACATCACCCTGGAAGGCGAAGATATTTACGCCCCGCAAATGGATGTAGTGCAATTGCGTGCCCGGGTCGGCATGGTCTTCCAGAAACCAAATCCGTTTCCGAAATCCATCTATGACAATATTGCCTATGGCCCGAAAATTCACGGCCTTGCATCGGGCAAGGACGAGCTGGACGGTATAGTTGAAAGTTCATTACAGCGCGCCGGCTTATGGGGCGAGGTCAAAGACCGGCTGCAAGATAGCGGGACGGCCCTGTCAGGCGGCCAGCAACAACGTCTTTGCATCGCCCGTGCAATTGCTGTTGATCCAGAAGTCATCCTTATGGACGAACCCTGCTCGGCACTCGATCCGATCGCAACGGCAAAGATCGAAGAGCTTATTCATGAAATTCGCGGCAAATATGCGATTGTCATTGTGACGCACAACATGCAGCAAGCCGCGCGCGTTTCGCAAAGAACCGCCTTTTTCCATCTGGGAACCCTGGTTGAATATGGCGTAACTTCAGACATTTTCACCAACCCGACACAAGACAAGACAAGAGACTATATTACAGGGCGTTACGGCTAACCGCATCTGTCAGAGAAGGAACTCGAAAAAATGTCCAATACCGGCACGGAACATACCGTCAAAGCGTTTGATACCGACATTAACGAATTGCGGGGCATGGTCGCAGAGATTGGCGGCCGCAGCGAGCAGGCCATCGCAAAGGCAATGCAAGCGTTGCAAAAGCATGATCTCGCTCTTGCCGCAGAAGTTGTCGCGGAAGACAAGATCATCGATGATCTCGAGCAGAAAATTGACGATCTGACATTCCAGACAATTGCACTGCGCGCGCCGATGGCGGATGATTTGCGGGAATTGATCGCCACATTCAAGATTTCAGGTGTGGTTGAACGAATTGGCGATTACGCCAAAAACATTGCCAAGCGCGTGCCGTTGATAACCGGCGGCAAAAAACTGGGTCCAATTTCCCTTTTGCCATCCATGTCAAAAATCGCCTCGGAACTGGTTCGCGATTCGCTGGAGGCATTTGCCCGCCGTGATGCGGAGTTGGCTCTGGAAGTGAGCGAGCGCGATCAGGTCGTAGATGATTTCTACACCAGCATTTTCCGTGCCGTCATCACCCACATGATTGAAAATCCAAAAGATATTGGCGAAGCGGCACATTTGCTGTTCATTGCCAAGAACCTGGAACGGATCGGCGATCATGCCACAAATGTAGCAGAAATGGTTTATTTTGCTGCGGAAGGCGAACCGATGCCGGAGCGTGATCGCGGAGACAATCCCACGGATCTGCTTGAAGAGCCCCAGGACAATCCGACAGACTGATGCAAAACGCAAAACTTCTCCTGGTTGAAGATGATGCGGCTCTTGCAGAGCTATTGTCGTGGAACTTCAAAAAAGAAGAATATGATGTCATCCAGACGGCGGACGGTGAAGAAGCCCTGCTCCTTGTGCAGGAACACCGTCCTGATGTTATTCTATTGGACTGGATGATCGAAAATCTCTCCGGCATAGAAGTTTGCAGAAGACTCCGCAGGTCTCCGGAAACAGCCAATATTCCAATTATCATGCTGACTGCACGCGGCGAAGAAGAAGACAAAATTCGCGGGCTGGAGACCGGAGCAGATGATTATATCACCAAACCGTTTAGTCCCCGCGAGCTTATCGCACGGGTCAAGGCTGTTTTACGGCGCGTGCGCCCTGCCCTTGCAGGAGAAAAACTGAATTTTGGTGATCTGGAAATGGATACGGTTGGCCACAAAGTGAAGCGGGATGGAAATATCATTCCCCTTGGTCCCACCGAGTTTCGTTTGTTGCGGCATTTTCTGGAACATCCCAATTGGGTTTTTTCACGCGAACGTTTGCTGGACAGTGTTTGGGGTCAGGACAGTGATATCGAGTTACGAACGGTTGACGTCCATATCAGACGTTTGCGCAAGGCGCTGAACGCCGAAGGCCGTCTGGATATTATTCGAACCGTCCGTTCCGCCGGATATGCACTGGATACAGACGCTGCCTGATCATTCGAACTGATCTGAAGAAGACAAAAAAAGGGCCGCTAAACACGGCCCTTTATTCGTTTTTTGGTTGAAATAGTGCTGGCGTCAGAAAGACACCTGAGCACGTGCGCCAAACACATCCACGGAATAGTTATTTGGCGCGCCAGGAACGATACCCAGTGCATCACCATATACCAGATGGCCATAGTTCAGCAGAAAACGAACCTGATTGACCGGTGTCCAGATCAACGAAGCCATGTAACCATCTTGAGTCCCGCCGATAATTCCGGCATCGACAAGATCCAGACGATCATAACGGACATTGAACTGGACCGCACCGATCCCGCCGCTGCCGACCGGGTTCTTGACTTTGACGCCCTTGAACACACCGCCTTTATATTCCCTTTTGTCATCCGTCAGAAACAGGCCTGCTTCCACGGAACCACCAAAGAAAGTCGGGTTTGGCATCGCCATGCGATTGACTTTTGCCCAATGTGTTTCCGCACTGGCATGGAAGCGACCGGAAATAACCGCTGCTTCCAGTCCGTAGCTGGTTTCGCTGGTCGCACCGGCGATGTTGCCGGTGTTGATGAAGCGGGTGCTGACGCTGTGGATCAATGGCCGCTGGCGATATCGCACCGTCGTAATATTGTCGCCGAGATCCCGCCAGTGCCCTGATGCACCAAGGTGCAGCTGAGCATTGCCGATCTTTGGCGCGAACACGATCCGGCCATCCAAGCCAATACTGTCATTTGCGGCGCCGAGATCGGAAATATTATCCGTAAACACGCCGCCCTGCAGAAGCACATCACCCGCTTTATATTCAGCCGAAATACCCACCTTGCGCTCAAAACCAAAGGCATCAGTAAAGGCAGATCGTTCAATGAAACTCGTGTCATTGCTGCTGGATAGCTCTTCCAGTGACTGGAAATTATTGTGCTGGCCAACGGTCAGCTTCAGATTGCCCGATTTATATTCAATCAAGGCATCGGTCAGCTCAACGCCATCAGCGAAATCGGCTTCAATCTTGTAACCGAAGCCGCCCGGCACCGTACCCTGCACGCCCAGTCGCACACGGCGGGCCTCATTGGAGAAACCTTCGCCCGGAACGCTGATGCTGTCTGGTGCAGAAAGATTGGCGAAATCAAACAACGCACGGCCACGCGGCTTGAAGCTCCATCCGTCTTCGCTTTTAATCTCCGGAGCGCCTTTCCAGTTGATCACGGTTTTGTCTTTTGCTGCAACTTCCTTTTGGACGCTGGCGACCTGCTCGACTTGCTCGACCTGGGTCTGCTGTACTGTTTCAACAGTGCTCAGCTTCGATCGCAGGCTAGCGACCTCCTGTTCGAGCTGATTGAGCCGATCGAGCAATGCCGCGGCCTCTTCACTGGAAATCGGAGCGGCTGAAAGCTGGCTGGGTGTTATCGCGGAAAAAGCGATGCCAGCGACGAGAAGTGACTTGCATTTCATGAAAGGAATCCCTGTTCAGATTGGTAACTGTCTGGGACGGCTCTATGATGTTTTGATTGCGGTTGTTTGTCAGTTTTGTTTCACTTTTTTTACGTGCGCTCAGCCGGTGTTGCAGGGCGAGAGAATGAGCTCGTCTTAAATCAAGTCAGGATTTAGCCCTCGACAGCCTTCAGCAAGCGTCGCTCCATCGGCGCCAGAACACCCGCCAGATCGTGACCGCGTTTCAATATCTGACCATGTTCTCCGTGCAGCGACCACATGCCCTGCCGGTTCCGATCTGCAGGTCGCTTTTCAATCCGCATCTGCGGCCGCTCTGCAGCCCGTCGGAATGCGGCAAATATCGCCACATCCTTGCCCATGTCGATTGCATAGTCTCGCCAGTGTCCGGCAGCGACCATACGGCCATAAAGGTTCAGGATGCGGTCGATTTCCTTACGTTCGAAACAGACCTGCTGGATGGAGTTTTTTTGTCCCGGAAATTCCGCGACGTTCGATGCATCAGTGCGCTTCAAGCAGAATCTCTCTTGCTGTCCGAAGCCTTCTTCTTACCTTTTTCGCGCTCTTCTGCATAAATGGCAATGCGCTTTTGCAACTGCTCCATCTCGCATTGCAAAATCTCGAGCTTCTGGGTGGCAGGATCAAAAACCTCGCTGCAGGGTGTGCCATATGGCGTAAATTCTTCCTGATATTGCTCGACCTCCACCAATGTTGGCCTGGCCCGCACGCCGACCATTGTGGCTCCCGGTTGAACGTCTTGGGTTACAACAGCATTGGCGCCAATTCTGGCCCGTTTGCCGACCGTGAGAGGCCCCAATATCTGCGCACCGGAGCCAATGATTGCATCATCCTCAATAGTCGGATGCCGTTTTCCGCCGACACCGTTGGCCGGATTGGTACCGCCCAGAGTTACGCATTGATAAATGGTGACATTGTCACCGATTTCCGCAGTTTCGCCGATGACCGAAAAACCGTGATCGATGAAGAGATGACGACCAATTTTCGCCCCCGGATGTATATCGATACCGGTGAAAAAACGTGCAATGTGATTGATCAAGCGTGCAAAGAAATAAAGCTCGCCCTTGAATAGCCAGTGGGCAAGGCGATGCATCCCAACCGCTACAATTCCGGGATAAAGCAGGACTTCCCAACGAGATCTGGGCGCAGGGTCCCGTGCTTTGATTGAGTCCAGATATTCGCCCAGGTCCCGAAACATGATATTCTCCGGATTTGTTTCAATGCGTAAAACTAAGCTTCCCGCTAATGTTTTTCCAGTTCTTTTTTGCAACTGATCTGAAACAATTTCTATTGGCGCTAAAACTGATGAACGTTATAGATCAATCATGCTCTATTAATTCAGGAATTGAATGGTGTCATCTTATCTACCCACGCTGAAACAGTTGCAATATCTAGTGGCTTTGAAGGAACACGGCCATTTCGGGCGCGCTGCAGAAGCGTGCTATGTCACGCAATCCACGCTTTCTGCTGGCATAAAGGAACTCGAAACCCTGCTTGATGTCATGCTGGTCGAACGAACAAGACGCGTGGTTCGGTTTACGGAACTCGGCAATCAGATGGTCGAGAAATCCCACCGGATTTTGCGTGAAGCCGAGGAACTTTCCGAAATGGCCCGATCCGCCGGAAAGCCTCTGGCCGGTGATATCAGGATGAGTGTCATCCCCACAATCGCCCCTTTCCTCTTGCCTAAATTATTGCCGCAACTTCGCAGAGATCGACCGGAACTCAAACTTTATCTGAAAGAGGAAACCAGTCAGGCAGCCTGCGATTCCTTGCATCATGGGCATGTCGATTGCGTCCTCTTGGCGCAGCCCTTTCCCTGCGGTGACGTTGAATCGGAAATTTTGTTCGAGGATGAAATTTTTGTCGCTTTTCCAAAGGATGATCCGCGAGATCCTCCCAAAACAGTGGACCCTGCGTTGATTGACGAAGACCGGTTGCTGCTGCTCGAAGATGGCCATTGCCTAAAGGATCACGCGCTCGCCGCTTGCAATCGACCGGAATTGCGCGCTTCGGCAAGGATGATGGGGACGTCGCTGCACACACTTGTACAGATGGTGGACAATGGCCTTGGACTGACATTGCTTCCAAAAATGGCCGTCGACAGCGGAATATTAAGGCATACCGACATAATCGCGCGGCCGATCAAATCGGATCGTGCCTATCGCAAAATTGCTCTTGTCTGGCGGCGGAACAGTCCGCGCAAGGACGAATTCAAGCTGCTGGCGGAGATAATGCGCGAAGGTCAAAACTGGATGAATACGGAGCAGACCGACCAGGCTGCCTGAAACTATTTGGCCCAATTCCGGGCCGCATCCACATCCGACTGGCGTTCTTCCACCCAGGTTTCCGAACCATCCTGCCAAATTTCCTTTTTCCAGAACGGCGCGACAGTTTT
The DNA here is from genome assembly GCF_039968395.1 of Parasphingorhabdus sp. GTDB lineage: Bacteria > Pseudomonadota > Alphaproteobacteria > Sphingomonadales > Sphingomonadaceae > Parasphingorhabdus. Next base: position 750,837 of record NZ_JBDVPV010000005.1, read on the forward strand.
GAGCTGATCCATGATGTAGGAACAGGCCTCAATCGCTGCCTGACGATGATCAGATCCTGTACAGACCAGTACAATCTGTGCGCCAATGTCCAGCCTGCCGACCCGGTGATAAATTAAAATACCGTGCAAAGACCATTTGTCAGCAGCTTGCTCTGCAATCGCGCGCAACGCCTGTTCCGTCATCGCCGGATAATGTTCCAGTTCCAAGGCGGTCAACGGGCCAGTACCGCGAACCTGCCCGACGAAACTGGAGACGGCCCCTCCGCCGATGAGGGCGATTTTCTGTATTTCAGCGCCAGCGTCAAAATCACGTTCAGAGACCGTAACCGAAATCATCCACCGGTTACCGGTGGAAAAATCGCCAGTTCGTCTGCGCCGTCAATGCTTGCGTTCAGGTCAACAAAGTTCTGATCAAGAGCAAATCGCAATTTTCCGGTATCCTTTAAGACCGTTTCAAACGCAGGATCACGTGAAGACATTCTGCCGATCAAATCTCCGACTGTCCGCACGTCATTGTCTAGTTCTACGAATTCTCCATCCCGGCCAAGCCGTTCTTTAACCCAGGCGAAATAGACGATTTTCAGAGTGTGAGCCATAGCGCCGGATCAATCCATATGTTTCAAGCCGACCCGAAGATAGTCCCAGCCCGTGATCAGCGTCAAAATCGCCGCGGCCCACAGCGTCCATATTCCAACCGTCAGGATCAGTTCGAATTGAGGGAGCCCCGCCGCCAGGATGAGGGCACCCAACGATATCAACTGGAAAGCTGTTTTCCATTTTGCGAGTTGGGAAACCGGGACGCTCACCTGCAAACCCGCCAGAAACTCTCTGAGGCCCGAAACCGCTATTTCCCGCAGCAATATGATCAGCGCCGCAATCACATGCGGCCCCTCTATCAGCTCTTTAGAACACAGAATCAGGATGACCGACGCAACCATGATTTTGTCCGCAATCGGGTCAAGAAAGATGCCGAGCTTGGATACCGTGCCCTGGGCGCGGGCCAGATAGCCGTCAAAATAGTCGGTAATGGCCATCAGGGAATAAAGGCCAAAAGCCATCAGATAACCCAATTCCCAGCGCGGCCACCAAAGCAGCGCCACCAGAAACGGTACCGTGAAGATACGTGACAAGGTCAGAATATTGGGAAGGTTCAGCATATTGAAACGGCCATAAACTGATTCGCCCAAAAGTGAAATCCAATCGTTGCGCAATCGTTCGGATAGCTTAACGACCGTCGCCGGCTTGTAGCGGAAAATTTGGAAATTCAATGCCTTGCTCTTCACAAAGACATCGCTACGGTGACAACGCGAGCCCCTGTCTATCATTGTTCAATAACAGGAAGTTTCAAAAGTGACATCTACCCTCAGACTATTGGCAAAGCGCCGTTTTTTGCCATTGTTCATCACGCAACTCCTGGGTGCGTTCAATGACAATCTGTTCAAATTTTCGATGGTTATTCTGGTCACCTATGGAATTTACAAAGATCCGGCACAGGATTTCCAGTTCAACGCCCTGGCTTCGGGTATTTTTATTTTGCCATTCTTCCTGTTCTCATCGCTCGCAGGTCAGTTGGCAGACAATTACGACAAGGCGCGGATCACCCGGCTCGTAAAAACCCTCGAAATCGTGATAGCCGTTATTGGCGGAATCGGATTGTGGATCCAGTCGATCCCGATCATGTTGACGGCATTGTTCCTTCTCGGCCTGCAATCTACCTTCTTCGGCCCGATCAAATATGCCGTTCTTCCGCAACATCTTGAAAAAGATGAGGTGCTGGCGGGAACGGGCCTGGTCGAAGCAGGGACCTATATTGCGATCCTAGCAGGAACCATATTGGGCGGTATCATTATCGATCAAAATGGAAATGGCGTCGAACTGGCAGTGATAGCGGTATTTTTTGTGGCACTGATTGGGCGAGCCGGCGCCCAGTTCATGCCCGCAGCTCCACCACAAAAAGATGTTGAAAAAATCGATTTTAACTTCATTCGATCCTCGATCAGGCTGATCTCCGCGACAATGCATGTCCGGCGACTTTATCTCGCTATTGTTGCGATCAGTTTTTTCTGGACGATCGGATCTGTTCTGATTGTTCAATTCCCTCCGATTGTTGAAAATGTGCTGACTGCAACACCCGCCGTCGCCAGCCTTTTCCTGGGCGTATTCTCTATCGGGATTGCCGTTGGATCGGTTTTGATCAACCGCCTTCTCAAAAGTCAGGTCTCGGCGCGCTATGCACCGGTCAGTGTGATCATGATGGGCGTATTTGTAATCCTCCTGTTTTTCATCACCCAAAGCTGGGAAGGATTGCCAAACGGTCAGCTCTACACATTCAGCACTTTCATGATGCACGATGGAGCATGGGCTTTGCTTGGCACCTTGGCGGGCGTTTCGATTTTCGGCGGGATGTTCGTAGTACCACTTTATGCATTTCTAACGACCACTGTTGATATCAGCGAAACTGCGCGCACGATCGCTGCAAACAATGTCGTCAATTCAGGATGCATGGTACTGGGTGCCCTCGCCGCCTTGGGATTGAGTCTGCTGGGCGTGACGGCGACGGAACAGTTGTTACTGGTGGCTGCAATGTGCGTTGTGGCGGCCTGGCTCGGGCTGCAACTGCACCGTGCTTGCGACTAGAGCCTGCAAAATTTTCAGGAGCGCTAGGCCATAACTCAGAAGATAAACAGGTAGAATGCCGTAAAGAACGCCGCAAAACTGAGAAGAAACAGATGAACATCTTCGTTCAGCCAGTATCTTTTCGGCGAGCCCTGCTCTTGCGGTTGCTCCTCAGTTGCTACCGCAAGGACTTCCCTCGGTAAATTCAGTCGAAACGGGTGCCTTGCCCCTTCGTTGCGCAATGCCAGCGCGCGCGTCCTCAAATTGCTCATGGAAGTTTGTTAACAATTTGTTAGCCATTTAATCCAGCGGAAAAACAGCAACTGGATTCATTGTTCCAATGCGGCACAGTGATAATAAACGCGGCAAATTGCGTTTTGAGTGGGCATGAAAGTCCGGCCCGTCGAAACGCAATCCACATCATCCACTTTTTGGAATTTAAACAACTTTACAGGATTAGATTCTGTTCATCCGGTATCAGGTCGATCACAATAGCTTTCTGTGTCCGCTCGGACACAAGCGCACTATTAGCCAAAATAACTGAATTTTCAGCCATTTTCAGAGCATGAGCTTTTCATTCATATTCCCCAGCGAGCAGCAGATTGTGTGATCTTTGCCACAGCATTTGAAAAACGGGCGTCGAGCATGAATCCGGTTGATTTTAAAGCATTGTTGTGGCAGTTGGCAGATCGTATTAAGTGGAATGCGAAACCTTGAAGGAGCAAATTATGCGTTTCGGTAAATTAGGCATGGCGGCTGTTGCAGCTGCATCACTGGTAAGTGCCCCTGTGCTCGCACAGGCTGTTCAGCCAGTTTCATCGCAAGTTGAGCGCACGAGTGCCTTGGCTGCTGACGAGAGCAATCTCGAAGGTGGATCCGGGATCATTATCGCTGTTCTTGCTGCTGCTGCGGTTATCGCGGGTATCATTATTGCTGCTGATGGTAGCGACGATACACCAACCAGCCCTTGAGCTGATTGATAGCATGAATTTAAAAGTGGCGGCCTTTTGGTCGCCATTTTTTTTGCCTGCGATATATGAATGGTTCGCGCATCAAATCACAAGGAATAGCTGATGATATTTGTACAAGGAACAATACGACTTGGTTCTCCCGACATTCAGGATATCGCTCCAGCAATCAAGATGATGACCACCAAATCCAGCGAAGAATCTGGATGCATCCACTATAGCTTTGCCCAGGATGTCACTGACCCCCGGCTTCTTCACATTTGTGAACGCTGGAAATCCGAAGAAGATCTCAATGCACATTTTCAGACCGAGCACATGGCGAAGTTCAACGCGCTTGTCGCTACCATTGAAATAGCTCAGATAGATGTCCGGATGTATGCAGGAGACGAAGTCAAGGTAATGATGCAAAGCTGACAGCTGGCGGTTGCACTTCTCCAACGCATTTCCCATATGCGGTTTCATGACAGAAAATCAGCAACATGGCCTGCAGCAGTGGCACGGCACCACAATATTATCCGCGCGCAAAAACGGTAAGGTCGTCGTAATTGGCGACGGACAGGTTTCAATGGGTCAAACCGTCATGAAACCCAATGCTCGCAAGGTCCGCCAACTCCATGATGGATCCGTGATCGGTGGCTTCGCAGGTGCAACTGCAGATGCCTTCACGTTGTTTGAGCGTCTCGAAGCGAAGCTCGAACGCCACAACGGGCAACTCATGCGCGCCGCCGTTGAGCTTGCCAAGGATTGGCGAACAGACAAGTATCTTCGCAATCTCGAAGCTATGATGATCGTAGCCGACAAGGATGTGACATTGATTCTCACCGGAAACGGAGATGTCCTCGAACCCACGCATGGTATAGCCGCAATTGGGTCGGGCGGAAACTTCGCGTTGTCAGCCGCGCGTGCGCTGATGGATTACGAAAAAGACGCCGAAAAACTGGCTAGCAAGGCCATGGCGATTGCAGCTGAGATCTGTGTCTACACGAATGATCAGACAACGATCGAAGTCCTTGATAGCAAGACCTGATTCGCGCGTTGTGCCCCTCAACTTCCTCAAAATACCGAAGAAAGCCAAATATGCTGGATGATCTCACACCCAAAGCCATCGTCAAGGCATTGGACGAACATATTGTCGGACAGAAAGACGCAAAGCGTGCGGTTGCCGTTGCGCTGCGCAATCGCTGGCGCCGGCAAAAACTCCCTGCCGAGCTGCGGGAAGAAGTCACACCCAAGAATATCCTGATGATCGGACCCACTGGCTGCGGCAAGACCGAAATTTCGCGCAGACTGGCGAAACTTGCGGATGCTCCGTTTATCAAAATCGAAGCGACCAAGTTTACAGAAGTCGGTTATGTTGGTCGCGACGTGGAACAGATTGCACGCGATCTTGCCGAAGAGGCAGTACGTCTGGAACGCGAGCGCAGGCGCCTCGCCGTCCGTGAAGCCGCATCAGAAGCAGCAATGAAGCGTCTTCTGGACGTATTGTGTGGCGAGAATGCAAGTGAAGCCACGCGGGAAAGCTTTCGCCAACGTGTCGTCGACAATCACATGAATGACACCGAAATTGAAATTGAGGTGGAAGACACGCCCAGCAGTCCCATGGAAATCCCGGGAATGTCAGGTCAGGTCGGTATGATCAATCTGTCTGACATGATGGGAAAGGCGATGGGACAGAATAATCTCAAACGGCGTAAAATGCGTGTTGCAGATGCGTGGGACAAGCTTGTCGAAGAAGAATCGGACAAACGCCTGGATGATGATGACATAGCCCGCGCGGCTGTTACAGACGCGGAATCGAATGGCATCGTTTTCCTCGATGAAATCGACAAAATCGCAGTCAGCGATGTCCGTGGCGGTTCCGTCAGTCGTGAAGGTGTGCAACGCGATTTATTGCCTCTGATCGAAGGTACGACAGTCGCCACGAAATACGGCCCGATGAAAACAGACCATATCCTGTTCGTCGCTTCGGGCGCATTTCACATTGCGAAGCCCAGTGATATGCTCCCCGAATTGCAAGGCCGCTTGCCAATCCGGGTTGAATTGAGAGCTCTTACCGAGAAAGATTTCGTTCGCATTCTGAAGGAAACCAAAGCAAATCTTCCGGAACAATATACGGCTTTGCTGGGAACCGAGGACGTCACCATTGAAATAGATGATGGTGCGATCGAAAAACTCGCCCAGATAGCCGCAAATGTGAATGAAACAGTAGAGAATATCGGGGCAAGGCGACTGCAGACAGTCATGGAGAAACTACTGGAAGATATCAGCTTTGATGCCGAAGACAGAAAAGGTGAAACCATCGTGATCGATGAAGCCTATGTTGATAGTCAGCTCTCAAATGTTGCGAAAGACACGGACTTGTCCAAATATGTTCTTTAGTTCAAAACGGAACTGAAACATCGGGAGACAATTCATGGCAGAGGGTGGATGCTATTGCGGCAAGATACGATTCAAATTGTCCGGAGAACCTGTCGGTCAATCGATCTGTCACTGCCGGGATTGTCAAAAGTCCAGCGGCGCTGCTTCAGTCGCCTGGATAATGCTTGAGCAAGCCGGGTTCTCAGTCACTCGGGGAACACTGAAAACAGTTTCTGGCGCCGGATCAGCCGTGCGCCATTTCTGCCCGGATTGCGGAACAGGGATTGCATATTACAATGCAGAAATCCTGCCCGGAATGGTCGATATTCAAATCGCAACCATGGATGAACCAGACAAATTTATGCCAGAAGTAAATATTCAGACGGCAGAACAGATTGACTGGGAAAAATCGGCTCACCAGCTGCCAGGCTTTGATCGTTACCCGCCGCAGAATTAATTTTGAGACAAAGTGTAACCTTCATATTGCTATTGCCGAATACCAACAGATTATTTGAGGAACCTCCAAGATGAAACGCACATTTACCTGTATCGCAATGACATCAGCCTTTGCTCTGGCATCCTGCGGTGCCCCTTCATCTGATACAACAGAAACTGATACTGTTGTTTCAGAAGAGCCTGTAGCCGAAAAGCTCAGCCTGTCTGATCTGCCAACGATTGAAGCCGGCCTTGCGGTTGGGGAAACGGCACCGCTAGCATCCACATTCAAGACCGGTGAAGGTGACGTTGCGCTGTCTGCCATTGTCGAAAAAGGCCCTGCAGTTCTGGTGTTCACACGTTCCGTTGAATGGTGTCCCTTTTGCCAGACACAGCTCAAAGGCATTAACGGAATAGTCGAAGATCTCGAAACGCGTGGCTACAAGCTATACGGCGTCAGCTACGACAGTATTGAAAGTCAGGACCGGTTTTCCAAAAACCAGATGCTGAAATATGACATGCTCTCGGATGAAAGCTCGGCTGCCATAGATGCCTTTGGATTGCGCGACCCTCAATATACTGAAGGAAAAGCCGTCGGCGTGCCTTATGCCACGGTGATCGTTCTGGACAAGGAAGGCAAGATTACAGCCAAATCCGTTTCAGGAAACTACCGTAAACGGCCGACCAATGAACAGGTGCTGGCGATCGTCGATTCAATTTCCTGAACTCAGCAAGTCAATCTGGTTGCCCCGCGCCGCGTCCTGCTTGCCTTCGGGCAGGACAACCAGTTTCCATTTTCGGGAATCAATCAGATATTTCCTGGCGAGCGTCTGAATTTCTTCCGGGGTTGTGACGGTGTAATCTCTCAGCAACGTCCGTAACACTTTGAACTTCTGTTCGTTGAAGCTCGCGCCTTCGAGCTGGCTCATCCAGAAACTGTTGCCGCTGCTGGCCCGGGCAATCAGCTGTCTGAGAGGTTCGACAATTCTCTTGAGCTCATCCGCATCAACGGGATTTTCCCGCAAGTCCTTTGCGATCAATTCGGCCACAGAGTAAAAACGGTCTATATTATCGGGGGTCAATTGGCTGGAGGCGCTGATGTACCCGCCGCTATCAAACTCAACTGGCCAGTTATTGATCACTTGCGGGCTGTAACTTGCGCCCTCTTTTGATCGCAAAATCTCGAACATGCGATCATTGAATATCGAAACCAGAACTTCCAGCTTGCGGCTCTCTCTGACATTGTCGAGCCCACCACCGGTTGGCCAGGCGATCAATGCCGCTGCCCGTTCCTGATCTCCACGGTGAACAAGAATTTCAGGTCCCGCTTTTGCGGTCGGGAATTCCGGTGATACAGCGTTTTCCGCAATGCGGGTTGAGCGGCGCTTTCGCAACGCACCGAACGTTTTGAGTACCGATTCCACAGCCTCATCCCGATCAAAGTCCCCGAACAGCATCAATTCAACCGGACCGCTGCCCAATATCGGTTTCCAGAATTTTTTAAACTGCCTGGCGGTTAATGCGTCAAAGTCATCCTTGTCCGGTGTTTTCCAGCGTGGGTCCTTTCCGCGGACCAGCCATTCCAGATCCCGGCGCAAAACGGCCTGCGGAGAAGCAGAGAAGCTGTCATAACCTATGATCGAGGCGGCGCGGGCGCGAACAACCGGTGCTTCGTCCCAACGCGGATACTTCAATTTTGCTGCAATCAGGTGAAGCTGATCCTCGAGATCTGCAGCGCGTGTATCTGCGGTGATTTCAAAAGCGTCATTGTCAATCCCGAACCCAAGCGCGATGCGCCGGCCCGTTGTAATCTTGTCAAGTTCTTCTTGTCCCAGATTTCCTACCCCACTGGCCATCAATGCCAGTGCACCGGACCAGGCGAGCCCTTCTTCTTCCGATGAGAGACCCGAATAGCCTTTGCCAAAGCGGGCATTGACCATGATCTTGTTGCGCTCGGACTTATTGGGAAACAACAATACCCGTACACCGTTTTTCAAGATGATCTTCTCAACGTCGAACCGGTCGATAATTTCCGACGATTTGATTTTTCCTTTTCTGCCTATTCTGGGCAGTGCATCAAAACCGAGTTTCGCTTGCTCAACTCTGATATTGCTGGCCGCTTCGACTTTTTCATTCAGGCTGGAAGCGAGTTCGGCCTTGCCGTCATCAACGACATTAGGCGACGTCAGCAGCGCCCGCGTTGCCACGCCTTCAAACAATTTGCGTGTGGAGTCCAAAAGGCGCTCCGGCGTATATAGACCTCGCATTTCCCGGAACACATCCAGCGCTGTTTGCGGGGTCGCAACGGTTTCCCGAATGTCCACGGCGTTGACAATATCATCCGCCTGTTTTCGTGCTGCTTCCGTCGCATAGCTTTCAGCACCGATGACGAGCGCAGCATCAAATTCCGCGATCTCGCGTGCAATGTCAGCTTCCGAAGGCGCATGCGTTGTCGCATCGGCGATTACCCCGCGCACATCTCGAAGCGCCGATTGCCAGTCTTCGGTCAGCGGAATGATACTCACAAATGTACCGTCAATCGATCGACTGACATCTTCCTGGCTAACGCTTGCCTGCAGGTAACTCCCACCTGCCCTGGCGCGCGCTTCCAGACGACGATTGATCAGCTGCAACGCCAGCAGATCAATCAATATCTGCTGGTTATAGACAATCGTGTCCTCGACCTGGCGCCAGGGGCGGACAATTGCCATCGAGATAAAGCGCGGCAAAGTAGGCTCGATTACCAATCGGCTTGTGTCGGCTTTGACACTTGGGTCTCCGAAGACAGGAGCTACGCCGGCATCGCCCTTCCCTTTCCAGTCGGAGAAATGCTTTGCGATCAAGGCTTCAAAAACTTCCGGCTCGCCATCGCCAGCGATTACGATGACCGTGTTTTCCGGGCGGTACCAGCGCTGATGAAAGAGCTGCAGGTCTCTTGGGTTGGCCGAGCGCAATGTCTCGGGTGTACCAATTGGCGAACGGTTTGCGAGCCGTTGTCCCGCAAAAAACAACGCACGTGTTGCGTCCTGCACCTTGGTTTGTGGTCCCTGACGCTCGTTCAGTTCAGCCAAAACAACCGGACGCTCTGCATTCACGGCTGTTGCTGATAGCCCCGGAGATGCGACCATGCCGGAAATGATCTTGATGCTCTCGTCCAGGCTTTCCTTGCTGGCATTAGGCAAATCCAGTTTGTACACCGTCTGGGTGGGTGTTGTTTCTGCATTGCTGTCACTGCCAAAAGTTGCACCAAGCCTCTGCCAGACCCGTTTCGCCTCGCCATCCGGAACATAGGTCGATCCCCGAAAGGAAAGGTGCTCCATGAAATGGGCATAACCTTGCTCATGGTCCAGTTCCATCAATGATCCAACATCGAGCCGCACGCGAATGGAAACTTGCCCCGGAGGAACACCGTTCCGTTTCACGGCATAGCGCAATCCATTGTCCAGTGATCCAAATGTCCAGCTTTTGTCGACCGGGACATCGCTTCCCTTGTACAGCCAGGGCAATTCCTCCACCGCTGCAACTTGCGTTTTGGCGACAGACGGTCTGGCTGCCGGAGCATCAGCCTCTTGCGCAAGGAGCGGCTGGGCAAAAAATGAAAAAGGCGCGACAGCAATGGCAAATGCCGCAAAGCGCAGGTTTTTGGAGAGGGAGAAGTTCATGGGTAGAGATATAAGCAGTGCAATTCTGACTGACCAGTGAATATTGACACGGTTTCGCCGTGAAATATATCTCCAAGCGCAATTTTAACCTTGATAGCCCGCAAAAATGCCACCACATAACAAGCATGTTGATAGAAACCGAAAAAACACCAAACCCGTCCACGCTGAAATTTCTGATGGGCCAGACCGTGATGGCAGATGGCACCCGTGATTTCGCGTCACCAGAAGATGCGGAAATATCTCCTCTGGCAGAGGCGCTTTTTACTCTGGGTGATGTGACCGGTGTATTCTTCGGTTCGGATTTTATTTCGGTCACCGGAGGACCGGGTTCAAACTGGACGGATCTCAAACCGCAAGTGCTGAGCATTCTGCTCGATCATTTTACAGCTGCCCTCCCCTTGTTCAAACCCGGATCAGCCGGAGAAATTCAGGTGCCCGCAGAAGAAGAAGTGCATGATGATCCCGAAGACGCAGATATTGTTGCACAGATTCGTGAACTGATCGAAACGCGGGTGCGGCCAGCGGTCGCCAATGACGGCGGAGACATAATTTATCGCGGTTTCAATCAGGGCGTTGTTTTTCTGAAGATGCAAGGCGCCTGTGCGGGATGCCCGTCATCGACGGCTACACTCAAACACGGAATTGAATCACTGCTCAAACATTATGTGCCGGAAGTGGTGGAAGTCAGGGCTGCGTGACCGCCTCCCCCTCCGCAGACAGCTATCGGGAACAACATGACCAATCCTATTGACGACAAAGCTCTTGATCAGCTGTTTCTGAAAGGTCGAACCTATAACGGTTATCACGACAAACCGGTAACAACCGAACAATTGCAGGCGATCTGGGACCTTATGAAAATGGGTCCGACTAGCGCCAACATGTTGCCGGCCCGACTTGTCTGGTGTCACAGCCAGGAAGCAAAAGACCGTCTGGCGACCTGTTCTGCTGAAGGCAACAAGGAAAAGATTGCAACTGCACCCGCCGCAGTCGTCATCGGCATGGATCAGAATTTTCATGAGCATTTGCCAGAACTTTTTCCGCATGCGGACGCCAGGAGCTGGTTTGCCGATGATGCCGAAGGCCGCAAAGTACACGCAATGCGAAATAGCTCGTTGCAAGGTGGATATTTCATTCTCGCCGCGCGAGCGCTGGGTCTGGACACCGGACCAATGTCGGGCTTTGACAACGACGCAGTCGATGCCGAGTTTTTCGCTGATCAGCCCAATGTGAAATCGAACTTCATTTCGACCTTGGGTTATGGAGATCCGGCAACGATCTTTGACCGCAGTCCTCGACCCGAGTTTTCCAAGTTCAACCACATTATCTGACGATCGATTGCGAACGTCATGAGCCGCCGGATCCTAGCGATAGACACCGCAACCACGGCATGTTCGGTGGCACTTTTTGCAGATGATCAACTTGTCGCCAGCGCGTTTGAGGAAATTGGTCGCGGTCACGCCGAAAAACTCGTTCCGATGATTGCAAGATTGCCCGACAAGGGCGCAGCTGACGAGATTATCGTCAATGGTGGACCGGGAAGCTTTACCGGAATCCGTATCGGACTTTCGGCCGGTAAGGCGCTTGCACTGGCCTGGGACGCATCAGTTTCGGCTTATCAATGCCTCCATCTGGTCGCGGCGCAAGCCCGACGGAGCATCGGTACCGATCAACCTGTCTGCGTGACCATGTCTGGTGGGCATGGGGAATATTTCGTCCAGAATTTCGACGGCGCAGGAAATTCGGTCGACGAATTGCAATCGCTTGCGCCCACAGATGCCCTGCAGAACGCCAAAAGCGCCTTGCTCGCAGGATCAGGAGCAGAAACGCTTGCTGCGCTTTCCGAAAATTGTTCCGCGTTGCCCATTCTGCCGGATGCAGCAAAAGTCTTGCTGTTGCCGGAACAGCAGCGCAGTCTGGCGCCCCAACCGATATATGGGCGAGTTCCTGACGCCCAAATCAAGCAGAAGACATAAATCGTGCCAATTCTCAATCCTTCACAAGGCGCCATCAACTCCCGCATTCGACTGCGCAAAGCCGGAATTGAGAAATTGGCGGCCGTCATGAGAATCATGGATCGCTCCTTTCCGAGCCAGTTTGGCGAATCATGGAATGAACGTCAGTGTCTTTCGATGCTGTCCCTTCCGGGAACCCGGTTAATGATTGCAGTCGATGAACAGGAACAGAATGAGCCCGTGTGCGGTTTTTCCATGACCAGGACGATAGCTGGTGAAGAAGAATTGCTGATGATTGCGGTAGACCCAGACTACCAGAATGCCGGAGTTGGCCGGGTGATGCTCGATCAATTGATCAGCGATGCGGAAAGCGAGCAAATTGCTGCCATTTTTCTGGAAGTCCGAGCAGAAAATCCTGCACAACATTTGTATCGCAAGCTCGGTTTTGAAAAAATAGGAAAACGGAGCGGCTATTATACCGGCAGTCAAAATGAGAAATTTGACGCGATTACCTACAGGAAAAAACTCTAGTCTCAATTTCGTCAGTCGTCCGGGAAAGCGACGATTGGTACGGTTGCGACCTGCCTACAATTGTGTAAATAGGCGGGAGGCATAATATAAAAAATATATAAAAGTCGCATAAAGAGGGATATTATGACAGACACCGAGATGGCTCTTAACGAGACCCTGATCACACTGACGTCGGACATTGTAGCAGCCCATGTCAGTAACAACAGCGTTGCAGTTTCAGACCTGCCGCTGATCATTAACAACGTACATGGTGCACTTGCAGGACTTTCTGACAAAGCTGCGGAAAGCGCACGTCCAGAACCGGCTGTTCCGATAAAATCATCGATCAAGCCAGATTATGTCGTCTGTCTGGAAGACGGCAAAAAGCTGAAGATGCTCAAGCGTCACTTGATGACCCATTATGGTCTGACACCTGACGAGTATCGCACAAAATGGGGACTTCCGGGTGATTATCCGATGGTTGCACCCAATTATGCGGAGCAACGCCGGCAACTGGCAAAAGCTATTGGGCTCGGCAAAAAACGGGGCAAGCGCTAAACCCGCTTTTCATGTGTAGAGACTGGGCGTTCAATGCGTCTGTTTTTCAAATTTGTCCTTTGCTTTATCGGCCCTGCATAATAGAGTCGGTTGCGAATGATAGGACAAGTACATGCCCGATAAAATTGATCTCGAGAAATTATGCGCCGAGAAAGGTCTGCGGATAACAGACCAGCGGCGCGTGATTGCTCGTGTCATTTCCGATGCAGAAGATCATCCGGACGTCGAAACCCTGCACGAACGTGCATCTGCGGTTGATTCCAGGATTTCCATCGCAACGGTCTACCGGACCGTCCGGCTGTTTGAAGAGGCCGGGATTCTTGATCGTCATGATTTTGGCGACGGCCGGGCGCGCTATGAAGCGGTTCCCGAAGCGCATCATGACCATTTGATCGATGTTGAAACCGGGAAAGTGATTGAATTCGTGGATCCGGAACTGGAAGCGCTTCAGAAACAGATCGCAGAGAAGCTGGGTTACCGATTGGTCGATCACCGCATGGAACTATATGGCGTATCCTCTGACCGCAAAAACTGACGGGCCGGAAAAGTCTATTTCGGTAATGGGCATCTTGCTTATCGGACTGCGGGTCATTGCCATTGCGCTGAGTCTGCTGATTTGCTTGCCATTTCATTACGCCTTGCGACTGTTTCGGATACCATCGCCTTTCCCACGCTTCTTTCTCTGGCTTGTAGCGACAAATTGCGGAGCTGTCATCAGGACGAACGGGAACCGTCTGAAGCAGAATGTCTTCTATGTTTCCAATCATGTCAGCTGGTTCGACATCCCGGTGATCGCAGGGGTAACTGGCTGTACATTCGTGGCCCAGGACGGAATTGCCAGTTGGCCGATCATCGGCTGGTTATGCCGAATAAACAAAACTATCTTTGTATCCCGCACCAATCGAATGAACGTTGGCGGCCAGATCGAAGTAATCCGGGAAGCGATTGAAGAGAAATATCCGATTACCGTTTTCCCTGAAGGAACAACGACGGACGGACTTGGTCTTCTTCCCTTCAAACCGTCTCTTTTCCAGGCCATGGCACCTCCGCCAAAACCCACTATGGTGCAACCGATGTTGCTGGATTATAGCCCGGTTAGCAAAGACATAGCGTGGGTTGGAGAAGAATCTGCTGCGGACAATGCAATGCGCCTTTTCTCCAGATGGGGCTTCATTCCTGCTACCCTGCATTTTCTGGATCCCTTTGATCCCGCGGAATATGGAGATCGCAAAGCTATTTGCGCCGAAGCCGAACGACGGATCACAGAAGCGCTTTCCGCTTCCCAGTCCGGTAGACGCGTTGTATAGGCGCGCGCTATGAATCGAGAGAATCCCAAGAAATTCCGGGTCAAATCCTTTGGCTGTCAGATGAACGTCTATGATGGCGATCGCATGACAGAAATGCTGACCGATCAAGGCATGACCAGTGCCGATGACGGTGAGGAAGCAGACCTTGTTGTCCTGAACACCTGTCACATCAGGGAGAAGGCTGCCGAAAAAGTCTATTCGGATATTGGCCGTCTGCGCGGGAAGGATGGCAAAAGTCCCCTCATCGCCGTCGCAGGCTGCGTCGCCCAGGCTGAGGGCAAGGAGATTTCACGGCGAGCACCGAGCGTGGATATTGTCGTGGGTCCACAGGCTTATCACCGACTGCCAGAGCTTCTGGAAAAGGCCAAATCTGGTAAGAAAGCACTGGATACGGACATGCCGATCCAGTCCAAATTTGATGTTTTGCCGACCCGCAAGAAACAGGCTCGTCCCAACGCGTTCCTCACGGTTCAGGAGGGTTGCGACAAGTTTTGTACATATTGCGTGGTTCCCTACACCCGAGGTGCAGAAATCTCTCGTCCTTGGTCCGATCTGATCGACGAGGCGAAAGCTCTGGTAGATGGTGGATCCAAAGAAATCACATTGCTCGGTCAGAATGTGAATGCCTGGTCCAGCGAGGATGACAAGGGACGCCGGCAGGGACTGGATGGTCTGATCCGGGCGCTGGACAAGGTCGATGGTCTCGGACGGATTCGCTACACAACCAGCCATCCCAATGACATGACCCAGGAATTAATTGACGCGCATGGCGATGTGCCCAAGCTAATGCCCTATCTGCATCTGCCGGTTCAATCTGGCAGCGATCCCATATTGAAGGCAATGAACCGCTCACATACGACAGAAAGCTATCTGGATATCTTGCGCCGTATCCGTGAAGTTCGGCCTGACATCGCAATTTCCGGTGACTTTATCGTCGGGTTTCCGGGCGAGACAGACGAAGATTTCGAAAAAACGCTCGCCGTGGTGAGCGAAGCAAATTACGCGCAGGCCTATTCGTTCAAATATTCGCCGCGACCCGGAACGCCGGCAGCGACAATGGAATCGCAAATCGCTCCGGAGATCATGAACGAACGTCTCCAGCGTCTGCAAGCTTTGCTCAATGAGCAACAGCATGAGTTTAACCGGCAAGCCGTAGGAAGAACCACCACCATATTGCTGGAACGAAACGGCAAGCTGGATGGCCAGCTTGTGGGTAAAACGCCATGGCTTCAATCTGTTCACATCATTGCGCCGGGATTGGCCATTGGCGATCTCGTCGAGGTGGAAATCGAAACTGCCGGCCCAAATAGTCTGCAAGGTCGAATGATACGGAGCGAAGCTGCCTGATGTCGAGAAAGCCCAATACCGATAATTCCGCAGACATCGTAACGCTCGACATTGAATTTGATGATCCCCAACTGCTCGGTGATCTTTTTGGCGAATATGACCGCAATATTGTCGCCATAGAAAACCGGTTGGGGGTCTATATCGCCGCCCGCGGAACGAAACTCAAAATTGAAGGCGAAGAAGACGCCGCAACCCGTGCGCGCGATGTTCTGACCGGAATCTACAACCGACTTGAAAAAGGTCAGGAAATAGACGCTGGCGCGGTGGAAGCAATTATTGCGATGGCTGCAGACCCGCGAATGGCAAAAGCTGCGAAAGGCAAAGACATCTCAGCAGAAACGAAGAAGAACGACATATCCGAACCACCCAAGGTAATGATCCGGACGCGCAAGAAAACTATTGTTCCACGTTCCATCGGCCAGGCCCATTACATGGAAGCACTGGCGAGGGATGACATGATTTTTGCGCTTGGACCTGCGGGAACCGGCAAGACATATCTTGCGGTCGCCCAGGCAGTCGCCATGTTGATCACGGGTGCGGTGCAACGGTTGATACTGTCTCGCCCCGCCGTTGAAGCCGGTGAGCATCTCGGCTTCCTTCCCGGTGATATGAAAGACAAGGTCGACCCCTATCTGCGACCGATCTATGATGCACTGTTTGACTGTCTGCCTGCGGAACAGGTCGAACGCCGCATAGAATCTGGTGAAATTGAGATTGCACCACTTGCGTTCATGCGCGGGCGTACGCTTGGTGACGCCTTCATCATTCTGGATGAGGCGCAGAATACGACAGCTGCGCAGATGAAAATGTTTCTGACCCGTTTCGGGATGAGCAGCCGAATGGTTGTATGCGGAGACCCGCGTCAGGTAGACATTCCCGGTGGAGATAGTCGATCCGGATTGAACGATGCCGTTGGTCGTCTCGAAGGCATTGATGGTATCTCGACCATAAGATTTACAAGCGCCGACGTTGTACGTCACCCTCTCGTCGGTCGAATTGTAGACGCATATGAAGGTCCGGACGCTGACTGATTTACACCCTCAGAACCGTCTCGATGGTGATCTTGAATATCAGCCTGAACCGGCCATTCCCTTGTCATGCTAGAGGTTGCGACCATAAACGAAGGCTGGGACGAGAGCGTTGACTGGCCGGTGCTGGCAGAATTGGCAGTAACCAATGCACTGAAGCTCACGCCCCATCAGTCGCTGATATCCATAACGCCAATGGTCGAGATTGCCGTCAGGCTGACGTCAGATGCCGACGTTCGCACACTCAACGCAAATTACCGGTCCATCGACAAAGCAACCAATGTTCTCTCCTTTCCGCTTGTCCCGCAAGACATGCTGGGCAGCTTGTCAAACACCGATGACGGAGAGATTCTACTCGGCGATATCATCCTCGCCCGGGAAACCTGCGAACGCGAAGCGGAAGACAAACAAATTTCAGTTCCGGACCATGCATCACATTTGATTGTGCACGGGCTACTCCATTTGCTAGGCTATGATCATCAGAATGACGCGGAAGCGTTGACAATGGAAACACTGGAAATCAAAGCGCTCGAAAACCTTGGGATTGCGCCCCCATATGCCGATCAACATATTTAGTGAGTGACCAAAACCAACGACATGTCGGACGATAATATAATCAGCGGGACGAACGGAACCGCTACTCCTGCAAGGAGCGAAGACGAAGAACCAGGGCGAATATGGCGCAACCTGAAAGCAATGCTTTTTGGGGCGACGGAAGATAACTCGCTGCGTGCGCAACTCGAAGAAGTCATCGACGAACACGAAAATGAGAATGAGACCGACAGCACCAGTGACAAGGACCTGTCACCGGTTGAACTTGAAATGCTCCGTAACCTGCTGCACTTCAGCGACCACAGGGTTGATGACATTGCGGTACCCCGTGCGGACATCATAGCAATTGAGGAAAGCGCTCCATTCAGTGACTATGTCGACATATTTTCCGAACATGGCCACAGCCGGATACCGGTGTATCGGGACAATCTCGATACAATCATAGGCATGATCCATATCAAGGACATCTTTGCAATCGTCGCAAAAGACGGAACTCCCCCGACCGACATTACACCGTTTTTGCGTCAGCCCCGATTTGTGCCTGAATCAATGGGTGTTCTGGACTTGCTGGCAGAGATGCGAGCCACACGGATCCATCTTGCGATAATCTTTGACGAATATAACGGTACCGAGGGATTGGTCACGATCGAAGATATTGTTGAGGAAATCGTCGGCGAGATCGAAGACGAGCATGACGACGAACCCGTCCCAATGCTCAATCAGCTGGAAAACGGAATCTGGGAGGTGGATGCTCGCGCCGAGCTCGATGATGTCGGTGAAGAGATCCACTCGGCCCTGGCTGAAATCGACGAAGATGTTGATACGATCGGCGGACTTTCCTTTGTTTTGGCAGGCCATATTCCGGAAGCTGGCGAAATACTCGATCACCCAAGCGGATGGCGACTGGAAATTGTAGAAGCTGACGATCGGCGCGTGACTCGCCTGAAATTGTTGCCGCCGGATGAGACCGACAAAAAGCCAGACTGAATCAGGCGCTATTTGCCAGATTTGCAGCGCGGGTTCGCCAAGTTTCGGCCAATAGCTCAGTTTCTGCCAGAAAACACAATTCTGCACCCTGCCCTTTGTGTTTTCCGCCAATCAGCATCATGAACAACCGGTCCAGCGGCCATTCCGGCAGCGGCTGCTCGCATTGAATCATTTGATCACCCGCTCGCACGCTACCTGGCTCCAATACGCGAAAATAACTGCCTGACTTCGCGGTCTGAACAACCGTTTTCATCACATCCTTATGTCCAAAATAATGATTCAATTTCCAGCATGGCTGTCGTGCATGGCTGCATGCGATCAGCGCGTCTCCGACACGAAACCGGTCGCCCAGACAGAGTCTGTCTTCGGTTAATCCTGAGCAACTGAAATTTTCACCAAATGCGCCCGGTTGATCGAGCAATTCCAGATCCGGATATCTTTGGCGCCAGAAGTCATAGTGATCTGCGGGATACAAGTGAACGGCCTTGTCCAGTCCACCGTGATGAACAGGATCGGCAACCTGATTACCCTCCAAACCCATGGCGCCCAACCATATTTTGTCCGAGACGGGTGTTTTTTTTATCGCGCTAAGCTCTCCATCGACCTTGAATGGCTGAGGAACACCGATGAGCAGGCTGTCAAGAATTGTGGTGATCATTTTGCATCGCTAAACCAGCAAGTTCACAATGGCAATTTCCCTGTGATTATGCTTGAAGCAACCAATGGAAATCAATGACCTTCGCATTGCTCTGTATAGCGGCAATTACAATTTTGTCCGCGACGGAGCCAATCAGGCACTCAACCGGCTTGCCGGCTATCTACTTCAACAAGGTGCCGCCGTCCGCGTCTATTCTCCTACTACCGAGTCTCCGGCCTTTGAACCTACGGGTGATCTGATCAGTGTACCGTCATTTGCGTTCCCCGGGCGCGGAGAATATCGGTTTCCAACCCATATTTCCGCACAGGGAAAGCGCGATCTCAAGGAATTCAATCCCAA
The DNA here is from genome assembly GCF_039968395.1 of Parasphingorhabdus sp. Lineage (GTDB taxonomy): Bacteria > Pseudomonadota > Alphaproteobacteria > Sphingomonadales > Sphingomonadaceae > Parasphingorhabdus. Next base: position 770,114 of record NZ_JBDVPV010000005.1, read on the forward strand.
TATCATGCAGATTTCCAGCCCGGATCCGGTCGGTCATCGCATGGTGAGCTGGGCCCGAAAACAGAATATTCCGGTCCTGGCTTCGGTTCACACGCGATTTGAAACATATCCTCGCTACTATAATCTCGCGTTTCTGGAACCGGTCATCGAAGCTATTTTGCGGAGGATATACAGGCGCTGCGATGCCATTGTAGCACCATCCGAATCGATGGCGCAGCTTTTGCGAGAACAGCGAATGAACTATGACGTCGGCATCTGGTCGCGGGGCGTGGACAAGGACATCTTTAACCCATCTCGCCGCGATATTGCTTGGCGGCAATCATTTGGAATAGACGATGACACACCTGTGATCGGGTTTCTTGGGCGCCTGGTCATGGAAAAAGGCCTCGACGTCTTCTCGGACAGCATCGACGAGCTAAAACGACGCAAGATCAAGCACCGGGTTCTCGTCATTGGTGAAGGGCCTGCTCAACAATGGTTCGAAGATCGTATTCCCGACGCAGTCTTTGCCGGTTTTCAGCAAGGATCAGACCTGGGGAAAGCCGTTGCCAGCATGGACATGCTTTTTAATCCGTCCGTGACCGAGACATTTGGCAATGTTACGCTGGAGGCAATGGCTTGCGGAATTCCCGTTGTCGCCGCCAAAGCGACTGGAAGTCAGAGCCTAGTCAGAGACAAGGAATCCGGGCGGCTCATCACCCCCGGTGCGATACGTGAATTTGCTGATGCCTTGCAGCTCTATTGCGAGAACATCGAAGTTCGCAACACACATGGCATGGCGGGGAGCCTCCGGTCTGATGAATTCAGCTGGGATCAGATCAACAACACCGTGGCGCAGACCTATCTGCGTCTGATCCGTCAGCGGGAACAAGGTCACAGCCCGATCACCCAGGACACGATCCGGTAATGCCGGCTCTGAAACCATGAACGGCCTGTTCGCTGACGATAGCGATCCTGCGGAAAATACAGAAACCCTGGTTCACAAGCCGCTGGCCGACCGATTGCGGCCAGCCAACCTGTCTGAAATTGTTGGCCAGGATCATCTTGTCGGAGAGAGTGGCACTATTTCACGCATGACTGCGGCAGGGAAGCTGTCGTCGATGATCCTCTGGGGACCACCCGGAACCGGAAAGACCAGCATTGCACGCTTGCTCGCGGATCATTCTGATCTGCATTACATCTCGATTTCTGCCGTTTTTTCGGGCGTCGCCGACCTTAAAAAGGTTTTTGCACAGGCGGAACAGCGGCAGATTGATGGCAAGGCGACATTGTTGTTCGTCGATGAAATTCACAGATTTAACCGATCACAGCAAGATAGTTTCCTGCCCTATGTCGAGAAAGGCACGGTTGTTCTGATCGGCGCGACCACGGAAAACCCGTCATTTGAACTGAACGCCGCGCTGCTCAGCAGAACGCAAGTTCTCATCCTGAACCGGCTGGACTCCGACGCGCTGGATCTGTTGTTGCAAAAAGCAGAGGCTCTGGAAAACACCTCCTTGCCGATCACAGCCGACGCACGCGAAGCCTTGATTGCCAGCGCCGATGGGGACGGCCGCTTTCTGCTTAATCAGGCGGAAACACTGATTTCGCTGAATATCCGCAATCCGATGGGACCGGGTGACCTGGCAAAGTTGCTGCACCGGCGCATGGCGGTTTACGACAAGGATCGGGACGGTCACTATAATCTGATATCCGCCTTGCACAAAGCCATGCGAGGATCAGACCCCCAGGCAGCCCTATACTATCTCGCGCGAATGCTGGTTGCCGGAGAACAGCCACTTTATGTTTTGCGGCGGATTGTCCGGTTTGCCAGCGAAGACATAGGGATGGCGGACCCCCAGGCCCTCGTACAGGCACTTGCGGCCAAAGATGCATATGACTTTCTCGGCAGTCCCGAAGGCGAGCTCGCTATCGTACAGGCCTGCCTCTATTGCGCGACTGCTCCCAAATCAAACGCCGCCTACAAAGCTCAAAAAGCCGCATGGAAATCGGCCAGAAAAACGGGGTCGCTAGTCCCTCCGCAAATTATCCTCAATGCGCCGACCAGTTTGATGAAGGATATCGGATATGGCGAGGGTTATAGCTATGACCATGAAACCGACAATGGCTTTTCGGGCGACAATTACTGGCCCGAAGAAATGCAACCAGAACAATTCTACAATCCTGTGGATCGGGGATTCGAGCACAAGATTCGAGAAAGACTGACTTATTGGAGCAAGTTGCGGGACAACAAGAGTGGGTAATTTTCTGGCGTTCACGATATGCACGACACTCCCACTGGCCGCGATGCAAGCGTCTTTCAGCCAGTTATCTCGTGCAGTATCTGAATGGTATCTGGTCGCAGAAACAATAGAAGACACGCATCCTGACTATCGCAGCGACATATATTTTGCCGACAAAACCAGTATCATGAAAAACGGCAACCAGAGCAGTGTTGCAATCTCTCATCTGATTTTGTCTCAAGAACCCGAAGAAGGCGACAAGTCCGAAACCCGGATCAGAGATATCCGGTCAAATCTCGCCATCAACTGCGATGAACAAACCTATTCCATTGTGGAATCTGCAGAATATGATCAGGACAATATGCTGGTGTCGCAGACCAAAACAGAACCAGCTCTTCGCGAATGGCATTTGCCGGGCGATGGTTCCGGTCATGCCAATATTGTTCAATTTGCTTGTGATTCAGAACTGAAACTTGGCGAACAAAAATTTAAAGAAGATATACTGCCGCTGGTTTGGCTTATGGCCTTTTTAAGCGCGGATTGGAGAAACTGAATGATGAAACTGAAACCCGCAGCGCTGATATTCGCTCTGATTGCGTCCATGATATTATCTCCCCTCGCGTTTGCGCAGTCAGAAGAAAAGCCTGACCACTATGTGCGGGCGCTTGCCGCTGGCTATAAAGCACAATTTATTTGCTCCGGCCTTTGGAATGGCTGGAAAAATATCTCCGACATCGAAGCAGATGAACTCACAGGCATTTATGATCGCATCGCTGCGATCGTTCCGACTTTGAAAGTCGATATCGATGAAACGGAACGACAAGTCCATGTTGCTTATCGTGAAAATCACTCGCCAAGAACCGCGATCTGGAATCGCCAGACCGGATGTACCGCGATGCCGATCAACTTCGGAGGCCTGAAAACTGGCGCACCAGTCAAGCTTCGTGAATTTTCCGACGATCTGGCCTGGCCAATGGGTGACCGCGACGCAATGGGTGTTCCGGGCAGCTCCCCTCCTCAATTGAGCCAGATTGTCGAGGCGGCGAGCAATAACACAAGATATGGCGGTAAAACGAGTGCCGTTCTTGTCATCAGCGACGACAAAATTCTCATCGAAGCCTATAAAAGCGGGCATGACCTCCATACCGCGCAGCGTACCTGGTCGGTTGCCAAATCCATCGCAGGGACTTTGATTGGTCACAGTGTCCAGGAGGGTTTTTCGGACGTAAATGCGCCTGCAAAAATTCTCCAGTGGATGAAATTCGGTGATCCGCGCAAACATATCACGCTCGATAACCTGATGCGCATGTCCAGCGGGTTGACCAGCGATACCGCCGGCAACCGAACGGACCCAATCTATATGGGCGGCGCCAGTGTTACCGAGCGCGCAACAAGTTGGCCTTTACTCCACAAGCCTGGCTCTCGTTTTCGCTATGCCAATAACGATACATTGCTGGCAGTTCATGCTGCACGTTCCGGACGGTTTGAACCATATTCCCTGTTTCAGAAGCTGGGAATGACCCGCACATATGCAGAGACAGACTGGCAGGACAATTATATCCTCTCAAGCCAGGTCTGGACCACTGCTCGCGATCTCGGTCGGTTGGGCATGCTCTATCTCAACAACGGCATGTGGCCATATGGAGCGGAGGGCGATGAGAGGCTTCTCCCGGAAAACTGGCTCGCCTATGTCAGCGATCCTGCAGGCCCCCAACCCGATCGTGAATTTGGGTATGGCGCAACATTTTGGTTGATGAACAACACGCCCGGTGTACCAAAGGATACAATCGGCGCCTTTGGAAATCGCGGGCAATATCTGATCATCATTCCTTCGATGGATGTTGTCATCGTCCGGCGCGGCTATGATAGCCGGGCAACCCGCTTCGATATTGCTGCTTTTACCATAGACGTTGTGAAAGCACTTGGCTCGTGAACGCACCCTATCTTGCGGCTGTCTGTACTGCGCTGTCAGGGCCTGCATCGCTGAAGATAGAGGAACGCACTCCGGAACCGCTGGGCAAAGGAGAAATCCGTGTGGCTGTCAAGGCAGCGGGGCTGAACTTCCCGGACCTGTTGATGACTTACGGAAAATATCAGTTCCGCCCTGACCCTCCCTTCGTTCCCGGTCTGGAAGTAGCGGGAGAAATTATCGAGACCGGGGATCAGACCGCGGGCTTCGCTGTTGGCGACCGGGTGATGACGGGAAGCAAGGGGGGCGGATTTGCCGAACAGATTGTGGTGCCTGCCGGAGCTATCAAAATTCTGCCGCCTGCCCTGTCTTTTGCAGAAGGCGCCTGCTGGCAAACTGCCGCAGTTACGGCCTGGCATGCTCTGAACGACAAAGCGGAACTGGAGCCGGGACAAAGCATCCTTGTACTTGGTGCAAGCGGAGGCGTAGGCATGTCAGCGGTCAAGCTGGGCAAGCATAAGGGTGCGCTGGTCATTGGAACCGCTTCGACAGAAGAAAAACGGGAAGTTGTTCTGAATGCGGGCGCTGATTATGTGCTTGATCCGGCTGATCCCGATCTTGCCCGCAAAGTTAAAGACCTGACACAGGGCAATGGCGCTGACGCCGTTTTTGATCCAGTAGGTGGCGAACTCGCAAAAACAGCGACCCGGGCCATTGCCTGGGGCGGACGATATTTGATCGTGGGATTTGCGAGCGGTGAAATTCCCTCTTTTACGGCCAACCATGCCCTGATCAAGGGATATAGCTTGATGGGCCTGCGCGCCGGTGAAAGCGCGCGACGCAATCCGGCTCTTGCTGCACGAAACCAAGCCGCCCTGCATGATCTCGCTGAGGCCGGCGTAATGCGCCCACATATCTCTCACCGGTATCCACTGGCCGATGCTGCAGAGGCATTGCGCATACTGGAAAGACGCGAAGCAGTTGGCCGTGTTGCCATTGAAATGTAAAACGGATTAAAATTGATACATCTGATTACATTTTGACGCCCGTCCACGCCGACTAGTACCTGTTTATTTGCATCCATCCGTGGTAACCCGTTGCCATTGAAATTGATTTCGAAAGGGGAACAAAAATGGACGGACTTCAATTGGGCAATTATGCGCTCGATATGGATATCGCCAGCGACTGGGGGCTGAAAATCCTATATGCTGTGCTGATCTGGGGGGTTACCTGGCTGGTTGCCAAAGGCAGCAAGTGGGCTTTTGCAAAGCTGGTAGACAATATCTCCTTCTTGCAGCGTGATTTGGGCGGAAGCGGCGAATCCATCGGCATGTCGCTTGGCCGAATTGTCAGCCTGCTTATCTGGTTGTTTGGCTGGATCGCCATCCTCACTGTTTTCGAACTGGATGCGGTAACCGAACCTCTGCAACAGCTTCTCGACACGGTGATGGGCTTTATTCCCAACATCGTCGGTGCGGGGATCATCTTCTTTATCGGCTCGATCGTGGCAAAAATAGTTAAGGATCTGGTGGTCACCTTCATGACGACGATCAATCTCGACAAATGGGCCAATCGCGCTGGTGCCGAGGAGGTTACCGGAAATTCTGCGATCAGCAATACAATCGGTACGATTGTCTACGTTCTGATCATCGTTCCGGTATCCATCGCTGCTTTGCAGGCATTGCAGATTTCCGCAATCAGCGATCCCGCAGTCACTTTGCTTGAAACGATCCTGGGCGCTATTCCGCTGATCATCGGAGCAGCACTGGTACTAGGCGTGGCATATCTTATCGCACGCTGGGTTGCAGGACTTGTGGAAGAACTTCTCCCGGGTCTGGGTGTTGACCAGTCAGTTGGCGCTTTGGGAATATTGCCGGAAGGAAGCAATGTTTCGTCGCTGGTGTCGAAAATCGTGATGATCGCCATCATGTTGTTCGCTGCGATCGCTGCGACACGTCTGCTCAACTTCCCTGAATTGACCACGATATTGGACAATGTTCTGGATCTCGGTGGTCGTGTGATCTTCGGCGGTGTTGTAATTGCGCTCGGCTTTTTCATTGCAAACATGCTGGCGAAGTTGATGGGTCAGAATGCAATGGCCGCATCGGTTGTCCGATATGCTGCCTTGCTGCTCTTTGCCTTCATGGGCCTGCAGTTCATGGGCGTGGGTGAAGAGATTGTCCAAACCGCTTTCACTGCAATCGTTGCAGCAATTGCGGTAGCCGGTGCCCTGGCCTTTGGCCTCGGTGGTCGGGATGCGGCAGCAAAAACACTGGAAGACATGCGCAAAAAATAATTGCGATTTCCATCACGAAAAGGGCGGGTCCGGCGGGCCTGCCCTTTTCTTTTGTGTGTGTGACAGGCAATAAGGAACAATGCACCATTTCAAGCATTTTGCGTGCGTCGACTGGTCTGGAGCCAAAATCGAACGCCCTCCCGGTATTGCGGTGGCGACAATCGGACAGGACGGCCCGCCCGCCCTGCTAAACCCCGAACCGACCTGGTCGCGGGAAGATATCAAAGACTGGTTATTGCGGCTAGCCGGGACAGAGAAAGATATACTTGTAGGTTTTGATCTGTCGATGGGATTACCATTTCACGATCTTGGAAGCTATTTTCCCGAATGGACAGACAGTCCGGGAGATGCCCGAGAACTGTGGCGGTTAGTTGACCAGCTCTCAGCTGATGATCCGTGGTTAAGCGTTCCCCAATTCCTCCAGCATCCGCAAGTGAGACGTCATTTTCGGCATGGAAAGGGTCAGACTGGTGACCTGTTCACGGGCGGCGTTGGCAGACTGCGGGTAGTCGAGGCCCATCAGCGTGTAACCGGACAGGCCAACAGCGCGAGCTGCTTCAATCTTGTCGGAGCCGCCCAGGTCGGGAAATCGAGCCTGACCGGAATGCGGCTGCTACACCAGCTGGGCGGTGTTATTCCAATCTGGCCTTTTGATCCGATACCGTCAAAGGGACCGGTTATCGTCGAAATATACACAACTATCGCTGCGTTAGCAGCCGGCGTCCCGCGCGGACGCAGTAAAATACGGGATCGGGACAGTCTGGAACGGGCGTTGCACAGTTTGAACAGTCCCTGCCCCGCAAGACTGGCACACTATGATGATCACAGCACGGATGCCTTGATCACTGCAGCTTGGATGAAGAATGCAAGCAAAGACAAGATGCTCTGGTCACCGCCAAAAATGTCTTCTGATATTGCAATAAAAGAGGGCTGGACCTTTGGCGTAATTTAAGCCAAAGAGCGCTCGTTACGGGCGATAGCCCTTCAACCAGCGCCGAATTAGCTCAGCTGGTAGAGCAACCGCCTTGTAAGCGGTAGGTCATCCGTTCGAGTCGGATATTCGGCACCATTTTTGCGGAAAAAAGTCGATCCGGGGGATCGACGCCCGCAAAAATCCCGCAGCGCAAGCAAGGGTGATTATCGCTGCCACTTACAGAGTTTGCTCCATAACCTTGCCACATTTTTGCGCTGCACCCGGACGAAACTCGGACAACCTAAAAAAAAGCCCCGCCAGTTTCCCGGCAGGGCTTCTTTCCAATCGTGACGATTATCCTAGAACTTGATGCCAGCTCCGATGCCGTAGCGGCGTGGATCCAGCGTAAAGATATTTGTGAACAGGCCCGATGACGCATCGGTCAGATACAGACCCGTCGTTGAGTTGCTGTCGAAAATGTTCTGGATGAAGGCTTTGACAAACCATTTGCCTTCGTTTCCGTTCAACTGGATCTGAGCATTAGCTTGCGTAAAGCCTTTGATCTTGTTGACATTTCCGTTGAAAACACTGCCATATTGGTCACCCGTATACGCCACATCGAGACGTGGGACCAAGGTCCAGCCACTATCGAAGTTATGCGTATATTGCGCGCCGATGGAAACCTTCGCAACCGGAGCCTGAGGCAGTTCATTGCCACGGATGTTAAACTGAACACCCGGACTGATCACGGTAATGCCCGCAGGATCGAAACCGGCACCAATGGCAGCTGCCTGTCCCGTAAGAACTGCACAGATACCGAAAGCACCAGTGGAAGCGATGCCACCATCCGACGGGAATGCGGTTGTTCCCTGCAAACCAAGACCAGGATTGATCGCGTTTACAAAGGCATTCGCTCCGGCAGCATTACCGGCGGTTCCAGGAACAACAGCACAGTTTGAACCATTGGTGATATCTTTGATAATCACCGTATCGGCCCGTCCGCCACCTGGATCGCGCGGGTTACTGAACAACTGATCGCCTACAACCTTGGTTTTCAGATAACTGAAGCCAATGTTGAAGAGCCAGTCCGGATCAGGCCGGACAACGGCCTCGATTTCTGCACCATAAACATCTGCATCAATCGTATCGTTGACCGATGTCCGGGCAATAATACGGCTGAGCTGAAGACCCTTGTACTTGTAGTAGAAGGCCGTCGCATTCAGAACAAGCGCGCCGCCTGCGAAGACGTTTTTCGAACCAAGTTCGAAGGAATCGATCTGCTCTGGTCCAAATGATTCAGGCACCGCGAAAATAGGTTGCAACGGCGGGTTGATACCACCGGATTTATATCCGCGAGCATAAGAAGCATAGATCAGATTATCGTCAGTAAACTGCCAATCTACAACAAAACGTCCAGTCACTTCGTCAAATGCAACGCTGCGCGCTTGAACAAGTTGATTTCCCGCAGTTCCCGGATCAGCATCAAAACCACCAACAAATGGCGAGTCAAATGCATCGCCGGTCTGGCCGAAAGGAACCAGGAAGCTAGCCAATGTAGACCTTGCAACCACTGATTTCTTGTCATTATTGTAGCGAAGGCCTGCCGTGATTTTCAAAGTATCGGAGAGATCAAGATAGGCTTCCCCGAAAATGCCATATGATTTCAAACGGAAATCCTGAGTATTGTTCCGGAAGAACGGCGTACCAAGATAACCTGCTCCGCCACCCAAAACGCCAGCAATATAGTCAATCGCAAACGCGTTCACATAATAGCTGTTCTCGGTAAGATGAGTTTCGGCGTAAATTCCACCCAACAGGAAGTTGAAAGGACCATCCAGATCGGTTGAAATAATTCCTTCAACTGACCAGGCGCTGTTGTCCGAATTCGATCTGTCAAAGGAAAGCGGTGTATCCGCACAAAGGCGGTTTCCGCCAAAGCTGCCCAGTCCGGTTTCATCCGTATCCGAGGTACAAAGCTGCGTTCCGGAAGTAACCGCGTCGAGAACAGGTTGAAAAGCACCCAATGGCCCCGCTCCACCCGCGGAAAGCGCGTTGAATGTTCCAATTGCCGCGTCATATGTCGTGCGATCCACAATGGAAGTATTGTAATCCTGACGAGAGTCTACGCTCGTTTCCTGATAAGTACCTGTCACTGCGACATTTACCGCACCAAAATTGTGCTCAATATGCCCCTGCAATTGCAGTTCGTCGGTAAAATATTCCGGTGTGAAATCCGTCCGAACCTGACGAACATCTGTAGGTTCGACAAAATTTGCATGCCCATCTGGTCCATAAAGACTGTTCAGTCCCAGTGCTCCGGGAAGACCATTAATGGCGAAGAACTCGGAAGATCCCAACGTACCGGTAAAGGTCGCATTGGTATTGACCTTGCCGAAATCACGACGCGCGGCGAGACAACCCAGCACACCTGTTGGATCGCGTTGACAGAGTTGCTTCTGGATACGCGCGCGATTGTCGTCCTCGCGGAAATAATAAGCCATCAGGTCCACAGTGGTGTCGGGAGTGGGCTCCCATTTGATCGATCCGCGAACAGCGTACATGTCGCGGCCATCAATACGTGAATTGTCAAACAGGTTTTCAGTATAACCATCACGGTTCAAATAAAAGCCTGCGACGCGCACACCCAGAGTATCTCCAAGCGGTACATTGACCATGCCCTTGACCTTGACGGAATTGAAATTGCCATACTCGCCTTCGACAGCGGCACCAAATTCCCCGAGATCAGGTTTTGCGGTCACAACATTGACCACGCCTGATGTCGCATTACGTCCAAACAGCGTGCCCTGTGGTCCGCGAAGAACTTCGATCCGTTCGAGATCAAAATATTCCGTTTCGAACAAACGGGTTCCAAACAGCGGCGAATCATTCAGATGGATTGCGGTTGCAGTGTCGCATGAAACGCCAACGCAAAGATCGCCGATTCCGCGAATGGTGAAACTGGAGGCAGTAAAGTTGCTTTTCGTAAACGAGACGTTCGGCAGTGTCAGCTGCAAGTCACTGGCGTTTTCAATCTGCTGCGCTTCCAGTGCCTTTGCATCAAAAGCGGAAACGGCGATTGGCACTTCTTGCAGACTTTGCGCCTGACGTTGTGCGGTCACGATGATAATATTGTCGTCAGCAGCATTATCCTGGTCCTGTGCCAGTGCCGGTGTCGATATTGCAGTTATAGCTGTAGCGGCTAACAGTAGCGATTTACGCATCTCTCTCTCCCAATCCCAAACTTACATACGAAGAGTGATGCTTTTGCTCATCCCCCCGATTCCACAACCTTCAACTAATCGATCAGTTAAGTCCAGATGAAATCGACTGATCAGGAAGTTTGAGTATTATATTGTATCCAGATTGACACAGATTGCGCAATTTTTGGACATTTTACGTGGGCTCTTCATTGAGACAATGCACAAAAAAGCCCCGCCAGTTTCCTGACGGGGCTCTATTTTTGGCTTGAGATAGCTTAGAATTTGAACTTTACAGCACCACCATAAGTCCGCGGCTGATTGCGATAGCCGGATAGCGAACCGCCCTGTGCCACGCTCGGAAACACCGTGGTCGTATATACATCATTGGTCAGATTTCGACCCCATGCTGTGACCGAAACGCCGTTACCCATCGCGAACGTCAGAGACGCGTTGAGAGCTTCTACCGCACGACGAATTGTAGGCAAGCCTTCTGCAACTTGAGTGTTGCTCTCCATCAGATAATCCGCGTGAAAGATCAGCTCGTTATCATTGCCAAACTCATGGGTATAAGTACCACCAACAGTTACCGCATATTCGGGAACACCAGCAACCTGGCCGCCGGAAAGGTCGGTAGGTGTCACACCAAATCCAGCGTTGATCGCCGAACCACCAGGGAAACTATCATATTTTGAATCAAGATAGGTTAAAGCCGCGGTGAATACCAAATTCGGTACCGGAGTAATGGTCGAGTCGATCTCAATACCGAATGTTGAGCGTTCATCCGCATTGCCAAGAACAAATCCTGTGCCGGTGAAGATATTGCCCTGGAAGTCCGTCAATATCTGATCGAATACAGCAATGTTGAAAGCAAGACCTTCAAACTGCCCTTTGATCCCGACTTCATAGACTTCTGCATTTTCCGGGTCCGCAAAACGGGTTCCGATCGAGAGATTGTTTACCGCCAGGCCAGCATCGCGAATTGGGGATGCGGCAGGTGGAGGGCTCTGGAACGGTGACCCGGGAATGAAATCAGCCGGGAATGGCCGACTATCTGTACCCAAGTTAAACGAGGACGCTTTGAAACCTGTCGAATAGCTCGCATAAGCACTGATATTTTCGCTAAAGTTATATGCCAAACGAAGTGTGTATGAAAAGTCCTTATCCCGAGTCCGCCCATCTTCGACGGCGTTGGGGAAATTCAGATATGGTGGGATGAATTGCAATGCCTGCAATCCCAGAAACGGGTTAAAGTTCGGGTCAGCCGCGACAACTGCAGGGACGCCTGCAAGAACGCCTGCCTGAACCAGGTCAATCCCGGAAAACACATCCGTACTCACATTATTCTGCGCAACATTCTTGCGATCCTGCGTGTAGTTACCGCCAGCTGTAAAGATCAAATCTTCGGTGATTTCGAAGTCCAGCTGACCAAAAATGGAAAACGCCGTGTTACCATAGTCGTAGCTGGTGAAGCGACCTTGCCCTTCGGCGCCAAACGCACCCGCAGGGATTGTCGGAATCAAAGCCCGCAGCGTTGGCTCAAGTCCGGTGTAGTTGCCGCCGCTGAGCAGATCTGCATAGCCTTGGAAATCCGCACCAAAAAGAAGTGAGCCGTTGGTCTGGATATCTTCTTTGAAATAAAGACCGCCAAGCAGAAAGTTGAGCGGACCGTCAAAATCTGAAGTAAGCCGCAGTTCCGCAGTATATGTATCAATAGCCTGCTCACCACGATTCACACCGATCAAATCCGCACTGGTAAAATCAGAATCCTGATTGCCGGAGCTGCGAACTGCGCGATAAGCCGTGATTGCCGTGATATCAAATGGCCCAGTGCTATAATCAGTCTGCAAGGACACGCCGTAGTTCTCAATCTCGTTCGTCGAGTTAAAATTGAGGAAACTTATCCGAGAAAACGGGTTGTTGGAATCTATTTGACCGCCAAGAAAACGAACCGCTCCGCCTGTAGGTCCGTCCACGATGTTCACAACAGAACAGCAATCTTCGTCAATCTTGTCATAGTCACCGATAAAGCGGAAACTCAAATCATCATCCGGTTCGAACAAAAGCTGGCCGCGAACTCCCCAACGGTTACGTTCATTTGCATCTTCATTCAAGGCAAGGTCCCGAACATAGCCATCTCGTTTGTTGAAGTTACCCGAAAGACTGAATGCCAAAGAGTCGTTGATTGGTCCTGTGATATCCGCCTTGGCGACGATTGCGTTGAAGTTGCCGTAAGATAATTCAGCGCTTCCACCAAATTCAAATTGCGGTTTTCTGGTAACAATACTGATGATCCCAGCGGACGCGTTTTTACCAAATAGAGTGGATTGCGGTCCGCGCAACACTTCTACACGTTGCAAATTGGGAAGGTCTCCAATTTGGGCGGCAGAACGCGAGCGATATACACCATCAATGAAAACACCGACTGAAGGCTCAATGCCCGGGTTGTTTGCGCCATTACCAAAACCACGAATGCTGAAGTTGGTATTGGCTGATGTTTGCAACTGGTTCACACGCAACGATGGAACAAGAGTTTGCAGATCGAGAAGGTCGCGAACCTGCGCTTCTTCGATTTGCGCAGCACTGGTTACAGAAACGGCAATTGGTGTTTCTTGCAAAGTGCTTTCGCGCTTCGACGCCGTAACGATGATTATATTGTCATTGACAACTTCATCATCTTGCACGCCCTGAGCGATTGCCGGTGCAACTGAAATGACGCTACCAAGCGCGGTAGCAGCCAAAAATTTCGTAATTCTCATGATGTTCTCCTGCGTCCCCTTGAGTTGGGTAACTTTTCCTCTAAGTTGCCCCTCCATCTAACTTTGATTGTGAGAGATGTTGGAACCACAGTCCATTAAAACCGGCCAACTTGGGGCCTCAGAGCAACACTATTGTAACTTTCGTCAAAAAGCGTTGCAACAAAGTCACAAAAGTAACAGTTAACGAGAAGTTGGTGCCCCTGGCCCGACTCGAACGGGCACTCCTTGCGGAACTGCATTTCAATTCTCCTTCATCGTCACTTGGTTAGGTGATTGGCCCTGCTCCCTTTGCATACGGGGGTGGCGGTGGAAGCAGGGCCGGTGTTCCCGCGCAGCGGGATTGCTGCGCGAGGGTCTGCCGCGCCTTGACCGGAGGGGCGGGCAAGACGTCGGAAGGGGGCAAAGTTCGCAAAAAAGCCATTTCAGAACATCTCGATCTGGTTGCGGCTATTGGTGTCAAACAAGCCGTGATCGGCCGGGCGCTGGGCCTTTTTGGGTTCCATCGGAGCGTTGGCGCGAATCGCCAGCCTTTGCGCTGGCGTGATGGGCGCAACACCCGACACCAAGGTCTGAACGCCAATAGCCGTGACCTCGGCATCAAGCTGCGGGATGCTATTATCTGGCGCTGCCCTGCTCATGCCACGCACTCCGAGCGCAGCGGCACCTGATCGGTAAACGCCAACAGATAATCCGCAGCCTTGCTGGCCTGACTGGCCGCTTTGAAAATGGCGCGATTATCCTGCCGCAAGACGGCAAGCCAAGAACCAAGATAATCGGCATGGCGGACGGTGGGCACGATACCGAGCGCTGCGCAGAGAAAAGCCGAGGCCAGTTCGGCGCAAAGTTCCTCCCGCGCATAATGCGCGGTCCCGAAACTGCCCGACTGATCGCGGCCAAGACGGGACTTGTGGCCCGTCCAGTGGCCAAGTTCATGCAGGGCCGTGCGGTAATAGTCGATCTGGTGAGTGAAAGCGGGTTGCGGGGGAACCTGCACATAATCCGCGCCGACATTGTAAAAAGCCTTGGTTCCGCCTGTCCGAAAATCCGCCCCTGTCGCTGCAATCAAACCCTCGGCCTGCTCGTGCAACTCGCGTTCGGGCAAGGGCGCGGGTTCGGCGGTCAGCTTCTCCGGCAAGCCATCGCACTGCGCCGCATTGAACACGGTAAAGCGTTTGAGGAAGGGAATGGAACGCGGCTTGTCGCCCTCCCCTTGCTCCTGCCCATCATCATCGGGCGTAAAGCGGTTAGCGTAAAAAACCGTCCGGCCCTTCTCGCCTTTGCGGACGCATCCGCCAGCGGCCAAGGCTTGCCGGAATGTCAGCCAATCCTGCGAGGGATAGCCGCCGTCTATCACGGCTCCCCAAAGAATGAGTATATTGATGCCAGAATAATGCCGCCCCGAAATCGCATTGCACGGCAAGCCAGTTACGGCGTTGCCAGCATTCCAAGGTTGCACCCAAGGAAACACGCCTTCCTCAAGCTGGGCGACAATCTTCGCCGTTATCTCGTCATAAAGCGACACCTTCGGCGCGGCCCTGCCGCTCCGACGCGATTTACGCGCCGTGCGCGAAGCGCGCTTTGCCCTTGCTGTCCTGCCCTTGCCGCTATCACTTACTGTAGAATTTTCATGCAACATAACCGCCTCCATCACCCCAAAACTGCCGCACCCGGCCCCGGAGAGGCGGGGTGGGCGGCAAGAGCGACCAGAAAGGCCCGCATCAAGCGGTCAGGCGCATCTGTAAGACTGAAACGAAGTGGAAGACCCTGCCCCGCAGGGTTGCGCTTGAGCGCGGCGGGCCTAGCCGGGAGCGCCGTCCACACCGTCTCTCTGGTGCCGGAAAACAACGCCGGCGCACCCGCGCCGTCCGTATAAATCGCTCATCATCGCGATAATCCGCCGCGCAGCGGCCCAACAAAGACGGCACCCTTGCACGGCGCGACGCCGCCCGGTGGTGTGCGCGCGCAAAGTACGCCAGCGCCCACCGAGCAAGGAGAGAGGCAAGAGTGCCAGCGGGTCAGAACAAAAAGCCGCACCCTCAAGGAGCGCAGCGGGAAAGAGTGCGTCCTTAAAAAACCCCGCTCATTATCCGGGGCGTTGCGGGGTGTCCCCGCAGAAGGGGTAGACGGAGACAGCGCAGCGGCTCCGGCTCAGGGGAAGGCTTTCCCCCCATCGCCTATCAAAATGAAACGAGTTTACCTGTTTAGCATTCTCAAAAATCACAAACCGCTTGAGAATTTGGGAGATCGTTTGCAATTAGCATTGGGCGGCCTTCGCTTTCGAGCAAGCTACGAACCGGTTCCAGAACAATTTTCTGCTATTATTCCCTAACTGCTATCTTCGATTTGGAGTTTGAATATGAGACCGGCCTCCCGCAGCTTGTTACCCAGAGCCTCCGCAAACTCTTCACTCTCCACTATTGTACCGATCTTATCAGTCTTCGGCTTTCGACCGTCTGTGTCGGGCTGCTCTTCTCCGGGCTTGAGCAAACCGGCAGCGCGGCTTACATTTAGCGGCAAGTCAATCCCTTGTAACCCAGATCTGAATAGCTGCCGCGATCTGTTTTGCTCCTTCAGTCGCTGAAACATAGGTCTGCTCTTTGGCGCTATGGTCGTCAGATCCAGGTCAAGTAGCAATGCGGTCAGTTCAGCTTCGCAGTTGGAGTCTATGACCAATGTAGCGAAGCTACCGCTTCTTGGAATTAGCACATTCCCTGTAACAGCTACACCAGCAGGCATAACAATTTGTTCTGTTTCGCCATCGACGAGTGGAACGTGAAGATCAGCTTGAAATTTCAAAGACCGAGGCAGTGGAGCAAGCTCTCCCACCCGCCCAACGTTGCTAAGCAATTGTTGCCGTAGCGCAAGCGCAGAGCCTTCCCGGAGCCTTCCAATTACAGCTAGATCGCCGCTATCGACTTCAAGCAGTCGCTTCGCTTGCGCGAGATTGATGGTCCGCAGATTGCCAAAGTCCCAATCGACCTGAAATCGTTCGTCACCATCTAGTTTTATCACTGGCGTTGTCTTGGCCGTTACCGCGAGTCCCGGCTTGGTCATGTCGATCTGTTTCAATGTGCCCACCACGAGCAATGCTGTTGTCAGTCCATCTTTCCTAATGAGATCGCATTCTGGAGACGCGACGAAAAAGACTAGATCGGTTCGACCCGTCAAGAAGCCGCGCGGTTTGATTGCTGCACCTGGCCGCGAACCGAGAATATCACCGAATGTAATCGGCCACACAGCACCAGTCGCATGTGATCGACGGTTTGGGTTGACGAAAAGAGTTCGCTCGATCACGGCGTAGGTGTCGCGATCATTCGAAATCATCAAAGGCGCTGGATCCTCGGCCATTTCGTCGAGCCGGATGGCGGCTTCCAACACTTCACTATGGGCTTCTATCTCGTGCTGCAACACGCGATCAAAGACGTCGAGCACATAACTCGATGTATTAACCCCCTCGAACCGCAGCAACATGCTACGAATGTGCTGCAGGTCATCAATATCTATTTTCCTTAAAAACCCGGAAGCCTCGCGAACGGCTTCAACAGCTTTCGTTTCCCAAGTATCTACAAAGGTTGCCAGCGCCTGGCTATCCGACCGTTGCGATGCAAGGGTAAGAATCAATCCTTCCATTCTTCCTGGCTTTGAAAGATCTGGCTTTCGCAAGTGACGGAAAGCAGAGGCATGGAGCTTCACATCTTTACGGAAGTCTTTCGCAAGCTGCTCTATGGTCGGAACCTGCGACATCAGCACAATCGAAGGAAGAGGGCGATCTCCCCTTCGCGCGATCGCTTCCCTAAGTCGATCAACAGTGAGTTCTCTATCCTCGGCACCCTGCTGAATACCAAGGAACAGGTCGATGATGATTAGTTCTGCATCGACAGCGGCTGCAACAAAATCGCGGCCACAGGTCTGGAATGGCACACCCAATGTCGTGAGGGCAGCTTCAGCAGCATCCAAAAATGGTCGATTGTCTTGAGCCTTTTGCTCATACACATCAAACAACCCACTAAGCAGATCACGAATCTGTTCACGTCCGTTCCACAAAGCATCGACAAATGCCTGTGTAGACTTCAATATTTCTCGATCATCGGAGTCGAAGTCGGGAAACAGGGCAACAATTCTATCCCCGGCTGCTCCTTGCGCATCATCGAACAGACTATCCCACGCGTCTTCGCCGAGAAGCTCGGCCACTTGAGGCACTTCATCATAGCCATCATCGACGACAATGGCAGAGCTGATACCCGACTCGAGTACTGAAACCTGATCGCTCAAGAATCGTCACCCACAACCAGGTAGTCAAAAGTTGTGAACCTTCTTTCGTCGTTCGTTACATCCGTATCCAACGTCAAAGAACCGCCTTTGTGCTCAGCTGCTTCTTTAGCAATGAACAGGCCGAGTCCACGCCGACGGTTTTTATCTTTGAGTGAGAAAAACAGGTCGAAAATGCGATCCTTGTATTGCTTAGGGATACCGGGCCCATTGTCTGAAAACCGTATCCTTGGAGGATCACTTTCTACCAGTATGGTCAGTTCGGGCGCAAAAATCATTTTGCGATCTTTCTCGATCGCCATCCAATAAAGTGAGTTGGAAATCAGATTTTCCAGAACTTGTACAACCATACCTTTAACCGCCAAGATTTTGACCGGGCGTTCGGGACAATGCAGTTGCACCGCTACTTTATGTCGAGTGAACTGTGCTTCATGAGCATCCACCAAATCAGTCACAAGTTCATTTAAATCGAAGCGTTCAGAGCGCTGCCTTCCGGTTACGCTAAGCGGATCCAAAATTCGAAGACGCTTGCTGATGCTAGTCATGGATGCTCGCAAACTTTCAAGGCGACGCCGAACATCCTCAGGAACCGTTTTACGTTTGAGATTATTTAAAACATCCAAAGCATCTTCTGCTGAACGTGTGAGTTCATGAGCTACTACCTCAACCATGAGGCCGATACCTGCCATTGCTAGCATCTGATCAGCGTCTTTTTCCATATCTGCAACGCGATCGCGCGCTCTAGACGCGTATCGCGCAAACTCTTCACGCATTAACTCGAGTTCTTCAACTGCATCACGGTGCTCTTTCGGGACCACTTTGCCGATTGAACGGATCGCCGATTTCATCCTTTTTTCAAGGGCTATCGTTTGGGTCTCATCGGATACGAATATCTCTTTCGCACCCTTCTGTTCAGCCGTGATACGATTCATTTCATCTCGGAGACGTTCTACGGCAAATTCAACGGTTTCCTTCAAAATCGCTTCTTCTGGCGTTTGTCGCAAACCCTCTCGATTGGTCTGATCAACCAATTTAGGATTCTTCAGTCGGCCTATTTCCACTTGACCAACCAGCTGTAGACGATTGAGAGCATAACCTTTCGATTGAAGTGCAGTCTTATCGAGCTCGAGCCAATCGTTATCCTCTGAGCCATAAGGATAAACCCGAAAGTTATCACGATAGAGCCGCACGCCCTTCCATTGATCCAGCAAATTGCGGAGCGCGTCATATTCTCCTGTCGACTTACCCTTCCGCAAAATTGATCGATTGAACCAATGCAGTTCGAAATCAAAAGGTCCAATCCGTTTAAGCGCAGAATAATCTAAGTCCCTCTTATTCATGCGTCGACGCTTCGCTTTAAGCCCAACCAAAGCACCATGTAAGACATCAGAAGTCGCAGTTTCTATGCTAATTTCTTTGGGATGATCAAAACCGAGGTTAACCAGTTCAATCCTCAGCTCCAGTTCCGGATTTCCATCCTTTACACGGTAGCTGCCCCGTATCAGCGCATTTGCATGGGACAGAAAACTCTTTTCCAGTCGCCGAAAATGCACACGCTTCTTATTCCAAAAAACAGCAATGGGCTGTTTTGACTTTTTTGCGAGTGGGTTGGCGAGCAACGAGAAATCATCGATTGCCAAGCGATCAACACGCTTCTCGCTCCAATCCGCGTTCAGCTTTTGGATTCTGATATCTGTTCCGCTGTAATCCCCTTTGGATTTTTTTTTGCCTTTCCGAGGCTCAATCTTGATATCTTCAATCATTTTCGATGCATCGTCAAAATCGGCCCAATCGATATCGATGCGGTTGTAATGACTTTCGTCTTCTGTAGCGGTCCTTACCGAAAGTTTCTCGCCTAGCCTCATCGCAGAGAGGCGGCCAATGCCCTTTTCGCCCAAATAAGGCGTATCATTGTCCCCGCGTTCTATCGCAGAATCGATGTCTTTTTTTCTTGATCCAGTTCCAATGACAAGAAAGACATCGCTAAGCTGTTCCAAAGACATGCCAGACCCGGTGTCCGAGATTGTAATTGAATTTAGGGCGTCAATATCTTCAAGCGCGTCGAGAAGCTCTTCATAATCGTCAGCATCGGCGATGAGGCCATCTGCCTCTTCCCATAGCTTGTTAGCTTCCGTATTTAATTTGCCAATTAGCAAATCTTTGATGTCATCAAGAGTTGGCTCTTCGTCTTCGTCTGCCAAAACACCCTGAAGAAGAGATTTCGTTTCCTGATAATCGCGGCGCGCAAGGACAATATCGAACTTAATTTTAACTCCATCTTGCGTGCGCGCATCGATGCCATTCTTAACAAGTTCATAAAAAGCGATGGGATCGGAGCTGATTAATTCCGACCCTAATTCCAATATTGTACGAGCGGTCACTTTAAACATGTACAATCCTTAGAACGAATTTCTTTATATTTCACGCAATTACTTATGGCAGGTAAGACAGGCTTTCGCAGCACCGCCATAAACATCATCCAGGTCCAGCATAGCATCGGGTCTCAATGGGTTAGCCTGAAGCCGCTTGCGGGCCCGTTGAAGACGCTTCTCATGCTCAATTTTGATCTGCTCCTGGCGTTCGGGCTGCTCAAGTTCGACAAGAGACTCTCCATGGCTCCATGTGAAGGGCGAACCATGCTCAAGTGCTGTCTTCTCATACTGCTTTGCCTCTTCAAACGCCTCAGGGTGCCGTTCTTGGAGTCTTACCCATTCGATCTTCTGCTGGAAAAAGCAGAAGGTGCAACCGCTCCGCGTTCGCCAATCATAATAGTCAGGCAGCCCCAATCCAGAGCCTTCTAGTATCTCAATAACACCGGCCTTATCAATGCTTGCTTCCTTGAATGGCAGCCTCACTAAAAGCTTGTCTTTGTTCGACTGGTAGCCTTCGCGATATTCTTCGTCGCTGCGGATGGCGACATAGGAAATTACTGTTTCACCTGCTTCAAGAAAATCCCTTACCCAAGTTTCGAATGGCCGAAGCTTTAGCTGACGTGTACACCATCTTGATTGCGCTGATGGCAAATAGCTTTTGTAACTCTTCAACCAAAAATCAAAATCTCGATCCGGATTCAGTCGACTGATCGGCTTCCCCAAATACCCTTCTAACTGTGTGAGGTACTTGTAGACTTCCGGCAACTCCTTTCCGGTGTCCGTAAAAAAATATTGAATATCAATGTCCGGGTGACGTTGCCGCATAAAGATAGCCAAAGCAGCACTATCGCGGCCCCCTGAAAGCCCAAGAACATGGCGTGTTTGGCTCATGCTTTTTCTCCTACGCGTTGCGGTGCGCCGGTCGTCAAGTATCGTGATGTTACTTCAATTAAAGCTGCCAATATGATTTCGCGCTTTTTTTGATCAGCCTGATCAAGGGCGCGGCCAAGCGTGGCGGCGAGATGTTCAACATCATGCTGATCGACATCAGAAACCTCAAATTCTTGGAAAAGTGACCGTGGCATATCCTCTTTGCCTAAGACCACCGCCAAAGCGTGACGGCGATCCTTACGTCCTTTCACTCGGGCCATAGACTCCATCTTCAAAAACGTAGTCGCGAGTTCCACAACGCCAACGGCCGCCCGCTCGCGATCACCGTCATTCCAATCACGGGGCAGCTTGTTCACGGCCACACCGGCCAATCCTTCCATATCTTCTCGAGTACCGTAAAATTGGGTCAGCCTTCCTACGAACGCCTCAAGCCGCAAATCTCCGCCGATCTGGCGGATATTATCTGCTCGATTGCGCAGATCCTTAAACGCCGCCTCACTTTGGCTTCTTACGTCAAGTTCACGCAACATAAGATTCTGAAGTTCATCCAACACTTTGGGATACGATGCCCGCATCTCTCCGAGAGCATCTCTGAGCAAGATAGCCGTGGCATCGGGATCAAAACTGCCATCGGGCAGCGGCTCTGTGAGGCCCGGCAGGTCATCAAACAGCAATTTGTTTGGGTCACTGGCGCGTTTGAGTATCTCACGAACTTGCAGTGTTTGCGGCGACAAAGACTGGGTTTTCACTGTCCAAGGGACCAGTGAATCAAATTCGCCTATGATATTGCGGGCGACAGCCAAAGGTTCAACTGCTCCTTTCACTTCCAATAGGCCGCCCAAAACTTCGAGCGTGTCTCCAATAAAACCTTCCATTTCAACACGTCGCAACCCAATTTCGCGGGCGTCGCGAGCCAAAAACTCTACACAAAGTTCATTGAAATTACTCTGAAATACGCCTTGCCCATAAACTGCAACCCGTTCCCGGCGCGAAAGCAGGTAAGCGGCAATAAAAATTGGGCCAAGACCCGCTTTCAATCCAATAGGGCTTTCACCCCAAATGCGAATGATCTCGGATGCAGTAACGATGCCTTTGTCAGAGGCTGCCAAGGCTTTATCCGCTTCCCGCCAAATTGGATAAAGTGTTTCGGATTTGCCGGGTGCCCTGAATTCACCGTCAACGTAGACACCCGCCTCATACAAAAGGGAAATATATAGTCCACGCTCAGCCGGATAGTTTTTGCCATCAAATCCCAAGCCTGGATCGCCAACCCTCATTGCCATTCGCTTCATGAGCTTGGTGCGAGCACTAACTGCATTTGAAGATGGTTCCGAGCAGTTAAGCAGCTCATTGGAAATCAGGGGAGCATCGCTGAATAGCGAATCGGCGAGCGCTGAGAGGCGTTCATTTAGCATACGCTTGGTGAACCGCTGCGGAGTATTGTCCGCCTCAAACCAAAGGCATTCGCCAATGAGCCCATTTAACCCATCCTCGAGCTTCTGACGCACTTCTGCCACCCGGGCATCAATTTCGCGGCGAGCAACTGGATCCGCTCGTAATTCCGGGAACCTTCCCTCAAGGCTACTGAGGCCAGAGAGTTCTCGCGCGAGTTCAAGCAAGGAACCGGCATCGGGATGGTGACCAATGATCAAGGGGAAGGAAGTGCACACCTTGACTGCGCGCTTATACACCGCCTGTATTTCGTCGGCCCCTTCCCCTTCGGTCGGTAATGCAAAAACGATACGGCCAATAACATCTTGCGTGTGTTTCGGAGGCGATAAAGCTTCTAGTTCGCAGATTGGTTCGATCGACATTTCAAACCAACGCATCGCCCCCGTGGCTTCATGGTGGCGCTTCGCAAGCATTGGCTGAAGTTCAGCCAACTTGCGGACTAAGCTAAGGTCTATCACTTGGGTTTCGCTTAGAACTTCCGCCAACCTTGCTTCAACATCAAAATCCGAACCTGCATAGAGGACAAAAATCCCGGCATGTTTTCGGAAAACAATTTCAGACTGTTGCTCGAGCCGTTCCAGCGCGGTTTCAATTTTCGAGACCTCAAGCTCATGAAGAGCTACGGTGATTGTTTTCAGATCCGCCGCTAAGCCAGACCGGTCTTTAAGAAGCTCGAGAACTGCAATCGTCTTCAACACCAACAATTCAATGTCACTGGCGCCGCGAGCAGAGCATCTTTCGAGCACATCATGCCCCATCGCCCATCGGCGCGCATCCGGAGACGAGAGAATCGCGGATTCAAAATTAGCTTGCAGATAGTTCCAAAGAAGGTGCGGAGGATAGAATCCATCCATAGCCTCTTTGGTTAGTGCGTCCTGAAGACCAAATGGTTCCGCCGAATTCAGAAACGAAAAAACACTGCGTTGGTTTTGACCAAAACGCCTCCGAGACAAAGGGCCTATCAGACATGCCGTCAGAGGGTGCAGCGGTGCGGTGCGCGCCAGCTTACCTGCCATGCGTTTAGCTTCTGTCTTCTTACGCGCTGGGCGCAATTGGGAGACGCAGTCTTCAGAAAGAGGAATGGCTTTACGTACGGCTCGTTGGTGACCAAGCGCTTCACCTATGAGTTCGATTGTCTCTTCAAGAGAGACCGAAATCGAAATGTCGACGAAGCGGCCCTGAATTTTAGCCCATGAATCGCGAACCTTGCGCCCTAGTCGTTCTGCATATTCCTCAAACGATTGATGCAAAATACCCAGGAAAATGAATTTCCCTTGGCTACGTGCCGCCAGCTCAGCGATGTCCTGCAGAAGATGGGCATCGCCATCACCGTCCGCCGCTGCTTCCAAACCCCGGCCAAGTTCGTCCATGACAAGCAGCAATCCGCGATCACTTGTGCGATCCGAAAGATCGGCGAGAATAGCAGAAGATGAAGAATCTTCCGGCAGATCGAGCAGCGCCGCTAACTGAGCCGATATCGAACGCCGCTCTGTAACCAGCGGCAAAACATCCCACCTTGCGGGGAAATAAGGCAAAGCACTTTTCAATGCCTCGACAACCGGCCCGCCAAACAATGATGCAGCTTGCTCCCTGACTGCCTTCGGTGCACCAAATAGACATGCCAGTGCAAGAGCAAGGCTTGATTTTCCTCCCCCATAGGGACCGGTCCATGTGAAAGCACCTTGCTCAGTATCCGCCATATGGCTGGCCATAAATGTTGCGGCGGCTTGGAATGAGGCGGGGCAATGGAACCCATCTATCGCAGTCAACGATGCAAAATCGGAATCGATGCGAACTGAACGTCGAAATCTTGGCATAATGGTGATGGGGTCAGTCATGCCGCCGTCCTCCGCCCATCAATCAAGAGAGCTTCAAGAAGGTCGCCTCTGCGCTGTCTTACAGACGGCCTTTTGTTGCGAATAATTTGCCGCAAACCGGCAGTTTCAGACCATATCAGCGCTCCGCTTGAGAGGTCTTCAAGCCGCTCTAGTCGTTCGACAACATCATCTTCGCTTAACAAAAATACCCGGCCCGGGGATCCAGGAGCATAAGCGGCATTCTCAAAGGACATGGTGTTTTGTCCAGATGCAAAATTGTCCCAGAACTCATTGAAACAAAACAGAAAAACAGCATCAGGTAGATTTGACTTACGTCCACGCGACAAGCGTGAGCGCTGCTTGTCCATGGGTCTGACTAGACCAAGCTCGGCAAGTATCGATTCTCCAGCTTCACTTGAACCACGCCCTCCGATATAAGTTCTGAGGAGACACTGCAGATCTCTATCGACAGTTGTCGATGCAACTCTGCTCCACCCTGATTCCTCTGATAGCTTTAGCAAGGCAGACACAATATCCTGCCGGACGAAGCTCCCTCCCCGAAATTCGTTGAAGAGCCAGTAGACGGAAGTCAGCTTCGCCCTTCCGGCTAAGTGCCAATGAAGAAGCCATAAAGATGCATCTTCTTCGAGATAGAGATCTGTGCCGCCTACACCAAACAGCATGTGGCCAAACCAAGTTGGTTGGAGCCCCCCATTTACATCTTCAACAATGCCCGCTGCGGTCGCCCAATACCGTATTGCGCTCACCATATTTCTACCCACGCCGAAACGGGCGATAGAATCCGGATCCCGAAACATATGCATAGCTTCTTTTGCCGAGGCCGCGGAGCCAACCGCTCTATAAGCCTTTTGCAACCATCCGTAACGTAGAGGGAACGTTTCATGCCCTGAGAAACACGGACGATAGTTATTTTCTCTCAATTCATTTGCGCTCACTTGTCCTCCTGGGCATATCATCCAGTACGTAGGTGGGTTTCTAGTGGAAACTGGATCGTACGTCCAGTATTGAACTACTATGCAAGTTGGCGATTCTATCTATCTCGATTATCAGGCCTCGACGCCTATTGATGAACGTGTCCTGCAAACAATCTATGCGGCATCTTCGACTCTTTTTGCAAACCCGCACGCCGCCGATCATGCGCTTGGATGGCGCGCAGCAGATGCCATCGAATCGGCAGCCAAGAAAGTGGCAAATCTCTTTGAACTTCAAGGAGATGACGTAATTTTCACCTCATGCGCGAGTGAAGCGAATGCGATGGTCGTTCGCACAGCAGAAGCGATGGCATTGCGCTCTTCTCGTACAGATATTCTAATTGGTGCGGCAGATCACAGCTCTATTCAAAAAGAAGCTGAACGAGGTAGCCTTTCCCTGCGCCATATACCACTTGATGAGCGCGGCGCACCCGATCCTTATCAACTTAAGGCCATTATAAACGATGCTACGGCTTTGGTATCAGTCATAGGAGTGAACAATGAAAACGGTGCCATAGCGGATCTCGAGACCATTTCGAATATCTGTGAGTCAAGCAATGTTCCGCTTCATGTCGATCTAGCGCAGGCCCCAGTAGCTTTGGATGTTGACCTGCTTGAGCTCAACATCGCCTTCGCAACAATCTCCGCGCACAAGCTTTATGGGCCGAAAGGAGTAGGAGCTTTATTAGCTGCTCCAGGCATGTATCAACACATAGAGCCTGTCATATTTGGTGCGGGCCAGCAAAATGGCTTGCGTGGTGGCACCCTGCCAACAGAACTCATTATCGGCTTTGGTGAGGCTTGTCAGATCGTGATGGATACCGGAACAGAAGAGCGCATAACAATTGCCAAAATCCGCAATCATTTTGTCAAGACGCTCGAAGAAAAGCAGATTGCCCATTTAGTCGGCACACTCGAAAATCGACACCCCGGGAATGCTCTTATGCAGTTTCCAGGTCAAGACGCATCAGACCTTCTAGCTCGATTACAACCCCAAATTGCTGCTTCAACTCAGTCAGCGTGCGCTTCAGGCTCAATCGAACCATCCCATGTTCTGCGAGCCATGGGGTATGATCGCCAGTTTGCCTCAGAGTGTATTCGGTTCAGCTTCGGTAGGTTTTCGAACCACGCACAAGCAAATAAAGCGATCAGCAGCCTGATTGCTGCATTGAGCAAACAGGCTTGAGCGCTATGCGAATTTATCGCACTTATTCTTGAAATAGTTGGGCATCTCTCGGAGAGTTTAAGCAGATAGCAGCGATGGCCAAATCCCGTCCGGGATTTCCAAGGCCAACATGACAATACCGTTCGATTGTCATTTCGCGAAAGCGGAGCGTGGGACGTGCGTCCCCATGCGATCCGCTAATGCAGGCTCCTGCCCACCGTGCGGTGGGCTTATCGGAGCCTGCTAATTTAGATGGTGCGGGCGGTGGGAATCGAACCCACACTCCTTGCGGAACGGGATTTTGAATCCCGCGCGTCTACCAATTCCACCACGCCCGCGTTGTGAGAGGCATATAACGCCGCCGTCGTGAGACGCAACGAAAAATATTAAGAACGCAAATTATGCCTTTGGCTTCATAGACTTCTTTGAGGCAGCAACTGCCTTAGGCCGAGCTTTGCGAACATTGACTGCCGAAGCATCGATGTTGTTCTTCAAATGCCGTCCATAATATTTCTCAATCATTTCGACGCTGGTGCGGCAGTTTTTGGCGACCTGATAAATATCTGCTCCTTCGAGCAGTCGAAGGCAGATGTAGGTATGCCGCAAACTGTAACAGGTGCGGACATGCCCATCACGGTCGAATTTCATATTGAGCTCGTCCAGCACGGTATTCATCAGTTCGCGGGGCGTCTTCCCGAATATCGGGTCTGTCGGTTTGAGCTCCTTGCGATCGCGGACGCGCTCGAAGGGCAGAATTGCGCCGGGCATCGATTTGCAGAAACCGACACCCCGTTTTCCGCGCACCTCGATCTCCAGTATGCGCTCGCCGGTCGATTCATCATCGACGATCTTAACGTCGCGCAGCTGAATCCGTGCCGACTCATCGGGGCGAAGCCCCGTGTTTCCCATGAACAGAACATAGTCGTGAAAAGTCTCACAGACTTCGCGCCAGCGCGGCTTGGGAGGATTCTTGGCCCGTTCGCGTGTAGCTTCGTAAAGTAATCTATATTCCTCGGGCGAAAACCAAGCGCGATGCTCCAGCTTGCCCGATGTCTTATATGGCGCAGACATATCCGGGATTGCGGAAATCCAGCCCTTACGATTGGCGGTTTTCAATACCTGACGGAGCGTGACAATCTCGCCGTGTAAGGTCGCGCGGGCCGGTTTCTTCGGCTTGCCGGTTTTAGCGTCGAGGCGGGATGTCTGGCGGTGAACGCGATAGTCCTGCACCTTGCCCGCGTTAATGTCTTCAAGCGCTGTGTCGCCAAAGAATGGCAAAAGGTGAACGCGAACATGGATAGACTTTGATTCTACATACCCCTCATTGCGTTCGCCTTGGGTAATAACCTCGAACTCATCGAGAAAAGCTTTGGTGGCATCCTCGAAAGTAGGACCCTTTGACTTTTGGCGTAATCGACCATCGGCCACTGGTATAGGTTCGGGGATGTGTGGCTGGACAGGATTGGCCAACAAGGGAAGTCCGCCGCGTCTGCGTTGGCGATCCTCTACGCATTTTTCCATATACCAGTCGCGCGCGAAATCCTTGGCCGCAGCGAGGCTCATCTCTTTAGTTGTCTGCCGGTGATTGCGACTGCCCAGATAGGTTGAGCATTGCCAGAAGCGACTATTCTCACGTCGATAAACGTGAAGCGCGCCATCCATCAGAGCGTAGCTTTCAGCTGTCATAACGAAACTCCAAAATGTGTAAGACATGTGTAAGTCTTTTTGGAAGTCTCGTCCTTGCTCAAACCGTTGGTATTAAAGGGTTTTTGGCTAATTTTTTAAGGTAGAACTCAATTTTGAGTGCAGCGCGTCTACCAATTCCACCACAGGGGCCAAATCGCATCGCCGCAGACTGGCGATTGCAAAATCGACGCTCTTTTAGCGAAGACTAATCTGCCATGCAATGGCTTTTACCAGACCAGACCCTGAATAACCCTCTCCACGGGCATGGCGTTGCCCAAAACCCATATCGGAAAAGCAGCAATCGCAAGGTAACTCCCGAACGGAAGTGCCGTGTCCGCCAGCACTTTCCTCTGCCGCATAAGCAAAAGTGTGGCAGCGACAATTCCGACAAGGCTGGCCATCAACACCACCAGGGGCAGAACCATCCAGCCAAGCCAGCAACCGATACCGGCAAGCAGTTTTGCGTCACCTGCACCCAGGCCATCTCTTTTCCGGATATATTTGTAAGTAACAGCAATCACGAACAGAGAGCCAAAACCCGCGACCCCTCCGATTATCCGGTCTCCAAAATCCGGGACATCAAGGGCCAATGCCGCCAGAACACCGGAAATGATCAGCATGTATGTCAGCTTGTCGGGGAGCCAATGATGTTTGACGTCCAGGACAGCCAACAGGAGCAATTGCCATCCAAATATTGCACCAACCACACCAGTCAGGCTCGGCGCTACAAATAAAGCGACCCCGCCAATGACAGCGGCGGCCAGTTCAATCGCCGGATGTTCGGGATTAATCGGGCTTTCACATTCCCTGCATTTGCCCGACTGAAAAACATAGCTGAGCAAGGGAATTAGTTCGAAATACCGTAACTCGCGATCACAAATATCACAGTGGGATCTCCCGTTTACAACGGAGATGCCTTGCGGCCATCGCACCGAAATTGTCGCCATAAAGCTGCCGATGATCAAACCGGCCACGATACCGGCAAGTGGAAATGCGAATGGTGGCAAGTCTGACTCCGATCATGTGAAACACATTCCGATTGGCACGACGGAGCGTGATGTTCAATGCAATGATTGAAATGGCTCTCCATGGAGCTTATGTGACAGCCACAACAGCGGAAGCAGAACACCCGCCCTGCAAAAATTGAAAGGCCCAGCCATGACTACACCGGATCCTATTGTCATTCTTTCCTACGCCAGAACACCAATGGGAGGAATGCTGGGAGCACTCGGAGAAGTCAGTGCGCCGGACCTGGGCGCAGTCGCCGTCCGAGCAGCAGTTGAGCGTGCCGGAATTGATGGAGCGGATGTTGAGCGCATCTATATGGGCAATGTCCTGTCGGCCGGTCAGGGCCAGGCCCCTGCCCGGCAAGCAGCGATATTGGGCGGACTGCCAGAATCCGTGGAAGCCACGACGGTCAACAAAATGTGTGGCTCGGGCATGCAGACCGCGATCATGGGCGCGGAAGCTCTGGCAGCGGGATCGGTCGACATGATCGTCACCGGCGGGATGGAAAGCATGACAAACGCTCCCTATCTGTTGCCCAAACACCGCGGCGGTGCCCGGCTTGGCCATGACCGGGTTATTGATCACATGTTTTTCGATGGTCTCGAGGATGCCTATGAATCAGGACGTGCAATGGGAAGTTTTGCGGAAGAGACCGCTACCGAATATCAGCTGACACGCGAAGCGCAGGATGAATATGCGATCGAATCACTGGCGCGCGCGAAAGCCGCTGTCGAGGGTGACGAGTTCGATGCGGAAGTCGTTCCTGTGGAATATAAAACGCGCAAGGGCAGCGTCGTCGTCGACAAGGACGAACAGCCTCTGAAAGGCAATCCTGACAAAATACCGCAATTGCGCCCTGCATTTGCAAAGGACGGAACCATTACCGCAGCCAATGCATCCTCAATCTCGGACGGCGCGGCTGCGATGGTGCTGACACGCGCGAGCGTCGCCGAAGCCAAGGGATTGAAATCAGAAGCCCGTATCGTCGCTCACTCCGCACATGCCCATGCTCCGGCAAAATTCACTACGGCGCCCGTCAGTGCAATCCAGAAGGTTCTCGAAAAAGCCGGTTGGGAAGTCAGTGAAGTCGATCTTTGGGAAGTCAACGAGGCATTTGCCTGTGTTGCGATGTTTGCGATGCAGGATATCGGCATTACGCGCGACAAATTGAACGTGAACGGCGGCGCCACCGCACTGGGTCACCCGATCGGTGCCAGCGGTGCACGGATCATGGTCACGCTGGTTGCGGCTTTGAAAAAGCGGGGCCTGAAAAAAGGCGTTGCGGCTCTTTGTATAGGCGGCGGCGAAGCCACTGCGGTTGCGATTGAAATGATCGACTAGCTGTAAGTCCGGCGCCGGGACCGCTATTTGAGCGGTTCATCGCCCCAGATATCATCAAACGCGACATAACCTAGCCGTCCGCGCACATCGAAAAGACACCATCCGTTTTCGCATTGCGAGATCTTTCCAACGACGCCCGGTTGCACGCGCCACGTCACCCGGGCGTCGGCTTTCGGCTTGGAACGAAGTGCCTGTGGCTGTTCACCAATAATCAAAGCAGTTCGTGACGCACTCAGCAAGCGCGCATGCATCCATCCTTGAGCACCATCGTGGTCCTCTACTTTTCGCCATGCCTTGTACCGTGCCAGGATCTTGATCGGCAGACGTTCACGCTTGTATATCCACATTGTCGGATATTCCGTGCTGGGGCCGGTTCGCATGCGGGCTTCGGGTTCATCTATCGACGCCCAATAGGGAGGTTGTTGCTGCGCCAAAGCCGGGCTGGCCAACGCTGCAAGCAATATTGAGACTGATAGGATAATGATACGCATTACAAACCGTAGAAGCTGTTTCCCCGCAGATATTGTCTCTAGACCGAAATCACTGCATTCTTCAAGCGTCGCCTGCTTGACCTGATGTAAAATTCAGGCATAGCAAAATCCATATGCCAGATTCTGCTCGCCCGTTGAAACCCCGCGTCATCATTACCCGTGAATTGGCCGATGCCGTTCACGACCGGATGGCAGAGCTTTTCGATGTCGTTCCCAATCTGACTGACAAAGAGTTTTCCCGCGACGATCTGATCGCGGCGATGGCGGACTGCGATGTCCTGGTTCCTACTGTTACGGACCGGATCGATGCTGAAATGATCCAGAATGCACCGGACCGATTGAAGCTCATTGCCAGCTTTGGCGCTGGTGTGGATCATATCGACCTCGCAGCCGCACGAGCGCGCAAGATCATGGTCACCAATACGCCGGGTGTGTTTACCGAAGATACAGCCGATATGACAATGGCCCTCATCCTGTCAGTTCCTCGCCGTCTCGCAGAGGGTGAAAAACTGATGCGGTCCGGAAAATGGGAAGGATGGAAACCATCCGGAATGCTTGGCCATTGCATTGGCGGCAAGAAACTTGGAATCATCGGCATGGGCCGCATCGGTCAGGCTGTTGCACGCAGAGCCTCGGGCTTTGGCATGTCGATCATCTATCACAATCGCCGCCAGTTGCCGCCAGCGGTCGAGGAATCCGTAAACGCCACTTTTGTCAGCGACCTCGAGGAGTTGATCGGCGGCAGTGACATCATTTCACTTCATTGCCCCCATACCGATGAAACGCACGAGATGATCAATGCGAAGCGTATCGCGATGATGAAACCATCTACCTATCTGATCAATACCGCGCGCGGAGACCTCATTGAAGAGGACGCGCTGATCAAGGCCCTGCAAGCAGAAACTATCAGCGGCGCAGGTCTTGATGTTTACACACAAGAACCAAAAGTCGATGATCGATTGCTCGATCTCAAAAATGTTGTCCTGCTTCCGCATATGGGCAGCGCGACCTTTGAAGGCCGCGAAGCATCGGGAGAACGGGTCACGGCAAATATCAGAGTGTGGGCTGATGGACACCGACCGCCGGATCAGGTGCTCGACGGCTGGATCTGACTACCCTCCCCGCTTGACGGTTGAGTCCGTTGACGCACTCGACTAGACATTCGACAAATAATGATTCGATTGTGCCAAATGGCGTAACAAGATTGTGACGGCAGGGATTTTCATGAAATATCTGAGTAAATTTTTTATCGCATTGCCCGCAATGCTTGCAACCGCGATACCTGCGAGAGCTCAGGAAACTTTCGATCCTGCCGCAGCGGCTGGCGACAGCGGAGATACCGCCTGGATTTTGACAGCCACAGCTCTCGTATTGCTGATGACTTTACCCGGATTGGCCTTGTTTTACGGCGGTCTTGTGCGCTCCAAAAACTTCCTGTCGGTTCTGGTGCAATGCATGGCGGTGGCCGCGATCTGCTCAGTATTGTGGGTTGTGGTTGGATACACATTGGCATTCGGGCCCGTTTCGAATGGCATTTTGGGCGGCGGATTGAACTGGATGCTAATGGGTCTCGGCAATGTCCGCGAAGGGCTGTCTATTCCCGAGTCCAGTTTCGCGATGTTCCAGATGACTTTTGCTGTCATCACCCCTGCCCTGATGGTCGGCGCATGGGTTGAACGCGCGCGTTTCGGCTGGGTAGTCGCCTTTTCTGCTCTTTGGCTGCTGGTCGTCTATGCGCCTGTAACCCACTGGGTATGGGGTGGTGGCTGGCTCAGTGGACTGGGCGTTATGGATTTTGCCGGCGGCATTGTCGTACACACAACTGCAGGCGTGTCTGCGCTGGTGGCTGCGATCATGATCGGAAAAAGGATCGGCTGGCCAAAAACTCTCATGCTGCCGCATAGTCCTGCGTTGACGGTAGCTGGTGCTGGTTTGCTTTGGGTCGGCTGGTTTGGCTTTAACGGCGGTTCGGCGCTGACCGCTACAGATGACGCATCCACAGCGATCATCAACACGCATGTTGCCGCGTCTGTTGCCGCATTGATGTGGATATTGATCGAACGCATCAAAGTAGGCAAATCGACGGCTGTTGGCGTTGCCACCGGAGCTATTGCGGGATTGGCAACCATTACACCTGCTGCCGGATTTGTGGGCCCGGGCGCTTCCATCATCATTGGCGCAGCAGCCGGAATGGTCTGCTTCTTCGCTGTTGGACTGGTGAAAAACAGCTTCAAGATCGATGACAGCCTGGATGTCTTTGCGGTTCATGGTGTCGGCGGAATTCTTGGAAGTCTTCTCCTGGCGCTATTCGTCAGCGAAAGCTTCGGCGGCGTGGGCTATGCGGATGACATGGCGTTCGGAAGCCAGTTTGTCGCACAGTTGATCGGCGTTGGGGTCGTTGCGATCTGGTCGGCTGTTGCCACATTGATCCTCGGCTATGGTATCTCGTTTGTCCTGCCGATGCGGGTGAACGAAGATGACGAGCGCGATGGACTGGATATCTCCAGCCATGGTGAGCGGGCATGGGATCTCGACTGAGTTCAGGTTTTCGTCAAAACAAACTAGAGTTTCAGATGCAGAAACTGGTTGAACCTTGTTTCGGTGTAACCGCCAAACGCAATCCCGTTTGCAAAACCATGCTTGCGATATAGCGCCAGCGCAGGCTCAAATTCGGTACCCGACCCGGTTTCAAGACTAAGGCACCGATATCCCCGGTCCATTGCGACTGAGATTATGTGCAACAAAAGTGTCCCGGCAACACCCTTGCGCACATGCGCTGGATCCGTGCGCATGGATTTGATCTCGCCGACAGAAGATGAAAGTTCTTTTAGCGCCCCGATGCCCATAAGTGCCTGGTTCTCCCAGACAGACCAAACAGTGATGTCCGGAGCCTTCAGGCCGCCCGCATCCAAGGCATTGACGCTTTCCGGAGGCGAATTGCTTTGCATTCCCGCCAAATGTGCTGACAGCAAGTTTTGAACGCTGCGCCCCGAAAGATCATCCACACGAATATCCATGATCAGGCAAAAAAGGCTTTCCAGCCAACATAAGCGAGGGCGGGCAAGCCGATGCCGTCGGCGATTGCTATTGTCTTCAACGATGGCGGCTGTCCGTAAACAACGTAGATAATCAGGAAACTGATCATCGACAGCGCGGTCAAAACAAAGGCCAACCGGCGTGCTCCGGGATCAAATGCTGCCCAGACACAAGCGATCATGACAACGCCAAACAGGGCCGCACGGTGATGCAACAGCGCAAAATTCGGATCTTCGGCTGCAACCGAGTATAAACTTGTGAGTAGCGATGGCCGGAAAAACGCGATGAAAGGCGGAAGATGGATAACCAGTCCCAGTATCAGCCAGCAAATCCGTTCCAGCATCGCTCCGCCTCCATCTCGATCGCATGATGGCTTGTTCTAGGCGTGCAGAACCGGAATTGATACCGGATTTTGGATGGATTAGCTGACCAGAGTCAATCGGCGCAATATTTCCGGATCCAGTGCATCGGTGAAGCGACAACCGGCCTGCTTGACCTTTTGCCAGACAACTATCGCTTTCACGGCATCAAAGGCGGCCACATTCACTTGAATTTCTTCACCTTCGCTGAACACGGCGTCGGCTTCCAGCCGGCATCCGTATACGGAAATATCTACCAAATCTGCGGAAATTGCATTTTTATTGGGTCGATTGAGAGAAGCCCTGCGGATTTTGACATTGTGACGCGGTACGGCCCTGCGATTTAACGCCGCCGGCTCAACTTTCCTGTACCGTGTGGATTTTAATGCCATTTGCCTGTCCAACCCCGATTGGCGACCTTTCTTCTGGATAAACCAAAATGGGTACCGAGAGGTTAACAACAGCAAATAAAGTTAGTCTCCGGTTAAAATCCGGTCCACCAACTGTTTGACCGTGGGCACAAAGCCGTTGGAATAGAATGGGTCTTTCCCAAAATTATAGGCCCCGTGACCGGCGAACATCAAATGTTCCTCCACCGGTGCGCCGTGAACGATCTCCTGGAGGCTCTTCTGGATACAGAAGCTACGCGGATCGGCCAGACGTCCCGTGCTGTTATTGTCCGTATCTTTCCATGACGAGAATCCGCAATGGGACAGGCAACCCATGCAGTCTGCCTGATCCTTGCGGATCATTTTCGCTTCCGCAGGGGTTGTAAATATAATCGTGTTGTCTGGCGTTTTCAGAGCCATTGTAAACCCGAGACCATCCCATTCCCGTGCCCGCAGCAGATCATTGCGAGTAACCCAGAAATTCTTGCCTTTCACTCCCACATCAAGTTGATGTGTATGTTCACCCGCCTTTTCGGTGGAATAGGGAATCTGACGTTCCGACCGTGATTCCAGACTGCGCAGGAATTCGTTGCGAACCGCCGAAGAATAGAACCCGGTAGGTGAAAACTTGTGGAGAAGTACATCGCCTTCCTTGATCTTGGTCAGTTCACCTTTCCACGATTCCGGAATGGGGCTTTCCCGTGTCAGCAAAGGACGGGTACCAAACTGAAAGGCAATCTGTCCCAGTTCATCATTATCGATCCAGTTGTCCCAGTCTTTTAGAGCCCATACACCGCCCGCCATGATGATCGGTACACTGTCAGCAATACCTTCGCCGCGCATCACATCGCGCAAGGCCTTCACACGGGGATATGGATCTTCGGGTTTACGAGGATCTTCGGCGTTGGACAGACCATTATGTCCGCCAGCCAGCCAAGGATCTTCGTACACCACGGCTGCCATCAGATCAGACACCTTGTGATAGGCGCGCTTCCAAAGTGCCCGAAAGGCGCGGCCGGAACTGATGATCGGCAGGTAGTTTACACCATATTGCTGGGCAATTTCTGACAGCTTGTAGGGCATGCCTGCACCGCAAGTCACACCGGCAACCATGCCCTTGGTTTGTTCCAGCACACCGTGCAGAACTTGCTGCGCGCCGCCCATTTCCCAGAGAACATTGATATTGATGGCGCCCTTGCCATCGGAAATTTCGAAAGCCCTTTTGACTTGCGCCACGGCACCATCAATGGCGTATTTAACCAACTCGTCGTGACGTGCACCGCGTGTTTTGCCATGATATATTTGCGGGATAACATTGCCGTCATCATCATAACTGTCCGCATTGACTGCAGAAACCGTACCGATTCCACCAGCGGCGGCCCAGGCACCAGAACTTGCATGATTTGTGGCTGCGACACCTTTTCCACCCTCAATCAACGGCCAAACTTCGCGACCGTTATACTGGATGGGCTTTACCCCTTTAAACAATATCGTCTCCTGTGTTCCCCGACTGCCGATATAGACAGTGCCTCTCCAAAATGCTCGTAAAAACGCTCAATTCTCAAATTCAATTCCGGGCGTCATAATTTTGGCCCGAAATTCCTTCGTCCAAGCGCGTGTCCGTAAAGAATAGCGTAACGAGCCAACATCTTGGTTTCGTTATATTCCGCCTGCGCCTTCAGGCGGTTTTGCTGCCCCGTATCCTCGCGCAACTGGGCGTGCTGGACCAGAGTGGTCAAGGCTTCGGCAAACTGTTTCTCGTCAGTCGCTGGTTTGATAAATCCCTTATTGGCCTGCGAAACCATCGTGCTGATGTCACCAACATCGGTTGCCACGACCGGGCAACCAGCGGACATTGCCTCGATCAGGGAAATCGGAAACTGCTCGCTGTCCGAAGACAGGGCGAAGATATCAAACAACCCAACATATCGCGCCGGATCGGGGAGAAAACCGGGCATGAGCAGTCTGTCTTCCATATTGCAGCGCCGCGCTTCCGCCTGAATGGCATCCTTTTCCGGTCCCTCGCCAACAATGATCAACCGGACATTGTCTCCCGCCGCTGCACATGCCCTGACCAAACGTGGCAAATTCTTGACCGATCGCAAACCGGCCAGGGTTCCGACAACAATTTCATCCTTGGACTTTTTGAACCCAGGCAAAGCGCCGCGCTGGGGCTTTTTAGCGAAACGTTTCACGTCAATGCCGTTGGGAATTCGCTGAACCTTTTGTATCGGCTGTTTCCAGATATCGGTCGCGATCTTCTCCAGTCGTTCAGACGGTACCACTATGGCCTGACTGCTTCCAAGCGCGAATTTGCGGAACAGATTGCGTTTCCAGTTCAGTTTTTTGTGTTCGTCTTCGTTAAATCCGTCCTCATGATGGATAAGCGGCGGAAGCCCCTCAATGCGGGTGAACAGCGTTCTTGCCATAACGCCGTCCATCGATCCCCAATTATAGGACAGGATGAGGTCAAACTGGCGATAATAGGACACCAACTCGCGATATCGCGGGAGAGAAGGCTTGCCGGCCAGTGATGGCGCATCCTTCGGAAAGGACACTTTTACATCTGCGTCAATGGCATCGCGGGCGCTGAGGCTGTCGGGTTCCGCAGACAGGATCACATGTTCGGCATGTCGTCCAAAATGATTCATCAACCGAACGGCGCGTGCTTCTTTGCCACCCAGATTGAAGGTGCTATGCAAATGCAGGATTTTCGCTGGTCTCATGAGGTGATGAAGTTGCTTTTTCGGGTGGAGAAATCAATCAGTGCGTTGGAGCAATCCGACTATGGCGTCAAGAGCAGCCGGCTCTTCCAACGTGGGAGCATGTCCGACTCTGGGAACAGTCACCAGTTCCGCTTTCTCGAGCCTGTCGATCATCTTGCGAGCCGTAATGTCGCTGAATAAATCAGATAATTCACCACGCAGAATCAACGTAGGAATTTCTTTCATGGCATCCAGTGCTTTCCACAACGGAGCACTGCCCCCACCTTTCGATTCAAACGGTTCCGAAATTTTCATGTCATAGTCGAGTTTGATCCGCCCCGAGCTGTTCATGCGGTAGACTCTTTTGACGAACGCGATCCAGTCATTCAGTTCATAATCAGGAAAAATATCGCCACTCGTTGCAGCCATGTCCCGCGCGGCATGAGCCCAGGTATCAAAGCTCCGCCCCTGCCCCACATAGCTGCCAATCCGATCCAGTCCTTCCTGATCGACATCTGGTCCGATATCGTTCAACAAGGCGCCCTTGATGCACTCGGGGTGCCGCGCAGCGATCAGCATTGTGACGATACCGCCAAGCGATGTTCCAAAGAAAATCGCGTCTGGCAGATCAAGTTTATCCATCATCTTTATGATATCTGCGACATAGGTTCCGGGATGATAGGTGGCGCTGTCCTTGGCGTATTCACTTTCACCGCGACCACGCAGGTCAGCCATGATCATCCGGCGGCTCTCGTTTCGCTGGTTCAGCAACGCTGGCAAATTCGCGAAATCTCGCGCATTTCTGGTCAAACCGGGCACGCAGACAATCGGCGTCAACCTGTCGTCACCCGGATAGTCGCGACAATGCAGCTTCAGGCCATCACTGGACTCCCAGAACCTGTCTTCAAATGTTGCAGCTTCATTCATATGCAAAACCATCCCCGTTCTCGCTTGCCGTGCCCGTGTTTAACGGTCACAGATACTGTATGTCCTATAAACCTCAGGCCGACCCGGCAACTTCTTCTTCCTATCGAGCCGATGTCCAGATTACCACTCTGGGCGCGGAAATTGGTGATCCGGTAAAAGCTGCTGAATTTCCGGCACATAAACTGCGCTTTCGCAATGATGTGTGGGATGCTTCTGTAGGTCTGGAAAAACTGGATAAAAAAAACTGGGTCGATCATTTCGGACGTTTTGATCCATTACCCGACAATCTCGATCCGCCGCTGGCGCTGCGTTACCACGGCCACCAGTTTCGCAATTATAATCCCGAGATCGGTGATGGCCGGGGCTTTCTGTTTGCACAGCTTCGCGATCATGAAAACCGATTGATGGACCTTGCCACCAAAGGGACGGGTACAACCCCCTGGAGTCGCTCCGGAGATGGCAAGCTTACTTTGAAAGGCGGTGTACGCGAAATTCTTGCCACCGAGATGTTGGAAGCTCTTGGTGTCGACACTTCCAAGACCTTTTCCCTCGTTGAAACCGGCGAAGAATTATTTCGAAGTGACGAACCTTCCCCGACCCGTTCTGCGGTCATGACCCGGCTGAGTCACAGCCACATAAGATATGGCACATTTCAAAGGATCGCCTTTGAACGCAACGAGGACCTGATGAAAAAGCTGGTCGTCTATTGCCTGACCCACTATTTCGGCGGACAGCAATCCGACAATCCGGCGATTGAATTGTTCGAGAAAGTGACCGCGCAGGCTGCGAGACTGGTTGCGGGTTACATGACTTCGGGTTTTGTGCACGGTGTACTTAACACCGACAATATAAATATTACCGGTGAAAGCTTCGATTACGGGCCATGGCGCTTCACTCCATATTGGGAGCCTGGATTCACTGCCGCCTATTTTGACCATGAAGGACTTTACTGTTTCGGACGGCAGCCCGAAGCCCTGCATTGGAACCTGGCACAATTGGCGAGCGCGTTGCGACTGATCTGCGAAAGCGATCCGCTGGTTGCGATTCTGGAGAAATTCCCGCGACTCTATGGCGAGGCTTTTGCTTCACATTTCTGTTGGCGTCTTGGGCTGGAAAGCCGCAGTTTTGAACAGGACAAGCCACTTGTCATTGCGGCCGAAAAAGCGCTCTCTGCAAAAACCGTCTCAATCGACCGGTTTTTCTTTGATTGGGGTAGTGGCGTGACGGAGGGAAATGACGCATATCAAGGCGATGAATTCACCGAGTTCAAGGACATTATCTCCGGTCATCCTCGATCTCGAGTTGTCTCCAGTGACTATTGGACCGGTAGCTCGCCCTGTTCTATGCGTATCGAGGAAGTGGAAGCCATCTGGAGCGCCATCGCCGGGGATGACGACTGGGAACCACTCAATCGAAAAATCGCCGCGATCCGGGATATGGGGAAGGCATTGCGGTCTGGCTAGACAGTTGCGCAGACGAGAACGCCGCTTGAACAATCACTGGAGTTGTTACAGGGAGACGTACACGATAAGGAAGAAAGTCCGTTTAAGTATAGAGTATGTTCCGTCCCGCAAATCAGAATGAGTCACCCTTTAATTGACCAAACTTGTTTCTATCGAACCCGCCACCGGAGCGACATTGTGGGAAGGCCAGGACGGTGACGCTGACGCAGTTGTAGCCACGGCACGTGAGGCCTGGCCACAATGGGCCGCTCTGCCTCTAACCAAACGCATTGAATCAGTCCGCCGCTATGCCAATCGGATCCGGAGCAACTCGGATGAACTCGCCGAGCTCATTGCGCGCGAGACCGGCAAACCGGTCTGGGAAGCCCGAACAGAAGTCGAAGCTGTCATCAAGAAAGTGGATATTTCGGTCAATGCCTATGCGGAACGCACCTCACAACGAAAACTGTCCGGCCAACCGGGAATGCGGACGGCTTTGCGCCACAAGCCCCATGGTGTGCTCGCGGTACTTGGCCCATATAACTTCCCTGCCCATCTCCCCAATGGACATATTGTTCCCGCGCTGATTGCCGGCAATACGATAATATTCAAACCATCCGAAAAAACGCCCGCTGTCGGGCAATTTCTGATCGATGCCTTTTCCGCAGTCGGAATACCCGACGGTGTAGTCAACATATTGCATGGCGGTCCGGAAACCGGGAAGAAACTGACCAACAACGATGATATCGATGGCGTGTTGTTTACCGGATCAGCCCAAACGGGTGTGGCATTGAATCGCCAGTTCGCTTCGCGGCCAGACAAGATACTTGCGCTAGAAATGGGTGGAAACAATCCAATTGTTGTCTGGGATACTGACGATATTCACAGCGCAGCGGTGCTCGTTGTGCAATCCGCATTTCTGAGCGCAGGTCAACGCTGTTCGGCCGCCAGCAGGCTGATTGTCAAAGACGAACTTTACGACCGTGTCGTCAAAGAAGTAAAACGCATTTCCGATCGCCTTATCATTGACGAACCTTTCAGTACCCCGGCGCCGTTCATGGGGCCTGTTATTGACAATGACGCAGCGGACGGCTTGACCGAAAGCTTCTTGGCATTGATGAGTGCGGGTGGACGACCAATCAAGCATATGGCACGGCCCGTGTCGGACCGCCCTTTTCTCACTCCCGGAATTATTGACGTCACAAGCCTGGAAGAGCGCCCGGATATTGAGTTATTTGGTCCGATATTGCAGGTCGTGCGCGTCGCGGATCTGGATATGGCCATCGCAGAGGCAAATAATACGCGTTACGGGCTGTCTGCTGCACTTATCGGCGGAAGTGCAACCGAATATGATCAATTCTGGTCGCAAAGCCGGGCCGGAATCGTTAACTGGAACAAAATGACCGTTGGCGCTTCATCCGAAGCTCCGTTTGGAGGCATTGGCCTGTCCGGGAACCATCGTCCAAGTGCCTATTACGCAGCAGACTACTGCGCTTACCCGGTAGTTTCAATGGAGGCGGAGCAAACCAGAGCCTCGATTGGGGTTGGCCTGAAAGACGAAGATATCGTCAATGCTGCCGAAGTCGACGACCCGGCTCAATAGTTTAGCTTAGGCTGCTGAAAAAACTTCTGCTTTGTAAAAAAACCGGTGCCCCAGCATATCAGCAGCATGAAACAGCAGCCAAAACTATCGCAAACACGATCCGGACGGGACAATTCCCGACAGGGCATCGTTTATCTTGTCGGAGCCGGCCCCGGCGATCCAGAGTTGCTCACCTTAAAGGCAGCACGGCTTTTGGCCGATGCAGATGTGATAGTGCACGACGGCCTCGTCAGTCGCGAAATTCTGGATCTCGCCCCTCCGGAAACACGCCGGATTTCAGTCGCAAAGCAACGTTCCAAACATAGCGTGGCGCAGGGTGACATTAACGCGCTTCTCGTCGCGGAAGCCCGCAAGGGTCATGTGGTGGTGCGCCTCAAGGGCGGTGACCCTTTTATTTTTGGTCGCGGCGGCGAAGAAGCTGATGACTGCAGAGAATGCGGCATTTCCGTGGAAATCGTTCCAGGCATCAGCGCCGCCATGGGGTGCGCAGCTCAAGCCAAAATGCCCCTTACCCATCGCGATGCTTCGAGCGCGGTCTCGTTTGTTGCCGGGCAATGCAAGGGACTGTCTGATCAAAACTGGTCAGGTCTTGCCGGAAAAGGCCGAACGCTGGTCATCTACATGGGTGTTGCGAACGCCGGCGCGATTGTCGAAAAACTGATCGCGGACGGCGCTTCACCCGACCTGCCCGTGGCGGTTCTGGAAAATGGAACGCGCGAAGACTTTCGGGCTCTTCGCACTTTGCTGACAGATCTTGGTGATCTGGTTCAACGGGAGCAAGTGAAAAGCCCCGCCCTTTTGATCGTGGGCGAAGTCGCACGTTATGGCGATGCAGAGAATAAATTTCAGGAATATGCCCAATTGGCAGGAGTAATCGCGTGAAGATATTGACTGGCAACGATCTTAAAACAGGTGATGTCACCTGGTGGACTGGCACCGGCTGGTCGCGGCATGTCGAACAGGCTGCGGACGTGGGTGAACATGGTGAGCGGATATTGCACGAAGAAGAAGCCGCCCGCCGGGTTAACGCACCTTATATTATCGACGCGGAAAACACGGAGGATGGCCCCCGCCCCGCACATATCAAAGACCGCGTCCGCGCCTTGGGCCCGACCGTACGTCCTGACCTTACATTAAAACCGGCTGATCCTGATGCCGGAAACTGGGTGATCTGAACATGTATCAATATGACCAATATGACCAAGAAATGGTCGATACCCGCGTAGAAGAGTTTCGCGACCAGGTGAAACGACGCCTCGCGGGAGACCTGACTGAAGATCAATTCAAGCCGCTGCGCCTGATGAACGGCCTGTATTTGCAGCTGCACGCCTATATGTTGCGCGTTGCCATCCCGTACGGAACGCTAAATGGCAAACAGATGCGGATGCTGGGTCATATCGCTCGCAAATATGATCGGGATTACGGCCATTTCACCACTCGCCAGAATATCCAGTATAACTGGATAAAGCTTGAAGATGCCCCCGATCTTCTGGCTGATCTGGCGAGTGTTGAAATGCATGCCATACAGACCAGCGGCAATTGCATCAGAAACATCTCTTCCGATCAATATGCCGGTGCCGCCAAGGATGAAATTGCCGATCCGCGCCCGTGGGCAGAGATTTTGCGCCAATGGTCGAGTTTCCACCCGGAATTCTCCTATCTGCCGCGCAAGTTCAAAATTGCGGTGATCGCCAGTGAAGAAGACCGGGCCGCCATGCGCCTGCATGACATCGGCATCCAGCTCGTCCGCAGGGATGGTGAACTGGGCGGAAAATTCTTTGTCGGTGGCGGAATGGGACGCACCCCCATGATCGCGCCTGAAATCCGGGACTTTGTTCCGGCGGACGAATTGATCAGCTACACCGAAGCCTGCTTGCGGGTTTATAATCGCTATGGTCGTCGCGACAACAAGTACAAGGCGCGGATAAAAATACTCGTCCATGAACTCGGCGCAGAAGAATATACCCGCCAGGTCGAAGAAGAATTCGCTCATATGAAAACACTGGGCATCGATCCGCCGGTTGCTGAACTGGCGCGGATAACCGAATTTTTTGCAGACCCTGAATTTGACACCAATGCTTCGGATGAACTGGATTTGTCTGATCCTGATTTCAATCTCTGGGTTGACCAGAATACGGTCGCGCACAAGCAGGATGGATATGCAATTGCAACAATCAGTCTGAAACCCAAAAGCGGTATCCCCGGAGACGCTTCGTCAGACCAGATTGATTTGATGGCTGATCTGGCGGAACAGTATAGCTTTGACGAATTGCGGGTGACACACAGTCAGAATATCGTCCTGCCCCACGTCAAGAAAAGCGATCTCTATGCGCTTTGGCAGAAGCTGGATGAAGCTGGACTGGCACCGGCCAATCTCGACTTGATCACCGACAGTATCGCCTGCCCCGGCCTCGATTACTGCAGCCTGGCAAATGCCCGTTCGATCCCTCTTGCCCAGAAAATCAGCGAACGCTTTGCTGATCTGGGTCGGCAGCGGGAATTGGGCGAATTGAAGCTCAAAATATCTGGCTGCATCAATGCCTGTGGCCACCACCATGCCGGACATATCGGAATTCTCGGCGTCGATCGAAAAGGCACGGAAAACTATCAGCTTCTGCTTGGTGGTTCCGCGGCGGAAGATACCAGTCTGGCGAAGATCACCGGACCGGGATTTGATGAGGATGGCGTCATCAATGCCATTGAAACTGTGACTGATCTCTATCTCGCCGAGCGCGAAGGAGAAGAGCGTTTTATTGACACGTATCGCCGTGTCGGCATGGCACGGTTCAAGGAGGCTATCTATGGTTGAAGCAATCAGATTTCGCGACGATATCCATGAAGAGCCGGCAGTTTCGCTGGACGCCTTTCTCGATCAGTCCAATGCGACAGCAGTTCGGATAGAGGCCGGTGAAGACGCGCGGTTACTGCTCCCTCTCCTGGACCGGATTTCCCTCGTTGAAATAGATTTTCCGGTGTTCGGTGATGGTCGTGGCTATTCTGCAGCACAGATCCTGCGCGAAGCCGGTTACAAAGGAGAACTGCGGGCCAGCGGAGATGTTCTGGTTGACCAGATAGGCTATATGCGCCGTTGCGGATTTGACGCATTCCTGCCTGACAGCCCAATTGATCCCAATGTCATGGAAGAGGCGCTCGCGCGCTATGACAATGTCTACCAGGGTACGACGGACCAACGTGCACCGATCTGGAAGTTGCGTCATGGGTGAGGCTGCGAGAAAAATTGACATTATCGATGCACGGCCGGACTTTACCCAAGCTGACGCCGACATGTTCAATGCGCGCTTTAAAGATGTGCATGCGTCCGAAATGCTGAAGACATTGTTCGCCGAAGATCAACTGGGAGAAGTAGCCGTCGTTTCATCTTTCGGGACAGAAAGCGCGGTACTCCTGCATTTGGTGTCCACCGCAGATCCCAATATCCCGGTAACGTTCGTTGATACGTTAAAGATGTTTCCCGAAACCCTGGAATATCGAGAAACACTGATTCAAAAACTCGGATTGAACAACACCCGGATTGTCCAACCTGATGCCGAGGTTCTGGCAAAAAAGGATGAAAATGGGCTGAGATGGTCGTTTGATCCGGACGGTTGTTGCGATATTCGCAAAGTGGAGCCGCTCGCGCGCGCCAAAGAGAATCTGAATAGCTGGATTTCGGGGCGCAAGGCATTTCAGTCATCAACCAGGCAAAACCTTCCACGGTTTGAAGTTGAGGATGGGCGACTGAAAATCAATCCG
The DNA here is from genome assembly GCF_039968395.1 of Parasphingorhabdus sp. Lineage (GTDB taxonomy): Bacteria > Pseudomonadota > Alphaproteobacteria > Sphingomonadales > Sphingomonadaceae > Parasphingorhabdus. Next base: position 815,108 of record NZ_JBDVPV010000005.1, read on the forward strand.
CTTGGGGACTGGATCAAGGAAGATCTCGAGGCCTGGTTTGAAGAACATGACTTGCCTCGCCACCCGCTCGAGGCGCAAGGCTACCTTTCCGTCGGCTGCGCACCCTGCACATCCAAAGTGCTGCCTGGTGAAGACCCGCGGGCTGGCCGTTGGCGCGGATGGGACAAGACCGAATGCGGAATCCATGAAGAGGTTACGCCGTTACCCGTTGCCGGGGACGATAACGGAGCCAACGACCCAATCTTCTGACCGGCGGCCAATTACTATTGCCAAAAAAATAGCGGCCAGTCCGGGAGGAGGACTGACCGCATATCTTGGGGGCTGGATCAAACAGTCTTGCTGTTTGACTTATTTCGGATCAGGAGCTCCGTCACCGTCCTGATCGAAGGTATCCGGGGCGCCATCGCCATCCGTATCCCAACTGTCCGCTTTTCCATCACCGCGTTGATCCCAGGCGTCCATGGTGCCGTCGCCATCCGTGTCGATGGTGGCTGGTGCCGGTGCGGCCTCCGGTGCAGCTTCAGTTGCATCTGCCGGCGGTGTTTCCTGAGCGATGGCAGGCGCTGCAACAAAACCTGTCGCGGCAAGTGCTGCAGCCAATAGGGGTAATTTTCTCATTTACTTAACTCCGTCATTAATCCCCTGCCGACACCGAAAATGGCGGCAAATAGCAGATTTTCTAGACCCAATCGATCAGCAGAACAATCGACACGCCCAAGTGAAAAACACCGGAAACTGGTCGTTTTTCTCGCGCGGCTCATCTTGTCGACGAGGATGCGAATTGATTTTGACCTACGAATCGATTCGGACAAATATCTGAATTTTCTTGGCATGGTGTTTGCATAATTCACTGGGAGAAAACTGGATTTCTGTGTCTGCTGCCCGTGGCATCGGACCATTGAACGCCTAATGCCGAAGGGAAGTTAAACAGATGAAACTGGACATTGTTGCAAGCGAGATAAAATCTCTTCTGAGTGATATTGACGAGCCGATAGAGATACTGTCACTGGATTGTTTTGACACCCTGATCTGGCGAAACGTCAATATGCCGGTCGATGTTTTCCATGATCTCGATATTCCCGAAGCCGACATGGAAAAGCGCGTGCGGGCCGAAAACAGGGCACGAAAAGCACTGGTCCTGAAATCCCGCAAGAACGAAGTCACAATCGAGGATATCTATACCAGCATGTTTCTGGAAGCCGATGACGCGTATGTTGCAGAGTGTATTGAAAAGGAAATGCAGGCCGAGGCAATGCACTGCTTTGCATTCAAGCCGGTCAGCGACCTCATTGCCGATGCGAAGCAACGCGGATTAAAGGTGATGATTGTATCGGACACCTATCTTCCGGAACCTCTTTTGCGCAGACTCATCACCGATGCAGCAGGCAAGGAAACCGCAGAACGCATCGATCGCATTTTCTGCTCCTGTGACTACGGAGCCAGCAAGGCGGGCGGGCTGTTCAAACATGTCCTGGCTGATCTTGGCGTTTCACCAAAAACAATCCTGCATCTTGGTGACAACAAGATTGCCGACCAGGAATCACCGGACAAACTCGGTATCTGTGGTGTCCATTTCGAGCAATTTGACGATGAAGCCGGCGAGCGTCTGCGTCTCGAAGCCATGGCGTCAACGATATTGGAGCATGATACCCGCCGCGGCGCCCCTGCCCTGCAGCCGCATCGCGCACAGATATCGATCCGTGAAGGCGATGAACCGGTTTTTCAGTTTGGACATGACGTGCTCGGACCTGTTTTTCAGGGGTTTTCCCGCTGGATCGCCGATGAAGCGGACGAAATAAAGGAACGCACAGGTAAATCACCAAAACTCCTGTTCTTGCTGCGTGATGGCTATTTGCCCGCCCAGGCCTTTCTCAAGGCCTATCCCGATCGGGCCGAAGATGTAGCGATGGTCGAACTCAGCCGGTTCACCGCCAATGCCGCCAGTTTCAACAGCAAGGAAGCGATCAAGTCATATTTGATGTCCGAAGCGACCGGCAACAAGGAAGATGCCTATTCCAAACAACGTCAGGCGGCCTATTGCCGTCAGTTGCTGTTTTTCAAAAATGAAACGGCAAAACTGGCCAAAGTCAGTACTGCTAAAGCCTTTGTCCAGGAAATCCTCAAACCCGGAAACGTAAAAAAGATTGTGGAACGTTCGCGCAAGTTTGCAACCCGCTTGTGCGCGCATCTTCAGCGCGCGGGAGTGGAATCGGGCGATACCGTGATGTTTGTGGACCTTGGCTATAATGGATCGGTTCAGAATGTGATTGAACCGATACTCGCTGAACAGATGAACCTGACGGTTTCCGGTCGCTATTTGTTGCTCCGGGAACTGATGGTTACAGGCCTTGATAAAACGGGTCTGATCGATCTCCGCCACTATGACAACAGCGCCCTGAACTCGCTGTGTGAATCCATCGCCGTGCTGGAACAGTTATGTACGCAGGCGCAGGGGTCGGTTCTCGATTATCATGATAATGGCGAGCCCAAACGGGACAGCGCAGACGTCAAGGGCCAGCAAAGCGAAGCCCGTGAAGAAGCGCAGGCCGCCTGCCTGAAATATATGAGTGATCTCGGTTCGGGCTGGGACACGGTTCCCGCTTCTTGGGATGGTGAATGTGCCCGCCGTATGGCCGCCGCCAGTCTGACTCGATTGCTGTTCCTGCCGGTGGATCGGGAAGTTGCGATCTTTGAGGCGTTTCATCATGACGTGAACCTTGGCACCAAGGACAAGATCAAACTCATCGACACGGAAGCGGCAGCGACCGGTATCCGTCGTCGCGGACTTTTTTATACCAAGAACGTAACGCGTATCTATTTGCCCGGAGAGTTGAGACAACAGGGCATGCAGGCGCTATTGCCGGTCTTCGCCAGCAACAGGTTTGCGCTGGATCTTCGTCAAAACGACTTTCAGACGAGCGCGATTACCCTTCCCACGGTACTGGCAGACGATTCCGAGCATGTGCAGGTGGAGATTAATGCATATCCGACCAATGACGGATATTATCAGGCACTTATTCCGATCGGAACCGGACAGTATAATATCGCGATCATGGTCGGACAGGTTTTCGACTGGATGCAGATTGAGGATATCAGTTTCCATGAAGTCGACAGCTTCATGAGCCAGAAAATCGATGATGATTCCATACCGGCCTTCCCGGTGTGCGAGGCGATGGAAGAACAGGCTCCCGGTTTGCATCATTGCATGAACGAGAATTCCTTCATCCTGATCCCGCCCCCTTCAATCTCAACTGGCGAACCGATCATGCTCAGCATGGTTTTCCGGCCCACGGTGCTTCGCCAGACTGATGTCGTAAATCTGAGAGAGGTCGCCTGAACATGCCAAATTTACTGATCCATTCCATGTCCGAATTTGCTCAGATTATTGTGGAAGCCCTGCATCACTCGGGGGCTTCTCGCATCGCTGAAATCGGCGCAGAATATGGCGGAATGTCAAGCGTTCTGGCTGACTTTGCGGACAACAAAGATGATGGACATCTGTACAGTATCGATCCTGCACCCAAGCAAGAATTTCTCGAATGGGTAAATGATAATGATCATGTCACCCATATCGCAAAACCCAGCCTCGATGCGTTTGATCAGTTGCAGAATATTGATGCCTGGCTGGTTGATGGTGATCATAACTGGTTCACGGTTTTCAATGAACTCAAGGCCATTGATGCGGCTTGCCAACGCGACGACAAGCCTCTTTTGGTGGTACTCCACGACGTTTGCTGGCCGTCAGCCTATCGTGATTCCTATTATTCTCCGGACACTATTCCTGCCGAGTTTCGGCACAATTACAGCATGGATGGCGGCGCGAAACCCGGTAATCCGGGCTTGCTCCCTGACGAAGGATTTCGCGGCATGGGACAGTTTGGCATGGCGATGCATGAAGGCGGAGAACGCAACGGCGTAAAACGTGCGGTGCTTGATTTTATCGACGAAACCGAGTCCGAAGATCGTCCGTTATCCTATGCCGAAATACCGGCTGTTTTTGGTTTGGGAGTATTGTTTGACACGAACGTGCCATGGGCCGGGCCATTGAGTGATCTGCTCGTCCCGCTGCACCAAAACCCCTTAATCGCAAAGCTTGAGGAAAATCGACTGGCCAATTTCCTGACAGTGCTCGACTGGCAGGATGGACATATCAGCCGTTAGGGCAAACTGCCGCTAATAGTCTTCCGGAGCGTCTCCATAAGCCAGATCACCAAATTTGGTGAACTCACTGAGGAAGCTAAGCTGGATATTGCCGGTTGAACCTTGCCGGTTTTTGGCGACGATCACAGTTGCTTTGCCTACCTTGCTCTGGTGATCGGTTTCCCATGCCAGATATTTGGCCTTCTGTTCTTCCGTCGAGTTTTCATCCGGATCGTCGGGCTTGACCGCGAGATGATAATATTCGTCGCGGAAAATGAACATCACGATATCGGCATCCTGCTCGATTGAGCCGGATTCCCTGAGATCTGACAATTGCGGTCGTTTGTCTTCGCGGCTTTCCACCTGACGACTGAGCTGAGAAAGCGCCACCACGGGACAATTCAGTTCTTTGGCAAGAGTTTTGAGACCTCGGCTGATTTCCGAAATCTCATTCACCCGGTTGTCATTTGCACGGCCAGAGCCCTGGAGCAGCTGGAGATAATCGACGACGATAAGATTGATGCCGCTACGCCGCTGCAGACGCCGTGCACGGGTACGCAAGGCAGCTATGGTCAGTCCGGGCGTATCGTCAATAAACAGCGGCAGATCCTGCAACTCTCGTGATGCCAGTGCCAGACGGTGCATTTCGTCGCGGCTGATCGCGCCCATGCGCAGCTTTTCAGAGCTTATCTCTGCCTGTTCGGACAAAATCCTTGTCGCCAGCTGATCCGCTGACATCTCGAGGCTGAAAAAGGCGGTTTTCGCTCCCAGCGAATCTTCCGGCTCGATCCCGTCAGCTATATCTCTGCGAAACCGGTTTGCAGCGTTGAATGCGATATTGGTCGCAAGCGATGTCTTGCCCATACCGGGGCGACCGGCAAGGATGAGCAAATCAGATTTGTGCAAGCCACCCATTTTGGCATTGAGGTCAGTCAGGCCGGTTGTGATGCCCGATACTTTGCCGCCGCTGTTAAAGGCGCGCTCGACATTGTTCAGAGCTACGGTCGATGCCGCCAGGAAGCTTTTCACGCCGCCTTCCTGCGCTTCACCTTCAGAAACGCGGTAGAGTGATGTTTCGGCTTCTTCGATCTGTGTCTTGGGATCAACTGCCTCGCTGGTGTCCAGCGCGCTCTCTACCAGCGTTCGCCCCACGCTGACCAATTCTCGCAGCAAAGCCAGATCATATATTTGATCAGCAAAGTCACGGGCCCCGATCAGTCCTGCCCCATCGCCGGTGAGTTTGGCAAGATAGGATGGGCCGCCCAATTCTTTCATGACCTCGTCGGCTTCGAAATAGGGCTTCAACGTCACGGGAGTAACCACCATATTCCGATCCAGAAGCTTCAGCGCCTGTTCGTAAATTCGTCCGTGCAGCGATTCGTAAAAATGTTCTGGCCTCAATTTGATCTGCACGTCTTCGGCCACGCGATTGTCGATCAGCAAAGCGCCTAAAAAGGTCGCCTCTGCCTCTACATTGCGTGGAAGGCGCTGGTTGCCTTCTTCATCATTATCAAAACGCATTAGTTCAGCCATGTGCCCTTCATCCACGTTCAAGCGATTCACGGCAAGGGCGTTCCGCGATAATTCCGATTCAGCGGGGGACAGTATTGTGGATAAATGAGGATGATTTTGTGCTGCACTGCAAAAACTCTTGTCCAATCCCCTGCGCTGCGGCAACAGGGCCAGAATGTCCGATCCACGTATCATTGATGTCGAGCTTGATGAAGCGACGATCATTTGGCGCAATGCCGATATCGAACAGGAACGGCGCATTGCGATTTTCGATCTTATCGAAGAAAATCATTTTAAACCATTGCGGGAACATCCGGACGGTTATGCAGGGCCGTTCAAGCTTAAACTCAGCGTCCAGGAGGGACGCCTGGTCCTTTCAATGGCGCGCGAGGATGACGAGCCGCTGGAAACGCTGATCCTGGCTCTGGGACGGTTTCGTAGACCCATCCGCGATTATTTCGCCATCTGCGACAGCTATTATCAGGCCATCCGCAAAGCAACGGCACAGGAAATCGAAACCATCGATATGGCGCGACGCGGTGTGCATGATCACGGTGCGGAACTGCTGATGGAACGCCTCGACGGAAAAATTGACGTCGACTTCAAAACGGCGCGTCGCCTCTTCACATTGATCTGTGTATTACATATCAAGAATTGAGCGATTCTCTTTTCAGAGAATGGCTCCAAATATCTGAATTCCGGGAAGTTGCGTGGCAGATCAAAACAGAAAAACGAGATTGCTGCGCTTTGGGTTGATTGTGCTGGCATTGCTCGTCGTCGCATTGATATTACGGAATATTGCAATCAGTTGGGCTCCGGCCCGCGATCAGTATCCAGTTCAGGGGATCTCGGTTGATGCCAGTCATGGTAACATTATCTGGCACGTGGCCGGCGCCACCGGTGTGGATTTCGCATATGTCCGTGCCACCTACGGAGCAGAAGATCGCGATCCGACCTTTGCCGTGAACATCAAGGGAGCAAGCGATGCCGGTATTCGCTACGGTGCCATGCACGAATATACGCTGTGCCGGCTCGCCACGGATCAGGCGACCAATTTTGTCACGACCGTCCCGCGCGGCGACAATATGTTGCCGCCGGCCATCCGGCTGGCCTTTGACAATGGATGCAATGATCGTCCGGGCCGGGCACTGGTACTCAGCGAGCTCAACACCTTTCTCAATCAGGTCGAAGGACATAGCAACAAACCGGCAATAATCGTCGTTTCAAAGGAGTTTGAAGAAGACTATGCCATCAGCAGCGCCATAAACCGGACATTCTGGCTTGAAGGAAACTTCTTTCCACCGGACTACGCGACCAAACCATGGGTTATGTGGCGCGCCTCGGACATGCGTCGGATTAGCGGAATCGATGGACCGGTAAACTGGAATGTTGTGCGGCCATAGTCAAACTGGCATGTGATGCACAAAAGCGAACAGAAGGACGAATATGAGCATACTTTCCGACAAGTGGATCCGTGAATCGGCGCAATCAACCGGCATGATCGAGCCATTTGTCGAGGCCCAGAAGCGTGATGGCTGCATCAGTTACGGTCTTTCATCCTACGGCTATGATGCGCGCGTGTCGGACGAGTTCAAAATCTTCACCAACGTGGACAGCGCGGTGGTTGATCCAAAAAACTTCGACGCGCAAAGTCTCGTCGATCGCAAGACAGATTGCTGTATCATTCCGCCCAACAGCTTTGCCCTGGCGCGCACTGTAGAATATTTCAGGATACCAAGAGACGTTCTGGTAATTTGTCTCGGCAAATCCACCTATGCGCGCTGCGGAATCATCGTCAATGTCACGCCGCTGGAGCCGGGCTGGGAAGGACATGTTACACTGGAGTTTTCGAACACCACTCCCCTGCCCGCCAAAATTTACGCCAACGAAGGCGCCTGTCAGTTTCTGTTCTTGAAGGGCAATGAGCCTTGTGAAACAAGTTATGCGGATCGAGCAGGCAAATATATGGGCCAAAAAGGTGTGACTCTGCCGAAACTCTAGGCCATAAGCAGGTTTCGAAAAACAACTTAACCAGAAAAATGGGAGCATATCCATGTCCGACGCACGCGAATTTGATGTCATCATCTACGGCTCAACCGGCTATACAGGCCGTCTGGTTGCCGAATATATGGTGCAGGAATATGGAGTTGGCGGAGACGCTCCCAAATGGGCCATGGCCGGCCGCTCGCAGGAGAAGCTTGAAGAAGTACGCGACCTGATTGGTGCGCCTGCAGAAACACCCCTTGTTGTTGCAGATTCCGACGATGCTGGTTCCCTGGACATGATGACGAGCCGGACAAAAGTACTTCTGACCACGGTCGGCCCGTATCAGCTTTATGGCAACGAAGTCGTAGCCTCCTGCGTGAAGAACGGCACCCATTATGTAGACCTGTGCGGAGAACCGGGCTGGATGCGCGAAATGATTGACAAACATCAGGACGCTGCGGAGAAATCCGGAGCGCAGATTTGCTTTTCTTGTGGCTTTGACTCCATTCCCTTCGATCTCGGCGTTCTCATGCTTCAAAAGGACATGCAGAAACGTTTTGACAAGCCGGCAAGCCGTGTCAAAGGACGGGTACGCGCAATGGAAGGTACGTTCTCGGGCGGTACAGCAGCCAGTCTGACAGAAACCATGAAGGCCATTGCCAAAAACCCGTCACTGGTAAAGATTCTGGCAAGCAGTTTCGGCCTCACACCGGGCTTCGAGGGACCTGATCAGCCAAATATGGTGATCCCGAAGCATGACAAAACCATAGATAGCTGGGTGGCTCCATTCGTGATGGCGCCAATCAATACCAAGAATGTTCACCGCACCAATTTTCTTGCCGACTTTCCGTATGGTGAGGAATTCAAATATGATGAGATGGTTGTCACCAGCGCGGGTGACATAGGCAAGCAGGCCGCTGAAATGCTGGCCAAAGCCAACCCGTTTGGCGACAATCCACCGAAACCCGGAGAAGGACCAACCAAGGAACAGCGCGATAACGGATTTTATGATGTCCTGTTCCTCGGCGAAACGGTCGATGGTGACACGGCAAGCCTTTGCGTCAAAGGCGACAAGGACCCCGGTTACGGCTCAACATCCAAAATGATCGCTGAAAGCGCCCTTTGCCTTGCACAGGACAAAATCAAGCATGGCGGCGGCGTGTGGACGCCCGGCGCGCTGATGGGCAAGAAACTCGTAAAACGGCTCGAAGCCAAAGCCGGACTGAGCTTTACCGTCGAGAGTTGATTGGTTAAGTGGCCCGCTCCGCGGGATCAGAAACACCAAAGGGAGGCAGATATCGCGCTTGCGGTTCTGCCTCTTGATTTTTCCGCCATGCAATACAAAGTTTGATGTCATGTTGAAGCGTCTGTTTGGAAAAAAAGCCGAGAAAACCTACCTGGATCATGCCGTGATTCCAGAAGGACGCCGTGTCTATGCCATCGGTGATATTCATGGCCGAAATGATCTGCTGAAACAATTACTCGACCAGATATCCGAAGATGACAAGGCTCGCGGACAGGCGGAAAGTGAAATCATCTTTCTCGGTGACCTGGTGGATCGCGGGCCGGACAGCGCCGGAGTCATCGAAACGGCGATGCAGTTAAAGGACCAGAAAACCAATGTCCGCTTCCTGATGGGAAATCACGAGGAAGTCTATCTGGCGGCTGCGCGGGGCAGTGAGAAGGCAACGCGCTTTTTCACCCGTATTGGCGGCAAGGAAACTATCCTCAGTTACGAAATCTCGATGAAGGAATATATGGACCTGGATAACGAGATGCTGGCAATCCGTCTGCCAGACCTTTTCCCGAAGAGCCATGTGGCATTCGTGAGCGGCTTTGAAGACCAGATCATCATTGGCGACTATGCCTTCGTACATGCCGGCATCCGGCCTGAAGTTCCTTTGGCAGAACAGAAATCCAAAGATCTGCGCTGGATTCGCGAAGAATTTTTGTCAGCAACCCAACTTCACGAGAAAATGATCGTATATGGACACACGATCAACGAAGAGGTTGTCGAGCAGAACAACCGCATCGGCATCGATACCGGAGCTTATTACTCAGAAAAACTCACGGCGCTGGCTTTGGAAGGCAGCAAGCGCTGGTATCTCGATACCGCCCGCACATAAAAAGATCGACGAAACGTGAAGTTCCGTCGATCTTGTTTGATCAGATACGCAGATCAAATCTGAAGGGTAGTGATTGTAATCCTTAGGCGACTTGCGCTTCCGGACCGCTATCTTCTTCGATATCACGAAGGACATAGCCGCGTCCCCACACCGTTTCGATGTAGTTTTCGCCGCCGCATGCCAGCGCAAGTTTTTTACGAAGCTTGCAAATAAACACGTCAATAATCTTGAGTTCGGGCTCATCCATTCCGCCATAAAGGTGGTTGAGGAACATTTCCTTGGTCAGCGTCGTACCTTTGCGCAACGAGAGCAATTCGAGCATTGCATATTCCTTGCCGGTCAGATGAACGCGGTTGCTGTCGACTTCTACCGTTTTGGCGTCGAGGTTCACAGCGAGCTTGCCGGTGCGGATAACTGATTGTGAGTGGCCTTTGGAGCGACGTACAACAGCGTGAATGCGGGCTACCAGTTCTTCCCGGTGGAAAGGCTTGGTCACATAATCGTCGGCACCAAATCCGAATGAACGCACTTTGCTGTCCATTTCGCTGATACCTGAAAGAATGAGAACTGGCGTTTGCACCTTGGCGACACGCAGTTTCTTGAGAACATCATAACCATGCATGTCAGGAAGGTTCAGGTCGAGACATATAATGTCATAGTCATAGAGCTTACCAAGATCGAGGCCCTCTTCGCCCAGATCTGTAGTGTAAACATTAAAGCCTTCAGTTGCCAGCATCAGCTCAATCGCTTTTGCGGTCGTTGGCTCATCTTCAATCAACAATACACGCATCGGGTAACCCCTTTTCCTATTTTACGCACAGCTATCGGGTGTCATCCCGAAGCCCCCAGATCATTTATTAACCATAAGATAGATGAACGTAAAAGGTTAATTTTGAATTAAAGCAGGAGTCAGCACGAGTCGCAGAGTATCTGACGACTCTGTAACCCGCAGAATAGAGTCGTTTCATGACTCAAGCCGGTCCCCAAAAAAAAATTAACTTTTGAGCATTTCGCACGCCCAAAAAGAGGTTATCTGACTGGCTTGGCTACCAATTGATACTTTCCTGCCACACAGAAGAGCCAGTTCCGAACAACTAATATAACGCGCGAGGAGGCCTGTTCAGTCGCCCACATTCAGACTACATTCTATATCATGACTTTCGATATTCCCGCTCATGCAATTCAGGAAACCTTTCTTGCTGCGTCTGGTCCCGGTGGGCAGAACGTGAACAAGGTTGAGACTGCAGTGCAGATGCGGGTTAATGTTTATGCGCTGCGTCTGCCTCCATTTGCTTTTAGAAAATTGAAAGAACTTGCCGGTCGCAAAATGACCAGCAATGGCGAACTGATGATCACTGCCCGGGATCATCGAACCCGGGAAGCCAATCGAACCGAAGCCAGGCGAAAATTGGAAGATCTTCTCAGCCGGGCTCATCACAGAGAAGCACGGCGCATCAAGACACGCCCAAGCAGGGCAGCCAAAGCCCGGCGGATCGATTCCAAAAAGAAGAAATCCTCGGTGAAAAAGATGCGCGGAAAACCGAGAATTGATTGAGCCCGCACGGCCAGTTCAAGCGAATTTTGTAAATATGTAAAATCCTGTCACCAACTGGTCGCGCGCAGCGTCCGTTGCGTCGCTATGCTTAATATCTGTTAACCACAGGTCAACAGTCGGGATTAAAAGTGTGTCGTCTAATTCCCCCGAATGACACAAGAAAAACGATCGCTGACCATGAAGCCAACCCAATCCATCGTTCTAACGCTGGCGGCAATCTCTTTGCTGTCCGGTTGCGGCAAGGAAGCTGCCACTGGCGCACAGCCAGCGGTACAATTGCCGGCCACACCGACACCGACACCGACGCCAACTCCGACGCCGACACCAACTCCGACGCCAACTCCAACGCCCACACCGACGCCAACGCCCACACCAACTCCGACGCCAACTCCGACGCCAACTCCGACGCCCACACCGCAAGGTGGACCAATTGAAGGTTTACCCAAAATTCCGAGCAATTTTGATACTTCGGAGTGGCTTGTTCCAACCTGGGGTCATGGTAACCCGGCGCCAAGTGCCGAACCGGATGTCGTCGGCGCATTCCGTTTCATCTGCAATCCAAGCCACAACGCTTATGATGATCCGATTGTTTATCCCGGTCAGCCAGGAAGATCACACCTTCACACGTTTTTTGGTAACACCGGTGCCAATGCAAATTCAACATATGAGTCGCTCCGTACGACCGGCGAAAGCACATGCAACAACATGCTGAACCGTTCAGCATACTGGATTCCGTCGATGATGACCGGCGATGGCAAAGTAGTCATGCCCGATTTTGTATCAATCTACTACAAGCGGCGGCCTGAATCGGACCCTGCATGCCAAGATCAAGGCACCGCGTGTGTCGCACTGCCTCGCGGCCTGCGTTACGTGTTTGGATATAATATGCAGGATCCAGCGAACAGTTCGCCTTTCTATCTGAACTGTCAGGGAGCAGGTGCGACACCGGGCAAATATCGTAATATTCCCGAAGCCGCAGTAAATTGCCCGTCAGGAGCGCAGTTGGGAGCGGTTGTAGAGGCGCTGGATTGCTGGGATGGAACAAATCTCGACAGTACCGATCACAGATCACACATGGCCCAACGCGTCCGTCACAATGATGGTGTGGCACGATGCCCGAACACGCATCCTTACATCATCCCCACTTTCACATTGGGAGCATGGTATACGACGGATGACTCACTGGATCGCACTGGCGCGACTGATCCAATGACCAATACCTGGCATTTTTCATCTGATCGGATGGCTGGCATGGCGCCGCACGTACCCGGCTCGACGTTCCATTCTGACTGGTTTGGAGCCTGGGATGATGACGTAATGGACAAATGGACTGCGCATTGCGTAGACCGGCTACTCAACTGTTCTGGTGGCGATCTTGGAAATGGCGAACAGCTTAGACAGTTTGCCGGTTACACCGAGAAAGCCAACCCGCGCATCGTTGATGCTCCAGTCCGTCCCTAGCCTTGGTTTCAGTATCGGACACGAGGTCCTGAAAGACCATCGGGAGCGACCATGGCGCGGCAAGCAACTTGTCTTTCAGCCGGGCAAATATTCGACTGTCTGCACGTGATCAGACTGGAAGGTCGAACCTGGACCAGATACGTGCGGAAAACAGGTAACGTTATTGTGTGTCATCATTGACAGGTTCCGCTTGATCCGGTCTGCTCAATCCTGATACGAGCTGGCATGCACGAATTCGCAATCTCATCATCCGGTCCAACCGATACACTTTACAAAGATCTGGCTTCCGCTGCCGAGGCTCTCGTTGCGGACGAACCGGACCATATTGCCAATATGGCCAATATTTCCGCGCTGATCTGGCAATATTTGCCAGACCTGAACTGGGCCGGCTTCTACAGAGTGATCGAAGATGAACTCGTGCTCGGCCCGTTTCAGGGAAAAACCGCCTGCATCCGCATCGCGATCGGAAAGGGTGTCTGCGGAACTGCTGCTGTGACAGGTGAGGCTCAACGCGTGGCCGATGTGCATGCTTTTCCTGGTCATATCGCCTGCGATGCCGATAGCCGGTCAGAGCTCGTGCTCCCGGTCAAACATGATGGAAAAGTAGTCGCAGTCCTGGATCTCGACAGCCCGTCTCCCGATCGATTTTCAATGGACGATCAAACGGGTTTGGAAACTCTGATCAACTCTATCACACCGGCATTGATGTCGAAGGCAGAATAAAGCTGCTCATTCTCCCGGTTTTCAGAACCGACCCATTTCGAGACAGTTCATCAAAACAACTCTATTTTACAACTGCATAATGGCTTTAACCCCCGGAAAATGGTAACTATTGGTTAACCATTATCTCGGTGGGCATCGATTGTCTTTGCCCGCAATGAAGGAGCTGTTAACCATGAGAACCCTTGCGATTGCTGGCTTGGCCAGCGTTTTTGCATTCATTCCGGGCGGTGCTGATGCCGCAGTCGAATCGACTGTCGAAGCGGGTGTTTCCTCCTCCGCAAAGCAACCTGTAGCTGCCGATCCAGCTAATATGGATTTGACGGTACAAGGTGCAAAACGGTCCATGCAAAAAATGGGCAGTCACCGCATGGGCAATATGCGCAGACAGGGTATGCGGCGCGTGGGCGGAATGCAAAAACGCGGAATGCAGCGCATGCGCGGCGGAAACCAGTTTCGTAACGGTCGCAATGTCCGAATGGGACGACTGGGACACCGGCGCGGCTACCGCATTCCCGGGCGTGGTTTCCAATTGCCCAGACATTACATCAATCCAAGCTATTTCATTGGAAATTTTGGATATTACGGGCTGAGCCAACCCGCTCACGGATATGGCTGGTCGCGTTACTACAATGATGCTGTGCTGACTGATCGTCGCGGCGTTGTTCATGACTCTGTCCGGGACCTGGATTGGGACCGCTACAATCAGGGCTATAACGATGGCTACCGGGATGGCCGTGCAACTTACGACAGCAGTGTGCTTTTGGAAGACGATCGTGTTGTCGCAACTCCTTCTGGCACGATAGGCGGCAGCGCTACCACCTATCGGGGCGACTGGGATGGTGCGTATCGGGAAGATGGAAGCTATCAAGGCGAATGGCGCGGAACCTATCAAGATGCGCAAGGTCGCGTCTATGAAGGCAATTATGAAGGTACGTTCATCGGCGAAGGTGACGCAAATCAGGTTGGTGCAAGCTATACAGACGCACCTCACTCAAACGCGCCTCACTGGGGCTCACAGGCACCGGTAACACGTGACTATCGCCACACAGACCGTGGATATGATGTGCGCGATGATGAGCTCGCCTATCTGCAACGATGCAAAAAGAGCAGTGGTATCGGCGGTGCAGTTGTCGGAGGTGCCATTGGCGCATTCGCCGGCAACAGGATTGCGGGACGCGGAAACCGCCTTGGCGGATCGCTGATTGGCGGTGGCCTGGGTGCTGTCGCTGGTGCAGCCATTGACCAGGGAACAGACCGGTGCCGGAAGCTGCAAAAGAAATACAGAAACTATGGCCACCATGCGCAACGACCGCATGTCCAACGGCCACATGTGCAGCAAACATATCCGAGTGGATGGCATGGCGGTTATTACTATCCCGCCTATTATTATCAGGCCCAACCTACAGTGACCACCATTGTGATTGAATCACAGCCCGTCACAACAACCACGACGACAACTTATATCGATGAGGAAGTCGTCTATACGCAGGCAAAACCGGCTGCAAAACGGCGCTGGAAAAAGGCGGCTCCCCGTAAAACGTGGAAACCGAAGCCTGTGTTGAAAGGATGCCAGCAAGAACGCTGCCTTTACAACGACTGAAGATATACACATCAAAGATAATGAGCCCGCCGGTCCATGTGATCAGGCGGGCTTTTTATAAGGTGATGACTATTCGCAGCACGAACTTGACACCATAGCGATAGCAAATGTTGTTACTCGGGATTTTGTGTGGCGCGTTTGGACGGCGAACGCTCCCACCCTTCGGGGCCAAGCTTCTCGATTGGCTGGAAACGAATTTTGTAGTCCATGCGCTTTGAGCCATCGACCCAATAACCCAAATACACGTAGGGCAATCGCGCCGCCCTCGCCCGCAATATATGATCCATGATAATGAAGTTGCCCAGACCTGCGCGGCCGGAATGTTCTGCATCGAAAAAGCTGTAGATCATCGAAAGGCCATCGCCCTGCTGATCTGTCAGACAGGCGCCGACAAGCCTTCCTTTTGAACCATCAGTGGTCGGTTCACGATATTCGATCACGAAACTCTTGACAGGAGACTGCTCGACCATGTCGGAATAGTCCATCTCATCCATCTCGGTCATGCCGCCGCCGGGATGCCTTTTGGACAAATATTTCTGTAACAGGGAAAACTGTTCATCCGTTGCCCAGGGCTCACAAGCTTCTACGACCAGATCCTGATTCCGCCGAAGCAATTTGCGTTGGGTGGAATTCGGAGCGAATTCATCCACCACCACCCGAACCGAAACGCAGGCCTTGCAATCGAGACAGCTGGGTCGATAGGCGACATTCTGGCTGCGGCGAAAGCCAATACGTCCAAGAGCGTCATTGAGCTCGTCCGTGTGCGGACCATTTAATTCCGTGAACACTTTCCGTTCGCTTTTGCCCGGCAGATAGGGACAAGGGCTCGGATTAGTCACAAAAAATCGCGGAAAGCGAACGGGTGCGGTCACGTATGCAGGCCTCTCAGGTCCAGGTAGAAGAATCGCGTACAGGGACTATGCCCCTTGCGCGGCCTGATGAAAAGCCAATTTACCAACAATGACCACACCCGCGATGACGCAAAAAAAACGGGCCGATATACGGCCCGTTTTTCAAATCAAAATTCCGGATGGCTCAAGGGCTACCAGGATCAGATGATTCAGCAATCAAAAATACGCCGCCAACGACTGCCGCAAATGCGAGCACGCCGATCAATGCGCCATTTTCTCCGCCAAGTTTACTTGCACTATCAAGCTTTTCGTCAGCGTTTACACGTTCGACTTGAGCTTTCTGAGCTTGAACAGGCTGAGAAACAGACTGAGCGAGTACAGGTGTAGCAACCAACGATGCGGCTGCTGCAAATACTACCAATTTATTCAACTTCATTATTTAATCCTCCAAAATCGAATTAACTAAGATGCCCCTAGCACCGGATTTTTTTATCGTAAAGGCCAAGATTCCTAATTCCGAATCTAATATGGCATTAACGAGAAAAAGCGGGGCGAAACTCGCCCCGCTTCCTAAGTGTCTAAAAGCTCAAACCTCAGGGGCTCGTCGGGTCATCATCATCATCAGCGATGATGATAATGCCTGCAATCACGGCCGCAGCTGCAAGAACACCAATAATAATTCCGGTGCTACCTTCCAGTTTTTCGCCATTTTCGTCCACCGCACCTGTACGCTCAACAGCGGGGGTCAGGCTTTGTACGGCCTGCGCTGTTACGGGTGCGGAAATCAATGATGCAGCTGCAATAGCAGCCGCGAATTTCGTGAATTTCATTCTGTACTCCATTTTTTATGTTTAGTTGAACAAAACCGAAAATCGGTTTATTCCCCCCAACACATTAACACCGTTGCACGACCTATTATTCTCTTTTTGCATCCGCTGCGTCGAAAAGTCATACATAGTGCTTGTTCTAAACGCAAGATTTCAAAGGGATAAACTCGGCGGCTCACCTAGAAATTGCGTCGCTTTGACGAAATAGGACAACATAAATTTACTTTGCCTGAAAAACTGCGCGGCCATTGATCCAGGTTTGCTCCACTTTGATGTTTCGAATTGTCGATGGCGAAGCCAGCATGAGATCTTCTGCAATAATGACAAAATCTGCTCGTTTTCCGGGCTCCAGACTGCCAATCTGTTTTTCTGCAAATGCAGCATATGCCGAACCAAGCGTGTATGCGCGCCAAGCCTCCCGGCGTGTCACGCGTTCACGGGGCAACCAGCCGCCAAAAGGCTCACCAGTTTCGTCTTCACGCGTCATCGCTGCTGCCAAACCCGGGAACGGGTTCACATTTTCTACCGGTACGTCGGTCCCGAAGGCCAGTTTCGCTCCCGAATCAAGAATGGATCGCCAAGCATATGCTCCATCGAGGCGATTCGTTCCCAATCGCGCTTCCGCCATCAGACGATCCGATGTCTGATGGACGGGTTGCATGGAAGCAATCGTTCCAGTGGCTGCAATTCGTGGCAGATCTGCAGGATCCAGAATCTGGGCATGCTCGATGCGCCAGCGTCGATCTCCTGTATAGCTGGTCTGCATTTCTTCAATTGCGGACAATAGTTCTTCGTTTGCCTTGTCACCGATCGCGTGCACCGCGGTCTGGAACCCGTCCATCGCAGCGCGGCTCATCTTGTTTTTAAGCTGTGCGGGTGTCAGCAACGCGAGACCGCTTTGATTGGGGCTGTCAGCATAAGGTTGTTTGAGCAACGCCCCGCGCGATCCTAGCGCGCCATCAACATATAGTTTCACTCCCGCCATTTTCAGACGGTTATCATATAACCAGGGTGAAGGGCCGGGTCCCCCGATGGCTATCATGTTGTCAATTTCAGCCGCATAGGCAATGATCCGGACGTTCAACTGGCCAGCGTCCCCTGCCCTCCGGAAACTCTGCCAGTCCTGCATCGTTGTCCCCATGTCTGCGATTGCGGTCACGCCATTCGACAGCAATATTTCCTGTGCTTTCATCAGCGCGAGATCACGTTCCACCGGCCGTGGCTCCGGGATCGCCTTGCTGAAAAGATCCTGCGCCCGGTCGATAAATATCCCGGTCAACTTCCCGGATTTTTTTTCGATCGCTCCGCCACTTGGCGATTTTGTGGTCTTGCCAATTCCTGCGGCACGCATTGCCGCGCTGTTCGTCCAGGCAGCGTGGCCGTCCACGCGAGAAAGGAAGACCGGTCGATCGGGTATTACCGCATCGAGCTCATCTGCGTTCGGGAAACGGCCAAGTCCCCAGAGTTCCTGATTCCAGCCATTTCCGATAATCCATTGCCGGTTGGGATATCGCGCCGCATATACGCTGATTTTCTGAAGAGCTTCTTCGAGTGATCGCGTTCCCGACAGGTCCAGCGTTAACGCGGCAAAGCCCATGCCCATGACATGACCATGTGCATCGACAAATCCTGGAATCAACGTCTTGCCATTGCCGTCAAACTGGAAATCCAGATCGGATGGACGCTTGTCCCGGCGATCCAGCAGCTCTTTCACACGACCTTCGTCGTCAATGACCATGGCCGAAAATCGCACGACATCACCGCTTTTGTTCAGCGTAATGCCGTTTACATTTTCAATCAGGCCATCGGCATGCGCCGGCACCGAACCAAACCCTAACAAACATGTGCAGAACGCAAGTCCGCCATTCCGAATTTTCGTAATCAGTTTCATCATTTGCCCCGTTTATGGTCTGTTTTTTGGCAGGCGCGAAACCAGCGAACTGGTATCCTTGCGCCCGCCTCCGGCCGCCTGCACTTCCGCGTAGAGTTGATCAACCAGCGAAGCCACAGGCAATGCTGCGCCATTGGTGCGCGCCTCTTCGATCGCCAGTCCAAGATCCTTGCGCATCCAGTCTACCGCAAATCCGAAATCAAATTCATCTTTCGCCATTGTTGCCCAGCGGTTGTCCATTTGCCAGCTTTGAGCCGCGCCACCCGAGATCGCTTCATAGACCTTGTCTACATCCAATCGGCTTGCCTGGGCAAAACGCAGCGCTTCGGAGAGACCTTCCAGAACCCCGGCAATGGCAATCTGGTTGCACATTTTTGTTGTTTGACCCGCGCCAGTGCGTCCGACATGGACGATCCGCGCAGCATAAACAGACATAATGATCTCCGCCGCTGCGAAGGCTTCTGCGCTGCCGCCGCACATAATTGATAGCTTGCCGTTTTCAGCACCAGCCTGCCCACCGGACACTGGTGCATCCACAACATGAATGCCCCTGCCTTCTGCTTCGACCGACAACTGGCGAGCGATCCGCGCCGAAACCGTTGTGTGATCGATGAACAGGGCGCCCTTTTGCATGGTGCCAAAAGCGCCATCCCGGCCCATGGTCACTGCGCGCAGGTCATCGTCATTGCCCACGCAGGTAATCACGATCTGCGCGCCCTTTGCCGCGTCAGCCGGATTATCGGCCAGCCTCCCGCCATTGTCGGTGACCCATTTTTCAGCCTTGTTTCGACTGCGGTTGTAGACGGTCAATTCGTGTCCGGCCCTGGCCAGATGGCCCGCCATTGGCCCACCCATGATCCCGATCCCGATGAATGCAATTTTTGCCATGATTCAATATCCTTGCCCACCGCATAATCATTGTTTCCCTGAATGACCAGATGCGTTAAGGGCGATGCCGCTATGACTGATCAAAACAACGCTTCGCTCCCATCATTTGACTTTGCTGATGTTCAGGCAGCTCATGCCCGCATTCGTGATCGGATCGTGCATACGCCGACATTGAAAAGCATTACACTGTCCGAACTGTCGGGCGCGGACGTTTACCTGAAATTTGAGAATCTTCAGTTTACCGCCGCTTACAAAGAGCGCGGGGCGCTGAATGCCCTGCTGCTGATGGATGAAAGCAAACGCAAAGCAGGTGTCATAGCAGCATCAGCGGGCAACCATGCCCAGGGTCTGGCTTATAACGCGCGAAATCTGGACATCCCGGCAACCATCGTCATGCCGAACACCACACCCATGGTCAAAGTCGAGCAGACCCGCGGCCATGGTGCCGAGATTGTGATCCACGGGACCAATTATGACGAATCCTACGCCCACGCCCTTGAACTCGCCGAACAGCGTGGATTGACGTATATTCACGCTTTCGATGATCCCCATGTCGCTGCCGGTCAGGGTACGGTCGCTATCGAAATGCTGGAAACCGTTCCCGGTCTTGATCGCTTGATCATTCCGATTGGCGGAGGCGGATTATTTTCCGGCATGGCGACGGCAGCGCGAGCCATCAACCCGGGCATTAAACTGACCGGGGTACAGGCAGCCCTGTATCCGAGCATGTACGGCAAGCTTTCCGGTAAAACCGTGACCGCTGGAGGGGATACGCTGGCCGAAGGCATTGCCGTCCGCAATCCTGCGGAATTCACTGCTGCAGTGATAAAAAAATATGTCGACGAGATACTGCTTGTCGGAGAGGCGCAGCTGGAACGCGCCGTCAGCCTGTTGCTTCAGATTGAAAAAACCGTCGTCGAGGGTGCAGGAGCCGCCGGTCTCGCCGCTCTCTTGGCCAATCAAGACAAATTTGCCGGAGAAAAAGTCGGCCTGGTGCTGTGTGGCGGCAATATTGATACCCGATTGCTGGCCAATGTCCTGCTCCGCGACCTCGCACGTTCCGGACGCCTGGCTCGCCTACGCCTCCACCTGCGCGACCAGCCTGGCGCTCTCTACAATGTCGTGCGGGAGTTTGCCGATCACGAAGTCAATATCATCGAAGTCTATCACCAGCGCGTGTTCACCAATCTGCCTGCCAAGGGCCTGATCACCGACATCGAATGCGAAGCAAAAGACCGCGATCAACTGGAAGCCCTGATCGCGGCGCTAAACAAGTCTGGCTATGATGTGCGGCAGGTTGAGCTGGCGGACTAGAGATTGGATTGAGCAAGATTTACGGCAATGGATGGATATTGCTGGCTGTCTTGATCCGGGACAGGGAAGATATTTGTTGGATAAACATTTGATACTCGCCCATATTCTGTTAACTAATTATTAGGGATCGCAAGTTTTTGGCACCTCGGTGCTGAGTTGCTCACGGGCAAATACCAATATGAGGGTTTTATGAAAAAATTTGTTTTAACGGTTGTCGCGGCAACTTTGCCGTTCGCAGCATCGCAGGCTTCCGCTGCCGTCGTAGCTTCGCTTCCGGGCGGCACAGCTCTACCTATTCCGGCAGATGAGCTGTTGGGTGTTAGTGGCCCGCTTTCTCCGGCTCCGGGTGTCACGTTCACTTCAACTGCTGGCTCAGCATATGGCTTTACGGGAAACTACAGTTTTGTATCCAATGGCGTCTGGTCTGGCACGCCAATGATCGGCCTTGATGAAGGTACAGGTTATTTCGAGTTGACTTTCGATACTGCGATTGCCGGTTTTTTGGGTGAATTGAACTGGACCACTGATTTTGGTGGCGATGCTTCGATCGAGATCTATGATTCGGCAAATAACCTTCTTGAATCACTGCTTCTGGAAACAGGTGGGGTCAATCAGGTCGCACCCGGTTTCTATGGCTTCTCTCGTGCCAGTGCAGATATTAGCCGCGTGCGATTCAACGAAGAGTTTATCGGCGTTCGCAACATTAGTACCCTAACCGATGCAATGGGCGCGGTGCCCGAACCGGCAACATGGGCATTCATGATCTTTGGATTTGGTGCCGTAGGCGGCGCGATGCGTCGTCAGCGCAAAGCGAACGTGAAAGTCAGCTACGCGTAAGTATAACAAGAGTTACCCAAAAGCCCCGCCGGAGCAATCTGGCGGGGCTTTTTTGTTTGTGAGCTAACGTGCACTTTCACGATAGAGTAACCTCCGCAGCGAATGTCCGCATTGGGCGCAAAAGCGGATTACAACTTCTATGAGCTATCCTTAACTCGATCCATTGCGTGATCAAGACATGCTTTGCGGTTTCTTTGTCGATCCAAAAAGACTGAAAAGATAATGGAGAGCCACATAGGCGATCATCGAGACGACCAGTCCTACCAACGCTTTTGCTATCCAGTCCGGCGCCAGAAAACTGCTGCCTGCGCCGATCGCATAAGCGAGAAAAGCGGCAGGATTCCATTTGGAAATATGCTCGAAGCCAGAATTGTATTTCTGTTTGTTGATAAGATAATAATCAATCAGCAATGGTCCCGCGATTGGCGGTGCAATGCTCGCCAGCAAATCAATCCACGCAATAAAGCTCTGGTAGATACCAAGACCCAATATTGTTCCCAGCACACCGCAAATCACGGTCATTGCTTTGGTTGGGCGCTTGAACGTACTCGATGTTTGAACCGCTGGCAGATAAAGATTGGCATCGCCCGTAGTCCAAAGTGCAAAACTCATCGCGATCAGTCCGATGCCGCCAATCAAGGCGCCCTGAGCCATCATATATGTCGTGAAATCATAGGTGCCCGACACGATCCCGCCCATGGCTCCAATGATCTGCAAAAACCATTGCGCTATGATCAAAGCCACAAACGGGATGGCAATGGCAACCCACGCCTTTTTGGCGAAACGGGTATATTCGGGCATTACAATGGCCCCGACAATCCACGAGCCAATAACCAGATTTATCGCCTGAACCATGGTCAGCGGGCTTTTGGTTGCGCTGGTCTCGGACAGGGCGAGAAAATCATTCCAGCCACCGGCAGCATTCACGTTCATGTAACCCGCATATATGCCGACAAGAATGAGGATAATCGTGGCGGGAATGCTGACTTTTTCCATGCCTGCGACACCGCGATAAGTTGTCGCAGTGAATAACAGACCACCGAATATCGCGACGACGTAAAATGTGGCACTGTCGAAAGTTTGCGCCCAGGCAAACCCAAAAGCACCCACAATAATGCCCTGCCAGCCTATTGTGAGCGCGGCGATAAGCAGAGCCGGTGCGCGTGAGCCCATTGTTCCATAAGTATAGCGGTAAAGCAGCCCGCTGTTACACGCTGTGCGATAACCTATATAACCGACACAGGCCCCGATAACGAAGTTTACCAAATTCCCCAGGAACGAAGCCTTGATGACATCTGCCATGGGCAGGCCGTTTCCCAATGCTCCGCCAACAATCAGGCCAGTAATCAAAAACCCCCAACCAAAAGCGAGCGTCAAAAGCGGGATGGCATTGCGTTTCTGGCTTTCAACCAAAGGTCCATGAGGATTGTCAGGACTCGCTTGTTCAAGTTCGCTATCAAATAGCCACCATTTTTTAAGCGCATCCAACATCGAAGCTTCTCTCCCAGAAAAGACGGTCCGCATGCTAGCGTTGGATGGAGCTCCGAGACGAATATTCTGGATTCTAATCACCAAGCGACCAATGCTACGTGATTGGAAATTGCATGTATCGGCATGCTCCCGGGTGGCCAACTCGTGTCTGCTGTCGGAGGTTTGCAGCCATAACGCTAGCGTCCGCTTCGGGCGCAAAAACGGACGTTCCGTATAGAGGTTTTGGTGATTTCCTTCCGGAGTGCAGTTACTCCAGAACCTGACAATATGGTCAATCGATGTGTTTTTGTAAAATGATGTAAATATCTGAAATATATACATTTTGTTTACCCCCGCTGGTTAGATGCAGACTAGGAAATGATGGTGGTGGGAGCATCTGAAAATGTCCGATCGGGTAGAAGCTGCGAGTTCGCGTTTTGTGGCTCCTGTCGAGCGAGAAAAACGCTTGTGGAAGCCTATTGCAGCGAGAATATTTGGCAAAAACGGTGATCAGCAAATTCTGATTCGAAATTTGTCGGTTAATGGACTTCAAGCTACCTGTGAGTCAGCGCTGACTCCTGGAGAAACCTTAACTGTAACATTCCTTGATGGCCAGATTTTGGAATGTGAGGTTAGATGGTTTCGCAGTGGAATGTTCGGGGCCAGAACTAACAAGTCTATCGACCTGAAATCGCTCCTATCATGAACAAGTATGTCCTACACACAGAAATTCTTGGTTCAGATAAAATGCAGAACAAGAAACAGAGATTCAGCGGTTCTCAGATGTTTGTGACTAGGGACGGTCGCTTCCAATTAAGGATTGGCGGTCGAGTGTTTGGCCAATTTTTATGACTTCAAAAGACTCATCAAGCACGCTCGATGCAAATGCAGTCATTGCCGAAACGTATCGCCCGATCGTTCGGGGCTATTTCGCAGTAGCCTTCGCCTATTATGCAATCATGACGGTGTTGCATTGCATAACAATGAGCGGTGTTGCGCTTGGCATCATGACTGTTGCTTCCGTATCCGCCTCGCTGTTGTTATTTGCTGCATGGTATTGGCTCCACAGGCCCCTTACCATCGGAAAACTTGAAATACTCACAAGCGTTGTGAATCTGATGGTAATGGCAAATGTGCAGGTCGCGCTGCACATAGAATATGCTGAACCCAAACTTGCATATTTCATCATGATGGCAATGATTTTCGCCTTTGCCAGCGTCAGCATGAGGCAGGCGATTGTTTCAGTTGTGTTTGTCTTGGGCGGGTTGTTTGTTGAACTAGTTCGCAACGATTCAAGTCAACTAAGCTTGTACGGCTTTGTAGCCTTCGCCGCGGCCCTTAGCGCGTTGGCCATTACCTATTTTCTTCGCAGAGCCGTCGGGTTAGCTGCGGTGGCGAGACACAAGGCCGAAATTCGGCTGAGCCAAGCGGAAAGCGTTGGAGAAACCATGCGTAAACGCTCATTGTCCGACAGTTTGACTGGATTGCCTAACCGACGAGCCTTTTTTGAAACGTTTGAGTGGAACCCAATCCGAGCAGACTTAGAAAAGTACAAGTGGTTGATTCTTCTGGACCTTGATGGCTTCAAGGCAGTGAATGACTTGTACGGTCACATCATGGGTGACGAGTTGTTGAAAGCGGTCTCAGTTCGACTTTCGGAATTCGCCGGCGATGAAGCGCATGTCAGCCGAATGGGAGGAGATGAATTCAATCTCATCCTTCATCACAATGGGGGTCCAAGTGATGTAGAATCCTGGTGTCAAAATCTGCTAGATCATGTTGCAAAAGTATATTTCATTGATGACAGGCTGATTCAGATATCTGCGTCTATTGGCTGTATTGAGGTATCCGATGCTGAAGCTGTTTCCGAGTTGGTTCGCAACGCCGACTATGCGCTGTTGCATGCCAAGAATAACGGCAAGAACAGGGTGACGGTGTTTCGCGAGGAACATGCGAGAGATGCCGCTGAACGTTTCAGGATCGAACAGGCACTACGTATCGCTAATTTCGATGCCGAAATCAAACTGCTGTTCCAACCCCAATATGATCTGAAACAGGAGAAGATCATCCGGGCGGAAGCTTTAGCACGATGGGACAGCCCCTCCATCGGGAAAATCGAACCTGATATCTTCATAAAAATCGCAGAATCTAGCGGTCTGATTGCCAAAATCTCATTGACGGTACTTTCAAAAGCAATGTGCACTATCGAAAACTGGGATGATCCCATTCCGATTTCAATCAACCTGTCCGGGCATGACTTGATCTCTGACGAGATCATGGATCAGATCATCAGCCTATTAGCCAAGTCGAACATTGACCCTGCGCTTATCGAGTTCGAAGTTACAGAAACGGCGATGATGGCAGACATGGAAAAAGCCAGTACCAACTTAAACCGACTTGCTGAACTTGGGCACCCTTTAGCGCTGGATGATTTCGGGACAGGCTATTCAAATTTCAACTATTTGCGGACACTACCCATAGACAGGCTGAAAATTGATCGCTCTTTCATGGAAAATATTGGAGATCCGATGACGGAGAAAGTGCTGCATTCTCTTGTCGGAATGGCCGCAACACTGGAAGTTGACTGTCTGTTGGAGGGTATTGAAAACGAACTTCAACTGATCATGGCCAAGCGCGCTGGAGCTCAGTCAGTGCAGGGGTTCCTGTTCGGCATGCCGATGACAGCAGGCGAACTTGTTGATTCTCTGTTAAACGAGCGTTCTCAACCAACTATATCTGCAGCCCCTCATTCTGCTGCTGTCGGCAATGTATAGAGCGTATGTCCGCTTTCGGGATAAAGCGGCCGCCACAAAAACAACCGCCCCGACACCGCTAGACCCGCGCTGTTACTCCGGCATCCCGCATTCCGCGCCAGACCTGGACGGCTTGCACGGTTTCCGGGACATCATGAACACGAACGATCTGGGCTCCTTGCTGAACGGCATGATGCGCAAATGCGATGGAGCCGCCCAGGCGCTGATCTACCGGAGCTTCTTTTGACAGAGCACCGATCATGCGTTTGCGGCTGGCACCGATGAGCAGTGGCTGGCCGAGCGCGTGAAACATGGTGATATTGTTCATCAGCGCCAGATTATCTGCCAGCGACTTGCCAAAACCCAATCCTGGATCAACGATTATCTTGTCGCGTTCAAAACCGGCATCCACAACATCGGCTATGCGTTGCTCCAGCCAGTCGAACGTATCGGTCACAACATCGCCATAGCCATTGCCTTCATGCGGGTTTTTCCCGCTCGACGGTGCGTGCATGAGTACCACCGGTCGGCCAGACACTCCGGCCACTTCCAGCGATCTTTTGTCGTGCAGCAACGCTGAAACATCGTTGATCAGATGCGCGCCGGCGGCAATGGCTGCCTCCATGACGGCGGCCTTGCGCGTGTCGATCGATAGCGCTGCGCCGCAATGGACCAGTTTTTCAATGACCGGAACAACACGCTTGATCTCGTCGCCCTCCCAGACCGTTTCCGCGCCGGGTCGGGTCGATTCTCCGCCAATATCAATGATTGAAGCGCCGCTGGTCGCCATTGCAAATCCCGCATCGGCGGCGAGTTGCGGGTCACCTTCATGCTTGCCGCCATCGGAGAAACTGTCCGGCGTCATGTTCAAAATGCCCATGACGTGCGGTTGATCAAAGCGGAGAACCCGTTCTCCACATTTAAGCGGAGTGTGCGTTCTTGAAAGATTGGCAAATAACCCGGATGCGCGCTTTTGTAGATGTTCCGGCAATTGTTGCACTGTTGCAGACCAGTTTTCCACAGGAATAAGGCCCCGCAAGACCGGCTTGCCTTCCTCAAAGATCGAATATTCGATCTGAGAAAACCAAATCAAACTATTGTTTAATTTGGTATTTTTATCATCAAAATATTGCGGACTATCCAGAAATCCAACTGGCTTCAGATAGAGCTTCGCAGAGGCCCCGTAACCGTCCAGCCTGTCCAGTTCTATCGTCATTTAAGGTTCGGTTGCCAGCAAATAGGTCTGCCGGAGATCATCCACCGGCTTCAACTGTTTGCCGTCATCATAATACCAGTAAGTCCAGCCATTGCAGCTGGGTGCATTCTGAACCGCAGCGCCGATTTTGTGAATCGAACCTTCCTGCCCGTTCCAGACCAGCGAACCATCCGCCCGCACTTTCGCTTTGAATTTACGGTTTTTACTGCACAATTCGGTCCCTGGCTTGAGATAGCCGGTTTCGACCAAAGTGCCAAAGGCGACACGGGGCTTGGCTTTGGGCGATTGCATGGTTTTCAGATCACTCTCGTCCAGCGGCAGAGCAGCTTCGATACGTTCTTCTGCGACTTCGCAATAATTATCTTCTTTTTCACACCCTATCCAGTGACGCCCAAGCCGCTTGGCGACCGCGCCGGTGGTTCCGGTTCCGAAAAACGGGTCCAGTACGACATCGCCCTTGTTGGTGGTTGCCAGCATCACCCGATATAGCAATGCTTCGGGTTTCTGCGTTGGGTGCGCCTTCACACCATTGCGTTTCAGCCGTTCCTGGCCGCCACAAATTGGCATGACCCAGTCACTGCGCATCTGAAGTTCATCATTGAGATTTTTCATCGCGCGATAGTTGAACGTATATTTCGCCTTTTCCGATTTGGATGCCCAGATCAACGTCTCGTGTGCGTTGGTAAAACGCGTGCCTTTAAAATTCGGCATCGGATTGGCTTTGCGCCAGATAATATCATTGAGGATCCAGTAGCCGAGATCTTGCAGTGAAGCGCCGACCCGGAATATATTGTGATAGCTTCCAATCACCCACAGCGAACCGTCGGGCTTCAGGATACGCCGCGCTTCCTTGAGCCATGCTCTTGTAAAGGCATCATAAACGGCGAAGCTGTCAAACTGGTCCCATGCATCGTCCACGGCATCAACCTGACCGCCTTCAGGCCGGTAAAGATCACCGCCAAGCTGCAGGTTATAGGGAGGATCAGCGAAGATCATGTCGACGCTTTCATCTGGCAGAGACGCCATGGCCTCGACACAATCCATCTTCAATATCTGATCGAGCGGCAGTTTTGCGCGCTTGGTTGCTGGCTTTGTTGCCGTTTTCGTCGCTCGTTTCTGAGTGGTTTTGGGCGCTTTTATACGCTCTGCAATGCCCATGAATTTTGCCCTTTTCGGTTTGTGCTGCGACGACGGTGAGTCCATCACGGCCAACGGTCAAGGCCATTAACTTAGGTTAAAGGCGTATCTTTATGGTTAACAGAATATTGAAAAGGAGAACGAAACGAGTCCCCCACCAGATGTGGAGTCTGGAACGCGTCGCGGGACTCAATCCCTAGTGGTGTGGCCAAAAGGACTCGATTATCGACTGATTTCACTTTTATCGATTTAAATGAGATTTAGCTGCGAAACCGGGGCAAAACTCTTTCGGTGGAGCGGTGTCGGACCGTATTTTCGAAGCGCCGCCAGATGTTCGGCCGTGCCATAGCCCTTGTTTCGCTCCCACGCATATTCAGGATATAATTCTGCAGCCTGGATCATGATCCGGTCGCGATATTCCTTGGCCAGTATCGAAGCCGCTGAAATACACGGATGGATAGCATCGCCGCCGACCACCGCTTCTGCGTGATAAGCCCAGTCTGGCAGCCGGTTCCCGTCAACCAGGACATGTTCGGGCTGCGTTGTCAGACCTTCGACAGCACGGGACATTGCCTGCATCGTCGCCTGCAAAATATTGATCGAATCAATCTCTTCTTCGGTGCAAAAGCCTATGGAACCAATCGCTTTTTCGAGAATTTCCGATTCCAGAGCCGCGCGCTTTTTCCCGCTCAGTTTTTTGCTGTCGTTGAGACCGGCTATACCGTGATTTTCAGGTAGAATCACCGCAGCGGCGACTACTGGTCCGGCCAGGGGCCCCCTGCCCGCTTCGTCGACACCGGCAGTGTTCGGCAGCATCATCGTTTGGGGACACCCATCGGGCCACGGCCTTCGCCAAGTCCGGGTGCTGCCCTCAGACTGTCCCGAACATAGTCGCGCGCCACGGATATTGCTTGCTGCAAATCACGTCCAAGCGCCAGATATGTGGCAATCGCCGCCGACAACGTGCATCCCGTCCCGTGATCATGGCGGGTATCGATACGCTCGGCTTGCCACCTCGCCTGCTCTCCATCACTATCGATCAGCCGGTCCGTCAGAATGTCGCCCTGATCATGGCCACCTTTGAGCAGAAACGGCACATTATACCCGGAAATCGCGGAAACACCGCCAAGCCGCTCCATCTCATCCAGATTTGGGGTCACCAGCGTGACATTGGGAATGATTTTGGCAAAAGAAGCGATAGTACGGTCATCGGCCAGAGACGCCCCGCTGGTGGCAACCATGACGGGATCGAGTATTATCGGAATCGATCCAACCGATTTCAGAAATCCCGCGACCGCGTTGATGATTTCGGGAGATCCCAGCATACCGATCTTGATGGCATCAGCCCCAAAATCATCCATTACGGCCCATATTTGAGCCAAAACCAGGTCTGGCGTCATGACGTCAACAGCGGATACACCGGCGCTATTTTGTGCCGTTACCGCCGTAATCGCGGTCATCGCATGACCGCCCAGATTGGTGATTGTCCGGATATCGGCCTGAATCCCGGCCCCGCCCCCGCTGTCGGAACCGGCAATTGACAATATGCGAGGCGAACTGGTCACGATCCAGTGGATTTTTCACGATCTATGCGAAGGCCTGCCATTAGCTGGCGACCTCTTCGACACAGGCACAGATACGGTCCACGACAATATTGACCTGATCGGCGTCATCCCCCTCGGCCATCACCCGGATCAGCGGTTCCGTACCAGAAGCCCGGATAACCAGACGTCCGGTACCCTCAAGCTCTTTTTCCGCTTCGGCGATTACCGCTTGCACTTTCGCATCTTCCAGCGGTTTTCCTTCGGAATAACGTACATTTTTTAACAGTTGCGGTACGGGATCAAAGAGATGGAGCAATTCGCTCGCGGGCTTTCCGCTTTCGACCAGTTCGCCCATCACCTGCAATGCGGCCACTGTGCCATCACCCGTCGTGCCATGGTCGAGCATGATCATATGTCCCGATTGCTCTCCCCCAATATTATACCCGCCCTTTTTCATTTCTTCGAGCACATAGCGATCGCCTACCTTGGACCGTATCAGCTCCAGATTTTGAGATGCGAGAAAGCGTTCCAGGCCGAGATTTGACATCACAGTGGCAACAATACCGTCTCCGGTCAGCAAGCCATTCCGGCTCCAGCTGCTGCCAATCAACGCCATGATCTGATCGCCATCAACAATCTGCCCCTTGTCATCAACGACGATCAACCGATCCGCGTCACCATCCAGTGCGATACCGATGTGCGAACCGCTGGCGACAACGGCTTCCTGCAAGGCAGCCACATCTGTTGAGCCGCATTTTTCATTGATGTTCTTTCCGTCGGGGCTAACTCCGATTGTCACGACCTCCGCACCCAGTTCCCAGAACGCAGACGGCGCAACCTGGTAAGCTGCACCATTGGCGCAATCGACCACAACCTTCAGGCCATCCAGGCGGATATGGTCCGGCAATGCCATTTTTACGGCATGAATATAACGGCCTCTGGCATCTTCAAATCGCCGCGCCCGTCCAATATCTTCGGCCTTTGCGAGTTGTACAGGTTGTTCCAGATAGGATTCAATTTTCAACTCGTCGGCATCGGACAGTTTGAAACCATCTGGCCCGAACAGCTTGATCCCATTGTCATAATATGGATTGTGACTGGCCGAGATCATCACCCCCAAATCTGCCCGCATCGAACGCGTCAAAAGAGCAACAGCCGGTGTCGGCATGGGGCCGACCTGCACAACGTCCATTCCTACGCTGGTAAACCCGGCGACCAGCGCGTTTTCCATCATGTAACCCGACAATCGCGTGTCTTTGCCGATCACCACACGATGCCGATAATCCCCGCGCAGGAAATGACGCCCGGCAGCCTGACCGACCTTCATCGCAATTTCTGCGGTCATCGGGTGCGTGTTGGTCAGCCCGCGAATGCCGTCCGTACCGAAAAATTCCTTAGTCATATTCCTGTGCATCCTGACCCGGTTGGTAACTGCTATGAAATGTCTCTAGCCGAAGCAGACTATCGAGACCAAGCGCGAAAACGGACAATGGGAAATTTTACACCCAATCAGGGCTTGCCAGACCTAACCCGGCCTGTATCACTGGTTATTGAAGGAAAATAAGGGGATCCGGGGAAAATGTTAAAAGCCATGATCATTCTCGTGGCACTTGTTTCCGGTGTTTTCGTCGGCCTGCTCTTCGGTTCCGATGCGGAATGGCTGGTAGATGGCGCAGATGTCATCGGCAGCATGTGGCTCAACGCGTTGCGGATGACGGTCATACCGCTTGTATTCACATTGCTTGTCGTCGGTATCGCCAAAGCCGCTTCGATGGCCCGGGCAGGACGAATGACCGCCCGGGCAATCGGCTTTATGATATTCATTTTGTGGTGCTCTGCGGCAATGGCTGCCATCGTGACACCAGCTTTGCTGGAGCTGTTTCCGCTCAATTCGGACGCGGCGGCGGCGTTGCGATCCGCATTGGGCGATGCTGCGGCACCCGGCGAAGTACCGCCATTCACTGAATTTCTACGTGCACTCATTCCTACCAACGTCATTTCAGCAGCAGCAGAGGATGCGGTCTTGCCGCTGATGATCTTTGCTCTGGTGTTCGCCTTTGCGATTACAAAATTGCCCGACGATCAGCGGATCATGCTCGACCGCCTGTTCAACGCGCTCGCCGATACGTTGCTGATCATCATCAAGTGGGTTCTGGTGCTGGCCCCGCTTGGAGTATTTGCCCTCGCGCTTGGCGTCGGAGCGAAAGCCGGTGTTGCTGCCTTTGGCGCGCTGCTGCATTATGTTTTGATTGTCAGCGCGGTCGGAGCAGTGATCTGGATTTTCAGCTACGTGCTGACATTTGTCGGAGCCAAGCGCGGACCAATCGCGTTTTTTCGCGCATCGGCGCCCGCCCAGGCGGTTGCAATCTCAACCCAAAGTTCGCTCGCATCGCTGCCCGCAATGGTCAACGGTGTGAAGACAATGGGCGTCGGCGAACGTTCAGCCGATGTTGTGCTCCCCATTTCTGTTGCGTTGTTCCGCGCCACCGGGCCGTGCATGAATCTGGCCGTCGCAATTTATGTTGCGCACTTGCTGGGCATTGAATTGTCGATGAGTGCGCTATCGATCGGCGTTGTCGTCGCGGCGATCACCACAATGGGCGCTGTCAGCCTTCCCGGCTCGATCAGCTTTATTACTTCAATAGCACCAATCAACATCGCCATGGGCTTGCCGATAGAACCGCTCGTGCTACTTTTGGCGATTGAAACATTCCCTGATATCATGCGCACGGTAGCTAATGTCAGCATGGACATGAGCGTGACGGCAACCATTGCCAGTCGCGAAGGAGATATCGAATGAAATATCGCAAGCTGGGACATGAACTGGAGGTTTCCGCGCTTGGTCTAGGCTGTATGCCGATGGGCGGTATCGGGCGGGCCATGTATGGCGAAGCGACCACTGCCGAAAGCCTCGCAACCATCGATCGTGCCATAGAACTGGGCGTGACGTTTTTCGATACAGCAGAAGTCTATGGCCCTCACATCAATGAAGAGTTGCTGGGCCAGGCGATCAGAGGCCGGCGAGACAGGCTGGTGATCGCAACCAAATTCGGATTTGCGCTGGAGGATGGCAAGGTAACGGGTGTCAATTCCCGACCGGACAATGTTCGGCGCGCATGTGAAGGTTCACTGCTGCGTCTGGGCATCGACACGATCGACCTGTTTTACCAACACCGGGTTGACCCGGATGTACCAATTGAAGAGACCGTTGGAGCGATGGCGAACCTCGTGCAAGAAGGCAAAGTCCGGTATCTGGGTTTGTCAGAAGCCGGTGCAGAAACAATCCAGCGCGCGCACAAGACCCACCCGATTGCCGCGCTGCAGTCAGAATATTCGCTCTGGGAGCGCAGTATCGAAGAAGAAATCCTTCCCATCTGTCAGGATCTGGATATTGGGTTTGTCCCTTACAGCCCACTTGGTCGCGGATTTCTGACCGGACAGATTACCAGTCGCGACAACCTTGATCCGGAAGACTACCGTCTGCGCGACCCGCGTTATTCCGAAAAAAACTTCAATTCCAACCTCAAGCTTGTCGACGTCGTCAAAGCTGTGGCTGACAGGCATGGATGTTCTGCGGCTCAGATCGCTTTGGCCTGGCTGATGGCGCAGGGAGACTTTGTCGTACCCATTCCGGGATCAAAGCGTCGAGCGACACTGGAAGACAGCATGGCAGCGGTCGATGTCAGCCTGACCAGCAATGATCTTGACGAGCTGGAGAAAGCGGCTCCTGTTGGCGGTACATCCGGTCCGCGTTACGGCGAAGCAATGATGTCGATGGTGCGCCTCTAGAGGCTATCGATCGTACGCTTTTGGCAACGCACCCGGCGTGGGATTGCGATAGCGTTCGCGCAGTCGTTCCTGGCGATTGGACAGCGACTGTTCCACACCATCAATGATCACCGCTTCGACCTGCGTGGACAATTCCAGCGGATCTCCGGACCAGATGACAACATCTGCCTTGCGACCAGCCTTTAGTGATCCAAGTTGACTACCCATTCCCATAATCTCTGCCGGCTTGGAGCTGATCGCTGCAAAAGCCTCATCCCAGCTCAAACCGCTGGCCCGGGGAATTTTGTTCAGTGCGACCAGATTGCCTGCATATTGCGGTGAGTAACGCAGCTGATGCGCATCCCGATCGTTGATCATGCCAATGGCAACCTGCACGCCGGCATCCTGCATCCGTCCGATGTTGGATTGTGTGGCTGCGAGATTCTCAAAGCGTTCAGGCAAATCAACCAGCGCGGAAGCCAGAACCGGAACCCGGGCAGCCGCGATCTCGCTGGCCACGCGCCAGCCTTCATTCGCGCCGACAAGCACCAGTTTCAAAGCCGGATATTCCTTGCGAAGATCGAGCACTTTCAAAATATCATTAGCGCTTTCGACATGCACGAGCAGTCGGGTGGAACCATTGATCACCGGTAAAAGCGCCTGTGCGTCGGATGCCTTCATCAGGTCCGTGTCCAGTGACGATGGATTACGGGCAAATTTGCGCGCTTCGTTCAGCATCGCCCGGAACAGGATATGGGTGGCTGCACGGCTGCCCCCTGCCCGGCTATGCCCGGTCTCACCCAGTTCAACAAACTGAAAGGCCTTCGCTTTGGTGATCGGCTGGCTGTCCTGGCCAAGATCCACAATCGCTCCGTATCCGCCAAATATCGAGGAAGCTGTGCTCGGTGAGACAACAGCACGCGTGATGCCTGCTGCACGATTTACTGACATCGGTGAAGCAAACGGGTTCACCGCATATTGAATATCAAGTGCGGCTGAGAAAACAGAGTTTCGCGCATTCACGTCATTGGTCTGCGAGACCGCACCAACTTCAACGAGACCGACCCGGCTAAAGCCCGCAAAAATTCCGGGAGTCACCCATTTACCGTTCGCGTCTATCTGTCGTGCGTTCGCGGGAATGGTCACATTTCTTCCCGCTGCGACGACCTTGTCATTGCGGATCACGACTGTAGCGCCTTCAATTGGCGGGCTGCCATCGCCAATCACCAGCTTGCCACCGGTAATGGCGATCGTTTCCGCCGCAGCAGGCGCAGCGAGCAGTGCAAATGCGGATATAAGCGTTGTTGCAAGATGCTTCATTTCACATCTCCTTCACCAGGCTGTCCGAGCTCGAAATCGCTCACCGGACGCCGGGCAGGATCCATGCTGTCATACAACATCGCGCCATCGACCCAGACTTTCTCGGGCCGGGAATAGACACTTAGCGGGTTGCCGTTCCACAAGACGACATCCGCCATTTTGCCAACTTTGATACTGCCGGTTTGGTCGGCAATTCCCATTGCTTTCGCCGGATTGTAGGTGATCCAGCTGATCGCCGTGGCGTCGCTGATATCAATACCCATCGCGCGACCGTCAGACATGGCTTTTGCTGCTTCCTGATTGAGACGCTGGATCTGGTTTTCGTCATCCGAATGGATGATCGTGCAAGCTCCCGCCTGATGCAGCAGAGCCGCGTTTTCAGGGATGGCGTCATAGGCTTCCATCTTGAACCCCCACCAGTCGGCCCAGATTGCCGAACAAATGCCCTCTTCGGCCAGGATATCGGCAATCTTGTAGCTTTCGACAGCGTGATGAAAAGCGGTTACCTTGTAACCAAATTCTTTCGACATATCGATGATCTGATTGAGTTCATCCGCGCGGTAGCAATGGTTATGCACGAGTATTTCACCGTCCAGCACGCCAACCAGCGTTTCCATCGCCAGATCGCGTTTGGGCGGCTTCGACCCGTTCATTTTCTTGCGATAGTCCTGCGCATTGATCCAGGTTTGCCGATTGAGCGCAAGATTGCCCATGCGGGTCGAAGGCAAACGGTTACGACCGCCATATACGCGTTTGGGGTTTTCGCCGCAGGCCATTTTCATCCCATAAGGCGCACCTGGAAATTTCATCCGCTGCACCGTTCGCGCCGGCACATTTTTCAAGGTCACGGACCGCCCGCCAAAAAGGTTGGCTGATCCCGGCAAAATTTGCAGGGACGTAATTCCGCCATTGGCCATCGCCCGGGAAAAGCCCGGATCCTGAGGCCAGACGCTATGCTCAGCCCAGACCTGCGGAGTCACCGGAGAAGTGGCTTCATTGCCGTCACTATGCGCCGCAACGCTGGGCGTCGGGTAATCGCCCAGGTGGCTGTGGATATCGATAATACCGGGCGTCACAAACTTGCCGGTTCCATCGACCACGACCGCCGAATCCGGGACCGCGACGTCGGGGCCACCAACCGACTTGATCTTGCCGCCCGACATAAACAGGGTCGCGTTGTCGATCCGCTGCCCCTCGCCGTCATAAAGGGTCACCCCGGTGATTGCTGTATCAGCAGAAGGGTAAGCGAGATAAGTTGAAGGGAAAGCGGTCTCGACCGATTTGGCTTTCGTCGAACTGGCATCCGAAGCACTGGCCGTTTTCTTCTCCGCCGCCGTGGCTGCACATCCTGTCGCCAGTGTTCCGGCAATTGCAATTGCCAGCAAACCCTTCAACTTCATATTAAACCCCTGATCTATAGATTTCCGCTTATGGTTTTGTGGTTGGATGAATACCGGCCGCCTGCGGCTCGCCAATCTCACTCTGACCTTCAAGATCATCATCAATCGTGTCATCGGCCAGCGTATCAAGATGCATGAGCTTCTTGATGAGCGGTGATATCGCGATGACCCCAACGCCAACGCCAACCGCGACCCAACCAACAGTTGAGTAGACATCCAAAACTCGTTCCGGTCCTGCACCCTCAGCGCCCACTGCCGCAGCAATCAGTCCCGCAGCAAAGTTACCGGTTGCAGAAGCAAAGAACCACGTACCCATGATAAGGCTGGCCATATGCGCCGGTGCCAATCGGTTCATTGCGCTGAGACCCACAGGCGACAAGCAAAGCTCTCCAGTCGTGTGAAGCAGATAAATCAGGAAGATGAAAATAACCGGCGTCATGTTGCCCGTTCCCGCAGCCAGTGCACCAGCAACCAGAACCAAAAATCCGGCTCCCAATTGCATCAAACCCAATCCAAATTTTGCCGGAGCCGAAGGTTCGAGACCTCGGCGTCCCAACCATGTCCACAAAATCGCGAAGACAGGTGCGAGCAAGACTATATAGATCGCATTGATCGACTGGAATACAGACGCAGGAACCTCGATACCGAAGATATTCCGGTCTACGCTCCTGTCCGTGAACAGATTAAGCGACGAACCAGCTTGTTCAAACAGCGCCCAGAAAAGGATCGATCCGAAGATCAGGAACATCGCAGCAAATATGCGGTCTCTGTCTTCGGAATCGAGTTTTGCAACCGCAGTGTAAAGTACATAGATGACCAGTATCGCCCCCGCTATTCCGAGTAACGAGCCTACCAGGGCTTGATATTGGATCAGAACCCAGATCAAACCGACCGTCGCAAAGCTCAGCAGATAAAGCAGCCATTCGAACTTGATACCGAATACTTTGCTTTCCAGTCGCGCCGGATCCGAAGATTCTCCGCGGCCCACCAGAAGCGGCTTGCCCCATACGAAAACAATCAAGCCAAGGAGCATGCCAATACCTGCAGCTCCAAATCCGTATGACCAGCCATAGGTCTGACCAAGCCAACCGGCGATAATCGCACCAAGAGCCGCGCCAAGATTAATGCCCATATAGAAAATCGTATAGGCCGGATCCCGGCGGATATCCGTGCGGGAATAGAGTTGTCCGACGATCACCGAAATATTGGCCTTCAAGAAACCTGAACCGACAATGATGAACGCCAGAGCAAGCCAGAAGATATTGATTGCGGGGTCTGCCTGACCGCCGCCATCTCCTTCAAAAGCCATGAAGAAGTGACCAAGAGTCAGCAACAATGCGCCAAAGGCAACTGCTTTTCTTTGCCCCAGATATCGGTCGGCAAGATAGCCGCCGACGACCGGCGTAATATAAACAAGCGCAGTATATGCACCATAGATGATTCCAGCTTCACTGTCGGAATACATCCAGTGCTGAACGAGATAGAATATAAGAAGAGCTCGCATGCCATAGTAGGAAAAACGTTCCCACATTTCTGCAAAAAACAGAACAAACAAACCTTTGGGATGTCCGAGGAATGTTCCCCGTGCATCTCCCGACTCTTCATACGCACTTGCCATAACGCTGGCTCCCCTAGAAATGAATTTGGACTGTCTATCGCAGCCCAGTTGAACGGCACCCTAATCAAAAAATGGCGCAAGTGAAGCAGATTGTTGCATATGAGACCAAAAAGCAGCTTGCAATTGCCCCCGTGTCACACAAAATGCAGCTCTATGACGAACAAAACATTCAATAATCTCGATACTTTAGATAACTATTTTGCCAGTCGCCGGTCCAGTCGCCCGCGCAACATGATCGCACCGGGGCCGACCAATGATCAGTTAGGCGACATTGTCGAAACCGCTCTACGCACCCCGGATCACGGCAAGTTGTCTCCTTGGCGGGTCCTGCGCGTAGATGCCCGGCAGAGGGACAAGCTGGCTGCGGGTTTTGTGGAAGCATATCGCAAGGAAAAGCCCGGAGCCAGACGAGTGGAGCTCGAAGGTCTTGAAACGATCGCACATGAGGCCCCTGCATTGTTGGTTGTTCTGTTCTCTCCGGTTTCTTCCAGCAAGATACCTGTTTGGGAACAGGAACTGAGCGCTGGTGCTTTTTGCATGAACCTGGTGCATGCCATACACGCACGCGGTTTTGTTGGGGGCTGGATCACGGGATGGCCGGCCTACAATGATGATGTCCGGGATATGTTCGGCAATGCACCAGAACGAATTGCGGGCTTTATTTTTTCGGGAACCCCCAAAAACCTGCTGGAAGAACGCCCGCGCCCGAATTTGAAAGATATCTATTCATCCTGGGATGACAGCGACGCATGATAGTGGTTTCAGTCGTAACAAACTGGCAGAAAATGTCGAAATTCTGCTTGCCTGCCTCGGTGTATTATGGCAGTGATGCAGTATGAACAATGCAAGCAAGCCAGTATATCTGAAATTGCGGGATATTATTTCCGACTCAATTCTCGATAATGAATATGCAGAGGGTGATATGTTGCCATCTGTACGTGCCTTTGCCGCTGAACAGGGGGCCAACCCCCTCACCGTCGCAAAAGCCTATCAGGGTTTTCAGGAAGACGGGCTGGTCACGGTCAAACGCGGCGTCGGCATGTTTGTCGCGCGCGGTGCCCGGGCGAAACTGATGGATGCACAGCGCGATGATTTTGTGAAAAATGTCTGGCCACCAGTAGAACGCCAGATGCGCCGTCTGGATATTCGTCTTACCGAGCTACTGGAGAAAGACGCGTAGTCGCCCCCTTGGGTTTAGACCTCGTCTGATTCGCCTTCACGTTTCAATTCAGCATAAGCCTGCGCGAGACTTTTGCGATAAACCGCATTGTCCGGAGCCAGCGTTACCGCTTTACTGATCAGATCAATTGCGTCCTTCTTGCGGGTTCCTTCGCCGAGTAGTGCCAGGCCGTAAACATGCGAAACAACCGGGCTTGAAGGTTGTACATAATAGGCTATACGCCCTGTCCTGACGGCATCCGCATGTCGGCCCAATCCGGTATAAGCTTGCGCCAGACCGGCCATGATCAGAGCATCATTGGGTCCAATTCGCGCTCGAAGGTTTTCCAGAATGCGCCGGGCAACGTCCCAGTTTTCGGTTTCAAGATGTGCATAGGCCATCCATCGCAGCGCAGCCGTGCTGCGCGGATTGTAACTGAGGTACTCGGCAAGAAGCTCGCCGGATTTCTGCAGATCACCATCGGCACGCAAAGATTCAACCATGCGCAACAATACAGGTTCGGAAAACCGGATAGTCTTTGCCTTTTCCAGAGCTGACAATGCTGTCCGGTAATCCCCTCGGGCCATGGCAACATCTGCGACCAATATGTGAGCATCGCTGACGCCTGGGTTTGCATTCTGTAATTTGCGAGCCTGAGTAAAAGCCTCTGCATTGTTTCCGGCATTGGTCAACGCCCTGATATAGGGAATGACCGTTCTCGCATCACCGGGATCACGTTGCACTTGAGCGCGAAGTAAATCCAAAGACATGGAAGTGGCAAAAGCAACTTCCTTCCCCACATCATGGGCCGCGGCACGATTTAACAGCCCCGTTGCCTGATCCCGCTCTCCGCTGGCCTCTCTTGCGCGCGCCGCCAGCCACAATACATAGGGCTCCGTACCGCTCCGCATGACCTGCGGTTCCAGAAAAGCCCACGCTTCTTTCGCGTCTCCAGCAAGATATAATGATCGGGCCAGCAGATTCCGTACCTTCCGGTTATTGGGTTGCATCGAAATCAGGCGACGAAAACGATCAATGGCAGCGTTAAAATTGCCTTCCTCATGCTCAATAATACCCTGCGTCAATATCACCGCCGGAACATCGTCCAGTCGGCCCTCTGTTTTTTGCATCAACGTTCGGGCCAGGTCATATTTACCGGCCCGGGCAGCAAGAACGGATTGCAGAAAGAAGGCTCGCGGGTTTTTCCCGTCGAGCGAAATGATCTTGCGCGCGACGACCAGCATGTCTTTCATCCGACCCATATCACCCAGTGTCGCTGCATATTCGGTCAGCACCGCGACATTGTTCGGATCAATCTGCAACGCCCTTTCAAACCATGGCAGTGCGGCGCGAAGGCCAAACTGAGACCGCACCAACTCTCCGCGATACTGCAATGCTGCGATATTTTCGTTGTTCAGCTTCACGGCTTCGTCCACCGCAGCAATCGCGCCCGCCTGATTGCCGGAGGCTGCGCGGAATTTCGCAACATCAACCCACAGATCGGAATTTTCCGGCTCCAGTCGGATGGCACGATCAAATGATTGACCAGCCAGTGCATTGTCACCGCTCAGCATTGCAACACGGCCCAGAATGCGTGTGGCATAGGCAATATGGTCGGGCGCGATGTCGACCGCCTGCAGCTGTTCTTTCGCTTTGTTCAAATTGCCTTGCAGCTGCAATGCGTGACCATAAAGATGGCGCACGGACGAAGATGCAGTTCCAAGCTCAATCGCGCGATCGAGCTCCGATTGTGCGCCGATACCGTCACCCAGTCGCAACAGGGTTTCAGACTGCAGCAATCGTGCTTCTATCCAAAGAGGATCTGATTTTATCGCATTCATCAGCGCGATCCGTGCTGACCGGGGATCACCCTGGGCATTATGCTGCTGCGCGCGCACCAATGCAGCTCGCGCATCAGCGTTGCCATCACTGGCAACTGCTGTGGATTGTGCTGCAATTCCCGTCGCTATCAGCAACGCAGTCAGGACAAGAGTCGCGGCGCCCTGTTTTTGAAAGGATCGCAAAACGGACATAGTGCCCTAGCTTGCCTGCTGCAGCTGATATTGCTTGAGCAAGTCATAGAGCGTCGGCCTGCTAATCCCCAGCAACTTGGCCGCGTTGGAGATATTGCCATCGGTCTGCGAGATCGCCCGGATAATGGCTACCCGATCAGCAGCCTCTCTGGCCGCTTTGAGATTGAGCAGTTCACCGGCTTCGTCGTCACTCGATTCCAGATCCAGATCGTCGGCAGCAATCAGCTTGCCATCCGCCATGATTACGGCCCGCTTGATACGATTTTCCAACTCGCGGACGTTGCCCGGCCAGTTCCACGCTTCCAGTGCTGCCAGCGCGTCAGGTGCAATACCCTTGACGGCCGGATTAATCTCTTCGGAAAACTTCTTCTGGAAATGCCGGGCGAGAAGACTTGCATCACCGGAGCGATCCGCCAGTGCGGGGATTTTGACAACGATCTCGGCTAACCGATAGTAGAGATCTTCCCGGAAGCTGTTTTCCGCGATCATTTCCTCGAGATTCTGATGGGTTGCACATACAATGCGGGTATCGACCGCAATTGCCTTGCGGCCGCCGATACGTTCGATCACCCGCTCCTGAATGAAACGCAGCAATTTAACCTGAAGCGGCAAGGGAATGTCACCAACCTCATCCAGAAACAATGTTCCGCCATTCGCTTGTTCGATTTTGCCTTCGGTTGTTTTTATCGCGCCGGTAAAAGCGCCTTTTTCATGCCCGAACAATTCGGCTTCAAGCAGGTTCTCGGGAATGGCCGCACAGTTTATGGCCACAAAGGCTCCTTCACGCCGGTCGCTGGCGTCGTGCAGGCCTTTTGCAAGCAATTCCTTGCCTGTTCCGCTGGCGCCCAGAAGCATGATCGAAGCATTGGTATTTGCAACACGCTCAATCATTTGCGCTACTTTGAGCATTTCGGGCGCACCGGTGACGATCTGCCCCAGAACCCGGTTGCTGCCGTCCTGCTGAGAAGACAACTGGATATTTTCCAGTTCCAGTTTCCGGACATGAAATGCCCGCCGGACAATCAGTCCCAGTTCGTCAATATCAACCGGTTTCTGATAGAAATCCCAGGCTCCGTTGGCAATCGCACGCAGAGCGCTGTCTTTTTCACCATGGCCCGAGGCAACGATGATTTTCGTATCTGGTTTCAGACTGAGTATTGCGTCCATCGTCGCAAATCCCTCGGTCGTTCCATCCGGATCCGGCGGGAGTCCAAGATCCAGCGTCACCACATCAGGTTCTTCGGATCGCAACATGTTGATGGCCGATTCCCGATCTCCCGCAACAAGCACATCAAAATCCTCATAGGCCCATTTCAATTGCTTTTGCAGTCCCGGATCATCCTCGACGATCAACAGTTTCTCTTTTTGATTCTGACTATTACCAGTCATATCAAGCGGCCCTTTCATTCATGGATGGAGTTTCTTTATCCGGATTTTCTGTGAGTTTTTTGGCGATCGGCAGGATCAGGGTGAACTGGCTTCCGACACCTTCCTTGCTTTCGACTTCGAGGCGCCCCCCCATGGCCATGGCCATTGTGCGAGCCTCATAGGCGCCGATCCCAAAGCCTCCGTTCTTGCTCGATGCAAATGGCTTGAACAACTGGCTCCGGACAAACTCGCTGGACATGCCCGCACCCTGATCGTGAACTTCAATTGCAACACTCAGACCACGGCGTTTGGCGCTCAGGGAAATGGGTTGCCCATTATCGCTGGCATCAATTGCATTCTGGATAAGGTGGCCCAAAATCTGATCAACACGCACCGGATCTGCCACCATCGTAAGGTCGTCGAGTTGTGTAGCCTCAATCGGGTGTATCGGCCGCTTTTTATCGATAATGGACTGGAGAAGCGGTACAATTTTCACCGCCTTTGGTTCTTCGGTCTTTGCGTTGTTATGCTGAGACAAACGTGCCAGCAATCCGTTCAACTTGTCTGCGGAATCCTGCAGCGTTGAAATCATGTCCTTGCGAAATTCAGGATTATCAGCATGCCGTTTGGCATTGCGCGACAAAAGGCTGAGCTGGCTGACAAGATTTTTAATGTCATGCATGATGAAAGCCATACGCCGGTTGAACTCATCAAACCGTTGTGCTTCGGACAAGGTCTCCTGACTGCGCGCTTCCGCCAGGTAGCTCGCGACCTGACGACCAACAACCCGCAACATGTCGAGGTCTTCCCAATCCAGTGTGCGATTTATCCGCGGCCGCGCCAGCAAAATAATCCCTGCCAAACGTTCAAAATGCACCAGTGGAACTGCTGCCCAGGTCTGCATGTCAGCCTTCATCCATTCAGGAATTGCCGTATTGTCGCATTTGTCGTCCTGATTGGATCGCAGCGCATCAAATTCCACAATATGCCCGGTTTCTTCAAAGAAAGAGACAGTACGCGACGTGCAGGCGCGTGATGGCACCTCTATGGTTGGCCAGTTCCACCGCGATTGCAGAACCAGACAGCCAGCCTCATCCGGCATAAGCAATATGCCGGCGGGAGAATCCGTAATATCTGCGATCGCCTTCACAACCCTTTCGTGGAAGGGTGCACTGGCATCTCCGGGGCGACCAATGGTGTCGGTGAAGCGAATCCATTCCGCACGATAATCATACCGGTGCTGGAAAAAATTCTTGGCCAGTTTGACCTTGAACCAGGAACGAAACTTTCCGGATGGCAGAAGAAGCAGCGCCGCGACCGATGTGCCGAAAAGAAAGCTGATCTGAGCCAGACGTGCATAGTCGCCCCCGATAATTTGCAGCGCGGTGGCGATGATCACCATCATCATCAGGTAACCGCCGATGGCCACCAGCGACAATGAACGGAAGGCAACACTGCGCGACAGTTTCAATTCCCACTCCGTATTGCGAAGGGAAGCCAGCGCAAGGATCGGGGCAATACAGGCAAGCGCCGGTCCGCGCATTGCATGCAACTCCGTCGGAAATTCCTGGGTCAGATAGGTGATCGTGAACAGATTCAGATCGAATGTCCAAATTGCCGCGAGCGAAGCCATCGGCAACCTGATGCCCCAACGGGTTTCGGGCGCAGAAATCGAATAGAGATTGTGCACGAGCACCAACGCACCCACTGAGAAGATCATCCGCAAGACCAGCGAGGTATAGACTCCCATGCCTGTGAGTCTGGGGCTTCCCTCGAAAAGCGGAACCATTAAATCGATCACAATCTGACAACATAAAATCAGTGCCAGAGCGGCATAGATATACATGACCGTGCGCGGTTCATCACGCCCCTTGCCGGTGCGCAACAATACCCACATGAAAGCGAGCCAACCTGAATTTCTCAATGTTTCTGCAAAGCTCGCCATCGGCGAGAAGGATC
Organism: Parasphingorhabdus sp.; assembly: GCF_039968395.1. Classification (GTDB taxonomy): domain Bacteria; phylum Pseudomonadota; class Alphaproteobacteria; order Sphingomonadales; family Sphingomonadaceae; genus Parasphingorhabdus. The sequence goes on from NZ_JBDVPV010000005.1 coordinate 859,564, forward strand.
CTTCTACGGCGATAGTGAGCGCCCAGAAGCTGGTCAGCGCAATTGCACTTATCAACCAGATTTGCGTCGAGTTTTGTTGCGTTTTCCGTTGAAAAAGCCAGATAGCCAGTGCGCCGAACAAAACGGCGGCAAGCCCATGGCCAAAAATGCTGATCTGTTCGAGGATAGCGGTCATGTCAGCGCGCACCTTCCGGCCACAACACAACCCGGATTGTTTGCAGCAGGATCAATATGTCGAGAAACGGCGTATAGTTTTTGGCGTAGTAGAGATCATATTCCAGCTTGTGACGACTGTCTTCAATCGACGCACCATAGGGATAGTTGATTTGTGCCCAGCCCGTAATGCCCGGTTTCACCATATGTCGTTCAGCATAGAAGGGCATTTTGGTCTGCAGATCATCGACGAATTGTGGCCGCTCCGGGCGCGGTCCGACGAAGCTCATTTCACCTTTCAGCACACTCCACGCTTGCGGAAGCTCGTCAATCCGGACTTTCCGGATAAAGTTGCCGATCCGGGTTATGCGTGGATCATTTTTGCTGGCCCAGACCGCTCGGCCCTCTACTTCAGCATCCGCCCGCATAGAACGGAGTTTGGGTATATAGAATTTTTGTCCATAGAGACCGACACGCTCTTGATGAAAAAATGCCCCACCCCTGCTCTCAATCTTGATCAGGATCGCAAAAATCAGGATTATTGGCCCGGTCAGCAATAGCAGCGCGAGGCTGAGGAAAATATCGAAGCTGCGTTTGAAGGCCGTTGAAATACGCCGTCCTGATGAAAAACCATCGGAGAAAATAAACCAGCTGGGGTTCACCGTATCAAGATCAACCCGGCCTGTCTCCCGTTCCAGAAAGCTCGACATGTCATTTACATGGACGCCCGTAGTCTTGATCGTGAGCAAGTCAGCGACGGGGAGAGAGTTGCGGCGTTCTTCGAGCGCAAGCACCACCTCGCTGACTTCAAGGTCGATAACATGTTGCGGTAAATTGCGGATATCGCCCCGCTTGATTGCTTCGCGGACGATTGCCGGCCCTTCGTTCATGTTGACGTAGCCGGCGACAATGAACCCACTTTCCTGTTTTGCTGCCAGCTTTGCGACACGGTTCGCGCGTTCGCCGGCTCCAAGAATGAGCAGACGTCGCTTGAAAACGTCGCTGTCCAGCATCGTACCGAGCAATATTCTGACGCCCATGAGCAACAATATTGAAATCACCATGGCGTAGAGAGAATTTGATCGCCACAGGGTTATGCCGGGCATCACAAATGCCATGATCGACAGAAATATCACGCCTAGCGATATCGCCACGAGAATGCGAGCTGCCGCAAATTTAAGCGATTGCAAGGCATCGGCGCTGTAAACACCGACGGCGATCAGCGCAAATTCGAGTGCGATGGCAAAGCTGAGGATAGGCGCTGGTCGGTCATAGATCGATCCGACATCCATGCCGATCTGGCCAGCCCGCACAATCCAGCTCAATTCTGCCGCTACCGTCAGCAGGGCAAAGTCGAGCAACCCCAGCAGAAGCAAGGGATAGGGGATGTAATGTTTGAACAGTCGGATCATCTGACGCGCAGTCTTTCGCTATTGCACCGCCCTGATATCCAAAAAATGTAAGCTGTCGGTTAATTTTACACCGAAATCACGAATTTTTCCTGCAATTTGCTGGTATTTGTATAATTTGCCGACAGTAAAAAGGCTAGTCTTCAACGAAATGATAGGGAGCAAAGCCCCGTGCCCGTTCATCAAATTTCAGCGCCCGGCTTTTTGGCGGCGCAGATCGTTGAGAACATTGCTGACGCGTGCAAGCAGGACAACCCAGACCAATGGGAATAGCGCTTTCCGGGACAAGGTCTTTACCTCGGGCATAGACTAGCGACGTCGCGAGTTCAGCCGAAAGCCCCAGGCCGATCGCAAATTGCGGTGCATAACCGCCTGCCCCGGAGCCGATGCCTTGCACAGACCGCGACAAGGTGAACCAGCTCGATCCGTCTTCCAGAGCGACCAACTGGGTCTGAACTTCTGCTGGCTGTTCGAACACGCGATGAATATTCCAAAGCGGGCAGCGAAACTGACTTTCAACAAGTGGCGCATTGCTGGCCCCGGAATAGCGTTTCGAAATCAATCCCGACCTGTCGATCCGCAACATGAAAAACGGGAGCCCGCGCGCGCCGACCCGTTGCAAGGTTGTCAATCGATGTGCAACCTGCTCAAAGCCCGCGCCAAACCTGCGCTGCAGAACCTGAATGTGATAGCCAGTCTGCTCACATGCTTTCAGAAACCGGGCGTAAGGCATCATCAAAGCCGCTGCAAAATAACTGGTCAAATGACGGCGATGCAGGCGTTCCGCAGAACGATCGGCAAACCCGCCGCCGGCAACCAGCGCTTCAATCTCTGCTTTGGCTTCGATCTGACCCAGCACCAGCGCCGCCTGAAATGTCCTGGATGCAGGATCCAGCATTTCGGACAGCTGAAGTTGGCGAGCATGCAGATCAAGACGCCGAAGTTTGTCTGGCAACACGGTTTCCGGCAATATTCTGATTGTAAGTTGATGCTTGACGCGCAATCTTTCGGCAATTGCGCCATAGAGATCACCTGCCCCCAAACGCAGCTCATCTGCCAGTTCTTCGGCCATTGAATCCAGATCAGCAAAATGATTGCGCCAGCGTTCAATCTCACGACGCACCAGTTGGATGGGATCGGAGACACTTTGCGTTTCATCTGTCTGCGTGTTTCGATTGTCGAACAAACGCACGAATGCCTCTGCTGTATTGGGCGCCGCACTGAGCCATTCCTCCAGTTCGGTTCGATCGACCGTCAGATCGTCAAACACCGGATCGGCCAGTCGCCGTCTCAGCCCGTCAATGCCGCCACCAGGTTCCGCCGCGACAAGCTGCCTGGGATCAAAATCAAATCGTTCGGCCAGCAACAACATCAACCGCGCGCTGAGCGGTCGCTGGTTGCGTTCAATCAAATTCAGGTAGCTCGGCGAAATATCAAGTGCGCTCGCCAGAGCTACTTGTGTCATTCCAGCACCCCGGCGCAACCGTTTGATTGCGGCGCCGGCAAATAGTTTTCTCTCTGCCATGCTTCGCTATATGTAAATATATTTACAAAATTACAAGATACGAATCCAAAACTTTGGAAATTTACAATGAATCATATCGACATTGTTCGCAGTAACCTGCAATTGCCTCTATCTTCTTGGCGCATCAAACGACTTTTCCTGGGGAGGAAAAACTGTCCGTCGGAGCGCCACTTGCCTGGACTGTTCCGACGGACTTATTGATGAATTCCACGTAATCAATTGTTAAGCCTCGGCCTGTATCATTTGCATGACGCTGTTGTGAGGTATAAAAATGTTCAAGCAAGTACTGATACTGGCCGGCTCTGTTGTCGCGATTGCCATGGTCGTTGCATCCGCAGCGGGAGATAGCCCGGAAAATTCGAACAACACGGATCCTGAAGTATCGGAACAGAAACCGCCTGCACCGCAGCAGCAACCGGAATCAGACGAGAGCTATTATGCGGATGAAGAGGATTTTACCTTCGGCGAACCGGTTACCTATAGCGAGGATACGGAATCTGCTCCAAAAAACGAAGAACCTTCAGAATATCGTCCGGCACAAGAAGACAGGCAACAAGTTTATGCCAAACCCGTTCCAAAACCCCGCACCACTCCCAAAAAAGGAGAGCCGGGCAGTAAATCGAATCCGATAGAGTATCGCCCCAATATTCCTTTGCCGGATTTGTCACCAGACAAAGCAGTCAGTGAACCCATCCAGTAGGCACCATCAGTTAGAATTGATCCAAACTAGTCCAGATCCCTGGTCATATCGCGGCGGCATTCCTCACTGATGATTGCTGCATGGCCATAATTGGGGTGATCAATCTGGATCATCATCTGCGCTTCGCCGCTTTTCCAGATTTCGACCTGCTCTTCCGTGAGTTCAAAATGCAGAAACTGAACGGCACTTGCTTTGCCGTCAGCACGTGTGCGATCGATATCCTGTTCGGGTTCTGCCGTGACCTTGTGATCCCCGATAACCAGATGGATATGCTGGTCAACGCCGCCCAGGGTCTTCAGAAAGGCCGTGCGCCGCTCTTCTTCATCAATTTCGAACATCAATGTACCGGTAAATTCTGATCCGTTCGGGATCATCGGATTATAGGCAGCCAGTTCGTCGACCAGCTGCTCGTCGCCTCCTTTTTCGATACGGAGCATTTCCTGTATCTGCAGCCACATGCTTTCCCAGCTTTCAAACTGAATTGTGGCGTAAGGGCCAATTGCGAGGCGGCGGAACTTTTTCCGCAATATGCTCTCCTGCCGCTTTTCCTTGCGGATCAGTTCATAGTCGGCAAGCGAAATAATATCATCTTTGGTGATGACATGTGAATCACGGGGCATTTTGTTTTTCCTTAAAAGCCGTAAGCTTTGGCAAGCAGTTCGATGGGATGGCCGATGCGTTCCGGGGCTTTGGCCTGATTGCCTGATTCGATGACCTGCTTGAGATGCGGTCCGGCCAGGGGGCATTCGCTGACCATGTAATCAGGATCATTTTTTGCTAGCGCACGTGCTGCCGGTCGACCAACCTTTACCGCGGTATCAAAATTCTCTTTGAATATGCCCCATTTTCCGCCGTGACCCGAACAGCGTTCTGTAATGGCGGGCTTGGCATCCGGAATCAGCTTCAGCATTTCCATCGCTTTGGGGCCCATGTTCTGGGCGCGACTGTGACAGGCAAAATGAATACCGATGCTGGCATTCATTGGCTCAATTGGCATCAGCCCCTCACCTTTTGACAACTGAACGACATATTCGCTTAGATCGCGCGTTGCCGCTGCGAGTTTTTGAACCAGTTCGTTATCAGGTAATATCAGCGGCCATTCGAATTTCATCATCAGTGCACAGCTTGGTGTCAGAGCAACCACATCGTAGCCTTCATCGATAATCGGGCTAAAATGAGAGGCTACCTGCTCCGCAGTAGATGCAACGGCTGGGAGGTCGCCATTTTCAAGTTTCGGCATCCCGCAGCACATTGGATATTCAACCCGTGTCTGCACGCCGTTATGGGCCAGCACATCCAAAGCGGCCTTGCCTGATGTCTGATCATTAAAGTTGCCGTAGCAGGTAGCGTAAATCGCAGCCTTTGTCCCGAAGGCAGGAGCGGAGGCGTTGGGTGCCGGTCCGCTTCCGGGATGCTTGTGGGTCAGCGGCACGTCCTCAAATTTGGGGAGATGGGCCCGCTTGTCGATCCCGCCAACAGATTCCAGCACACCGCGGGTAAATTCGTTTTCCTTCTTGGAGGCCCAGTTGGCCGCGCCTGCCACCGTTCCGGCAATCACAGCGTTGCGATCAATTTCCGCCAGCTGCTTGTCCACGAACGATGTCTGACCCTTACGATTTTCGACAGCGCGGTAACGCAGCATCAAGTGCGGGAAATCCAGATCAAATTCATGGGGCGGGACATAAGGGCATTTGACCATGAAGCACATGTCACACAATGTGCAGGCATCAACGACCTTCTTCATGTCGCCTGCTGTCAAATCTTCGACTTCCTCATTCTCGCTTTCATCGATCATATCGAACATCTGCGGGAAGCTGTCGCACAGATTGAAACAACGTCTGCATCCATGACAAATGTCAAACACGCGGCGCATTTCTTTATCCAGCGCCTCTTCGTCGTAAAACGACTCATCCTGCCATGCAATTGGATGCCGCGTTGGCGCTCCCAGGCTGCCTTCTTTCATGATCTGTCCAATCCTGTCCGAACCTGTCAGGCAAGTTTCAAAATTAGCGGGAAAAAAGCGACCCCGCCGGCATCGGGAAATTATTCCTTACGGCAGAGTCGCTTTTCAGACGAAGTCAAGCGTCCATGGTATCCAGAGTTTTCTGGAATTTACCGGCGTGACTTTTTTCAGCTTTTGCCAGCGTTTCAAACCAGTCTGCGATTTCATCAAAACCTTCTTCACGGGCTGATTTGGCCATACCGGGATACATGTCGGTATATTCGTGGGTTTCACCGGCAATTGCCGATTTCAGATTAGATGCAGTGTCGCCGATAGGCTCCCCTGTCGCTGGGTCACCGGTTTCTTCAAGAAACTCAAGATGGCCATGCGCGTGTCCGGTTTCGCCTTCTGCGGTTGACCGGAAAACAGCTGCTACGTCGTTATATCCTTCGATGTCGGCTTTCTGAGCGAAATATAGATACCGACGGTTCGCCTGGCTCTCGCCCGCGAATGCGTCTTTCAGATTCTGTTCGGTTTTACTGCCTGCGAGTCCCATGATGTTCTCCTTTGATGGGTTGCGGTTGAATTTCGTTCCGACACGCCGTCGGCCCGCGCATGCGGATACGCTTAAAAGCGATCGGTCTCCATCCAATTTTTTGATGAACTATAATCGATTTTAACGATTATAGTTATGCAAATAATTCGCAATAGCGATCTTTCAGATTCAAGGGCATCTTTTCATGACATAGATATCCGGCTCGATGGTCAGCGTGAACTCATCCGGCCCGTTTGTTGCTGTGGGGCCCACCATTTGAAAGCGCCCTCCGGCCTCGCCGGTTTCTTCATCTGTCGCCAGATCAGTCAGGCTGAGCGTCAGTTCGCCATCGGCCCATTCCCATGTTCCTGTCAGGTCTTCTGAAACAAAATTTCCGCCTGCAATCATAGTCCAGTTGGAAGGCTGATCACAATCCTCTTCGGCAAAAGCCCATCGCCCTTCAAACCAGGAGGAAGTGACGATCTGATCCTGCTCTGCCATCGGTTGCGTGAACCCGGACAGGAAAAACGCAACAACAGCAATACCAGCTGGTTGTGCGCAGGTCATGACTAGCCGCCCTTTTTCATCAGATTCAATGCCGCGGCGGTCAACGCTTCAGCGCCGGTTGCCACCACTTTCTCAGCATCGGGCGCCCATAAAGGACTATGCAGCGACGGCAATTTGCCGCCTTCCTTCTGCGCCGCCTCATATTGATCGATTGGCACACCTCCAACCCAGAAAATCATGCTGTTGATCGAGGTATCCTCGCGCCGAAAACGGCTAAAGTCCTCACCGCCCATGACAGGTTTTGTCTGATGCACACGATCGGCACCAAAGCGGGCTTCGAACAAGCTGGCCATTTCCATGCTGAATTCGGGGCTGTTATATGTGGAAGGCGTGAACTCATCATCGCGGATGCTGACCACTGGCATTTTTTCTTCAGGCATACCCGCGACCAGCGCTTCGGCCTCTACAATCCGCCTGATACCGTCGAGCAGTTTGGCGCGCGTTTCATCCGAATAGCTGCGTACCGTAAGTAGCAGGTTTGCCTTGTCGGGAATGATGTTGTGCTTGAAGCCAGCCTGGAAACTCCCAACAGTTACAACCGCTGGATTTTGCGGATCGACTTCCCGACTGACCAGCGTTTGCAGTGCACCGACAATGCGCGAAGCCAGCACAATCGGATCTTTGGTTGTATGAGGATAAGCACCGTGGCCGCCGACACCTTTGACTTCAATATCGACGCTATCGACATTGGCCAGTGCATAGCCGGGCGCATAACCAATATGCCCTGCTGGCGCTCCGGCAGCATCGTGAAAGGCAAGAACATATTCTGGTTTGGGGAAGCGAGTGTAGAGCCCATCTTCGAGCATCGCCTTGGCACCCTCGCCTGTTTCTTCAGCGGGCTGCAATATCATTACGAGGGTTCCTGACCATTCGTCCTTCCGTGCCGACAGTTGGCGGGCAGCCCCGACCCAGCCCGTCATGTGCGTGTCGTGACCACAGGCATGCATCACACCGGTGTCATTTCCTTCACGGGTTTTGGCCATCACTTTAGAGGCGTAGGGCAGACCGGTTTTTTCAATCAGCGGCAAACCATCCATGTCTGCGCGCAGCATGACCGTGGGGCCCTCGCCATTTTCCATCACAGCAACCACGCCGGTTCCGCCGACTTTCTCGGTCACCGTAAACCCGAGGCGGCGAGCTTCTGCTGCCAGTTTCGCAGCGGTCCTGACTTCCTCGCCGCTTAATTCGGGGTTTGCGTGTAAGTCGCGGTAAATTTCCATCAACGACGGCAGGTCAGCTGCAATGGCATCGTTCAGAGGATCCGCATGGGCTTGCGTGCTGAACAGCAAAGCGGTTGTGATGGTCAAAGCGGTTCTGGTAAAATTTTTCATGAGAATCCCCGAATAAATATCTATCGAACCTAAACAGAAGGTCCGCAAAAGTCAGCCCGATTATTGAAAGGCAGTGTTCACTGTGCCGTCCATCCGCCATCAATGGAAATATTGGCACCCGTAATCGCGCTTGCTTCATCTTTGCACAAAAAGACTGCCAGGGCAGCAATCTGATCGATCTGGACAAATTGCTTGGTGGGTTGTCCGGCCAGCAACACATCATTCATGACCTGCTCGCGCGTCATGTTCCTCGCCTTCATTGTGTCTGGAATCTGGTTCTCAACCAGAGGAGTCCAGGCATAACCAGGCGAAATTGTGTTCACCGTTATCCCTTGCTGCGCCACTTCCAGAGCCACGGTCTTGCTGAACCCGGCAATCGCATGTTTGGCGGCATTATAAGCAGACTTAAAGGGGCTAGCGACCTTGCTGTGCATCGATCCGGTGTTGATTATTCGCCCCCAACCCCTCTCCTTCATTCCCGGAAGCGCAGCCTTTGTTGTATGAAAAGCGCTGTTCATGATGATATCCATGATTGCATTCCACTTGTCTTCCGGAAACTCATCCACGGGGGCGACATGCTGGATGCCTGCATTGTTGACGAGAATATCGACGGGACCAAGTTCGTCGGCACATTTTTCCATCATTGCCCGGATCTGCTCCGGCTTCGTCATATCTGCATCGCTATAGGCCGCCCGCGAACCACTCAGCTTTTCCAGTTCGGTCCGCAAGGCTTCGATTTCACCCGCGTCACCAAAACCATTGAGCATGACCGCCGCGCCTTCGGCAGCCAAAGCCTTCGCATAACCGCCACCAATTCCGGATGTCGAACCGGTGATCAATGCCGTTTTACCCTTCAAAAACATAGAGAATCTCCTTGGCTTGACCTTAAATCAGTCCGCTCCAACTGCAATGGATAATTGTAAAACCTGTTCGCAAGGCGCTTGCGCTTTGCCGCGAATCAGGCAAACTACCCGGTAGCAAGGAGACCCAAAATGCGCCTCGACGACCTCGACCCCAGTAAAAATGCCCGTGACCATGGACGAGGCAGCGGCGGAAGAATGGGCGGCGGAGGCGGCGGCCTGGGCATGCTGCTCAGTTTTCTCCCGATGTTGCTCGGTCGGAAAATGGGTTGTGGAACAATATTGCTGATTGGCGGCGCAATCGCGGTCTTCATGTTTTTTGGTGGCGGCGCCAGCATGCTTGGTGGAGGTGGCGGATCACAGACAGCTGGCACTGTTTATGACACGGCTGAAGAACAATTTGCAGGCCGGGTGCTGACATCGACAGAGCAAACCTGGTCGAAACTTTTTCAACAAAATGGGTCGCGATACCGGCCACCTTTGCTCAATTTTTACGAGGGAGGCGTCTCGTCGCAGGGTTGTGGTTCTGCCAGTTCGTCGGCGGGGCCATTTTACTGTCCCGCAGATCAAGGCATCTATCTGGACACCTCTTTCTTCAAGGAACTCGAGACACGAATGGGCGCGCGCGGTGATTTCGCCAAAGCATATGTGATCGCCCATGAAGTTGGGCATCATATCCAGAATCTTTCCGGAATTGCAGATCAGGTTCGTCAAAATCAGGGCCGGGTCAGCAAAGCAGAAGGCAATGCCCTTCAGGTGAGGATGGAACTACAGGCAGATTGTTACGCCGGTGTCTGGGCGGCGCAAAATGCGAGTCGGATGGAGCCTGGCGATGTCGAGGAAGGGTTGAATGCTGCCCACGCCATTGGCGACGATACTTTGATGAGAAATGCCGGTCAAAGGCCAATTGAGAGCATGTTTACCCATGGCAGTTCCGAGCAGCGCATGGCCTGGTTGCGCAAAGGCATGCAGACCGGCGATCCGGCCACGTGCGATACGTTCGCACGTGGCGCGGTCCGCTAGTTTGGACTAAGTCGTCATACCGTTCTTGCGCAAACTGCTTGACCAGTCGAGCCGTCGGGTAACGAACATGACACCGGCCAGTGCTGCAAAAATCAACAGCGATCCGATCAGCAATGAGTAAGCCTCGAGGCTGAGCAGGATATAGATCGCGCCATACAGGCCTGCGAGCAATCCGCCGACCAGAGAAGCCCTTCGCCAGCTGGACAGGACCGAAGCCGAGTAAGCCGTGATCAATCCGATTGTCGCCGCCGACGCCGCGATAAATGCCAGTGCAAATCCGATGATTTCGGCAAAAGCCAGCAACAGTACGAAGAACAGCACGAGAGCCGCTCCAACCAATATGTATTGCACCGAAGAAATCCGGACCCCTGCTATCAGATCAAACAGCAGGAATGCCACGAACGTAAAGCCAATGATGAGAAAGCCATATTTGGTCGCCCGATCCACTTGCCCGTATAGGTCTACTGGCTGAATCAAATTCACAGTAGCGCTGGCACTGACACCGCTATTCCCCGGACCGTAATATGACACCTGGTCTGCCCTGACCGGAGAAACCTGGGTCCCTTGATCAGTGGAAAGCAGCGAAGCTCCCAATGCCAAATTGGTGATCACATATTTGGCTTTGAAACCGTCTGCACTAATCGTCCGGCTTTCGGGCAGAAAACTTCCCGAGAAGCTGGGATGAGGCCAAGCTGACTGTACCGTCCATTCTGTCTGGCCAGCGTGGGGCGCGATGGTGACACCCTGATTGCCCTTGAAACGCACATCAAATTTTGTGTCTATCTGACCATCGGCCAGCGCACTGGCATCAACCCATGCAAAGAACCCGCTATTGCCGGTTTCGCCCAAACCCTTTCCGGGTTGCAGTACCGATGCTTCGTCGTTTATCGAGACCGTATTGTCCCCTGCCAGGCCGCGCGCATCGGACAGACCGAACCGCAGCTCGGCACGGGTAAAGTCTATGTCTTCAAGAGAAACCCCGTAACGATCAAGATCATCGGGCAATGCAAAATTGGCTGCACCGGTAATATTCGTATCATAGACCACCACTTCATAAATCGCGCGGCTCTTGACCTGGGTATTGAGGGTCGTGTCCATCTTTATCGTTTCAGGAGCGAGAAACAATTCTCTTTGTACGGTGTTGGTTCGTGTCACGGTTTTGCCGTTCTGTTCGACCGTTTCTTGTACACGTGTCGTATATGGCAGGACCAGTTTGGGTCCTGCAAAGACCTGCTCCCCTCCCCAACCGGTCACAATTGATTGCTGGGCTGTCTCGCTTTGTGACTGACGATCATAGACCAGCAACCATGTTGCGAAGAGCGGGATCGTCAAAAGGAAACCGGTCAGCAGCACGAGCAAAAATTTTGCCCCTGGTGATCGCTCCTTTCGCGGCTCGTCAAACGTTTGTTCCGTGTTTTCAGTCATATCAATTCCCTCCAAACTACAATAATGGTGACTTGCTCACGACGTCCGTTCGTCTAAACTCGTGGAAACACAATTTTTGTCTGCGACGAATCGAGCCTCACGTGCGTCGAGTTGAAAGGCCCTTATGAGAATCTCCGATTGCCACAATGTGAACGACTTTCGGACCATGGCGCAACAGCGACTTCCTTTTCCGATTTTTGACTATATCGACGGGGCAGCGGATGACGAGGTCACCCGGCGCCGCAATACCGCAGCCTATGAGGCCTGCGATCTGGTTCCCAATGTACTTGCGGGCGTTGAAGAGATTGACATGAGCGTTACGGTCATGGGTAAAAAACTGGCCATGCCGCTCTTTCTCTCACCGACCGCACTTCAACGTCTGTTTCATTGGCAAGGCGAACGCGGTGTCGCCCGGGCTGCTGAAAAATATGGGACGTTTTTCGGCATCAGTTCGCTGGCCACGGTCAGTATCGAGGAAATCGGAGAGTCGATTTCCACCCCAAAAATGTTCCAATTCTATGTCCACAAGGACAAAGGATTGAACCAGTCGATGATAGAACGGTGCAAGGCGGCGCGTTTTGACGCGCTGACCCTTACGGTCGACACGATCGTCGGAGGCAATCGCGAACGTTGTCTGCGCTCCGGCTTTACCAGTCCGCCTAAAATCACGCCGACCAGTTTTCTGAGCTATGCCGCGAAACCGGCATGGGGTCTGAATTATATGCTGCGGGAGAAATTTGAACTCTCCAATCTCAAGGATCATGTCGGAGAAGGCACTAATTTCGCGCTGTCAGTGGCAGATTATTTCAACACAATGCTCGATCAATCGCTGAACTGGGACATGGCCGAAGCCATACGGAAGGACTGGGACGGAGAATTTTGTCTGAAAGGCATTATGTCCGTCGAAGATGCACGGCGCGCTGTGGATATCGGTGCGACCGCCATCATGGTATCCAATCATGGCGGACGTCAGCTGGACGGATCGCGTGCACCGTTTGATCAACTTGCCGAAATTTGCGATGCTGTAGGCGACAAGCTGGACGTCATTTGTGACGGCGGAATTACGAGGGGCAGCCATGTGCTCAAAGCTCTGAGCGTAGGCGCAAAAGCTTGCTCCGGAGGACGCCTCTATCTCTATGCGCTTGCAGCATCCGGACAAGCCGGGGTTGAGAGAATCCTCGGATTGCTGCAAACAGAGATTGAACGTGATATGAAATTAATGGGTGTCACGTCCGTTGATCAGCTCAGTCGGGACAATCTGCGCTGGCGTTAACCGGGCCGCATACAAGGGGATAAAACATGATCAGCAACCGACTGCTTCTCGCAATGGGTGTCATCGCGATGGCCGGTTTCACTCCGGCCATGGCTCAACAAGGCGCGCCCAAGGATTCGACCATCAAGGACACGGGCAACAAGGTGGCAGAGCCGTTTGACGGCAAGGAAATTCCGGCAAAACTCAAGTCTATTCAGGACAATCCTTATTCACTGCGAGGTCTGCGCAGCTGCTCGGCCATTATCGCGGAAGTTCGTGAATTGAACAACGTCCTGGGCCCGGACGTCAATGAACGTGTCAACAAATCTAAAGCAAAGAAACGCGAAGAAACGGCTGGGCGCGTGGCCGGCAGCGCGGTCGGTTCGATCATTCCATTCCGCGGTCTGATTGGCGAGGTAACCGGTGCCAATGCCGAACGCCGTCGATATAATAAAGCGATCTATGCAGGAACGGTTCGGCGCGGTTTTCTGAAGGGCGTTGGGCGTGAACGTGGGTGCAAGGCGCCTGCCCGACCCTGAATCAACCTTGGGGGCAACAAGGAGATCATGTCATGGCCTTTGCCAGGGCGATCGTTGCCACATTGATTTTTTTCGGACTCCCTGTGGCACAGGCGCGTTCCGAAACACCCAATACCGAAAAACCCATGGTGAACCACATGGAAGATGCAGTGACTCAACCTGCGAAAGACGTAAATCTCAAGAAAGTCAAAATTCCCGCACAATTGTTGGCGGTCCAAAAAGATCCTTATGACCTCACCGGGCTGGATGCCTGTGTCGCGATCAATGCTGAAATTGACAATCTTTATCCATTGCTGGGGCCCGACGTTGATGACATTGCCGAATTTTCCAAAGCAGAAAAGCGGGAACGCGGCGTGAGCCGCATCGCCGGTGGAATATTGGGTAGCCTCATTCCATTTCGCGGTGTGGTTCGCGAAATTACCGGTGCCAACAAATCAGAACGCCTTTATCTGCGCGCACTGTCGGCGGGAAATGCCAGGCGCAGTTTTCTCAAAGGATATGGATTGAGCAGAGGATGCACGCCGGTTCCGCTCAAATCGAGCTAGTTCGCTGCGCTGGCCTTGACCAGCCATATCCCGCCAGGCAGCGTGACGCGCCCATCCTTGTCATGCGGAGCAAGACCTTCTTTCAAAGCAGCCAGCAGCTTCGGCCGCAACGTTTCATCAACTTCGCCAAGAGCTCTCGATGCGGGACCAATTTGCGATGAAAAATCAACAGCGCCATCCACGCCGCCCGATTGCGTCAGGCAGACATCAACAACATGCGCGGTAATCTCGATATTTTCAAATCCGGCTGTCTGCAATATTCCATCGAGCCTTTCAGAATCCGCAAATGCAAACGGCCCCGGAGCATACGGATCAGTTTCAGGAGCCTCCGGCATCAACGGCTTGATCGCCTTCATCGGCACCATGACCCAATCATTCACTTTCGGCGATTGCCAGCAGGCAAAAACCATTCTTCCGTCCGGTTTCAGGTTTTTCCGGATATTGGCAAAGGCCGCGGCGGGATCTTCAAAAAACATCACACCAAAGCGCGACATGATCAGATCGAAAACCGTATCAGATTGATATTCCGACGCATCGGCAAGTAACAGTTGCGCCCGCCCATCCGCACGTGAGCGAGCCAATTCCAGCATCGGTTCCGAGACATCAACACCCGTCACCTGCGCCCCTGCTTCAACCGCAATCAAGCTGGTTTCGCCAGTTCCACAACCAATATCAAGAACACGTTCTCCAGGCTGTATCGCAGCGGCTTCAATCAAGACCGAAGTCGCAGGGGCCAACATCGCATCGAGCGCAGCTTGATGCTCTGCCCATTTTTCACCGGCATTATCGTTCCAATATTCGATCTGTTCTTCGTTGGACATGGATTCTCCTTCGTACTGGCTGGAACCCACTGAGCAACATTCGAAGCCAAGGGCTTGCTCATCTAGTTTAGCTCGCTCAAAAAATCGAATTCATCATCTTTTCGCGGATCCCGGTTGAACAATTTTTTTAGGCGCGCGGGTGACGCATCAATCGGTTGACTGGGATCAACAAAAGATAGCTTAACCGCGGTATGCGAAAACGAAGCACTCAACTTAGACCAGTATTTTTCATCTATGGCGATCAATACGCGACCCCAGCGAAAATCTTTCGGTCTGGCCTTTACAGCGATAGCAGACAGTAGCTGAAAAAGATTTTCTTGATCAGAGGATGCAATACTAATGTCCGAATAAATCCAATCATCTTCACCAGAATATTCAGCCAAATCAGCGAATTCATCCTCAATCCAGTTAACAGATTTCTGATACTCCTTGTGTTCCCGCCGGCGTAAATACTTGGTGGCAGTACTTCCGCCGCCATCCACTTTACGGTAATAGGCTTCTCGCAAATAATAATGCCAATCTCGCTCCGTCATTTCTGAGGAGGCTACGATCGGTTCGACTAGCCGCTTTATGCGTAAAGTTTCGTTTTCCATCTGAACCTTCGTAACTTCCAACGCAGATACAAGAGCCTCAATCCACTTTGTTGTGCTGGCCTTTGACAAGTGGCCGTTTTTTAGATCAATTAAAAACCCCACTGTTCCCATTTGTCTACGATCGTTCCGCGTTTTCATATTCGGCGCGAGCATATCAAAGCGCAAAATCGTATCATCAAAAACTGCATCACCTTTGCGCCATGATCGGGAACTTACAGATCTGGGCAACGCTTTTAGATAATAATCCGGTAGAAACTCGTTGAGGTCATATTGACGTTTTAAGCCAGCTCCACGTTCATAATAAACGATCGTGGATGGGCCGTAACCAATACTATGCCAGTTATCAAATGTGACGAGATACTTCGTATCATTTGAAAGATACACACTTACTGGCGCGATTTCATTTACCAAATCTACCTGCCAGCTCATTTCCCACTTACCGGCATCAGATAAAACTTCAATGATGGCGGATGCTTTGGAGTTCTTCGCATTTGCAGGAAGGCCGGGATTTTCCTGATCCTTGATCTTATCTTTGAAATATTCCAGCTGGCTTTCCAAATCTCGTGGCGAAACAGTAACGCGACTCTTGCCATCTTGCGACTGAAACACCTTGGTCGATGGCGGTGACCAAGAATCAGCTCGCGCGGGGGATACGAGAAATGCCGTTGTCATCACAATGAGCAACAGCTTCAGCAGCATCCACAGATTCGTTTCGCGAGCTGCACATTCCTGCACAACCCGCATCATGAGATCAGTAAACCCGCTTCTTCGGTTTGATATATTCCGCCTCATCGGTCAGCGTGAAGTCATGAACCGGACGTCCCGAGATATCGACTTTGTTCGATTTTCCGCCCCAGCCTTCAAAGGTACCGAGTGAATGGTGCATCCAGTTCTTGTCATCACGATCAGGATAGTCATCACGAGCATGCGCTCCGCGACTTTCCGTACGATTGAGCGCGCTTTTGATCGTGACCATCGCCTGACCCATCAGATTGTCGAGCTCGAGCGTTTCAATCAGATCGGTGTTCCAGATCATCGAACGATCGGTCACACCTACATCCTGCATTTTCTTGTTGATGTCTTCCAGCACCGTGACGCCTTCACTCATCAACTCGTCTGTCCGGAAAACGGCGCAGTGTTTCTGCATCGTTTTCTGCATATCCAGACGCAAATCAGCAGTTGGAATTTTGCCTTTGGCGTTGCGGAAATGGTCGATCCGCGCCAGCGACATCTCTTCACTACCTTTGGGCAGCGGCTTATGTGCGGTACCCGGCTTCAGCGTGTCTTTTAGACGCAATCCGGTGGCTCGTCCGAATACGACGAGATCAATCAGGGAATTGGAGCCCAGACGATTGGCACCATGCACCGACACACAGGCGGCTTCGCCAACGGCAAACAGGCCTGGAACCACATGGTCCGGATCATCCTTGGTCGGCATCACAACTTCACCATGATAGTTACATGGTATGCCGCCCATATTGTAATGGACGGTCGGTGTCACGGGCAGCGGTTCGCGGGTCAGGTCCACGCCAGCGAAAATCTTGCCGCTTTCGGTAATCCCGGGCAGACGTTCTGCCAGGACATTGGGGTCGATATGATCCAGATGCAGAAAGATATGGTCCTTGTCCTTGCCAACACCGCGGCCTTCTTTCATCTCGCTCGCCATCGAGCGGGAAACGACGTCGCGACTGGCGAGGTCCTTGGCACTCGGCGCATAGCGTTCCATGAAGCGTTCGCCTTCGCTGTTGGTCAGATAACCGCCCTCACCGCGCGCACCTTCCGTAATTAACACGCCTGCGCCGTAAATACCGGTCGGGTGGAACTGGACAAACTCCATGTCCTGCAATCCGAGACCAGCCCGCAACGCCATCCCGCCGCCGTCTCCGGTACAGGTATGAGCGGATGTGCAGCTATAGTAGGTCCGGCCGCTGCCGCCCGTTGCCAGGACAACACTATGGCTGCGGAACCGGTGTATGGAACCGTCTTCCATGCAGATCGCGATAACTCCGCGACATTCCGGTCCGTCGGCACCGTCTTCCATGATCAGGTCGACTGCGAAATACTCAATGAAGAAGTCCGCGTCATATTTCAGGCTCTGCTGATAGAGCGCATGCAACATCGCGTGACCCGTCCGGTCAGCCGCAGCACAGGTGCGTTGGACTGGAGGACCTTCTCCCATATTCTGCATGTGACCGCCGAAAGGCCGCTGATAAATCGTGCCATCTTCGTTGCGCGAGAATGGCACGCCGGCATGTTCGAGTTCGTAAACCGCCTGAGGCGCTTCGCGGACGAGATATTCAATCGCATCCTGATCACCGAGCCAGTCACTGCCCTTGACCGTGTCATACATATGCCAGGACCAGTGATCCGGGCTGTTATTGCCGAGAGACGCGGCGATACCGCCCTGCGCTGCAACCGTATGTGACCGGGTCGGGAAAACCTTTGTTATGCAGGCCGTTTTCAAACCGGCTTCTGCGGCACCCATTGTGGCCCGCAGACCAGATCCGCCCGCGCCGACGACCACACAATCAAACGTGTGATCAATAATCTTGTAAGCAGGCTGTGAATTGCTGTTGTCTGTGTCATTCGGCATTATGCAGCCACTCCGGTAAAGGCGACCTTGGCGACAGCGAAAATTCCCAGCGCTGCACCACCAATGGCAAAAAAGTTGAGCAAAAGGATCACGCCAAATTTCAGGCCATGGTCCTGGATATAATCTTCAATCAAAACCTGAAGTCCCAATCGCAAGTGCCAGAAAATGCTGACCAGCATCAGGATCATCGGAACCGCGACCAGCGGCGAAGACAACCATCCGATCATCAACTCGTGTCCGTAATTGGGCAGACGCAACAGCGAAAAAATCAACCAGCTGATCAGTGCCAGATTTCCAACTGCGGTTACACGTTGCAAAATCCAGTGATGCGCGCCTTCCTTGGCTGAACCCAGGCCGCGAACCCGGCCGATATTTGTTCCTGAACCCATATTCTATCCCATCAACTTGGAAGTGAGAAACAGCCAAAGTGCAGCCGTCGAAGTCAGCGCCAGCAACGGCACAGCAGCAGACCACATCTTGTTTGATTGCAATTCATAACCCGCCCCTGCATCCATCACAAAATGGCGCAGGCCGGAATATGTATGTTCGAACAGGGCAAAGGTCATTCCGATCAGTACGACGAGGCCCACGGGATGAGTCATCACTGCCGTAAAAGTCTCATACGCTTCCGGGCCAGCCGATATGCTGTACAGCCACCAAACGAGAAGCGGCGCTCCAGCAAGTGCGAGCGCATCACCGGTTGCCCGGTGAAGAATGGAAACCAGCATGTGCGGGCCCCATTTGTAGATACCCAGATGCGGCGATAATGGCCTGTTTTTTGGCGAAACCAATTTCTGTCCCCTGATCCTGAAGACCCGGCAAGGCCGGAGTCTCTCTAAACGAACCAATGCCTTAGCGAAAAGCGCGACGCATGCAAACAGGATGGCACTGTTTTTCCAGAAAATGCAGGCGAATTTTCTTTGGAAAACCCGTGATTGCCATTGATCGGGCTTCACGGACTGACACAATTATCAGTCCGGATGCATCTCTTGTTGGACCTTTGCGCTCGAGCCAACTATTCAGCGCACCATGACAGATCACAAAACACATATTTTGGTGACCGGTTCCAGTCGCGGGATTGGCCAGGCCATCGCGCAATCATTTGATCCGGCCACGATCCGGGTTGTTGGTCATGGCACCAAAGAACAGGAACAACAGCTCGCGAGCGACTTTTCGAGGCCAGCTGCGGCAAAGGGCCTTTGGCAACAGGCTCTGGATCATCTCGATGGCCGGATCGATGTATTGATCAACAATGCCGGGATATTCGAAGCGAATCCCATTTCTTCAAATGATGACGACTGGCTGCTTGGCTGGGAGCAGACCTTGCGGATCAACCTGACCGCTTCTGCTGAATTATGCCGCTTTGCCGTTCGGCATTTTCAAGAGCGCGCAGCAGAAGGAAGAATTGTCAATATCGCCAGCCGTGCGGCCTATCGCGGGGACAGTCCCGATCATTGGCATTACGCCGCATCAAAGGGCGGCATGGTTGCGATGACCAAGACCATCGCCCGCGCCTATGCCAAAGACGGCATATTGGCATTTGCCATCTGCCCCGGATTTACGATGACGGGAATGGCCGAAGATTATCTGGAAAGTCGCGGAGGCGACAAGCTGCTTGCAGATATTCCCCTCGGCCGTGTCGCGCAGCCAGAAGAAATCGCGTCCATGGCAAAATATTGCGCGCTGGACGCGCCGCCATCGATGACGGGCGCGGTTCTGGATGCCAACGGCGCCAGTTTCGTCAGATGATCGCTCGTGAGTTGCTTGGAACGGCCAACATTCCAAATGAGGGCGGAGAGCTGAAACTTTATTCCCGCACTCTGAAAGGCGGCAATGAATATTCGATCATGCTTGGGCGGATTGAATTGATGAACAGCCGACTTAGTTTTTCCGAGGAAGCTTTGGCTACGCTGACGCACGAGAGGATTCTGCCCCGGCCAGAGCCTCATATTCTGATCGGCGGGCTCGGGATGGGATTTACATTGCGAACCGCGCTGTCCGGGATGCCGGCCGATGCAAAAATATCTGTAGCAGAGCTGGTGCCGGCAGTCGTGGACTGGGCCCGAGGCCCCATGGCAAGTCTCCACGAGGGCAGTCTGGACGATCCTCGGGTCGACATTCAAATCAAAGACGTGTCACATATCATCAGGAACAGTCCGGCAAAATATGATGCAATATTGCTCGATGTCGACAATGGTCCGGATGGCCTGACCCATGACAGCAACGAAGCAATTTACAGCATAGCCGGACTCAAAGCCGCGCATGCGGCCCTGAAAGCAGACGGCATCCTGGCGATCTGGTCCTGTGCACCGGATGATGCTTTCGCCAGAAGACTGGGCAAATGCCGCTTTGACGTTGAAGAAATCAAAGTCCGCGCCAGAGGTGATCGCGGCGCGCACCATGTCATCTGGCTGGCCCGCAAACGTTAGGCAACTGAATCAGCTTCCGGCTGTCTCCACAATATTGTCATCACTTTTGCGATCAATATATTTGTTATAGGGATCAACACCTACAAAATCGGGGCGTTCTTTCGTAACAACCCGAATGGTCTGCTTGCCCGTTTTGATTGGATGGCGTTTCATATACAGAACATCGTTGCGATCAAACGCGCCGCGCCCCGGCCGGGAAGTAAACAGTCCAATATCGATACTGTCCTGCAGATCGACTTCGCTCTCCTTGCCAAGACCTTCCGCGTAATATTTCGATGCTTCGACCGTCAGTTCCGTCACATATTCACCGTTCTCGGACTTGGTGATTTTGGCTTCCGTCGCGTTCAGATCGTATAATGTGATCTTTTCAAGCAGATCACTGACCAGCTGACGCTCGTCATCATTGCGGGCGAGCGACTTAAAGCCGTCGACCAGATCTGTCGAAATCGCATAAGGAGGGCCTTTGAACTTATAGCGATCCAGCAATGTGGACAGCATCGCATTGACCCGATCTTCGCCCAGTCGATCCTGCAACAGATACATGACCACAGCACCCTTGCGGTAGTGGATATATCCCTGGTTCTCGACCCGATTCAACGGCAGTTCTTCAATCGCCTCACCACCCCGTGCACTCAAATAGCGATCCAGCTCATATTTGAGAAACCGCCGGATTTTGTCTTCGCCATGCACCTGCTTCATTACCATCAAAGCGGAATATTGGGCCATGGTTTCTACCAGCAAAGTGCCGCCCTGCATATTGGCGCTGATCAACTGATGTGCCCAATATTGGTGACCAAACTCATGCGCCGTAACATAGGTGACATAGTCGATTGCATCGATATCAGTATTGTTGGAAATGAACCCGATTGTCTCGGAGAACGGTACCGTACCCGCAAAAGCCTGGGCGAATGTGGCATATCCGGGAAATTCGATAATCCGGGCATAGTCAAACTGATAAGGTCCAAAATTTTTCCGGTAATAGGCCAGAGAAGTCTCGGTTGCATCCAGCATGATATCGACATTGAAATCGTGGCTCGGGTGATAATATACCGCCATGTCCACACCGGCTGCTGTGCGTTCTTTGACCGCATAGTCGGCGGACTGGATCGACAGGAAGGCCAATATTGGTTCGCGCGACACAAAGCGTGCGATGCGGCGGTCTCCGTCCACTTCATCCGAAATCCTGTTGCCCGGTGCAATCGGTGTCTGACCGCTTTCGGTGGTTACGGTTATGTCCGACATAACCCAATCGGTATTGCCCACATAGTTGCGCATGCGTGCTGTTTCGTCTTCCAGCTTGGCGGGTCGAAGTTCGGCAGGCAGATCATATTTTCTGCGCGTTTGCCGGTCACTGAGCAAACCATTGCGATCCATCCCGATGAACGGCGAAAATTCGCTATTGTTAAGGAATGTCCCGTTCCTGACCAGCCGGATATCCTGAGCCCCTGCCCTAAAGCCCTTTTGCTCCCGGCGTGTTTTGAACGTCAGGCTGCGTTTCTCACCTACCGCCATCGGTTCGTCAAACCGGTATATTTGATAATCCATCTCGGGATCGTCATGTTCCAGCCTGGCGGCCGCAACGCTGATCTCTTCAATTTCCAGATTGGGTTCATTAAACCGGACGTGCAATGTGTCGATCGGTTTTTCCGTGTCGTTCACCAGTTCATAGCTGCCTTCAAACTCGGCGCGATGCTCGCTCGGGAACAGATCCACCATCAGCGTGATCTTGCTGATCGCCGGTTGTTCGACATTTTCATATTTCAGATATTTTTTCTCATAATCCGCCAGCTGTTTCTCGGCCTGATCGGTTGTGCGATACTCGTTCAAAACATTTGTATTATAGAAAATATACGCGCCGCTTCCGCCTGCAACCGCAACGGCCAGTAACATCAATATCCCGGGCGTACCCATCATCCGGCGCGGCAGTTGGCGCAGGCGCGGCATCAGGCTGACCTCGGTCCCCCGGCGCCAGAGCAAATGCGCCAGCACCGCGAGGGCAAGAGCAAACCCGCCCCAATATAGCCGCAGCCACCAGTTGCGGGCGCGTTCGACATTGTCGGCGTTCAGGTCCGAAACCGGATTATCACCAGTGATTCCATATTGATAAAGAGGATGTTCAAATCCCAGATTGTTGATGGTGATCGTGCCGACAAAGTAGATCAGCATGATGCCCCAACCGACATATTTATTGGGGCTCAGAGCTTGCACAAAAACGGCCAGTATCGCGATCAGGATCAGATCCACTGTGACCGGCAGCAAATACCAGTTGAAATATTTGAGCAGTTCATAGTCGAAATAGCCTCGAATGGACTGGATGATGATCGCCGCTACGGTCGATATAAAAAGCGCCGAAAATAGAACCGCCGACACAGCGAGGGTTTTCGGCATCATGTAGGCCCAGTTCGGCAAGGGTGTGGAATCCACAATCTCGTGCATCTTCCGATCGCGATCGCGCCAGACCAGTTCACCGGAATAATAGATCGCGATGATGTAGGGAATGATTGCGAACGTCCCGGCCAGCATGCTCATCAGTGAGAACGTCACGGGAATTGCAGGTGTGCCGTAAATGTCGTTGGAGTTCAGCAAACCCGCACTTGCGTTGAACAGCCCGATCAGCATCAATACGAAAAAGGCCGGGCTGAACAAAACCATCCGCATTTCGAGTTTCATTTGCGTCCAGAACTGCGCCCAGCGTGCGGAACCGGTATTGGTAGCAGGAAGCTGGTCTGCAATTAGCGGTTGCGCCTGTGCGAGTTTCGCGGCTTGCTTCGCCTGCTTTTTCAACTTGCGTTTGGAAACCCCGCGCTCGGCAAAGCTGAAGCGCTGATAGGCAAAGAACAAGGCGAGCAATGAAAGTCCGAGCGCAATCAGACGGTTGTTCAGTAGCATGCCTTCCAGCGGAGGCAGCAGGGTGTTGCGCTCCGTCACCGTCCAATATTCCGTGATCACGGCCAAAGCACCCAGCCCGAATGGTTCCAGCAGACCGCCGGTATCCTGCCATTCCGGGGTATTGCCCACCACCGTCAGAAACGTGAGATAGAGCACCAGGAACGCAACGACCGCCACATAGGTGTACATCATCGATCGGGTCACGGTTGCAATGGCGAAAAAGATTGACGACGTCAGCAAAATCCCGGGGATCGCCAGTATGAAGTAAGAGAACAGATAGTAGCTGATCCGGTTGGGTCCGATTGTTTCGGGATCAATCCATGGCATGTAGCTCCCGATCAATATCGCCAGAGGTACAGTCAGAAACGCGACTGCGGCGATCAGAAATGCACCGGCAAACCGGCCGATCAGATAGTCAAATTTGCTTATCTGAGTGGCACGCACCAGCGGGCCGAAACCACTCTCATCGTCACGGACAATGACGTTGGCGACAAAGGCTGTGGTCACAAACATGAAAAAGAGCGTCAGTATCTGACTGGTCTGCATGATGGCAGCCGGGCTGTTCACATTGACATTTCCGCCGCCGCCAATCGTGATGTTTTCAGCCGTAACCGCGCCAAATGTCAGCAGGAAGAACAATATGCTGACAACCCAGAAAACGGGATTGCGGAACTGATAGCGGAATTCAAAGGCTGCAATTTTTGCGAACATGCTGACTATCCCCGCTTACGCTGCTGCTTGTGAAGTAGCTTTGCGACGGACATCCGCCAGACAAGAGAAATAGACATCCTCCAATCCACCATCGACCAGTGCAAATCCTTTGCCAGGATCCTGATCCGAAAGAACGTGCACGATCGTGTGACCGGCAAACAGGCGTGTCGAGATGACGTGATATTGCGCCCTTGTCGCCTCCAGCTGATCCCGCTCGATGGTTTTCGCCCAGACGGTCCCTTTGGCCTGCTCGATCAGATCCAGCGGCGCACCGGTCATGCGGATCTGGCCTTCGGAGATTATCGCCATATTCGGACAGAGGTCGGAAACATCTTCGACAATGTGCGTGGACAGGATAACCACAACATTTTCGCCAATTTCTGCCAGTAAATTCAGAAAGCGATTGCGTTCTTCGGGATCGAGGCCAGCCGTTGGTTCGTCGACGATGATCAAATCCGGATTACCGATCAAAGCCTGCGCAATCCCGAACCGTTGCCGCATGCCGCCTGAAAAACCAGCGATTGCTTTCTTGCGCACGTCCCACAAATTCGTTTGGTTCAGCAAGGTTTCCACTGTGGCTTTGCGGTCGGCCGCCGAAGCCACGCCTTTGAGCACCGCCATATGGTCCAACATGTCATAGGCCGATACACGGGGATAAACGCCAAAATCCTGCGGGAGATAGCCCAGTTTTTCGCGCAGGGCTTCCGGTTCCGCCAAAATATCAAGATCGCCAAAACGGATTTCCCCCTCGGATGGCGTCTGCAATGTGGCCACGGTGCGCATCAGAGTGGATTTACCTGCGCCGTTGGGGCCCAGAAGTCCGAACATTCCCTTCGGAATTGACAGGCTGACATTGTCGAGGGCCTTCGTGCCGTTAGAATAGATATGCGTTACGTTCTTGAGCTCCAGCATGTGGCTTCATCCTCTGATTCAACAATATATTGACAGGTGTGTTATACACATAAGTCACGTATTGCAATCTACAAGTGCTTGATCCCGTTTCCCTGCAGTTCCGCAGCAACTCGCTCTAGCCAAATCTGCAAAGCTCCGCTAACGGCAGCCCATGCTTAACTTCAGCAACATCACGGTGCGTTTGGGCGGCACGGTCATTCTGGACGGCGCGACCGCAGCCCTGCCTCCGGGCGCGCGAGTGGGGCTGATCGGACGCAATGGCGCCGGTAAATCGACATTGATGAAAGTCGTTGCGGGAATGCTGGAAGCGGATGATGGCAGTATTGATCTGCCCAAGGATGCCAGGCTTGGCTATATCGCACAGGAAGCACCTGCCGGTTCGGCAAACCCGCTCGAAACTGTGTTGTCCGCCGATATCGAACGCTCGGAATTATTGGCGGAAGCGGAAACTGCTGACGACCCGCATCGTATTGCGGAAATCCATGAGCGTCTGAACGTCATTGAGGCCCATAGTGCACCGGCACGTGCCGCTCGGATCCTCGTTGGTCTGGGATTTGACGAAGAAGCTCAGCAACAGCCTATGGACAGCTTCTCGGGTGGCTGGCGGATGCGTGTTGCTCTTGCGGCGCTGCTTTTTTCGCAGCCCGACATGCTCCTCCTCGACGAACCTTCAAACCATCTCGACCTCGAAGCAACCTTGTGGCTGGAGAATTTCCTGACCAGCTATCGGGCGACAATTCTCGTCGTCAGCCACGAGCGCGACCTGCTGAACAATGTCGTTGATCACATCTTGCACCTGCAACACGGCAAAACCACGCTCTATCCAGGTGGCTATGACGCGTTTGAAAAACAGCGGGCCGAACGACAGGCGCAGATGGCATCCGCACGGGAAAAACAGGTGGCAGAGCGCGACAAGCTTCAAGCCTTTGTGGATCGCTGGCGCACCAAGGCCCATAGCGCGAAACAGGCGCAAAGCCGGATCAAGGCGCTCGCGCGCATGGAACCGATTGCGGCAACTATCGAAGACCCCTCACTCAGCTTTCATTTTCCAAGCCCGGCTGAACTGAAACCACCGCTGATCACACTGGATGATACTTCGGTTGGCTATGAGGACAACATCGTCCTCTCACATCTTAATTTGCGACTGGATCCCGATGATCGGACCGCGCTGCTGGGACGCAACGGCAACGGAAAAACAACCCTAGCGCGCCTGATTGCCAGTCAGCTGGCGCCAAAGGCCGGGGCAATCAACAAATCGGGCAAGCTGACGGTCGGTTATTTCACCCAGTATCAGGTTGAGGAGCTGGATACTGAAGATACGCCGCTCGAACATATGACGCGGTTGATGAAGGATGCGAAGCCGGGAGCGGTCCGCGCGCAACTGGGGCGTTTTGGTTTTTCCGGAGACAAGGCAACAATCAAGGTTGGCAAACTTTCCGGCGGAGAACGTGCTCGGCTTGCACTGGCATTGATCACGCGAGATGCGCCGCATCTGCTGATCCTCGATGAACCCACCAATCACCTCGACGTGGATGCACGCGAAGCACTGGTCCATGCGCTCAACGAATATCAGGGTGCGGTGGTGATGGTCAGCCATGATCGCCACATGCTGGAGCTGACTGCAGATCGGTTGATCATGGTCGATTCCGGAAGTGCCGCTGAATTTTCGGGGTCGCTTCGGGATTATACCGATTTTGTACTTGGCCGAAATCAGGAGAGCAAACTGGTTACCGGCAGCGGCGGTGGCGGCAATCGGAAAGAAGAACGACGCCTGGCGGCAGAACGGCGCAAGCAACAATCCGAACTTCGCAAAACTGCTTCGCGAGCCGAGAAACAGATTGAAATTCTCGGCAAGAAACTGTCGGCACTGGATCGCGCCATGTTTGACCCGGACAATGCTGCCGACGAATTGGCCGGCCAGACGATGACCGAGCTTATGAAAACGCGGGCTCAGGTGCAGGAGGATCTCGAGAAAGCCGAAGCCGAATGGCTGGAAGCCAATGAGGCACTGGAACTGGCAGATGCCTGAAAGCTGGAAAACCACCCTGCCCTGCACCCGGGCAGAGGCGGAATCACTGGCTGACCAGGAACTTTACGATGCAAACCCGGATGCAGAGTTATCGATCGTCACCCGCGAAATCGAAGCGCGGTATCCCGACAAATGGGCAGTTGATATTTACTCCAGCGCACGACCAACCAAAGAGTTACTGAAAAAAATTACGCAACTTTCGCCATCCGGTCTCCGCCAAAAAATCAAACCCCAAGTGGAGCGGCTCGGCGATGAGGACTGGGTTACGATCAGCCAAACAGGGCTCGAACCGCTTCGGGCGGGCCGATTCCATGTACATACCGGCAATGATGAACCTTCCGATGATCCAGAAGCGGTGAACTTGCGTATTGATGCCAGTCAGGCCTTTGGCACCGGTCATCATGAAACAACCCTGGGATGTCTGGAAACGCTGGATCTGCTGAAACGGCGCGGTGGGCATTTTCGCAACATTATTGACGTCGGAACGGGAACCGGACTGCTGGCATTGGCTGCACGGCACCTCTGGCCAACGGCGCGCCTGATCGCGAGTGACCTTGACCCGGTCGCGGTCGACATCAGCAAATATAATGCGGATCTAAACAACGTCCCGTCGGGATCAGGCAGAAATGCGCTTGCCCTCGTTGCGAGCAACGGGATGGACCATCGCATGATCAGGATGCGTGCGCCCTATGATCTGATCATTGCCAACATATTGGCGCGTCCCCTGATCGCCCTTGCCCCGCAAATTGCCGCTGCAGCAGCGCCTGGCGCAAGCCTTGTTCTCGCGGGCCTCCTTGCAGATCAACAAGTCGAGCTGCTGACCGTTTTCCGCAAGCATGGTTTTCGTTTGACTGAAAGCCGGGTCAATGGAGACTGGCCGTGTCTCTTGCTCAAAAAGCGGGCGCGATATCGCCAGATATCATCTCGTCGACCAATTTATTCTCCTCTCCCCGAAGGATCATTCGGCGAATGGTGACTAACAGACATGCGCGACCATTACCGCCCCTGTTCTGACGACACAAATTTCAGCATTATCGGTTGTGTCCTGACGTTGAGTGTGTATTACTTTAACAATACACTTGAAAGAGGAAAGCAGCTTGTCGTCCAGGATTATAGAGAAAACCGGCGATAGCAAAAATGGCCGCCACCTCCACTATGGAGCATTGTTTGATCTCGCAGTGATCATGGCCACCCTGGTTATCGTCAAACAATCTCTCCTCCCGATTTCCTTCCTCTACGCCGGACCCGCATCCACATTTACCGCCATGCTTGTTGGCACGATATTACTCCGCCGACGCGGATTGAGCTGGCAACATCTAGGACTGCGCTGGCCGGAAAACTGGCTTAAAACCGCTGGCCTGACGCTCCTGACCATGTTCCTGTTCATTCTCGCGATGCAAGCCGTGGGGCTTGTTGCCGACATGTTTTTTGACGACGTTGGCGCGAGTGGACGATTTGATCATGTCGAAGGAAATCTTGTTGCTTATCTGACCATGATGTTTCTGACCTGGACACACGCTTCCTTTTTCGAGGAATTGCTGTTTCGCGCGTTCATTATCAACCGTGCCAGCGGTTTTCTCGGTGGCGGGCTCTATGCCGATCTGGCCGCCGCGATATTCTCTGCCGTGTTTTTCGGATACCGGCATTACTACTATCAAGGGATGAACGGCGCCCTCACCACCGGCGCTGCGGGTCTGGCTTTCGCGCTTCTTTATCTGTGGTTTGGGCGGCGCAACATCATGCCGCTGGTTTTTGCCCACGGCATCATGAATTCACTCAGCATGACGATGCGATATCTTGGGATTCACGATTCAACCGACTAGCCCGATACGCCAAAGGCCTCAGATGATTGTCGCCTGACCTGTTTTGGAATTGGCATATTCTTGAGTACCCATATTCAAGACAACATCGCCTTTCACAATTTCAGCTATGGAGATTTCCGGCATGTCCGAAATGTGGTCATATACGGGTTTGAAATCAGTCTCGACTGTCACCCGCAGCAGTTCGTCGAGGCTGGGTATGACAAAATAATTCTGCTGATAGTCGTCAATCCGGTACTGTGTCCGCAATACCCTCTCAAGATCAAACATGATCCGGTTCGGACTGTCGTCATCAAGGGCAAACACGCTTTCCCCATAGCTCGAGACGATACCTGCGCCATATATTCGCAGGCCTTCGGATTCCTGGATCAAACCAAATTCAACCGTGTACCAATAGAGTCTGGCAAGCTGTTCGAGCGTTCCGAACTTCAACGCCCGCAATCCGCCGCGCCCATATGCTGCCATATAGTCCGCAAATCTCTGATCTGCGAGCATCGGTACATGACCAAAGACGTCATGAAAAATGTCGGGTTCCTGCAGATAATCGAGCTGGTCAGGCTTGCGGATGAAATTGCCGGACACAAACCGCCGATTTGCCAGATGTTCAAAAAATATATCATCCGGTACAAGCCCGGGCACGGCGACCACTTCCCAACCAGTGGCATCCATCAGGATTTGATTAAGCTCGGCAAAATCAGGAATACCCGGTTTCGAAAGCTGCAGAATATCAAGACCGTTCAAAAAGGCGCTGGAGGCCCGACCCGGCAGCATTTCACTTTGCCGCGCAAAAAGCGTGTCCCAGACATCATGTTCCGAGTCAGAATATGCAGCCCAGTCCTGATCGATCGTCCAGTCCGCATTTGCATGCGCAGGAGGAGATGAATACACATGGCTTTCGGGGTCGGGCGATGTCAGCATGCAGGCATGATAGAGCAGAAAAGGTTTCAATGGCAACTTTGCGATTCAGTTCTTTAAAAACATGGATACAGCGCAGCCTGTTGACCGTTACGACCGTCACCTCGATCTATCTGCTGGCGGCACTGGCAGGTAGCCTATTGCCCGCAAATCAGTCATGGCAACAACCCGAGCACGGCATTCAGCTGTTTGTTGAAACCAATGGATTGCATACGGGAATCATTATGCCGCTGCAAAGCGATGCGCATGACTGGACCAATCTGATCCGACCCGAACATCTGGCGGACCCCACGCAATATGGCAGCCACATCCTGGTCGGCTGGGGTCATGCTGGTGTGTATCGCAATGCACAGCATTGGCGGGATCTGCGGTTTGCAGATGCAGCAAGTGCGATTATCGGCAGCGATTCGGTGCTTTTGCATGTTTATCACCTGAAATATCCACAGCCTTATCCCCACTACCGACGCAGCATCGAAGTGACCGAAGCGGAATATCGCAAGATTGTTGCAGCAATTCAAAAGCGGTTTGTGCTGGATGACAAAGGAAACCCCACCCCCTCGCCCGGCTATGGTGACGATGATCTGTTTTATGAAGCCAGCGGCCACTATAATGCGTTCCATACCTGCAATAACTGGACGAACGAAGTTCTCGCAAATGCTGGTATAAGAGCCGGGCTCTGGACTCCGTTTTCCGGGGGTGTGATGCGATGGTTTCCGGAACCACAAGAAAATACCGACTAACGTCAGTCAGTGGCGTGCGTGATTGCCGGTCAGACGGTCAGACGGTCAGACGGTCAATGCTTCGATTCCCGCCCGATCTGAAACCCGGATATTATTGTAACCGCATTCCAGACATCCTTGCCGTTCCATCTGTTTCAATGCTTTGCCCAACGAGACGCGAGACACACCGACAAGATTAGCCAGTTCCTGCTGGGTGATCCGGATGTCCGCACCATCATCCCGATTCCCGTGCAGTTGCAGCAGAACCAGCGCGAGGCGCTGCGGGACAGACTGACTCCGTCCGGCTTCGACAAGATCAAATGCCTGCTGAATCGTATGAGCCATGGTTTGCAACAGCAAGCGAGCTGCCGAGGCATCCGCATCAATCAGACTCTGAAACTCCGCCTGTCCAATCCGAAACAATTCGGCGTCGCTGCCTGCAATCGCGTCGACCGTGCGATCAAAATTTCCGAGGAACGCGAGCTCACCAAATGTCTCGGTCGGCCCAAGCAGGGCAAATAGTGTCAACTGTCCGTCAACTCCATAACGGCCAATCTGCACATAGCCGCTTTTCACATACCAGAACTCCCTCGCCTTATCACCGCGTTGCTGGATGAGTTGTCCTTTGGCAAATCTCTGCAACTGCCCGCGTTCCAGCAGCTTGTTGCGAACGTCCGCGGGCAGGCCTTTGATAAAGCCGGTGGCACCAATTGGAGTGGTCATATTCAAGGGAATTCTCCCAAATGCTAATTAGTTTGCATTTAACCGGGTTGAGATGCTGTAATACAGGGTCAAATGCAAGAGGCAGCGTGGGACTGCCGGAAGCTTTGGAGATACGTAATGCGACCGGAAATCTTTGCAATCGTGAGTGTTTTTCTGTTTTTCGGAATACTCGAATTTGTTCGTACCAACCTGTTCAGCAAAGCGGATCAAACACGCGATGATGCGATGGTCGAAATATTCGGCTCGGCGATATTGCTGGTCTTCACCCAACCCTTCATCATTCTGATGGCGCAATATGCGATGGGAGCAGCTGTCCCCCAATGGGCAGGCGCTTTAGCCGGTATTCCGCTGATTGCCGCAATCGCGCTTTTCCTGATCTTTGACGACATGATGCAATATTGGTGGCACCGGCTATCCCACAGCGTTCCGTTACTCTACAATCTCCACCGCGCGCACCATAATGCTAAGTATATGAGCATCCGCCTCGTCTACCGGAACAATATTTTCTACTATCTCACCATGCCCAGTATCTGGTTCTCCGGCGCGCTGATATATCTCGGCCTGGGCTGGGTTTATGTCGGATATATCATCGTCAAAATGACCGTGATTATTGGTGCCCATAGCGACGTTGCCTGGGACAAGCCGCTCTATCAGATCAAATGGCTGTCGCCGGTCATGTGGGTCGTCGAGCGTACTATTTCGACGCCCGCAACGCACCATGCACATCACGGACGCCATCTCGAAGACGGGGCCACGAACTACAAGGGAAACTACGGAAACCTGCTGTTCTTCTGGGACGTGTTGTTCGGAACTGCGAAAATCACGCGACGTTATCCGGACAGCTATGGTGTCGAAAACCTCGCTCCAGCGACATTGGGACAGCAATTGGCCTGGCCGCTTTTTCCGGAGAACAAGAAAGGCGGATACGGCGTCAAAGAACTCGCTGCAAAAGAGGCAGCTGCGAAAGCCTGAACAGTTTGGAGAGAATGAGATGGTCGCAGGAGTATAGTGGCTGCGATCATCTCATATTTGCCAATTCACCGACATGGGATTAAGCTCCCCAATATGTCTTTGTTCACCCCCCCCCAAATTCTGTCATCGCTTGCGCTTGCGACCGCTTCGTTGCTCACCATCAACAGTCCCGCGCACGCCAATCAGGAGACAGCGCAATCCTCAAAGCAAAAAGAGGAAATCCTCGTTGTTGGCCAAAAAAGACAAATGGCCGAGTTTAGAAATCTGATCGTGAATCATTTCAACGTTTCGAACGGCGGCAGGCATAACGGCCAATATGCTCGCTTTGCAGCACCAATCTGTCCATCCGTTTCCGGTCTTTCGGAAAGACAAGCCATCGCAATTGAGAATAGAATGCGGGACATTGCTAAAATGACCGGAGTTCCGGTGGCTCCGGAAGGGTGCCGGCCGAATGTGTTCCTTGCGATCGTCGACGATGGAACTTCCGAAATCAAACAACTCCGCCGGAAAAAGCCCCGACTCTTCAATTCCCTCACGCACCAAAAGCGGGACAAGATCGAACAAGGAAACGGCCCGGTCTATATCTGGAAAGCCACTGAAACGATGGCTAGCGATTCCAGGAAAAGTGCGAGAGCCGGCAGCATGAACTTGATGGCTGGCGGGAATGGCCCTGGTCTGGGAGCAGCTCTTGGCGGAGCATCCGGAACGGGTCAGCGAACTCACGTCAAATCCAAAATCAAACGATCGACGATGGAGGGGATAATCTATTCTTACATGTTGATCGAGAGCCAGTCATTGAAAGGCGTTTCTGCGGCACAACTGGCTGACTATGTAACCATGATGTCCTTGATTGACATTGATTTTAACGCGGAAACGGAAGTACCTGCAGGATCCATGTTGTCGCTGTTTTCTGATATCGAAGATAAATCGCTACGACCCAATTCGCTTAGTGGAGGCGATCTGCTGCTATTGCGCGGTCTCTACAAGGTTGCCGCCAACGTTAAAGCTCCGCTGCAGCGGTCTGCAATTATTCACACCATGCGGGAAGGATTGAAAAATCCGGAGCGGATCAAAGAATAGAGTTGATTTCCGGCCGCGGCACAGCGTTTTTTTACACGTTCTCGCGAACCCTTCCCCTGTCGGCGCTTGAACCACAAACATTTACGTTTCGGTTCCAGCATGTTAGCCTTGCTGCATGATCAATAATCCAAAACCATCAACGACCCTGGCCAAATCTATTCTGGGCTGCGCCATGATATTGTCGCTTTCCAGTCCGGCCTTGGCGACGAAGGATACGAAAGAAAAAAATCCTGATGCCAACGAGATAGTCGTTGTCGGACAGCAAACCAGAACCGAGGTTATTCAGGAACTGATCGTAAATCAGTTCAAGGTTTCGGCGGGTGGTCGCAATACCGGACAATATGCGCGCTTTGCTGCCCCGATCTGCCCTTCGGTTGGCGGTTTGTCCAATGAAGATGCCGACAAGATTGAAAACCGGATTCGGGACATTGCCGAGCTTGGTGGACTGCTGGTGGCTGCCGACAATTGCAGTCCGAACCTGATTGTCGTCGCTGTCGAGAATGGAGCGCACGAGATAGAGTCGCTGCGGAAGAAGCAACACCGCGTATTCAATACAATGACCCACAGAGAGCGTGACAAACTGATTGAAGATGGCGGCCCGGTATTTAGCTGGAAAGCAACCCAGCAGATGGCGAGCGATTCCATTCACGCCGCAAGAACCGGTACGATCGACATGAAATCAGAGGGCACGGGGCCGATCACCGCCAGAGGTCAGCGCAGTCATGTGAAGTCACTGATCAAAAAGCCTGAATTTGCCGGCATAGTCTATTCGTATCTTTTGATTGAAAACAAAGCATTGTCAGGAGTATCTCTCAATCAGCTAGCGGATTATGCCGCGATTGTTTCGCTGATCGATATCAACGTCAAATTCGAGACAACACCGCCTCCGCCCGGCTCGATTTTATCGCTGTTTACTGAAATACAAACCGATCAACCTCCACCGCAATCTATCAGTGAAGGGGATCTGTTGATGGTTCGGGGTCTGTACAAGGCGGCCCCCAATGTGAAGGCGCCGTTGCAGCGTTCTGCCATGTTGCATACAATTAACGAAGCGCTGGAGCGGCCAGCTCCGGAAGAATAGCGTTTTTCGACAAAGTCCGGAGCGTCAGCAACTGCTGTCAATTTGCAGCTGCGACAATCTCCGCCCAGGCAACCTCATCAATCACTTCAATCCCGAGATCCGCCGCCTTTTTCATTTTTGACCCTGCGCCAGGCCCGGCCACTAGCAAATCGGTTTTTGCACTGACTGAACCCGAAGCCTTTGCGCCAAGAGATTCCGCCTGTGCTTTGGCTTCATCGCGGCTCATGGTTTCGAGCTTGCCGGTGAAGACGACAGTTTTGCCTGCGACAGCGCTATCGCGGGTTTCGACGATGTAATCTGGTGGAGATATCTCGCTTGAAAGATCGTCCCAGACCGCCTGATTGTGGGGTTCGTGAAAGAAATCCGCCAGCGCTTGCGCTACGGTGGGGCCAACTCCGTCGATCGCGGTAATTTCTTCCCGCACGGCTTCGTCCTCGCGCGCCGCTTTTCCAACTTCCGCCAGTTTTGACAGCGTTGTGAAGTTTTTCAGCAAATCCTTGGCCGTCACCGTGCCAATATGCCGGATACCCAAACCAAACAGAAAACGCGCCGCATCCGCCGTGCGCTTGTTTTCCACAGCTGCCAACAAATTATCCACAGACTTTTCCTGCCAGCCATCGCGTGCAAGAATAGCATCCCGGTGCTGGTGCAGACGGAAAATGTCGGCCGGGCTTTCGATGAAACCTGCTTCAATAAACTCCGCGATACTTTTCTCGCCCAGTCCATCAATGTCGAGCGCCACGCGTGAAACGAAATGGACAAGCCGCTGGAAACGCTGGGCCGGACAGATTAATCCTCCTGTGCAGCGAACATCAACCTCACCCTCCTCGGCAACGGCTTCGCTATTGCACTCGGGACAATGATCCGGAAAATCAAACGGATCGCGCTTTTCATCGCGGGTCAGGTTTTCGACAACCTGAGGAATGACATCCCCTGCCCGCTGGATCACGACCCGATCACCCGGACGGACGCCAAGTCGCTCAATTTCGTCGCGGTTGTGGAGCGTGACGTTCGAAACCACCACACCGCCGACGGTAACCGGTTTCAGGCGGCCTACAGGGGTCAGCTTGCCGGTGCGACCCACTTGAATGTCAATCGCTTCCAGCGTCGTCTGTGCCTGCTCTGCCGGGAATTTATGCGCCAGTGCCCAGCGCGGGGCCTTGGCGACAAAACCAAGCCGTTGCTGCCAGTCGAGCCGGTCCACTTTGTAGACCACACCGTCAATATCATAAGGCAGATCCGCGCGTTCCGTCTCGATATGCCGGTAATGCGTCAGAATTTCGTCCAGTGTCTCAAAGCGTTTCACCAAAGGGGATAATGGCAGCCCCCAGCTGGCCACTGCCGTCATGACGTCAAAAGCCGTTTCACCAGGAACATCGCTCGCTACGCCCCAGCCATGCGCCCAGAAACGCAATGGACGCTTTGCCGTGATTTGTGCATCTTTCTGCCGCAAGGAACCGGCGGCTGCATTGCGCGGATTGGCGAACTGGCGGATTTTCTCGGGATCAAAATCGACATTCTTTGCCGCAGCATCCGCCTTGCCCTCATCCATCAGGCGAGAATTGAGGCCATCAAAGTCTGCCTTCGCCATGTAGACTTCTCCGCGGACCTCAAACACGTCCGGGGCGTTTCCAGCCAGTTTTTGCGGAATATCTGCAATCATCCGCACATTGGCGGTCACATCCTCGCCAATCTGCCCGTCGCCGCGAGTTGCCGCGAGAACCAGCTCGCCCTTTTCATAGCGTAGTGCACAGGACAATCCGTCAATCTTGTCTTCGGCCGTCACCGTCACCGGCTCATCTTCCGGCAAATTCAAAAATCGCCGCACCCGCGCGAGCCATTCGGCAATATCTTCATCGGAAAAGCCGTTGTCGAGGCTCATCATCCGCTGTTCGTGGGTGACTTTCGACAGTGGGCTATTGGCCACTGCGGCACCAACCAGCTTGTTCGGGCTGTTATCGCGCACCAGATGCGGAAAAGCCTCTTCCAGCTGATTGTTCCGCCGCAACAGCGCATCATATTCCGCATCGGCAATTTCCGGCGTATCTTCCGCATGATAAAGCTTGTTATGCTTCGCAATAGTGCGCGCGAGGCGCATCAGCTCATTGGCAGCATCGGCTTCTGAGATGTTAGAATGCGTCAACACCTGTCCTTTCTTCTATCACCATGCACCGATTATCTTCTATCGTTAGGGTGTATTGAAGGTATCCTGGTTCGTCCGAAACATTGATTTTACAGATGTACTCATCTTCATCCACAATCAAAAAAATGCCGGTCGCGAAATTCTGTTGAAAGGCCTTGATCGCACCAAAAGAGCTTTCATACTTAGTTGTCTCCACTCGACCGTGTGGAAACTCTAGATAAACACTATTTGGCTGTCTGCCTTCAACAATAACAACATATTCGGTCACATTTTCGCTTAGAAAATTACAGGCGGAAAGTGGTAGGCTCAAAAAAATAATCGGTCCCCACCGCATCAAACCCCCTCCAGCAATCGATCCGCTTGCGCCCTTGCCTCGTCGGTAACATCCGCACCGGACAGCATCCGGGCGATTTCCTGGCGGCGGGCGTCCTGATCCAGCGCGTTCACGTCGGTCCGGGATACGGTGCCGTCGGAGCTTTTGTTGATGAGGAAATGCGCATCGCCCTGGGACGCCACCTGGGGACTGTGGGTTACAACCAGCAACTGCGCGCCATCTGATAGCCGCGACAAACGGTGGCCAATAGCCGCAGCCACCGCCCCGCCGACACCGCGATCCACTTCATCAAAGATAATTGTTTTCGCTCCGCCTTCTTCGGCCAGCGCGACCTTCAAAGCGAGGATAAAACGCGATAGCTCACCGCCGGATGCAATCTTGCCAAGCGGAGCCAGCGGCGCGCCGGGATTGGTTGATATCAAAAACTCAATCCGGTCCATTCCATTGTTATTCCAACGCTCTTCAGGCATTTCTTCAAGTAAAGTCTCAAATCGGGCGGCATCCAATTTTAATGGCACAAGTTCGCCAGCTACCGCTTTGTCCAGTGCCTTCGCTGCCTTTGTGCGTTTTGAACGCAATGCCTCAGCAGCGGTGATATAAGCTGCACGCGATTTGGCCATTCTAGTGTCCAATGCGTCCAGTGACTGGCCACCGTCACTGATTGCCGTAAGCCGCTTTTCAAGGTCAATCAGCAACTCTTGCAGCTTGTCCGGTTCCACCCGATGTTTCCGTGCCAGCGCGCGCAAATCAAACAATCGCGTTTCCATGTCATCGAGCCGCTGGGGATCGAATATCAGGGCATGAGCTGCATCATTGAGCTTTTCTTCCGCATCACTCGCCTCGATCACGGCGCGATCAATCGCTGCCAGCGCTTCTGACAACAGGGGATGATCCTGCGAAATACGGTCGAGGCGCCGCGCTGCGGCTCGCAGCGAAGCCAGTCCGCCCTCCGACCCGTCAAAGGTCGAACGAATGGCTTCAAGATCGCCGGTGAGCTTTTCACCTTTCATCATTGTAGCGCGTTCCAGCGCCAATTCCTGCTCTTCGCCCTCTTGCGGAGCAAATTTCGAGAGTTCCGCAACACTATGTTCAAGATATTCGCGGTCTTTTTCCGCCGCATCCTGATCTTCAATTGCCTTTGCCAGCGCTTCCTTTGCCGCCTGCCAGGCTTCAAATGCCCGCCCAACCGGTTCTGCATCCGCGCCTGCAAAAATATCCAGCAAGGCCCGGTGGCCGCGGGGATTGATCAGACCGCGATCATCATGCTGCCCATGAATTTCGATCAGTCGCCCCCCGACCTCGCGCAACAATGCCGCAGAACAGGGCTGGTCGTTAATAAAGGCACGGCTGCCGCCATCCGCTTTGACGCTGCGTTTGATGATGAGCGGCTCACCCGGTTCGAGATCAATGTCATTTTCTTCGAGGATCGCGAACAGCTTGCTGTCCTTTGACGGCGCATCAAAACTGGCCGTAACCTGGGCTTTCTGCGTCCCCCGTCGAACCAGACCGCTATCTGCGCGATTGCCCAGCGCCAGTCCCAGTGAATCGAGCAGAATCGATTTTCCGGCTCCGGTTTCACCCGTCAAAACCGACAGGCCCGAACCGAATTCGAGATCAAGCGCCTCTATCAGAACAATGTCACGGATGGAAAGGAACTGCAGCACAGACCTTCCTTAAATCACGTTATTGCAGGCTGCAACGTCCGATGAAAATTAGCGATTGCCGATCAGGTCGCGCCGTGCTTGTTCACCAGTTTAAAAGCGCGCTCGTACCATTTGGAGCCCGGGTAGTTGGCACCCAGAACAGCCGCAGTCCGTTTTGCCTCTACGGGAATTCCCAGAGCCAGATAGGATTCGGTCAAACGCAACAGCGCTTCGGGCGTATGAGTCGTGGTATCATATTTTTCAATCACCGTCTGAAAACGGATCGTCGCCGCCAGCCATTTTCCACGACGCTGATAGAAACGACCGATTTCCATTTCCTTGCCGGCCAGATGATCGTTGACCAGATCCATTTTGAGCAGCGCATCGGCAGCATATCGGCTGTTGGGATAGCGCCGCGCCACTTCACCGAGAGCCGATAAAGCCTGTTCCGTGATTTTCTGATCCCGGGTCACGTCACTAATCTGCTCGTAATAGCTAAGAGAGATCAGATAATAGGCATAAGGTGCATCCTTGTTGCCAGGATGGATCGAAAGAAAGCGACGTGATGATTCGATCGCCTTGTTATAGTCCCCGGCCACATAATAGCTGAATGCGCTCATCTGCTGCGCGCGCCTTGCCCACGGTGAATAGGGATGTTGCCGCTCGACTTCATCAAACAGAGCTGCAGCAAGTTTGTGCTGCCCGCGATCAAGTCGCTCTTTGGCGGCGCTGTACAATGTATCCACATCGCGTGCGACATAGCGCGTATCAGCACCCTTGTTGCCTCCTCCAAGAGCCGCACAGGCAGAGAGCGTTGTCAAACACAGGGCGGACGCACATATCGCGGTAATTTTTCTGTTCATGACAAATCCTTTAGCCACTAAATTCGGGCAGGCCAATAGTTGTTTGCCAGCATCAGCCCGATCCACTCCATGCCGGTCATAGCGGCGGGTTGCTATCTGCAGGATGAATGATGCAGACAAAAAAAGGGCCCCGTTTTCACGAAGCCCTTTTCCGATATTTTTGGAGAAGACCTAGTCTTCGGTGATTGAGCTTGGCAGAGGAATATCTGCACCGCCATCATTGTTGCCGCCATCGTTATTATTGTTGCGACCACGACCGCGTCCACCGCCATCACGACCACGACCTCGGCCACCACCGCCATCACGGCGCGGACCTTTGGAACGAGGCTCGCGCGGAGGACGGGTATCTTCCAGCTCTTCACCGGTTTCCTGATCTACAACCCGCATCGACAGACGGACCTTGCCGCGCTGATCGATTTCGAGGACCTTGACCTTGACTTCCTGACCTTCGCTGAGTTCGTCTGCAACTTTCTCGACGCGCTCATTTTTGATCTCGGAGACGTGCACCAGGCCGTCTTTGCCGCCCATGAAGTTCACGAACGCACCAAAGTCGACCAGATTGACGACTTTACCGTCGTAGATTTTGCCAACTTCAGCTTCTTCAACAATGCCTTCGATCCATTTGATCGCAGCATCAATCTGAGATTTGTCGGAAGACGAAACCTTGATCAGGCCTTCATCATCAATATCCACTTTCGCGCCGGTTTCAGCAACGATTTCGCGGATAACCTTGCCGCCGGTACCGATGATATCGCGGATCTTCTCTTTGTTGATCTGCATCGTTTCGATACGCGGAGCATGTTCACTCATTTCAGTACGGGTGCTGCTCAGAGCCTTGGACATTTCGCCAAGGATGTGGGCACGGCCGCCGCTGGCCTGTTCCAGCGCAGATTTCATGATTTCCTGCGTAATGCCGGCAACCTTGATATCCATCTGCAACGAGGTGATGCCGCGTTCGGAACCGGCAACCTTGAAGTCCATGTCGCCGAGATGATCTTCGTCGCCGAGAATGTCGGAGAGAACGGCAAAATCATCACCTTCGAGGATCAAGCCCATGGCAATACCCGAAACCGGAGCAGCCAAAGGCACACCGGCATCCATCATCGCCAGAGAGCCACCGCAAACGGTTGCCATCGAGGATGAACCGTTGGACTCGGTAATGTCGGAAAGAACACGGATGGTATAAGGGAAGTCCTCAACCGTCGGCAATACCGGGCGAAGCGCGCGGAAAGCGAGCTTGCCGTGACCGGTTTCGCGGCGGCTGGTAAATCCGAAACGACCAACTTCACCGACCGAATAGGGCGGGAAGTTATAGTGCAGCATGAAGTTGCTGTAACTAAGCCCGTCCAGACCATCGATCATCTGCTCGGCATCTTTGGTGCCCAACGTAGTTGTCACAATCGCCTGCGTTTCACCGCGGGTGAAGAGCGACGAACCGTGGGTCCGTGGCAACAGGCCAACCATGGCTTCAATCGGGCGAACCTGATCGAGCTTACGTCCATCGATACGGGTGCCGTCCTTGATGATAGCGCCGCGAACTATTTCGGCTTCCAGTTTCTTGACCATCTTGCCGGCAGTCATCTGGGTCTGGCCATCTTCTTCGGCGTATTTCTCTTTGGCTTTGTCACGCATTGCGTTCAACGCATCAGAGCGCTCGGACTTGTCGGTCAGCTTGTAAGCCGCGGCGATATCATCACCAACCAGCTTGCGAAGATCGTCCTTCATGCCGCTATTGTCTTCGGTTGGAGCAAGCTCCCAGGGCGCTTTTGCAGCCTGTTCAGCCAGATCGATGATCAGGCCAGCAACGTCTTTACACGCGTTATGCGCGAAATCGACAGCGCCAAGCATGACTTCTTCGGAAAGCTCTTTTGCTTCCGATTCCACCATCATCACTGCGCCCTGTGTACCGGCAACGACCAGATCAAGCTCGCCTTCGCCAACTTCTTC
Source organism: Parasphingorhabdus sp. (assembly GCF_039968395.1). Lineage (GTDB taxonomy): Bacteria > Pseudomonadota > Alphaproteobacteria > Sphingomonadales > Sphingomonadaceae > Parasphingorhabdus. The sequence goes on from NZ_JBDVPV010000005.1 coordinate 900,587, forward strand.
CATGCTTGGGTTCAGTTGATAGTCACCGTCTTTGTAACCCACACGTGCCGCCCCGATTGGGCCCATGAAAGGCACACCGGAGATCGTCAGCGCAGCAGAAGCTGCAACCATGGCGAGAATGTCAGGCTCGTTAACGCCATCATAGCTCATCACCTGGCAAATTACGTTGATTTCATTGTAGAAACCTTCGGGGAACAGCGGACGACAAGGACGGTCAATCAAACGGCAAGTCAGCGTTTCTTTTTCCGTCGCGCGGCCTTCGCGCTTGAAGAAACCGCCTGGAATACGTCCAGCGGCTGAGAATTTTTCCTGATAGTGTACGGTGAGCGGGAAGAAATCCTGTCCTTCACGTACCGATTTGGCTGCGGTCACTGCGCACAGTACAACCGTTTCGCCGAGGGTCGCGAGAACCGCGCCATCAGCCTGACGGGCGATACGGCCCGTTTCGAGGGTGAGGGTCTGTCCGCCCCACTCCATTTCAACTTTTTTTACATCAAACATTCTAGTTTTCCTTTGTCCCGCCTGCCCTATGCAGTGCGGGGGCTTTCATTTGTTCAGCAATCCGGCTGAACAGCGGTTCGGGGTCATTTGTGCCCCTTGTGTGGAGCATTGCCGCCTTATTGCTGCAATGCCCAATAAGAAAACGGCCCCGCATGGAGGCCGTCTTCGAAACTCTTATTTCCGGAGACCAAGGTCTTTAATCAACTTGGAATAGCGTCCGGCATCTTTCTTGCGGAGATAGTCCAGCAAGCTGCGGCGCTTGTTCACCATCATCAGCAATCCACGACGAGAGTGATTGTCTTTGTGATGGCCTTTAAAATGGTCGGTAAGGTTCACAATGCGCTCGGTGAGGATTGCAACCTGCACTTCAGGGGAACCGGTATCGCCTTTTGTCTGAGCGAATTTTGTAATCAGTTCCTGCTTTTTTTCTGCGGTAATCGTCATAGTCTTATTTTTCCTTCGAACATCTTTACAAGTTAAACCCGCGAACAACCTTTACGGTTCCATCAACTAACTCTGCCAGGGCAACCGGAGAATCATCCTCGGTTGCCAGAAAAGTCCCGTTTATGGCGGGGTTCCTGACCATTTCCTTTGGCAAATCCTGTGCGTCTAACACTTGGCCTTGCCGAAGCATTCTTGCCTGATCAGGAGTGAGGTCAAAAGCCGGGATGTCGTCCAGCCCTGCCTCAAGCGGCAAGAGATAATCTTTAATGTCCGCGCCCTTACCAATTTCATTGAGTTTGTCCAGAGAAATCGCGTGTTTCAGGGCAAATGGGCCGGCTTTTGTGCGACGAAGCATCGTGACATGGCCAACGGTACCGAGCGCGCACGCAACATCGCGGGCCAGAGAGCGGATGTAGGTGCCTTTGGAGACTTCGGCCCTGAGGGCGATTTCTTCCAGTTTTTCCTCCCCAGAGTTTCGCTTCAGAGAGCAAGCGGAAAGTGCCAACACCGTCACTCCCCTCACCTTCATCTCCACATCCTCGCCGGCCCGAGCAAGGTCGTAGGCGCGTTTGCCGTCAATCTTCAGCGCCGAATATTTAGGAGGTATTTGCTCAATCTCGCCGGTAAATTGCGGCAAAACCCCCTCTACCTCCGTCAGCGTCGGCCGGTGGTCGGAATTTTCGGTCACCTTCCCTTCAACATCCAATGTATCGGTTTCGCTCCCGAATTTGATGGTGAACTCATATTTCTTGGTAGCATCCAGCATCCGTCCACACAGCTTTGTCGCCTCGCCAATTGCTATAGGCAAAACCCCGGTCGCCAGCGGATCCAGCGTTCCGCCATGACCGACCTTGGTCTTGCTCTTGCCCTTGCCGAGCAGCCCAGCCTCGCGCAAATTGCGTTTGACTGCCCCGACAGCCTGAGTCGAGCCCAGTTCCAGCGGTTTATCAAGTATGATCCAGCCGTGCGGTTTCAAATCTATTTCCTGAAATATAGAATCACGAGTTAGGCCAAGCGAGACCGATGGCATGATCGCGGACTGAAACCGACCATTGTTCGGAAAGCAACTCAAAGCGCTCCCGGTCATCCGCATATAACGCCCGTATGGCTTCCTCAAATTGCGGCCAGTCCCCGGCAATGACCGTCAGAAAATGATAAGCGGCATCTTGTCCGGACCGCTTGTCTGCTCCGGTTTTTCGAGCCTGATCAACCAAACGGCGCAGTGTCGCCGATGCCCCGCCGGATTGCTTGCCAAGCCAGTCCCAATGCCGTGGTAGCAAAGTAACCTCTTTGGAAATCACTCCAAGCTTGGGACGACCCCGCTTTGCAGGTGCTTCGGTTTCGCCGGAGGCACGCAAGTCAAAGTCTATCTGACTGCCAGTCTCGTCGTCAAAAACCAGTATGTCGGAACTGCGCTTAACCTCGGGCAAGGCCCGCAATGTGTCAATAATTTCGGAGCGGGACCCCGTCGCCAGCCAATTAGCCTCTGAGAATGCTGTATAAGTAGACATAGCCAATCCTTTCGGACGCGCATTTATACCCTGATAATATTGGAGTCAATATACCCGGGTATAATTATTTCCACATACCGCTCAAAGCGTTTTTTTCCACTCCATCACCAGAAAACCTGGCACTCGCGCGTAACGGTCATGCTTTGGATCGTCGAAAGGCGGTGGTGTTGGTTCCGAAAAATGGGTGAGCTCCAATCCGTTGCCTAGAAAGGCTTCAAAATAGGCACTTAGGGGGCGATGCCAGTTTAGGATATCAATGCCGGCCCATTTTTCGCGCGTCGCGCGCTCCTCGGAATAGTTATCCATCTCAAAGCTTTTTGCGGTACCGGTCAGACTGCGGTTCCATTTACCAGCAGTAAAAAAGCTGGTCAGATTAGCGATCAGCAAGAAACCACCGGGTTTTGTGACGCGGGCCATTTCTGCAATCGCCGCACGAAAATCTTCAATATCAATCAGGGACAAATAAGCGATAGTCAGGTCGAAACTGGCATCATCGAATACCAGTTTCTCACCAAACCCAACGGCGTAGTCTCCCCGTGAATCGCGCTCTTGCGCTGTTTCAATCAGACTGGGCACAGGATCAATGCCTGATCCCGACATGCCGCGATCTTGCAGCATGCGGACAAAGCGTCCTTCCCCGCATCCCACGTCAAGAAAACGCCCACCAACGGCAGTGGCACGGTCGAGCATGACAGCATCCAGAAAGGTACGCCGCGTCCAGTCGCCTTGCTCGCCCATCGACGCTATCCACGCATCGGCCGACTTCACCCAGCCGTTCACATCATCTGTCATTACCGGTTCGCCCACTCCTCTTGGAGCAAGCCAAATACAGCTGTGTCGCGAATAAAGCCAGTCCAGGTGATCCGGTTCTTACGCAAGGTTCCTTCATGCTTGGCACCCAGTTTCAGCACCGCCGCCATAGAGCGCTTGTTACGGGTATCGACGCGAAATTCGATGCGGGTAAAACCACAGTCAAATGCATGATCAATCATCAGTTTTTTCATCACATCATTAAAACCGCTGCCACGCACAGATGGCGCAATGTAGGTTCCGCCAATTTCGGTGACTTTGGTGTTCTGATCCGGATTGATATAGTTGCTCATGCCCACCAGCTTGCCGGCTGTCGCGTCAATCACCGCGAACTGAACCCAGCTGTCGATGCTGTGAAAAGCCTTCATTGCCTTGTCAAAATCATCACCCAGCATGTTCACCGGGTAAATGTCCCAAATCTGCTGATCCTCGGCGCATGCGCTTCGCAGCGGCTCTATATGATGCTCTGCCAGCGGTTCCAGACGCACCGCCCCATGCCCGAGTATGGTCGACAATTCAGCCATTGAGCTTTTCCATGAAGTGTTTCCGGCACAGCGCGACGTAGAGCTCATTGCCGCCAATCGCCGTCTGTTGTCCGGCGAGAACCGGATTTCCATCCTGATCCACGCGCATGTTCATTGTCGATTTGCTGCCGCACTCACAAACAGCCTTGAGCTCGACCAGTTCATCCGCAATCGCCAGTAACTGCGCACTTCCCTGGAACAAAGCCGCCTGGAAATCGGTCCGTAGCCCGTAAGCCAGCACCGGAATTTTCAACTGATCAGCGACCAGTGCCAGCTGGAACACCTGATCCTTCGAAAGAAACTGCGCCTCATCGATCATAACACAATCCAGTGCGCCCGTCTCATGTTCTGCACTAATCTCCGAAAGCATATCTGTCGCATCGTCAAACACATGTGCCTTTTTCTTCAGCCCGATACGCGAACTGATCCAGCCGGCATCTTCCCGATCATCAAGCGCAGCGGTCCACAACATGGTCTGCATCCCGCGTTCACGATAGTTGAAGTCCGCTTGCAAAAGAGTGGTGGATTTGCCCGCATTCATCGAGCTGTAGTAGAAATAGAGTTTGGCCATGGGTGGCTATGTCCCAACTTAGCCGTCAGGGATCAAGCTATTTGTTGTCCGCCTCTTCGTTCAAATCTTGAGCGACTTTGGGATTACTCAGCAAATCCTCGATATGCGCAGCCTCGTCAAAGCTTTCATCTGCCAGAAATTTCAGTTTCGCCGCATATTTCATCTTCACCCGGCTCGCGACTTCCTTTTGAAACCAGGCGGTGTTGGTTTTCAAAGCCTTGAGAACATCAGCTTCATTGGCACCCAGCAAGGGCTTCACGAACACTGTGGCATGGCGCAAATCGGGTGACATGCGAACTTCGGTAACGCTGACGCTTGTTGACGTCAGCAACTCGTCATGCACCTCCCCGCGCATCAGCAATTCGGACAATATATGCCGCACTTGCTCGCCCACGCGGAGCAATCGCACGGAACGGCCTTCGGGAGATGTGTCGTTATATTTTGCCATTACTTGATTGCTGGTCCGATCTTGGCCGTTGACGTCGCCTTCACCAAAAGCACGCCCGCTTCATCATATAGTTGCGCTTCCAGAAATGCGATAGAACGCCCCGAACGAATAATTTGTCCTTCTCCAAACACCCGCCCTGGCAGCACCGGCTGGATGTAAGTCACGCTTAGATCCAACGTCAGCGGCGCATTTTCGCCGCCGGATTTCACCAGCACGGGAATGCCAATCACTTCATCGACCATAGCGGCAACAAAACCGCCCTGAATCGTGCCGCGCGGACTGGTGAAAGCCTGCGGAGCATCAAAGCGCATACGAACCGCACCGCTTTGCTTGTCCGCATCCAGGATCACGGCATTGACCGCTTCAGAACAAGGAGGGCGTTTAAAGCCCAAAATGTCCTCTTGCTTCAAAGCCTCAACCAATTCCGTTCCCCAGAATGACTGATCCGCTGTCAAAGAACCCGCTCTTTCTCGGTAACTTCAAATACCTCGAGCATGTCACCCGGCTGGATATCATTGGTATCTTCGAGAACCGCACCACATTCCATGCCGGCACGGACTTCATCGACATCATCCTTGAACCGTCGCAACGATGCAATTGTCGTTGCACTGATGATGACATCGTCGCGGGTAAGACGGGCGAACAGGCCTTTCTTGAGCGAGCCTTCGGTGACCAGCAAACCAGCGGCCTTGTCTTTCTTGCCGGATTTGAACACTTCTTTGACTTCGGCCCGGCCCATGACGTTTTCGATCTTCTCCGGACCAAGTTCACCGGCCATTTCAGCGCGGATTTCATCGGTCAGATCATAGATGATGTCGAAATATTTCAGGCGAACACCATCGCGCTTTGCGATCTCGCGCGCTTTGGCATTGGGACGTACGTTGAAGCCGATAATCGGTGCGTTGCTGGCACTGGCCAGCGTAACATCCGATTCCGTGATCGCGCCAACACCGCTGTGCAAAATGCGCACTTTGATATCGTCATTCGAGATCTTGTTAAGCGCCTGAACAATGGCTTCCGAGCTTCCCTGCACGTCAGCCTTGACCAGCAGCGGGAATTCAACCGCACTGTCCGCAGCCGCAGAGAACATGTTCTCGAGACTGGTTGGAGCCTGTGTGGTGCGTTGTAGTTTTTCCTGCTCGGCACGATATGAGGCAACTTCGCGGGCACGGCTTTCATTTTCAACCACGGTCAGCTTGTCGCCAGCAGATGGAACACCGGACAGACCCAATACTTCAACCGGCACAGATGGTCCGGCTTCCTTGGTTTGTGCCCCCTTGTCATCAATCATCGCCCGAACTTTACCGGTTTGCGAACCAACAACGAAGATATCGCCGCGTTTCAGCGTTCCGCGCTGGACCAGAACGGTGGCAACCGGACCACGGCCCTTGTCGAGTTTCGCTTCCACAACTATGCCTTCTGCAGAGCGGTCAGGGCGTGCCTTAAGTTCCAGCAACTCCGATTGCAGGTGAATCTTCTCGATCAGCTCGTCCAGATTGGTTTTCTTGAGAGCAGAAACTTCGACATCCTGCACATCACCGGACATCGCTTCCACGATCACTTCATGTTCCAGCAAACGAGTACGGACCGATGTCGGGTCTGCCCCTTCCTTGTCGATTTTGTTGATCGCGACAATCATCGGCACTTCGGCTGCCTTGGTGTGATTAATCGCTTCAATGGTCTGCGGCATCAAACCGTCATCCGCTGCAACAACCAGGATCACAATGTCTGTGACATTGGCACCGCGGGATCGCATGCTCGTAAAGGCTTCATGGCCGGGTGTGTCAAGGAACGTGATCTTGTCACCGTTTTTCATCTTCACCTGATAGGCGCCGATATGCTGAGTAATACCGCCAGCTTCTCCGGCGACAACATCGGTTCCGCGCAATGCGTCAAGCAATGACGTCTTGCCGTGATCCACATGTCCCATGATGGTCACAACCGGTGGGCGCGGTTTCTGTGTTTCTTCGGGATCGACGTCTTCTTCAGCTTTGATTTCCACATCTGCTGCAGAAACACGTTGAATATTATGGCCAAATTCCTCGACCAGCAATTCTGCGGTATCTTGGTCGATTGTCTGGTTGACGGTGACCATGGAACCCATGTTGAACAGGGATTTAACCAGATCGGCCCCCTTTTCGCCCATACGCTTGGACAATTCCTGCACCGTAATTGCTTCCGGCACAATAACGTCGCGGACCTGCTTTTCGCGCGGTTCGCGAGGCTGTCCGGCCATCAAAGCGCGTTTTTCTTTTTCCCGCGCCCGTTTCAGAGCAGCAAGCGAGCGTGCGCGTGCCGCACCGTCATCGCCTGCCAACGCACGGTTTACCGTAAGCTTGCCGGACTGACGACGGTCACCACGATCCGAACGACCGGTTTTCGCTTTTTCAGGCTTTGGTCGTTTCGGTGCCTCGACGGGTGTAAATTTACGTGCCGGCGGATGTGCTGAAGTTTTCGGCGCAGGTTTCTCTTCTTCTTTCGGTGCTTCTGGTTCAGCGGCGGCCTCTGCAGCAGCTTTTTCGGCCGCAGCGATTTCTTCAGCCGCTTTCTTGGCTGCTTCTTCTTCAGCCTTGCGGTTTTCTTCTGCGCGCTTTTTCTCTTCAGCCGTCTGATCTTTCTTGGCCTTGGTGTCGCGTTTCCGCGCTTCTTCCATGGCTTGCAAACGTGCCTCTTCAGCTTCACGCAGCAATTGAGCCTGTTTCTCCTGACGCGTCAGAGTGTCTTCTTTCCTTGGCGCAGGGGCAGGTGCGGGAGCTGGCTTTTCCTCCACCGCCGGTGCCGGTGCAGGCACCGGAGTTTCCGGCACAATATCCTTGGCGGCTTCTTGTGCGCCCGGTTTTCCGACCAGTTTCCGCCGTTTGACTTCCACTACGACCTTGTTTGTACGGCCGTGGCTGAACGTCTGTTTGACTTCGCCAGGTTCAACTGAACGCTTCAGCCCCAAGGGCTTGCGTGCAGGTTTTGGCGTATCTTTTGTATCTTCACTCATCGAACAGACTTAATCCTTAAAAAATAAATTACTTCAATATGATATCTGACTTTTGCAAATCAGATCACGCAACTTTTCGCGGCACCTCGTCATCGGTCCCGTTTGAACCGATAAAGCTACACCATCGGTTGAGCATATGCGATATCCGCCCCGCTGCGCGCTTGTCGGTTATCCCGATATGCACCACATTCTGACGGCCCAATGCCACAGAAAGCACCTCTCGGTCCACCGGCAATATTATACCGCGAACGTCCTGACCTTCCCGGTCCGAACCGACCCGCCAGGCCTGATCGAGCTTCCCGCAACCATCCTGACCTGCATCAGACGCATGCAAAAGCATCGTGAGATCGCCCTGACGGGCAGCAGTCTGGATTTTTTCCGAACCGGACAACAATGTACCGCCGCGCGCTTCGAGCCCCAGACGATCCAATGTGGCCCGTTGCAGGCCTTGTTCGACCTGCTCTGCCAGATTTTCCGCTATGTTGAGAGAACCCGTTTTGAATGCACGCGACAATGCCGCCTTTAACTGGCCCTTGTCATGCGCGATTTCAAGCGCGGAACGATCTACGCCGATCCACGCGCCCCGACCGGGAGCTTTCGCCCGAACGTCAGGAGCAACCTGATTATCTGGCCCCAAAGCAAGACGCACCAATTGCGACTGGGGAAGACTTTCTCCAGTCAGAATGCATTTTCGGTGGGGTACGCGATCTAAAGGATTAGAAGGCGTCTCATTGGGGAGCTTCCGCATTTGCGTCCTCCCCTTTTTCCGCAGTAGCGTCGGAAGCATCCGCAGCAGGTGCCGCTTCCTCTTCATCATCAAACCAGTGCGCGCGCGCGGCCATGATGATTTCATTGCCCTGCTCTTCGCTCAGACCATAGCTCGCGAGAACACCATCGGGTTCCGGCTTGCGATTGTCATTGCGCCGGCGCGGCTCTGCCTTGCGTTTCAGTACCAATTCGTCGGTTGCAAGGTCAGCAACGTCATCGAGAGTCTTGAGGCCTGCCTGTCCCAAAGTGACGAGCATCGCTTCAGTCATGTGCGGAAGTTCGGCGATGGCATCTTCCACGCCCAGCTCAACACGCTCTGCGCGCGCAGCCTGTTCACGACGTTCCAGCGCTTCCAGTGCACGGCTTTGCAGCTCGGCAGCCAGTTCCTCATCAAAACCTTCGATATTGGAAAGTTCTTCGGGCGCGACATAGGCAACTTCTTCCATCTCGCTAAAGCCTTCTGCAACCAGCAGCTGCGAAAGCGTTTCATCAACATCCAGATCTTCCTGGAACATCGCGGTGCGCAAGGCGAATTCAGCCTGGCGCTTCTCGCTGCTGTCTGCTTCGGTCATGATGTCAATTGCCAGTCCGGTCAGCTGAGAAGCCAGACGTACATTCTGACCACGGCGGCCAATGGCGAGGCTTAGCTGATCGTCGGGAACGACGACTTCGATGCGGCCTTCTTCTTCGTCAATCAGAACGCGGCTGACGGTGGCGGGTTGCAACGCATTGACAACAAAGGTCGCAATATCATCTGACCATGGAATAATGTCGATCTTCTCGCCCTGCATTTCCTGCACGACGGCCTGAACGCGGCTACCCTTCATGCCGACACAGGCCCCAACCGGATCAATCGAGCTGTCCTGACTGATAACGCCAATCTTCGCGCGGCTTCCGGGATCACGTGCAGCGGCCCGAATTTCGATGATGCCATCATAAATTTCGGGGACTTCCTGCGCGAACAGCAATTTCATGAAATCAGGATGCGCGCGGGAAAGGAAAATTTGTGGTCCGCGATTTTCGCGACGTACATTCATGATCAGCGAACGGACACGATCCCCAACGCGGGCAGCTTCACGCGGAATTTGCTGATCCCGGCGGATCACGCCTTCTGCACGGCCAAGGTCAACAACAACATGACCAAATTCAACCGATTTCACAACACCCGTAATAATTTCACCGGCACGATCCTTAAATTCTTCAAACTGCCGCTCACGCTCGGCATCACGGACTTTCTGGAAGATCACCTGCTTTGCGGACTGCGCATCAATTCGGCCCAGATCAACAGCCGGAAGCGGATCGACAATGAAGTCGCCCAGCTTGGAGCCTTTTTCCAGTTTCTCTGCCTGCTTCAGATCGACCTGCTTGAAATAGTCTTCGACTTCTTCGACCACCTCAACGACCCGCCACAACCGTAAATCACCGGTCTGCAAATCTAGCTTTGCACGAATATCATTCTCCGCACCGTAGCGCGCACGTGCGGCCTTTTGAATTGCTTCTTCCATCGCCTCGACAACGATTTCCTTGTCGATCATTTTTTCCGATGCAACCGCGTTGGCAATTGCGAGCAGTTCAGCCTTGTTTGCAGAAATGGCACTGGCCATGATTAGTCTTCCTGTTCTTCTGTTAAAGTGTCTTCCTCAATTTCTTCCGCGCCCTCTGAAGAAACCGGAATGGTTGCCGCGATCAGAGCGTCGGTCAAAATCAATTTTGCGCTATGCACGTTTGACAGGGCCGTCTCCTGACGCCCTGACTTGCGATCGTCAATCGATATTATCTCATCTTCGATGCCAATGAGCAAGCCGCGCAGCTGTTTCTTGTCCGCGACAGCCTCGACCAAGTTGATCCGGGCCTCATGTCCTGCCCAATTGGCATAGTCTTTCGCTCGGGTCAGCGGTCGATCTATTCCGGGGGAACTGACTTCAAGCCGATAGGCTTCTTCAATCGGGTCCACTTCATCAAATTTCTCGGAAATCCGCCGGGAAAGAGCCGCGCAATCATCTATGCCCAACTGACCGGTTTCCGGACGTTCAGCCATGACCTGCAAGGTTGGTTCATCCGCGCCAGACACAAACTGCACGCGCACCATTTCAAAACCCAAAGCTTTCGCTTCCGGTTCGATCAGGTTCACTAGGGCAGTCATATCCGTCAATTTTTAGACCAGTTCTATACGCAAAACCTTCCAGCGCCGGCCCCGTTTGGCGCCAGCCCCTTCAAATCTCACAATGTTGGGATGGCTGCTATTTAGGAGCTGATTCCCCAATTTGCAATGATTCAATTGCCATTATGCAATTTCCTGTTGTCCAGCCACTTGGCAAATACGACAAACAGGATCGCTTTAAATTTTTTTCGCTACAGACAGCTTGAAAAATTATACGGCGACAACGTTGTAGATCAGCTGTCCGAAATAGGCCGCGAGCAAGATAGCCCCTTCCCAACGCGTTATCCTGCGGCCCGAGGCGGCAAATATCATCAGCAATACTGAAGTAGCTATGAGAAGCGGCAATCCGTAATTGGTTATCTCGGTGGGGATTGATCCCGGCGCGATGACCGCGGTGACACCGCCAATCAAAAGCAGATTGAAAATATTGGAACCCAATACGTTACCGAGCGCGACTGCGCTGGCACCCTTATAAGCCGCGATTACCGAGGTTACCATTTCCGGCAACGACGTACCAATGGCGATGACAGTCAATCCGATAACCGCCTCGCTCATCCCGATCAGTCGAGCAAGATCGACCGCGCCCTCGACGAGCCAGCGACCGCCCAAAACGATCATTATTATCCCAGCCAGCAGTATAAGTGCCGACCGCCAAACAGGCTCCTGATCATGCAAATGCGTATCGGTCTCTTCGAGCGACTCCGCTTTTTCATGCAATGCCGTTGCACCAACCGGCTGGGTCCGTTCCGCCCAGTAGGCATATCCAAGATAACCCAGCAAAACGACAAGCAGAGCCGAACCGAACAGCATCGTGGCGCCACTCGTTGATGCGACATACCAAAGAACGATGGTTGCAATCAGGGCCAACCCGCCATCTCGCCACAGCGGGCCGCGCGGCACAACCATTGGCAAAATCAGCGATGCAGCTCCCAGAATCAGCAAGCTGTTGGCCAGATTGGAACCTACCACATTACCCCATGCGATACCCGGAGATCCGGCTCGCGCCGCCTCGACGCTTGCAACCAGTTCCGGTGCGGAAGTTCCAAAGCCGACAATGGTGAGCCCGATCAGCAATTGGGACATGCCTGCACGTTCAGCGATCCGAACCGCACCGCGCACCAAAAGTTCCCCGCCCGCAATCAGGACAACGAAGCCCAGAAGCAAAGTGAAGATCGAAATGAGCATTTAGTTTTTTGCTAACCGTTGCGCTTGCCGAGCAGTCGCAGACGCAAAGCGTTGAGCTTGATAAACCCTTCCGCATCTTTCTGATCATAGGCTCCGGCATCATCTTCAAATGTCACAACATCTTCGCTGTAGAGATTGAAATCGACATCTGCCTTGCGGCCAACAACATTTACGGAACCCTTATAAAGTTTAAGGCGAACCGTGCCCGTAACCCGTTCCTGACTCTTGTCGATCGCTGCTTGCAGCATTTCGCGCTCTGGCGCAAACCAGAAGCCGTTATAGACGAGTTCGGAATAGCGCGGCGCCAATTCATCCTTCATGTGCATGGCACCGCTGTCCAGCGTCAATTGTTCGATGCCGCGATGAGCCGCATGATAGATTGTTCCACCAGGCGTTTCGTACATGCCGCGCGATTTCATGCCGACAAAGCGGTTTTCAACCAGATCGAGACGTCCGATACCGTGCTCTCGCCCATAGTCGTTCAGTTTTTCAAGCAATGTCGCGGGGCTCATCCCTTCGCCGTTGATCGCAACGCCGTCTCCATGCTCAAAATCGATGGTGATATATTCGGGGGTGTCAGGCGCATCTTCCGGATTGTTGGTCCGCGAATAGACATAATCCGGAACCTCTTCCCAGGGGTCTTCCAGAATTTTACCCTCGGAAGATGTATGCAACATATTGGCGTCGGTTGAGAAAGGTGCCTCGCCTCGTTTGTCTTTGGGAACCGGAATTTGATGCTTCTCGGCAAATTCGATCAGGCGTGTCCGGCTGGTCAGATCCCATTCGCGCCAGGGAGCGATCACTTTGACGTCCGGGTTAAGTCCGTAATAGCCGAGCTCAAACCGGATCTGGTCATTGCCTTTTCCTGTTGCGCCATGAGAAACAGCATCCGCATCGGTGAGCTTTGCAATCTCTATCTGACGTTTGGAAATCAACGGGCGAGCAATCGACGTGCCGAGCAGATAGAGCCCTTCGTAAAGCGCATTGGCGCGCATCATCGGAAATACAAAATCACGCACGAATTCTTCGCGCAGGTCATCAATGAAAATATGCTCTGGTTTGACGCCAAGCGTTTCGGCCACACGGCGCGCAGGACCCAGTTCTTCTCCCTGCCCCAGATCGGCAGTAAAGGTTACAACCTCGCACTGATATTCCTGCTGGAGCCATTTCAAGATAACACTGGTGTCCAGTCCTCCGGAAAAGGCCAGAACCACACGCTTGACGGATTCGCTCATTTGCTGTTCTTTCTAAACTGATGAACCGCGCGCCTAACAGGGTCCAAAATCTAGCGCAATATGATATGGCAGCAAATGGGAGAGGAATATGGCAAAAGCAGAGATGAAGACCAAACCGACTGGCTCGGATGTCGAAGATTTTATCGCCCACGCCCAGCCAGAGCGACGACAAGATGAAGCGCGTCAATTGATCGCCATGTTTAAGCGCATAACGGGGGAAGAGCCCAAAATGTGGGGACCGAGTATCATTGGCTTTGGCAGCTATGACTATAAATATGAAAGCGGACGAGAAGGCACTTCCCTGCGTTCGGGCTTCTCTCCTCGCAAAGCAGCCCTGAGCCTGTATCTCATGGGTGCCTATTGCACTCCTGAAGCGCAGGCTGAGCAAGAGCGGTTGTTCGGACTACTCGGCAAGCACAAGGTCGGAAAATCCTGCCTCTACATTAATCGCCTAGAACAGATTGATATGGAAGTTCTTGAAAAGCTCGTCCGCAACAACTGGGATTTGATGAACGAGCGCTATCCGCAATAATCAACCTGCCAGGTTTTTCTCCGTCTCACCAATATAGTCACGTGTCAGCGGCAAACTATGCCGGTTTCGGCTGAACTGGATCTGATAGTTGCACATTCCGCCGCTTTCGAAGGCCGCAGTCGCCCCTGACAGGTAAAATGTCCACATTCGGTAGAAACGCTCGTCATACATCTCCACAATCTTGTCGCGGTTGGCCAACGTGCGCTTGTACCATTCCCGCAACGTCAAAGCGTAATGAAGCCGCAATGTTTCAATATCGGTCGCCATTAAACGATAGGGCTCGCTGGCCTCCAGTGTTTCGCTGAGCGCCGGGATATACCCGCCCGGGAATATGTATTTGCGCGTGAAAGCATCGGTCGTTCCTGGCCCGCCCATTCGTCCGATCGTGTGAAGCAGCATGACCCCTTCATCCGTCATCAGGTTGGCAGCGCAACGAAAAAAGGTTTTGAAATGGGCTGATCCCACATGTTCGAACATGCCAATCGAGACAATCCTGTCAAACTTCCCGGCATCTCGTTCGGCCAGATCACGATAATCGATCAATTCGAACCTGACCTTGTCAGCCACACCTGCCTTGTCGGCCCGTTCCCGTGCAACCTTCAACTGTTCTTCCGAAAGCGTGATACCCAGAACATCAACATCAAATTTCCGGTTGAGGTACAATGCGGTCCCTCCCCAGCCACAGCCAATATCCAGAACCTTTTGACCGGCCTCCAGCTTTAGCTTCGCGGCGATATGTTCTTTCTTTGCCAGCTGTGCGGCTTCCAGCGTCATTTCCGGGCGCGGCCAATAGGCGCAGCTATATTGCATGTCGTCATCCAGAAACAGCTCATAGAGATCCCGGCTCAGATCATAGTGATGTGCAACATTGGCTTTGGATCGCGTCTGAAAATTAATGCCGTCGAGCGAACTGGCGACAAAATCTTTAAAACGCTTGAACGCGCCCGGGTCATTCAATTTGCCCCCGCGCTCCCAACGTCGATTGGCCCGCAGCAATTGAATAAGCTGCATGATATCGCCTTGCTCGACAATCAGACGGCCATCCATAAATGCCTCTGCGGCCCCCAACCGGGGATCAAGCAAAATCTGGCGCATCACGCCCTTGTCTGCAATTCGAACGACAACATCTGGAAAGCCCTGCTCTGGCGCTCCGAAACTCTCTTCCGAACCATCAGGATGAATGACACCAATTGTACCTTGCTTCACAACACTGCCCAAAAACTGGCCGATAATCGACATGTCTAAATTCCTTCAATAGCAGTGATTTCCTGCCCCAAATTCAAATGCTCCGGGATATTTCAAATACCAGCATACCATTCGTAGTTTGCGACATCTTCCCAATATCCACCCTTGCCTTCGCCGATGCTATCCAGAGATTGCACCGCTTCAATCTCGGTAACATATTTTGCATGTTTGTAACCCAGTTGGCGCTCTACGCGCAGGCGCAGCGGAGCACCATGCTCAATTCGCAAGGTCTCGTCGTTCAGCCGATGCGCGATTATCGTTTGCGGGTGAAAGGCATCCAGTAAATCTATGCTCTCATAATAAGGACGCCCACCAAGTCGATCGGCACAATGAAAGACGAGATATTTCGCCTGATCTTTTAACTGCGCAAGATCGAGCAGCAATTTCAAGGGCACACCGGTCCATTGACCAATTGCACTCCAGCCTTCGACGCAGTCATGCCGGGTTATCTGCGTGCGCTGCGGCATGGATTGCATGACAGCCAGTGAGAAGCTCTGGGGCTTTGTGAACAAACCTGTCAGATTCAGTCGCCAATCCGCAAATCCCTGCGCCGCACTTTTGTTATAATCCGCTGTGTCCGGATTGCGCGTGCCGTTAGAACGAAAATTTGGAGACAAATCTGCGACTGTATATTCGCTTGCCAGCTCCATCCGACCTCCAAGCGCTCGCTGGACTGCAAAATTCGCTGTTTCCGCGCCGGAAAGCAGGCTTTGAAAGCTCGCGCTTCGATTAAGTGCGTCACAACCGCTGAGCAAGCCGCCGGCCCCCAGCGCGGCACTGGAGAGGATTGTACGCCGCGAAATCAGTTTACTCATCGACTGAAACTCCTGATTTACCGCCGGTAATCATCGACATTGTGCGTTTTAAAGGTCCGGAAAACAGCAGCATGACCATGTGAATGAGAAAGAAGAGGATCAGCAACGCCATTCCGATGAAATGTACAGATCGTGCAGATTGGCGTCCACCGAACAAATCAGTAAGTATCGGCCAGTTGGCATCCATCGCAGGTGACATGGCGAGGCCGGTCATGATCATGATCGGAAGCAAAACAAATATCACCCCGATGTAACTGAGCTTCTGAATGATATTGTAGGACATCACATCGTCGGATCTACGCATTTTCAATCGGGCATGACTTTTCAGGTCCTGCCAGATTTTGACCGGAGACCACTCGCCCCGCGCCATATGAAGGTCGTTCTGAATATGACGGTTCCAAAGTGATCGGGCCATGAAAAATGCCAGCCCGAAACTCATTATCCATGCGAAAAACAAATGCCAGCGCCTACCATCCGCCAGACTGTAGGATGATGGGATCGTAGCCCAGCCCGGAAACGCCCAGGTCTGAATTTTCCCGTCTGCATCACGCCAGTTTCCGATATATCCTGTGGTGTCGATCTTTGTGTTTCCAAACCGGACATAACCGACAGTTTGGGATGACCCTACTGCTGCCCAGGCATAATCATCATTGGCACCATATTCTCCCCAGTACAGCCGGGGGTGCGCGTTGAAGATGGTCAACCCGCTCATGATCATTACCAGCAAGCACAGTGCGTTGAACCAGTGCCACAACCGCGTTGTCAACCGGTGTCCGGCCGGTATATCGATTTTATCAGTCTTGCGCATGTTGCTCATCTTAAGTGATAATTCGGAGTTTGTCTCGGCAAGGTTACATGCTTCGATCGGCTAAATTCCAAACTCAGTCAGATCGCAGTTTTGTGCGGTTTTACAGTAACGGACAAATATACTTATTCACTATATTCCACCCATTTTCCAAACTACCAAATTCTGGCGACCCATATTTCGATATTGTGTTTTTGTTTTAGAACACGGAGTTTACGAATGAATAAAATTTCTTTTACTGTAATCACTACTGCCGTTACGGTCTCTTCGCCTGCTATTGCTCAGGCAAATGAAAATTTCTCCGGCGCAAAAGGAACCGTTGTCGTCGGTATCGACCGGGTGAGTACCCCGTTTGACGTTGAAATCGAGCACCCCAATGGCGTCGTGTTTGGTGCGGCCCTGGGTTACGATCTCCAAACAGGAAATCTTGTCTATGGTGTGGAGGTCGAGCTCACGGAAGCAACCGGAAACCAGGAAGTAGGCAATAGTGAAATTGCAACGGGCCGAGACATTTACGGTGGAATCCGATTGGGAGTAGCAGTGAGTAAAAGGGCGCTTTTGTACATAAAGGGGGGATATTCCAACTTTCAGATTACAGCGGGCTCAAGCGGTGCAGATAATTTTCATGGTGCGCGGGTCGGGGGCGGACTGGAATTCAATGTCAGTGAGAACATCTATGTGCGCGGCGAGTATCGCTACAACAATTATGAGGTATTTTTATCCCGACATCAGGGAATGATTGGCGTGGGTTTGAAATTCTAGCGCCCACGCCAACCAAATCTATCGGGGGCGGGCGGCAATGCTCGCCTTTTTTATGAGTCAAGCCATTGACTGAAACATGAATCTGGTGATCAATGTGGGTCCGAGACAATCATCAAGGGAGATGTTCTTGAACATGAAGTCTGAAGTCATCCAGATTGATCCAGACCCTTTGGCGCCTTTTGCGATCGCGCCGGGCTGGCGTGTTGGCGATTTGCTGTTTCTGTCCGGTCAAGCTGCAATTGACGAAGCCGGTGCCATTATCGGCGCAAATGATTTTGACGAACAAGTCAAACAAACCTTCATCAATATTGATCGTGTCTTGGCGGCCGGTGGAAGCAATCGTGACAATATTGTCAAAGTGACGATCTATCTGACTGACATGGGGAACTTCCCGAAAATTGTCGAGGCGCGCAAGACATATTTCTCGCCGCCCTACCCCGCTGACACGATTGTCGAAGTGAAGGCGCTGGCTTTGCCGGAATTGATGGTCGAAATCGACGTTATCGCAGCCGTGTAGAGCCTTCTCAGCCCAGCGCGGCCTGCTTTTCTTCCGCCAGTCGATCCAGTTCGGCCCTGCTCTTTTTTTCACTCGCTGACTTGAGCTGACCGCAGGCAGCCATGATATCCCGCCCACGAGGCGTTCGAACCGGCGCACTGATTCCGGCATCGAATATTATCTTGGAAAAAGCCTTGATCCTTTCGGGTTCAGAGCATTCATAATCCGAACCAGGCCATGGATTAAAGGGGATCAGATTTACTTTTGCCGGCAAATCATACTGTCGCAACAGGTTGACCAGTTCACGGGCATCCTGATCACTGTCATTCTTGTCTTTCAACATCACATATTCAAACGTGATCCGCCGGGAGTTACTCGCACCTGGATAATCTGCGCAGGCCTGCAACAGCTCTTCGATCGAATATTTGCGGTTGAGCGGAACTATTTCGTCCCTCGTTTCCTTGTTAACTGCATGTAGGGAAATCGCAAGATTGACGTTAATCTCCTCCCCGACACGCGCGATCATCGGAACCACTCCGCTGGTCGATAACGTAATTCGTCTGCGAGACAGTGCAAGGCCAGAACTGTCCATGACCACTTTCATCGCATCACGGACATTTTCAAAATTATAAAGCGGTTCGCCCATGCCCATCAGAACAATGTTGGTCAGCAATCGACCGTCGCTCTCGTAGGACGTAACGCTTTCATTTTCCTCGAGCGCATCCATCGCACCCTTCGGCCATTCACCCAATGCATCACGTGCGAGCATTACCTGCCCCACAATCTCGCCCGGCGTCAGATTACGCACCAAACGCATCGTACCGGTATGGCAGAATCGACAATTAAGCGTGCAACCTACCTGGCTCGAAATGCACAAGGTGCCGCGATCTGCATCGGGAATGAAGACCATTTCATAGTCCTGACCATCGGCCGAACGCAGTAGCCACTTTCGGGTACCATCGTTGGAGACATGTGCCTCCACGATCTCGGGACGGCCTACAACGAACCGCTCATCCATCCAGCTGCGCAACTGTTTGCCCAAATCTGTCATTTCCGCAAAATCGGTCACACCGCGGTGGTACAGCCAGTGAAAAACTTGCTTGGATCGCAATTTGGCCTGTTTCTCATCCTGACCGGCTGCAGAGAATATGTCTCTTATTTCAAGCTGGCTCAAACCGGTAAGATCAGCGCGCCCGTCTTCACGAGGCGTGATTTTCGCGGGAAGCGGAACGGGATCGATATGGCCGGGAATCTGCATGGCTGGGCATATAGGTCCGGTTGAGCCCAATTGCCAGCCCAAGTGATGATCAGCTTGAGCGATCACCGATATGCGCAGTTACTCGGTCTATCGGGATTTCAGTCCGGGCCTCTTGGTCGAAACTTTATGATCGAAGCCCGTCCAGACATGGCCGTTGTCAATTTTTTGCACGAAATGACCGTCCTGGTTCAAATTCCCGAAGTTGAACTGCTCCACATCTATCCGTTCAGCAAACTTGACGCCAAATTCCCTTGCATTGGCCCAGCGAACGGTTGCTTGCACCTCGCCAAAACCTTCCTTTCTGATCAATATTTTTTCACCAGGCTTTGGAATGGATTCAGTCCTTGCACATAATCCGAGTGATGACAGGTTGCGCACAAATGCATCAAAAATCTTTGCCCCGTCCGGAATTATCTGAATTTTGATCAGCAGACGTGCGCGATGCTCCCGATCCATTTCCTGTGAATCAGGGGCAGCTGGTGACGATTCATTTCGTTCAATCCCGTTCATCCGGCTCCGCCAATAACGAATTTTCTACCATGAAGAACGGCTTCTGGCCGGGCTTTTTTAGAAAAAGGCGTGTTGCGGCAATGCCACGAATGGCACTTTCGATACTTTGTTCAACAATCCAGAGGTTTACGTGCATTCACGGCAAAAACAGCAAGCTTTGCATTCTGGAATCACGTTCAGTTTTTGTAGCGGCTAAACAGACCGGGTCGTCTGTATGAGATTGAAGGGCCCACCTGTGTCCGTCGTCCAACAGTTTCATCTTTGGGAATGAGTTGGCCTTCCACGTTTTGGTCACTGAAATCAAATTTCTCGATACTCAGCGCTTCGTTTAGTTGCACGCCAAACTCGTCATTTTCCACCCAGCGAACCATGCCACTTATCGGTTTGAACTTTTCTTTTCGAATAGATATCAACTGACCGACACGCGGTTTTCTGGTTGCTTTCATGCATAATCCGAAAATGGAAATATTGCGCACAATTGCATCAAATTCACATCCGTCATCCGTAACAATTTCAACCTTGAACAGCCGTCGCTGTCTCAACTCTCGAGGGTTCTTTTTGTCCACCCAAAATTACCTTGCCCAAATTCCTGTCTGCTCGCACACGACCATTTCGAACAGACAGGATTACACGCATATTGGGACAGAAACTTGCAGACGGTCTTCAGATTAGCTCTAAATTTGCAGTTGCCCTGCACCTGCAAGCATCGCTAT
Organism: Parasphingorhabdus sp.; assembly: GCF_039968395.1. GTDB lineage: Bacteria > Pseudomonadota > Alphaproteobacteria > Sphingomonadales > Sphingomonadaceae > Parasphingorhabdus. Next base: position 920,870 of record NZ_JBDVPV010000005.1, read on the forward strand.
TTCGGGCTTCCGATCATGTCGCTATTCAGGCGTCAGGAAGTCGCGAACATCCGAGTGATGCCGCATCTATAGCTGTTGCAGCGCCGCGCAGCAAATAGGCGTCGACGATCGGTTTCCCATCGCGTCCGACGCTTTCCACGCTCATGCTATTGGCGGAACGAAGGGCGGCAATAATAGCCGCGTCCATGCGCCGATCCTGCGACCAGCCATCCGATCTGGTGGCCGTTAGCTGAAAGCGACGTCCGGAAATGCTCACGATCACGCGGCTGTTGGTCGAGCGATCGCGACTGAGACGCACATGAAATTGGGCCCGCACCCCCCGCCGGGGCCAGAAACCTACCGACGCGTAAGATTTGCGATCTGCTTTGCCCGTGATTTCCTCTGATTCGGCAATGGCATAGCAGCGCGGTACATCAGAATCCCGAAACGCCCCCCAGCTATTGTATATTCCCAGTGATTCCTTCGCCCCTGCCTGTGCGGGCAAAAGCAAAAGAAAACCAGCCAGGAAGGACGTGACATTTTTCACGCTTTCTCGCCCGCTCCACCGCCGCGATGGATGACAGTTTCGGCCCCGTCTGATATCTGAACCATGGATCCTTGGGGCAGGCCTTCCGCGATTGGCACGCCAAAACGGGAATGCGGCGGCAATCCACTGAGCAGACCGCGCAGCACACGACTGGTCATCCCGTGACTGATGAGGATTGTATCGCGCTGCAGATTTTGCTCGGCAATCCACGTTCTTAAACGATCAGCAATGTCTTCATAACTTTCGCCACCCGGGGCGACGGTGACAAACAACATTTCCTGAGAGTCGATTTCCAGCTTTCCCTCGAGATCACGATAATAGACACCGCCCCAATCACCCATGTCGATTTCGCGCAAACGCGCATCTGACCTGGTCTGGTGCCAATCCGCCCCGACATGCTCCGAAATAATGGACAATGTCTGCAATGCCCGGTCGGTATCCGATGCAATCAGGTCAACAGCGGGTTCTTCCCCCAGATACAGTGCAAGAGCCCTGCCCATTTCGTCAGCCTGGGCAAAACCCGTCACGGTTAACGGCGTATGCGCATGTTCACCCTGAATTCGGCCCGCGAGATTGAAGATTGTTTCGCCGTGCCGGGCGATAAACAAGCGATTTCCGTTATGGTTTAAACTATTCGTCATCTGGTTTTCACGTACCCTGCAACTGGAGTTGAGAAGCATCTATGCATTCGCTTTAACCGGCTCACCGGTTTTTTCCACAGATTTTCACCGCCATATGCTGCATCAGCGCTCTATCAGGCTTGCCCTATCGGATGATATTGTTAATGAAGCCATGAACTCTCTGAGATTTGGGCGGAGTCTTTCCGATACGCCCGGTCAGACAGATATCGGATTAGATCGAAGGACGGTACATGAAAGCCACCATTGAACGCGCAGCATTGCTAAAGAGCCTGGGCCATGTCCAGTCCGTGGTTGAGCGACGCAACACCATTCCCATCCTTTCCAACGTCCTGATCGAAGCGAGCGATTCAGGCAGCATAAAATTAATGGCTACCGACCTTGATCTGCAGGTTGTGGAAACCGTGGAAGCACAGGTCGAAACCGCTGGATCGATTACTGTTTCGGCGCATACGTTGTTCGATATTGCGCGCAAATTGCCGGACGGTTCGCAGGTCGAACTGGACGCTGCGGATGGCAAGATGAAAGTCAACGCCGGACGAGCGCGCTTTAATCTGCAAACCCTGCCTCGGGATGATTTTCCGATCATCGCGGAAGGCGACCTGCCGACCAGTTTTGAATTGCCCGCCGCTTCGCTTGTGCAAATTATCGACAAGACGAAATTTGCAATTTCCACAGAAGAAACACGCTATTATCTGAACGGCATATTCCTGCACGTGCAGGATGAAGAATCTCCAGTGCTGAAAGCAGCTGCCACGGACGGCCACCGCCTTGCCCGTGTCACTTTGCCTCGTCCAGCGGGTGCGGAAGGCATGCCCGACGTTATCGTTCCCCGCAAATGCGTGAACGAGCTGCGCAAACTGCTTGATGAAAATGGCGAATCTGCCGTGCAAATTGACCTCTCCGCCAGCAAGATTCGTTTCACCCTGGGAGCCGCGATCCTGACCAGCAAATTGATCGACGGTACTTTCCCGGATTACACACGGGTCATTCCGACCGGCAATGACAAAATCCTGAAAATTGATCCCAAGAGTTTTGCCCAGGGCGTGGATCGCGTGTCCACGATTGCTACCGAAAAAACCCGCGCCGTGAAAATGGCGCTTGGTGACGACAAGATCACGCTGTCCGTAACTTCTCCCGAAAACGGCACAGCATCGGAAGATGTTCCCGGTGCCTATAAGGAAGACACGTTCGAAATCGGTTTTAACTCCCGGTATCTGCTCGATATCCTGAGCGAAATCGAAGGTGACAATGTTGAATTGCATCTTGCCGATGCGAGCGCACCGACATTGATCCGCGAAAATGACAAGTCGCCCGCGCTCTATGTGCTGATGCCGATGCGGGTTTGATTGCTGCTCCAAAACAGGCGGTGACGAGGGAGTTTCCGGACTATGTCATCTCAAACCATATTATTGCCGACTATATTGCTCGTTCTCTGGTCGCTGATCATGCTGTTATGGACCGTAATTACGCGGTTTCCTTCCATTGCAAAAAATATTGAAAAACTAAGGGACTTTCCTGTCGGTGGCCGCGGGGACTTGCTCGACAAAGCTTTACCGCCTCACGTGATGTGGAAAGCGCACAATTACGATCACCTGTTGCAACAGCCGACACTCTTTTATGCAACTGTATTTGTCTTGGTTGCTCTGGAACAGGGCACGGGGATCAATACCTTGCTGGCCTGGGCCTATCTGGCCTCGCGGATCGTGCACAGCTTGTGGCAGGCAATGATTAACATCGTCATGCCAGTGCGCGTCGCGCTGTTTGGAATCTCTTCAACCATTCTTATTATTTTGGCGGTTCGAACCGGTTGGGTGACTTGGACCATGCTTCTTTAGACTGTACCATGCCGCGCCAAGCTATTCTTTTCCGGTTTCTGAAAACCAACCTGATTATTCAAACGCTTGCCATGTTTGCATTACTGATTGGCGCGCTGAGTCCTGCCGGTTTCATGCCGATGCAGACGGCACAAGGTTTCGCAATCGTGCTATGCTCCGGATATGAGATGAACATGTCCAGCGAGAGCCCGGACCACGCTGAACATGATGCGGCCATGGACCACTCCGCTCATCATGGAGATCAGGATCAGTCAGAAATGGAGAGCAATATTTGCGCATATGCTGGCGGCGCCGGCGTAGGCCTGGATTCATCTCCGCTCCCGACAAATGGTACTCCGCTCGTTGCTTCATCCCCCAAACCCGGGGAACCCCGGCAATATGCGGTTCGCAACCGGGTCAATATTCCGCCCGCAACCGGCCCACCTGCGATCATCTGACGTTTCTATTCGGTAGATGTGTTTCGTGTCTGCCTACTTCAGATAATTACAGGAAAATTCCATGAAAAAACTTGCCTCCGCGAGTGTGCTTGTTGCCGCTTGCTCGTTAGCCGCTCCGACCCTTGCCCATGATGTGAAGGCCGATGACCATGCACCGATTGGTGTTATGGCCGACCACGCCCACAAAAAGGGAGAAATCATGTTCTCCGTCCGTCACATGCATATGGAAATGTCGGGCGCGCAAATCGGAACGGATCAAATATCACCCGACGATATTGTCACAACCATTCCCAATCGCTTTTTTGGCGCGCCAGGCCAGCCGCCGACCCTGCGGATCGTCCCGACTTCAATGCGCACCGATATGACAATGGTTGGCGCGATGTATGCGCCAACCGATTGGGTAACACTTGTCGCCATGGGCAGTTATATCCAGAAGGAAATGGACCACACCACGTTCATGGGCGGCATGGGGACAACCCAATTGGGCGAGTTTCGGACCAGTCCCGAAGGGTTTGGAGACATTACCGCAGGTGGTATATTCCCGGTCTTGGGCGTCGCTGATCGCATCGCTGAAAATCAGCAGGAACTCAATATCCGCGCTGCTGTTTCCATTCCAACGGGATCAACCACCAAAACCGATGACATTTTGACTCCCATGGGCAGCAATCCCACGGTTCGTGTTCCGTATATGATGCAGATTGGATCCGGTACCTGGGACCTGAAACCGGCGATCACATTTAAAGGCTGGGCCGACAAACTGGGATATGGCGTTCAGTATAATGGAACGATCCGGACAGGAAGCAATGATCAGGGATATCGTTTTGGTGACGTTCATGAAGCTACCGCCTGGGTCAGCTATCTCGCAGCTCAGGGTGTCAGCCTGTCAGGTCGTGTGAAGGCGCGGACTACAGGACGGGTAGATGGGATTGATCCGATGATTATGGGGCCCGTCCAGACGGCCAATCCCGATTTTCAGGGCGGCGACCGTGTCGACCTGATTGCCGGCATCAATACGGTGGTGACCCATGGTGCACTCGCCGGCCACAGATTTGCACTCGAAATCGGAGCGCCGATCTATCAGGATCTCAACGGTCCCCAAATGGCAGGCGACTGGATACTAACCGTGGGTTGGCAAAAGGCATTTTAGCAAAGTGAAGTCCCTTCTCCGTTGAGGAGGGGCTTCATATCTGAATTGCCGAAGAGCTCCACTCAAGAGCTTGCCGTTCAAAGCGGCCGCGCGTCACCCCGTGGTCCGGGTGTGACGTGAACGATGCGGGTTGCCTTTTCAGCGGAGACCTTGTGCCATTCCCCTTTTCTTACAATGCAAGCCTGTCCTTCCGCGATACGCAAAGGCTCATCCAGTCGATCCGCATGGAGTATCAACTCGCCTGAAATGATATAGAGTATTTCGTCACCATCCGGATGACGTTCACCTCCATGAGGTCCGTCCCCGTCTATGGTGACGATCCCCATCGACAATCCGTCGATACGCTCCGGTGGCCCGGGTTTACGCTGCCTGAAGGAAACAGACAGGTCACGATCGATATCGATAATTGCCTCATCAACGTCGACTAACCGGATCGGAAGCTCGCTCTGACCATCGGGTTCCATCATGTTTCATGTCACTCCGCAGCTTCGAGCATCTCCACAGCCTGCGGACCGCGGATCAAACCGCCCGGCCGCTTGTCGGTAACAGCACCGCCCTTGAAAGTAATCTCACCCGATTTCACGGTGTAATCGTAACCCTCTGCTTTTTGCAGCAAGCGCTTGCCTCCGGCAGGCAGATCAAAGGCGAGCCAGGGTTTGCCCAGTTTGATCTGATCCATATTGATCACGTTTACATCGGCCAAATATCCGGGTTTCAGCACACCACGATCATTCAGACCATAAAGCCGAGCCGTATCAAGACACTGCCGTTTGATGGCATGCTCCATACTCAACGTGCCACGCTTGCGGTTTTTGACCCAGTGTTCCAGCATGAATGTCGGGCTCGCAGCATCGCAAATGGTTCCGCAATGTGCCCCGCCATCTGACAGGCTGTTCACGGTGTCATCCGCCTGCTGCAGATCTTCGAGGAAATCGAGATTGCCATCAATATAATTGAGCAGTGGTAGATAGATAAAACCCTTGCCTTCATCCTGCATCATCAGATCATAGGCATATTCAGCGCCAGATTTTCCGGCAGCTTCCGCTCGCATTGCGATGCTTTCTTCAGCTTGCGGCTCATAGTTAAAATCTTCATCCATCTCGAACTGCATGGCCCAGCCATTTGTGATCACCATGAAGACGGGCACCATGTCGATCTCTTCCGGAGGTTCGGCAGCTTCACTCAGCAACTTTGCCTTGAAAGCGGGATCCTTGAGCCGGGCATATTTTTCATCCCAGCTCAGTTCTTCCATCGCCATCCAGCTTGGATGTCGGACAAACGGGTTTACGGTTCCCTGCCAGGCCATCACGATGCCATTGCCGCGCAACGCTATCTGCGCGACGATATTGGCGCCATTGTCATTCTCGGCGCGCATATTGGCAATTTGCTCGTCGAGCGAAATATCTTTCGCAATCGATTGAAGTGCTGCGAATGTCACCGGCAATCCCGTTTCCCGGCTCATGTCGCCCATCCAGCCAAACTCATCCCACTCCTTGTTGAGATCACTGGCCATTTCGAAGACACCATTGCCAACCTTGCCCATCGCGCGACCGATTTCGATCAACTCTTCCTTGGTCGCGGTTGTACCTGGAACCAGTTCACCATCGATGGACCGGTGCAGAATTGTGCGCGACGTCGAGAAACCCAGCGCGCCGGCTTTGACACCATCTGCGACAATGTCCGCCATCTGTTTCACTTCTTCATCTGTTGGAACTGCGCCCGGTTTCTCGCGATCGCCAAGCACATATGCGCGCACGGCTCCGTGCGGCACATGAGTTGCAACGTCAACGGTACGCGGCATTTTTTCCAGCTCATCAAGATATTCCGGAAAGGTTTCCCAGTTCCAGGACATGCCTTCGGCCAGTGCCGTTCCAGGAATATCCTCTACGCCTTCCATCAGGCCAATCAACCACTCGCGCCGGTCTGGTTTTGCAGGCGCAAAACCGACACCGCAATTGCCCATCACTACCGTTGTAATTCCGTGCCAACTGGAGGGCGCCATTTCGTCATCCCAAGTCGCCTGCCCATCATAATGTGTATGAACGTCGACAAATCCCGGAGTCACGAACTTGCCGGTCGCATCGATCTCTTCTCGCCCCTTTGCCTCTACAGTACCGACCAGCGAAACACGATCACCGTCAATCGCCACATCGGCCATAAACGGCTCGCCTCCGGTCCCATCGACAACGGTTCCACCACGAATTACCAGATCATGCATTGAGTCTCTCCTGATTATTTTCAGGTGGAATAGCAGATTTAACTGGCTGATTAAAGCTCGCACCTGCTAACACTAGCAATATGACTACTGAATTTTCCTGGCCTGCGCATTTTGAAAGTGGAATCAGCCTGCGCTGGGTCGAAGCAAACGGGCAGCGATTTGAGGTTGCCGAGGCCGGAAATGGCAAAAAGCTGGCGCTTTTTCTGCATGGTTTTCCGGAACTCCATTATTCCTGGCGGTTTCAGATGCCGTTGCTCGCGGACATGGGATATCGCGTCTGGGCACCGAACATGCGCGGCTATGGCGGAAACAGCAAACCGGATACCGTCCGGGATTATGCACTGGATCATTTATGCGCTGACATTGCCGGCCTGATTGACGCTAGCGGCGCGGATGAAGTCACGTTTTTTGCCCATGACTGGGGTGCTATTGTGGCGTGGGCCTTTGCAATTCAAAAAATACGCCCGCTGAAAAAACTCATCATCATGAATGTTCCGCACCCCATGGTCGGGCAACGCGAAATCCGGCATTGGCGTCAATTACGGCGCAGCTGGTACATATTCTTTTTCCAAATTCCCTGGCTTCCGGAAAAACTGCTGTCACGGAACAATGGCGAACCGATACGGCAAGCCTTTTCAAACATGGCCTGCGATCAGACCAATTTCACACCAGAAGCGCTGGATGTCTACGCGCGCGCTGCGACCCGTCCAGGATCTCTCAAATCCATGGTGAACTATTACCGGGCATTGTTGCGTCATCGTGACACAATCGACATTGGCGACGGCACGATCGATATTCCCACGTTGATGGTCTGGGGCGAGGAAGACAGCGCACTCAACATCCATTGCACAGAAGGCACGGAAGAATGGGTTGGTGATTTTACCCTGCGCCGGTTGCCCGGTGTCTCGCACTGGGTGCAGCAGGAAGCGCCGGATAAAGTAAATGCTATTTTGAAAGAGTGGCTCGCCTAGTTGCTTCGTGCAGCAATCATGTCCGCGACATCCGTAAACTTCTCACGGGGCGCACCGTCCCGCGCATTGGCAATTTCAGCTTCCTCAATTTTCTTCCAGTCCCGGAACGTGACAGCTTCAACATTGCGCCGATCCAGCAAGCGGTCCAGTCCCATGCGACCTTCACGATTGTCCCCTGAACCAATATCATCGGCCACCGTTTCGATAATTGCAAAACCATCCGGCTTGTTTGTACCAATCGTCCCGCTGGGTCCGCGACGTGCCCAGCCGACACAGTAAAGCCCCGGCAATATGCGGCCATCCACATTGGCAAATCGGCCACGACCATGCTCGTACGGCACGCCTTCGATCGGCGGAGTCCGGTAACCGATGCAACTGATCACCATCGAACAATCAAGCTCATACCGTTGACCCGTTCCGATCGAACGCATGTCTTTGTCGAGCTCGGTCTTCTCGATGATCAGCTTTTCAACCTTGCCATCTCCCTCAATCGCGACCGGCATCGCATAAAAGTCGAAGTCAATTGTGACGGGTTTTTCACGCAACTCTCCCGCACGGGTAAAAAAGCTTCTGAGATGGGTGACCGACTTTCGCATGCCGGGTTCCAGCATGGCGTCATCACCTTCCTCAGGAAAATCGCGCATGTCTATCACTGGCCGCGCGCGATCGAGATGTCCCAATTCTCCTAGTTCCTTGGGTGTCATCGCAATCTGATGGGGCCCTCTCCTGCCGAGAAGACTGATCTTTTCGACATTACTCTGTTTCAATTTATCCAGAGCGTGCGCCACGATGTCACTGCCTGAAAATTCACTTTCGGTTTTCGCGATAATCCGTGCAACATCCAGTGCGACATTCCCGTTTCCGATTATCGCAACCGACTTTCCGTCCAGCGGTGGATCAAGATCGGCAAAATCCGGATGACCGTTATACCAGCCCACAAACGCAGCACTGCCGATAACGCCGTCCAGATCACCGCCCTTGATATCGAGTGTTCGATCATTGGGTGCGCCCGTGGCCAAAATGACCGCGTCGTAGAGTCCCTGCAATTCTTCCACACTGACATCTTCACCCACGGTGATGTTTCCCACAAAACGGACATTGTCTGTGAGCGCGGTTTTTTCGTATCTTCGGGATACGGCTTTTATCGACTGATGATCCGGTGCGACCCCTGTTCGAATAAGCCCGAAGGGGACCGGAAGCCTGTCGATAATATCAACCTGGACATCATCTCCATATTTCTTTTGCGCGGCTTCAGCCGAATAATATCCCGCAGGACCCGATCCAATAATCGCGATATGCCGCATAGATAGTCACCTCCCCGATCGCCATATTCATGGTTCAGTGCATGCTAACGTGATATTTTCAAAAGAAAAGCAAAACGGTTTGGAAAGCAGATTTCATCCCCACGATGCAGGCACCGTGATCGGTCAGCCTTGCGGGTCCTCTTCGATATTTGCGACGTTATAGAGCAGCGTTTCTTCCCTGGTCAGACATCGGCGGGTGCTATTGTCTCCGTCGCTCGTTTTGACCGCCTTCTGACGATACATGATGTCTGTCAGCAATTTTCTCGACAAACCCATCCGAATAAGAAAGTCATTGTCTTCCGATGCAAGCAGCGCGCTGTCCTGTTCCACTTCACCGATAAGCTCGGCCGTGGATTCCGTACCCATTTCGACACTGAAACTTATCGCATCGCGGTCCCCGGTCATGGTGAACATGTGAACCATGAACAATCCGCCTTCATCTATGATCCTCGCACGGCCGCCCATAAAAACAAAGTTACAGGCACTGAAGCAGGCCCAATTCGAAGGAATACGAGTGAGAACGCCCGGCTTGTCACCGATTTTCTTTCCGTTTGCGTCTCGGATCATCCAGGTTTCGCGAATTATCCTGCCGGCTTCATTGCCGGCACGTGCATCGCCACCCGGAGAACGCAACCATATCTCTGCAATATCGGGTTCCGAAGCCAGTCTCTGCTTCAATCGATTGGGCAGATCTCTGTCGATCCTCCCCTCTGCAAGAAGTACCTTGATTCCGTTTTTCACGATCGGCGTCAAAGTCATCGCCGTCAGGGCGCTCCAATTAGGATCGGCCGGGCAAGTGGGATTATCGGGATCCATCTTGACATCAGTTGCACCTGCAAGCGCAATGGATGCCAAAATTGCCAAACCGGAACGTGATAAACTGTTTTTCATCAATTGAATCGCTTTTTGAAATTTCTGCTTCAATACGCCTTGCAGCCGAAAATACTAATTGGCTTTGAAGCCTGTGTCTTCGCTTTTCCTTGGTCGCTGCAAATATTTTGTCCAAATTATGCTATCGATCACAGGCAAGCGTGACTATACGGTTTACACATTGATTTGTAAATTTCGGGGTCGCAAGCCATCCAGTCACGTCTCAAAATCAATTTTGGTTGTGAACAGAGGCAATTTCTGGAAATTTCAACCGGAGGGAACAACATGTTAAAGACACTGGTATCAGCTTTGGCAATATCAACACTCGCCCTGTCAGGCGGGACAGCCCTGGCAGCTGGTAAGTCCAAAGGCCAAAAGGCACAGGATCGCGGAGTTGCTGAAATTCCAACCTGCTACAAACGGCTCGGCACAATCGCAATTGTCGAACCTGATGTACAATGGTGGCGGAGCTACAAGATCGGCTCTCCAGAAGCACTGATCAAAACTTTTGTTTCACGCTCGGGATGCTTCGGTCTTGTAGACCGCGGTCGCGGACTCGCCAGCCGGGCGGTCGAACGGGCTCTGGCTGACTCCGGTGAGCTTCAACGCGGTTCCAACGTGGGCAAACGGCAAGTCAAAGCCGCTGACTATGTGATTATTCCTGATATTATTTCTGCAAATAACCGTTCTGGCGGCGGCGGAGCACTGGGTGCTATCGGCGGCGCATTGGGTGGCCGCACATTTGGCGGACTGTTCGGCGGAATAAAGGTCAACAAGAAGGAAGCCAATGTGACGCTCGCGCTTGTCAACGTGCGGACAACGGAAATTGAACGTACGGTTGAAGGCTATGCCCGGAAATCAGACGTCAGGTTTGGCGGCGGTGGCGGCGGCTTCTTCGGAGGCGCGATTGCCGGAGCGGCAGGTGGCGGATATACCGACACCCAAATCGGCCGTGTAATGGCCCTCGCCTATCTTGATGCATATACACAGCTGGTTACCCAGCTCGGTGGATTGCCGGAAGATCCCAGTTTGGCAGCGCCTCAAGCTGAATGATTTTGCAGTATATGGACCTTGATTAATCTGAACCCGGCCGGCGCGATAGCATCGGCCGGGTTTTTTATGGAGACCGCAATGGCGACAAAACCCTATCTTAGTGCCCTTTTGATGCTGGCCCTGTCGGCTTCTCTGTCGGCTTGTACGGCGGCAGCTGAAAATCCGGAACTTAGATTGTCGGACCAGCGCGGAACATTGCTGATCGGAAACAAAGGTGAAGATACATTGAGTTTCGTTGATCTGCGCACCGGGAAGGAGTTGGCGAAAAAAGATACTGGTCACCAACCACATGAAATTGCGATTTCTCCAGATTCGCGTCTCGCGGCAGTGGTATCCTATGGCGGCGAATCGATTGATATATTTGATATTGCCGCCCGGGAAAAAGTGGAGACCATAGATTTGACACCGAACAAGCGCCCGCATGGAGTCATCTGGCTGAACGACGGCAGGATCATGGCTACGACGGAAGGTAGCGACAGCGTCACTATCGTTTCTCCTCCAACCGGAGAGGCTCAAACACGCACGGTCTCGAGCATATCGACCGGCCAGAAAGGTAGCCATATGCTAGCCATCTCCCCGGACAAGGAAAGGGGCTATGTCAGCAACATGCAATCCGGAACCGTTAGCGTTCTGAACCTCAAAACCGGTCAAAAAATTATCGACCTCCCCGCCGGCAAAGAGCCGGAAGGCCTGGCGCTTACACCAGACGGCAAGAGGCTGCTGGTTGCAGATCGTCAAAACAATATGCTGTTTGTTTTTGATACCAAAACGCTGGCTGAAATTGCGGCGGTGGAAACCGGGAATTTCCCTATCCGTGTCGCGGTCAGCCCCGATGGCCAGACCGCTGTAACCTCAGATCTCGGAGATGGGGCACTTGGACTGTTCGACCTGGAAACCCTAGCATTCACGCGAACAATTTCCGTGAGCGGAGATAAAAGATCCGGTCAGGTCACAATCCTGTTTTCGACAAATGGAGACAAGATTTACGCTGCGGAGACTGGCACAAACAGAATTGCCGAAATCGACCTCGAGAGTGGCCAGGTTGAACGCCGGCTGCCGGCGGGCACCAATGGCGACGGACTTGGCATTGCGCTTCCCATGTAGAAACGCGAGCCAGTAACTATCTGATAATCCCCCGGGTCGCACAACGGGAGACGACAAATGCAAAAGCCATTTAACTGGCTTCAGGCCCGCATGATCAAGGCCCTGGCTGAAGCCTTGTTCCACGAGACGCCTATGGCAATCTCGCCTGCACAAATAGTGGAGAATCTGCAGGAACATTTCTCTCATATGACTGGCGACAAGCCGAGGGAAATCGGCATGGCATTTACCGGCCTGTTTTTCATTCTGGGCGGTCCGTTCTTCCTTTGGGGAAGCAAGAAATTCCGCCGCGCCCGAATTCGCAGGCGCCTGCAAAATTCACGGATTGATCTGTTCCAGGATATCGCACGAACAAAAGGCGTGATCCTGGCCGGCTATTACGGCCATTGGGAACATGGTGATGAAGAAGCCAATTTCGAAAATCCGATATATCAGAGGCTCAAATATCAACTGCCCGGACAGCGTGATCGATCTGCCCCCGGAGAAGTCAAGGTCGAGCGGCAGACGGAACGCGATCTCAAGCCCGAAGTTTTTATCGGGCACGACGCGATTCCCAACGAAGTGGATGTGGTCGTGATTGGCTCGGGAGCTGGCGGAGCTGTGGCGGCGGCGGCGGTGGTCGATGAAGGGCATGAAGTGCTTATCCTTGAAGCCGGATCCAATTACCCCTCTTCGAGAATTACGCATGAAGAAGCGCGAATGACTGCGCGCCTTTTCAAGGATGGCGGACTACAGACAACCAAAGATCGGGATATCATAGTGTTTCAGGGACGGGTGGTCGGCGGATCGACCGTCATCAACAACGGAATCTGCCTGCGGATGAAGCAGGATGGCCTCGTTCACCCGCAAGCGGAAAATGTCTATGCAACCTGGGCTGCTCTGGGTGCGCCTGTCACGGAAACGGAATTGGCGGTTAGTTATCAAGCCGTAGAAGATCGACTGGAAGTCTCAGAAATATCGCAAATTTCAGGCCGCTATAACGGTCCGCATCTCATCGATGGATGGAATAGCTATGCCGCGCAATCGGATGACCCGATGGATCAGCAAGCGATCACGGCATGGTTCCGGAAAAATTACGGTCCCAAATCCCCGACGAGCGAATGCGTCTATTGCGGATATTGCAATACCGGCTGTCCCTATGGCCGCAAAAAAGCGATGCCTGAGAGCTTCCTGGCGCATGCAACTGATTCCAGTCACGCCACCCCTGCCCGGATTCTTGATGGCGCAACAGCAAACGAAATTATCTGGGACGACCATAGCGGAGATGTACAAAAGGCATCAGCAGTAGAAGTAACTCTTCGTGACGGGCGAACGCGAACCATCCGGACCCGAAAGGGTGTTGTAGTGGCCGCGGGCGCTTTGGCTTCCAGTAATATTTTAACGGACAGCGGTATCGAAAAAGCAGGCGAAGGGATTTCCCTCAACATCGCCTGTCCGGTGGTCGCGTTGATGCCGATTGGAACAAAAGCTGAGGTGTGGAATGAAGATCAAATGGCGACATATGTCGATCGCGGAGATTTTCTGATCGAAAGCCACTTTCAGCCACCTATGAGCATGGCGGCCATGGTGCCTGGCTGGTTTGACGAACATTTTCGTCGGATGCTGCATTACAACCGACTGGTATCGGCGGGAGTGCTGTTTCCAGCGGACCGGCTTGGAAAAATGGACGGCGGACAACTCAAACTGAAAATCGGTGAATCCGAGCTCGACTTGCTGCGCAGCGCGCTCGCCACGATGACAAAAGTGCATTTTTTGAATGGCGCGATCGAGGTCTACCCGGCCCTGCTGAAAGGCCAGACATTGCGCAAGGGTATGGCCAATGCCGAAATTGATGCCTTTTATCGTGACGCCATACAGGAACCGGATGACGTAGTTCTTTCGAGTTCACACCCTCATGGCGGCAATGCGATCAATCAGGATCCTGCCAAAGGCGTTGTCGACCTCGATCAGAAAGTACACGGTACGTCGAACGTTTTCGTGACTGATGCCAGCGTGATGCCAAGCTGTATTCGCGTAAACGCACAACTTACGACAATGGCCATGGCACACAGAGCAATGGCAGGCAAAAATCGCTTCGGCTGAAAATGCTCTGGCCAGATACACAGGCCAGAGCATCATTCGGGGAAGAGATTGAGCGTTTATTCCGGAGCAACAACCAGGCGGTTGTTGAGAGCACGAACCGGGCGGGCGCTGTCGCCCATCAGTTTTTCAAATGCTGCAATCTGACTTGCGCTCGCCGTGATCGGATCGCGCAACACGTGCCAGTTCACGCCTTCACTGCAAGGCGGCGTCGTCAACGAACCCATGTAACGATAAACTGCACGATTTGCAGGCAGCATTGCATTTGGGTCGATGGACTGACCGGTAATGGTCTTTGGCTCGGACTTTGATGCCGGAACAGCGGCCAGAATTTTAGCCAGTTCGGAATTGGCGGCACCTTCTTCAAACATGACGCCGAGAACACCCAGCTTGCCACCTTCGGTTGCGTGGACAAAATGCCCGGTTAGCGGATAACGCTTGCCCGAAATCGCATGCTCGGATGGTGTGTGAAAGTGAATTTGAATGAGATTGAAAGTTGTATCCGCGCTTGTCATCGTCGATCCGACCGCGAAATCGGCCTGCACCGTCAACCCTTTGTTGGACACTGTAAGTGGTCCTGCAGAATAGTTGACAGAAAGAGCGACGTTGCCTTTGGCGTTGGCACCGGCGAGGTCAATTGGTGATTGCATGTCACCGCTTTCGCAGATCGCATATTCATCGGCGATTTGCCCCCATTTCTCCGGGCCGTTTTCCACCCCATATCCATACGCACCCTTATGATGAGCGGATTGAGCGGGTCCCGTTGCAACCAGAGCTGCCAATGCCGCTCCTGAAACCAGACGCATTTTCATAATCTTGTACCTTTCCAAGTCGTTATGAAGCGAAAATCGTTTTTTGCTTCGAAACATGCCCGCTGATTAATCGCGCCAACCGACTGTCGCAATCACAACAAAAGCAATTAATCAATAGACGTTCTCTATCGAAATCGTCAATTCTACAAAGCATGTTCACTCGACAATCTAATCTGGTTTACTTAATTGCCCAATCGTCTAATCGCTGCATCCAGTACCTTAATACGGAGAACCGGAAATGCGTGCCGAAGCGCAAGCTTTTGTGGATCGGATCAATGCCGCTCTTGAATTGCTCAGAACATCACTGAACTGGGACGTCGCCTTGCGCCGTCTGGACGAGCTGAATGCACGCGTCGAAGATCCGACGCTGTGGGATGATCCGACGGCCGCGCAGGCTGTGATGACCGAAAGGCGCCGGCTCGACGAATCGATAACCGCTGCAAGGGAAATCCAGCAAGAGATGGAAGACGCCTTAGAGTTTATCGAAATGGCGGAGGAAGAAGGCGATAACGAAATGGTCGATGAAGGCGTAGCGACGCTGGAATCCCTGGCCAATCGCGCCGATCGCGACAAGGTTCAAGCCTTGCTGTCAGGTGAAGCCGATAATCTGGACACATATCTCGAAATTCATGCAGGAGCTGGCGGAACCGAGAGTCAGGACTGGGCCGAAATGCTGCTGCGCATGTATCAAAGATGGGCAGAATCCCGAGGATATAAAGTCAGCATGGTCGATTATCAGGCCGGCGATCAGGCCGGGATCAAGTCCGCGACGCTCGAAATCAAAGGCGACAATGCCTACGGATTTGCGAAGACGGAAAGCGGTGTTCACAGGCTCGTTCGCATCTCTCCATTTGACAGCGCGGCAAAACGGCACACAAGCTTTTCCAGCGTCTGGGTCTATCCGGTCATCGATGATAGTTTTGAAGTCGAGATCAATGACGGTGACCTCAAAATTGATACCTATCGCGCTTCCGGATCAGGTGGCCAACATGTCAATACGACTGACAGCGCGGTCCGCATCACCCATCAGCCATCGGGTATTGTTGTGGCTTCCCAGAACGACCGAAGCCAGCACAAGAACCGTGCCACCGCGATGGGCATGTTAAAGGCACGGTTGTTTGAAGCCGAGTTGCAGCGCCGTGAAGCAGAAGCAACCGGCGAATATGAAGCAAAAACCGAAATCGGCTGGGGCCATCAAATCCGATCCTATGTGCTGCAGCCCTATCAGATGGTCAAGGATCTGCGCACGGGATTGACCAGCAGTGCGCCGAGTGATGTTCTGGACGGCGCTCTCGATGATTTTATAGCCGCCGCGCTCTCCCAGCGCGTCACCGGTGAAAAAGTCGACGTGGACGACGTCGACTAAACGGTAAACTTTCCGATTTGTGCCTCCGGTATTGCATCAGACGTGCGAAACCGAGACAGGAAAGCCATTGAATCGCATGTTCACGTGGCCTAATCAGGTCGCATGATGTTTATTGCCAAAGGCTTTCAAAAAACTGCGATTGTCGCTGTTGCACTTCCCATGCTTCTCGGGGCACCGCTAACCGGTTGCAAGAGAGTTGAAGACCCCGATGCAAATCGCCCCGAAACATCCAGGGCCTATCCACCGGCATCGCGCCCGGTCTCTCAGCTGGCTGGAAATCAGTGGTCGACTGAAACGGCTCGCGACAAGGTTGGCGAAGCGGAAGAGATCATGAAGGCTGCGAGCCTTGATCCTGGCATGACCGTCGCGGATATCGGGGCCGGTGAAGGCTATTACACGGTTCGCCTGGCCGAACGGGTCGGCGAAAATGGACGCGTGCTGGCGCAAGATATTGATGAAGGTGCGATCAAGCGACTGGCAGACCGTGTCGCGCGCGATCGCCTGAACAATGTATCGATCAAACTGGGCGCAGGCGATGACCCGCGGCTTCCCGAAGACAGCTTCGACAGGATTTTCATGGTTCACATGTACCACGAAATCCGTGAACCCTATGCTTTTCTGTCCCGTCTGCGGCCGGCCATCAAGCGCAATATGGATTCTCCGGGCGAAGTGATTGTTGTCGATGTAAATCGGCCCATTGAGCAACATGGAATAGCGCCCAAGCAGCTATTCTGTGAGTTTGAGGCCGTCGGCTATCAACTTCTTGGTTTCATGGAGCGGCCGGAATTGGGCGGTTATTTTGCGCGCTTTCGCCCGGTTGGCAAAGCCCCTCTGCCCGGCAAGATCAAACCTTGTACTGCAAAAAAATAGCAGAGCCTGTCCGACCGGCGCAATTTACACCAGTTCAAGCCCAAATTTTTCGCTTTTGCAATCTGGCTTTCTTGAGAATGCGTTTCCAGTGCCGCCGGTCCCGCTCTGTCATCGAATGATCACAGGATCGCTTTTCGAGCAGAGCAATGGTTCTGTCGCCATGTTTTTGGAACAGATATCGGACTTCGGTGGCATCTTTGGTCCGCCGAGCATCCGATTCAAACAGGGAAAGCATCAATAATATCCGAAACTATGATGCGACCCTGACGGCGTAGCTATCAAAAGGGTAATGATTCTAAAAGGTTGTTAACATTGATTTTACCCAAAGTTACTTAGCCTTCATCTCCCATTTTCAAAGCTGCGATAAAGGCTTCCTGCGGAATGCTGACATTTCCATATTCCCGCATTTTGGCCTTACCTTTTTTCTGCTTGTCGAGCAGCTTCTTCTTGCGGCTGATATCCCCGCCATAGCATTTCGCAGTCACATCCTTGCGCATCGCCGCAATTGTTTCACGCGCGATGACCTTGCCGCCAATCGCTGCCTGAACCGGGATTTTGAACAAGTGACGCGGAATCAAATCCTTGAGCCGTTCGCACATATGACGTCCGCGACTTTCTGCAGCAGCGCGGTGCACGATCATGCTCAGCGCATCTACAGGATCCCCATTGACCAGAATGTTCATTTTGACAAGATCCCCGCTTTGCAGGCCGATCTGATGATAGTCAAAACTCGCATAACCGCGGGAAATACTCTTGAGGCGATCATAGAAATCAAACACGACTTCGTTGAGCGGCAGTTCATAGACCACTTGCGCGCGGTCGCCGACATAGGTCAGGTTCTTTTGCACGCCCCTGCGGTCCTGACACAGCTTCAATATGCCGCCGAGATAATCGTCGGGGCAATAAATTGTCGCTTCGATCCATGGCTCTTCAATATCCGCAATTTTTACTACGTCTGGCATATCGGCCGGATTGTGCAAAAATTGTTCGGACCCATCGTTCATCACCATACGATAGACGACCGACGGTGCCGTGGTGATCAGATCCAGGTCATATTCGCGGGTTAACCGCTCCTGGATAATTTCCAAATGAAGCAAGCCGAGGAACCCGCACCGGAACCCCTGCCCCAGTGCCGCACTGGTTTCCATCTCAAACGTGAAACTAGCGTCATTCAAACGGAGTTTGCCGATACTCTCACGCAGTTTTTCAAAATCAGCTGCGTCCACCGGAAACAGCCCGCAGAACACAACTGACTGCACTTCCTTGAACCCCGGCAAAGCCTCGGCAGCGGCGCCTTTGACGGTCGTTATGGTATCACCCACAGCGGTTTGCGAGACTTCCTTG
The DNA here is from genome assembly GCF_039968395.1 of Parasphingorhabdus sp. Lineage (GTDB taxonomy): Bacteria > Pseudomonadota > Alphaproteobacteria > Sphingomonadales > Sphingomonadaceae > Parasphingorhabdus. The sequence goes on from NZ_JBDVPV010000005.1 coordinate 939,444, forward strand.
ATCTGCGCGGTGATAAAGCCAATCTCGCCTGCCGCCAATTCCGGCAATTGTTCGATTTTTGGACGCATGCAGCCAACCCGGTCCACCAGATGTTCCGTTCCTTGCGCCATGAACTTGATGCGCTGGCCTTTGGTCAGTACCCCGTCAATCACGCGCACCAGAATAACGACACCCAGATAGGGGTCATACCAGCTGTCCACCAGCATTGCCTTCAGCGGCGCATCCCTGTCACCACCGGGCGCTGGAATTTTTTCAACAATCTGCTCCAGAATGTCCGGAATTCCGATGCCTGATTTTGCCGATGCCAAAACCGCTTCGGAAGCATCAATACCGATGATTTCTTCAATTTCGTTCCGTACCCGTTCCGGTTCGGCGGCAGGCAAATCGACTTTGTTGAGAACCGGCACAATTTCGTGATCATGTTCGATCGACTGATAGACATTAGCGAGTGTCTGGGCCTCCACACCCTGCGCAGCATCGACTACCAGCAGCGCGCCCTCGCAAGCGGCCAGACTTCGGGATACTTCATACGCGAAATCCACGTGGCCAGGCGTGTCCATCAAGTTGAGTTCGTAGCTCTCTCCATTTTTTGCAGTATAGCTTAGGCGGACAGTCTGCGCTTTGATGGTTATCCCGCGCTCTCTCTCGATATCCATATTATCGAGAACCTGTTCGCTCATCTCGCGCTCGGTCAGACCCCCGGTAAACTGGATCAATCGATCGGCCAGCGTCGATTTGCCATGATCAATATGCGCAATGATCGAAAAATTTCTTATGTGGGAACGGTCTGTCATGCGGCGCAGTTAGCAGGGGTTATCGTGGATGTCAGCAGGGAAACGCGCAAAACGCACTTATGTCCGGCCACAGCCATCGATCAGAAGGTATAGCCGATACCAATCGCACCAAACCATTGATTTGCATCACCGCGGATGGAGGTCACAGGTGAACGTTCGGCATCTTCAAGCATATGAGAATAGCTGCCCAGCAGAAACAGCCCCAAACCGCCATTGGTTACGTCACCATCAAGATCAATGCCGCCAAAGACCGTAACACCCGCGTTTTTCCATCCCGAACCGGCCGTAAACGTCGGCAAGCCGCTAGCTGCCGATCCCGCGGGTGAAATCGAAAAATAATAATCGGCATAGTCATCATCAACATATTCAGCGCTCAGCGCCAAGCTGACGGCGACACCCCGGCTCAACGGTGTGAAGTAAGTCAGACTGGGAAAAACCACCATTCCATTGTGCGCTCCCGCGACATCCCAGCGCAGATCAACCGTTGCAGTCAGGGAATCAAAGGGATGCAGTACCCGGTTAACTTGCAGGCCAGCTGCCGCTCCAACCTCAATCGCAACATCCAGTTCACCCAGGCTACGAACAACATCATCTTCGATCGAGTTGTTCCGATCAAAGCGGGCCCGAAAAACAGGCCCTGCGATAATATCAATCTTCGCGCCTTTGGCATCTGGCACAAAGTCCAGTGCAAGGCCCGGCCCGCGGGGCTGGAATTCTACGCCGGCAAAACTACCAATAATCACCGGTAGCGGTGAAATTGTATAGTTATCCGAGCCTTCGTAACTGGATCCGACAACGGCTCCAACTCCGATCGTCACGTAGTCACCATCGAACACCGTCTCCGTTGGCGGCCCCTGCTGCTCGGCTTGAGCTGCAGCGTGTCCGACCAGCAAACAGCCAGCTGCAAGAATGTAAGTTCCGACAGAATAAACGGCTCTCTTGGTTTTGGTCATTCTTCAATAGTTCCACATAGGGTGCATGACATCCGACAGGGTCGCCGGTTGGTCAGAGTATATATTTCATTTTCACTGCATAGTTCGCGTCAGTGACTCCGACTTCAAATTGTGCAGATTTAAACTTCGGCGGTCCCATTCCAATTTTTGGATTGCGGGAAAAACCAAAACCTTCACGCGGAAGAAACAGCCGCATGTCCATTTTCCCGTTAGCATTTTCGTCATGTATGAGAGCAACTGCGTAGGTACCCGGAACGACATCGGAGATTTGAAACGTTGCAGCATCAGCGGCTGCTACCTTGATTTTGCGGGCATCCTTGTCTTTCCGACAATCCGGAAAATATTTGGGATTGCTGCTCAGGCAGACCAGAACGTCCCCTTTTTGCGAGCGCAGACCCGACACTGCAATTCCCAAAGTGGCCGCAACCGCAGGCGCTACCGCTGATTGATCACTTTCCGCGCTGTTCGCGGGAACTGCTGTCGAAAGAGCCAAGCCCGATATCAGTACCGCAGACTTTGTCCCAAAACCGGAAATACAAACCATAATTACCCCTATACAACTCGTGATGCTTTTCGTGATGGGTTGCTGTTATCAGCCCCTGTCCTAACTTTCCCTGAACCATCCAGCGGGGAAACAGTTCCCAGCCCATGTGATTAGTTACTCCCATAACGGTCATTATCAGCAGCACAATGGCCAAGACGCCGACATGAATCGGAATAGCGATGACCAGAGCAGGTATAACAACCGCACCGCTGATCGCTTCTACCGGATGGAAGCTCATCGCCGCCCATGCAGTCGGAGGTCTGCTTTCATGGTGCACTGCATGTGCAATCTGAAACCAGGCCGGTCGATGAAACAGTCGATGCGTCCAGTAAAACCAGGTGTCGTGGAGAGCAAGATAGACCAACAGCGAAATCGGCATATACCAGAATGGGTACATATTGATGTCCGTATAAATCTTCGTCCACCCGGCGTTCTGCCACCCCCAGGCCATGATGCCTGCCGGGATGCCGTAGATGGCAGCAGAAGCAAGAGACCATCGGATCTCCTTTGAAATCTGCGGTTGCAAACTGTCATATTGTCTCGGCCGTACACGATTGGTGAGCCATGCGAAAAAGCCGCTGCTCAGCAAATAACGCCCCCCAATGATCAGCGTCATGGCAAGCGCGGAAAGCAAAAGAGGAACGACAGGTACCATGACGCCGGGATATGCGGCTGATCACCAGCGGGCAAGGTCTAAAGCAATTCATTGTCTACATGCTTTCAGACAGGCTTTCCCCTGCATGCCCCTTCCGCTAAGGCTGCCTCATGTCAGGCAGGAGTTCCCATCAGAATCAATTTGATCTCGCAATTGCGGGCGGTGGGCTGGCGGGCGGTCTCGTTGCTTTGGCTCTCAACAAACTGCGCCCCGAGCTCGATATCGCGCTGATCGAAGCCGAAGAAAAATTTGGTGGCAACCACATCTGGTCTTTTTTTGAAAGCGATATTGAGCCCGAGCATCGCTGGCTTGTTGATCCGATCATTTCGCGAAAATGGGAAAGCTATGATGTCCACTTCCCGAAATATAGTCGTCGCATCGGCAACGGGTATTTTTCGATAGAATCAGTGAAACTCGACCTTGAATTGAGGGCACGTCTGCCCAAAAAAAGCTTGATAATCGGCAAAAAAATCAAAAAACTTCAAGGAAGCATCCTTCAGCTTGATGATGACGAAGAGATAAGCGCAAAAGCGGTTGTTGATGCTCGCGGCGGGGGCAATATAGAGGCACTCGAAAATGGGTGGCAAAAATTCTACGGCCAGATGCTCAGACTGAAAAAACCGCATGGGCTGGATCGTCCGGTCATCATGGATGCCAGGGTGAAACAAATTGACGGCTATCGATTTGTTTACTGTCTGCCATTCGGGGAAAATGAGCTGTTCGTTGAAGATACCTATTATGCGGACACCAAAGATTTCGATCCAGCCATGTTAAGCAAAAGGATTTCCGAATATGTCGCTGAACAAGGTTGGGAAATCGACAAGGTGTTGAGCGATGAGACGGGTCAGTTGCCGGTTTTTTATGGTGGCGATTTTCAAGCTTTCTGGAACAGCAACCCCGGCCCGGATGCCCGCGCGGGATCTCGCGCAGCACTGATCCAGCCGATTACCAGCTATTCCCTGCCTCTCGCTGTACGAACCGCCATTCTGATCGCCGGGACACCATCGATCACCCAGGAAAATCTGGACAAATCACTCAAGGATATGGCGACAGAACACTGGAAAAACGGGAAATTCTACAGGATGCTCTGTGCATTTCTGTTCAAGGGAGCTGACCCGGAAAAGCGCTATCTAACCTTGCAACACACCTACACCAAAGATGAAAATCTGCTGGCAAGATTCTATGCAGGCAAGACAACCAAGATAGATCAGGTGAAGTTGCTCACGGGCAAACCCCCAATCCCGATCCGTCGCGCCGTTCCCCTGTTGTTAAAATATCGATGAGTATCAATTCATGAACGAAGTTACCAAATCCCAACCTGGCCTGTTCAAAAAGGCAGCGGTGATCGGCTCCGGCTTTGGAGGACTAGCGCTGGCAATCCGGCTGCAGTCTGCCGGTGTTCATACCACCATATTGGAAGGTCGCGACAAGCCCGGTGGCCGCGCCTATTACTGGGAGAAAGAGGGCTTTATTTTTGACGGTGGTCCGACCGTCATTACCGACCCGGACTGTCTCAGTCAGCTTTGGGATCTGACCGGCCACGATATGGCCAAGGACATCGAGCTTATGCCCGTTTCTCCATTTTACCGACTGAACTGGCCCGATGGTACCAACTTTGACTATGTGAATGATCCCGATCAGCTGCGGGAAGAAATTGCCAAGATCGAACCCGATGATGTTGAAGGATATGAACGTTTTCTGGACTATAGCGGGGGGCTTTATGAAGAGGGCTATGTCAAGCTTGGCACGACAGCTTTTCTGGACTTCAAATCGATGATCAGTGCGGCCCCTGCCCTGATGAAATTCCAAGCCTATCGTTCGGTTTATGCCAAAGTCTCGACCTTCGTGAAGAACGAAAAACTCCGGGAATTCCTGTCTTTCCAGTCTCTGCTGGTAGGCGGAAATCCGATGACCACCAGCGCAATCTATGGCCTCATCCACAAACTGGAACGATTGGGAGGCGTCTGGTTTGCAAAGGGCGGAACCAACATGCTGGTCGCCGCGATGGTCAAGCATTTTGAACGGATTGGCGGCTCCATCAGGCTTGCCGACCCTGTCACCAGCATCGACACTTTGGGTGATCGGGCGACGGGAATAACCTGCAAATCCGGATGGTCCGAAAATTTCGATGCGGTCGCATCCAATGCCGATGTGATGCACAGCTATCGCGACTTGCTGAGTCATCAGCACCGCAGCCAGAAAGTGACTTCATCCTTGAAAAGGAAGAAATACTCGCCTTCGCTCTTTGTCGTTCATTTTGGAATAAAGGGAAGCTGGCCAGGCATCCCCCACCACATGATCCTGTTCGGACCGCGATATAAGGGCCTGCTCGAAGACATTTATGAAAATGGCGTTTTACCGCAGGATTTCTCGCTATATTTACATCACCCAACTATTACTGACCCCGAAATGGCACCTGAAGGCCACAGCACTTTCTATGTTCTTGCGCCGGTTCCGCACCAGGGCAAGCTCCCGATCGACTGGGATGAAATGGGACCCATTTACGAAAAACGAATTCTGGAAGAGATTGGCAAACGTCTGATCCCCGACATCCATGACCGGATAATTACAAGCTTCCACTATACACCCCAGGATTTTGGCACGGACCTGAATGCCCATCTGGGCAGCGCATTCAGCCTTGAACCCCTACTCACCCAAAGTGCCTGGTTCCGGGTTCACAATCGCGATGATGTCATCGACAATCTCTATTTTGTGGGTGCCGGAACGCACCCGGGCGCGGGGATTCCGGGTGTTGTTGGCAGCGCCAAGGCTACCGCTGAACTGATGCTGGAAGATCTGGGATAAACCTGGTCATGAATCGCGCAAATCTCGTCCGGCACGCGAAGGCCAGTATAGAACGCGGTTCCAGATCCTTTGCGCTCGCATCGAAACTCTTTTCAGCGAAAACCAGAGAACGGGCCTGGCTTCTCTATTTCTGGTGCCGAGCTTGCGATGATCTCGCAGATGGACAGGATCATGGGCACGGCATGTCTGTTGTCCCCAATCCGGAAAAAACCGTCGCAGCGATGCGGATGATGACTGCCAGAGCATATGGTGGAGAGCAGACGGGCAAACCGCCATTTGATGCATTTGGCGTCGTCGCCAAAGAATGCGGCATACCCAAAATGTTCTCTGACGACATGATCGATGGCTTCCAGTTGGATGCCAGAGGCTGGACACCGCAAACCGAAGATGACCTGTATCAATATTGTTATCATGTCGCGGGAGCTGTCGGCTGCATGATGGCGATCGTCATGGGCGTATCTTCTGCAGATGAAGACACTCTGGACCGTGCCTGTGATCTGGGTCTGGCCTTCCAGCTCTCGAATATTGCCCGCGATGTCGCAGAGGATGATGCAGCCGGACGCTGCTACCTCCCCTCCGAGTGGTTGCGGCAGGAAGGTCTCAAAACTCGGGACATGCTCGAAACGGAAAACCGTACAAAAACCGCTATGCTTGTCGCGAGGCTTTGCGAGCGCGCCGAACATTATGCCCGATCCGCCCGTGTAGGAGCTGCGCAGCTGCCATTCCGCTCTCGCTGGGCGGTACTCGCTGCCGCAGACATCTATCTGAATATCGCGCGATCGGTGGGTCAAAATCCTGAAGCGTCACTCGATCAGCGGGTCGTGACCGGAAGTCTGTCCAAAATCACATCCGTATCCCGTGCTCTGATACAGGCGATGATCAAGCCGGGTTACAGTGATCGTGACGATTTGTGGAAAAGAAAGAAGCCAGTCTGAAGCGCTCAAGGCTGCCCATCTGCATTGGCGGCATATTTCGCAATTCTGGCGACCGCAGTTTCATAAATCCCGGCAGAGCAGCACAACACGCCCAGGGCCTTGCCATGCGTTCCATTATAAGCCAGTTTCTGCCCCAGGGCGTCGGTCACGCGAGCTCCGGCCTGTTCGGCGATAACATGGGCTGCGGCAATATCCCACTCATGCCCCCAGCGCGTGGATGCGACCATATCGGCGCGATCATCCGCGACCATCGCCATGCGAAGAGCAATGCTGTTGGGTTTCGGTACCGCGGTCAGATTGATTTCCGCAGGCAGATTTTCCGCAGGAATACGGCAACCGTCATATGCTGTTTGAACGCTGGCTGAAAGCGGCTTTCCGTTGACTTCCGTATGACTACCCGCCTTTGCGACCCAAAGTTCCTCCATCGCCGGGGCATTGAGAATGCCAAAAACCGGCGCTCCGTTCTGGACAAGTGCAACAGAAACACACCAACCCGGTCTGCCGGCGACGAAATCCTTTGTGCCATCAATCGGATCGACAACCCAGGTGAGATCATCCCCTGCACCGCTGTGGTCGATATGCGTCTCTTCGGAAAGCCAGCCTGCAGAAGGCACAAGATCTTCCAGGCGTTCGCGCAGGAAATGATCCACCGCAATATCCGCATCGCTTACCACTTGTCCCGGCGATTTCTCCCAGGTCTTTTTGGCTTTTTCGCCCGCCTGCCAATCCCGCATTGCGAGATCGCCGGCTTCGTGGGCAATTGCTACCAGTTTGTCGAAATCAACTTCAGCCACCGGCAACCGTCATGCTGTCTGTGCGCAGGGTTGGCGCATTAATTGCGTGACGATAAACCAGATCATCAGCTGGCACCAGGCTCGCAAACATGTCCTTCAAGTTTCCGGCTATCGTAATTTCGGAAACCGGCGCACCAATCTGACCATCAGTAATCAAGAACCCGCCAGCTCCGCGGCTATAATCGCCGGTCACGGGATTAACCCCCTGTCCGATCAATTCCGTGATCAAAACGCCGTTTCCGATATCCTTGATCAGATCATCACGGCTAACCGATCCGTTGCTCATGTGCAGATTGGTGACGCTGACGCCAGGCGCTCCCCCAACCCCGCGCGAAGCATGTCCGGTGGGCTGCAATCCCAATTGGCGCGCTGATGCGCTCTCCATGATCCATTGAGTAAGTCGGCCGTTATCAATCAATTTTGTCTTGGCGGTCGGCAAGCCTTCACCATCAAACGCCTTGGAACGCAGTCCGCGTTTGCGATGGGGACAGTCGATGATATTGATCGCGCTGTCAAAAACCTGCGTTTCCAACGCGTCCTGCAAGAAACTTGTTTTGCGCGCAATGCTGCTTCCCGCGATCGCGCCGACAAAATGACCCAGCAGGCTGCTGCTGACCCGCGGATCAAAAACCACCGGCATTGCACCAGACTTGAATTCTACAGGGCCCAGCCTCGAAACTGCGCGGTTGCCGGCCTTCTGGCCAATTTCTTTCGGACTATCGAGGTCTTCAAAATGCCGGGTACTATGATAGGCATAATCCCGTTCCATGCCGTCACCTTCACCTGCGATCACGCTGGCTGAGACGCCGTATCCACTGGTGGAATAAGCGCCCGAAAAACCATGGCTTGTGGCCAGGGCAACAATTGATCGTCCGGCGCTCGCTCCGCCGCCTTCACTGTTGGTTACGCCGGAGACAGCGCGCGCAGCATCTTCCGCTTCGAGTGCCATTTCCCGGAGAATGGCGGGTTCTGGATTGGCGTGGTCTTCACCATCAATAGGTTGCAGATCAGATTTCGAGATCAATTCCTCCGGAGCCAGTCCGGCATAGTCATCTTCCGGTGCTTCACGAGCCATGTCCATCGCTCTGCCAACCAGATCGGATAAAATGTCGGTATCCATGTTTGATGAAGAGACGGTAGCCGAACGCTTGCCTGCGAACACCCGCAGACCAATTTCTTCACCTTCAGACCGTTCGACATCTTCCAGATTGCCGAGGCGTATCTGGACCTGCGTCGATGCATCGCAGACGTAAATCGCATCCGCAGCATCGGCTCCTGCTTTTTTGGCTTGGGAGATCAGGGCGTCCGCGCGGCTTTGCGCTTCTTCAGGTTTTAACATGCAAAGCACATAGGTGCGCGGCCTGTACCCGTCAATGACTGGCGGCAATCTGCAGCGCGGATTTTACGCCCGATGACTAGAAAATTGTGCTTCCGAGCATGATGAGCCCGATGAAGACGAATGGAAGCCCCAACGCAAGAATCCACAGGGTTATCTGGTCACGGCGATAGCGGAGCGCCATATTGCTGTCGGGAAGATTTGCACTGGCAAGCTTTTCCCAGCGCTTTTCGTATTTGCGGCAAAAAGGAATGATGATCGCGACCAGCAAGACAAGTCCAAAATAAGGGGCAATCGACATGCCTTTGGTCTCAATGAAACTGATAACCACAAAAATCTGCAACATCGTGTAGACAAGCAACGCCCCAGCACAATTGTTGCTCATTTTTTTGTCCCAGAGCACCACGCCTGCGGAGCCGTGGCTATTTTCACGTCCAGTCATCGCCACCGATTTCGATGTCGATTTCCGTGAGGTCGCTGCAACCATTTTCTTTTCCCCTCATGTATCCAGTCCTTGCCGCCCAATGTAAATCCCGGGCTGGCAGGCCTGCAATATACCAAAAATTAAGCAAAAGCCAAATTTACACTAATTCAGTGTTTTAGAGGGTTAAATTCTGGAATTGCTTGCAAATTTTTCCAAAATGATCAGAATCAGTTTTCATTCGCAATTTAAATAAGGGCTGTCTGACATGACAACAACTCTCGATGCTTCGCTCACTCTTCCCTGCGGCGCGGTACTGCCCAATCGAATTGGCAAAGGCGCGATGACAGAAGGCATAGCGACGCCAGATGGTTTCCCGACGAAAGAACTCGAACAGCTTTATGGTATCTGGTCAGATGGCGGTGCCGGCATGCTGCTCAGCGGCAATATCCAGATTGATCGAGATCATCTCGAACGCCCTGGCAATGTTGTAATCGACAAACCGGCCAGCGACGAGATGATGAAGGCGCTGAAAAGCTGGGCCGCGATCGCGACCCGGAATGGCAATCATTTCTGGGCCCAAATTAGCCATGCGGGCCGGCAAACGCCGGCGAATGTAAACCCCAATCCGAAAGCGCCTTCAGCCGTCAAATTGGGCCTTCCAGGTGGACAGTTTGGCGAACCGGTAGAGTTGACCATATCCGAAATTGAAACCCTGATAGAGCGATTTTCACTGGCGGCCAAAACAGTTCAAGAGGCCGGATTTACCGGCGTGCAAATTCACGCCGCCCACGGTTATCTTCTCAGCAGTTTTTTAAGCCCGCGTGCAAATCAACGCACCGACGACTATGGCGGCAGTCTTGAAAACAGAGCGCGATTTCTGCTGGCAGTCATCGCCAAAACTCGGGCAGCTGTCGGACCGGACTTCCCGATCTCGGTCAAACTAAACAGCGCGGATTTTCAAAAAGGCGGATTTGCATTTGAAGACAGTTTGCAAGTCGTACAATGGCTCGAAGCTGCCAGTGTCGACCTGATCGAAATATCCGGCGGCACATATGAACAACCCGCCCTGATGGGATCGGAGGGGATGGAAGAACGCGAAGAGCAGAATGTCGCGCCCTCAACCCAGGCACGGGAAGCCTATTTTGTGGATTTTGCCAAAGCCATGCAGGCATCGGTTTCGGTTCCGCTGATGGTCACCGGAGGGTTTCGGACACGCGCGGCAATGGACCAGGCACTTGCAGATGGCGCGGCTGATCTAATCGGATTGGGCCGGCCTATGTGCGTCATGACCGACGCCCCGAAACAGCTATTGGCAGGCCGTGATGAGTTGCCCCGTTTCGAAAACACATTGCAGCTTATTCCCGATTGGCTTGGATTTTTGCGCCGGTTTCAGGTCGTCAAAGCGGTTGACGGCTTTGCGACAATCTACTGGTTTTACGAGCAACTTTTCAACCTAGGAAAATCCGGTCGAACAGATCCCGATCTGAGCGTATTCAAAGGTTTCCGGGCTGTCGAAGCGCGCAACAAGAAAATCCTTGCTGCGCGCAGTTGATCAGGGGCGAGAAATCATCCCGCCATCCAGCACGATTGTCTGGCCAATAACCCAGGCTGACGCGCGCGAGCACAGGTAGAGTGCGGTTCCGGCAATGTCCTCCGGAGACCCCATCCGGCCCCGCGGAATCTGAGATATCGCCATTTTTGTCATCCCGTCATTCTCGACAATCTGTTTGGTCATGTTGCTGGGGAAAAAGCCCGGAGCAATAGCGTTCACATTGATGTGATATGACGCCAGATCGGTTGCGAGATGTTCCGTGAGATGGATCACTCCGGACTTGCTGGCAGAATAGGCATAGGTGGGCATGCCTGAATTTCGGATACCGTTAATCGAAGCAATATTGATCACCCGCGCAGGATCTTCGGCGTTACCGGATGCCTTGAGCAATGGCAGAAACTTTTGCGTTGCGAAGAATATCGACTTGATGTTGATATCCATAACCTTGTCCCAGCCAGCTTCCGGGAAATCTTCGATCGGAGCGGCCCAGTTGGCGCCGGCATTGTTGATCAATATGTCGATATGGTCTTCTTTTGCGGTTATCGCTGCGACAAGTTCTTCAATAGCATCAACATTTGAAAGGTCAGCGGGAATGGCGGTGCAATCGCCGAGTTTCGATAGCTCTTCCGCCATCTCGATCAGTCGCTCTACCTTGCGAGCCGTAATGTAAACCTTCGCGCCATTCTCAACCAGGCCGCGCGCCATCATTGCGCCAATCCCGCTCGACCCGCCCGTGACCACAGCCACTTTTCCGCTCACATCAAATAACGCTTTCATTTTCAATCTCACTTCATTCTTTTCTGATGCGCCTCCCCTTTCACAGCCCCGACCGATTGTCCACGACCGATTGCCCGGGAGAGATTTGCTATCGACATACACAATTGGATTTTCCATAGGGTGCCAGAATTTAAAGGACCCGAAATCATGGTTTCAAACTCATCCCGTTTTTCACTCGCCCTTCACGGGGGCGCGGGTGCCAAAACTGGCGAAGACTACACGGTTGTAGAACAGCATTTGGCTATTCTCGCTGCTGAGGGCGAAGAGATGCTGAAAGGCGGCGCGACGAGTCTTGATACGGTTGAAAAAATGGTGGCGGAAATGGAGGCTTCCGGGCTCTATGTCGCTGGCAAGGGATCAGCACCCAATCTTGCCGGAGCCGTCGAGCTGGATGCCAGTATCATGGATGGCGCGACCAGAAATGCCGGTGCAGTTGCCGCGATCACCGATGTTGTCCGTCCGATATCGGTCGCACGTAGGGTCCTCGATCATTCTCCCAGTGTGATGCTGGCGGGCAATGGTGCGAGAAGTTTCGCGGAAGTGCACGGCGCAGAGCTGATTGCCGATCCGGAGAATTATTACGTCCTGCCGGTGGGGGTGAGCGAAGACGACATCAATGTCAGCGACATGCAACATGGAACGGTCGGCGCCGTTGCGCTCGATATCAAAGGCAATCTGGCGGCAGCGACATCGACCGGCGGCGTGTTCGGCAAGCCGGAAGGTCGGGTTGGTGACACACCGATAATCGGGATCGGAACCTGGGCGGATGAGGAAATCGCGATTTCCTGCACCGGCACGGGTGAATATTTTATCCGGACCGGCGGTGCCCTGACAATTGCCAATCGCTTTGCCTTGGCGGGCGATACGCTCAGCGAAGCCTTGCAATATATGTTGAAAGATGTGCAATCGCTCGGCGGCGACGGCGGTGTCATCGCGATATCCAGATCAGGTGAAATCGCCATGCAATATAATTCTGACGGCATGAAGCGCGCGGCGGTTGGTTCGGATCAATCTTTGATCGCCACCACATTCGCTTCCTGCGATTAGCTTAATCCTGCGTAGCGGCAATCAGTTCGAATATCCGGTCACGATCTGACAGCGCCAGCAGCAAGGCGACATCCCCGGCTTCCAGGCTCCCCAGAATATGCTCGACGCCTTTGCCGGGCGAACGCATCCTGGTGATGCCTGAAGGGTCTATCCCTCGCCGTCCGCACTCTTTTGCGATCAAATCGGGCACTTCACCCAATTCTCGTCCGCGCAGATAATCCTCCAGTTCGGCAATCACCACCTCATCCGGCTGAAACCCGAGAGCCCCGCTGGTAAGTTCTGTGATTTCCTCATCGGTCCGGTCTCCGGCATGGCTGATCAGCAGATATTTCTTCCTGGCTGGCAAATTTTCAAGCAATTGTGACATCGCAGCGATAGCATGGGGGTTATGCGCAAAATCGACAAACACCCTGGCCCCATGAACTATGAATTCATTGCATCGGCCAGGATTGTCATCTGGCGAAGCGGTAAATTCGGTAAGCCCTTTGACAATCGCTTCATTGCCAAGCCCCATTGCCTTGCCCAGACCAATCACACCCATCGCGTTCTGGACGTTGAAAAGCGCCGCGCCATTCATCGTAATCGGAATATCGGCAACCAGCAAAACCAGTTCTTCACCCGATCCGCCATGATATCGGATATGCTCGCCATCCAGCCAGCAACACGCAGTCTTTTGCGCGAGAGATTCCCGAACCAGTTTGTTGTCAGCAGATAATGAAAACCAACAGATCGCCCGCTGGAAACGCAAACCATTCTCCACGACCAGCGGATCGTCAGCATTCAAAACCAGCACGCCATCCTCGGCCACAGCCCTCGCAACTGCAAATTTTGCCTGCGCAAGAGCGTCCACCGTATTGACGCCATATTGTCCAAGATGATCCGCAGCGATATTTGTGACCAATGCAGCACGGGCCTGAAACAGCGGCAATCCGCGCCGCAATATCCCGCCCCGCGCAACTTCAAGAAAGGCAAGTTCGAGCCGCTTGTCCCGCAGCAACATCCGCGCGCCGCCGGGGCCGGAATAGTCGCCATAATCCAGTATGTCCTTGCCCAGCTTCACATAATCCGTTGATGTCGACCCGCTGACCAGTCCTGCAGCTTCACCCACCGCTGTAGCCAAACGGACACTGGTTGATTTTCCGTTGGTTCCGGTAATCAGAGCGACCGGTAAATTATGCAGTCGATCCCAATTGACTGCTTCGGGAACCGGAAGTTCATTGACACCCCAGGTCTGTGACCCTTCCCCATGCCCCAGCGAGACAAGATCATCGTCGCTCAATATGTCGATGTTGCGATTGTCTGCCGCCTGCAAGAGCTGGATCAGCGCGGGGTTGGATTCCATCTCGATCACTTCGCGTAAATCAGCGAGCAATACATCATAATCACGCGGCGATTGATCGAGAAGCTGGTTTGCGGTCAGATGCCAGCTGGTTTCTATGACGAACACCGCCGAGTACAGAAGATCAGCGGGCGCGGAGATAACCAGCGTCACACCATCTTCAAAAACGCGTGACGTGATTTCGCTGGCCTGCCAATTCAAATCAGACAGAAGCTTTTGAACTATCGGACGCCACGTTTCAACAACGGCTCCTTTTTCAAATCCACTGACGAATATGTCGATTAGTGCGCCCCGTTTATCCCAGATCATTCCCGGCCCCGTAATCCGCCTGCTGCTGTCCATTTGCAACAGCTCGGATTCGGGTATGGCTATATCCAGAAAATTCTCGATTTGCTCGATATCGACAGGCATGGGTCAGACGCTCCTAATCGCCGTCTTCATCATCATCACGCGCCAGTCGAACCCCGCGATCATCGCTGATCACAGCCTGATTGTCATCCACGATATTTTCGTAATCAGGGTCTTCAGCAATGGCCTTGCTATCTGCAGAGGATGCGGCTGCAGCTTCGTCGCCAAAATGCACAATCTGTTTCCAGGATCGGGTTACATTATCGCCGATAACGATCAGCAGATCCTTCTCAGCGGCCATATTCAACGCAAAATCAATGGCTTTCTGCTCATCCGGAACAATCGTGATCGCAGATTCCACGACCCCATGCTTCATCAACCCCTGCTTCATCAATTGCGGTATTTCGTCATCGCCTCGCCCCCTGCGATTATCATCTGCTTTCAAAACATAATGATCGTAATGGCCGGCCAGTATCTCGCTTGAATCGAACACATCTTCATCTCGCCGATCGCCGGGACAGGAAACGGCAATGATCTTGCGATTGTGATTGTCCAGCTTGTCGACCAGATTGGTCAGACCTTCAAAGGCTGCCGGGTTGTGAGCGTAATCAAGGATGACACGGAAGGGAAGCTCGTCAAACACATTCATCCGCCCAGGTGCCTGGAAGAACGTTGTGTTGAAGGTTTTCAGACCGTGCCGTATCTGCTCGATATCCTTGTCGAAGCTATAGGCTATCGCCGCCGCGAACATCGCATTCTGGACATTATGCGTGGCCTTGCCCTCAATCGTTGCCGGGATAAGATGTGTCCACAACAGCGAGATATGGGTGCAGTTGTCATAAATGGTGATCATTTCACCGTTCATGCCTTTTTCAAGCACGGCTGCTTTGCCGCCCGCATCAATATGCTGTTTGACGAGCTGATGCTCAGCATTCATAGTCACATAGAAGATATTGTCCGCATCGCAGTAATCCGCCATTCGCAGGCAGTTAATATCATCGGCGTTGAGCACGACCGTATCCGTTGCTGCCTCGACAACGATCCGCTTGATCTTCGCCAGTTCTTCCAGCGTGTCGACACCGCCCAACCCGAGATGATCAGATGCGACATTCAAACAGGCAGAGACATTTGTACTGTCATACCCCAATCCGCTTCGCACCAGACCGCCGCGAGCCGTTTCCATGACAGCAAAATCAACCACCGGATCGCGCAATACCATCTGTGCGGATTTGGGCCCGGTTGTATCGCCTTTAACCGTTTGCTTGCCATCCACATAAATCCCGTCTGTGGTTGTCAAACCAACGGTATCACCGCAGGTTTTCATGATGTGCGCCAGCATGCGGGACGTGGTGGTCTTGCCATTGGTTCCGGTGATTGCCGCAATCGGGATCCGGCTGGGCGTGCCGGGTGGGAACAGCATGTCGATGACTTTGCCAGCCACGTCCCTTGGTTCCCCTTCGCTCGGCGCTACATGCATCCGGAATCCCGGTGCTGCGTTTACTTCGACAATAGCGCCGCCAATATCCTTGTAGGATTGCGATATGTCGTCGGTCAAAAAGTCGACACCGCCAACGTCCAGACCTACCGCCTGGATCGATCGGACCGCCATTTCGCGATTATCGGGATGCACGCTATCGGTAAGATCAATCGCCGTCCCGCCAGTGGACAGGTTCGCGGTATCGCGCAGGTAGAATATCTCTCCTTCCGGAAGTACCGTTTCGGGCGTGTGGCCGGCATTTTCCATCAGTCGTTTTGCCTGACTGTCGATCTCGAGAATTGTCAGAACTTTCTCGTGCCCAACACCGCGACGCGGGTCGTCATTCACGTGTGCGATCAACTGTTCGATTGTCTGTTTGCCATCACCCACAACATGTCCCGGAACGCGTTTCGCAACCGCAACCAGTTCATTGCCAACGACGAGCATTCGATGATCAAATCCGGTAATAAAGCTTTCGACCAGCACTGCCTTGCTTGTCCCCTGCTCGCGCGCGACATCAAATGCGGTTACAACTTCTTCGTCGGATGTCAGATTGATCGAAACGCCGCGGCCGTGGTTTGCATTCAATGGCTTGAGGACCACCGGATAACCGATCCGGCGCGCTCCGCGCACGGCTTCCCGCGCGCTGTAGACCATGAACTGGTGTGGAACCGGCAGGCCGAGATCATTGAGCAGATTATGCGTGTCTTCCTTGTCGCAGGAAATTTCGACCGCGATATGCCTGGTTTCGCTGGTGATGGTCGCCTGAATGCGTTGCTGATGTTTGCCATGGCCAAATTGCACAAGGCTGTATTTGTTCAATCGCAGCCAGGGAACGTTGCGTTCCTCAGCAGCAGCCACAAGCGAGGCGGTACTTGGTCCGAACGCATGCCGTTGGGCGCGCTTGATGAAGCTCCTTAGCTCGTCATCCCAGTCAAAATCTTCGTCGAGTTCATAATCGCATTGTTTTTGCACTTCTGCAGGCAGCAGATGCATCAACAACCTGATCGCCAGTTCGCAGGCCGCCAGTCCAACGTCCCGGTGAATATAGGCATAAACCATATTATACTGGCCCGTTTCTCCTGTTGAACGGGTGCGACCGAATGTCACTTCATTGCCGGCCACACATTGCAGCTCCAACGCGACATGCTCAGTAATATGCGCCATCCAGGTGCCATCATCTTCACGCAATCTGCGAACAAATCCACCCGGCTTGCGATAGGAACAGCCATGTTCTTCAAGTCCAGGCAAAGCGGTAATCAGGCCATCGATAAACTCAGCCCCAAGCCTGACAGAGGGCCAGTCTTCAAGAACACCGATATCCAGAACATGCCGGATCACCCGGAATCGGGCATATTGGTTGGGGCCGACATAAAGATTTGTTTTCAAAATTCTCATAGTAAGCCCCTGGTTCTATTCCGTTGAGATTATCTGTGTGCTTTCATGCTTACAGATTACACACATTATAGTCATCTTCCACCGGCGGGAATGCCTGCCGAAGATTGAGGTCATAGCTGCATCCTTCATGCAATATGTCCATTTTCAATCCCAACATCCCCAATCCCTGGTTGCGATCGGCGGAATGGGCAGATGAATATCGCATTCCGGCACCATCAACAACGGTCACCGTCCCGCTTCCCACAATATCCATCGTGTCTTCCGGGCCGATAAAGGCGGCGGTGTCTTCATCAATTCCGATACCGAGCAAAAACGGGTTGAGCGCAATCGCAGATAGCAAGCGACCCAGTCGGTTTCGTTCGGAAAAATGCTGATCTATGACACCAACATTGGTCAGACCCAGTCCCGGTGCCAGAACCGCTCCGCCTTCCGAAGGGCTTTGATCTGCGCTACCACCAGCCATCATGTGCTCGGACATAATCGAAGCACCCGCAGATGTTCCCGCGATGGGTACACCCCTGGCATTCACCGTTCGGATCGTGCGCGCAACAATCGTCCCGCCCAATATTGTGCTGAGCCGCAGCTGATTGCCTCCGGTCATGAAAATTCCGGTCGCGTTTTGACATCGCTCCGCAAATTCAGGATTATTGCAGTCTTCCCTGCTCGAAATCGGTATTGAACTCGCGTTCGCCGCTCCGAGTTTCAGAAATATCTCTTCGTAAATTGAACCGGTCTCTTCCAACTGGGATGCAGTCGGCAATATCACGATATCCGCGTTTCTGCCTCCCGAAACTTCGAGAAAACGCCTCAAAACCGTTGGATTGGCATCTTTGTCTTCACCGCCGCCGATTGGAATAATATATCCCCGACGGTCCCCATCACTTACTGCCGCAGGGCACATTTCGGAATCCTAGCTTGTCAAATCACTGCACGGCGATATCGCCGTATTTCGCTTTTCACAGAGCAGCGCATGGAGGATTGAGTCAACTTAAAAACCCCAGTGGAATGCTGTTTTGTACCGAATGCCTCGAGGGCGATTATCGCAGCGAAGCTATTCTTCTGCCTCTGCGCTCTTGTCATATTTCAATTCTAGATACCGGCCGCGGATGGAAAGATTGTCAATGTCACCCTTTGCAATCTGCTGCGTAACACCGGCAATTTCCTTTTCTATCAGCGACAAACCGCCGATTAACTGCTCGTCCGGCGTTTTGCCGTTATCAGTATTCTCTTTGCGCATCGGGGCTGGAATAGCGCGATAGCCGGAGATCAGCTCGGGCAAATGCTCACCCATCAATTTGCGAATTTCATAGGCCGCAGCATCGCCTTCATTGAGCTTTTGCAGCTGCGGAGACAGCATATCCAGTTGCGCACCGATATCATTGACGATCTTGATCGCCGGTTTTGGCAAGGCGGGCCGCTGGGCTTCCAGCCATATCTCGGTCTTTCCGGCCAGTGATTTGAGATCCGACTGAACCAGCGTTTCCGGAGTCGGGATTTTCAATTTCGGAAACTTCATCGCGGCCCATATCCCGCCAGCGATCAAACCCGCTGAAATCATCACGCCCCAAAAACCTATCCCGTTCAAAATGCCGCCGACAATGCTGGCACCGACCAGAACGCCAGCCGTCAGCATCGCTGCGCGGCCAATTTTCTTCCAGAAATACCCGCGCTTCATGGCCGCGGATCGATGGCCTATTGACCTGCGGAATTGTGAATCCCGCAATGCCCGATTTGCGTCGGACATGATCTGATCGGAAGTCTCGCCGATGGCCACTGATTATTCCTCCAGCGCGCTCAGCGGGTTTTCAGACGGGGCTTCCAGCTGTGCTTTCGCCTGCCCCTCGGATCGCGCAATATAGCCTTTGGACTTTTCAATCTCGCCAGACAGCGAATTGACGGTTGTCTTCATGTTTTCCAGAGCCTTGATCTTGAACGTGTCGATATTGTCCATCGTATCGTAGACATTCTGGAACGCACGCTGCAGCGTTTCGAGCGGAATGGTTGATGATGCAGCCTGTTCGTGAATCTGGCCAGTCTGGTTTTTCAACATTTCGCTGGTGGAATCGATGACACCGGCGGTTGTCGTGTTGAGCGCACTGATCTGATCGAGAACCAGCTTCTGGTTGGTCAGTGCCTGTGCAACCGTCACACCGGTGCGCAAGGCACCAACAGTCGTCGTGCTGGCACGATCAACGCCTTTGACCAGCTCAACATTGTTTTTTTTCACCAAATCAAGCGCCAGGTAACCCTGAACCGTTACCGCCATCTGGGTCATCAGGTCCTGCGTCCGCTGCCGGACATAGAATAGCGCGCTTTCTCTCAGCGCCTTGGCCTTTGCGGGATCCGTGGCGTCCAGTTCGGCGGCCTTGTCTTCGAGACGCTGATCCATGACTTTGGAAACGTGGATCATCTGTTCCAGACGGCCCATGGCAGCCCACAGATTTTTGCGTTCCACATCGATCGCTGCATTGTCCATGAGCAATTCGTCTTTACCCGAACGCAACCGGTCCAGAATGGATCCGATATGCCCCTGTGCGCTTTTATAGCCATCAAAATAATTGCGGAGCTTGTTGCCGAACGGGATGATGCCAAACAGTTTCTTCTTGGTCGTCAGATTTCCGCGTTTGCCCGGATCCAGATCTTCGACCGTCCGCCGCAATTCGGCCAGATCTGCCCCAATTCCGGCTTCCTCGTCCATCGACCGTATCGGACGATCGAGAAAGCGGTTGGATTGTCCGGCAGCATCGGCAATCTCCTTGCGGCCCATATTGGTAATCTGATCTACTTTTTTGCCAAATTCCGGGCTGTTTTCATCTTGGGCGATCAAATCGGTGATGAAGCCATCAACCTTTTCTTCCAGTTTGGACTTCACCTCGTCCCCAACCGGCACCAGGCCCGCGGCCTTGGTCGGTGCTACGGCTACAACAGGCTCTGGGGGAGTCAGTGTCAGGTCATCGGTCGCGGTAATTGTTTCGGTCGCCATAAGGTCAAATCTCCATGTCGCCGTCTATGTTGCGGCTATCCTGCCATAAATGGATATAAATGCAGCAATATTCAAGCGTTTCAACAACTGTGTTATAATATTAATACAGTCAAGGCAATAGGGGCGTTCGACTGTCCAGTCTGTCCAAACTACATTGCAGATGCCACCTACCTATCCGCTCAGGGCAGAATCAACAGCAGGAGCAATGCGTTCAACGATGACGTCAATACCTTCGGCACTGGGATGCAAACCGTCGGGTAAAAGCAGGGCTGGTTTCCCGACAAGACCATCGAGAAAGAACGGATAAAGGGCGGCATCATATTTCCTGGCCACCGCCGGATAGACGATATTGAACTCATCCGTAAATTCAGGGCCAAGATTTGGCGGCGCCAGCATGCCGGTCAGCATCACCGGGATATCTCGTTCCTTCAGCTTTTGCACCATGGCTTCCATATTCGCCCTGGTATCAGACGGTTTCAATCCGCGCAGAACGTCATTTCCTCCCAATCCCAAAATTAACAGGTCGGGCTTTTTTGACAGGCTATCGAGCACAAAATCCATACGGCGCAGTCCCGCAGCTGTCGTGTCACCGGAGACCCCTGCATTGTGAACGCGGACATCCCTGCCCATTAGCTTTAACGCTTTTTCCAGTTCCGGAGCAAAACCTTCATCCTGATTCAATCCGTATCCGGCATAAAGGCTGTCACCGAATGCTACGATCAGCAAATCCGCCTCAACCGCCAGATCCGCTTCCTTCTCCGCAGCCGTCTCGCCGTTCGGAATGACGCGTGTTTCTTCATCGGGGGCAGGCCCGCACGCAAACAAAAGTTGAAGAACCGCAATGCAGAACCCATATGATAAAAACGTTTTCAACATCGGATACCCTTTCCCGCCATGCCACAAATTTCCGCCGCAACCAGCGACGTCGCAAATACTGAATCCCATATTGCGATTGAAGCCAGCAATGTCACCCTTTCTTTGGGAGAAGGCGATGCCAGGGTCGATATACTTGGCGGGATAGACCTGTCTATTCAATCGGGGAAGACGGTCGCGCTACTCGGCCCATCCGGCTCGGGAAAATCCTCGCTGATGGCGATATTGTCAGGGCTGGAACGCGCCACGGGCGGAAAGGTCCACATTGCCGGCACCGATTTTGGTCAGATGAATGAGGATCAGCTCGCGATTGCACGCCGCGGCCGCGTCGGCATAGTCTTGCAGGCATTCCACTTGCTCCCCACGATGACCGCGCTCGAAAATGTTGCCGTGCCGCTGGAACTGGATGGCCAGTCCAGTCCGTTTGCCATTGCCGCAGAAGAACTTGCAGCCGTCGGACTGGCCGATCGTCTGGGTCACTATCCGACGCAATTATCCGGCGGAGAGCAGCAACGTGTCGCAATCGCGAGGGCCATGGCTTCACGACCATCGATTATATTCGCTGATGAACCCACAGGCAATCTCGACGGAGCTACGGGTGAAAAAATTATCGAGCTTCTTTTCGAACGCCAGAAAGCGACCAACGCAACGCTTTTGATCATCACCCATGATCCGGAACTCGCCAAACGCTGTGATCGCATAATCGAACTCCGCGATGGCATGATCGAAAAAGACAGCGCGGCATGAGTTCCAACGCTAATGAAACCGGCAGTTGGGGCCGGGCATGGACCATTGCACGCCGTGATCTGCGCGGTCGCTTTGTCGGTTTGCGCCTGCTCATCATATGCTTGTTCCTCGGCGTCGCCACGCTGGCTGCAATCGGCAGTCTCACCAGTTCGATTACCGATGAACTGGCCAATCGCGGGCAAGCGATCTTGGGCGGTGATCTGGAAGTTTCGATCGCCCAGCGCGAGGCTACAACAGAAGAAATCGAGACCCTGAACCAGGCTGGTACTTTGTCCCAGACCCTTCGCATGCAGGCAATGGCGCGCTTGCCGGATGGCAGCGATACCCAATTGGTGGAATTGAAAGGCGTGGATGCGCCCTACCCTCTTTACGGGTCATTCACGCTGGAAGATGGCAGTGAAGCACCGGCTCTTGAAGCGGATGGAATTTATGTCACACCCGCATTGATGCAGCGCTTGTCGCTGGAAATCGGTGACCAAATCGACTTCGGTGAAACCAGTTTCACTCTCATGGGCGTAATCGGAGATGAACCTGACCGTCTTAGCGAAGGCCTGTCGCTCGGACCGGTGGCAATTACGTCGCTGGACGGTTTGCGCCAGACCGGCCTTATCCAGCCTGGCAGCCTTTTCGAAGGCAAGTACCGTTTAAAGCTTCCCGCTGAAATAGATCCCCGTGAACTGGGTGACACGTTGGAACAGCAATATAAAAACGCCGCATGGGAAGTGAAGACCCGCGACAATGGTGCGCCAAGCACACGTCGGTTCATAGAGCGGATGGGTCAGTTTCTGACATTGGTTGGACTGGCCTCGCTGGTTATTGCCGGAATCGGTGTGGGCAATGGTGTTGCGTCCTATCTCCGTGGCAAGCAAGGTGCGATTGCCACTCTCAAAATCCTCGGCGCAGACAGTCGCATGATCTTTCAAATCTATCTGTTTCAGATATTTACGGTCGCCCTGATTGCGATCAGTGCAGGCCTCATCGTTGGCGCATTTGTTCCGCTGCTGATCATACAAGTCGCTGGTGACGTTCTGCCCATCCAGCCGGAATTCGCTCTCTATCCGCTGCCACTCGTCATTAGTGCAGCATATGGACTGTTGATTGCCATGATATTTGCATTGCCCCCTCTCGCACGCGCAAAAATGATCCCGGCTGCAGGCCTGTTTCGGGGCGAAACCAGTTCATGGAAGCAGTTTGACCGGCCAACATGGATTGCCGTCGGAACAGCGATCCTCGCCATTATCTTGCTGGCGGTTGGCGGTACAAGAGAGCCGTTATTTTCCATCTGGTTCATCATCGCGGCACTGGGCGTGCTTTTGCTGCTGAGTTTGCTGGGAATGGCCATAAGGTGGCTTGCCAGCAAAGCCCCTCGACCCAGGCAACCCTTGATGCGGCTTGCTCTGACAAACCTTCATCGCCCCGGTGCACAGACCGGTCAGCTGGTCGTCGCACTGGGACTGGGGCTGACGTTGTTCGCGACCCTGGCTGCTATTCAGACCAGTCTGACCAACGAGATTCGGCTCAGCGTCCCGCGCGAAGCCCCCAGCTTCTTTGTCCTCGACATACCGGTGGAACGCACAGACGAATTTACCGCCAAGGTGGTAGAAAATTCGCCCGAAGCCGAGATAAACATCGTACCCACTTTACGCGGGATCATCACGGAGTATGGCGGACAAGTTGTTTCGGAGCTCGATCAGATACCCGAAGGGGCCTGGGTTTTGCGAGGAGACCGCGGCCTGACCTACAGCTCGTCCATACCGGAAGGCAGCGAAATTGTTTCCGGCGAATGGTGGCCGGAAGACTATGACGGCCCTCCCCTCGTTTCGGTTGATGCCGAACAAGCCGGCGCATTGGGTCTCAAGGTTGGCGACAGCCTGACGATCAGTCTGCTTGGAGTTGAGATCAAATCAACGGTTGCTTCACTTCGCGAAGTGAACTGGCGGAACTTCGGGTTCAACTATGTACTCGTGTTTCCGCCAAGCGTCCTCGCTGGAACGCCGCATAACGTGGCCGCAACGATTCAGATCGACGAATCCCGCGAGAACGGCTTGCTGGGTATCCTGCCGCAAGCCTTCCCCTCCATTTCGATGGTGAAGGTCAAGGAGATTGCTTCTCAAATCGGAACAATACTCGACCAGATGGCCACCGCCATCGGATCCGCTGCCTCGATTGCCATATTCTCGGGCATTGCCGTCCTGATCGGTGCGGTTGCTGCATCCCGGCAGGCACGGATTTATGATAGCGTGATCTTGAAACTGCTCGGCGCGACCCGTCGGCAGATCCTGTCTGCACAAGCTATAGAATATGCGATACTGGCATTGCTGCTTTCTGCCGTTGCGCTGGGTCTTGGCCTGTTGTCGGGATGGTTTGTGATTACGCAAATATTCGAATTTACCTGGCAACCCGACTGGCTCGTTGTCTTTCTGACTTTGGGTGTAGGCGCCATAGTGACCTTGGGCATAGGCCTGTTGGGTTCGATTCCGGT
The DNA here is from genome assembly GCF_039968395.1 of Parasphingorhabdus sp. GTDB lineage: Bacteria > Pseudomonadota > Alphaproteobacteria > Sphingomonadales > Sphingomonadaceae > Parasphingorhabdus. The sequence goes on from NZ_JBDVPV010000005.1 coordinate 963,707, forward strand.
TCTTTCTGCAAAACCTGCGCGCGCTTTGCGCGAGCTTTAGTCCATCGCCAGTTTCACCGCCAGCGGCGCCGACAGGGTCAAGCTGCACAGGTGATAGAATAGCAGAGGCACAAGCAGTAAACCTGCTGCATCTGCCGGGAATAGTATTGCGGCCAGCGGAGCGCCCACGGCTATGCTCTTTTGCGCCCCTCCGAACAGGAGGGCCTTGCGGTCGTTTCGAACAAAACCCGCCCATCCGCCAAGCAGCCACGTTCCGCCGAAAGAGAACACAAGCAAGACTGCTACGCCGAGACCGACGATCAGAAATTCCTGTGCCGGAACTTGCTGCCAGATTCCGCCAACCACTGCGCCGGAAAAGGCGACATAAACAGCCAGACTAATTGCCAGACGGTCTGCCCAGCCGGTGATCCCCTTATACTTCACGATCCACGGACGCGCCCATTTTTGGATAAACTGGCCGATTGCAAATGGCAGCAGCAACATCGTCACAATTTTGATGAAAGAAGCGCCAGTGATGATGATCCCGACACTGCTCGCCAACAGGGCGAAAAGCACGGGGGTAATGATGATCGATGACAAGTTTACCGCTGCCGCAGCCACAACAGATGCGCCCACATTGCCTTTTGCGATGGCTGTATAGCTGGCGGCGGATTGCACAGTGGACGGCAAACAGCCCAGATAGAGAAAACCGATGGCAATCATCGATGTGATAAAACTATCGAGGATCATCGACAGAGCCAGGCCGGCCAGCGTCATGGCGCCAAACACGAAAACAAAAATTGCCGATTGCAACCGCCAGTTTCGGATTCCTTCAACAACCTCTTTCCGTTCCAGACGAATGCCGTGCAACAGAAAGATCCAGAAAATCGCAGCTGATACGGCGAACGAAGCATAGGGCACGGCGGCGCCGCTGACCGGCAGCAAAGTCGCCAGCAATACAGCGATGCTGAGCAACCAGATAAACTTGTCGGAAAGGATCAAACGGATTGTTTGCATCACGAGCCTGTAACCGAAACGCCTGGTTTTGCGAACAAAGAAATGTAGCGGCATTTCCCGGAAGGAAGGAATCTGCTATCGTAGAACAAATTGAGGAGATGGATGTGCGATATTCAATCAAGTTACTGGCAGCAGGAACCGCCCTTGCCCTGTCTTTCAACGCAACCGCAATTCAGGCAGCTGGCGGTGGTGGTGGCGGCGGCTCATCTCCCAGTGCAAGCGCACCCCGCTATGATGCAACGGCCGAATATCAAAAGGGCGTCGCCGAATTACGAGCAAAAAACTACAAAGCAGCCGTCAGAGCATTCAAACGATCCCTCAGCGTGGCACCGAAAAATGCGAACGGACAATATTTGCTCGGCCTTAGCTACATGAAAATGGATAGCTACAAAAAGGCCCGCAGGCCTCTCGAGAAAGCGTTAAAATATGACGCGAAGCTCCTCGAGGCGCAGCGTGATCTTGCCATTACCTATCATAAACTCGGTCAGGCCGAAAAAGCAGCCGATGCTCTTGGCGCATTACAACAACGCCAGACTGCGTGCGGTGCTTGCGCTCAAAAAGCGGAACTCGGCGCAGCGGTCAGCGCGGTCAAAAAGGCAATGAACGGTCAGGACCAGGCGTTTCTGGCACCGCTGACGGGCTTTGGATTGGCGGCAGGAACCACTGATGACGCAGTATATCTGAGTGCCGTGGCCCAGATCAACGCAGGTCAATATGAAACAGCACTGGCAGAGCTCCAAGAAGCAGGAAAGAATTTCGGACCACATCCTGATATCTTGACCTATATGGGCTTTGCCAACCGCAAGCTTAAACGCTTCGAAACTGCAGAATATTACTACAAGCAGGCTCTGGCAGTCGCCCCCAATCATCTAGGCGCCATTGAATATTACGGAGAGCTGAAAATCGAGCGCGGTGATATTGCCGGTGCGAAACAGCACCTGGCGCGTCTGGACGGTCTCTGTGCATTTGGTTGCTATGAAGCAGAGGAGCTGCGTCGTTGGATTGTCGAGGCTCAAAGCTCCTAGGCTTTCTGTTCATCATCGCCGGTAGTTCGGCACTGTTTGCGCAGTCGGCCAAGGACCATTCTATTGGTGCGACCAAATGGCTTGCTCCGGATGGACGGGTTGCGGCGTTGACAACTTCACCGATTGTACGGCTTTCGATCAAGAATATCACACCGGCAAAAGTCACCAAGTACGCCGCTGGGGAATCCCTGTTTCACACACCAACATTGTTGGGTGGCCAGGCGGCCAAAGCAGGAATTTCTTGCGCAAGTTGCCATACCAGCGGACGTACCAACATCCATTTTCAGTTCCCCGGCGTTTCCGGTGCTCCTGGCACTGCTGATGTGACACACAGTTTTTTCAGTTCAGTTCGAGGCAATGAGACATTGGATCCGGTTCCGATTCCAGATTTGACCCAACCGGGGAAAATCTCTCACGATCCAGGAGATGCGCAACTTGAGAAATTTGTTCGCGATCTCATTGTTGAAGAGTTTGACGGAGTGGAACCCGGGCAAGCTGTACTCGACGCCATCAGTTTTTATATCCGCTCCCTTGCTGCGCCAACGGACGAAAACGGCGAGATGCAAATCGCACCGCTGACAATTGTCGTGCATTTCGATCGTGCAGAAGAAGCGTTTGAATCCGCAATTTCCTATTGGCAGGACGGAGACCGAAATATGGCATCATTGCTGTTTGCGGGAGCCAGGCACCAGTTGAGGTTGATGCACGAACGGTTTGATCTGGAAGACTTGCGCAAAGAACAGAAGGCGCTCGAGAAACTTGGTCAGAAACTGGGTGTTATACAGCGCGCAACGCTCACCAGCGAACCTCTGCCCTACAATTTGCTGCAGGAATGGACCGACGGATTTTCCAGAGCACGTGACACCTTGGGCGAAACAGCCGATCAGTCTTTATACAACCCTGAAATATTGGCCGCATCGCTGCAGAACTGATTGGTGAGACATTACAAAGTCGTTCTGATGTTGCGGTGCAGCAGGAATCAGGCTAAGGGCGCGGCAACACAGGGGCCGGTCCAGTTTGATCCCCCTCCCTCTCTTACGGCAGAACCAACATGTCTCTTCGCAATATTGCAATCATTGCCCACGTCGATCATGGCAAAACCACGCTCGTAGACCAGCTTTTCCGCCAGTCTGGCACATTCCGTGAAAATGAACGCGTGGAAGAACGGGCCATGGACAGCAATGATCTTGAAAAAGAACGCGGCATCACGATTCTTGCAAAATGTACCAGCGTCGAGTGGAAAGGCACGCGGATCAATATTGTTGATACGCCGGGTCATGCTGACTTCGGCGGCGAAGTCGAACGTATTCTTTCCATGGTCGATGGCGTAATCCTGCTCGTTGACAGCGCTGAAGGCGCCATGCCGCAGACCAAGTTTGTAACAGGTAAAGCGCTAGCATTGGGTCTGAAGCCGATCGTCGTCGTGAACAAGATCGATCGTCCTGACGGACGCGCGGAAGAAGTCCTTGATGAAGTGTTTGATCTGTTTGTGAATCTCGATGCCAATGATGAGCAGCTTGATTTCCCGTCCATGTTCGCAAGTGGCCGCAATGGCTATGCTGGTGCAACGCCTGAGGTACGCGAAGGTGATCTGGCCCCATTGTTCGATACAATTATCGACCATGTTCCCGAGCCAGATGTTGATCCCGATGCAGACTTCAAATTTCTCGTCACCCTGCTCGACCGCGATAATTTTGTCGGGCGTATTTTGACCGGAAAGGTCGAAAGCGGCAAGATTGACCTGAACATGCCGATCCATGCGATTGATATGGACGGCACTGTTGTGGAAACCGGTCGCGCCACCAAAATCATGTCCTTCGACGGACTGGAACGCGTGGCAGTTGATAGCGCAAAAGCGGGAGATATTATTTCACTCGCCGGTCTGACCGATGCCACGGTTTCAAATACCATATGCGATCCCTCGGTTACCGAACCTATCGCTGCACAGCCGATTGATCCGCCGACATTGTCGATGAACTTTGCGGTGAATGACAGCCCTATGGCCGGCCGTGAAGGCGACAAGGTCACCAGCCGGGTTATCCGCGACCGCCTGCTCCGCGAAGCAGAATCCAATGTTGCCATCAGAGTAACCGAAAGCGATGACAAGGACAGCTTCGAAGTTGCCGGCCGCGGTGAACTGCAGTTGGGCGTGCTGATTGAAACCATGCGCCGCGAAGGGTTTGAACTGGGCATCTCCCGACCTCGCGTTCTCTACCGGGAGGAAGATGGCAAGCGCCAGGAACCTTATGAAACCGTCGTTATCGATGTGGATGATGAATATTCCAGCACGGTTGTTTCCAAAATGCAGCGCCGCAAGGCAGAATTGACCGAACAACGCCCATCGGGCGCCGGCAAAACCCGTATTACTTTCTCCGCACCTTCACGTGGTCTCATTGGCTATCATGGAGAATTTCTGTCCGATACACGCGGTACCGGCCTGATGAACCGTCTGTTCGAAAAATATGGCGAATATAAAGGTGTCATTGATGGACGACCAGTGGGCGTGCTCGTATCCAACGGAACCGGAACCACCGCGGCTTATGCGCTAAATGCTCTTGAAGACCGCGGCATTTTGTTCATCGGTGCGCAAACACCGGTTTATGAAGGCATGGTTATCGGTGAGAACGCAAAGCCGGGTGACCTTGATGTCAATCCGATGAAATCAAAGCAGCTCACCAACTTCCGCGTTTCTGGAAAGGAAGATGCCATTCGATTGACGACACCAAAGATCATGACGCTGGAACAAGCCATCGCCTATATCGACAATGACGAACTGGTGGAAGTCACACCGAAAAACATTCGGTTGCGCAAACGCTATCTCGATCCCAATGATCGCAAGAAAGCGGCACGACGAGCGGAAGCGGCTTAAGCGATGGATCATGATCTATAAGTTAAGACCTTTCGTTCGCCGGAAACCTTAAGAATGTATAAGGTTTGTAGCTAAACCAATTGCTGGCTGGCGTTTCTCAATATTCATCAAGCGAGAAAATTATCCGGTTTCAAATCAGGTTTCTTGGGCCTAGTCTGATAACAACTTCAATTGTGATCAGGGGGTCCAATGAGAAAATTTGACATGACAAAAGCATGGTCGAGCAGTTTCACCATGTTCAAAAGCCATGGACTATTAGTCATTTTGTCTCAGGTCATCGTGTACGTAATGATGGGCGTTGTTGGGGTGCTCCTGTTTTCCGGAATGACCGACTTCACTACAGCAACAAGGATCGATGATCCGGGTGCGCTTCCGGGGTTGTTTGCGGGTAGATTTGGATTGATGTTCTTAGGAATGCTGGTGATATTTGCTCTCTCACTGGCGGGGTATTTTATTGCCTGGCGGATTGTGCTTTCGCCCGAAAAGGAAACCTTCGCTGAATCAGTAATTTACGGCCTGATAGCGTCTCTCCCGGCTCTATTTGCGTTTATCGCGGTATATTTGGTCTTCATAGTCGGAATTGGTTTAGTTAGCCTGCTGTTTGGTTTTGGCTTTGGTGGATTCGCCGACATATCAGATTCAACGGACGGCGGTGGCGCGCTAGGTGGCCTGCTCAATATCATATTTTTATGCGTATTCCTGTTTCTCACAGCACGATTTGGGACAACAGGCCCGGTCATGGCATCCGAGAAAAGCTTCAATCCGTTCAGCGCAATGGTCACGTCGTGGAAGATCACGGCAAACAACAGCTTGATGCTGATGCTTTACCTGTTTTTGAATTCGATTGCATTTCTGGTCATTTACTTTGTTCTGGCGGCGATCGCGGTTGCCGTCGGTGCGGCATCGATGATTGCAGGAATTGCGATTGGTGCGGTTTTTTTGATAAGTTTGGCTACTTTCTTTCTTCTGATTCCAGCCGGTATTTTCGTATCACTTGCCAAAGAAGATTTAGATATTGAAGATGTCTTCAATTGAGCTAAATAGCTCAAAAGAAGCGAAATTGGTTTCCTGGCATAACCAGAATTTCCGGAGAAGATTATCTAATGAACGATTCAACTGAGCAGAATGAAAACAAATCCGGACCTGACCTTCCGCCCGACAGGCTCGCAATCAACCCGCGCAGCGCGCATTATGGCGGAGACTTGTTGACACGCGGGATTGGCATTAATTTTCGCGGCGTTCGCAAGCACAGCATTGAAGAATATTGCATCTCCGAATCCTGGGTCAAAGTACAAGCCGGCAAGACGCTTGATCGCAAAGGCAATCCCTTGCTGATCAAACTGAACGGTGAGGTTGAAGCCTGGTTTGAAGATCTCGGAGATGATGCCCCCAAAGCCAGCAAGTGAATCTTACGGGAATTGAACCGTGATGACCCCGCAACGCATTCAGTGGTTCATCGCTCTCGTTTTCTTCATCCTCGGCGGCTGGGCCACGTTTTTCCCTCAGCACGTCATTGATACCGTGTTCCTTCCTGAATACCGGATGGAAGGCCGTATCTTACCATTCATGATGGCCTGCTTTGGCGCTCAAGCATTACTCGCGGGGCTTTTCGCCGCTTTCTCGAAATTCACTTCAACGACTTTTCTGGTCTACGGAATTGCGCTGTTGCCATTTTTTGGATTCAACTACTATTTCACGATCCATGATCCCGTGTTCACCACCATGGGCTTGATTGACGCTTTAGGTAATATCATCATGCTGGCACTCTGCTACGCTGGCTGGAAGAAATCGAGAATAGCAGAATAGGGGAAAAAATTATGGGCTTTGAAGGCAAGACTGTCTGGATAACGGGAGCGTCATCCGGAATCGGCGAAGCTCTGGCACAGGCATTTTCAGCCGCGGGCGCCGACATCATATTGTCCGGACGGCGCGTCGATGCCCTGAATACGGTTGCAAGCGGTATTGCCACCGATACTCTGGTGCTTCCGTTTGAAACAACAGACTATGACGCTTTGCCGGAAAAAGTCGCCGATGCAGTTGCCTGGAAAGGCAGAGTCGACATTCTCGTCAACAATGCCGGTATCAGCCAGCGCAGTCTCGCGATCGATACGCACCCTGACGTCCATCACAAAATCATCAATGTCGACCTGCTCGCGCCAATCTGGCTTACGCAGCTTCTGCTGCCAGAGATGATAAAATCCGGCGGCGGAAATATCGTGGGGATCAGTTCTGTGGCCGGCCGTATTGGTGTGCCTCTAAGAACAGCCTATTGTGCCGCCAAGCATGGCCTGATCGGCTATATGGACGCCCTGCGCGCAGAAACCGAACAACTGCATAATATCCATGTCACCAACATCCTGCCCGGCTCGATACGCACCGATGTGTCGCGTAATGCGCTTACAAAGGATGGCTCCAAACGTGAAAAATCCGATTCCGTGATCGACAACGGGATGGAGCCGGCAGAATGCGCACGTCAAATACTCGAAGCCGTGGCCGCCAATGTCCCCGAATTGATCGTTGCAGAAGGGCCGGAGCTGATGCTCGCCAAACTGCGGCAATCCGATCCGGAGAAACTTTTTGAGATGACGGCTGGCCTCGGCGCTCAAATTGCTGAAAAATATCAATCCGGAGACGATGATTAATGGCGCTTGTCCTGCTTGATAAAAGTGATGGCATAGCGACCATCACATTGAACCGGCCCGACGCCATGAACGCCCTCTCTCGCGATCTGCGCAGCGCGATTTCCGATGCCTGCCGGGACATTGATTCCGATTCCAGCATCCGTGCAGTCATCGTCACTGGTGCGGGAGAACGTGCTTTTACCGCAGGCCTTGATCTTAAAGAACTCGGCGCTGATGGATTGGGCGCGGCAACGGATCAGAATCCGGCCAGTAATCCCTGCCGGGCCATTGAATCATTGTCGGTTCCGGTTATTGGAGCGATCAATGGCGTCGCGATAACCGGAGGATTTGAACTGGCCATGTCTTGTGACATCCGGATCGCCTCCACCAACGCAAGATTTGCGGATACACATGCGCGCGTGGGCATCATTCCCGGATGGGGATTGTCCCAAAAACTGTCCCGGACAATTGGCCTGTCTCGTGCCTGTGAGCTGAGCTTTACCGGAAATTTCCTTGATGCGGAAACGGCTTGCAAATGGGGACTGGTCAATCAAGTCCACGCGCCGGAAGACCTGATGTCAGCGGCGCACGAACTGGCCGCTGACATGGCAACAATCGACAGCCATTTTCTGCAAACCTACAAGAAACTGATCCTGGATGGCTATGACCGGAATTTTGAAGATGCCCTGGCCCTGGAGAAGCAGGTCACAAATGCGTATAACAACGGGGTTTCCGCTGCGGAAGTCGAGCGGCGCAGACTGGCTGTGATGGAACGAGGAAGAACTCTCAATGACTGAATGCGTGAAAGGTTCGACATGAAAGTCAATGCATTGGATCACGTGAATATTATCACCGATGATCTGGCCGGAACTGCGCAGTTTTTCTCCGATATTTTTGTTCTGGATTTGCGCGATGGACCTGCCCCCCTGCCTCGCGAACATGTGCAATGGCTATATGATGACAATGAACGGGCGATTTTTCACATTAACTCCCGCGAAATGACGCAGGCATTTGTCCGTGAAACACCGTCAGGGGCGACAACGGGCGCAATTCATCATGTTGCACTGGACTGCAGTGACCACCATGGCTTCATGAAACGACTGGAGGCGCATTCCATCGATTTTCGGATAAATGACATCCCGTCAATTGCGTTAAAACAATTGTTTTTTACCGAACCAAATGGCGTCTTGCTTGAGCTCAATTTTCGCGGAGAATAGTCGGATAGGCAAGCCTCATCGGAAAAAACAATTGGTTCCGCCATACATCGACTCAATGGCACCATTGCTATCACTTGCGGACAGGAACCCGCCGATAGAACCTTGCCCTCCGCGATCGGACTGAAATTCAATGCCAAGAGTGCTGTCGGCCTGAATCACGATCGGCATCCGCGCCACAATCGTCTCTTTTATTGCCCCCACTCCCACGCCCTCCGGCGTTTTCAGATCCGGTTCGTACCCGTCAAGTAACCAACCGACAAATTTGTCGCCCTGAAAATTCAATGTCAGATCACCAATGGTCACAAACTCCATCGGTCCGGCCCCACATTCTTCATTCTTGCCATTTATACCGGTCTGTTCAAGATGTGCCGTGATTGCTGCCAATGCCGGTTTGCGCGCAGTCCCAAACTCGACCAACTGACCGGTCTTGTCATCAACAGACGGCAACCGAATCCCCGCCGGGTCAATCACGGCATTAGGCTTGGCAATATCTGCCGGCCCGGCTTCTTCCGCTACCTGCGGGCTGTCACAAGACGTCAGCGCCAGTGCAACGCAAAAGACCAGACCCGGATAAAAACTATTCCTCATGCGTTATTCCCTCGTTCCTTAAACTCTAATGTTATGAGAATGCTCTGGCTCAAAAAGATCACGATTTGATATGCGCAATAATCCGTGCCCGAGCAGCAATCGCTTCCCGAATTGGTAGCAGCATCCACACATGTTGCATCTGCTCTCCCGTTATCAATTCAACCCGGACACCGGCTTTTTCTGATTCTGTAACCAGGCGCTGGGCATCCGTATATAACAGGTCATGGGACCCCGCAAACGTAAGGATTTTCGGTAAGTTGCGCAGTGATGCAAATAGAGGACTTGCAGGAAATGCCGCAGGATCATTCCCTTCCCCTGCCCAGAATTGTCCTGCTGTTTTAGTACCTTCCACAGACAACAGCACGTCATGTTTCTCCAGATCCTGTTGCCGGGGATCAGAAGCTGTCGCGTCCAGCCATGGAGAAAGCAGTATGATCTTCCCCGGGGGGTCCTTGCCCTGATCGCGGAGCATCTGCGCCAGGCCCAGACTGTATCCACCCCCTGCACTGTCACCCATGACAGTGATGTTCTCTGCACCATATTTCGCAGCCGCCCGTTCATATGCATCCAAGACAATCGGGTAACTCGTGGCCCAATTATGTTCTGGTGCCAGCGGATAGAGCGGAACGGTGACGCTGGCTCCGGTTCCCTTGATCAGTTTCCGGATAAATCGCCAATGGATGGATGTGATGTTGAACGCATAACCTCCGCCATGCAGATAGAAAATATGCCTGGCACCAGAGCGTTCTCGCGGTTCGTATTCATACACGCGATGACCATTGATATCATGCGTCTTGATGTCCCCGTGTTTGCGAAACCAGCCGATCGGTCCAGCTGGGCCGTTTTTGCGATCACGGGCCAGGAACCGCATGCCGGTGTCGAAGTCCGCAAGCCGTTGCTGAACCTTCAACAGCCTCAGAACGAAGTTTATCAATCGTGCGCGTTTGCTGATCTTCATCAGGACAGAATTTGCGCGTTGATGAATTCGGAAATGTCTTTTCTGGCGCCGATTGCCTCCGGAATGGGAAACAACATCCAGACATGCTGCATTGCCGGGTATTCATGATAGCTGAGACTCACACCAGCCGTATCAGCCTTTTCCTTCAGCTTGCGCGCATCCGGCCACAGCAAATCAAATGTCCCCGAGAACACGGCGATCGGGGGAAGTCCTTCAACATCTCCAAACAGAGGGCTGACCGGCGCACTGGTCACGGCGCCATCATTTCCGGCCCACCATTCACCGGCAGCCCGCAGGCCGTTAATGCCCAAAATACTATCCTTCCGATCGAGTGTCGGTTGCATCGGGTCGGTCATTGTTACGTCCAGCCACGGGGACAGCAGCACCAGTTTACCAGGCAAAGGTTTTTTTGCATCCCGCAGCAACTGTGTCAGTCCCAGAGCAAAGCCCGCACCGGCGCTATCTCCCATGATGGTGATATTCTTGGCACCGACCTTCTCTACCAGGTCGTCATAGACTTCGGTCATCCAAGCGTAGCTGGCTTCCCAACTGCTTTCGGGAGCAAGCGGATAGCACGGAACCACAACATGGGATCCCGTCTGGTCAACCATAGCTCCGAGAAACTTCCAGTATACCGACTGGATATCAAGTACATAAGCACCGCCATGAATATAGAGTATATGGTGATCGCTTTTCGTTTTCGGGGACATGCCAAAAATTGGAACTCCATCACGGTCCATCCTTGTCACGTTAAACTTGCGCGCCATGGCCTTGCCCGGTGCAGCGAGCTTCTTTTTTCGGGCCTTGACCAGATGCGCTTTCAATTTGACCGGATCGGAGAACATCGCTTTTGTTCTCGCCAGCTTGAGGGCTTTACCGAGCAGCCAGGCTCTTTTGCTGGTCAACTGCTTTAACCCGGATTGCCAGGAATCTGTGGGACATCTGCATCGATCTCGACCCAGTTTTGCGCACTTTTCGTCCAGAAATGCATTTGCGGATCAAGATGGCTGGTATCATCCAGCGTACCGGCTTTGACAAATGTCACCCCCGGTTGTGTCGGCAAGGTCGACAGCAGCGGAGATCCGCATTTACCGCAGAAATGTCTCTCCACCGTGTTTCCGGTGTCACTCGTATCTTCGTATGTCGTCAGATCACCCTCAAGGTTCAACTGATCATCGGCGACCGCGAACAGGACGGAATAGGCGCTCCCAGATTGTCGCTGGCAGTTTTTGCAATGACAAACACCAGACATCTGCGGTTCGCCGCTGACACTGTAACTCACCGAACCACACAGACATTTACCCGTCATCGCCATCATATATCCCCTTTTTTACGCTACTTTGCGAACGAACACAGTTCCCGCAGAATAACCTGCACCGAACGAACAGATGAGTCCAATATCGCCATCCTTCAGATCTGAATTATGCTTGTGAAACGCAATGATCGAACCCGCAGATGAAGTGTTGGCATATGTATCCAGCACCGTCGGACTTTCGTCGTCATTGGCTTCATGGCCCAGAACACGTTGTGCAATCATCCGGTTCATGCCGGCATTGGCCTGATGCAACCACAACCGCCTCAAGTCGCCTCCATCAATCTCCATTTTTTCCGCCTGATCGACAATCATTTGTGCAACCATCGGGACAACTTCCTTGAAGACCTTGCGCCCTTCCTGAACAAATAACTTGTCGGGATCATCCCGACTCTCTGCATGAGTGCGATTGAGAAACCCGAAGTTATTCCTGATATTATTGGAAAATTGCGTCTTGAGTTTGGTGCTCATGATTTCCCAGTGGCTTTCGGGTGCAATATCTTTCGCTTCCACCAGTATCGCGGTTGCGACATCTCCGAAAATGAAATGACTGTCGCGATCCCGCCAATTAAGATGCCCGGAACAGATCTCGGGATTGATGACCAGCACCGACCGTGCGCTTCCCGACCGAATATAGTCCGCGGCAGTTTGAATTCCGAACGTGGCGGAAGAACAAGCCACGTTCATATCAAAACCAAAGCCGTCACCCATTCCCAGAGCATCCTGGATTTCCACCGCAATAGCGGGATAGGCCCGTTGCAGATTGGAACAGGCACAAAGCACAGCGTCGACATCTTCCGGTTTGCGTCCGGCATTTGCAAGAGCCTGCTGTGCAGCCTTCACACCTATTTCCGCCAGAACTGAAATCTCTTCATTCGGGCGCTCAGGCAGCTGCGGGCACATGACCTCCGGATCAAGAATGGGTTCTTTGGAGAGCACGAAACGCGACTTGATGCCAGAGGCTTTTTCGATGAATTCGACCGAGCTGGGCTGCAGTTCCTCAAGTTCGCCGGCAGTGATGGCATCGGCATTATCGCGATTATATAACTCAACATAAGCATTGTAACTGGCGACCAGCTCTTCGTTGCTGATACTGTTTTCCGGCGTGAACAAGCCGGTTGCCGAGATGACGGGAGTTTGGGTATCGATCATGAAAAAATTCTCTCAACTTTTTGTTGTCCGCCACGATAAACCTTTGTCCGCCGTGGTAAAGACCCATTTTCGACATCGGAACTTGTCTTCGGGAGCAATTGCCAATCCCCATTGTTTTGCTATCAAAGGCGCATGACTGAACAGGCACAAATCAAATTGCACGAAAGCTGGAAAGAGCCCCTTCTCGCAGAATTTGAGAAGCCCTATATGCAAAGCCTGCGGACATTCTTGCTGTCCGAGAAATCAGCCGGAAGACAAGTCTATCCCAACGGGTCACAATATTTTGCAGCGCTGGATTTAACTCCACTCAGCGAAGTTCGCGTCGTAATTTTGGGACAGGACCCCTATCATGGACCGGGTCAGGCGCATGGTTTGTGCTTCAGCGTCCAGCCCGGAGTTCGTCCACCACCTTCGCTCGTCAATATCTTCAAAGAGCTGGAATCCGACCTTCAATTACCGCGCCCCGCACATGGCTATCTGGACGCATGGGCCAGACAAGGTGTGCTGCTGCTTAACAGCGTTCTGACCGTGCGCATGGCCGAAGCGGCTTCACACCGAAAAAAGGGATGGGAACAGTTTACCGATGCCGTGATTCAATTGATCGCCGCAAAGGAAGAGCCTGTCGTTTTTCTTCTGTGGGGCAATTATGCACAGAAAAAAGCAGGTTTTGTTCAAAGCATCGAAGACGGAGGTCGGCATCTGGTGCTTCATGCGCCTCACCCCTCTCCCCTTTCCGCCCATAATGGCTTTTTCGGATGCCGTCATTTTAGCGAAACCAATGCTTTTCTTGAGAGTAACAACACGGCGCCGATTGACTGGTCCCTGCCCGAAATTTGACACCGCTCGGCAAGTTCACATAGATTGTTGTTCAGGAGAGAAATCATGACCGGGAACCGTTTGAAAGAACATCAAAGCTTTGAGACTTTTTGGCCCTATTATCTTCAGGAACACGCCAAACCCGCTACGCGTACGATGCACTATATTGGCACCAGTCTTGTTGTTGCCATTGCTGCCTACGCGGTTGTGACGGCGAGTTGGCCATGGTTATTAGCGATGCCACTGGCAGGATATTTTTTCGCCTGGCTGGCGCATTGGCGGATCGAGAAAAACCGCCCGGCCACGTTTACCTACCCGCTATGGTCTCTTTTTGCAGATTTCAAGATGTGGGGGTTGTGGCTAACCGGAAAGCTCAAGCCCGAATTGCAGAAAGCTGGAATAGTCGACCCCTAATTCGCAACGTCACTCTCGGTCTGTTGATCGCGCACAGCTTCCAGCTCTCCAATCCAGTTCCCGATGTCACGCGCGACCGGTTCTGGTGTTTCTTCCATGGGAAGATGGCCGGCATCTTCATAGACAATCAGGTTTGCGCCCGGAATGGCCGCCTCAAAAGCCTGGCCATGAGACAGCGGAATGACTTTGTCCTGTTTTCCCCACAATAGCAGCACCGGCATCTTCAGGGATCCGATATCATCCCATTTCTCCGGCTCCCGCGGCGTTTTACCGCGCTCCAGTGTCGCCGTCCTGTTGCCAGGGAAACGCAAGAGTTCCCAATAACGTGTCACCAGCTCATCTGTCAGCCGTTCTGGTTGCGCGAAGTTTTCTTCCAGCGAAGACCGAACCAGAAACTTCGGCGTAATCTTTGGCAACAGCCACTTGCCAATTGTGGATTGCGCCAACCGGGCACCGAGATATGGTTTTATTTCTTCGCCAGTCTGTGCACCAGATGCATCAATCAACACGACGCCGGTGACCCGGTCGGGAACGGCCAGTCCGGCGCGCCAGCTCACCCAGCCACCCATGCTGTTTCCGATCCAGTAGGCCTTTTCAACACCCGTTTCATCCAGCACCTTTAACGCGGATGAGATAAAGGCATTTGCACTATAATCATTATCCGCGCGCGGGCCGGTTAATCCATGGCCCTGCAAATCCAGAGAGATTATGCGATATCGGTCGCCCAAAAGATCGACGAGCGGCTCCCACGTTTGCAGGAGACTGCTGGAACCATGAATCAGGAGGATGGCTGGTCCGGCCTTGTTGCCTTCATCCCGAAAATGAATTTCTCCGCCGACACCATCCGCCACAAACTGCGAGTTTTCGTTTGTGTATTTAGCGATCATTTCCGCACGATCTGTATCCGGCGTCCGGAAGAAGAAAAAAAGCGCGCCCAGCAGGACAGCCAGCAACAAAATCAGACGTAAAAGAAATTTCATCGAGAATGTCCTGTTTTCAGATAACGCGAAGCCTACAGGCCAAGCTCCTGTTCGCACAGAAAAAAAGGGCGAGATTGCCATTGCAATCCCGCCCTTTCGGAATTTGGATTGTTCAGCTTATGCTTGTTGCAGGTTTACTGCAGCTTTTTTGCCATTGTTACCGGTTTCGATATCATAGCTGAGGCGCTGTTCTTTCTCCAGCGTCTGCATGCCAGCTGCCTGAACAGCTGTAATGTGCACGAAACTGTCATCGCCGCCATCTTCGGGAGCGATAAAGCCGTAGCCTTTGTCAGCGTTGAAAAATTTTACTGTGCCTGTAGGCATATTCTTATTCCTATTCATAACTTAATGATGCCTGGTCCGACCATAGCGGCAGAACCAAACGGGATGGCCAACTTCGAGAAAAGGGAAAAAGAGTATGCGAACCTTGCTCAGGCTGCGCGAAACTGAAATTTCGTCGAGACGCGATTATTAGCTGAGGCCCCCCTAGCAGGCTGCTCCGGTTTAAGCAAACGGCTTGGCGATGAAGGGATTTTGCCTAGCGGTGAATGGCGGGCGCGAAACGTTTGAAGCGAGGCCCGGATTGTGCAAATGTGAAGCCATGAAAATAACTCAGATCAAAGTCACGGCCACAATTGCCACTGTTTTGCTGGTGTCAGGCTGTGAGAGAACGCTGCCCGTCGCGCCGGAGCCATCTGCGCAAGACGTTTTTTTTGAACGCCTGACGCTGCTTTGCAACAAGGCCTATCCGGGAAAGCTGGTTTCAAACGACTCCGTTGACGCCGAGATGCAGGACAGCGAGATGATGATGCACGTGGCGCGCTGTGAGCAGAACCAGATTCAGATCCCTTTTCATATTCAGGAAAAGGATGGCAATTGGAACCGATCGCGGACCTGGATCATATCTCGCACCGACGACGGCCTGCAACTCAAACACAAACATCGCCACGAAGATGGATCACTGGACAAGGTCACCAATTACGGCGGCGATACTGCCGGACCGGGCACCGGAGATCGCCAGGAATTTCCGGTCGACGCGGAATCCATAGCCCTGTTCAACGCAGAAGGACTGGAACAATCGGTCATCAATATCTGGGCGATGGAAATCTCTCCGCCGGGGAAAAAAGATGCGCGCTTTTCCTACGAATTGAGACGCGAAAGTCACGAAAGTCCCGCGCAGCGTCGACATTTTCAGGTCGACTTTGATCTGACAAAATCCGCAGAAATTCCCCCTCCGGCATGGGGCGATTAAGCCAGCGATGATAGTTGGGCCGCTCAATCCGCAATCCCGCTCACCGAGCTCCGAAAAATGACGGATCATGAAAAACGGGATAGCGCCTGGGTAATCTTTTTCCGGTTGCTGCTGGTCCTGTTTTATCTGGTCGCCGGAATCATGCATATCATCAGTCCGGGCGGTTTCCTTGCAATCACCCCCAATTGGGTGCCCTATCCCGATCAAGTCGTGTTTTTCACAGGCGTTGCCGAAATTGCCGGTGCAATTGGCCTGCTGATACCGCCCACTCTGTTACCAAAAATCCGCTATGCCGCGGGCATTGGCCTCGCTTTATATGCGCTTTGCGTGTTCCCGGCCAATATCAACCATGCGGTCAACAATCTGGCAATCGGCGGGAGCACGGCGACGTGGGCCTACCATGGTCCGCGACTTCTGTTTCAACCCGTATTTATCTGGTGGGCGCTCTTTGCCGGCTCCGTAACTCGCTGGCCTTTTCGATAATCTGGTGAAATGTGATATAGGCAGTGCACTGCGGGGCATAATCTCAAGCACGCGGAGTTTGCTATGATCCGACATGGTGACGAAATAGAAGTGACTGAACGCGAAGCAAAGGGCGGCTCCCGGCCTCAGGGAGTTCGGTGGGTTCTGGCCGTCTCTTTACTGGCAGCATTGCTGACAATGTCAGCCGTCTGGATATTTCCAGCGCTAATCTAAGGCGGGCCCGGGGCCGAATTATACGCCAGGAACTGCCAAAGCCGGCCTTTTGGGCGCACGGCCGCATGGGACTGTGCCTTGCCTTGTTAATATTGTGACAGCTTTACATGTTTTAGCTATGCTAAAATGACAAAAACACACAATATCCATTGCCGAATCATAGCTTATCCCGCGTTTTCGTCTATTATCGATTACAAGAACTGAAAACTATTTGACAGCAATATCGCAAAACACTCCCCAAAAGGAAGCAAATATGACATATCAGGATCACATCAAATCCAACAATAATTTAATCGACAGCAAAGACGGCAAATGGGCGAGCATTGACCCTGAGTCAGTTGCCCGCATGCAGTTGCAGAACCGGTTTAAAACCGGTCTCGACATTGCCAAATATACTGCAGCAATCATGCGTGAAGACATGGCCGCCTATGACGCGGATCCAGCCAACTACACGCAGTCTCTCGGCTGCTGGCACGGTTTTATCGCGCAGCAGAAGATGATTTCCATCAAGAAGCACTTCGGCACAACAAAACGGAAATATCTGTATCTTTCGGGCTGGATGGTCGCAGCATTGCGTTCCGATTTTGGACCGTTGCCTGACCAGTCGATGCATGAGAAGACGTCGGTACCTGCCCTCATCGAAGAGCTTTATACGTTTCTGCGTCAGGCAGATGCCCGTGAACTGAGCTTGTTGTTCCGTGATATTGATGCCGCTCGCGATGCCGGTGATACCGCAAAGGAAAAAGAACTTCTCGATCAGGTTGAGAACTTCCAGACCCATGTGGTTCCAATCATTGCGGACATTGATGCCGGTTTCGGAAATGCCGAAGCGACATATCTCTTGGCCAAAAAGATGATCGAAGCCGGAGCCTGTGCGCTGCAGATCGAAAATCAGGTTTCGGATGAGAAACAATGCGGTCACCAGGATGGCAAAGTTACCGTGCCGCACGAGGATTTTCTCGCCAAAATCCGCGCCTGTCGTTACGCATTCCTGGAACTGGGTGTCGAAGATGGCATTATCGTCACGCGCACGGATTCTCTCGGCGCAGGACTGACCAAGCAAATCGCCGTCAGCAAAGAACCGGGTGATATTGGCGATCAGTATAACAGCTTCCTGGATTGCGAAGAAATTGACCCGGCAACAGCACAAAATGGTGATGTCGTCATCAACCGCGATGGCAAGATGCTGCGGCCCAAACGCCTTCCTTCAAACCTGTTTCAGTTCCGGCCCGGAACCGGCGAAGATCGCTGTGTTCTCGACAGCATCACTTCGTTGCAGAACGGCGCGGATCTACTCTGGATCGAAACCGAGAAGCCGCATGTAGAACAAATTGCAGGAATGATGGATCGCGTTCGCGAAGTCGTTCCCAATGCCAAGCTGGTTTATAACAATTCGCCTTCATTCAACTGGACGCTGAATTTCCGTCAGCAGGTCTTTGACTCGATGGTTGAGCAGGGACTGGATGTTTCGGAATATGATCGCGACGATCTGATGAACGCGAAATATGACGATACGGAACTTGGTGAAGCAGCCGATAAACGGATCCGCACTTTCCAGGCAGACGGCTCCAAGCGCGCCGGCATTTTCCATCACCTCATCACATTGCCGACCTATCACACAGCGGCCCTGTCGACTGACAATCTCGCAAAGGAATATTTCGGTGACGCTGGCATGCTCGGCTACGTACTGGGCGTTCAACGCGAGGAAATCCGTCAGGGTATCGCCTGCGTCAAGCATCAGAACATGTCCGGTTCTGACATTGGTGATGATCACAAGGAATATTTTGCAGGCGACGCTGCCCTGAAGGCCGGCGGTGCGCACAATACGATGAACCAATTCGGATAAATCGCAAAAAGCGAACGTTCGAACCTTATTCCTGGGGAGGAATACACTATCCGTCGGCAGCAATGCCGGCGGATTTTTCTTTGGACGTCTGTTTGGACTGAATGGTCCTCTGTTACTCCACACGCATCATTTCGGTAAAGGCACCCGCTGGTGTTCCCCAAAGCTGAGTTCCGTTCAAATCGAAACCGCGTTCCGCTTCGAGCAGGCCCTTTGCTGACAAACGCGTTTCAGAGCCAATACCAATTCGCTTCTGCCGGCGTTTTGAGTAAATCGTACACTCTACAGGATCAACCCGGCCTCGCCACGTCCCGCCTTCACCGACTTCCGGGTCATGGCGCCAGCGTTGCTCGCACCCTGCTTCCATTGTCAGCTTCAATGCTTTTTTGTTTATCGCTTTCAGCACACCGGGATTGCGCGGTGCAGCGGAATAGAGCTCCGGAGATTTCAAACTCCAGGTAATCTGAGACACGCCGCCACCCGGTGCGGCTACCAGCTGCAGCACCCGCTGGCGATAGGCCCGGCGTTCCGTCCGCGTTTTGGGACCCTGATTACGCTGAAAATAGATCCATTCGCCTGGCCCCATATCATGCACAGGAACGCGAAAATCCTCGACGCGGTTGCCGTCCTTGTCTGGTTCCGAAGCGAACCGTCCCGTCATCACCTTGGCGAGATCAGCCGCAGGATCGGCATCCAGTCCGACATCCCGGCCGTCTGAAAAATAGCTGCAACCCGCCAATGCCAGCGGTAATGCCAGTGTCGCAAACCAAACAGGTTTCATTATTTCCCCCAAACACAGCTCGTGCCCAATCTGGTGTCATTTTATGACTTCTCGGTGCAAAAGCAAATGCTTCAATTATGACAAGCTCAGTAACTCGCGCGGAGAAGCGATCGCCGGGCTACTTCTTGAACCCATGGCTCAACAATTTGATTGTGACCCGAGCCTCTGCCACGGTTAACCCATTCTCATCTTTCAATGGAAATTCCGCTAGATATCCCGCGGACCCCTTGCGCTCCAGATCCCCCTGCAGCGTCGCAATCATATCGGCATCCAGTTGATACTCCGCCGACACATCACTCGCTGCGGGTTTCTGAAAATCCACATAGATATCTTTCACGATGGGAAAGAACCGTTTTTTGTCCAAAAAATCAATTGCAGGCGTTGCAGCTGCTGCCTCGGCCAACACCGTAAATGCGCCCATGTACATCACGCCAACATGATTTTCATTTCCCGCAAGCGGCATCAGCATGTTCACATAGCCATCCCGCTTTTCCAGCGGTCGCATGCCGGTCCGCTCCACAAACGGGATCCGGTATTTCTCGGTCTGGACTGTATCGGCGTCGGTTTGCATGACTGTCTCCTCTGATCAGGATTGTCGCACGGAGACACGCCCGCTGGAATACGAGATTATGATAGTCGGATCAGAGCGCTGATCAGCAATATCATGGACACCGTGCAGCTCAGCGTCCGAACATGGTTCCAGGGCAGCCAGCGCTGCATGTACCGCCGCCACATGGCTTCTGCTCCCGGGCCATCGGCCTTGGTTGCCTCCAGCGCGTTGTTCAGCGGAACATTGCCGACAATGGTAACGATGAGCATGCCAAGAACATAAAGCGTTCCGCCGGTGACCATTTGCCAGGATCCCGGCTCTTCCCATTGCATCACGCCCATAACGGCGATCAACAGACAGGCGAGACTGCTCAGGAAGAATAGAGGCAGGAACAGCGATTTCTGGATGATCCGGTTGATCGACTGCATCGCAGTCATACCCACAGATCGTTCCAGCGCATCGAGCGATTGCATGACAAAAACCGAAAATGCGAAATAAATCCCCGCCATGATCCCGACCGATACGACCGCAAACCAGACCAGGAATATGGTCACGAATTCCATCAGTTGCCCGTTGCTTCCAGCACGCGCGGGGTGGCGACAAAGGGGCGGCTGGCCAATGCACGCAGACATTCGGAAATCCGGGTTCGGTCACTGACCAGGCGCACATATTGTGCGTCACAACCGGAGATCGGGTGAGGATAATCTGCCAGTTCCCGCAGCAGTGCCTGCCTCGCCTGTTCCAGTTCCAGTTGCGCGGCATCCAGGGCATTTTCATAGGGTAACTGGGACATCATCACTTCTCCTTTTACTAAACACTCCTGCTTGCGGCTCATCCGTGAAACAGAGAATGGAAACTGACCACCACATTGGGCGCGGTTGTTCGCAATGGCAATATCTGGAAATATTCGGCAGGTTCGCCGTCCGGGCTCAAATTGGGAAATAGCCGAAACCCGAATCGGCTATAATATGCGGGATTGCCAATCAGCACACAGCCAGCCGCATCGCGCTCACGCAGCATCGCCAGGCCCAGCTCAATCAGCTGCGCCCCGATCTTTTGGCTTTGCAGCTCAGGTTCCACCGCAACCGGCCCAAGCGCGTACCAGCCTTTGGAACCATCAGCTGCGAAAGCTTCCGAAAAAGTCACCTGACCGACCAGTTTTCCATCCAGTTCTGCGACCAGCGAAATATCCAGTGCCCCGGCATCGCGCAGGCGGTTGATGAGATCCGGCTCATCTCCATCCGAGAAAGGCATGGGTGCAAAGGCGCGCTTTGTGATATCGTAAATTGCGGCATGATCCGCAGCTTGTTCGAGACGAATATCGGGTTTCAAGCCGCCTCCTCCCTTTCACCCAGCTGGCGCATCCGGATCAGCAGGTAAAGTGCAAAGCCCACGGCCACTCCCGGAATGATACCGAGCAAGGCACAAAGCCAGCCATGCCGAATATCAAGTGTTTTTGCTTCATATGCGATCCATGCCGCGAGGATCACCCAGCACGCCAGGACGTCGGATGAATAGCCGCTGGCATACGGATTGACAAAACCCGCCGCAAAGGCACCAACCAGATCGCCGCTGGCAAAAACTGGCGGCGCGACAATGAACAGGAATATCGCGAGGAATATTGCGGCAGCGGCAATGATGGTTACCTTGAACAATGTTGAACTCATATTTCTCTCCCGTCGCAGGCCATCACCCGGCCGGCTTTCGTGCGACAATCTTGATCTCCGTTACGCCGGTCGGCTCATAAAGCGCTGAAATACCGATCGCCGTCCACGCCGGGAATGGCGCTTTGATATAGTTGTTTTTCACCGCGGCAAAGCTGTTAATCTGTCCCGCAAGATCGGTGTGATAGGTCGTCAGATCGACCACATCATCCCATGTCACGCCTGCACGCTCCAGAGTTTTGCCGATCCGGACAAAGCTGCGTTCATAGGCGGCCGTCAAACCCGTTTCATCGGGTGCAGGAACCGAAACAACTCCGGACAGATAGATCATGTTTCCGGCGATCACGGCATCGGCGAAGCCAACGGCTTCCTGAAATGCCCGCGCTTCCGTATTTTCCGGCATGATAACGTCTTTTGCGTCCTTCGCCTCCAGAGGCGCAGCGGCGAGCGGGATAGCAGTGATCGCACTCCAAAGGGCAATGGTTTTTTTCATAATGGTCTTTCCTGTTGTGACTGACGTGCCTGCACATAAGGTACGGGATAAGTTGGCAACTTCATGATTTTAGCAGCCTGCTCGGGCGTCGCAATCGGGCGGCCAAGCTTGCCCGCCAGCGCCACCACCTCTTCGACCAGTTCGACATTGCGCGGCGTGCGCGGGCCGCCATAGGGTTCAATTCCGACCTGCACATGACCGCCGCGTTTGATTGCGGCCTCGGCCAGCCCGCAACCCACACAATCATCGCCAAAGGCGGATACCGACCAAGACAGCTCGCTGCCTTCTATCATCTCAAGATAGGCATCGAGCGCCCTGGCGGTTGGCGGCAGTCCGAATGACATTTCATCCGAACCAAAATAGAATTTCATGATACCGCCCGGCGGCAATCGCCCTGCCCGGTGCAGCGCCATGATGAATTTCACAAAGCCCGGTTCAAAAATCGAAATGCTCATCCCCA
The DNA here is from genome assembly GCF_039968395.1 of Parasphingorhabdus sp. GTDB lineage: Bacteria > Pseudomonadota > Alphaproteobacteria > Sphingomonadales > Sphingomonadaceae > Parasphingorhabdus. The sequence continues at coordinate 986,394 of NZ_JBDVPV010000005.1, forward strand.
GCTTGAGCCGGCGACATGCCTCGACATAATAATGGCTGTCATGTGCGTCATTGCGATAAACAAGCTGTGTTGGCGCAAACACACCATCTGCCAGCGGCACGGACACACTGAAACTGCCCGGATCGCAAAGGCCCTGAGCGATCAGCCCCTCCTTCGCCATCGCCTCGATATGCCCAAAACGGGTTTCGACAGGAGCGCCGCCAGGAGGATCAGCAGGCATGGTCGGCGTCAATATCGCATCGGGACGGATCGCGAGAAGCTTGCGCCAAGGGCGTGCATAATCCTCGGCATCCATCGCACCGGTATTTCCGAATACTGGATCCCGCGTATGATTATGCACCAGCGCCGCGCCTGCCTCCATGCACTCCACTGCCTGCGCAACGATATCATCGTCTTCATAGGGCACATAGGGATTTTGTTCGGGCTTGACCGATCCGTTGAGCGAGACCTCGATGATCAGAGGCGGCGCAGAAGCAATATCACCCATGTTTGCCAGGCTCCCATCCGCTATCGGTCAGACTGGAGCCGGCAAAGTCTGTCGGCTTCTGCTCCAGTGGTGTTCCAACCGTGTCGTTCCAGCGATTGAGAAACCCGAAGATCGAAACAACCGCAGCCAGATCGAGAATCTGATCCTCGCTATAGTGATCGCGCAACGCGGCATAGTGACTTTCCGTGACCGCATTGGGAACCTGGCCAGAAGCAAATGCGAACCCCAAAGCAGCTTTTTCCGCCGCGGTGAACAGATCGCTCTCTTCATATCGCCACAGATTTTCAATTTTCCCGGCTGCGACGCCATTTTTCTCTGCACCGTGAGAGGTGTGCGCCTGACAATAGCTGCAACCCGCGCCGTAACTCGCCATATAGGCGACCATCTGCCGCAGATCAGCGCCGATGGACAGACCGGGTCCGACGAGATAGCCCATCATCGGCATCAGCGCCTGCAGCAAGGCCGGCCGCCGTGCCATGGTGAGGAAACTGTTCGGAACAAAGCCCATGCTCGCGCGCGCCATTTCCATTATGGGTTGCAGGTCGGGCGGGACGTTTTCGATCGGTTGCGGGCGAGACGTCATGAGCTGCTCCTCTGTTCAGGGATCTATCGTAGCAAGTTTTTTCCGTTCGTCATCCCGAATATCCTGCATCTTGGCATCATGAAATGCAGATGTGCCATGCCATCCGCACCTTGGCGCTATGCGCAGCCCGCCCATTCCCGGGGTATGACAAAGCCGGATGGTTACGTCCGGGGTAATTGATTTGATCGCCTGTAATTTTTACTTCCTTGGCTGACGGCAGGTCTGCTGGAGGTAAATGATATGGAATCTTTTGATCTGATGATGGACGCAGGTAACTATCTGCCTGCGCATATCGGCCCGTGGCTGCTCTGGATGCAGACGCTGCTTATTGCTGCCCCATTGCTGTTCATCAAGTTTACCGGAGCGCGGTTGATGGTATTGGCCCAGCTGTTGAACTTCGCAGCGGCCTATGCAGTTTTCGTCTGGGAAGGCGATCAGCTGACCAAATTGTTCGGCGTCGGTCATGTCTTCTGGCTCATCCCGCTATGGTATTTCCTTCGCGATATCAGAGCGTCGCATTTGACCAGATTTTCGGGGTCCGGCATTTGGGGAAAGACATATCGCGGATATGCTGTGTTGGCGGCGATCACCATTTCGATCAGTCTGGTGTTTGATGTCCGTGATACCGCACAATGGATCATGGGCGACCGGGATTCGATATTGGTCGATGTACCGCAAGACCATCCGCTCGCGGCTTCCTGAACCGTTTGCACAATACTGCCCTAAACACGCTGCAATCCTCCATATTTGTGATCCCACGCACAGGATGCGTCAGCCGAGTTCCCAAAAATTAGTCCCGCCGATCAGCGCTTTATGCATTTTTCTCGTTCTTTTGTGACCCGCATCACCGGTTCGACTGACCCTGCGCACAATAATCACATCATCAACTGCAAAGGAGAAGATCATGAAAAAGGCAATCGTTATCACATCCCTTATATTCGCCCTCGGTCTGTCAGGCACCGCCGCGCAGGCCAAGGATGGCAACGACCTGGTGGTCTGGAATAACGGCGACGGCAGCGACTTCATGGAGTCAATCAACGCGCGCTTCTGGAGATTTTTCGGATATCGTTAGGTTTCGCCCCGAGGGCCAAAACCTGAAAAAGACAAACGCGGGCGCCTGATACAGGTCCCCGCGTTTCTTGCCTCCGGTACTAAATCCAAGTTTTCCGACCAAAAAACCCACACCGCTCCCTGCTCCCCTACCCCGGAGGTAATTGTTTCTGACCTGTCCCTCATGATATTCTATCCCTGCTATTCGCAACAGAAACCAACGTACCGGAACCCAAAATGACAATGACAACAATCATCCTGATGGTGCTCGCGCTATTCGTTGTGCAACTATTCGCACAGGAAATGTCACGCCTCGGGGTTAGCCGGAAACTATTGCTGGGCAACCGCGATGAAATGCCGGATCACACACCCGTCTCAGCCCGGCTCGACCGCGCCAAGAACAACATGATGGAAGCGCTGCCAATCTTTCTGGGTCTGGCATTGCTGGCCATTATCAAGAACGGCGAAGTCAGCGCCGCCAATACCGGCGCGCTGGTCTTTCTGGTCACGCGGGTCCTCTATGTTCCGGCCTATGCCAGCGGCGTTCGCGGCGTGCGGTCGATCTTGTGGACAGCCTCCTTGGTCGGGCTGTTCATGATGGCGATGACGTTGATTTAGCGGACTCAGCACTGCCACTTCCGACGTCAAATCTCCCTAAAACCGGAACTCTCGCTGAATTTCGGTTTGCCCTTTCGCGGTGGGATTATCATTGAGCACCAGCTCGACCAAAGCAGTATCGTAAAACTCGTGTAACTCGACAATCCGGGGCGCACCGTCGCGCTCGCTGATTGTAAAGACCTGACAATAGGTTTGGTCATACTGCTCGCCATTCAAACCCGGTCCCCCGCCCTGCATGATGCCCACGACACAGTTATCATCGGCAGACATGATCCGCCATTTTTTGGCAAAGGCATGTTTGCCGGGAACCAGCTTTCCCACGACCAGATCGGCGACCAGCGGACCAAAACATTCCGCCTTCCCCTCCCAGCGACCAGAGACCGGCGTACTGCCCAGCATGTTGAACGCCACATCATCACTGTGCAGCCCCGCCAGCGCATCAAAATCTCCGCTCTTCAGGCAGGCATAATAATTTTCGATCAACGCGATATTGTCGGCGCGGGTGGACATCGTGGCTTTCCTTGTTTTCTGGCCTTGTTCAAGGGGCGTAGCATTGGGGGTGGTGAAACGCCAGATGGGCGCACCCGATCCGCCCGACATGCACCAATGCCCATATTCATGATCCACTCACCCGGTGATATATATCGTTCATGAATATCGGAGTTTGCCAAATGACACGTTCACCCTTGCCAAAAACCGTGCTTTGCCTGTTACCTTTTGCCTTGATCAGCGCGTGCGCTGGCAAGCCCGGACCTGTTGGCAATAGCGCGGTGCCAGAGCCCGCCAAGGCGGTGGAACTGGATCGCTATCTCGGGAAGTGGTTTGAAATGGCGCGCTATGAAGCGCCGTTCCAAAAAGGCTGCGACAGCGTAACCGCCAATTACTCCCTGCGCGATGACGGCAAAATCAAGGTCATCAACAGCTGCACGAAAGAAGGCAAGCTCACCACCGCCAACGGCAAGGCGAAAATCGTCGAGGGCAGCCGGAATGCGAAACTAAAAGTCTCCTTCTTCGGCCCCTTTTACGGCGATTACTGGGTGCTGGACCGGGCCGAAGACTATAGCTGGGCGATCGTCGGCGAACCCAGCGGACGCTTCCTGTGGATACTCACGCGTCAGGCCCAGCCCGAGCCGCAAGTGCGCGCGCTGATTGAGGCTCGGGTGAAAGAGTTGGGTTATGACTGGAGTTTGGTGAGGGTTACGGATCAGGGTTGAAGGTGATTAGTAGAATGTCAGCGTAAATGGAGGACTTCTATGATCCCTCAACCTCACCTTGCTCGCTCGACTTTCCCTAACCCCACTTACAATCGATCCCGATAACTAGACCATCATGTGAAACGCTATCAACTACTGATCCCGATACTCTTCTCGCTAGATCTCTGAAATCTAACTGATCTAAATCGCCATGGATTAGTGGCCGATCTCCTTTTATGAAATCATCATTGCTCATGTTAGTTGCTTAACGCTCTCAAAACGCCAAGTCCCTGAAGACCATAATTGCTCTCCACTCCCTCACAACCCACCCCGAAACTCCGCATAAGCCGCCATCACATCCGCTGCGCCTTCGGTCTGCGGATAGTGGCCCAGATGGTCCAGCCGCCACGCCGGAACCTCCGGGTTTAGCGCCGCGACGGCGTCGACCAGATGGCCGCCGGAGACCGGGTCCTGGGTGCCGTTGATCAGGGCGATTGGGCATGGCGGGTCTGCCAGCATCGCTTCCCAGTACGCGGCATGGGTGCGGCGGTCGGCGATATAGTGGAGCAGCTTGTGTTGCAGCCGGTTGCCGCCGTTATGGCTGATGACCGACCAATAGGCGTCCAGCTCCGCCGCGCTCGGCCGGGTATGGCGCCCGAAAATTGCGCTAAAGCTTTTGCCAAAGCGTTTGCGGTTCATCAAGTGGACGATCAGGCCGCCAAAGGGCCCGACAAGCAGCTTTTGAATTCGCCGCGCCCGATGCTGCGCGGGGAGCAGGCCACCATTGAGGAATGCGCAGCTGAGCACGCGGTGCGCCATGTCACCGTCGCAACTGCGCACGAGCAGTTCCTGACCGGCACTGACACCATAATCATGGGCGAGAATATGGAAGTTCGCGGCAAAATGCTCATCTACAAGATACACTGCGAGATCGGATTGATCCAACATATCATAATGATGCCGCTTCGGCTTGTCGGAAAAACCAAAGCCCAGAAAATCAAACGCCACCACCCGGTATCGCGCGGTAAGGTCGGCCCACATTGGCAACCAGTCCAGACTGGATGTCGGAAAGCCGTGGAGCAAAAGCAGCGGCGGCGCGGATGGATCGCCGCCGGTACGGACAAAAATCTGATGGCCCTGCCACTCGACAAACTGCCCGTCTACGCGCCATTGCTCGGCGCTTCGGGGGGTGATATTCATGATTTAATTCTCCACCGGCATATCTCGCAGCTACGGTGACGGTTACAACAATCCCCAAACCTCTCCGCCATCTCGCGAATACCTTCCTATACGCCCGGTTGCGTGACCCACCACCACATTATTACAACATGCAAAAGCAACCCGATTTTGGTATCTCTGCACTCAGCGACACCTATCCCCAATCGCAGGAGCAGATAATATGGCTGACAATCAAACATCCTTGCGACGCGGTCATTGCCTGTGCGGAGCGGTTAAAATTGCGGCGAAGCAGGCGGCCAATCATGTCGGGGCCTGTCATTGCCGGATGTGTCGGCGCTGGGGCGGCGGGCCTTTTGTGGAGATTGACTGCGGAGCGGATGTCGCCATTGAGGGCGAAGACAAGATTAAAATCTACCCCTCCTCCGAATGGGCCGAGCGCGCCTTTTGCTCGGTTTGCGGAAGCAACCTGTTTTATCGCCTGAAAGGAACCGGCGAACATATGATTGCCGCCGGATTGTTCGACGACGAAGACGGACTGACCTTCAAGACGCAGGTCTTTATCGATGAAAAGCCGGATTATTACAGTTTCGCCGAAGACACTGAAAACATGACCGGCGCGGAATTGTTCGCAATGTTTCAGGCAGAGCAGGAGGAATAGCCGCGCGGTTTACTCCGCGGGTTTAACGTTCTCTTCCGCATCTTCGTCCGCTGGCCAATAAAGCCGCTCACCCTGTTTCAACGGCGCCTTCGCCAACTCGCGCATTTTTTTGCTCCCGTACCTGCAGCTCAAATCGGCCCGCAGCGCCATTGCGGCATGGCCTGTTCGCCCAAAGCAACCGCTACGGCTGCTTTCGCTTGCAGCCGGGTGCTGTCCAGTATGGGCAACGGCGAAATGTATTCGGTGACCAGCAGAGGGATTTCCGTGCAGACCAGCGCGACGGCATCGCAGCCCTGGCTTTGCAGACCGCTGATAATGCGGACAAATTCCTGCCGGGTGCTGTCGCGAAACTCGCCCAGACACAGTTCGTCGAAAATTGCGTTGTGGATCAGTTGCCGGTCAGCGGGCGCCGGGATGGCGCGTTCCAGATTGCGGCGGGCCAGCGCCTCGATATAGACCGGACCTTCCATCGTCCAGCTGGTACCGAGCACGCCGATCTTTCGGTGCCCGGCCGCCTGCGCCGCTGCGGCCACAATCTCGGCAATATGCAGGCAAGGGATCGCAAAATCTGCTCCGGGCTGTTCCAGCGCCATATGCGCGGTATTGTCGGGCAGGATGAAGAAATCCGCTCCTGCAGCGGCAAGGCGCTGTGCATCCTCCAGAAACAACTGCCGTAGCGCCGCGAGATCTCCCCGCTCCCAAAGCTCCATCGTCGGTGCCATTGGCCCGCCACTCATGGTGATCCGTGGATGATCATGCGCACCCATTTTGCCTATGCCTTCCTGCCAGACTGTGCGGTAAGACAGCGTCGCACCCTCAGCGCTGTGGGCCAGAATACCAATATGTATGGTCACTCCGCCGGTTCGACTTTCTCCCCAACCTCATCCTCCGGCAAATACAACCGCTCACCCTTGTCCTTATAAACCTTCGCCATCTCGCGCATGCCTTCTTCGGCCGCGGCTTTCGATGCCGCCGCAGTTTCTGCACCCAGTTTTTCACTCGCGATAAAGCCTTCTGCGCTCTGGTTTTGCTTGCCCGCAAACTCGCGGACTTCCTGGCTGATCTTCATGCTGCAGAATTTCGGGCCGCACATCGAACAGAAATGCGCAGTCTTGGCGCCCTCGGCAGGAAGCGTCTGGTCGTGATATTCTTCGGCTGTGTCGGGGTCGAGCGACAGGTTAAACTGGTCGCGCCAGCGGAATTCGAAGCGTGCCTTTGACAGCGCGTCATCGCGAACCTGTGCCGCCGGGTGGCCTTTTGCCAGGTCTGCTGCGTGGGCGGCGAGTTTATATGTTACTACGCCAACCTTCACATCGTCGCGGTCGGGCAGGCCCAGATGTTCCTTGGGCGTGACATAGCAAAGCATCGCCGTGCCATACCAGCCGATTTGCGCCGCGCCGATGCCGCTGGTGATATGGTCATAGCCGGGCGCGATATCGGTAGTAAGAGGCCCGAGCGTATAGAAAGGCGCTTCGCCGCAAACTTCGAGCTGCTTGGTCATGTTCTCCTTGATCTTGTGCATCGGCACGTGGCCCGGGCCCTCGATCATCACCTGCACATCGGATTTCCAGGCGCGGTGGGTCAGTTCGCCGAGCGTATAGAGCTCGCTGAATTGCGCTTCGTCATTGGCGTCAGCAATCGAGCCGGGGCGCAGGCCGTCACCCAATGAATAGGCGATGTCATAGGCCTTCATAATCTCGGTAATGTCGTCAAAATGCTCGTAGAGGAAACTTTCCTTGTGATGCGCGAGGCACCATTTCGCCATGATCGACCCGCCGCGCGAGACGATGCCGGTGACGCGTTTCGCCGCCATCGGCACATAGGGCAGCCGCACGCCGGCATGGATGGTGAAATAATCGACGCCCTGCTCTGCCTGTTCGATCAGCGTATCGCGGAAGATTTCCCATGTGAGGTCCTCGGCAACCCCGCCGACTTTTTCCAGCGCCTGATAAATCGGCACGGTTCCGATGGGCACGGGCGAATTGCGGATAATCCACTCGCGCGTGTCATGGATGTTCCGGCCTGTACTCAAATCCATCACCGTGTCGCCGCCCCAGCGGATCGACCAGACCATCTTGTCGACCTCCGCCGCAACATCGGATGCCACCGCGCTGTTGCCGATATTGGCGTTGATCTTCACGAGGAAGTTGCGGCCAATTGCCATGGGCTCGGTTTCGGGGTGGTTGATATTGCTGGGAATAATTGCCCGGCCTCTGGCCACTTCGTCGCGGACAAATTCCGGCGTGACATAGTCGGGAATGGACGCGCCAAAGCTCTCGCCATCGCGGTTATATTCCTTCAGCCGCTCGCGCCCGAGATTTTCACGCTCGGCGACATATTCCATTTCGGGGGTGATGATGCCTTGCCGCGCATAGTGCATCTGACTGACATTCTTGCCCGGCTTGGCGCGCAGCACCTTGCGGCGGACATTGGGAAACGGCTCGACACCGCCTGAGCGATCCGGACCAAGCTGGCCGTTATCTTCGGGCTTTACTTCACGCTGGGTGACTTCCTCGACATCATCGCGGCCCCGGATCCACTGGCTGCGGAGTTCGTTCAGGCCGGTGGAAATATCAATCAGCGCTTCGGGATCGGTATACGGCCCCGACGTGTCATACACTCGCACCGGTTCCTCGCCGCCTTCAAGCTGAATTTCCCGCATCGCCACGCGAATGCCGCTGCCGCTATGCGCCGCAACATGCACCTTTTTTGAACCACGGATCGGGCCGGTGGTCACGCCAATTTCAGTTTTCGCAGGGAGATCAGCCATAGAGAGTTTTCCTTATGTTAAAGCTTGCAGCCGCCACAGGGCGACGAAAATGATGAGGATGCCGAGAACGAGTGAGAAGATCGCCCAGATGCGCAAACCGCTGCCCATCATCTTGCCGGCGAAGTTCAGGAACCAGTCGCCAAAGGCAAAGATCAAAAGGCCTTCGAGAAACATCCAGAAGCCGATGACAGTGATCAGGATGGACAGCCAGTCAGCAGGATTGAACGGATTGACCAGAAAGATGGTTGCGCCGAGCGCGAGCAACACGATGCCGATCAAAAACTGCAGCGCCTTGCTGCGTTTCACATCGGACAGCATGTCCGCCCAGAATCCCGGTTGCCGTAATTCACCCAGCCCGGCGGCAAAGGCGTAAAGTCCGAAGAAAAAAGTAATCCAGGCGGTTAGATTATCTGCATTGGCCATCACGTTTCTCCTCGTTGCAAGGAAGAAAGCGCTGGCTGGAATGTGTCCCGTGGGAATATTCAAACTGCCGCTCCCTCCCTCCGCCAGTTTGAACTGGATCAGGTTCTGCGGGTCGCGCGGACTTTCACCGCCCTCTCAGCCTGCTGGCTCCCCGGGGATGAGTCGGATGTTAGGCGCATCGCGGGAAAAATGAAAGGGCTGTATGCTGTTGTGTGCCATCAGGGACGGATCACTCCTCAGGCCAGCTGATCTGCAATCGGCAAGTCCCTTATCCGCTTGCCGCTGGCCTGAAAGATCGCATTGGCCAGCGCGGGTGCCAAGGGCGGTAATCCCATTTCACCCATGCCTGCCGGTGGATATTCATTCTCGACAATATGGGTTTCGATATCCACCGGAGCATCGGCGATTTTCATTAACTCATAGCTGTCGAAATTGGCATTGGTGACCCGGCCTCCTTCGACATTTATCGCCAGTCGCAAGGCTGTCGACAAACCATCGTTGATGCCGCCTTCATGCTGCGCCCTGACGCCGTTTGGATTGACGACCTGCCCGATGTCCACGGCTCCGACCACTTTCAGAACTTTGAGCCCGCCCTGATCATCTATCGCCACATCAACGACCTGCGCTACATATCCGCCAAAGGTAAAGTGGCATGCAATACCGCGCCCCTGCCCGTCGGGCATTTTCTGGCCATAACCGGCTTTTTCAGCGGCCAGTTTCAACACCGTTGCCAATCGTCCCGGATTGAATGTCGGACCGCCATGCTGTCCATATTCCAGCTCGCGATCCTCCCCCAAAATCCGAAGCCGGAGCGCCAGTGGATCTTCGCCGCGGTCATGTGCGATTTCATCGAGAAAGCTCTCCACGACAAAAGCGTTGGCCGTATGCGCCGGTGCCCGCCAGGATCCGCGGGGTGCTCCGGATTTGGCAGAGAAATACTCGACGCGATAATTATCCACCAGATTTCCGGGAAAATTATCCGGATAGAGTTCGGCCTGCCAATAATCTGTTTCCGGCAGATTGGGCCGGCGATAATATTTGGAAGCGCTTGCCAGTCGGTGGGTCCAGGCGGTCAGCTTGCCTTCTCCGTCAAAAGCCGCACGCAAATGATGCATGCCGGACGGACGATAGAAATCGTGGCGCAGGTCATCGTCCCGCGTCCACTGGACTTTAACCGGTGCGTTCACGGCTTTTGAGATCAGCGCCGCTTCGACAGCATAGTCGTTGGAAAGACGCCGACCAAACCCGCCACCCAGTCTGGTGGGAACCACCGTAATGGACAGTCGGTCTTCGATATCGAGTGCCGCAGCGACCATCCGATTGGCGCTGGAGGGCGTTTGTGTGGGTGCGATTATATGTACCGAATCTGTTTTGACATCGGCTATCGCGTTTTGCGGTTCCAATGGCGAGTGACTGACATATGGCTGCCAGTAGTTGGCCTCATGCACGTTGTCCGCATCGGCAATGGCAGCATCAAAATTTCCGTCATTGCGGACGATCTGCCCCCGGCCCTCCAGCAACTGCTCGCAATGGGATTTAAAACCTGCGGAGCTCTCGTCGGCAAATGGGCCCGTATCCCATTCAATATTCAACGCGTCTCGACCTTTTAAAGCAGCCCACAAACTGTCAGCCACAACCGCATATCCCTCGGCCTGGACATCGTAAGGGCCATCCGGTGCTGGCCGCTCGATTTTGACCACGTCACGAACGCCATTGATTTTTCGTGTGGCACTATCATCCACCGATTTCGCGATCCCGTCGAAATGAGGGCTGCGCGCGACCACAGCATGAAGCATTCCCGGAACTTCAGCATCAATTCCGTAAAGCGGCTGGCCTGTGACAATGGCCCGGGCATTTTTCATTTTCTGCGATGTACCGATAATCCGGAATTTATCCTTTGCGATCAGCTCGGGTTCAGCCTCACCAAGGTCAATGTCGCCGGCAGCTTTGACAAGCTCGCCATATGTCGCAGACCGTTCAGACGCTGGGTGAGTGACAACCCCGTTTTCGGCGGTCAATTCAGCTTCCGCTATGCCCCACTGTTTTGCAGCTGCGACAACCAGCAGCATCCGCGCCAGTGCACCGGCTTTACGGAGCGGCTCCCAATGGCCGGTAATCGATGTGCTGCCACCCGATCCCTGCGGCAGGTTCTTCCATGTCACATTGCCATCTTCGCCCAGCATCAGACCCAGCGGCATTTGCTGCACTTCCACTTTCTCAAAGTCGACACGCAATTCTTCCGCCACCAGCATGGCAAGCGAAGTGTCCACGCCCTGCCCCATTTCAGGGTTGGGAAAACCGATGACGACGGATTCGTCGGCGCGAACGGCAACAAAAGGCCCAGCGGCCACAGCGGGTCCTTTGGGCTTTGCCGGTGCAGCATCCTCTTGGGGTCGGCCACAGGAGGCCAGCGGCGTTGCGATAACAAGGGCGCCCGCGACCGCCGTGTAACTCAGCAGGCTTCGGCGGCTCAACTTCATATCCGGTGCGTTCATGAGAATATCCCCCGGTCGCTGAGTTCTGCAGCCCGATGCACTGCCTTGCGCAATCGGTAATAGGTTCCACATCGGCAGATATTGGTCAGGTTAGCATCGATTTCTGCATCCGTTGGATGGGGAATGCGTTCCAGCAATTCGGCGACCGCCATGATCTGGCCGGCCTGGCAATATCCGCATTGCGCGACATCTTCTTCGATCCAGGCCTGCTGAACCGGGTGTAGCTCTCCGCCTTCAGCCAGCGCCTCAATCGTGGTAATCTCGGCTCCTTCAATAGCCGACATGGGCGTGATGCAGGACCGTGTCGCTTTACCATCAACATGTACTGTACAGGCGCCGCACAGACCCGCTCCACAGCCAAATTTCGTACCTTTGAGATTGGAATTTTCCCGCAGGAACCAGAGCAGAGGCATTTCCGCATCGCCATCAAATTCCTCTGATTTTCCGTTTACGCTGATCTGCATGATATCTTCCCCTCCGCTCCAACCTGGTTGCGCAGGATACGACTTCGGGCATATTTTTCCATACCGTTGGCAGAAATTCGGCGTGCGTTGAACGAATTGTCAATCCGGCACGCCCTGCCCGTTCATGATCGCGATAATCTGCTCGCGCAGCTCCGGTTCCCACTCGTCCTGCAACTGCCGCGCCTTGGCGATCAATGCCTCATTTTCGTAGAACGGGATGTCGATGTCATACACATCAGCAAATTCGATCATTGAACGGCGATCCGCATCCTGGAATATTCCGACCATGCGATCAGCCGTTTCGCGCGGAATGCCAATTGCCTCGAAAGCCGAACGCCCCATCCGGACCGAACTGTCGTAGCTTTCCCGGATGATATCACGACAACCGACCGACCATAATTCATAGACATGATCGCGGTCGACAGCGCGCGCGATGACATGCAGATCCGGATAGGTCTGGACGGCATGCCGGACAAGTTTGGTAATCTGCTCCTTGCCATCAATTGCTACGATAAGCATCTTGGCTTCTGCAATACCGGCTGAACGCAGCAGATCGGGACGGGTTGCATCTCCAAAATAGGCGTTGATTCCAAATTTTTGGAGTCGACCCAGTTGCACGGAACTAAAATCAATAACCGTTGATTTATAACCAGCACTTTCCAGTATACGATCGACAATCCCGCCTACGCGCCCGCGACCGGCGATGATGATCGGGCTGGCATCCGGGATATGATCGGCCTCGCGCTCTTGCTCGCGATTATAGAGCGGTGCGATGACCCGATCGTATAATATGAAGAGCAGCGGCGTCAGCAGCATCGAAAGCGCGACCACCAGAAGCAATTTGTCCGCGATGGCATCCGGCAGAATGCCGTTGGCAACCGTGAAGGCCAGCAAGACAAAGCCGAACTCGCCCGCTTGAGCGAGACTCAACGCAAAAAGCCAACGATGGGCTCCCGGTATATTGAACAGGCTACCCAGGACCAAAAGCACCAGAATCTTGACGAAAATCAGACCCAGCGTCAGTCCGATAATGGGTCCGGCATTTTCGGTTAGCAACGCAAAATTGATACCGGCTCCGACGGTCATGAAGAACAGACCGAGCAACAATCCTTTGAAAGGTTCAATATCAGATTCCAGTTCGTGCCGATACTCGCTGTTCGCCAGCACAACGCCCGCCAGAAACGTGCCCAGCGCCGGAGACAGACCGACCAGGGTCATCAGCAACGCGATTCCGATAATCATCATCAGCGCTGCAGCAGTGAACAGCTCGCGCAATCGTGCGGCGGCGATAAACCGGAAGATCGGACGGGTCAGATAATTACCGCCAAAAACCACAAAGGCGATCGCCCCCAAAGTCACGAGCGCCGTTTGCCAGGAATTGAGATCAGCGACTAAACTCAGGCTGCTGTCATGACCGGCTTCTGCCGCTCCCACCAGCTCAGGAACGGCGAGAAGCGGCAACAGCGCCAGCATCGGGATGACGGCGATATCCTGAAACAGCAATACGGAGAAACTCGCCTGCCCGCCGTCGCTTTTCATCAGGCCTTTTTCATTGAGGGACTGCAACACGATCGCAGTCGAAGAAAGCGCCAGTACAAGTCCGATTGCCACCGACACTTGCCAGGCCTGTCCCAGAAACAGGGCGAGCGCCATTATGATTACGGCGGTTCCCAGAACCTGTCCCCCGCCCAAACCAACCAGCCGTCCGCGCATCTCCCAAAGCAGTTTGGGTTCAAGTTCCAGTCCCACCAGAAACAGCATCATGACAACGCCGAACTCAGCAAAATGCTGTACAGCGACAACATCAACACCGAGAAAATTGAGGGTTGGGCTGATCAGGATACCTGCGATCAAATAACCCAGCACTGACCCCAATCCAAACCGCGATGCAATAGGCACAGCAATGACACCAGCCACCAGAAATATAAACGCCAGCAACAGGAAATCAGCCATCAGCCAGCCTGTCCTGTTCGCGGATCTCGGCGCATGGCTTCAAGAGGCGGGCTCTCCGGAGTAGCGGTAAAAAGTTCGATCCTCTCGAATCCGAGACTGTTGTAGAATCGGCGATTGTCGGGATTGGAGTTTTCGAGATACACCATTGTACCGGTTCGATCGCACGCCTCCAATACGGGCAGCAGCATCTGCCGGCCCAATCCGCGGCCGCGCCCGTCTGCACATACGCCGACAGTGAACAGATAGGCATGCGGCTCTTTTGGATGATGCAATTCCATTGCCTCACCCGCCGCTTTGCCGCGCATCAAGGCCGAAAATCCGCCGTTGAAGAACAGGCTGGCGTAAAGTGAAGACACGCCAGACAATGGCATGTCCATATTGCCTCCCGGCAGCATCCACATGGTCGCCGCCAGGTCTTTCCTGCCATCGCCCAATATCTGGCAGAACCCATTTGGGCCGTAAATATGGCGCGCGAGCACACCAAATGTTCGGTGCATCGCCTTGTGGCCGGAGAACAGCCAGCTGTTGAACGGATCATTACGAAAAGCGTCTGCAGTAACATCTGCGAGCAATCGCGCATCTTCACGACCAACGGTTCTGATGCCGTCTACCTGCGCGATATCCGCCGCTATCATCGCCCGGCGAACTTAATAGATGCCGCCTTCTTCCTGCAGGAAGTCATTGTCATTTCGCGCAGGCCCCCTGCTGCGCAATGAGGCATCACTAGCCCGTGCACGCGCCGCTGCTTGTGCGGCAGCGATTTCGGCTTTTTTGGCTTCAAGCCGCGCCAGTAATTCTTCCCGGCGAATAGAGCGCCTCGGTTCGGTTTGCGGTTTGAACACATCCCAGATAACTGCGCCGCGTGGATCGTCACTGGGCCAACCACCAAAAACGCGCTTTCCGCTTTTGCGATCAACGCGAACCATGCGGATTCCTTTGGGTGCAACAAATGGTGTTTTGGGCATTCCGGCCATCGCCTTTTCGGCAAACTGCCGGAATATCGGTGCCGCCAAAGTACCGCCCTGCGCATATCCGCCCATATTTTTCGGCTGGTCATAGCCCATGTAAACGCCGGCAACCAAGTCAGGCGATCCTCCGACAAACCAGACATTGGTTGGACCGCTCGCGGTACCGGTTTTGCCGAACAAAGGCCGATTCAGGCTTTTCAGATTCTGTGCCGTCCC
The DNA here is from genome assembly GCF_039968395.1 of Parasphingorhabdus sp. Lineage (GTDB taxonomy): Bacteria > Pseudomonadota > Alphaproteobacteria > Sphingomonadales > Sphingomonadaceae > Parasphingorhabdus. The sequence goes on from NZ_JBDVPV010000005.1 coordinate 1,001,451, forward strand.
CCGCGTAATCACGCCTTCCAGAATATTGACCATCTGATAGGCGGTCATCGGATTCATCAATTGTTTGCCAGCCGGACGTGGACGCGGCATCGGTTCGCCATTCCATTCCGCCATATTGCAGTCTTCGCAATTGCGACTGTCCGCTCGCAGGATGACCTTGCCTTTGCGATCCTGAACATAGTCGATCACGGTCGGTTTCAGCTCACGTCCATGATTGACCAGCATTGAATAGGCATTGGTGAGTTTCGCAACCGTCGTGTCGCCTGCGCCCAGCGCGAACGCGAGATATGGCTGATAGTCGCCAATACCCATCGTTTTGATTGTTTTGACCACATTTTCCATGCCCGCATCATTGGCTGCCCGAACTGTCATCAGGTTACGGGACTGTTCGACACCCCAGCGTAATGTCTGTTCCCCTGCTCCGCGCGATCCGCCGAAATTCTGGAAACATTTGCGGCCCAGCGCAGCAGATTGATAGACACAAAACGGACTGTCGACGATGATCGTTGCCGGTGTCATCCCCTGATCCAGAGCCGTCGCATATACAAATGGCTTGATTGTCGACCCCGGTTGCCGTTCGGCCTGGGTCGCCCGGTTAAAGGAGCTCATCCGGTCATCAAAGCCGCCTTGCATTGCCCATATCCGGCCGTTGCGCGGGTTTTGCACGACCATGCCGCCCGAGACCGCCGGTACGTTGCGCAGCGTATAATTGCTGCCGCCCGCCGGGCTGACCGCAATAATGTCGCCGGCTTTCAGAGCATTTGGCACACCGCCAATTCGTCCGGTGGTCCCATCGGAAAACCCGATTTCCGCGCCATTGCCGTTCCGCGCGATTGCGACCGCAATCCGCCAGTCGGAATGATCGGTATCGATGAATGTAGACGCCAGACGCTGGGGCCATTTGTCATCTATTTCGATCGTGTTGATCGCGCCGCCCCAGCCCTTGCCGCGACTATATCGCAGCAGACCGGTTCGCAACGCGTCTTTGGTCAGCGACTGCAATTCCGGGTTCAGTGAAGTCCTTACCCACAAGCCCCCGGAGTAGACGCTATACGGGCTTTCACCATCTTCATTGGATTCCCCAAAGCGTTCGATCAGTTCCCGGCGCACTTCTTCGATAAAATAACCGCCGACACGTTCAAACCTTGGACCGGACCTGCGAATGGCCCCGAGTGGTTCCGCGCGCGCAGCATCATGTTGTGCTTCGGTCACCCAACCATTTTCGAGCATTTCACCCAATACCCAGTTACGACGATTGATCGCGCGCTGCTCGTTATTTTCGGGGCGATAATTGGACGGGCCTTTCGGCAGGATCGCAAGATAAGCCATCTCGTGCAACGCAAGTGCATCCACGTCTTTGCCAAAATAGGCTTGCGCTGCGGCCTGCACACCATAGGCATTTCGACCGAGAAAAATCTGGTTGAGATACAGTTCGAGGATCTCTTCCTTCGTCAGCACTTCTTCAATCCGGTAGGCCAGCAGCGCTTCGCGCACTTTGCGGCGATAGGAAACTTCGTTGGTCAGCAGCAGGTTTTTGGCAACTTGCTGGGTGATCGTAGATGCCCCGACGGGTCGCCCGCTATTGGAAATGTTGGTCACGATCGCCGTGGCAATTCCGGGATAGTCGAGACCACCATGTTCAAAAAACGTGCGATCCTCTGCCGCCAGATAAGCACGAACCAAGAGCGCAGGAAATTCTACAAACTCCAGTTGAACCCGTCGCTCCCGGGCATAGCTGTGCACCGGCTCACCATCATAAGCGCGGACGGTGGTAGGTAGTGGCGGCTCATATTGCTGCAGAGTTGCAGCATCAGGCAAATCGCGCGCAAACACGGCCCAGATCACCAGCCAGCCGAGCAAACACAAGGCAATAAAGCCAAGAAACAGGCGAAACCATTTCTTCTGCCAGAGCCGTTCCATTGCCGCGACCAGCCCGCCCGTATTCCGTTCGAGCTTGTAGGCAAGGCTTTCACCTGCCGTATTTTCTGTTTCCTCAACCATATGTAGCGCTGTCTAGCACCGTTCCGGCGATTTTCCAGCCACTATCGCGTAAAATTTTCTTTGATGCCGCTATACGCGAAAAGCTGGTCTGGATTGGGCGCTGAGCCCTAGCGCTGAGCCAGCTTGCGGGCAAAATGAGTTTCGATGGCATTGGCGACGCCATCGGCAATTCTGGATTGGCCGTTTTGCGAGTTAAGAAATGCAGCGTCGTTGCGGTTGGTCAAATAGCCGGTTTCGAACAGGACTGACGGGGTGTCTGGTGCTTTCAGGACCACGAAAGAAGCAAATCGGTGAGGATTGCTGCGAAACGGCATCGCCCTGCGACCTTCACGGTGAAGCAGTTTTGCAAAGTCCGCGGATACGTTCATTGTTTCACGTTGGGTCAGATCGATCAAAATCGATGACAATTCCTGATTGGTACCGCCGAGATTCACACCATTGATAACGTTGGATTTGTTTTCCCGGGCCGCAAGCTTGGAAGCCTCCCGATCGGAAGCAACTTCCGACAAAGTATAAACAGTCGCGCCGGAAGCTTCTTCATTCCCCGCTGCATCCGCATGAATGGAGATGAACAGATCAGCGTCGAGACGACGGGCAATCCCGTACCGTTCTTCGAGGACCAGAAACTTGTCGGTATTCCGCGTGAGTGCCACACGAACCCGGCCGCTTGCGACCAGCCGATCACGGATCGCTCGGGCAATGGCCAAAGTCACATTTTTCTCGCGCTGATTGCCGTGCGGTGAGATTGCGCCCGGATCGTGACCACCATGTCCGGCATCCAGCACGACAAGCGGGCGCTCCGGATCGTTTGGCCCATAGATCTTGGGCAAGGCGACCAGGTCCTTCGGCCTGCCGATTGGAGCCTTGACGCTATATGTATTTTTGGGCGGCTCTGCGCGAAAACGAAGCGGCGGCAGAAATGTTTGCCGGCCTCCGAGCGAACCGTTCCCGGTAACCGATTTCAGATTGAGGTGAAGGCTCTTGCCATCGGCAGAAAATCCACCGCTAGTGATTATGGCAGGCTGATCGAGATCAAACACAATTCTGGCGGTATTGGAGTCGAACTGGCCCTGACGAATGGCTTTTACCATCCCGGTTGCCCGTCCGCCACGCCCGGCTTTGCCGCCGCGCACGTCAATCGCAATACGATTGGGACCTATCAGGGAAAAAGCCGACGCGCCTTCAACAAGGTCATCGAAAGCTACAGTAATCTGACTGGCACCTGTGTCGATGCGCTTTACCGAACCTGACTGCGCAGGTTCGACCGCCAGTAGCGAAGACGCCAGGATCAATACAAAACTCATGCCGGTCTTATGTAGTGTCCCCGCCAATTCGGTCCAGCTAAAATTCATATGTCTGCAGATCCCAACCCGTTTCGTGATAAACAGGCAGTTAACGATAAATCCGTAAGCTCCGGTGAAATGACAAGGTTAACGACAAATTTACCATGTTCCTCGAAAACGGCAGCTGGATATGGCCGATCCGTCATCCTTTGCGATGTTTACGGTTTGTGTTGCCGATCCCCAAAGACGGTGCTAGCACCTCTTCCACGTTGACCGGAAACTTCCGGTGAACTGAATTCGAGACTGAAAAAACATTCGGTCCATACCAGGTTGACGCGACATGAGGCATGACATCTCCGGTTCAGAGGCACACCCAAGTGGTCGTGCTTTCATGATCGGACTGATCCCGGCTAACGGCCAGGGCCATGCAGTTGTTGCAGACGCATTTTTATCAGAAACATTTCAAATCAACCGGATGACGCCGCCCGCCCCACATGATGGGACATTGGGCAAGAAGACGTCATCCCTTTCACATTGCATGGCACCACCGGACTCTGATCCGCCTCGCCATGCCAGGAGTATATTGAATGACAACGCGCATGTTAATCGACGCGCGCCACCAGGAAGAAACCCGGGTGGCGGTCGTAAAAGGGAACAAAATTGAAGAATTTGATTTTGAATCCAGCGAACACAAACAGCTAAAAGGCAACATCTATCTGGCAAAAGTGACGCGAGTTGAACCCTCGCTTCAAGCTGCTTTTGTCGACTATGGCGGCAATCGCCACGGATTTCTGGCCTTTTCGGAAATTCATCCCGATTACTATCAAATTCCAAAAGAAGATCGCGAACGCCTGCTCGCCGAAGAAGCTGAGCATGCTGCCGAAGAAGCAGCTTTGCGTGCACAGGAAGAAGAGGAAGAAGACGCACCGGCCGATCTGGTGCGCAGCGAAGCCACTGAAGAACTTGATACCGCCCTGGTCGAAGTCGAAAAAGACGAAAGCGTCGATACAATCGATGTCACCGAAGGCGAGATTCCCGCTGAAGATGCATCTGACGAAGATGATGACGATGACGAAGACGGGGATGATGAAGGCGACAACAGCGACGACACCGAATCCAAAGATGACGCGGAATCGTCAAATGACAATGAAGCCGCAAATGAAGAAAAACCCAAAGGCCGTCGCGGCCGCGGCGGCAAAGGTCGCAATCGCGGTGGACGTGGCGGGCGCGGCAAAGGCAATGTTGCCAAGGCCAGCGATCAGGCACGCCAAAAGCGTATGGCTTTGCGCAAACGCTACAAGATACAGGATGTCATTCAGCGCCGTCAGGTAGTTCTGGTACAAGTGGTGAAGGAAGAACGCGGCAACAAAGGTGCCGCACTGACTACTTATCTCAGTCTCGCCGGACGTTACTGCGTTTTGATGCCCAACACCTCGCATGGCGGTGGCATCAGCCGGAAAATCAACAATGCCGGCGATCGCAAGCGATTAAAATCAATTATTGCCGATCTGAAACTCCCCAGCACCATGGGCTGTATTGTCAGGACGGCTGGCCTGTCTCGCACCAAGCCTGAAATCAAACGTGACTTTGACTATCTTGCCCGTCTCTGGGATGAAATTCGCGAAAATACTTTGGGTGCCGTCGCGCCAAAACTGATCCATAGTGACAGCGATCTGATCAAGCGCGCGATCCGCGACATATACAACCGCGATATCGAAGAAGTCCTGGTCGAAGGTGCTGATGGCTATGCCGCAGCCAAGGACTTCATGAAACTGCTGATGCCCAGTCACAGTCGAAGGGTGAAAAGCTACGCAGACCCGGTTTCCCTGTTCCAGCGTTACGGAGCCGAGGATCAGCTATCGGCCATGTATCAACCGGAAGTGCAGCTGAAATCTGGCGGCTATCTTGTTATTAATCCTACGGAAGCTCTGGTGTCGATCGATATCAACTCGGGTCGCTCGACACGCGAGCATGGTATCGAGGCAACGGCTGTCAAAACCAATCTTGAAGCTGCAGCTGAAATTGCCCGTCAGTTGCGTTTGCGTGACATGGCCGGTCTGGTCGTCATCGATTTTATCGACATGGACCGTCATGGCAATATCCGCAAAGTTGAACGTGCGATGCGCGATGCATTGAAAAATGACCGCGCCCGCATTCAAGTTGGCCGGATCTCCAGCTTCGGTCTGCTCGAAATGAGCCGACAGCGTCTGCGGACCGGTGTTCTGGAAGCTTCAACGAAAATATGCCCTCACTGCGAAGGTACTGGCCTGGTTCGGACCGCATCATCATCGGCTCTGTCTGCGCTACGCCTGATCGAAGAAGAAGCTGCTAAAGGCAAAGCACAGCAAATCACCCTGACTGCCAGCCAGGAAGCCACGATTTACGTGCTCAACAGCAAGCGGCATGAGATTGATGACATCGAAAAACGTTACGGTGTTTCAGTTCAAATCACGCCCGACGGTGAAGTCGAAGGTGCTAGAATGGAAGTGTCCGGCACGGGTGGACCACCAAAAAATGCTCCAAAATTCGAGCCCATTGTCGATGATGATGACGATGATGCTGCCGCTTCCGGTCAGGATGACCATCACGAATCCGGAGAAGACAAACCGCGCAAGCGTCGCCGCCGCAGGGGACGCAGAGGACGTGGCGCTGATCGCGAGCGCAATGCTGATCAGAGTGAAAATGCGAAAGATGATGGTTCCACCAAACCTGATCGCAGCAAACCGAAGTCCGATGAAGCGGTTGCTGCCGAAGTAGAATCCGGAGAAGCCAAGGCTGACGACAGCGCGGAAGAAAAACCGAAGCGTCGGCGGGCTCCGCGGAAGAAAGCCGAAGCAGATGGCCCTGCTTCCGGTGCAGAAGAAGCATCCGCATCAGAAGCCGACGAGAAGCCTAAACGCCGCCGGGCTCCACGCAAAACTGCTGCTAAAAAGGATGAAGAAGCAGGCACTGCGGATGTGGAAGAAGATGCGAAACCCAAACGGGCTCCGCGATCTCGCGCAAAGAAAGATGCGCCGGCGGATACAGCGTCCTCGAAAGACACCAAGGCCAAAGAAGCAAAGCCCAAGGAAACCAAAGATGCGAAGAAAGCACCTGCGGCCAAATCTGCGGCAAAAGCAGCGCCGCGGGCAACCCGGAAAAAATCCACTGCTGCAAAGTCTGAAGACACGACGGAGAGCGCTGCCGGATCTGACGGACCAGCTCGGCAGGGCTGGTGGCAGCGTACGTTTGGCTAAGTGCTGATCCCATCAATGGGTTCAAACCGGCTCTGGATGCATTTGCAAACAGGGCCGGTTTTATTTCAGCAAAGGTTCAGGCTACCAATGTCATTGGAAACGATGTAATTTATCTGGAATCCAGTAAAAGGAATTTCATGCCGTCCCTGACAGAAAATCCGTCTGAACCGCAGAAATATGGCTATAGCCTGACAATGCTTCGCTTTTTTGTCACTTTGATCGCAGCGATTGCAGTGGCTGTTCAACCCGTCGCTGCGCAATCCATATTGCGGGATGCGGAAACCGAAGCGCTGTTCAGCGATATGGTTGCCCCGCTCGTTGCGGTTTCGGAGCTGGATGCCGACGAAGTCGAAGTCATATTGATTAACGACAACCAGATAAATGCGTTTGTCGCTGGCGGACAACGGATGTTCTTCTATTCCGGAACGCTGGCCGCCGCTGACAGTGCGGTCGAGATTCAGGGCGTGATGGCGCATGAGCTCGGGCATATTACCGGCGGTCATATCATCCGCTTCAACGAAGGTATCGAAACCGCTACCGGTATAACGATATTGAGCCTTATTCTTGGCGCGGCTGCGATTGCTGCGGGAGCCGGCGAAGCGGGCGCGGGAATATTGGCCGCGGGCCAGCAGGCCGCGTTGGGTAAGTTCCTTGCGTTCAGCCGGGTCCAGGAACGCAGTGCAGATGCCGCAGGCGCGCGTTATCTTTCAGCCGCCGGGATTACCGGCAGAGGTTCGATCGACTTTTTCAAAAAACTGCAGAATTACGAGTTTCGCCTGGGTATTCCGCAAGAGGATAGCTACGGTCGCACCCACCCCCTGTCCGGCGAACGTGTGTCGCTGTTGCGCGATGTCTATCAGGCAGATCCTGCATGGGATACGCCTCCAAACCCCGAGATTGAACGTCGCTTTCAGAGGGTAAAAGCCAAATTGCTGGGATTTACCGCAGATCCAAACACGACGCTGCGCCAGTTTCCCCAAAGTGATCAAACTGTTCCGGCCCGCTACGCCCGGGCTTATGCCTGGCACAAGAGCGCTTATCCCGACAAGGCGCTTGAAGAAGTAAACAAACTGCTGACCGATGAGCCAAATGACCCCTATTTCCTCGAATTGCAGGGGCAGATCATGCTTGAATCCGGCAGACCTGACGAGGCTCTGGAATCGTTGCGCAAAGCGGTGACCCTGACCAATGCACAGCCGCTGATCGCGGCCTTGTTTGGCCATGCGCTTATTGCCACCGAGGATGAAACCCATTTTGAGGAAGCAGAAACCGTCCTGAAGGCTGCGGTGATCAAGGATAATCGCAACCCCTTTGCCTGGTATCAACTCGGCGTAGTCTATTCCCAAAAAGGCGATACGGCTCGTGCCCAGCTTGCCACCGCCGAAAGCGCCCTACTCCAGAGAAATTATGGCGGAGCGATCCGCAGCTCCCAGATTGCAATGGGAGGAATCGCGGAAAACACCCCAGACTGGATCCGGGCTCAGGATATTTCGTTAATCGCAAAAAGCGAATTCGAACGTGCTGCCAAACGGCGGTAGCCACTACCGCGCCAATTAAACGCTGCAAATCTGTAACAATTGTGGACAAAATGACGAACCTCCGCTTAGGGAGCTAGGAAACAACAATGGTGACATGTGGCGGATAACCCGAACAGAAAGTGGATGATTATGGCAGGTGGCGGATTAGCCATAGCGGCGGCAGCAGCCGTCTGGTTTTCGCAGACAGGTAGCGCATCATCAGCTGATGCCTCTGCCCAGGCCGTAGCGGCCGGGATCAACTCGCAGGAACAGGCGGCAATTGAAGCCATTGTTCGCGACTATATCCTCAAAAACCCTGAAATCATTCCAGAGGCTGTCGAGATATTGCAGAATCGGGAAAAGGCCTCTGCGATCAACGAAGTTCGCGAACAGATAGAGGCTCCCTATGCCGGAAAAGCCTTTGCCGGGAACCCCAATGGGGATGTGACGATTGTCGAATATTCTGATTTTGCCTGCCCCTATTGCAAACAAACCACCGCAGCGATTGACCGATTGCTCAAGGAAGACAAGAATATCAAAGTTGTGTTCCGTGAACTTCCGATATTGAGTGAAGCCAGTAATACAGCTGCGCTTATGGCTTTGGCCGCCGCGAAACAGGGCAAATATTACGAGTTTCACAAAACAATGTTCGCGACTGGTCGCCCTACCCCCTCCACCATTGAAGCTGCTGCATCCGAAACGGGCCTTGACCTGTCCGCCGCCCGGGCTTTCATGAAATCAGCCGAAGCAACAGAGGAAATTCAAAGCAATATTGCGGTCGCCCGCAGGCTGCAATTTACCGGTACGCCGGCGTTCGTGATTGGAAATCAATCTCAGGTTGGTGCGGTTGGCTATGACGGTCTCAAGGAAATGGTCGCAAAGGCACGCGGATCAAAATAGACGATTGGGGCTAATCAGCGGCTCGTCCTTTAAAACCCTGAGCGACCACATACCATTCCGATGATCCCTTGCGACTGGCTGGAGGTTTGGCATGTTTGACCGTCGCAAAATGTTGCTTTAGCAGTTTGAGCAATTCGCTGTCGGTTCCCCCGGCCAGCACCTTTGCCACAAATGTTCCACCCTTTTCCAGATTTTCAATCGCAAACCAGGCCCCGGCTTCGACAAGCCCCATAGTGCGCAAATGATCGGTTTGCTGATGCCCTACGGTATTGGCTGCCATGTCAGACAGCACCAGATCCGGCGCGCATCCCAGTGCCTCCAACAACATGTCCGGCGCCTTGTCGTCCATGAAGTCCATTTCAAAAATCGTCACGCCGTCAATCGGATCCACTGGCAAAAGGTCGATTCCGACAACGCCCGCACGTGGTATGAATTTGCGAACCACTTGTGCCCACCCACCAGGTGCGATGCCCAGATCAACTACGGCTTTCGCCTTGCGGACAAACTTGAAACGCTCGTCCAGTTCCAGCAATTTATAGGCCGCACGAGACCGGTAACCATCTGCCTTGGCCTGTTTGACATAGGGGTCGTTCAACTGACGTTCGAGCCACCGGGTAGATCCGATTTTTCGTCCCTTTGCCGTTCTGACTCTCTGTTTCTGCCCTGATCGCCCTCTGCTCATGACAATCCCTAACGCCTTGACCGGTTTTCATTGGAAGACATTAACGACCGCAATATTCCCTCCCGGATACCTCTGTCAGCCACACCCACCCGATTTGCCGGCCAGATGTCGAGAATGGAATCAAGGATAGCACAGCCGCCGACAACCAGATCTGCCCGCTCTTTTCCGATACACGGAATTTCTGCGCGCTCAGCCGGCGAACAATGGGCCAGCATTGCGCTGATATCCCGCATGGAATCGGTCGGCACGATCAGCCCGTCAATCACCCGGCGATCATATTGCGGCAATTTTAAGTGCAGGCTGGCCAATGTCGTCACTGTCCCGCTGGTGCCGAGCAAGCGAAAATCCGATCCCTCGTCCATCGGCAATCTGTCAGCAAATTCCGCAAAACTGTCCATGACACGGGCACGCATGTTCGCGAACGCCAGTTCACGTGCGGTCGGATCATTTCCGTCAAACTTTTCACTTTCCGTGAGCGAAACCACGCCCCAGGGTGCGCTTAGCCAATCGATAATTTCGGGAGCCGCACCCGATGTATCGACCAGCACCAATTCAGTGGAACCGCCGCCAATGTCGAATATGAGCGCAGGCCCCTGCCCCGGTTCCAGCAGGATCTGACATCCCAGTACAGCGAGCCGGGCCTCTTCTTCAGCCGTTATGATATCAAGCGCAATTCCGGTTTCTTCCCGGACGCGATTTATAAATTTGTCACCATTGCTTGCTCTGCGACACGCTTCGGTCGCCACTGATCGGGCGAGTGTCACATTTCTCCGGCGCAATTTGTCTGCACAGATGGACAAGGCAGCGACTGCGCGGTCCATGGCGCGGTTGGAAATTCTTCCCGTTTCGATCAACCCTTCGCCAAGCCGGACCACCCGTGAAAAGGCATCCGTTACGATAAAGCCATCCGATGACGGCTTTGCCACCAACAACCGGCAGTTGTTGGTGCCGAGATCAATCGCAGCATATGATCGCAATTTGGGCCAGCGGCCGTTATTTCGACGGGAGACAGACGCATTGCGACTCCCGTTCTTATGTGTCGCCGCATGTTTCGGGCGGGATATCCTCGCGGACTCACCGCCGTTGTTTCTTTGCGGCGATGGGGATGCTTCATCCACCATGACCGATACTCTTATGTTCTCCGGATCGGATAATACCGCCGGTACTTGGTGACAGAGATAACCTCAGCCTCGATATTGTGCAAGAGTTTAGAGCATGCCGATTGGTCCAGGCTCGCTGCAGGACAGCTGAGTGCCCCATATCCAGCCATGATGGTCACACCGCTCAAAGCCTGTGCGAAGATTATCCTGATCTTCCCGCTATTCCGATATTGTCGGATTCCGCGGTATCAACCACACAGTTTCGACCATCAGCCTTGGCTTTATACATGGCAAAATCAGCTCTGCGCAGCGCCATCGAAAAACTCTCGCCTTCCGCCACAACTGCCATGCCGAGACTGGCCGTCACGCGTTCCTTCAGACCAATTTCAGGATGTACGATTGCAGCGATCGACAGCCGGATATGTTCGGCAATGGTATTGCGTTCCCGGAAACTGACATGATTGAGGATGATGACAAATTCTTCACCGCCAATTCGGGCTACTTTGCCCAGTTGACTGGTAACAGTGTCAAGAACCGCGCCCGTACGTTTGAGAACATGATCGCCGGCCTCGTGACCAAACAGATCATTGACCTGTTTGAATTCATCAAGGTCAGCGATGATTACCACGCTCTTTTGCGCCGCCCTGCCGCTCATTTCCGAAGTTACATATTTCTCGAGACCACGCCGGTTCATCAGACCCGTCAGCGGGTCGGTCGTGTTGGCCCGTTGGTATTTTTCAATGACATCATGCCCCACCACGATCAGCATGGTAACGCCGCAAGCCAGACCGCATATGGCGCTGGTGACATGCAAAATTGTTGCATATGCTGAGTTTTGATAGGTCGCCGCCGTGTGGGTTGCATCCATCATCCCGTAGACAATGATCGGTCGCAGGAAATAGGTTGCACAAAGTATCGCAACCAGCGCCAGCATGATCATCCCGAGCCGCCCCCGTCGTTCTTTCCACAAGATCGGAATCATCCAGACCATGATCAGACCTGCGGTTATCGAAGAGACGATGGATCGATAGATAATATCGGCATTTCCAAAGCTGAACCACATCAGACCAGCCAGCCCAATTCCCAGCGTCAATCCCAGTATTCGAAACGGGTAAGCCGCCTGAAACCGTTTGAAAACGCCCATCACCAGTGCCGTACTGAATCCCCAGAACAGGAGTTTTGAGGCGATATCAGAAAGAACGGGGTCAAGCGCGGCCCGGCTGATATCCACAAGAAACGCACACAGGCCGGACAAAAAGGCAAAGGCCAGCCAGCCCGCAAATCGTTGCGTGCGATCATGCGTGAAAATAATGGCAAACACGATCGAGAACAGACCGAGAATTACGACCATCATACCGCGAAAAATCAGATTTGCTTCCATCGTCAGGCATTATGACGGCAAAACCGGTCAAAGATTGAGAGGATATCGAGATTGGGTAACCTTTTTTGCATAACCGTCATCCGCGGTCATTCAATTTCCCTTGACGCCCCATTTTGTGGCCATTACAGCGCCCCCATCGCTCCCCTGTCGTCTAATGGTAAGACTACGGACTCTGACTCCGTCAATTGAGGTTCGAATCCTCACGGGGGATCCAGCTCACAAGCTGCAAACAATTCATTCTTTCCGGCAGTCATTATATTATCAGTCGACCATCCGGCCGAATTGCTTCAAACGGGGATAAACCGTCGCACGACAAGGCGGTTCACTGATTGGCGGACCGTTGGTTCGCAAGTTCGAACAGGAGAGATAACATGGACAGCTACGAACAGAATTACATCAACGGTCAATGGGTCGATTCAGATGGTGGTACGCCGCATCGGGTCATCAATCCGGCGACCGAAGAGCCAGGCACCAGTATTGTTCTGGGATCAAAAGCGGATGTGGACACCGCCGTTGCAGCGGCAAAGGAAGCGTTCAAGAGCTATAGCCAGACATCTCGCGAAGAGCGGCTCGCACTCATGGGTCGTGTGGTTGAGGAATATCAAAAGCGGATACCCGATATCGCCAGTTCACTTGCAGTTGAAATGGGCGCACCGGTCAGCCTGGGCAATGCCATGCAGGCACCTTCCGGACTGGGCGGATTCATGGGAACAATGGAAGCGCTGAAAGATTTCACGTTTTCCGAGCAGCAAGGCCCCAACACTATTGTCTACGAGCCCATTGGCGTCGTCGGAATGATCACGCCCTGGAATTGGCCACTCAACCAGATTGCGCTCAAGGTCGCCCCTGCCCTTGCTGCCGGTAACACCATGGTTCTGAAACCATCGGAAGAATGCCCGGGCAGCGCAGCAATCCTGGCTGAGGTAATGGATGCAGCAGGCGTGCCAGCGGGCGTGTTCAATCTGGTTCAAGGAGATGGTCCGACCGTGGGTGCAGCCATTTCAGCGCATCCGGATGTGGACATGGTCAGCTTCACCGGATCTACACGTGCCGGCATTCTGGTCGCAAAAGCCGCAGCGGATACGGTAAAACGCGTGCATCAGGAATTGGGCGGAAAATCGCCCAATCTGGTTCTGCCCGGTGCAGATCTGGAGGAAGTTCTGCCTGCCACTATCGGCGGTGTCATGCTCAATTCAGGACAAAGCTGTATCGCACCAACCCGGGTGCTTGTGCAGAATGAACAAACTGCCGATGCCGTGAATGTCGTAAAAAGCATTGTCGAAGCCCAGACCGTGGGAGATCCCCTGGAAGAAGGCCAGCACATCGGTCCTGTTGTCAACAAGACGCAGCACAGCAAGATTCAGGACCTCATCCAGTCTGCAATTGATGAAGGTGCGACACTCGAGACCGGGGGAACCGATCTGCCCTCCAATGTCAATCGCGGCTATTATGTCAAGCCAACGGTGTTCAGCGGCGTCACCCCGAACATGCGCATCGCGAAAGAAGAAACTTTTGGTCCGGTGGTTACGCTGATGAGCTATGATAATCTTGATCAGGCGATAGAGATTGCCAATGACACCGAATATGGTCTCTCCGCGGTCATTTCGGGTGATCCGTCCGAGGCTGCAAAGGTTGCGCCTCAACTGAAAGCCGGGATGGTGATCATCAATAACTGGGGTCCGGCACCGGGTGCGCCATTTGGTGGTTACAAACAATCGGGCAACGGCCGCGAAGGCGGGATTTATGGCCTGAAGGATTTCATGGAAGTAAAGTCAGTCACCGGATTGCCCGGCTAAGGCTGCTTTTACGAGAAGTTTCCATACCAGACGCGCCGGGTTTCACCCGAAATCAGGCGTTCCATGGGAATTGCGATTGCGCGGCGCTCGACAGGAGCGCCGCCAATGGCATCCCGCACTTTGATGATGATATCCAGCATCTCGCCGATTTCGACGCAAAACGACCAGTGATGGAAAAACTCGTCTGCTGATTCCTCTGCAATCAGGTCCTTGAAATCCATTCCCATGGACGCGATCAGACCGCTATGATCATGCCAGGCCTGATTGACTTCGGTCAAAGCGCCGGAGGCATCTGCAACCCATGTAATATTCGGCAGGCTGTCGATACGCTGCCGCAAATGATCCTGCATTTCGGCATGGTCTGACTGCAGCGCCTCTGCATCCGTAATTTCGACACTAAGCGCGGCGATACCAACAGACCCATCAGGCAATGGCAACGGGACTTTTGTCGATCGGAAACACTTGGTCTCCGCACCCGGCATCGTCCAGTTTTCTTCGAAAGTCATGCTCTTTCGAGCTGCAAGAACCTCTTCATCATGTACTTGAATGACCGCGGCTTCCGCGGATTCTGCAGTCAGATCGCGCGCCATCTTGCCAGTTACTTCTTCCGGTTTTCGGCCGATAGCCGAATAACCTGCCGCATTGCTGTAAATGAACCTGCCCTCGGCATCTTTGGCGTAAACAACGAGGTCAGAAGCGCTACCCAGTGCTTCGAGAATGGATTCCGATTGAGACTTGATGCTGATATGCGCAATCAGATCTTCGACATCGGTGCATGACCCTATCCACCGGACTATGTCGCCCTGGGCATCGCGGACGGGCAATCCTCGAACAAGATGCCAGCGGAACGTGCCATCTGCACTGCGGAACCGGTAACGGGTGTCATATGCTGACCCCTCGGACCAGCTTTCCAGCCAGGTTTCTGCAGCTCGCTCACGATCATCAGGATGCAGTGCGTTCAGCCAGCCGTCGCCGAGCATTTCTTCCGGCCGCATACCGGTATATCTTTGAAACTGGACGTTGCAGTATATGTTGGAACCATTGGCATCACTGACAAAAACAAGCGCCGGAATTGATTCAGCCAGAGTACGAAATTCAATTCCACCATACCAAGGGTGCTCCTGAACGGCATTATCTTCAGATGATTTTCCGCTGCCAGCCTGTGCCACGTTTCGGTCTCCTAGACAGATCTCACCGGGCGTACCCGTTGGCTGGTTATCGCCGATCATTAGCAGGAAATTGTCGTGCGTCAGATCCGTGAAATCCGGGTCGTCCTGCAACATGAACCCCGGATACACAATAGCAAATAACTGACATCATTGTAATCAAGAGTAAAATGATGGAGCGATGCGTTTGAATTCATTTGACTGATTGCTTGAGGGAGAAACGAAATATTTTGGATTTCACAATCTATTTTGTCTTATTTATAATCAACTTAAGAGCATTATCTTGTATAAACTATGTCATCTGGATATCGGGATGCACGCGTCAATGCGGATAAAGCGGTATGCGCATCATTGTGGCTTGCCGGCACGTTCTGACTCCAGCTCATCACGGGTACCCGTTTCAGTATTTTCCAGACATCTCCCCGCTTTTCGAACCAGTCCAGATAGCGCCCCAGATATGTCATCTCGCTGTCGCACTCATTTCCATCAGCAAGAAAATGATATGCCGTCAGGTAGGTTTCCACTCTGGCCGTCGAACGCATAGCGGGGTCATCAAATTCGATCAGGACGTTGCCGATCATGTGCTGCGTCGCGGCATATTGCTTGATCGCAGATAATAATGATGCGGCGAAGTCATGCGCCGCGACGGGTTCCGCACTGTATGAAACCGTGGCTTCAGGCCAGTAACAATATTTGAGCGCAGCTTCCTCTGCGCGATCTACCGCCCGGCAGTGCAAAGCGAGTATCTGTTTGATCGCGCTTTCATCTGCCAGCTGTGCGTTTTGCGGAACCTCTCCAAAATTGCCCACCATCACCAGTCTCCATTGCGCGCTTATTGCGCTAACTAATTGGGCAATTTACCGGATATTTCTGTCCTGTACCATGATTGGAATTGGCAGG
The DNA here is from genome assembly GCF_039968395.1 of Parasphingorhabdus sp. Classification (GTDB taxonomy): domain Bacteria; phylum Pseudomonadota; class Alphaproteobacteria; order Sphingomonadales; family Sphingomonadaceae; genus Parasphingorhabdus. Next base: position 1,017,413 of record NZ_JBDVPV010000005.1, read on the forward strand.
GAGCGGGTGCCGGAAATGGAAGCGACAGAAGATTTGACACAACAGGCGCTGGACAAGCTCGCAATCATGGAACTTCCCGCAAGATACATGCGGGGTCTGGATCGACTTGATCGAGACTTGCTCCGTGCCCAATTCTGGGATGATGCCTGGATGGATTATGGCATTTACACAGGAGGTGCGGATGGCTTTGCAGATTTCTGCATGGAAGCGCTGTCCAGCCATGTTCGCAATCATCACATCATCGGCCAAAACCTGGTCGAAATTGACGGTGATCAGGCATATGGCGAGGTCTATTTTCAGGCTTATCACCGCATTGTCGGGGAAGAAGGTGAAGAGCGCGATGTTGTAATCGCCGGGAGGTACGTCGACCGCTATCAGAAACGGGCTGGAATCTGGAAATTTGCCTATCGCAGCGAAGTCGTGGACTGGGCCCGCGACGATCCGGCAGCTGACGCATTTCTGGCCGGTTCAGGAAACATCTGGGGCGAACGCAAACCGGATGACTCTCTCTATCAACGTGATGCAATGAAGCGCCCAGCAAGCTGATGGCCAACAAACTAACCGCACCGTCTGACCCCGCCCTCGCTCCCGGAGAGGCCCGCTGTCCGGGGCCTTCATTTCAAGACATTATCAACGCGGATCAGGATCAGGTGCCCGACGCTTTGCGGGTTCAGCAATTTGAGTTTATTGGCGACGAGGATATTCCCTTTGACCGCTACATCAGCGATGATTTTGCGCAGTCAGAAACCAATCACATGTGGAACCGGGTCTGGCAATGGGCGTGCCGCGAAGAACATATCCCCGGCCCGGGAGATCGCTATGTCTACGACATTTGTGACTGGTCCATTTTGGTGGTTCGTGGCGAAGATGAAAACATCCGTGCGTTCATCAATTCCTGCCCGCATCGCGGCATGCAATTTGCGGATACGGGCAGCACCGGCGTGCGTCGCAAGACCATCCGATGCCCGTTTCACGGCATGGCGTTTAACCTGGACGGCTCCCTCAACGAAATTCCCTGCCGCTGGGATTTTCCGCATCTGGATGAGAACAATTTTCGGCTGACCGAAATCCAGTGCGATATCTGGGGCGGCTTTGTCTTTATCAATATGGATCCCGATGCCGCACCGCTTGCCGACTATCTGGAAGTCATCCCCGACCATTTCAAACTGTGGTCAATGGATGACCGCCATGTCGCATTGCACACGGAAAAAATTTTGCCGGCCAACTGGAAAATGGCGATGGAAGCCTTTCTCGAGGCTTTTCATGTTCTGGAAACCCACAGTCAGGCGGTGCTGACCGCAGCGGATGCAAACGCGCAATATGACATATTCGGCAAGAATGTCAGTCGCTTCATGCATGCGATCGGCGTCCCCAGTCCGCATGTGCAGCGCGATGTCGATCCGCAAGAGATATTTGGCAAGCTGGGACGCGATCCCGGAACATTACCGGCAGGTGCATCTGCCCGGGCGGCGCACGCCCAGCTGTTGCGTGAAGAATATAGCGAAAAATTCGGTGTCGATCTCTCCGGAAAATCGACGAGTGAGATGCTCGACAGCATTGAGTATTTTCTGTTTCCCAATGCATTTTTCTTCCCCGGAATCAATATCCGTCTTTGCTATCGCTTTCGGCCGATTGATGTCGATCATTGCCTCCACGAAATCCTCGTCTTGCAACCGGTTCCCGAAGGCGAACCGCATCCTGCACCCGCCAGACCGATCCGGTTGGGAGTAGATGACAGCTACACACAGATCCCGGATTTCGCACTGGCCGAGATTCTCGATCAGGATACCGACAATCTGAAAATGCAGCGCACCGGTGCAAAGGCGTCCAGAAAGGGAGCACAGTCTCTGGGTAACTATCAGGAAGCACGGATTCGCCAGATGCATCTGACGCTGGACGAATATTTGAAATCTTCGGACAAGGCGGCGTCTTGATGACCTGCTAGTTGATGACCTGCTAGAACGCGATTGCCGCAACGATGCCGATAAGCACCAGCCACAACAGGAGCGTCAGGCTCACAATAATCAACATCCGTGTCCGCAGCTTGTATTTTCGTTCCACAATCCGGCTTCGTCCAGCTTCGGAATCCTGTGGGACGCCAGACGAAATCCGGCCATCCATCATGGCAGGCGGACACCATAGATCATGACGAGAACAAGCAGGAAGTAGAGCGACACAAGCACGCGCGAGAACAGCCGTTGACGCATGGCATCATCTGCTTCGCGGCGAAGTGCAGAATGCAACGGCGGCTGGACTGATTTGGATTGGGGTGATCTGGATTGGGGTGATGTGTTCACATGGATTTCCGGACTGACACTAAATCAACCGGATAATATCACCGCTTCACAAGCAGGACTTGCAGTTCATATGTATTTTAGCGCTATTCCGGCGCTGTTCGGTGAATGGACACCGTTCCCGGTCGCGATCAGTCCAGCTCCTCGGCCCGGAGCGCTTTGCGATCCAGTTTTCCGATCATCGTCTTGGGCAGAGTATCGCGGACCACAACATCCACAACCCGTTCATGCTTGCCGAGCTGTGGATTGAGCCAGTCTTTCAGTGCCTCGCCCGTCACCTGACCATCTTGTTCCAGCGCGACATAGGCCTTTGGACTTTCCCCGCGATAATCGTCGGGAACACCGATAACCAGCGCCTCCTTAACTGCTTCATGCGTGTACAGAACAGCCTCGACCTGACTCGGGAACACTTTGAAACCGCCCACCGCGATCATGTCTTTCAGCCGGTCAACGATCTTTATGTAACCATCTTCGTCAATCTCTGCGACGTCGCCGGTCCGCAGAAAGCCGTCAATAAAAACCTGCTCATCCTGATCAGGCATGTTCCAGTATCCCTGCATGACCTGCGGGCCTGAAAATATCAGTTCACCGGGCTCACCTTCCGGGACCTGCAAGGTGGGATCTTCCTTGTCGACAAGCTTGACGATCGTACCGGGAACCGGCTGACCAATCGTACCGGACTTATTCAAACCGGCATAAGGATTGGCACTGACAACACCGCTGCTCTCTGTCAGCCCGTAGCCTTCGACCAGCTTGGCACCAGTCTTCGCTTCAAATTTCTTTTTCAGTTCCAGCGGCAACGGTGCGCCACCGGACACGCAGACTTTCAACGAGGAGAAATTTGCCTTGTCGATATCCGGATGATCGAGCAGCGCCTGATACATGGTCGGAACGCCCGGCATGGCAGTAATCTTGTTCCGGGTAATGGCCTTCAGTGTCTGCTTCGCATCGAATCGCGGCAGCATGACGATCTCCCCGCCCCGTTCCACGGTTCGGTTGAGCACGGCGCTGTTGGCAAAGACATGGAAGAAAGGCAGGACGCCCATCAGTCGGTCTTCATCGTCAATATAGGGATCGATACCATTAATCTGGCGGGCATTGGCACTAAGGTTCTGGTGACTGAGCATCGCGCCCTTGGGGGTCCCGGTCGTGCCGCCGGTATATTGCAACAAGGCAATGTCTTTTTCAGGGTGAATATTGGGGACAATATATTTGCCGTCATTATTTGTCAGATCCGCAAAGGGTGTAATCCGGTCATCTTCAGGTTGCGGCGTATTTTCTTTCCGGCGAAACAATCTGTAAAACAAGGCTTTCCCGGCCGGAAGCGCACCGGCGACACTGCCCACGATCAGGCGCTCCAGACTGGATTGCTGGAGAACTTCATATGCCGTTGGGAAAAGGGCTGTAGCCGACATGGTGAAAAGGATTTTCGTGCCGCTATCCTCGACCTGATGATTTAACTCTTCGACGGTATAGAGCGGGGAGAAGTTCACCACCGTCGCTCCGATCGCCATCGCCCCATAATATGCCGTCACATAATGCGGTACATTCGGAAGAAACAGACCAACCCGATCCCCCTTCTTCACTCCAAGGTCTTGCAATCCCCTCGCCACGCGAACCACGCCTGCCGCGACTTCGGCATAGCTGTATTTCCGCCCCATGAAATCGAGTAAGTTCCCCTCGCCGCGGCGGCCGGCGGAACGAAAGAACATACCGGGCATGGAAAGCGGAGCATAAAACTGATCCCACTCGGTCGGATGATTATAGCGCGATTTCCATATCGGAACGGAATCGGATGGCGGCTGTGTTTCGGGGGTATCGGTCATTGACATTCATGTAAGTGAATATGTGCGGGCTGACAATGGTGATCGTCAGCCATGATCGCCATATTCTGGAGTTAACTGCAGATCGGTCTGATCTGCCCGGATCAGCGACGCAGTCATTGGACAGAGCGCAGCGCCTCACGAAAATCACTATGGTTTCGGCGGCTTAAAGGTGCGAACTCATCATTGCTGAGTTCTACAAGATAACCGCTGCCATCGCTTTGCCGTTTAATCGCGACGACATGCGCGCCGTTTATCAAGGCACTGCGATGAGACTGGATGAAACTTCCTCCAGCAACTTCCGCAACTATCTGGGTGAGCGATTTGCGGACCAGCATTACTCCGCGAACGGTGTGGAGCTCTGCATAATTCCCTGCCGCCTTGATCCAGAATATTTCATCAAACGGAAACGACCATATCTTGCCATTTTGCCTTACTTCATATCTGCGTTGCTGCTCATCCTTCGGCAATATGGAGAAAATTCGAAAGATGATTATTGCAGCTGCAACCGCGTAAGCCATCAACCAGATAGCGGCATTGCCCAAACATACCTCGCCATAAGAGTAAATTAGCTCCCGCACGCCCCATCCCGGTGAAGAATATAAATATCGCAAGATGATAGTCAGGATCAGCAGATGACCCGCGCACAAAAGTCCGCCTGCGACCGCAACACGTGCCAACAGTTTTTCCAGATCGTCTGCATCTTGCAGAATTGAACGGGTGGTTATTTCCCAGACCAGACGTGGTACGGCCATCCAGATCGCGTAAAAACCAAACATGATCAATAATTGTGCGGTCAAACTGACGTTGGGGGCCTGCGTTTCTGGATAGGAAGCTCGCATAGCGGCGTCGAACGCGTAGAATATAAATGGGATGACTCCGGCGAACGCCCAATAATAGGGCTGCCACGTCCGGATATCAGAACCAGTTACCTGACCGCCCGACTTAATCTCGGTTTGGCGGTTGGCCGCCAGGGTTGGTTGATCAACTTTCTTCGTCATGGGTACCGCTTCATGAGGACAATCGAAGCCATCATCCGATTTTTTGATCCTGTGGGCAACACCGTCAGCATACTAATTCGAACCGTTGATCACATCGCGCAATTCCCGGTCACGAAATGCCTGGCCGACAACAGAGTCTGGCCGAACCTTTCGCAACCACGGTGGAACCGCACAGAGTCATGGAACTCGCGAATATCGCTTACCAAAATCATGATCAGTCTGAACACCATAAATTGACCGCTGGTCCCTTGGGGCTTGCCAGTCATCCTGCATTCCAAGCTATCTGATCTCAATGAAGTTAGCACAGGAGATTTCACGAAATGTTGAAAATGGAAAAGCCGACCAAAACCACAACAGCTGTTCGAAGCACCAGATATTGCACTGGATTAGCCTGTTCAATTCTCGCCACCCTCTCGTTGAGCCAGATTTCGGCAACGGCACAGACGCCAGACAAATCGGATGATGCGGTCACAATTCAGCCCGGCGACGAGAGATTCAACACACCAGCCTTCGACGACTATCAAGCCGTATATACGAGTTCTTCGTCCAAAACCGGAGGGTTTACCCTACAAGTCAGAAAGTCTGGTGATGGCAAAAAACTGGCGATGATCGATATAATCCCGATGCCGAACTATGTTATCGTCGCGCAGCGCCAGATCGATTTGAAGACTCATCGGGCTGAATTTGGCTCGGGACCCTTTTTCGCATGGGGCCAGGAGTTTGTTGTCAGTTCATCTAACGGGAAAAACTATAGCTGGACCCGCACGCCGATCGGGCCAGGCGCGCCGAAACAGATGCAAGGTACGATTGCCAATGGCGGCTACGTGTCCGAGATGTTTTCACCCACTCTCGCTTCGTTAATGCCGATGTCAGTCGGGACCAGGTTTCAGTTGCCAGAAGCCTATCCGCGAAAAGGAGAATTTGTCTCGTCGGAATATGATTCATATCAGGTGTTACGGAAAGAAAACCTGTCCTTGCCGTCCGGTTTCAGTTGTGATTGCTGGATGATAGAGAAAAAGACCTGGAACGGCATGACCGAACATATCTGGGTATCGCGCAAGGCTCCTTTTGTCTTTCGCCGGATCCGCGATGTTGGTGGCAAGCGTGAATTTCAGTCTGATCTGCTCGCCTTCACGCAGCTCAAGCAATGACCGAGAAAAAGCCTAGTTCGACCACACAGATCGCGACGTTTGGCATCGCAAAGTCAGTCATGATCGTGGCATCTGCATTTGTCCTGTACCCAAGCAGCGCTCCCCCTGTTCAAGCACAGGAAACCGTCGCGCCCCGAACCGAATTATTTGTCGTTAAAGACAATCCCGAAATGGAAAACTTTAACTGGTTGTCAGGCACATGGATGGTTGAAAGCCGCAGCCTCAAAGATCGTTTGTCTCCCGACAAGACATGGGTCAGAAACCGCATGGAAACCCGATATCGCATCCTGCTTGGCGGGTTGGTGGCAATTAATGACACCGTCGGAACTTTCAACAAAAAGCCCATGCACGGAATCATGATCCGGACTTACGATCCGGACAAGAATGAGTGGCTTTTTCAGTGGTTGAGCAAGGGATATCCTCACCTGACAGAACAAGTGCGCGGCCGCTTTGAAAACGGAATTGGCCTGTTCTACGGAACGGAGATTCATCAAGGGCAGAAGTTCAACATGCGTTTTCGATGGAAAATGATTTCGAGGAACCATGCTTTTTGGGAGCAAGCCTATCAAAATCCCGAAACCCATGTCTGGGAACCCAACTGGACATTGGATTTGACCCGGCCAGCGTCAACAGAGCTGGACTATCTGGATCAACGGTGAATTCTGATTACGTGACGATAATGATTTGACCACCCATTTTTTCAGCATGCCATTTGGCTATTCACAAATGCGATTATAACGTATTCGATAGCGATCAGCGCAGTTCGATATTTTGGAGGGAGCAAAGTTATGATCGTCTATGGCTCGCGGATTTCATATTATACCGGCAAGCTGGAAGCCTATTTGCGATACAAGAACATTGCCTACACGCCCTTGCCGACCCCCTATGGCGAAGCCAAAATGCTGAAGGAAAAAGTGGGTGCCGTGCAGATGCCGATTGTGGATGATGACGGGCAGTGGATGTCTGACACCACTCCGATCATCATGCATCTCGAGACTGAACACCCTGACAATCCGGTCTTGCCAAAAGATCCGGTTGTGGGTTTCATTTCACATCTCATAGAGGATTATGGCGACGAGTGGCTGTGGCGCTCGGCCATGTATTATCGCTGGTGGTATCGCTATGACCGGCAGCATGCGTCCAATGTCCTTACCGACGAGGTTATGGGCCACATCAAGCTACCCCGCTGGGTCAAACTCAAGATGATCGTTCGCCGTCAGGTAAATCACTATGTCAAACGGGACGGTGTTACGGAAACGACACGCCACCATATCGAGCAGAGTTATCACAATGCATTGGCGGCGTTGACGGCGATGCTGGAGAACCGACCTTTTCTTCTTGGCAACGCGCCGTCACTGGCTGACTTTGGCATGATGGGCCCGATGTTTCGGCACTATGGCCAGGATCCCACCCCGCAGGAAATAATGCGCAACACGGCACCTGCAGTTTTTGAGTGGGTGGCCCGGATGTGGCGCGCAAAAAATCAAGTTCAACCAGAGTTCGTTGCGCAAGTACCGGAAGATGCTGCACCATTATTGAAGGAGATTTGTGAAACGCACTTGGTGCAACTGACTGCAAATGCAGAAGCTTTTACCGACAATAAAGAACGCTTTGATATGACCGTGCAAGGCTGTGACTACCGGGATATCGCCGTGTCACAATATCGGGTGTGGTGCCTCGAGGAATTGCGCCGCCGTTTTGATTTGCTATCTGCCGATCAGCAAAAATCAGTCAAAGCATTGTTGCCACATGGCGAAGCCGAGGTCCTGTGGAATGCGAAACCTGTGGCACAATCCGGGTTCAACAGCGACAATCATCTCCCCTTTGGAAAAGCCCTGAACGTGTTCAAGGGCGGGGTTCCGTAGCATTGTCTGACGGTTTGAACCAAACCGGACGTCCGACCTGTCTCATTGTGTGTTCCTGTATTCGTATTGGAGATATTGAGGACGTAACGCTAGTGTCCGCTGAGGGCGCAAAAGCGGACACTAGGAATGCAGAAGTTGTCGGTCTGAAATGCGCCTCAGTATCCGACATTTCGGAGGAGTTGGTCGGATCGCGAAGGCAGACATTACGAACAGACACCAAAACCAGCCAAACGAAACTCGGTTCCTTTGCCGGGATTGCTGTTTGCCTCAAAAGTTAAATCAGCTTGCTCCGCCATGGTCTTGACAATGTGCAGGCCCAGACCTTCTCCGTTGCCTTCGGTCTGATTGCGCTCATATGGATTCATAACACGTGCCAATTCCTTTTTGGTCAGACCCTTGCCATTATCGCGAACTTCAATTGACACAATACCGTCGCGCTCGACACAAATGACTTCAACCTCGCCTTGATGGGCATATTTTATAGCATTGGATATCAGGTTGGATAACATACGGATTAGTCCGACCGCGTTGGCTTTTACGGCGACATTTGTGGGGATGAAGATCAGAGCAAGTCCGTTTCGCTTGGCTTCAGCTCCAAACATCCGTTCGAGATTGTCGAACACTACCTGTACCGGCACTACATCGCCTGACGCTGCATGTTCATCGCTACCATCTTCGTCAGGGCGTGCGCTCTTCAATGTATCGCCAAGCACGGCATTGAGATAATCCAGCCCCGATGCCAGTTTTTGCTTGAGATCCGGGCTTGATGTCTCCGCCTGTTCGAGCGCGAGTTGCAGGCTGGTAAGCGGCTGGCGAAGATCATGACTGGCCATCGCCAATCGCTCTCGATGCTTTTCGGCCAAGACTTTTGCACGGTCTCGGTCCTTCTCCGCTTCTAACTGCGCACGCGTGGCAGTCAGGCTTTCTTGCGCAGCGGCAAGCTCGCTTTTCAAAGCGTCATCGCGTTGATCACGCAGCGCAAATGTCTGACGAAGCATCGCCGCTGCAAACACCGAGGCATCGAGCAATTGCAACGCCTTTACGTTGCGTACCACCTCAAAGGCATAGCTGACCTCTGACAGAAATTTGTTCGCTATACTGTATGACAGATAGCTAATGAAAATCGCGACACCCAGGATGAAAAAACCGGAACCTTCAATCCTAGACTTAAAGGCCAAAATTGCCGCACCCACACTAATGGCGACAAAGGTCCATGCGACAATATTGAAAAGAAGTTGGTAAATTTCCGTTCCATTCAAAAATGGGTAAACTGCGGCGGTGGCAACTACTAAACCAATGAAAGCTCTTGGGAGGATAAGAAGGCGGGGATGGCGTCGTTTGATATCCAAAAAAGAAACTATGAAGAGTTGGTAGGATATCACCATCAACACTTGCCAAAGTAACCGCGTCAATGCGTGAAAATTGGGATCACCGGCATAGAAGAATTGGCTGAAGTAGCCGTCTTGCTGGAAATTCAAAGAGATTGAGGCAAATAGGAACACAAGGTAAAATCTTGCAGGTTTAGAATCCAGCAGAAGAGCCAGAAGCAATAGGAACACCAAAAGGGTAAGGCCAACCCCATAAAAGGCTATGTTGACAATGGTATTCTTGACACGATGCGCGGTTAGGTCAGCTTCTTCCCGCAGGTAAATTGGCGTGGCTCCAGCATTCTTCCCATCCTGAAATTGCACCCAAAGCCTGATCTCTTCTTTCGGGGCGAGCGGCACTGGAATCGAAGCCAAAATAAGCTCAGGCCGGATGCGGTCTTCGATCTGTTGAGCAGGCAATTGGGCGTCCAAGATCAGTTCGATTTCGTCGCTTTGCTCAAGATAGATGACATAACCTTTGTTAGTGAAATGCTCGGTGTCCAAGACACGGCTTATCGGCTTGTTGGTGGTATTATCGATCCTCAAATAGCCCCAATCACCGTCAGCCGTTGTCTCTGGCATGATCTGATTGGGGATCGAAATGTTGATCGCATTTTGCTCTGCCTGTCTTCGTACAGCGACGTCATTAAGGTCAAAATTCCTGTCCGCGACAATCACCATATGCTCCACAATGTTCACATCATTATTGGTGGCAGTCAGTTCGAGTGTTTGAGCCATCGCTGACGTCACCCCAAGCAGAAAAGACAAGACAAGGCAGATCAATCTGCATATAGTTTTGAGGCTATTGGGGGGAAGTGTATTTGACATTACCAATGGGCCAGCGCCGTGCGGTTATCGCAGACGACCATGCGGTCGTTCGGGATGGTCTGCGCGCTATCCTTGAAGAAATTGACGATGTCGAAATCGTCGGCGAAGCTGAAAATGGCCTGGAAGCCATTTCGCTTTCCAAGGAACTGCAACCCACTTTGCTTACCCTTGATGCCGGTATGCCGCTTGCCAAGGGAATGGAAGTTTTTGTTGAAGTGCGCCGATGGAGCCCTGAAACGCGCATCGTTGTCATTACCGGCTTCAATGCAAAAGGGCATCTTGCCGATTGGATTGCAGCGGAGGTAGACGGTCTGCTTTTGAAATCGACCAAACCGGATGAAATGCGCAAGGGTTTTCAGGTGGTGTTGGGTGGCGGCTCTTATGTTGCACGGGAGGTGTTGGCCATTTTGGGAGAACACACCGAAGTGCCGCCACTGACCGCAAGGGAACGTCAAGTTTTGCATTTGATTGCCGATGGATGCAACAATGCCGAAATAGCGGAACGATTGAGTGTAAGCGCCAAAACGGTTGATAATCATCGCACACGTTTGATGGCAAAGCTGGATGTCCACTCGGTTGCACAGCTTATTGCCTATGCGCTGAAAGAAGGACTGCTGGATCAAACGCGCCAATTGTGATCCTTGTGCAAATGTGGTCATCACCGCCGCAGCACATACATCAAATAATGCTACGTCCCGGATGTTAGATTGCTTTCTGTCGCTGCCCCTCATTCTTCGAGGTCTATCAGAATTTTCTCTTTTTCTGAATGAGGAAAATCCCTCATTCTCTGGTGCCTGATTCCGTCCCAGCGGACAGAAAAAGATTCTCCAAATTGCAATATAGGGGATCGACCTCATGACGGCATGGAACGACGTCCTTTACTCCCAGTGACAAGGCAAGACGCAATCTGCCGAAATTTGGAGAAAGGAAATATAATGGCCCAATCAGTAAATACATCCCGTCGCGGAGCGATGAAACTCGCTGCTGCCTTTGCGATAGCACTTCCCATGACCGGTGCTTCTTTCATTACATTGGCCCCTGAAGCCCATGCACAGGTTACCAAAAAACGTGTCGATGGCATCTATCAAGCAACGGACAACGGATCTCTCATCAATGAATTTAAGATGGACATATTTGGTGGGCTCGAGGTTTTCCCGATTCGCCGCGGCAAAAAAGGTAAAGCTGTTATCTACGAAAAAGTAAAAGACGGCGTGTGGCGAGAAGCAGGTCTTTTCAAGAAGAACCGTGCAACTTACACGTTTACGAATTCCGGTGCGATGGTCTGGAAAAGAGGCGCGACCAAAATAACTCTAGTGCGAACGGGTCAAATCGCTGGCGATACAAACAAATATAATCTTGAAGGCGAATTTCGGTTCGCAAACAATCGCAGAAACATCAACAAGTTTCGAATGACCGATGGCAACACAGCTACGGTCACACCCATCCGGAAGGGAAAGACCGGGAAAGCCGTCACTTATAAACGGATTAGTGATAGCGAGTTCAAAGATACTCGAGGCAGCGGTGTCTATACCGTTTTACCCAATGGCAATTTGCTTTGGGAAAGCCGGGACAACCGTAACACCCGGATCAACCTCACTAAAAAATGACACAAACATCGCTGGTGCACCCCCAAGAAATCTAGCGGTGCACCAGCATTTTGCGCGATCATCATTGTTTTGACCCAATTTTCGAAAGATAAACCTATGCAAAGCTCTGCTTCATCAATCTTCCATACTCCCAGAGTTCATATTACAAATTGGGCGGTTTCATTCTTGTTCATTCTCGCAGCAATAGGTGCGTTGACGGTTCCGGTTTCCGTCGGTCCACTGTCTTCCGGGGTCTATGCACAAAGCTGCGGTGGTGAAGGTCAGAAGGCTTGTTTCCCGACAAAATGTAATGGCCGTTTGGTATTGGATTTCATCAAAGGTGTTTGCATCCGCAAGGACAACGACATCGTCAATACGGTCAAAGATGGGGCGGCAGCAACCGGACAAGCGATCAAGCAGGCTTTGAAGAGACCGAATACATGCGGTGGACTTGGTCAAAAGCCTTGCCCTCCTCCGCACATACCTTCCTGCAATGGCCGACTGGTTCAACATTTCATCAAAAATCAATGTATTCAGAATGACGCTGATATTGTGAATCTGGCAAAAAATACCGTAAAAGAGAGTGGAAATCTGCTGGGTATAGTCATTCGATCCATGACAAATTGCAGTCTGGATATAATGATGCGGAACCGGCAGCGGGTTGATCAATCAGTACTTGCGCAGCGGATGATGTCCAGCAGCTGTATGCGGACCATCTTAAACGAAGCAAAGCGGGCCGGATATCAAACCGTGACTTTTGGTGCCAGTGGCGGCGGTGCATTTGGTGTCGGATTTGAAGGCGAAAATGGTTTCGCATTCGATGTGAATGGCAAGCAGTCTGTCGCTACATATCACACTCTTGGGGTCAAGTTTATTGCTCTGGGCGCAGGGTCTGCGGTTACCGTTGGAATGTACAAGAAAAACAACCATGCATTTGGTGGAGATGCCCATGGCGCGACAGTTGCATTTGCTGCGATAGGAGGCAGCGGCGCATCGGCCTATTTCAATTATGATAGCGGTGAGGTTGAAGGTGTTTCTGCTTTTTTGACTGGTGGTGCGCGTGCGGAGCTATCCTATGTTCGAAATACGACAAAGGTGCTGCCTACCCGCATTGCAGCGTCATCGTCACCTGCTTTCGTTCGGCCGGTTGTCGAAGAAGAGACATATCCTGATTACTATCCTGAACCAGATTACTATCCCGAACCGGGCTATGTAGCCCCGAAGCCCACAACTGCAGAATTGGCACAAGGGGCTGCGAACAATATTGCAGCGGCTATTACCGAAGCAATTATTGCAAGACGGGAGATCAAGAGAGCCCAAAAAGCGCGAGATGCTCAACGCACGATGTTAAAATTGTGCAATCGAACGGGTTCCAAAAAAATTGCGATCGGATTTGCCTATTGGAAAGAAGCCGCCATAGGCGGAGAGGCCGGTTGGTTTTCACAGGGGCGTTATTTTGCCAAGCGAAAAAAATGTGCGAACCTGTTTTTGCCAGATGGACCGGATGGAAAAGGCTTGGAATATTCTGTCCGTGTTTGGGCATTTGATCCAGAAACCGGCAAAAACTGGACCGGTAACAGCACACCAATGTGTACAGATAAAGAGAGGGCTTATGCGTTCCGCAATGCCGATACATTACCTTGCATTGGCGGCACGTTGCGCGTGTTCCATTCAATATCAATCGAAGCCGGCCGTGGCGAGAATGTCTACAATTTCACAGATTGACCAACGTTGGGCGCAAAAGCGGACACAACAATTTAACCAAGCCTAACGATGCTTACTACGGCGAATCAAAAATCGCCAAGGATGGCGAGATTTGCCAAATTCCAGCGAAGGCCGCGGCGCATTAGTTGCGGTTACCAGATTACGGTTTCGTTCGAGAAAAATGGCAGTGAGGATTCCTGCGATTGCGCCAAACAGATGTGATTCAAAAGAAACGAAGCCGGCGGTGGGCAATACACCAAACACCATACCGCCATAAAAAAAGACAACGCCTAGCGCGACTACAATGTTGCGGAAACTGCGCTCTATCCATCCAAGTGCAATGGTCAGGCTCCATAACCCGAATATCCAGCCACTTGCGCCAATGTGCAGTGCATCCCGGGCAAATAGCCAAACGAGGATGCCGGTGATTGCAATGATCATGAAGCTGGCGATCACAAAATAGCGCCTGCCATTGAGCAAACACAGGAAACTGAACACCACTATCGCAAGCATGTTGTTTCCCAAATGCGTCAAATCACCATGCAGCCACGGCGCGACGAAGATCGTGTAAATGCTGTCAATCTCTCGCGGTTCGATGCCGTAATTATTCAGATAGCCGCCGGATAACAGATTGGCGAAATGAACCGCGACAAATAATCCACATAGGATCGCTATGACTTTCAGGCGTTCTGTTAGATTGGGAATATTCATAGGCCCGTTTGGTCTAGCATCCGGTCAACCGCACTGCAAATTTGCAGGATCCAGGGCCGCTGCTAAGGGCGCTGAACGAACCGTATCGACCCACGTCAATCCGAGTTCGCAACGCTTTGATCGATATTGAATGTTGATTACTCGCTCCCTATCTCAGTTCTTTACGCCAACGGGAGCGCGTCATGTCTAAACCTGCAGAATTCTGGAACAAAATCGCTGAAGGATATGCCAATTCCAAGATACGGGATGAACGCGCCTATGAGAAGAAGTTGAAACTCACACAAAACCTCTTCCCGTCCAATGCTGAAGTCCTCGAAATCGCCTGCGGCACGGGCACGACGGCTCTGCGCCACGCTCCGCATGTCGCCCAGTATCTGGCGACGGATATTTCATCCGGGATGCTGGAAATTGCGCGCAAGAAAGCGGAAGATCAAGGCGTAAGCAATGTAACCTTTTCGGAGCAGGACATCGGCATGGCTTGCTGGCCGTCCGCTCAATATGACGCCGTGCTCGCCATGAGTATCCTGCATCTTCTGCCGGACCGGTCCGCCGGGCTTGCCAAGATCCGCGATACGCTAAAACCGGGTGGCAGATTCATTTCTTCAACCGTTTGTCTCGGCAATATGGCATTTTTCTTTCCGCTCCTGATCAGCGCAATGAAGTTGATCGGCAAAGCTCCGAAAGTTGTGGACAGTTTGACTCATGAAGAGCTTGCCGCAGCCATCACCGAGGCTGGGTTTATCATCGAAGATCATCACCGAATGAGCAAGGCCAAGGTCGCTTTCATCGTTGCGCGAAAACCTGAATAAGCGGCGTTGTGTAGACTGCTTTGGGCGTGAGAGCGGCTGATATGGATAGTTTCAACTTGGTTATGAATTGTTCCAATAGATTATAATTAGTGTAAGCTCGCTCGATGCACGAGCTACTTACGAACTTTGTGATAAAGCCTGAATTGTTTTCTACGTACACAACTCCAAAGCTCTGGAGCGATCCACATATCTCAAACAAGATGTTGGCTGCTCATATTGATCCATCCAATGATCGTGCATCAAGAAAACCGGAAACCATTGCAGCTTCTGTCGCTTGGTTGGATGATCGGTTGAAGCTTCAGGGTAAAAAGCTCTGCGATCTTGGGTGCGGACCTGGACTGTACGCCAGACAGTTCGGCGAACGTGGTGCGGAAACAACTGGAGTTGATATCTCTTCGAACTCTATCGAATACGCACGCAAAAACGCAACCGGATCGACGCAACCGATCAAATATGAGATTTTGGACTATACTCATGATCCCCTGCCTTCGGGTATGGATATCTTCACTTTGATATATTGCGATTTTTGCGTCCTTGCCAGCGACCAGCGTCACCAACTGCTCCGGCAGATACACAAGAGCCTCAACGATGACGGTCAGCTTGCGTTGGATGTGTATTCATTCGTCGGGTTTTCAAACTTCCGTGAAGGAATTTCGATCGAACATAATCTTATGAATGGGTTTTGGTCATCAGAAGACTATGTGGGCCTGCACAATTCATTCAGATATGAAAGCGAGAAAGCGAGCCTTGATCGATATCTAATTATCCAACCAGAAAAGCACTGGGAAGTCTGCAACTGGCTTCAGTATTTCTCCATTGATAGCATCAGAATGGAGCTGGAAACCGCAGGCTTTCAGATTGATCATCTGGCTTCCTCAATGACAGGCGAAGTCTATAACGATACCAGCGAGCAGATAGCTATCATCGCCTCCGCCATCTGAACTGACACTAATTCTTGTCCGTTCTGTCTAATCTCCGCTTTCGGGATAAAGCCGAAATCCGATCCCTGCGCTGTTTGAGTTCCACTCCGCGATCTTCTGTTGGCAATCTGCTCGCCACTTCCATATAGATAGAGGCCAAAGCTCTTGAGGACATGCCGAAAATGACTGAAGCCCAGCCCGCGTCGGTACCGGCGGCAAAATCATCGGTCATATTTGTATTTCTCGTGGTTCTCATCGACATGCTCGGTTTCGGTATCATCATGCCGGTTCTTCCCACCCTGATAACGCAAATCACCGGCGGCAGCCTGTCAGAGGCGGCGGTGGATGCCGGCTGGCTGGCTTTCGCTTATGCCGCGATGCAGTTTTTGTTCGGCCCGGTCATCGGCAATCTTTCAGATCGTTTCGGACGCCGGCCAGTGTTGCTGGGCGCACTTGGTGGATATGCGATTGCTTACACGCTGATGGGATTTGCCCCAACATTGTTGTGGTTGTTCGTGGCACGTATTGTTGCGGGTATCATGGGAGCGAGTTTCAGCACCGCTTATGCTTATATTGCCGATATCACGCCCCCGGAAAAGCGGTCACAAAATTTTGGGCTCATTGGCGCTGCCTTTGGCCTGGGCTTTATTTTTGGCCCTGCAATCGGCGGGATATTGGGAGAATATGGGGTTCGTTTGCCCTTTTTTGCAGCTGGCGGTCTCGCGGCGCTCAATCTGGTCTTCGGTTTCTTCATGTTGCGCGAAAGCCTGCCCAAAGAGAAACGACGGCCATTTCAACTGGCCCGTGCCAATGCAGTTACGGCCCTCAAGGGGCTGGGCGGACAAAACCGCGTGGTGCTCTGGTACGCGGCTGCTCTCACAATCTGGATGACCGGGCACGTCGTCTATCCGGTGGTCTTCGCGTTTTTTGCAATGGAGAGCTTTGGCTGGAGCGGGATCACGATTGGCATTGCCCTGGCCTGTGTTGGTATTGGTGCGGCCATTGTCCAGGGCCTGCTGATCCGGGTGCTCATTCCGCGAATTGGCGAACGAAATGCGGTAATTATCGGGGCTGTGAGCATGGCTATCAGCACCGTTTTCTACGTGATCGCGGGGCCCGGTCAGGGATGGATGATATTTGTCGCCATTCCGATCGGGGCTTTGCAAGGACTATTCCAGCCTTCGATTAACGGCCTGATGAGTCAGGCAGTCTCTGACGATACGCAAGGCGAATTGCAGGGAGCCGTATCCAGTCTGCAAAGCATCGCATCGGTGATTGGGCCGCCATTGTTTACGGCGGTGTTTGCTGCATTCACGATACCCGGCGCCCTCGCCTACTTGCCGGGCGCGCCATTTGGCCTAGCAGGAATTATCGCGGCCATAGCTTTGGTCGTGTTCTTGCGCGGCTATGCCATGCATTGTCACAGCGATGATGTACCACCTCCTGCCGCTGAGCCGGTCGTTCCCTAAACAGCGCTATACCAGGCAGTACCGTCCTTGATCTCATGGACAGCCCGGCCGGTATATTCCAGATGGCGCAAAGTTGCCATCGCCTCTCCGGAGGCCATCCCGATCACATCTTCGCCAATCGGGCGGGAAAACAGCAATGGGAAACTGTCGACCACGCGCATCGGTTTTTGCGCCAGCGCTTCTGCCAGATCATCCAGCGCCTCATTATGCCGCGCCGCCAATGTGTCGAGCCGCTGATGCGCCCCTTTAAAGGGTCGTCCATGCGCCGGCAGAATGAGGAGATTGGGATCAATTTCTGCCCGGAACCGGTCAATGCTCTCCAGCCATTCTCCCAGAGGATCCGCTTCCGGCTCGCTTAGCATCACGGATATGTTGGACGTGATCCTGGGCAAAATCTGATCGCCTGAAATCATCACATGATTGGCGTCGTCGATCAGGCAGGCATGTTCCGGTGTATGGCCACGACCGATCATGATCCGCCAGTCATTGTCACCGATGCGTAGCTGATCATCTTCATCCATACGGATGTGGCCAATCGGCAGCCGGGACACTGCACTCGCAAACCGGCCCCAGCCTTTCTTTGCAAAATTGTCGATCAATCGGTCTTCCCAGCCCGCAAAGCGCCATTGATCAAGAGCTTCCTGGGGGACTTCCTCGCCATTGTCTGCCGTGAGCATCCGTGCCAGCAGCCATTCCGTGCGGTTCATGTGCACCGGAGCCTTGAAACGGTTCGCAAGCCAGCCTGCGCAACCGACATGGTCGGGATGATAGTGGGTAACAACGATTTTCGTCGCGGTCTTCCCGTTCAATCCGTTTTCAAACAGATGTTTCCAGGAATCGATAACAGCCGGCATGAACAGGCCGGTATCGACAATGGCAAAGCCGGGCTCGCCATTCTCGTGAACATCGTCGAGTACCCAGTTATTGATATGGCCCAATGGTCCGGGAACCGGCGTCCGCGTCCAGCCTATGCCGGGCATCAGCTCAAAATATTCGCCATATTTGGGTTCATAGTCGCCGAGCGGATAGGTCAGCCCCTCCGCTTCGATCGGATCGAAGCCATGATCAGCCAGCGTTGCATCATATGCCGGGGGTTTGCGCGGTGCGTCCATGACCTGACTCTAACCCGATCCGGCGCACAGGCGCAACTGAATTTAATCGACTGATTAAAAAGACAGTCGAGTGTTCGTTATCAAAATTGACGACGGCTTTTACAAACGCCGGAACCTGGCCGCTTAGCTGTCCTTGAACAGGTTATCTGCGGTCAATTCTTCCGTCGGAATTTCCCCTTCGCCTGCTTCGGCAGCCAAAGCAGCTTCTGCATCGCGTTCCGCTTGCGCCCGCTCTTCCTGCAATTCGGCGATCAGAGCTTCCTTGTCTCCGCCCAATTTCTTGTCTTCGGGAATTTCTGGCTCGATGCCGGCCTTTTTGGCAGCCTTGGCCACAACCGCATCCAGTTCGCGCTGTGAGCACAACCCCAAAGTCACGGGATCTTTCGGCACAATATTGGCAATGTTCCAGTGTTCGCGTTCGCGAATGGCGTTGATCGTCGTCCGGGTGGTACCGATCAGCTTGCCAACCTGAGCATCGGAAATTTCGGGATGATTGCGCAGCAGCCATGCGATACCATCTGGCTTGTCCTGACGCTTGGAGACCGGTGTGTAGCGCGGCCCCTTGGTCCGGCGTACCTGATCCGGGCCTTTTTGCAATACCATGCGATATTCCGGATCCGCCTCAGCCTTGGCAATTTCCTCGTTGGTCAGTTCATGCGCCTGAACAGGATCACGACCAGTATATTTCGAACCCGCCAGATCATCCGCCATCGCGTTGACTTCCAAAATGTGAATACCGCAGAACTCGGCAATCTGGTCAAAGCTCAATGCGGTGTTGTCAACCAGCCAGCTTGCGGTTGCATGCTGCATGAGCGGGGTGGAATTTTCGTTTGATGTTGCTGCGGCCACGGCCATTTCTCCATAAAATAAGGGCCGCCCCCTTGCGGAGACGGCCTTCGTATATGCTTATGTAAGCGATCTCTGGGCAATCGGCAAGATATTCATTGCGGCTGCTTACCGAAAATCGTGGCTTTCTGTTTCCATCCAGATCTGCACTCGCTGTTTCAAATGCGGCACGGCTTCTTCGCTCGCAACAAATTCTGACACAGGCATCAGGCTCCAGTGCTGCCCTTCATCGCCAAAATCGATAGCCTCCACCTGGGCGCTCGAAAGTGCGCCGACATAAAACAGGGCACCGGCTCCCGAACCGCGCCAGTTTTCATATTCTTCTGCAAGCTTCAGCGCGCCCGGCTCGAGGGTGATGCCAAACTCTTCGCGGGTTTCACGGATGACGCATTCCGTCCCGCTTTCACCGTTTTCTCTTCCGCCGCCGGGCAGATCAATCATGTTGGGAAACGGTATTTCCGGAATGTCATCGCGCCGGTAGACCAGCAAATCATCATCCGCGAAAAGGGCGACTTTGGCACCGTGAAAGTCGGTCAGCTTATCCATCAGCTATCGACAGTCAGAATGATCTTTCCAATATGGTCGCCAGATTCCATGTGGGCATGTGCTTTCGCAGCATCCGCCAGCGGAAAACTTTCGTCCATTACCGGCTTCAGACGCCCCGCTTCGACGTCCGGCCAGACATATCGATAAATTTCATCGCAGAGCAGCGCTTTACGTTCGGCAGACTGAGGCCGCAGGGTCGTACCGGTCAGGGTCAGGCGCTTCATCATGACCTGTGCCATGTTGATTTCCGCTTTCAGACCGCCTTGCACTGCAATGGTCACATGCCGGCCATCTTCCTTGAGACAATCTAGATTGCGCTGGACATAATCCCCGGCGACCATGTCGAGTATAATTTCAACCCCCTGCCCACCGGTGATCTTCTTGATTTCCTCAACAAAATCCTGCGTTTTATAGTTGATCGCATGATCGGCCCCGATCGTCTTTGCAGCCGTACATTTTTGATCGCTCCCGCACGTAACAATCACATTCAGGCCGACCAGCTTGCCGAGCATGATCGCCATGGTACCAATGCCGCTGGTGCCCCCATGGACAAGGACGGTCTCGTCTTCGCGCGCAAAGCCGCGGTTAAAAAGATTTCCCCACACCGTAAAAATAGTCTCGGGCAGCGCAGCCGCTTCTGCCATGGTCAGGCTGTCCGGTACGCTCAGGCACTGAGTTGCCGGAGCCACACAAAATTCCGCATAGCCCCCGCCATTGGTCAGCGCACAGACCTTGCGCCCCATCCATTCCGGCTCAACGCCCTGTCCCAGTGCAACCACAGTTCCCGATACTTCCAGTCCCGGTAGCGGTGATGCTCCTGGCGGAACAGGGTAGAAACCCATGCGCTGAATGACATCGGGTCGATTAACCCCAGCGGCCGCAACCTTGATCAAAACTTCTCCCGCTGCAGGTTCGGGTAAGGCCATAGTCTGTGGTTGGAGCACGTCCGGTCCGCCCGGTTCCGTAATCGCGATTGCGGTCATTTCAGATTGCAATACTTCAGATACCGTCATTTCATGCTCCCTCAACACTTGCGACCGTGTTGCTGCCATATTGACAGCATAAGCCAGTCGGTCAACATTGCATTCTCACGACTGACACAGCGAACAGGGAGAAACTGCATGGATATTGACGACGATTTGCCGAGAAGCGCCAATGATCCCTTGTCGGCGCTCGTAAAACAGGATCTCGATCCTTTTTCGGTGGATGAGCTGGAATCCCGTATTTCTCTGCTCAGAATTGAAATAGACCGCTGTGAAGCAAAGAAAAAGTTCGCCGTATCGCATCGTGCAAGTGCGGATGACCTGTTTAAAAAATGATATTGCTGGCAATCTGGTAAGGATTTGTTAACCCTGTTTCTTAATAGTCTGTTCCGATCTGACCCGAACCAGACCATTCAGGAGACGAGACACATCACTAAAGATAAACTTGGCCCGATCCTTGCTAATCCATCCCTTCCGGCCCTTGATGTTCACAACAAGGCGCATAAATAGAAGAGGAACAGATATGAAACACACGGTTCAGGCCGAAACGCCCGACAGCAACACGGCAAGATCAACGGGACACACAATCGTCCCAACAAGGAGTTAAATGCATGCCATCATTCGCAGAATCGCTGGAAAAGACCCTGCATCAGGCACTGAAGCATGCTGCCGACCGGTCCCATGAATATGCCACATTGGAGCATCTCCTCCTCGCTTTGATCGAAGATGGCGATGCATCTCAGGTGATGAACGCCTGCGGTGTCGATATTGGCGAACTGGAAGACGCGGTTGTCATCTATCTCGACAGCGAACTGGACTCTCTCAAGGTAGAAAAGTCCATCGATCCCTCTCCTACTTCCGGGTTTCAGCGCGTGGTTCAGCGCGCGATCCTTCATGTGCAATCTTCCGGCAAGGATGAAGTCACCGGCGCAAACGTTCTCGTCGCCCTGTTCTCGGAACGCGAAAGTTATGCGGTCTACTTCCTCCAGCAGCAGGACATGAGCCGTCTTGATGCCGTCAGCTTTATCAGTCACGGCGTCGGCAAGGGCGGACAGGCTGTTGATCCTGCCGAACTCTCCGGCAATGAGGAAGCTGAAGACAAGAAAGACGCCAAGGCGAAGAAAGAAACCGCACTGGACCAGTTCACGGTCAATCTCAATGAAAAGGCCAAGGATGGCCGCATTGATCCGCTAATTGGTCGTCAGGCCGAGGTCGATCGCACGGTTCAGATCCTTTGTCGCCGTTCCAAGAACAACCCGCTCTATGTCGGCGAACCTGGCGTGGGCAAAACCGCAATCGCGGAAGGCCTCGCGCTGCGCATAGTTGAAGAAACGGTACCTGACGTCTTGAAGCCAGCCATTATTTATTCACTCGACATGGGCTCGCTGCTGGCGGGCACCCGTTATCGCGGTGATTTTGAGGAACGCCTGAAACAGGTTGTTTCCGAACTGGAAAAAATGCCGGACGCCATCCTTTTCATCGATGAAATCCATACGGTCATCGGTGCCGGCGCCACCAGCGGCGGTGCGATGGATGCTTCGAACCTGCTAAAACCGGCTTTGTCGGGCGGTATCATTCGCTGCATCGGGTCAACAACTTACAAGGAATTCCGCAACCATTTCGAGAAAGACCGCGCCTTGCTGCGACGTTTTCAAAAAATTGATGTCAACGAGCCAAGTGTCGAAGACACCATCAAAATTCTCGCCGGTCTGCGTGGCGCATTCGAAGAACATCACAAGGTACGCTATGCACCCGACGCACTGAAATCCGCAGTTGAATTATCCACACGCTACATAAATGATCGCAAGTTACCGGACAAAGCCATTGATGTAATTGACGAAGTTGGGGCCATGCAGATGCTGCTGCCACCGTCACGTCGCAAAAAGATGATCACCACCAAGGATATTGAAGCGGTGATTGCAACCATGGCACGGATCCCGCCTAAATCGGTTTCGAAAGACGACAAGAAGACTCTTGAAAGTCTCGACAAGGACCTCAAGCGCGTTGTGTTCGGCCAGAATGCTGCAATCGAAAAGCTGTCCAGCGCGATCAAGCTTTCGCGTGCCGGGCTTCGCGAACCCAACAAGCCGATTGGCAATTATCTTTTCTCCGGGCCGACGGGTGTTGGTAAAACGGAGGTTGCTCGTCAACTGTCTTCGATCATGGGCATTCCGCTCAAACGGTTCGATATGTCGGAATATATGGAGCGTCACAGCGTTTCCCGCCTGATTGGCGCGCCTCCCGGCTATGTCGGCTATGATCAGGGCGGCCTGCTGACCGATGCCGTCGACCAGAACCCGCATTGCGTGTTGCTGCTCGACGAAATCGAGAAAGCCCACCCCGACCTGTTCAACATCCTGTTGCAGGTGATGGACAACGGAAAATTGACCGATCATCACGGAAAAACAGTGGATTTCCGCAATGTCATCCTGATCATGACGACCAATGCCGGTGCATCGGACATGGCGAAAGAAGGCATTGGTTTTGGCGATGTTTCCAAGGAAGATGCCAGCGACGAGGCAGTGAAAAGAATGTTCACTCCCGAGTTCCGCAACCGTCTGGACGCCATCGTGCCCTTCGCCTACCTGCCGCCAGAAGTCGTGGCGCGGGTTGTCGAGAAGTTCATTCTTGAACTGGAACTGCAACTTGCAGATCAAAATGTACACATCACGCTGGATGACGATGCCCAGGCATGGCTCACCGAACGCGGCTATGACAAACTCTATGGCGCCCGCCCGATGGGCCGCCTCATTCAAGAGAAAATCAAGCAGCCACTGGCGGAAGAATTGCTGTTTGGCAAACTGGTCAATGGCGGCGAGGTCAAAGTCCGTCTGAAGGACAAGGAGCTTACGTTCGAAGTGTCTCCCGCGGCGCCAAAGGCGAAGAAGAAAAAATCCCCGCCCAAAAAGAAAGCACCGTCCAAGACAAAGTAATTTTACCCTGAAGGTTTAGCGACCCTCGAAAAATCAAGCGGCGTGACTGGTCTCACGCCGCTTTTTTTGTGCTATGACCGCCTCAAAGAGGAGAGAGGATATGAGTTATGTTGACGGATTTGTGCTGGCGTGCCCGAAGGCGAACAAGGAGGCTTTTATCGAACATGCCAAGCTGATCGATCCGATGTTTCTGGAGTTTGGAGCAACCCGGGTCATGGAATGCTGGCAGGATGATTTATCAAAAGGCGAAACCACCGATTTCTACAGAGCGGTGCAGGCAAAGGACGATGAAGCCGTCTGCTTTTCCTGGATCGAATGGCCTGACAAACAGACCCGGGACACCGGCATGGCAAAACTGGAAGAAGTCATGGCCACAGATCCTCGCATGGATGCAGAGAAGAACCCCATGCCGTTTGACGGCAAAAGGATGATTTATGGCAGCTTCACTTCTGTCTTTTCTGCGGAACGCTAAGCTGTCACGCTTTCCTTCAGCCAATCCATCGCTTCGTCCTCTTCATCAAGGTCAAACGTGCGCATTTCAAACCGGAACAGGCCGCTGAGCGTTTCTGCGATATTTTCAATCCAGTCCGGCGCGCCGACCATGGCATAGCGATCCAGATGGTCCATTGCCTGGCGCTTGGCCTTGATCATTTCGCGATCTGCCATCAGCGCCATTTCAAAGCCCTGAAACTTTGTGAACTTTGCCATCAGACAGCGCGGCGGGTTGTCGTCGACAAACTTGCTCATGATCTGCCGGGCGACATCAAGATCGTCCTTGCGCATTTTTCCGCAAAGCTCAAAGGCCACGACATTGGGGTCATCCGTTTTCAATTCTTGCAATGACAGACCGTGGCGATCCTGCGTTTCTCCCTTGACCCAGGCGAAGGCATGGTCTGCTTCGCTCTCGTCATAAACCTGCATCTCCAGATCGTCCCTGCCAAAAAGCAGATCTTCCAGTTTCGCGATCCCCCGAATCCAGCTGACGTTTGACACGAACGCAACCCGCTCGAACTGTTTCAGCTTGCCCAATATTTCGTGAGCGCGTGTCAGGTCTCGCTTTATCGCATCGGTTTCCACCTTGAGCTCGTCACGAAGCTCAAAATAGGCACTGATCTGCTCACCGCTCTTCAGCTTTTCTTCAATTAAGTCATAGCTTTGGTCCACTTCTTCTGCAGTTATTCGACCTTCAAAAGACATTGCGATGACGTCGTCTTGCACGGGAATGATTTTCAACATGGGTGACACTCCTTTTGTCTCAAGCGCTCTGAATTGAACGCCTTTGATCAACGTTGTCCCAAACGATCACGCTGTCATTGACATGGATCATGTTGCTGGCATTTTTCAATCACTCCTGACAATATGCTGTCAGTAGGCCTGTGCCATAGCGAACTTGTCCCCAACAAAGAGAAGGAGCAAGTACATGACCGAAGCCAAACATAATCGTCTCGTATGGACCGAAATTCCGGCCACGGATTTACAGCGGGCGTCGCAGTTTTACGAAGCATTGCTGGAAGCACCGCTTGTCAAGAATGATGCCGGCCCCCAAACCATCATGATGCTGCCCTATGAAGGTGACACGTCCTCTTCCGGACATTTGTATGAAGGAAAACCGGCGACACAAGGAGATGGAATCACGGCCCATCTGGCTGTTGATGGTTATCTCGACGACGCCATGAAACGGGTGACAAATGCCGGTGGTGAAGTGGTGTCGGACGTGATCCAGATTCCGGCTGGTTCATTCTTCTACGCCAAGGATACCGAGGGCAATTCGCTCGGTATTTTCAAAAACTGACATGCGCAGAGCCGACCGCCTTTTCCAGATTGTGCAATATCTGCGGGGCGGTCGGCTTGTCACAGCGGCGATGCTGGCCGAACGGCTGGAAGTTTCGGAACGCACAATCTACCGCGACATTGCGGACCTCCAGTCCACCGGCGTACCGATTGATGGCGAAGCCGGCATTGGTTACATCATGCGCTCCGGATTTGACTTGCCCCCCTTGATGTTCAATCGCGAAGAAATCGTCGCACTGGTCACCGGCGCACGCATGGTGCGTGCCTGGGGCGGAACATCCATGAGTGCAGCTGCCGAGGAAGCGCTGGTCAAGATTGAAACAGTTCTTCCTGACAAAGAACGCAGTCAAGTCGGTGGAACCCGCATATTTGCTCCTGAAATGGGCTTGCCCCGGGCAACACGGAATCTGATCGACCGATGCGAGACCGCGGCCGAAGACAGGCATATCCTGACATTTTCCTATATCGACAAGGGCGAGATCAAAACCGATAGACGTGTGCAGCCACTCGGACTGTGGTTCTGGGGCAAGGTCTGGACGCTGGTGGCATGGTGCGAACTGCGCAATGACTTTCGCATGTTTCGCATTGATCGCATGGAAGATGTCACGGATAGCGGGCAGGTCTTTACCCATGTCCCAGAACGATCCCTCGCAGAATGCCTGCGCCAGCTCGAAGAAAAATACGGTCCCCAATAGGATCGGGCAACATGCTATTCTGCGAAAGTGGAATCCATTCGGAGCGACCGGGTCGCGTCGCTGATCAGAAAATTTGCTTCATCCGCTCGGATCTCGGCGATGATCGCGGGATCTGAAACCGCATCTCGAAACGCATCATATTCCGACTGTCCGGCAAAGTGTATTTCGGTGATGACATCAAAGCCGGGTTCCACCTGTCCGGATTCCAACTCACTATTGTCCCGATCGACATAATGGCGCTGATAATGGGCAAACATTGGCAGCAGCCGCTTGATCAACGGTGCATGACGGGTTTCGTAATAGTCGCGAAACGCGTTCGGACTGATATCCGGCTTTTTGGAAATGAGGAAAAAGTGTCTGATCATCGATCGAGCGTCCAGTCTGTCCAGTGGAGCTGACGAATGTAACCATTGCCGGGAACAAACCGAACTAACAAATATCACCTTGAAAGGCATATTCTGATGTTACTGCGCCTGTTGCTTGCTTTTGTCACCCTGACCGTATCGTCCAGTGCCTCGGCTGCGCATGACCATAGCGGCTGGGACAATTTGCTGAAACGCAATGTGGTCTCAGTTGGAGGCGGGTCATCAACGGCCGTCAATTACGGCAAGTTTCAAAAGGATCGGACCCGGCTAAAAACCTATCTGAATTCCCTGTCGTCGGTTACCCGAGCGCAGTTTAACGGCTGGTCCAGAGACGACCAACTCGCCTTTCTCATCAATGCATATAACGCCTGGACCGTGGAACTTGTCCTGACAAAATATCCTGATCTCAAGTCGATCAAGGACCTTGGATCGATCATTCGTTCACCCTGGAAAAAGTCATTCATTCCGCTATTTGGCAAAACTGTGTCACTCGACAATATCGAGCATGACATGATCCGGGGCAGCGGTAAATATAACGAGCCGCGCATTCACTTTGCCGTCAATTGCGCGAGCATTGGCTGCCCTGCCCTGGCCCGCTCCGCCTATCGTGGCGACAAGCTTTCAGCACAGTTGAACACTGCCACAAAATCTTTCTTGAGGGACCGTAGCCGCAACCGTTTGCGCGGCGGCCGGCTTGAGGTTTCGAGTATCTTTAAATGGTATCGCGGTGATTTTGGAAAAGGATGGCGCGGCGCGAACAATCTCAATCAGTTCCTCGCCATCTACGCCAATGCGCTGGGTTTGAACAAAGGACAGCAGGCGCAACTGAAGCAAGGGAAAATCAAAGTCAGCTTTCTCAGCTATGACTGGAAGCTCAATCGCACATGACACATGGAGCAACCCGGCACAAATTTTTGACTCTTGCAATAACGGGTATGTTCGCTGCCTTTCCCGCTGAAGCACAAACGGGCGCTATCCAGCGGATCAGCAATTTCGAAACCGGTACTGCGGGATGGCGCAGCATCCGGATTGACAAGAAAGTTCCCGCGACAACATTCCGCATCAGGCAGATTGAAGGTGTGACAAGCGTCGAAGCCCGCGCCAGAAACAGCATGGCGTTGTTCACTCGGCGTGTCATGGTGGATCTCAACAGGACACCGATCTTGTGTTGGCGCTGGCGGGTGAGCGATGTGGTGCGAACAGCCGACATATCGAAAAAGTCCGGCGATGATCAGGCCGCCCGTATATATATCGGACTGGACCTGCCCAATAGCAGTATTTCCCTGGGGACGCGTGCAAAACTGGCCATAGCCCGGGCACGCGGCGGCAATGATATTCCCGATGGTGCCATAAACTATGTCTGGGACAACCGATATCCGGTCGGAACTGCACGCAACAATGTCTACACCCGTCAGGCAAAGATCATCGTGGCGCAATCGGGCAGCAGCCAGGCACAGCAATGGATCACCGAACGACATGATCTGGCATCCGATATCCGAAAACAGTTTCGAACCAGAAAAGCCAAGGTCACGTCCGTCGCGATTTCCAGCGACACGGACAACAGCGGTGAAACCGTTCGTGCGGCCTTTGCGGACATCCATGCGGTTTCTGCAAGCGCCCCCTGTCGCTTCTGATCCGTTTCCGCCAAGAGCCCTGTCTCGCTCCATTGACAGCTCAAATTGTTCCCATTATGTTCTCATCCTTAAAGTGGATAGAGGGACTCAATCATGGCTTTGACTTTTTACACCAATCCAATGTCTCGCGGTCAGATTGTCCGCTGGGCCCTCCACGAAGCCGGAGCCGAATATGATCAGGTATTGCTGGATTACGATACTGAAATGAAAAGTGATGATTATCTAAAGATCAACCCGATGGGAAAGGTTCCGGCCATTGTGCATGACGGCAAGGTTGTGACAGAATGCGCGGCGATATCCGCCTATCTTGCAGACGCGTTTCCCGAAGCGAATCTGTCCCCCACAGCAGACGAGCGGGCCGATTACTATCGATGGCTTTTCTTCGCGTCCGGACCGGTCGAACAGGCCATCACGGATCGTAATCTGGGATTGACTCCGACAAAAGATCAGGAACGCTCGGCTGGCTACGGCAATTACGACAGAGTCATGGACGTGCTCGATGGCGTGTTGCAGGAACGCGAATATATATGCGGAGATCGCTTTACCATGGCTGATGTCTATGTCGGTTCACAGGTGGATTGGGGCTTGCTGTTTCAGACCTTTCCCGAGCGAGAAAGTTTTACGGCTTACGCAGAAAGACTCCGGGCCCGGGAAAACTATCAGGCATCCAAAGCCATCGACGCTGCGTTGATGCCCGAAAATCCGGGCGGATAGCGCTTTCAACAGCAAGAAAACCTGTCAGTAAGGCGCGATTGAACGACTTGCTCGATAATTTTATCTGCCCACTGTAACCAGAACCAACTTTCCTTCGAAGCTGCTTATGAGATCAGCAAGGTTCGCTAGCTGAACAGAAGGAAGGACGAAATCATGAAAAACCGGATTGCAACGACGGCCTCAATATTCAGCGCAACTGTGATGATGCTGACTGCATCCCCTGCGATTGCAGATGATTCTGCGGTGGACACGGAGAGCATGACTGAAGCCATGGCACCATCAGTTCCGGTCGCAGTTGACCTTCCTATTGCTGGTTTTGATCTGAAAGCTGTATCGGGTTCGCAAAATTTTGATTTCATGGCGACAGCAGCTAAGAAAAATCAACCGGGATACCGAATTGATAACCAGCCATCCCCTGCAATTACGCAGCCAACTTCAGGCCTGACCAGCTTGCTGGTACCGGAAGAATATTCCTATCGGTCTTCGGAACAGGACAGCGGCGTGTATCCCGTGATACCGGGCCGGTTTCTCTCCAGCTCCATCCGCGCTGACTATCTGACCGACACAGGACCTGCTGCGCGCGACAAGTCGTCCGTCGGCCTCCGCCTGCCCTTCTAGAAATACCCCCTCTCTTTCAGCACTCCCTCATCCTCAAATGCTGAAAGAAAAGGCCAGATGGTGCGAACCATCTGGCCTTTTTACATTCGGGTAGAAACACGCAGACTGTGACTAGTTCTGTCCTGTCGGCGTTGCCCCGCTATACTGCACGCGCCACGCTTCGAGATCTTTCTCATATTGCTCATATGCTGCGTAAAAGTCTGTAAATGGTCCTTCCAGCTGAGGCAGGGCTGATGCTGCAAAATCATTCAAACCAGTCGAAGGAGTAACGATGGCGCGCTGGCTAACTTCAACTGCCTGGTCACAAAAAGGCCGACGCAAGGGAGAGAAGGACCAGTAATTATACAGACTGGTTTGATGCCGGTCATGCGCAGATTTGTAGCCGCTTCCGATATCCCTGCGAAATTTCTGGATAATCGCATTGTTGGCTTTCCGTAGATGGCTTTTGTTGTTGGTGATGAACGCATTATAATCATCGACAAGACGCGCATATTGCGGAGCCGTACAACTGAGCGCAGCGACATTCAGCGCCGCACGAACATGCCAAAGGGTTTCCAGCGGGCCAAGATCACGGTTGATGGTCTGGCGCAAGCCATCCGCCCGAAGGGTAGGTACAATTGTGTTCGTGCTTGCACCAAAAGGAGTAGTCGGCGCACGCGGTGTATATTGAGGCTGGACAACAGGGGCTGCAGGCGGTGGCGGCGGTGCAACCTGCTGACAGGCAGCCAGAACAGCGACCGAGCCAGCGGCTACGGTCAGCCGCAATTTACGGAAACGGGGCAACATATACTTCTCCCAAAACAACATGATTATTTCCTATGAGTCAGGAATCCCGTTGTCCAGCGATTACAAGGCCGAAACGATCAAGCGGACAAAAGAAAAGCCCGGTGGTTTCCCGCCGGGCTTTTCCGAAACTTGTCAGAATGCCGTTTCCGGCGATATGAGCCTATTCTTGGCTGCCCATGAAGGTCAGCAGGAACTGGAACATGTTGATAAAGTCCAGATACAGGCTCAGTGCGCTCAGCACCACGGTCTTGCCGACCATGTCCGTCCCGGCGACATAAGCGTACATGCTCTTGATCCGCTGTGTATCGTATGCTGTCAGTCCCGCAAAAACCAGGACACCGATGGCACTGATAACAAGATGCATCATGGAAGACTTAAGGAAGATGTTGATCACCATCGCGACCAGTAGTCCGATCACACCCATTATCAGGAAGCTGCCCCAACCGGACAAATCCTTCTTGGTGGTGTAGCCGTACAGGCTAAGGCCCAGGAAAGCCGCTGAAGTTGCAAAGAATGTCTGCGCGATCGAAGTCCCGGTATAGACCAGAAAAATCGTCGACATTGACAGTCCCATCAATGTTGCAAAGCCCCAGAACATCGCCTGCAATGCTGGAGTCGAGAATTTGTTTTGTCCGAAACTCATCATCAATACGATCGCGAGAGGCGACAAAATAATCAGCCATTTCAGCGGTCCGCCGCCAAACATGATTTCCGCTGCCATGCCGGAACTTGCAAACAACATTGCAACAATACCGGTGAGCAATACACCGCTTGCCATGTAGTTATAGACTTTGAGCATGTAGGAACGCAGGCCTGCGTCATAGGCAACATCGGATTGTGATGCGGTGCCAACAGGCGTGCCTTGCATTGTGGTTCGTGGGTCTGGCCAGTTAGCCATAACAGTCATACTCCTCAGTTGATCGGCCGATACCCGGCCCGGTTAGCTATAATATCGGTTGATTTCGTGCAAAATTCAAGGGAAACCGCACCAGATTGAAAGAAAATCTCATCCGCACTTGATAGATGTGGTCTATCAACTTTTACAGAAATCATTTGTTAACCAGCTTGGAACTCCGAATGCCTGCACCAGCGCCCAGCATCACACTCTACGAATATGGCCCTTCCCGCTCCGCGCGCTGTCGCTGGACGTTACTGGAAGCCGGCTTGCAATTTACCTCGATTGACGAAGGTCCCGCGCTAGTCGGCAGTGACCGGCTCAAGCCCTTTCACCCGCTGAAGAAAGTTCCGGCTGCAGAAATTAATGGCAGACCGCTATTCGAATCTGCGGCCATTTGTACGGCTGTCGCAGATCTGGTACCGGATCAGCAGCTCGTCGGGCCTTCGGGTAGCTGGCAGCGCGCCGAGCATGATCAGTGGGTCAGTTTTACACTTTCCGAGATGGAATGCTGGATCTGGAACACTGACATGAACACGCGCGTTTTACCTGAGGAAAAGCGTATCAGCGCCCATTTACGCCAAAATGGCGCGCTTTTCCGCCGCGGTGCGCGGGCTATGAACACTTATCTTGAAACGTCCGACTATCTTGTCGACAACCGGTTTTCCGTGACCGACATCATTGCCAGCTTCACCGTGCAATGGGGACGCAGCCAGGGCCTGATTGATGATTTCGGGAGTCTGCACGCATATCTGGACCGTCTATCTGGACGTCCGCACAGCACGTTAAAAGCGGTCGGACAAATTTGAACGACTGTCGGTCAGAGAATCAAGTCGAGAATTTCCGAACCAGAGTCCGTGCCGCAGCCGTTACTTGCAGCCACGTTTCATCGAAAGACGCGTCATTGCCATAATAGGGATCCGCCACATCCTGACCCGTCTGCCCCTCGACATGATCCAGTAGCAACGACAGTTGCGCAGTTGCGTCTTTGGGTTGAACCTTGCGCAAATCCTGCAAGTTCTGCTGGTCGAGGGCAATAATATGATCAAAATCGCGAAAATCCGCAGCCCGGACCTGTCGTGCTCTCAAATGGCCTGCTTCGACTCCGTTTCTTGCGGCTACTGCCACTGTCCGATCATCCGGTGCATTTCCGGCATGCCAGTCCGCCGTTCCAGCAGAATCGACGATACACGACACGTCGGCCTGCGCACATTCGTGACGCAGAGCCGCTTCGGCCAGTGGAGATCGACATATATTGCCGAGACAAACGAAAAGAACTGAAATGGTCATATACTGAAACTAACTCAACTAAGCTTTTTGACGCCTATTGGGCGGATTTGTAATTTTGCAGCGAGAACACACCGCAGGCAATCCGGCCACCGCTGTCTCCGGAAGGATCGGTCTTCAAGTCATCCGGACCGGCGTGGACAACAAATGCAGCGCCATCTTCATCCAGCAATGCGCTGCGTTCGCCATTCAGAGATGCGCCGGCGATCACATTTTCAAGAGATCCCTTGCCGTCAGCTCCAATGTCCAGATTAAAAAAGTCACCTTTGTGCGCGCCATTGGGATTGTCAAAACCATGTTCACGACCATCTGGATTCCAGTGACCACCTGCGGATTTAAAGTCAGGTCCTTCGCATTTGCCTACAGCATGAATGTGCACGCCGCGTGGACCAGGAGTCATGCCCTCGGCATCAATTCTGACGATCAGTCCGCCATCGCCCTGGGCGACAATAACTTCGCCATAGGCGGTATTGTCCGTCCCGGTCAGAGATGCGCGCGCGATGCTGTCCGCACCAACCGTTTCGGGCTCATCAGCCGTCCCGCAGGAAACGAGGCCCGCAGACACAAATGCCAAAATTGGCAACAATATCGGCAGATTTCCGTTTCGAATGACCATTGCGTGTCTCCCCGGTTCCCCTGTTACAGCCTTCATGATACCAGTGAAGCCTTCAGCTTCAAACAGTTAGTTAAAACAGTGTCAAAATCAAACAATCAGGCTCAGAAGCATTGACGACGTCCCGATATGTCATCGCGCTGGGTTCCAATCAGCGGCACATGCACTTTGGTGCGCCTCGCACTGTCATTGGCGCTGCCATTGACAGACTGGCACAATCAGAAATTTCACTCGTCGCCTGTTCCGGCATCGTCGATTCTCGTCCGATAGGCCCTTCCCGGCGGCAATATGCCAATGCCGCGATCGCTGTTGATACGCCCCTGGTACCGCCAGATGTTCTCATTCTGCTCAAAACAATCGAAGCGGAATTCGGACCACGCCGCGGCCAGGCCTGGTCTTCCCGGGTGCTTGATATGGACATTATCCTGTGGAGCGGCGGTACATTTGTTGAGGACCACCCTGCCCTCGCGATTCCGCACGTCATGATGCGTGAAAGGCCTTTTGTGTTGGGCCCCGCAAGCGAGATTGCAGGCCAATGGCGTGATCCGTTGACCGGGTTGAAGCTGATCCAGTTGTGGCACCGGCTGAAACGGTTTCGGAACCATGACAACAAAGACTCCTGAAATCGCGGAAAGCCGCTTGACCGCAGGACAATGCGCCACTAGGGAGACGCTCTCGCAGACATGATGCGTTTGTGGGCCCTTAGCTCAGTCGGTAGAGCAACTGACTTTTAATCAGTAGGTCGCTGGTTCGAACCCAGCAGGGCTCACCATTATTTCAAACGCTTATGGAATATGTGTGAAGCGCGAAATGCGCCGGGGTATCCGTGGGGTATCAGATTGTGTTCCAGAGACGCCCACAATGAGGTGAATATCCGAAATTTCGAAAAACAGACCTTCTTATTGATGCAGATACCCGCCATATTCCGAACGCGGAAATTGGGATTACTTCGCAAACTGAGGAAAAGTGCAGCTATCCTCTAATATGCAATCTATTGGTTGCGTAATAAGCTGAATATGCTATTGCGCAACCTGGAGGTTGCCTAATGGAAAATTCTATCGAACGAACCATCATCCTGTCTGCACCAATCGAGCGTGTTTGGCGGGCGATCAGCGATCATCTGGAATTTGGTACATGGTTCAGAGCCGTGATTTCCGAACCCTTTGCCCCAGGTGCGGTCA
The DNA here is from genome assembly GCF_039968395.1 of Parasphingorhabdus sp. Taxonomy (GTDB): domain Bacteria; phylum Pseudomonadota; class Alphaproteobacteria; order Sphingomonadales; family Sphingomonadaceae; genus Parasphingorhabdus. Next base: position 1,051,940 of record NZ_JBDVPV010000005.1, read on the forward strand.
TTGCGTGCCAAAGTACCTATCCCGGACACGAACATTTGACCTGGTCCATGACAATTGTCGACATGGAACCGAACAGACGGATCTCGTTTACCTGGCCAGCATATTACGGTGAAGATATTGATCGGGATGCAAGTCAGGATCACCATCTGAAGGCCACTTTTCTTGTCGAACCATGCGAAGGCGGAACGAAGTTAACATTGAAAGAAACTGGTTTTAGCAAGCTCCCGCCTGACTATGCTCCGACCGCTTTTCGGATGAATGAAAATGGCTGGGATGAGCAAATGAACAACATCACGTCCCATGTCACTGATTGAATCTCAGGTCTTTGCAGCGTTGGGTGACCCAACCCGCTTGAAGATCATATCTCGTCTGAGTGATGGCGAGGCGCGACCTATTGGGAAGCTCACAGCCATGACGGCAATCTCGCGGCAAGGCGTCACAAAGCACCTTAAAATGCTAGAGCATGCAGGTTTGGTCATAAACCACCGCGTCGGCCGCGAAAGCAGATTTAGCCTGAACCCGGATGGCTTTCGACATGCCCAAAGCTATCTACAAACGATTGAAAGGCAATGGGATAATGCGCTCGACAGGCTTCGCTTGCATATTGAAGATGGATGACTGACCTGCTCCCGATGATGAAACAATCACCAAATCCAGCACCGGGCCAGCTGGCGGATGTTTTGTACCAGACTCCCCTGCTCTATTGCCCACAAAATCGCATGCAGTGTTCCTGGAATTTTTGCTCCAATCCCGTCTATTCAAAAGAATTTGCTCAATCATCGTCAAATGACACCCGCTTCTCCGCCTCAATTCCCCTCATTTTTCACGCGACCGGCCTGCCAAGGTACGATTGCGTGCCTGAGGGAGGTTGTTCTAAACGGTTTGCCGCGCGATCCGCTCGGATTATCCTCAGAACGGGTGGTGATGACGGTTATGTTCATCCATCAGAAAGGATGACCTGATCAATCAGGGCAACCATTTGTTCATGTGCGGCATGTATGTCGCCCTGCATTGTATTGCGAGTTGAGGGGAAACATAACAAACTGACCACCCTTTTAGGGTTCGGTCCGGTTAACCGCAGAAACACGCGGAATCAGAGTTTAATGTTTGAAGGAGACCAAGAATGAGTGACATTTCAAAACGTCCAAAACTAACAGTCATGCTGGCCACACTTGCGGTGTTGGTGCCGAGCAGCGTATCTGCGCAGCAGGAAGCGTTAGAAACCCAGAATGAGATTACGGTAAACGGTTTGCCCCCGGCTGACCTGTCGGGCCTCGAAGAAGGGCCTGATATCAAAGGCTTTATTTCAGCACGCGATGCGGACAGAATGCGCGTGATGAGCGAAAATGGGGTCGGTACAACCATCACCATTGCTGAAGCCACTAAAATCAGGGCCAGCAAAGGGCTGTTCGGCATTAATCGCGGCACGCTTGCAGCAGACTCTCTGTTGAATGGCCTGCCGGTTACCGTCAAAACAGTCGTTTGGGGCGGCGGCCTCGTGGCAAGCCGGATCAATTTGCGTAACAACGACCTGAAAACGGCAAATATGATCCGCAATGGCACGGCACAAGGCTTTGCAGATCAGACAGCGGCCACCGAGGCCCTGCGCGGTCGGGTGAGTGATATTGATGAGTATAATATCAAAGGCACGACAAACGTAAACTTCGACACCGGCAAGGCCGTACTGTCTGCACAAGGCAAAGCCGATCTGTGCAACACAGCGGCCCAGGCAGAGGGAATGAAAAACTCCCTGCTTTTGGTCGTTGGTTATACGGACTCCACCGGAGATTATGAGTTTAACCAGCAGTTGAGTGAAAAACGCGCCAGTCGCGTGGTCAACTACATGCAACAAGCCTGCGGCTGGAAACCATATCGCATGCTGACCCCAACCGGGATGGCCAAAGCGGATCCAATCGCGAGCAATGATACCCCCGAAGGCAAGGCACAGAATCGCCGTGTTGCGGTGAACATCATGGTCAGCAAAGGCCTTGACGGACTATAATGTAAGCGGAGTGGGCATCGCCCACTCCGTATTTTTCTGACGGTGCGCGACGATCTTTATGGAGAGCGAAATCCGAAGGTTCTGAGGGCCAAGAGTCAGAAGTTGACGCTTTCTCCGCAGTTGATTCTTCCTAACGCTGAACCCTGCCGGAACCATCGCCATCCATCAGCTTTTCAACTTCGCTCACGGATACCCGATTAAAGTCACCCAAAATGCTGTGTTTCAAACAGCTTCCTGCCACCGCAAACTCGAGTGACTTCTGGCGATCTTCATATTTGTTCAGTCCGCAGATTAGGGCGGAAGCGAAACTGTCCCCACCACCGACGCGGTCGATAATGTCGGTAATCTCATAGCGCCGCGACAGTTTGAAATCGCCGCCGCGTTCCCGCAGACAGGCAGACCAGCCATTGCGGTCGGCGCTATGGCTTTCGCGCAAGGTGATGGCGATGGTCGACATGTCTGGATAAAGTTCCAATACTTTTCTCGACAAAGCCTCATATTTCTTTGTGTCCAGCTCTCCAGCTTCAACATCCACATCCACACTAATACCCAAGGATTTCTGGCAATCCTCTTCATTGGCTATTCCAACGTCAACATATCTGACAAGCTCGCACATGACTTCGGGAGCGGTCTTGCCATATTTCCATAACTTGCCGCGATAGTTGAAATCACAGGACACGGTGACACCTGCCTTTTTTGCTTCGATAAGACATTCGAGACTGAGGTCAGCTGCTGATTGGCTCAACGCGGGCGTTATGCCCGTAATGTGCAGCCATTTGGCGCCGTCAAAAATAGCTGGCCAATCAAAATCACCCGGAGCGCATTCGCAAATCGACGAAGCAGCACGGTCATAGACAACTTTGGACGGGCGCTGATTTGCACCAGATTCCAGATAATAGATACCGACGCGGTCACCGCTGCGGCGGATCATGGACGTATCCACGCCAAACCGACGCACTTCATTGATCGCATGCTGGCCGATGTCATTATCCGGCAGTGCCGTGACAAACGCAGATGACAGGCCATAGTTGCTGAGCGCAACCGCCACATTTGCTTCGCCGCCGCCGAATGTGGCCTCGAATTCCGGTGACTGGAAAAATCGCTCATGTCCGGGCGTCTTCAGACGCAACATGATTTCTCCAAATGACAAAAAGTCTGCCATAAATCTATCCTTTTGGTCTTGCGGCGCTGGCAATGTTTACCGCCTCGCGCGCGAGGTTCGTTATTGGTTCAAAATTGCCGGCATCAATTTCAGCAGCCGGCGTAAGCCAGCTGCCACCACATGCCACAACCGATGGTACCGCCAGAAAATCTCCCAGATTGCTGGCCGTAACGCCGCCCGTTGGCATGAATTTCATATGGCGAAAAACAGATGAAAGCGCTTTCAGCATTGGAACTCCGCCGGCCAGCGATGCCGGAAAAAACTTCACTGTGCGCAGGCCCAACGCATAGGCGCGCTGAACTTCACCGGCCGTCATCGTACCTGCAAACAAAGGCACCGATCGCTCCAGGCAATATTCAGCGACTTCATCCACCAGTCCCGGCGAAACAACGAACTGCGCACCGCGCGCGATCACCTCTTCCGCCTGCCCGACCGTCAATACGGTTCCGGCACCAACAATGAGACCGGAAGTCTGTTTTGCAATTGCTTCCATGCAGTCCACGGCTTCATCAGTCCGAAGCACAACTTCAATAATACCGAGTCCGCCTGCATGAAGTGCAATTGCCGTTTCCACCGCTATTGCGGGATCACTCCCGCCAACGAGTGGCACCACTGGCGCCTTCGCCAGCCGTTCTTCCAATTGCTGTTCCATATCCATCTTCGTTCACCCTGTTGCTGCTCATCAAGAGAAGAACAGACCGCCATTAATGTCAATGTTGGTACCGGTAATGAAAGACGCTTCGTCGGATGCGAGATATACAGTCGCATCCGCTGTTTCCTCCGCACGGCCCTGACGACGCAGAGGTGTAGAATTGGCAACATTTTCACGCACTGCATCGGCCGTAAAAGTATCATGGAAACTGGTTGCAATCATTCCGGGGCACAGTGAATTGCAGCGAATGCCCTTGGGCCCGAGATCTTTCGCCATCGCCCGTGTGAACGTCATGACTGCGCCTTTTGAAGTGGCATAAGCCGCCGCACCGGGACCGCCGCCATCGCGGCCAGCTAATGATGCGAAATTCACGATTGACGCACCTTCCTTCATGTGCGGAACAACTGCCTGTGTCGCCAGAAACGTGGATGTCACGTTGAGACGCATGACATATTCGAAAAATTCGGCGTCCATTTCGGCAAGCCCTTTGCGTTCAACCAGACCACCCACGACGTTGACAAGAATATCGATCTGATCCCCGAAAGCCGCTTGAGCGGCAGCCACCATCGCAGAGACATCTTCGGCCTTCGTCATATCTCCTTTGACCAGAACTGCAGTTCCGCCAGCCGCTTCGATTTCCGACAACGTTTCATTGGCCTGATCTTCATTGTTGCAATAGTTGACCACAACCTTTGCGCCTTCACTGGCAAGTTTGACCGAAACCGCTCGACCGATATCGCGGCTACCACCGGTGACGATTGCGACTTTTCCATTGAGTTTGGTCATAATTTTTCCTGTTTATTTGAAGTTTGAGTTTAAAAGTTTCCGGGAGGATTCAGGTTGATTTCGGCTTTAAGGGTTTGATGTCCGGACAAAGGATCAGAACCGACACGACGGTCATGATCGCGAGACCAGCACCAACGATAAAGGCCGGCACATAGCTGTTCACAGTGATTATCGGGATCAGGAAGTTCAGTCCGACTACGGCCAGTTTCGCCGCTGTGCCCGCAAAACCTGCAAGTGATCCAACGGATTTCCCGCTGTAAAAATCACTGGGCAACGTCTGAATATTACCAACAGCGGTCTGGAAACCAAACAAGATCGCAGCCATTAACATCACGGCAACAAACGGGGTTGCCGCTTGCGTTGTGAGCAGCAGGAAGACCAGCATGATCAATCCGCCCAATGTGATCACGGACTTGCGTGTCTTGTTGACGGTCCAGCCCGCCTTGATGCGGTTTTGCGCAAGAAGACCGCCAAACCAGGCACCAAACATCGCGCCCACATAGGGTATCCAGGCATAGATAGCGATTTCCTCGACACCGAAGCCATAGGTCTCGTTTAAGTATAATGGCAACCAGCCGATGAAGAGCCACCAGATTGGATCAAGGAAGAACGAAGCCATGATGACCCCCCAACTTTCCTTGCGCGAAAGAATTTCCTTCGAGTCCGGTGCATAGGTCGCGACTTCGTTTGTGTCTTGATTGCGCTGACCCGTGATGATGTACTGGCGTTCTTCCTCGGAAAGCCATGGGTGCGTGTCAGGACCTGATTTATACACCAGGAGCCATGGAACCAACCAAAGGAAACCCAGCAGACCGATGGCGATGAACGTGGCTTGCCAGCTGCCCAAAAATACAAACAGGATACCAATGATTGGCGCGGAAACGATACCGCCAATGGCCGCGCCCGAATTGAAGATACCTTGCGCCAAAGCGCGCTCGTTGATCGGGAACCATTCCGCGTTGGCCTTGGTTGCGCCGGGCCAGTTACCTGCTTCCGACACACCCAGTATTGCACGAAAGACAGCAAAGCTTGCGAGGCCCGTGGCCACCGCGTGCAGCACGGTCGCCAATGACCAAACACCGATCGCCAGGACGAAACCCAACCGCGTTCCGATCCAGTCAAAAATCTTTCCAAACAATGTCTGTCCGAATGCATAGGCAAAAGTGAAGACATTCAGGATGATTGCATAGTCGGTTTTCGTCAGACCCAGATCATCCGAAATTTCGGGCCAAAGAAAACCAAGTGCGCCGCGATCAATATAATTGATGATGGTTGCCAGTGCGACAAGACTGACAATAGCCCAGCGAAATTTTCCGACTTTTGCAATGCTGCTCATTATTGTTCCCCTGATCCCAGAAAGTCCTGACGTACGGGACTGAATGAATCGATTAAGCTGCCCGCTTCAATGCACGTTACGCCGTGACGTGAGTTCGGTTGAATATAGACACTGTCTCCTGGTCCGATCTCGCGTTCTTCACCATCAATATGGGCGCGAAAACGGCCACTCTCGATGTAGGTTGTCTGACTATGAATATGGTCGTGAATGTCGCCGGCTGAACCACTTTCAAACCAGAGTCGGCAATTCATGATATCCGGGCCATAGCTCAGAATTTGCCGGGTAATCCCGTTTCCAAGATCTTCGACTTCAATTTCAGACGCCCGGACAAACGCTTTGCTCTGTCCCGATTTTTCATCAGTCGCATTCATTTCGTCGCCCTCCCCAGTTTGACGTGGGCCGCATAGCCGGTCCAATTGATCTGCTCGCCGCCAATTAACGCCCGGTGCGTTTTCATCGGATCGGCATCATAGGAAATCGCAAGAACGGATTTCTCTCCGGACAGCGCTTCAATCATCAACAGATCAGCTGATCCGGCTTGTTGATGCCTGATGGATTTAATCTGGCTATCGCTGGCGACGGTTCTCTCTTCTGCACCGTCATAGCTGCCATGTGCCTCCAGAATACTGGCAAACACGGCATCCTTGCTGTCAGTCGCACGCTGGATAATTACGGGTTCGCGGCGCAGATTAAACTGAGGATCGTTCGCGCCGCTTTCGGCCAGAATGGCTTCACCTGTCACCTGCGGAATCCAGCGCGCGGTGTAAAACCGGTCATCCAGTATCCAGGTAACAAACGCATTTTGCGCATTATCCGGCTTGCCCGTCGCATCGACCCAAAGATGTTGATAGCCATTGGCCGTACCCAGAACCGGACGTGCATCGACGCTGGATTTCAGATCAAAGCCAACCCGGGTAATATGCCCGGAATAGTGCATGGGCAGATCATATTTGTGGGCGGTTTCAGACTTTACCCGGAGCACATCTGCAACCAAGGGCTGGCCCAGACCTTCGACGTTGAGAAGCGCTAATGTGCGCGTAAAATTCACTCCGGGATAGGCCCCCGTCATCGTTGCACTACTTATCTGGCTACCGGGCTTGGCAGAGAAAAACCGCTGCTGCGGAGATAGCTTGTCACCTGCTTTGGCATCCCCGTCGAAATGACTTTTTTCGTCCACAACCAGACTGTTGTGCGCGATTGTCTGCTTTGCCCAGGTTTCATTTTCCGGCAGATATCGACCACCAAATTTGGATTCAACGTTCAGGAACCGTGCAGCACCATAATCGGTGACAATTTCGTTGCCATTGTCATAATATTGCCAGTTGAGCTTGTCGAAATGACCATGGCCCATTCCCTGAGAACTGTTTTTCGCAACGAGCGCCTGACCGCTGGTACTGTCACCTTGACGCAAAACCGCAACTGCGCCCTTGTTTCCTTCCGGTCCGTCCGAGAACAGCAGTGATTTAAACGGAAACGGCCGGGCTTTGCCTGCCGCGAGATCATTGGCAAGCAACAGGCCATCATCGGTCAGGATTGTCCGTCCCTGCCACTCGGCAATCGACAGCAATCCAGGATCGCGCGTCTTGCTATAGGCAATAGCAACGCCGTTATAGAGTTCATTGGTCTTGAGGCTTTTGTCCCTGATCGCATCATTGAACGGCAGGAAATACCCGTCATAGGTCAATTGAATGGTCGAGCGCAGTGCCTTCAGCAATATGCCATCCCGGTGTTCGTAAATTTTCCGCGATGGGTCATTTTTTTCAATCGCGCCGGCAAAAATCATGAAAGGCTTGAGCGCGAAACGCTGATAATATGGCCCTTCCGTATAATAACCATCCGGAGAAAACAGCAGATCGGTCTGACGCAAGAAACCGGTCTTTCCACTTTTATCAAGACCCAGCAATGCGATATCGACCAGTTCCTTGTCGCCCAGTACATAGCCGGTCATGCCAACGCCAGCGGTCGCCCAGGTGGCATGGTTGTGAATTTTACTGAACGTCACGGGCGAACCAGTAGACAGGAAAGCCGCCGCCTTGCGGAAGACATTATCATCAATATTTTTGCGATCCGCCTCGGAAAGGCTTTCGCGAACAGCTTCATAACCCTGGATGCTGTCCACCATCCACATTGCGTCATTTAGAACCTGCCAGAAAATCCTTCCGGAACCCTGGCTGTTTTTGCGTGCCGGATGCTCGCCCAATGTCGGATAAAGCTCGGCATATGCCAGAAGCACATCCCTGACATAGTCAGAATATTGCTGCTCGCCAGTGTTGCGATAAAGTTGTCCGGCAAGATTGATTGCCTTGAAATTCTGTTTGTGCTGTTCGTGGGTGTATCCGCCACCGGGGTCTTTGGGCACTGGAACGACCACACCCGCTTCCATCATGCGGTCGACAAAGACCGAAGCACGCTGCATTTCATTTGCGAAAAGAGGTGCCGGATTTGCAGTCGCTGCAGCCGGCTCTGCCTGGGAGGACAGATCAGAACCGGCAACAGCGACGGAAGACGTAGCGCCCCATAATGCGACCCATAAAAACTTCGGGATCATGGCTTTGCTACGCCTTCAAACTGGTTATTCGACAATATCGCGCGGTGAGCACCTTCGTAGTTCAGCTCTTCGAGGATCGGCGCTGGCATGTCGACGGATCGATTATCCGCAATGCGCGTTTGCGGTCGGCCAACCGTGTGCACGATCTTGATCGGAGCGGAGTCCAGGAAATTGTTGTTGCTGATATCACTATGTTGCGCACCATGGAGCAACATCGATGCTCCGGTCGTGTTGTTGCCGCTTTTGCCCACATTCATGAAGTTGGAACCGGTCAGTGAAAAATGTGGCCCAAACGTACTTTCATCACGGCCACCCCGATAAATATTGAACGTCTCTGCCCCGATATCTTTGAAGTTTGAATTCGAAATCTCGATATACTCTGCGTTATACTGGCCGTAATCCTCTGTCTCTGCAGCAGCCTGCAGGACTGAGCCAGAGATGTTCAGAAAATTGCTGTTCTTGATACTGATCCGATCTGCGAAGGAACTTTTTCCCAGCGCCATCACATGGAACGATCTGTTCACATCGAGATTGATCACTGACACATGATCAAGTTCGATCAGGAAATTGGATTGTATGGGAAAGCTTGTGGTTCGGATCACCGCATTGCCCACGGAATCCGGAGCCATTACACCATCTATCGTGAGGTTGGATAGCCGCAGGCTTCCCCCTTGCTTGATCTCCACCAGCGACGGACGTGCAAAACTGATACTCGCAACAGCATCTTTTGATCCTTCAACTGAAATCACCTTGTCCAGTGGCAGGATCTTGTTCACCAGATACTCGCCTGCGCCCAAAATCAGGCGATCCCCATCAGATGCCGAAGCAAAGGCCTTGGTCAGGCTGTCTTCGCCTGGAGACACCGAAATCACCTTCCCCGTGCCAAACCGATCGCCAGCGGCTGGCTTGGGATACCAGCTCACACCGACCTGATCGCGCGTAACCGGCTTCAAATCACGTGACGCTCCAACGCGTACATCTTCAGGATAAAGCAGCCCGTTATCTGCTCGAACCAAACCAGTTGTTTGTTCCGAGATGCCATCGACCGGTTGTTCGATCGTGCCGTTAGTCAGAACATTTCCCGTGAACGCGATCCCGCTGATATCATCCTGGATCTTGACGAACATGCCGCTGGCGACACCGCCAAGCATGTTGTTTAGAAATTTGCTGTTTACCGGCGCAGCAGAGCGTTCCGTATCGGCCCCCGCGTTGAAAGTAATGCGCGTGCTATCGACAACGCTGTTATTCTCCACAACAGCATTATTGACCTGTACGTAACGATTTACCGGCGAATTCGGTACACCGTTCATCACTGTCAGCGCGCTGGCGAACCCAGTTCCCCGCAGACCTTCCATATAGTTGTTCCGAATTGTCTGATCCTGATTGATCACCCGGATGCCCCCCGTATGATCCTTGCCATTGCCAAAGAAAACGTTGTTCTCGACCAGATTTCCATCGCCATGGCGAAGCGTCAGCGTACCGCTTGATTCAAAGAAAACATTGCCCCTAAATATGTTCTTCCCGGCTTTCGAAGAAATGATCTCAACTTCGCCGTCACAGCGATCAAAATAGTTATTCTCCACCACGCTGCTGGAATCAAACATCGAATATTTGCTGGTACCTATGCGAAGCGTTTCTCCGCCATTGGAACCAAGAACCGGACGCGGTCCGAAATAATTATGATCGATGCGATGGTGATTATCCTGGCTTGCCTTGGAATCGAGCCGAACTGCGAACGTGACCCCCTTGTTGGTCTTGCCCACGAGATGATTGTGATCAAACCGGTTTTTCTTGCCATACATGCCCACCCAGTAGTCGCTTTCGTAGCGGTCGGGCTTGCTGAAATGGTCAATCACGACTTCTGTTACGCGGCTATAGGATGCCAGGTCTGCCTTGGATCGCCGAAACGAGATTACTTCGCCGGTCGGGCTGTAGCCATTTTTGAATACCAGCCCTGTAACCAGCATGTGTTCCCCGCCGATCCGCAAATTGGACTGACCGGAGATAATGACCTTACCAGGTTCTTCGGAAATCAGCGTTATCGGCTTTTTTCGGGTACCCTTGCCCGAAAACTTGATTTCGAAATCACGCCAGATGCCGTTGGCCAATATGATGATGTCGCCCGCAACCAGCTTTTTCTCGGCAGCAAAATATTCGGATTGTGTTTTGACAAAATAATGTTCGGCGGAAGCCGGAAAAGCGACTGCTACGCACGTCAACAAAAACAGGCAAAACCTGAACACCATCCCCAAATATCCTTTCCTCTTGACGATAAGGCTATCAGCGAGTCTATTTGGTGTCAACCAATTATCAATACCAAAATGTTATACCAATTATGGTCAGCCCATTCTTGCGGTTTGCAAGAAACGTTCCCGGCTTTCACTTGCACGCTGCTGCACTTCACGCAGTGCTTCCTGTTCGGTAGCGTCCAGCATGGAGCCTATCAGCCGAAGGAAATGCTCACGCATTGCGCGGCGCGCAGCTTCCGGATTTCGGGCCTTAAGCGCATCGAGGATATCCATGTGCTCTTTCGCGCGAATCTTCGTGTCTTCCTCACACACAGCATCGTAGCTATGCTTTACTTCAGGCAGTTCTTCCCGCATCCGCCACAGCGTTTCAATCGTATGGACCATCGCACCATTTCCAGATGCCTTTGCGATAGTTGCGTGAAATTCCCGATCAGCCGCAAGCGAGACTTCTTCGTCCTTACTGGCCATTGCGACGATAAGATCATCCAGCTCTTGCAGGTTCTCGTCCGATATCACCTTGGCCGCCAGTGCAGCTGCCTCCGCCTCGATCAACGATCGGGCTTCGGTTAGCTCAAAAGCACTTACGTCAGGAAGATGGTCTGGATTTTTTGGCTGCTCTTCGCACACATATACGCCAGACCCGGTTTTTATCTCGATCCGTCCGATCGCCTGCAGCGCAATTTCAGCTTCGCGAATTGTCACCCTGCTGACCTCGAAACGCTCCGCCAATTCTCTTTCGCCGGGAAGTCGGGTACCAGGCGGAAAGACGCCCTCTTCAATCAGATCGCTAATCTGCTCTGCAACACTGTGAAAAAGTCTTTGCTCCGCCATTTGCTCGCCAATTCCCTCTATAACATCAAGGCTTTTTAAGCTCTTACCTCAACTTAGCGCAGACCCATACCAATTGTCGACCAATTTGAATTCCACTACAGACCCCAAAATGGCGCGGCAGGTTCAACCTCCCGCCGCGCCTCCCCGTTTGAGAGTTAGAATTTGAACTTCACACCGGCAAAATAGCGAGGGCCATAGACATTGACCTCCGAGATATTTTCCAGGGTCGGATTAAATTGGTTCCGCGGTTCATTAAACAAGTTAATCCCTTCAAGCGTAAATTTGATATTGTCCGTCAGCTTGTAAGAAATGCGTGCTTCAAAAACACCAGTGTTTCCTATGTAACGCAGGTTACCGGGAGTAGAGATGAACTGCTGGAAATAATTGCTGCGATATTTGTACACACCCTGCAGATCAAGACCACCAATCTGGTAATAGACCTGCGCCGACAATACGTGTTTGGACAGACCGAAAATCTCTGCCGGAGGCACGATCCCGATCCGGTCAACAAGTGTTCCATTGGTGCCGAACACTTGTGATGCACCAAATTGAGCATCTTCAAATTCAAAATTTGAACTCGCATAATTGTAACTCAATTTGAAACCCAGTCCGTCAAGTGGTTTCGGCAAGTAGCTCAGACGATGGGAAGCCGTAACCTCAAAGCCATAAATTGTGCTCGAATCACCAACTGTATTCTGCGTCGTTACCGCTGTCTCCAGTGGTTGACCGTCTACCAGAAATACTTCCGTCTGAGTGGTATTCTCGAATCCGCCGTTGAAGCGTTTGTAGTAGACGCCTGCAGCGAGAATCGTGTCCGCGTTCGGATACCATTCGACTGCTGCGTCAAAATTCCAGGATAGAAGCGGCTCGGTAAATGGGTTACCGCTTGCTGTCGCATTGCCGATTGCATCGGCCAGAGATGTGGCATCATCATCTTGCAAGCCGCCAAAGCTGCGCCCAAACCCCAAATCGGAAGGATCGGGACGAGAAAGAGCGCGATAAATTGCCGCACGCGCCTGAACATCGGGAGTAACTTCAGCAACAAAATTCACACTAGGCAGATATTCGGTATAGCTTCCTCCGCCAACCACTTGGTCGAACCCAGTCGCAGCCGGATCTGGGATAACGTCGATCGTACCATCTGGGTTGTTCTGGGTAACCAATGCGGTTCTGAAACCGATGGAGCGCACCTTGGTGTTTATCACCCGCAGGCCGATATTTCCTCGCACCGGAACACTACCCCAATCCGCGTTGAAGTTTGCCTGCAAATAGCCTGCCCAAGTCTTCTCTGACACATCAACATTTGAAATCGCTACGCCTGGACCAGGGATCACTGGCCGACCATTGTCATCGAAAACAATACCCTGAGGGTCCGCATTGTTTAGTTCTCGTACCAAACAAAGGGGATCAAACGTTGCAAAACTATTCCCAGTTCCAGCTGCGATTGTCGCGCCCGTTGCATCGACATTTGTGACCAACGCATTGCCGCCGCTGATCGATGACAGGAAGTTATTTTCAGGAAACACATTATCACGGCAAGCCTGATTGGCGATGGTCAGTGCAGCGTCAGAAAAAGTAAACTGATCCCTCGCACGCGGCACAGCATCGTATTTTAATTCGGAATAGCGGACACCACCCTGAACACTGGACAAGAAACCATCAAATTCATATTCAAAGTCACCACGAATGCCCAAAATACTGTTATTCCGGAATTGATTTAGATCAACACGTGTTCGCGCATCATCGGCAAACAAATCATGATTTGTTACGTCAAAATTCTGGACTATGAAGTTATATCCCTGCGACCCATTCTGACCAATAAATGTAGCCGTTTCAACACGGTCACGCTGAACTCCGCCGGTACCCCGCTCCAGTGCGCTATTGGTGCCCAGGACAAAATTCCCAAAAATATCTTCGCGGTCCGATTGCAAGCGCGTTTGAATAATATCCTCACGACGACTTGTTTCCGAGTAAGACGAATCAAACGAAAGCTTCAAGCGGTCAGTCGCCTGGACATCAATTGACAGACCGCCGCCATAATATTCTTCTCTGCGCTCCTGAAATTGACTATTGGTTTCTATGCGCTGCTCATTGGTAAACTGCTGCAAAGATCCAGCCGGTGTTACAATCAAATCAAAATCAAGTCGCCGCGAAAGAGGTACATCCGGAGCATCAACCCGACGGTTTTCTGCAAATACAAGATCATTGCGAATTTCTGTAAAATCGCGATTTGAATATTGAAAATCAAAATTGATATCAACGTCTGGAGTTGGCTTTAACTGGACTGCGGCAAAAAAGGAATCACGCTCATCCTCCGTTATATTCTGGCGAAATGATCGCGAACTTGCCGTGAACAGGAAGGGCGTATTTGCATCCGGAGCGGTACCCGTTACCGGATCGATCTCAAGAATCAAATCGCCGTCGTCAGAACCTCCGTCATCGCAGTTATCATCTTCAAAGATACCTTCATTGAACGTGTTTGGTGCGGACGCAATACCAGCCAGTCGACAATCACGAAAACCGCTGCTCGAACGGACTTCTTGCTCGGGATTTGTAGTCACGTTACGCGAATAACCGAGCGAGATACCCACCTCGCCATCGCCAACGTTGAACTGATCAATATAGCTGAATGTGCCGCGATAGCCCAAATTGCGCTCACGAATATTCAGATCTGTATTATCCGGGTTGTAGTTTAGCTTGAAATCACCCTGAAAACGGCGCTTGCCGTAATCAATTGGACGCACCGTTTCCAACGCAATTTGACCCGATACGCCGCCTTCAATGAAGCGCGCTTCCTGCGTCTTGTAAATCGCAACTTTATTGAACAGCTCCGAAGGAAACTGACTGAAGTTTACCGAACGGTCGCCGCTACCATTTGATGCCTCACGGCCGTTCAATACCGTAGAACCGAGAAAAGGCCCCAAACCACGAATAGAAATTTCTGTCGCACCGCCTTGCTCGCGATGCGATGCTGCGCCAGTCAGTGTCTCAAGGGCCTCACCGATGGATAGAGCAGGCAGATCACCAATTTCTTCGGAAGACAGAGCATCAACAATTGTCACTGCCTCTTTCTTGGTTGAAATTGAATCCTGGATCGTTGCGCGGATGCCGGTGACCACAATGGCGTTTTCGTTGTCAGCTGCTGCACCATCTTGTGCACGAGCCGGACTGGCAACCATTGCCATGGCAGTACTGGCCAGCAAAACTGCCGTTACGTTCGATTTACCTGTTTTAGAACCACCGAAAGCTCCGTTCCGAAACATCCCTATTCTCCCTGCACATTTATTTTTATAACCTTCAGTCGAAAAAATGCCGCGACAAAACCAATTTGTCAACCATTTCTTACTACCAATTTTGCATACCTATGTTTCTACGCTTGCACTTGCCTACACTCGGCAACCCAAAACCACTATTGGCACTGGCCGAATTTGGTAGGCCATCCCACAATCAACCTGCCCCGACATTCCGAAAGATCCAGAAAGTTGGCACACAAAAAATAATGGCGCGGCAGGTTCAACCTCCTGCCACGCCATCCCCTTTTGGAGCTCAATAAAACTGATTGCCCCATATTCGATCACTCAAAGCCGCTTGAACCGATTTTCAACAAACCGCGGGTAAAGGGACCGGGCTAGTTAAACGGCTCAAGAGCTCCGAGTGTTCGATGCCCCGACTAGAAGCGAACGGTGACACCAAACTGGACTATCCGATCCGGCAGACCTCGGAAGGAACAAGTAACGGGCCGCCGGACGGTTAATCCAAATCTTTGAGGCAAAGATTAGCCAATTCTATTTTTCGCGTCAGATCGGCAGCTTGCGCCGCCGATCTGAACGATGTTTCCTCTAATAGGTGAAGCTAAAACCGAATTGAATTCTGCGATCCGTGATACCTTCGTAGCACAACAACGCACCATCGTTCACACAAGATATATTCTGGCTAGATTTGGTCAGGTTAGTGCCCTCTACACCAATGTTTAACTGGTCAGTAACTGCATAGTTTACACTAGCGTTCAGCTGCCCTCTAGGTTCAACTGCGCCCCGGAAGCCAAGCGGCTCAAACACGTTACCCGTGCCAGGTAGATCGTTCGTTCTAAACGTGTCACGCCATGTATAACGTACCCGCGCTGATATTCCGAACTTCTCGTAGAATGCTGTCAGGTTATAAGCGTGCTTAGACAGGTTCAGCAAAGTAGCAGTTTCACGCTGCACAGGATTTACTGCAGGATCAAAACCTTGTTGTGCAAAGATTGCCTGAGCCCGGCCGCCAGAAATGTCGGTAAAACCAGTATCATTGCTTTCCGTTTGGTATGTGTAATTGGCCACAAAACCAAGACCGGAGAGAAATCCGAAGCTGCCAAGCCTGTCTTCCCAATCGTTTAAGTTATATTGGAAAGCGACCTCAATACCTTGTTGAGTGGTTGTCCCATTCGAGTTGAACGGGGTTTGAAGTCCAACACAGACACCTGTCTCGCCGTTACCGAAGATACCTGCTTCTGTGCCTGGAGAGAAAGTCCCGCCGCCTTCGCAAACCGGACCGACAGTGTCGCGTGTGTTAGGCGCAATAACGCCTGGAGCACCCGCATTACCCGGCTCATCAACGACAACTCCAAATAGCCCGTCGCGCTCCTTGCGGAAATAGCCGACGCTAAAGACGGCTTCAGGGGCAAAATACCAACTTGCCGACACATCATAAGAGGTAATCTCTTCCGGTCGCACGTTGGGGTCACCAGCTACAGCGTTACTGTTGACGCCACGTGAATTCGGGAGTGTTATCGCAGATGATATGTTCGTAAAGCTAGGTCGATTGATTTCGTGGGAGTAAGACGCCCGCAAGACAATGTCATCTGTTACGTCAAAGGCGAGGTTCACGCGCGGCAAGAAATGATCGTAGCTGCTTTCATTCGTGGCCAGGAATGGAGTACCAGTACTCAACACGTTGGCGGTTTCTGCTATCGAGGTGTTAACCCAGCGCACACCGACATTTCCGCGGAACCTATCATCTTCAGTTCCAAAATTAATCTGACCGTACAGAGCATGCGTCTCTTCCGTAATATCAAAGAAGGCATTTGCACGCGAGACTAACCCTGAGGTGAAGATCGGTCCGAGACCCTGAGCCGCAGCGGCCGCATTGATCGCCGCTACTGCATCTTCCGGATTGCCGACAATGCCAGGATCAACTTGCAATACACCGGAAACGAACAAATCGCTACCCGTGCCATCCCCAAAATTATCAGGAATCGGCGTGAGGAGGTTCGCAATACCACCCGCATTCAAACTGTTACCCAATGTGCCTGAACCGCTAGCAGACGCCTGCCTGTTGTCTCTAAGGGTCTCGCGACGACTATAACGATAGCCAGCATCGATTGACTTTATAAAGCCTACCGAGCCAGTGAAATCGTAAGAGGTATCAAAGCGAAATGCGAGTTCCTCATTTTCCTGAACATTGGCGGAATATGTAGGGGTACCATCAAACACATAGTTATTTCCATCCAGCAACTGGGCAGTTGTTGGCGCAAATGGGTCGGCAAAATTGATACCGAAGGAGATGCCGTCCCTGAAGTCAAATATGACCGGAATACCATTTTCGTCCCGGAAACTGGTACCAGCAGTGTTGTTTGGGGCAATATCCGAGTTCGGATTGATAAAGTTAAGGGTCGTTGCCAAGTTTGGATTGACCGTGTCTGATGAGACCCTGGAGAATTCGGTAGCTATGCTCAGTCGATCATGCTGCCAATCAAGCCCGGCTATAAAAACATCACTTTGAGTTTCGCGTGAACCATTATCACTGGCCACCCGGAGGAATGGCGCACCGCGCGCGTTCCTAAAGTCATCGTCGGTAGCAAAATCTGCTCTCTGATGCGGCGTAAAAGTACCTGCTGTGACGCCTAATATGCTGCCAAGATCTTGACCAGTCGAGTCTAGTCCTAAATTGAAAGTATCAAAGTCTGTGAAGTTGATATTGCCGCCGTTGGTTCTATCACCTGCACCATTCAACCGGCTAACGTTAGAAAACTGGACTCTTGAACCTGCCAAATTTCGCGTCTGATCTGTATAAATGTAATCCGCATAAAGCCTCAGATTATCGGTCGGCTTAACTTCAAACGAGGCCGCTATGTTAATTGTTTCATAATTCTGATTCTCTTGAACCTGGTTCAAGAACTGAACGCCGAGAAATCCTGGCGCCCCAGCTGGGCACGAGGTCGGCGGAGTGGCACCCGTACAGTCTGTCAGATTATCACGATCAAGACGTGGGCGGAATGCGGTGTTGTTTGATTCGGTGTAACTACCGCTCAAAACAAACCCAAATTCTGCTCCGGAAGAACTTTCCCATGTTGTACCAAACGCGCCTGAAACTCTTGGATTTAGACCACCAGATGAAAGGCTGCTATCTTCAAGTTGCCCACGGACGCTTATGAGAGTCTCAGATAAATCAAGCGGGCGAATGGTTCTCAGGTTAATCGTACCACCGACAGAACCTTCAATCGTGCTCGCTTCAGGCGCCTTGATAACTTCGACTCCCGCGATGATAGATGGATTTAAATCTTCAAAGTTGATGCCGACGCGTCCATTACCCGCGCCGACGGTTGATACACCATTAACTTCGAGCCGGTTACTCCCCGTACCCCGGATTTGAACACCGGTACCAACGCCGTTTTGGCGTGTTATCAGAACACCGGTGATGTTTTCGAGAACCTCCGCAAGGTTCTGATCAGGAAGCTTACCGATATCTTCCGCCAAGATAACTTCAGTGAGGCTGTCTGCCGCTCGCGTTTCTGCAAGCGCATTCGCCAGCGAAGAGCGAATGCCGGAAACGATGATGACGTCGTCATTTGCGTCTTCAGCAACATCTTGGGCATCGGCATCTTGCGCATGCGCTGGAGCCGCCAGCATCATGATTGCCGTGCTGCCCAACAGGGCTGCCGCCACTTTGGATTTGCGTCCCCTCAACCCGTCGCAATTACCACTTCGAAACATCCTTATTCTCCCTGCATTTATTTATTTCTATCTATTTGCAGCAAAACTGGTCTCGAAAAATCAATTTGTCAACCTTTTATGCATACCTAATAGAATATTTCTCTATACCAATTAAATATACCTATATTTTCGTTAAGTTAGAGATGTTTAGAATATTCCCGACGACAACCAGGCCGATTTTCTGGCGAAACAATGTTCAGCAAACTGTGTTCTATTTGCATCATATGGAAAGAAATATCGCGATGGCTCGAAACAATCCGCGAAACAAGGCCCTGGAAGCATGAATCACCCCCTGCCCCGTCAGAAGGTGACCGAGCTGGTGTCTTCTGACTCGGAATGAAGCTCGGCCAATCGCGACGGTCAACATTTCAGGGCGGCCGAAAAGGTGTTTGAGTACCTACAATTTCGAATGCTGTCTTGTTGGCAAGAGCTTTTAAACAAGCTACTGGTGCTAGAAGAGGACTCGATTTTTTCTTCCATAGCATTGATAAGTAAGGATTACTCGATAAAGCGGAACCATGTAGTCCCAAAAAAGGCTCTCAGGTACTGTACTCTAGAAATAGACTCTGGAACCTGCACACCTGCTTGCCGATGAGCTTTAAGCTGCCACCTTGTCGTCTGCCATGTTAATTATCCTGATCGCGTCAAAGACAAAGTAAGGTTGAAGTAAATACCGCAAATTCGGTCGAAATCAAAAATCACCAACATCACATTGCAGGCAGGTGATGCCATTGCGCCTCCACATGTCGACCACCTGCTGACGATCATCAACAACGAATGCAATCTCTCTGCCGGAAGCTAGGAAACCATTTAGTATTTCCTGCTTGATAATATGATCGGCCCGATTGTCTCTGTCCGCGCGCATATACATTTCGCTGAACGGAATTTCATTCCATGTGAGCCATTGTTCTGTGACTTTGCGTGACGCTTCGTTGCGACCGGTGACCAGAATGATGTCATATTCGTCGCTCGCCCAAAGCGATTTGTATAGCGCGACGACCGGCATGTTGGGCGTGTCATCGCCCATTTCCGAATTGAATGAGTTCCAGTCAGGTTTGTCTTGATCCAGAAACTTCCGGCGATGCTCTATATTTGCCAGCGTTCCATCAATATCAAAAAGGACCGTCTGTTTCATTGTCACGATTTTCATTTCGATACCAATTGCCAATTGAGATCAAAACGCGCGAGATATTTTTTTAAGCGATCGGCATCATTGGAACTCTTCCGGCGCTTGCGGGATGACGCGAATAATGTCCGCCCGGCCTCCGACATATTCTTACTCTCCCCGCAGACGCGGATGACCTCATTCAACTGGACGCGGTCAAACGGATCAAGGGCGTTTAAGGTTTCATAATCTAACAGCTTTGCCAAGCCGTCGGCGTCAGCGATTGCGCCGTTATCCCAAAGTCGGTTTAGCTTCCCGATTTCCATATCGGCTGTAGACCGGTCAATACGGCCTTCCGGTGAAAGGGTGGCCATACGCGTAACGCTGGCAGCGAGATCACGGAAGTTACCGGGCCATTTTGCAAGGGAAGAAGTAGCGTAGTTCAAATACCGATCTCGAGCCTCTTTGTTGAAGGTGACACGGCTTCCTTCTCGCTCAGCATAGCGGTCTAGCTCATAATCGAGATTGGGCTCAATATCCTCTTTGCGCTCGGCAAGACCTGGTAAGGCAAATGTCCAAAGGTTCAGGCGTGCGAGCAGATCATCCCGGAAGAGACCGTTGCTCACAGCCTCGGACAGGTCTTTATTGGTCCCCGCGATTAATTGAAAATCGGATTCTACTTCGCTGTCTGCACCGACTGGTAGAAACCGCTTTTCTTCGATCGCACGTAATATCATGGCTTGCTCATCCGCACCCAGTTCACCGATTTCATCAAGAAACAGCATGCCGTTGTCCGCGGTGCGCAACAATCCTGCACGTTCCGACGCAGCGCCTGTAAACGCCCCCTTGGTATGGCCGAATAGAGCCGACATGGCACTGTCGCCGCGCAACGTCGCGCAGTTCACCTCGACGAAGCGACCTGAAACCTGATGCTTCAGTTTTTTGAGTTCATAAATCCGCCGCGCCAATTGGCTTTTGCCGGCGCCGGTTGGACCGGTTAACAAGATCGGCGCTTTAGATCGTCCGGCGACCTGCTCAATTTCGTCGATAAGTGTGTTAAAGGCGTGGTTCTTCGTTTCGATACCGGACTTAAGGAAGGAAGAATCCTCTGCCGTTTGGATCGAAAAGCGCGACGCGATGCTGTCGTAACGGGAAAGGTCCAAGTCTATCATGCTGACACGGCCAAGAACATTGCCCTTCACACTCCCGCCTGGTTGTGTCTGCAGCAAACGACCAGGCAAATAGCGCGCTTCGGTTAACAGGAAGAGACAAATTTGTGCCACGTGCGTGCCAGTGGTAATGTGTATCAGATAATCTTCTTTGTCAGGGTCAAATGGATAGTCCCGCGCAAAGTCGAGAAGCTTGCCATAGACTTCCTCAAATTCCCACGGATCGTCAAATTCCAAAAACTTTTGATCAACCGTGGTCTCGGGTGAGACTGATTCAATATCTTCCGCAATTTGATCGGCCAGTCGACTATGTAGCTTTCCATGTAAAAGGACGAAGCGGTCAATGCGCAAATCTTCTTGCATGGCTATCGACAGGGATGGCCGCCATTTATTCCACCGTGACGGCCCAAACTTTGCTGCATCGAGCGTGGAGCCCAAAAATCCAATGACGACGAGAGGTTTCATTATTATCTTATAGGATAAAATATTATCTAATGATATATATAAATTTGAAACGCTATGCAAATTGCAGGAATGAGAGATATCCAAAATATCTAATTTATCTCATTTAATTCAACAGCTTAAAAATATTCCTCATTGAAAAACGTAAAACTGGCACAGTCACTGCAATGTTATGGCTGTCCGATTGATTGAGCAAACATGGTCAAGCGGATGAGGCGGAAACCGGAGCGGCTGGAATGGGCCAGCCGCTCCCGAGGGTTCCCCAAGAAGTTTGAGCACCAGGATGTAGTTCAATTGGTAGAGCGTGTGCTTTGGAAGCATGATGTTGTTGGTTCAAGTCCAGCCGTCCTGACCAGAATTTGAAAGAAGGGAAGATGCACATGGCTAACAAAAGTCTTTTTGCTTCCGTATTCGGAAAATATTCACCAGGCACGGACGCGACGAACCGTGAAGGCGCGGTCGCCTATGCCTATGAACCAAAGCACCAACTGGCGCAGCTTGCTGCGACGGGAACGCTCAATGATGCCTTTTATGCTTCAGCCGAGACGCAGCTTGCTGATGTCCTGGCTGTTGCTCAAAAAGTAGATCCTGTTTTTCTAGCAAAGGCGGCACTTTATGCCCGCAAACGCGGCGCGATGAAGGACATGCCCGCGCTGCTTACTGCTTATCTGACGGTTGCCGATTCCGACCTTGCCGTATCCGTGTTTAACCGCACGATCGACAATGGCCGGATGCTCCGTAACTTTGTGCAAATCATGCGTTCCGGAGCTGTTGGCCGTAAATCATTGGGCTCACGCCCAAAACGACTGGTCAAACAATGGCTGGAAAATGCAACGATTGAACAATTGATCCGGGCTTCAACCGGTAATGACCCCTCGTTGGCGGATATCGTCAAGATGGTGCATCCGAAACCCGCTTCATCTGAACGTCAGGCATTTTATGCCTGGCTGATTGGACGCCCTTATGATGTCGAAGCACTGCCGACGCAGCTAAAGGAGTTCGAGTTGTGGAAAAGCGATATCGGACGGCAACTTCCGGACGTTCCATTCCAATGGCTTACGTCGTATGATCTGACAGCCAAACGCTGGGTCCTTTTAGCCGAGCGCATGGGCTGGCAGGCGTTGCGGATGAATCTGAACACTTTGGCCCGCAATGGCGCCTTCGGTGTGAAGGGTGCAACGGATATGGTCGCGGCTCGTTTGGAAGATGCAGATGCTATCAAGCGCGCCCGTATCATGCCATATCAGCTCCTTATGGCGTTGAATGCGGCTGGTGATGGTGTTCCGCTGAAAGTGCAAGCTGCATTGGAAATAGCGCTTGAGAAATCTCTGGCTAACGTGCCCGTGATGGAAGGTAATGTGGTTGTCGCGCCTGATGTATCGTGGTCCATGCAATCAGCGGTAACCGGTCACCGTATTGGTGCAACGACAGCAGTAAAATGCGTCGATGTCGCAGCTTTGGTCGGAGCGGCGGTGTTGCGCCGGAATCCTTCGGCAACATTAATGCCTTTTGAAGAGCGGGTTGTTTCGGTTGACCTTGATCCGTTTGCACGGGTTGCAGTGAACGCCAAACGGCTTAGCGACCTTGGCGGCGGCGGAACAAATGTTTCAGCGCCATTGAAGTTGCTAAACAAACGTCAGGCAGATGTTGATCTCGTGATCATTGTCTCTGACAATGAAAGCTGGATTGATGACACTCGCTACGGATCGACGGAAACCATGAAGCAATGGCAGAAGCTGAAAAGCCGAAATCCCAAAGCCAAACTGGTTTGCATCGACTTGCAGCCATACGGAACGACCCAAGCGAAGGAACGTAAAGACATTTTGAATGTCGGCGGGTTTTCCGATGCCGTGTTTGACACCATCGCGCGATTTGCAAGCGATGAGGAAAAACATGATTGGGTTACTGAAATTGAAGAATTGGAGGTTTAAATATGGGATCGTGACGAATGCTGGTGTGACTACATCCACCCGTAAAAGTCCGACGAGTAATGCGCCCGAACCAGTTTTGGGAGATGCGGTTCGAATCCGCCAAACGGTAAACGTAGCATAAGGACGCCTGTCTCACCGAAACTTGTCGTCACGGTCCACACGTTATTTTACGGCGAATGCCGAAGGGATTACATCGAATGCAAATCGCCAGGTCGCGGGTTCGAGTCCCGTCAGGTCCATCATTTGGGGGCCTGTAGCTCAGGAGGTAGAGCGGGAAACAATCTCTTCAAATCCTTGTCGCCGTGACTTCTGGTTTTAGATCTGGATATCGAAATTAAATGAAATAGCTGGCGAATGCCGGTGGGACTACATGGTATCAAAGGAGGTTCGAACCCTCCCCGGCGATCAGCGTCGATCCAGCAATGGATCGGATTGATGGCTGAGAATGTCTCATCACCACCTTGTCGCCACACCGCTATCAAGCGTATGAAAATAAAAAGGAGACCTGCGATGGTCGATATGAAATATGAATTTGTGGACGTTGAAGGCGGCCATCCGATAAAAATGTGGACACGCGGTGTTCCGGTCGATGATGGCGCACGGGTCCAGCTTTCGAAAGCGGCACAGATGCCGTTTATCTTCAAGCATATGGCTGCGATGCCTGACGTCCATGTTGGTATTGGCGCGACCATTGGTTCGGTTATTCCGACCAAGGGTGCTGTTATTCCTGCCGCCGTGGGTGTTGATATTGGCTGCGGCATGATGGCCGCTCAAACATCGCTGATGGCGAGTGACCTTCCGGATAACCTGGAGGGCATTCGGAGCGCTATCGAAGCCGCAGTGCCGCATGGCCGGTCGGTCGGGCGCGGGAAGCGGGACAAAGGTTCATGGGGTGATCCGCAAAGCGAGATTACTGATGCGTGGGCGCCGCTATCTGAACGCTTTGACCGGATTACCGACAAATATCCGCGGTTCAAGAACACCAACAACATCAAGCATCTCGGCACGCTCGGTACAGGCAACCACTTTATTGAAATTTGCCTCGATACCGAAGACCGGGTCTGGGTGATGCTGCATAGTGGTTCTCGGGGCGTGGGTAACGCCATCGGCTCGCAGTTTATTGAACTGGCCAAGAAAGATATGCGCAAATGGCATATCAATCTGCCGGATCAGAACCTCGCCTATTTCCCGGAAGGGACCGACCATTTCGATGACTATGTCGAAGCGGTTGGATGGGCACAGGATTTTGCGGCAGCAAACCGTCAGATGATGATGAAAAACGTTATCAAGGCACTGCGTAGCCAGATTGCAAAACCGTTTGATGCGGCGATGGAGGCGATTAACTGTCACCATAACTATGTCAATCGGGAGCGGCATTTTGGCGAAGATGTGCTTGTCACCCGGAAGGGTGCCGTGCGTGCTTCGAAAGGCATGATGGGTATTATCCCAGGATCAATGGGCGCGAAATCGTTCATCGTCCGGGGTCTCGGTAACCGGGAATCCTTTGAAAGCTGCAGCCATGGTGCCGGACGGGTCATGTCTCGGACCGAAGCCAAGAAAGCGGTTAGTATCGAAGAGCATATCGAAGATACCAAAGGCGTAGAATGCCGGAAGGATATCGGCGTACTCGATGAAACGCCCAAGGCTTACAAGCCTATCGAAGCGGTCATGGCCGCACAGGATGATCTCGTGGAGATTGTCCATACGCTGAAACAGGTTGTGTGTGTGAAGGGGTAACTCTTCACACACCGGCTTTTGGGAGGGTGTCATGTCGCGAATTGAAACTGATGGAATTCCAGCAAACGTCCAATCGGAGATTGAAAGCCGACTGGCAAGAATCGAAGCGGAAGACGATGTACGTATTTTGATGGCGATCGAGTCAGGATCGCGCGCATGGGGATTTCCTTCGCCCGATAGCGACTATGATGTGCGGTTCGTCTTTGTCCGGAAACGCGATTGGTATTTGTCTCTCAGCCCCGGACGCGATGTGATTGAACAACCGATTGTTGATGAAATTGATCTCAACGGCTGGGACATTCGCAAAGCGCTTGGCCTGCTGTTGAAATCCAACGCTGTGATCAGTGAATGGATTGAATCGCCCATCCGTTATCGCAAGGATCACTCCGTCATCGCGGCATTGGGAAGCCTAGCTGATGGCGTTCTGGATGGCCGGACTTTGGCACATCACTACGCCAATCTGGGACGCAATAATGCTAATCGTTGGATAGCAAAGGATCAGGATGTCCCCGTGAAGAAATATTTCTATTCTTTGCGGCCTGCATTGGCAATCCGTTTTCTGCGAAAAAATCCCGGACAGCGGCCGCCAATGGATCTGCAAGCGTTGATTGACGCCAGCAACATATCAAGGGATTTGGTTGCGGATATTGACGAGCTGGTTGAGGCAAAGAAGGTTACGAACGAAAAAAGCAATGGAATGCGAAAGCCAGCAATTGACCTGTTCATAAATGATGAATTGGGGCGTGCCTCGGAAGTCGTCGGTCGATCCGACAACGATGACAGATTTAACGCGCGCGCAGAGAAAATATTTTTGGAATTGGTGAACTCATGATTAAAATTAACGGCTCAGAAGGTGAAGGCGGCGGTCAGGTTCTTAGAACCTCGGCATCGCTTTCGCTTGTCACTGGACAGTCTTTTCAAATTACAGATATTCGCGGTAAGCGCGAGAAGCCGGGAATGATGCGGCAGCATGTTACCTCTATCGAGGCTGCCTGCGCAATCAGCGAGTCGACCTGCGAAGGCCTTGATATCGGGACATCGGAAATCACTTTCCGTCCCGGCGCGGTAAAGGCTGGCAACTATAACTTTGCTGTTGGCACCGCTGGTAGCACCAATCTGGTTCTCCAAACGGTACTGCCGCCATTGCTATTTGCAGACGGTCCTTCGCATATCACGCTGGAAGGCGGCACGCACAACATGATGGCACCACCTTACGATTTCATCGAACGATCTTTCCTGCCGATCATCAACCGCATGGGACCAACGGTCTCCGCGCGGCTGGTGCGCCATGGTTTCTATCCGCGCGGTGGCGGCAAGATCGAAATTGATATCACACCATCTCCACTCACGCGGATCGAGAGTTTAGATCGCGGCGCGCTGCGTTCGGTCAAAGGGACTGCCATGTTTGCCGGACTACCGTTTGAGATAGCGGAGCGTGAGGTTAAGGCTGCGCGCAAGGTTCTCGGCTGGGATGAAGATGCGATTGGCGTGCGGGAACTTCCTGAAGATCAGGGGCCGGGCAATATCCTGCTCCTCGAGGCCGAGTATGACCAGGTCACAGAGATTGTGAGCGGCTTTGGCAAGCTGGGTTTGAAGGCTGAACGTCTGGCTAAAACCGCTGCCAACAGGATGAAGGGCTATATGGAGAGTGAAGCTTTTGCCGGTCCTTATCTCGCGGATCAACTGCTGGTGCCATTTGCTCTTGCCGGAGGCGGTTCGTTCACGACAGTGAAACCGAGCCAACATGCGCGAACTGGAGCGGATATTATCGAGCGTTTCACGGGACGGAAGTTCGAATTTGATCAGCAGGAAAGCGGCGTATTTGTTGTCCGTTCCTCGACTTAACTGGTTACGTTTGAAATTATTTTCTTGATTTTCAAATGATAATGGCTAACTAGTCCGTCGTTCGCATCACTTGTGTGGACATATTTTGGAGAAATGCATTGCTGGAAAAATTCGCAAATTGGGGCTCACGGCCCAGCGATTTCCGGTCTCTGCCCTAGCATATCCCATATGCTGCGGCTGGGCCTGAAACCCAAAGCCGCACCCCTTAAAAACTAAATAGTTTGATCGAACCCGGTCCATGCGCATTTTGCGTGTGGTTCTGTGTTCGTTGGAAATTGGGATATTATGAACGAGTTTCAAATCGCCCGCAGCATGCTGCTGCATATGGGCAAAAACGCGGCGGCGGAAGCGCCGATTGCAAAAGCGCTTCTGGAGTGGTCGCTCAATAACATGGGCTGGTTGGACCTGGGCGTTCGCAAAAAGAAAATGAAGAATTGGGCGGCCTTGATGGAGGCAATCCGGCACTGGCGGCTGCCCGAAACACCGACTCCTTACGTCATGCAATTGGCAGACGGATTGGCGGATATTTTGGCGCTCAATGAGCAGGATCATGTGCTCCTTGCGCTGCTAATCGCTTGCGATCGGCTGCCACGCATTAACGCTCTTGTCGGTATTGCATCAAGCAGCGGGCTCGATCTTCCGATCTTGCTGGGAGAATTGTCCGGTGCCGAATGCCATGACGCCATTCGGTTCGTGCGCCGCAGCCCGGTTATGCGATTAGGCCTGGTCGGTTTTCAAGCAGATAGATATGGCGAAACACGAATTGAAGTCCAATGGGCGCTCGAAAAACTACTCGATCGCGCTCCAGCGTTAGGAGAAAACCTCGTCGACGCGCTGGTAGGTCCTAGGCAATCAACAGCTCTTGAATTCGTTGATTTTGAGCACGTCGATGACGCGCCGTTTATGCGCGATTTGATCGCTGGCACAGCAAAGGAACAAGCGCGAGGTATCAACATACTCATCCACGGTCCGCCGGGAACCGGAAAAACTGAATTGGCCCGCGTTCTTGCAACAGCGGCGAATGTCCGACTGCATGCTGTTGGTGAAGTAGATGAAGATGGCGAAGAACCTGATCGCTATGATCGCGTGAATGCGCTGACGTTGGCGCAACGGGTATTGGACGGCAAAAGCGACGTCATGTTGCTGTTTGATGAGATGGAAGATTTTATCGGTAACGCTCGTCCCGGAGGCGGAGACTGGATGGCCCAGCGCGATGGCAGCAAAGTGTTTGTCAATCGATTGTTGGAAACCAACGCAATTCCTATCATCTGGACAACCAATGCGATCGGGAACGTTGATGACGCGATCATCCGGCGGATGAGCTATGTCCTGAAACTGGATTATCCTTCCCGAAAAACCAGCACCCGAATATATGCGCGAGTTGCGCGCGATGAAGAAGTTGCTGTTTCCCCGGCCGTACAGAGGCTTGTTGAAACGGCCCCTGAAACAGCAACCGTTTTGCGAACAGCAGCACGAGCGACGCGTTTGGCCGGCGCAAAATCGGAAAGCAGCCAGTCGGCAACATCACTGGTAAAGGCTCTGCGACGTGGAGAGCTACCGATTGCACATAACTCGCCGATTGACATGACCCTCTATCAGTCAGACCCACCTTTGGCCCCGCTTATCGAGCAGATTGCGAATGGGCAATTTCTAGATGTGTCGTTGCTGTTATCTGGCCCACCGGGTACCGGAAAAACTGCGCTTGCTCATCATTTTGCTCGTAAAATGGATAAACCGCTTTTGGAGAAGCGCGCATCTGATCTGCTATCCAAATGGGTGGGAGAAACGGAAGCAAATATTGCTAACGCGTTTATGGATGCGCACAAAAATCAGGGGATATTGTTCTTTGATGAAGCCGATTCTCTCATGTTCGATCGCGCTTCGGCAAATGCCAATTGGGAGGTCGGACAGGTTAATGAACTGCTGTCCTGGCTCGACAGGCACGACTTTCCGGTTTTAGCGGCGACAAATAATGCTGCGCGATTGGACCCTGCGACTTTGCGGCGTTTTGATTTCAAAGTAGAACTCAAACCCTTGGGTGGGATATTGCTGGAGAGGGCTTTCCGGAAGTTCTTCGACATCAATCCGCCCTCAGATCTATCGGACATACGGAACCTGACGCCTGGAGATTTTGCCGTTGTGAAAAGGCAGTTGCGCCATCAACCAAAGCAAGATGGCAATGCCATTTTGACCGCTTTACAGCATGAATCCGAGTTGAAACCAGAAAGCAGCCAAAGAATTGGATTTTGATGGTGAGTAAAGATGTTCATATCATTGCATCCAGCGAAAGTTGGATCGATCAACAGGCGATTGACCAATTGAACCAGACGGCAAGCTTGGAAGGGATTGAACGGGCTGTTGGTCTTCCCGACCTGCATGCAGGGCGAGGCATACCCATTGGCGCAGCCTTTTGGTCGCGCAGCTATGTCTATCCGCACCTTGTGGGGAACGACATTGGTTGCGGGATGGCGTTTTGGCAAACAGACCTGCCAGAAAGAAAATTCAAACTGGATAAGGTAGTGAAGCAATTGACCGATCTGGAAGCGCCGTGGGGCGGCGATCATCACTCCAGACTTGCTGATGCAAATCTACCAACCGAGTTGGATGGAGAAACACTGGGAACTATTGGCGGAGGAAATCATTTTGCAGAATTCCAACGTGTCGATAGCATTCTCAATGAAGCCGTTTTTCGCGATCATGGATTTGATCATCAGCGGATATTGCTGCTCGTTCACAGTGGCTCTCGGGGGCTCGGTCAGGCGATTTTGCAAGAGCATATCCGCCAGTTCAACACCCAAGGTTTAGACGTGCAAAGCGGCGCGTTCCATGCCTATCGCGGCAAACATGATCAGGCAATGCGTTGGGCCGAGTTGAACCGCAATATCATTGCGGAACGGTTCCTTGGCCGACTGGGTTCAGAGGCTGATCGAAAACTTGATATCTTCCACAATAGTGTGACCCCGCACGAAGGCGGCTGGTTGCACCGGAAAGGAGCCGCTCCCTCTGATAAAGGATTGGTTGTCATTCCCGGGTCGCGTGGAACCATGACCTATCTGGTATCTCCAAAAACCGAGGGAGCGGACTTGGCTCTCTATTCGCTGGCCCATGGAGCTGGCCGGAAATGGACGCGGGGAGATGCGAAAGCCAAGCTCGGCAAACGATTCAAGCTATCTGAATTGGAACGCACGGACTTGGGTGGCCGCGTGATTTGCGAAGACAGGAACCTGATTTTTGAAGAAGCTCCGCAAGCCTATAAAAATATAGAAAGGGTGATTGATGATCTGGCGCAAGCTGGATTGATAGAGGTCGTCGCGATTTTGCGACCTATTGTTACTTATAAAACGAGGCGCAGATGAATAATATCATCCTGCATATAACGGCGGGACAAGGACCAAAAGAATGTCAATGGGTTGTGTTCCGGCTGGCAGAAGCATTCCGGAAAGAAGCCAGTGCCTTGAGGCTCTCTTGTGAAATTATTCATGATGCTAAAGAGGCGTCCGCATCACTACTTCTGTCGGTAACTGGAAAAGGCTGTGAGACATTCGCGGCGGAAAGAACGGGCACTATCCGATGGATTGGAGAAAGCCCATTTCGGTCCAGACACAAACGCAAAAACTGGTATGTCGGAGTAAAACGGGCACCAGATTTTGATGACATCCCAAAATTGCAAGATGGCGATATCAAGTACCAAGCCATCCGTGCCTCCGGTCCCGGCGGGCAGCATGTTAACAAAACCGACAGCGCAGTGCGTGCCACTCATATTCCAACGGGAGTATCTTCGATATCGCAGGATCAGCGATCTCAATTTGCCAACAAGAAAATAGCTCGCATGAAACTGGCTCTGATATTTGAAGAGCAGAAAGAAATGGAATTGAGCAGATCTAAGCAGGGTTTATGGCAACAAAGTAGAGAGCTCGAGAAAGGAAACGAAGTACGTTGCTATGAAGGCCATAAATTCAAGTTGAAGTGATCAGACATATTCTTAATCTTTATCGGGATTCAGGGACGTTGAAGATGCAACGGCAGATACAAATTGTACAATTTGTCCATTCAAAGAAGGGCATTTGGATTCCTTCATTGGGAATCACATTGTTAGTTTTCCACCTGTTTCCGCCTGCGTTTTTAATGCAGAAGGGGACTCGACTACAGATATTAAGCCACTGAATTTAATAGAATTCAAAAATTTTACTTCTGAAGTGGCCCCCAATATATCGCGATTGTACGCAAACACCGGCGGACACTGACGGTCCATGATATGTCTATTTATTGCAGATTTTTGCAAGCTTTGACGAACACTTGCGAACATATATCTGGTGCCCAGAAGAGGACTCGAACCTCCACATCCTTGCGAATACTAGCACCTGAAGCTAGCGCGTCTACCAATTCCGCCATCTGGGCACGGGATAGAAGCGGGGCCTTAAGCCAGACCGTTTGATCTTGTCAACAGGATAGCACCCCCATTCCGGTCCGTTCGTCGATTTATGTCAGGGGGCTTTTCGAAGATAACTCTTCGAAGGTGTCGATAGCGGACAGGTAGGTTCTGTCTGATCAGTATCACAATTGTCACGTTGCACCGCGACCGCGTTACTGTAAGCTGGGGTTCGATCATCATAAAGATGGCGCAGGAGAATGATTTGACGGCCCCGAAAGAACGCTCTGTGACGGGCTCTGCAAACACTCAGGCGGTCGAGGATGTACCCGGCCGCAAATTTTATGGCTGGTA
Source organism: Parasphingorhabdus sp. (assembly GCF_039968395.1). Taxonomy (GTDB): domain Bacteria; phylum Pseudomonadota; class Alphaproteobacteria; order Sphingomonadales; family Sphingomonadaceae; genus Parasphingorhabdus. The sequence continues at coordinate 1,083,449 of NZ_JBDVPV010000005.1, forward strand.
CAATACCACCCTGCTTTTCCTGATATATTTTGCAGCTTCGGGCTTTGTCTACTTCGCCTACGCGGCGATTTTCCCTGCGATGGTGGAAACGATGGACTGGAACCGCGGATCAGCCTCTGTTGCGCACAGCTTGAGCTTCATCATGCTCGGCCTCTGCTATCCGCTGACCGCCTGGATGATCGGCAAATGGGGTGTTCGCAATACGCTGACTGCCGGTCTTCTGTTGATGTTAACTGGCCTGTTTCTTGTCATTTTTCTGGTAACCGAAGTCTGGCAATGGACGTTGATCTGGGGCTTTGTGATCGGCCTGTCTCTAGCTTTGACGGGCCCGATTTGCGGGCATACTCTGGCGATCAGCTGGTTCAACGTCCGCAGGGCAACCGTGCTGGGGATCGTCGTCACCGGCAGCGCCGCCGGCGGTTTTGTTGCCCAGCCGGTTCTGGCGGGCGTGATGGAAACGTTCGGAACGTGGCAATCGGGATGGATGACGAGTTTCGCAGTTCTTGTCATCGCTCTGGTGCTCGCCAGATTTCTGGTCAACGAGCCAAGTGATATCGGGCAATATCCGGACAATATTGATCCTGCGCAGGCGTGGTCCCCCAATGACAAAGCTCCCGCCAAGCCGCGAACCTATCGCAGCGCGCATCACTGGACCCTGCGCCAGGTATTCAGCTCGCGCACTGTATATCTTATGATGATCATCAACATCACCTATTTGGGAACGGGGACCTTTATCCTTACCCATGGCGCGCTTTACCTGTCGGATATTGGTGTTTCGGCGCTGCAGATTGGTTCGCTGCTGGGGATATTCATTCTGGGCAGCGGATCTGGACGCATCCCGGCGGGCTGGATCGGAGACCGGTTTGAACTGCGCTGGGTCATGGCGTTCATCATGGTCACCATGTTGTTCAGCTTCTTCCTGTTTGGGAGCATCACCAGCTTTCCGGGACTGGCTATTGCAGGTTTTGCATTCGGCGCCTGCTATGGGGGAATGTTTACACTGACCCCTGCCCTGACCAGCAATTTCTTTGGCGAAAAAAGCTTTGCAAAAATCAATTCGGTCTTTGCGCCATTGCTGCTCCCGTTTGTCGCCACCGTGCCTGCTGGAGCGGGCTATATTTTTGAAGCCACCGGCAATTACGATCTGGCGTTTCTGATCGGAACTGCGCTGCTTGGCGCATCGCTGGTTGCGGCCATATTGCTCACCCCGCCCGATTATGTTGAACCATCAGAAGTCTAGACATTTCCATCGCTGCTGAGCAGAGCCGCGATGGGCTTTGTCCCCTTGCGACCTGCGAGAATGATCATCAGGATCGTTGTGAACGGCACGGCGAGAATGGCGCCAGGGATGCCCCATAATGCACTCCACACAGAAAGAGCGACAAGAACCACCATCGGGCTGAGATTGACGGATCGGCTGAGCATCCTCGGCTCAACCAGGTTTCCAATAATGACTTGGGCACCGGCCATCAGTCCGGTGGCGATCAATGGTATGGTCAGTGAACCAAATTGCGCCACTGCGAACATGGCCGGAAAAGCGACGCCGACGATGGACCCGATATACGGAATATAATTGAGCAGGCCGATGATGATTGCCCAAAGGGCCGCATATTCTACGCCCATTACCACCAATATGACCCAACAAATGACGCCCAATATTACATTGATCAGCGTTTTGGTTGCCAGATAGCTACCGATATCATGGTTGATCCGCGCGATCATGTTGAGTGTATCCTTGGACTGGCTGTCACTGCCGAATGCCCGACGCACCTTGGCGGGAAAGCCGGTAATCTCGCTCAGCATGAAGGATGCATATAATATCGTAATGAACACGAAACCGCCAAAACTGGTCAGCGAGGACAGCACCGATTGCGCGATTGCGGCAATATCAATCTCGGTCAGCACGTTGTTGGCAAACTCGCTGACGGCCTTGACGACCGCTTCGCTTCCGCGATCAATCATCAGCGAGGGCGATGTCATCATTTCAGCCATTTCCGGTTGCGGACTATCCGGTTCGGCCGGTCCGGGGAACCAGGCCGCGAACAGACTTTCCAGATTGCCCTGATAGCGAGGCAATGAAGGTACCAACGTCTGCAAGCTGGCGACCAGCATCCGGGTCAGTGCAAATAGCAGCAGCAAAACGCCGAACAAAGCCAGCGTCGCGCGCAACCACATCGGCGTTCGCCCAAGACCGGGAATCCGCGCCACGGCTGCACTGGCTGCATAAAGGATTTGCAGCAATATAATGGCGGTCACGATCGGCAAGATGATATCTTTTCCGACGTAGAACAACCAGCCGATCATGATCGTTATGCCGACCGAAAAAAATATCGTGCTGACGCGGCCCTGCATCATAATTCTGTCCCCCATCCTTGCATCTGACGGAAACCGTTGAAACAGACTGATAAACACAAATAGGCATACTGTCATCACATCATCTGTTCGGGCGGAGACACAACGATCTTGACGTCGCGCACTCTTCTCGGCCAATAGCCGCTATGGCCGACGATATTTCTTCGATTCCCCAGGATCAACTGACCCGCAGAGGTCTGCTTTTTGTTCTTTCATCCCCTTCTGGCGCGGGCAAATCTACTCTGGCGCGCATGCTGCTTGAGGCGGACGATCAAATCGCCATGTCGGTGTCCGTGACGACGCGTCCGAAACGGCCTGGCGAAGAGGATGGCAAGGATTATCATTTCGTCGAGGGCGATGAATTCGAAGAAATGGTGGCCGATCAGGCCTTCCTGGAATATGCCACCGTTTTCGGCAACCGATATGCAACGCCAGCCGCCCCGGTGCAAAAGAGCCTCGAGGACGGGCGAGATGTCCTTTTTGATATCGACTGGCAGGGCACACAACAACTTTATCAGCGCGCTGGACAGGATGTCGTGCGTGTATTCATTCTCCCCCCATCCCTGGCCGAGCTTCGGGAGCGGCTGGAAAGTCGGGCTACCGACAGCAATGAAATTATCGATAGCCGCATGCAACGTGCAGCGGGAGAAATCAGCCATTGGGATGGTTATGACTACGTCTTGATCAACGACAATCTGGATCAGTGTTTTGAAAGAATTCAGACGATTTTAGCCACTGAACGCATGCGGCGTGCGCGTCAGACGGGATTGATCGGATTTGTCAGAGACTTGATGACCGGCTAGCGAAATTGCCAGATGATTGACTCGGTTAATCAGGATTGGACGAAACATATCGTCCGTCAAATACGTCGGACCACGTCTTTCCGCCATCGCTCGATGTTTCCCAATTCTGCCGCACACTGCCATCGTCATTTGGAGACCAGGTCACCCGGTTGATCGGCGTGCCAGGCACATAACCCGGCCAGTTGGCGTTACTCAGCACCATTTCACCAGCCGCATTCAATCCACCTTCAATATGTAGAGGCGTTCCATCCGCCCCCATCCAGGTCTGGTGCCAGACTTTGCGAGGGGCATCGTAAAAACTCAGGCTCATTCCTGTATAACCACCTCCGGTGCGATATTGTTCCAGCACAACACATCTTCCATGCTGCGCGGTAATACGGCTGGTTGCGGTCGGACTGGTATTTCCTGCTGCCGTAACTTCCCATTCGCCGATCCAGAAATCAAAGGCCCGATACTCGGCAGAAGAACAGGGTGCAGCATTCGGTGGCGGAGTGGATGTTGCCGGAGTCGCAGTCTGAGAAAAAGCGGGAGATGGAGATGTCAGCATCATCACGGCCGAAGCCGCCGCCAAATGCTTGCGGGTGAAGGAGCTGGCCCATGCGGCAGGCCGGATCGTCCCAAAACCTTGGCGAAACAACAACATCATCCATCCCCCTATACGAAACACGCATCGAGATTCCGGCACGGTTTAACAACCAGATCCCGATACGTGATCATTAAAATCATGCCTACGATGTCGCTTCCATCGGCGAACGTGAATTTCGATGAAAAACACCGGCGTTTCGATAAATGGCACTCGTTATCTCCCCTATTCGCTGACTGATCCGGTCCATGAGACCGTCGTGCCCTATCAAAAAGAGTGGCGTTGAAGGGATGGATTGCACCTGTTTTACTCGACTGCTGATCTTTTGGTCAGTTGAGTGTGCCGTAGCGTCATCTAGAATTGGCTTGAGAATAGGGGTGGATCAACCGCCCGATTTCAGGAGCGGCGTTTGCAAAAAACGCAGCTCACACATTGAGGGAGAGAAACAATGAACCTTTCATCACAGGGTAACGATTCGTTCAAAAGGCCATCGGCAATTCGAACTGGGCTGATGACATCCGCTGCATTGATTGGAGCATGCGGAGTATCAGCGCCAGCATTCGCTCAAGAGGCGGAAGACGCCGATGAGAGTAGAGTGATCGTTGTAACAGCTAGAGCTCAGGCTGAATCTCTTCAAGAAACGCCAGTCAATATTACGTCGGTCAGCAGAGCGACGCTCGATACATATCAAGTGAATGAGATCGCTGACGTCCAGGGTCGAATTCCAACTTTGAACGTTCAAATTGGTGGCTCGGGTGCTGGTGCCCAGATAAGTTTGCGCGGCCTGGGTTCAAGCAATATTTCCTCGGCATTTGATTCTGCGGTGGGTATCGATATTGATGGCGTTCAAGTCAGCACCCAACGTCTGTTGCAAACAGCGTTTTTCGATGTGGAGCAAATCGACGTTCTAAAAGGGCCGCAATCGCTTTACTTCGGGAAAAGCGCGTCCGCGGGTGTATTTTCTTTGCGTTCAGCCAATCCAACAGCGGATTGGGAAATCGGTGGTAAGGGATCTTACGAATTTGAAGAAGAAGGCTACACGTTCGGCGGATATATCTCTGGTCCCGTAAGTGATACATTAGGAATTCGTATCGCGGCGCAGTACCAAGATATCGAAAAATATGTTGAACTGGAACCGCAAGTTGCTGCGCGTGACAAGAATAAGGGCATATCAAACTTCATTGGACGGATAACCTTGCAATGGGATCCAACGGATAATTTCAATGCAAATTTGAAAGTAAACTACAATAAGCAAGATAGCGAAACAATCCTTGGTCATTCAGATTTAAGCTGCGCCAATGCAACTCCAAATCCTACCTCATCGGTTTTCGGTGGATCCTACGCATCCAGCCATAGCTGTAATTTTCAAGATGGACTCTACCCATTTGCCGATGGTGATGCGCGTTTAAATACCGTCCAAGCGGGAACCACCGGCGATGGTCGTGATCTTTCTCAGCCGTACAACGAAACTGACATTCTCTTTGCCCGTCTGGCCATGGATTTAGACCTAACTGAAACATTAAAACTGACATCAGTGTCAGGCTATGTCGACCTTTTCAATGAGTATAATGGCAATTTTACCTATACTGGAAACGTGAATGGAGTCCCGTCTGGCCTGATGGCACCGTTCCGGAACGAGTTGAAGCAATTCACTCAAGAGTTTCGTTTGATCAGTGATTTTGATGGCTCATTCAATTTCATGCTGGGTGCATTTTGGGAAGATCGCTCCGTACCATATGGCACGTCGCAAAATGCATTCGCCGCCGGGATTGCCGGTCCGTCGATTCCAGGTGGAGAAACCTTCGATTGGTACGCAGAACGGAATTCCAAGGCAGAAGCGTTGTCGTTCTTTGGTAGCGCGACTATAGACATTACGGATCAGCTCGAATTGTCTGGCGGTTTGCGTTGGACTGACGAGAGCAAATCCACGACAATTGCCTTCCCGTTTGTTCACAGCACGGTCACTGCGGTGTTTGGCTTTGTGTCTTCAGGATTTTTCGCCGGACCAGTCCGGTTTTCTGATAGCAATCTGTCCCCGGAAGTCTCCTTGAAGTATCAGCTGTCGGAAGATGTCAACATCTACGCAGCCTATAAGACAGGCTTTAAATCTGGCGGAGTAGATAACAACGCATTGCCATCAGGCGGTCTGTCAGCGCTGAACAGCCCTGATCCAGCAATAAACGGCCCGGCAGCAGATGCTTTACGGTTCGATTCTGAAACATCTCAGGGCGGTGAAATCGGTATAAAATCACAATTTGCTGATCGCACCATTACGCTCAATGCTGTGGCGTATCATTATGCGTTCGACAATCTGCAGGTGCAGGAATTTGATATCGCAATCTTTAACTTCCAAACGTTCAATGCGAGTAAAGTAACCACTCAGGGCATCGATATTGATTGGGTATGGCAGACGCCGGCTGAAGGACTGACATTGTCTGGTGCGGCCTCGTATCTCGACACCAAGTACAAGGAAGATATCGTTAGGCCTGATGGCACGATAGCGCTTGTGAACGGTCGCGCTACCGCTCGCGCGCCCAAATTCTCAGGCAATATCGCGTTCGATTGGAAAATGCCAATGAGTGATACACTGGAGTTTGGATTGAGCGGCAATGCCACTTACACCGACTCATATCTAACCAATCCAACTGACACTGTTTACACACAACCATCCTATGTAGCGTTTGACGGTTCCATTTCGGTCGGCGATCCTGATGGAAAATGGAAACTGTCATTAATTGGCCTAAACCTGACTGATGAAATCTGGACAAATACCAATGGCAATGCTCCATTCACCGGCGGTGACAGAACCCACACACAAAACCGCGGGCGTCAGATCTTTGTTGAGGCTGGTTTTAAGTTCTGATCAACCCTCCCGTTGATCATACTGAGCCGGGACAGCCCTGACTGCCCCGGCTTTTTCTGTTTGCGACAGTCTAAGCTTGCCCCGGGCAATGCGATTTGCTCATATCAAACCAGATTCGATATTTGGCAGCAGGAAACATAGAAATGACCAATCTTGTAATACGCGACGACAGGAACGGACTTGCGTTACTTACCCTGAACCGGCCGGATAAATTGAACTCATTGACGGTCGGCATGTTCCGTGAATTGCGCGTTCATATCGCCGAAATTGCAAAAAGCGCTGAAATTGGGTGTGTCATTTTACGGGGTGCCGGCAAGTGTTTCTCTGCAGGACATGATCTGGCAGATATTTCTAAGGGAGAAGAGGTCCCTTCGCGCGGCTGGCATAGCGAAACGTTGCGCCTGATGGAAAAACTTCCACAGCCGGTTGTCGCAGCGGTGCACGGACACTGCTATACCGGCGCTCTGGAAGTCGCCTTGGCTGCTGATTTTATAGTCGCATCGGATAATGCACGGTTCGGAGATACGCACGCAAAATGGGCGTTAACGCCAGTCTGGGGCATGAGCCAGCGCTTGCCAAGGCGGGTAGGTATTGCCACCGCTAAACGATTGATGTTCACGGCTGACATGATTGACGCGCAGGAAGCTGTTCGTATCGGGCTTGCAGAATATTCTGTCCCGCATGAAAATTTTGATGCAGAAATTGAATCTCTCGCCCAGAAAATTTTGACGAATTCCACTTTCTCACATGCGGCCAACAAGCGCCTGCTGGATGCCACAGACGCGAGTCCACTGGATGCAGGCCTGCAGTGGGAAGTCATGGAATCTGAAGGTGTCGGTCCGGACATGCAGGATCGCATCGCCGCCTTCGCGAAAAAAGGCAAATGAGGCGCAGTATCTGATGTCTGATCAATCCACATCCCGGCTCGAAAATGGCTTCCTGATCACCCTTGTCGTTCTGGTCTCGTTTGCCTTTGCCTACCTGATCGAGCCTTTTTTCGGGGCGGTGATATGGTCCGTTGTCATGGCGGTATTGTTTCTGCCGATTTACGATCGATTTGTTCGTTTAATGCGGGGCCGCACCAGCAGCGCTGCACTACTTACGCTGCTGCTGATCGTGTCACTCGTCATCATCCCCGCAATCGTATTGGGTATCGTGCTGCTCGGAGAGGCGTCCGACATTTATACGCGCATCCAAAGCGGCGAGATTGATTTCGGCCTGGCGTTTCGTGCGTTCGAAGGAACTCTGCCGCTCTGGGCACAGGAACAGATGGAAAACTATGGAATCGGGAATTTCAGCGCGGTTCGTGCCAAGGTTGAGGCGTTTATCGCAAGTAGTTTTGAATCCGTTATCGGGCAACTCATCAATATTGGGCAAAGCGCGTTTTCATTTTTCCTCGCCCTGGGCGTGATGCTGTATCTCACATTCTTCTTGCTTCGCGACGGAAGAACACTGGTCCAGCATGTCAATCGCGCAATCCCGCTGCCAGAAGCACAACGCCAGATCCTGTTTGAGAAATTTGTGACTGTGATCCAGGCCACGATAAAGGGAAGCCTGATCGTCGCGATCCTGCAGGGCGCTATCGGTGGCGCAATTTTCTGGTTGCTCGATATACGCGGAGCATTGTTGTGGGGGGTCTCGATGGGCATATTGTCCTTGCTTCCGGCAATCGGTACCGGACTCGTCTGGGTTCCTGTAGCAATTTACCTGATCGTAACCGGCGCGATCTGGCAGGGTGTGACGCTGGTTCTTTGCGGACTTTTCATAATTGGCATGGTGGACAATATTCTTCGACCGATACTAGTCGGTCGCGATACCCGCATTCCGGACTACATCATCCTCATTTCCACGTTTGGCGGCATTCAGCTGCTCGGTTTCAATGGGATCGTCATCGGCCCCCTACTGGCAGCCCTGTTTCTCGCATTGTGGAGTATTTTCGCTCAATCCCGAGGGGAGCGATCAATCAAACCCGCGCAATGATGACAAATCAAGGCGATGTGAACGCTGCTGTTTGACCTGTTCAAATATTGGTTCCCGGATTCGATTGCCGCCGCTCTGCCAAACCGCTAAGGTAACATCATGAATGCTTGCGAAAACTGTGTTGTTCGGAACCATGCGATTTGTTCGGTCCTCGATATGGACGAACTGAGCCTGTTCAGCAGGATAGGCCGGACCATCAGCTTGGAAAAGGGACAATCGCTGATCTGGGAAGGCGATCAGTCACTGATCGTTGCAAACATTGTTTCCGGACTATTCAAGCTGACGACATCGCTGGATGATGGCCGCGAGCAGATTATCGGCATTGCCTATCCGGCGGATTTCGTCGGTCGGCCGTTTGGAACCACCAACGAATATACCGTTACAGCCCTAACCGACGCGCGGCTGTGCGTGTTTTCCCGAACTGATTTTGATCGCTTTGCACCGGATCATCCGGAGATGGAACACAAGCTGCTGCAAAAGACACTTGATGAACTGGATCGCGCCCGACGGTGGATGCTTTTGCTTGGCCGAAAGTCCGCGCCCGAAAAGGTCGCAACCTTCCTGTTGGAAATGTCGCAAAAACTCGCTGGATCCGGTTGCGATACGGCAGACAAGCAACTCAACGAGTTTGAATTGCCATTTGGGCGGCAGCAAGTGGCTGATATTCTCGGACTCACAATTGAAACCGTCAGCCGTCAGTTGACACAGATGAAAAATTCAAACCTGATCGACCTTCCGGACCGGCGTCATGTGAATATATTGGAGCCTGAACGGCTCGCGCAGATCTCGTCTGCACAAACGGCCGTATAGACATATTCAACTCCGGTTACGGACCGTATAGATCCCCAAATGATCAGTGCCCCATGAGCAACGGAAAGCGGCTTTTGTGCAATAGTTCGCGGGTCACTCCCCCCATCAATGTTTCGCGCAACCGGGAATGGCCATAAGCTCCCATCACGATCGCACTGGCTTCGATTTCGGCAGCAAATTCCTCAATGACTTCAGAAGCCTTGCGTTTCCTTGCGTTGATCTGATGGAGATTTGAAGCAATGCCATATCGCGAAAGATAGGTCGATGCATCAAGCGGAGGCAGTTCCCTGCCCTCATCAATGGTAACAATATGGACATCCGATGCCAGTTTCAGGGCCGGCAACGCAAACCGGATCGCCCGGGCAGCTTCCTTGGATCCGTTCCAGGCAATTGCGATCGGTTTTGTGGAATCGAAAGAGTTGCTCTCGGCGGGAACGATCATCGTGGCAGCGTGCGCGTGAACGGCAACATCGCCTGCAATCGGAAGGGGATCGTTATCCTTTGCCCCTTTTCCGGCCTGTTGACTGACGATCAACAGATCCGCCAGTCCGCTCTGTTCGATTAGCAAGGAAGCCGGATCGCCAAGACCGACCTGCCAGCTCCAGGGCACGTCCTCTGATTTCAGCTGCGCTTCCACCTTTTCGCGATGTGCTCGTTCAAGATCCTGCATTTCCGTAAAATTGATGTCAGCGACAAAATGACCTGCCATCGGAGCATATGTCATAGGCGCGATCTGGATGGATGGTTGCATACAGGTCAGATGCGCTTCGTGCGCCCTTGCAAGATCAAGTGCAACCTGCAGACGCGATTTCAGGCCGCTGTCATCGCCAATGTGTAGCAAGATCGTTTTCATGGTAGTCTCCTCTTTAACTGCCGGTTATTTTGATCGAGTCCCCTCCGCGTTGCATTGATCTGGAACAAATTTACTCAGCCAGCCTCTCAAGCTGCTTCTTGCGCCCCGCGAACGAGCTGCCCAGGGCGTGCATCCGTGCCCTTATCGAACAGACGAATAACTTCACCGGATACGATTGTCGCGTCATATCCGCTCGCCCGCTGGTGCAGGCGCCGCCCGCCAGCAGGCAAATCCCGAACGATTTCAGGTAGATGCAAAGTCAGGGCATCGAGGTTGATCACGTTGACATCGGCCTTGGCCCCAATCTTCAATACGCCGCGATCATGCAAGCCTACGGTACGGGCCGGTTTCTGGCTGAGCATGTGGATCGCGTCAGGCAGATCGATTGTCTTGTCTTGTTTGCCCTTCACCCAGTGGGTCAACAGAAACGTGGAAAAGCTGGCATCGCAAATGGCGCCATAATGTGCACCACCGTCACCCAAAGCAGGAATGCAGTTAGGATGGCTGAGCATTTCATGCACGGAATCGAGACTGTTATTCTCGTAATTACCCAGCGCACCCAGCAATAATCCTTTGCCATCGGTATCAAGAAAGCGGTCATAGGCGATATCTTGCGGCGTGCATCCACGTGCAGCGGCCAAAGCTTCCAGGCTCTGTTCAGCAGGCGGGGCGTAGTTTGGCGGATCGTCGAGCGGGTATAGCCAGCGCCAGTTCCGGCCGAGCTCGTTAAACGGGTGACCGGGATCAGGTTCTTCGGAAATCAGCGCCGCTCGCAAATCCGGGTCGCGCATCGCGGCGACCTTTTCAGATACTGGCAAATGCGCAATTTTCTGCCAGCTGGGGCACATGATAAAAGGATGGACGGATAGCTCCAGTCCTTCAATAATCCCGATCGGACGCGGCATGACCTGTCCTGTCACGGCGGCGCTTTCGGGATTCGTTGCATTGGATTGCTCCATCATCGTCAACACGTTGCGCCAGCGCGGCGGCGCATCATTTCCGCTCGCCAGCGTGAAGGTTGCCGGGCGACCGGTTTCCGCGACGACGGTTTCGATGATCGGATATTCCTTGTCGAAGCCGACAAAGGCATCCAGCACGATCTGAAATGTACCCCCACCGGCATCCGTCATACCGCCGCAGATCGCCGTGAGTTCTTCGACATCGGTCTCGAATGTCGGGATGCTTCCGCCATCGGCCGTTTTGTGAATACTGAGCCGTGATGTTGCAAAGCCAATCGCGCCAGCTTCTATCGCCTCTTTCGACAAGGCCCGCATCTTCGCCAGATCGTCGGCATTGGCCGGTTCGCGGTTGGCACCGCGTTCACCCATGGCATACACGCGCAGCGGGGAATGGGGGAGATATACTGCAACATCAATGTCGCGCTTTCCCTTGTCCAGAACGTCGAGATATTGAGGGAATGTCTCCCAGTTCCATGGCAAACCTTCGGCCATGACGACACCGGGAATATCCTCGACGCCTTCCATTACGTTGATTAGCATATCATGATCATTCTGACGGCAAGGCGCAAAGCCGACTCCGCAATTGCCCATCACTGCAGTTGTCACGCCATGAGAAGAGGATGGCGCCATTTCTTCGGACCATACGGCTTGACCGTCATAATGCGTATGCACATCGACAAAGCCCGGTGTGACGATGCGGTCCTCGGCATCAATCGTTTGCGTGGCCGTTCCGGTCACGTTGCCGATCGCCGCAATCCGGCCATCCTTGATTGCAAGATCCCCCGCAACCGGCTCATTCCCGGTTCCATCCACGATCAAACCGCCACGAATTAGCACATCAAAATCAGTCATGATTCACACTCTCTCTTGCTGTCAGCCGGATTTCACATCACGAAACGGCATATTGCGATCTACTTCCATTTCCCGCGGCATGCCCAATATCCGCTCGGATATGATATTGCGCTGAATCTGGTCGCTGCCTCCTCCAATGCTGTTCATATAGGCTTTGGCAGAATCGAAATTCATATCCGAAGAGTCGGTAAATTCTTCACCATCCAGCAAGCTCGCGGTGCCCAGAATTTCGGCCGCTACTTTCGCTTCGCCATGCTGGATACGGGACATGGCCAGCTTGCCCAGCGACATGAGCGAGGACGAGCCATTGGCCAATATCTCCGCTTTGGCGCGCTGCATGTTGAGAGCATTGAGCTGACGATAGGCCACTGCCTGTGCGATTTTCTGACGCAAGACCGGATCGTCCAGCTTGCCATGGCGTTTGGCCAGTTCGACCAGCGGCGGCAGCTTGCTTTTTTCCTTGCCTTGTCGCTCGGTGGCGCCCTCGCCCATGATCAGCCGTTCATAGGCCAATGCGGTTTGCAGGACTTTCCAGCCGCCGTTTAGTTCACCCACAATGAAGCGCGCAGGCACACGCGCTTCGGTGATAAAAATCTCGTTAAACTCAGACTCGCCAGTGATCTGGTTGATGGGACGGATTTCGACGCCAGCTTGTTTCATTGGAAATATAAAGAAGCTGATCCCGCCATGTTTGGGGACATCCCAGTCTGTGCGGGCCAAAAGCATGCCATAAGTTGCTTCGTTGGCATTCGAGGTCCAGACCTTTTGGCCGGAAATTACATATTCTCCGCCGTCTGGGCCCGCTTGCCATTCCGCCTTTGTACGAACACCAGCGAGGTCGGATCCCGCATTCGGTTCGGAATAGAGCAGGCAGCTGAAACTGCCGGTCAACATGTCGCGCAGCAGTTCTGTTTTCAGCTCCGGACTACCGAGCCGATAGACGGTGACAGCCCCCAGATTATAGCGATCCTGTGATCGTCCGATCACCTTTCGCTTTCTGAATATCCTGTCGATGGTCCGTGCTTGAGCGGAATTCAGCCCGCGTCCATACCATTCCGGAGACCATGTCGGCACAGCATAGCCGGCATCCAGCAATTTCTCCAGCCAGGGTTTGGGATCTGACTTGTCCATCCCTTTTCCGCACCGTTTTTCGTCATCCCAGTGCGTATCAAGCCAGGCATTGACCTCGGTGGCGAGATCCAATTCGGATTCCCGTACATTGTTTTCCATTACGCTGCCTCCAACTGAGCAAGATATTGCTCGCGATGGTGATCGGAAGATCCAAAGAGCCAAAGCCCGGTCCTCGCGCGGCGCCAGTACAGATGTGCAGGATGTTCCCATGTATAGGCGATACCGCCATGCATTTGAATCGCTTCTGCTGAGACATCTCGATAGGCGTCGGCACAAGCAAAGCCGGCAAGATTGATTAGCGCCTGTGCATCTTCGGCTTCCGTGGCGATCGCCCGTGCGGCATGTTGCGCGGCCGAAGTCGCAGATTCCACTTCAACCAGCATGTCCGCCGCCATGTGTTTAAGTGACTGATAGCTGCCGATCTGACGACCAAATTGATGACGCGTGCGCAGATAGTCCATGGTGATCTCGAATATGCGCTTCACACCGCCCGCATGTTCACCCGCCAGCGCGACCCGAGCCAGGTCCAGCGCGGTGCTGTAGGATTGTGCATCGATACCCGGCAGATGTCGAGCCGATACATCGGAAAAGTCGATTTTGGACAATCGTAAAGTGGGGTCATTGGCTTTGAGACGGGAGATGGTCAGGGCGGATTGCGAAGGGTCAACGAGAAATGCTGCTAAACCGCTATCGGTCCGCGCAAAAACCAGCAACGTGTCTGCTCCGGCTGCATGTACAATGTAGGAAGCCGTCCCGCTGAGAGTCCAGTCCTCGCCGTTTTTCGATGCGCTGACTGCGATATCGTCCGCTGTCCACAGACCGCGTTCTCCCGTTGCCACCACGGCAAAAATCTTGTCCCCAGAGCAGATCGCACCGAGCAATTCCTCTTTCAAGGCTGCGTCAGATACATCAGAAAGCAATCGCGCGGCCCACACGGAAGTAGAAATAAACGGACTACATAACAGATGCTTGCCGGCTTCTTCCATCAAGCTTTCCAGCAATATGGCATCGCCGCCAATACCGCCATGCTTGGGATCAATGATGAGGCCAAGCAAACCCATATCCGACATCAGTCGCCACAGATCATGATCATAGCCATCTTCCATAACCATGGCATTGCGGACATGATCTTCATCACTATGCTCCGCCAGCAGCCGGGCAAAGCTGTCTCGCATGGCCGCCCGCTCTTCGGTCGAAATTATGGACACAAACACCTCTCCAAGCCTTGTCTACTATTTGGCATCCTCTCAGAATGCGCAGAAATTATCGCATCAAACCGGCAAAAAACAACCTGTCAATAAAGAGGCTTCAGGCACGCAAAGCTGCATAAGTAGCGTCGATCAAGCTCTGACCCCGGTCGTTGAGCAAAAGGCCCGCACCCATTTTGTTCATCGTGTAACTGAAGGCCAGATCATGGTCCGGATCGGCAAAACCAATAGAACCACCAGCCCCCACATGTCCGAAAGCGGCTTCACCCAGCACAGCCGACATCTGATCGCCGCCAGGATAGGCGCGGTTATCCATCGATTTCATAAATCCGGACGCAAATCGCGTCGGCGCCAGCAAGGTCGCATCAATCTGGGTCGCTGTTGACACCTTGCCCATCTCCGCCAGTCGTGCCGCCGAGACCAGCGTCACACCATTGATGCTACCGCCATTGGCCAGTGGTTCGTACATGGCAACCTGACCGCGCGCATTGGCAATCCCGCCTGCCCCACCGATTTCCGCCTTGTGGGCTTCCGGATCGTTGGGCGTCCATCCACCATTGTTGAGAAAGGACAATGCCTGGATCGACTGCGGTTCGGTGAGCAGTTTTTTGGTGAAGGGAGACAGTTCCATTTTGGGATCGGGCACAAAAGGAATTATGGGTGCAATCGGCTGGGAAAAATCATCGGGTATTCCGATCCAGAATTCGGCGCTCAAAAGTGACGCTACTTCATCACGGAAAAATGTGCCCAACGACTTTCCTGAAACACGCCGAACCAGTTCGCCGACCGTCCAGCCAAAATTGACCATGTGATAGCCATTGCGCGTGCCGGGTTCCCAAAACGCCTCTTCATCTTCCATGCGCTGGATCATGTAATCCCAATCGAGAAACCCGCCAGGTCGGATGGGCTCCCGCTGCGCCGGAATGGCGCTTTCATGGTTGAGCATCATCTGGACCGTCGTCAGTTCCTTGCCGTTTTTGGCAAATTCCGGCCAATATTCTGAAACCGGAGCGTGTAACTTCAGCAACCCGCAATCGACCAGGATATGGGCGCATAAAGCAGTGGCGGCCTTGGTACAGGAAAAAACGATCGAAACCGTATCGCGTTCCCATGGTGTTTCTGTGGCTGGATCGGCCGTACCACCCCATAGATCAACCACCGTTTCACCGCCGACACTCACACAAACCGATGCGCCCACCTCTCCGCGCTCTGCAAAATTTTTCGCAAATTCTTGTTCGACTGCCGCAAATTTGCCGGCAGCCTTGCCATTGATATTATGGCTCATATGGGGTCACTCCAAATCTGATTATTGCAAGGGTTCACTGTTTGCTAGCCTTGCGGAATATTCTGGTTGAATCGCTCATCCCGTGCGCAGACGTCATAGTCTTTCTGGATCATGTGGTGGCGGTGGTCGATAAAGGGTTTCATTTCGGGATGTGTGAATATGTAGAAGCGATCTGCTTCCACGCATTCCGCAACATAATCCCCGACAATGTTTGCGCTGATCCCGCCTTCAACGACGGCCTTGATTTCCTGAAAACGAGGATCTGCCATGGCTTCTTCCTCGCTCTGATCCATGGCCGGCCGGCCAAGACTGCTTTTGTGGATATCAGTACTCACCCAGGCCGGGCAAAGGACGCTGATACCGATGTTGCTTTCTGCCAGCTCTGCCTGCAGGCTTTCCGAATAGCCTACCACAGCAAACTTGGTTGCATGATAGGGCGCCATGGTCGGTGATGCGACATGCCCCGCCATCGACGCCACATTGACGATATGCCCACCCTCTCCGTGGCTCTTGATCAGGGGCAGGAACGCCTCGATGCCATGAACAACGCCCATCAGGTTAATCCCGACTATCCAGTTCCAGTCCTTCAGGCTCGTCGCACCCGACTCTCCGCCAAGGGCGACGCCTGCATTGTTCACGATGATATGGACAGAACCAAAGGCAGCGATCGTAGCATCTGCGGCGGCCTGAACTTCATTTGGTTTTGACACATCGCAGACGATAGATTCTACCGTCGCCCCGGCATCACGGAGGCTCTTTTTCGCAGTTTCAAGCTGAGACTCATTAATGTCTGCGAGCATCAATCTGGCTCCACGTTGCGCCAGGCTTCGAGCCATGGCAAAGCCAAGGCCCGATGCGCCGCCTGTTACGAATGCGGTCTTTCCGGCGATATCTGTCATAGGTGTTTCTTTCTGTTTTAAAATTGTCAGCGGCTGCAGGAAACACAGCCACCAGGTGGGGTTCAGAGTTCCGGAACAGAGCTAGTCATTATCGTTCAGTCTATCAATCGGCTTCAAGTTCTCGATCATTCCAGGATTGGAATTTCGCAATTATCCGTTTTTTGCCGCGATGCTCCAACAGCGCCAACGCCGGGATCAGCAACTGCAAGATTACCGCCCCGAACAACACACCGAACCCGAGGCTGGCGGACATGGGTATCAGAAACTGGGCCTGAATGCTGGTTTCAAAGGTGATCGGTGCAACACCGAGAAATGTTGTCAGGGAAGTGAGCATGATCGGGCGGAAACGAGATTTTGCCCCTGACAATATGGCTTCCTCGATCGGCATCCCATTGCGCAGATTTTCGTTGATAAAATCGATCATCACCAGCGAACCGTTCACAATGACACCTGACAGGGCGACAATACCGAAAATGCTCAGGACAACCAGTTGCAGCCCGAGCAGCATATGCCCGATCAGCGCACCGATAATGCCAAAAGGAATAACCGCCATGATGATAAGCGGCTGGACGTAGGATTTAAATGGAATTGCCAGCAAAGCATATATCGCAAGCAGTGACAGAAGCATGGCCGTACCAAGACTTCCGAACGATTCTGCCTGTTCTTCCTGCTCGCCGCCGAAGCTGTATAGCAGTTGAGGGTAATTGGCTTGCAACTGGGGCATGATATCGCGATCTAGCGCGTCGGCAATTTCCTGACCGGTTATGACATCACTATCAATATCCGCAGTCACGGTGGTGACACGCCGACCATCCGTCCTCCGAATAACCGAGGGCGCCTCGCCAAAGGAGACATCCGCCAGTGTGGCCAGCGGAACTTCGCCGCCGGGCACGCGAACACGAAATCTTTCGACGTCAGAGATTGAATTGCGTTCTTCTTTCGGCAAACGAATATACACTCTGACATCCTCACGTCCGCGCTGCACCCGCAACGCCTCGCTACC
The DNA here is from genome assembly GCF_039968395.1 of Parasphingorhabdus sp. Lineage (GTDB taxonomy): Bacteria > Pseudomonadota > Alphaproteobacteria > Sphingomonadales > Sphingomonadaceae > Parasphingorhabdus. The sequence goes on from NZ_JBDVPV010000005.1 coordinate 1,101,030, forward strand.
GAAAAAAGCTGCCCGGACCTGCAAGGCGACGTCTTGCAAGGTAACGCCCAACGTCCGTGCTTCCGGCTTCAAACGAAGCTGAATTTCCTGCAATCCCGCATCCTGATCGGATTGAATGTCAAAAATGCCGTTGAAGCGTTTGAGCTCTTCCATCAATTGCGCGGATACTTCGTCAACGACTGCGGGATCAGGATCCGACAACTGAACACTGACCGGAGCTCCCACAGACACAATATCAGATGCAAACACCAGAGATCGGACTTCTGGCAAAGGACCTACGGTTTCGCGCCACAAATTCTCGAAATCCTTCGCGGCAAGATCCCGATCATCACCAGGCTCAAAGCTAAACTGCACATTCGCAACACTCGAGGAAAGCTGGCCTCCGGTTTGCTGAGGGCCTCCGTCAATTGCGGTCCGTCCGACAATAGTAGAAATCCCGCGCAACGGAGACGGCTCTTCATGATCCTGACCGGCTTCGAATTTTTTCAGCGCCTCGCGCCCGCCAATTTCGACTAATTCCGCAATTCTGGCAGTATCCTCAATCGTGGTGCCTGCAGGCATTTCGAGATTGGCAGTAACCACGTCGCCTTCAACAGAAGGGAAGAAACCCACCTTGATTACGCCTGCCGGAATAAACGATGCGAACAATATCAACAGCGCTATTGACGCAGCCACAATCACATATGGCATTTTCAGCGAAAAGTTCAGCGCACGGTCCAGCGGACCGTCGACAAATGCCTGATAATATGTATCGACCTTCTTCTGCAGCCTTTCAAAAAATCGGGTTACCGGGTTTCGGGTTGGTGTTCCGGGTGCCGGCAAATGGCTGAGATGATTTGGCAGGATCAAAAGGCTTTCAATCAAAGACAATATCAGAACGCACAGCACCACCAACGGAATATCGGCAATCAGCTTCCCGATCACACCGCCGACCGTTAAAATCGGCGAGAATGCAGCCAGTGTAGTGAGCACGGCAAAAATGACCGGTACAGTTACCCGCCTCGCGCCTCTCACTGATGCACCAAGGCCGGTCCGCCCCCCTTCCCTTTGCGCATAGATATTTTCACCAACCACAATGGCATCATCCACCACAAGACCCAGCGCTAGAATGAAACCAAAAAGAGAGAACATATTGATGCTCGATCCCGCAATATCCAGCAACGCAATCGCCCCGATAAACGTCACGCCAATGCCGACCGCGGTCCATGCTGCCAAGCGGATGTCCAGAAACAGGGTCAGTGCCAGCAGAACAAGGACCAGTCCGATCGCTGCGTTCTTCATCAGCAGGCTCAACCGGTCTTGCAGTAGCTCGGCGTCATCGGACCAGATGGCATAGGAAACGCCCTCTGGCAGCGATGGCGCAAAATTCGTCGTCAGATAATCCTTCACCGCAGCGGCAACATCCAGAACGCGCTCGTCACTGGTTCGGAAAACTTCGACAAACGCCACTGGCTGACCGTTATAAATCGAAATCAGGTCCGACTCCTGAAATCCATCCTTTATGGTGGCAACCTGACCGAGCCTGATGAGAGTTCCATCGGTATTGCTGACCAGCACGATGTCTTCGAAATTTTGCTGATTGTAATTCTGCCCGATGGTGCGGACGCGGACTTCTTCGGTAGAAGTATCAATGGAACCGGCTGGACTGTCGAGACTATTGGCTGCGACAGCACGCGAAACGTCATTCAGTGAAATCCCCAATGATTGCAACGTACTCTGTGGTACTTCTATGGAGACTTCATAGTCTCGAATCGAGCTGGTATCGACGAATGAAACCTCGTCCAACGCCGCCAGAGAATCCTCCAGCCCATAAGCGACTTCTTTCAACGCCGATTCCGAAACATCGCCGAAAATAGCTATCCGCATGACTGTTTGTCGGGTCGTCAGTTCCCGAACGTCGGGCTCTTCGGCGTCGTCCGGAAAGGTTTGAATCTGATCAATTTCGGCTTTGATATCGTCCAGTGCGCGATCGATATCCACACCATATTCCAACTGCACCGAAACGGTTCCGGACCCCTCGGTGGCATTCGCCTTGATCTTCTTTATACCTTCGACAGCCTGTACGGACTCTTCGATTTTCTGGACGATGGATTCTTCGACCTCGTCCGGCGTCGCGCCCGGATACACGACCTGTACCTGTACGGTATCAAGGCTGTTTTCCGCGAAGACTTCCTGAACAATCGTGCGGAAGGAGAAAATCCCAGCCACCAAAATGAAAATCATCAACAGATTCGCCGAAACCCCGTTTCGCGCCATGAATGCAACAAATCCTCGCTGCTCCATAACTTCCCTGCTGGGCTGTTCGGGGATTCGGGTCATGAGGCGCTATTGGCCTTTTTCCTGGGTTTGTTTGCCTTCGGTTTTTCAATTTCCGGCTTTGTCAGTGCTGGCTTTTCGGCCCGTGCCTCGGCGACCCGGACCTTTTGCCCCTCAGTAGCCGCTTTCAAACTGCCAATGATCACAACAGATTTCGCATCTAGACCATCGCTGGCGATAAGAGCCTGTGTGTCGGTGCGCTGCAAAAGTTCCACCGAAACTATCCGCAAACGACCATCCTTGACCAGCCAGATCGTGTTCCCCCGCCGCAATGCGGCGAGCGGCAGGACCGCGTATTGATCCAGCTCCTTGCCATTCATTTCGGCATCAACAAAACTGCCGACAAAGAGTGGAGGTGCAGCGGATGCCGTATTCCCGTTCCCTTTCGTCCCCTGTTCCGCAGCCGGAGCCCCGCCCCTCAACGGATTGGGGATACGCAGAAAGATATCGATCGTGCGGGTTTGTGGATTGAGGACGCTGCTCGCACGATCCACAAATGCCTGCCAGCGATATCGTGTACCGCCATATTCCGAATAGACCGAAGCCTCGATCCGCCGACCGGAGTCACGTTTCCAAAGAGCGGGGATAAGGGCTGCATCTTTTTCTGATAGGGGAATGACAGCCTCCAGTTCGGAGGTTCCCACCATCGAGCCTAGCGATTGTCCTGGCGCCACGTAACTGCCAAGCGCGACCTGCTCTGATCGTACAACCCCGGAAAAAGGAGCCCGAACAACGGTACGTTTCAAAGAGATCTGTGCGTTGGACAACTGGGCTTGCGCGCGCCGGAGTCCGGCTCGGGCGGACTGCAATTGCGGCTCTCTTGTCGCGAGGCCGTTCGGAATTCTCGCCACGGGCTTCTTTTCCGAAACGGCAGTTTTCAGCTGTTCCGGGGGCAATATCCGCGCTGCATAATCGCTATCATCGACACTCGCCAGGGCACTATTTTCACTGCCCCGTTTTTCAAAGCGCTCCAGTTCTGCCTTGGCAAGTGCCACTTCCTCTCGTGCTTGCAACAAGGCAACGTTCTGGGCCGCGACATCGGCTTGAGCAGTTTGCACTGCATTGCGGTAATCAGCCGTATCTATTCGGAACAGCGTCGTTCCTCGCGTCACGGTTTGCCCTTCCCGCAAGCGCGGGTTCACGTAAACAAGCTTGCCGGCGACCTCTGCGGCCAGCGTAACTTCTTCCCGTGCCCGGACCGTGCCAGATCCACTGACCAACAGATTGCCCGACCGAATCTCGACCGGCGTAACCTGAACCAGCGGAATCAGTTCTTCTGACGGTTTGCCCTCCGGATCGGTTTGAAAATAAATCAGCAGAGCTGCGACTATTATTGCTCCCAGCACAATCAGACCACCTATAACGCTCTGTCGGTGCATCTAGTCTTCTCCCTGATTTACTGGACGGACTTCGGTGTTCTGAAGTTCCAAATCCCAGTTTCCGCCCAAAGCGCGATGAATCGCCAGACGGGACAAGGCAACATCCTTGCCGGCGGATGAAAGCGACGACTGGACCTGAAATTTGGCCCTCAACGCGTCCAGATACTCAACGTAGCTGCCGACACCGTTTGAAAACCTGCGGGATTGCAACTCAGCGGTGGCTTCTGCCTCCCCGAGCTGGGAGAATAGAAAGCGATACCGCTGACGTTCTTCTTCATATCTCTCCATCGCAACGCCAACTTCCTGATAAGCTGTTAGAACAGTACGCGCATAAATTGCTGTTTGCTGGGCATATTGAGCATCGGCAATAGCAATGTTGGCGCGAATACGCCCGCCCTGAAAAATCGGTGCAGTCAAACTGGCCCCGAGGCTCAATACCCAATTATCAAATATGTCGAACACGCCAGATACATTCGCAGCCTGGGTGCCGGTATTTGCCGAAAGCCCAAGCGATGGAAAACGCTCTGCCTTGCGGGCGCCAAGCCTAAAACGTGCTGCCTCCAGACGTTGCCCTGCGGCAGAAACGTCAGGGCGCTGGGCCAGCAAGTCGATTGGCAAACCTGATGGAATATCCGCAAATATCAGTTGCGGTGCCATTTCAGCTTTCAGAAAAACATCCATGTTGCTGGAATAGCGTCCGACCAGAACCGCGAGTTGCCCCTCGATTGCTGCCAACTGGCTTTCCCTTTGGGGCAGGCTCGCCTGAACATTTCGAAAGTCCTGACGGACCTGATAAAGTTCGAAGGATGTAACCAGTCCGCGCTGATACCGGTTTTCCGTTTGCTCTACCCGATCCCCTAGCACATCAATGGTCTTGGCGGTCAAAGCAATCTGATGTCGCGCATCGACGATGTCAAAATAGCTGGTAATGGTTTCCGCAAGAACGGCAAGCCGTGCTGCTTGCATATCTCCAGCAGCAGCAAAAGCATCCGAACGTCCGGCTCGAGCCTCGTTTCGCAATTTGCCCCAGATATCCAGTTCATAAGAAAACCCGAGTCCGGAAGAATAGGTTTCGGTCTCGAGTCTTTGAGCGCCGGCTCCTCCGAATCCGCCAAAGGCTGTACCAGACAAGGGAGAATCAGAATAATTGCTACCCAGGTTGGCATTAATCTGGGGGAACAAACCGCTTTTGGACAATCTCGCTTGCGCCTCCGCGGCACGCAAACGTGCACGTGCTTCGGCAAGATCGAGGTTTTTATCCAAAGCCGCTTCAAGCAAACTGTTCAGCACAGGATCCTGAAATGCCCTCCACCATCCAGCGGATTCATATGCGCCATCTGCTCCGGATTTGTTGAATTTCGCGGGGATTTCAGCAGCGATTTCAGGCGCAGCGGATGGCGGAGCCAAGCTGACACAACCGCTGGTCATCGCTGAAAGCAAAGCGAGAGACATCAGTGATGGGAAAAACCGGTCTACCAAAATATGATCCGTATTGATCCGGCCAGGAAAATACCAAGCAGTTGCAAAATGCCATTGAAAAAAATGAACGTCAACGTTTTATTTGAACGCGATCGTTCATTTTGCTAGAAACGAACTTCACAAAGGGGTCTGGCCGTGACCAACACAAAAGAAATTCATCCGCAACCGATTACCAAACGCCGTGCAAGCCAACGGAAAATCGATGAAATTCTGGTCGCTGCGCGATCGGAATTTTTCACCAATGGATTCTCTGCATCGACAATCGAAGCCATCGCTGCTCGGGCCGAAGTGTCAAAAGTAACAATCTATAGCTGGTTCAAGGATAAGGATAACCTGTTCGCCGAAGTCGTGCGCGCGGAATGCAACCACATGCGCCAAAACTTTATCGTGGAAAACCTTGAGGACCGAAGTCTGCGCGAGATATTACTGACCGCCGGGGTTGGGATGCTCGAATTTCTGATGCGTGACGAGATGGTAAGGTTCGAGCGCATGTTGGCTGCAGAAGTTAATCGCGATCCCAAAATTGGCGAGCATTTCCTCAACAACGGACCGCGCACGTTGTTGACTGCTCTCACCCGGTTGCTCACCGTTGCGATTGAGAACGGCGATATAAAAAGCGATGACGCAACGGCGTCGGCAGAAATGTTCGCCGGACTGGTCATGGGCCGCATGGATCTGTTTATGCGCTATGGCAAAAAGATCAACATGACGGCAGAAGATCGGGAAAAACGCGCAAAGCGCGCGGTCGATGCCTGGATGCTCATTCATCGAAACTAGGCAGGCTCGGTTCGTCTCAACCCGATGCCGTTTATCGAAATCAACCCCATCTTGGTCGAAATCGGCTGAATAAGTTACGTTTGTTACGATAGCCCCACTCTCGTGTTCTGAGGAGGGGTTTGATGAGCTTGACGAATATCGCCTTGAAATATCCGGCGGCTATTGCTGCAGCGCTCGCGCTGATAGCGCTGATCGGACTGGTGTCTGCATTCAGTACCCCGATCCAGCTTTTCCCAAATATCGAACGACCGAGCCTGACCGTACAGGCCAACTGGCGCGCCGCCAGTCCCAAGGAAATTGAATCCGAAATCACGATTCCGATTGAACAGGAATTGCGCGGGCTACCAGGACTGTCATCGGTTCAGTCCTGGTCCAACAATGGCAATGTCTGGCTTAACCTTGAATTTGCCCTGGGCACCAACATGGACAAGGCCTTTGCGGAAGTATCCAGTCGGGTTCAACGCGTTCGAAATTGGCCGCTGGATGCAGATCGACCTTCGGTAGGCGGTGCCAACGGCGATCAGGGGGAATCGCTGATCTACCTGTTCCTGCAGGCTCTTCCGGACAGTAATATGGATGCTGAGGCACTGGCCCGATTTTCCCGGGATACAATCATTCCCAAAATTGAGTCCGTAGAGGGCGTGCAGGGTGTCAGCCTTGAAGCCCCGACCGGCGAGCGAATCTTGCGGATCAAATTTGATCCCTGGCGGATTGCCCAGCTCAATCTTACGATCGAAGAACTCGCCCGCGCGGTCGGACGGTTTCAGGATGTCGGCGGCGGCACGGTCGATGTCGGTCGGCGGGGCTATGCCTTGCGGTTTGAAGGGAATTTTACCGCAGATCAGATTGGCGACCTGACTGTTGCCCAGCGCGGCAACACGGTTATTCGCATGCGCGATGTCGCCGACATTAATGTAGGCCCTGACAAGGCGTTTGGCGTGACATATCAGAACGGCAACCCGGCCATCGGCATGCGGGTTATTCGGCAGCCCGGAAGCAATACACTCGATGCCATTGACGGTGTTCTGTCTGAAGTTGAGAGCTTTAACGAGAACGAACTCAATAGTGTCGGCGCCAGAATCGAGAAGAGCTTTGATCCGTCGGTATTCATCAAGCGCGCGCTTTCATTCCTCGGCGGCAATTTGCTGCTGGGAACGTTCCTCGCAGTGGGATTACTCTGGCTCTTCGTTAGAAAATGGCGCGCCACGCTGATCATTGCCGCGACGGTCCCGGTCTGCCTTCTCGCAACTCTTGCTGTTATCGGCATGACCGGAAGGACGATTAACGTGATTTCACTGGCCGGCCTCGCTTTTGCGACCGGAATGGTACTGGATGCCGCCATCGTGGTGATGGAAAATTTCGTCCGGTTGCGAAAACAGGGTCGATCTCCAGGCGAGGCAGCCGTTGAAGCGGTAACGCAAGTGTGGCCGGCACTGTTTGCGTCTACTGCAACGACTGTCGCGATCTTTATCCCGATCATGTTTATCGAAGATGTGGAAGGTCAATTGTTTGCGGATCTCGCATTGACGATCGCGATTTCAGTTGTAGCCAGTCTGATTGTCGCTGTCACCGTTCTCCCCGCTGCCGCCCGTCATTATGCCGGCACGTTGGATATGGAAGATAATGACAGCCGATGGGACGGCTATGCAGACCGCATATTCAGCCTCATCGACAGTGACAAAAAGCGGAAGATCTGGATTCCCTCCCTGATCATCGCACCCCTGGCAATATCGTGGCTGCTGTGGCCCCAAACCGACTATCTGCCCGACGTCAAACGTGATGCCGTCGATGCGTGGGTAGGATTGCCCTCCGGTGCGACACTGGAATCTGCCCGCACGGAAATTGCAGAAGAAGTCGTACAACGCCTCGATCCCTATTTGACCGGTGAAAAACAGCCGGAACTGCTGAACTATTATCTGTTTGTGAACCCTTGGGGCCTCAATACCGGAATCCGGATCAAGGATCAGTCTCGCATCGAAGAGATGACCGGCATCGTGAACAATGAAATACTTGCCGGCTTCCCGGACGTTCAGGCCTTTGCTCAGCAAGGCAGCCTGTTCGGAAATTTTGGCGGCAATGGTTCCATTGAACTCTATCTGCAGTCTGAAAACGATGAGTCGTTAAGAGAAGCCGCTCTGGTCGCCGTTGATGCAGTGCAGGCAGCCATTCCCGGCTCCATGGTTCGGCCAAACCCCGACCCTAATGTTGTTGTGCCTGAATTGCGGCTGACGCCCAATGATCGTCGCATCGCCGAACTCGGTATGACCCGGGATCAGGTAGGTCGCGCAATGCGGGCTTTTGGTGATGGCCTGTATCTTGGCGAATATGTATCGGACGGGGAACGGATGCGCGTTATCCTGCGCGGCCTGGAAGCCGCTGGACCGGAAGCCATTGAAGGGGCACCGCTGGTGACCCCCAATGGTGGCATTGTTCCCATGCGTGAAGTCGCCACCCTTCTCAGGGGTGTCGGCCCGACCCAGATCAGTCATGTTGATGGCCGAAAAACAGTCACGCTTAACATCAGCCCTCCCCCCGGAGTCGCTCTCGGTGAGGCACTGGAAAAAATCCAGACAGAGGCCGAGCCAGCCATATCTGCCGCACTGGAGACCGGTGATACGCTGCGCTATGGCGGTGATGCCGATGCGTTGCTCAAGGCAATCAAGTCACTCAGCACCAATTTCATACTGGCAGGCGCATTGTTGTTTGTCATCATGGCCTCCGTATTCCGGTCCGCCCGCGATGCTGCACTTGTGATAATCGCCCTGCCCCTTGCAACGGTCGGAGGTGTCATTGCCATCCAGATACTTAATCTGTTCAAGCCCACGCCGCTGGATTTGCTGGGCATGATCGGGTTCGTCATATTGCTCGGTATCGTGGTCAACAATGCCATCCTGCTGATGGCGCAGGCACGCGACAGCGAAGCCGAAGGCATGACACGTACAGAAGCTGCCAAGGCAGCGCTAAGGTTGAGACTTCGTCCGATACTGATGACCACTGGTACATCGGTCATGGGCATGCTTCCACTGGCTCTTGTCCCGGGGCCCGGCAGCGCGATTTATCGCGGTCTTGCGGTAATCATTGTCGGAGGCGTTCTGGTTTCCACAATCTTCACTCTGGTATTGCTGCCTGCGCTTATTCAGCTGGGATCTGCACGCAAGGATGTGCCGAATCAGCCAGATGAACCGCGTGGTCCCCGCAACACGCCCGAAAACAAACCCAAGCCAGAAACCCCCCGGCCGGACTTTGGTTCCGGTCCTGCATTGGAGCCCGCCGAATGAACCTTGCACTCCCTGAAGTTGTCCGTGAAAACCTGCGTTGGTTTTTAGTCGGCGGCGCGCTGTTGATTGCTGCGGCATTTTACTTTCTGGTCTTTGCAACGGACCCCGCAGAAGGTCAGCAGGGTGGACCGGGCCAAGGCGGTCCTCCGCCTGCAATCGTCAGCCTGACGGCGGTTGAACTGTCGGCAATCACACCGAATTTCACTGCTCCCGGGGATATTGTGGCTGACCGGGACTCTGTTGTCGCCGCCGAAGTTGCAGGCCGCATCCAGCGAACCTTGAACATTGGTGCGCGCGTGCGGCGCGGCACCGTTATCGCGGTCATCGATGATCGGGCAGCAAAGCTGGCCCGTGATCAGGCCAGAACAGAAATTGCGCGGCTGAAATCGGATTTAACCTATCAGAACCGACTGGTTGGCCGCCTGGAACAACTGCTCAAGGAAGAAGCGGAATCAGAAGCGTCACTGGATGAAGCCATTTCGTCTCGGGACCAGACACGCGCGCGCCTGGCTGCGGCACAGGTTGCACTGAACACTGCCAATTTCGACTTGTCACGTACGAGCATACGTGCACCGTTTGACGGACAGATGGTGGAACGTCGGATCGAAGTTGGCGAATATGCGACGCCTGGCCGCGAGATTGCCCGCATTGTCGGACGTCAGGGATCCGAAGCACGCGTTCGCATACCAATAGCCGCAGCCGGCTCACTTTCACCCGGCCAAGAAGTCACGATTATTGCAGATGGACAGGAACGAAAATCGCGTGTTCGCACCGTGATCGAAACCGGCGATGAGGTCAGTCGAACAATCGAGGTTCGTGCTCCCATGGGAACCCACAACATGAAAATGGGTAGCGCCATTTCGATTACAGTCCCAACGGGATTAGAGACGGAAGTGCTAACTGCACCACGCGATGCGCTGGTTCTGCGAGACAGTGGAATCTTCGTCTATGTTGTCGATATGAAGGAAAAAACAGCGAAGAAAGTGGATGTCGTAGTCGGTGAGCCGGATGGCGACAGGGTCGCGATTTCCGGACCGCTCAAGGCCGGCGACATGATCGTTGTTCGTGGCGGCGAACGTTTGCGGGATGGCCAGTCAGTCAGCTGGAAAGAAGACAAGAAGCCCGAAGAAAAATCCGATGGGAAACCCGAAGCTTCCTCCGACACATCGGCTGGATAGAACAGAATGAACCGTCATTTTTCATCTCTCGCCATCCTGATGTTGCTCTCTGCATGTGCCGTTCGTGGTGGTCCGGATCTGGATCAATCAACCATCCCGGCCGCTCCTGACGCATGGGCTGCAAGACCGGACTTGCAAGTCACTGCCAATGGGCCCGGCCAACCATCCGCATTCACCCAAAATGGCTGGGTCCGCGAATTTGGTGATGCGCGGCTCACAGATGCGATTGGAGAAGCTTTTGCCAATAATCGCAATTTGCAGTCGGTGCTGGCACAGCTTCGTGCTGCACGCGCGGCGATGCGGGTTTCTCGTGCAGACCTCTTCCCGAGAATTGATTTGTCCGGTTCCGCAACAGATGCAGAAAATTCGGCGACTGTTTACAATGGTGAACTGGCTGCCAGTTGGGAAGTCGATATCTGGGGTCGAAATCTTTCACTCGCGCGCGCCGGCAACGCCGATACCAGAGCTGCAGCGGCGGACTATGCCGCAGCCCGACAAGCGCTTGCCGCTGCGGTTACCCAGGCCTGGTACGACCGCAGCGCCGCGGGGATTTCACTCGACCTCGCAACAGATGACCTCGATCGGCGAAAGGATACAAGGCGTATCACTGATGCACGTTTTCGTGCCGGGCTCGCCTCGCGACTCGATGTCCGATTGGCGCAAGTTGCTGTTTCGAATAGCGAAGACCGCCTGGAGGCTGCCAAACGAACCGCGCGCAATGCGGCCCGAGCGCTGGAAGTTTTAACCGGGCGATATCCATCTGGCGATGCAACCGGTGCCAATGATTTGATTGCACTGAATGCCCTGCCCAGTCTGGCGGCACCTGTTTCCGTCCTTGCCGGACGGCCCGACCTGATTGCCGCTGAAGCACGAGTGGATGCAGCAGGATTGCGGGCAACCGATGCCCGGCACGCGATGTTCCCGCAGCTCACTCTCCAGTTCAACGCCACCACTCAGTCGGGAAGAATTGGCGATCTGTTTGATCCCGGCACCTATATTGATGCGATAACCGGAGGATTGCTCCAACCGCTGTTTCGCGGTGGTGCACTGCTCGCCGAGGCCGAGAGACAGGGTGAACAGGCCCGGTCAGCTCTATTTACATATGCCCAGCTGGCTCTGACTGCTTTTCAGGAAGTCGAAGACCGGATTGATGCAGAAGCAACGCTTGAACGGCAAGTTACCGCAACCGCCACCGCCGCAGAAGAAGCCCGCACCGCAGTTGGTTTGACGCGCAGTCGCTACATAAATGGTCGTTCAACCATATTCGATCTGATCAATGCGCAGACAACTGCCATTGCAGCCGAAACCCGAGCCATCGAGGCGCGCCGGGCCCGCATCGAAAATCGCGTCAACCTGCATCTTGCAATGGGGGATGAACCTCTACCAGCCGGTCCGCTGCAACTCGCCGCAGGATCTCAATAGATATTAGAGACCTAGCGATCCCGGATTCATCAAATTCTTCGGATCCAGTGTCTTTTTGAGTGTCTGCAACAACTCGTCTGCCGCCGGATCGAGACTTTCACGATATTTATAGGTGCGCCCAATTTGCATGTGCGCGGCCCCATGTTCGAGGAACAGCTCGACCAGCGCCGTTTTCATCTGATTAGCGAAAGTACGAGCTTCCGGATTGGCATCAAGTGTCGGCAGTTTTGCGAAATGAGACGGTTCCATTGAAGCTGCATGGACTGGATTGGATGCATCCGGCCAATAAAGACAAGGCTCGATAATGGCTCCCGATCCGCTCACCGCCGAAACAAGGGTTCCGGTAAATATCCCGAGACGATCCATTTCCTCACGATGTGTATCGAACAATGCAACTATGGCATCGTAACAATCAACGGCTTTCGAATGCGGGAGCAATCCGTGGACAGGCGCCCAGCGCTCGCCATCTGGACCGAGCATGCCGTTCAACGGACCAAACGGATTGGCCCGAATGATCTTAGGAATGGTGTTGTCGGTTTCCGTCGCGCCATGGGCCATCGCGATCGCGCGAGCGCGTTTGAGGTCTTCGTCAGCCGCCGCCTGAATACGTCCTTCGGTCAGGACGTGGAGCGAAAATTTCGCTTCATCCAGAAAATCACGGCCCGCTGCGACGACCTTTGCGCCCTCTTTGATAGCGCCCCAGACAGAGCCCTGTTTTTTCATCATTTTGCCCAGTGCTTTGGCATCGCTGCCCAGGCTTTCGCGTTGCATGCGGATCGCATTCAGTTTCGGATCAAAGCCGAAGCATTCTGTCGTCACACCGGATCGCTCAATTGCTCCCATGGCCGCCAACGTGTCTTCATGTGTCTCGAACGAAAAACTGGCATAACCATGTGCTTCCGCTTCCGGAATCAAACGCAGGGTAATCGTCGCCTTCATCCCCAAAGCCCCGGTATCTCCGAGGAACAGACCGGTCAGATCAGGACCGTAAGGGCGAGTGAATTCCTTGCCTGTTTTAAGCAAGGTTCCATCAGCCAGGGCAATTTCCATGGCAATACAGCTTTGCGCTGCTGTTCCATAACGACCGGACCCCCAGAACAGGCAGTTTTGACTCATGCCTCCGCCAATGGATGCTTTCAGTCCGGACAATGTCCCCCAGAACGGCGTGCGCAATTTCAGCGGAGCGAGTGCTTCGTAGAGCTTTGCCCAGGTACAGCCAGCTTCCACCGTAACAGTCATGTCGGTCTCATTAATATCCAGAACGCGGTCCATGGCGCCGAGATCAAACAGGACGGCACCTGGCTCGTCGGTCACATATCCACCGGTATAACTCATACCGCCACCACGCGGGATAACGACTTTATCATGAGATGTCGCAGCAGCGATCGCGGCGGCAAGCTCCATTTTATCTTTCGGTCGGACCACGCAAAGCAGATCTGCCCCGCGCGAATAGACATCATGACCAAAGAAATCGAGCGATTCCGGATCGGTGAGTACTTCCGCTCCGCTCTCCGCGATATAATCGATCGCGGTCATGTTTGGCCTGGTTGCCATAATCTATTCTCCCATCTGGATCGGAATATGTCAGATCCGGGTCTTCGTGTCAGAAAGGAAGGCGCATTCGCTCTGAACCGCCTTCCCTGTCTCTATATTTGTTCGCTTTGACTGCGCTTATCAGAATTCAAACCGTCCCTTGATCAGGAATGACCGTGGAGGGTTCAGATAGCTGAAATTCGCCAGCGTTGATTCAACAGCCTCTTGGTCAAAGCAGTTTTTGCATTCGGCAGTCAGCGACCAACCGGCTTCACTTTTCAAAGCAATGCCCGCATTTACGATCCAGCGATCTTCTGAAAAGGAACCAGTGATAACATTACCATTGCCCTGCGTGTTGGATGGGAAAACCGCTCCGCTCAAACCTGTCACGGGCTGGTCGAACAGTGTCACCTGGCTTGTACCTGTTTCACTGCTGCTGCGCCAGTTGGCGTTGACGGAGGGAACCAAAGAAAGTCCCCCACCCATTTCCGCCGTATAGCTGCCGCCGATCGCAACCGTCCAGTCAGGCGTGCGGACGGGTTCTGCAATCGACCCATCGGGTGCAACAATACCGACACCACAAGAAGCGGCTGTATCCCCTCCTGCGACATTTGGGATCAATCCCGCTGCCAGTTGCGCCTGACAGGCAGCCTGCTGCGCATTAACAGATTGCACGCCAAACGGATCGAGTGCCGGTGCATTGCGGTTAATACGGTAGTTGTCATCCTGATATCCGACTGAGGCAAATATATTCAGACCATCAACGGGCGCGGTGTTCAATTCGAATTCCAGGCCGCGGTTTCGATAATCGGCGAAGTTTCGAGTAATGAAGGCCAGGGAGCCATCGGGCCGTATGAATGCCGATGGTGTTTGCAGTCCGCCTACATCCAGCTGGAAAGCAGTTACGTTCAAGCGCACCCGCCGGTCGAGAAATTCCGATTTAAAGCCCGCTTCATAACTCCAGGCGGTTTCCGGCCCGAATGGCAGCAATTCGCTCGGCGAAGTGCCGCGCGCATTCCAGCCGCCCGATTTAAACCCACGTGTTGCGGAAGCAAAAACCAGAATATCGTCTGTGACGCTATAGTTGATCGCAAATCTTGGTGTCCAGATTTTCACATTCTGGGTCTGCGGAATTGTGCTCCCATTATTCGCAACAAGATTGGCACTGTCGATACAAGTACTTGGTCCAAACTGGAACGGCCCGAAACATGTATTCTGTCCCATGGCATTCGTCCCCACAACAGGTCGATTGTCCCGAACAGCAAATGTTTTCTCTTCGTCCGTATATCGAATGCCCGCTGTTACTTTCAGCTGATCCGTGACATTTACGTCAGCCTGCAGATACCCTGCCCATGCGGTCGTTTCGTTGCGAATTTCCCGATCTGCCAGCACCAAAGGAAAACCAGCCGGCAAAGGCGGGAATGCAAGCGAGAAAATGTCTCCGAAATCGGTTCGGTTATTCTCGTCAAAATAGTAAACACCGCCGACAAAATCGATAAGCCCGTCGGCAATTGATCCATTGATCTTGATCTCTTGCGTGAACTGATCATGTTCACCCTGGTTGGCGATCGTGAAGCCACCATTGGTAAATCCAATCACAGGAGGAATTGGGGAGGACGTGCTTGGCAACCCTCGGCCATCCGCAAAATCCAATCCGAAATTCTGGCTAAGGTCAATAAACCCGGTAATCAGGTTGACCGTGAAGTCTCCCAGTCCGATTTCCAGATTTGATGAGACGAAATCCATCGTCACATCATTGCCCAGTCCGAAATTGCTTTTTGGACCAGTCAATATGCCGTTGAAATTGCCATCTTTGGACAAGCCGGTCGTGACAAACCGTCCACTACAATTTGCTGGATTGGCCGGATCACAATCAAAGTTCAGCGTGTTGCCGGAACTGGCATCCGTATGCATGTACGAACCGGTCCAACGCACATTGTCGGAAAGTTCACCGCGAACCCCAAGACGGAGACCCCAGCCGTCATTTTCGTTAATCCGCTCACCCGTCGTCGTATTCTGGGCATAGCCCTGATCATCTTGAAAATAGCCAGATACCTTGATTGCGAAGCTATCCGCCAACGGGATATCCACAGAAGCACGCGTCATGTAGCGTTCATAGCTGCCATAGCCCGCTTCGACATAACCGGCGAACTCGTCACCCGGCTCTTTCAGGATGACATTGATCGCACCTCCCGTCGTGTTCCGGCCGAACAACGTGCCCTGCGGACCGCGGAGCACTTCGAGGCGTTCGATATCAAAGAACGAAAGATTGTTTGCGTTCTGTCGAGACATATAGATATCATCGACATAGGTTCCGATCGGCGGATCAAAGGTCGCGATTGACTCGGTATTGCCTACGCCGCGCAAGAAATAGGAATTCGCTGTGCCAAGGCCTGTATTGTTTAAGCCAACGAGGTTTGGAACAAACTGCGTAACCTCGAGTGCGTTGGAAACGCCGCGAGTTTCGAGTTCTTCGGCAGAGAAGGCGGAAATTGCGATCGGGATATCCTGCACACTCTCTTCGCGACGCTGAGCGGTCACAACGATGATGTTCAATCCCCCAGACTGTGCAGTCTCTTGATCCTGCTCTTCTTGAGCCAGGACCGGTGTGCTGATGAGCCCCGACAAAGCCAAGCCGAATATGGCACCAGTTTTCAAACCTGTTTTTCGCGAAATCATTATTTTCTCCCTGTCGCTGCCGCTTCCCATGGTTACGAATAACCTGAATAGCCATTTGTCCAGACAAATATCCACTCTGACTTTCGCTAATCTTCTTCATCAGCCGATAGCCAACAACCAATATGACAAATGATACAACCAATATGTGATTTCAGTACCGTTATGGCTTTTCAGCCACAGTTGCTCCTCGCCATTTCTGCATTCCAATAACCGACCGACAGGCGGCCAATAGCTCGTTCTTCAAGCTCTGAGCCGCCGGCTGTAAAACCGAGTTGCGACGATAAGTCAGATAGGCGTTGCGGCTATTGGAGAAAGGGGAATGTTCAATCGCGAAATATTGATCCCGTTCGGGAAACGTTGCGACCAGTTCCTTGGCCATTAGCATGATGCAATCGCTCTGAAGCAAGGTTGATTTCGCCAGAATGACAGAATCAATATCGACATATTTATCTGGTGGAGCCAATCCTGCTGCGAGGAAAATATTGCAGATCCGCTGCCATTGTTCCTTGAGCTGCATCGAAGCCAACCAGGTTTGCGATGCAAGATCTTCAAGCGTCAGGTCCGCTTTGCTGGCCAGCGGGTGATCGCCGCGCATCATGATCACGTCCCGGTCTTCAAACAGTTCCTGGGTTTCCAGTGCGTCATCTATAACCATATCTTCAGGTGGTGCGCTGGCGACAAACTCAACGTCACCCTGAAGCAGCTTTTGATGCAGGGTCTTGGAATCCCCAGAGGTAATGCTCAGCGTGATTCCCGGCTGGCGCTCGCTAAATCGGTTGATCAGCAATGGTGCGATACGGGTCAGAAAAGACCAGCCCAAACCAATCCTCACATAGCCGCGGTCCGCCCCCCGCAAAGCGCTGATCTCTGCAGCAGCTAGTCGAGTCTCTGCCGTGATAACCTTTGCGCGGCGAGCCAGTGCATGACCAAAGCTGGTAGGTTCGGCCCCATATGCCCCCCGCTCAAAGAGCCTGACCGCCAGTCCCTCTTCGAGTTTCGCCACGCTTTTGGATACAGCTTGCTGGCTGACATTATTACTGGTCGCTGCGCGCGAAAAACTGCCAGTGTCATAAACCGAGAGAAAATGCTGCAGTTTTTGGGGGTCCATGGTTGGCTTGATGAAGCGCTGACGCAAGTCCGGATCTTTCAATGCTGATCTCCCGAGTAACACACATACAATCAGTGGATGTGTAAAAGTAATTATTGGTTGTTATTCGATCATTACCAATTGATCTACCGCTAACAAAGAAAATAGTCGGATGAAGGCAAGACAGTTGTCGGATAAAAAAACGCAGTTGCTGGCGGGAATCATGCCAGGCATGCTGAAACACGAAGGAAAATGGGAAGGTGTGTACCGCCACATCGACACCGAAAACCGGGAAGTCGATCGCCATCAGGCGCTGGTAGAATGCATATTCCCTGCTGAAGGACCGTTCGCCTATATCCAGAAAAACATATTCACCTGGGATGACGGACGCGAGTATCGCTCCACGCTGAACGGCGTATTGCGTGAAGGCAAATTATGGTGGGATAATGAGAATTTTAACGGATGTGGATGGGAAACGGATTTTGGACTTGTGCTCCTCAATCTCGACCGAAAAGATGATCCCGATGCCAATTTCTATGAAATAATCTGCCTGGGAGATGATGGCAACCATCGCTCCAGAACCTGGCATTGGTTCAAACATGGCAAATTGTTCAAACGGACGCTATGCGATGAACATCGTGTCGCTCCGATCATGAAGGATGATGACTGACATGATTTCAAGACGGCAATTGATGACTGGCACCTCCAGCCTGTCCGCCGCTGCATTGCTTGGAATGACTTCCAAAACAAGCGCGAAATCTCCGAGAACTACCGAACGGGCTGCAATACAGAATTTCGTGCTGGTCCATGGCGCATGGCACGGTGGCTGGTGCTGGCGCGATGTGACGTCAGGGCTGCGTGCAAAGGGACATAATGTGTTCACGCCAACTCTGACCGGACTGGGTGAGCGATCGCATCTGCTGACCCCGGAAGTTGGTTTGCAAACCCATATTGACGACATTCTGTCCGTGATCCGTTTTAATGATCTGGAAGATGTTATTCTGATTGGCCACAGCTATGGCGGCATGGTGATTACCGGCGTTGCCGATGCCTTGCGCGAGAAACTGCAACATGTCGTATATCTGGACGCCGCCCTGCCCCATGACGGTGAAACGATGATCTCTCAAGGTCCCGTGCGCGCACCGGAAGCGTTGAAGGCCGCCGAAAACCAGCTTCGAACACTTGCCCCCGACGGTATTGGGATGAACACTTTCCCTCCGGAGTTTCTCGGCATCCCCAAAGACCATCCTGGCCATGATTGGGTGGCACGGCATATGACGCCGCATCCGCTAAAAACCTGGTTTGATCCGATTAAGCTGAAAAACGGCGGTTCAGATGGACTTGCTCGTACCTATATTCACTGCAATGATCCTGTCTTGCCTGGTACCAGCTTCGCATTTCATTCTGCCCGGACGGGATCGGATCCAAGCTGGAACAGCCTCACTCTGGCAACCGGACATGATGCCATGGTGACGCGGCCTGGCGAATTGTCCGAAATTCTATTGTCACTGTAATCAGCCGAAAATCGAGCGGTCTAGAATTGTATTTTTCCGGCAAGAATAGCTTCATGCTGATCGGACTCGAGAGGCTGATAAGCCTTGACTGTTGAGGAGAAAAACCAGATTTGATCCTCGATCTGACCGACATCGAAACCATCTTTCACCAGATCGACTTTCCGATATTTGAAAGTCCCGGTAGTTTCGGCCTCAGGCTGCTGACGGAGAAATACCGGAATGGCATAAGGTGGCAGATTTTGAGACAGATAGGCGTGCAAACCCGCAATTTCAAAGCCTTCCCCAATTGTTAGCGACGCCATGCCGGCCTTGCCGTCGGTGCCCGGAATAGGGACCCCGTAGACGTTGGCCGTTTTTACTCCGGGAAATTGCGAGAGAGCTTCCGCCACTTCATTGGTGGCCACATTTTCACCCTTCCAGCGGAACGTGTCGCCAATGCGGTCGTTAAAATAGATGTAGCCGGCCTTGTCCTTGCTCATCAAATCACCGCTGCGGAACCAGGCATCGCCTTTTTCGAAGACATCGCGCAAGATTTTCTTCTCGGTTGCGGCCTTGTCATGATAACCGGAGAAATCCGACGGCCCCGTATCATCTATCTTGCCCAGCAATTCGCCGGGCTCGTCCAGCGCTGCCGGAATACAATATCCATCATCGCCCCGAACCGGCTCTTCCGAGACAACATCAAATTTCACAATCCGGACATCACCAAATTTGCCTTCAAGATATTTCGGAATGCGGCCGACAGCACCGATTTTCCCGTCAAAATTCATCAGAAAAACATTGCCTTCGGTTGATCCATAAATTTCCAGCATGTGTCCAACCTGAAACCGGTCGACAAATTTCTGCCAGATATCAGGGCGCAAACCATTGCCAATTCCAATACGAATATTGTGCGCCTGTTGCTTCGGGTGATCCGGCTGATTGAGCAAATAGCGACAAAGCTCGCCAATATAGACAATCACTGTTGCTTGATGATCTGCAGCATCATCCCAGTAGTGTGATGCCGAAAACTTGGTACGCAATATCGTTGCTGCTCCGCTGAGCAATGCGCCGCCCAGTCCCAGAAAACCGCCGGTGACATGATAAAGCGGCAAGACGTTATATACGCGATCTTCGGGTGTAAGGTCACAGGTGGAAATAGCGATCCGGAAACTTCTGCGCGCACGGACATGAGAAATGCGCGCAGCCTTTGGCAATCCCGTTGTTCCCGAAGTATAGACATAGAAAATCAAATCGCGTCCGATCAGTTCCGACCGTTGTTCTTTGCCGGGACGATTGTCGGACAGTGCCCCGAGTGCCGCGTTCAGATTTTGACCTGCAGCACCGTCCCAATCCCAGAGTACCGGATCGCCATCGAGTTGATCGGCAATGTTACGGACGCGATCGGCAATTTTCGAACTCGCAATAACGGCTTTGACAGCACCTATGTTTACGCAGTGGGCAAGCCCGTTGCCTTCGAGATTGTTGTTGATCAACGCAGAGATCACGCCAACTTTGGACAAGCCAAACCATGTTGCCACGAAATCCGGGCAATTTTCCATGTAGATTGCGACCGCATCACCTGCTTTGAAACCTTGTGCTAGCGCCCAATGGGCGATCCGGTTCGCGCGCGCGTCAAATTCTGCATAGGTTTGGGATTGACCTTCGAACCAGAATACAACCCTGTCGCGATGCGCATCGACGCTGGCCTCGATATCATCAGTCAGCAAGGTGGACGACGTCAGGTCAATGCCATCCATATTGCCCATCAGACGTTTCAGCGACCGCGTAAATCCAATTTCCCGTTTGATTACACTGAGTAGACCCACGCAGACATCCCCTTTTGAACAATCGTGATTCCGGTTCTAACCCTGATTCGGATATGTCGCAATTCCCGAGTTTGTCACTTGTGGTTCGGCAGAGAAGGTGATTGAACGGCGGGATAACAAAAAGAGGGATCCTTTATGTACACAATCCACGGCGCACTGGGTTCTCCCTATTCCATGAAGATGCGCGCCTTGATGCGCTATCGCCGGATCGTGCATATCTGGAACCATGGGATGGTTGCTCAGAGCGCGGCTCTCGCAAAGGTGAAAGCACCAGTTATCCCGGTCATCGAGTATCCCGACGGCAGTTTTCACAATGATTCGACACCGATTGTCTATGATCTGGAATCCCGTCACGTCGGTCGGAGCGTCATTCCTCCCGATCCTGCGCGCGCATTTCTGTCTCATTTACTCGAAGATTTTGCCGATGAATGGCTGACCAAGGCGATGTTTGGCTATCGCTGGCTGGAGAACGTCGATCAGCTCCAGATGAGCCGGTGGCTGGCATTTGATGCTGCCAAAGGCGGGGGGCGTGAAACCAGCGAAGCCTTTGCTGAACAGTTTCGCAGTCGGCAGGTCGGGCGGATGGCAATAGTTGGCTGCACAGCCGAGAATTTTCCGCTGATCGAAGCGTCAACCCGAGCTGTCCTGCAGGCACTCGAAGATCATGTCGGTGACAGGTTTTGTCTGTTCGGAACCCGGCCGTCGCTGGCCGAATTCGGGATTTACGGGCAATTGTCCCAACTGGGCGTCGATCCCACTCCGCAGGCCATGATGCGGGCAGATTTTCCTTATAGCTTCCGCTGGCTACTTCATATCGACGACATGTCAGGTATCGAAGGAGAATGGGATGACCCGTCTACTCCGCTTGCCCCGGTTGTGAACTTGTTGCTGAAGCAGGTGGGATTGATCTACGGCCCCTTCCTCCTCGCAAATGCCGCTGCTCTGGAAAAAGGTGAAGAGACCTTTTCCCTTGAAATAAACGGTATGCCTTACTCGCAAGGCACATTCAAATATCAGGTCAAATGTCTTGCAGACCTGCGCCAGCGATACGCCGCATTGGATGACAAGACGCGCGCTGATCTTGACCCGCTGCTTTCAGAGTGTGATTGTCTGGACTTTCTCACTTCCGTGTGACCTTTGAACTGGTCCGGTTTCGCAAGAAAAATGGAGCGGGCGAAGAGATTCGAACTCTCGACCCCAACCTTGGCAAGGTTGTGCTCTACCCCTGAGCTACGCCCGCTCGGCGCTGCTGTGACCTCGGGTAATTACGTCGTCGTCATCAGCAGTTGAGGCGCGCGGTTAGCATGGGTTATACACCCCGACAAGCCCCATTTTCATATCGCTAGCAACTAAAAGTAAAAATATGCTTGGCTTTGCTGCCCCCATCCCCACATAAAGCCTTGAGACAAGGGCAATCAGGGCGTGATTCCGTCATGGACCATAACCCCTGAAAGATGTTTACAGGAGCATGAATTGGCTACAGCAGGACTTACCGTAGACGAGCAGCAGGCGGTTGCAGAATTTCAGCAATCCGTCGTGGCTCCCAGCATGGACAAGCTGGTTATCCTCGATTTCTGGGCAGAATGGTGCGGTCCGTGCAAGACGCTGACACCGGTTCTGGAAAAAGTGGCGGCGCAATATGCCGACAAGGGCGTTATACTGGCCAAAGTGAATGTGGATGAGAACAAGTTCATCGCATCCCAGTTTCAGGTTCAGTCCATCCCCACAGTCTACGCAATATTTCAGGGAAAACCCGTCGCCGATCTTACCAGCGCAAGAACCGAGAGCCAGTTGTCGGGTGCTCTGGATCAATTGCTCGAAAAACTGCCCGTCGGCGAAGGTGGCGAACAGCCTCAGCAGGATATTGCCCCGTTGCTGGCAATGGGCGAAGAAGTCCTGGTTGAAGGAGACGGCGAACGTGCAGCCGGAATATTCGCACAAATAGCGGATATGGCACCAGACAATGTCGATGCGGTTGGCGGACTTATCCGATCTCTGGTCATGGCCGGGCATTTGGAACAAGCAGAAAAAGCCCTGTCCGATTTGCCGGATGAGATTTCAGGCAATCCCGCAATCGAACGTGCACGGTCAACCCTGCAACTGGCGAAAGACAAGCCGGATGACAGCGCGCTCGAAGGACTGCGGGCCGCTATTGATGCCAATCCAAAAGACCATCAGGCTAGACTGGATCTGGCGAGCGCCTTGATCGCATCGGGCGATCATGACGGTGCTGCCGATCATCTGTTGAGCATCATCGCTGCAGACAAGGACTGGAATGATGGCGCAGCGCGTGAAAAGCTGCTTTCGATGTTTGAGATGATTGGTCTGGAAGACGACTGGGTTTCTGCGACCCGGCGCAAATTATCGGCGGTATTGTTCGGATAGCATGACACAGGGCGTTCGAATCTCGATTTTTCCTTTGGCCGGCGCATTGCTGTTTCCCGGCATGCACCTGCCCCTGCACATTTTTGAAGAGCGCTACCGGGCGCTGATCAATGATGCAATGGCGCGCGACCGCCAGATTGGCATGATCCAGCCCAAAACATCCGGTGATGTACCAGAATTGTTCACGGTGGGCTGCCTGGGCAAAATCATCGATATCGAAGCGATGGATGATGGCCGCTTCAACGTGGTCCTTGAAGGTGTCTCTCGATTTCGGGTCATCGAGGAGATTGACGCCACCACTGCTTTTCGCCAGGTGCGCGCCGAAGTCGAAGATAACAAGGAAGATGACGAGGTTCTCGCCAGTGCCGAACGGGCTGCGCTGGAAATCGAATCCCGCAAATTCGCAGAACTGCAGGGATATCAGGTTGACTGGGATTCCATCGGGCGGCTGGACGATACGTCGTTCGTCAACGGGATTGCACAAATTGCACCATTTGATGCGGCTTCCAAGCAAGCCTTGCTGGAAATTGACGGGCTATCCAACCGGTCCGAACTGATCATCCAGCTGCTCCAGTTTTTTGGTCGGCAGGATGGCGATGAAGGTCGTGTGACACTGCAGTGAGCAAAAACTCCGCCGCCGTTGATCCCAAACTATTGGAAATACTGGTCTGTCCTGTGACACGCACCAAAATGATCCATGATGAAGATGCGCAAGAGCTGATTTCGGAAGCCGCCGGCGTTGCCTATCCGATCAGAAATGGTGTACCGGTCATGCTGATTGAAGAAGCCCGGAAGCTTTAAAAGCTCGCCTTTAATCCATCGACCACAAACTGAATGGCCAGCGCCGCCAGAATCACGCCAAGCACCCGGGTGATGACGGTTTCCACTTTTTGCCCCATGATCTTCATCAGCGGTCCGGCAAGCAGCATGGAAAAAAGCATAACGATCAGGATAACCCCGACTGCAGCCAGAACCACCCATTGTTCCATTGCCGTTTCCGCACGACCGATGAAAAGCATGAGCGCAGCAATAGACCCGGGCCCGGCGATCATCGGCATTGCCATGGGGAAGATCGAAACATCTTCGATTTCAGGTGTATCTATTATTTCCTGTGCCCTGTCCTCTCGCCGTTCCGTGCGTTTTTCAAAGACCATTTCGAGCGCGATCACGAACAACATAATACCGCCAGCGATGCGGAAACTGTCGAGACTGACGCCAATGGCAGACAACAGCGCCTCGCCAAAGAAACCGAATACAAGCAGAATGATCGCGGAAACAAAAATCGCCCGGAAAGCCATGGCCCGACGTTGGGCCGCTGTGGCTTCCGTCGTCATGCTCGCATAAATTGCCGCACAGCCAGGAGGATCGATCGCCACAAAAAAAGTGATCAGTGCAGAGACAAACAGTTCAGTCATTTCTGCGCGATGCCAAATTCTTTGCTGACCACCTGACGCAGGCCTTCGCCATCCCAGAGGGAAACGCTCACAACCCGGTTACCGTCCGCTTTTTGTACGGCAGCCCAGTGGAAGCTGTTGTCGGTGGATTGATCACCAACCAGCTTTACGTTTTCCGCCACCGACCTGATCGCTGGTGCTGGGTCTCCGGAACAGGACGCTACTTCCGTTTCTACAAAATCAGGTTCGGGCAAAGGTTGATCAAGGGCTTCACCATGATCAAATACCCATTTCCACTCAACGTCTTTGCCTTTTAGCCGGCGTTCCCGGGCGTCCTGCTTTTCCCAGATAGTCACGAAATAGCCGGTATTTCCGTTCGCCGCCTGCCAGGCGCCCGTCGATACGCCCATGCTGCCATCGCAGGACATATGAATCTTGTGTGGTTGCCAGTCGACAGCCTGTTTCGGGTCCGCCTTGTCCTTCAGCCAGACTTGCGCGCTGGTCAGATCAGGCACGAACATGACCGCTTCTGCAGCGGCTGTTTCACGAAAGGCGGTCCATTGCCCTTCTTCCCGTGCGAGACGTGCAAAACTGAGTTCCGCCTTGACGATATCGCTGGGATTGGC
Organism: Parasphingorhabdus sp.; assembly: GCF_039968395.1. Taxonomy (GTDB): domain Bacteria; phylum Pseudomonadota; class Alphaproteobacteria; order Sphingomonadales; family Sphingomonadaceae; genus Parasphingorhabdus. Next base: position 1,125,885 of record NZ_JBDVPV010000005.1, read on the forward strand.
AACCGGCTTGCCTCCGGCCCGCAAGAACCGTTCGCGATCCGAAGGACGACCACCACCGCTCGCACAGCTGGCGAGCAGCAGGGAGATTCCAAAAGCAGCAGCAATTTTTTTCATGGCCCTATAACCCTTCCGGTGTGGACAGTCCGGCACGCAGCGATGCCGCGACCAGAGTGTTGCGCAGCAAAACCGCGATCGTCATCGGGCCTACACCTCCAGGGACCGGAGTAATAGCCCGGACGTGACCCACGGCTTCCGAAGTTGCGACGTCTCCGACCAGTCGGCCTCTTTCTTTTCCCGGTTCCGGTGCAAGGCGGTTGATCCCGACATCAATGACAACTGCGCCTTTTTTCAGCCAATCACCTTTAACAATCTCGGCCCGCCCGACGGCAGCAACCACAATATCTGCCCGGCGCACGACCTCTGGCAAATCCCGGGTTCTGCTGTGAGCCATAGTGACTGTGCAATTTTCGGCCAGCAACAATTGCGCCATTGGTTTGCCTACCAATATGGAGCGACCAACCACAATTGCGTTGAGGCCAGACAGGTCACCCAACTGATCTTTGAGAAGCATCAGACTGCCCAGAGGTGTACAAGGCGTCAACGCCTCTTCCCCGTTGGCCAGCCGCCCGGCGTTGATCACGTGCAGACCATCCACGTCCTTGTCCGGGTCTATCGCCATCACGACTGCTTTTTCATCCAGATGATCCGGTAGCGGAAGCTGCACGAGGATACCGTCGACAGTTTCATCTGCATTCAGCTCTTCAACCAGCGAGATCAGATCGGCCTGATCCGTATCCGCCGGCAGACGATGCTCGAAGCTTTCCATGCCCGCAGCGATGGTCGCTTTGTGCTTCGAAGCGACATAAACCTGACTGGCGGGATCGTCACCTACCAGCACCACAGCGAGACCTGGTGCGCGCCCGGTCTGTTGTTGAAATTGGGGAACGGCCAGCCTGATGCGTTCCCGCAATTCTGCGGCGAAGCCTTTGCCATCAATAAGCCGTGCGCCGCTTTCCCCTTCCCCGCCGCTCATCTCAGGTCAGCAAAGCCATGGCGATGGGAGGAAGAATTGCATCCTGCAATATGATGATTCCGATAATGACAACCATCGGGGTCAAATCAATCGATCCGAAATCCGGCATGATCTTGCGTATGGGATTGTAAATCGGAGCGGTTAGCGCATCGAGAGTCGTCCAGATGGCGCGGGCAATATCATTCTGCAAGTTGATGACATTAAACGCCAAAAGCCAGCTCATGATGGCCTGCACAATGATGATCGTCAGTGCTACATTCAGCAATATGCCAATAATCTGAAAAATCGCAAAAACCATGAAACACAACCTTTTTTATCGTTGAAACGGCCCATAACCTTCCAGACCGCCGCTGCCAAGAAAACTATGACAGCTAATTAGTGTACCATCAATATAATACAGTTGGTCAGTTTCTGCAAGTTCAGGCTGGCCCGTCCTTGATCAAGGTCCCTGCCCCTTTGCTGGTAAAAATTTCCAACAGCATCGCATGCGGGATCCGGCCGTCGAGAACGACCGCCGCGTCCACACCATGTTCAACGGCTTTGACACAGGTTTCCAGTTTGGGGATCATACCGCCGGAGATTGTACCATCCTCTGACAGCGCGCTGATCGCTTCGGGGTCGAGGTCCGTCAAAAGCGTGCCTTGCTTGTCCAGCACCCCGGCGACATCGGTCAGCAGAAACAGCCGCGATGCCTTCAATGCGGCAGCGACGGCGCCCGCCATCGTGTCAGCATTGATATTATACGTATGTCCATCCGCACCCACACCAATGGGCGCGATCACCGGAATCATGCCGGCTGTCGAAATCGTGTCGATCACGCTGCGGTCGACCTTTTTCGGTTCACCGACGAAGCCGAGATCAATGATCCGCTCGATATTGCTGTCCGGATCGCGTGCTGTCCGGCGTAGCTTGGATGCCTGAACGAAGCCGCCATCCTTGCCGGATATGCCGATTGCGCTGCCGCCGGCCTGCTCTATCCAGCTGACCAGTTCTTTGTTGATCGCGCCCGACAGGACCATCTCTGCAATCTCGGCGGTTTCCTTGGTCGTCACACGCAAGCCGTCGACAAATTTCGATTCCACTCCGACGCGCTCGAGCATCGCACCAATTTGCGGACCACCGCCATGGACAACTACGGGATTTATCCCGACTGCTTTGAGCAAGACGACATCTTCCGCAAAATTTTTCGCCAGCGCAGGATCACCCATCGCGTGGCCGCCATATTTGACCACAAATGTCTTGCCCGCATAGCGTTGCAGATATGGCAGAGCCTCAGTCAGTGTCTCTGCTTTGGCGAGCATCGCCGGATCGGGCGCGTGAGTATCAGAATGTTCGGTCATGGCCGTCTTTCAGTCCAGCTGTGCGGGAAATGCAACATAATTGTGCAGATCACGGTTGATCAAGTGCATTCTCTTTCGACAATTCCCGGACCTTTTTAAGTGTCTTGGTCACATGACCTCTGGGGTCCTGCGCGCTGTGGACAAATGCAATTTTCTGATCCTGATCGATCACGTAGCTCGTACGATTTGCCAAGGCGAGTGTGGGCGCCATCCGGACCTGATAGCCATCCATGACCGATTCATCCGCCCGCGCCACCGCAAATTTGTCGCGGCACTCTGAAACTGAAAATTTCGCCAGCGTTTCCATGCTGTCACCGGACATGCCAATTACGGTCGCGCCAGCAGCTTCAAAATCCGCGCTCGCCTCGGCAAACATATTGGCTTCAATTGTACACCCTTCAGTAAACGCCTGCGGGAAGAAATACAGAACCACCGGTCCGCTTTTGAGCTGCTCGGACAGTTTCAAATCGAATTGTTTTCCGGCCAATGCTCCGGTTGTTTCGATATCCGGTGCCTGTGCTCCCGGTTCAAGCGGCTCTGCATTGTCGCTGCGCGACTGAAAGACATAGAGCGCGCCCGCAAGCAAAACAACTGACATGATGATGAGGATCCAGCGGTTCATGACTTGTCTTCGCCTTCCAGCAATGTTTTGAGCGCATATAGCTGTTCCAGTGCATCGCGCGGACTGAGTGCATCAATGTCAAGGTCGCTCAACGTTTCACGGAGCACATCCTCTTCGTTTTCCGGTTCAGCCAGACTGGCTGCAAACAGGGGCAGATCACCCAATCCAGCGGCCAGCCCTCCGGTTTCTGCTTTTCCTGCTTCCAGTTTTTCGAGCACCGATTTTGCCCGTTTCAATACCGGCTTTGGAATACCGGCCAGCTTCGCAACCGCCAATCCATAGCTGCGATCCGCAGGCCCCTTGGCAAGTTCGTGCAGCAGCACGAGATCTCCCTTCCACTCACGGGCCCGAACATGGTGGAGCGACAGGGCATCCAGCCGGTCGGCAAGGCGTGTCAATTCATGATAATGGGTCGCGAACAAACAGCGGCAGCGATTGGTTTCATGGACGGCTTCGACAACCGCCCAGGCCAGGGCAAGTCCGTCATAAGTTGACGTGCCGCGACCTACTTCGTCGAGGATGACAAAACTGCTTTCCGTGGCTTGAGACAATATCGTGGCTGTTTCCACCATTTCGACCATGAACGTGGAGCGTCCCTGTGCCAGATTGTCTGATGCCCCGACCCGGCTGAACAAGCGATCTACCAGGCTAAGTCTGGCGGATGCAGCCGGGACGAATCCTCCAGCCTGCGCGAGAATTACAATCAACGCGTTCTGCCGGAGAAATGTCGATTTACCACCCATGTTCGGGCCCGAGACCAGCCAGAGCCGTTCATCGTTGCGAAGCGCGCAGTCATTGGCGACAAAGGGATCACCGGTCGCGCTGAGCGCTGCCTCGACCACCGGATGGCGGCCACCGGTTATCTCCAGCACATTGCCGCTACAAAATTCCGGTCGACACCATTGCCCCTCAAAAGCGCGTTCAGCGAGCGCGGATCCAACATCGATACGCGCCAACGCATCAGCGCTCTCTCCAATCATCGTCTGACGCGCCAACACGCGCTCAACAAGATCCTCGAAATGCGCGGCTTCCGCTGCCAGAGCATGCGCGCCGGCTTGCGTGACCCTTAGCGCTTCCTCGTGAAGTTCGGTGGAATTGAAGCGAACGACCCCGGCCAGTGTTTGCCGGTGCGTAAAGCCCGAATTCTCGGTCATCAGGCTGTCACCGTGACGCGCCGGAACCTCAACAAAATATCCCAGCACTGCATTATGCTTGATCTTCAGCGTGTTGATACTGGTGACTTCCCGATATCGCGCTTCGAGCAAAGCAATAGCCTGGCGCCCGTCCGATCCGGCGCTCCGCAACTCGTCCAGAGCAGCATCGAAATCCTGAGCAATATAGCCGCCATTTGTCATTTCCGTGGGCGGAGTTTCGACGAGCGCGCGCGCCAGATGATCGACCAGTGCCCCGTGACCATCCAGCGCCGGAAGCAAGACATTCATCATGTCGGGCAAAGTCATGTCCTGAGACAATTGTTCACGCAATAAACGCGCGCCGTTCAAACCATCCCGTATTTGTCCAAGATCCCGGGGGCTACCCCGCCCCGCAGACAAACGACCGAGAGCACGACTGACATCCGGAAGCGATTTCAAGGCCAGCCGCACAGCATCCCGCACTGCAGGGTTGTCATGAAACCACTGTACCAGTCCGAGCCGCTGATTGATTTTGGATGTATCAAACAGCGGAGCGGCGAGATCACGAGACAGCAATCGCGCACCGCCCGGAGTTACGGTTCGGTCGATAACATCAAGAAGACTGCCCTTGCGTTCCCCGGCCAAAGTTCGCTCAATTTCAAGGCTTGCCCGGGTTGCACCGTCGATCAACAGATATTCGCCGGGATGACGTTGGACCGGCGGCTTCAGAAACGGCGTATCATCCTGCGCTGCATGCTCGACATAGCTGACAAGTCCGCCAGCAGCAGCCAGCTCCGCGCGGGAAAAATCTCCAAAACCGTCCAGAGTCGATACATCAAACAGCTGCATCAGACGCTTTTCGGATTTCAGGCTGTCAAAATCCTCCTTCGGCCATGTCGTGGATTGCTCGAGTTTATCAGCAAGATCAGGCATGCAGATAATTTCGGATGGCGCGAGACGGGACAGTTCCGCCAGCAATGCATCAGACGATATTTGCAACAGTTCGAAATCGCCTGTCGATATGTCAGCTGCAGCCAGACCGACCTGCCCCTGCACTTGGGAAACCGCAACCAGCACGTTGTCCGATCGGGCGTCGAGAAGCGTATCTTCGGTCAGCGTGCCAGCTGTAACAAACCTGATAATGTCACGGGCGACCAGCGCCTTGTAACCGCCGCGCTCTTTTGCTTCGGCCGGGGTTTCGGTCTGCTCCGCAATTGCAACCTTGAAACCGGCCCGGATCAGTTTGGCGAGGTAGGATTCCGCTGCATGCGCCGGAACCCCGCACATCGGAATGGCCTCACCTTCTTTTTTTCCGCGGCTGGTCAGCGCGATATCAAGCGCGGCCGACGCCAACTTCGCATCGTCATAGAATAGCTCGAAAAAATCGCCCATGCGGTAAAACAGCAGGCAATCCTCGGCTTTTTCCTTCAACGCGAAATATTGCTCCATCATTGGAGTCAATTTTGGCTTTGCGGCCTTTTTGGACCCTGTCTTCCCCGGTTTCGCCGCTTCGGGTTTGGGTTTCTGCTGAGTCCGTGTTGCCATGCCAGTGCGATAGCGGAGAGTCCGGTCCGGGAAAAGGGTCGTCGGACTTCTATAATTGCATGAGCTTATTCCAAATCAGCAATACAGCAAGCCTTGCCCTTGCCATGTCTTCCAGAGTAGGGCTGACACGGGACGCGCAAAGGCCGGACAGCAAAACCGGACCTTCATCGGGAGACAAGAATTGGCTGACAAGAACAAGAGCAACGTAGAATTTTCTGAACGCGAAGCGCTTCTTTTCCATTCCCACGGCCGGCCCGGCAAAATCGAAATCATCGCATCGAAACCGATGGCAACACAGCGCGACCTGAGCCTCGCCTATTCTCCCGGTGTCGCAGTTCCCGTCCGCGCTATCGCTGAAGACCCCTCAACCGCCTATGATTATACGGCAAAGGGAAACCTGGTCGCTGTCATTTCCAACGGTACCGCAATTTTGGGCCTCGGAAATCTCGGCGCATTGGCCTCCAAGCCAGTGATGGAAGGCAAAGCCGTTTTGTTCAAACGCTTTGCCGATGTCGACTCGATCGATCTGGAACTCGATACCGAAGATGCCGAAGCCTTTATCAATGCCGTTGCGCTGATGGAGCCGAGTTTTGGCGGAATTAATCTGGAAGATATTGGAGCGCCTGCCTGCTTCATTATCGAGCAGACATTGCGCGACAAGATGAACATTCCCGTCTTTCATGATGATCAGCACGGTACCGCCATTATCGCCGCCGCCGGTATTATCAATGCCTGTTTGCTGACCGATCGCAAAGTCGAAGACATCAAAGTCGTAGTCAATGGCGCCGGTGCCGCCGCAATCGCTTGCGCCGCGCTGATCAAGGCTATGGGCGTGCCACATGACAGCCTGACCATGTGCGATCGCAGCGGAGTCATCTACCGGGGCCGTGACGGCGTTGACCAGTGGAAGTCAGCGCATGCCATCGACACCGACGCGAGAGACCTCACCGAGGCATTGAAAGGTGCTGATGTTTTCCTCGGACTATCTGCTGCCGGCGCTTTGAAACCCGAAATGGTCAAAGACATGGCCGACAAACCGATTATCTTTGCCATGGCGAATCCTGATCCCGAAATAACGCCGCCTGATGCCAAAGCCGCACGGCCGGATGCGATTGTCGCCACCGGCCGCTCGGACTATCCCAACCAGGTCAACAACGTCCTTGGCTTCCCGTTTATCTTCCGCGGGGCGCTGGACGTCCGGGCTACGCGTATCAACGATGAAATGAAGGTCGCGGCGGCCACCGCAATCGCCGAATTGGCACGTGAACAGGTTCCGGAGGAAGTTGCGGCCGCCTATGGTGGCCAGGCACCTACATTTGGCGTTGACTATATCATCCCGGCGCCGTTTGACCCTCGTCTGATGGATGTGGTCTCTGCAGCCGTGGCCAAGGCGGCGATGGATAGCGGCGTGGCCCAAAAGCCGATTGAAGATCTCGATGCTTACCGTCAAAGCCTCAAAGCGAGGTTGAACCCAACCACATCCGTTCTGACCCAGGCGTATGAAGTCAGCCGTCAATCGCCAAAACGCGTGATTTTTGCCGAAGCAGAAGAAGATGTCGTCCTTCGCGCAGCTATTCAGTTCCAGGACGGCGGTTACGGCACCCCGGTCCTTGTAGGACGCGACGATCGCGTACGGAAAAAACTACAGGAACTGGGCGTCGGCGATGCGGACCGGTTTGAGATTCACAATAGCCGGAACAGTCCGCTCGTACCGGATATGGTCAATATGCTGTACAAGCGTCTCGCAAGGCGCGGTTACATGGAGCGCGACATCAAGCGCATGGTCAACCAGAGCCGTAACATATTTGGTTCCGCGCTGCTCGCCATGGACCAGGGCGAAGCGATGATCACCGGCGTTACCCGGCCTTATTCCCAGACGTTCAAAGATATAGCCAAGGTTATCGACGTGGCACAGGAGCGCACGGCTTTTGGTATTCACGTCATGGTGGGTCAAAGCCATACGGTTTTCATGGCGGATACGACTGTCAATGAGCGTCCTTCTTCACAGGAACTGGCAGATATTGCCGAGCAGACTGCTGCCGTCGCCCGCAAAATGGGTCACGAACCACGGGTAGCTTTCTTGAGCTATTCCACTTTCGGCAATCCGGAAGGGCGTTGGCTGGAAAATATTCGTGAGGCCGTTGCACTGCTTGACGAGCGCCGCGTCAGCTTTGAATATGAGGGCGAAATGGCGCCGGATGTCGCGCTCAATCCCAAGCTGATGGCCAATTATCCGTTCAGTCGGCTTTCCAGCCCGGCAAATGTTCTGGTCATGCCTGGCCTGCAGTCGGCTAACCTGTCTGCAAAATTACTGCGGGAACTGGGCGGAGATGCCGTTATCGGCCCGATGCTCGTCGGACTGGATAAATCGGTACAGATTGCGACAATGGCGTCAACGGCATCCGAGCTGGTGACGCTGGCTGTGCTGGCTGCAAGCGGCATAGCCAAATAGTCGCCAGAAATCAGGCCATGTAAAGATTCAGATCAGGGACGTGTTCGGTCGTTGCTGGGGCCGTTCGCTCCGGGTGCACCGACTGCGCCGATGTTACCGAACAACTCTTCAAAAAAGCTCCGTTCGCGGCCCAATGTCGGAGTTTTGTCGCCTTCGGGGCTGATGCTGGCAACCAGCTCAAGACCTGTGCGGTCTACGGTCTGCACATTGCCTGCTTCATCAAACTGGACCCGCATCACGAGCTGATTGTTCGGCCGGGGCGAGCTAAATCCAAACTGTCGTGTATCGCGAGATACATAGTACCAGGTGTTTTCATCAAACTGGCCAGAAAATGTCGGACGACCGAGCGTGGCTTCGACGGACTGGCGATTGTCAACACCGGGCTGCACTGCTTCCATCAGGAAGGAATCGGCGATATAACCCTGATGCCCGCGCACTTGCGTACAACCTGCTACCGCAAGGCTTCCAGCAACGAGTCCCACCAGAGCGACACGCGCTCTTAGGGTCATGGCAGATTGGCTAGTCATCGACATTGTTCTCCAGCGGGCTTTTTGTTGCTTGTCCAATATTCCGGACCTTTAATATAATGGCCCATTGCATCTCGCGCCATAAATATCAATATGCCCTGTACACAGACTTAACACGGGTAGACTCGGCGACGACCAAAACGCCGTATTCCTCTCACAACAAACTGCCGAAAAACGAGCAACACATGTCTTTTCTTACAAAATTGTTCAATCGGGATAATCCCAACACGGTAATGCAGCCGCTTTACGACGCAGTCATTGCGGAAGGTCGGCGACTGGGCTGGTATGAATCAGGTGATGTGCCCGATACGCTGGACGGCCGGTTTGACATGATCACGGCAATCCTCTGCCTCGTCATGCTCCGGCTAGAACAATTTGATGAAGCGAAAGATGAAACCGTCTGGCTGACGGAGTTATTCGTCCGGGATATGGATGGTCAACTGCGTCAAATCGGGATTGGAGACATGATCGTTGGCAAACATGTCGGCAGGATGATGGGCGCCTTTGGAGGGCGTCTGGGAGCCTATCGCGAAGCTTTTGACGGCAAGCAGGATCTGGAAAGCGCTCTTGTTCGCAACATTTATCGCGGCGAAACTCCCGATCAGAAAGCTTTGGATTTCACCAGCGCTACTCTTCGCAATTTCCGGGCCCGGCTGGAACAAACAGAATTATCCGCCATTTTGCGCGGACAATTGCCAGAAGCAGCTTCGACATGACCAATAGCAATCCCGAATTTTCAAAGATCATTAAATTGTCAGACATTGGCGATGTTCCCCTGCGCGGGAACATCGTCGCGGATGCAGATCAGTGCGAGGCCCTTGCGAAACGGTTTGGCATTCCGAGCATCCAAAATCTGCACGCGGAATATGATCTGGATGGTAGCGGGGAACGGATCGATTTCACCGGCACTCTGCAATCCGTGCTTATGCAGAACTGCGCGATCAGCGGTGAAGAATTTCCTGTAACTGTTTCAGAAGAATTCAAAATTACCTTCGTTGAAAAAGCAGAGGAATTGGAAAATCAGGAAGAAATTGAACTGGAATCCGACGATTGTGATTTGATTGAATTTGAAAATGCGCGGATTGATATTGGCGAAGCCATTGCGCAGACCCTGTATCTTGCTCTGGAACCATACCCTCGCGGCCCCAATGCCGAGGCTGCGATCAAGGCAAGCGGACTAAAAAGCGAAGAAGAAGCGGGACCATTTGGTGCCCTTGCCGCATTGAAAGACAAGCTGGGCTAAGCGGCCTTGTTCCGGCTGTTTTTTGGCCGGGCGGCGGCGGTCAGCTTCTTTTTCAGATTGTTAAGCCTGGCGACGCTCTCGATTTTCGCACCCAGAAGGTCGGTAACATAAAAGGTATCGACGGCCCGCTCGCCATAGGTTGCGATATGAGCGCTGTGCACTGTCACCTTCGATTCAAACAGGGCATAAGCCAGTTCGTTCAAAAGAGCGGGCCGATCCTGCGCATTGACCTCAACCACCGTGAAACGGTTGGATGCATCGTTATCAACCATTGCCACCGGCGTGATCTTGAACGCTCCCGCGCGCGAATGCGACAGCGGACGGGCATCCAGTTTGGTGGACAATTTGCTGCGATTGGCAAGTGCATCCTCGACCGCCACTTTCAGCCTGTCGAGCTGGTTCTCCTCCGAAAACGGCTCGCCATTTTGATCCTGAACCAGGAAATTATCGAGCGCCATTCCGTCACGCGTCGTGTGAATGCGTGCGTCAATAATGTTCCCGCCAGCCACATGAATTCCGCCGGCAATCCTGAAAAACAGGCCCGGATGATCGGCTGCATAAATGGTCACAAGAGTAGCACCCCGATCAGGATAAGCATCTGCTGAAATGGCGAGACTATCGTCACCAGCCGCGATCATCAATCGGGCATTATGCTCGATAACATCGTCAGATTCTGCGATCCAGAATGAATCCGGAAGCCGTTTTACAAGTTGTGCAAATCTCGCTTTTGGCAGTTTGAGTGCGGTCCCGAGTGTCGCCTTTTTCGCGGCAATGCGCTCATCGCGACCCCGCTGCTTGTGACCCAGGCGCAACATCTCTTCGGACGATTCAAACAAGTCGGTCAGCAATTGGCGTTTCCAGCTATTCCAGACACCGGGCCCGACCGCTCGAATGTCGACGACGGTGAGAACTGTGAGCAGGCGAAGCCGCTCGATACTTTTTACCTGACTGACAAAGTCCTGAATGGTTTTGAAGTCTGACAGATCGCGTTTGAATGCCATTGCCGACATCAGCAAATGATGTCGTACCAGCCAGGCAACCAGTTCTGTTTCATGTGGCTGCAATCCCAATCGCGGACAGAGCTTCATGGCGACTTCGGCGCCCAGTACACTGTGATCGCCGCCCCGCCCTTTCGCAATATCATGCAACAATGCTGCAACGAACAGCACTGTGCGATTCTGCAGTTTTTTCATCGTTTCAGTGGAGTTTGGGTGATCATCAGCCAACGCGCCGTTGCCGATTTTCGCCAGCAAACCGATGGCCCGAATGCTGTGTTCATCGACTGTATAATGGTGATACATGTCAAATTGCATCTGCGCGACGACACGTCCAAAATCGGGTATGAAACGTCCGAATATGGAAGCTTCGTTCATCCACCGCAACACCAGTTCCGGATCACGCGGGGAGCTGAGCACGTCCAGGAACAGGCGATTGGCACGCCGGTCTTTGCGTATCTTGTTCGTTATCAGCTTCGCATCTCGCCGTGCAGCGCGCATTGCCATGGGATGGATTTCCAGCCCATGTTTGTCTGCGAGCTGGAATATCTCAATCAACCGCACCGGGTCTTCTTCGAAAAACTCTTCGTCGGGCAGAGCCAGTCGGCCGCGGTCAAGAGTAAAGCCTTTAAGCTTTTTTGGTCGGCGAACGATGCTGGGAATGAAACGCCTGACACCGGCATTATGCGTTTCATCCAGATGTGCCAGAAAAACGCCGGTCAGATTACCCACAACTTTTGCGTTGAGAAAATAATATTGCATGAACCGTTCAACTGCGGATTTACCAGTCCGGTCGGCAAATCGCATTCGGCGCGCAATTTCCGGTTGAAGGTCAAATGTCAGCCGGTCTTCGCACCTTCCGGTGATGTCGTGCATGTGACAGCGCACCGCCCAGAGAAAGTTCGCAGCCTTGCGGAAACGTTTGAATTCGGCACCCGTCAGCAACTCGACATCGACAAGCTCTTCGGCAGAAGACACCCGGTGGATATATTTTCCAATCCAGTAAAGCGTCTGCAGATCACGCAGGCCGCCCTTGCCTTCCTTGACATTGGGCTCGACGACATAGCGACTGTCACCCATCCGGATATGTCTGGCATCACGTTCAGCGAGCTTTTCGGATACAAAACTGCTCTGCGTTCCAGCGACGACATCGGAATAAAACCGCAGTTTTGCTTCTTCATAGACGTCAGTATCTCCCCAGACATAGCGTCCCTCGAGGAGCGCAGTCCGGATTGAGAGGTCCTGACTTGCCATCCGCACCATTTCATCAATCGAACGGCTGCTCTGCCCGACCTTGAAACCCAGATCCCACAACCAGTAGAGCATCGCCTCAATCGCCTGTTCGGTCCAGCTAGTTTGCTTGAACGGCGTGATGAACGCGATATCGACATCACTGTGCGGTGCCATTTCGCCGCGCCCATAGCCGCCAACTGCCATGACCGAAATCCGCTCGCCGGCAGACGGATTGTTCACCGGATATTGGTGCCCGACGGCGATGTCATGAATCAACCTCACCAGTTGATCGACCAGAAAGGATTGCGCAGCAGCAGCTTCATGCCCCGACGAAGGTTTCTCGATCAACCGCCGGCCAATTTCCGTCCGACCTTTCGCGAGCGCGTCCTGCAAAAGCGGCAAAATTTGGGCGCGGGCCTTCGCTATTCCGTGTTCCGCTATCAGATCATCAATCTGCCCGGCCAAAGCCCGGCGATTAATCACATCCCGTTGCCGCACGACCCGCTTTCCAGGATCAGCGGCAGGTTTCGGGATGTCAGCGCGTATGTTCATCCGGTTTCAGCGAGCATCTTGCGGTGTTTCTTGGCCAGCACGATCTTTGCAATCTTGGCTGTACCCAGCTTGGGCAGCGGTTCGTCATATTCCCAGATATGCACCGGCATTTTGAACGGCGCGAGCTTGTCTTTCAGATAAGCCAGCAGTTCATCCTGCGGAACGCTGTGACCATCTTTGACATGATAAACCAGCGCGGGAACTTCGCCAAACCGCTCGTCATCCACACCAAAAATACAGGCCTCGGCGATGGACGTGTTGGAATATATCGCTGCCTCCACTTCCTGACAGCTGATATTCTCGCCGCCACGAATGATAATCTCTTTCTTGCGATCCACGATGTATAGATAAGCATCGTCGTCGAAATAGCCGATGTCGCCGGACCGGAAATATCCATTGTCCGTAAATGCTTCTTTGGTTGCTTGCTCGTTATTCCAGTAGCCGGTGAAATTGGCAGCTGTCCGAATGCAGACTTCACCACGCTCGCCTTGCGGAACTTCGTTGCCGTCATCATCCAAAATTGCGACATCGACAATCGGCGGCGTTGCGCGGCCGGTGCTATCCGGATGGGCGAGATAGTTTTCATTCTGGTTGGAACAGCCCACCCCGTTGGTTTCAGTCAAACCATAGCCAATGATGGGGAAGCCTTCGCCCATTGCTTCCTTGATCCGTTTGACATGCTCGACCGGACGCGGGGCGCCGCCAGCTGCCATGGAAACACAGGTACTGAGATCGTAATCCTTGAGATTGGGGTGGGAATAAATTTCCATGCTCATCAGCGGAACGCCAACAAAGTAAGTCACTTTTTCCTTTTCGATCAGCTTCATCGCAGCTTCTGCATCCCATTTGTTCAGGAAGACGAGCTTGCGGCCAATAGCATAGCTGACCAGAACCAGCGGTACGGATGCGGTGACGTGGAAAAGCGGTACAGCCACCATTGCAGTGGGCTGTATATCCGGCATCGTACCCGCGTCTTCCATGATTTTGACCATGACAGCGACGGCACCCACGAAACTCATCGCTCCCTGGACAACAGACCGGTGATCCGCGTATGCGCCTTTCGAACGTCCGGTCGAGCCAGAAGTGAACAGGATTGTCGCATTATCCTCCGGGCCGATTTCAGGCATCGCGGTTTCGGCGTTCCCGCCTTTCGCCAACATGACCTTCAACCCGTCCAGCGGCATCTTGTCATGTTCAAAAATCAGTAATTCGGCACCGGTGTCCCGATCCAGTTCCGTCAAACGCGCGGCGCGTTGGGGATCGGCGAAGACCAGTGTACAACTCACATCTTCAATCCCGTCAGCCAGTTCGTCACCCTGCCACCAGCCGTTCAGCTTTGTGCTGACCCCGCCTGCAATCGTGATCGCCATGTCCAAAATGACCCAGTTGGCAGAATTTCGGGCAGCGATTCCAATCCGGTCGCCCTTTTTAATGCCATATCCCTCAACCAGTCCGCCCGCGAGAGTTCGGGCAGCGGCATAGGTTTCACCGAATGTCAGTCGAATATCTCCATCGACAAGAAACTCGGTATCCGCATGCTGGTGACAGAAATAGGCCAGAAAATCCGCGACATTCTGCGGCGCATTCTTGAAAATCGGCAGATCAACGCCAAATTTTTGCACGGAATCCAGTTCCAGCAACTGACCAGGCGCTGTCATCGCAGTGAGTGTTTCGCGTATTTTAAGATCTAATTCCGATGGCATTTTTCAAGCTCTCCCGTTAAGTCGCGTGTGTTTCCCTCTTGGTATAGGGGAATTTCCCTTTATATGCCTATGCCATATACGATGAAACCGAACGGGGAAAAGAGTTGATTGACATTATTCTGGCGAGCGCCGGCCAACATATCCAGTTTTCGGAGCTCGGCCTGTCTCCAAATGCCCTCGATCTGGGGTTTTTCCAGCTAAAATGGTATTCCCTTGCCTATCTGGCCGGGATCATCATCGGCTATTGGTATCTGACCAAAATGATTGCTCAGCCGGGTGCGCCCATGGCGCGGCGGCATGCTGATGATCTGATTTTCTGGGCAACGTTGGGAATCATCATCGGTGGACGTCTGGGGTATGTGTTCTTTTATCAACCAGGCATATTGGCGAACCCGATCGATATTTTCAAAGTCTGGAACGGCGGCATGTCGCTGCACGGCGGAGTACTCGGCGTTGTGCTTGCTCTGTGGTGGACGGCACGCAAGGAGAAGCTCAATTTTCTGCGGATGTGCGACTATATTGCCTGCGTCATTCCGTTCGGTCTGTTTTTTGGCCGAATGGCAAATTTCGTCAACGGCGAGCTCTGGGGTCGGGAAACAGATGTGGCATGGGCCATAGTCTTCCCGTTAGGCGGCGAAGTCGCTCGCCATCCAAGTCAACTCTACGAGGCGGGTCTGGAAGGAATTCTCTATTTCATCATCACATCACTGTTGTTCTGGAAAACCGACGCCCGATACCATCCCGGCAAGCTGGTCGGTACCGGATTGCTGGTCTACGGGTTGAGCCGTTTCACGGTGGAGTTTTTCCGGCAACCCGACGCAGGTCTCGAAAATCTCAGCTGGGGCCTGACTATGGGCCAGACGCTGACGGTACCCATGATCTTGCTCGGCATCTGGCTGGTGATCACCGCCAAAGGTCGCCGGGTTCGCGTCGAACCACCCGCAGGGGAAGAGACCATTGCCTGACGGCAAAACAGCCGCACATTTGCTTGCCGAACGAATAGACAGAAGCGGGCCGATCCCGCTGGGCGAGTATATGGCTGTGGCCAATAACGCTTATTATGCCGGAAAAGACCCGTTTGGCGAAGACGGTGATTTCGTCACCGCGCCAGAGATCAGCCAGATGTTCGGAGAACTGGTTGGTATCTGGCTATCCGATATTTGGATTCGTGCGGGACAGCCCGGCAATTGTTCCTATGTCGAACTCGGCCCCGGACGCGGTACATTGGCGAGCGATGCCTTGCGCGTGATGCAGAAATTTGATTGCGTGCCCGCGGTCCATTTTCTCGAAACCAGCCCTGTTTTGAAAACCAGTCAAGCCGCTCTCCATCCAACGGCAAGCTGGCATGAAACCATCGAAAGCCTGCCCAAAACGGGACCGATGTTAATCGTTGCCAACGAGTTTTTTGACGCCCTGCCGGTCGAGCAATTTGTGCTGACAGAGGCCGGATGGCGAACCCAGATGGTTGCGCGCGATCGCAGCAAGTTCGTCCCCGTTGCCGGAGAACAGACCATCGACAGCCCGGTTACCCGGTCTACGAGCCAGTTCCCGGTTGGAACAATATTGGAATCGTCGCCAGAAAGCGTTCGATTGCTGGGAGAGTTCGCAAGCCGACTGGCGGTTCAAGGCGGCGCGCTACTGGTCATCGACTATGGCTATGACAAGCCCGGAACCGGCAGCACCTTGCAAGCGGTAAAGGATCACATGCCGGTCAGTCCTTTTGACAGTCCGGGAACCAGCGACCTGACAGCCCATGTTGATTTCCTCACGCTTGCCAATGTTGCGCGCACAAGGCTGCTGTCCGTCCATGGTCCTTCCGAACAAGGTCAGTGGCTGAAATCACTGGGCATTGATCAGCGGGCGAAGGCACTTGTCACGGCACAGCAGGACGAGGAAGAGAATATCAAAGCCGCCCTGCGCAGGCTCACGCATGTGGATGAAATGGGCCGGCTGTTCCGCGTGATGGCCGCGACATCGATGAACTGGCCGGAACCCGAAGGTTTTGTTTACGGCAATGAACCTGCCGATTTATAGCCAGATCTAACCGATCCAGTCCGCAACCTCGTCAACCACCTTGTTCGCAGCTTTGTTGAGCGATTCTCCGACAGGACCGGGCTCAGCCGTAAAAACGGGCTCACGCGCCTCAAACCGGCGTTTTTCAACCGGCTGGCCCACTTTCATTTTGACCGCATCATAGGTCACGACAACTTCCAGACGCGGACCATCCAGTCCAAAATTGACCAGCTCTCCGGATAAGTAATGCTCGGCCTTTCCGCCAGCCTGTGTCGATGTCAGCACCAGGCGTTCGTTTTTGGCAGCGATGGTTTCGGTCAGCATCCCGTGGAAAAGGCGCACTGGCTTGTCCACCCAGACCGCATCTTTGAGATAGGCGATACCGGTTGCCCGAGTCTGAACCGGGACACGCAATGTGTTCAATTTTTGTGGCGAAGACGGCAAGCGCACGACAAGCGCGTCGGCTTGCTGTCCACTACGTTCAACCCCGCCATCCACCTTTATGTCGGATGTCAGCGACATCAAAAATGGCGGCGGTTCGGATGCGCCAAAGCTGACACAGCCAGCGAGTGTTCCGACAGTTGCCAGCAGAATCAAAGACCGCTTCATGCTCAACCCCATTATCCTGATCCCTTAGTTGCCCGGCTCGTAGTCCGGCAGTGTTGGAGCGGAAATCAACGACCCGGCTCCCCCCTGATCCAGTCTTTCGGTGACCGATGTGAGTGATTTTGTCAGCGCCTGCATGTCCTCAACCAGCTGATCGACTTCCGGCAGTGTCTTCGCGCCCAGTTGCTGCATCCCGGGCCGCACGTCTTCGAGCACTGCATTGAGCGCAACCATGCTCTGTTCGGCGGCCTGCAAGGTCTTGCCTAGATCTTTTGCCAAAGGCTGGCCATTATTATCGAGCAAGGCATTGGCGTTGTCGGCCAGAGCGGAAAGTTTTGCGGCGGTATCACCAGCATTACGGATCGCGAGCTGCGATTCAGCCATCAACGCTTCCAGTCCGGGTGCTGTTCGCGCAAGCGACCCGGTGAGCTTGTCGGTATTTTTCAATATACCGCCGATCGATTCCTGATTTTCATCAGACAACAACAAAGTGAGCCGGTCGGTCAGCGTCGCCAGCCGTTCCACTACCAACGGCGCACTGTTCAGCAATTCTCCCAATGCGCCCGGTTTGGTTGGAATAACCGGAACGCCTTCGGGGCCAAGATCGGTAATCGGCGGCGCGTCTTTGACTGCACCATCCAGTTGGATATTCGGCGGCGCAGTGAAGCTGATACTCTGGATGGTCGCGGTCGTTCCTTGTAAAATCGGTGTTTTTTCACTGACCGCTATTCTGACGCGGACAAAGTCCGGATCCTTGTCCCACAATTCGACCTTCAGCACCTGCCCGGACGGAACTCCGGCAAAAGTGACCCCCGTGCCTTGCGCAAGACCGCCAACCGACTGTGCAAAAAAGATATCATATTCTTTCTGGGCGCCATCACCAAAGCGCACGATCCAGACCAGAAACGCCGCGACAAGCGCAAGCAATCCCAATGTGATAGCACCTACCAGAATATGATTTGACCGAGTTTCCATCTAGTTCACCGTTATGAAGACAGGCAAGCGCACCTGCAAGAATTCTCTTGTTCGTCTGCATGGCATCATCGAACCCAACATCATTTGGGTGCTGCCATACGGCCGCGCGGACCGTTGAAATATTCCTGGATCCACGGATGGTCCATTGCCAGCAATTCATCAATAGTCCCCACCGCGATGACCTTTTTGTCAGCCAAAACAGCGACACGATCACAAATCGCATGAAGCGTATCGAGGTCATGGGTGATCAGAAATACGGTCAGACCCAATGTCTGCTGCAACTCACGTGTCAGGCTGTCAAAAGCCGCCGCGCCAATCGGGTCCAGCCCGGCGGTCGGTTCGTCAAGAAAAAGCAGTTCCGGGTCCAGAGCCAGCGCCCGGGCTATACCGGCCCGTTTCTTCATCCCGCCAGACAGTTCGGACGGATATTTGGGCGACGCATCAGGCGGCAGACCCGACAGACACACCTTGTATTTGGCGACTTCCCGACGGAAATCGCGGTCCATATCCGGATAGAATTCACGGATCGGAATCATGACGTTTTCGGCGACGGTCAGAGTGGAGAACAGCGCACCCCCCTGAAACAGTACGCCCCATCTCTTGCGAATCTCGACCGTTTCGGCATCTGATCTGCCGAGCAGGGATTCTCCAAAGACTTTCACATCGCCCTCATCCGCTTTTTGCAGGCCGATAATTGCGCGCATCAAAACGGATTTTCCTGTGCCCGATCCGCCGACAACGCCCAGGATTTCGCCTTTACGCACATCAAGATCAAGATCTTCATGCACAACCTGTTCGCCAAAACTGGTCCGCAGGCCTTTGACGCAGATAATCGGCCCTTCAAATTCGCGATCAAAGGCAATGGGTTTTTCGCCGAGCATCAATTCCACCCAATCCAGCTAAAGAATACCGCAAAAAAGGCGTCCAGCACGATTACCAGAAAGATCGCCTGCACAACCGCTGCCGTCGTGCGCTTGCCGACATCTTCGGCATTGCCCTTGACCTGCATGCCCTGATAGCAACCACAAATCGCAATAATAGCACCGAATACAGGCGCTTTTGCCAACCCGACATAAACGTCAGTAATGGGGACGACTTCCCGAATTCTCGCGAAAAATGTCGCTGGCGGGATATCCAGTTCCACCCAGCTCAAAAGCCCGCCGCCAATGATTGCCACTACCGAGGCATAGAAGCCCAGCAGCGGCAACATAATGATGGCAGCCAGAAATCGCGGCAAGACAAGCGCTTCGATCGGCGAAACTCCGATCGTGCGCATGGCGTCAATTTCTTCAGTCAGCTTCATGGTGCCAATCTGCGCTGCAAATGCGGAACCGGATCTGCCCGCAACCATGATTGCTGTCATCAGCACACCCAGTTCACGCAGCGTCAGACGACCAACCAGATTGACAGTGAAAACCTCAGCCCCAAATTGCCGCAATTGCACCGCGCCCTGCTGTGCGATCACCAGACCGATGAGAAAACTCATCAGGCCGACAATTCCAAGTGCCCGAACTCCGACAACGTCAAAGCGCTGGATGACCGCATTCCACCGGATGCGCCCCGGGTGGCGAAGCAAAGACAGCATTGCCATGATTACAGCACCGAAAAAGCCGATCAAACCGGCGAGCGTAGAAAAAGCGATTGTTGTCGCTTCTCCGATTTCATTCAGAACACGGATGAAGGGATTGGGCGGCGGCGGACGAACTTCCGCCGCTTGATCAACAGCTCCAACCGCTGCGATCAGGCGTTTGGCTTCGTCATCACCGCCGGTGATTGTCGCCCCCATGTCGCGTGCCGTACGATGAATCAGCCACGCTCCGACCGTGTCAATATAGCCAACATCAGAAAGATCGAGACGTTCCACGCCGCCCGGATAGTCGCGCAAACGCTCGGGAAGATCAGCAATGGATGCGATCGACATGTCACCAGAAAAACGAAGGGATGTCGCTCCCTCGGCAGTTATTTCCTCAACAAAATCGCTCGACCGTGTCATCGCTGCTATTGGTGACGGAAAACCGTTGAAAGCTCAAGCCATTATAGCGGTTCATTTTTTTGGTGCATTTTTCGCGCTGCTGCTAAGAGCGGTTCAAATCATACCTGAGGATCTATGCAAAAGCTGGCTATTTACGACATGGATCGAACGATTACAGTTCGGGGAACATATACGCCCTTTCTCCTCCACATGGTTATGGCAATCGCGCCATGGCGCCTGCTTTTGCTCCCTTTGCTGCCATTCGGATTCATCGGCTACGGTCTGAAGCTGATCAGCCGCAAGGGGCTGAAGACCTATAATCAGCGCCTGCTGCTCGGAAGCCATCCCGCCGTCAGTAAACTCCAGCCCCATATTGACAATTACGCGGATCAAACCATCCGCAAGAACAGCTTCAAGCAGGCTTTTCAGCAAATCGAGCAGGACCGGGAGGAAGGCCGCCTGTTGATTCTCGCCACCGCTTCCTACGAGCTCTATGTCAACGCGATCGCCAAACGGTTGGGCTTTGACCATGTCATCGCCACCCGGCTGGAAATCAACGATCAGGGACAGGTTCTGCCAAAAATCATTGGCGAAAATTGCTATGATACCGCCAAGCTGGATCGCATCCAGGCATTTCTGGACGACCAGAATCTCGACCGCGCGCAATTGCACATCCGCGCCTATTCAGATCATGTCAGCGACGCGCCGATGATGGACTTTGCCGACGAAGCCGTGGCCACAACACCCAGTTCCGCGATGCGAACGCTGGCCCGAAAACGCGGTTGGAAAATCGTCGACTGGGATCCGGTTTAACCGATATTGTGCGTCACACCTGCGCAAGCGCCTGATCGAAATCAGCGATCAGATCTTCGGCATCTTCCACACCGATTGAAATTCGCACCAGGTTGTCGGTAATCCCCAGGGCTGCCCGGCGTTCATCCGGAACCGACAAATGGGTCATCGCCGCAGGCAGGCTGGCCAGGGTTTCCGTTCCGCCCAGACTCACGGCCAACTTGGCAATTTTCATGGCGTCCAGAAACGCAAAAGCTTCCTTTTCTCCGCCCTTGATAAACACCGAGAATGTCGACCCTGCGCCACTGCAATGGCGATCGTAAATATCCTGCTGTGACTCATCCTCGATGAAACCAAGATAGCCCAGGCCTTCGACCTTCGGGTGATCACGCAGGAAGGCGCACACCTTTTCCGCATTCTCTCCGGCGCGGCTCATTCGCAATTCCAGTGTTTCGAGACTGCGCAACAACATCCATGCTGTATTGGGATCACAGATCGTCCCAATTGTATTCCGGATCGCGCGGATCGGGTCCATATGGGCCTTTGATCCCAGCACGCCGCCGGCGACCAGATCACTATGTCCGCCGGCATATTTGGTCAGGCTGTAGATCACGATATCTGCACCATGTTTCAGTGGCTGCTGCCAGAGCGGGCCAAGAAACGTATTGTCGATGGCGATAGGAGGCACTGCTCCATCCTCGCCGAACACCTGTGCCCTTGCATCTGCAACACCTTCAATATCAACAAGCGCATTGGTCGGATTGGCCGGGCTTTCAAGATAAATGATTGCGACCTTGCCGCCATTGGCATCCGCTTCTGCTTTGGCTTTTTCAAGCAGTGCGTTCACCTCGGCAGGGCTGGCACCGGCTGGAAAATCCATAAAGGTAACGCCGAAACGGCCGAGGATCTTGTTGATGAGGGTTTCCGTTGCCGCATATAGCGGGCCGCTGTGAACAACCACGTCACCCTGATTGACATTGGCCAGAAGGACCGTTGCAATGGCCGACATGCCGCTGGAGAAAACCAGTGCATCTTCCGCTTCGTCCCAGATACTCAGCCGATCTTCAAGAATTTCCTGGTTAGGCCCGTTAAACCGGGAATAAACCAGACCGTCTGCACCGCCCGGACGTTTTCCGGTTATTCCTTCGAAAAAGCGCTTCCCTGCTGCGGCGCTTTCGAAAGCGAATGTCGAAGTCAGGAAAATCGGCGGCTTGAGTGAACCTTCGGACAGGACCGGGTCATAACCATGCCCCATCATTAGCGTAGATGGCTTCAGCTTGCGTCCGCCAATTTCCTCAATGGGAGCTTTGGGCATGCGCCGCGGAGCAACCGGAACGTCGTCTTCGTTGTGATCCGACATGTTTTCTCTCCAGACAAAATGTTGTTGGAGCGCCTATGCCTCAGCCACTAACTAATTACAAATGAAACTAACCAGATTGTTCCGATGATGATCGGTATTCCAGTCAGGTCGAGAAGAAAACCCGATTTGAGCATACGCGGCAAGGCTATGTGATTGGTCGACCATGCAATGGCATTGGGACCGGTTCCGGAGGGCAGCATAAAGCCCCAGCTGGCCGCCATTGCAGCGGGCACGGCAAGCAATACCGGATCAACGCCTGTGGCCAATATCAAACTGGCGACTACCGGCATGATGCCGCTCGCGGTTGCCACGTTGGAGGCGAATTCCGTGACCAGAATGACAAGCGCAACCAGCGCAATGGCGATGACAATGACCGGCACGGTTTGCAGCGGAGAAAGCGCCTGCCCCAGCCAGTCTGCCAGCCCGGATCCAATGATACCGGCGGCAAGGGCAAGACCGCCGCCAAACATCATGATGACACCCCATGGCGCGCGGTTGGCTTCATCCCAGTTGAGCAGACGGCGACCGGTTCCATCTGGCAAGATAAAGAGCAGCATTCCGCCGATAATAGCGATGGTGCCGTCGACAACAGCCTTTTCAGGGAAGAACGGTTGAATTTGCTTCAGGAAAAGCCAACCCAGAACGACAATGGCCACAACCGGTACCAGACGTTTTTCAGAAATGCTCCAGGGTCCGGGCTTTCCGATCGCTGCTTTTGCATCTTGCCCGTCAAAGCTGTGACGTCCGACTTTCTGGACCAGGATCAGGATCGCCGCACATACCGGCAGTCCGATAATCACGATCGGCATTCCGAACTTCATCCAGCTGACAAAATCGAGTTCCATGCCAAGTGTTTCGTTGATAAGGCCGGCTGCAATGGCGTTTGTCGGACTGCCAACCAAAGTGCCAAGTCCACCGATGGAGGCCGCAAAGGCGACGCCCATGATCAGCGCACCGGCAAAGCCGTCCGTTTCCCCGGCTTTCACTCCGCCTGCCGCCAGAACAGCCAGCGCAATTGGTGCCATGATCAGCGTCGACGAGGTGTTGGATATCAGCATACTCATCACCGCTGTCGCGATCATGAAGGCCATCAGGATGCTCCAGGAGCTTTTCCCCGCCAGCCCGATAATCGCGAGCGCCAGTCGGCGGTGCAAGCCGACCCGTTCAATCGCCAGTGCGAGAAAGGCGCCCCCCAGAATGAGGAACAATATTGGCGAGTAATATTTGCTGGCCGCTTCGGCTGCCGTCATCACGCCCGCCATCGGCATCACGATGAAAGGGAGCAAGGCTGTCGCAGTCAATGGTATGGCTTCGGTCATCCACCACGTCGCCATCAGCAATGTCAGCGCGGCCACATGCCAGGCTTGCGTGCTCATCGATTCCGGTGCCGGAACCATCAGCATTGTTACAAAGACGATGAGACCCGCGAATAAACCAACCCGTTGCGCATTCATTCCGATTTCAACCCCTTAGACCGATGAGAGATATCTGCCGACCATAGCCCGCCTCATCCCGATGGCAACTGCGACGATAGCTATAATAGCGATCCGCTGCGGCATAGGTGTCCAGTCCGAGCTTTTCAGTTTTGACAATACCGGCCAGTTGCAATCGATGCGCGACATAGGCTTCAATATCGAACTGGAAGTGCTCGGGCTTTCCCGCTGCGAAAAAACCGGCATTGGCCGGGTCCGCGTCCACAAATCGTTTCTGAAATTCCGCGTCAACCTCATAGCTGGCCTGTGCAATGCATGGGCCAATTGCACAGGCGATCCGGTCACGCGATGCACCCAGCGCTTCCATGGCTGCGATCACATTGTCCGTGACGCCTGCGATCGCGCCTTTCCAGCCCGCATGAGCGGCACCGGCAACATGCGCATCATCGTCAAACAACAGCACCGGAACACAATCGGCTGTCAATATTCCCAGCAACAGTCCGGGCTCTGCCGTGACCATGGCATCCGCATGGGGACGCTGGTCGAGATCAAACGGATGATCAACCGTGACAACATCCGCGCTGTGCACCTGATGCAAGGTCACCAGTTCGCTGTCCGGCAATATCGTCTGTTTCGCCCGTTGACGGTTTTTCAAAATGGCTTCGCGATCATCATCACTGCCCAGGCCGACATTCAGTCCAAAATAGATGCCGTCAGAAAACCCGCCGTCGCGACCCAAAAAACCGTGTGCAGCCCCATCCAGCAGCGGCGATGTGACCACATCCACCGCAAGTTCCGTGCGGTCAGGCAAGGCTTTTGCTCACTTGTTCGCTGACGTCTCTCGACAAATCGGGAGAAGCGGCGATTTTTTCGAGTGCCGCACGCATCAGATCAGCCCGGCCACGTTCATATCGCCGCCAGCGCCCCAGTGGAGGGATGAACCGGGCCGCAGTCTGGGGATTTTGACCATCGAGTGCGATCACCATATCCGCGATTATCTGATAGCCCATCCCGGATGGATCGTGAAAACGTACAGGGTTCGCTGTAAAACTGCCGTATAGCGCGCGTACCCGATTGGGGTTGGACAAGGTAAAGTCCGGATGTCCGGCAAGCTTTCCGATCCGCTTCAATGTATCTGACCGCTGAGACAGCCCTTGCAGTGTGAACCATTTGTCCAGCACCAGCGCATTGTCCTTGTAACCCTTGTAGAAATCGTCAAGCGCCCAGTCGCGTTCTGCCGCATCCATATGGGACAGCACCGACAGCGCGCCCTGCTTGGCTGTCATATTGTCCGCTTCGCGATATTGTTCATATGCCAGTTCCGCGGCGTCTTCGGCATGCGAGGCCGCAATATATCCCAGCATGACATTGCGCAATTTGCGCGCGGCCCTCGCCTCTGGAGCGAGCGAGAATTCACCGGGCACACATTGTTTGTAGCGCCGCCGAAACTGCCGTTCGAATTGAACAGCGATTTTACCACGCAGCTTTTCACGCGCATCATGAATGGCTTGCGGGTCAACCGAGATCATCTGGTCTCCCAGAAATGCCTCGCTGGGCAACAGGATCAGTTCGGCGAGAAACGCGTTGTCGATAGACTTGTCCGCAAGAACGGCACCGATGGCATGCAAGATGGTATCCCGATCAGCCGGGGTTCCGTTCACCTGAGCCATCAGATAATGTGTCATCAGTTGCTGCATGGCCTCAAACCTTGCAAACGGGTCATCATCATGTGCCGACAAAAATGCCAGTTCTTCGGACGTTCGACTGCTTTTTATGATGATTGGTGCAGAAAACCCGCGATTGACCGAAAGGATCGGGTGCTCCTTTTGCCCTTCAAAAACAAAGCTCTGTTCTGGTTGATCAAATTGAAGCAACTGCTCTCCGTCATGTTCGCCGCTGTCGGGATTCAGCAATGCGATCTTTAGCGGGATCACCAGATTTGACGGCTCCGGCTTTGCGCCGCCCTGCCCGACCTGCTGGGACAGATGCAAACTGGCTTTGCCGGTTTGCGGATCGTGGTCGAGCTTTGCCGAAACATGGGGCGTACCCGCCGTTTCATACCAACCGCGAAATTGATTCAGATCAATCTTGCCGCCGTCTTCCATCGCGGCGACGAAATCTTCGCAGGTTACAGCTTCCCCATCGTGGCGTTCAAAATAGAGGTCCGTGCCTGCCCGAAATCGATCTGCTCCCATCATGCTGTGCATCATGCGGATCACTTCTGCACCCTTGTTGTATACGGTCGCTGTATAGAAGTTGGAGATTTCCTGATAGCTTTCCGGCCGGATCGGATGCGCCAGCGGTCCCGCATCTTCCGGGAATTGGGCCGCACGCAAGATGCGGACGTCTTCAATACGCTTCAGCGCGGGCGAGCCCATGTCTGCAGAAAAGCTCTGGTCACGAAATACTGTGAATCCTTCTTTCAGAGATAGTTGAAACCAATCCCTGCAAGTAACTCTGTTTCCAGACCAATTGTGAAAATATTCATGGGCCACCACGCCCTCAATACCATCAAAATCCGCGTCGGTAGCCACTTCAGAATCCGCCAGAATATAGCGGGAATTGAAGATATTCAGGCCCTTGTTTTCCATCGCCCCCATGTTGAAATCACTGACTGCAACAATGTTGAACAATTGCAGATCATATTCCCGGCCATAGGTTTCTTCATCCCATTGCATCGAGTCTTTCAATGCCTTCATCGCATGACCGGTTCGGGACAAATCTCCATCCCGCACCCAGATATTCAGCTCGACTTCTTTGCCGGAACGCGTGGTAAAACTGTCCGTATTGGCCACCAGGTCGCCAGCGACCAATGCAAACAAATAGCTCGGTTTGGGCCAGGGATCGTTCCATTCTGCCCAGTGCCGGTTATCGCCGGTATCTCCGATTGCGACCTTGTCGCCATTGCAGAGCAGGATCGGAAAAGCGGTTTTATCGCCTTCCATCCGGACTTGATAACGGCTTAAAATGTCTGGGCGATCTGGGAAAAAAGTGATCCGGCGAAATCCTTCGGCTTCACATTGGGTACACAGCATTCCGCCCGAAGCGTATAGTCCCATAAGCTGGGTGTTGGTCGAAGGATCCAGCTCGACGACAATTTCGACAATATGGGCTGCACCGGTCAGCGGCAGGGTGAGAGAACCGTCAACCAGTGTCCAGTCTGTCCAGGGTTCTCCGTCAACCTGGACTGAAACGGGAAGTAAATCGTCGCCATCCAGCACCAGTGGCTCCTGGAATTTTGCACTTTTGGAACGCCGGACGTCGAGCCGGGAATGAACCACGGTCTTCTCAAGACCAAGCCTGAAATCAAGTGAGATTTCCGGGATAAACCAGGCTGGAGGACGATAGTCTTCCCGGCGGATGGTCACAGGGTCGCTGGACGCCATCGCAGCGTCTGTGTTTTGGATATCGAGCATGATCACAGCCATAAGAGCCATTTGCACCCGGTGCAATTGTGATTATGGATGTAGGCCAAGGTTTCAGGGGGAACGGGTTGTGACACGGATTATTATGATGGCAGTGGCAATGCTCTTGGCATTGGGGCTGCCCATGGATACCGGCTTTGCGCAAGAGGGCACTGCAAGCGCTTTTGATGTTGAACAGGCCAGCCGCGCCTATATCGACACGCTCAAAGGTGAGGATCTCGAAAAATCAAACAGCTATTTCGAGGGAGGATACTGGCTCACTCTATGGGGGGCGGTCGTCGGATTCCTTATCGACTTTTTCCTTTTGAAATCACGACTTACATCCAAATTCAGACAGTGGGCGGAAAGAAAATCCAAGCGTAACTGGGCCGTAACATGGCTGACAGCCATGCCCTACCTGGTCGCCAGCTTTGTTCTGAGCATGCCCTGGTCAATCTACACCGGATTTGTACGGGAAAAACAATATGATCTTGTCAGCCAGGGATTTGGTACGTGGGCCGGCGAACAGCTCATCGGCTTTGTGATCAGCCTGTTCATCTTCCCGCTATTGATCATTGCCATTTTTGCGGTGATCCGGCGAGCTCCGAAAATCTGGTGGCTGTGGGGCACGGGCATTGTCGCAATTTTCCTGTTTATCGGGCTGCTCCTCGCGCCGGTATTTATCTCTCCGCTGTTCAACGACTATACCGAAATGGAAGAAGGTCCGGTCCGCGATCGTATCGTTGCCATGGCCAAATCCCATGATGTGCCTTCGGAAAACATCTACGTGTTCAACCAGTCCAAACAGCACAAGCGGATTTCCGCCAACGTATCCGGTGTCGGTCCGACAATCCGCATTTCCCTGAACGACAATTTGCTCGAACGGACGGCCCCGGAAGAGGTGGCGGCGGTTATGGGGCATGAACTGGGACATTATGTACTCGGGCACACTTGGCGTACGATTCTGATCATTGGGCTGATCATCGCCATCGGCCTGTTTCTTATTTCGCGCATCGCGCCGCGGTTGATCCAGCGTCATGGTGAAAAATGGGGCGTGCGGTCAGTGTCGGATCCCGCGGCCCTGCCGCTGTTTGGCATGCTCCTGACCATCTATTTTCTGGCCGCAACTCCCGCTTTGAACACCCTGATCCGTGTAAACGAAAGCGACGCGGACCTGTTCGGGTTGAATGCCGCCAAGGAACCCGACGGTTTTGCAAAAGTTGCGATGCGCCTTTCCGAATATCGCAAGATCGAGCCAGGCCCGATCGAGGAAATGCTCTTTTTCGATCATCCCAGCGGGGCAACACGGGTCCGCATGGCCATGCAATGGAAAGCCGACAATGTCGAAAACCCTTCCATGGTCGAGCCGGGCGATCTGGAAGCCGGCACAGAATAGTGCCCCATATGTTGATCTTTGGACTGGGATATACCGCCACCCGGTTAGCGGACCGGCTGCGATCCGACGGATGGCAAGTCACCGGCACCCGCCGCGAGGCTATTGACGGCGCCGTCGCGTTTGATGACAGCGAAGCCGTTTGCAAGGCGATTGCCGAAACTACCCACGTCATCTCGTCCGTTCCGCCTGCGCGTGACGGCACAGAACCCGTTCTGGCAAAATATGGCGATGCAATTGGTCAGGCAACGCTGCAATGGAGCGGATATCTGTCTTCCACCGGCGTTTACGGGGATGCCCAGGGTGCCTGGGTCGACGAAACTGCTCCCATCGGTAATGGCCGCAGAAAAGCCCGAAGCGAGGCAGATTTGCAATGGCAGAGCTTGCGCCAGGACATGCGTATATTCCGGCTTCCCGGCATCTATGGCCCCAGACGAAGTCCGATTGATCGCGTGCGCAAAGGCACGGCAAAACGTATTTATGTACCCGGTCAGGTGTTCAGTCGGATTCATGTCGATGATATTGTCGAAGCGGTTATGGCTTCCTTCACGGCGCCATCCGGTGTCTACAATATCGCCGATGACCTGCCTGCGCCGCAATCAGACGTGCTGGCCCATGCAGCGCGGTTGATAGCTGTCGAACCTCCGCCGCTAATGTCACTGGACGATGCGGGTCTGTCTGCGGCTGCACGGTCATTTTATGACGAGAACCGGCGGGTTGCCAATGGCAAAGCCAAGCGCGAGCTCAATTGGAAACCGCGTTATCCTGACTATCAATCCGGTCTCGCATCCTTGGCAGACGCCTGAACCGGCGGCAATTTTGGCTTGCCGGAACGTAGTGCGACCAGCAACCCGGCCATTGCCAGCGCCGCCCCACCAGCGGCCAATGTCGTCCATTGATAACCTTCAAACAAGGTCGATAATATCATCGCCACAACCGGAACCAAAACGCTGGAATAGGCAGCCTTGCCCGCTCCCATTTCCCGAACCAGCGCGAAATAGAGCGGAAAAGTCACAACGGACCCGATAATCGCCAAATACACAATTCCACCAATATAGGACGGACGCGTCTCGAATACCGGCGGCCCAACCGTGACAAATGAAACCAGCATGTTGATCAGCGCGCCCCACAGCATGGCCCATGCGAGCAACGTGATGATCGGATAGGATTTCGGTTTGGGCAAGGCCTGCATCACATTGGCTGCGGACGCCGACAATATGCCCCCGATGGTCAGCAATATACCAAGTATCACCTGCCCTGAAGCGATCGGAGAAGTGCGATATTCATGGAGAAACAACAACCCGACACCCACCGTCGCGATTGCGGAACCAATCAGAAACCCGCCATTGATACGCTGGCCCAAAAACACACGGCCAAAGATCGCATTGGGGATCATCAACAAGGCGAAGAGCACTGCAACCAGTCCCGACGTTATGTATAATTCGGCATTGTAGACAAAGTTGAAATTGAACGAGAACTGGAACACGCCAAGCAGGATCGCCCAGAAATGGCCGCCCCTGTCTAGGGTGAAGGGCAATCTCCGAAGCATAACCAGCATGAACATGGCAGCGGCAGCTATGATGAAGCGATAGGTCACCGACCAGATCGGAGGAACTTCGGATATTTGATCCCGGATAACCAGCCAGGTCGACCCCCAGATCAGGGAGACGAGCAGAAAAGGGATCAAAATCCGCGGGTTCAGAAAACTGGGCTCCCCGCCAGGCGAGCTGGTCATAGCGCTGCGATCGCCTCAGCCAACGGCCGGATATCATCTGCACTTTGGTTCCAGCTGGTCACCAGCCTTGCCTGACCTTCGCCCCAGTCATAAAAATCGAAACCGGACGCCCGAAGTTTCGCCGCCTCTTCTGCAGTCAATCGAATGAAATTCTCGTTTGCTTCAACGGAATGCATCAGCCGCCCCTGCGCGGCTTCCGCGATAATCCGAGCACCTGCATTGGCAGCGCGGGCATTTTCCAGCCAGAGATCATTGTCCAGCATCGCAAGTATCTGAGCCGCGAGATACCGGCCCTTGGATTGCAAATGCCCGGCCTGCTTGCGCCGATAATGAGTCTCTCTTGCCAGATCCTTGTCAAAAAAGACCAGAGCTTCTGCGCCCATCCCGCCATTTTTGACGAACCCGAAACTCAGCACATCAACGCCCGCTTTCCATGTCAGATCTGCTGGCTGGCAATCCAGTCTGGCCACGGCATTTGCAAACCGCGCCCCATCCATATGCAATCGCAATTTCCGCTGACGGCACACGTCAGCAAGGCTGGCGACTTCCGCGGGGGAATAGACAAGCCCATATTCGGACGCATTGGTGATCGACAAAGCCGCAGGCTGCACCTGATGCACGTCGTCGCGAATTGCGGCGCAATGCGCTTCGATAGCGCTTGCTTCAAGCTTCGCGCCCTCACCTTCGAGCAGCATCAATTTCGCGCCGCCGGTATAAAATCCGGGCGCTCCGGCTTCGTCCTGTTCGATATGTGCTTCACGGTGGCAAATGACGCCTTGGTGAGACTGGCACAATGCTGCGAGCGCCAAAGAATTTGCTGCTGTTCCCGTCGCCACCCACATGGCTTCGACTTCAGTTCCGAAAACATCAGAAAGTGCGCCATTCAAACGGGCGCTCAAGGCGTCCCCGTCATAGGCTGTGTCCTGATGGTTGGCCTGGATTAGTGCATCCATCACCCGGGGATGAACAGACGCTGCATTGTCGGAAAAAAATCGCATGCCCAGCGCATGGATTGCGCGCTGAGTTTCGTCAAGATACTTGCTGGCCTTTTGCGCGGACAAGTCTGCTGGAGGGTTCGGTTACAGTTTGCGACATTTTTTCAGGTGCCAGAATGTCAATTTGAGTCTAGTTTGAAGTTGGGGCTAGTATTTTATGAGGTGATTCATGATTCCTGCCCGTTTGATTCTCTCGTTGACATTGCCCTTCGCACTTTTGGGTTCTCCGGTATTCGCAGCCGCAGAAGCAGCAGACGCACCCGAAAGATTTTCAGTCCTGCTCACTTATGGCGATGATGAATGTCCCGAGCCGGTGGGCGACGAAATCGTGGTTTGCGCCAATCAGCCGGAATCAGAACGTTATCGTATTCCCAAAGACCTGCGTAGAACCGAGGATGAGCGCGCTGCCGAGCAATCCTGGACCTCACGCGTTGAGACACAGGATGAAATAGCGCGATCCAGCCGTCCGGGCAGCTGCTCGGTGATCGGCACGAACGGGTTTTCCGGCTGTCAGTCTGCCGCAATCCGCAGATGGTTTGAAGAAAGAAGAGAGGCCGGCAACTAGGCCTTGAGCCTCCCCTACAAAACAATGGGGAAGCTGTGTCGTTGAGAGTACACAGCTTCCCAGTTAGACCATCATGTCACGCAAAACCGTTTCATGACGGGTCGGGATATGTCCGTACGGGGGGAGGACGGACATATGGCTTGGGCCAGGCGCGCCGGATTTAACGGCGGCGGGGCCGTATGGTTTTAGGGCGCAAAGGCTTTACGCGCCTCGGCTTGAAATTGGCATCGCGGCGCACTTTGACCTTGCGGCTGACACCTCCGTCAGTGCGTTTCACCCGAACCTTTTTGCCATAAACAGTTTTGCCATCACTGTCGGTTACCCGGCGACCGGCAACATAGCCATTTTCCGTCCGACGCCGACCAGCGTCATAGTCATAGGTTTCCCCGCGTCTGGTCGTGGCCGAGCCATTGGCACGAAATCCGTTCTCGGTGCGCTCGCGCTGATAATCAAAGCTGCGGGTACGTCCCTGAAAGTCGGTCTGTGCTCCATTGGCAACCCAGCCGTTTTCGGTGCGGGAGCGATTATAGTCACTGGTGGCGACGGCACCATCCCGTTTTCTCGTAAGTTCCGCACTGTTGCTGTAATCACCTGCGGCACGATCGCGCGTGATGGTTTTTTCACCTTCAAATCGCGGTGTGTCAATCGTGACGGTTTTGGATTGTTCCTGTGCCAGAAGCGGGCTGCTGACAGCCAGTCCCAGAAGCGGCAAAATTATAAGATGTTTCATGTCATTCTCCTTTACGCATTTACTTTTCGGAACGCTTTTCTTCGTTCTCCAACAAGTAAACGCGCCAGGAGGAAAAACCCTTCGCATTAAGGTCGATTAATCGCGGATACTATCTTCCAGAACGCCGCATATCACGCAGCCGCTGGCGTGCATCGCGCATGGTCTGGCCGTTCTGCCTGCGTAATTTGAATTTGCGCAGCATTTGCCGACGCTCGGCCGGACTGGCTTTTCGCAATCGTTCTTTCAGGGCCGGTGGCAACCTGTCTTTCAAATCAGCAATATCGGCGGCGGCGATGGCGGTTCTTGCGATGTCATTCTCGACACTGTTCTGATTGCTTGCCGGCTCTGCATTTGTAATCGGTTCAATTTCGGGATCAGATGCTATTGGTTGTTCAGATGTCGTAACAGACGAAGTTTCAGCGACGGTCATGTCATCCGGCGGATTGACTACCCCTTGCTCGGGCGCATCTGCAATGCCTGATGCCGCCGCCTCTCCGATATCGCCTGTATCCGGTCGCGCGGCTAGTGACGGACCGGCGGTATTTCTGCCTGCTCCAGCCTCGTTCCGCTTGCGTGCAATTGCAGAACGTCGCAACGCACGCCGGACTGATTGTCTTGAAATATCGCCATTTCTAACTGCGTTTCGGATCGCCGCACGGCGTTTTCGCAATTGGACCTCGGTCAGCGGAGGCAAGCCTCTGTCCGCACGGCGTTGCTGAACTCGCGCCTCATTTTCCTGCACGTGCTCTTTGATCACCGCAATCTTGCCCTCACGATCCAGATCTCTCCAGCGCGGCCGCTCGCCGTCCACATTTAACCCCGCATCTTCGAGTGTGTCGGAAACATCAACCGTCGAGGTATCAACCGGTTGAGCAGTTTTCACTGGCACTACCGCTACCGCAGAACGGGGAAGAACTGTTTCCACCAAGTCGCTGACAACCGGAATGCGATACGGAATTTCCGCTATGGAAAGAGCAGCTGCGGCAGCTGTGCTGAGCATTACCAGCCCGGCAACACCGGACACCAGCAATCGACTGCGTTTCCAGGGACTGTTGCTGCCACCGGGCCGGCTTCCGCTCCAGGGAACGAATTTTGGATTTGGTGCGCCCGTTTCAGCCTGCGCAGTTGCAGCCGACACGATGCGATCCGTGAAACCTGCTGGCAACGCCGGAACGGTGTAAGCATCGAGAACGGGTTCAATATGGGATGGAAATCCGCTGCTCATGAGCTTGTTTCCCTTGTAACATTAACAAGATACGGACTCGACTCCAGACAGTCTTTCAATGCCCCGCGCGCCCGGTACAACAGGGATTCAAATCCTTTGACTTTCATATCCAGCACGCCTGCAGCATCTTTGTTGGACTGCTCTTCATAATAAGTCAGAACCACAGCAGCACGCTGTCTGTCTCCCAGTTTTCCGATACAATCCTTCACAGCCATTTCCTGTCGCGATCCATCTACCAGTTCATCTGCCGCCGGGGCATCGTCCATCTGTT
Source organism: Parasphingorhabdus sp. (assembly GCF_039968395.1). Classification (GTDB taxonomy): domain Bacteria; phylum Pseudomonadota; class Alphaproteobacteria; order Sphingomonadales; family Sphingomonadaceae; genus Parasphingorhabdus. The sequence goes on from NZ_JBDVPV010000005.1 coordinate 1,159,732, forward strand.
CGGGCACCTCGTCATCTGCCATCCGCTTTCTTTTGCGCAAGCGGTCGAGGCATAAATTGGTGGCGACCCGGCGCAACCAAGCTTCCACTCCAGAACTGCCCGTGATCCAGTTTTCGGCATTGTTCCAGAGCCGCAACAGACTTTCCTGCGCAATATCTTCTGCCTCCACCGGGTCTTTCATCATCCGGCAGCCAATCGCGAACGGGATCGCCGCATGACGATCCACCAGCATGCGAAAGGCATCCGCATCCCGATCGCCCACGCGCAGCATCAGGGCGTCATCATCGCCTATCCCCGCTGCTTTTTCTGGCTCTACCATTTGCATACCAGGCCTGTCTGTGCCTCCCCCGACACTGTTACTCGTCACTGATCCTATAACGCAGCAAAATGAACAACCCTTCGCCTCCAACGAAGGTTTTTTCCGAGCCGCACGTTATATCAGTGTAACAGACTAGAAACGGGGCTGGAATATGCGACTTAAACCATTGTTTTTTATAATTTTATCTCTTTCCACATCGAATAAGGCCTATGCGCAGGAACAGATCAAAAAAAATCCGGAGACCAACTGGACGATAGGAATATCCGGCGGCGCTACGGCTATTGAAGGCAATAGTGACCAGCATTTTGGCAGTTTTTCCGTGTCCCGTGATTTTGGCGATGCCTATGCAGGCATATCATTGACCCACGTGGACAGCGGCGATGTTCCGGGTCTGATCAATGCAGTTCCCGCATCGACTACCGAAGTGGGACTGAATGCCGGCACCAGTTTCGAGGCGCTTTCATTTGATGTCTACCTGTCTGTCGGCAAACGGAATTTCGACGTAGAGTCCATAGAACGCAACGGGTTGATGGCGAGTATATCATCCAGCGGAAATGCGTTTGGTATCGGCGGAGCGGTAAATTATGACATTCCGCTTTCAACCAGCATCTTTCTGACGCCAAGTATTGCGGTCGACTATAATGAGCTCGATACCGCGCGAATTGTCCAGGGACCGACCGGGCAGCAAGTGGCGATCGAAAACAATGAAAATGGTGTAACCGGGACATTTGGTCTGGCTGCACAAAAGATTTTTGGAAATGACAGTGACCATGTGGGTGCAATTCTGGCGAATGTCGTGACGACATCAAACACAACATCGTTCAATCCGGGGACCAGTCAGTCGGCAGTTCTGCGCGCATTGGCTACACGAGATCAGCCTGGACAAAAAGACAGCTGGGCCGAAATCGGGGGCGCGGTGTCGCTCGCTGTTGCGCCGCAGCTCCGGCTCGATATCTCTGCGCTTCAAACCATCGGATTTCTTGATACCGATGCGACCTCTGTCTCGGTGGGGCTGCGCTACTCGTTCTGACTGACACCCTATCCCCGCCCCGCTGCGGTCTGCTATCAACAGTTTGTTCAATGACCATGCTTGCGTTTGCAACGAAGCGGGTTAGGCTGCATTTCGAGGCCAACAGGCATTGTTACAATTTCGCATCGGGGTGCACAAATGCTAGCGAATTTACCGACGGCCAGTGGCATACAAATTCTGGTCTGTATCGCGCTGACCGCCATCATTGGCGTCGCGACCTGGGCAAAGGTTCGCCAGGCCAAGTCCCATGACGGATCAAGCAAAGATGTTTTCCTGGCCGGTGGCGGACTTAGCTGGCTGTTTGTGGCCGGTTCCATCACGCTCACCAACTTGTCGACCGATCAACTGGTCGGGATGAATGGCAATCAGATGTTGCTGCTGGCCTGGTGGGAAATATGCGGCTTTGCGGGATTGCTGATACTGGCGTTCGTTTTCGTACCCATCTATTACAGGAATAACTGCACCACAGTCACCGAACTCCTGGAAAAGCGCTATAAAGGCAAGAGCATCCGGACGCTGATTTCGGCCTTGTTCCTGTTCGGCAACATTCTCATCTATCTTCCCGCTGCGCTCTATTCAGGCGGACTGTTCATGCAATCCCTGTTCGGTAGCAATCTGCCGATTATCTATTTTGCCGGAATACTTGCGGCGATATCTGCAGCCTATACGATATTCGGCGGTTTGCGCGCAGTTGCGGTCATGGACACCTATTCCGGCATCGGAGTGCTGGGACTCGCCATGTTGATCGTCATTCTTGCTGTCGCTGCCGTAGATTATGACATTGTCACCGATGTTCCGATGGAACGTCTGTCCATGATTGGTGGTCCGGATTCGCCGATCCCGTTCCACACGCTGTTCACCGGGATGATATTCATCCAGATATTCTACTGGTCGACCAACCAGAATATTACCCAGCGTGCCATGGCGGCTCCGACTGTGAAAGAAGCACAAAAAGGCGTTATGGTCGCCGCATTGATCCGGATATTGATCGTTCCTCCGATTGTCGTGATACCAGGCATTGTGGCCTACAAAATGTTCGGCGATATTGGTGACGCGGCTTATGGTCGTCTGGTCGCAGAAGTTTTGCCTGGTTGGCTATCGGGCGCCTTTGCCGCCATGGTCGCTGCCGCGGTTATCACAACCTTCAGCGCGGTTTTGAACAGTTCTGTTGCGCTCTATTCCGTCGACTTTCACGAACAATTTGTCGGTCCGGTCAAGGATCACTGGAAACTCGCCGCAGCGATGTCAGTGCTGCTCACCATTGTCGCGATCATGCTCGTGCCGCTTTATCAGAATGCGGAAAGTATCATCAATCTGCTCCAGCAGCTCAACGGGTTGCTGTCGATGCCGATCCTGTCCGCGTTCATTGCCGGTCTGCTGTTCCGGGGCGTCGCTGCGCCTGCAGCAGTATGCGGTGTGATCTGGGGTGTATTGCTCTACGGCATTTACAGCTTCCGACTCGAACCGGCAGGCATTATCACCATGCACTATATCGACTTCATGGTGGTTACTCTCGTGACCTCCGTTGTCGCAGCTTTGTTCGTAAACCGGTTCATTTTGGGCAATCGGGCCAGGTTTGCCGGCTTCAAAGAAGCGCTGACATAAATCGATGTTCGACAAGCCGCATCGCCGATATAATCCGCTGAACGGCCAATGGATACTGATATCCCCACAGCGCCTGTCACGTCCCTGGCAAGGTCAGGCGGACGAGGTTGAAGAGCGCCCGCCGAGTTATGATCCGGATTGCTATCTCTGCCCCGGCAACAAGCGGATCACAGGTGCAGTCAACCCGGAATATGACAATGTGTATCTGTTTCAGAATGACTTTGCGGCGCTGTTGACCGACATGCCGGAGGAACGGTCAATCGACCCGCTCTTTCAAGCCGAAACGACATCGGGTGAATGTCACGTCATCTGTTTCTCACCCGATCACGGAAAATCGCTCCCGGAATTGCGTCCCGACCAGATCCGCGCGGTGATCGATCAATGGTGTGAAACCAGCGCAAAGCTGGGTCTCAAATATCAATCGGTCCAGATATTCGAGAATAAGGGTGCGATGATGGGATGCTCCAATCCACATCCCCACGGACAAATCTGGGCAACCCGTCACCTGCCTGATGAAGTGGCAATCGAACAGGCTCCGCAACAGGTTTATTTCGAAGAGCACGGCAGAGCCATGCTGACAGATGTCGCTGAGCGGGAACGCGAACTGGGTGAACGCGTGGTCGTCGAGACCAAGCAGTGGCTGGCGATCGTGCCTTATTGGGCCAGCTGGCCGTTTGAGACGTTGTTGCTGCCGCGCTTTGCGGTTCAGCGCATCCCGGACCTGACCGACGACCAGCGCGATGATCTTGCGATCGCGCTCAGCAAATTGACCGCACGCTATGACAATCTGTTTCAGTGCAGTTTCCCCTATTCCATGGGATGGCACGGCGCCCCGTTCACGCCGGAAACCGCGGCCAGCGATGCACCCTATTGGCAGTTACACGCGCATTTCTATCCGCCTTTACTGCGATCAGCGACGATTAGAAAATTCATGGTTGGTTATGAAATGCTGGCCGAAGCCCAGCGCGATCTGACGCCGGAAAAAGCCGCAGAAATGTTGCGCGCCGTGAGTGACGTTCACTTCCGCACAGCTGATGCGCAACCATGACGCGTCGTGATCAGCTTGAAGTTCGTGTGCTCGATGCTTTCCGCGCCGCTTATGGAAGCGAACCGGAAATGCTGGCAGTCGCTCCGGGCCGGGTTAATCTCATCGGCGAACATACAGACTATAATGACGGTTTCGTTCTGCCTTGCGCGATCGACTATGAAACCATCATAGCGGCAAGACGCAGTAATGGCGGGCAGATTTCCATACTCGCCTGTGACCAGAATGCGGAAACAGATCAGTTTGACCCGGCACAGCCGTTCGTTGCTCAAAAGCAGGAATGGAAAAACCACGTCCGCGGTGTTTTGGCCAGTTTTCGGCAGAGAAGCCTGCCGGTCAGCGGCATGGAAATTGCGGTGTCGGGCAATGTTCCGCAAGGCGCGGGACTGTCATCATCCGCATCACTCAGCGTCGCACTCGCAAAGCTGTGTTCCGAACAACTTGCGCCCGGCACTCTAAGTCCGACGGATCTGGCGCAAATTGCGCAACAGTCGGAGAATGATTTTGTCGGAACTGCTTGCGGGATCATGGATCAATTGGCCTCGGCCCGGGCAACATCAGGAAACGCACTTCAGATTGATTGCCGATCACTCGACGTAAAAGCTGTCGCTGTTCCGACCGACCTCGGTTTGCTTGTGATCCATTCGGGTATCACGCGCGGTCTGGTGGACAGCGCTTATAATGAACGTCGCGCGCAATGCGAACTGGCTGCGCAGCATTACGGCGTGTCTGCGTTGCGCGACCTGACAATCGATCAGCTAAAAGCGAACCGCGCGGGCCTGGATGACGTGAGCTACCGTCGGGCCCGTCATGTCGTGACGGAAAATGCTCGTGTTCTGGAGGCAAGCAAAGCCCTGGAAAATGGCGATATCGCAAAACTCTCGCAGCTTATGGCTCAATCACACGCATCAATGCGCGATGATTTTGAAATCACACTCCCGGCGATTGATGAACTCGTTGCCATGGTCGCTGCGGTTCTGGAGGAATCCGGCGGTGTACGAATGACCGGTGGCGGGTTTGGAGGATGTATTGTCGTGCTGGCGAAAAGGGACCGCCTTGACGACGTGCATGCGGTGGCGGAACGTGACTATCGTGCGCCAGACGGCACTAAAGCCCAGATTTTTGCCTGCCAGCCATCATCTGGCGCGGCGCTGCTGGAACTGTAAGGCCATGTGTGTTGTAGCTCTCGCCTGGCATGCCCATCCCCGCTGGAAGCTGGTGGCCATCGGCAATCGTGATGAACTGCATGCCAGACCCGCTGCTCCTCTCGCAAGATGGCAACAACATCCCCATTTGCTCGCAGGCAAGGACATGCAAGCCGGCGGAACATGGCTGGGAGTGTCAGACGATCCGGGGACGGGAGGGCGTTTTGCGGTAGTGACCAACGTGACCGGATTTGGCGCGCCCGATCCCGGCCTGGCATCGCGCGGTGCATTGCTTCAGGAATTTCTGGCCGGTCAGGGCTGGAACAGCGATCTTTCAGATATGAACCTGGGTTCATTTAATCCATTCAGCCTGTTCACGGTCACCGGCGATGACGCATGGGTGCACACCAACCGGCCTGACGCGTTTCGTCAGAAGCTCGCGCCCGGCATCCATAGCCTGTCAAACGGCACACTCGACAATCCCTGGCCAAAAACCCGGCCGCTCAACCAGGCGTTGCAAAGCTGGATGGACGAAGACAGCGGCGATCTTTCAGATCTGACCGCAGTCTTGCAAGATGAGCAAGCACCACCTCCTGTCCCTGGTTTTCAGCCGGTCGCCAATCTTCCCCGCAACCCCGCAGACGTTCCGATTTTTATCCGCAATCCGGTCTACGGAACGCGTTGCAGTACGATCGTCGCAATCGACAGGGCCGGACAAGGTCGGATCGTCGAATGCAGCTATCACGAGAATGGAGAGCCTGCCGGAGAAACTGCCCTCACCTTTTCATGGCCAGCCTGATTCATGACCAGCCTGATCCCTGCGATCAACTGAGCGGTTTCAGCAGTCCCGGATGATTGTTGCGAACATTCCCGACATCGTTCGAAATCCGCGTGGCCGAAATGGTGCATTTAGTCGGAGCAAGCAGAGAACTTGCCAAAATCCAGTCATCATCGAGCCAGCAATTGATTTCCCGCTTTTCCAGAATCAGCGGCAATCGATGATGAATGGGTGCAAAAGTCTCGGTCGCCGCGGTGGTAACAACAGTATAGCTGCAGATGTCAAAGCCCGGATGAAACGTCCATAATCCGCCAAGAAACATCGGTTTGTTGTCAGATCGAGCGACCTTATACGCCTGTTTCCGGGCTGTCTTGCCGCTACCTTTGCGCTGCCACTCATAGAATCCCGAAACCGGGATGACACATCGATTGGCTTTGACAAGCGGCGCAAAACTTGGCTTTTCAGTCAAGGTTTCGCTGCGGGCATTGGTCATTTTTGATCCAATTTTGATATCCTTCGCCCAGTGCGGGATCAGCCCCCATCGCATGCGTTCCAGTGTTCGGAAGCGGTTCCCGCTATCATCTGTGCGGGACAGGCCCACCGGAACGTTGAGCGTCGGCGCAATATTATAATGGGGCGGAAAATTATCCGGCGGAGCTGGTGTGACGATATTCAGTGCATCGCGATATTCCGCCCAGTTCAGTTCCTCGTCCGCATATTTTCGCCCGCACATGGCCGGTTGCCCCCAAAAGCCGTGAAGAACGACTTATGGATCAATCTGTCCGCTAATGTCAAAGCAGCGCGAGCTTCAGTTTGGACAGTCGCCTATGCGTTTTCCGCTGCTGGTCATCGCCAGGCTGGCTGTCTGATCGCTGGCCGGATCGCTCATCGAAAATGACATGGTGCTTTCATAACCCTGGGTGTGAGATGCACCGGTCATGACAATTTCAACATTGCCCTGTTCCGTGCCCTTGCATTGCAGTTTCAGATCAAGACGGGTTGCCGAACCGGCATCCTTTACCGTTTCACATTGTCCGCCCATGGCGCTCGCCATTTGCGATGCAGCCTCTTTCCACTGGGCGCCATGATCCGTTTGATCGATGCAGAACTGGCCATTTTCCTGACTGTTGGCAGCCTCTTCCATCTGACTGATCGAGGCCTTTTTCTGCGGTTCGGTCATACCGGGAAAATCGAGATCCGTGATCGTAACAGATTGCTGATACTGACCGGCTTGCGGGCTCCCTTCTTCGGTTCCACTGCAAGCGGACAAACCCAATGCAAGGATGGACACGGACAACATGGGACGAATTTTCATAGTGGAACTTCCGATTTTGACTGTCAGTCCTGACTAGCTTTTGGCATTGTCAAAGCAAAGTACAATATCATCTGGGTCTTGGCGTTACCTGTATCTTTGACTCATTGGTATCGTTACTAGCTTCGGCTTCGGCTTCGGCTTCGGCCAGTTTGCCCAGATAGATCGTGGCACCTTTGGCCGCTCTGCTCTCGCTATCAATGGCAATGACCTGCTTCCACTGTGTTTTCGCGCTTTCGATATCGCCCAGCTTATAGGCGATATTACCAGCTTCCAGCGCAATGGATGGGTCACCCGGCGCGAGTTTTGCAGCGACGGCGATATCATCCTGTGCCTTCGAGAGTTCTTCCATGCGGCGGGCCAGAGTTGCTGACAGCAACCAACCAAGCGGATCTTGCGGTGCGAGCGAGTGCACCAGAACAAATTCCTGTTTTGCCGCAGGATAGTCACCCAGCGCCACATGGGCGCGCCCGCGATCCAGATGTACTTCGCCTTTTTCCAGACCAATGAGCGTGCCTTGCACCAGAGCTGCATTTAGATATTCGAGGGCTTTGACGGCCTGATTACCCGCCAGGGCGGCATTGCCCGCTTGTGCCCAGAAATTGGCCGTTCGTGGATATTTGGCAATTTCAGCCTCCTTGGCAGCTTCCGCAAAAGCCTGTGTGGCCCGCTCCCACTGGAATTGCTCGGCATAGGCGAAACCGAGACAATGACGCGCCAGAAAACCACCGCCCTCAATGCGCCAGGCATTGGCAGATACAATTCCGCTCTTGGGGTCATCAATAGCCAGATCAACGCATTCGTTGAACCGCACTTCACTCAACGTCAAAGGAGCTGCGAGCTCTGTGGGAGTGGCTGAGGCAAGTAACAGGGACACTAGCATATCGAGATTCCGGAATATTGTTCGCTCAGGGCAGTCGCGATACCACATCGACGAGCAATGCAATATCCTGATCCCGCGAAAGACGGTGATCGCCGTCCTTTACCAAATGGACCTGCACATCTGCTGAACGCATCTTTTTTGCGATCTCCAGGCTATATGCCCACGGCACATCCTGGTCGTTCTGGCCGTGCAAAAGCCTTACTGTACCATCAAACGGAATATCCTTGTGCAGCAAACGATTGGCCTCGCCGGACTGCCAGAAAACACGCGTTGTCACATAAGGGTCATCGCTATATTCGCTTGATTCTTCGAGCTTGCCATCGCGCAGGATGGTCATTTTCTGATCCTGAGAAAAACCCCAGTCGGTAAAATCGGGTGCAGCTGCAATACCGACCATGGCCTTGATGCGCATGGGCCGGGACAGCGCCACCAGCAACATCAACCAGCCGCCCATTGACGATCCAACAAGGGTGACCGACCCGCTGGTTACCTTGTCGATCAGAAACAGCACATCATCACGCCAGTCAATCAGGCTCTGCTCCTCGAATTCACCGCTGCTCGCACCGCATCCGGCATAGTCCAGTCGCAGCATCGCCCTGCCCTTGGCCTTCGCCCAGCTGTCGAGCGCCAGTGCTTTTCCACCTTCCATGTCCGACATATAGCCTGGCAAAAATACCAAAGTTGTGCCTTTTATGCCGGGTTTAGCCGGCGTATAGCAATAGGCCAGTGACGATCCGCCGGGGCGATCGAGATATAAAATTTCATCTTCCATTTACCGGGTCTTTCTCACCTGAAGTCCGCTTTGTCTTCAAGTACCCACCATGTAGACGATGGCAAGGCAAATCGCGGCAATAATGATCATCCCGACATTACTGATCAGCGGCGGACGGTATTCAGGTAGAGATTCCGACAGCTCGCGCGGCAAGTCTCCCCGAAAACCGATCTGCCATTTCGGACGTTCCTTGATCCCGTCATCGATCCCAAAAACGTGAGATTCACCTTTCTTGCCATGGTAGACAAGATCGCCAAAATAATAGACTTCGCTGCGCCACTGCTGCTCATATAACGCGAAGGTCTTGCCGATGATTTCAATCCGGACACGCCGCTTCAGCGCGCTGTCCCCGTCAATATGCCAGATTGAATGTGGATTGCTCATGCGTGCAGGCTAAAACATGACGGAGTTAATTGCACCCCGCAAAACATGATTAATCTTCAAAGACTTCAATTTACTACATCTGTGCGGGGTGTTGACTTGGCAAGCCAATGGACTAAGTCACTCGAAGTCGCATTTTCGCCTTTTTTCGGGGCGTTCGGCGGCAAAAAATTTTATCTTGTTGCGAATTTTAGAAATGAACCCGAACCCATGACCGAGATGATCAAGATCACCCTTCCCGACGGTAGCGCGCGTGAAGTGGCATCGGGCACTACACCGGCGCAGATTGCCGCAGATATTGGGCCGGGCCTCGCCAAAGCCGCCCTCGCCGCGCGAATCGATGGCGAAGTCCGCGATATCATGCGTCCCTTGAACGAAGATACCGAGCTTGCGTTAATCACGTCACGCGACGAAGAAGAAGCGCTGGAACTGGCACGCCATGATTATGCGCACGTGCTGGCCGAGGCGGTGCAAAACATCTTTCCCGGAACGCAAATTACCTTTGGTCCTTCGACCGATGACGGGTTTTATTATGACTTCGCGCCCGCAGGCGATCCTTTCACGGATGAAGATCTGCCAAAGATCGAAGAAGAGATGAAGCAAATTATCGCTGCGGACAAATCCTTGAGACGCGAAGTCTGGGATCGCAACGATCTGATCGCACGCTGGGAAAAAGACGGCGAGAAGTTCAAGGCCGAATGGGCGGCAGAGCTGCCCGAGGGGGATGAAATCACGGTCTATTGGTCTGGTGAGGACTGGATGGATATGTGCCGCGGACCGCACCTTGCCTCCACCGGCAAGCTTGATCCCAAAGCTTTTAAACTCATGCGCGTTTCCGGTGCCTATTGGCGCGGAGACCAGCGCAATCCCCAACTTTCGCGTATTTACGGCACCGGCTGGCTCAACAAGAAACAGCTCAATGCCCATCTGGTTCGGCTGGAAGAAGCGGCCAAGCGTGACCATCGCAAACTGGGTCAGGAAATGGACCTGTTCCACATTCAGTCCGAAGCCATGGGCAGCATTTTCTGGCATCCCAAGGGTTATATGATGTGGCGTGAGCTCGAAGCCTATATGCGCCGCGCCATCGACAATGCCGGTTATGACGAAGTCAAAACGCCACAGATCATGGATGCCCGGCAATGGGAGCAATCCGGCCACTGGGGTAAATATCGCGAGAATATGTTCGTTGTTCCGGACGAGATACCGAGCACCGATGATGATGCGCCCCTGGTATCAACCGAAGCCGACATGATGGCGATCAAGCCGATGAACTGCCCTGCCCATGTCCTGATCTTCAAACAGGGTATCAAAAGCTATCGCGATTTGCCGCAGCGTATTTATGAAAATGGCTGCTGTCACCGCAACGAGCCGCACGGCGCGCTGCACGGCCTGATGCGGGTGCGTCAGTTCACGCAGGATGACGCCCATATATTTTGCCGCGAAGATCAGATTGTCGAAGAAGTGAAGCGTTTCTGCGAACTGGCAGACGGTATCTACAAGCAAATGGGTTTCGCGAGCTACGCGATCAAACTGGCCCTACGTCCGGATGAACGCTTTGGTTCCGACGAAATCTGGGACAAGGCTGAATCGGAATTGCGCGATGCTGTCCATGCCGCCGGAATGGCAACGGAAGAATATGGCTGGGAAGAATTGCCCGGCGAAGGTGCTTTTTATGCGCCGAAGCTCGAATGGCATCTGACCGATGCCATTGGCCGGACGTGGCAGGTGGGCACCATCCAGTCGGACAGGGTTTTGCCCGAGCGTCTGGATGCCAGTTACATCGCGGAAGATGGTGCACGCCATCGCCCGGTGATGCTCCATCGCGCCATTTTCGGATCATATGAACGCTTCATCGGAATATTGATCGAGAACTACGCAGGCAAAATGCCGCTGTGGCTCGCGCCAACCCAAGCCGTGGTGGCCACGATCGTCACGGATGCCAATGATTATGCCAAGGGTGTCGCTGACAAGTTGAAAGCCGCCGGTATTCGGGTGGAAACAGATTTGCGAAACGAGAAGATCAACTACAAGGTACGCGAGCATAGTGTCGGCAAGGTACCGAATATTCTGGTTGTCGGAATGCGCGAAGCGGAAGAAGGCAAGGTTGCACTGCGACGGCTGGGACAGAAGGAACAGGAGTTTCTGACGGTTGATGAGGTTGTGGCAACGCTGAAAAAAGAAGCGCTTGCGCCGGATTTGATGGAGAATTGAAATGAGAATGAGATCTTTTGTACTTCCCCTGATCGCCGTCGCCATGACCGGATGCAGCGCGGAGAATCCGGCCGACGAGCCTGACACGGAAACAGTCGGTGAGATGTTAGCGCAGACAAAGGGTGAAGCACAGATAGCCTATGAAAAGGCCAATCAGAAGATGCATGCCGGAATGGGTAACGTTCATCCCGACCCGGATATCGCGTTCATGCAAGGCATGATCCCGCATCATGAAGGCGCGGTTGAAATGGCTGAAATTGTGCTAAAATATGGTAAGGATCCTGAAGTTCGCGCCCTTGCTGAAACGGTTATTGCCGCACAAACCACCGAGATTGCGCAAATGCAGGCCTGGCTGGAAAAGCACGGTTCTTCCGCACCAGCGACTGACCCGGAATCCAAAAATACGGATGAAAAAGGCGGGCTTGTCATTGAACCGACCATTACCAAGGCCGCAGAAGGCGATCATTCCGGCCATTGATCGCAACCGCCAGACGCACTAAATGGATATAAGAATTTGCGACCATGGCGAATCCCCGCTATTGGCCGTCTTTATTTTGCAAATCAGGAGTATTTAACATAGCTGCACCACCACGCCGTCCCACACCGCCGATCAAAGGCGGTCCGCGTTTCAATGAACTGATTATTTCCGACACCGTGCGGGTCATCGACGACAAGGGCGAAAACCTTGGCGTAATGAACACGGGTGAAGCGATAGATCGCGCCAAGGAAGTGGGCCTCGACCTCGTCGAAGTCTCCCCCAACGCTCAGCCACCGGTTGCCAAATATCTGGATGTCGGCAAGTTCAAATATGAAGCGCAGAAAAAGGCGAATGCCGCGCGGAAAACCCAGAAGGTGCAAGACGTTAAAGAAATCAAGATGCGTCCCAACATCGACAACCATGATTATATGGTGAAGATGAAGAACGTCACCAAGTTCATCGACAATGGCGACAAGGTGAAGGTCACCTTGCGTTTTCGTGGCCGTGAAATGTCACACCAGCAACTCGGCATGCAATTGCTGCAGCGGGTGCAGGAAGACATGAAGGAAACGGCCAAGGTTGAAGCCTATCCGAAGCTGGAAGGCCGCCAGATGCTGATGGTACTTTGCCCTAAATAGCAAAAATCACAGACAAGATTTTAATGGGGCCGGGTCAGACAATGACCTGGCCCCTTTTTCTGTCAGTCTTCGGTTTTCGCTTCGCTTGCGCCGGAAAAACCCTGTGGCAGATCGAAACGCGGCGCCGGCATCTCGCCGCCGTCACCTTTGAGATACGTGTCCATCCAGCGCATCATCCGGATATTATAGTCATATTGCGCCGCCGCCTTGCGGTTGCCATGACCCTCTCCGGGATAAAGCACCAGTCGCACCGGTGTGTCGGTGCGAACCTTGATGTTGCGATAGAGTTCATAACTCTGGCTGGGTGCCACGCGCGTGTCATTCTCGCCGTGCAGGATCAAGATCGGCGTTTTGGCTTTGTCGACATGATAAATCGGGCTGACATCAAGCATCCCCTGCCAGTTTTCCCATGGCCATTTGCGCGAATGAACAAGATACATTTCATTGGGAATGTCCGTCGTTCCGAATTTCGATATCTGGTTGGATATTCCCACAAACATCACAGATGCGGCAAAATGCTCGCTCAACGCTGTTGCGCCCCACGCCGAAGCATAGCCGCCATAGGATCCGCCGGTGATCCCGACTTTGTCCTTTCGGGTCAGACCTTCGGCTTCCAGCGCCCCGATCGCATCAACAAGATCGTTAAATTCCTTACCGGCATAATCATTCTGATGCTGTTTGGAAAACGCGGTGCCATAGGCCGTGGAACCGCGATAATTGGGGTAGAAAAGAGTATATCCGGCGCCGGCACCAACCTGCCCCGGGGCTCCATAGCTGGTCAGCCAGCCATTGGAGTCATGTGCTTCCGGTCCGCCATGAACCCTGAAAATGGTTGGAGCGCCGCCATTTGGTGCGCCGCCCACCGGTTCAATAACAATGCCTTCGACCTGCTGCCCATCGCGCGCCGCGTAACGGATCGTCCGCTGCGTGCCCATATCGATATCTTTCAGCCAGTCATTGTGATTGGACCAGCGAACGAAATTCCTTCCGTTCAGAACAAATAATTCACGCGGATGTTTCGGCGCATCCGCAATGACCGCCAATCGACCGCCACTTGTTTCGAGATTGCGCAAAATCAAACCTCCGGGATTGATCGTACTGCTCAATCTTCCGGTCCGGTCATAGAAACGTAATTCGCTTTGCGCGCCGACATGCATCGCGACCGCCAGTCGGCCGTCTGCCATCCATTCGGTATCCACGGCGGCATTAGCCTGCCCTTCGGTCACGGGCCGGAATGCGCCGTTCGACGCATCAACCAGATACAACGTCGTCGCAGCCGGATCATGTTTGTCCACACCAGCAATCAGCGAAAGCGTTTTGCCCGTGCGATCGAATTCGAAATCACCAATTTTACCTGGTGTTTTGACAATAGTCTTGAGAGCGCCGGTTGCTGCATCGACAATGTGGACGCGGGTGGATGTCAGGCTGTCATCGACCTGGGTCGTGGGTGCTGCAGCCACCGCGAGCCAGCGGCCGTCCTGCGAGACCCGCATGGCGCTGGGTTCGCCTTTGAACCCAATCTCTCTTGGTTCCGCATCGTCGCCCGCGTTGATATCGACTGCAAAAAGGCGTTTGAATTTCTGTTCTTCTTCATAAATGCGCGCGTTGAATCCGGCTTTGCTCTCTTTTTTTCGCGCCTTGTCCGTTGCGGCTGCCGCCATCAGATACACGGTTTGCGAATCTGGTCCCCAGACATAGCCGGTGATGTTGCTGTCTTCGATTGATGCCAGTTTCCGGTGACCGCCGCCATCTACTGGAATGGCGTAGAGCCCACGTTTTTCGTCATCTCCCTCAGGTTTCCAGAGAAAGCTGATCAGACGGCCATCGGGAGAATATTCAATCCCCCTGATGTTCATGTCGTCCGGCAGAAAGTCTCTCATATTTCCTGCTGCGAAAGCCACACGCAAATTTCGTTCGGAGGTTCCGTTTTTCGCTCCGTCGGCAATGTCAGGCATTTGGGAAACGCCAACCGCAATCCCGTTCCCCTTCGAAGAAACGGCGATGTCCGTCACGTGTTTTATTTTCAAAATGTCCTCAGGGGTCATCGGCCGCGCATTTGCGGATGCGGAAGCTACGATCGCGATCAATGTCGCCCCGGCGAGCAGTTGAGTTTTCATGTCGGTTAATCCCCTCATTGGTCTGGCAACTTTTTCAGCGCCCAGTTTTACACAAGCGAATCGATTGCAGAATCAGAGCCTGATCGCTTCATCGATAGATGACGCTAACCGATAGCGGCGCAGGTGGAAAAGCTATTTTTTGGCTCGAGGATGATGGAGGAATTCTATTGGCCAGCGGGATATCACTATGTGCGGATCAAACACCGCCCGCATGGTTCATGTGCGGTGTGGCAGAATCGTCAAATAGGGCTTGACCTAGTCTGGCTGGGTGCGGGCAACCCACAGGAATGCGATGCCGACTGCCAGTGCGGCGAGTGCTATCACAATTTCAAATTCGTGGCTTACCATGTTCCTGCCCTGTTCGATTAACAAGGTTGTATCAGGGTAAAGCTAATAGCCGGTTAAACAGCGCAACTTCTGGCGCAACTTTATCGATAAATACCGCTAGGTAACTGGCCGGGCACGATATTGTTTGGGGAAGTGCCGCTTCAGATTGGCGATCTTGGGCTTGTCCCAGCGAACAATATAACCCTGACGCGGGTTTTTCTGCATGAAATCCTGATGGTATGTTTCCGCAAGATAAAAGGCCTGCTGCTTTTCAATCCGCGTCACGATCGGGCGTTTCCAGTATCTGCCTTTGCCAAGCTGGGCGATGTAAGCCTTGGCGGCCTTGGCCTGTGCTGCATTTGTCGGAACAAGTGCGCTGCGATAATGTTTCCCGCGATCCGGACCCTGCGCATTGAGCATAGTGGGGTCGGCCACGACCGAAAAGAATATCTGCATCAACTTGCCGTAACTGATCTGGGTAGGATCATAGACAACGCGCACCGCTTCGGCATGGCTGGTCAAGCCGGCGCTTACCAGTTTGTAGGTCGCACTGCGTTTTGTTCCACCATGATATCCCGAAGAAGCTGTGATGACGCCTTTGGTATGTTCAAAAACACCTTCCACACCCCAGAAGCATCCACCCGCGAAAATCGCAACGGCGCGTCTTCCTTTTTCCGACGCGTCGATGCGCGGCGCGGGAATGATCATTGCCTTTTCCGCAGCATGCGCTTCGTTCACGAAGGGAATTCCTGAACTCTGCTGTTCGGGAGAACCCATGCTGATACCCGTCCAAATTGCACCAAAACAGGCCAGGCTGGCACCAAAGACGACGGTTTTGGAAAGAAGCGGGCTCATGATTATATTACCCGCGACTCTGGGTCGAAAAACTTGCGGAAGCGGTCAGGTTGTCGTCGATATTCTGGCGATCCTCGACCGGTTGCATGAAGAACAGTGCGAGTGCTCCCATCAGGAAGCCGGCTCCCAAGCTGTAGGTCAAATCTGATTTCAAAATTCTGGTCATATCAATTTCCTGCTGGGGGTTACCCTGTTGTTCGCAGCACCCTCTGGATTGGTTACACCCAGTAATATAGAAAGCCTGTCATCGATGTGAACAACATCACAAGGTGAAATTAATTTTGGCCGGGAAAAGGATTTCTTGGGGGAAGGAGTTTTTTTAAAACTCCTATTTCAGCGCGGCACTCGCCCGTTGAATCCGCGTACATGCCTCCAGCAGAACCTCTTCCGATGTCGCATAGCTGACCCGGAATGCCGGCGACAGTCCGAAAGCACCTCCATGGACGGCGGCGACCTGCGCTTCATCGAGATAATAGTTGATCAGATCCTGGTCATTTTCGATTACCTGCCCTTTGGGCGAGGTACGTCCCATCAGGGCCGAAGCGTCCGGATAAACATAAAAAGCGCCTTCCGGTGTTGGACAATCAAGACCGGGCGTATCGTTCATCATCGAAACCACCAGATCCCGACGCTTCATGAAGGCGGCATTGCGTTCTGCCAGAAAATCCTGCGGCCCGTTCAGCGCGGCTACCGCTGCCGCTTGAGAAATCGAACTGGGATTGGATGTCGACTGAGACTGCAATTTCCGCATCGCGCTGATCAGCCATTCAGGTCCGCCGGAAAAACCAATTCGCCAGCCGGTCATTGCATAAGCCTTGGAACAGCCATTCACCGTCAATGTGCGATCAAAAAGGTCGGGACAGACCTGGGCGATTGTCGCAAATGGAAAATCGGCATACCAGATATGTTCATACATATCATCGGTCATCACCATCATCTGTTCATGCGGAACAATGACATCACCCAGTGCTTTTAGCTCTTCACCGCTATAGGCGGCTCCGGTGGGGTTGGACGGTGAGTTTAGAATCAGCCATTTTGTTTTTGGCGTGATCGCCGCTTCCAGCTGTTCCGGCGTGATCTTGTAATTCTGGTCTGCACCGGCTTCGACAACCACAGGAGTTCCGCCTGCAAAATTGACCATGTCCGGATAACTGACCCAGTAGGGAGCCGGGATAATTACTTCATCTCCAGCATCCAGTGTCGCAACCAAAGCATTGAAAAGCGTATGCTTTCCGCCGCTATTGACGGAAATTTGTGACGGTGAGTAGGCAAGATCATTGTCGCGCAGAAACTTCGCGGCCACGGCTTCTTTCACCGCCGCAGTGCCATCCACCGGCGTATAATTTGTATCCCCGTCGCGGATCGCCTTGATTGCGGCCTCCTTGACAAAATCG
This sequence comes from Parasphingorhabdus sp., assembly GCF_039968395.1. Taxonomy (GTDB): domain Bacteria; phylum Pseudomonadota; class Alphaproteobacteria; order Sphingomonadales; family Sphingomonadaceae; genus Parasphingorhabdus. The sequence continues at coordinate 1,177,022 of NZ_JBDVPV010000005.1, forward strand.
GGTGTATCGAAATCAGGTTCACCGGCGGACAGGCCGATAATGTCAATACCTTGGGCTTTTAATTCGGTGACACGGCCAGACATTGCCATGGTGGCAGAGGGCTGGATACGACCTAATGCGTTAGAAAGTTGGGGCATGGGAGAATCCTGTTTCAAGGAGGTTACATCCAGCGCATAATAGTGTTCCAGTTGCAGTGCAACGTGAGAATTGTTCAATCCTGCAGACCGATTGTTTTCTTCATCGGGCCACTGCCCATCACGCAGCTATCTTTAACAAAGCCGATGCTGTTTTCATCGCTCAAACCGACTGGTTCAGTTTCCCAAATTCGGGCCAAACCCCTGGGCGTGTCACCGACCACCTGCGGATATCGTCACGCAAACTTCAACCCGTCAAATGTACCGGATTTTCGCCAGCCATCGATATAGTTGAAATAGGCTGAAGCACCTTGCGGGTGCCCCTGCATGAAACGGTCCTGATCACTCCAGCCTTCGCCTTCGTTATTATAGTAGCCGGGTGTGCATTCGGTATTCCCGATATTTGCGCCCAGCCCGGTCTGAAGGAAATCTACCCATGCCTGTTCGGCTTCAGGCGTAACCTCGACCATATCGTGCCCCTCAACTTCGGCATGCGCAACGATCGCTGCGATTGTGTCGGCATGATCGACGATATTGTGCGGAACATTGGCAATAAAATTGGCGGCTTGTGCCGGTTGAACCATGAAGGCGTTGGGGAAACCGGCAATGTGGAGACCGTGTTTGGTGCGCATGCCTTCCGCCCAATGCTCGGACAATTTTCGCCCACCCTTGCCCGCGACATCAAAGCCCGACCGCGAGACATAATCAACGGAGACTTCAAAGCCGGACGCATAGACAATGCAGTCGACTTCATATTCCTTGCCATTGGCATAAATGCCATTTTCGGTAATCCGCTCGACCCCCTTGCCGTCTGTGTCAATCAGACGGGTCGAAGGTTCATTGAATGCCTGAAGATATTCATCGTGGAAACAAGGGCGTTTGCATAACTGTCGGTACCAGGCTTTCAGATTTTCGCCGGTATCCGGATCATCAACAATCGCGGCGGCACGCCGCCGGATTTCTTCCATTTTCTGGAAATCAGAATCTTCAAACGATGCAAGAATTTTTTCAGGCGTCCATTCGCTGGGCGGGATTTCACGCATATTGGCACGGACACGTTTGGCGAGATCGGTCCAGCCATCATTGACAAGATCTTCTTCCGGAAAACCAATACCCAGATTGGCGGCAAAATTCTCTTGCCACTTTTTCTGCCAGCCTGCCTCCGCAACATCGGAAAACCAATCATCGTCAATTGGCGCATTGTCGCGCCGGTCGACGCTGGAAGGCGTCCGCTGAAACACCAGCAGCTCTTTCGCCGCCCTGGCCAGATGCGGAATACATTGGACAGCAGTTGCACCGGTTCCGATGATCGCAACACGTTTATCCACCAGCTTGTCGAGCGACGCACCTTCCGGATTACCACCCGTATATTCATAATCCCAGCGACTGGTGTGGAAACTCTTGCCCTTGAAATCCTCGATTCCGGCAAGGCGTGGCAGTTTCGCTACGTGAAGTGGTCCGGTACCCATGCCGATATATTTTGCGGTAAAGGCATCGCCGCGAGAGGTACGGATAATCCAGCGCTTGGCCTCTTCATCCCACTCAATGTCATTGACCTCGGTATGGAACAGCGCATTTTCATACAGTCCGAAATGCTTGCCAATTCGTGAGCAGTGGTTCCGGATTTCCGGCGCATGAGCATATTTCTCGCTCGGCATATGGCCGGTTTCTTCAAGCAGCGGCATGTAAATCATCGACGCGGTGTCGCACTGTGCACCCGGATAGCGATTCCAATACCAGGTCCCACCAAAATCGCCGCCCTTCTCGATGATACGCACATCATCAATGCCCGCCTCTTTCAGGCGCGCACCTGCAACGAGGCCAGCAAAGCCGCCACCAATAAAAGCAAAGGTGACATGATCGGTGACCGGCTCGCGATCCTTTTGCGGCGTGTAGGGATCAGTGGCGAGATCGGAAAACTCGCCCTCCAGTCGAACATATTGGGCCGAGCCATCCTGACGAAGGCGCTTGCCCCGCTCCTGGGCATATTTTGCTTTGAGGGCATCCTTATCGATGGTGATTGCGTTCAAGAGCTGATCCAATCCATTTTTGAAAGCTTTAACTGATTAGTTAAATTCTTCCGACTGGATGGTCAACTCAAGAATATGACGACGGTTTACCGAGAACCAATCAAATCGCCGCCAAGGCCTGCTCCATATCCGCAATGATATCGTCAATATGCTCGATACCGACCGAAACGCGAACCACATCTGGTCCAGCACCTGCGGCGATCAGTTCATCTTCGGATAATTGGCTGTGCGTGGTAGAAGCCGGATGGATGATCAATGATCTGGTATCGCCGATATTGGCGAGATGGCTGAACAGGCTAACCGCGGACACAAGTTTGGTTCCCGCATCATATCCGTCTTTCAGGCCAAAGGTGAAAACCGCACCTCCTTTGCCGCCAAGATATTTCTGAGCAAGCCTATGATAGGGATCATCGGGCAGCCCGGCGAACGATACCCAGGCAACTTCGTCCCTGCCCTGCAGCCATTTGGCAAGTGTCAGCGCGTTTTCGCAATGGCGCTCCATGCGCAGGGCCAGTGTCTCCATTCCGGTGAGTATCTGAAAGGCATTGAACGGGGCCAGTGCCGGACCCAGATCGCGCAGCGACAAGGCCCGCGCAGCCAATATAAACGCCAGCTCTCCAAAGGCATCGGTAAAGATCTTGCCATGATAGGACGGGTTGGGTTGATTGAGGAATGCGAATTTCTCGCTTTTCGTCCAGTCGAATTTTCCGCTGTCGACGATCAGACCGCCGATGCTGTTTCCGTGCCCACCCAGAAACTTGGTTCCGCTGTGGACGATGATGTCCGCACCATGTTCAAATGGACGGCAAAGCACCGGCGAGGCCATGGTATTGTCAACGACAAGCGGTATGCCTGCGCCATGCGCAACTCCCGCGATACCTTCGATATCCTGCACAACGCCGCCCGGATTGGCCAGGCTCTCGATAAACACACAGCGCGTATCGTCGGTAATCGCTGCCTGAAGCTCGTCGAGATTGTCTGCATCCACAAAGGTCACGTTCCAGCCAAATTTCTTGACCGCATGCCCCAGTTGATTGAGCGAACCGCCATAGAGTTTCTTAGCCGCCACAATATGCGCACCGGGGTCCATCAGGACATGGAACACGATCAACTGCGCCGCATGACCGGATGAAACAGCCAGGGCCGCCGCGCCGCCTTCCATCGCTGCAATCTTGCCCTCAAGCGCGCCGTTGGTGGGATTCATGATCCGGGTATAGATATTGCCAAACGCATCCAGATTGAACAGATCGGCCGCATGATCGACGTCGTCGAACACATAGGAGGCCGTCTGATAAATTGGAGTGATCCGGGCATTGGTCGTGGGGTCCGGCTCGGTACCGGCGTGAACAGCCATTGTTTCAAGACGGGTGGTTTCTGGATTGTCGATCATTTTTGTCTCCAATAGTATGGTTGAGCAATTTTATCGAAGTTGCGCCTTGATCAGTCCTCGTAAACTGTTTCCTACCCAGAGTCCGCTATCCAAATCTGCAGCGGTCAAGTCAGCCTCAACGGCGTCTCCATTCTCCAGCAGCTCTGCCCGCAACACACCCGGCAGAACTCCGCGCGTCAAAGGCGGAGTCAGCAACTTTCCGTCCCGCTCGACGAACACATTCCAGATCGCGCCTTCGGTTACAAAGCCGTCTGCATCGACAAATATCGGGTGCTCGCCCTGCTCCAACCCAGACACATTATAAATCCGTCGGTCACTGGTTTTGTGATGCAGACGGTAATCTGCTTTGTCGGCCTCCATCGGGACCAGCTTGCAGTTTGCCGGTTCGGTCAGCGGTGCTGGCATCGGCTGCAACTCGATCGCGAGCGCGCCGGATTTTGATAGCATCATCCGGACTTTCGCAGATTGTTCCTGATGAAAAGTCACTGCGTGCAACGTGTTCCGGGCGGCATGCCGGTCGAACTCGAATTCGAGAGCCGCAGCACTCGTTTTCATTCGCTCAAGATGCGCTTCGAGACGTGCGATGCCGTTTGCAGGATCAAATGCCATGGTTTCCATCAGATCGACATTGATATCATGCACTGCCGCAAATCTCCCCTTGGCGAGGCATTCCTGCCATTCGTCATCGCACTTTGAGTCCGCCACTATGCCAGAGCCGAGACCGATGGAAAGCTTTTCCTGCCCCGCCTGCTGATCTGCACTCAGAAAGAACGTCCGGATCGCCACATTGAATGCAGCATCACCGTTGGCATCTATCCGCCCGATCGAACCGCAATAGATGCCGCGTTGTGTGGCTTCGAGCTGATCGATAATTTCCATAGCCCGGATTTTCGGCGCTCCCGTGATCGAACCACATGGGAACATCTGCCGGAGCAAACCAGACACATCCTGCATGTCATCGAGATCCGCTGTAACCGTCGATGTCATCTGATGGATCGTCGGATAGGATTCGACATGGAACAATTCGGGGACTTGCACGGTTCCGGGTTTTGCAATGCGCGAAAGGTCGTTGCGCAGCAAATCGACAATCATCAGATTCTCGGCGCGCTGTTTGGGATCCTTGCGCAACTGTTCCCGCACTTTCGCATCTTCACTTTCAACGCGGTGCCGCGCCGCTGTCCCCTTCATCGGCCTGGCCGTGATACGGTTTCCCTTGCGCGCAAAAAACAGCTCGGGCGAAAAGGACAGCATCCAGTTGCGGCCATCAAATACCACGCCGCCATAACCGGCCCTGGCCCGATCGCGGATCGCGGCATAAAGGGCCATTGGATGGCCGGAAAACCGCGCAATGGCCGAAAATGTCAAGTTGGCCTGATAAATGTCTCCCGCCTGAATATATTCCTGCACGGCATCAAAAGCGACGTCATAGTCGGCCCTTGAAATCTGCGGTTCCAACGGCCCCAGCCAGGCACCTTCAGGATCAGGACAGGCTTTGGCAAGGGTTTGCGGATCCATCTCTTGATAGTCTTTGAAGACCCCAAACCAAAGCAGCGGACAGGCCAGATCATCCGTTAAACGTGATGTCAGTTTTTGTTCGAGAGCAAGCCCCGCTTCGTAGGATATATATCCGGCAACATGATGGCCGCTTTGCCGGGCTTCAGAAATCTGGGCCAGACCAGCGTCCAATGTGTCCAGCGAAGACGCTTCTATCGTCGCAATCGGGTCGCGATACAGCCGAGAGGGAGCCGCGTCTTTTTCGCGTGCATCGTCCAGCAAGATAAAAGGGTCATTTCCAAACATCGTCCCTCCCCTAATTGCTTTTATGCCCATTCGTCCATAAGCATGACGAGCAGGTAATTGAGGGGAAGCGCGCAATGCGCAGAAATTTTACGGCCGCTGTTCTGGCTACCTTTGTTTTCATTGTCAGTTCTACGCCGGTGACGGCACAAAGTTTTGCTCCCCGACCGTCTGCGCTGGTGGCGGATCAGGTTCCGGATATCCCGCTGGAAATTATTGAAAAAACGCGTGCCTATATGGAATTCCGGACCGCCAGCTTCGTGGACTGGGATCCGAAATCAAAGTCGATGCTGATTAGCACACGATTCGGAGACACGCGCCAGCTGCATCTGGTTCGCAAACCATTGGCCAACAGGGAACAGCTCACATTTGCCAGCGAGCCCGTTCGATCAGCCAGCTATGCGCCCGATGGTTCTGCACTTCTTTTCCAAAAGGATAGCGGCGGCAATGAAGTCAATCAGATCTTTGCGCTGCAGGACGGTAGGCCATTGATGCTGACCGACGGAGAAAGCCGGAACCGCCTGGGCCCATGGTCGCGCGACGGCAAGATACTGGCATTTGGGTCAAACAAGCGCACCGGACTGTATAACGATATTTATCTGATGGATGCCAGCAACCCCAAAGGCGCGGTCATGCTGGTCGCCTCAACCGGCGGTGGATGGTTCCCGATTGATTTTTCACCGGATGGCAAACAGCTTCTGGTGTTCAACTATGTTTCGGTGACTGACAATCAGCTCTATCTGATCGATATCGCCAACGGAACATCAGCCAAGCTGACCAATAGCAGCCTTCCTGTAGCGTATAGCGGACTGACATTTGCGCCAGATGGCAAATTATGGGCTGCTTCAGATTTCGGCAGCGATGTCCACCGACTGGGGGAAGTCGACCAGACAACCGGTGCTTTCACACCTGTTATTGATGAAAAGGCCTGGGACATATCTGATTTCAGTATCAGCAAAGACGGGCGCTGGATGGCCTATGAAGTCAACCAAGCAGGCCGTTCGATGCTCAAGATTTATGACATGAAAACCGGACAGGCGCGAACGGTAGACAGTCTGCCGGCCGGGGTTATCAGCGGTATAAAATTCGCACCCTGGGGAGAACTGGGCTTCACATTGAATTCCAATCGGACCGGTACCGACGCGTACAGCCTGGATCCGGAAACATTGCAGATTACACGCTGGACGAAAAGTGAAACCGGGGGTCTGGACAGCACCCGCAATACCATGCCGGAACTGATCGAGATTGAGAGTTTCGATGGTGAAAAAATGTCGGGATATCTCTATCGGCCTGACCCGGCGAAACATTCCGGGAAACGACCGTTGATCATCAATGTTCACGGCGGACCGGAAGGCCAGGCCACACCGCGGTTTCTTGGGCGCAACAACTATCTGGTCAATGAACTTGGCGTAGCGATATTCTATCCCAACGTTCGCGGATCGACCGGGTTTGGCAAACGTTTTGTTGCACTCGACAATGGACCATATTTGCGAGAAAACAGCGTACTCGATATCGGCGCATTTCTAGGAAAATTGCGAAAAGATCGAAAGATTGACAAACGCCGGATTGCGATAACCGGAGGCAGCTATGGCGGGTACATGACACTGGCCGCAATGTTGCGCTACGGAAAACAGCTCAAGGCCGGTCTGGAGGTTGTCGGCATTACCAATTTCGTCACCTTCCTCGAAAACACACAAGCTTATCGCCGCGACTTGCGCCGGATTGAATATGGCGACGAGCGCGATCCGGAACAGCGCATCAAACTGGAGGCGATCAGTCCGCTAAATCGGGCTGAAGAAATTGACTTGCCCTTGATGGTAGTCACCGGTGCGAATGACCCCCGCGTCCCGGCAAGCGAGGCAGATCAGCTGATTGAAGCGGTTCGGGCGAATGGACGCCCTGCCTGGCACTTGCTTGCAAAAAACGAAGGCCATGGTTTTCGCAAAAAAGCCAATGCCGACTATCAGTTCTGGGCCAGCCTGCTGTTCTGGCAGAAATACCTGCTCGATGAAAAACCGGACCGGGGCAGCAAATGATAGAACAGTTGCTGATCGGGGTGATACTCGTACTTATAATATTGGTGGTTGATACGCGGCAGAAGCTGGCCGCGATGAAGAACGACCTCTTGGAGATGAGGAATGATGGCTTGTTCCAGCAACCCTCCGCATCGCCTCCCGAAACCGAGAGAACTGTTACGCCAGTTGAGAACACTCGCCCAGCGACCGTTGCCAAATCTGTGGCAGAACCGGATCCTCCGGCTGAGCGACAAGCACCGCCTGAACCAAGGCCTGATCCCAGCCCCGTTCCTGAACCAGACCCAATGGCAGAAGAAGCTCGCCCCAGCGCTGCAAAGCGGTTTGAAGACCTGATCGGCGGAAAACTTCCGATCTGGATTGGCGGCATCGCGCTGATCTTTGCCGGATTTTTTCTCGTCCGCTTCTCTATCGAAGCTGGTTTTTTTGGCCCCGGTGCACGCAGTATCACCGCAACCTTGTTCGGATTGCTGCTGATCGGCTTGAGCGAATTCGGTCAAAAAATTCCGCGCTTTGGCAAGATATTCGCCGACGACGTGCGAATTGGCCACAGTATCGCCGGAGCCGGAATAGCGGTTCTCTATGCCACGCTCTACATGGCGAGCGAATTATATGGATTACTGGGTCTGACCAGTGCGCTGATCGGAGTCATTGGCGTTACCATCCTGGCATTTGTGCTGTCCCAGAGACACGGACCGCCAACAGCACTCATGGGCCTCATCGGCGGCTTTGCCGCGCCCTATGTCGCGGGCCTGGGGGCAGAATCAGTCGCTCCGTTACTCATCTATCTTGGCGTATTCACAGCCGGTCTGTTCGGGCTGGCCATTCATCGCGGCTGGGCCTGGCTAGCGCTGCTGGCAACTGGTGGGAGCGTCATCTGGACAACTGCACTATTGTTCTTTGATGTCACAGGCGACGCACCATTTATCGGGGTGTTCGTGGTCTTGATCGCGATAGGCGGAGTGCTGACCCTCTCTCGCACCGGAACAAGTTTTGGAATTCCCAAATCAGTCATGCAGGCCATCCCGCTTGGCCTTGGCTTGTTGCAGCTGATCCTTCTCGCACCGCTGATTGAATTTTCGGTGATGAGCTGGATATTCTTTGGAATCCTCTCGATATTCAGCATCGCTCTTGCATGGAAAGACGAAGACCTGACGCCTGCGGCGGCTGCGGCACTTGGCCTTTCGCTTACCTTGATTACCAGTGCATTTGGGGATGCGGGTGCAAACCGGACCGAGCTTGTTGCTGCCATCGCTCTTGTAGCGCTGTTCACGGCCTGCGGTCACTTGTTTGCCTTGCGTGAAAAAAGCGGCTGGATGTGGGCACTCATTGGATTGGCAGCTCCCACAGGCCTTGTGTTGGTCGCGTTTCTTTTCGGTGATCTGGATTGGAATGACAATATATGGGCAGGACTATGCGTCCTTGTCGCAGCAACGAGCGCGGTCATGGCCTGGCGGCTCAAAGACGCGCCATGGCTGGTCCCCTTGCCTCTCGCCAGCATTATCACCGCTACCCTGCTCTCGGTCGCTCTCTGGATCTGGCTACCTGATAGTTTCGCGGTGCTGGTACCGGCGGCAATTGCAGGCGGTCTGATTGCATGGGCAAAGTTGATCGAACGCAAGGCGATCGTCGTCGAAGCCAGTCTGTTCGCGGCCCTGACTGGCTTGATGATGATGATCTTTGGTGCAGATCTGATCGAGACATTGTTCGGATCGCTCTCCGGTGAGATCGATCTCTACGGCTACTTGCCCGATGTCGACGACGTCTTGCTCAAGGTATTTGTCCCGGGACTGGCTTTGACCGGACTGGCTTTTGCGTTCCGTGAAACCTGGGGAACAGCGCTTTCCCGGATCATTGCGGTCATTGGCCTCGCGGGCTTTAGCGGGTTTGTCTATTTGCTTGCAAAACAACCGTTGGCCATCGGCCCGATTGAAGATTTTGTGCAATATGGCTTTGTCGAGCGGATGGTGTTTACTCATATATTGCTGCTGACCGGCTGGTTGCTTGTCAGCCGGACCTGGCAGGAAAAATGGCAGGCACCACTGACAGCCCTGGGCATCGCATTGGCGAGCATCGGTTTGTTCCGGTTTCTCTACTTCGATATTTTCCTGCTCAGCCCGACTGCGGTTAAACAGTTGCTTGGCCCCGCCCCGATTGCGAATTTTGGAACCTTGCATTACGGAGCGGCGGCAATGTGGTTCTGGCTGTTTGCGAGAACAACATCCATTCCGCAGATGACTTCCCACGCCAGGCGCGTGCTGCATATTGGAAGCCTGCTCGCCGCGATCGCGGCGGTCATGATCACGGTTCGACAGGCTGTACACGGCACGGATATCGCAACACCGCCTTTCAGCTCTACCGAAACATATCTATACAGTGCGGCCCTGCTCGCTCTGGCAATCGCCTGGCTCGTCCGCGGGGTACAGACGACCAATGCACTTCTGCGCATATCAGGACTGCTGCTGCTGACCCTGGTCACATTCAAGGTCTTCCTGCTGGATGCCCGTCAATTGGAAGGCATCTTGCGCATTCTCTCGTTCCTCGGCCTGGGAATCGGATTGATGGGCATTGGCTGGATGTACGGAAAAATCATGCGGTCAGAACAGGCTGAATCGGACTAGACCGGAATGTCCGGGCCAGCATTTCAATTCGATCACCAATCATGGTAACGCTATGAAAATGACCCGAACGGTTCTGAAAATGGCGATCCTCTACGGCGCAGTTCTGGCGATTGCGCTGTTCGCTCTCCAATGGCTCGAATATCGATATTTTCTAAAAAATGTTTCTACCAATGTCTATGTTGCGATGCTGGCGACGTTGTTCATTTCCCTTGGCATTTGGGTGGGGCACAAGTTGACGACCCGGCCGGCCATTGAACCGTTTGTGCGCAACGACCCGGCCCTGCAGTCTCTGGGGATATCGGCGCGCGAACTCGAAGTGCTCGAAGCGATTGCAGCGGGACAATCCAACAAGGAAATCGCACGAGAATTGGGAATCTCTCCCAACACAATCAAAACTCACATCGCGCATATTTTTGAAAAACTGTCTGTGGATCGGCGGGTTCTGGCGATCGAGAAGGCCCGGTCGCTTTATCTCATACCCTGAATATCATACACCCATAAGGGTGAAGCTGGCCAAATCACCCATCCGGGTGATTTCCAAGTTGCAGGACACCGCCCATAAGAAGGATAGCAGGGGGAAGAATATGAACAAAATTGCAATTGTGTACGGCATGCTGTCCGGATTGATTGTTATTATCTCGATGATTACGGGAATAGTCACCAGCGGTGGCCAGGGATTTTTTGGTTCGGAGCTTTTCGGCTATCTGATGATGCTGATTGCCCTGTCGATGATTTTTATCGGTCTGAAAAAATATCGGGATCAGGAAAAAGGCGGTGTCATAAAGTTCATGCCGGCATTTGGTTTTGGCCTGACGATCGCTGTGATTGCGGCCGTCATGTATGTTGTGGTTTGGGAAGCCTATCTTTATTCGACAGATTATGTGTTCATCGAGGAATATACTGCTGGTTTGATCGAAGCTGCAAAAACGCAGGGAACCGAAGGCCCGGCGCTTGAGAAAATTATCGCGGATGCCAACGCGATGAAGACCAGCTATGCCAAACCTTATATTCGCTGGCCGATGACATTTCTCGAAATCTTCCCGGTCGGTTTGATAATCTCGCTGCTGTCAGCTTTGCTGTTGCGCAATCCAAAATTGCTGCCTGCAAAGGCATGACACCGGTTCACTCCAAGACAGAAAAGGAAACATCATTATGAAACTTGGTACTTTTTCATTGAGTCTCGCCGTAAAAGACCTCGCCGCATCCAAGGCCTTTTACACCAAACTGGGCTTCTCGAAATTTCATGGCGATGAAGATCAAAATTGGGTGATCATGAAAAATGGAGATACCGTCATCGGTCTGTTTCAGGGCATGTTTCCCGACAATATGCTGACCTTCAATCCCGGTTGGGACAGCAACGCACAGACGCTGGAAGGCTTTACCGACGTTCGCGACATACAGCAAACGTTGAAGGCGGAAGGTATCACCATGGTTCAGGAAGTCGCACCAGATAGCACCGGACCGGGCAGCTGCATGATTGTCGATCCTGACGGAAATCCGATCCTGCTGGATCAGCACGTTGGCGGCTGAAACACGGTTCGACGTTCAGGCGCGTTTGTCCACCGGCGATCCCAGGCTGATATGGGAAGTAATACTGCCGACTTGCGGCAATTGCCCCAGAATGTCGGCATGGAAGGCTTTGTAGGCTGCCAGATCTGCGACTTCGACACGGAGCAGATACTCGACGGAGCCGGTAATATTGTGACATTCCCGAACCTCGGGAGCCTTTGCAACAGCCCGTTCAAATGCCTGGGCATCCTTTTTGAGATGTTCGGACAACCCGACCATCACAAATATGGTGATCGCCGCGCCCCGGACGGCGGGGTCAACAATCGCGCGATAGCCCTTGATCAGATCCGACCGCTCCATTTCCTGCACACGCCGCAGGCAGGCAGATGCTGATAACCCGACCTTGCGCGCAAGGTCCGAATTGCTGATCCGGCCGTTCCGCTCCAGCTCGCGCAATATATTGTGGTTTATTCGATCCAATTCGATCATTTGTTGATCAAAAACTCCATATTGGCTGGCATAAGCAAGATATTTATCCATTATCTCAGGTATTATTGCTCATCAGTCAACAATTGATGGAGCATGACATGCTATCTCTTGATCTCACCACTTATGGTGTTTCAGCGGAACGCGGCTTTCTCGCCGCGTCTGATCCCCAGGATATTCAGCTGCCGGAACAGCTGCAGCCGGTTGTCGATACGGCGATGAATTTGCCAAGGACAATAGTGTCCGGCGAAGTACGTCGACACATCGAAACCCTGCCCATATTGGACCTGACCGAATTTTGCGCCTCTGCCAGCCTCGAAGAGCGTCGGGCCGCAATGGTCCATTATTCGTTTCTGGTGCAATCATATGTTTGGGGCGAACCGGATGCACCCAAGTCTCTGCCCGCATGTATTGCCAGTCCAATCTGGATGCTAAGCGAATCTATCGAGCAACCTCCATTGCTCACATATTCATCCTACGTGCTTGACAACTGGGGACGAATTGACCGCAATGGTCCTCTCAGTCTTTCCAATACGTATATGAAACAACCGTTTCTGGGTGGCCAGGATGAAGCCTGGTTCGTCCTCATTCATGTTGCAATAGAAGCACGTGCGGGCGCCATGTTGGCGTCAATTCCCACACTGGTCGATGCCTGCCGACACCAGGATTTCGATACTCTCGAACAGGGCCTTTCTGCCATGACCGAAGTCTGGGATGACATGAATGACATATTTGACCGGATGCCTGAACGCTGTGATCCTTATGTCTATTTCCACCGTGTCAGGCCGTGGATCCATGGCTGGAAAGATAACCCGGCTCTCGAAGATGGGTTGATTTATGAAGGCGTCACCAATCTCGATGGACAGCCGCAGAGTTTTCGCGGGCAAACAGGTTCGCAATCATCCATCGTTCCGGCAATGGATGCGTTTTTGGGAATTGATCATGCCGGTGACCCGTTGCGCGCCTATCTTGATCAGCTGCATATTTATCGTCCGCCAGAGCATCGTCGGTTTATCGACGATATTCGCGCCAACGGCATATTGCGGCAGACCATAGAACAAGCAGGGTCATCGACGCTCAAATCACTATATAATGACTGTGTGGAAAATCTGACGCGGTTCCGGACCCGGCACCTGGAATATGCGGCCAGCTACATCAACAAGCAGTCCAAAGGCGGAACGGGCAATAACTCGGACGTCGGCACAGGTGGTACGCCGTTTATGAAGTATCTCAAGAAGCATCGAGATGAAGCCAACGCCCATCTACTCGGGTAGAAATGATCGAGCATAAAAAAGGGCGGGAAAGCATTGCTTCCCGCCCTTTTTTGATAATTTTTGCTAACAGCTTAAGCGAAGCTGAGCGTCTTTTGGCTCTTCTTGCGCCGCAACGATCCACCGACAGCTCCGAAGCCGATGATCATCATCGCCCATGTTGCTGGCTCTGGAACCGCATGCATGCTGAAGTTAAGATCCCAACGATCATAGTCCCGACCGTTCTGATCCTGAAGGAGCAGCCACGACGAACCGCCGAACTGGCCGTTTTTCGCATTTGCACCCGTGCCATATTGAAAAGCAAAGTTTTCAACAAACGGGTTAGCCTTCAGATCGAACTGCTCGCCATCCACGGTGATGGTACCAGCCGCCATTGTGAAAAAGTCGATATCAGGTGTATCGAATTCGGCATCATAGGCTCCGCCAGATTCCTGCTTATATTCATAAGCGGAACCAAAGGTTGATTCCAGAAATCCGCTAAAGTTGATGTTAATTTCAGCGACAACATTTGATGGATTGATCGCCGTGCCTTCAAGAACAGCCGTACCTGCATCGGTATCGATCGTCAAAAACACATCGTTTTGAAATGCATAATAGCGGTCTGGACCGGTATCATAAGTATTTGTCCACAGCCCGTGGCCGCCTACCCGATCATCATAGTTTGTTGCCTGATACATCAGTATCGCGGCAGATGCAGCAGATGACATCGCAACTGTCGCAACGGCTGCAGCAGACACTGCCAAAACTCTCTTAAGTGTATTCATTACTATACCCCCGGTTAGTTCGACCGGAAAAAAGCTTCAGATTGTCGCAGGCAGGCCCAGACGTACTTCAACGTTTTGTTCCGGAAGAACGAATCTCCCGTATTTTTGACCCACATCTTTCTTAACGCGAAGTTAACGTTGGAATCAAACCCTGATTGGACGAAACGGAAGATTTTACGTTTAGTGACCTGCGTTGGAAGGGTTTTACGTTAAACCCGATAAAACTGTTTCATTTCGGGACAAATAAAATTAACCGAGATTCAGAAAAGAGTGCAGCGACTCGGGGCCATCCGAAATGTTTGACAAATGGCCGACAACCTTGTGTAATCTCACGCGAAAGATGCCGTTATTCGGGCACTGGCTTGAAAGCGGTTCAAGGGATGGGTGGCATGTCAGACAAACAAGATGAAGGCTCTCCGGAGAATGTTCCGGCGACCGAAGCCGCCGATAGCGAAACGGCCGAAAATGAAGCCGCTTACTGGTCGGCAAATGTGAAGCTGCTCTGGACATTGATGACGATCTGGTTCGCCGTGTCCTTCGGTGCCGGAATTATTTTCCGCGAGTTCCTCGATCAGTTCTCAGTGGGGGGCTATCCGCTCGGCTTCTGGTTTGCGCAGCAAGGTTCCATTTATGTCTTCATCATTTTGATTATCTTTTACACGATTCGGATGCGGCAGATCGAACGTCAATATGATCTTGATGACTGAGGGCTGCTGAGGTGGAAACACAAACTCTGATCTACATCTTTGTCGGCCTGTCTTTTGCGCTCTATATCGGGATAGCAATCTGGTCGCGTGCGGGTTCAACAAAAGAATTCTATGTTGCCGGCGGCGGCGTCAATCCGGTCGTCAATGGCATGGCGACAGCCGCTGACTGGATGTCCGCGGCAAGTTTCATCTCGATGGCAGGGATAATCGCTTTTTCAGGATATGACGGATCAGTTTATCTTATGGGATGGACCGGTGGTTATGTGATGCTCGCGTTGTTGCTCGCCCCTTATTTGCGCAAATTCGGACAGTTCACTGTCCCCGACTTCATCGGCACACGATATTATTCCAGCGCCGCGCGGGTCGTCGCGGTCATCTGCCTTATCTTCATCAGCTTCACTTATATTGCCGGTCAAATGCGCGGAGTTGGTATTGTTTTCTCGCGTTTTCTCGATGTCCCGATAGACCTTGGCGTCATTATCGGGATGGGTATTGTTTTCATCTATGCCGTCATGGGCGGAATGAAAGGCATTACCTATACGCAAGTCGCGCAATATTGCGTGTTGATCTTTGCCTATATGGTGCCGGCCTTTTTCATCAGTTTTCTCGTGACCGGCAATGCCATCCCACAAATCGGCCTGGGGTCCACCGTGAACGATGGCTCTGGCCTCTATGTGCTCCAGAAGCTTGACCTGGTGCTCCAGGACCTTGGTTTTGGCGCCTATACGGATGGCTCGAAATCGATGGTGGACGTTTTTTGCATCACCGCTGCGCTGATGATTGGAACCGCAGGATTGCCGCATGTCATTGTGCGTTTCTTCACTGTTCCCAAAGCCTCGGACGCCCGGAAATCTGCAGGTTGGGCTCTGGTTTTCATAGCATTGCTCTACACCACGGCTCCCGCCGTTGGCGCGTTTGCCCGGATCAATTTTATCGAGACGATCAACGAGCAGGATTATTCAGAAGCCCCCGCATGGTTCAAGAACTGGGAAGCCAATGATCTCATCGCCTGGTCCGACAAAAACGGGGACGGGAAAATGTCGTATCGCGCGGGCGACGCCTTTGAAGGAAAACCTGAATTTACAGGCACGACAGGTGCCAGCGGCGAACGTTCAATTGCGAACATGCCCAGCACAGACAGCGACAATGAAATCTATGTCGATCGCGACATCATGGTCCTCGCCAATCCCGAAATTGCACGCCTGCCCGGCTGGGTGATCGCGCTTGTTGCCGCTGGCGGACTCGCAGCTGCCTTGTCTACCGCCGCAGGATTGCTGCTCGTCATATCATCATCGATAAGTCACGATTTGCTGAAAAGTACCTTCCGACCGCAAATCACGGAAAAAGGGGAATTGATGGCGGCCCGTATCGCAGCGACAGCAGCCATTGTCGTCGCGGGTTATCTCGGTATCTATCCCCCGGGGTGGGTGGCGCAGGTCGTCGCATTCGCATTTGGATTGGCAGCTGCATCTCTGTTTCCGGCAATTTTCATGGGCATCTTCTCCAAGACAATGAACCGCGAAGGCGCCATTGCCGGTATGGTAACGGGGTTGCTGTTCACCTTCGCCTATATTGCCTGGTTCAAACTACTCAGCCCGGAAACAAATAATGCAGCGCACTGGTTGCTTGGAATTTCGCCCGAAGGCATCGGCGTTGTTGGAATGCTGCTGAATTTTGCAGTAGCCATCGCCATCTCCAGAGTGACCGCCTCGCCTCCGGTCGAGATCAGCCGTCTGGTCAACTCCATAAGGGTGCCGCGCGGCGCCGGAGATGCTCCAACCCACTAGATCCGGCCGGTCTGCGGATTTTTGCCGTTACCAGCCGTTAAATCGCGGCCAGATGGCTTTGACCCCGTTATCGGTATCAAGCACATGATAACGATCATGCTGCGCAGCGGTTGAACAGGCATGATTTGGCAGAATCCGCAATTGATCACCGACAGCTATATCCGGCAAACTTGCAGTTGAACCGGGTCGGGCCGTGATGATACCGTGCTCCTGATTGGCGCTGATCATGATCAAATCATCACATGGTTTTCCGGACTGGTCGCATACTAGTCCATAGCCCTGGTCCAGTTCCTGGCTTGCCGTTCCGCGATCCCGCGACATTGCCATCCAGCCGGCATCCACAATTATCCAGCCTTTGTCCGGTTGGTGGCCGATCACCGTCGTCAGCACCGACAAAGCAATGGCCTCCACCGGACAAACCCTCAGGCCCGACATGACCAGATCGAAAAACATATAGACGCCCGCGCGCACTTCCGTCACGCCGGACAGGTCCTGAACCGACAGGGCAGTTGGCGTAGAGCCAAGGCTGACAATGGGAACCTCAAAACCCGCATCCCGCAAGATCCTGGCCGATCGCGTGATTTCTGTCACTTCACTGGTCGCTGCCCGGGCGATCTGTGCGGCGGAACTCGCATCATAGGATCCACCCGCGTGGGTCATGACACCCGCCATTTCCGCTCCGTCCTCAAGAGATGCGGCGATAGCTGCAATCATCGCCGCATCCGAAGATTTTACCCCGGACCGATGGCCGTCACAGTCGATTTCGATCAACGTTGGAATTGGCGAGGATTTCTCCCGCGAGAATCTCGCAATTTCTTTCGCCATCGCAACGTTATCGACAATGATTTTTAGGTCGATACCGGCTTCCCGCAATGCCAGCACCCGTTCCAGTTTTGACGGTACGATCCCGACCGCAAACAGGATATCGTTGATCCCGATCGCCGCGAATTCTTCTGCTTCCCGCAATGTCGAAACGGTGATCGCCCGCCGTTGGCCGGCAAGGACATGCTCTGCGATATCCGTTGATTTCGCTGTCTTTAAATGGGGCCGATGAAGAATATCGGGAGCAACCCGAGCGAGGTGCTGGCGCAGACGTGCGGTATTGGCGTCCACAATCGACAGATCGAGCAAAAGCGCCGGTGTTTGCAGGTCTGCAAAATCTGCTAGATTCTGGGGATTGATTGGTTCTGTCATCATTGCCGTATCAGACCATACTATAGTGAATGGCTGAAACCTCGGCAAACTTTATTCAATATCCTGGTCACTCGGTATTCTGGTCACAATGCAAAAACGAAAGGCTGGCAATGATCTTGGAGATCGATCATCGCCAGCCCTTATCCCCCGAATACCCCCGGGATGGAGTGAACTAGAATCTTACGCTTGCGCCAAGGAAGAATTCCCGGCCCACTGCATCGTTGAGGTCAGTCGTGATATTGAGACTGCTACCTACGTCGGTGCCCGATGGAACAAGCGGCCCAAAATTGTTGAAGATATTGTTGACGCCCGCCGAAATCGTATACCGGTCATCGGGTCCAAACCGATAGCGTGCGTAAATATCATGATAGGTTTCATCGCTAACCCGGAAAAAACGGTCATCATCAGGATTTGCTGCGTCATTGCTGTCAACACCTCCTGCTTCGTAGTTGAGCGTATAGGTCAATCGGAATCCATCAATTCTATACCCAAGACGCAATCGGAGTTCGTCTTCTCCATTTTCGATTTCACCCAGCGGTGAGGTGGTCAAGGCGACACCACCCAATCCCACAAATTCGGTTTGCTGCTTGAAATAATGAGAATAGCGGAAATCAATATCAAATCTTCCAGGGATGACCGGCAGCTCAATTCGGCTCCAGCGTAGCGTTGCATCAACGCCTTCGACCAGTTCGTTGTTCAGGTTTTCCTGAAAGTTGATGACCTGATCAACGCTACCGTCTGTCCGGCTTCGCGTAATAACATCGCAGAACCTGTTGTTGGGAAAATCATCAGCAGCATAGCAGAGATCAACTGTATCCTGAGTTGAAATCGAGTCGATCGCATCGTCGATACTGATCCGGTAATAGTCTGCAACAAAAGACAAATTTGGAATGGCGGTCGGCGTTAGGACAAAACCAGCCGTAAATGTTTGAGCGGTTTCCTCTCGCAAATTTTGATTGCCGGCATTTGGCCCCTGAGTGGAGCCGGGAGCATCGAATGGATCAATGCTTCCGTCGGCATTCAAATTGTCGGGATCGGCAAAATAGGCTTGTATACCTACTTCTGTCAGGCAATTTGCCGAAATATTGGCAAGATTGGCGTTCGCGCCGCCGGGACTGGATGGTGCAGTAATTCCTGTTCCATCTATATTCAAACCCTCACACGGATCTTGGAGATCATCGCCATCCGGGCGCGGCGGCGAGAAAAATTCGGTGATCGTCGGTGCACGCTGCGACCTGGCATATTGTGCACGAAACCTCAGATCATCATTCATCTGCCAGACGACGCCGGCGTTGAAACTGACAATAGTCCCGATGGTTGAATAATTGGCAATACGTCCGGCAGCACTGAAATTCAGTGTGTCGACGATGATCGGAATATCAATCTCGGCAAAAC
Source organism: Parasphingorhabdus sp. (assembly GCF_039968395.1). Classification (GTDB taxonomy): domain Bacteria; phylum Pseudomonadota; class Alphaproteobacteria; order Sphingomonadales; family Sphingomonadaceae; genus Parasphingorhabdus. The sequence continues at coordinate 1,196,140 of NZ_JBDVPV010000005.1, forward strand.
CTTCAATCACATCATAATTCGCTCTGAGGCTCGGAAAGGTCGAATGGGTTGTGACAAAGACATCATTTGTTGTGGGATCACCGTCAACACCGCCCACCAGATCACCATCGCGATCACCTCGGGTGTTCTGGGTTTCGCGGCGATATTCGACACCGGCTGCGAATTTGATGTCGCGGTCGCCCCAGGAAAAAAGATCCCCGTTGATCGATGCACCTGTTGTAAACTGCGTTCGGTTTTGAGCAGCATCACCAGTGTAACTTATAAAATCTGCTGCGGCGGCGGAGACACTGCCTTCACCAAACAGATTGATCGGCACACAACCGTTGGCCCGTGCAGTTGCATCCTCGCATTGGAAACCGCCAGCGCCATCATCTTCGATATCCAGCGCAAAATCCAAGTTGCGAAGATTGATTTCGCCAACATTGATCGCACGCTGGTCCCATTCACCATATGTGGCGAAGGCATTCCATTTCAACGCGTCGGTAAGCTGCCCATCCAGATCGCCCATGAGGCGTATCGTTTCGCGGCTATTTATGCGCCGTTCTTCACCCAGTTCCGGAAACGAACGAACCCAGGAAACGCTGCCGCTGCGGGTTTCTTCCACTTCAGGAGGGATGAACGGATGGCTTGACGACATTCTGCGAACTTCAAATACATCCGGTACACCATCCAATATTCCGAACGTTTCTCCGCTGCCCCCGTCCTCAATACCTGTCTTGGTAACCGTATCGACATCCGAATACAGCGCCGTGAATGAAGCAGTGATAGCATCGGAAAATTCGTATTTACCGTGAAAACCAAGATTGAGCACTTCGCGCTGCGAGCGAAGCGACTGACCCAGACGATCATTGATGCCGTCTACATCGCCGAAAAAGTCCTGCCCTTCTGCGCGATCAAACGAACCATCAGCCAACGTCGGCCGAAGGCTCATGTCGTTAAACCAGCGACCGTCTCTGAACCAGGCATCACCCTCAAAAACACCACCGGGCAAATCCGAATCCAGCGATGAAACTATACAGTGGCGTTCTTCATTTGGGCCATCACAGCCGGGACGGGCCCGTTCATTCGCAAAACTGTCTCCGCTCGAAGTAGATGGGTCATCAAACTCCAACGCCGCAGCAGCCAGAGGACGACTTGAATCTATCAGGATTTCATCTTCATCGCGATAACTGGCACCCAAAAGAATGTAGCCTCGATCATCGGAAAACCTCGTGCCATATAGTCCTTCAAGACGCAGCTCTTCGCCTCCGCTGGCATCAGGAGCAGAAAAACGTACATCAAGATCAACACCCTCGAACGAATCCTCAAGAATGAAGTTGGCAACACCGGCGATAGCATCTGAACCGTAGATAGCGGAGCTGCCACCAGTGGTGATTTCCGCCCGCTTCACAAAACCTGCGGGAATAGTGCTCAGACTAACGCGATCACCATTGCCCGAGTTGGAAACAGCGCGTTTGCCGTTGATCAAAACCAGCGTTCGGTTGTCACCCAAGCGGCGAAGACTGATGGTAGACAATCCTGCGTTCTGAATCTGGTTGTTACTATTCTGGACCGAGACACCATCGCCCACACCGGGAAGCTGGGTGATAATTTCGGCCAAATCGGTTTTGCCGGTTTCTTCAATATCCTCAGCTCCAAAAACCTGGAGCGGTATCGAGGATTCCTCAGCCCTTCGCTCAATTCGCGATCCGGTCACGACAATCAGTTCATCTGTATTGGCCTGAGTTGTTTCAGCAGGCTGCGTATCCTGCGCCTGCGCGGTTCCAGTCGCGATTGTGAGTGCACAAATCGATGCGCCTATCAACAATGTTCCGTTTCTGATCGTCATTCCAAATTCCCCCTTGGTGTCTCTGTTAAGACCGGTGATGCGCCATGCGCGCGACGCGCTTAAAATAGTTCGCTCTCATGACCCGGTTTGTAATTATGTAACGATGACCTCGTCAGATTCGGCATCATTGGTCGCGCCCGGTTTCAACCCGCGTTTGATTGACTTCAAATTCATAATTGGAATAGAGTGATGCGAGAAACGCAACTCATTGAAAAGGGTACATATTTTGGAACTGAAGTGGATCGAAGACTTCATATGTGTTGCAGAGAAGGGACATTTTGCTCAGGCGGCAGATATTCGCTTCGTCACGCAATCTGCCTTAAGCCGTCGTATTCAGTCCCTGGAGCTATGGATTGGCACTCCGCTTTTTGACCGTTCCGAGCACCCGATCAAGCTGACTGCCGCCGGTCGCGAGTTCATAAAAACAGCGCGCCATATCGTCGATCAATCCTACGAAGCGAGAGAGATTGCCAATGAATATTCAAAAATTGGCGACAACAGCATAAAAATTTCATGCCTTCATACATTGGCGCTCAAGTTCATTCCAAATCTGATCAGCGATCTTCATCAGCAGGCAGGTCCCTTCGCCGCAACGATTGTGGCCGACGCGCGTACCGTGGAAGAATACCTGAACTCGCTCTATACTGGGGCGTGCGACTTTTTCATAAGCTACGATCATGTATCCATTCCGTTTGATGTTGATCCGCTCCAGTTTCCAAGCATCGAAATCGCTGCTCATCATTTGCGCCCCTATCAAAGCGATCAGATCGATCCGATACCTCTTCTGGATTCGCAGGGAGGCAGCGTTCCCTATATCGAATATTCCGGAACGTCATTCATGTCCCGCGTCTTCGAACAGCTGCTGGCCAAAGCGCCATTCAAGAAAAGGCTGCGCACCGTCTACAGGGCTTCTCTGGTGGAGAGCATGCTGACCGCAACACAACAGGGCTTTGGCATTGCCTGGTTGCCCGAAACAGTTGTTCCCGGTGATCCTGCCGATCAGCAATTGCGATTGGTCTCAGACCAGTTCTCCACCATCCTGACCATCCGGGTGTACCGTTCGGCGAGCAACGACAATCCTTTGATCAACGCGATCTGGGAAGAACTGGAAAAATCCGAAGTGCGCACGTCCGGTCAACCCTAGATCAGTCGGGCCGCCTGTCGCTCAGTTATCCATATTGGCGAGAAACGCAGCGAGTTCATCTGCGCGTTCAGGCATCGAATGATCAATGGCCTCTTCCAATGTTGCTCCGTTTGCAACAATTTGCTGCGCAAGTTTTGCAGCAGCAGAATAACCAATAATCGGTGCCAGCGACGTAACCCGAGCAGTGCTCCGGTTCATCGTGTCGGCGATACGCGTTTCATCAACTGTTATCCCCTGCACGCAATTTGTGACCAGCGTTTCGATCGCTGATATCAGCGACGTACAGCTCTCATAGATTGACCAGATGATCACAGGTTCCATGGCATTGAGTTGCAGCTGTCCCGATTCTGCTGCGAATGTAATGGTCGTATCCGCACCAAACACGCGAAAACAAACCTGGTTCACAACTTCGGGTATCACTGGATTGACCTTGCCCGGCATGATCGAAGAACCCGGTTGCATGCGGGGCAGACAAAGTTCGCCAAGGCCGCCCGCGGGTCCACTCGAGAGCAGCCGCAAATCATTGGATATCTTGCTGAGTTTCGTCGCAAACCGTTTCAAAAGCCCGCTATAGTAGACAAAAAGCCCGGTATCCCATGTCGCTTCGATGCGATTGACAGCAGCGGTCAAAGGCAGGCCACAAATATCGGAGAGATTTCTGACGATTTGTTGCAGATAATAATCACTGACCCCGACAGCCGTTCCGATTGCGCTGCCGCCCAGGTTCACTTCCATGAACAGTTTGCGGATTTCCGCAATTCGTTCGACATCTTCGCGCAGGACGTCGGCAAAGGCCTGCATTTCCTGACCCACGGTCATTGGCACTGCATCTTGTAGCTGGGTGCGCCCCAGTTTCGATATATTCTGAAACTCCTGGGCCTTTGCCGAAAACGCATCAGCGCAAAACAGCACGGCTTCGGAAAGCCGGTTGTTGATTTGTACGACCGTCAACCGGATTGCGGTCGCATAGACATCATTGGTCGACTGGCATCTGTTGACGTGATCCTTGGGGTGCAAATACTGATACTCGCCGCGTTCGTGCCCCATGATCTCCAGCGCCCGATTGGCAATCACTTCGTTCACGTTCATATTGGTCGAAGTCCCCGCTCCGCCTTGAATGACATCAACGCAAAATTCGTCATGCAGTTTTCCTGCGATGATTTCATCACAGGCCGCCATTATGGCGCCGGCTTGCTCCGGAGTGATGTCTCCGGCTTCCTTGTTGGTCTTCGCCGCGGCCTTTTTGATCCAGGCCATGGCCATGATCAGATCCGGCATTTTGGAGATCGGGATCCCGGTAATCGGAAAATTATCGATCGCCCGCATCGTTTCGGCACCATAATAGTGATTGCAGGGCACTTCTACTGCACCCAGGAAATCCTGTTCCACTCGAAATTGCTGTGACTTTGGTTGCACAGAATCTGCCTTGTTTATCGACATGACGATAGATTGATCCTTTGGATTGTGAGGGGGCAACCAGGCGTTACACCGGGTTGAGAAGTGCAGCCGGGATGTCGCGTGTTACCAGCGCGCCATCTTTTTCAGAGAACGCTCTCAGACCAGCCGCCGGAGCTGCAGAAAAACTGTCACACAGCTGTTCGTTCTCAAAATAGACAACAATACCATCGTCGAGCGCATAGGCCGGAAAAACAGCGTTTTCCCCGCGCAAATATTCCCGGAAGCTTTTTTGGCGCTCCGTGCTGCTATCATGATGGACGCAAATGGCGCCCTGGACCACGCCAAGTCCCGCCATGCTATCCATTTCTGATTTGACGGAGTCGGTTATGCACCACTCAAACAATATATTCAGACCTGCACTGGCGCCCGACAAAAGCACACCTTGCTGATAGGCTTGCAAGAGCGGTTCAATGACATTCCATTCCTTCAGCAAAGCCAGCAAATTTCGCGTCGATCCGCCGTCTACATAAATCGCATCAACGCCTTCAAAAAAACTATCCGCGTTTCTGGTCGGTGGATCGTAAAGGCTCAATATTCTGGGTTCAGCCCCCACCCGCTCGGCCAGATTGCAAAAGTCCGCAATCCTCTCCGGCTGATCTCCTTTTGCTGCACCTATGTAAGACACAACCGGTTTGTTTTTGCCGGACAGCTCGACCAGCTTGTGGCCAAAAACAGGAAACACATTTTCGGGCACGAAAAAGGACGCAGAATCACACAGGCCAAAAATTCTTCTGACAGCCATAGCGGTTCAACGACCTCTGCCGTGCAATGCCGTCGCACCAATTTCTGCTCCGCATCGCCGTTTCATGAGGCCACCATTTGCATCAGCTCGGCCGTCAGGATCGCCCCATATGTTCCCATCGCATATCCAAGCACGGCCAATAGCACGCCAACAGGAGCCAGTGCCGGATGGAATGCGCCGGCAACCACCGGCGCCGATGCAGCACCCCCGACATTTGCCTTGCTTCCTACGGCGACAAAGAAAAACGGAGCCCGAATGATTTTGGCGACGATGAACAGCAAGATGGTGTGCGTCAGCATCCAGATAATGCCCACCAGCATCAGCATGGGCTGCTCAGCCATTTGAAAAACATCCATCTTGGTGCCGATTATGGCGACCAGCAGAAAGATCATCACTGTTCCAAATTTTGATGCCCCTGCCCCTTCGAGGTCCCGCGCCCTGGTGAAACTCAACCCCAGGCCAAGTGTCGTGGCAATGACGACGATCCAGAAAAAACTGCTGGCCAACACGCCTTCGTCACTTCCGAACCAGGAAGCAAATGCCGGTCCGATGATCCCGGCCCCAAAGTGCGACAATCCAACACCGCCAAAAGCAATCGCCAAAAGCAGCATCAATTCTTCAACCGTCGATTTGCGTTCAACGGCCAGGCTGAAATCCGCCATTTTGTCACGCAATGTTGCGATTGCCGTCGCATCTGCTTTCAGCCATTTGTCGATCTTGTCAGCATTGCCGGCGCCATAGAGCAGGAACGCCATCCAGATATTCGCGACCACGATATCAATGGCGACCATCGCCGAATATTTTTCCGGATTATACCCATAGACTTCCAGCATGGCGGTTTGATTGGCACCCCCGCCGATCCAGCTTCCGGCCAATGTTGCCAGCCCGCGCCAGGTCGCGTCCGCTCCTGCACCGCCAACCGTCTCGGGGCTGAACGATCCGACGATCAACATTGCCAGCGGCCCGCCGATAACGATGCCGACAGTTGCCGTGAAAAACATGATGAGGGCTTTGGGTCCCAGCCCCCAGACTGCCTTCAGATCGATACTGAGCGTCAACAGAATCAATGCCGCCGGAAGGAAGTAGTTTTTTGCAACGTCCCACAACCCGCTGTCTTTTGACGAAATCACCCCGAAGCTATTGAGCAATGACGGGATCAGATAGCAAAGCAATACAATCGGAACGAATGTGAAAAATCGCGTCCATCCTCCGCCCAGGCTTTTGGCATAAAACAAGGCGCCAAGCATCGTTGCCAAAATTCCAAAAGTAACGATATCATTCGTAATCAGCGGCATACTCACCCTCCTGAAGTTTGTTTTTGCGGAACGGCGGATTCCGTTGGTTCTTCCGATATCTCTGGTACGTCATCAACCGGTTTGCCGTCTTCCTTGATATCGACATCGGGCAGGACCGGTTCATAACCGACGCCGGTCACATATTTGGCGTACCAGGCCAGTTCCTTGTTCATTTTGAACAATTGATGTTTTGGCTTGCGATAATTATGCGGTTCTCCCGGCGCGAGATATAATTCCGTCGGGGTGCCAGCGGCCCTGACACCTCGATACATCATGATTTCCTGCGTTGGCGGCACGCGCACATCCCTTCCTCCATTAAAGAACAGGGTAGGTGTTTTGACCTTCCAGGCATCCTTGAGCAGCGACTGTCTGGTGTAGCTTTCCAGGGGTGCTTCTTCCTCCCATGGCGAACCGCCAAACCAAGGTGTGCGATTATGCCGGACATCACTCTCCCCGTAGAGAGACACCCAGTCGGAAACGCCTGCTCCGGAGGAAGCTGCCTTGAAACGATCGGTGAAGGTAATCAGCTTGTTGGTCATGTGACCACCTGCACTCCAGCCCATTTTCACCAGCCGGTCCGGATCAGCCAGTCCCTGCTCTACCAGGGCATCAATACCATCCAGGACATCGAGATGCGCGTTGTTGAAATACTCCCCAACCATGTCGCGCATGAATGCATCGCCATATCCGGTTCCGCCGCGGTGATTTGGAAGAAAAACGCCATAGCCCTGCCCAGCCAGCACGGAAATATAACGCGACATGTTCCACGAACCAAATTGCGAAGAAGATCGCGGACCACCATGGGTAATCGTTACAAGCGGAAACCGCCCGCCTGGCTCCTGGTTCACAGGATAGACAAGCAAGCCTTCGAGACTGGTGCCATCTCGGCCTTCATAGGAGAAAACCGTCTGGCGAGGTAATTTGAATCGCTCGCCGAGCGTGTCAAATTCACGCGTGACCTGTCTGAAAGATTCATCTGGTCCTCGCTTTACCGAAATGTCGCCGGGACTATTTGCATGGACAAGCTTGGCGGTATGCGTTCCGTTCTTGCGATCAAAGTGCCAGCTTCGGACAACATGATCACCGCTTGTCAGCTGCTCGAGCTTACCGGATTCTATCGTGAGCCGATATAACTGGGTCCGGACTCCGCTATTGCCCAGAAGGAATATGTCTTCTCCGGATTGATCCCATGCAAAGTCGACAACCTCCAGCGCGGTGTTGGGCATCATCAGGCGTGGCTCGGATGATCCCACATCCTGAATGAACAGATTGTCCTCATAATAGCCTTCACCCTTTTCGTTCACCGTGGCGATGTAGGCAAATTTCTGGTTGTCCGGTGACAAACTTGGACTGGCTTCCTGATAATCATTGTTGGTCAACCGGATATCGGTTCCGTCGGCCAGACGGTGGAGCCAGATTTCATTGTGCTGGCTGGCATAACCGGCGCCTTCCGGTCGGCGGATATGGATTATCGAGCTTCCGTCCTGCGCGACTGAATAGTCCCGGACCGAATAGTTCCCCGCCAAAACAGGTTGAGCTTTCGTTTCCGTCAGGTCCTGGAACCATAGCTCGCGCGGGGTCGAGACATCATAGGGTTTGATATCCCATTTTTCTCGCTCTTCTGCATCAGGATCATGCCGTCTCGCCAGGAAAAAGAAACTGCCGCCAGCGGGCATCATTTGCACTTGTGAAACACTGCTCGGGTGATCGGTCAGTTTAGTTAGATCACCGCTTGCGATATCATAATAATAGGCCTGGTCCCTTTCAGCCTTTTTCCTGCGTAAAGTTGTAATGAATCCCGCGCTATCCGGCGTCCAGACACCTTCGTCCCGATCTGCGTCAAACCCTCTCCATTGGGGCATATCCCGGATCTTGCCCGTTTCCACATCCACCATCTGAAACTGCTGATCATACCTGTTCTTCTTCCAATTGACCTCGGAGCGGATCAGGATCATTTTTTCGCCGTCGGGCGAAAGCGCAGGCTGGCCGAGCGCGGGCAATTCAACAAACTCAACGGGCGATATGGGCTTTGCCGGTTCGGCGGGCTGTGCGTCCGCAACTGCGGCTTGAACAGTGATGCAGGCGAGACCGCCGATCCAACAAAAACGTACAGACATTTTACCCCCGAACAACAAATCTTGCCGAAAAAGCGTGACTCAAATGGTTCTACGCACTTTCTCTCCCCCTTCAATGCGTTCGCGTCGAGCCGTGAGCCAATTCGTAATTGGGAATTCTCAATGAATTATATGCATGATGTTGATAATAATGATTTTTATTCAGAACTGGCGAGAGATTTTCTTCAAAACGGGGTGAAATCGATACTCATCAATCCGGTGATTTCACTTGTCCAAAAAACTGATTATTGCCTGATTTGCACGTTCAGGCTGCTCCATCGTCGTCCAGTGATTGATCCCCGGCAACCGCACGACCTTTACATCCGGCCCGGCTTCACCGATCAGGTCAATGAGTTCAGGCAGGAATATCTGATCCTCATCTCCCCAGATAAACAGAGCTGGAACCATGATCTTGTGATCGGGACCGGGCCACAGATCAGAATCGGTTACCGCATCGAACGATGGAACATTGGCGCGGTACCAATTCATCGCGCTATTGATCGTATCCGCCTCGGCCAGAGCCGTGTGAAACAATTTCACTTCCCCTTGGGTCAGATCGCCCCGGCGAGCGAGGTTTTGATATGAACTCTGCCCGACGCGTTTTCCCGCATCGGATGTCCGCAACTGTTCCAGTGTAGTCTGACGGATATCCTGCATATACTGGTTCCGTCGCTGCTGCTCGGGGTTACCCGATACAAAGTCCAGGAAGACATTGAGCGGCGGAGCACTCATTCCGATCACCTTGTGCAGACGATGCGGGTAAGCCTGAGCGTATGACAGAGCCAGAACCGATCCCCAGTCATGACCGGCGAGAACATATTTATCGTCCCCGCCCAGATGGCGCGAAAAATCGTCGAGTTGAGCTGCCAGCGCAGCGATGCGATAGGGTTCTGGCTCCTGGGGTTTGGCTGAGAGGCCAGATCCCAGCGCATCGACGGCCACAACGCGATAGCTCCCCTTCAGCGCCTCCATCTGATCAAACCAGCTATACCAGAAGGACGGAAAGCCGTGATATAATATGATCAGCGGGCCTTCGCCAACTTCGACATAGTGCAAGCGGGAATCGCCCGAACCGAAATATCCTTCCTTGTAGGCAGGTTCGCCTTTTCGATTGGCATTTGCGAAAATCACCGCCGGATCGGCGCGCTCTTTGGCGTCATTCTGAGTGAGAGTGTCGGCAAAATCCTTGCCGGACGCATTGCTTTCAGAGGTGACAGTTTCGCAGCCAGACAAACAGATTATGGCAGCTAAAACGGTTCCCAACTTCCAAAAAGGCACAGCATCTCCTTTGTCCACACGATTGCCGTTGATTTATCGACCTGCGTCGTTATTGTACTAATAGTCAACAAAAAAATAATGACAGCGACTGTGTATGTTGAACGGAAATCAGCTATAATCAGGGGAGTGCTTGGAGCAATCATGCCGAAATCAGTGACTATTCTACTGGCATCCGTCATGACGGCAATCCTGCTTTCGGCCTGTTCAAAATCCGAAGAAAACGGAGCCGAAACCGCAGCAACATCTACAGCGAAATTCGGGATTCCCGGCGAGATATTATACAAAAAGCACTGCGCAGCCTGCCATGACAATTCTGGCACCGAGGCACCCAACAGAGCTGCCATCCAAATGGGTGGAATTGAAGCAATTCGCTCCGCGTTGACCTCGGGCGTCATGAAACAGCAAGCATCCATGCTGACCCCAATCGAAATCCGAATTCTCGCGGACCATCTGGCCAGCCCGCGCAGCGAAGACGCCCTGGCCAATGCAAAATCCCATCAGTGCGCGGGCAAGCTGACGCTGTCTGCGCCTCCGCTCTGGAACCGCTGGGGCAATAATGTCCGCAACACACGGTATCAATCACCGGACAATGGCGGGATTTCCAGAACGGCTGCTCCGCGGCTCAAATTGCAGTGGGCATTTGGGTTCCCCGGCGCGGCGCGCGCGCGTTCGCAACCAGCCGTGACTCCTGAAGCGATTTTCACGGGCAGTCAGAGCGGGCTTTTCTACGCGCTGGACACAGAGTCCGGATGTGTCTGGTGGACATTTGATGCAAAAGCGGAAGTGAGAAGTGCCCCGACCATTTCAACCGATGAAAACGGCATTGCCGAAACGCTGTATTTTGGTGATTTCGAAGCCAATGTCTATGCCGTGGAAGCTGAAACCGGCAAACTGCTGTGGACACGTTCGATCAAGGATCACCCGGCCGGCACAATCACAGGTTCTCTGACATTGCACGATGGCCGGCTCTTCGTACCCATGTCCTCAACCGAAATTGTCAACGCCTATAGTTCGGAATATGAATGCTGCACATTCCGGGGCGGGGTAATGGCGCTGGATGCCAAAACAGGTGAACCCGTTTGGCGTTTCCATACTGTTCCGGAGCCCCAAAAAGCGGGCAAGAATAGTGAAGGCGTTAATTTTTACGCGCCGTCGGGTGCGCCGGTCTGGTCCAGCCCGACTATCGATGCGGAGCGCGGCCTCCTCTACGTCGGTACCGGGGAAAATTATTCCTCCCCAGCCAATGACAAGAGCGATGCGATCATAGCACTGAAACTATCGACTGGTGCGGTGGAATGGGTCCGTCAAACCATATCCGGTGACGCATGGAACGGCGCATGTAGCAGACATGGCTCGTTACCAAATTGTCCCGCCGAGGATGGCCCTGATTTTGATTTTGGGGCGCCGCCGATATTGACAAAGCTGGCCGGTGGCAAGGATATCATCCTGGCGGGTCAGAAATCGGGAATGATCTTTGGACTCGACCCGGATGATGGTGGGAAAATTATCTGGCAGACCCGCGCGGGCATGGGAGGATTTAACGGCGGCGTACACTGGGGCATGGCAACCGACGGGCAAACCCTGTTTGTCGGGATTGCTGATACTCCTGGCAACAAATTCGCGGAAGGCCCGGCGCGCCAGGGCATCCATGGTTTTAATCCGGCGACAGGCAAGGCACTGTGGAGCAGGCTTGAGCCTGACATCTGCGAAGACAAGGAGCATAAGTGCCGGACGGCCCTATCCTCCCCGCCAACAATTTCTGCCGGCATGATCTTCGCCGGTGCCTTGAACGGGATATTGCGGGTCTACGATTCCAAAGACGGCCAGATTCTCTGGACCACCGATACACGACGAGAATATGAAACGATCAATGGTATCGACGCACGTGGCGGTTCGATTGACTCCGGCGGCCCAGTGGTTGCCGGTGGATTGCTCATCGTCAACAGCGGCTATGACAAATTCGGGCAGATACCTGGCAATGTCATGTTGGTCTTCAGTGCAGATGACAAAGGAGCAGGACAATGAAGCATTTGGTTTTGGCGATGGCATCCGGTTTATGTTTAAGTGCCTGTGCGCAGTCCGAGACGGTCACAAGTGCGGGAGCGAAAGGCCCTGTAATCATCCAGTCCGCATTCTCCAGACCCGCAGATCTGGGTGACACCCGGATCAAAGGTGTGCGTTTCATTGGAAAAACCGTGTCAGATATCGATACGACAATCGCCTTTTATCAAAGCGCAGTCCCCTTTGAACTGGTCAGTCGTTATCGCCTGCCGGCAAGCGAAGCCTATCATCCGGGCATGGCGTCGAAAGAATATGGTGAAGTGGAAGTGGCACTGATCAAGACCGCCACGGTGTTCATCAAGCTGACCGATTTCGAGCCGGATGCCAAGACCCCGCCTTATGCAAAGCCTGTGAACGGGCCAGGCTATACGCATATCTGTTTTCAGTCGCCTGCCACCGATTCAGCCCTTCCCAAGTTTCGGAAAACCGGACTTGAGATGGTCACCCGCGGTGGCGGTCCTGTCGATCTGGGCGGATATGGTGTGACATATGCTTATGGGCGTGATCCCGACGGAACAATGATCGAAAACGAGACCGTCGACAAACCCCGACGCAGTGACAGCGCCTGGATCACGCATATTGGCGGAGCAACTTCCGACGTCGACCGCATGGTCGCTTATTATACAAAGCTGATCGGCTATGGTGCGCGCAGACGCGGCGAATATGCAAATAATCCGAAGCTGGACGACATCGCAGGAATCGATGGTCTCGTTTTACGCAGTTCCTGGTTTGTTGTCCGCAATCTGGAAATTGAATTCTGGGAATATGTCAAACCCGCCACGCCCGAACGCAACGTACCTGCGAAGATTGACGAGATTGGGTATAGCATGACCGCTTTTGAAGTGACCGATGCGGATGCCGAGCGCGACAGACTGGCTGCCCTGGGCATTGAAATGATCGGCGATGCGAAAACAAGTCGCGGCTGGAAAATATACTATGGATATGACCCGGACGGGAACGTAATTTCGCTGCAGGAAAACATATCAGCAGACAAATCGGAATCCATTGATGACATGATGTGGATTGACCCCACCACATTCTGATTGTCCGAAAAAGGCGCACGAACTATAAACTTGGCACTGACGGGATGGTTTGACAGCATCTCACCATGTATTGGCGGAACACGATGAATGAGCAAATTCCTGTAAAGCGCCGGCGTTTCAGTCCTGAAAAACGCAAGTCGCTGATTCTCGATCACACCGCCGAGATGGTTGCACGTGACGGAGTAGCCGTGCTGAGCATGGAGCGGATTGCCAAAACGGCCGGCATCAGCAAGTCGCTGGTTTATACCTATTATGACAATTTGACGGAGCTGCTCCAGGAATTGCTGCAACGTGAGCTGAAACGCCTTCGTAGGCTGCAGGCTCAAGAAGCAGAAGCAGCAGAAACATTTGAAGCACTGGTGCGCGGAGTAACGCATCAATATCTCAAATATATCGAAGACCGTGGATTGCTCATCGAACGCTTGCAGGCAGAGCCCAGCGTTTCCGACGGTCATGATCCAACCGACTATAGCCGTAGCGATGCGGTGGAATATGTTGGCAAAGTTGTCGCCAAGAATTTCGATTTACCGTTGGATTTTGCATATGCTGTCTCTGATATTGCGTTCGGACTTCCCGCCAATGCGGGAGCTTACTTTCTTCACGGAAACATGAGCAGACAAGAAATTGAGAACATCACCGTAACCATGATCCTGGGATCAATGGACGCGCTGAAACGCGAATATGGAATGCAAAACAAATAACCGCAATTTTGGAATGCCGAGTGCCCGTGAAAACCGATTTTGTATCCCTGCCATTTAGTTCAGAATGGCACTTAGCCTGTCCGCACAGGGATGATTTTCGCTGCTCGAAATGTCGACAGGTATTGCAACTCCTTTGAGTAATTCTGGCCAGTCTATCGAAGCTTCCAGAGTTGCAAAGGATTCAAATGCAGGACCGGCCTGCAATAGTTCGCACACGCGCTGATGCAAATATTCAGGATCGAGATTTGCGTTTTGACTGCGCGCTGCTTCCGGGTTTTTATTGAACCACGGCCAGTAGAATTGGGAATCCACGACCATTGCCCAGGCGGTCATCAGATGAGATCCGCTAGATTGGGGCGACATGTCCGGCAGACCTGACTCGATCAATTCTCGGCGTTCCTGCTCGGTATAGATTATCGGATCAATCAATTGTATCTGATTGATCTGCAATACTTTCATCAACTCCAGGCCGATCGCTCCCCCCAATCCCGCACCAATAATATCAACTGGTTCGTTTGTGAACTCCGTGATTGCCGGACCGATTGTTGCGGCCAGGGACTCAAGGCTGACGGCTTCTGAATCGATCGCCGATGACGCGCCGTGACCAGGCAGATCGATCAGCATGACGGGTCGGTTTCCAATATAAGGCTCGGCCAATCCGATCATCTGTTCGCTGGAACGCAGCGCATCATGGACAAGTATAACGGGAGCGCCCTGACCGGCCCTATTGGCAAGGGCGTGTACCCGGTGATCGCCGGAGCCGAAATACCGGCGCTCCAATTTTCCGGCAGAAACAGTGTTCGCAACCGGGTGCAAGGGGCCAGTGTCGCCAAGTTCCGAAATTGCTGACTGAAGTGCCTCGACCTGCACCGAAAAACGGGCTTCGACAGTTGGTTCTGCGTGCAACACTTGCATGCAATCCGGTACGCCTTGCGCAATCAGCGCGTCGGTTATCGCCAGTGCAATACTGCCCTGCCACCGCATCATCGTCGCCGGGACATTCAGGCCATCCATATGGGACCGGCTCTCGGTTTCAAATGCCGGACGGTAGGCTTTGGCATATCCTGAACCCGCTTGCAGATATCGCAACAACATGGTTTGCGTCACTGCAGCTGGCGGCAACGGAATTCCAAGACGATCTTCCGCACGCTGAGACTGCCAGGGGAATACAACAAACAAGTGCCGGCACATATCCCAGTAGGTCATCAAATGACCGCCGTCTCGCCGCGGTGTTACGTCCGGAAAATAACCATCCATCAGTCGTTCCCGGTCGGAATCCGAAACATGCCCGTTGGAATCCAGCATCACCAGCTTCACGCGGTCCGGATATCGCTTGCCCAACTCTATTGCTATTTGCGAGCCGGTAGCCGCTCCATAAAGATAGAAACTCTCCATCCCCAGGGCATCAGCGGTCGCAATCACGCTGTCAGCATAGTGGGACATGTCGGGATGCGATTCTGTGATGTCATCGGACAGGCCATAGCCGGGCGTATCCAGCGCATAACAATCACAGACTGCCGAGAAAGCCGTGATTGCTCCGATGATCGCTTCGGAAGATTGCGGCGAAGGGTGCAAGAGGATCATCGCCGGACCCGACCCGGCGCGACGGTAATGCACTTGGCGTCCGTCCGATAAGGTTACATATTCACAACGCATGTTAAATTCCCTCAGAGCGATTCCGGCGCGACTGCGACAATTGCTTTTCCGACATTTTCACCGCGCATCAGTTTCTCAAACAATATCGGCGCCTGATCCAGCCCTTGAACGCGGTCTTCGAGATAGGCCATATCGCCATTCGCAATCCACTGACCAATTTTTTGGGACACCATCGGCTGGTCTTCGGCAAAATCATAAACAACAAGGCCCATGACCTTGGCGCGCTTGACGATAAACACTCCGGGATTGGGTCCCGCTGGTCGTTCATCTGCATGATATTGCGACGCCAGTCCGCATAAAACAACCCGGCCATAATCGGCGAGATTGGCCAGCGCGGTATCCAGCAATTCTCCTCCGACATTGTCATGATAGACATTGATACCCTTGGGAAACGCGGCTGCAATCTGGTCTTTCCAGTCCGGATCCTTGTAGTTGATGCAATCATCAAATCCGTAAGCATCAGTGACCAAAGAACATTTCTGATCCGAGCCCGCGATACCGACCACATTGGCCGCTCCCATGATCCGCGCGATCTGTCCGACCGTTCCCCCGACCGGGCCGGCGGCAGATGAAACCAGAACCTGGTCTCCAGCCTTGACTTCGGCGAGATGATGCATGCTCGCATAAGCTGTCAGCCCCGGCATGCCGGCAACTCCAATCTGCGTTGACAGCGGTGCGATACCCGGGTCGACTTTTCGCATCTGGCCTGCAGAAACCAGAGCAAGTTCCCGCCACCCCATCTCACCCGTGACATAGTCGCCAACGAAAAATTGTGCGGAGTTTGATTCAACAACCTGTCCCAGAGCCTTCCCGGGAATCACGTCTCCAGGCTGAGGCTGGCGCGTCATATGGCGTCCCCGCAAAGCCGAACCAACGTAGGGATCCAGAGACAGATAGATCACGCGGACCATTAACTCACCCTCGCCCGGCGCTACTAGCTCCGACGCTTGCATCCTGAAATCACCGGCAACCGGCTTGGCATCAACGGCGCGTGCGAGGATGATCGCATTTGTTTGTGTCACTTTTCCATCTCCAGCAGGAATCGATTCCCGTGGAATCGTATCTTCATAAATGCTGTATATTTGTCCGGACAAATTGTGAAGCACTATAAGTCAAACTTCGCGATCCTTAAGTCCCAGACCGTTCAAGGACGCCGCCAACTTGTCGACTTGCAATTCGCCTGTCCGAGTTTGCCCGCCAATTTCGAGAAATTTTTGCATGTTCTCGCGCGCCGCATCGGTGCGGATCAGTTTCTGGAAATGCCAGGCCTCATCCAGCAGGCCAGCTTCTGGAGCACCCGATGCATTGTCGACAGATTGCTTGCCAAGCCGCACGGCTTCAATCGGATAGCTCGCAATCTTCGTGGCCAATGCGGCGACTTTGTCATCAATCTCGTCCGCATCATAAATCCGGTTCAGATACCCCCAGCGCTCTGCCGTTTCGGCATCAATATCCTCGCCGGACAGGATAATCTCCATGGCCCGGGCCCGTCCGACAATCCTCGGCAGATTTTGCGTTCCGGTACCGCCTGGCAATATTCCCAGCGGAATTTCCATCTGGTTGATCCGGGTCCTGTCCCTGACGCCGAAACGCATGTCCATGTTCGAAACGATTTCGTTGCCGCCCCCTCCCACACGTCCCTCGACCTGGGCGATGGTGATTTTATCCATCGTCCGAAAGCGGTTGCAAAGGATATGAAACGGATTTGGTTCAGTACTCCGCTCTGCTGGCCCTTCAATCGGAAAAGACAGGATCAGCTCGACATCAAAATGGGCGATAAAAAAGTCTGGGTCTGCGCTTTTGAAGACAATCACTGAAAGATCGGGGTCGGTGTCCAGCTCTTCACTCAGCGCCAGCAGTTCTTCGTACATTTCCAGGGTGATGATGTTGATCGGAGGCGCATTTATTGTGATATTTGCCAGACGGCCGTTTTTAACCACGTCGAACAATTGATAGTCATAGGGCATTTTCTGTTCCTTGCATCAGCTGTTCCCGTCTTCAAAAGTCACGCAGCCCCTATTGTAGAGATGGGCAATCAATGCCAGCAAAGCCTCCGAAGCTGTGCTTTTCTGGCCGATAGCAACCAGGTCGCGAGCGCAAAGTTCTTCTGCAAAAACCACCATGTCATCCGCGCAAATATGGGCTTCCCCGTCAACGAAAAGGGTTAGCGTATGGGCATCTCGCCGGACAAATGAAAACCGGCTGGCCGGATTTCGACGGATCAGATTTTCAGCATTGATCTTGTTCCGGACCGCCGATGAATCCATCATTTCTTCCGGAGCCCAATTCTGCTCGGGATATTTTGCTATGGTCTCAAATTTACCGAACCAATGAACAAAGGCGTCCCGGTCAGATATTTTTTCCAAAACCAGATCATGCAGTCGTGCGATCGCCTGTTCGGTGATTTCACCAGGATTTTCCTGACGGCTCAGATCCGGATCTTCATATCGATCATCATCCGATAAATTGTCGATAATCTCATCGCCCCAGTTTCCGATCAATTCCCGTCGCGAAGGCGCGCGAAAGCCGATCGAATAGGTCATGCAATCCTCCCCGACAGCAACCCCGTTGTGGGATATGCCGGGCGGCACGTAGAGAATGTCGCCCGGTTCACATATCCATTCGTCGGTAGGCTCAAACTCGGCCAGCAGACGGAGATCATCATGCGGCAGCAACCGGGTTTCTGAATTGCACGCATCGCCAATTTGCCAGCGACGCCTGCCTGATCCCTGAATCAGGAACACGTCATATTGATCAAAATGCGGCCCCACTCCTCCGCCGTCGGCGGCGTAGCTCACCATCACGTCGTCAATGCGCCAGTTCGGAATAAAGCGGAAAGGTTCGATCAATGCCGCGACATCAGGCAGGACCTGATCCACAGCCTGAACCAGCAAAGTCCACTGTCGCTCACCAATCTTGCCAAATCGCGATTCCGGAATCGGGCCGTTTTCAACGGACAGCGTATCGCCTGACTGCGTAATCAGTCGCGATTCAATCTGCTCTTCACAGGCCAGTCCTGCCAGTTCATCGGGCTCGAGCGGATTGCTCCAGACCTCCCACGGATTGCAGATCATCATAGGCTTCTTCTGCCAGTAGTCGCGGAGAAAAATGTCAGGATCGAAATTTTTAAGCTGCATATCATTCCGCCGGAAAAAAGAGAGACCGCAAAGTCCGTGCAATGGCATTGCCGACATAAGTCTCAGCTGTCAAAGAGACGGCATGGCCCAACTGATCCTGTTCAACAAACCATATGAAGTACTTTCGCAATTTACCGATCGCGGAACCGAAACGAAACGTGAGACGCTTTCGGACTACATCGATGTACCCGCCGTCTATCCTGCCGGGCGGCTCGATCGGGACAGTGAAGGATTGTTGTTGCTGACCGATGATGGAAAGCTGCAAGCGCGCATCGCAGATCCCAGGCACAAAATGCCAAAAACCTACCTCGCCCAGATTGAAGGCGAAGCAGATGAAGCAAGCCTTGACCAGTTGCGTAAAGGGTTGCGTTTGAAAGACGGCATGACGCGGCCCGCCGAGGTGGAACGAATTGATGAACCCGCCCTCTGGCCGCGCAATCCACCGATACGAATACGCAAAACCATCCCGGACAGTTGGTTGCAAATTACGATCAACGAAGGAAAAAACCGGCAAGTTCGCCGAATGACAGCAGCTGTCGGACATCCCACATTGCGTCTCGTGCGGTGGGCTATCGGCGAGTGGAGCGTTGCAGATTTGGAACCGGGCCAATGGAAGCTCGCTCCATAACTGCAGGCTTTAACCGGGCGAAACAGGCTTTCCGCCACCGCCCCAAAGCTCTGGCGACAGCGGTGATACCCTGCCATCACTGATCTGAATGGCGTGTTCGCGATCCTCAGCAAGCAATGCGGGTGCGTCAATATCGACATATTTTGCGGTCGTCGCCAAAAACATTGCAGGCGCGATTCCTAATGACGTACTGACCATGCATCCCAGCATGATGTCGAACCCTTCCCGTGATCCGGCGTCGGCCAGACGGATTGCTTCTGTCAGACCACCAGTTTTGTCGAGTTTGATATTTATACCCTGATATTTGCCTTTCAGTTTCGGCAAGTCGGCGCAGGTATGACAGGCTTCGTCAGCGTAGATGGGCAAAGGACCGGAATAATCTGTCAGGTCATGATCCGCATTTGCATGCAAAGGCTGTTCGATCATTTCCACACCTAAACGCGCCAGCTCCGGCGCGACTTCCCGCAGGATGTCGATGGTCCAGCTTTCATTGCCATCGACAACAAGTCTGGCATCCGGTGCGTTTTCGTGGACGGCTGCAATGCGCTCGACGATCCGCTCTGCGTTCGCTTTCACCTTGATCACCGGAAACCTCGCCAGTTCTCTGGCCTCTGCACCCATTTCTTCGGGTTCAAATATGCTGATTGTCTGTACCGTCTGGATATCCGAAGGCCAGCCGAGGCCGGACAACTGGCCCACATCCTGTCCGGTGCGCTTCGCTTCCAGATCCCAAAGGGCGGCATCGATGGCATTGCGTGCAGCTCCGGCGGATATCGCTTGCTGCAGCGTTTCGGAGTTCATCTCGTCCACCAGTGCGTTGGTCATCGCTTCAATCTGGCGCGCGACCGATGCGCTGGATTCCCCATATCGGGGCAAGGCAACAGCTTCCCCCCTGCCGATCAGGTCTCCGTCATGAATTGTTACCGCAACCGTTTCCGTTTCATGCCGTGTTCCCCGGGCAATGACAAACGGCTTCCTGAGTGGCCATTTTTCAATATCAATGGAGATGCGTCTGGTCATGAAAGTAGGTCAATAAATCCGCCGGCACCGTGAATCATCGGATCGAAGCAAGGCACCGAAAATTGTTCCTCCAGTTCGTGACACAGACGATTTGCCTGATCCGCACCTACCAGCCTACAGTTCAGCGAGATAGCCCCCAATCTTGCTTCAGGATTGGTCAGGCGAGCCATTTTCAGATTTGTCTCAATACAATCTTGCATGTCGGGAATAGCATAACCCGGCTTGTCTTTGATCTGCTCTCGACCAGCTTCGTGACACATCACAAGCACATCCGCCTGCGCCCCGTGCAAAAGACCCAGAGAGACGCCGGCATAGGCAGGATTAAACAGGGAGCCCTGCCCTTCAATCACATCCCAGTGAGCGTCATTGCTGGCCGGGCAAAGATGCTCGACAGCGCCCGCTATGTAATCGGAGACCACGGCATCAATGGGAACACCTTCCCCGGCGATCAATATTCCCGTCTGACCTGTCGCGCGAAAATCGACGTTAAATTCCCGGGATTTCATTTCCCTTTCCACGGCCAGCGCAGAGTACATCTTCCCCACGGAGCAATCCGTCCCGACCATCAACATACGTTTGCCAGATCTCTTCTGGCCAGTACCGATGGGCAATTCGCCAAATTGATGCCGAACATCGTGCAGCCGGACATTTTTCCGTTCCGCAGCCACACGGATTTCTTTGATGTCGCGCAAACGCTGGTGCAATCCGTTGGCAATATCCAGTCCGGCATCAATTGCAGCAAGAATGTCCGGAATCCAGCCTTTGGAAATCTCGCCGGTTGTGTTGGTCAGACCAATCACAAAAGTCCGGGCTCCCTTCTCGGCGGCCTCACGGGGATTAAATTTGGGCAAATCCAGTGTGAGCTGACTGCCATTTTCCCCGATGCACAGGTCCGGTCGCCACTGCGCGATGCCTCTTGAGGTCTTGATGGCCAGTGGATTGGCCTCATGTCCAAGAAACAGCAGATAAGGGGTTTTCAGGTCAAACATATATCTATTCCAAAATGCAAGTCATCGAGGCCTGAATGAGAATTTGCACGCAGACGCCAAATTGAAAGATGCATTATCCTATTCAAGTTCAACAACAATCATAGAACAGACGATTATCCATCCATTCATAATATTTCGAGCGAACATCATGCGTCTACGGCATGTCGAAACTTTCGGTGCCGCCAGCGGAGCAGGCTGCTACGCGTCACCAATCGGTAAATCTGCCAGCAGCATCGCCATCATCCGGGCAGCATCTCGCAGAATATCGTCCACCGACAAGTCGGGATTATCGATGAGCATCTCGAGCATGGCATAGCCGGTTTCCGTCGTGATCCGGAATTTCCGTTCGGCAATGGATCGATCGAGATCCGGTGTAGTTTCCAGTTGGCGCAGTACGAGTTTCTCAACCATCAGATCATGAGATTGCAGCCGCACATTTTCAAGCAAGGGAGACGCGTGAAGCGATCGCATGATCCATGGTCCGCCTTTACGGGCGCAGGTGATATCATATTGTCCACGCAGAACGGACTGCAGACTTTCCGCTTCGCGCAGGCTCTGGACGTCTCCTTGCAGCCATTCAAAAACGGCTTGATTCTGTTCGGCCATTAGCTGCTGTCCGAGCTCTTTCAGCACCGCATATTTATTCGGAAAATAGCGATAGAGCGCAGGCGGCGTCAGGCCTGCCCGTTCGCAAATCAAATTGGTTGAAAGCTTGTCGAAGCCGACCTCTTCCAACAACACGGCGGCGGTTTCCAATATCAGGTCGAACGTTTCCGCAGCGCGCTTCTGTCTCGGACGCTGCCGTGTATCCTGCAGAATGCCAGCCATCGAGATTCCCATACTTGACCTAAACAAATTAATTATGATAGTAATAACTATTGTTTTGGAAATTTGCAAGGAATAATGATGCGAAACTTGCTCATATATGGCCTGATTCTAGCGACTACAGCGTGTAGCGGCGAAAATGGAAAAAGCGATGCTGGCCAGACACAAACCAGCAAAAATGAAACAATCACGGCCACAGCTGAAGATATTGCGCTGGCCCAAACCCTGGTTCCGGATGACCCGGCCCTTGCAGCAAAATATGATCGATCCTGTCGCACGTGCCACAGTCTTGTCGATGCAAAAGCACCGCTGACCGGCCATGTCCCGGACTGGCGTGTCCGCCTTGATGGAAAAGCCTCGGAAATCGTTCTTGCGAACATCAAAAACGGTTTGAATGCCATGCCGCCAATGGGATTGTGCAATGATTGCTCCGATGACGAATTGATCGCGCTAACCGACTTCATGTCCGGAGATTCCAGCCAATGAAAATTTCTCGCAGAACGCTTTTACTGGGCGGGGCAGCGACTGCCGTTGCAATTCCTGTCGGCAGTCATTTCTGGTGGAGCGGCAAGGACTATGTCCGTGACGATTATGCCCCCGGCCTCCCTGAAGCACCGACCGGCGAAAGCGCTTGGTCCAACTGGTCAGGAATCCAGAAAGCCACGCCCAGACAGATATTGGCACCGGCTTCGACGGAGGGACTTGTTGACCAGATTCAGACTGCCGCAACGCCTATTCGCCCGGTTGGTAGCGGTCACAGCTTTACCGGTCTGGCCCCGGCTGAGGGAACGATGATCGATATCAGCGCCCTTTCCGGCCTGATCACGCATGACAGTGCCAGGCAGACCGCAAGCCTTGGTGCCGGCACGCGATTGCAACAAGCCGCCAGGCTGCTGAGCGAACAGGGCCTCGGTTTCGCCAACCTGCCGGATATTGATGTTCAGACTCTTGCCGGTGGCTATGCGACCGCGACCCATGGAACAGGGCGCGAGCTTTCGGCGATTCATGACTATGTTCAAGGTTTTGAACTGGTTACGCCTGAGGGTGAAATCCTCGAAGCCAGTGCCTCTCAAAACCCCGAACTGTTTCAGGCCGGAAAAGTTTCACTGGGCGCACTCGGCGTCATCACGCGCTATGATCTGAAACTGCAAAAGGCATTTAACTTGCGTCGTCAGGCCGGTCTCGAAAAACTGGACAGTTTGCTCGGCCGCTTTGATGCTCTGTCAAAAAAGCACCGCAATTTTGAAATCTATTACTTCCCCCACACCGGATATGCTGCCTGGATTATTCATGACATTCATGAAGGTCCGGTCGAAGGCAAACAGCCGAGTGAAGACGAGGACATATTGGGCGGCCTCAAGCATCTGCGTGATACGCTGGGTTGGTGGCCCTGGTTGCGCCGCCGGATTGCACAGGGAGAATTTGAGGAAGGACTGGTCGAAGACACCACAGACGCTGCCTGGAAACTTCTTTCGACAAGCCGGCCGACCAAGTTCAACGAAATCGAATATCACATGCCTCTGGACGCCGGTCTGGACACCTTGCGAGAAGTCATTGACCGGCTGGAAATGCGCAAAGACAGTTTCTTTCCACTGGAATGCCGAATCACTGCGCCTGATGCGGCTTGGCTGAGCCCGTTTAATGATGGCCATCGCATTTCAATTGCTGTCCATGCCGCTGAAAACGAAGACTATTCCTATTTCTTTGATGATATTGAACCGGTATTTTTGAACAATGGCGGACGCCCGCATTGGGGCAAGTTACATAGTCGCGTTGCGCGGGACTTTCGTGAACTTTACCCGAAATTTGATGACTTCAATCGCCTCCGCAAGGAACTGGATCCACAAGGAAAATTTGTCACTCCCTATATGGCAAAAATTCTGGGAGATGCATAATGCCGAAACTCAACAGACGAACCGTGCTGGCTGGCGGCGCAGTTCTGGCCGGAGGAGCAATAGCCATGAGCCGATCATCAGATAAGAGTGGGCCGCGAGATCCGTATTTCATTCAAATGCAACAAGCATTGATGGCAGCCAATATCGCGCAACCCACGCTGGTTGTGGACCGGGCAAGGCTGAACGCCAATATCGATGGACTGATGACGAGCCTGCCTGACGGCATGGGATATCGCATCGTCGCGAAATCCCTGCCCTCGCTGGATCTCATTTCTCATGTCCGACAGCGCAGTGGCACCGATCGTCTGATGACATTCAATCTCCCCATGCTGCTGGCTTTGGCACAGGCGATGCCGAACGCCAGCCAGCTGATCGGCAAGCCCTTGCCAGCGGCGGCCGTGCGCAATTTTTTCAATGAACTCCCAGCGGACAATGCGGCTGCGGCGAGCAACATCCAGTGGCTGGTTGATACGCCGCAGCGCGCTGAACAATATGCCGAGATCGCCGAAGCGGCCGGGGTTGATATGGCGATCAATATCGAACTGGACGTCGGCCTGCATCGCGGCGGCATGAAGCCTGGCGATGACTTGAACGGAATGATGGAAAAACTGCGGCAATCCAATCGACTTCGTTTTGCCGGGTTCATGGGCTATGAGCCACATCTGTCCAAGCTACCCACGGCCTTGGGCTGGCGAGAGCGCGCGACCAATGGCGCCTGGGAAATCTACCAGGCCGCCCTTTCGGCAGCCAATTCCATTTATGATGATGCGACCATGCAGTCCGCAACCCGAAACGCAGCAGGCAGCCCGACATTTCGCTTGTATGAGAATACCGATCTGGCCAATGAAATTTCGGTCGGATCCGCGTTGGTCAAACCGACTGACTTTGATACCGATATGCTGGAGTCATTTACACCTGCGTCATTCATCGCAACACCGGTGCTCAAGACAAGCGATCAAACTCAGATCCCTGGTCTCGAATTTGCGGATGATGCGCGGAAAGTGATGGACCCCAATCTCGACAAGACGGTCTTTATCTATGGTGGTCACTGGCTCGCCCATCCGGTTGACCCTCCGGGCCTGAGTTACAACAGCACATTCGGTCGATCGAGCAATCAGGAGATGCTGAACGGCGGCAGTGAGCTATCCATAGCCCCGGATGATTTCGTCTTCCTGCGTCCCACGCAAAGCGAAGCGGTATTTCTGCAATTCGGAGATATTGCAGTATATGATGATGGAGAAATCGTGGATCGCTGGCCAGTGTTCCCCGCTTCTGCCTGAGCCATGATCCTTTGCGCCAGTCTGTCGGGGGCAGGCTTGTAATTCTCTGAGATCGTTCTATTCCTTGAGTTTCCCCTCTAAAAGGAGTTCTGGATGAGAAATTTCAAGGTACAAATTACAGTTGCCGCCCTGGCAGGATTGACCATGCTTAGCGCATGCGGACAAAGCGGCGACACGGACGCAACTTCTGAAGCAACGGAAGAAACAGCCAGTGCGACGCTACCCAATGGAATGACTGTCAAGGATCAGATAGAAGCGCGTCAGGGGCAGCTGAAAAAAGTTGGCAAGGCGTTCAAGACGATTATCGATCAGTCGAAGTCCGATAGCCCTGACATGGCCGCAATACAGGCTGCAACGGCGAGTATCACCGCAGAAACCGAGGGCATGGCAGACTGGTTCCCCGAAGGCACGGGTCCGGACTCCGGGATTGAAACCGACGCGCTGCCAATCATCTGGGACGAAAAAGAAGACTTTCTCCAGAAAGTATCTGACATGCAGGAAGCCGCTGCAAAACTTGATGCAGCTGCCCAAAGCGGAGACGCCGAAGCAATTGGAGCTGCCTTTAAAACGGCTGGCGGAACATGCAAATCCTGTCACGACAAATATCGTCTGGACGACTAACCGGCAATGACAAGCGATCCGGCACAACGCCTTGTTTGGGACTGGTCCGTACGCCTGTTTCACTGGCTGATTGTGCTGATCGTGCCCTTGATGTGGTGGACGGCTGAAGAAGGCTGGATGGACTGGCATCGGCGGCTGGGCGTGACGATGGTTGGGCTGGTTGTTTTTCGACTATCATGGGGGTTGCTCGGAACATGGACCGCGCGCTTCCTGCCCATGATCAGACGGCTTGGCTCAGTAGGCACTTATACCGGTGAATTGCGCAGACGCCAGCACAAGCCGACATTTGGGCATAATCCAATTGGGGTGCTGAGCGTTTTTGCCATGCTGACAACGTTGTTGCTGCAGGTTAGCACTGGCCTGTTTGCGGTCGATGTTGACGGGCTAGAGTCCGGCCCACTGGCGGTATTCGTCTCGTTCGACACCGGGCGGGAACTCGCGGAATGGCATGAATTCAACTTTGATGTTCTCGCGACGTTCATCACTTTGCATGTCGCAGCCATTGTCACCTATCAGTTCATTTTAAAGGACAATATTGTCCGCCCGATGGTGTCCGGTCGCCGCAACAGTTCTGATTTTGCAGCAGATACAACCCAGGATATCACGATGCGCCCGGTACGGTTCCTGTTGGCTGTCAGCATTGCGGCTGCCTGTGTCTTCGCCATTTTGAACGCCGGCTAGGACACGGTATCTAAAGGGTAGTTGGACGACTATTCTCCGGCGACAGCATGATGCATTTCCAGACCGGCGGCCCAGCGGCGCTGAAAGCCCTTCCAAAAGTCTTGCTCTTCCGAACCAGCCAGTTTTCCGTTGAGCTGTTCTCCAAAACCAACCGGCCAATTGCCTTTGTTTGAATCAACCGTCGGCACATTCAGATAATCAGCCTTGTCCTCCTGGCCTTTCAGTTTCCAGTCGAGAAACGCGGTCACAAAATGCTGGTTGATCGCGTTTAGTCGATCGCTCCGCCAGACCGGCTCCTTGAGAAACTCTATCGCGCTGAATGCAAAATCAGACTGAACGTCAAAGTCGTTACCAACAATATTGTGCCGCGCTTCACGATAGACCAGCATGTAACGCTCGGTTCCGGTCAAACTGGCATGGAGCCATTTCACGCCTTCCTCATAATTCACCACATCATCCTGATTGCCGGAAATCAACAGAACAGGGGCATGGATTTTCGACAGGTTCTCCGCACTCCATGCGCGATTATCCGGCTGTCCGCCCCACGGAGCAAATGTCACCAGTGCCTTAATCGGAGCAGGTTCCTTTGATATTTCCTGCAACTGCGCCTGAGCCACTTCGGGGATGTTAGACATCGGACTGTTTTCATACACATAGGGCGCGCCCGCGGATGCAATGGCACCATAGCCGCCCATCGAATATCCAATCAGACCAACCGTCTGCGGATCGATCAGCGCCGAATAGCCAGTCGAGGCACTTTTGGTGTTCTCCAGTATCTGTGTCAGGATCTGGCGTTGATCAAGCGTCCGATCCACCAGCACATTACCGAACGAGAGGATCGCTGATGTCACACCATCCACCGGAGCGTCTCCGTGATGGATAGATGCAACCACATATCCCCGTGATGCGAGATGCTCCCCCAAATTGCTGAACTGCGAATTCCAGCCACCATAGCCATGCGACATCAGAACAAGAGGAAATTTCTCCC
Organism: Parasphingorhabdus sp.; assembly: GCF_039968395.1. Classification (GTDB taxonomy): domain Bacteria; phylum Pseudomonadota; class Alphaproteobacteria; order Sphingomonadales; family Sphingomonadaceae; genus Parasphingorhabdus. The sequence continues at coordinate 1,223,524 of NZ_JBDVPV010000005.1, forward strand.
CTTCCAAAGCCTCTGCATCTGCATGGGCATACCCGCTGCTGACGATATCAAACGGGTCTTTCCCCGGAAGATTCATGCTATGCACATATTGCGCAGTTTCGTCAGTTGATCCTGCTTTGGCAGGGAACCAGAAACGCACCGACAAGTTGCGGTCTGCGGATTCCAGATTACCGGTCAGCGCCCCCCAGCCCGTGATCCTCTGGCGGTTGGTGAGCGTGAAGTTTTTCGCGACCGTTCCAACCGCATATACTCCAGTTCGCCCCAGTTCGGGAGCTTCACCAGTTTGTCCTGCGTGAACGGTGGGCGTGATCACATAAGCAGTCGCCCCCACCCCAACAGCCAGGACCGCCACTATTCCGGCAAATAAATGTCGCTTTTTCATCCAATCTCCCATTGAACAACCGGACGACAAATTCAAGGCTGTTGAAACCGAAGCAGGATTTTGGAGAATTGAGCCGGTTAGTCCATTTTGTACAATGCGACTCATTCAACTGCTGCTAATTCAACTCTCGGAACGGTAATTGCGACCCGCTGTTCCAAAGCCCCGCTCGACAATATTTGTCGGCGGGGTTTTTACATTCATCAACAACATGCTCAATCGTGGAACCCAATGTACATACCGTTATCCGCACCAGGGCAAAAGCGTAATCAGATTCCGGATTCAACTGAAACGGGGGACAATCTAACTGCCCGTGTCTCCAATTTCACGTATAAAGCAATTGCTCTCTGACCGAAAATTGGTAAAATCAAAATCTCGGATCCGCGAATGGGCAACGCGTATCTCGTCTTTGATTACCCAGCCCGATTAGCAACAGGGTCGCTAATTGAAGGGATGTTTCCATGAAAATAAAACTGATGCAGTCCATGGCTGCGATCGCGATAACCGGAGCAGCAGCAAGCACTTCTGCCCAAGCCTCAACGGTACTCTACGATCAGGATTTTGAGAGTCCCACAGGCTTCGTCAACGATGGCGGCGATATCAACATCTTCAACCCCGTAAACGACCTCTATGGCGGTCAACCAGCCGGGTTTTCATTCGCGCAAGCGTTTACGGTCGAAACTTTGCTACTCACCGGGGATCAGGCGTTTGGTACAGGCTATTCCGATCCAACAGGCACAGGCGGCAACTACGCAATCGGAATGTTGTCAGATCGCCAGAATGACCTGCTTGGCCTTTCATTCAATGTCGGTTCGTTCGATTTTCTGAATTTGCGAGCGGATATTTCAAGCATTGATCTGGATCGATTTGGCGGACCGTTCATACCTGCTGGCGGCCTGGCTCCGGTCTTCCGTTTCTCGCTATATGACAATCCGACAGGCGCTGTGGGTCTTGGCACCGGTCCCGTTTTAGACATGTTTGATGTGACGGGAACCACATCGGCGCGAGATACATTTGACTGGACTGAAGCGTTAGGAGGCCTCGATGCCACCGGATCAACAAATGGCGAGGTGATCTTGCGGATCGATCTGCTGTCTGGTCAATACGCTGCGTTTGATAACTTACGAATTGTCGCATCAAATACGCCAGGTGATGTTGGCGGAGTACCCGAACCAACGACCTGGGCAATGATGATCTTTGGTTTCGGCTTGATCGGAAATGCAATGCGCCGTCGCAAGACGAAGATACGGTTCAGTTTCGCCTAGCGATGCAGAGGGTCCGAGATTGGAAAACCCCGCTTGAGCAATCGAGCGGGGTTTTCCATTGGTGGTTTCGGTAGTCCATTGTCTCGATTGCTGAACAGCAGAACTGCTCCCGCGATTTTCATGGCGACCGAAGCGACATTGTTTGTTGAAAAGGTCGGTGCTGCTGCTTCGGCCCTTGAGGGAGAGACTGGTTGTGGCCATCGCAGCAGCACCTTCGCCGCAAACCAGACAGGGATATTCTGGTTTATCTTGCGGCGTAACCTGGAAATTTAAAAACTGAACCGGATTGACAAAAGCCCCTGAATCTCATCGGAATCGACAATGTCCACACCTCCGGATGTAATGCTCGCCTCCTTGTAATTGAGGCCCGCATTCAGAGAGAGCCCGCGACCGATTGCATAAGCTGCGCCGAGTGATGCAGATTTTTCGCTTTGGCCATCGACCTTGCCGTAATGCGCTTCCGCAGAAAGTGTCAGATTGTTAATCTGGGTTTGTGCGCCGCCCGACAGGAACCATCTATCAACATCAACCACGGTCGACTCAAGCCGTTCGTAACCGGCACCCAAATCGAAACGGGTACTGCCATAAACGATCTCGCCCAATGCATTAATGCCCTTGGTGTCAAACTCGGTGGTTAGATCGGACGATGTATATCGGCCATTGGCAATGCGTGCGGACAATCGGATGTCGTTTTTGTCAATCGGCCGCTGAAAAGTTACGCCAAGTTCAAAATCGCCATTTTCATCTACGGTTGTGGAAAAGATGCTGGGTCCGAACCGCCCGACATAAGCACCGCCCCAATCGTCCAAACCACCGTAGAAATTATCGAAAGCGAGAGAGGCATTTCCAACTCCGCGGGCACGACGTGTTTGCTCTCGCACCTGGCCAGCGGTGTTACCCCCAATAAACGTACCAAAACTGGTACCGACAAATCCTGCAACATTGTCGCTGTATTCATCTACATCGTCAAACACGCTGTTAGCATCACTGGCATATTGACCGAAATAAGCGACGCCCAATGTCCAGCGATTGTCAAGTTGCGTCTCTGCACTGATCTGGAAATTGCCGACAAAGCCGATACTGGTATCATCCGCTCCGTCGGCGCTTTCGATATCTATCGCCAACGGAACATCGACCAACCCTGTCAGCTCGACCGTTATTCCGCCAATATCGGTGGCGAGAGGTTCTTCGAGCGATGACAAGGCATCGTAATTCAAGTTAACTTCCTGTGCATGCGCTGCATTTGACGCAAGTATAGCCGAGGCTGCAGCCGAACCAATGAGCGGCCCAAATTTAGCAATTTTCATGTAATTCAGACCTTTCGGGGGAACATGGTTTGATGCGCATGGCGAGCGATCTGGCGTCCCGCCTTCATTGCCGCGTCGTGATCGGCTTTCCAGTGGACACCGCCATAGAGACGGCTCCAGCCATTCTCTTCAGCCGCCTGCTCGAGGCTGGTCCAATGACGGGTCTTGCCTTTCAGTTCTGGCCACAATACCTGGTCGGGCGATTCATGGCTGAAACTGACCTTGTCCGTACCGATCAGCAATTTTGTCATCTCGACACCGGTAGCTCCAAAGGTCGAATGGCCCGATGTATAGCCCGGAAAATTTGGTGTTGGGATATAGCTTTGCCAATTGCGCTGCTCGACTATTCGAGGATCTTTACTGCCAAACTCGCTACAGCGGGAAAGTATCGCTGTTTCCGGACGGATCACGTCGTGATGATATTTGTTATCCCACGCATTGATCGATGCGTCACATTGAGTTGCGCCCAGCAGAGCGAAATTGCGAGCCATATCGAGAAAATCAAAACCACGATCCTGCATGACTTGCATGGCGATGTACAAAAAATGCCCCGGCGGGGTGATGCCCCACGGTCCATCTTCCCAGAATAGCGCAATTTCAGATTGATCAGCGGTACGGATAGCACTGTCTTTTCCGCCCAACCGACGGATCAGATCGAAATCTTCTGCAAATTCTGGGCTTGCAGGATCCAGAAACGGGTCCGACCGAAATTGTGACCCGCTGATCATGGTCCAGGGCTTGATCTGGCCATGACCTGGGAACAGACCGCGGTCGTAGCTGCCAACCGAGGGGCCCGGGGCAGCACTATAAGCAGCACCTGTCGGAGTCCATTTCAGAACATCCTTGCGGCGCGGATAGCGACCAAGAAAATAGTTCACTCTATGTGGTTCAGATCCATCATGAGTGCGCATCTTGTTTATTTGCAGGCCGACATAGCGCCCCCATTTCACGCCCAGATTTTTCGCTTCTCCATCCGGGAACCGGTTTTTGAAACTGCCCCGCTCCATCAGGAACGGTTGCTGAAAACATTCCGAAGCCACAGTGGCAAAGGCCACACCATACGCAACTTCCGGATCGGCGCCCTGCGGTGCCGGCCCCAGTCCATAGGGATCACTATATCGCCCGATTATTGCATTGGCCGCCACAAAACCGGCAACCATGGGACCCGCGAAATCATAAGCGGCACGCGGAGGCGGCACACGCTGATCACGTACCTGCTGCATGGCGATGTCTACCCAGTGATATACTGTGTTCTTATTCTTCGGGTCGATAATCGCTGTCGCATAGCTGGAGCGGCTTCCAAACGAAGCGGTCGAGCACGCTGGCAAAACCGACAACGCGGTTGCCGCGACTGAAGTTCCGAGCAGCTGGCGCCTGTTCACCTGCATCATGATATTTCCTTTTCTAACCCCGCAACTGGTTTCACGCCCCTTCATGAAACACGACGTCACGACGCTTTCAGACCCGCACATCTGATGAAAAAAAGTAAAAGTAAGTTGAAAAACGCTTCTTTTTCAGAAGGTTTCAGAGTTGAATTTTTGCTGAAAGCCGAACGTTAAACGGCCGCAATGGGACTTGCTGGTCTTCCTGTCGAATTTGAAAAGGATTGCCGAACGAGAAGCGATTGCCGCGCGTATCAGTTATATTATTGGCTTCGAGACCGATTTCCCACAACGGCTTTCGCCATGTCAGTGAAATATCGGAGCTGGCAAAATTACCCTGCCTGACCTGCCGCAAAGCATCGATATCGAGCACCGACTCTCCGGTATATTCCAGACTGGCCAGCGCAATAAGCTCTGAATTGTCGCCAATATTATGACGATAGCGCAGAGCCAGTCGGGCACCATAAGGTGCAATGTTCGGCAGCATGGTGCTGAACGCTGAGTTTCTTGGCGTAGATCGCATCACACGCGATTGGTTCAGGAAAAAAGAACTGGAAAGGTTCAGATCACTGGTCAGCTGTGCGACATTTTGCATCGTCAGTCCGAAAATGTCCGCATCTCCAATATTGCGGGTCAAGGTAAAGCCGTTTGGATCAATGAGGTCGGCCTGTACGTCTCGCCACTTCATGTAGCTGGCCGCAAGACTAAAATTGACCGGTATATCGGTATTGAGCATTCCCTTCATCCCGACTTCCACGGAATCCACCTTGTCCGGATCGAAACGCGATATCCGTGGATCGCCATTGACCAGTCTTTCGACTGTGATGCCGTTGGTGCGATACCCCTGCTGAAAGCGAACATAGCTGGTGACATCATCCGAAACGCGCCATGACAGCGCTGCGGTCGGCAGCAAACGTTTTGATTCTGTTTCCGGCTCGACAGTGTTTGCCGCACCAAATGTCCGCCGGGTCTTGCCTTGCGAATAGAGCAGCCTGCCACCCACGGCCGCTGAAAAGCGATCACTCACCGCATAGTTCGCCTCTCCAAAGACAGCATATTCGGAAATCGTATAGACAATATTCGCGAACGGCGGCGGCGCATCGCCATTAGTGTTCGTTATCAATTGCCGATAATCATCCTGGTGACGCAGTGCGCTGATTCCAATCAGCCAAGAAAACGGCCCGCCATCATTTTTTGAGAGTCGCGTTTCGTGGCTAAACATCTCGATTTTGCGGGTTTCATCATAAGCCTGTTGCGGCAACATGCTGGGTATTCCGCTAGAATCAAATCGTGTATTCAAATCATGATCGAGAATCCCGGTACTCGACACGATCTGATGACTGCCGATCACACCGTTAAGGGTTGCATTTACCCCCCAGATCTCTGCACCGAAAGGCTGCGCGGTTGAATTTCTCTGGCTCAGCCCGGGCAAACGCGCATTGATATACTGCCCGTCGCGTGCTTCGGTTTTTTGACCAAAACCGGAAAGGTTCAGCGACCAGTTCGATGACAATTCCGAACGAAATGCCAGTCGCCCGCCCGTGACTTCAGTCTCGTTGATATTTTTGAGATTGCGGAGACTATCGTCAATATAACCACCGGATTGTCCACGGTAGAATACCCCGCGCAACGCTTCATTCTCTGTGATAGGCAAATTGGCCATGGCTGCGAAATCATATCCTGGCGCACCGCCGCTTGTCGCGGTGCCGGACACCCAGAACGTGACCGCACTGCGATCCAGGCTTGGTGCAGTGGGTGCCAGCCGGATCACACCGCCAATCGATCCCGCACCATAAAGAGTTCCCTGGGGGCCCTCCAGCAATTCCAGGCGTTCCATATCGTATAGCCGCAGATCAGGATTGGATGCGCTGTAGGTCAGACGCTGTTCGCCGAGATACAGCCCGATTGTGGACTGGGTCGGTCCATTGAAACTGCTGTCGGCGATACCGCGCACAAAAATTTTATTCTGGCCGGAGCCCAGGGCGGTACTACTCGTAACCGGCAGTTGGGAAAGGATCTGGTCGAGACCGCCAGCGGCCTCTCCCAAGGTAATATCCTGAAGGGAAACGCTTTGCGCCGAGCCGGAATAGTCACGAAGCGTGTAGTCCAGTTTTGTCGCGTTCACGACAATTGGCACCGGTCTGGGCTGTTGTGCAGGGCGAGGACGAGCAGCCTGCGCAGGATCGGTTCGCATCGAAGCTTGCGGGTCTGATCTTGGTATTGCGGGTCGACGTTCAATTCGAAACGAGCGGCTGTTAATTTGCCGGGCGCGGTAAGGGGTTGTACTAAGCAAACGCCGCAATGCTTCAGCTGCCGTTATATTTCCTCGAACTGCTGGCGTTCGAATTGCAGACAAGCCTCTACTCGCGCCTATCACCGAAATATTGGCCTGTTTGCTTACAACTCGCAATGCATTGCCCAGACGCCCCGCAGGGATATCAATCGCAATCCGGTCCTGTGCATGCAATTCTCCGGTCAGCAGAAAACAAGAGGAAACAACCAGTACAAGAGCCGCGCAAATTCGCTGAGCTAAAAAAATGTTCGGGAGCTGCATCATGCGGATTGAAGCACTATGATATTGAGATCACTCGAGCAAGAATCAACTCGAGATCAGTTCCCTATAATCCATCCGGCTTCGGTTTTTTGTGCGGTACTTCCCAGAATAGCTGCGACATCAGTGATGACCGTGGCTTCGCCATTTTCCAAACTGATCACGCCCGATACATTTTGATCTGACACATTGTCAGACACGGATATGCGGGTTCCAAAATTGCGTTCAATATCATCGATGACTTCCGCAACCGGTCGATCTTCAAACAACAATTGTCGGCCTTGCCAGGCAAGAACTGCGTCCAGCTCTACATCGCTGCGCATCAACGTTTTATCCTTCAGCTGCATCTTGATTTGTTCACCAGCCGTCACGAGTATTTCAGAACCTTGCGGGTCAATCATCACGGCGCCTTCGATCACTGCAACTCTCAGATTATCGTCGTCTCGGATAACGTTGAAGACCGTGCCATAGTCGACGAGAACCAGGCTATCGATCTCCACTCGCAATGCCCCGGGCTCCGGACTGTTCACGCGATAAGTGGCCTCTCCATGCTGCATCCGCACGGTAGCGGATTCCTTGTCCAGCGTCAGTTTGCTATTGCCGTTCACAACCATCGAGATCGAAGAATTGATCGCCACTTCGCGAATTTCACCGACTTCGGTTTGCAGTGTTGCAAATTGCGGAGATGGTGATGCTGGCCAGAATACTACAAAGGCCAAAAGCACGGCTGCCAAGGCACCGAAAGCGGGCCAGCGCGACAATAGTCCGCCGCCATTGTCATTCGCGGCCACACTTTCATCGGGATCACGGTTTCCGTCGCTAGCTGGTGTCAGCTTTTGCCCAACGGTGGCCAGATCATCATCCGCCTCCAGTACCCGGTCATAGGCAGTCAAATGCTTGGGATCCGCCTCGAGCCATTCGGTGAAAGCCGTCCAATCTGTCGCTTGCATATCTCCGTCACGCTGGCGCAAGACCCATTGGATCGCTGTCGCGGATATAGCATCGGTCAAGACGGGTTTCTCATTCATATGTGAGTCAGACGTCATGGTCTGTTCAACCCCGCATCATCTTTTTTGCGGTAATCCATAACCACACGATAGGCGCGCTGGAGATGCTTCTCAACCGCGCTGATACTAATGTCCAGATTTGCCGCAATTTCCTTTTGGGTAATTTCGTTCAGGCGAAAGTCGATAAATATCTGACGCGTCCGGTCCGGTAGTTTTTCCAGTTCCAATAGTGCGTGTTTGAGCTGGTCGCGTTCGAGTGCAATTTTTTCGGGGGTCAATTGGTCGCCTCGCTGAGCGAAAATATCCGACTGGCTTTCAGACCACAGGGTTTCGCGCGCCAGCTTGCGGACTTCTGACCTCTTGGCATCACGAACCACATTTTCGCACATCTTGAAAAGATAGCCCAACGGATTGTCAATCGGACCGGATTGCGTGTGTGTGTCGATCTTGATCCAGACATCCTGCAGCAAGTCTTCGGCCTGAGAGGGATCGCGTGTGCGTGCGGTCAAGAACCTCAGCAACGCCGAGCGATTATCTTCAAAAACTTGAGAAAGGCCGCTTTTATCTGAGTGCAAAGGTGACTGTTCCAACGTTGACTTCGGAAGGTTCACTAACACGCCCGATTGAATTTACAAACGGCGTGAACAACATTTTGATTTTGACCAGCCAGTCTTCCGGCAGTCTCAAAACCCACGATCAAAGTCTAAGACACTCTTCCAATCTGATATGTGGACCTTCTAGGTCAGAATAATAAATATCATTGTAAATCAACGCTATACGGATTCACAGCCGAAAAAATTCTTTCAGACATGCGGGTTGTTCATTCTGGCGACGTTGTTTCATCAAACAGGGGCAACCAATCCCCGACAGTTTGATGGAGAGTTTAGTTGTGTCTCGGTATCTCGTTCAACGTACAAGATTTTCGACTTTCACCATCGCTTCCTGTTTGTTGTTGCAGGCTTGCGGTGGCGGGGATGGCAATGGCGGTGAAAATTCATCCGTGACCCTTCCGGTGACGGTGACCCCTGTCCCCACACCAACACCAGCGCCATCCCCCACACCTACTCCGACCAGTCTGGCACAAATTGTTGCGCAGTTTACGACCATTGATCTTGATAATCTGCTGAACTACGCCAACCCAAATCTGCCTGCTTATTATGACAACACCGTTGTCAATCGGGACAATGAACCAGCCAATAATCAACTGGAAGACCGGATAGCAACGCTTGGCCGTGTGCTGTTTTACGATACCCAGTTGAGCATCAATAACACCAAAAGCTGCGCTTCCTGTCATCAGCAATCGGCGGGCTTTGATGATCCGGATCGATTTAGCACCGGATTCGCCGGAGGTACCTTCACGGCAGCTCACGCGATGCGACTTGGAAATGCACGATATTTCCAACCCGGTTCCGCCTTTTGGGACAAACGGGCAGATTCCCTTGAGGAACAGGCGACGGAACCAATCAAGAACCCGGTTGAAATGGGCTGGGATGATGCCGCAGGTGGGATAAATGCGCTGATCACGCGAATGGAAGGTCTGGAATATTACCCGGCCCTGTTCGAATTCGCCTTTGGCAATGCCACGATTACCGAACCGCGCATGCAGCAAGCGCTCGCACAATTTGAAAGAGCGATGATCTCTTCGGACAGCCGCTGGGATCAGGCTTACGCACAGGTCTTCAATCCCAATGCCCAAAACCGAAACCTCAATGTTAATCTGCCCGGATTTACAGCTTCGGAGAATCGCGGGCGACAATTGTTCATGTCTGGTCGGAACAATGGTGGTGCCGGGTGCTCATCTTGCCACCAAGCGCCAACTTTTGCGCTTGCGGGAAATAGCGACAGTAACGGACTGGATGCCGGTGAGACGATCGAATTTAAATCTCCGTCGCTGAAAGGCGTCGCGCTCTCAAGCTTCTTCATGCACGATGGCCGGTTCTCGTCCCTTGCTGAAGTGGTGGAACATTATAACAGTGGAATCCAGGATGGTCCCGCTCTCGACAATCGTTTGCGACAGGGAAACAACCCCCAGAGACTCAACCTGTCGGATGCAGACAAGCAAGCTCTGGTTGATTTCATGGAAACCCTGACGGACAATAGTCTGGCGTCCGATATCCGGTTTACCAATCCTTTCCGCCAGTGAAACACGTCCATCCACCATTTCACTGATTGGCGACCAGGACAGTCGCGGCTTGTTTTCCAACCCATGTTGATCAGACGTGTGAACAGCCTCTCTACTGCCAGGTAGCGATCAACTCGTCATACTCGATTGTCAACGGTTTGGGATTCTCGTTGGCCAACTTGGGCTTCGGTGATCCCGGTTGATTCAACCAATAGGCATTTCCGCGCTCCTTATCGAGCTTCGGTCCGAGATCCCCCTGCAATCCCGATCTCTCCAGACGGCTGAGAACGCGTTCTTGCTGCTCACACAAGGAATCAAGTGCGGCTTGCGGCGTTTTGGTCCCCGAAGAGGCATCGCCAATATTCTGCCACCAAAGCTGTGCCAGTCGAGGATAGTCAGGAACATTGGTACCGGTCGGAGACCATTGGATGCGCGCAGGAGAACGATAAAACTCCACCAGCCCGCCCAGTTTGGGGGCACGTTCCGTAAAACTGTCATGTTGAATGGTGGATTCCCGGATGAACGTCAGACCGACATGGGCTTTTTTGACGTCTACTGTTTTTGACGTCACAAACTGTGCATAGAGCCATGCCGCTTTTGCCCGTTCAGTGGGTGTCGACTTCATGAGTGTCCAGGCTCCGGCATCCTGATATCCGACCTTCATGCCATCTTGCCAATAGGCTCCGTGGGGACTGGGTGCCATGCGCCATCTCGGTGTTCCGTCATCATAAAGGACAGCAGAAGCATTTTCTCCAACCATGTTTGCCGTGAACGTTGTGTACCAGAACATCTGTTGCGCAATGGCACCTTGCGCCGGCACGGGCCCTGCTTCGGAAAACGTCATCCCGGCTGCAGACGGGGGCGCATAATCTGAAAGCCATTTGGAATATTTGGCCAGCGCATATACCGCGGCCGGAGAATTGGTGGCCCCTCCCCGCGCAACACACGATCCTACCGGCTGAGAGTTCTCGTTTACACGGATTCCCCATTCGTCAACGGGCAAGCCGTTGGGTTCTCCGACGGATCCCATGCCTGCCATCGACATCCACGCATCCGTAAAACGCCATCCCAGCGACGGATCTTTCTTGCCATAATCCATGTTGCCATAGACTTTTTTCCCATCAATCTCTCTGCCTGTGAAGAATTCTGCGATATCCTCATAAGCTGACCAGTTGACCGGGACTCCAAGTTCATAGCCAAATTGCGCCTTGAAGTCGGCTTTGATATCGGGATCAGTAAACCAATCGTACCGGAACCAATAGAGGTTCGCGAATTGCTGATCGGGCAATTGATACAATTTTTTGTCCGGGCCGGTTGTAAAGCTGGTGCCTATGAAGTCTGCCAGATCAAGCGTTGGGCTGGTCACATCAGCACCTTCTCCGGTCATCCAGTCCGTCAAATTGCGGACCTGCTGATAGCGCCAGTGCGTACCTATCAAGTCGGAATCATTGACATAGGCATCATAGATGTTTTCGTTCGACTGCATCTGTGTTTGCAGTTTCTCGACCACATCGCCTTCTCCGATAAGATCATGCGTCACCCTGATCCCGGTAATCGCTGAAAAGGCCGGGGCAAGAACCTTGGACTCATACTCGTGCGTGGCGATGGTCTCTGAAACGACCGAAATCTCCATTCCCCTGAACGGTTTCGCTGCTTCCGTAAACCACGCGAGTTCCGCTTCCTGTTCAGCTCTGCTCAGACTTGATAGCGCTCCAATTTCTTCATCGAGGAAAGATTGGGTCGCCGCCGCCGGGTCCGACATGTCCACGGCATTGACGCCGCCATTGCCAGCTTCTTCTGAATCCGAGCACGAGAATGTCGCAAGGCTCATGCAAAGGATTGCGGTTGTTCGCATGTTTTTCATTTCATTGATCCGATCTTTTTTTCCGTTCTATACCCAGCGAAACACGCAAACTGCAAATAACCCACAGATTGCGAGCGCCCCATATTGCGGCGCGTCCAGCAAGCCAATCCATGCAAGATTGATAAAGGCAGAGCCAAGCAGTGTAATGAACAGCCTGTCGCCACGCATCGTTTCTATGCCTAACACACCAACTCTCGGGACGCTGGGATATTTTCTGTGCAACAGCGCCATGCCAATCAAAGTCACGGCAATGCAGATGAAGAAAATTGCAGTGGGCAATGTCCAGGCCATCCATTCCATCTAGTCATTCTCCCCCATGTCAAATCCCCTTAAACCCGCCCAAGGGCGAAACCCTTGGCAATGTGATTACGGACAAAATAGATCACGATTGCTCCGGGGATGATGGTCAAAACACCGGCCGCAGCCAGGACCCCCCAATCCAGTCCGGACGCCGAAACAGTTCGGGTCATGATCGCCGTAATGGGCTTGGCGTCGACGCTGGTGAGCGTTCGGCTCAACAACAATTCAACCCAACTGAACATGAAGCAAAAAAACGCGGTCACGCCAATTCCGGGCGCAATCATCAGAATGAAAATTTTTGTGAAGAATCTGGTAAATCCATAACCGTCAACAAATGCGGTTTCGTCAATTTCTCTTGGGACACCGCGCATGAAGCCTTCCAATATCCACACGGCGAGAGGAACATTGAACAGACAATGCGCCAAGGCAACGGCAATGTGCGTGTCGAACAGTGACACACTCGAGTATAGTTGAAAGAAAGGCAGCGCGAAGACGGCAGGCGGTGCCATGCGATTTGTGAGCAACCAGAAGAACAGATGATTGTCGCCGAAAAACCGATACCGACTAAATGCATATGCTGCTGGCAATGCAACCGAAAGGGAAATAACCGTATTGAGTGACACATAAATGAAGCTGTTTACATAACCCATATACCACGAAGGATCCTGAAGAATGGTCTGGTAGTTCTTCAAGGTAAAATCACTCGGAAAGAGTGTGAACGAACTCAAAATTTCGGAGTTCGACTTGAAGCTCATGATGACGAGCCAGTAAATCGGGACAAGCAGGAAAACCAGATATACTATCATCACGACATTTGCTGCGCGCCTGTTCGGCAGCGACTTTGAGTTGCGGTTTTTGGTAGGTGAGAGGCCCTTGCTCATTGCTGGGCCTCACTTTTCTCTACGGTAATCATGACCGTGTAGAAGACCCAGGATATGAGCAGAATAACAAGGAAGTACATGAGCGAGAATGCGGCTGCAGGACCTAGATCAAATTGCCCAAGTGCCATTTTCACCAAATCTATCGATAGGAATGTAGTCGCATTTCCTGGACCTCCACCGGTTAGAACAAACGGCTCGGTATAGATCATGAAACTGTCCATAAAGCGCAGCAAAATGGCGATCATCAATACACCACGCATTTTTGGCAGTTCAATATATCTAAAGACACTCCAGCGGCTAGCCTGGTCTATTTTGGCGGCCTGATAATAAGCGCTCGGGATCGACCGTAATCCGGCATAGGCGAGCAGTGCGACCAACGATGTCCAGTGCCAGACATCCATCATGATCACGGTAACCCAGGCGTCAAAAGCGTTCTGTGAATAATTGTAGGAGATACCCAAGTCGGACAATAGCCGGCCGAGAAGGCCGATATCTGCGCGTCCGAAAACCTGCCAGATCGTTCCGACAACATTGTATGGAATCAGCAACGGCAAAGACATCAGAACCAGGCAGATCGAGACTGATAATCCTTTTTTTGGCATGCAGAGAGCGACCAGCACACCCAGCGGTATTTCAATCAAGAGGACAATGAAAGAAAATAGGAGCTGTCGTCCCAGCGCATGCCACAGGCGTTCGGAATGGAGCAGTTCCCGGTACCATTCCAGGCCAACCCAAAAGAAAATATTTTCTCCGAAACTATCCTGAAAGGAATAGTTGACCACGGTCATCATGGGAATGATCGATGAAAAGGCAACCAGGATCAGTACCGGTAGAACCAAAAGCCAGGCGCGCTGATTAACAGGCTTTTCCATCAGGCAGAGCCTCCTCGGGGATCATCGACAAATTTGCCGTCGATGCGCCAGTCATCGCAAAAAATACCAATCTTGGTCCGATCAAAATCCACGCTGGTCATGTCAGTTTCAATTTCAAATCCCTCTTCGGCAGAGATCGTGATTTCGACATCAAACAGGGTTGCGGTGATAAATTTATGTCTTCCGACATCCTGAACGCGATTTACTTGAACCGGCAAACCATCGCCTTTTGTCAATCGGACGAACTCTGGCCGTATCCCCAAAAGAAGTTCACCGCCCGGATCCGCATAATCCACGCCTAATTCGATCGTTTCCCCATTTGTGCGAGCCTGGTTCCCTGCAACCGAAACGGGAATAAAGTTCATTCCGGGAGAACCGATAAAATAGCCCACAAATACATGTGCCGGAGATTCAAAAAGCTCTTTCGGCGTGCCGATTTGTACCACGCGGCCGTCATGCATCACCACGACTTTTTCGGCAAATGTCAGCGCTTCGGTCTGATCGTGAGTTACATAAATCATGGTGTGCCCAAATTCCCGATGCAAGGATTTGAGTTGTGTCCGCAATTCCCATTTCAAATGGGGATCAATAACCGTCAGCGGTTCGTCAAAAAGTATCGCATTTACATCATCACGAACCATCCCGCGCCCGAGCGAAATTTTCTGTTTGATGTCGGCAGTCAATCCTCGCGCCTTTTTGTGCAGCTCTGCTTCCAGGCCAATCATGTCCGCGATCCGCTGTACCCGCTCGGACACATAGTCGGGTGTCATACGTCGGTTACGCAAGGGAAAAGCCAGGTTTTGGCCAACCGTCATCGTGTCATAGACAACCGGGAACTGAAAAACTTGCGCAATGTTGCGTTCAACGGTCGATGATGCTGTGACATCTTTGTTATCGAACAAAATGCGTCCGCTGGTTGGAGTGAGCAAACCGGAAATCAGATTGAGCAATGTTGTTTTGCCGCAACCGCTGGGGCCCAGCAAGGCATAGGCCCTGCCATCCTCCCAGGTATGATGAATCTCCTTGAGGGCGAAATCCTCATCTGCCCTGGGATTGGGAAGGTAGCTGTGCGTCAGATTTTCAAGTGTGAGAGATGCCAAGCCTAACCCCTCGCCTTGTCAGGTTCATGTTTTGGTGATGCCACCAGCTTTTCGTCCTTGTCAAAAAAGAAGATATTCTCAGGGTTTAGGCACAGGTTCAGAATTTGCCCAACCTCAAAAGTCTGAAGTCCGGGAATCAACCCGATCCATTTTTCACCCAAAGCATCAAGGTGAACAAATGTATCTGAACCGCCAAGTTCAGTGACGGTCAGTTTTGTGGAAAATTCAAGAGCACCCGGCGAAACACTGGTTGTTTCTAGATGATGGGCGCGAAAACCTGCTCGATATTCTCCATCGGGTAATCTGGTCATATTGTCGTTCAGTGTTGTCGATTGCCCATCCGGAAACCTGGCCGTGGCTCCGCTTTTTCTGACCGGCACAAAATTCATTGGCGGATCGGAGTAAACGCGAGCCGTGGTCTCATCCACAGGATGGCGATAGACATCCATAGCAGCTCCATATTGGGTGATGCGGCCATTCCAGATTGTCGCCGTGCTTCCCCCCAACAGCAAAGCTTCTTCCGGTTCCGTTGTCGCGTAGACAAAAATGCTTCCGGATGCCTCAAACAGTTTCGGGATTTCGATGCGCAACTCTTCGCGCAGTTTGTAGTCCAGATTTGCAAGCGGTTCGTCCATCAGAACGAGGCCGACATCTTTTGCCAGGGCCCGCGCCATCGCGCATCTTTGTTGTTGCCCTCCGGAGATTTCATCCGGCTTGCGATCAAGAATGGAATTGAGCTTCAGCAAGTCGGCCATTTCTCGAACTTTCGCATCGATCTCGTCTTCCGGCTTTTTTTGCAGCTTCAGCGGAGATGCGATATTATCGCGTACGGTCATCGATGGGTAGTTGACGAACTGCTGATACACCATTGCGATATCGCGATCCTGCACGCGCTTTTTCGTAACGTCCTTCCCATTCCAAAAGATCTTGCCGGAATTTGGCTTGTCCAGACCCGCCATCAGTCTCATCAATGAAGTCTTGCCAGACGAGGTCGGCCCCAGAAGAACGTTCATCGTTCCCCGTTGCAGTTCGATATCGGTGGGATAGATATGCGTTTCAGCACCAACGATTTTTGAGATTCCTTCAAGTCGCAAGCTCATGAAGTGTCCTCAGTAGATGCGCCAGCCGGTCGGATGACCATGGCTCCGTTTCCATAAACAGCAATTCTGAGCATCTTTCCCCCACCAAGAACTTGCCGCGCGATTTTTGAAGGATTGGGCGACAACCGATCTATGGCATCAAATGGCGCGCAACGTATATAGAAAATCCATTGCAATTGACCGATTGGCTCTTAGACCCAAGTGATGAACGCATCGCGCATTGCTTTGATTTTGTTATTGCTGCTTGGCTTGGCTGTTTCAGCAGCAGCCTGGTTCACCCAGGATATCTCGGCCGATACCGGATCAGAAACATCCATCACCGACACCAAAAAATTGCAACTGAATGTCATTGCGCAAGTCGGCCCCTGGCCCGTCGCTTCGCGGTTGATCGGATATCAGGGGAAATTATGGTTTGCCAATTCGGTCAAGGGTCGCAATCATAATTCAGCCGACATCTGGAGTTTCAATCCGAAAACGCGCGAAATACGCTATGAACGTCATTTATACAGTCAGGATGCCGGACACCCTTTGATCTTCAAGGGACTGATGTACTGGCCTTTCGAGGATGCCCTGCAATCCGCGGGCAATGGTATTATCGAAGTTACCGACGGCAAAACCTGGCAACCGTTGATCATTTCCAATCCCCCCATCTATCACACCAGTCAGTTGCTCGAGTGGAATGGCGGATTACTGGCAATCACCGGAACCCGAAACGCCGGCATGCAGTTATCTCGCGACGATGGCCGCAACTGGCAGGAATTCTATATTCACCCAACGCCCTCAACCCATGTCAGTCGGATCAAGGAAATGATCGTTTTTTCCGGCGCTACATATGCCTCATTGAATGACGCCAAGGTAAAGCGTCTTGTCCGTTGGACTGGTTCCGGATTCCGAAACGTCAGTAGCTGGCCGCTTAATCGTTACTTCAATGGTCTTACGGTTCACCGGGATGGACTTTTCGGCATTGTGGGGCGTGGTCGGGAGAGAGAAATCTGGCGTTTTGACGGGCGAAGATCTGTCCGTGTCGGATTTACCGGTCCGTTCGTCGATCTGGCCAGCGACGGGTATCAACTTTGGGTCGTGTCCAATGACGGACGGTTATGGTCGAGCCCGAAGGGAAATTCCTGGTTCCGTCATGGCGATCTCGAACAAGGTCGACCTGTGTCCATTCAAGCCGTTGCCGGAGCAATTTATATTGCCGGTGCCGGAGACGACGGACGCGGAATTGTCTGGGGACCGCGCAAACATGACATTCCAGTTGGTAATCCTCCCCCCGCACTCGTCTCGCAGAGTCCCAACCGGAAGGTCGCAACAGATTGGAAGGCCGCCGGTCGCAAAATTGATGCACTGCTGGCCGATCCTGCCAGCTACGCCGGAAATGGCATCAGCGAAGCGCGTCAGCTAATCGCCCAGGCTTCCGTCAACGGGGCGCCTTCCGGCTTTTTTGCAGAACGTCTGAAAGCAGAGTTGCCGTCGGTGACGATACGAGCCTTCGGTGGAGGCATGCAGCTCAACGCAAAAGAATTTGCGCGCTCTTTGGTTTTATCGGGCATGGAGAAGGCTGGTCATGCCAATGTACCGATTTCTTATCTGGCCGCCCCCTGGACCTCTAAGCCAAATAGTTATGAAAAATATTTTGAGGTGGTATTAAGCGCATTGCGCGCGGTCGCAGCATCTGGTCAGAATGATCGAAAAACGCTGGAAGCGCTGTTGGCCAGAATGGATTTTGCAAATGACCCGCCATGGCTTCGCTCACAAGTAATCGGTACTCTCACTGCGGTGAGCGGAAAGCATTTCGGTTATGATATTGGTGCCTGGAAAAATTGGGCGGGATCAAGGAATGAAACAACTATGAGGACGGCCGCAAGTTACCAAGAAAGCACCATAAATTGAACATGCAGAATAAAAGCTAAAAGAAGCGAAACAAAGCGCAATTAGCCGTTTGTTCATTATCTAGATATCCGATTTCTGCTCCAGGAAAAGCCACAGTCAGAATTGCAAATTTGTGAGCAGCTCAATTTTCCTAAAGTGGGGTTGCGAAAATGATTATATGGTTTTTTCAAACCTAACCTTCCGGAATACCGGCTTTGCGAAGCCCCGCCAGACATCGATTGAGACTTTCCTTATCTTGGAATGGTTGATGCACGGCGAATGTTTGCACAGTATATTCCGGATTGATTCTGAGGATGTTCCTGGCCGCTAATGCGGCGTCTTGATCACGACCCAATTCACAATAGACGATTGCGAGAGTGCAATATGCGTAGAAATAGTCAGGATCCAGTTCAAGGCATTCATTGGCAGCCACAATTGCTTCATCGTATCGCTTCATCAACATCAGTGTTGCTGCCAGAATTTCAGGATTTCCTGCCTTGTACAAAGGGGCAAGTTTCATTGCCTTTCTGAGCATGGATTCCGCCAGTTCAAGCTCATTGCAATACATCTTTATGGCTCCGGCACAGCCAATTGCATAGTTGTTGTTCGGCCCAAATTCGATTGCGCGATGGGCTAGTTCATTTGCGGTTTCATATTGTCGCATTGATATCATCACCAGTGCAAGCAATCCGAGCATCCCAGCATTGGTTTCATCAATCTCCAATCCTCGTTCTGCCGCCTCTTTTGCCAAGCTCAATGCCAGTACAGTATCGTCTGACCACCCTCCCAGCGTTTCGGCCCAGTAGGAATATCCTAACCAGTTCCATGCTCCACCATAGTTTTCATCCAATGCGATTGCTTTTTGTGCCAGTTTGCGTCCGGCGATTACATTGAACTTTCGACGGGTCAGGCACAGTTCCCGCGCCTTCATTACGGCTTCCCAGGCCTGATAATTTGTGGTTCCGCTCGACCACAAGCGGGCGTCTTCTCCGTCTACCAATTCGACTTGGAGCGCGGTTATAACTTCTCGGGTCATTTCGTCTTGCAGAGCGAAGATATTCTGCATTTCCCTATCAAATCGTTCGGCCCAAATGTGATCACCCGTCGACGTTTCGATAAGCTGTGCCGTTATTCTGAACCGGTTATCTGAACATCTCACACTGCCCTCAAGCACATATTGGACATCAAGCTCGCGCCCGATTGCTTGTATGTCGACGGGACGATCCCTGTAGTTGGAAAGAGAGACACGACCGAGAACAAACAAGCGAGGAACTTTTGTCAGCGCGGTAATTATGTCTTCACATATTCCGTCGACAAAATGGTGATGCTCCAGATTTTCTGACATGTTTTGAAACGGCAAAACCGCAATAGATGATATTCCAAAAGGCGGCCGGGCGAGCAGGCGATTCACTTCTTCATCGGAACCAATTGTATCGCTAATATCGTGACCGGGTTCGTTCTCCAAAACCGCTTCCGACGGAGAGGCCCGATGTGTGATCAGCTTCGGCTCTGCTATGAATCTGAACCCTCTGCTATGAACGGTCTTTATCAGACGCTGGGTCTTACCCCCGTCATCAACTGCCTGTCGTACAGAATAAATTCGGCTGTTTACTACCGACTCCGAAACGATGCGGCCGCCCCAAATCCGCTCGTTTATCTCATCTTTGGTGACGATACGATGATGGTTTGATACCAAAAGCTCCAACAGAGCAAAGACCTGTGGTTGCAGCTTTCTGGAAACGCCCGCGCGAAACAACTCTTGCTGTTCAGTGTTTAACTCAAAATCTTCAAATTTGTATATCATAGGGTGCACAGCGATCTGACAAAACGCAAAAAATATTACTACACAAACATATCGATTGGTAACATAGCGCAAAAGAAATTAACGCTCCAAACAATGTCATTTGCTCCGAGAGCCGGTGAATTCTTGATTAGTACATTTTCATTATCCGGACGAGCGAAAGATTGCGGAGGCAAGCATCGTTTCACTCAATTTTTAAACGACCCTGCAGCGAAAGTTATTGTTCTGTGTCAATTGTAACAAGGTTTTTTACCGTCGACGGCTTCTCTGAGGAGGGTGAATTTGCCAACATGCGAAACTCTTGGGAACCACTGCTGTAACCACCGTTACGCCGCTTGATATATGTCTTTTTCCCTGACAGCATTTCGAATAACAGTCGAGGAGTACGAACGACAATCCTGACAAAGAAGACTATATGCGGAATGAATTTTCGGATCACATAGAACATCGGGAAAAAAGCGAAAAAAAAGAAGTGTTTCCGAAAAAATGTGACCAGCTTTGTATCCTTTCCTATCCTGACGTAAAGCGCTGTAATTATGAAACTAATCATTAGATAAAGACCGATGATAGCCATTATGTCAATGAGCATATCGCGCTTCCTTTTCCTGAAGAGATGTCAGCCTGTTTGTCACAATCCCTCATGCTTGTAGGCCAGCAGAACTGTTATGTTCCGGCCGCATGGAACAGAACAGCACACTACCTCAGTTTGATGGGTTGTATTCAGCCTCTGCCAATCTGTGAAATTGACCACACTTTGCGCGCGATGATACAGTTACATCTATACAGAGTCTGAACATCATATTCAAATTGACCAAATGACTTATCGATCTGCAGCAAAAAATTCTTCTCCACTTTGAGTCCTCCCGATTTTGTCAATTGCAATCAAATTTTCCGGCTTTTGGAAACCGTGTCCATTTTGGTCAAATGATGTATTTTGTTGAGTAAAGCTTTCAGAAAGTATGTAGAAAAACCCTAGATCATCTCTATTTTTTAAATTGGTCCGATTGATGATCGAGCATTTGAGAATTGGTTACTTGTGGCTGCAATGGAGGTTTGACGAGCAAATTCGAAGGCAAACTCTAACAAGTTCAAGGATTTACGAATATCTAAGGGCCATCTCATCCTATTCGGCAGGTTGTTTTGTCGCAAACCGCTATTCGCAGCTACGGTCAAACATAATCTTCTGTTGAATAATTCTAGTCGGGCACGCCCCCGTTGCGCAAGCCAGCCACAAATCTAATCTTTGAAGCAGGTTCACGAATAGGATGTGAGTTGGCAAACATGCCAGTCGTATAGCTCGGGTATATTCTGAGAATTTCTTTGCCAGCGTTACGTGCCGCTTCATTCTGCCCGGTTTCGGAGTAAACAACTGCTAATATACAGTAAGCGTAGTAATAGTCCGGATCAATTCTCAGGCAATTTTTCGCTTCTGCAACAGCTTCTTCATTTTTGCCAACCAGCCATAGAGCGACCGCTAGAATCGCAGCGGTACCGGCGTTGTACAGCGGTGCATATTCCATTGCCTTCCTCACGACCGGAATGGCATCTTTCGGTCGACCTGAATATGCCAGCACAAAACCTGAATTCGAAAACGCATGGGCATTGCCGGGTCCAAAAGTGATAGCTTTTTCCGCCTTCAATATGGCCGTCTCATGTTCGTTCAATGAAAGATGTACGAGCGCAAGCAATGAAAGAAGGTTCGCATCAGTTTGATCAATAGCCAGTGCCTGTTTCAAGATTTCCATTGATCGCTGAAGGGCGGATTTTGAATCAGGACTCCATCCATCACGTGATTCCGCCCAATATGAATAAGCCAGCCAGTGCAGCGCCGAAACATATGTTGGATCAAGGCTGATTGCACGTTTTGCCAGTGCGCGGCCTTCCATCACATATCGTCTTCGGTGCGTTAGACAAAACTGCCGTGCTTTCACGAGGGTTTCCCACGCTTCAAAATTGCGTGTTCCGCTAGACCAGGCTCGCGCCTGTTCGCCGGATGATAGTTTTACCTGAAGCGATGACACAATCTCACGCGTGATTTCGTCATGAAGGTCGAAAACATTCTGTCTTTTGCGCTCATAGCGCTCGGCCCAGATATGAAAGCCCGTCGATGCATCCATCAATTGGACGGTAATTCTCAGACGGTCATCAATCCGCCTCACGCTTCCTTCAAGAATATATCCCGGATCCAGCAGATCTCTGCTGGAGTCAATTTCTCCTGGTCGAGCTGTGCTTTTAAAAACAGAATCACCCGAAGCAATCCTAAGCCTGGGGAGCTTCGCCAACGCAATGATAATGTCCTGACAAAGCCCATTGGCGAATTGATCATGATCCGGCTCATCAGACAGATCATTAAATTCCATGACCGCGATAGAGGTCTTGCCTCGTTTACAATCACTTGATTTGTTTTTTGGTACGGCAACCTTGCTACTATCGATGACCTGACCAACGAAACGAAATCCGCGATTATGAATGGTCTTTATGAGCCGCTGGCCTTTGCCGTCATCACCAATCGCAAGTCTGGCCAAACGAATACGACTGTTAATCGTCGATTGCGAGACTATTCGACCATTCCATATTTTTTGCAAAAGCTCGTTCTTGGATACCAGACGACTATGATTGGAGATCAACAGGTCTATCAGTCTGAAAACTTGAGGCTCGAGTTTCACAGGCACGCCATCTTGACGCAATTCATGGTTAAGTGAATCAAGTTCAAAATCTTGAAATCGATAAATCATAGAAAAAATGCTGGCCCTAAGGTTATTTGCCATAAAGCAAAGAAGTCCGGGGGTCCAGACTCAGGTTTGACAGAAAAGTTCATCTTCGGTCATGATATCCTGTTGAAAGCATCTCCAAACAGTCACTTGAGAACCTCTTGCAAACGATACTCTGCTTCATAAGCTTGATGCTCCCTGCCGCCAATGCGCCCACAATTAAAAAAATTACGCCATTTTTCATCTCGCAATGAGCATCGTGACAGGAGGATTGCTGCATGGGCTGATTGGTTAAAATCAGGATACCGGCTGAACAATCGCACGGATTATGCTGAGGTACTTCTATATTTTTTTGGCGAGAACTTTCACCTAATCTTGTGAAGCCGCTCCTGGCCAGAAGACTGCGTCAGAGTAGGCTTGCTCTCCGCATTCCGGTTTTACGATCCCGTTGATGCAAAGAACATCTTTTCATTGAGATAGGGAAGCGTCTTTTTCGGTTGGTTGAGGGACATGCCGTTTCAGCGAAGAGACCGGGTAGTTGGAAGTCCACGGCCTCTTCGCCTTTAAGGTTATCCAGATTCTCTTTGTGGCAGTCATGAGTTTTGCGAATGGCTCCGGACTGGCTTCACGCTCGGGCTTGGGGTTACCGGATATCAGAATTTCTTGCGCAATTTCAGCAAGCCTCCAACCGCTTCCAGATCACCAAACTCCGCAAACCCGTCTGCAGACAAAATCCATCCGTCTCCGAAGGCCTTTTCAAATCCAGCTTCCACGACATACTGGTTCCTGATGTTTTCACCAGTGGTCAGGAAACTCGATTCACCGTTGCTATTCTGACCGAATTGCGATGTCAGCCCAATCTGAGTGTCCCCGACATAATGATAACCGCTGACCGATGCATTGATTGTGATGCCGTTATTCCATTTGTGGTTCATCGACAGTCCATAGCCGAATGTCGTCCGATCAAAGTTACCGCTTTCTGCTGTGAACGCCGTAGGGCCCGATCCGATCGTGAATAGATCCTGATGGACGTTATCCCACGCAACCAAGACATGCGGCTTGAGCATCCAGTCATTATCATCAAATCCATCAACGGTGAGCCTTATACCGGCGCCAACGTAATTAACGTCGGTGCTGGTGGATTGCGCAGTGGCAACTCCCGCTGCGGGTATGACCAGGTTCATACTTATATCGTGGGTACCTGCTGCCCAGGACGCTGTCCCGTCAATATGGGCTTGTAGACCGCTATCGGAAGGATTCATGTTGGCGCTGGCAGTCATTCCGGCGCGGAAAACCTTGATTGTGGAACTGTCAGGTGCAGTTACGCGTTCTTCGGTTTCAATGTCTGCATAGCCGACTGCAAATCCGAACGATACATCGCCCAACGCAAGGTTGGATATACCGGCAGCCAGTTCGTAGCTATTGGCATAATAGTCCGGATTTGAACCGGTACCGTCTTGCTCATGATACACATATTGAATTTGACCCCAGACCTGCTCGCCCGTTTTCTGTACCGGCGCATATAATGTATCACCCAATGCTGCAGTTTCGACGGAGCGGGTCTGTCCTGTCTTGACCCCATTTTCATTCGCAAGACGATTAAGAAACAGGTTTTGGGAAGAACGGAACACTTCCAACCCGCCGATTGCAACCTCAGGACGCAGCTCGGTCAGCGCACTTTCCAGTACCGGGAGGCTGTCGATCAGACCAATGTCAAACGCTATCAGTTCGAAACCGTCTGCAAGGGTATCATTCTGCAGTCCCGTCAACAGATCGGCTGCGACCGAAATGTCATCCGGATCGGTCAATCCATCAATCTCGTAGAGATTGTTGACTGTCGTCGTCAGCAATACATCGAAGGCACTGGTGTCATAAACCAGTTCCTGAGTAATGAGGAGGCCGCTGACGACGCCATCAAACGTACCGTTCAGTCCTGTTCCACCGTCTATCAGGCGCACATCATCTTCCGTGAAGCTTGTCTGATTCAGCGTTAGCGACCCTGCCAGTGTGACATCACCGGAAACAACCAGCTGGTCAAAGTGAATCGGATTAACATCGCTCAAGACAAGGACACCATCGGACGTTTGCGTAAAGTCCCCGGTAACCTCAAGCGCGCTGCTGCTGGTGGCCAGAATGTCCATTGTGCCGCTGTTCACGAGATTGCCAGTCAGGGACGCACCCTGGCTGATATCAACCGATGCCACGCTAGCAATGGTTAAGCTGGTTGATTCCAGAGCCCCTGCCCAAAAATTGGTGCCTGCATTGAAATTGATCTCTGTCAGTCCGGAATGGGTTCCTTCGAGAGTATATCCCCCTCCGTTGAAGTTATAGATTTCAAACGCATCTATCGCGTCGCCATCTGTTCCACTTCCATCAAGCATTCGGCCCGTGCCATTGAAGTTGACCGTATCAATACCCTCGCCGCCGTTCAGTGCACCGCTGGCCGTTCCGTCCAGGTTCAGTACGTCATTGCCGGCGTTCATGTTAATCGTGCCCAGTGCGGTCCCTCCGGACGCCAGCGTGAGACTGTCATCCCCTGCCCCGGTGTCAACCGCATCATTCAGCAATCCGCCGTCCGACAGGATCAGTATGTCATCTCCTTCGAACGTTGAGACCGGACCGTTGACGATGCCCGCAATGGTCACCTGGTCATTGGTCGTCAGACTGTTGTTACCGGTCCGTGTGGCAATACCATATGTTCCACCTGTCACCGTCTGACCAGATGCAACAGTCAGCTGCACACCATTTTCGGTCCAGGTGACAATTCCATTCTCACCGCCGGTTACATCACCGTCGATAGTGAGCGTCAGCGCACCGCTGCCCGCATCTGCTGCAATTCCGGAAACGCCGCCGGAGACGTCGCCGTTCGTGGTGATTTCAACCGCCTCGCCATTGGCACCACCCGTTACTGAAATTCCGTCACCGGATGTGCCGGTTACAGATCCTGCGGTCAGGATGCTGGTGGCGCCAGAGCCGAGATTGTCAGCAATTATGCCATTACTGCCGCCGCTCACCGCGCCGGATGCCGTGACAGTCAGATCCGTACCGCTGTTAACAACATTGATACCATCTCCCGTCCCGGCGGTAACGCTCGCCACATTCACATTTTGCACGGCACTGCCTGCATTGTTACTCACGATGCCGTTGGTTCCGCCACTAACCGCGCCGGTAACCGAAATATTCACGGCATCGCCGCCAGTGCCAACATCCACCTGGATTGCCGTAGTGCCGCCGGTCACTGCGGCCGCGCTGACGCTGGTGGTGCCTGTGCCGGTGTTTGTTGCATACATGCCGTAAAGGCCGCCGGTCACCAGATCGCTTGCGGTTACGCTCAGCTCGGTGCCCGCGCCGCTGGCGAAGATGCCATTGCC